>OZ244899.1:1860000-3957200 GCA_965221645.1 Alphaproteobacteria bacterium
GAAAGGACATCAACATTGAGACTCCCTTAGTAGTGGCGAGCGAACGGGGACCAGGCCATTAGTGATCTGTAATAACTGGAATCGTGCTGGAAAGCCGGACCAAAGTGGGTGACAGTCCCGTACAGGTAAAAAGCAGTGATCTATCGAGTAGGGCGGGACACGTGAAATCCTGTCTGAACATGGGGGGACCATCCTCCAAGCCTAAGTACTCCTCAACGACCGATAGCGAACGAGTACCGTGAGGGAAAGGTGAAAAGCACCCCGATAAGGGGAGTGAAACAGACCCTGAAACCGGACGCCTACAAGCAGTGGGAGCCTCCTTGAGAGGTGACCGCGTACCTCTTGCATAATGGGTCAGCGACTTAGTCTGTGTAGCAAGCTTAAGCCGATAGGCGTAGGCGTAGCGAAAGCGAGTCTGAACAGGGCGACAAGTTACATGGATTAGACCCGAAACCTGGTGATCTAGGCATGGGCAGGTTGAAGGTGCAGTAACATGCACTGGAGGACCGAACCCACCGATGTTGAAAAATCGGGGGATGACCTGTGCCTAGGGGTGAAAGGCCAAGCAAACCAGGAAATAGCTGGTTCTCCGCGAAATCTATTTAGGTAGAGCGTCGAGTGAATGCCTGCGGGGGTAGAGCACTGGATGGGCTAGGGGGGCGCGAGCCTTACCAAACCTAACCAAACTCCGAATACCGCAGAGTACTGCTCGGCAGCCAGACGGCGGGTGCTAAGGTCCGTCGTCGAAAGGGAAACAGCCCAGACCGCCAGCTAAGGTCCCTAAATCATGGCTAAGTGGGAAAGGATGTGGGACGACCAAGACAGCCAGGAGGTTGGCTTAGAAGCAGCCATCCTTTAAAGAAAGCGTAACAGCTCACTGGTCTAAACAAGTTGTCCTGCGCCAAAAATGTAACGGGGCTCAAGCCATGTACCGAAGCTGCGGACCGTGCTTGCACGGTGGTAGCGGAGCGTTCCGTATGCCTGTGAAGCGTCATTGTGAGAGGGCGTGGAGGTACCGGAAGCGAGAATGCTGACACGAGTAACGACAAAGAGTGTGAGAAACACTCTCGCCGAAAGTCCAAGGGTTCCTGCGTAAAGCTAATCTGCGCAGGGTTAGCCGGCCCCTAAGGCGAGGCCGAAAGGCGTAGCCGATGGGAACACGGTAAATATTCCGTGGCCTGTTAGGAGTTGACGAAGGCCGAAAGCTGTCTGTCCTGACTGGATTGGTCAGGCAGTCTGGGACTTCCAGGAAATAGCCCTAACGCTAGACCGTACCCTAAACCGACACAGGTGGACTGGTAGAGCATACCAAGGCGCTTGAGAGAACGGTGCTGAAGGAACTCGGCAAAATGCCTCCGTACCTTTGGAAGAAGGAGGACCTCGTCCGGGCAACCGGATTGGGGTGGCACAGGCCAGGGGGTAGCGACTGTTTACTAAAAACACAGGGCTCTGCGAAGTCGCAAGACGACGTATAGGGTCTGACGCCTGCCCGGTGCCGGAAGGTTAAGGAGAGGGGTGCAAGCTCTGAACCGAAGCCCCGGTAAACGGCGGCCGTAACTATAACGGTCCTAAGGTAGCGAAATTCCTTGTCGGGTAAGTTCCGACCTGCACGAATGGCGTAACGACTTCCCCGCTGTCTCCAGCACCGACTCAGTGAAACTGAATTCTCCGTGAAGATGCGGAGTAGCCGCGGCTAGACGGAAAGACCCCGTGCACCTTTACTACAGCTTCGCATTGGTATTAGGACCGTCATGTGTAGGATAGGCGGGAGCCTTTGAAGCGTTGGCGCCAGTTGGCGTGGAGGCATCCTTGAAATACCGCCCTTGAAGATTCTGATATCTAACCGCGATCCGTGAAGCCGGGTCCGGGACAATGCGTGGTGGGTAGTTTGACTGGGGCGGTCGCCTCCCAAAGAGTAACGGAGGCGCGCGAAGGTTGGCTCAAGCTGGTCGGAAATCAGCTGTGGAGTGCAATGGCATAAGCCAGCCTGACTGCGAGGCCGACGGGCCAAGCAGAGACGAAAGTCGGCCATAGTGATCCGGTGGTCCCGCATGGAAGGGCCATCGCTCAACGGATAAAAGGTACGCCGGGGATAACAGGCTGATGATTCCCAAGAGTTCACATCGACGGAATCGTTTGGCACCTCGATGTCGGCTCATCACATCCTGGGGCTGGAGCAGGTCCCAAGGGTACGGCTGTTCGCCGTTTAAAGTGGTACGTGAGCTGGGTTTAGAACGTCGTGAGACAGTTTGGTCCCTATCTACCGTGGCTGTACGAGACTTGAGAGGAGCTGCCCCTAGTACGAGAGGACCGGGGTGGACGTACCTCTGGTGTACCTGTTGTGGCGCCAGCCGCACCGCAGGGTAGCTAAGTACGGACGGGATAACTGCTGAAAGCATCTAAGCGGGAAGCCTCCCTCGAAACCAGGTCTCGCCTGAGAGCCGTGGAAGACCACCACGTTGATAGGCCGGGTGTGGAAGTGCAGCAATGCATGAAGCTAACCGGTTACTAATCGCTCGATCGGCTTGTTCTTTTTCGGTTGAACGACCGAAATTCAGAGAACTTCACATGCAGCGGAAAACGTTATACCTGGACGCGAGTGTTGCCTCATTGGGCGATGCTGCTGCTGATTCCTTGATGCACCTTGCCAGCTTTACACGCCTGTTCCTGCCTTGGGTATCAGGAGGTCGAACAGGCGCGCTTCATGTGTTTGCATGGTCTGGTGGTTATAGCGAGGGGGAAACACCCGATCCCATACCGAACTCGGCCGTGAAGACCTTCAGCGCCGATGGTACTGCGTCTCAAGGCGTGGGAGAGTAGGTCGCTGCCAGACCTTGCAAGCACATGTGGTGCACCACCTGATTTCGGTACTGCATCCAAACCAGACAAGGTCTCGACGGACTCTTGTTGTGGGCGGACCTCTGACGCGGGGTGGAGCAGTCTGGTAGCTCGTCAGGCTCATAACCTGAAGGTCGCAGGTTCAAATCCTGCCCCCGCAACCACCGAGACCGACATTTCCGGCATGGGGATGTCGGTCTTCGTGTTTTCGCTCCCATTTCCTGCCCATTTGAGGATGGCCCCGAGATCGCCGTGCAGTGCGGCGTCCATCTCGGCCCACTTCTCGCTCGGCGTGAGCACGATGCGCTCGATCAGGCCCCTTATGGCGGACGCCGCCGCGTCGCGGTCCTCGGGATGGTTCAGCGCATCGGCGAGCCGCGCCACCTTGCGGCGGTAGATGTCCGGAAGGTCGGCGGGCACGGCTGCGAGGCGTTCGTTCAACTCGTCCTGTCGGGCCTCAAGCTCGCGCATCCGGTCCACCATGCCCCGGACATAGCCGCCGTCCTCGATGGCCGCGATCATGGTCGCGATCTTCTTCCCGATGTCCGCAAGTTCCTTCCGGTCGCTCGCGCCCGAGGCGCGGCGCTCCCGGTTGAGCCGGTTTGTCTCCTCGGCCCAGGCCCGCATCGCCTCGGCGGCGGCCTCCGACGCCATCAGCTTGTTCCTCAGCCCGGCAAGTACGCGTTCCTCAATCACGGAGCGGCGGATGCCGCGTCCGTTCGAGCAGGTTCCGGTCATGACATGGTTGGAACAGCCGTAGCGGTCCTGGCCCCGCATGGCATAGGGACCGCCGCAGACACCGCATTCGAGCAGGCCCGAGAGCAGATGGGCGCCGTTCAGCCGGTTGGCGCGCGCGGACTGCGTGGCCTCGATGACGGTGACGTATTGTACCTTGATCTCGCCCTGGCGGTGCTTGACCGCCTGCCACAGCGCATCGTCGACGATGCGGAGTTCGGGAACCTCCGTAACGATCCACTCCTCGGGCGGATTGATCCTGGACACCCGCTTGCCGGTCTCCGGGTTCTTGATATAGCGCTGCCGGTTCCACACCAGCCGGCCGATGTAGAGCTCGTTGTTGATGAGGCCGGTGCCACTTTTGGCGTGGCCCCGGATGGTGGAATCGGTCCACAGCCTACCGGACGGGCCGGGGACGCCTTCCCCGTTCAGCCGCCGGGCGATGGCCCACGGGTTGACCCCGTCGGCGAACTCGCGGAAGATGCGCCGGACAATTTCCGCTTCCGCCTCATTGACGGTCCGGTCCGCCCGCCGCGGACCGGCTCGCCCGAGCCGTCGAACGACTTGACCACGTCGTGGCCGTAGCAGAGCCCGCCGCCCGACTTGCCGGCCTCCACCCGGCCGCGCAGCCCCCAATGCGTCTTTGCCGCGAGGTCCTTCAGAAACAGTGCGTTCATCGTGCCCTTGAGCCCGACATGGAGCTCGCTGATCTCCCCCTCGGCCAGGGTCACCCCCGTCACCCCGGCGAAGCGCAGGTGCTTGAAGAGGGTCGCCACATCGGCCTGGTCGCGGCTCACCCGGTCGAGCGCCTCGGCGACCAGGATCCCGAACATGCCCCGCCTTGCATCCTCCAGCAGCGCCTGGATGCCGGGACGCAGGATCATGCTGTCGCCCGAGATGGCGGAATCCTTGCAGGCGCCGACCACCTTCCAGCCCTCGCGCGCCGCGCGCTCTCGGCAGACCCGGAACTGGTCCTCGACCGACGCCGCCCGCTGCTGGTCCGACGAGTAGCGGGCATGGAGCGCGCAGCGCAGGATCATGATTGAAGAGTCTCCTATTGTATCTCGCCGGCTCCATCCGCCGACATGCTTGCTATGTACGCCGTTTTGGTGCATATGTCCAACACCATCTCACACTGGAGACAGCGTAATGGCCGATACAGCCGAAACAGCCCAGACGAAGCATGAGCGCGTCCACCTGCGCCTCGACGCCCGGAGCAAGCGCAAGCTCGAACGCGCGGCGGCCTACGAGGAAACCACGCTCAGCCGTTTCGTGCTGCACAACGCCGTGGCCGCGGCCGAACGGGTGATCAAGGCGCGCGAGCGGATCGTGCTCCCGGCGACGGATTGGGACGCCTTCCATGACGCGCTGCTCAATCCGCCCGCGCCGAACGCGGCGCTGAAGCGGGCCGCGCGCCGTTTCCGCGAGCGTATCGGTGGATGAACCGCCGCTGACGGTCGAGCCGCTTGGTCCGCATCATGATCGCGCATCCTTCTCCTGCGGGGAACCGTCTCTCGACCGCTACATCCGCCGACAAGCTTCCCAGGACGCCCGGCGGCGCGTCGCGCGGGTCTTCGTCACGCCGGGCGAGCCGCCCGAACGGATCGCCGGCTATTACACGCTGACCGCGGCGAGCTTCGAGAAGGACGACCTGCCGGCGGAAGTCGCTAGGCGCCTGCCGCATTATCCCGTCCCGGCGGCCGTCATCGGACGGCTGGCCGTCGATCTTCGCAGCCAGGGGAGCGGGCTGGGCGAGGTCCTGCTGCTCGACGCGATCCATCGGATCGTTCGCGCGGGCGACACCATCGGCGTCTATGCCGTCGTGGTCGATGCGCTGCACGAGCGCGCCGGCGCGTTCTATGAACGTTACGGCTTCCTGCCCTTCCCGTCGCGGCCGCTGCGCCTTTACCTGCCGCTTCGGACGTTCGAGCAACTCGGGCTGTAGCGGGCATGGAGCGCGGCGGAGGGGCATGGCTTACGGCTTCCGGTCTCCTATCTCTCGCCGGCATCCTTCTCCGGCGCGTTGTTGTTGGCGGCGTGGATAGCCTCGAAATGCTCGCGGGCGATGCGCCGGCCGATGAGCCGGGCCAGGTCACGACGGCTGAATCGACCCGAGCCTCCGCCCCACCATTGTCGTTCACCGCCACACCGCGCATGACGGCGATCCTGCGATTTTCCCTGTCCGGCGTCTCCCGTAATACTACGCTCCCGGGAGTCGATTTGGACCCGCGTTGCAGCCATGTCAAATTCTGCCGGTATGGGATTTCCTGCATGGAATCATACCAGGGGTGGTGGTTTAGAACCCATGGGCCCATTTTCGTGTTCCGATTGAGGCGATGCGCTTGGGTTGCGAGACGAGATTGTTCCAGGCCTGGCAGCAGTGATCGAGGATGTCATCGTAGCTTTTGAAGACGCGGTTTGAGAGCCAGTTGTCGCGCATGAACTGCCAGACGTTTTCGACGGGGTTGAGTTCGGGCGAGCGGGGCGGGAGCGGCATGAGGGTGATATTGTCGGGGACTTCGAGGGCCAGGGAGGTGTGCCATCCGGCCTGGTCGAGCATGACGACGGCATGGGCGCCGGGCTCGACGCTGCGGGCGATCTCTTTGAGGTGAGCGTTCAGCGCCTCTGTGTTGGCATAGGGCATGACGAGGCTGGCAGCCTTGCCCTTGTTCGGGCAGATGGCCCCGAAGATACAGGCGGACGTGGTTCTTTGGTCCTTGGGTGCTGACGGTCTGGTGCCGCGTCTTGCCCAGCGCCGGGTAATCTTGTTCTTCTGTCCAACGCGGGCCTCGTCCTGCCACCAGACTTCAACCTCGACACCGTCGTCCAGCGTGGCGCGGATTTCCTTCAGGCGTTCAGGGAAGTTTTTTTAAACGCTGCCAGCGCGGCTTCGTCCTGGGCATAGTGACGTGGACGAGCGGAAAGCTTCGCATAGCCCATCCGGCGCAGCGGCGGCGACCGCCAACTGTAGCCAATGCTGTTTTGGAGAGCAACTACAGCGGGGGATCGGTGACGCAGGGATTCATGTGTCAGGTGGGAGTGGTGTCCTCCCTGTGGTGAAGCACAACAGCCACAGACAGGAGCCCCCCGATGCCACGGCAGGCTGCAACGATCGGGAGCCTGCCACAGGCGTTCGAGGTGGTGAAGGAGATGCAGGCAGACGGACCGCCGGCGCGACACCCTCGACGCCGGCGACATCGAACGCGACGTGCCGCGTACCCGGCACTTCTGCCCGACCGGGGTTCCGAAGGGCTCCGCAAGGCGCGCCCCGAAGATCGACCGTGCGATCCCGGCCGGCGTCGTGCCGGGGCTCTCGACCCGCAAGGTCGGCGAGGTCCTGCTTGCCCTGCCCGGGCGCCCGGTCCCGGCCGCGACGGTGAGCCGGGTCGCCAGGACCCTCGACCGGTCGGTCGCGGCATTCCACCGCCGGCCGCCGAAGAATGACTGCAAGGCGTTGATGCCCGACGGCGCGCTCGGGAGGCCGGTCCTGGTGGCGCCGGGGATCCGCCACGACGGCAGGAAGGAGATCGTCGACTTCCGGCGCGCCGGCAGCGAGAGCGCTTCCTCGACCGGCCGTACCACCGCGGCCTCACCGGCGAGGGCTTCGGGATGATCTTGCGTCGATGGCGGCAAGGGCCTGCTCGCCGCCTTGCCGGTCGTCCGGCACGGCATCCCCGTCCAGCGGTGTCGGGCGCACAGGATCCGCAACATCCTCGACAGGGTCCGCGGCGCCCACCGGGAGGCCGTCAGGGCCGACGTCCACGCCGTCATGAACGCGGACACCCGCCCAGAGGCGCTCGCCGCCGCCCGCCGCTTCGCCGACCACTGGCAGGGCATCTGCCCCGGGGCCGTCGCTTCCCTGCGCAACGATCTCGACGATCTGCTCGCCTGCTTCCGCTGCAGGACCCTTGCCGGGCGAAGGCAGGTCAGCACCACCAGCGCCGGCGAACGACGGTTCCGCGAGGTCCGCAGACGAACACGGCCCATGGGAACCTTCCAGGACCGGACATCGACGGACCGCATCCTCCACGCGGTCTTCATCCACGAAGACAGGTCTCGGGGAATCAGTACCCCACTCTCCCTGACACATGACCCTTGACGTTGCCACGGCATGCGCGCCCAGAACGATGATTACACTCCCGTTCAAGGCGATGTCGCCAACGTAGTGGAGCGAGTCGCTTTCTATGGCGATCGACCGGGTCCGCCGCACGACGTGACGCTGAAACGCGACGAGAGCGAGAGTCACGACGATCGAGAAAATCATTACGGCGATGCCGATGTTTTCCGCCTGGACGGGCCAAGGGTCGAAGAGGCGACGTATGGCTTCAATCAATAGCAGGACGCCGGAGCCGCATATGAACGCTGCCTGGGCCAGGCCGGCAAGCGCCTCTGCCTTGCCGTGTCCGAAGCGGTGGTCGTGGTCTGCCGGCTCCATGCTGTAGCGAACGGCAGTGAGCGTGACGATGGATGCGGCCGCGTCCAGAAACGAATCGACCAGCGAGGACAGTACTGCGACCGAACCGGTCATGAGCCAAGCCGCCAGCTTCACCGAGATCAACAGCGTCGCAACGCAGACAGAGGCGATCGTCGCCTGCTTTTTCAGACGCCTCTGCGGATCAAGGTCGACAATGTCAGCCAGTGTAATGCCAGCGGCAACATAGGCCTCGGGTCAGGCTGTCTCAACTGCAGCCAGTCCGTAGCGCAATTGCCGGTCGCAATCGGGCCCGGTCCCGGAAGGGCCGGGCCCGCGGAGGGTATAGGGGGGAGTGAAAAGTGTTACGTTTTCTGTGCTCTGCCCTGTGGCCCACCACTGGCATCACCTCGGCTTGTGTCATGGCCTGCTTCACCATTACGCTCGGCCATGAACTGGTCGAATTCGGCCTGATCCTTGGCGCGTCTCAGGCGATCCATGAACATTGCGAATTCGCGGCGTTCTTCCTCCAGTCTGCGGAGTGTCTCCTCGCGATATTCGTCGAAGGCCATGTTGCCGGTGGAAGGGCCCCGACGCATCTTGCTCTTGAAGCTGCTCCAATCGCCCTTGCGGGCACAGCTGCCAATGCGACCAGTCCACCACAAGTATCCCAGGACAGCGAGGCCAACGGGCCAGAAGACCATGAATCCCAGGACCATGATTGCAATCCATACCGGCTTTGGGAGGTTGGGTCCGCGCCACTCGCGATGCTGGCGGGCAGGGTATTCCCGGGCCATTGATGCTACGGTCATTGAAGTGCTCCTCGTCTGACATATCCAACCGCTATGTAAAAACATTTTACATAGTTGGGTGTGACGGCCGGGATTACAAGAAGGTGGCGGGGAAATTTTTGCTCGACGCTTCACCAGTCAAGCATTTTCAGCCCTTTCAGATATAACTCGATGCCCAGATCGAGCATCTGGTGCCGGGACAAGACTGGGGTGCCGCCGGCCTGCCGCAGAGTTGCTGCGCCATGTGCCAGCGACCGGATATGAAAGAAAATCGCTTCGGCAGGGATTGAGCGTCCCGTACTGTCCTTCCCCTTTATTTCACTGATGATCATCGAAAGCGTACCATGGGCGCGATCCACGCCATCTTTCAGGCTTGGATTGTCAAGGTCCGACAGACCCGCCTGAAACATGGCCGCATAGTATGCCTTTTGGGTCAAGGCAAACTCCAGATAGGCATGACCAAGCCGCTTGAGGGCCGTCAACCGGTCCGGCGCAACATCATTCCAAGCCGCCTCCAGTTGGTTGGAAAACTTCTCGAAACCGCGCCCCGCCACTTCGGCGAGCAGCGCATCCTTGTCTTTGAAGTGTCGGTAAGGTGCCGCCGGACTGACGTTGGCCAAACGCGCGGCCTCTATCAACGAAAAGCCATGCGGGCCTTTTTCCAGAATCAGCACGCGCGCCGCCGAGACCAGAGCCTCTTTCAGGTTGCCGTGATGATAGCCGGCCTTGCGGAGGCCGGCGACACCGACATTCTGCTCGTCGGAAGAGCGCCGCATGTGATATAGTTTAACATATCACGCACGCTTTCCAAGGGACAGCCTGCGAACGGATCGACATCGCGATAACCTTGCGGCCTTCGGATTGCGAAGAACTCGGCCACGGTGGTTGCCATATCCGAAAAGACGCCCTTCTTTTGTTGCCTGCGCCTGCCGGTTCGTGATGCTCGAAGGATCGGTCTTGCGGATGGAATCTCCTGTCATCCCGGGCAAAACGCCAAATCGGGAGCCACATCGCATCCGCTTGTCTGCCGATTAGAAGCCGTATGCCTTGGCAAAAAGTTCGATGGGGTGAAGAGATTGGTCCGGCGTGTCGACTCCCTCGATCCGCTCCATGCCTTGCAGAATATGCATGCTGGCGAGTGGACATTCGGACACGATATATCTATTTTCCGCTCTAACGACATCGCGCACGACCGGCTTGCCGACTTTCATGCCGATCTCAAAATTTTCCTTCATCACACCCCATGAACCGCCATGTCCGGAGCAGCGGGACAGAACCTTGGGCTTGGTCCCGGGAATCAGCCGCAGCAGTTCGGCGGCTTTCACACCCATGTTCTGCGCTCGGGCATGGCAGGCGACGTGCAGGGTCACGCCACCGTCCAACGGGTGCAACCCGTCGGCCAGGCCTTCGGTCCTGGCAATGTCGACGACGTATTGAGCGGCGTCGAAGGTATTCTCCGACAACAGCCTCACGTCTTCATTGTCCGGCAGGAGAAGCGGCCATTCGAACTTGAGCATCAAGGCGCAGGACGATATCGTCGCAATGACGCTGTAACCGCTTTCGATGCTGGGCCGGAATGCAGCGGCGATCGATGCCGCGGCTTCGGCCACGGCTTTCAAGTCTCCCTGCTCCATCATGGGCATCCCGCAACAGCCATGATGGACGATGTCGGTGTCGACGCCGTTCTTGGCCAGGACCCGACGCAGCGAATCGCCAATCCCGGTATTGTTGTAGTTGCCGTAGCACGTTGCGTAAACGACCGCCTTGCGGCCGTAGGCTGGAGCCGTCGTGTTCAAGTCCAGAGGCTCCGCGGCAGCGCGCATTTCCAATGTTTGGCTCTCAAAGCGCGGCAGGGCGGCATCCTTGTGGATGCCGGTGATTGCCTGCATTGCCCCGCGCGTCAGCCCATTATTTCGCTTGGTCGCCCAGTTGGACAAGCCCGCCATCGAGCAGGCCATCTTGTTGTTGCGCTCGGTCTTGGTGATCTGTTTGTTCCAGAAGCCGCTTTTGCCGTTGCGGTTTTCGACGGCGCGATAGCGCAGCATCAGGTGGGGAAAATCCAGATCGAATTCATGAGGCGGTACGTAAGGACATTTCGTCATGAAGCACATGTCACAGAGCGTGCAGCCGTCGATCACCTTTTTGAAGTCCCTGCTGTCGACGCCCTCAAGTTCTTCATCTCCGGCTGCATCGATCAGGTCGAACAGGGTCGGAAACGAATCGCACAGGTTGAAGCACAACCGGCAGCCGTGGCAGATGTCGAAAACCCGTCGCAGTTCAGCATCCAGCGCTGCTTCGTCATAGTAACTGTCTTCTCGCCAGGGAATTTGATGGCGGACGGGGGCTTCTAGACTGCCTTCAGACATGGTCGTGCTCTCGGGATTTGCCGGGCGATCCTCGGGACGTCGGCGCAGCAGGCGATGAATCGACGGTAAACGAGCAAGGGGCGAACTTGCAGTCCGCCCCTTCGTTCAAGGAACCAAACGGTTCGCCTTCTTCGGGCGACGGTCAGGCGATGTCGTCGAGCGCCTTCTGGAACCGGCCGGCATGGCTTTTTTCGGCCTTGGCCAAGGTCTCGAACCAGTCGGCAATCTCGTCGAAACCTTCTTCGCGAGCCGTGCGCGCCATGCCCGGATACATGTCCGTGTACTCGTGTGTCTCGCCGGCAACGGCTGCCTTCAGGTTGCTCTCAGTGTCGCCGATCGGTTCGCCCGTCGCCGGGTCACCAGTCTCTTCAAGAAAAGCCAGGTGGCCGTGGGCGTGGCCGGTCTCGCCTTCGGCGGTCGACCGAAACACCGCGGCGACATCGTTGTACCCTTCGACGTCGGCTTTCTGAGCGAAATAGAGATAACGGCGGTTGGCCTGGCTTTCGCCCGCAAACGCGTCTTTGAGGTTCTGTTCGGTCTTGCTGTCTGCAAGGGACATGTTGGCTCTCCTCTCCTGGGCCGATGACTAACCATGCGACTGCCGCCTGTTGATGGCAGTGGCGGGCCGTCGCACATTGCGATATGTCAGCACTGACGCTGCTATCCCTTCATGTAAGTATCGGACTGGCGCCGAGTCAATGGATTAGAACAATTCTAAGATCAAGATTTCGATTCGCTACGGGGAGCCGGGTTTCTGCCGACTATCGCGGATGCGGACGATTACATCGACCCGATCGACCTCCATGCCTGCAGGTATGGTCGGCAATCCTTTCACAGCCAGATCCTCGGTCCGAACATCGGTCAACGTGCCGGACACTTCATGAAAGAAATGGTGATGATCGTCCAAGTTGGTGTCGAACCATGACCGGCCGGAATCAACCACGACTTCCCGCAACAAGCCCATTTTCCGAAACTGGTTAAGCGTATTGTAGATCGTTGCCAGGGAAACCGGGATTTCTTCGCGCCGCGCCTCGGCGTAGAGCTGCTCCGCCGTCACATGCCTGTCACCCCCGTCAAACAACAGTCGCGCCAGTGCCAGCCGCTGGCGGGTCGGTCGCAACCCTGCTTCACGCAAGCGCTCGATCAATGACGTATATGGGCGGTCTTTCATGACCTCATTGATATGGTGTCGCGTTCTTTAGAATCAATCTTGTTTCGAAAAGTCACCGGTATCCGGAACCGCCGAGCGCGCAGAGGTTCAGTCCACCACACCCATGCCGATGACGTTATAACCGCAATCGACATACAAGATTTCGCCGCTGACGCCTGCGCTGAGCGAGCTGATCATGTACAAGCCGGTGTTGCCCACCTCCTCCAGAGTTGGGTTGCGGCGCAGAGCGGCATTTCTTTCCACCCATTGATAGACATACCGCGCATCGCCGATGCCGGCGCCGGCCAGGGTCCGCATCGGACCGGCGCTCAAGGCGTTCACGCGAATGCCGGCAGGTCCCAGGTCGTTCGCCAAATAACGCACGCTGGCTTCGAGCGCCGCCTTCGCTACGCCCATCACGTTGTAGGAGCGAAAGACCCTGTTGGAACCGTCAAATGTCAGGGTCAACAGCGCTCCGCCATCGGTCATCAACGGTTCGGCACGGCGAGCAATATCCGTGAACGAATAGGCGCTAATCTCCAGTGTTTGGCGGAAATTATCTCGGCTGGTATCGACGTAGCGGCCCGCCAACTCGTACCGATCGGAAAAAGCCAGTGAATGGACAACAAAATCCAGCCTGCCCCAGGTCTCGCGGACCCGATCGAACAGCGCGTCCATCATGTCGGGTTTCGTCACATCCGCGGGCATCACGATGGGGGAACCGGTCGCCTTGCACAACGGAATCGCACGGCGGGAGATGGCCTCGACGTCCTGATAGGTGAAGGCGATTTCCGCACCTTGAGCGACGGCGCTGCTGGCAATGCCCCAAGCCAAGGACCGGTCATTGGCGACGCCCATGACCAGTCCACATTTGCCGGCCATCAGATCGCCAGTTCGTTCAATGGTAGCCGCCGCAGCGTCCGGCATGCCTTGCTCCTTTCAAGCTGTCCAAAGACGATGGGATTAGAGCATGAATGGTCCGAGGGTAAAAGATAGCGCGTTCCGGTGGAGGAATCACGCTTGACGGTGCTGGAGGGCCGCGCGGACGCCAGTCGACAAATTACCCCTGGATCAGAACTGCATGATCACCGAAAAATACCTTCGGCGTCTATGATTTTCCGGCATCATAAATTATGATTGATCGATAAATAACAAATGGAGCCCTGTCGATGGCCCGATCCCGGAGTTTTGCGACCGCTGATGTCCTGGATAAGGCAAAGGGTGTTTTCTGGACAAGGGGATACCAAGGTGCGTCCATTAACGATCTGGCGAAAGCGACCGGTCTGAAAGCCGGCAGCCTGTACAATGCATTCGGCGACAAAAAACAGCTCTATCTGAAAACGCTGGACCGCTATGGCGAGAAAGAGGTCGCGTCGGCCATCGCATGGATGAAGAAACAGGACTGCCGCGGCGCAGAAGCCATCGCCCGGTTCCTCCACATGATTGCTTCGCAAGTCGCGTCCGGGGCTTACAAGACAGGCTGCTTCCTGTGCAACGCCGCCACTGATCAAGCAGCCGACGACGTGGACGTTGCCGCTCGGGTCAGTGCCAATATCGCCCCGCTCCGCCAGACCTTTCTGCACTTGCTGCAGAGCGACCCGCGTACGGCGGATGCGTCCGTTGTTCTCGCGGACTTCGCGCTGGCCAACTACCTGGGCATGTTCGTGATGATCCGCGGCGGTGCCGACGAGGCCACGGTCAGGCGTGCCATCTCGGTGGTGACCGCGGCGCTGAGTGTCTGATCCCGGTACCTTGCCGTGTCGGCGCGTGATTTCGGAACGAAGTCGAACCCAACCAGTTTGCCGGATGTTTCCTCGGGGAGCAAGCCGCAGCCTTCGGATGGTGCGAAACTGCTCCTGAAGACGCGACTCTTCATCAGCCGGCCCGTCAACTCGCGCGCTTTGCCCTCCTCCGTTCTTCAGGCATAACGCATCCAGGCTGTCAGGTTCAGGAAAAAGTCATGAAGGCCATGTTCAAGGCCGCTACTCAGATCACTCTGGGAGCGCCGAAAAATCTGGTGCCGATCACCGTTGTCGACGAAGCCGATTTCAGGGTGTGGCTTGGAGAACAGAAGCCATCGAGCCGAGCTTGGGTGAAGTCCAGCGGATTCGAGGCCCGGACAGGGTCCGTGTGCCTGATCCCCGGCAAGGGAGGCAAGTTGGGCCGGGTGCTGTGTGGCCGTGACAAGGAGACATCAGATCTCTGGCGCATTGCGGCATTGCCAAAGCACTTGCCGCCAGCGGCCTATGCACTGGAATCCGGGGCCGATCCTTCGCAAGCCGCTTTGGGGTGGATGCTGGGCGCTTACAGGTTCGAACGATACAAGACCGACAAAAAGAAGAAGAAGCCTGTTCTGAGGCTGCCGACCGGCATTGATCGGAAGCGACTGACCGCAGTCGTCGAAGCTGTCTATCTTGCGCGTGATCTGATCAACACGCCAGCCGAAGACCTGAAGCCAAGCGACCTGGCGCAGGCCGCCCGGACCATGGCAAAGCAGCACGGTGCCGACTGCCGGGTCATTGTCGGCAGCGAACTTCTGAAGCACAACTATCCTGCCATCCACGCAGTCGGGCGCGCGGCGACGGATGCCCCGCGCCTGATCGACATGAGTTGGGGCGATGAAGACAAGCCGAAGGTCACGCTGGTCGGCAAGGGAGTTTGCTTCGACAGCGGCGGTCTCGACATCAAACCGGCTGCCGCGATGAAGATGATGAAGAAGGATATGGGCGGGGCCGCGACTGTCCTTGGCCTCGCGAAGCTCATCATGACCCTGGATCTGCCGTTGCGGTTGCGGATGATGGTTCCGGCGGTGGAAAACGCTGTCGGTGGAAATGCCTATCGGCCGATGGACGTGATCACGACGCGCAGCGGTCTTTCGGTCGAAATTGGCCACACCGACGCCGAAGGCCGGGTGATACTATCCGACGCCCTGACCGAAGCGGCCGGTGAAGAGCCGGATCTGCTCGTCGACTTCGCCACGTTGACCGGCGCGGCGCGCGTGGCGCTGGGGCCGGAATTGCCGGCACTGTTTTCCAACGATGACGATATCGCGGAAGACATCCTCGCCCACGGCAAGGCGGAGGAAGATCCCTTGTGGCGCCTGCCTCTGTGGGAAGGATATCGCAGAATGATCGAGGGTGAAGCGGGAGACATCACGAACAGCGCCGAAAGCCCGTTTGCCGGTGCGATCACGGCAGCACTGTTTCTTGAACGCTTCGCAGGCAAGAAGACACGATGGGTCCATATCGATACCATGGCCTGGAACGAGCGCGACCGTCCCGGTCGCCCCAAGGGCGGCGACGCGCCGGGTCTGCGCGCTGTCTTCGCCACGATTGAACGATGTCTCACGTGATCGGGAATGCGCCTTGGCTGACGTGCAGCGTCTTTCCGATGTCATGTCCAGTCGGTGCAACTGGATGATGAACAAGGTCAAGGCCTTCACGGCCTGTTCCGGGTGCATGGCGCGGTAACTGTCGGTCAGGGGCTTCATCCTGCCGTCGCGCAAATAAAGCCCAGTGGCCCGGATCGATCGCGGGGGCTTTCGGGGCAGGACCCGGAACCGGGATCGGGGTGAATTCTGGCGGAGATGTCGGTCAGCCGTGCTTCCAGCCATCGCTCTGGATCGTCGAGGCAAGACGTGGCTTTTTCAGCCGCGCGGAGACCTCACGCAGATGCCGCCGGCCGCACGCGACAAGGAGGTGGCGGTCTCGGCAGTTCCGGGGCAGGTCTCGCCCGCGTCGTCGACGCAGGATTTGCTTGTCGAGCTTCCTCACCCCTGTCCTGATCTTCCGATTCGATACCGGACAGATCGATCCGGTCACGCTCGTCCGTGCCATGGACGCCGCTTCTTCTCCGAGCGTTGATGGTATTGCCAAATATGGCGCGTCGCGATGCCGCTGCCGTCGTCAGCCCGATCGCCGGTGCGAGGGCGGTGATCGAAGTATGGAAGTGCGGCCTGAGAATTCCTGCTGAAGATGAAGAGATGGCTGCTGCACTTGGCCAGTGGCATGGATCAGCAAGGTCAACCTCGAAGGTAGAAACGAGGTGCTGGATGAACCAGACTGCATTCAGTAGCCGCGCGTCCGATCCACAATGTTGTTGGGTGTCAATCCTCGGAGTGCCAGTCGATGGTTCTCGATGATCTGCGCCGCTGCCGTTTCCGGATTGGTAATGCCGGCGTTATGAGGCGTGATCCGGATCTTTGGGTGGGTCCAGAACGGGTGGTGCTCCGGCAAGGGTTCCTGCCGAAAGACGTCCAGCTTGGCGAAGCTCAGCTTGTCGGAATCAAGCGCGGCTATCAGATCTTCTTCTACTACATGCCCGCCGCGCGCGACATTGATGATGCCGCCGCCGTCGGGCATCAGGTTGAACGTGCTGGCACACAATATTCCCTCCGTATCGGGCGTTAGCGGCAATAAACAGATAATGAACTCGGAACGCTGCATGAATCGTCGGAATCCGTCCTTGTCATGAAAGCTGGGCACACCAGGCACGTTTTTCGGGGACCGGCTCCAGCCCGCGACGTCAAAGCCGATGAATGTCAGCTTGATGGCCGTATCGGTACCGATTTCGCCCATGCCCATGATCCCGATCCGGCGAGAGCCAGCAGCCGGATACGGTATCGGCTTCCAGCGACGCTCGGCCTGATACCGGTCATACCGATCCGCCTCGCGGTGGTAATGCAGGATACTGTGAACGCAGTATTCGCTCATCCGGGTAATGAGATCGGGGTCGACGATGCGAGCGATCGGCACGCCTTCCGGCAGATCCTCGTGTTTGAGGATGTGGTCCACGCCCATGCCGAGGGACTGGATGAGCCTGAGTTTGGGCAGGCTTGCCAAAAGGCCCGGAGGCGGATCCCATACCAAGGCTGTGGTGATGTCGTCGATGTCGCCGCTCTCGTCCGGATGCAGGCGTACGTCGATGTCTTGCTCTTCCCGCTTCAGTGTTTTCTTCCACTGGGAGAAATAGGAGCTGATGTCCGTCCACGAGGATGCAAGAAGTATGCTCATTGGCTCTCATCTCCAGATTGGTGGCGACAGGCTTGTTCCACAGAAGGAGTCTCGGGCTCGACACCGAAAAATCCGGTGGTGAGCCGGTGCCACTCGACCACGTTGTTCTGGATTGCCGCGCGATGCGATGGCTTGGTAGTATGCATGGCATGCCGGTGGCAGCCCTGATTCTTGAACGTTCGCAGTGTGTGCCGGCAGGGTTGTTGCGCGACCAGTGGCAGTGTCATCGGTTGACATTGTTTGCCTTGGACAGACGGCAATTCCATGTCTTGTCTTGACAGGTTGGCTGCACGTCCTGTCCGTCAGAGCAAAGAGCAGCGAAAGTCTGGCAAAATTCAAAATCCGTTTGACAATTGCTCTCGGAGAGAAAGCGGATCATGCTTGCTTTCCCAGACCAATCAGCGGTGACCAGACCTGAGCGATAGATTGGTCGCTTCTCGATACTAAACCAAGCCCTGCGCTACCCGACGACGACGCCCGTTTCGTCGGCCTTGAAGTCGAAAGCAGCATCCATCAGGACTTGGGTATAAGGGTCCTGCGGATTGTCCAGTACCTCGATGGCCGGACCCTGTTCCACCACCTTGCCATCGCGCATGACAATCACGTGATGGCTCATCGCCCGGACGACTTTCAGGTCGTGGCTGATGAACAGGTAAGCCAGATTGTGGTCGTGTTGAAGTTGGTGCAACAGATCGATGATTTGACTCTGCACCGACCGATCCAGGGCGGAAGTCGGCTCGTCCAACACGACTATTTTGGGTTTCAAGACCATGGCGCGGGCGATCGATATGCGCTGACGCTGCCCCCCGGAGAATTCATGCGGATAGCGGTGTCGTGTTTCTGGATCAAGCCCGGTTTCGACCAGAGCTTCCATCACCGCCTCTTCTCGTTCGTCAGACGAACCGATTCCGTGTATCTTGAGGCCCTCCTCGACAATTTCTCCAACGGAAAGACGTGGGCTCAAACTTCCGAATGGGTCCTGGAAGACGATCTGCATTTCGCGGCGCAGTGGCCGTAGTGCCTTCCAGCCCAGACCCTGGATGTTCCGGCCTTGATATATGATCGAGCCCCGACTGGAGATCAGGCGCAGAAGGCCGAGACCCATCGATGTCTTGCCGGAGCCGCTTTCGCCGACGATCCCGACGGCCTCGCCAGACCTTATCTTGAAAGTGACGTTGTCGACCGCCTTCACGTGACCGACCTTCCGGCGGAAGACGCCAGACTTGATCGGATACCACACCTTGAAATCTTTGGCGCTGAGAATTTCCTTGGCGTCATCGGGCACAGCAGGTGGGGCGCCTTTCGGTTCCGACGCCAGCAGCCGCCGGGTATATTCGTGCCGAGGGCTTCCAAAGACTGATTGCACGGCGCCCTGTTCGACGATTTCGCCAAGGCGCATCACGGCTACACGATCGGCAAAATGTTCCACGACACCCAGATCGTGGGTAATGAACAGGATTCCCATCCCCATCTCGGCCTGCAAGTCTTGCAGCAGCTTCAGGATTTGGGCCTGAATTGTGACATCGACGGCGGTTGTCGGTTCGTCGGCGATCAGCAGGTCTGGCTCGTTGGCCAGCGCCATCGCAATCATGATCCGTTGGCGTTGCCCTCCCGACAGTTCGTGCGGGAAAGAACTCAAACGGCGCTCGGCATCCCTGATGCCGACCTTGTCAAGTAAATCCAGCGTTCGCTTCCGGGCAGCGCTCTTCAGCATGCCCTTGTGGAGGCGCAGGACTTCATTGATCTGCTTTTCCACCGTGTGGAGCGGGTTCAGGGCGGTGAGAGGTTCCTGGAAGATCATCGAAATCCGGTTTCCCCGGATCTTGCGCAGGACCGGCTGCGGCCCGCCGATCATTTCGTGGCCTTGGTAGTTAATGCGACCGCCCGGATGGCTGGCCTGGGGGTAAGGTAGCAACTGGAGGATCGACAGCGCCGAGACCGACTTGCCGGAGCCGCTTTCTCCCACGATCGCCAGGGTTTCTCCCCTGTCGACATAAAACGATACACCCTTCACCGCATGCAGCGGCCCATTGGGCGTGCTGAAATCGACTTGCAGATTGTCAACGCTGAGGAGACGGTCGCCGGTCATGATGCGCTTCCCTGGACAGAAGCGTCGCGCCGGGCGGGTTTGGTCAGGACCGAGTCTGAATTTTCTTCCGGCGGTGGCGCAGCAGCAGCGATGCTCCTGCGCGGGTCGAAGGCATCGCGCACGGCTTCACCGATAAAGACCAGCAGACTGAGGAGAATCGCCAGCACGACAAAGGCCGTGATGCCCAGCCAGGGCGCTTCAAGGTTCGATCGGCCCTGCTTCAAAAGCTCTCCGAGGCTCGGTGAGCCAGGCGGCAGCCCGTAACCCAGAAAATCCAGCGACGTGAGCGCGACAATGGAACTCGACAGGACAAAGGGCATGAAGGTCAGTGTTGCGACCATTGCATTCGGCAGCAGATGCTTGAACATGATCGTTGCGTTGCTTGCGCCCAGCGCGCGCGCGGCCCGCACATAATCGAAATTGCGAGCGCGCAGAAACTCGGCGCGGACGACGCCAACCAGCGACATCCAGCTGAAAAGCAGCAGGATGATCAATAACCACCAGAAGTTTGGCTCAATGATCGCGGACAGGATGATCAGCAGATACAGAATCGGGACCGATTCCCAGATCTCGATAAACCTTTGTAAGGACAGGTCCGTCCAGCCGCCGAAATAACCCTGGACCGCGCCCATAAAGACGCCGATGACGGTGCTGAGCAGTGTCAGGATCAGACCGAACAGAACCGACAATCGAAACCCGTAGATGATTCGCGCAGTGATATCTCGAGCCTGGTCATCGGTTCCTAGCCAGTTGCCGGCCGAGGGCGCTGTTGGCGAGGGTTTCGGCAGGCCAATCACCTGGGTGTCGTAGCGGTAAGGTATCAGCGGCCAGACCATCCATCCCCGTTCGCGGATTTTCTTTTGCACGAAGGGGTCGGTGTAGTCGGCGTCGGTCTCAAATTCGCCGCCGAACGTCTTTTCGGCGTAGCGGTTGATCGACGATAGATACAATCCGCCATCATACCAGATGACCATGGGCCTGTCGTTAGCGATCAACTCCGCAAACAGGCTCGGCACGAAAAGGATTGCGAAAATCCAGAGCGACCAGTATCCGCGCCTGTTGGCCTTGAAGTTCGCGATGCGGCGCGCGGTGACCGGTGTTATACCCCACCAAAGAAATTTTTCCTTTCGTGTTGCCAAAAGGCTCACCTGTGCGCCTTCATGCCTGCCGCGACTCGAAGTCAATGCGGGGATCGACCCAGATGTAGGTCAGGTCGGTGATCAGCTTTACCGACAAGCCTATAAGCGAAAAGAAGAACAAGGTTGCAAAGACGATGGGGTAGTCGCGGTTTACGATCGCCTCAAAACCCAGGAGACCCAGGCCGTCCAGGTTGAATATCACTTCTATCAGTAGCGAGCCCGTAAACAGGATGCCGATGAAGGCGCCGGGAAATCCCGCGATGACAATCAGCATGGCATTCCGGAAGACATGGCCGTAAAGGACCCTCCGTTCGCCTACACCCTTGGCCCGGGCGGTCATGACATACTGTTTGTTGATTTCTTCCAGGAAACTGTTCTTGGTAAGAAGCGTAAGCGCGGCGAAGCCGCTGATTACCATCGCGAAGACCGGCAAGGTAATGTGCCACAAATAATCCAGCACTTGCTCTACCGTGGACATCTCGCTGAAGTTTTCTGACACCAGTCCCCTCAACGGGAACCACTGGAATATCGAACCGGTCGCAAAGACGATCACAAGCAGAATGGCAAACAGGAAACTGGGGATTGCGTTCGCAACCACGACAATCCCACTGGTCCATACGTCGAAGGCCGACCCATCGCGCACTGCCTTGCGGATCCCGAGCGGGATACAGACCAAATAGATGATCAGAGTCGTCCACAAGCCCAGGGATATGGAAACCGGCAGCTTTTCAATCACCAGATCGACGACGGGCCGGTTCTTGAAAAAGCTTTGGCCGAAATCGAAGGTTGCATAGCCGGCGATCATCAACAGGAAGCGCTCGACCGGCGGCTTGTCCATGTTGAGTTGCTTGCGCAGTTTTTTCAGCAAATCCGGGTCCAGGCCACGGCCTGCGCGCGACTGCTCTGCTCGTCCCTGCTGCTGCCGTCCCAAACCGGTTTCCTGTCCCCGGGACGCGCCTGTCCTCTCGGCAACCTGGTCTCCCCCTTGTCGCAGGTTGGCGATCAATTGCTCGATCGGGCCGCCGGGGGCCATGTTGATGACCACGAAGTTGACGACCATGATCCCTAACAGGGTCGGAATAATCAGCAGCAGTCGTCGGATCACATAGGCAAGCATCGGCGGGTCGCTACTTGAGGCTGGAGATCCGGCCGCGCAGTTTCGCCGCCTTTTCCGGATCGACCCACCAGTTCATCACGTTGACCCCGCTGATCGTCGGTTTGTCCGGGTAGCCGAACTTGTTCCAGAACACGATCCTGTCATAGGGAATATGCCAGTTGGGGATCACGAAATGCAGGCTGAGCAGCAAGCGGTCCAGCGCCCGGGTGCGCAAGACAAGACTTTTCCGGTCCGGCGCGGCGATCAACTGTTCGACGAGTGAATCGACAGCCCTGTTTCGGAGACCGGCCCAGTTCTGGCTGCCAGGGCGTTCCGCAGCGCTGCTGCTCCAGAAACCGCGTTGTTCGTTTCCTGGCGACAGCGACTGACCCCAGCCCAGGACAACGAGGTCAAAATCAAACTTGCGCACGCGATTGACGAATTGGGAGAAATCGACCAGTCGGACCCGCATGTCCACGCCGAGGCGTCTGAGGTTGCGCTTTAGCGGCAAGACGATCCGCTCGAACGCCGGCGAGCGGAGCAGCAATTCGAAGCGGAGGGGTGCTCCGGTCCTGGCATTCACCAGCTTGAAGTCGCGGACCACCCATCCCGCCTGCTTCAGCAAGCGGAAGGCCTCGCGCAGGCCAGGGCGAATGTTGCCGTCCTTGTAGACCGGGAGGGTATAGGGAACGGCGAACAACCGATCCGGCACGTCATTCGGAAAGCGCCTTTTCAGGTCTTGCAGTATCATCAGGACTTCGCCGGCTGGTTTGCCCTTCCGGGCCGCCAGTTCCGAATTGTCGAAGAAGCTCAGAGTGCGCCTGTACTGGCCGAAGAAAAGATTCCCGTTGGTCCAGTCGAAGTCGAAGGCGTAGACCAGGGCGCGCCGGACTCGCCAGTCCTTGAACACGGGTCTGCGCATATTGTAAACGAAGGCCTGCATGCCGCTAGGCTGACCGTTCGGGAACTTCTTCTGGATCAACTGCCCTTCGCGCTTGGCTTTGATGTTGTAGGCCCTTGCCCAGGCGGATGCCGTGTTTTCCGCCCGATAGTCGAATTGGCCCGCCTTCAGGGCTTCGCGCATCACCGATGAATCGAAAAAATAATCATACCGGATCAGGTCGAAGTTGCCGTAGCCGACATTCGCGGGCAGATCGCGGGCCCAGTAATTCTTGACCCGCGCATATTCGATCCTCCGTCCGGGGGAAACCTTGCTGATCCTGTAGGGCCCGCTGCCCAACGGCGGTTTCAACGAAAACTTCGTGAAATCATGTCTGGCCCAGTAGTGCTTTGGCAGGATGACCAGATCTCCCGCGATGATCAGGGGCAGTTCGCGATTCTTGCTCTTGCGGAAGCTGAATTTGACAGTTTGTGGCCCCGTCTTTTCCATCTTCGCGACGTCGCGGAAATAATAGCGAAAGAAGGGGCGTCCCTTGGTACGCAGGATAGTCATCGAGAAGATCACGTCTTCAACGGTGACCTGCCGACCATCGTGCCAGCGTGCCTTGGGATTGAGCGTGAACTCTACCCAGGAGCGGTCCTTCGGATAGCGAAGCTGTTCAGCCAGCAGTGGATAAAGCGTGTAGGGCTCATCCTCTGCTTTTTTCATCAATGTATCGTAGATCAGCGTCGCTCCACTCGCGGGTGTGCCTTTGATGATGAATGGATTCAGACTATCGAACGTACCCTGCAGCGCCAGCCAAAGCTTGCCGCCCTTCGGCGCTTCGGGGTTCACGTAGTCGAAGTTCCTGAAATCAGCCGGATACCTGGCCGAGCCATGCATGGCAATGGCGTGGCTGGTGACGATATCAGGCGTCGTTGCCGCTGCATGATTGCGGGCGGCGGCCAGCAACGCCAACAGTACAAGGCAAATGACAACACGGCGCATGCCGCCATTGGCATGATGCCAGCAAACAAAGTAAAGGGGCCATTAAGCACTCACGGATCATATTTCGGTCATTTTGCGTGTGGCGCGACAAACAAGATGAGCCTCCAGCGCCAATCAGGATGAGACGAGAACCGCTGGCCTGGAAGGGATGGCGTCGCCCGACCGGAGTTCCAGGCTGGCGAAAAAATCCTAGGAGGCCTCCCGGCGTCGATGCTGTCGCTGCGGCATTGATCCTCGCAGAGACAGGTCCCGACATGAGCGTCTTCGGCTCATGCCTTCACCGCCGGAGCCTCAAGGAGGTCGAAGCGTGACCCCGAGTGCAGGCGCCCGGTGTTCGTGACAGAGCCGCCGTCCCGGACCGGAAACTGTGAGAACGATCTGCCGGGGCCCATCCCCGACGTTACCGTGATCCTGAAGAAACTCCCGCAAGTGGATTGCGGACACACGAGCAGGCTGAATGCCCTTGTATTCCCACATTTTCCGTTCAGAAGGCATTCTGAAACTGATTTCGGGTGAGTTCTTTCGAAAATGGTAACACCGAACCTCTTGCAAAATTGACGAGTTGAATGGTTGATCGCTGTTGGGCTTGATCGGCTGCGTGATCAAGTTCCCGCCGGGCCTCCCGAATCTGGCGGATTCCCGGCCTCCCTTTTCGTCGTGGCAGGAACGGAATGCGCACATGTCGGGCGATGGCCGCACCTCGCCGTTCGCCAGCCTTTCCGGCGCTCTTGCGGAATGAATCGATGTCGTCGGAGCCGTCACCAGGGACGGCGAGGCGCATCAGCTGGTCGACCGTCAAGGCGAGCAGTCCGAACATCAGATGGCCGAACACCTTCGCGTGCCCGCGGACACGCACATGGCGGCCACCGAGGGCGTCCTTGAGACGGGCGCTGGTCCGCTCGACCCCGGAACGGTTCCTGTACCGGACGCTCTCCGGCATGACGAAGCCGCACGCGCGCAGCGCCCGGGCCTCGCGCTTCATCTCCTCCCTGAGTGCCCTGTCGCGACGGGGGTTGACGTCGATGATGGGGACGTGGCCAGGGCCCTTGCTCGCCTCGTGGATCTCCTTCGCGTCACAGGCCGCGTCCACGAGGTCGCAGAGACTGGTCACGCGAGCGGGATCGCCGCCTGACTGTCATGGACGGAGGCCGAGGTCAGGAGGGCGCTCACGGGCACGCCGCAATCGGCCGTGTCAGGATGGAGCGTGCAGCCACGCCAGCTGGCCAGGAAGCCCCTGGCGTTCCTCCTGGCGCCGTGGTCGCACGCTTTCG
This sequence comes from Alphaproteobacteria bacterium, assembly GCA_965221645.1. Lineage (GTDB taxonomy): Bacteria > Pseudomonadota > Alphaproteobacteria > Bin65 > Bin65 > Bin65. Next base: position 1,884,787 of record OZ244899.1, read on the forward strand.
GCAGGTCTTCGAGCATCTCCTCGAGGCTCACGCCGTCCGACTGGCGCTCGAGACGACCGGGAACCTTCTCCACCTCCTCGCCCTTGCAGGGACGGCTTCGGGCCGGCCGCGGGCTTCGGCACCGGTGTCTCCCGCACCTCGATCGCCGTCGAGTCCCGCGAGAGCCGCCCAGGGCGTCCTTCACAAGCGCCTCGTGCATGCGCTCCGCAAGGCGGGGCTCGGAAAACGCCCGCGAAAAGGTCGCCTCGCTCGGGACCGCGCCCGCACGCGGCCAGTCCCACGGCCTTCGCAGTGTCGCGTCGACCTTCACCCTGTCGATCAGGTCACGTGTCGTCGGCAGATCCCAGACCGACTTGGCGATGAACGCGCGCCAGCGCCCGACGGTCCTGCAGACGGTCTGGCACGCCGCGACGAGGCGCTTGTGGTTCTCCAGCAGCGGACCGACCTCCGCGGCAAGCGCCGGGAAAGGTTCCCCTTGAAATCGGTTCTAGACATTCGACAGGGTGGAGCGCAAGGACATCGGGCCGCCTCCTCGACATGTTGTGGCTTCGCACCTTCGACATGCCGGAGAGAACGGCCCCAGGTCCAGATCAGAGCTTCAGACAACCGCCCGATCCAGGGAAAATCCACCACAAAACGCGGTCTTGCAAGAGGCTCACCGATAATTCTTTGTTAAAGCGGGGTTTTCATGGTCAGGGTGCGGGACTCAAACACAGGAAAATGTCTTCTGATCAGCATTGGGAAAACTGGCTCCGGTGCCTGCCAGACATGGCAGTGGTCTATATTTTCTTTCACTAGCGTCCGGTCAATGTTTGAACAGATTCAATTGGTCGGGAATCGCATCCTGCCCGGAAGCGTGATCGGATTTGAAAAGGCGTTGATCTGGCAGCATTTTCTCGAACAAGGTGACGGACAGGACTTGCCGCTAGGTGTGGAGCGGGGCGTCCGGATCGAGGCGCTTCCTGATGATGGCGACGAGAACGTACACCGACACCGCGACCCGGGTCCGCGACTTCACGGCGTTCTCGGACGTGCCATGGAACTTCTTGATGCGCAGGTGCTGCCTGATTCACCTGAAGAACATCTCTGCCTGCCAGTGGGCCTTGCAAGGTTCGCAGACGATCTTCGGCGTCGAGCCGAACAGGTTGGTCAGGAAGACGGGCGTGTGCCCGGTGTCCGGATCCTTGAAGCGAATGCGGCGCAGATGGTGCGGGTACTTCCTCCGGCCGCAGAAGCCCGACAGCGCCACCGTCTGGTCGCAGACGATGTCCTGACTTCCCAAAACTGTGATGGAAAGGTGTTCAGTCGGGAGGGTACGGTAGCTGGCAGCCATGTTCCCTTGGATCGCTCTGACCATCCCAGCCTAGGATTCCCCGCCGTTGGCTGCTTCGTGTAGCAATTCGCTTAGTTCGTCCCGTACCCGTTGTGTAACTCGTCCCAGGCCAATCCTTCTCGCCATCTGTTCAATCTTGTCGCCGCTCGACGTAGTTGTGACGATCTCGGCGGCCAATCCCAGCTTCTCGGGGTAAGGAACTTGACGCCATGTCCTTTCGTCGCTGCCAAATACGAGTCCTCGGAACGGCATTTGCCGGGTTGGATGCATCCCGTCAGGCCAGAATATATTCTCACCATTTAGTCCTTTCACCGGTTTGCGCTCTCTGCTCACAGCGGCCCAGACCCGTCTCCTTATCCGCGAGCCGGTTCGTTGAAATCCGTGTGCCCGTGCAATTCTCTCGCTGAGGTGCCGATAGGTGATGGGCCCAACTTCATCGATCAATTCGACCGCTAGCCTACGAATAACGAGGAGGTAGTCATCGTCGTAGAAGCGATCTGCCGACAATCCGCCCGTCGTAGTCGGGCCCTGTGGCGAGGGTTCAAACGCCGCTAAGTCTTCCTGCATGCTTGTCGATTTCAACGGCAACTGGGGTTTCGGTTGAAAATAAGTGACTTCATCCCGGTCCATAATTGGATCGTCGGCAGTGGCCTCCGCCTTAACAACATTCTCTACCAAGATCCGTTGAATATAGTTGCCGGCCAAGAACTCGATTTCCTCTCCTTCTTCTACATCCAAAAGTGCTTCGCCTAAGGGACTGTCAAGTCCGATAAGGCCGTTGTCCGGGTCATTGATCTTGTCACTAACTTCGACCGTCAGAGTCGACAGTGAGCCAGAGAGGTAACGGACTGTGACGGTATCCCCAACCGCTACGCCGTCCGGGTTTACTAATTCAAGTTCCGAAGATGGATTTGTGACTTCATGGAGTTCAGGTTCTGGCTTTGGGACCGAAACCTCTGGAGTGGTTTCTTCGGCAAACTGCTGTTGTTCAAACTCACCTGTATTGGATTGAAGATCGACCAAGCGCCCGGAGATTCGCTCACGCAGCCGTCTCGCCTCTTTTTGTGGGTCATTGAACCAGTCTGTCGACCAAATTCGATGGAAACACCACCCAAGGTTTTCCAAGACTTCTTGACGTAAACGGTCTCGGTCTCGTGCGGATATTGATGAGTGATAGGACGCACCATCGCACTCAACGCCCAGTATATAACCATGTGGCCATTCCGGGTGCTTCACTCCGATATCAACGAAATAACCTGCGACGCCCACCTGGGGGACTGCCTCACATCCCATAGAGCGAATTTGGTCAATTACGAACTCTTCAAAGTCAGAATCAGGTTCTCTGCTGGTTTCAGATCCGGCCTCAAGCACGCCCGTCGCTGAATACTCCAACCACCTTTTCAGCATGTATGTCCCGGCGTTCCCGAACTCGTCTGCCCTTATGTCTGCTGTTGTCATTGAGGAGAAAGTAACAATTTTTTCCTTTGCTCGAGAGAAGAGCACATTCAATCGCCGTCGGCCAGCAAGGCCATTTATGGGTCCAAATCTCTGCATCACTGGACCACTAGGAGACTCCGCGCCATAGACTGTCCCGATGAAAATCACGTCGCGCTCGTCACCCTGAACATTCTCTAGGTTCTTAACAAAGAAGCTCTCAAGGCCATCGTTACGAACTTGCCAGTCGTCGATGTATGCATTTGCCCAGTGACTATTTCGTAGGGCGTATTCAAGCTCATCAGTTATCAAATCTCGTTGCTTTTGATTCAGTGTTACAACCCCTAGTGATCGGTCAGGCTCGTGATACATGAACTTCAGGATTGCATCGACCATGGCCGTTGCTTCAGGGCCGTTTACACCTGCCTTGTAACTGCCATCAACTTTGACATAGGAAACACCCATGTCTTTGCGGTTCTCATTCGCCGAGGGAAAGACAATCAGATTGTCGGCGTAGACCAGCCGGTTTGAGAACTTAATGAGGCCAGAGTGCCTTGAACGGTAATGCCATCGCAATCGACGCTTTGGACGAAAAGCGGCGTTTGCCATCTCTAAAATCGATTCATCCAGAACAGTTTCATCCTCATCCGCGTCCTCATCATCGACCATGCGGCGGAAGAAGCTGGTTGGTGGCAACTGATTGGTGTCGCCAACCACGAGAGCCTGGTTGCATCTTATTAAAGCGCCTACAGCATCTTCGGGTGGCATCTGAGATGCTTCGTCGATAATGGTAAGGTCAAAATGAATATCACCACGCTTTAAGTATTGGGCCACCGCGAGGGGCGACATCATCCAACAAGGCTTCAGTTCCTGCAGTGCTTTGCCTGCGCGACTTGTCAAATCCCGTAGGGCAACAAACCCCCTCTTCTTGTTAATTTCGTTATCGATCAGGGACAATTCGGACCAAGTCGATTTTCGGCCAACACGGTTTCCTCTCGGTGGATTGGCGGTGCTATGAATACGTCTTCGAAGGTGATTTCGAGCCATCCGGATCAGTTGTCTGTCGGTGGAGGCTAGACGCCTGCGGAGATCGTCTAGCCGATCACCGTTATACTCTGATAGGATGGCCCCAAAATCTTGATATATCCGTCGCGACAAATTTCTGGCGATCAGGGCCTCTGTGACTTGAGCTAGGTCGACACCTTCAACGTCGTAAGCGACAAGCCGGTCCACTAGGTCGGGAAGGCCGCATTCAGCATAGGCCCGCTTGGCCGCAGCAAACTCGGCAAACACGTAGAGGCCGTCGGTATCGTTGACGGCGCCGTTTAGGAACTTGCAGACCGCGTCGAAGTCGGCGTCTTTCGTGAAATGTTCCGTAGGCAGGCCAACCTTCTCGGAGAGATCGACTAAAGCTGCTCTAGCTGCCTCCGCTGCGTCAACAACCCGTTTCGCAGCTTCCAAGCACGGAAGAACATGATCAGCCTCAAAGAGTAAAACCACGGGTAGGTGCCAGTCGGATGGTAGGTCGGAAATCTTGGTTGCTGCATAGAACTCGTTTTGGAGGCTGGCAGTGTCGGTCTCGCCGCCCACAAATCTCTCTCCCAACACCTCCCGTATGCCGGTGAACGCTCCAAGTCGCGCTTTCTCATCTCGCAATTCCTTGCAATCCGACATGAGTTCTTGCACCGCCGAGAGAGATTTTGGGAATTCAGGTCCTACATTCTCAAGCAACGATGAAAGCTGATTGACATTGATTTCTATGGTCTCCTGTTCATTGTTGAGCTGAGAAATCTCAACTTCTAGCTCGTCAAAATTTCCATCCCAGTTTTCCGCGGAAAGTTCTGGAACAGACAAGAGTGTCTCCAGTCCATCCGTTTGCATCAGACGTCGAACATCTTTCAGTTCCACACCGGGCAGATCACTCTCAATGCGCTCGTAAAATTCCACAAGCTCAACGAAGAGATCAAAGTTGGTATCCAATTCTCGGAAGTGGTCGCCGAAGAGGCTTGGCAAGCCGGAAAGGCTTGAGAAGTTGTTCCGTAGATCCAGCGCCTCTGCGAGTGCTCGAAAATCGGAAACCGCCTGATCCTTCTGATACTTGGCTCTCAATGAAAGAGCCTTGTAGGTTTTCTTCGCAGTTCGAAATCCCGAGGCGAGAAACCCGAATTTTCCACTCTGATCGATAGTGGCTGCATAACGACGCAACTCGTCTGGGCTCTCCGAGCCACTCAGTGAGATGACGTCCTTTAGATTCTCCAATTCGCATTTTGCACGGGCTCCTAGTTCCTGAGCCTGTCGGATGAGCAGTGCCGTCTGAGGCCCTGCAAGGTTTTCGTCGCGTATAGCTAGCACCTCTCGCGATGTGCCGAGCAATATGGATTTTGCTTTCTTGATGGTTGGAAGGGACAGTGCCCTCCAGCTGGGCGTCGCCTCCAAAAAAGGCCTTAGTTCGTCGGCCAACTGGTTCAATGAGCCCAGCTTATGCTTGGATTTCTCGGCACCTGCCTCCAGTTCGCCCGTATCGACGGTATGAAACCCGCAGTCCGAGCAAATTTGCTGAACCTGTTTGAGCTTGTCGTCCCAAGCAGGGTCGACTGGATTGATTGCCCTCATTTCGAGTTTCTCGACGCTCTGCTGATAAACATCGCAGTCAGCGCTAAATTTCTTCGCTGCCAGCAAGTTGTTAGGTTTGACCAGATTCCTCAACAGCCCCACATCGACGGTTGCGGCATGGCCCGACAGAGTATCCAGTGTTTTGCAAAGCGAATAAAGGTCTTCTTCCCTGCGCCCGCCTTCAAAACCGTAGCGGTACAAGTCTTGGTGTTCGTTGTCGGCATGATGATATGCGTCTGCTGCTTTGCGGGCCAATAGGATGACTTCTTCCACTAAGAATTTATCGAGATGTGGGAGTGAATGATTACGCCAGTAGTTTTCAGCGGTCGCAGTTTTGTCCCATGCGGTAGAGAGACGTTCTGCTGCCTCTCGGACCTGCTGATAGTCGGATGGCGAAAACCTATCGATATCCTCGACGATCAAATTTTGGATGTCGTTGGGCAGTGCCGATAAGGCTTCGTCAGTGGCGATTGAGCGTCCGAGAATTTCATAGACCGTCAAGCCGGCATTGCCGAATTTGGTAGAGAGCGCTTCAACGTACCTCGCCATATCTGCTCGATACTTTTTGTAACTTGCGATCTTGGTGTCATAATCCTTTTCATCGGCTGGTGGTGTCATGTTGATCCGTGCGCGGAGGGACTCGATCACTTGGGGCCGGCTCGCCCGATCCGTTTGGAGTGCTAGGACAAACTCTCCTAACCCGACCGCCTCCAATCTTGATCGGACCACCTCAAGAGCAGCCATTTTCTCTGCAATGAACAACACCTTCTTGCCATCGGCGAGAGCGGCAGCGATCGCATTGACAATTGTTTGAGATTTGCCCGTCCCTGGCGGGCCTTCAAGCGCAAGATTTCGACCGTCGGCTACATCAACAAGGGTGCTGAATTGAGATGAATCAGCATCAAGCACTAGCTGCGGGACTTTGGCCTCAACGCTCGGTTCGTCAATTTGGTATTCATCTGCAAATGGACTTGCCACGCCGTCGTCCGAACCAACAAACAGATTTTGGACAATTTCACTCTCTTCGAACGAATGGTTGTTGGTGTTGAGGTCCTCGTACATCGCCATTCTTGCAGACGGAAAAACCCCGAACACGACCTGACGACGTACCCTAGCTTCAAGGCTTGTCGGCGCGACCTCCTCAATCTGATGTAGATACTCTTCAATCGAACCCCCCGCAAAGAGTGGGAACTCCGTACCAAACCCAAGCCTCAGCTTCTCAGCCAAAACGAGGTTTGTTTCTAAATTCTCGCCAAGCCCCTTCACCCAAAATTCCAGCCCATCTCTGGTCTTGACTCTTTCGATTTCAATCTCCGCCAGCACTAGTGGCGCGAAGTACGAACCCTGCCTTTGCTTTTCTTTCCATTCCAGAAAACCAAACGCGGCATGCAACACATTTATTCCGGTTTCTTGCGCCCAGGATCGACTCTTGGAGAGCACATTCTTCAGTTTTCGCTCAAGATCGTCCGGCAAAAGCAATGTTTGGATATCTTCGTCAGTATGCCGTCCGTCCTCATGCTCCTGATGAGGCAGCGGTAGGTCATACGAAGGTGAGACGCCATTGTTCTTGGCGTGTTGAGAAATCGAAATCTCTTGGGTACTGCTATGAGGAGGCATTCCGAGGCGTTCACGAACACGGTCCTTGAGAGATCTTTCGGTCCGTTTGGTCTTCTCCAGCGCATCTCCCGAATCCGGATCGATAGCCTTCTGAGCCTCCAAATATGCTTCGTCAGTTAGCCGCGCTTCATTGAGCGCAGACTGAAATGTCCTGCTCTGTTCATCCTTTGGATCGTCTTCAAGAGCCGGAAGAGGGACAAGCCTCATCCTCTGATCGTTGAGCAAATTGTAAGAGAGTACGTCCGGGAGTTCGTCCACGACTCGAATTGCGGAACCGCTGCGCGGACCAAGTTTCGTGGCTATCAGCGGATTGCGTCGCGATAAATCGAGGAGATTTGGCCGCAGGTTCTCGATCTTATCGATTAGTAAGTCGACCAGCTCCTCTCGCTTCTGGTCTCCAATTCCCTCCATGGAATCCCTCCAAACAGTGTTTGACGTGACAGGCGGACATGGAACCCTATAACGACCCGCCCACTAAGTCGAACCAATGAAACCGATGGGTGACGCAAGGATTCATGTGTCAGCCGGGAGTGGGGTACTCCTGTGGTGAGGTAGCAGCCACGGACAGGAGCACCCCGATGCCACAGCAAGCTGCAACGATCGAGAGTCTACCACAAGCCTTTGAGGTGGTGAAGGAGATGCAGGCAGACGGACTGGACCGGGGCGAGGGTTGTCGCCCGACACTTCGGCCTGGCCAGAACACACGCCCGACTGGCGATGGCCGCGATCGGACAGAACCGCTGTACCCGCTGAAAGCACAGCGGAACAGGAACGATGCTCAAATCAAAACCCCAGACCCAAATCATATCTATCATGCAGAGGTCTTTCCCTTATAAAGGAGAAATTTCCTTGCAAGGAAAGGGGCGGCTGTGCACCGGACAACAGACATCAAAATAGACATCGACGTACACCGTGCCATCGAGACCCGGAGAACGGGGTTCAATCAGAGTCATAACGACATCCTTCGAGAGATTTTCGGCCTGTCGAAGGCTCAGAACAAGAATCCGGGCCCATCCCCCGCTGATCTGCTCAGACCTCGCCGCACTCGAACATATGCATTCGAATTACTTGGCGAGAGGGTCGAGGAAGGGAACCTCAAGACAGCTTACATGAGTTGTTTGCGAAAGCTCGCGGAACTCGACCACCAGTTTTTGGATGAGCTTTCCAAGGAAAAAACGAGATCGCGCAAGATCATCGCCCGAGATCCAAAGGAGCTATACTTGAAAACACCGGGGCTATCCGAAAAATTTGCTGTCCATCTAATGGGCCAATGGTGGATTGATACCAATCTTTCTCAGTCACAGGTCGAGTGGCGGCTCGAGCAAGCGTGCGCAGTCGCCGACCTCCAATTTGGGAGTGATCTGGTTCTGGATTTCCCCAAGTGACACACGACGGATCAAAGTTCTGCCGGTGCTTGTGGCTTGCGGTCCCCGCATCTACGCCACGGACAGGAAACAGGCCGATGCGGTACGAACGGATCGCGGTACCGGAGAACGCAATTTGGCAAAATGCAAGGTGACCGGGGTGGGTGAGTTCGAAGGCAGGCCGTATTGGACCGCAGACAATCCCCACGGAAGGCACAATCCGGTTGTCGGAAAGGCTGACGCGCGAGATCGCCGGGGCATGCTGAAAGCCTGAATCACAAGTCCTTGATATCATCATGTTTTCATGAATCATGCCCTTGTCCCTCGCGCGACCCTTCGCATGAGGAAGCGGCAGGCGGCGAGCTGTACCCGGGCCAGGGAACTCTCCAGGCTCCGCTCGAAGTCCCTGGCGAGCCGGCGGCATCGTCCCATCCAGGCGAAGGTCCGCGCCACCACCCGGCGGCGGCGAATGACCGTGAAACCCCCGGTTTCCTTCGGCTTTCCCACGATCTCCAGGATGTCGGGAAGCGTGAGTTCCTTCAGCCGGTCACGCAGCCTGTCACCCCGGTACCCGCCATCGGCAAGCGCCTTCGAGACCCCCCGGGCCTTGCTCGGGAGGTCCACCATCAGATCCGGCGCACCATCCCGATCCTGCACGTCGGCCGGGTGCACCCGAACCGCGATCGGGCTGCCCTCCGCGTCCACCGTGATGTGTCGTTTCCGTCCCCTGATCTTCCTGTCGGCGTCGTGTCCCGAAGGCCCGCCGCCTTCCGTCGATGATCGCCCCCGTCGGCGCCACACCACGGCCTGCCTGCGCCCGCGCCAGGGCGCGAAGCGCGGCCGGCATCCGTTCCGGAACGCCGATGTCGCGCCAGATATGAAAGTAGGGTCTTGCCTGGCTGAGGGGGTTTTGGCGGATGTGGCGTGGCAGGGTTTTGTACTTGTCGGCTTTGCGGTGGTTGAAGCGCCATTCGGTTTCCTTGCGATGGAGGTGGAAGGTGCGCCGAGGCAGTCCCTTGAACTTCTCCAGCCGGACCTTGGCCAGGCCCCGGAAGCCTTCGATGCCGTTGATGTGAACGGTGTCGTTGGTGAACGCGTCCCTGGAATGATCGCCGCGGAAGTGACCGTGACCGAGGTCGACCAGGCCGTTGCAACCTCGCCAGCCGTCGGCGTTGATGACGGTACTGGGGTCCACCCGGCCGCGAATGATGCCCTGCAGGGTCGGCCTTGAGCAGTCAGGCACGATCTCGGTGCAGACCTGGCCCTGGCGCTCGAAAATGCCGAAGACGACGGTCTTGCCGCAGGCACCGCGCCTGCCCTTGACCCGGCGCGCCCCGAAGAAGCTTTCGTCGACCCCGAACAGGGGGCGTTGCGCTTCGCAGGCGAGCAGAATACGGTCGCGCAGGCCTCGGCAGAAGCGGTTGACGGTGTTGCGGTTCAGACCGCTCGGAGTGGCCGCCTGAAGGGCGGTGAGATCGGCGGCGAAGGACCGCACCCACTCGCGGACCTTGCCCTCCGAAATCCTCGAACGTTTCGCCGACTTGTTTTTCATTGCCATGCCTGACCTTGACACACATCACAGCAACCTCAGCCAGGCAAGACCCTTCTGGAATTCCCGCTTCTAGATCATTGCGCAGGTGGCGACCAGGCCCAGAATACAGAAAAACATCAACATGAACATCCAGGGCATGGCTTATCTGACCGTCAAATTCAGAGATGCGTGGGTCAGGACTTCGTGCCCCGTCTCCGTGACAGCCACCGTCTGGCCACTTGTCATCGCCAAGCCTGCGTCCGAATCGCAAATGATGACGTGAATGAAAAACACCATGCCTGGCGCCGCTTCGACAGGATTGCCATGGAAGAACATGGGCCAGTCCATCCAATTCGGCGCATATGTTGTTCCCAGAGAATATCCGCAAGCATTCAGACGATGTTTCTGCATGCCGGCATCATCAATCACGCGCGCATGCGCGTCAAACACTTCGCCGATCGGCCGCCCGGGGCGAAGGGCGTCCTTTGCCGCTCCAAGCGAGTCGAGAGCGACCTTGTGCATCTCTATCTGGCGGGACGGCGGTGGGCCGATACTCAGGGTTCGCATCAGGCAGGCGTGGTAGCGCCGGTAGGTTCCTGCGAATTCGAGCGTCAGTTGATCCTGCGCATCCAGCCAGCGTCGGCCTGTGAAATACCTGCACAGCAAGGCTTGCGGACCGGAACCAATGACAAACTCGTTCCCGGGGTAGTCGCCGCCACCCCGGAAGACGGCGCTCTGCATGTCGGCCAGGATATCTCCTTCGAAAGTGCCTGGGCCGGTGGCGGCGACGGCGGCTTCCCAGGCCGCATCGGCCAGACAGCCTGCTTGACGCACATAGGTCATCTCGGCCGGACTCTTGATGAGCCGCAGGCGGCTGACTAGCCAGGAAGCGTCTTCAAGCATACAGAAATCGTTCATGGAGGCCTCTACAGCGCGGCCATTGCTTGCCGTCAGGCCATAGGCTTCCCATTCGATTCCCAGTCTTTTGTTGCGGCAACCCAATTCATCCAGCAGGTCGCGAAGCTGGATTGCCGGCGAAACGTCGGGCCTGTCGACCCAGATGCGGATATCTTCGATGACAGAGGTCTGTTGCGCCTGCCGCAGGTCTGGCGCGCGGGTCAGCAACGCCATGCGGCCGTCGGCGCCCAGATACAGGCACTGGAAATAGACGTAGCCGAAAGTGTCGTACCCGGTCAGCCAGAACATCGATTCCTGGCGGAAGCACAGCAGGCCGTCCAGGCGCGCCGCCGCCATTGACTGGCATGTTCGCCGCCGTCGGTCTGCCAGTTCTTCTTCGGTGAAATGCAGAGGCAAAAACTACTCCGTCAGACAGATCGCTGAAATATTCCGCCCATACCGGTTTTCGCCCTGATGGGTATTGAAGCGATAGCTGAAAAGCCTGTCGGCGTTCGGATACGTATCCGTTTCAGTATCGAACACGGCGTCGACGCCAGCCTGGACCAATTGATCGACAATGTAGCCGCCCAGATCGAACAGGAAGTGTCCTTTGCGTGCCGCAGGCTCAAAAAAACGCTCGTTGTCATGTGCCTGTAGCAGGAATGGCGACGGAAATTCCGGACCGACTTCATAGGATTTCTGACGAATGCAAGGGCCAAGCGCCGCCTGGATTCGGCCTCGCGATGCGCCCAGCGTCTCCATGGCCTCGACCGTGTTCTGCAAGACGCCGCCCAACGCGCCCTTCCAACCGCTGTGCGCAGCGCCAACGATGCGGGCATCGGCATCGGCAAAGAGGACAGGCCCGCAGTCCGCCGCCAGGACTCCCAGGGCAATCCCCGGTACGGCGGTGACCATGGCGTCGCATCGCGGCCGTTCCTGCCGGGTCCAGGGCGCGTCGACTCTGGTGACGAGGTTGCCGAATATCTGGAACGCCGAGACCAGATCAGGCTCCCCGACCCCCAGCGCAGCGGCGACCCGCCGCCGGTTTTCCTTGACGGCTGCCGGGTTGTCGCCGGAGCCGTGGCCGGCATTCAGCGATTCGTAAATGCCGGTGCTGACGCCGCCCCGATTGCCGAAGAAGCCATAACGGATTCCCGGCAGGTCATCCAGATTCGACGCCGATGCGACGGTGAGACTCATGAGGAAAATCCAGGCAGTGATCCGGAAGAGGGCGCGGCAATTGCCAGCACTTTGAATATCTTGCCCATCCTGTCGGGATCAAGCAGCCGGTCAATCGCCTGATCAACGACAGCTGCACGTCTGGCATCGGCGACCTTGGTCAACGCCGTCCGACGCGTTTCGACGCCGAGGGCGTGGAGAAACGGCCCCATGCCGACCGGCCCCCGTGCGATCGCCCCTGCCGACTTCGCCACCTGTCGCACGGCGCGAAAATCCACGTCGACGGTCAGGTCCGAGTCGCCGGCGTTGGTGAGAGGGTCGACAATGCGATGGCTTCGGATACTGCGCAGCGTTGAATGGCCGGAGGGACGGTTTTCGCCATAGTCAATCAGCAGCGCTGCGCCGCGATGCCGGGCGACCCGCGTCGCGATTTCTCTCACAAAAGAGAGGGCGCCCGGCTGCACTTCATGGATATCGCCAACTGCAGCTTCATTCGGCAAGCCAAGACTGTTAGCGGCTGCCGACATGGCGGGCGCGGTGCCGGGCATGAACAGAAGCTGGTTTTCGGCGTCAAGGCCGATCATCCGCTCGCGCCAGCCATCCGCTGTGTGGATGAATTGGGTAACAGGCAAGGCGTCGAGAAATTCGTTGGCGACCAGGAAAAGCGGTCCCTCGGGAAGATCCTCCACGTTGTCGTGCCAGGTCGGTGCCAGGGGGGACAACGCTTCCGCCTGCTGGGCGCGCAGCGTTTCGCTGCTTTCCACCAAATGGAGCGTGGCAGACGCTTCGAAGTCCGGCATCGCCTGTCGAATCGCGCGTAACGCGTCGGACAGCAGCACGCCCCGCCCCGGTCCGGCTTCGCACAGGATGCTGTTTTCCGGCCGCTCCGCCCCAGCCCATACTGTCGCCATCCACAAGCCGATCAACTCGCCAAACACCTGGCTGATTTCAGGCGCCGTAATGAAGTCTCCGGCGCGTCCGATGGGCGCCGCCTGCCTGTAATATCCATATTTTGGGTGCTGCAGCGCCAGCGTCATGAAGCGCGATACCGGCATCGGACCATCTTGCGTGATCACACGCCGAATCAGCCTGTCAAGCGGTGTCACCCGTTCTCCTGTTCGCCGGTTGCCGCCTTGCGGCGCGCTCGCCAGATCATCCAGATGCCGAAGGCGATCAGAGGCAGCGACAATAGCTGGCCCATGGTAATATGGCCGAACAGGAAGCCGCCATTCGGGAGGAACGCATCGGGCTGGCGGAAATATTCCACAAAGAAGCGAGCCAGACCGTAACCAATGCAGAAGATGCCCGCGAGTTCTCCAGGGCGGTCAAGCGCCCGGGTGCGATGACGCCACAGATTGATGGCGATCAGCAAAAGCAGTCCTTCGAGGATCGCTTCGTAAAGCTGGGACGGGTGGCGCGGCAAGGGTCCGCCAGTCGGGAAGACCATCGCCCACGGCACGTCACTCACCCGGCCCCAGAGCTCGCCGTTTATGAAATTTGCCAGCCGCCCGAGTAACAAGCCCATGGGCGCGGCGCACGCTACCAGATCGCCGACCGAGAAAATGTTGATACCGCGGCGGCGGCAAAACAGGATGATGGCCAGCACCACGCCTGTCAGGCCGCCGTGAAAGGCCATCCCGCCCTGCCACAAGGTCAGGATCCGCTCGATATTGGCAAAGTAGAAATCCGGCTTGTAGAAAACGACGTAGCCGAGCCTGCCGCCGACAATGACGCCCAGCGCGCTCCAGAACAGCAGATCGTCGACCGCCTTGTCATCCATTATCCTGGCTGTCGCCGTCTGGTTACGGGCCAGGCGGCGAACAAACCACCACGCAAAAACCAGACCGCCAACATATGCCAGGGCGTACCAGCGAATGGCGATCGGGCCTATTTCTACCAGAACCGGGTTGATCCGGGGGTAGGGAATGGCCAGGAGTGTCGGGTCCATGTCAGGCTACCGGTACGGATCGTCGGCCATCAGGTACCGGGTCACGTAATCCCGCACCCCGTCTTCCAACTCGGTAGGTGGTTGATTGAACCCTGCTGCACGAAACCGGGTCATGTCGGCTTGGGTAAAGTACTGGTACCGGTCGCGGATTTCGACCGGTGTATCGACATATTCGATTTCGGGCTCGCGGCCGACGGCGGCGAACACCGCATTGGCGAGTGCCAGGAAGTCTCGCGCCTTGCCCGATCCCATGTTGAAGAGGCCCGACACATCGGGGTGATCAAACAGCCAGAGCATCCCCGCGATGCAGTCATCTACCGACACGAAATCGCGCATTTGGCCACCATCTTCATACTCGGGGCGATGAGAACGGAACAAGCGGGCTGGCTTGCCCGCTGCCAGTCTTGAGAAGAGCTGGGCGACCACGCTTTTCATCGGCCCCTTGTGATATTCGTTCGGGCCGTACACGTTGAAGAATTTGAGGCCTGCCCACTGCGGCGGCAGGCCGGCAGCATTGCTCTGAGCTTGCCGCGCAACCAGCCGGTCGAAGGCCAGTTTGCTCCAGCCGTAGGGATTGAGCGGGCGCAGCTTGCTCAGCGCCGTTGGCGAACAGTGATCCGCAAAACCCTGAGTTCCGTCGCCATAGGTCGCGGCCGAGGAGGCATAGATGAAACGACAATCGTTTTCCGCGCACCACGACCAGAGGTGCTGCGGCAGCGCGATATTGGTTCGGGCAATCAGGTCCGCATCGGTTTCGGTCGTCGACGAAACCGCGCCCATGTGAAAGATCGCCTTCAGGCTTGTCTTGACGTCGTGCCGTTCAAGGAACGCCCGCAGGTCTTCCGGCGCCACGATCTCGGCCAACTCGCGCTTCGCGATGTTGCGCCACTTGCCGTTCCGACCAAGCCGATCGCACACCACGAGATCATGAAGACCGCGCGTTTCCAGTGCCGCCAGCAGATTGGAGCCAATGAAGCCGGCACCGCCGGTGACCAGAATCATAAGACAATTATACGGTTGGGCGGTAACGTTCGGGATTGGGCAAATCCGCCGGATTGCGTATTAAGGGGTCATGCTGCGTTTTCTCGCCTCGTTCCTGTTTCTGGCGTCTGTCGCCACATCTGCCCAAGCGCTTGTCGGCAAGAATGGCGTCATCTTTGCCGCCGCAAGCCTGAAGGGCCCGCTGGACAAGGCAGTGGCGCTGCTGGTGCGGGAAGGGCGTTGCGTTGCGCCGGGTGCTACCATCCGCATCTCCTATGCATCCAGCGGTATCCTTGCGCGACAGATCCAGCAAGGCGCGCCGGCTGATCTGTTCATCTCTGCCGACCGGCGCTGGATCGATTTTCTTGTCGCGCGCGGACGCCTCCGGGTCGAAGGCCTGGAAAAAGCAGTGCTGCTGACGAACCAGCTGGTTGTCATTGGCGCGAGGTCTGTTGCCCGGATGACGACATTGCAACCGGAATCGGCGATCGCAGCGCGCCTCGATACAGAGCGGTTTGCCATGGGTGACCCGGCCCACGTTCCCGCAGGCCGCTATGCACGGGCGGCATTGCGGAAGATGGGGCTGTGGAAGCGTCTGCAACCCAAGGCGATCCTGACGGCCAACGTCCGGATTGCTCTGTCCTACGTGGCGCGTCGCGAAGCCTCGCTGGGCATCGTTTACCGGACTGATGCCGCCGCGGACCCTCGTGTGCAGACGATTGCCCGGTTTCCCGCCGGCAGCCATCCTCCGATTCGTTACACAGGCGCAGTAGTGACAGGCAGCGGCGTTCGGTGTGCAGGTATCTGGCTCAAGGGCTTGATGGGGCCGAATGCCCGCCGCATCTTCCAGGCTGCCGGTTATAGCACCCCGGGTGCTCGGTAACACGCATGTTGAGCGACGTCGAAACCGATGCCCTGCTGCTGAGTCTGAGTGTGGCGTTCTGGAGTCTGGTCGTTACGCTGCCGCTGGCCGTTGCCCTCGCCTGGGTGCTGGCAAGGCGAGAGTTTCCCGGCAAGATGCTGGTCAATTCATTCCTGACGCTGCCTCTGGTTCTGCCGCCGGTCGTGACAGGCTTTGTCTTGCTGATTCTGTTGGGCAAGCAAGGTTGGATCGGCGTCTGGCTGGACCGCTGGTTCGGCATCGAAATCGCCTTTCGCTGGACCGGCGCGGTTGTTGCGGCTTCCGTGATGGCGTTTCCGCTCATCGTCCGGCCGATACGTCTGTCCTTTGAGGCTGTCGATCCAAGACTGGAGCAGGCCGCCGCCACTCTGGGCGCCAGAAGCTGGCGGCGGTTCCTGACCGTCAGCCTGCCGCTCGCCCAGCCCGGCATCATTGCCGGGGCCGTGTTGGGCTTTGCCAAGGCGCTGGGCGAATTCGGCGCCACGATCACGCTGGTTTCGAATATCCCCGGCGAAACGCAGACATTGTCGCTGGCCGTTTATTCGTTGCTGCAG
Organism: Alphaproteobacteria bacterium; assembly: GCA_965221645.1. Classification (GTDB taxonomy): domain Bacteria; phylum Pseudomonadota; class Alphaproteobacteria; order Bin65; family Bin65; genus Bin65. The sequence goes on from OZ244899.1 coordinate 1,901,139, forward strand.
GTACCGGGCCAGGAAAATGCCGTGCTGCGTCTCACTGTCATCGCCATCGGCATTTCGGTGCTGGCGGTCGTCATCGCCGAAATCCTTGCCCTGCGGACGCGTCGGCGGATCCAGCCTGACCAGACCAGCGATGCTTGATGTTGCCATTGTCAAGCGCCTTGGCGCGTTGCAGCTGGATATCTGCTTTGCGTCCAACCGGGGAGTCACCGCGCTGTTCGGACGATCGGGCGCCGGCAAGACAAGCACGGTGCAGATCGTTGCCGGACTGCTGCGTCCTGACCACGGACGAATTGCGGTCGGCGACCGTGTCCTGTTCGACTCCGGACAGAAGGTCGACCTGTCAGCGCCGGAACGTCGTGTCGGCGTCGTCTTTCAGGAAGGTCGGCTGTTCCCGCACATGAGCGTACGCCGCAATCTGCTCTATGCCCGTGCGGCCCGTCAGAATCCCGACTTCGAGCGCATTGTCGATCTCTTGGGATTGGGCGATCTGATCCAACGGAAGCCGTCCACGTTGTCGGGCGGGGAGCAGCAGCGGGTGGCTATCGGGCGAGCCTTGCTGTCCGCTCCCGACATCCTGCTGATGGATGAGCCTCTTGCTTCTCTCGACGCGGCGCGCAAGGCAGAAATTCTGCCCTATGTAGAACGCCTGCGGGACGAAGCCGGATTGCCGATCCTGTATGTCAGTCACCAGATCGAGGAGGTCGCCCGCCTTGCCGACACGGTCGTGCTGTTGTCCGACGGAAAGGTCCTGGCGACCGGGACGGTGGATGAAGTGTTCTCGCGACCCGACCTGATGCCGATGACCGGTCGTTTTCAGGCCGGTTCTGTCCTGACAGCGGCGGTGACCGGCCATGACGCCGCGCGCAAGATGAGTCGCCTCGTTTTCCCGGGCGGTGCTCTGGTCGTGCCATCCATTCCGCTGCCGGAAGGTCGTCAGGTTCGCGTTCGAATACGCGCCCGGGATGTTTCTCTCGCACTCGCCCGGCCGAAAGACATCAGCATCCGGAACATCCTGGCCGGTACGGTGGAAAGCCTGACCGACACCGAAGACCCGTTTCGAACCGTCATCGTGAAGGTTTCCGACGAGGCTGGCGAAAACCGCATCGCCGCGACCGTGACGGCCAGCGCGGTCGCCGATCTGGGTCTCGGCCCCGGAAAGCCGGTTTTTGCCCTGATCAAGTCCGTCGCCATGGATCGCCGCAGCATGGCTCTGCCGCCTCGGGACGATATCGTGGCCTGATCTGGCGCGTCGTTGCCGCCGTTGCCTGGATGATGCCCGCACACCATCTCTACCTCAGTGCCGGAAGGAGAACACATCATGCAGTCCAACAAGAGGTTGCTGGATGATTTCGCGCGGATGACGACAGGCATGCTGGGTGTCGCCGCCGGCGTTCGCACCGAGGTCGAAGCGAGCGTGAAGGCGCGCCTGCAGGAACTGCTGGCCGATATGGACCTTGTCACTCGCGAAGAGTTCGATGTGGTCCGCCTCATGGCTGCCAAGGCCCGCGACGAACAGGAAGCCATGACGGCGCAGCTGGCCGAAGCTCTTGCCCGTTTGGAAAAACTTGAAAAGCCGGGCCGCGGGGGCAGGAAAGGCGCGCGCACCAAGACGGCATAGGCGCCCCCAGATTTCGAATCTTTCCACGACCCTGGTTTTACGACAGGGAAACGGCTCAGGCACAAGGCCAGCCGGCGTTCGTCGAATCAATATCTGGTGCAATAATCGAAAACCGACAATAAATCTTGTTGCCAGCCGGCCTTTGAAGTGGCAGACTCTGCGTCTGATGACATGCGGTTGTCGTGATTCCACACACCATTGGCAGACATCTGCATGAAATTCCGTCTCCCGTGACGGGTCTCGCTCGTATCCACGCTTCCGGTCCGGTGTTGTCGCGAAGCTGCTAGAGGAGAGTGAATCATGTCTGGCATCGCGCTTGATACCTGGAAGACCCCGAACCCGCTTGACATGCTGGAGGAAATCGTCAACGCCAACGAGTGGATATTCGAACGCAACAGCGACGACGAAATGGCGGTCGAATATCCCGGTCACTGGTGCGGCTATCACATGCACTTTGTCTGGAGCGCACACCTGAATGCGGTGCACCTGTCCTGCTTCATGGACATGCGCATCCCCAAGAAAAAGCTGGATGACATTTCGCAGTTGCTGTTGATGATCAACAACAAACTGTGGCTGGGTTCCTTCGTGGTACCGGAAGATGATTCGAATCCGGTCTTCCGTCACACAGTCCTGTTGCGCGGCCATCAGGGCGCCAGCGTCGAGCAGCTTGAAGATCTGGTTGACATCGCGCTTACTGAATGCGAGCGATTCTATCCCGCCTTTCAGTTCGTGACCTGGGGCGGAAAAACCGCCAAGGAAGCTGTGGCAGCATCCCTCCTGGATACCGTCGGCGAAGCATAGGGAACTTTATCCATGGACCTTGCCGCAGCGCGTCTGATGCTTGTTGGCTGCGGCAAGATGGGAACTGCCCTGTTGCGTGGCTGGATTGCTGGCGGCGCAACCCCCGACAACGTCATTGTGGTCGAACCTCTCAAGGACGCAAGGGCGGCGCTTGCCGATGATCGGCGGGGCCTGTTTGTCGAGAGGCCAGAAAACGTTCCTGAAACATTCCGCCCTGATGTCGTCATCCTGGCGGTGAAGCCGCAGTTGATGGGAGCGGTGGTACCGGCTTATGCCAGGTATTCGAATACGGGTGCTGTCTTCCTCTCCATCGCAGCCGGAACAACCATCGGCTTTCTCGAAAAGGCCTTGTCCGCCACGGCGCCCGTCATCCGGTCCATGCCGAACACGCCGGCCGCCGTTGGCCGGGGCGTGACCGCTGCCATGTGTAACGCCAAAGTCCGGCCGCCTCACCGGGTTCTGTGCGAGCAGCTGTTGCGATCAGTCGGGGATGTCGTCTGGATCACGAACGAGGCGGACATCGATGCCGTCACGGCGGTCTCCGGCAGCGGGCCGGCTTATGTCTTTCATCTGGTTGAAGCGATGACGACGGCGGGTATTGCCGAGGGCTTGTCACCTGAAGTGGCCGGCAGGCTGGCTCGCGCGACGGTGGCTGGCGCCGGGGAACTGCTGCATCAATCGCCGGAATCTGCCTCCACCTTGCGGCACAACGTGACCAGTCGGAGGGGCACGACCGCTGCCGCGCTGGAAGTGCTGATGGCCGACAACAACGGATTGAGCGCTCTGGTGAAGCGGGCTGTTGCAGCAGCCGCTCGCCGGTCCCGGGAGTTGGGGGCATGACCGTCGACGGCTTGCCTGCGGCTGCGCAGCGTATCCAGGACGCCCTGACCGCCGCCGGCCTGGTAAGGGAAGTGCAAGTGATGCCGGACGTCACTCGAAGCAGTGTTGAAGCGGCGGCAGCTATCGGATGCGATGTTTCCCAAATTGCCAAATCCATCATTTTCCGTGCCAGGAAAAGCGGTCGGGCCGTGTTGGTGGTCGCCCGCGGCAATAATCGGGTCGACGAACGGGCGGTCGAGGCACTGGTCGGCGAGAAGATCGGCAAGGCTGATGCAGACTTTGTCCGATCCAGGACGGGGTACGTGATCGGCGGCGTTCCGCCTTTTGCGCACGCAGAGCAGTCGGTGGTGGTGATCGACCGGGACCTGCTGGCTCTGCCGGAAATATGGGCGGCTGCGGGCACGCCGTTTGCCGTGTTTCCGTTGACGCCGGACGAACTCGTCAGTCTCACGAACGGCGAGATCGGTGATATCGCGGTCACACCGCGATGAACGGGTCTGGTCGATTGCCCGACGCCGCCGGTCCCGGACACAATGCGCCGGTTGCTTCAGTCTCGGAACTCTCTGCGGCGCTGAAGCGGGTTGTCGAAGGAGAGTTCCTTCGCGTCCGGGTACGGGGCGAGATTTCCGGCTTCAAGCGGGCCGAGTCCGGCCATCTCTACATGGCGCTCAAGGATGACAGCGCAACGCTGGATGCCGTTTGCTGGCGTACCACCGCCAGCCGGTTGGCGATCGACCCGGAAGACGGTCTGGAAGTGATTGCGACCGGTAAGATCACGACCTACGCAAGCCGTTCCAGATATCAGATCGTCGTTGAAGAGTTGGAGCTTGCGGGTGAAGGCGCGTTGTTGAAGCTCCTGGAGGCGCGCCGCCGAAAACTGGCGGCCGAAGGCCTGTTCGATGACGCAAGGAAGCAGCCTTTGCCTTACCTCCCCACCGTCATCGGCGTGGTGACGTCGCCGACTGGGGCCGTAATCCGCGACATTATGCACCGCCTGCAGGACCGGTTTCCACGGCATGTTCTGTTGTGGCCGGTTCGGGTCCAGGGCGACTCCGCTGCCGGTGAAATTACAGCTGCTATCGAAGGTTTCAACGCCATCGCCGCGGACGGATCCATGCCGCGGCCGGACGTGCTGATCGTCGCGCGTGGCGGCGGATCAGTCGAAGACCTTTGGGCCTTCAACGAAGAAGACGTGGTCCGTGCAGCGGCGGCCTCTGCAATCCCCTTGATCAGCGCCGTTGGGCATGAGACCGACTGGACCCTCATCGACTACGCGTCGGATCGACGGGCCCCGACGCCAACGGCTGCCGCGGAAATTGCCGTGCCGGTTCGCAGCGAACTGGTCGCCCAGGTGCTGGATGATGGCAGGCGACTGGTGTCCGGGCTGGGACGGCTCCTCGAGGAAAACAGACTGCGTCTGGAAAGTGCCGCGCGCGGACTGCCTGATCCGCGGTCGTTGCTCGCCACGAAATCCCAACGGTTGGATGATCAAGCCGAGCGCCTGAAGCTCGGCTTGAAGCGCTTGGTGCACGAAAAATCCTCAGCGGCGGCGCAGGCTGCGGCCGGAGTCCGTTCGGCGGCATTGCATCAGCTTGTCTCCCGCGCACAAGAGCGTCTGGCGAATGCTGGCGACCGATTGCAGCCACAAATGTCCCGGCGGCTCGTGGACCTGCACGAACGTCTCGATCACCGCAGGAGGCTTCTGGACTCGTACTCGTACGAACGGGTGCTGGACCGTGGTTTCGCGCTGGTGCGGGAACGGGGCGGCGATCCGATAACGGACTGCGAGGCAGCGTACCGAGCTGTTGACGTGACGATTCGATTTGGCGACGGAAGCGTGGCGGCGACCGTTGCGCCCGACGGGAATGGACCATCGACCGGGAAACCGCGAGGACGAAAACCGTCGTCGGACGACCAGCAAGGATCCCTTCTTTGACGCGCCATCTCGCGATTGCCGACGCCATGGATCGGTGGGCGGCCGATCCATCCCTCGGCGTCAAGCTTCTCTCCTGTGATCTGGAAAGCGATGCGGGTCAGGATGATGTGGTGAAATGTCGGACCATTCCCGAATCGCCCCCCGCTGCCGGACGGGTGAGCCGGAAGTCGTTTGCCGGGTTGACGAGGGCTTCTGCGCTTGCTGCCTTGCCTTGGTATGTCCGGCAGCAACGATGCCGATTCCAGGGGTCTGGCGGCAGGAGCAGGAAACATGCCGGCCCGACGATCGCTGCCGGCATGCGTTTGGCCTTCCCTTTCTTTGGCGGGCTGCAGTCAGCATGACGATGTCCTGCCTGCGATACCCGCCGCAGCGTGAGTATCGCAAAAGCTTTCGGTACGGCGGTCACATGCTTTCGAGTTCGCCGATGAAACCTTCAATGACCGAAAGGCCCCTGTCCCAGAAGGTCGGATCGGAGGCGTCGAGGTCGAATGGCGCCAGAAGCTCGCGATGCCGAAGCGTTCCTCCCGCCTTCAGCAGGTTCAGGTATTTTTCGGCGAAACCTGCCGGTTTCTCCTGATAGACGGCGTACAGGGCATTCACGAGGCAATCGCCGAACGCATAGGCGTAGACGTAAAACGGCACATGGATGAAGTGGGGAACATAAGTCCAGAAGACGGCATAATCCTCGTCCAGATCAAAGGCCGGGCCAAGACTTTCCCGAGAAGTGTCCATCCAGATCTGTCCGATCTGCTCGGGCAACAACTCGCCCTCCCGGCGCCGGTCGTGCAGACGCCGCTCGAACTCGTAGAACGAGATCTGGCGGACCACCGTATTCAACATGTCCTCCACCTTCCCGGCAAGAAGGACGCGCCGGTGCTGCGGGTCCGACTCTTTGTCCAGCAGCGAGCGAAAGGTCAGCATTTCGCCGAAGACGGACGCTGTTTCCGCCAGCGTCAGCGGCGTCCGGCTCAGGAGATGGCCCCGTTCGGCGGCCAGGACCTGATGTACTCCATGCCCCAGTTCGTGGGCCAGGGTCATCACATCGCGGATCTGACCTTGGTAATTCATCAGAATATAGGGATGCGCAGACGGAACTGTCGGGTGAGAAAAGGCGCCCGATGCCTTTCCGAGCCGCGGCGCTGCGTCGATCCAGTGTTCGGCAAAGAACTGGCGGCCGATTTCCGCGAGAGTCGGCGAGAACCGTCGATAGGCATCCAGGACGATCTCCTCCGCTGACGACCAGTCCAGCAGACGCTCCGGAGCTTCTGGAAGTGGCGCATTGCGATCCCAGTACTTCAACCGATCCAGACCCAGCCAGTCCGCCTTTATCCGATAGTATCGGTGGGACAGTCGGGGATAAGCATTCCGCACCGCCGAAGACAGCGCATCGACAACCGTGTCTTCGACATGATTGGCGAGATTGCGGGCGGAAACCGCACGCGGATAACGGCGCCATCGGTCTTCGATCTCCTTGTCCTTGGCAAGCGTATTGGTGATGTGACCAAACAGCTTGACATTTTGATGAAGCGTGGACGCGATGGCCTTGCCGACTGCCTCGCGTACCGACCGATCCGGATCCGACAGGCGGTGCAGTGCCTCTGTTTCGGTCAGATGTTCGCCGTTAAGTGGAAAACGAAGGCCGGCAATGGTTTCGTCGAACAGTCGATTCCACGCGCTGCGGCCGGCAACTTGCTTGTCGTGCAGCAGGCGTTCCGCCTCGTCGGACAGCTGGTGATCGCGATAAGCGCGTGTATCGCGTAACCAGGGCTGCCATGCCTGAAGACGCGGACTGTCGGACAGCATGGCGTGAAGGCGGGCCTCCTCGATACGGTTGATTTCCAGTGCGAAGAAAACCAGCCGGGCGGAAGCGTCGTTGAGGCGTTCGTTGACGGTCTGGAAGAAGCGACCGATCTCGTGATCAAGCTGGTCACCCGCGTGGAGAAGCTGGGCGTAGCTGGCCAGACGACCCATCTGTTCTTCGATGCGCTCGTATTCTTCGATCGCGTCGGCCAGACGATCTCCCGTTACTTCGCCGATCTTGCCGGCCCAATGCTCTGCGAAATGACTGGCCTCGGCATCGGTCCGGTCGAGATCTTTTGCCAGGGCAGCATCATCCGGAAATCGATAAAGGTCGGCCAGATCCCAGGTCGGTAGATCGCCCGGATCCCCGGTTTTCGGGGAAGATTTGCTGTTCGAGTCCTGTAACGACCGTATCATTGACGTCTCTGATTTCGTTGAAGTGCCGGGTTGAGAGGCGGATGTCTGGTATCGCCGACGCGGATTTCAGGGATATCCTGATGTTTGTCGCATATTGCAAATGCGGGAAGACTTGCCAGGAATTCGACCCGTCACACCGACGCCGCGGGGCGGCGGCAGGCTCAACGGCCGTGGTACTGCCGAAACCAATGCACAAATTTCGGAATTCCTTCTGCGATGGTCGTCTTGGGCCGATATCCCAGATCGCGCTTGCTGGCGTCGATGTTTGCACAGGTTTCCTTGACGTCGCCCGGTTGCATCGGCTGCATTTCCAGGATCGCGCTGCGGCCACAGGCTGCTTCCACGGTACGGATAAACGTCAAGAGTTCCTGCGGACTATTGTTGCCGAGATTGTAGATCGCATGAGGTGGCGCAGCGCTCTCACTGGCAGGCGGACGGTCAAGAGCTGCGAGAGTGCCAGCAACGATATCGTCGATATAGGTGAAGTCGCGGCGCATTTCACCGCGGTTGAAGACCTTGATCGGGTTGCCGGCCAGGATGGCCTTGGTAAACAGATATGCTGACATGTCCGGCCTGCCCCAGGGCCCGTAAACGGTGAAGAACCGCAAACCCGTTTGCGGCAGGTCATAAAGATGTGCATAGCACCAGCTCATCAGTTCGGCAGAGCGCTTGGTCGCCGCATAGAGTGAAATGGGTCTGTCGACGCGGTGATCGGTCGAAAAGGGTATCGTTGTATTGCCGCCGTAGACCGATGACGAACTGGCATAGGCCAGGTGACGGATCTTTCCGTGATGGCGGACCGCTTCGAGAACCGATAACTGGCCACGTACATTGGATTGCAGGTAGGCGGTCGGCTTCTCCAGCGAATAGCGGACCCCAGCCTGGGCCGCCAGATGGAGCACCGACGATTGGTCGGGTAGTGCGCCGATACACCGTGCCATGGCTTCTTCGTCCGCAACATCCACCCTTTGGAATTGAAACCGCTTCCGATCCTGCAGGCGCTCCAGCCGGGCTTTCTTGAGAGCCGGATCGTAGTAATCATTCAGATTATCGATACCGACAACGGCGTCTCCCCGGTCCAACAAGGCGGCAGCGCAATTCATGCCGATGAATCCGGCGACACCGGTTATAAGGACGATCATGCTTCCGGGATGCAGTCAGGAATATCTGACGCCATACGGCGCATCTTCGATGCCAACTGTTTGATATGACATTGTTTTTCTCTTAGAATGTGGTGCCCGAAACACGGGTTTGCAAGCTCCTGTATTGTTGGTAGTGGCTCAGTTTGAATTTTGAGGTCCTTATTTTTGTATGGGTCACGCGGACCCGGCTTCAGGGCAGCATCTTCCGCCAACCTTGCAGACAGACGCGCCCTGACACCCTCCATGGCGATCTCACGGCGGCGTTCGGGAGAAACCCTGCGGCGCATCCTTCCCTTCCTGTCCCACTCCATGCGCAACTGCGCTTCGTGTTCTGGCCTTCTTCACCAGATCGACCGCCGCAGCCTTGTCCAGCGGATGGTGCGCAGGAACCCTCAGCTCGATGGCACCGAAAGTCAAACCGAGACACGGCAACGTCAAGGATCATGTGTCACCGAGACCGGGGTACTGATTCCCCGAGACCTGTCTTCGTGGATGAAGACCGCGTGGAGGATGCAGTCCATCAAGGTCCGGTCCCGGAAGGTTCCCTTGGACCGTGTCCGTCTGCGGACCTCGCGGAACCGTCGTTCGCCGGCGTTGGTGGTCCTGACCTGCCTTCGCCCGGCAAGGGTCCTGCGGCGGAAGCAGGCGAGCAGACCGTCGGGATCGTTGCGCAGGGAAGCGACGGCCCCGGGGCAGATGTCCTGCCGGCGCCTGGCGACCGAGGGGGCGACAACCCTCGCCCCGCTCCGGTCCGTCTGCCTGCATCTCCTTCACCCCCTCGAACGCCTGTGGCAGACTCTCGATCGTTGCAGCCTGCCGTGGCATCGCGGAGCTCCTTCTTGCGGTTGTCGTGAACCACAGGGAGTACCCCACTCCCACCTGACACATGAATCCTTACGTCACCCATCGCCGTTCTGGCCTTGACGGGTGTGTCCGTCCGTGTCAGGCTTTGGCACATCTCATACCGGGGCCTCATACCGGGGCCTCATACCGGGGCCTCATACCGGGGCCTCATACCGGGGCCTCATACCGGGGCCTCATACCGGGGCCTCATACCGGGGCCTCATACCGGGGCCTCATGAAGCACAGGAGGCCCTGGCCATGTCCCTTCGCATCATCCGCATGTTCCCGGCCTGCGCCGCGATGCTGATCGCGGTCCTTGCACTGCACATGGCGCCTGCGCAGGCGCAGACGGTTGGAAGGGAGGTCTGCCCGGCAAATAGCGGCGGCACCATCAATCCTCGACACCTGACCATCACACCTGGGGACACGAAAACCTACCCCTCTTGGTTCACTCGCGCGACACCAGCGACGTCAAGCAACGCGGTCACAGTGACAGTAGGAACATTGGGCCTGGATCAGGTGAACACCCCATACCTCACGGATGGGAATATAATCTCCCAATTGGGCACCGCCACCAGTGCCCGGCTCCTTCTCGGACTGGTCGATGGTGACGGTAATCTGGTCCATGGCTTCTATAGTGTCATGGGGACCGCGCGCAGCGGTCGGAACGTGCCGAGCCAAACGAGCACCTTCCACAGCCTGCAACCGGGCACCCGTTACGCCGTCACGGTGTTTGTCGATGACGTCGAGGGGGAAACTGAAGCAACGCGCCTCCCGGTTGTTGCCAAGCGCCCCATCGCCAGACAATGCGTCGAGACGGCGTCCTGACTCGCCGCATTGCCCGCATTTGCACTGACCACCACCGCCTGCCAGAGACCATCCTGCGGCGGGGAAACTCTCGCCTGTGCGGCCCCCGCTGTACCTCTTCCAGGGTCAAGCTCTGCGCAGGCGATCACGCTTGAAAGGGAGATCCTCATGAAACGCTTTACCGGCACGACCCTCTTGCAGAATTGCCGGCCTGAGGTATGGCGGCAGCAGTCATGGGCCTGGTTGAGCCGGCGAGGGGCGTATTCAGGTCAGCAACGGGACTTGGCGTTGCCTGCGCGGGGTCTTTGGCGCGTCTTGAGACGAGCGTTTTGTGGCCGTGCCCGTTGGGGGGCACAGTGTGGGATCAGTGGATCCGGTTGGCCGGCGCCATGGCGCGGCGAGGCGGATGATCCGGTCGGCCGCGAGTGCGAGCAGGCCGGACATCAGATGGCAGGCGACTTTCGTGGGTCCCCGCACGCGGACATGACGGGCGCCGAACGCGTCCTCGAGCCTGGCGTTTGTCCTCTCGACGACAGGGCGGACACGGTATCGGACGGTTCGGGCGTCGGAATGGCCGGCAGCACGTTGAGCCCGGACCTCCCGGTTCAGGGCTTGATCGAGGGCCTTGTCGCGGCGGGGGTTGGTGGCAATGATCGGGACAGGGCCGAAGCGTTCGCTGACCGTGTGTATCTCCGTCGCGTCACAGGCACCGTCCATGAGGTCGTGGAGGTTCGCGACCCGGCCGGCAGTCATGGTGGCCAAGGGGATGGCGACCCGGGAGTCGTGCAGGGAAGCCGAGGTGAGGATGGCACCGAGCGGCACGCCGCAGTCGGCCGTGTCGACAGGGAGCCTGCAGCCGCGCCAGGTTTCCCGGATCCCACGGGCGTTCTTCTTCGTGCCCCGGTCGCAGACCTTCGGGAGGTCGGCGAGCATTACCTCGAGGCTCATGCCGCCCGCCTGCCGCTCGAGACGGGACGGTGTCTTCGGCCTTTCTTCTCCCTTGCGGCTTGGGCGTCTCGGTCTTCTTCGGCTTCGCCACCGCTGCCTCCCGACCCTCGATGGCGGTCGCGTCCCGCGACACATGACCGATGAGCGTCTCACCAGGCGCATCGACCACCAGGGCTTCATGCATTCTCTCCGCAAGACGCGAGGCAGAGAACTCCGCAAGGGCCCGCGAAAACGTCGCCTCGCCCGGAATGGCCCCGAAGGCGGGACCAGCCGCACAATCGCCGCAACGCCGGGTCCACCCCGAGCCTGTCGATCAGATGCCGCGTCGTCGGAAGGCCCCGCACGGCCCTGGCCGGAAACGCCCGCGCAAGAGCGCGTCGGTCCTCCGGAGGACGACCCGGCCCGCTTCCCGGTGCGCCCACGAAGCCCTCGACGCCGACCAGATCAGGCGCCGCCACGAAACAGCGGTACGTCCCGAGCAGAGGGCCCACCTCCTCCGCCAGAGCCGGGAACAACTCCCCTTGAAACCTGTGCCGGAAATCGGATAGCTTCGCGCTCAGGGTCATCGGGGTTGTCTCCCTGGTCGCTTGTGGGCCCAAACCCGGGATACCACAGGGCGACCCCGAAACCCGCCTCCAAACCGAAATCAGATCATGTCACCGGAAATCACGCTCGTTCGGACGGTTCTGCAAGAGGCTCGGGAAGCAGTTGATTTTGTGTTACGCCGAACGCTTCAGAGGGTTTGACGTCATTATCAAATCCACCGCACGGATGTCGGTAGTGGCCATCGATCACTTGCCTTCGCGGCGCCATCCTGCGAGCATTGGCAACAGGGCCAGCAACAATCCCAGAAGGCCTGCCAGCATCGGAATTTCGCGAATGCCGGTAACCGTATGGTCGCCATTGCGGATCAGACCGATCCACTGACCGAAGCCGCCCGTGCCGCTGATCCGACGCTCCCGATCCACCCTGCGGATGTCCGGCGAGCCGCTTTCGCCCAACCACACCACACTGCCGGTGTTGGCTTCGATCAACGGTTTTGCCATCTTCGCGGTGGTGCGCACGTCCGAGATTTCCTGCGGATTTAATGAGCCAATCGCGACCATCGTGCTCAACGCACCGTCCGTGATCCGGTAGAGGCCGGGCAATTTCACTGCCAGCGATCCGACGGCCGTGCCATCGCCCCTGTCCTTCATCGGTATCTGAACAGCCTTGCCGTCCGGCATGGTCATGCGCGCCGACCGGTTGGAGGGCTTCAGGCTGCGACGCAGGATCTCCAGTCGGCGGTTGCGGATATGCGCCTGGAGATACTCTTCTTCCAACTCCGGTTCTTTCATCAGCCAGTGCGAAACGCGGCGCAGCAATTCGGCCTGGGGGCCGCCGCCTTCGAAGCCGCGGTCCCACAGCCATGCCTGGTCGGATAACAGTTGTGCAACCCGGCCCTTGCCGACTCGATCCAGGATCAGCAGCGGCTTGCCGTCCAATCCGTTGAGCAGGACGTTGCCACGCAATCTCGACACCTCGATCTGGCGGAACCAGCGGCCCCAGGGACTGGGGCCCGCGCCGGCGCCGGAAAGGCGTGCAGTGACCGGATGCCGCTTGCCTTCTTCCGTGCGTGTGGCGCGAAAGCCCCGGCGATAGATTTCGCCGGTCTGCCGTCCGGGCAACAGCGGGCCGATCGCCGTGTGCGCCAGACTCAGCGGGCCGGCATAGGCCGGTCCGGCCGCTACCATCAGTGCGCCGCCTCGCCTGACGTACTCCGCGATGTTCTGCAGATAATGAGCCCGGATCACGCCCCGTCGCCTGTAGCGGTCGAAGATGATCAGGTGGAATTGATCCAGTTTCTCCTGAAACAGTTCTCGCACCGGAAAGGAGATTAGGGCCAGTTCGTTGACCGGTGTCATGTCACGCTTTTCCGGCGGGCGCAGAATGGTGAAATGCACGAGGTCCACGCCCGGATCCGCCTTGAGAATGTTGCGCCATGCGCGCTCGCCGGGATGCGGTTCACCGGAGACCAGGAGTACACGAAGCCGGTCGCGGATACCGTTGACGGTGATGACCTTGTTGTTGTTTTCCAGCGTCAGTTCCTGACGGCCGCGATCGACGTCCAACTCGAAGAAAGTCTGCCCGCGGTGTTCCAGGCGAATGTCGATCGGGGTGGTGACGTTGACGTTGATCGTGAACCTGCGCCACAGCTTGCCGTCCCGTTTCACGCGAACGACGGCACTGTCGTCGGGTGGCGCGGCATTGTCGTCGACCCGGATCTTCATCGCCAGCGGCTTGCCCACAAGGCCGTAAGATGGCGCGGATTCGACCACAAGCCGGCGATCGCCTTCGTTCTTCTTGCCAGTCAACAGGAAATGGACCGGGCCAATGTCGCGGAGCGTCCGGTTCCTGGCCTGTGCGTCATGGATCTGCCCATCGGTGATGACGATGACTCCGGCCAGCCGCTTGCGCGGGACGTCAGCCAGCGCTCTTTCCAGGGGACCGAAGACCATCGTGCCGTCCTCCGACCGGTCGAGGCCGACGCGAACGACCTTGACTTCCAGGCCACTCATGGCCTGCAATTTCTTGCGGATGTCGGCAAGGGTTTGAGTGTTCAGTTCCCGCCGGTTGTTCAGATCCTGACTTGGCGATTCATCGACGACCACCACCGCGATGTCGCTCAGCGGATTGCGGTTTTCCATCACCAGCGACGGATTGGCCAGCACGGCCCACAGGACACTGGCGGCCAGCGCCCGAAAAAGAACACCGCGCGCCCCGAGAAAGAGGCCTGTCAGGACGAGGATCGCCGTGACGCCGGCAAAGGCGTAAAGCGCCGCCCAGGGAGCCAACGGCGAGAAAGCAATGCTTGTACCCAGATCGCTCATCTATGCACCGACCTACTGCCCCAGCCGTCGAATGATGGTGGGGATGTGAACCTGGTCTGACTTGTAGTTGCCGGTCAGGGCGTACATCACGATATTGATGCCAACCCGATAGGCCAGTTCGCGCTGATACTCGCCGCCCAGTGGCACCGGGAACATCGGGCGGCCGGACAGATCGATCGCCCAGGCCGAGGCCCAGTCGTTGGAGCCGATGATGATCGGGGATACGCCGTCGTTGGCTGTCTGCTCTTTCCGAGCGACCCAGACCGGCTCACCCGTCCGGCGGCCAGGGAACCGCTGAAGCAGGTAATAGGCTCGTGTCAGCACGTGGTTTGACGGCGTCTCCCGCAATGCAGGCATCTTCAATCCTGCCGCCAGGTTCTTCAGAGCGTTGGACCGGAACCCTTCCGGCAAGCGAATGTCGAAGACGATCATGCCGCCGTTGCCCAAAAAGGCCTGCAAGCGGCTATTGCCCTGTTTGGTGGGCGGCGTCTGGCCGTCAATCACCGGCCAGTACAACAAGGGGTAGAATGCCAACTCATCGGTGTTCACGTCCACTGCGCGCGGCGGACCGGGCTCGACGGAGGTTCGCGATGCCAGAACGATCCCCAGGCCGATCAGACCGCGTCGACTGACACGGTCTGCACCGCTGTTGCCGGTCTTCACGTAGGCAAAAACCGTTTCGCGTGTTGCGCGGATGGCGTCCTCTTCCGGAACCTGCGCTTGGACTTGCGCAACACCGGAAGCGAGCAGGACGGTGCCAGGAAGAGCCAGCAGCGCCAGGGCTGCCGTCCTCGCTGCCGTTCGTTGAGACAGAAGTCCGCGCATCAGGAAACTGATCAGCAAATCAAGCAGGAACAAGGCCAGCGCCGCCATCAACAGCCAGGGACGAAGGTCGATTTCCTTGGCCTTCTTGTACCCTGATCTGGCGATACCTGTCGGCAGTGCATCCAGCGGTTCCAGTTTTCTGACCGTCGACGACAGGTTCAAGCTGCGCCGACTGGCCGAATCGCCATACAGGCCCGGCGGGTTCGCGGGGCGGACGACAGTTTTCGGGAAGTTCACGGTTTCTATCGGGCGGACCCATTCCGGTGCTTCGACCAGCTTGCCGAATCCGTCCAGAATTCGATAGGGCAACAGCGTGGCTTGCCGCGCGCCGCCCTCCGCAACGCCGCGGCCCAAGGCTACGGTTCGCCGGAGCATTTCGACAAAAATGCCGGAAAGCGGTAGGTTCGACCAATCGGGATTGGCCGTCGTGTGGAACAGCACGATCATGCCCTTGCCACGTTTGTCGGCGGTGACCAGCGGCGTGCCGTCCCGCAGTCGCGCCCAGGTCTTGCGCGCGAGTTCGATCCCCGGTTCGGTCAGGACTTGCCGCCTGACGGCAACATCACTCGGCACCGACAATCCGGCAAACGGGCTGTCGGCATCAAAGTCGGCCAGACCCAGCGGTTGCGCCCAGGTCATCGCGCCGCCGAAGGATCGATCCCCGCTCCGCAACCGCACCGGCACCAGTTCGTCGCTGTTCCGGGCCAGGGCGGGGCCGGCAAAGCGGACCAGCAACCCGCCCTCCTTTACCCAGCGTGCCAATCGCTCCCTTTCCTGCCGGGTAAGCGGCGCCCGGTCAGGCAGGAAGATCACCGACAGAGGACGTTGCAACAATTGGTCAACGGGACCTTTGCGGACCTCACTGAAAGGCGAAAGCGCCCGCTCGATATAGAACGGGTCGGATAACAGGCGCCGGCTGCCGGTCAGCGCCGCGGCGGAGACCACGCCGGCGGGTCGGCGGCGCAGCCGCTCGTCCAGAAGCAATGTGGCTCCGACGCCTTGATGTCGGTCCACATTGACTTGCGCGAGTCGGTTGCGCAGTTCGGCGGGCAGCGACAACATCGTGTCGATCTTGCGCTCCGATGCCTTGAAGGAGACCGTGCGCCGCCCGATCACGCGGCCGTTTTCGTCCATCATCTGAAGTTCGTACTGCGCGGGACGATCGACCGTGGCCCTTTCCAGGGGGATGGCGAGTTGGGTGCCGGCGAGGCGAGCCGGGTGCAGCAGCACTGGCAGGTCCCGAGCAGCGTCGATCAGCGCCATGACTCGGCCGACCTTCTGGAGAGATGCCATAAGCGTCTCCGTGTCCTGGTGCAGAAGGCCATCGGATAGCCAGACGACGTTGCCGTCGCCCGTGCGCTCGGCCAACTCGTCCAGGGCGCGGGCGGCTTCCTTGTAATTTCCAGGCCATGGCTGGGGTGTCATGGCCTGGAATACGGCGCGGGCATCAGCCGCGCGCATCAGCCTCGAGGCAGAGATTTGCTGTGCCGGCGCGCGGCGCGCGGTCGCCATGAGAATGACCTTGCGGTCTTCCCGACCTGCCGTATCCAGCAGTTCGGAAACGCTGTTCTGGCGCGTTTGCCAGTTCGGCGCTGCTGACCAGCCATTGTCGATCACGATCACCAGCGGCCCATTTTCCTTGAACCCTTCCTCCGGATTCATCAGCGGATGGGCGAGACCAAAGATGATCAGGATGACGATCAGGACGCGCAGCAGAAGCAGCCACCAGGGCGTTCGGGCCGGCGTATCCTCTTTCTCCTGAAGCCGGAACAGCATCCGGACTGCCGGAAACTGCACCAACTTCGGCGACGGTGGTGTGACGCGCAGCAACCACCAGAGAACAGGAACGCCCACCAGGGCCAGCAGGATCCATGGCGCGGCGAAGGCGAGAGCGCCGAGCGTCAGCATGTCATTGCGCCGAGCCTTGTCATGCCTCGGACGCCATGCGGACGAAAAGCGCGAGCAACGCCTGCTCCGGCGGTTGATCTGTCATGTGGCTTGTGAGGCTCCAGCCGATGCTGCGGGCGATTTCCTGCAGGCCGGTCCGTTGCCGCGCCATTCGGGCGACATACTCTTCGCGCACATTCTCCACGCGCCTGATCAGGATGCGGCCCTCATCTTCCATGCCTTCGAACCGGGTGCGCCCGTCGAACGGCAGCGAGGTTTCGGCCGGGTCCAGTACCTGGACGATATAGCCGTTGATCCGGTTGCTTGCGAATTGCCGTAGCCGATGTTCGATCTCTTCCAGGGGACCCAGGAAATCGCCGAAAAGGACAAGATGGCAATGCCGCGGCAGACTTTCAAAGCGGGGCAGGTCAGACGATTGCTGTTCTGGACCATTGCCCAGCAGGTTGAAGGCCATTCGATCCAGTGCCACCGGGCCGCTGGACGTGCGCCCGTCGAGGTCGAGCAGACCGATCTGCTCCCCGCCCCGGGTCAGCAGCGACGCCAGGGCCAGCGCCATCAGATCGGCGCGGTCGCGCTTCGTCGGGATCTTCTTGTCCGATCGCCACTGCATCGATGCTGACGCATCGCGCCAAAGCCAGACACTCTGGACGGCGGCCCATTCGGTTTCCCGGATGTAGATATGATCTGTCTTTGCCGACTGCCGCCAATCGATACTGCGCAGCGCATCCCCCGGTTCGTACTGACGGAACTGCCAGAAGGTTTCCCCGAGGCCCACGCGCCGCCTGCCGTGGACACCCTGTTCGACCGTGGCGGCGACACGCTGTGCAGCGACCAGAAGCGGAGGCAGTCGGCCCGCGCTCGTCTCGGCATCGCGCCGGATGCGGAATCGGGAAGCGATTTTGCTCATGCCTGCATGGATCGCCGGGTAATGATCGACTAGCGGAGCGGATCGCACATTCGGTCGATGACGGTATCCACCACCACGCCGTCAGCGCGGGCGGCGAAGTTGAGAGCCATGCGATGGCGCAGGACAGGCTGGGCCAGCGCGACCACATCGTCGACCGAGGGTGCCAGACGACCGTTCAGAACGGCGCGGGCACGGCAGGCCAGCATGAGCGCCTGACTGGCGCGCGGTCCCGGGGCCCAGGCGACATGCCGTTTGACATCGTCCAGCGATGTTGTTTCCGGCCGGCCGCTGCGCGTCAGTGTCAGGATCGATTCCAGCACGCTTTCGCCCACCGGGATCTGGCGGATGAGGCGTTGCGCTCTCTGCAACTCCGCAGGGGTGATCACTCGGCTGGCCGTCTCTTCTTCGACGCCCGTCGTCGCCAGCAGGATCTGGCGTTCGGATGCAAGTTCCGGATAGCCGACCGTGACCTGCAGAAGGAACCTGTCAAGTTGGGCCTCCGGCAGCGGATAGGTGCCTTCCTGTTCGAGCGGGTTTTGGGTGGCCAGCACATGAAAGGGATCGGGCAGCGCATGATACTGGCCGGCGATGGACACCCGATGTTCCTGCATGGCTTGCAGCAGGGCTGACTGGGTTCGCGGACTGGCGCGGTTGATTTCGTCCGCCATCAGCAACTGGCAGAACACTGGTCCCTTGATGAAGCGGAACGCGCGACGGCCGGCTTCCTGTTCTTCCAGGACCTCGGAACCCAGGATGTCGGCAGGCATCAGGTCCGGTGTACACTGGATCCGGTTGGTGTCCATGCCAAGGACCGTGGACAAGGTCTCGACAAGCTTGGTCTTCGCAAGGCCGGGTACGCCGATCAGCAGCACATGGCCGCCGGAAAGCAGTGTGATCAGTGTCTGTTCCACCACCTTTTCTTGACCGAATATGACGCGACCGACGCCGGCGCGAACACGATCAAGCGTGTCGCCCAGCTTCTCGAGGTCGGCGATCATCTTGTCAGGAGCCTCTTCCGTCACAAGATTCCCGGAGACGAGGCTGGTTGTATTGTCGGTCGGCTGGATTGCTGAATCGATGGTCAAGGTCGATCTCCAAGGGCGGCGTCCGGGGATGTGGTCGTCCGGCGAGAGGCAAGGGGAGCGACACAGGCACTTGCATGACCGAAACCGCGCATGACGATGTGACAGGCAGCGACCGGGAGGGTTTCCGGTCCATGGTGCGCGATCTGCACATGCGCATCGGCTTCGACGGGACGTGGTATTACCATAACTCCCCGATTCGCAGGATGTCGCTGGTCAAACTTTTTTCGTCCGTTCTGGAGAAGGACGATGGCGGGGAATATTGGCTCATCACACCGGTGGAAAAGGGCCGGATCGAGGTTGAAGATGTACCATTCGTCGCCGTTGAGATGACGGCCAATGGCGAAGGACGCAACAGGACGATAACGCTGCGCACCAATCTTGACGACAATGTGACTGTCGGACCGCAAAATCCGCTGCGCTTCGATCGCGATCGGAAAACAGGGGAGCCGCGGCCTTATGTGCACGTTCATCGCGGGCTGGATGCGCGCCTGTCGCGCCCGGTCTTTTTCGAATTGATTGATCTGGGCGAGAAAACTCCTGCGGGAATCGATGCTGGCGACGCCGATTATGGCGTCTGGGCCGGGGGCAGGTTCTGGGGTATCGGTCGGCTGGACGAGGCTGCTGCATGAACCGCCCTTTCATCGCCGGCACCCTGTCAGGCACGTTGTCGCGACTGCGCGATCCGCTGGATCCTGATGCCGCGCTGTCGCGACGGCAGTTCCGACTGCGCGGTGATCATGTCGTCGATACCAATCTGCCTCTTCCGAAGGCGTTGCGCGAGGCCGCCGTGCTGCTCCCGCTGGTGGATCATGCAGACGGGATCCATGTTGTCCTGACTCAACGCACGGCGGCGCTGTCGCGTCACGCCGGCCAGGTAGCCTTTCCCGGCGGTCGGCTGGACCGCACCGATCCCGATCCGGTTCATACGGCCCTCCGGGAATCGGAGGAGGAGATAGGCCTGCCTGCGCACGCCGTGGACATTGTCGGCCGACTGGATGACTATGTGACAGGAACGGGTTATCTTGTGGCGCCGATCGTCGGATTTGTCGCACCGGGAATCGACTATGCGCCGGAACCTGCAGAGGTCGACGACGTGTTCGAGGTGCCGCTGGCCTATCTCATGGATCCGGCAAATCACAAACGCGAAACGAAACACTGGCGTGGCATCGACCGGACATTCTACGCAATGCCCTGGCGGGACCGATACATCTGGGGTGCGACAGCCGCGATGCTGGTGAACCTCTACGAAGTTCTTACTGAAAATGTGGCAGGCTGATCCATGGTTCGAACGATCATCCAGCAATTGGCGATCTTTCTGATCCCGCTGATTCTCTACGTCATCTACTTCTATATCGAGCGTCGTCGCGCAAGGAAAAGAGGCCTGATCGGGCCGCGGTGGGAGGACGGCCCATGGTTCTGGATTGCGCTGTCCGGTCTCGTGCTGACCGTCGTCGCCTTCGTCCTGTTCGCCGTTCTCAAGGACGCCAATCCCCTGGCGCCGGTGATCCCGCCGACAGGCCCGCAGACCTGAGCATGCCGGATCCCGGCCACTCCGAAACCGGTCGGACGCATTTGGCCCTTGCGCCCGACTGGATGGCGCGCCCGCCCGTCCGGCGCCTGATGCAGGCGCTTGCCGCCGACGGGGCAGACGTCCGATTTGTCGGCGGCTGCGTGCGCGATGCGCTGGCCGGCGAGGATGTCGTCGACCTTGATGTTGGCGTTCCGCGTCCGCCCGATGCCGTGATGGCGTGCTTGTCGGCGGCCGGCATCAAGGCGGTTCCGACGGGGCTGGCTCAGGGCACGGTTACAGCCGTTCTCGAGGACCAGAACGTCGAGGTGACCTCGCTCCGCCGTGACATCGAAACCGATGGCCGGCATGCTGTCGTCCGGTTCACGGAAGATTGGCGGGAAGACGCCTGGCGGCGCGACTTCACGATCAACGCCTTGTCCATGACCCCGGATGGAGCGATCTTCGATTACTGCGGCGGAATGGCGGATCTGGAAACCCGGACGGTCCGGTTCGTCGGCGATCCGGAAAAAAGGATCCGTGAAGACGCCCTGCGCATCCTGCGGTTTTATCGCTTCGTCGCCCGCTTCGGATTGCCGGGCGCAGATGGGCTCAGCCGACGCGCGTGCCGGGATCTGGCGACGTTGGTCAACAGCCTGTCCCGGGAACGGGTCAGCCAGGAGATCTTCAAGACGCTGACGGCGCGCCATGCCACCGACGCCGTCAACCTCCTGACCGCCGACAAGGTCCTGGATCTGGCGGTCGCTGCACCCTGGGCGGCAGACGGCCTCGCCCGGATGATCGCGCTGGAAGAAGGACTGGGCCTGCCGGCCGACGCCGGTCGGCGCCTGGTGTCCCTGATTGCCGATCCCGCGGCGGTCGAGCCGGCCGTTCGATCACTCAATCCGCCGGCACGAACGACCGACCGTTTGCTGGCAATGATCCAGCATGAACCCGACGCCGCCGCGCAGTGGCGATCGGGCGACGATGGCAGGGGCGAAGCAAAACGATGGAGGGCGGCATTTTATCGGTGTGGTGCGGAAACGTGGCGCGACGCGACGCTGCTGGCGTGTTCACGACAATCGGCAGCAAGGGACATGCTGCGGCTTCAGGCCCTTTCCGCAGCCGCAGCCGCCTGGCAGTTGCCGACGCTTCCGGTTCGGGGCGCCGATCTTGTTGCCCGGGGCATCACCGGGCCCGCGGTGGGACGGGGCCTCGACTTCATTGAGCGCTGGTGGGTCGCAAACGACTTCTCTCCCGGGCGGGCCGAAGCGCTGGACAAGCTGGAGGAAGCCGTTGCCCTGGTGCGTTCGCTGCCGGAATCCGGCTCCTGAAGAAGCGGAAGCTGCCTGCTGCAAGCGGGGTTCCGCCGCATTTCCGGCAGCGTGATCCCGGTCTTTTGCCGGCATGACATGCGAAGGCTCCGGGCCGGACCCGCTGCGCCGGGGGAATGGTCGGCGGCTAGGGCCAGCGCGCTTCCGGCGGCATGGACATCAGGATCGCTTCCGTATTGCCGCCGGTCATCAGGCCGAACCTGGTCCCTCTGTCGTGGAGCAGATTGAATTCGACATAGCGTCCTCGCCGGACCAACTGGTGCTCGCGGTCGGCCGGCGTCCACGATTCGGACAGATGCCGCCGGACAATCCGAGGATAGACGTCCAGGAAAGCCTCGCCCACGGCCTTGGTAAACGCGAAATCCCGATCCCAGTCGTCGCTCAACTGGTCATAGAAAATGCCGCCTACTCCACGCGGTTCCTTCCGATGCGGCAGGAAGAAATAGCGGTCGCACCATTCCTTGAAACGGGGATATCGATCCGGGCCGAACCGGTCGCAGGCATCTTTCAGGGCTTCATGGAATGTCGCCGTGTCGGCATCGTCCGGCGCCATGGGTGTCAGATCCGCCCCGCCGCCGAACCAGCCATGGGTGGTGACGATGTGGCGGGTATTCATGTGCACCGCCGGAACCCTTGGCGACTGCATGTGGGCGACAAGGCTGATTCCGCTGGCCCAGAAACGCGGATCTTTCTGCGCGCCGGGGATCTGGTCGCGGAAAGCTTCCGAGAACTCTCCGTAGACCGTCGAGACGTTGACGCCCACTTTTTCGAACACCCGGCCGCGCATTACCGACATCACCCCGCCGCCACCGTCCGAACCCGGGCCGTTCGCGCCATCGCGCTGCCATGCGCGGCGCTCGAACCGCCCCGCAGGAGGATGACCCAGCAAGTCGAGAGGGGCGCCGTGAAGATTGTCTTCCAGGGCTTCGAAGGCTGAGCATATCCGGTCGCGCAGGGATTCGAACCAGGCTTTCGCAGCATTGCGTTGATCGGCGCTTGAAGGGGGTTGGGGCATGGGGAGAATCCGGACCAGGATGCGCGAAGGGTCAGTCGGCAGACCATCCGTTTGTCTGGCGCAGCGCCTCCGCCAGCACAATGGCGCCGGTTGTCACGACATTCAGGGACCGGGCCGCTGCGATCATGGGGACCCGGACGACGGCATCCGCCCGCCTGACGACTGCTTCCGGAACACCGCCACTTTCCCGGCCGAGGATAATCCGGTCGTCCGCCTCGAAACTGAAATCGGGCAACCGCACTGTCCCCTTGGTGGACAACAGGACCAGCCGACAGTCATTTGCATCCAGAAACGCATCCCAGGCGCGATGACGAACGACGGAGGCGATATCTGCATAGTCCATCGCGGCCCGACGCAGGCGACGGCCGTCCAGAACGAAACCGCACGGCTCGACGATGTCGATCCCAACGCCGAGACAGGCCCCCAGCCGGATGGCTGCGCCGGCATTTTGTGGAATGTCGGGCTGGAACAGGACGAGTCTCATTCGCTCTCTTCCGGATCTGTGCAAACGTCTTTCAGAACGATGATTCTACCGCCTCGAATCGGCCTGAATCCGGGAGCCCGGATGTCTCTGCGGCGCGATGTCCTATTTCGTGCGCGCAAGGCCGGACCATACCTTCAATTTCCTGCCTGGAAAAGGAAAATGAGGGCTAACTATTGGATTTTGCTTGCTTTTTCGGGCACTCAAAGAGGCGGTTCTGAATGGCGAATGACGCCAGTTCCGAGGGCGCTGACGCGGTTGACGAGCGTGATGGCAGCAAGGGTCGGCGGGACTTCCTGATTCTCACCGGCAGTGCCTTTGGCGTCTTCGCCGCAGGGGCTTCGGCCTGGCCTCTCCTGGACAGCCTGAATCCGGCCAGGGATACCCTTGCGGCGTCGACCACCGAAGTGGATCTGTCTCCGATCGAGGAAGGTCAATCCATCACCGTCAAATGGCGCGGTTCGCCGGTTTTCGTGCGTCGCAGGACCAACGAGGAAGTGACGGCGATGCAGGCCGTGGCGCTGGACGACTTGCCGGATCCCGAGACGGACCGACAACGTTTTGGCGACGGTGACCGGGAGCAGTGGCTCGTGGTGATCGGCGTGTGCACCCATCTGGGGTGCATTCCTCTCGGCCAGAAGGCCAATGACAACAGGGGCGAGTTCGGCGGCTGGTTCTGCCCTTGTCACGGCTCACACTATGACGTGTCTGGTCGCATTCGCAAGGGGCCGGCGCCCAACAACCTGCCTGTTCCGCCCTACACGATCACGGCTGACAACAGGTTGATCATCGGCCGCGAACAGTCCGAAGGAAGCAGGATCGCCTGATCGCGGGCGGCTGAAGCGTTGAAGCAAGGATTACCCATTTGTCGCCTTGAGGCCGGCGCGCCGGCAGGCGTCCCGAGCGGGGTCACGGAATGAGCACAGAAGCGCACGGCGCACCACGAAACCGGACGCTGAAATGGATCAACGATCGCATGCCGATCGTATCCATGGTCGAGCACACGCTCTACTATCCGGTACCGCGAAACCTGAATTACATGTGGAACTTCGGTTCCCTTGCTGGTCTGGCGCTGATCATCATGATCGTGACCGGGGTGGTGCTGTCGATGCATTACACCCCGCATACCGCTTACGCGTTCGACTCGGTCGAACGGATCATGCGTGACGTCAACTATGGCTGGTTGCTGCGCTACGTTCACATGAACGGCGCGTCGATGTTCTTCATCATCGTCTACCTCCATATTTTCAGGGGCCTTTACTACGGCTCCTACAAGGCACCGCGGGAGTTGCTTTGGTGGCTCGGCGTCTTCATCGTGTTGCTGATGATGGCGACTGCCTTCATGGGCTACGTCCTGCCGTGGGGGCAGATGAGCTTCTGGGGCGCCAAGGTGATCACAAGCATGGTGGGCGCAGTGCCGCTGGTCGGCGATTCCCTGACGGCGATGCTGTGGGGCGGCTTTACCGTCGACAACCCGACCCTGAACCGTTTCTTCAGCCTGCACTACCTGCTGCCCTTCGTGATCCTCGGCGTCGTGGTTCTGCACATCTGGGCGCTGCACACCGTCAAGGCGAACAATCCACTGGGCATCGACACGAAAGGCCCGCAGGATTCGATAGACTTCCATCCGTACTACACTGCGAAGGACATGTTCGGCGTTGGCGTGTTCCTGCTGGTGCTGGCCGCCTTCGTCTTCTTCGCGCCCAACTATCTGGGGCACCCGGACAACTACATTCAGGCGGATCCGCTGAAGACGCCGCCGCATATCGTGCCGGAATGGTATTTCCTGCCGTTCTACACGATCCTGCGGGCATTTACCGACGACTGGTGGCTGTTCCAGCTGTTGCTGGGCTGGTGGGGCATGACTGCCAAGCTGGCGGGCGTGCTGGCCATGGCCGGTGCCATCGTGGTGCTTTTTTTCCTGCCATGGCTTGATACCTCCAGGGTGCGCAGCGCCAGGTTCCGTCCGATGTACCGTCTGTTCTTCTGGGTCTTCGTGGCCGATTGCCTGTTGTTGGGATGGATTGGTGCCAAGCCGGCGGAGCAACCGTGGACCGCGATCGGCCAGTGGGCCACGATCTACTACTTCGCCCACTTCCTGATCATCCTGCCCCTCCTGTCCCGAATAGAGCGTCCGAAGCCGCTGCCGTACAGTATCAGCCAGGCTGTCCTTGGCGGCGGCGGGGGTGCTGCTGCGTCGCCCGCGTCGCCGATGGAGAAGTCCCGATGATGCGTATCGGCCGTCGTTTTCTGATCCACGCTGCGGTTGTCGTCGGACTTTTCGGCACCGCTCCAGTTTCGGCGCCGGCCCTGGCGGCCGGTAGCGCCGTGACGCCCAAGTCGGTGGACTGGTCTTTCAACGGCGTCTTCGGCAAGTTCGACCATGCCCAGTTGCGCCGGGGTCTGCAAGTCTATCAGGAGGTTTGCGCCGCGTGTCACGGTTTGCGTCTGGTCGCCTATCGCAGCCTTGCAGCGATCGGTCTTGGCGAGGCTGAGATCAAGGCAATCGCCGGCGACAGGGAAGTGGACGGCGAGCCGGACGAGGATGGTGAGCCGACTACGCGTCCGGCGCTGCCGAAGGACAAGTTTGTCGGCCCTTACGCCAACCTGCAGGCGGCCAAGGCGGCCAACAATGGTGCGGCGCCGCCGGACCTGTCACTGCTTGTCAAGGCGCGCGCCGGGGGGCCTGACTATCTCTACTCGCTGCTCGTCGGTTACGTGTCGGAAACCGAATGCAAGAAGAGATACAAGGACTCCGAAGGCAAGCCACTGGCACCGACCGATGGGCAATACTGCAACACCTACATGCCGGGGCACATCATCGCCATGGCGCCGCCGCTGCTTGATGAAGGGCAGGTGGAGTACGAAGACGAGGGCGCTCCGAAGGCCACTGTCGACCAGATGTCGAAGGACGTGACCGCATTTCTGACCTGGGCAGCCGAGCCCTATCTGGCAGAGCGCAAGCGAATGGGCATCAAGGCGATGCTGTTCCTCTTGCTGTTCACCGGCTTCATGTACGCGATCTACCGTCATATCAAGAAAGACGTGAAGGGCAACGCATAGCGGAATCGGCCCCGGTTCGCCGGACAGTCTGGCGGACAAGTCGATCGGGTTGGCGTTGAGACCGCCGGCATCCCTTGATGCGCCCGTGGCTCAAGCGTGTGCCTTTTCCGCATCGTGTCATCGTGTTCCTCGGTTGGATTGCCCCGACCGGCGTTCGCGTCCCCGGCGGCGGTCTTGTTCCGATTCCGGATTCTTCATGCAGCGGAGGCTACTCCGCCGCTTCCCTGACTGCGGACTGGCGTCGGGCGATCGGGTCGCGGCACAGGCGGAGCAACGCGGCTCGCCGGTCGGCGGCGATGATCATGTTGGCTTCCTTGACGTGGCCATAGCCACGAATCGAATCCGGGATTTCAGTGATCTGGACTGCTAGATCGTGGGTCTCCGGGCACAGGCCGGCGATGAGTTCCTGCACGGTCTTTTCGTATTCCACGATCAGACTGCGTTCGGCCTTTCGTTCAGCGGTTTTCCCGAACGGATCGAAGATTGTGCCGCGCAGGAACCTGAACCGTGCCAACACGGCGAAGGCCCTGAAAATCCACGATCCGAATTCCTTCTTCTGGAGGTGCCCCGTCACCGGATCCCGTGCGGCGAGCAAGGGGGGCGCCAAATGGAACGTCATCCTGTGATCGCTGCTTTCGAAGGTGCGGGCGACCTGCTTGCGGAATTCTCCGTTTGAATACAGGCGGGCAACTTCATATTCGTCCTTGTAGGCCATCAGCTTGAACAGGTTCCGCGCGACGGCGATGCCGAAGCCGGTCATGCCTTTCGTCTTGTCCCGTTCCGCTTTCTCTGCTGCGCGCGCCAACGTTTCGTATCGCTCCGCATAAGCCCTGTTCTGATAGGCAATCAGCTCCGTCCGGCGGATTGCAACGATATCGTCGACCGTTTCGGAGCGTATCGCCTTGAGTTCGACCGGTTGCACCGGGAAGGCGATCTTGCGGACGCCTTCCGGATCTGCTGCCATGTGCCGCCCCCAGTCAAAGGCGCGCCTGTTGGCCGCAATGGCGACGCCATTCAGCCTGATAGCCTCCATGAGCGACTCCAGCTTCAAGGGAACAAGACCCTGCTGCCAGGCGTGGCCCAGCATGAACATGTTGGTGGCGATCGAATCGCCCATCAGCCGTGTGGCGACCGCTGTGGCGTCCAGCCCGAGAAACTTCTGCTTTCCGACCGTCTTTTCGATGATTTCCATCAAGGCTTGGGCCGGGAACTCCAGGTTCTTGTCGCGAATGAACCCGGCGGTCATGATCTCGTGGGTATTGACCAGGACCTGCGTCTTGTTCTTCGCCATCTTCGCGAGGGCGTCGTCGCTCGACGTCACCACCATGTCGCAGCCGATCACGGCGTCGGCATCGCCTGCCGCGATACGCACGGCGTGGATGTCCTCGGGCGCATCGGCGATACGGATATGGCTCATGACGGCGCCGTTCTTTTGCGCCAGGCCTGTCTGATCCAGCGTCGTCACGCCCTTGCCCTCGATATGGGCGGCCATGGAAATGAGCGCGCCAATGGTGATCACGCCGGTTCCGCCGACGCCGGTCACCAGAATTCCGTATGGCTCTGAAGGCGAGGGAAGCACGGGGTCTGCAATGGCGTCCGGCGGCATCGCCGCCGGACCCTGGGTAGCACTTGCCTTGCGGGGTGCCGCGCCGTGAACGGTGACGAAACTGGGGCAAAAGCCCTTCAAGCAGGAAAAGTCCTTGTTGCAGCTCGACTGGTCGATCTTGCGCTTGCGGCCGAACTCCGTCTCGACTGGCGATACCGACATGCAGTTGGACTGATCGGAGCAGTCGCCGCAACCCTCACAGACCCGCTCGTTGACGATTACCCGTTTTGGCGGGTCGTAGAACGCACCGCGTTTGCGTCGCCGCCGTTTCTCCGCCGCGCAGGTCTGGTCGTAGATCAGGACGGAAACACCCTTCCACTCGCGCAGGTCGCGCTGCACCCGGTCAAGATCGTCCCGGTGGTGAAACGAAACACCGGGCGCGAATGACCATGATGTCGGATATTTGTCTGGTTCGTCAGAAACGACGACGACCTTCTTCACGCCTTCGGCGTAGACCTGCATGGATATGTCGGCGACGGAAGGCTGTCCCTCAACCGGTTGTCCGCCGGTCATGGCGACGGCGTCATTGTAGAGGATCTTGTAGGTGATGTTCACACCGGCCGCAACGCAGGCGCGAATCGCCAGCAAACCGCTGTGATAGTATGTGCCGTCACCCAGATTGGCGAAGATATGCTTGGCGGTGGAGAAGGGGGCCTGCCCGATCCACGGCGTACCTTCTCCGCCCATCTGCGTGAAGGTCGCTGTCCTGCGATCCATCCATTGAGACATGAAATGGCAGCCGATGCCGGCGACGGCGCGGCTGCCGTCCGGAACCCGCGTGGACGTGTTGTGCGGACAGCCGGAGCAGAAATACGGCATCCTGTCGAACTTGACCGGCTTCCTGGCCAGCGCCTTTTCCCTGCGATCCAGAAGGTCCAGGCGAGCGCGAATTTCCGGCGCGTCGTGAAACTTCAGGATCCGCTCGCCGATCACCCTGGAGATCACGGCTGGGGACAACTCGTCCGAGGCAGGCAGGAGCCAGTTGCCTTCTTCATCGAACTTGCCGACCACACGCGGGCGGGCTTTTTCGTTCCAGTTGTACAACTGCTCCTTGAACTGGTTTTCGATGAGGGCTCGCTTTTCTTCGACAACGATGACTTCTTCGAGGCCTTCGGCGAACTCGCGAGCGCCGTCTTTTTCAAGCGGCCAGATCATGCCGACCTTGAACAGGCGAATGCCGATCCGCGCCGCTTCCCCATCGTCGATTCCCAGGTTCTGAAGTGCCTGCCGGACGTCAAGATATGATTTTCCGCAAGTCACGATGCCCAGACGCGGCTTGGGCGCATCCATCACGATCCGGTCCAGGCGGTTGGTGCGGGCAAAGCTCAGCGCGGCATAGGCCTTGTGGCGTTGCAGGCGGTCTTCCTGGGCATGGATATCGTCGGGCCAGCGGATGTTCAGGCCGCCTTCGGGCACGTTGAAGGCGTTGGGCAGGTTGATTTGCACGCGATCGGGCGCAACCGAGACGGAAGCGGCGCTCTCGACCACTTCGGCCACATTCTTGAATGCAACCCACGCGCCGGAAAACCGCGACATGGCCCAGCCGATCAGGCCGTAATCCAGCACTTCCTGGACATTGGCCGGGTACAGGATCGGCATCATCGCCGCGACGAACATGTGGTCGGACTGATGAGGCAAGGTAGAAGAACTGGCACCATGATCGTCGCCGGCGCAGACCAGCACGCCGCCGTAGCGAGACGCACCGGCTGCATTGCCGTGTTTCATCACGTCGCCGCATCGGTCGACTCCCGGCCCCTTGCCGTACCACATGGCGAACACGCCGTCCTTGGCTGCGTCCGGGAACAGATTGACCTGCTGGCTGCCCCAGATCGACGTCATTGCCAGGTCTTCGTTGACGCCCGGCTGGAACTTGATGTGGTGTTTTTCCAGATATTTTTGCGCCCGCCACAAATTTTGGTCCAGACCGCCCAACGGCGAGCCGCGATAACCGCTGATGAAGCCGCCGGTATTCAGGCCAGCGGCAAGATCACGCCGGCGTTGCATCATCGGCAGACGCACCAGTGCCTGGACGCCGGTCAGGAAAACACGGCCCTCCTCCAGCGCGTACTTGTCTTCAAGGGATATCTTCTGCTGATGCTGGACGGTGGCCATGGGCTCGAAATCCAGGGTCCTTTGACATGCAGGATTCGACAATATCTAGACAGCTTACAGCAATCTGCCAAGCGCTGGAAGTTGGGATGCTGCGTGTTGCGCTGCTGACATCCAGCCGTCGCCGGCCTTTGATCCAAGGGACTTCGCGGTCGACAAACCCGATTCGGATGTTGCGCAGGAATCGGCGACGATCCGGCCAGTTTCCGCACGTCGCGTCTACGACCGGACGCGTGGTCATCAGAATCAAGTCGGAATCGACACGGGAAATGGAGAAGCGTGCATCGCCTGGACGCGAAGACCGGCTCGTCCGGATCGCGATCTCTTCGGTATTGCTGCCGTGCATCTTCGACGGTCTGGTCGGCAAGCGGGTTTTTCGGTTCCAGTATCGCGACGGGAATGCCGTTCGCGCACAGCGTGATATCAAGGGATTTCTCCGATCGCGGGTCGGACTCTCTCGTTGCGTGGCGCCATCCTTCTCCGCATTCAATAGCTGGAAACAGCCAAAGAAGTGTCCTTGTCATGTGACGGGGTTGATCCTGATTTTGCCGCCCACCGCTTCGACCGCTTGCGGTTGTGCATGCGCCTGCTGACGTTGGCTCGGCCGGTCCGAGCAGGAGCCGTCATGGTTGAAGCAGTACTGCGACAGGGACCGGCGCATCCGCAGCGAAGGGATTGATGAACCGGAGGCCGCTCAAGTGCCGGCCATCCTGCAGGCCTTCGCCGAGGATTGCAGCGCAACCGATCTGCCGTGCCGTGGCCTGGCCAATCCGCCAGCTCCGCGTCCAGTACCCGCTCGGGAAGCGCCTTCTTCAGTTGCCTGAAAGGCTGGTGCGCCGGGACAAGAACGACGCGATCAGCACAGATGCCCGGAAGCGACGAGTTTGGTTTCCCCGGCCTGCTTGCGTGAGTTGTGCAGTACAAGAGGATCAAGTTAGATCGATTTCACGACATGTTTTGTCAAATCAAGCAGGTCCCCGTAGACGCTGGACATCTTGGTTCGTCAAACTCTGCACGAATGCCGGCATCATCTTGCCGATGCGTGCCGCAATGAACGCCGCGCCTTGCTGGTCGGCGAAGGAGCCATAGGTCAGGGGACCGACGACAACGAGACCTGGCTCCGGTTGTCCATTGGCATTGATTGCCCGGTGCTGCGAATCGACCGCCAGTCCCTCTCCAGTGCCGTGGGGGATTGCAAGCCCGCTGTCTACCAATCTTGTCAGGAACCTGTTGGTCGATCGAGTCGGATCGAGCGCAATACCCGTGCAGTTGACAATCGCGTCGAACTCGCCGGTGGAGATGTCCGATGAGCCGCGCGCGCGAAAGCTGACCGCGATGACCGTGTCACGAATTTCGGCGGTGCACACCGAACCGGCCCGAAAAACCTTCCGATCGATTTTTTCGTCTCCTCGAAGGCATTCTTCTACCTGTGGCGACAGCTGAAAGCGGTGGGCATTATACCAACGCCGCAAATGGCGCATGAAGCGGCGTTTCTCTCCGATCGACAGGGCCGGCCAGATCTGCCAAAGCGAATCCCGCAAAATACCGAAGGGTTCGGCCCACGTCGCACCGGTCTCCTGCGCCGCGCGGACATTGATCCGCAACTGTCGCAAGATGTCGACAACCGATGTGATCTCGCCATGCTGCGCCTTGAACAGGGATTCGGGTCGGTTTATCCGATCATACAAGCTCGTATCGAGAGGCGCAGCGCCGACCGGGCGAGGTGCCGGGCGAAGCCCGCGACGGGATAGCGCGGTGATCGGTCCGCGATGGCCCCGCCGCAACAGACCGGCAATGACTTCCGAACCCGTTTGCGCCACTCCCAGCACCAGCACTCGCGCGTCTGGCGGGATTGCCTCGATGCGAGCGCTGTCCCACGGACTGGCGAGGAATGCTTCGTGGTTGGAAACATCGCCGACGAAAGGGCGAGGGATTTCCGGCTGCTCATGACCCGCCGCCAGAATGACCGTTCGTGCGATCAGGGGCGGGGCATTTTCGAGGACAAGGCGGTAGCCCGCGTCGACCTTGACAACGTCCACTGCCCGATCGCGAAGATGCGACAGGTGAGAGCCCGAGGAATTGTCCATTGCGGCAGCTTCAAGTTGCGCCCCAACATATTCGCCAAAGACCGAACGGCGGATGAAGAGGCTGCCGTCTGCCGATGCCGCCTCGGGATCCCGCTTCAGACCGCCGGACTCCAGAAACCAGGTTCGCAAATGGCTCGGCTGCTCCGGATACACCATGTGGGTTTCAATTGGTCCATTCAATCGGTGGTCTGGATCACGCGTTCCATATGCCAGGCCTCGGCCCAACGAGGGCTTGGGCTCGACAACCGAAATGGACAGCGATCGTTTAGCCTCGCGCAACAAATGAAGCGCGAAGACTGCTCCGGAAAATCCGCCACCGACAATGGCAACAGTGCGGTGAATCATGGCTGCCAATCTAGGGCAGGTAGACACAGGCTGCCAGTCGCCGGCACGTTCATGACCGCAGGGAAGCGCCCTTCTCACGAAGTGCCCGACGTCTATTTCAGGAAGCAGCTTTTGGAGGAGCCCCTGCCATGGGTGTGATGATCGACGGGACCTGGAGCGTGGACGAGCCACCGATCGCCGACCGCATGTCCGGGGAATACACGCGGGCGCAATCCGGATTTCGCGATTGGGTGACCCCGGATGGCCAGCCAGGCCGTATCGAGGATGGCCTCGCCGGCAATGGCGGGTTCAGGGCCGAAGTCGGGCGTTATCATCTGTATGCTTCAATCAGTTGTCCGTGGGCGCACCGGACGCGGATCTTCCGTATTCTGAAGGCTCTGGAAGGAGCCGTAGGTCTGTCGATGGTCATGCCGCGGCGCGACGAACGCGGCTGGGTATTCGATCCGGCATCGGAAGAATTCCGTGACGATCTCAATGGTGCCGAAGCGCTGCACCAGCTCTACGGCAAGGCCAACCCGGCCTATTCGGGGCGGGTGACCGTGCCGGTGCTTTGGGACAGGGAGAGGCAGACCATCGTCAGCAACGAGAGTTCTGAAATCATCCGGATGCTGAACAGCGCATTCATCGGCGTGGCGGGTAATGATGTGGACTTCTACCCGGTCGACAAGCGTGCAGAAATCGATGCGCTGAACGAGGTCACGTACAACAATCTCAACAATGGCGTTTATCGCGCCGGCTTTGCGACATCGCAGGAAGCGTACGAGGCTGCGGCAACGGCGGTTTTCGAAACGCTGGACAGGCTGGAAGACCTTCTCGCTGCTCGGCGATACCTGCTCGGCGCTTGCCAGACGGAAGCGGACTGGCGGGTCTTCCCGACGCTGGTTCGGTTCGACGTTGCCTATCACGGAGCCTTCAAGTGCAACAAGCGGCGCCTGATCGACTATCCAAATCTGTGGGGCTATACACGCGATCTCCATGCCACTGCCTCGGTGGCCGAAACCGTCGACCCGGTCCTCTCGAAATACGGCTACTATTCGAAGAGCGACCTGAGGAATCCGTTTGGCATCGTGCCGAAGGGACCGGAGATCGATTTTGCCGGCCCTCACAACCGCGCGGCCTTGGCCGCCTGATCGGGACAGGTCTGATGGGTTTTTTGCTCGATGGCGTCTGGCACGACGATGGTGCCGGGACAAAAACCGAAGACGGGAAATTCGTCCGCAAGGATGCGGGTTTTCGGAACTGGGTCACGGTCGACGGCAGAGCCGGTCCTTCCGGGGAAGGCGGTTTCAGGGCCGAGTCCGGCCGCTATCTCCTCTATGTCTCGTGGGCCTGCCCGTGGGCGCACCGGACCCTCATCTTCCGCAAGCTGAAGGGGCTTGAGCCGCATGTGGGACTGTCTGCCGTTCACTGGCGCATGCACGAGGATGGATGGGCCTTTCATGACGGGGACGGGGTTATTCCCGATCCGGTCAACTCCGCTTCCTTCATGCGGGATATCTATACCGCTGCGATGCCGAACTACAGCGGTCGGGTGACGGTACCTGTCCTGTGGGACAGAAAACTGAACACGATCGTCAGCAACGAATCCTCCGAGATCATTCGAATGTTCAATCGCGCTTTCGATGGTCTGGATGGTGTCGCCGCCGACATTGATTTCTATCCCGAGGCGGTACGGTCCGAAGTAGATGTCGTGAATGAGCGTGTCTATCGCGCTGTCAATAACGGCGTGTACAGGGCAGGCTTCGCATCGACTCAGGATGCCTATGACGAGGCTGTCATCGACCTGTTCGAGGCTCTTGATTGGCTGGAAGCGCGCTTGGCCTCACAGCGATATCTGGCCGGCGAGCGGATCACCGAAGCCGATTGGCGTTTGTGGGTGACGCTGATCCGCTTCGATCCTGTCTACCACGGCCACTTCAAGTGCAACATTCGGCGGATCATCGATTATCCGAACCTGTGGAACTTCACCAAGGAGCTTTATCAATGGCCGGGTATTGCCGAGACGACCAACCGCGTTCACATCAAGAACCACTATTATGGCAGCCACCGAACCGTGAATCCGACGTTGATCATCCCGATTGGCCCGGATATAGATTTCGATGCGCCGCATGATCGGAAAAGATTGCCCGCCGTAGCTTGACAGGCGACTTCGCAGTTTGGCGCCCGAAATGACGGTGTCTCGGCGGCCGGTTCGGTGTCGCCACTGCCGGGGGTGCCTTCGGGGAACAGCTATCCGTGCGGATACAGTCCCGATACCGACGCTGGGAAGTCCCGGATGTCCAGAAGCCTTGAAGACTGTGGTCCGCCCCGCTGGCCCACGCCGGGAACGCGAAACCTCGAGCCCTATGCCGAATGGTGCGACTTCACTGTCGAAGTGAAGTAGCCCGCGCCGCCACGACGCATCCGGCCATCCCGGGCCTGCGATCAAGGGCAACGGGGCATGGGTACTTGCGCTGGAGTCACGGGCGCGGCGGGTTCATGCATGACGAGAACGGATGGCGGATCCGCTGACTCATCCGAACAACAGCCAACCCGTTACCAGAAGCAGGTTGACCCCCAGCGTCGGGCGCTGCGATCAGCGCCAGACCGTCTGTCGCGCGTTGCGACAGGTACCTTGGGGTGATGCGTTCGGGCTTCTCGCGAACGCCGCTCTGAACCGCGAACTCCAGATCATCTTCAACGTCCCGGACCAGCCAGCGCGGTTGCGGACGAACGGAAACCGCAGACCGGATCGAACAGGAGCGGTTCCGTGTGGCCGTTACCGAGTCGCGCCCTTCAAGCCCGAGGTCGCCCCGGAACTCATGCCGAACGGCCATGACGGAATGTTCGCGATATGCAGTGATTCGCTGCCCGTGGGCGGGCTCGCATGGCACGATTCGGATTGTGCCTCTCATAGCGGCTGCAACCGCCTTGTCGGCTCGCGTGGAATCGCATCGAGCATCACGCGGACGCCGCCGACCTTTGCGACCGGCTCGTTGTCGTACAAGCGTTGAATCAGGTCCAGAGCCATCCGCCGGACGGCAGGCAGGATGGGACCGACATCGCGAGTCGCGGTCAGGACGGTACTGTCCGATTCCGACTGACACATAAGTCCTTACGTCACCCATTCGGGCCAATCACTGGTCATCAGCCACTTCAGGCTCTAATATCCCTGCAATTAGGTCACTGAAATCCGAACGGACGCCTGCCACCATGGAAAGATCCTTTGCGAAAGAAGTGCAGTCGCTGAAGAAAGGCGATGGGGAGATATTCGAGGGCGAGGGCATTCTTGCCGTCACCAAGGCTGCCCTCCAGTCCGGTGTCTCATATGTCGGCGGCTATCAGGGTTCGCCCGTTTCTCATCTGGTTGATGTCCTGAACGATGCCAAGGATATCATGGACGAATACGGCGTCCACTTGGAAATCTGCGCCAATGAAGCTGGCGCTGCCGCCATGCTGGGTGCCTCCATCCAGTATCCGATCCGGGGCCTGGTCACGTGGAAATCGACCGTCGGCACCAACGTGGCATCGGATGCCTTGTCAAACTTGGGCTCGGTAGGCGTGACCGGCGGAGCGGTAATCGTTCTGGGGGAGGATTACGGCGAAGGTGCCTCCATCATCCAGGAACGCAGCCACGCCTTTGCGATGAAATCCAGCCTGTGGCTGATTGATCCCCGGCCCAATCTGACTTCGATCGTGCATCTGACGGAAAAGGCGTTCGAACTGTCCGAGGCATCGAACCAGCCAGTCATGGTGCAACTTCGTATTCTGGCCTGTCACGTGCAGGGTCGTTTCACTGCAAAGAACAACAGACACGGCCGGTTCTCCGGTAACAACAAGCTGGAGAAGCCAAACTTCGATCTGGGCAAGATCGCCCTGCCACCCAGCACTTATGCGCAGGAGAAGCACAAATGGGAAGCGCGCTTCCCCGCCGCGGTCGACTTCATCCGCAAGGAAAGGCTGAACGAGTTTTTCGACGGCGATCTGGATGACGTTGGCATCATTTGCCAGGGCGGACTGTACAACACAGTCCTGCGATCGCTGGTTCATCTGGATCTCGCCGACCTGTATGGCAATTCCAAGCTGCCGATCTATTGCATGAACGTGACCTACCCGCTGGTTCCGGAAGAGCTGGTCCGGTTCTGCGCTGGCAAGAAGCATGTCCTGGTCGTGGAGGAAGGCCATCCCGCCTACATCGAGGACGAGATCAACGTCATCCTGCGCAAAGCCGATATCGCGGCGAAGGTTGGCGGCAAGGGGCCTCTGCCCATGGCCGGGCAATACACGTCAGACGTCGTGCAGACTGGCATGGCGAAATGGATCGGCGATATCAACTTGCCGAACACCAACCGGGATGGTGCCGGCGCCCGAATCAAGCATATCGCGGGCCTCAAGGCCAGCGCCACGAAGTATCTGGGCAGCCCTGTTCCCCCACGCCCTCCAACCTTCTGCACCGGCTGTCCGGAACGGCCAGTGTTCAGCGCCATCAAGCTGATGGAAAAGGACGTTGGCAAGACTCACATCAGTTGCGATATCGGCTGCCACACGTTCTCCACGCTGCCGCCGTTCAATCTGGGCCAGACCGTGCTGGGCTATGGCCTGGGTCTTGCCAGTTCGACCGGCGTGGCGCCCAACTTCGACAAACGCGTCATTTCCATCATGGGCGACGGCGGTTTCTGGCATAATGGCCTGGCAACAGGTGTAGCGAGTTCAGTTTTCAACAAGAACGACTCGATCCTGATTGTCATGAAGAATGGCTATACATCAGCCACCGGTTGGCAGTGGGTGCCATCGACACCGAAGCAGGGCGACTTCGATCAATCGCCCATGTCGATCGAGGAGACATTGAGATCCCTGGGCGTGAAGTGGCAACGCAAAGTACGCACCTACAACGTCTCGAAGATGGTCAGGACGCTGAAGCAAGCGATGACCACAACCCAGAAGGGTCTGAAGGTCATTATTGCCGAAAGCGAATGCATGCTGGCCAAGCAGCGACGCATCAAGGCCGAGCGAACCAAACTGATTCGCGAAGGCAAACGCGCTGTCCGACCGCGCTTCGGCATCGACGACGATGTATGTACAGGCGATCATAGCTGTATCCGCCTGTCCGGTTGCCCGTCGCTGACGATCAAGGTCAATCCCGATCCGTTGCGGACTGACCCGATCGCGCATGTCAACACCGGCTGTGTCGGCTGTGGTCTGTGCGGGGAAGTTGCACACGCCGCCGTCCTTTGCCCATCCTTCTACAAGGCCGAAATCGTTTACAACGCTGGTCGCCTTGAGCAATGGCTGAACAATCTCCGCCTGAGGTTCATCGGCAAGTTCTACAGCCCGGAAGAACTGCGACTCGCCCCGCGTCAGGAGGGCGTGATGGAAGATGAAGACGCCGCCAAGGCAGCATGACGAGGGCGACTTGATCGATGATTGAAACCAGCAAGCCCGCAGCCAAGAGCGCGTCGGCGACAGGAACAACCGCGCGGCGCAGGCCGCTCGGCGACCAACCCGTCTCCGTCATGATTGCCGCAATGGGCGGCGAAGGCGGTGGCGTGCTGACCAGCTGGCTCGTGAATGCCGCTCGCAAAGCCAACTTGCCGGTCCAGGCAACATCAGTTCCCGGCGTGGCTCAGCGGACCGGTGCCACGACCTACTATGTCGAGATCGTTCCGAAGCCCTACGCCAAGACCAAGCCGACCGAGCCGATATTGGACCTGTATCCTGGACCGGGCGACATCGACATGATGGTCGCAACGGAGTTGATGGAAGTGGGACGGGCACTGGAGAAAGGCTTCATAAGCCCGAAACGGACCACGCTGATCGGCTCGACCCATCGGGTCTACACCCTTGCCGAGAAGATGGCGATGGGCGATGGCCGCTACGATGGCGACAAGATCATGGAAGCTGCCAAGCAGATGGCGATGCGACATATCCTGTTCGATATTGAGCGAGCGGCCCAGGATGCCGGAACCATCGTGAATTCGGTCCTGCTGGGCGCGATTGCCGGATCAGGCGTGCTGCCGATCGGTTCCAAAGTCTTCAAGGACGGTATTCGTGAAGAGGGCAAGGCGGTCGAGTCCAACCTGGCCGGCTTCGACATCGGCTATGCTTACGCCACGGGCGACGTCGTCGAACTGCAGACCATGCAGGCCACACCGAAGGCCGTACCGATTGCGCCGAATGATGCTGCCGGAGAACTGAAACGCCGGATCGAGCAGGATTTCCCGTCGGGAACCCATGCCGTCGTGCTGGAAGCTTGCGGCCGGTGCCTGGATTATCAGGATGCGGACTATGCCTTCCAGTACCTGGATCGGCTGGATACGATTCGAAAGATCGACGAAGGCCGGGGCGACGGCGATTTCAAGATCACCAACGAGGCTGCCCGTCACCTGGGTCTGCGCATGACATTCGAGGACATCATGCGAGTGGCGCAGTTGAAGACCCGCAAGTCGCGCTTCGAGCGCGTGCGCCGCGACGTACAGGCCAGTCAAGATCATCTTGTCCGGACTACCGAGCATTTCAAGCCTGGTCCCTACGAGTTCGCCTCGATCATGCCCAAGAGCATCGGCAAGAGGATTGTCGATTGGGCTGACCGCAAGCCGAAAAGTGCCCGCAGGTGGCACTTTGGAATGCACATCCGGTCGGATACCATCTGGGGGTTCACCCGAATGCGGTTGCTGGCCGGGATGCGCCGCTTCCGCCGTCGCGGCTTCCGCTATTTCGAAGAGCAAGAGCAGATCGAAGAATGGCTGAACATGGTTCGTCGGGCTGCCGAGATCAGCAAGCCGATGGCGCTGGAAACCGTCGAATGCGCCCGCCTGATCAAGGGATACTCGGACACTCACAAGCGCGGCGTCAGCAATTTTCATCGCATTGCCAACAGCGTGGTCAAGCCGGCGTTGGCCGCCGGTGTCGACGTCGCAGGCGACATTGCTCAGGCCAGGTCCGCAGCCTTGGCGGATCCGGAAGGCAGCAATCTTGCGGAAACCTTGTCAGCGATGAAGGCAAGGTCTGACGGTGGCGACGACGCGTTACAGGCAACGTGACGAACAGATCGTGGGCCACATCCACAAAGGCACATTTGCCGAATTGAACTTCCGTGGCGACGCGATCCCTCACGAAGCCGGTCTGCTTGTAGCTCGTGATCGGCTTTTTCCCAGAGGCGAGCAATTGCCTGCTTCTGGGCCGCTTCATCTTCTTCGTGGATCGAGTGCAATGGCTTTTCGTCATCTGTCACCCGGAACGTGTTGCGCATCTCTTCCCAACCAGGCCCCTCGACAAGTCCTTTGAACATCGTGTTCATGCCAATCGGCGAATAAGCCGTTTTCCTCTGTTCCGTTTCTCGCGCGACAGTTTCGTTCTGCATCTTTCAACGCCCACAAGATCAACAACATGCAGAAGTTCTTCCCGCAATCCCGGTTTGCGAATTTCTTGACCCGCTGCGCCTTGAAGACATCCGAGCCTGCCCGACGGACATAGCCGGGGATGTCGGAGAGCCCTCCATCTGGGTGCGAAAGACCTGCCGGCTGCCCAGGGCAAGCCCGCTGCGGTCATGGCCAAAGGCGCATATCGTGCTCAAGTCCTACCTCGCAACCGACATGATGCCCTCGGGACGAATGCTACCTGCGGGCCGAAGCGGCCATGATGGCGTGTTCGGGTTGGGGATTATAGTTTGCATCGAGAACTGCACCGGCTGGGTCGGCGGCAAGAAAGGGTCAAAGCCGGAGGAACAAATCGTGATTGTTGCGATTTGACCTCCATCCCCGGACCGAATCTGCAACTCTCCGCCTAGACCGCATGACCCGCTTCTTGTAACATTGCCTCCATCGGATCCGGCCATTGCAGTCAGGGAGGGCAATCGTGGGCGCAAACGGGGCAGCGGATCCGCAGCCGACCGTCAACACGGATCGGCTGTCGGATCACCTGCCGGAGCCGCCCAGCGCCGCGCTGATTGCCAGGCGATCGTTGCGATGACGGGTTTCGCGACCCGTGAATTTGCTCTGGCGCCGCTCGGCGTGCGCGACATTTTCCGCGCTACGAACGCAGGAGACTTTCCGGTACTGGCGCGCAGCCGGCCGCGGCTGGAGAGACGCCCCTTCCAGAGGTGCTTGTGGAACGGCGTCGACGCGCAGCCGGACGACAGTTGCGCGCTTTGCGTCGAAGGGATGATCGCGGGTCCGGGCCGTCTGGCGTGGGAACCGCAGGCCGTGGAGGCCGTCCCGTGACCTGGTGGCCGGTCTTCTTTCTGTTCCTGTTTCTCTTCGCCGGCGCGGCCATCGCCTATGTCATCGGCGCGACCGCTGTCCTGTCCTACATTGCCTCGGACCGGACCCGGTATCTCGCGATCATTCCGCAGCGGATTTTCGCCCAGCTCGACGTCTTCGCCCTGCTGGCCATGCCGCTGTTCATCCTGACCGGCGAGATCATGAACCGGGCCGGCATTACCCGGGTGCTGATCGATTTCTCGCTGTCCATTGTCGGACGGCTGAAGGGCGGGCTGGGCCACGTCAACATCCTGACATCGGTCTTCTTCGCCGGCATCTCCGGGTCGGCCGTGGCAGACGCCGCCGCGCTCTCCAACACGCTGGTCCCGGCGATGAAGGAGCGGGGTTACACGGTCGCCTACGCCGGGGCGGTCACGGCGGCTTCATCGATCATCGGCCCAATAATTCCGCCTAGCATCGTCCTCATCATCTACGGCGCCCTGATGCAGACTTCCGTTGCAGCGCTGTTCATTGCCGGAATTGCGCCCGGGCTGCTCCTGGCGTTTTCGCTTCTCTTGGTGAACGCCTGGATCGCGCACCGGAGCGATCATCCAGGCGGTCGCCACGAGCAGGCACCTCCGTTCTGGCCTGCCTTTGTCAAGGCGGCGCCCGCGCTCTCCTTGCCACTGATCATTCTAGGCGGAATCGTGTTCGGCCTGACGACGCCGACGGAAGCCAGCGCCGTAGCCGCTGTCGCTGCCATCCTGGTCGGCCTCTATTATGGCGGGCTGAACCGTCAAACGCTGAAGGAAGCGTTCGAGCGCGCAGCCATGCTGACCGGTGCGATCTTCATCATCCTGTCGGCCGTTGCCGTGCTCGGCTATCTTGCGGGCCTGATGGGTTGGCCGGATTTCCTCGCCGACATCGTGCAGAGCGCCGGTCTCTCCGGCTTGGAATATCTCTTGCTGATCAACCTGGTCTTTCTGGCCGCCGGAATGATCTTCGACATCGCCGTTGCGCTGACGCTGCTGGTACCGATCCTGGCACCGGTCGCCTTGGCGCAGGGCGTTGATCCGGTGCATCTGGGCATTGTTCTGTGCTTTAATCTATGCATCGGTTTGATCACGCCGCCGCTGGGCGGCTGCTTGATCATCGTCTCGACCGTGACGAAGGTCGGCTATTGGAAGCTGGCCCGCGCAATTCTGCCATTCGTCATCGTTGAGGCTGCGGTGCTTGTCGTTCTGACGACTGTACCGGATATCGCTCTGTTCCTGCCGCGGATCTCCGGATTGACCGATGGATAGCGGCTGCGTTCTACGAAGGAGGTAACCCATGAGAAAATCTCTGATAGCCACCGTCACCGGCGCCATCACCGCCATGGCGTCGGCCGTGCCGTCCGCCGCCGAAATCAAGGTTGCGCTGGATGCGCCGCCGGATCCGAAGACGGTCGGCACCTATGTCTGGTCCAAGGCCTTTGCCGATCATATGGGCAAGGCCGGCTTCAAGGTGAAACTGTACAAGCGCGGCGCGCTTGGCGGCGAAGCCGAACGCCTCGACCAGGTCCGTCAGGGCTTGCTGGAAATTTCCAACAGCGACGTGAAATCCGCCGGCACCCTGGACAGCCTCGCATTTGGCGCCTACCTGCCGTATCTGTTCAAGGACGCGGCCCATTTCGACCGGGCCATCGACCAGGCCGGTATCCTGGACAGGATCAACGCCAAGACGAAACCCAAGGGCGTGATCGTGCTGGCCTACGCCCATCTTGGCCCGCCGGCCGGCATCTTCAATACCAAACGCCCGATTGCCACGGTCGCCGACCTGAAGGGTTTGCGCATGCGCGCGCTCGACAAGTCCCAGATCGCGCTCTACGACGCCTGGGGCGCCAAGGGCACCGTAGTGGCGTGGAAAGAGGTACCGAACGCCCTGCAAATCGGCGTGGCCCACGGCTACCTCAACCCGGTCTTCGTGCCAGTGATCTTCGGGCATACCAGCTTCATCAAATATTTCACCGATGCGAAGCTGATCCCGACGACCCGTCTGTCCATCGCCTCGGCGAAATGGTATGACGGCCTTGATGGCAAGGAAAAATCTGCGGTCGACGCGGCCGTCGCCCATGCCACTAAGACCAACCGGGGCTGGGTCAAAACCGCATCCCCGGCGATGAACAAACTGGCGGAATCCAAAGGAATCAAGATCACCCGACTCTCGCCGGCAGCGCGCGCAGAGTTCGTAAAGGCATCGAAGAAGGTCTATACCGACGGTGTGCTGTCCCCGGCCCAGTTGAAGATATGGCTCGACGCGGCGGCGGCAGCCAAATAGACCGTCAGGCAGACCTGCCCGAGGAATCCTGCTGTTGAAGGCAGTCCACGACATCATCATTCGCTGCAGTAACGCACTCGACCGGGTCTGCCGGTGGGGAGCACTCGCTTGCCTGGCGGCGATGCTGATCGTCGTCTCGACCCAGGTGGTGGCGCGCTACGTGTTCAGCCAGCCACCTCCCTGGACCGAGGAACTGACTCGGTTCGCGATGGTTTGGGGCGGCATGCTGGGTGCGGCCGTAGCTTTCAAGGCGAAATTCGACCCAGCGCTGTTCAGCATCTCCCCGACCCGGTCGCGCATCATCGTCACCGCAGCGGCGATCCTATCGGCGTCCGCGGTCGCTGTCTTCGTGCTGCCCGTCCTGTACTTCTCCTTCTTTGGCGCCGATTGGGATTTCGCGTCCGGCTTCGTCGCCCGCCAGGCCGGGCGAACAGCTGACACCCTTGGCATGTCCATGGTCTGGGTCGCCGCCGCGATTCCCTTCGCCATGGCGACCATCGTTGTTCATCTGCTCGCC
This sequence comes from Alphaproteobacteria bacterium, assembly GCA_965221645.1. Taxonomy (GTDB): domain Bacteria; phylum Pseudomonadota; class Alphaproteobacteria; order Bin65; family Bin65; genus Bin65. The sequence continues at coordinate 1,944,446 of OZ244899.1, forward strand.
CGTCTGGTGGGGGGCGGGAGCGGCGAAGACCCGAGAGCCTTTTCCCAATGAGAGCCGTGATTGCGTGCTTGGGAACGGAAACCAACACCTTCTCCCCGATACCTACCGGCTGGAAGAGCTTTGAAGAGACAATGCTGTTCCGCGGCGATGCCACGCAACATCCACCGGGACTGTTCAGTGAGCCGATGCATGTCTGGCGACGCATGGCCGAGGAACAGGGGATCGAAGTACAGGAAAGCATCGCAGCTTTCGCGCAACCGGGAGGCCCGACCACTCGCGAGGTCTACGAAAGCCTGCGCGGCACATTGCTGGCAGATATCGAGGCGGCCTTGCCGGTCGACATGGTGTTGCTCTGCATGCATGGCGCCATGGTGGCCGACGGCTACCTGGACTGCGAAGGGGACATCCTTCACCGTGCCCGGCAGGTAGCTGGTGACGATGCGGCAATAGGATGCGAACTCGATCTGCATTGCTCGATCACGCAACAGATGACCGACGCAGCTGATGCCATCGTGACTTTCAAGGAATATCCGCACGTTGACGGCAAGGAAAGGGCGGCGGAACTGTTCACTCTCCTGCTTGACAAGGCCAAGGGACTGACCAAACCGACGATTTCCGTGTACGACTGCCGCATGGTCTGCATGTGGCCGACGACGCGCGAGCCGATGGAAACCTTTGTGCGCGAAATGAAGGCCGCGGAAGACGGTAGAGAAATTCTGGCCGTTTCCTTTGCACACGGCTTCCCCTGGTGCGATGTTCCGGAAGCATCGGCCAAGATGGTCGTCGTATCCGACGATGCGGCGAATGCCGGCGCGGAGATCGCAGCGCAATTCGGCAGGCGCATCTTTGCCCTGCGCCACGAGACGGCAACAAACTATCTGTCAATCGAAGATGGCTTGGCGCGCGTCCGTTCTTCCAACGCCGGTCCGGTCATCCTGGCTGACGTGGCAGACAACGCAGGGGGCGGGGCGGCAGCCGATTCGACGTTCGTGCTGAAGGCCGCGCTTGATGCCGGCATGACCAACATGGCCTTGGGTCTGTACTGGGATCCGGTTTCCGTCCGCTTCTGCAAGGAAGCCGGGGAGGGGACGCATTTGGATATGCGCCTGGGTGGCAAATGTGGTCCGGCGTCGGGCGATCCTGTCGACCTGCATGTGACAGTCCGCAGAATCCTTGAGGACGCCACACAGCCTTTCGGGACATCCGTTGCGGCATTGGGAGACTCGGTGTGGGTCGAGGCCGATGGCCTGGACATTGTGCTGATTTCCATTCGCGGCCAGACATTCCATCCGGACGCCTTTACCCAATTGGGGATTGATCTGTCGGATAAACAGGCGGTGGTCGTGAAGTCATCCCAGCATTTCCACGCCGGCTTCGCGCCGATCGGCAGCGAAGTGCTGTATCTGGGAACACCTGGTGCCATCACGCCGGACTTCGCCAACATCCCGTTCAGACGGCTGACCACGCCGTTCTGGCCGCGTGTCGAAGATCCGTTTTCGGAGGCTGGAGCATGACCTCCGCCGTACCAGACTATATCGCTGATGCTGCTGCTTTCCGCGCCCGGCGTTCGGCGGTCAGGCTGGTCGACCGGGGCATGACCTGGAAAATCATCGATACCGGACCCGGCCAGACTGGAGAAACGCTGCTACTCTGCCCCGGAACGTTGGGCAATGCCGATATCTTTCGGAACGTCATCGAAGCGCTCGCGCCCGATCTGCGGGTTATTTCGGTGACATATCCGTTGGTTGACGACGCCATCCGGATCTCGGAAGGCGCTGTGTCATTGCTGTCAAGGCTTGGTGTGGGTGAGGCACATGTCCTGGGTTCGTCGCTGGGCGGCATCGTGATCCAGGCTATCGCCAATCGGCATCCAGTTCGAACAAGACATGTCTTCGTCGCCAATTCGCTGGCGACTGTGGATACGATCCGCGCGCTGTTGCCGCCCGTCAATATCGTCCGGCAGACACCGCCATCTGCGCTCAAGGCCATCGTCCTGAACAACATTGCGGAATGGCCAGAAGCGGCGCCGGAATTCTCTGCCATCAAAGCCTATCTGAGCAATGAACTGGCGACGCGTTTCACCGGACGGGCCTTCAAGGCGCGGGCTCTCGCACTGGCATCCCTGGACGACATTCCGGTGGCCCGGGTTCCGGTCGATCATCTGACCATCATCCAGGCGCAGGACGATCCCCTGATCGCGCCGCAGGTCCGGCAGTCGGTCGTGGATCGCTATCCGGGTGCCCATGTCCATACCTTCGAGACCGGGGGCCATTTTCCTTACATCACACGAGCCAGCGAATATGTCCGGCTGATCCGACATCGACTCGGATTCTGAATTGCCGACGATGGAACGGGCACGATGGCGGCTCTTGATCTGCTGCAGCAACATTTCCACCGTGTTGACCCACAAATCGATGCTGTCATCTGGCCGGATCACGACGCTGCGATGATTGATGCGGTCGAGCCTGAGATTTCTCTGGGCGTAACTCCATTTAATTCCATTGCCGTTTCTTCAATATGTCACAAAAACGTAACCGTACTATGGAAATGTTCGGCCGTCGTGGTCCAAAATGGGTAGTCCGTTCGGACGTTGTAGAAATGGAGGGCCGAAACAATGGTATCGGACGACAATATCTACAATGTCCTGTTCTTGTGTACGGGAAATTCGGCACGCAGCATTATTGCCGAAGCCATTCTGCAACGGGAGGGACTGGGCAAGTTCAACGCGTTCAGCGCAGGCCGCAAACCCATCGGTCAGGTGAACCCGCACGCTATCGAATTGTTGCGTAATCTGAACCATGAAACCAGCCAGTACCGGTCCAAGAACTGGAGCGAGTTTGCCGGTCCGGAAGCGCCGACAATGGACTTCGTGTTCACTGTCTGCGACAACGCCTCAAACGAAGTCTGCCCGGTGTGGCCAGGCCAGCCCATGTCGGCCCACTGGGGAATTCCGGATCCTGCGAGTGCCGTCGGTACGATGGCGGAAATCGCCGCGGTTTTCGCAGACACTTATCGCATGCTGGCCAACCGGATATCTATCTTTGTCAGCCTTCCGATCGAATCGCTGGAGCAGCTGACGCTGCAAAAGCAGTTGGACGACATTGGCAATTCTTCCTGACCGCGGCCAATCGGAAATACCCTGCTTGTGACGCCCTCACTCGCTCGTTGTCTGGCGGCCGAAGCGCTCGGCACAGCCTTTTTGTTGGCGACGGTCGTTGGTAGCGGAATCATGGCCGAGACGCTGGCCGGCGGCAACGTCGCTATCGCGTTGCTGGGCAACACGATTGCCACCGGCGCAATTCTGGTGGTGCTGATCCTGATTTTGGGGCCGATATCCGGCGCGCATTTCAATCCCGCGGTCACGCTTTGTTTCCTGCTTCGCCGTGAGATCGGGCTGCGAAATGCCAGCCTTTATATCCTGGTACAGATCACGTCGGGACTGGCCGGCGTACTGGTAGCCCACCTGATGTTCGGCGAGCCCATGTTCGCTGCCTCTGAGAAGGCCCGCACCGGGATCGCGCAATGGGCGGGCGAATTTGTCGCCACATTCGGACTGATAGCCACGATCCTGGGGACCGTCCGCTTTCGACCAGAAGCAGTCCCCTACGCAGTTGGTCTGTTCATCACTGCTGGTTACTGGTTCACGTCGAGTACATCGTTTGCGAACCCCGCCGTCACCATCGCGCGGAGCCTGACAAACACGTTCTCCGGAATTCTTCCAGCACATGCCCCGGGATTCGTCGCTGCCCAACTCGTCGGCGCCGCAGTCGCGACCGCGGTGTTCGGCTGGCTGCTGGACACCAGGAAGAAATAGCCCGCCGACCGGACTGCCCTGAACCCTGCGCGCAATTGGCAAGGCGGTCTGGCTGCTACTCGGCTACATTTGCCGGCATGCATCTACAGGCCCTGCGCCGGTCCCCGCTTTTCCTGACTTCCTTGGTTGCGATGTCCGCTGTCGGCGGTGTCGGCACCCATATATTTCTGCCCGCCCTGCCGGCAGTTCAGCAGGACTTCGCCGCCGATACGGGCGCTGTCCAGTTGACCGTCAGTCTGGCCATGATTGCGCTGGGTGTCGCGCCGCTGATCTACGGACCTCTTTCAGACATGTACGGGCGTCGGCCGGTGGTCCTGGCCGGAACGATCATCTTCCTCGTCGGCTGCCTTGTCTGCGCGTTCAGTGCGTCGCTGTGGCAACTGGTGCTGGGCCGGATGATGCAGGCTGCAGGCGCGGCGGCGGGCTATTCGCTCTCCCGATCGATTGCCCGGGATGTCTATGGTAAGGAAGATACCGCCCGAGTGCTGGCCTATCTGATGATGGCGGTGGTCATCGCGCCGATGCTGGCACCCAGCGTCGGCGGTGTCCTGACCGACGTCTTCAACTGGCGAATGATTTTCCACTTTACCGGCATCGTCGTATTTCTGGTGTTGCTCTTGTTCCTCGTCGGACTGCCCGAAACCAGCACAGTGCGTACTGGCGGAGGGTTCCATGGCATGTCGAAGGGGATGCGCCTGATAGTCCGTGTACCATTCTTTTGGGGGTATGCCCTTCAATCTGCGCTGGCCATGTCGGTCTTCTATGCCTTTCTGGCGGCCGCACCCTACCTGATGACCAATGTGCTCGGACGGCCAGCGCGAGACTACGGTTTCTGGTTCATCGGGCTGTCCTGCTGCTTCATATTCGGCAACTTCGCCTCCGCCCGACTGGTCGATCGGTTTGGCAAGGTGCGTCTGATCCTGTTCGGCGTCGCGGCAACGGCAATCCTGCTGACGGGTGGGGCGATCCTGTTTCTGACATTTACCCTGACGCCTTTTGTCCTGTTTCTCCCGACCACGGTCATCGCCTTCGTCCAGGGACTGGTTCTGGCGAATTCACAAGCGGGGGCGATCGAAGCACATCCCGAAGCCATTGGGGCCGCGGCCGGGCTCAGCAGCTTCCTTCAGCTTGCCGTGGCGGCTTTGGCGGTTCAAGTCGTCGGCCTTTACGCCAATGGAACTGTCTGGCCCATGGTGGCGGTGATGGCCGGAACCACGGTCTTGGCGCTGCTGGTCACGCCGTTGCTCCGCCGCGAGATTCCATCCCCAGCTACCGATCGATAACGCACGCGCGAACATGGCTGGTTCATGAAACCATCTGCTTGCGCCATGCATGATGCCTTGCCCGGACGCGGTGATCGTCCCGGGGCTGGCGTTACCGTCTTGAGCGCCAGACATGGGTTCGACGCCCTGTTGGCGCAAGGTGAAGCCGGGAGTCCTGTCAGCTCGGCGGATGGCTTGATGACGCCGCCAGGAAATCAGGCGTCATCCAGCAGTTGTCCGCAGAGATGAACAGGGTCAGGTGACAGATTCCTGACGAGGGCCGTCACGGCGAAGGATCACCAGCGACAATATCAGCGTTACGGGAATAAGTATCAGAAGGATTATCCTTCGTATCCGAGGCTGAAGGCCGCTTGCGCCTACGTGCACGGTCAAACATCGACCTCGACAGTGTCGTCAAGCGGCCGCTTTCTTTGTGGGCCAGACAAACGGCAAGGTCTGGAACTTTGCGACGGTCCAGGCCTGCCTGCGAAAAGACTCCGGGTTGGAGCGCTGCCGTCGTCAATCGCCCCTTCCCGAGACGGTTACCGCCCGTTCCCAGACGCCAGTATTCGATATCGCGGTAATTCGGACCCGGAACTGCGCCGGAATTGGTTCCGTGCCCAACACTGGAACTGATACAGACATGGTCCCGTCCGGCGCAAACCGCGGCAGATCGGTACGGCCCAGCCTGATCGCTTCGGGTGCCTCGACCAGGATTTTCGGCTGGGCAAGTGGCCGAGTGCGATGGCGGATGCGCACGATCAATCGCCGACCTGCCACCGCTGCCTGCCATGTCACGAAGTCGGAGCCGGCAACTTTGGGCACCTGCTTCAACGCCTGGGCGATAGCCGGATGCATGGGTCCCCTGCCGACGTCGGTTAATGCCAACTGAGCCTCGCCCGGAATACAGACATCCTTGCACACCTGATAGCGCACGCGTAGCCGCGCTGCGACAGGGCTTGCGGGATCGATCGGCGTGACGCGGATCGGCAAGGTCACGCGACCGCCATAGCCCCGGGCACGATACCCGAAGCTATCGAAGACGACAGGCGCTGGCCAAACGATGTCACCGGCGCGCAGATTTACCGAACCGGACCAATCAATCGTCGGCGGCAACCCGGGCGCTCCTGGAGACCGCCAGAAAATCTTCCAGCCCTTTTTGAGGTCGAACGTGAGCCCGAACCAACGCTGTCGTGTCTTGCCTCCGCGACTTTCGCCACTTGCGATCAGGCGCAGGCGGCCTTCCGGTCCGTCGACCCAAGCGGTCTCGGCACGTGGCGTGGCGGCAACGTTGCCGCCAGCCGCGAGCAGTGCCGAGATCAGCCCCGCCATCGTCACAATTCGAGGTTGAAATAATAGTGTCACAACTGTCTAGTTCGGCTTTCCACGCAGGCGATCAAGCAAATCCGGTTCACTTTAGCTTGCGCGGTGCGCCCGGCCGCCTATCTTCTGAAAACCAGCCGAACGGCGGCAAGCGCTTTGCAATGGAGGCCTACGATCACGGGTTCAGACACCAGCGCCAACCAAGCGGCAAGCAGCGTCTGGTTAACCGGCAAGCTGCTGATCGCCATGCCGAGCATGTCGGATTCCCGCTTCGCCCATACCGTCATTTACATGTGCGCCCATTCCGAGGATGGCGCGATGGGTCTGATCGTCAACAAACTGTCGGACAGCATCACCTTCAGGGAATTGCTGGAGCAGGTCGGAGTGGACAATTGTGATCTCCAGCGCGACTTGCCGATCCATGTCGGCGGCCCGGTGGAAAAGGCTCGGGGTTTCGTGCTCCACGGTGGCGACTATGAACATGATGGCACGATGGAAGTGGAAAACGGTATCGGCCTGACAGCGTCTGTTGACATCCTGCGCGATGTCGCGTTGGGCAGCGGCCCGCGGAACTGTCTGCTGGCACTGGGCTATTCGGGCTGGGGCGCTGGCCAGTTGGAACAGGAAATACAGCAGAACGGATGGCTGACGGCGGAGGCCGACGAAGCGTTGATCTTTGGCGCAGGAACGGACGAAGATCGTTGGCGCATCGCCATTCAGAAATTGGGGATTGATCCCTCAATGCTTTCGAGCGCCGCCGGACGGGCCTAGGCCTCGCACAGTTCCACAGTTGACTCAATGAAGGGTTCGTCCTGCATGTCGGAGCATGCAAGTTGGCCTGCACCGGTTTCACGCCGAGATGATCGCGTGGTTGCGCGGGGTGGTCTTGGAGGAGGGCTGCACGCGCAGTTCTCTTGCCCGCGACCTGGCTGCGCCATGAGGCGGATGTCGGGGCGAAATGATCGAGTGCCTTCCATCGGGATCGGTACTTAAACGGACGGCCGGATCATCGGGGGCTTCCTCTTCCGCCCGATCCTGCGGGTCTTCGACCCGGCGCCAGACCGCGGCCGGAAGCGCGTCAGACACGCTGCCGTTCACCCGCGCATTGCGAAACCGGCAGAACCAGCGCAGGCAGGGCGCGCCCGCACGACGGCATGGGCCCCTTCGGCGCGCGCTCCGGTTGCGGGTCGCCGTCATGTTCTTCGCAGGGTTTGTCTATTTGCTGGTTCGGCGTCGGATACCTCGTCGGCTGATACCGCAACTGATCACGTTGTTCGTGCTGGGTGGCCTGCAAGAGGCTCTGGGGGGGTATATGGTGACAGTCGTGCTGGTCGTGATGCTCTGGTGGCGCAGTCGCGAGTTCGGTGAGAGAATCGGCAGACGGGCAAACTGGATGGTGGCTGCCGTTATCGTTCAGGCAGGACCGGGGATGGCCACGCTGTTGCTGCACGTGCCGATCTGGCTGGCAACGCTTCACCAGATCGGCGCCATGATCCTGGTGACTGCGGCGGTGCTGCATGCCCGGTCGGTCATTGGAACCCGGAAGGGGAATCCGGCCGTGTCGGAACAGATGGCGCGTTGAGCAATTGATCGGTCCAAGGCCGGATTTCCTGGTCGCATCTCAGCCATTTCCACGCGGGCTGAACTGACCGAACCTCAACGTGTTTCTTCCAGGACAGCTCTTTTTGGTTGGGGGTCATGCGTCACCCCTGGCCCGCCCCTGTGTCGTGGCTGGAACTTCTTGACAGGGGATCGAACGGACAGGGAAGATGGCCCCTTGTCTTTGGGAGGCATGGGTGATGGGTGGACCTGGCGAGGTGACGACCGGGAGCGGATCGTCTAGACTGAAGGAGGGACAGTCCGACAGTCCGACAGTCCGACAGTCCGACAGTCCGACAGGAAGCGAACTGGCAGAACCGGACGCTTTGGACTGGCGACAACCTTGACGTCATGAGAGGCATGAACAGCGATTCGGTTGACCTGATCTACCTGGACCCGCCGTTCAACAGCAATCGTGACTATGCGGCCCCGATAGGTTCGGAAGCTGCCGGGGCCGCCTTCAAGGATACATGGACGCTCGATGACGTGGACGAGGCATGGCATGGCGAGATAGCCGACCGCCATCCCGGACTGTATGCCATTATCAATGCGGCAGGCGTTGCCCACGGCAAGGGCATGAAATCGTATCTCATCATGATGGCCGTCCGGTTGCTGGAGATGCAACGCATTCTCAAGCCCACCGGCAGCATCTACCTTCACTGCGACCCGACGGCTTCGCACTATCTCAAGATGCTTATGGACAGCATTTTTAGTTCTGGTTCATTTGTTAATGAAATTATTTGGCACAGAAGCAAAAACCGTTCATCAATCAGCAAAAAATTTAGAAGTGCTCATGATGTGGTGCTGTTTTATGGTCCTAAAACTCGTCAGTTTGACTTGCAGTATCGGGAATTATCAGACGCATCGAAAGCACTTTACAGCAAAAGGGATGGACGTGGAAAATATCAGCTTGTGCCATTATTGGTCAGTGGTGTTAGAAATGGGGAAACAGGGGAAACGTGGCGCGGAATTGACCCGAATAAACACGGCAAAAGCGGGATGCATTGGGTCACGACACCGAAAAGGCTGGATGAGTACGAAGCACAAGGTCGTGTGTTCTGGCCCGATAAAGAAAATGGTACACCGCGCCTCAAATATTATCTGCATGAAAGTCCAGGCACACCAGTCAACGATACTTGGGACGACATAGCGCTGTTATCGTCTCAATCAAAAGAAGATGTCGGCTACCCCACGCAGAAGCCCCTTGCCCTGCTGGACCGGATCATCAAGGCATCCAGCAATGAGGGTGATATTGTACTGGACCCCTTCTGCGGATGCGCCACGGCATTGGTCGCGGCGGACAGGCTGGGTCGGCAATGGGTCGGGATTGACCTGTCTCCCATGGCGGCGCGGCTGGTTCTCAAACGCCTGCGGGAAGACCGTGGACCGCTGTTCGATGATGTGCATCACCGGGAAGATATTCCTGTTCGTACAGACCTGGGCGACATTCCCAATTATCGAACGCACAAGCACACGCTTTTCGGCAGACAGGAAGGATTTTGCAACGGGTGTCTGATTGATTTTCCCTTCCGCAACATGACGATAGACCACATCATCCCGCAATCGAAGGGCGGGAGCGATCACATAAGCAACTTGCAATTGCTGTGCGGTGCGTGCAACTCCATGAAGGGAGCAGGCACGCAGGAAGCGTTGGTAGCCAAACTCAGGCACGAGGGGATCAGGTCGTGAAAGAAATACCCTAAACGAGGAAATTCCGTTCCCTAAAATTAGGCTCCCGTTAGGCTGGGGCCCGGTCAACGACATTTCGTTGTCAAGCTGAGAGGCGGGCTGACATCACATCGTAAGATTCCAAATTCGCTGTCGGGCCGAGCGCAGCGCTGGTTATCGGGCTGTCGAGCAGATTTTCTCCAAACCGGGCAATCGCGGCCGCATCGACGGCATCAATCTTCTGCAGAATTTCGCGTTGCGTCAGCGGTCGGTCGTAGACCAGCATTTGATGAGCCAACTGGTCGCATCGGGCACCGGTGCTTTCTCGCGACATCAACATGCCAGCCCGGAGTTGCGCTTTTGCTCTGTCCAGTTCGGTCGTTGAAGGACCGCTGGACAGTTCGGTGAGCTGATCCAGGACAATCGGTACCAGATCCGCCGCCTGTTGCGCGCCAGTCCCGGCATAGATTCCGTAAAGGCCGGTATCGGCATAGGCAGTGTTGTGACTGCTGATCGAGTAGACCAGCCCTCGCTTTTCACGTACCTCTTGGAACAGGCGTGATGACATGCCACCACCCAAAATCGTGGAATGGAGCGTTGCAGCAAAATAATCCTCGTCACGCTGGGATGCGCTGCGAAAACCCAGCAACAGATGAAGCTGCTCCAATTCTCGTTCTTCGCGGTAATCGCCACCGCGATAAAGCGCCACCTCGGGCTCTGCCATGGCAGCGTCAGCGAGCGATGAAAACTGGTCAGCGACAAGCGCGACAAGGATGTCATGATCCATATTGCCTGCCGCTGCCACGACCGCGCGCCGGGTGCTGTAGGTAGCCTTGTGGTAGCCATCGAGACGGTCGCGGGGAAATTTGGCGACAATGTCCGGGCTGCCCAAAACTGGCCGACCAATGGCCTGGTCTGGATAGGCTGTACTCTGGAAATGGTCGAAAATGACGTCGTCGGGCGTATCGAGCATCTGCCCGATCTCCTGCAGGATCACATCCCTTTCGCGTGCCAGTTCGGCATCGTCAAACCGGCTATGCTGGACGATGTCAGCCAGAATGTCCACGGCTAGCGGCATGTCGCCTTTCAGGACCTTGCAAAAGAACGCCGTCGCCTCGCGCGATGTCCAGGCGTTGATATGGCCGCCTACGGCCTCAATCGCGTCAGCAATATCCTGCGCCGACCGGCGGTCGGTTCCCTTGAAGATCATATGCTCCAGCAAATGGGAGACGCCGTTCATGTCCGCCGGCTCGTGCCGGGCACCTGCTCCGATCCAGATGCCGCAGGAAACGGATTCGACTTGCGGCATGAATTCGGTGACGACACGCAGGCCGCTGTCGAGAGTCGTCGTACGAACGGATTCAGTCATGCTGTAACTCCTGCGGCGCGGGCATTGGCGTATACATAATCTGTGAGCGCCGTCGCATCGTTTGGCAAGATGACGTATCGCTCTTCCCGGTGGTGCAGGTCCGCGAGGTGTAGCGGCAGCAACGGCCGCTGGCCGGTTGCCTGTTCAACGGCATCCGGAAACTTCGCCGGATGGGCAGTGGACAGAACCACTACGGGCGCATCGCCGTCACGACATGCGCGCGCTGCGGCCAGACCCACGGCAGTATGAGGATCAATCTGCCGTCCGGTCCTTTCATGGATGTCACGCATCTCCGCTATGGTGCCATTGTCGTCCAGGCTGGCACCGCTGAAAAGTCGGGTGGCGCATTGCCAGCGGTTTCTGTCCAGCAACAGGCTACCGCCGGTCCGAAACGAGCGGATCGTTTCATCGACCGCCGCACCGTCACGATCCAGCAAGTCGAACAACAGCCGTTCGAAATTGCTGGAAACCTGAATGTCCATGCTGGGAGACAAGGTCGGTGTCACGCTGCGGATTTTCATGGCGTTATTGCGGAAAAAGCGGGTCAGAATGTCGTTTGCGTTGCTGCCGACAATCAACTGGTCGACCGGCAAGCCGCACTGCGCTGCGCCGTAGCCAGCGAAGATGTTGCCGAAATTCCCGGTCGGCACGGAAAAGGAGACGGACCGCTCCGGCACGCCAAGCTGCAGACCGGCATGGACGTAATAGACGATCTGGCCCAAAACGCGCGCCCAGTTGATGGAGTTGATCGCAGAAAGGTTGACCCGGTCGCGCAGAGTTAGGTCAGCAAACAGTGTCTTCACCAGATCCTGGCAATCGTCGAACGTGCCTTCTACAGCGATGTTGAAGACGTTGCTGTCCGCAAAGGTCGTCATCTGGCGGCGCTGGACGACGGAAGTGCGATCCTTGGGATGCAACATGAAGATGTCAATGGCGGCGCAGCCGGCGCAAGCTGCAATCCCGGCCGGACCGGTGTCGCCAGACGTGGCACCAACCACGGTGATCCGCTCACCCCGGACAGTCAATACGGCGTCGAACATGCGGCCGACCAGCTGCAGCGCGTAGTCCTTGAAGGCTAGGGTCGGCCCATGGAATAGCTCCTGCAGGTACAGCCCGTCTCCGAGATCATGCAGGGGCGCGATTGCCGGATCGTCGAATGTATCGTAGGCTGCTTCCGCCAGGGCGGAGATGTCGTCAACGGCGACCGAACCTGCCATGAACGGGGCGCAAATTCTTGCAGCGAGCGCCGGATAGGGCAAGTCTTTCCACGAAGCCAAAGTCTCTGATGACCATGATGGCCAGACCGTGGGCACATACAGGCCGCCGTCTCGCGGCATACCATCAAGCAACACGTCATCGAAACCGACCTGGTCAGCCTGGCCACGGGTACTGATGTATTGAAAAGGAGCTTCGCTCACGACACGTCTTTCCGGTTACCGGCACACGAGCTTGCCAGCAAAAGAAACTAGGTACCCGGAAAATGCGCTCAACGGCAGGCGGTCAGACGGCAAACCTGCGAAACGCCGCGGCGAATCCATTCCTGTTGATCATCAAAGATTGCAAGGCGTCAGACTGCAGCCGGCAGTGACATGAGGGCGGCAAAGCCGCCGCGGTCTGATTCAGAAAGATCGAAGCCGCCGTCATGCATTTCCGCAATGTCGCGCACTATGGACAAGCCCTGTCTACTGCCAAGTGTCTGCCAGCCCAGCCACGCACTCTGATTCATCGCCTTCCGGCGCTGAGACCGGGGCAGGCCCGTACCCGTCCGTCCTCCATGCTGACGATCAGCATGGATCGACGACCACTTGGTTGCACGTCGTGCTGGCCCTTGTCAAGCAGGTTGCCCAGAGCCTCCTCGAAATCCTGCACTGTCCTGCCTCACGCCACCGTCTTTCAGCAGCGAATCACATCGTCACCCAGAAGCCAGAGTAGGCTCTTCAGGGAACTCCTTCAAACGCGATCGTCCTGACCGATCAACGGGCAACGTCAGGAGTCATGTGTCAGGGAGAGTGGGGTACTGAGTCCCCGCGACCTGCTTTCGTGGATGAAGACCGCGTGGAGGATGCGGTCCGTCGAGGTCCGGTCCCGGAAGGTTCCCGTGGGCCGGGTTCGTCTGCGGACCTCGCGGAACCGTCGTTCGAGGGCGCTGGTGGTCCTGACCGGCCTGCATCTCCTTCACCCCCTCGAACGCCTGCGGCAGGCCCCCGGTCGTTGCAGCCTGCCGTGGTATCGGGGTGCTCTGTTGCTTCACCACAGGGAGGACCCCACTCCCGACTGACACATGAATCCTTGCGTAACCAATTGTCACCGGGCCTTGACGGGCGTGTCCGTCCGTGTCAGGCTTCGGCGCATCACACTGGGGCCTCATGAAGCACAGGAGGCCCTGGCCGTGTCATTCAACACCATCCGCATGTTCCCGGTCTGCGCCGCGCTGGCCTGCGTGGCACCACTCGAGGTGCAGGCGCAGACCCCGCCCGATTGTACCAAACAGACCTGCACCATCACGCTGCAATCGGATCGTCAGGTCGTCGATGGCTGTGGCAACCAAGCCACGCCAGGGCGCATGAAGATGACCTTTACGTCGACTAACCCCTTAGTAAGACGCACATCATTCAATTCCACGTCTTTCGTGGTTCCAGGCAAGGAGCATCGCAAAGAACCCGTATTTGCTGATTGGGAGTGGCGGAACAAGAATGTCTCTGGTAACGCATGGCAAAGTGGCCTGGGGAGTCAATTTGGCGTCCCTGCATTGGGATTAGGCACCCACATCATCGAGGTCCGCCCCAAGGACGGTGCCCATATCTGGAGCGTTGTCAGGGGGCGCGAAGGGAATGCTACGCGATCAGCAGCGCCCGGCGAGATCATCGTGCATACTCTTTCTCTGAGAGATAGCCCCGCTGGCAAGGCCACTGAAAGAGGCAGTGCCTACTTCCTGTTCATGGGCGGCAGGGGCTGCGCGCGGGTCGGTCCGAGGGGCGGGCTTCTCGGGGGCAACCAGTAACCGGACGCAAGCCTGCCGCAGCATCCCTGGCGGCCGCGGACGGGCCAGCGGTCGAATGATCCACGACACGCGCCCGGCTTCGGCCGGGCGTGCTCCCTTGTGACCTTCCGCCATGATCCCCAAGGGACGGGCTAACCGAAGGCGGCGGGCAAGGCCGACCTTGTGCCAGACGCGATTGTCGCCCGATGTTTTTCCATGTCGGGGCAACATCCGTCGGTAACCGCCTGAACCACGGATGAACGCCAACATCCGCACTGTTGAGGCGGCACGACCGTTAACGGATTGTTGCAGGGCCTGGGCCGAAAGGCAGCTTGCGAGGTTTGCCGGCGTTGTTGATCGTCGCACCGTCAGGGTTGACCCTGATGGCCCGGGCACAGACTGTTCTGTTACCGTTCGACGCATGCGGTGGCGCTGGATTGCCGGCAATGCCGACGCGTCCGCGCCACCGCCGAAGATCGTGGCCGGGTTACCCGCGAACGCTGAAGCCGGCAGCCATCATTCGGGCGGGTGGCCAATGTGCAAGGGATTCCTCTGGTCCTCCGACGCCGTTTGAATGGCTGGTGCCAAGGCAGACGTGGTCCTTTCAAGGGTCACCGGAAACTCATACTGCAGCCTGTTCTCCACGCTTGTCTCCTGTGACCGGCGAATCGTCTTTCTCGGCCGTGGCAGACGGCGCGTCCGAGGTCGCTCGCGTCGCAATCAGAAGGACGGTAAGACCTCCAACGGCGGACAGGGTGGAGCCGAGCAGCACCCCAATCCGGACCGGCGCCGAATAGGTCTGATCTTCGAATGCCAGACCGCCGATGAAAAGGCTCATGGTAAAGCCGATGCCGGTGAGCATGGCGACGCCATAAAGCTGCAGCCACGTGACCCCACTGGGCAACCGGCACAGGCGGAGTTGCACTGCCAGCCAAGCGAGGGCCATGACACCGATCTGCTTTCCAAAAAACAGGCCAAAGGCGATGCCAAGCGTAACGGGGCCGAATGCCGTTGCCAGATCAATTCCCGTCAACGCAACGCCGGCATTGGTGAAGGCGAAAACTGGCACCACCATGTAGGCCACCCAGGGATGCAGTTCATGTTCCAGCTTCTTGAGCGGAGAACTTTTGTCGGGCATGCGGATCGGGATGAACAGGGCAATCAGAAAACCTGCCAGCGTCGCGTGAACGCCAGACTTCAGTACCGCCGCCCAGATAATCAGACCAACAACCGCGTATGGCGTTAGCTTGCCGACTTTCAGGCGGTTGAGCAGCAACAGCACGGCCATGCCGATGCCAGCAAACAACAGCGAGCTAACCGACAGGTTTTCGGTATAGAACAGCGCAATGACCAGGATGGCGCCCAGATCGTCATAGATTGCCACGCCCAGCAAGAACACCCGTAACGTCGGCGCAATCCGGTTGCCGAGCAGCGCCAGGATTCCCAAGGCGAAGGCGATGTCCGTTGCGGCAGGAATGGCCCAGCCGTTCAGTTGTTCGGGATTTTGATAGTTGAATGCAACATAGACAAGTGCCGGTGCCAGCATGCCACCCAGGGCCGCGGCGAGAGGCAATGCGGCCTTGGAAGGACTGTTGAGCTCACCGCTGATCGACTCCCGTTTGATCTCAAGTCCCACCAGAAAGAAGAAGAGGGCCATCAGGCCGTCGTTGATCCAGAGCAACAGCGGCTTGTCGATGACGAAGGCACCGATCCTGATGGAAACCGGCGTGCCCTTGATGGCATCGTAGAGCGGGCTGAGAGGAGAGTTGGCGGCCAGTAACGCCAGGATGGCTGCCAACAGCATCAGCATACCCGGTCGGGTGTCCGGTTGCAGGAAGGTTTTTGCCCAGCGCATCATGCCCCTCTGTCGATTGGTGCGGTTTGAAAGTTGCGCAAATCCAATGTTACGTATTCACGCCCATGGAAAATTCAATAAAGTGATACAAAGACATAATGAGCTTGCCACGCTTACCGCGCATGAAGTTGCAGACCTGCTGAAGGTCAGGGAAAGAACGGTACGGACTTGGACCCACGATGCGACGCTTCGAGCTGTCAAACTGGGCAAGGACTGGCGTGTCGCCGCGAAAGATATGGAAGCCTTCGTGGAATCGAACGCCAACCGCCCGTCAAAAGCAGACGGACAAATGGTGAGGACAGGGCGATCGGGAGATGTCCGTCGGTCGTCGAGACGGCGTTAGCCGGCAACGCCGGCGAGCCAATCCTCGCATAGTTGACGAGCAATCGAATCGCGGCGCGGCAGCTTGAAGTCGTTGCCGGGTCGGCTGGTCCGTTCGATCACCCATTCCCGCTCGAACCAGGTCGCCGATTCGAGTTCATTGGTATTGACGGTCAACGCGTCCGACAGCGCCTTGGCGTAAAAGCCCAGCATCAGCGATGTCGGGAACGGCCACGGCTGTGACGAGTGGTAACGCACATCGTGAACCCGGACGCCGGATTCTTCGAAAACTTCCCGTGCGACGGCCATTTCCAGCGTCTCGCCCGGTTCGACGAAACCGGCCAGCGTCGAATGCATGCCGGGGGGCCAGGCTTTCTGGCGGCCGAGCAGGCATTTGTCGCCGTAGGTGACCAGCATGATCACCGCCGGGTCTGTCCTCGGGAAATGCTGGGACCTGCAGTTTTCGTTACTGCACAGTCGCAAATGACCGCCGTCCCTGGTCTCGGTCGGCGCGCCGCAGGAACCACAAAACAGGTGCCGGCGTCGCCAAGTCAGCATCCCGCGCGCATAAGCCAGCAGATTACCGTGCTCGCGGTTCATCATCGGTCCGGTGAAACGCAAGTCGAGGAATTCTGCGCGATCGGCTCGAGCGTTGCACAGTTCCGCTGCCTCGTTCTGCTCGAAGTTCGACAGGTCGCTGGCAAAATAGGCCAGACTGTCATGCATTCCGAGAAACAGCGGCTCGTCGCCGAATTTGAGGACGCCCGCAAAATCTTCGGCTGGCAGGAACACGGCTTCCGGCTGCGCGCCGGGGTTGACAAGGTTTCGCGAGCGCCAGACCGGCACCAGCCGCCCTTGGGGGCCGCGCAACTGCTCGTCCAGCCAAACCGAATCGCCGCGCTTGTCGGACGCGCGGTCCAAGGTCGTGAACGCATAGAAATTGTCATCGGAACGGGACAGGCGGGGTACTTCCTTCATGCCGCTGGTGTGTCACGGCAGGGATCGGTGCACAATTGCAATACCTGCCAAAACCTCAGGATGTACATCAAGATCAGCAGCCGCGCAGGGCACATTCTTCGAGAATGGTCAGTTTCTGGAATCGGTTCCATGTCCTGGAGCGGCCAACTGCCGATGGGTGTTGACCCAGATGACGTCGCCCACGGCCCACTGTGCATTGCCAAGACCCATGATGAAGGTTGCCGGGCGCAACGGTGACAGTGTTGCGCCTCACCCTGCGGGTCGGCACTCGCGCATCACCCGATTTGTCAGACAATTCCGGCGCGGGGTATTCGACGAAAGCGTCCTCTGCTGTGTCCGAAAGACGAAGAAGGTGAGTGTTCAGCCTGCCCCTGTCAGACGGCACCTCCTGGGGCAACCTAATGCAGCTTGTTCGGCAACTCCCCGATCGCTTTGTCGACCAGGTGCGCGGCCTCCTTGTCGTCGATCTTGTTTTCAAGCAACTGCCGGGTGGCCGATACGGCAAGATCGACCGCCATGTTGCGCACTTCGGATTGCGCTGTCGCCTCGGCCTGGGCAATGCGATCCAGGGCTTGTTGTTCGCGCCGTTTCAAGGATGCGCCCAGTTCTGCCTCGGCACGCTCGCGCAGGCGCCCCACCTCCGCTTCGGCTGCCCGCAGCATGCCCTCCGCTTCCTGCACTGCGTCACGCTGCTTGCGCTGATAGTCCGTGAGGATTGCCTGGGCTTCTTCGCGCAGCTTCTGTGCTTCGTCGATTTCCATGCGAATGGCGTCGGCTCGGGCATCCAGCGCTCCGACAATTGCCGCACGCGCCTTCCAAACGATCAGAGCGACAAACAGGACGAAGGCGATCAAAACCCAGAACGTGCTGCCGCTGATGTCGAACAAATCGCCCAGCCACCCGCCGACCGAAGCCGACTTTCCGCCAGCCAGAAGGACAATCGCACCGGCGATGACGGATGCCGTCATGATACCGTACCCTTTTGTTCGGCGACTGAATCGACAACTGCTGCCGACGATATCTTGCTGATCTTGGTGCCGATCAATCGTTCGGCCATGGTCTGAACAATATCCGCAGCAACATCTCTGATGTTGCCGATCGCCTCGTTTCGGGCAGAGGCGATCCGATCTTCGGCGACGCGAATATCTTCCGCCAGTCTTTTGGTCAGCTGCTCATGTTCTGCGGCGGCATTCGCCTTGGCTTCCTCCGAGGCGTTCCGGATCGCAGACTGGGCCTTGTCGCGACCTTCGGCGATAGCCGCTTCATACTCGGCCAGCACCTGTTCCGATTCCTGGCGAAACATCTGGGCCTTGTCGATGTCGCCTTCGATTTTCTCGCGGCGGGCTTCGAGCGTCGCCTGAATCTTGGGGATCGCCATCGTGCGCAACACCAGGAACAGCACAACAAAGGCAATCACGAGCCAGAAGGCTTGCGACAGGAAAGTGTCGATCTGTTGTAGTTGCGGCATGTCCGGTCTCCGCGCCCTGCCGACCCCCTGGGCCACAGAACCTGATTTCTGTTGGATCAGACGGACTGCCGGGAAGCCGTCAGGCCGTCATTCGGAAGGCCGCCGGTCAGCCAAAAAGAATGACGAGCGCGATCACCAGCGCGAATAGCGCGATGGCTTCCACCAGCGCAAAGCCCAGCATGGTCATGGTGAATACTTCGCCGCGCGCCGCCGGGTTGCGGCCTACCGCCTGAATGAACGCGGCAAACACGTTGCCGATACCTATGCCGGCGCCGATCACGCCGATCACGGCCAGACCAGCGCCCAGAAGTTTCGCAGCTCCAACAACATCCATTTTCCGGTCCTTTCCCCGAAACGTTGAGGTTCCTTGCGCCGAACCTAATGCAGGTGCAGCGCGTCGTTGATGTACAGGCATGTCAGAATGGTGAAGACGTATGCCTGCAGGAATGCGATGAGGACTTCCAGCCCGGTCAGCGCAACGATAAACAACAATGGCACGACCCCCGCCGCGCCAAGCGTGAACACGAAGCCGGCAAAAACCTTAAGCAACGTGTGGCCAGCCAGCATATTTGCGAAAAGTCGCACGGACAGGCTCACGGGACGGCTGAGGTAGGAAATCACCTCGATCGGGACCAGCAAGGGCCACATTGCCTTCGGCGCGCCAGGCGGCACAAAGAAAGAGAAGAAGCGCAGACCATGCTTGGCGACTGCCAGCAAGGTAACAAAGACGAAGACCACCAACGCCATGACAAAGGTAACGATGATGTGGCTGGTGAACGTGAAGGCGCTCGGGATCATGCCCAGCATGTTGCCAAACAGGATGAACATGAAGAGCGTGAAGATCCACGGGAAATATTTCCGACCCTCGTTGCCTACTGTCTCTTTCAGCAGGCCTGCGACGAATTCATAGCTTAGCTCCGCCATGGACTGCCAGCGGCCAGGGACCAACTGGCCGCGCCGCATGCCCACGACGAGGAACAGGCTTGCCGCGACAACGGCGATCAGCATCGCCAGCGACGAATTTGTAAACGAGACGTCGGCGCCACCGATACCCAGTTCGATCAGCGGCCTGATCGTAAACTGATCAAGAGGACCTTTCCCAGAAGCCACCGCTCAAACCCCTTCGCGCTTGCCGTTACCGGAGGCGCTGTCCTCTGCGCCCTTGGAACCGGCGTATCCAACGGCGTGGCCCAAACCGTTCACCGTCCGGAAGACATTGACGATCCCGGCGGACGCGCCGAGGAAGAAAAAGACAATCATGAACCAGGGTTTCGTCCCGAGCCACCAGTCGAACGCCAGCCCGATGGCGACTCCCACGGCCAGACCGGCCACCAGTTCGGTGCCGATTCTGAGTGCAAGGCCGATACCCTGACCTCGATCCGTCCGGCCTTCAACATCCTGCTTGCCGCGGCGCCCGGCTCGCTTCTTTTCGCGCCTGTCCTGCGCCACGCGCAATTTGGCGTCGAGCTGGAGGAGAGAGGGAGGACGTTTTGACTGCGCCATGACGCCGCCTCCACGCGGTACAGCCTGACCGGACCCGCAAGCCGTTGCAGGCTGCAGGACGGCCCGCAGGCTCCAACCGAGAGAAATCGCGACATCTTTAGGAGCGAGGGGCAAAAAGTGTCAAGCGCACCCCGGTGCACGAATCGCAGGACGCTGGCGGCAACCTCCTGAAAACCAGCCAAAAAACCTGATTATGCGACATTTAGGCTGTCTCTCGCATCGCCTCCGCCGCGCGCAGGTCCACGGACACCAGCTGGGACACACCTCGCTCGGCCATCGTCACGCCGTACAACCGGTCCATCCGGGCCATTGTCAGCCGATGGTGTGTCACGATCAGGAAGCGGGTACCGGTTTCCTCGGCGATATCCTCCACCAGAGTACAGAAACGATCGACGTTCGAATCGTCCAGGGGCGCATCGACTTCATCCAGGATGCAGATCGGCGCCGGATTGGTCAGAAAGACGGCAAACAACAAGGCAATGGCGGTCAGCGCCTGCTCGCCGCCGGACAGTAGCGACAGGCTTTGCAGCCGCTTGCCGGGCGGGCTCGCCATGATCTCCAAACCGGAGTTCAGTGGATCGTCCGCTTCCGTCAGCGCCAGATGTGCCCGACCGCCTCCATACAGCCTGGCAAAGAGCGACCGGAAATGATTGTTGACCGTCTCGAACGAGGCGAGCAGCCGCTCGCGACCCTCCCTGTTCAGCGCTGCAATCGCCCGACGGAACTTCTCGATCGCAGCAATCAGGTCTTCGCGCTCGCGTTGATAGGTCTCGATCTGCTCCTCCACCTCTTTTGCTTCCTGTTCGGCGCGATGATTGACCGGGCCCATGCCGTCCCGCTCGCGCAACAGACGTTCGAGGCGCTTCCCGGCGTCCTCGACCGAGGGAAGAGGCTTGCTTCCGTCATTCCCAACCATTTCCGGCAGCGCTTCGGGGGCGCAGTTGAGGCGTTCGCGGCACCGGTCACGAATCTGTGCGATCGCCTGTTCGGATTGGGCGACCAGACCGTCGGTCCGACCGCGGCTTTCGCGAGTGTCGGCAAGCGCACGCTCTGCTTCCCGAAAATCACGGTCGATTCCGGAGAGGGCAGATTCGGCTTCTGCAACAGCTGCGGCCGCCCGGTTGCAGGCGCCCTCGCTTTCGGTCACCAGCGCGTCGGCGGCCGCCTGCGAGGCCACGAGGTCGTCTGGCGCCGTGGCATCCCGATCAATCTCGGCGATCACTTCGGCGCGGCGTTTCCGCAACGCCGCCATCTGAGCATCGCTGCCCTCGCTGCGCCCGCGCCACCGGCCGATATCGTCTTCGATCACTTTCAGGCGCTGGGCCCGGGCAGCCGCATCCGACTCCAGCCGGTGCCGCGTCCGCTCCTTGTCCGACAGGCTGCGGCGCAAGGCGGCGAGATCGGCGCGCATTCGTTCCAGTTGCGCCTGTGCATCGGCATCCTCGGGGATTTCGGCCTGTGCTGTCTCGGCTTGCGTGAGCGATGCCCGGGTCTCCTCTCGCTCCCGGACAAGATTGCCCAGTGCCTCCACTACCGTTTCCAGGCGCGTACGCCGCAGCGCGACCTCTTCACTCAAGGACGCGGCGGCATCCCGACAGGCGTTGACCTGATCGAAGGCGTCGCGAACGGACGTATTGGCCTGGCGCCAGGATTCCGCCGCCGTCTCGGCTTCGTTGCGAGCATCGTCCAGTGCAGACTGGGCCGCAGTCACGCGCCTGCTTGCGGCAACGGTTTCGCGGTCGATGGAGTCCAGCCGATTTTGCTGGGCAAGGCGCTGGGCGGCTGCGGTTGGTGCGCCGACGGCAACGATAAAGCCATCCCATCGGACCAGACCCCCATCGTGGGAGACCGCACGCTGACCCTGCGCCAACTGCGGCGCCAGCGCTTCCAACTGCGCCAGATCATCGACGACCGCGATTTGGTCGAGGCGCCGGTCCAGTGCCGAAGGCGCCTTGACAAACCAGCTGAGCGGCTTGGCGCCTTGGGGCAAGGGCGGCCCTTCGTCGATGTCACCTGTTTCCGGCCGCCAGCGGATTGCTGCCGTTTCGTCGATCGGGGCGTCCAGGTCGTCGCCCAAGGCAGCACCGAGGGCGGCCTCGTAGCCGGCGGTCACGCGGATATCCTCGATGACCGGTCTGGCCTCATCCGGCGACGCACGCTTCAGCAAGGCGTGCAGCGCTTCGGCTTCCGCGTTCAGGCGGGTCAGTTCATCGCTTTCTGCCTGCAGGACGACGCGCGTCCGCTCCACGGCATCGGCCATGGCGTCGCGAGATCGCTCCGCGGTCTCCGCGGCCGTGCGCTGCCGGACGAGAACCGCCTCCGCTTCGTCAGCCAGACGTCGGGCCTCTTCCAGGCGGGGCTCGACCTCCGTCGTCGCCAGGGCGTCGCGCTGGGTCTCCTGTGCCTGAATCCGGTTGCTCAGCGAGTCGACGGATCGGACAAGCGCGTCCACCCGATCGCGTGCGGATGCGCGCTGGGCTTCGCGGGCGGCAGCCTGCTCGGTCGCTACCCTGAATTCCTTCTCGAAGGCATCCACGCCAGCGGCGGCGCACTGGGCAGCTTCCGCCGCTGCCATCCGAGCAGCCTCATCGCCCGCGGCGTCAGCACGCAACTGACCGACCTCTCTTTCCAGTTTGTCGACGGTCGACCTGGCATCGGCCAGATGCGCCTCTTCCCTCGCGATATCCTGGTCAACCTGCTCCAGACGTTCGGACAAGTCGTTTTGTCGTTCCGCCAGGCGCCTGGCCTCCGCCGCCAGGTTGTCGCGTTGTACCAGATGTCGATGTCGGGCAGCGTCGGCCTTCGCCGCGCCGTCGCGCAGACCCAGCAAGGCGGCGCCCGCTCCTGCCGACCGCTCCGACAGCGCGGCGGCGGCGCGGGTAAGGGTCTCGACCTGCTCTGCGATCCGGTCCCGCTCCTGGCAGGCCGCATCGTGTGCTGCCATCGCTTCCGTCCAGCGCAGGTGCAGCAGGACAGCCTCGGTCTGTCGAATGTGCCCGCTGATGTTGCGATAACGCGCAGCCTGACGCGCCTGACGTTTGAGGTTCTGCATCTGGCCGGCCAAGGCCGTCATCACGTCTTCGAGGCGATCGAGATTGGTCTCGGCCGCCTTAAGCCGCAACTCTGCCTCGTGCCGACGGGAATGCAGGCCCGTGATGCCCGCCGCTTCTTCCAGAATCGTCCGCCGCTCGACCGTCTTGGCGGCAATTGTCGCCGCGACCTTGCCTTGGCTGACGATCCCGGTCGACCGTGCACCGGTTTGAAGATCGGCGAAGAGGAGTTGAACGTCCCGCGCGCGGGCGTCCTGATTGTTGACCTTGTAGTTCGACCCGCTCTCGCGCTCGATCCGTCGTGTGACGGTGATCTGGTCGAACTCGTTGACGGCAGTGGGCGCGTCTTTCTGATGATTGTCCAGTTCGATCGACACTTCAGCGATATTGCGGGCCGGGCGATCGGACGTGCCGCTGAAAATGACATCGTCCATGCCGCCGCCGCGCAACTGCCGCGCGGAGCCTTCACCCATGCACCAGCGGATGGCCTCAAGAATGTTCGACTTGCCGCAGCCGTTGGGTCCCACAACACCGGTGAGGCCGGGTGCAATATCCAGTTCGGTCGGATCGACGAAGGACTTGAAGCCTGTCAGGCGAACTCTGGTGAACCGGACCAATCAGCCCTCCCTGGCCGCCGACACGGACATGCTATTTCTTGTCCGTTTCTGCCAGCGCCTGCTTGATCGCGCGGTCGAACGTCTCGAAGGGCGCGGCGCCGTTGATGCGCCTGGCGGCGCCACTTTCGATCTGCTTCCCGGTACCGATCAGGAAGGCCGGCACCGAACGTATCTCGTATTTCTCGGTCGCTTCCTTGACCCTGTCCCGGATACCCTTGATCAGATCCTCGTTCTGCTGACAGGATCTGAAGTCGTCGTTGCTCAAACCGCCCAGACGGGCATAGCGGCCCAGCGCCTCGTAGAACTTGTCTCCACCCAAAAAAGCCCATTGGGACTGGTTGGCAAACAGGATCTTCACCATGCCCTTGACCCGTTGGGGGCCGAGGCAACGAGCCGTCAGCAGTCCGAGAAAACCCTGGGCGTTATGCGGAAAATCGCGCAGCACGAACCGGACCTTGCCGGAATCGACATATTCTTTCCTGATCTGCGGCCAGGCACCGTAATGGAACTCGCGGCAGTGCGGGCAAGACAGCGACTCGAAGCCGTAGATGAGAATGGGCGCGTCGGCGCGACCGTAACTGATCTCCCGAAGCGCCTCTTCGGTGGATACCGTTTCGGCGCGCGCGGGCGCAATCGACAGCAACATGATTACCGTCGCGACGGAGAAGACACTCGACAAGGTGTTGCGGTTCATACCATCCTCACCACAATATCTGGATAATGAACGAAGTCCTGTCGGATGACAAGAGCGGATTCCTGTGTGTCACGCTTCAACAGCGCAGCGGCGACTTTCCAGGGAAAACCCGAGGAAACCGAAGTGCAGTTCGAATTCGGCCGGCGGCTGTCAGGTTCTGTCCCGGCGCGCGGCAATCGTCTCGCCAAGACACTGCAGCGCTTCACGGAGGCGTTCGTCATCGATCCGGGCCGTTTCCGCACGAATGGCATTCCTGTCGACCGCGCTCGGCGCCGGGGTTGAAGACGGGCCGCAGCGTTGAGGCGGACGGTCTACGGGAGCCTGTCGAATATGCAGCCGGCCCACCGCCTTGTAACCGAAATAGCCGTTCACCCTTTCGATTACCTGTGGCGACAGGTGCGTGATTTCCAGCGCCAGCGACGGATTGTCGACTCGAAGATGCAGCACGCCCGGCTCGCTGCCGCCTCGCGGCCCGGCCCGGCCAGGAATCAGCTTCTCCGGCGCGGTCGCGTCCGCCAGGAACGATCCGACGATTTGTCGCCAGTCGGTGACGATCCCGGCAACCGCCAGACCACGCTTTCCCAGCGCCGGCCGGGCCGCCTTGACGGCTGACGGCGCGATATGGCGCAGGCCGCCGCGCCGTTTCGGGACGGACAATTTACTCGTCATGCACGCGGAGCGGGGCCGAAGGCACGGGTGTCGGATCCATCTTTCAACAATCGGACTCCAGTCTACCCGATTGAGGTTGCGGGCGCCAACCGACTTGCGCTACCGGAGCAACCATGGCCATACGAACGACAACCCGGGAACAGGACGCCGTTGCCCGGCTGAACCGGCACTTCGGTTCGCCGGCCGGTGCGACTCTGGCGCTCCTGTCCTGGTATGATCGGCACGCGCGAACGCTCCCCTGGCGCGTGGCGCCGGGATCGCCGGAAGTTCCCGACACCTATCAGGTGTGGCTCAGCGAAATCATGCTGCAACAGACGACCGTGGCGACCGTGAAGGGCTATTTTGCCCGTTTTCTGGATCGCTGGCCGGCAGTGCAGGATCTTGCCGCGGCCTCCCTGGATGACATACTCCACGCCTGGCAGGGACTGGGCTACTATGCGCGGGCGCGAAACCTGCACAAGTGCGCCAAGGCAATCGTCCGGGATCACGGCGGTCGGTTTCCGGAAGACGAAGACAGCCTGCGCGGCTTGCCGGGAATCGGTGCATATACGGCGGCAGCCATCGCCGCCATTGCCTTTGACCGGCCTGCCGTCGTCGTGGACGGCAATGTTGAACGGGTCGTCGCCCGCCTTCACGCCGTGGAAGAACCCTTGCCTGACGCCAGGCCGATCCTGAAGCGCCTTGCCGCGATCACGACGCCAGGGACGCGCGCAGGCGACTACGCACAGGCGATCATGGACCTGGGAGCCACGGTCTGCACACCCCGCGTGCCCGCATGCCGGACGTGCCCGTTGACAAACGCGTGTGCGGCGCGTTTGCGCGGAATCGCGGGGGAACTGCCGCGGAAGGCCCGGAAAAAGGCAAGACCGACCCTGGTCGGAGTCGTTTGGTGGATTGAGGATCCCGGAGGCCGTGTGATGCTGCGTCGGCGACCTGAAAGCGGCCTTCTGGGCGGGATGATGGAGTTTCCCGGCTCGCCCTGGAAAGAGAAGCTGTCCGATGGCGCGGCACCTGTCCCGATTCGCGATGAACATCAGGTGGGCATCGTGACCCACGCGTTCACCCATTTTCGCCTCGACTTGATCGTCCGCGCCGCGCAGACGGCGACGTTGCCGGAAGAAGCCGTTTGGGCCGATCCGAAGGACCTGAATCGGTATGCCTTGCCCACCGTCATGAAAAAGGTGGTGCAGGTCGTCTCCCGGGCCAGGACGCAACGGTGCGACAGCGGGTTTGACGGCCACGAGACATGACGCCCGACACCGCCACTTTCCGATGCCTCGGGAGAAATCTGGAGGACGAGAAGATCACGGGAGAAGAGCCATGGCAGGCAGACGAGCCGGCAACATCGTCATCCTGACCGGGGCCGGGATTTCCAAGGAATCCGGTCTGGACACATTCCGCGATGCCGATGGATCATGGTCGAAAGTCAATATTGAGGACGTCGCGACTCCGGAAGGCTTCATCCGCAATCCCCAGATGGTGCACGACTTCTACAATCATCGTCGGCGCGAATTGCAGAAGGACAACATTCGAGCCAATGCTGCCCATCACGCGCTGGGCCGACTGGAAGCCGAATGGCCGGATGACGTGCTGGTGGTAACGCAGAATGTTGATGCCTTGCATGAGGAAGGAGGATCGGAAAACCTGATCCACATGCATGGCGAGATGCTGAAGGCGCGCTGCGACCGGTGCGGGAACGTCCGGTTCTGGGTGGACGACATCGATATCGAAACCGCCTGTCCCGAATGCGCGGTAGCAGGCGGCATGAGGCCGCATGTGGTATGGTTCGGAGAGATGCCATTCGAGGTGGAGCGGATCTCCCGGGCACTGTCTCAATGCCGCCTGTTCATTTCGATCGGCACATCGGGAAACGTCTATCCGGCGGCCGGCTTCGTGAGCGAAGCGATCTTTTCGGCCAGGGCCCACACGGTAGAACTGAACCTGGAGCCCGGCGAGGGAGCGACCTTGTTTGCCGAGACCGTCTACGGGCCGGCGACGGTCGTGGTGCCGGCCTACGTGGACCGCTTGCTGGCGGAAGGGTATTGACCGGCGACCAGCGCGGCCTGCTCTCGGAAGTGCGTGCCTGCATGCACTGCGCCCAACATCTGCCGCTGGGTCCACGACCCGTTTTGCGCATCTCCGCCACCGCCCGCATCTTGATCGTCGGACAGGCGCCGGGCGTCAGGGTGCACCAGAGCGGCATCCCGTGGAACGATCCGAGTGGCGACCGGTTGCGGAATTGGCTGCAGATGGATCGTGAGACTTTCTACGATGAACGTCGGATTGCCATCATGCCTATGGGCTTCTGCTATCCCGGCGTGCTGCCACGGGGCGGTGACGCGCCGCCGCGCCCGGAATGCGCGCCGCTGTGGCATGAGGCATTGCTGGCAACGATGCCGTCCGTCGAACTGACGCTGTTGGTGGGGCGATACGCCCAGGCGCGCTACCTCGGCAAGCGGTGCGGCACGACCCTGACGGAAACAGTCTCGCGCTGGCAGGAGTTCCTGCCCGCCTACCTGCCAACGCCGCATCCAAGCTGGCGAACCCGTCACTGGGCACGGAAGAATCCCTGGTTCGAGACGACGGTTCTTCCAGTCCTGCGCGACAGGGTTCACGGACTGGTCGGCCGAGCCAGCGCGAGATAGAAGGCATCGCCACGGCCCCCGCCCGGACATTTCAAGGAGCAGGCCATGCCGTGTTCTGTTTTGTGCGATGGCAGATCCGGTCAGGACGAAGCCGACACGAGGGCCCCGGCGCGCGCGGATGGTCGGTGGGTCCGGTTCCACCTCGACAAATGGGGCCTGCAAGAGCCCCGGCGCGCGCGGATGGTCGTGCGGACAGGCAGTCTCCTCCGGCCTGTCGGGGACGCGCCCGGGTGAAGGCGTACCGGATGTCGCGAATTCCCGACCGGCATTGCCCGGACCGCCAGCCTGGCAGAGACAACCGTCGGCGAGACGGCGAACCGCCTCCCGTGCAAATTCCCGCCTCCTCATCAAGTGTCTCCGCTAGCGACAATCGAACCGGTCCAGCGCATCGGCCACCAGATCGGCATCCGTCAGGGGCGCCATGTGACCCGTGCCGGCCAGACGCTCCAGTCGGGCTTCAGGCAATGCTGCTGCGATCCGTTCTGCCATATCCTGCGCCGCCGCTGTCGATCCTGCAGCGCTGAGGACCAGGGTCGGGCAACGGATGGTGGCGAGAGAAGCCCCGGTTGTCTTGTCGGTCCAGGCCAGATCGACGTCCACCTGCATCTTTCTGGCGCGTGCAAAGAAAGGGAGTCGGGCCGCCGCGGGAATATCGTCCCAGGCGCCAGGGCCTGACCAATATTCCGCAAAGGCCCGCATCGCGGCACTGGTGTCGCCGGCGTTTGCAGCGGCCTGGAAGGCCAGGATCATCTCACCGATTTCGCCAAGGCTTTGTGCTGCCCTGGCGTCTTCCTGTTCCGCCTCCCGCAGAACTCCGACGATGACCGGTTCGATCAAGGTAAGCCGATCGACATGTGCCGGGTGCCTCATGGTGAAATGGGCGGCCACAAGCGCGCCAAGGGAATGGCCGACAAGGTGGACGGCCTCTCCCGCCAGGGTCGCCATCTGAGCGACCACTTCGACCTCCTCATCAAGCCTGTTCGCGCCTGCAGCCGGGGGCGATGTCCGGCCGTAGCCGCGAAGGTTGGGCATGATCGTGCGGAACCGGCCTGCAAACCGATGCGCTATCTGACGCCACTGGGAAGCACTCATGCCTGCGCTGTGCAACAAGACAACCGGCGGTCCCGTTCCGACATCCTGGTAATGAACGCGCACGTTCCGGCATCTCCGGTCTGACGGTAAAATCGACAAGGGACGGAGCATTGATCCTCGCGATGCGATTAAAGTAACGCCTTTTACCGTATTGCAAGGCAAAGGGAGCCTCGAAGAGCCCCTTTGCGCCCGCCTTGGGCGAGCGGGGCCGAACGCGCGAATGATCGGATCGGTGCTCCGTGAAATCTGCGCGATGAAGTGATGGCTCACTCTTCTGGCTCGCCAGTCCTTTTGCCTGCCGCCGTCGCAGGTTCGATGGCGAAGCCGACGCCGTCGAAGTCGGGCCGTGATCTGCCCGCATGGATCGTTGGAGGCCGGATCGACTTCAGGGGTTGCGGCATTTCCCGGAGGATCCCGTTCCCCGCCGACAAGCGAGTCCGGCCTTGCGGCGTCCCCGTTCTCTCGAGACCCGGCATGAGCGATTTCCGACGGCATCCCGTCGTCCGACAGATGTGCTCCGGAGCTTTGCTGCGGGCGGCCGCTTCCGCACACAAAAGTGTCACTCACACGTGATTCGATCGCAGGAATCATGCAATTTATGTTCCACTCATGCACACACTCGCAAAGATACGAGCCGTCGTGTTGGCAGGGCTGGCGTTGCCGGTGCTCGCCATTCACGTCCCTGTCGCCGGCGCTCAACCCGCCAAACGCTGGGTTGTCGTGGAGCTTTTCACATCGCAGGGCTGTTATTCGTGCCCGCCGGCCGATCGCTTCCTGGGCAAGCTTGCCAGGCGCAAGGATGTGCTCGCCCTGTCTTTCCACGTCGACTACTGGAATTATCTCGGCTGGCGTGATCCCTACTCCAGCCACCAGGCAACGCAGCGGCAACGCTCCTATGCCTGGGCGATGAAACGCCGGTCGGTCTACACCCCGCAAATCGTGGTGGACGGGACGTTGCAAGGCATCGGCAGCTATACTGGTACCATCAACGGCTTGATCGACTTTCGAAAACAGGCCAGGGATTCTGGCGTGACGGTTGCCATTCGCAACGGCGCCGACGCCAAGTCGCTGACCGTATCGTTGAAGGGCGGCCCCCAATTCGGCGACTGCATCGTGTGGCTGGTCTATTTTGACAACAAGCACACCACCTCGATTCCGCGGGGTGAGAATGCCGGCAAGACACTCACCTACCACAATGTCGTCCGGGAATTTCGGCGTGTGGCGGTCTACAAGGGCAAGAACCTGAAATTCCCCTTGCCGCGCAGCGGCAAAAACGGTCCGAAGCATGACAACCTCGCGGTCATCGTTCAGAGGCCAAAGGGCGGTCAGATTGTCGGCGCGGCATGGGCGGCGCTCAGATAGGCTGCCTCGCGGCGGCAAGGACTGCGCCTCGGGTCATGATTGCGAAACAGACGCCGAGATGCGTCGGATGAAGCAGCGCATCCGGTAAATCGGCTCGAGCCAGACCAGCTGGCGGTCAGGATTTCCATAGGGGCGACGGCGTCAACATGGGAAATACGGGCTGCGGGTGCGATCAGGCATGATCAGGGAGACGGCTCCAATCATGGTGGATCGGTTATCGTGGCAGTGAGTGTTGCAGATTTCGCTTGCCAATCAATTGCGACCTGACAAGTTTGCCGTCATGAGGTCGCATGTCGTCGCCCCTTATTCTGTCGTTGCCAATTCCGTGCAGCGCATTACCGCCATTCTGGGGCCAACCAACACTGGCAAGACCCACTTCGCAATGGAGCGGATGCTGGCGCATCGCTCCGGCATGATCGGCTTTCCCCTGCGTCTGCTGGCGCGGGAGAATTATGACAGGGCGGTTCGAGCGGCCGGGGGCCATGCCGTGGCTCTGGTGACGGGCGAGGAGAAGATCATCCCGCCGGCAGCCCGATATTTCCTTTGCACGGCAGAAGCCATGCCGATCGACCGCAGTGTCGAATTCGTCGCGATCGACGAAGTCCAGCTCGCTGCCGATCCGGAGCGCGGTCATGTCTTTACCGACCGAATGCTGCATGCCCGGGGATCGCAGGAAACCATGCTGATCGGGGCGGAGACGATCAGGCCGGTCCTCAAGCGCCTGGTGCCGGATGCCGAAATCACGACGCGCCCGCGCTTCTCGCGACTTGCCTACGCCGGACCCAAGAAGATTACCCGCCTGCCGCCGCGTACGGCAGCGGTGGCGTTTTCGGCGAGCGAAGTCTATGCCCTGGCAGAAGTGATTCGGCGAAAACGCGGCGGCGCCGCCGTAGTATTGGGTGCGTTGAGTCCTCGGACACGCAACGCCCAGATCGCGATGTTTCAGGCCGGCGAAGTCGATTACCTGGTCGCGACCGACGCGATCGGCATGGGCCTGAACATGGATGTGAATCATGTTGCGTTCACCGAACTGACCAAATTTGACGGAAGGATGCGTCGGCGACTGACGCCCGCAGAGGCTGGGCAGATCGCCGGGCGTGCCGGACGGCACATGCAGGATGGCACTTTCGGCACCACGGCGAACGCGCCCGAGTTCGATTCCGAACTGATCGGGTCCATCGAGACTCATGCTTTCGATCTGCTGCCATTCGTCTTCTGGCGCAACCGGAAGCTGGATTTCGGTTCGGTCGACAGTCTCATTCAGAGTTTGGCCTTGCCGCCCCGGTCAGGGGACCTGGTCCCGGCGCGCAACGCCGAAGACTATCGGACACTGGTCGTCCTCGCCGGTCAGCCAGGCATACGAGCGCGGCTGAATGAACCGGCGGCGGTTGCGCTGTTGTGGGAATGCTGCCAGATACCCGACTTTCGCAAGGTGATGGGCGAAGCGCACAACAGCCTGGTCAGCCGTATCTTCGCCGATCTGACCGGCGACAGGGCCCGCATTTCGCCCGCGTGGATCGAGCGTCAGGTTGCGCGGATCGACAAGACGACGGGAGACATTGGCGCCCTGGTCGGTCGGATCGCGGACATTCGTACATGGACCTATGTCAGCCATCATGGTGACTGGCTCGACGAGCCACTCCGCTGGCAGGAGCAGACGCGTCGAATCGAGGATCGCCTCTCCGACGCCTTGCACGAACGCTTGACTGAACGCTTTGTCGACAAGCGGTCCGCCGTTCTGGTGAAACGCCTGCGCGACAAGAAGGAGCTTCAGGTAGCTGTCCTTGCATCAGGCGACCTGGTAGTGGAAGGCGTTGCGATCGGCACGCTGAAGGGCTTCCGATTCGCCCCGGCACCGGCAAAAAGCGGCAGCGACGCCTGGGCACTCCGTAACGCCGGTTGGCGAGCGCTGCGTCCGGCCATCGAAGATCGCCTCGCCATGCTGGATGGCGCCAAGCCCAAGGCAATCAAGTTGTCGCCGGAAGGCGACCTGCGCTGGCGCGGCGCAGTGATCGGGCGTCTTGAGAAAGGCAGGCAATTGCTGACGCCCGGCGTTCGCCCTTTGATCGGTGAGGGTTTGGACAGCACGGTACGGGATCGCGTGGCGGCCAAGCTGGGGGCCTGGCTGGCGGCCTATCTGCCCTTCCGCCTGGGGAGCATTGCAGGGTCTGGGCCGGACGGACTCTCCGGGCCTGCCCGGGCTCTGACGTATCAGTTGGGCGAAGCTGGCGGGCATTTGCCCCGTGGCCAGGTTCGAAGCCTGATCGACGCGCTTTCCAAACCGGACCGGAAGGCGCTGCGCGCGGCGGGCTTGCGGATCGGCGCACAGCGCATCTACTATCCGGAACTGCTGCTGCCCCAGGCGCAGGCGCTGCTGGGACTGCTCTGGCAGGTGCTTCATGGTCAAAGGAGCATTGACCTGCCGGCGTTCGGCCCCGCCTTTCCGATCGTTGACGAGTTGCCCCGTGAGTTGCTGCATACCTGCGGATATGTCGTTGCCAAGGATACAGCCGTTCGTGCGGACCGGCTCGAAGGCCTCTGGATGGCTGTCCGAAAATTGCCGCGCGGAACGACGGTGATCGCCAGCCCCGAGCTTGCCGAGGCCGCTGGGCTGGAAGAAGGACATCTCCCTGCCGGGCTGCATGCACTGGGGTATCGGCCCGATCCGAAATCTGCGGGTGCCTATGCCAGGGCAGCACGGCGTCGGAAGAAATACAAGGCCGATCGGCCGAAGCCCGATCAACATTCCCCTTTCGCCATCCTGCGTGAACTGACCATGAGCCGCTGACCCGATGTCAGATGGCGTCAACAGCAACCATTTCAGATCGTTCTTGCCGAATGTTGACCGATAGCCATGGTTTGCAGGTTTCTTCAAAATGCGAGCCCTGGCGATCGAGATCTGCAACGCCGGCATGCTGGAGGCGAACACGATATTTTGGCCGGAGTCCATTGTCGCACACGGTTCCGGGACGTTCCGGCCTTCCGCAGGCCGAGATTTTTCATCGGGGGCATTCTGATGTCGGGTTTTGCCTGTTCGCAGCGTTTCGGTCATGCAAAATGCGTTGCGCCGATTCATGTTCCACAGCCATCAGGCCCCCTCTGCCACTGAACAAGCCGCCACTGCAAAAGACTGCCTCACATCCAGAGGCCCCGTGCGCCGCACAACGGTGAGATATCCGGGCCAGGCGCGCGCCGTGGCGAGCGAACTTCCGGGAAGCGTCCTCTTCGCTTGCACGATCAACTCTGTCCGGTCACCGATGGCCGAGGGAGTCATGAAGTTTCTTCACGGGAGACGCGTCTATGTCGATTCTGCCGGCGTACGGTCGCGGGATGTGGATGGCTTTGCCATTGCCGTGATGGAGGAAATCGGAATCGATATCTCGAAGCACAGATCGAAATCTTTCGAAGATCTTTCGGATGACTTGTTCGACGTCGTCGTGACCTTGTCTCCGGAAGCTCATCATCGCGCGCTCGAGATGACACGGACAAGTTCAGTCGAGGTGGAGTTGTGGAACACTTTCGATCCCAGCCTTGTTGACGGCAGTCGTGAACAGAGGCTGGACGCCTACCGGCAGGTGCGCGATCAACTGTTCAAGCGGATTGAGGCAAGATTCGTACCGCCGCTGAAGCCATGAGTTCGATCCGCGGAACAGGAACGGGCGGCATCGGCGCGGTTGAGGCATCGGCGACCGGAAAGGGAGGACGCTTCGCAACAGGCAGGGTCAACCCCGGTACATGCATGATTTCCTGTTCCTTGCAGTTCTCATACGAGCGATGTCGACCAGGGTTTATCCGTTCAAGCCGACCGACCGGACGCGATCGCACCGTCCGATCGGGAGCAGGAAGCAAGCCTTCTCGATTCCAGCAAGTGCCGGTGGATGGGGTTTCTGATTTCCTTCATCCCTCGTGCCGGTTTCGTCTTCGGCCAGCCTGCGTCAGCCCTGATTTTCGCAGCCCCTTGGCGGCCGTCCTGACACCGTTTTCCCCACTTCTTGAGCATACTGCTTGACCTCTCCGGGACAGTTCCCCATCTTCGCGGCAGCGCGATACCCGCACGTTTTGAGGCAAGAGGTCGAATGGCGAAAGAAGATCTGCTCGAATTTTCCGGAACGGTGACCGAGATTTTGCCGAATGCAATGTTTCGGGTGAAGTTGGAAAACGACCATGAGATCCTGGCACATACCTCAGGCAAGATGCGCAAGAACAGGATCCGGGTCCTGACCGGAGACAAGGTCAGTGTCGAAATGACACCATATGACCTGACCAAAGGCAGGATCACTTTCCGATTCAAATAGCATCAAGCGCCTGCCATCCTGTGTGACGTGACCGCCCGTGACGCTAGTTCTGGCATCGGCCTCTCCAAGACGACGGGAACTGTTGGCGCAGATCGGCATCACGCCGACGAGGATGTTCGCTGCTAACATTGACGAGAGGGTCATTTCCGGTGACTTGCCGGTGGACCATGCGCGCCGCATGGCGCGTGAGAAATTTCGGCAGGCTCAGACGGAATTCAGGGATTCCTGGATCATTGCTGCCGATACTGTCGTGGCTGTGGGGCGGCGTATTCTGGACAAGCCGGAGTCGCCAGACGACGCCCGCCGGCACCTGAGAATGCTTTCGGGCAGACGCCACAGGGTGATTGGCGCAATCGCGATCGCCTCGCCAGCCGGGCGAAGCGTGGAGCGGGTGGCGACATCGGTTGTGGGCTTTCGTCGCCTGACCCGGGCAGATGTCGAATGGTATCTCGCTTCCGGCGAATGGCAGGACAAGGCGGGTGCCTACGCGATTCAAGGCAGGGCTGCCGTTTTCGTTCAGCACATGGCTGGTTCCTATTCCAACATTGTGGGGCTTTCCCTTTCCGACGTCTGGTCAATCCTGCACGGCCTTGGCTGGTGTCGGGAATTTACAGGATCGGCGCAATGAGTAGCCGGCTTCTGGTTGCACGATCGCCCGGCCGGACCCAGGCCGCACTCCTGGAAAACGATGTTCTCACAGATTTTCTTGTCGACATGGACCACGCGCCGAGCCTTGTTGGCGGGGTCTACACGGCCATCGTGACAAAGGTCGACGCATCCGGCCACCGGGCCACGGTCAACACCGGACTCACCGGGCGCGCTGCCGAAGTATACGTCAATCGGCAGAAGACCGGATATTGGCCCTCAGAAGGCCGGAAGGTGCTTGTCCAGATTGTCAGGGACGGGTTGCCCGGCAAGCGACCCTTGGGTTCTTTCGATCCTGTCCTGGCAGGTCGGTATCTGGTGCGACGCATCAGTGTGCACGGCGCGCCCGACAAAGAGCGCCAATCCGGCAAGTTCTCGCCACCGGTGGCGAGCGTGCTCCCAGGATTGCCGGGTTTGTGGGATGAAAGATCGAGAGCCTCGCAAGGTTGTCAGTGCCGGATGGCGGCAGAGGCGCGACACCTTGCAGATGTTGCGGGCCACGCCGAAAATCTTGCCCTTGATACTGCACCGGATGGCGCGGAAGTCGTCCCGCCGTTGTCCGCCCTTGACTGGCTGCAACGAGCCGCCGTCGACGACGATCCCGATCTCGTGGTGACGGGGAACGTCGATGTACAGAAAATGATGTCGAGCAGCCTGTTGTCCGAACGGTCGGCGGATATCGCAAGGATGCACGGCAACAGGAGGCCCCCCCAGGAAGCTGACGTTGAGGAAGCAATCGAAGAGGCGCTGAGACGCCGGTCGTCATTGGCCGATGCAGCAGTAACCATCGACCCGACAGAGGCGCTGGTCGCCGTAGACATCGATGTCGCGCCAAACCTGCTACGCGTTCCAGCGCGCCAGCAGTTGCTCGTCGAGAAGGTGATGGGCCGCATTCGGCTTCTGAATCTGGGCGGTCTGATCGCCGTCGATCTGCCGAGCCCGGTTCAACGCAAGTTTGCCGCAGCCGGCGCAAGAGTCGCCGCTCGCCTGGACCCCCTACCGCTTCGGTTCGAGCCGCCCGGCGCCTTCAACGTGCTGCTTGTTTCGCGTCGTCGGGCCCGCGCCTCCCTGTTGGAACAGGCATTCGATACATCCGGTCTGGCCGGGCGTGTGCCCAGGCCGGAGTGGACGGCGTTATCGGCGCTGGCGGCCGTGTCTCGCCATGGCGCAACAAACCCGGGCGCTCATGTCCGAATCAGAGCCGATCCGGAAACAGTCAATGCATTGAACTCCATTCTCAAAGAAGCCGTGATCGAAGCTGAAACCGCCCTGGGGCATTCAATCCAGTTTGCGATGGACCCGATCGACCCGACATGCGATAGGGCGTTCTCGATTGATGCCACTTGATCCATGTCACTCGGACGCAACACGCCCCGGCTTTCCATGAATTGCCCTGTCTGCAGTCAACCAAACGTTCCGGACTATCACCCCTTTTGTTCGCGCCGGTGCGCCGACATAGATCTGGGGCGCTGGTTCAACGAAGATTACCGCATACCTGCTGAAGATCATGCGGAGGGTGAAGAGGCTGAAGCGGATCTCGAACACCGCGGCGCGCTGGCGCATTGAGGCGCAGCAGCTAGACTTGGCGGTGGCGTATTTCTATATGTCGCTTTCCTGGCAGTCTGCAGATGCCCCGGGTGCCCTGCGCCGCCGGATGCCCAGGTAGCTCAGTCGGTAGAGCACGTGACTGAAAATCACGGTGTCGGTGGTTCGATTCCGCCCCTGGGCACCAACTCATCCAAAGTGCTGGCGGCGGTCTAGCCTGCCTGAAACAACGCATGGTCGCTTGAATCGAGGATCGAATTCCTGCCGGTTGTCGAGATTGGCGGCAACATTGCATTCATGACTACTGGTTCGGGTCAAAATTCAACCGATACTGTCATGTCAGGCGGCAGAAGTGGTATCGTCATTTCAACGAATTCAGGAAACAAGGACGCCCCATTCTCTGCAATTTCCCCGGTTACTGTGCCGAGGACCGGTCGTGGTGTCGTAGTTGCAGATGAAGTGTTTGGACTGTATGGTGGGATTGGTCCTTCAATCGGGAGAAGCGAATGAAATTCAGGATCGAATACTGCGACGTTTGAAACTACGAACCGCGGGCGCTCCGTGTGAGCGACAGGTTCTCCCAAATCGATGGAGTCGAGATCGAGTTGGTCAAGAGCGGAGGCGGCGTTTTCGAGATCAGCCTTGATGGCGAGCTGGTGTTTTCCAAGAAGGCGATCGGTCGTTTCCCGGAAGAACATGAAATCGAGGAAATCGCCGCGCGAGCGTGAAAGCATTCAAGCTTTGCGACCGCCATCCTGCAAGCCGTCTGTTTCAAAAGGACAGTCGAACCGTTGGCTTGCCGGACGCGACCACGACTCATTCAATGGGACTCGAGTCTGCTTTGCTGACGGATTTAGAGATCACGCCTTTCTCGTACAAGCGACACATCGCATCCTGGTCGGCTGACCTGCAGGCCCGTACATCGGTCACCCTGATCGTGGTCGTGAATGCACAGACAGATTGCTGCCCTTGCGGTTTCGTAGGTTCCGGCCTTTTTCACGGAAGCGGAGTATCTCGCCGTCAACGGGCATGCCACGTTGCTCACGATGACGGCGTTAGCCCGGATGATGAAAACGACATGATTGTTCGCACGCGAGCCCGTCGCGCGTGTGGCTGTGTGCCGGGTGATCGCGGCGAGCCGGAACGATGCCGTGGCGAGCGTCCCTCTAGCACCCGGACAGTATCGGCGTATTGCAGCCCGCGATAAAAACATGACCCCAGCGATCGCGCCGCGATCGAAATCCTCGCAATCCGTATCTGATCGCGGGTTCGTGAGGACACGCCTCAGGCCGTCAGGGCCCCTTCCAGTCGCTGCCGGATCAATCGGTCAGCTTCTGTCATGATTCCGTCGATCAGTTCCTTGCACGTCGGGATGTCGTGGATCAGGCCGGCAACCATTCCGCAACTCCAGGCTCCGCTGTTCATATCGCCGTCAATCATGACCTTCGGGTAGACGCCGGCGACTTCCTCGATGATATCGTCGATCTTGATGTCGGCGCCCAATTCACGTTCCTTCGCCAAAACCTGCTCGACCGCCCGGTTGTTCAGCACCCGCTCGGTATTGCGCAGCGGCCGCATGACCAGTCGGGTATCCAACTCAGATGCGGCCACGATTGCCTGTTTGACGTTATGATGGACTGGTGCTTCCTTTGTCGCGATGAACCGCGTTCCCATGTTCATCCCGTCGGCCCCGAGGGCGAGGGCTGCCACCAGGCTACGGGCATCAGCCATGCCTCCAGAGGCCACAAATGGGATCTTCAACTCATCGGCCGCGCGCGGCAGCAGGATCATGTTGGGAATATCGTCCTCACCCGGGTGGCCGCCACATTCGAAGCCATCGACCGACACCGCATCGCAGCCGATTCGCTCGGCCTTCAGCGAGTGCCTGACGGATGTGCACTTGTGAATGATCCTGGTACCGTTCTTCTGAAGCTTCGGCAGGTGCTCCTGCGGGTTCCGGCCGGCCGTCTCGACGATCCTGACGCCGCCTTCCAGGATCACGTCGATGTATTCGGGGTAGGGCGGCGCCTGGAATGATGGCAGGAAGGTCAGATTCACGCCGAACGGCTTGTCCGTCAATTCGTGACACTTGACGATTTCCTTGGCCAGGTCTTCCGGCGTCTTTTGCGTCAGCCCGGTAATGATTCCGAGCCCCCCTGCATTCGACACGGCCGCCGCCAGTTCGGCATAACCGACGTAATGCATGCCGCCCTGAATGATGGGATGTTCGATGCCGAGCAATTCGGTAATGCGGGTTTTCATGATGCAATCCTTCTCCGATTGAAAAGTGCGCCTTCACAGCCGCCGACCGATCCAGCGCAGGGGGCAGGACAGATGAGGACCAAAGCGGCTCGCCCGCCTGGCTTGATGCGTACAATCGGGTCGGCAGTGCATGAAAGGCAGGGACAGTCGAAATCCCGGCCATTGTCACCTGGAGCGTCTTAATCCACCGACCTCGATCCGTCGTCCAGATCCACAAGCAGGCGCCGCATGATCTTGCCCGACGCCGTGATTGGAACGTCGTCAACAAACTGGATGGCGCGGGGCGCCTTGTAGGCAGCGAGGTGGCCGCGGCAGTGATCTGCCAGTTCGCTGCGCTCGGCTTCCGCACCCGGTTTCAGCACCACATAGGCCTTGGCAATTTCGCCTTTGGCAGGATCGTCAACACCACATACGGCGGCCAGAGCAACGGCAGGATGCATGCACAACACCCTCTCCAGTTCTGCCGGATAGACATTGAAACCGGCGGTAAGGATCATGTCCTTCTTCCGATCGACGATCGTGAAATAGCCGTCTTCGTCCATGGTGACGACATCTCCTGTGTGCATCCAGCCGTCAGCCCGGATGGTCTCTGCAGTCGCGTCCGGATTACCGTAATAGCCTTGCATGACCAGCGGGCCCTTGATCATGAGTTCGCCGGGCTCGCCTGCCGCCACTTCCCGCTCCGGTTCTTCCAGGTCGACCACGCGGGCCATCGTGCCAGGCAGTGCGGGGCCGATGGTCCCGGGCTTGTTGATGGCCAGCGCCGGATTGGAGGTACCCGCGCCTGACAACTCGGTCATGCCCCACAGCTCCAGGATCGGTACTCCGGTGCGCTCGAGGAATTCGATGGATTTGGCTGCCGGCAAGGTCTGTCCGCCGACCGTGCATCGGGTCAGTGAAGACAGGTCGTAGCTGTCGAATTCAGGGTGGGCGAGAAGGTAGTAATAGCCGGTCGGGACGATATCCATCATCGTCGCACGATGTTCTTCGACGGCGCTCAGCATTCCCTTTTCGGTGAAACGGTCGAGCATCACCAGTGTTGACCCGCAGAGGAAATTGGCATTGAACACGACCGATCCGTACACGTGCGGACAAGGCAAGGGGCTCACATAGATGTCTTGTGACGACCTGCTCTGCACCAGCGCCGTATAAGCCGGGTTGAGCAGCAGGCTGCGCTGGGACTGCATAGCGCCTTTGGGGCGACCCGTCGTTCCGGATGTGTAGCAAATTGCGCCCAGGTCGCCACCATCCACCACAACCGGAGAAAATCCCGGTTTTCCCCGTTGCAGGAAATCAGTGAAAGACGTTGCCCCGGTGGGCAAGTCCTCTCCCCAGAGTATGACGTCCTTGAGCGCGCCGCCCTTCATGTCGAGCAGAGGTTGTCCCTTGTCCGGCGATGCGATCACGGCGCGCGCCCCGGCATCTTCCACGATGTAGCGAACCTCGTCGGGCGTCAACATCACGTTGATCGGATTGACGACGGCGCCGATCTTCATGATGCCGTAGTAGGCGACCAGCCATTCCCAGCAGTTCGGACCGAACAGCATGACCCGATCGCCCGGCGCAATTCCCATGGCGGTCAAGCCGTTGGCAACGCGGTTTGACAGTTCCTCTGCCTGGACAAAAGTCAGGTTGCGCGTTTGTGTGATCAACGCTGTCTTGTCACCGAAACGTGCTGCTGCCGTCGGCAGTATGTCGCCAACCGACTGAACCATTTTATTCCCCCTTGCGGTCCTTCCGCCGCTACGCGGCCTCACGAAGCGCCAGCACCTTTTTCAGGGCGGGACGCTCCTTCAGCCGTCGAATATATGCAGAAAGATGTTGCATCTCCGAAATATCGACACCTACCTGGGCCGACATCATGCAGGCATGGCCTGTCACCACATCAGCGATCGTGAAGTCGCCCGCCAAATGATCGCGTCCTTTCATATGGGAATCGACGGAAACCAGCAGATTGCCCAACAGCCGCAAAGCCCGCCTGGCGTGGACCTCGGAGCGTCGGTCAGGCGGAAGAAGAATGGCCTCGACCACATAGTTTCCGAGCGGTCCCATCAGCATGCCTTCACCGTAATGCAGCCACTGCAGGTAGCCGGGAAAGTCCGGCGAGTCCGGCATGGGCGCGAAACGGCCTTCACCATAGCGGCAGAGAAGATACTGGGCAATCGCGGTGCTTTCCGAGATGCGAATGTCGCCGTCATCCA
The DNA here is from genome assembly GCA_965221645.1 of Alphaproteobacteria bacterium. GTDB lineage: Bacteria > Pseudomonadota > Alphaproteobacteria > Bin65 > Bin65 > Bin65. The sequence goes on from OZ244899.1 coordinate 1,985,663, forward strand.
GGACCGGGACCCTGCCATTCGGGCTGATCGCCAGGAACTCCGGCGTTCGCATCGCCTTGTCACCCAGGGTGTAGCGCTCGATCTCATACTCGAGTCCGAGTTCGTTCAGCAACCATGCGATCCGCTCGGCGCGAGTGTTTGGGGCGAAGTAGAGTTTCATCATCAAGCCTTTCAAGATCGTGAGAAGCGCAGCGCCTCAGACCGCAATGGCCTCGAGACGAATTTTTTGTGCCTGACCGGCCTCAAGATACTCCTTCTTCAGACGAGTGATCAGCTCGGCTGCTGTCGGCAGATCCCGGATGCTGCCAACTCCCTGGCCGGCTGACCAGATATCCCGCCACGGTTTCTTCTCTTCATCGTCTTCCGCACCGGCCAGTTCGAGGCCGAGATCGAACGCCGGCTTCCGGGCTGTCTCAGGATCGATCCCGGCCAGTTGCAGGCTGCGCGCAAGAAAGTTGGCGGGCACGCCCGAGATGACCGGCGTATAGACGATGTCCATTGCCGTCGCGTCGATCAGCATCTGCTTGTAGGCGTCGGTCACCTGGCACTCCCTGGTCGCCAGGAAGCGAGTGCCCATGTAGGCCAGATCCGCGCCCATAATCTGCGCGGCAGCTACATCGCCACCCTTGGAAATGCTGCCGGACAAGATGATGGTCTTGTCGAAGAACTGGCGGATTTCGTTTACCAGCGCGAAGGGGCTGAGCGATCCGCCATGCCCGCCGGCTCCGGCGGCAACTGCGATCAGGCCGTCAACACCCGCCGATGCGGCCTTGCGGGCGTGTCTCGGGTTGACGACATCGTGGATGACGATTCCGCCATAGGCGTGCACGGCGTCCACCAGCTTCGCATCAGCACCGAGGATGGTCATGACGATCGGCGTCTTGTACTTGATGCACAGGGCCAGGTCGGCCTGCAGGCGCGGATTGCTGGGATGGACGACCAGATTGACGCCGAAAGGAGCCGGCGCCTGCCCGGTTTCCTGCTCGTGCGCTGCCAGGGCGGACGTGATCTCGTCGAGCCACTGGTCCAGTCCCTCGCTGGTGCGTTGGTTGAGCGCCGGAAACCCGGCGATGACGCCTGCCTTGCAACACTCAACGACAAGGCGCGGGCCGGATGCCAGGAACATCGGCGCAGCTATGACTGGCAGGCCAAGGCGCCCTTTGAGAAGTTCAGGCAGCATCGTGGAACCCCTTTCGCGAATTCGGTAGCATCGATCCTTGTATGGCCCTGACCAGTGGCGCCGAAGTGGCGTTTATGACATATCAATGGTCAAATTTGCCAAATCACCTTGAGGAAGGAAGAACGAATGATCAAGGTTGGCATCGTCCTTGTTCCAAATGTCTACCTGTACAGCGTAGGGGGAATGATGGATGCATTCGAGATTGCCAACGACCACATCAGCCGCCAGCAAGGCGCGCAGACCCGACTGTTCGAGTGTCGTACTGTCGGCGTGTCGGATGCAGCGGTTGTCGCCAGCGGGGGTATCACGCTTCGGTCGGACATGACCATTGCCGAGGCCGGAGGTTTCGACCTGATCTACGTCCCGGCCTTCTGCTACAAGGGCATGAATGCTTTCGAGAACATGATCTCGGAACAGGCTCCGTTGCTCTGCTGGCTGTCCGAACGCCGGCAACAGGGCAGCATGTTGTCAGCCAACTGTACCGGCACCCTTCTGCTGGCGGAAACCGGTCTGCTGAACAGGCGTCGTGCTACCACGGCCTGGTGGCTGGAACGGCCGTTCCGGCGCCGCTTTCCCAGAGTCGACCTGGATGCCAATGCCCTGCTGGCCGAAGATGACCGCTTGTTGACGACCGGCGCGATGACGGCTCACCTTAACATGGCCATTCACTTGATCGGCCGTCATGCCGGTCCGCATCTGGCAGCGATATGCGCCAGAACGATGCTGATCGACATCGGGCCGAATTCGCAACGGCCGTACCAGGAATTGCTGGAGCATGACCTGGGCGTCGACCCCCTGGTCGCCAAAGCGCAATACTGGCTGCAGAACAACGTTGGCGCAGCGATTGATCAGAAGACACTGGCGCGACGCATGAATGTCAGCCAGCGCACGCTGATCCGTCACTTCAACGCCGAACTCGGCATAGCGCCCCTGACCTATTTGCAGCACGTTCGCATAGAGACAGCCAAAAAGATGCTGGAAAACACCGCTGCGCCCCTGGCCGAAATCGTTGGACGGGTCGGCTATTTCGATCTCAGTTCCTTCACGCGCCTGTTCAAGCGGAAAACGGGATTGACGCCGCATGCCTATCGGCAACGATTCGGTCAGCTCGGCAGCAGCCGTTCAGAGAGCGTCGGTCGGATGCCGCGCTGAAGGTTGGGGCGCGCCGACGGCAAGACTGCAAGGCGACGTCACAGCTCGCGCATCAGGGTTCCGCGCCTGACATCTGACAAGCGGTTTGCGCGCCAGGTCAGGCGGAATGTGCCTCTTGTGGCGCTCGTTCCTTCGAAACAACAGGCTTGCTGGGCAAGATCGGAAGATTAAAGTCTGTCTTGGTGCACGAACTGAGCCGACATGTTGCGGACGTGGCGAAATTGGTAAACGCATGGGGCTTAAAACCCCACGGCCCCCGGGCCTTGCGGGTTCAAGTCCCGCCGTCCGCACCAAACCGCAGACGAGCGTGCCAATCTTGATGTGCGATATGCTCGGGATGCGGCTGGAATACCCTGCTACCGGTATGCTGCAATCAGGCGTCGAGACAGAAAGAGCAGCAGTTCCTGCGACACCCGAAACTCCGGGAACATGCCCTGAGGCGGTTGCGGAGGCCCGAGACCCGGTTGAACTCAGGCATCCTGCGCCCTCTGCAAGGCCTGCCAGACGGCCATCGGCGTCGCCGGCATGGGCAGTTCGGTCACGCCGGCCGGTCGCACTGCGTCCAGAAGCGCGATCATGGTGCAGGCCATCCCGCCGACACAGCCAGCTTCGCCTGCGCCCTTGATGCCCAGCGGATTTGTTTTCGTGATGGTTGGACTTGAACAGACTGTGATGCCCGGCATGTCGTCCGCCCTTGGCAAGGCATAGTCCATGAACGAGCCGGTAATCAATTGGCCGCTTTCGTCCCAGACGATGTCTTCCATGAGGATCTGGCCGGCGCCCTGGACGATCCCGCCATGCAGCTGACCTTTGAGCAGCAGCGGATTCATCACGGTCCCGACGTCATTGATTGCCACCCAGTTCAGCAGTTCTACCATTCCGGTTTCCGGATCAATCTCCAATTCACAGCAATGGGTGCCGTTCGGGAAGGTCGGTCCCGGATGACGGAAGGTGGCACTGGCACAGAGTCCGGTTTCGCCACCGCCGGGGGCACCGAAGAAGTCATGGGCCAGCTTGGCAATTTCGGTGATGGCGATCGTCTTGTCGGTCCCTGCCACCGAGAAGGCGCCGTCACTGAATTCGACATCGGTCGTCGCTGTCTCGAAATGATGGGAAGCGAGGATCCTGCCCTTCTCTACGATCTTGTTGCTGGCGGCCTGGATCACGCCGCTGCCCAGTCCGGACGAGCGTGATCCGTAGGTGCCATGACCGTAGGCGACGATGTCCGTATCGCCCTGAACAAGGCGTATCTGCTCGAATTCCAGACCCAGCGTGTTACAGAGCACCTGACGGAAAACGGTTTCGTGGCCTTGTCCGTGGGAGAGTGTACCGACTGTCAAGGTCACGCCGCCATCCGGATCAAAGCGTATCTCGGCGCCTTCATCGCCCAGGCCAGCGGACTGTTCGATGGCATTGGCGATACCGAAACCGCGCAGCTTGCTGCGCGCCGCGCTCTCCTGTCGACGCCTTTCGAAACCGGCATAGTCAGCCGCGGCAAGTGCCTTGTCCATATTGGTTTCGAACTGGCCACAATCGTATCTGTACTGAAGCCCGGTCTGAAACGGCATCGCGTTTTCGGGGATGAGATTACGGCGACGAAGGGCCACCCGATCAAAGCCCATTTCTGCTGCTGCCCGTTCTACGAGCATCTCGCAGAGATAGATCGATTCCGGTCGACCCGCGCCGCGGTAGGGTCCGATGGGGCAGGTGTTGGTGAATACCGCGGTCACGTCCACGGCCGCCGCGCCGGTCTTGTACATCCCCACGATCGCGCCCATGTTTCCAAATGTCGGCAACGGACCGAAGAAACTGCAATAGGCCCCCAACGCCGCTACCGACTTCACCCTGGTGGCAAGGAAGTCGCCTTCTTCGGACAATGCCAGTTCCGCCGTAAGACGGCTGTCCCGGCCATGATCATCGACCAGGAAATGTTCGCTGCGGTCACCCTTCCACTTGACCGGTCGCCCCACCTTCCTGGCTGCCCAGACCACCAGGGGCATTTCCGGAAACAGGCCGCCGCGCAGGCCAAAACCACCGCCCATGTCGGGGCTGACCAGCCGCAGCTTGCCGATCGGGATCTTGAGCGTGAATTGGGCCAGCAGGTTCCTGTTGTCGTGAGGTCCCTGCGTGCCGGTCCAAAGAGTGTATCGATCAGCGTATGGATCGTATTCGCCCAAAGCTGCTCGAGGCTCCATCGGATTCTGGGCGACCCGGTTGATCGGCAGATCCATGCTGACGACATGCGCGGCGGTTTGAAAGATGCCATCCACCGCTTCCCAGTCCCCCATGGACTGCCGGAAACTGATGTTGTCTCCCAAGTCGGGCCAGACGAGTGCTGCATCCTCCGTAACCGCGTCTTCGGTCCTGATCACGGCCGGCAGATCTTCGTAGTCGATATCGATCAACTCGGCCGCATCCCTCGCCCGGGCGGCGGTTTCGGCGACGACGAAGGCGATCGGATCGCCGACAAACTTCGCCACGCCGGGTGCCAGCGGCGGCCGATACGGCTCGTGTACCGGCGTATCGTCAGGCCGTTTCAGCGGCAGCAACATGGGGGCCAGCGAGGGCAATACGCCCAACGCGTCGGCGGCCCAATCGTCATGGATCAGGATCGCCAGGACGCCCGGCGCCTCAAGCGCTGCCGTCATGTCGATGCGATTGATCCTGGCGTGTGCGCAGGACGATCGCAGGACGTGGCCATACGTCTGGTCGGGCCGGTTGAGGTCATCCGTGTACCGACCGCCGCCGCGCAGCAGGCGCGGATCTTCCCACCTTGGTATGCTCTGACCCAATCCAAATTTCATGCTTTGCTCCCCAGGGCACCAGCATTGTTTCGGCTGTTGGTGTGGCCAGATGTTAACCTTGTTGCCGCCGCTCGAAAAGTCTGGCCGAATGGACGACCGGATTGCTTCAGAGATGGAAATGACGCTGAGCGTCATCGATTGCCCGCCCCGGCTTCGAGGTTCGTGGATTGCACTCGGGGGATAATCGACATCGAATGCAGCGCCAACCCTGTGCGCGGGGCGCCACGCTCACGCCAGACGGTTCAGGCGCGCAGGCCGCGACCGCCGTTTCCTGCGCACCCGACTGGCCGGCTGATCCGCGCCATCAACCGCAAGACAAGAGAATATCCCGCACGTCGATCGGCTGAGCCATCATGGCTAAAGTGTCGAGATCGGCAACAAGAGCCGGCTCTTCATGCACCGCACGCGTTCCAAGTCTTGGCGAACCGGCCGCCATGCCATATGTGACGCGGGTGACCGACGCCCGTATTCCAACAGTTGTGTACAGACAGGGTATACATGCAACGGTGGAATAGTTCCTGTCCCGCCTGCGGCGGAGTGCTCGTGCGCCATCTGCAAGACTGGGTTGCGCGATGCGGCGATTGCGCCATGGAATGCTCCGCGCTTGCTGATGCCGTCGTCAATGGGCAGGCCGATTTCGGTTGGACGGAAAACACCTTCGCTTCGCTGGAAGCACTTCGGCTTGCGAACGCCATGCGCACACTGGGCCTCTTGGCCCGCCACACCGAACTGGAGAACCTTGCGCTTTTGGATGTGGGCTGCGCCGCGGGATGGTTCCTCGACATTGCGCGCAACCGCGGCATGCGTACCGAGGGCATCGAACCCAATCCAGACGCAGCAGCCCTGGCGCGGGCCAAGGGACATGACGTGCACGATAGCACCTTTCCACTGCCGGCGATACCAGACGCTTCCCTTGACGCGGTGTCGTTCAACGATGTGTTCGAGCACCTGCCCGATCCCTTGGCGGCCCTGGCGGAAGTCCGGCGCGTTCTGAGGCCGGGTGGATTCCTTGTTCTGGCGATGCCGGACAGCGACGGGATTTTCTATCGTCTGGCCCGGCTCAGCGCGCTGCGGCTTGGTGCGACCGGCCCGTATGAACGCATGTGGCAGCGCGGCTATCAAAGCCCTCATCTTTTCTACGTCAACAAGGCCAATTTGGCGATGTTGTGTGCCAGAGCCGGGTTCCGGCTCGTTGACGAACGGCGCTTGCCATCGATCGCGCTGGCCGGGTTGTGGACGCGGCTGCGAACGGGCCGATCCGCCAATCTTGCCGTTTCGTCCGTCATGTATGCCGGCATCGCGGCAACGTACCCGCTGATCCGATATGTCTTGCCATCCGACATCCTGCTTCAGATTCACAGGGTTGAGCCGGTTTAGCCCGACTTCGGCATTTCGGGGGTCGGGATGCTGCCACTCGTTGATATTCGGACACCGGAACGTAAAAGGTCGGCAGGTGGACATCCCCTCCGGATGGTGGCGAACGCCTCGATGACGGCCCACCCGGGATTCTCCGGCCGGCGGAATTTCCGAACGTGCCCGATCCCGAACGCGACCGGCTTCCGGACGGCGTGTTGCCACCGGACGGACCGAACCTTCTCGCCGCATCGCCCGGGGTCGGAAAATCCACCTTCGCTCGCTGCCGCGCGGTCGTCCGGAGAACCGCGCCGATCGCTTCGCGGGAAGACAGCGACCGAAGCATTTCCCCGAAATCGGACACGACGACGGGCGCCGCGATTCGGGAAATCCGGTTCGGTCGAAAGGCGGTTCTCGACAGCCTGCGCCGCCTGACCGGGAAGGAAGCCCCGAAACGACAGGGAAAGGGCCGGAAGGACGATCCCTGTCTCCATTCGGTTCCCGGTTCCCTTCGGAGGCCGGAACCGCAAGACCGAATCGTCGAACGTTCGGAACGATCACCCTCCGTGAGGGGCACCCCGAGCGCCGGGTCCCTCGGGCCGGCATGTCGCCGGAATCCTCCATGGCGGCGTCGCGCGTGCCGCACGGCAACGGGAAGTCGACACCGCCAGGGACGAGAAATCGTCAAATCGACCGAAACACCCGCCAAGTTGCGGAAGTCGGGGTGGCGGGCTGACTTCGGACCGAGGCGATCTGCCGGCAGCCCCGCAGACACAGCCAGAGCACAGCAGAGACGCCCGTCATGCCGGTGCGCGAGGCCGACGCGCGAAACGATCCAAGAGGCGCGCACCGACCCAACCGATGGCCACCGCCAGTATCGGAACCAGGAGCGTGTTGTAGCGGGGGATGCTCACTGAAACCGCGGCATGGAAAAAAACCATGACGAAGGCGGCGAACAGCACCACGTAGAGCTCCTCACGGTGGAGACCGCGGTCCACGCGCAAATGGATTGCGAGGCAGATCAGCCCCACAACGGACCAATAACCCATGAGCATTCCTCGCCAGGCAAGCGGCAAGGTGACTGCAGCGTGGGTTAGAGGATCGCCGAGCACATGGCGTCTGAGAAGGTAGCCTGCATGGCTTTCAGTTCCGCCGGCTGCAGCAAGGGTCTCTCTATAAAACGGTCCGGCACCATAGAGATAGAAACTGGTAGGTTTGTCCCAGGCAAGCGGCCAGACCGTCGTCGATCCGAACAAGGCCGTGGCCAGATCGTCGCCAAAATCCGGAAACCAAAAGACGAAGGCAGCCAGCCACTGCACGGGCGACATCTCGTTGAACCCGAGACGGTGCGACAGGGAGAGGGCACCGTAGCTGCCGGCAGTCAGCGTGAATTCGCCGATCGTCATGGAGTTGCGAAGCATCCACGGCAGACAAACGGCGACGAAGGCGAGCGTGAAAGCCCCCCATAGCAGCGCCGCGCTGGACGGCTTCTTCATGCAGACGCCAGCCCACAGCGCCAGTGGCAGCAAGAACCAGTAAAGATAGACATAGCCGGGCCGGGTCAGCGTCATCAGGCCCAGCAAAACCCCCGCCACCGCGGCCCATCCGACGGCACGGGTTTGCGTCACACGGGCGAGAGCGCAAAGAAAAAGGGTGCCAAAGGCGAGAACGGATCCCTCGGTCAGGAAAACTGTCGTCGCCTTTACGGGCCATTCCGCCAGAAAAACGGCAACCATCGCAAGCCAGGTGGCCGCTGGACGGCCTGTGACCAGCCAGGCAAGCCACCAGACCGCGAGTGCCAGTGCGAGCGCGAAGGGTACCGCAACGAGTTTTTGAAGATTAAGGCCAGGCGGACATGTCGCCGCTGGTCTGCGGTCGACATAACACCGAGCCGCCTTCGCCAAATCGGGCAAAGCCAGCAAGGCCAGAGCCTGCATGGCGGGATAGAGCGGCATCAACCAGCCCGAAGGTTCTGGCGGCGCATCCGGCCCCTGCCAGCGCCCGAACACGCCGTGTTCGGCTACACTCATCGCAAAATCAAGGTATCCCAGCGCGTCCGCGTGCGGAGGCTTGACATCCGGCCGCGTCGCCACCACCAGACAAACGAGAAGGCAAGCCCCGACAATGACACGCGCAATCGCCTTGACGGTCATACCGACGTCTTCACGACGCTACACCCCTTCCGACCGGTTCAAGACACCCTTTTCCCTCTACCGTCCTCAATGTCGCGACAATGCCGGGACGCAGACCTATAACCGAAAGGCTCAATTCGCAAGTCGCAGGCATTGCCCCTCCGTTGCCGCCTGAAGGCAGGCTCTGGACGACAACTGGCCGCCGGGTGCGATGAGATGGAACCACCTGAGATCGCGATCGAGGCACCTTGTGGCGTTGCCGCACCAGCGGACCTTCCGGTTCTCCTGAACCAGGGCTTCGTCTGCCTCGACGAACTCGGCAAGCCGATCCGGCGTCTGGCGCGGCAGCCAGAAAGCAGTGGCGGCAGCGATGCGTCAGGTTCGGGGCAATCCGGCAGCGTGCGACGGCGACCGCCTTGTTGCTTGAACCGCCAGCGCAGCGCAGGATCATGCGGCAGCAGTCCGAGAACGGACGCGTCCACCCTCCGCCGCCAAGGAACGTCCCATACCGCATCCCATCGCCGGTGCCCACTGTGTTCATCACCGGATGGCCATCATGCAATGATGGCTACTTCAGGTCCAGATGACGGCAACGCTGGCTTTACCTGTTGCTTTCACTGGCCTATGGACAGTGCAAACATGTCATGGGTACGCCTGCGTTCGCGGAGTTTCGGAGGTGGAAATTTCCAAGGCGGATTGGATAGCGAAACTGCGTGGCTGGCTCGGTCGGTCGGGCTGGTTGTGGATCGTCTCTACACCACTCGTGCTCGGCTGGTTCGCCGCGACCACCGATTCAAGCGCGCTTGTGGCCAGCATCAAGGCCATTCCGATCAGCATCGCCAGCGTATCTCTCCTGCTGCTCCTGGTCAATGCCGTGCTTGAGGTGATTTGGCTGAACGTCGTACTGCGTGACAAATCGGAACCCGGACGGGCGCTCGGCGTCGTCGGTTGGCACATGTTGGCCTCGTCGCTGCTGCCTGGCCGACTCGGCGATCTGGCCTGGATATTCCTGATGCGCGACCGCTTCGGCGTCAGCGCCGCCCGCGCGGCGTTTGCCGCGGTGTTTCATCGGACGCAGGATCTGGCATGCATGATCCTGTTCTTCTTCGCGTTCCTGATTTTGTCCGGGCCGGGCCATCCGAGTGCACTGGCGCTGGTCACCCTGGCCGGCCTCTTCGTGCTTGCGCTTGCCGCCATCGCCCGAATCGAGTGGCTCCTTGCGGTAGCGGGTCGCATCTCCCACGGGATCGCGCGGCGCGGCGGAGGTAGATCCGCCCGATGGGTGATGCGCCAGGCGCTGCAAACCCGAGCCTGGTATCGCCGTGAAATATCGCCCGCGGTCGTCTTGCGCGCCTTCGCGATCATCTTGCTGCGCTGGGTTCTGGTCCTGGGTGCGTTGTTGGCGCCACTGGTCGTCCTGGCTCCCCAGTTGGGATGGGACACTGCCCCGTTTGTCGCATCCGCCTATGTCTTGATGGGCACGATCCCGATTCAGACGATGGGCGGCTATGGCATCGGGGAAGCTGGCCTCGCCTCGTTGCTTTCGATCTACGGCATCCCGCTCGCCGCGGCCAGTGCCGTCGGACTCGTTTTGCGCAGTCTAGTCAATATCGGGAATGTCGTCTTTTGGGCGTTGTCGATGGCCTTGCTCAGCCTGTGCGGCTGGCCCGCCGGGACGGCGCGGACCCGTCGGCCGGCGCGTTGACCCCCCCCCCCGCAAGGTCAGTTGCTGCAGGGGCACGCGCGGCTGGTTTTCGATGTCGTGATGCAGCGCCGACAAAAGTAGCTGCACTCCCAAAATGACGGGCAACGCCGCCAGCATCACCGTGCCGGCCGTCGCGCTCCGATCCGCTTGGGCGACCACAGTCCATTCGAACGCCCCGAAGACAAGTCCGAAACCGAACAGGAACAGACCGATCGGGAACTCCAGAGAAGCGAGGCTGAAATCATGCAGATAATAACGATAGATCAGCCGCCGCCACGTATTGCGAAGATGTTTCCAGGGCCAACGCCAGAAAGCACCCATCGCATTCAGGTGGCTTGTCTCCCCGCCGTAGACCGCACGGAGAGGCACGTCGCGCACGACCGCGCGGGCGATGTTCAACCGGAACAGCATGTCGCTTTCGAAGAAATATCCCTCATCCAGCCTGTCGAGCCGTATCAGCGACAAGGCACTTCGATGAATCGCGGTAAATCCGTTGGTCGGATCGAAGATGCTCCAATAGCCCGAAGACAGTTTGGTCAGGAACGATAGCCCCGCGTTGCCGAGATAACGGTAGCGTGGCATGGACTGCGCGTCATCGCTGAAATAGAAGCGGTTTCCCTTGCAGTAGTCAGCCTCCCCGGCCTCGATCAGCGCAATCAGATCCGGGATCAGCGCGGGGTCCATTTGCCCGTCCCCGTCCAGCTTGACGACGATATCAGCGCCGTCTTGCAGCGCTGCTCGGTAGCCCGTCACCGTGGCGGCCCCGACGCCGCGGTTGTGATCGTGTTCGAGAACGCGCAGGCGCAGATCGTCGCTGGCCGCGGCCACGTGCGCGCCCGTGTCATCGGGGCAGCCATCGTCCACGACGAAAATCGCGTCGACGCGGTTCGGCATCCGCGCGATCACGTCCAGCGCGCTGCCGGCGCATTGGTAGCAGGGTATGACCGCCGCGACCCGCGCAGCGGCTGTCCGCACGCCCATACCGTTCGACAATGAAAGTGCCTCCAGGCGATTCCGTTCATTTTGCGAAAGCATATAGTCTGGAGGCCTGGAGAGGAATGTGGGCAGAACCGCCCGGAGACGTCTGGGCGATCGCTACCGACGCGCAGGCAAGGCGTCTGTCAGGCAGCCAGTTTCTCTTGGGAGCCATCGCCTGCGAGAGGGCTCGCTGTCCCACGGCAACTGAGCACCGTAGAACAACAACTCCGCTTGTCGATGTCACCTGAAAAGGACCAGCAGGTAAAACGGGACAGAAACGCTCGCCAACCCGTGGACATCAGAATAACCCACCATCACATTCAGCCGCCCGCCAGAGTTGGCAGAGTAGTTGCAAATACTGAATGCCGACCCGCGTTCACCTGTCCCGTTGTGCGAATTGGCGCGATGGGTAAAATTTCGGACGATACCTGATATTTCAGCGGCAATGACTGGCCCCGATGGCTGAAACCGAGGCTCCCGAAGTCGTGGAGGTGACCGAGCGGAACGTGTCCTGCGACGGCGGCGGGACGCTGGGTCATCCAAAAGTCTTTCTGAGCATGGGCACCGACAGTTTTGTCGAGTGCCCCTACTGCGACCGCAGGTTCGTCTTGAAATCGGGCTACGGCTAGGACGCCCCGCCTGCTTTCGCGCGCAGGTGCTGACGGGCGCGCTTTCTCGATCCAGAGAGGACCTGAACCATGAAACTTGCCTCCTTCATCCTCAAAGATACCCGGACCTGGGGCGTCGTCGATGGTTGGCCGGCGCCATGAGCCGGTGAGGCAGATGATCCGGTCGGCCGTGAGTGCGAGCAGGCCGGACATCGGATGGCAGGCGACTTTCGCGGGGCCCCGCACGCGGACATGACGGGCGCCGAACGCGTCCTCGAGCCTGGCGTTGGTCCTCTCGACGACAGGGCGGATGCGGTATCGGACGGTTCGGGCGTCGGGATGGCCGGCAGCACGTTGAGCCCGGGCCTCGCGATTCAGGGCTTGCTCGAGGGCCTTGTCGCGGCGGGGGTTGGTGGCAATGATCGGGACAGGGCCGAAGCGTTTGCTGACCGTGTGTATCCCGTGCGCGTCACAGGCACTGTCCGTGAGGCCGTGGAGGTTCACGACCCGGCCGGCAGTCATGGTGGCCAGGGGCATGGCGACCCGGGAGTCGTGCAGGGAAGCCGAGGTGAGGATGGCACCGAGCGGCACGCCGCAGTCGGCGGTGTCGACAGGGAGCCTGCAGCCGCGCCAGGTTTCCCGGATCCCGCGGGCGTTCTTCTTCGTGCCCCGGTCGCAGACCTTCGGGAGGTCGGCGAGCATTGCGTCCAGGCTCATGCCGCCCGCCTGCCGCTCGAGACGGGACGGTGTCTTCGGCCTTTCTTCTCCCTTGCGGCTTGGGCGTCTCGGTCTTCTTCGGCTTCGCCACCGCTGCCTCCCGACCCTCGATGGCAGTCGCGTCCCGCGACACATGACCGATGAGCGTCTCACCAGGCGCATCGACCACCAGGGCTTCATGCATTCTCTCCGCAAGACGCGAGGCAGAGAACTCCGCAAGGGCCCGCGAAAACGTCGCCTCGCCCGGAATGGCCCCGAGGCGGGACCAACCGCACAGCCGCCGCAATGCCGGGTCCGCCTCAAGCCTGTCGATCAGGTGTCGCGTCGTCGGAAGGCCCCGCACGGCCCTGGCCGGAAAGGCCCGCGCAAGAGCGCGGCGGTCTTCCGGAGGGCGACCCCGGCCGCCTCCCGGTGCGCCCACGAAGCCCTCGACGCCGACCAGATCAGGCGCCGCCACGAAACGGCGGTGCGTCCCAGGCAGAGGGCCCACCTCCTCCGCCAGCGCCGGGAACAACTCCCCTTGAAACCGATGCCGGAAATCGGATGGCTTCGCGCTCAGGGTCATCGGGGTTGTCTCCCTGGTCGCTTGTGGGCCCAAACCCGGGATACCACAGGGCGACCCCGAAACCCGACCCTGCCCCAAAATCAGCCGAAATCACGTCTGTTCGGACGGTTCTGCAAGAGGCTCGACTGGGTGAACGGAAAGGGCCTTGAAGCGATCGCGGGCAAGTATTTCAGCCGTCAGAAAGACGACGAAGCAGCTACTGCCGCGCTGACGGACGCATGCAGAGCAATCTATCGTACCATCGCGAACAGCGGAACGTGGGGAATTTCGGCTCTCAGCCGGGTGTCGGGAATCGATTTCGATACGCTTTCAGAGGCGGAGAAACGCCGGATCAACGCTCTTCCGGCCATGATCTATCACGGCGCAAACAGCGAGGATACGGCGCTGATGCACATGAACTCGGCACCGCGCAGCGCGGCGGAAGCGCTGGGTAGTCTGTACCGGGAGGTAAACGGAAGGGACGAACGCAGATATTCGGTGGGAGAGGCACGGCACTTCCTGCAAGGACTTGGCGCCGATGACTGGGAAGGGGAGCGGCGTTGTCAGGGACTGGGTACAAGCGGGTCTGGGAAGTTCTTTCGGGCGAGGCAAGTTGAGAATGGACGAATGTTCAACCGGACGAGCGTCCTGCAGAATTGCCCTGCAGATCGAGAACGGCTGAGATTTTGACACGGCTTGTGTTGGTGAGGGGCGTATTCAGGTCAGCAACGGGGCCTGGCGTTGTCTGCGCGGGGTCTTTGGCGCGTTTCGAGACGAGCGTCTTGCTGCAGCCGGCGAGGCGGATGATCCGGTCGGCCGTGAGTGGGAGCAGACCGAACATCGGATGGCAGGCGCCTTTCGTGGGTTCCCGCACGCGGACATGACGGGCGCCGAACGCGTCCTCGCGGCCCAGAGCAGGTCATCAGACCCGGTATAGTAACGATGAACTCGCCCACAGTGTCTTGATGGCACCGCAATCACTGCGTAGATTGGGGGATGGAAGACCGGAGGGCTTGACTGTGGCGAGCATCACGATCCGCAATCTCGACGACGACGTGAAGACGCGCCTGCGCGTGCGGGCTGCGCAACATCATCGCTCGATGGAGGAAGAGGCGCGCATCATCCTGGGCGATGCGGTGGGGCGCAAGCCGGACACCCGCAATCTTGCCGAAGCCATACGCGCCCGGATCGCACCACTGGGCGGCGTGGATCTGGAGTTGCCGCCTCGCGGGCCTGGCCGCGAACCGCCGTCGTTCGACTGAGCCCTCGGCAATGTCCGTACTGCTCGACACGAACGTTGTATCCGAACTGCTACGCCCTTCGTCGGACTCGGCGGTGGAAAGCTGGGTTGCGGCGCGCCCGGCGGCGGAACTGTATTTTTCGGCGGTCGGTGAGGCCGAGTTGCGCTACGGGGTCTTGATCCTGCCAGCGGGCCGGCGCAGGGATGCGCTTGCACTCGCCATCGAGGGTATCCTGCGCGAGGATTTCGAGGGTCGTATCCTGCCGTTCGACAGCGCCGCCGCGCGCGCCTATGCGGACATCGCGGCCGCGCGCCGTTCCGCCGGACGCATCGTGGCACCCGCGGACGGCCAGATCGCGGCGATTGCCCGTGCCCGTGGCATGGCGGTGGCGACGCGCAACGTCCGGGACTTCGAATACACCGGCATCGAGGTCGTCGACCCCTGGACGTCGGCATGAGCGGCACGACCAAAGCCTTCGCGCGGGTGAGGATCGACGCCCTGCTCAAGGACGCGGGCTGGAACCTGACCGACGGTGCGAGCGTGCTGTTCGAGCACGCGCTGCCGGACGGCACGCATGCGGACTATTTGCTTTGCGAGCGGCAGGGCCGAGCCACGGAGGCGTCGGAGGCCAAGCGGGCGAGCACCGATCCGATCGCGGCGCAAGACCAGGGATGGCACTACGCGGAAGAACCTGGCGTGCCGTCCGTCTTCCTGTCGAAGGGAGAGAAGGTGCGGTTTCTGGATTGGGAGCCGGATATGTACACGCAACCGGAGAATTCCGCATGATCGTCGCGGACAACGAGACCTCGATCGATCTGCTCTACTGCGAAGCAATCGCCAGAACCGTAGTCCGACTGGTGAGCGAGAATTCCGACGAACCGCTGAGTGCTGGTGTGCACGGCGATTGGGGTGCCGGGAAATCCAGTGTGCTCATGATGGTGGAAGAGGCGTTCGACAAGGATGAGCGCGTCCTGTGCGTACGGTTCAATGGTTGGCTTTTCCAGGGGTTCGAAGACGCGAAGGCCTTCCTGATCGAGAGTATTGTCGACGAGTTGCTGCGAAAGCGCTCGGCCAGCGACAAAGTCGTGGAACAGGCAAGAAAGGTCCTGCGTCGGGTTGACTGGATGAAGGTTGCGCGCAAAGCCGGTCCCCACGGCCTCTCGCTCGCAACCGGCATGCCGCTTCCCGAGACGGTGAAGGACCCGGGCGCGGTTGCGCGCGCAATCATGACGAAGGGTGGAGAGGGTGCAACGGCGGAAAATCTGGCGACGTTAGTGGACGGCCCCAGAAAAAATCAGTTCGCCTATCAGGGAAGCATGGCTTGTGTGGCGTCGCACCCCGGACTACAGTCCGGTACCCGCTGCGTTGCGGGTTTCCGTTTTTCACGGCGAGGGGAGACGACGGATCCCGTGCCGTCTCCAGCGGCCCTCGGGCTGCCGGCGGAGGAACGATGATGTCGCCACGGGCGCGAACCCGTCCCGTTGCACCGGGATGTTCCGGGGAAGGCGCATTGCGCCGGACGTCACGCCCGCGGGCGCCTGCCGTGTCTGCGGTGCGTTCACCCCCCTGCCACGGGAGCGACCCATGACCTCCAGACGCCTGCCCATCGGCATCCAGGACTTCGAGACGATCCGGAGCGAGGGCTTCTGCTATGTCGACAAGACGCCGCTGATCCGGCAGCTGGTGGACGAGGGTCGGCACTACTTCCTCTCCCGCCCGCGGCGGTTCGGCAAGAGCCTTCTGGTGGACACGATCAAGGCGCTGTTCGAGGGCAGGAAGGAACTGTTCGAGGGTCTGGCCATCCATGACCACCGGGACTGGTCGGTGACCCATCCCGTCCTGCGCCTGAGCTTCGACGGGAAGTATGACGGACCGGCGGACATCGAGCGCAACATCACCAATCAGCTCGGCCTGATCGAACATGCGGCCGGATTGGAGCCTGTGCCCCGCCCCGAAGCGCCCCCCGAGCGTTTGCGCACGCTTCTCTACCACCTCCATCACACGACAGGTCAACGGGTGGTGATCCTCGTCGACGAGTACGACAAGCCGATCCTCGACACGCTCCACGACCCCGATCGGGCCCGGGCCAACCGGGACTACCTGCGGGGCTTCTACGGCATCGTCAAGGGCAGCGCCGAGCATGTCCGCTTCGTCCTTGTCACCGGCATCAGCATGTTCTCGAAGGTCAGCCTGTTCTCGGGTCTCAACAATCTGAAGGACATCAGCCTCGATCCGCGCTACGCGACGCTCTGCGGCTACACGGACGAGGACATCGACACGGTGTTCGCCCCGGAACTCGACGGTCTGGACCGGGACGCGATCCGCACCTGGTACAACGGCTACCACTGGCTGGGCCGGGAGCGGCTCTACAATCCCTTCGACGTGCTGCTGCTGCTCGACAGCCGCAGGTTCAAGCCCTGGTGGTTCGAGACCGGCTCGCCGCGCTTCCTGTTCGAGACGCTGCAGGAGAAGTCGGTCAGCCCGCTGGACCTGGAGGGGTGCCTGGTCGACGAGTCCCTGGTCTCCCGGTTCGACGTGGACGACATCGGTGCCGAGGCGCTGCTGTTCCAGACCGGCTACCTGACCATCACGGAGGAGCGCCGGGACGGGTTCGACACGCTCTACCGCCTGGACTATCCCAACCTGGAGGTGCGGGTCAGCCTGAACCGGGGCCTGCTGCAGCATCTGGGCAAGACGGTCACGGAAGTGGCGGGACAGGGACGCGATCTCTGTGCGCTTCTGAAGACCGGCGACTTCGAAGGCTTTGCGGCGACCCTCAAGGCCTGGCTGGCCAGCATACCCTACCAGTGGCACGCGACGGGGGACCTGGCGCGCCACGAGGCGTGGCATGCCAGTCTCCTGCACATGTGCTTCCGCGCCATCGGGGTGGATGTGCGGGCCGAAGAGGCCACCAGCCACGGGCGGGCCGACATGGTGGTTCCCCTGGGGGACGAGGTGTTCGTGATCGAGTTCAAGATGGCGGAGGGTGCGGACGATGCGGAGGCGGCGCTGGCTGCCGCGTTCGCCCAGATGCGGGACCGGGGCTATGCCGACAGGTATCGCGGGCAGCCCGTCCACCTGATTGCCGTCGCCTGCGGGCGCGAGGCGCGCAACCTGCTCGAGGTCCGGGCGGAGCCGCTGGGGAAATGATGCCTGACGGATCGGCTGCATCGGCGGCTTTCCGCGACGGCGAACGAGGAGACGTCCCGGGTCGTTTCATCCGAGATGAAGCCGGATGAGGGCATCCGCAATTCGCCGGGCCGCGTGCGGCCGGTTTTCGAATCTTCGATGTTTGACGCATCCGCGCCGACATTGCGTCAGCGCAGATTCAGAACTTCACCGCGGCAGCAGCCGGTCAGGGTCGTCGCTTCCCTGCGCAACGATCTCGACGATCGGCTCGCCTGCTTCCGCTGCAGGACCCTTGCCGGGCGAAGGCAGGTCAGGACCACCAATGCCGGCGAACGACGGTTCCGAGAGGTCCGCAGACGAACACGGCCCACGGGAACCTTCCGGGACCGGACCTCGACGGACCGCATCATCCACGCGGGCTTCATCCACGAAGACAGGTCTCGGGGAATCGGTACCCCACTCCCGACCGACACATGACTCCTGACGTTGCCGCCGGCATGCAAGGCTTGTGTGGCGTCGCACCCCGGACTACAGTCGGGTGCCCGCTGCGTTGCGGGTTTCCGTTTTTCACGGCGAGGGGAGACGACGGATCCCATGCCATCTCCAGCGGCCCTCGCGCTGCCGTCGGCCAGGCGATGATGTCGCCACGGGCGCGAACCCGTCCCGTTGCACCGGGATGTTCCGGGGAAGGCGCATTGCGCCGGACGTCACGCCCGCGGGCGCCTGCCGTGTCTAGCGGTGCGTTCACCCCCCTGCCACGGGAGCGACCCATGACCTCCAGACGCCTGCCCATCGGCATCCAGGACTTCGAGACGATCCGGAGCGAGGGCTTCTGCTATGTCGACAAGACGCCGCTGATCCGGCAGCTGGTGGACGAGGGCCGGCACTACTTCCTCTCCCGCCCGCGGCGGTTCGGCAAGAGCCTTCTGGTGGACACGATCAAGGCGCTGTTCGAGGGCAGGAAGGAACTGTTCGAGGGTCTGGCCATCCATGACCACCGGGACTGGTCGGTGACCCATCCCGTCCTGCGCCTGAGCTTCGACGGGAAGTACGATGAACCGGCGGACATCGAGCGCGGCATCCTCACGCAGCTGGAACTGATCGAACATGCCGCCGGACTTGATCCGGCCCGAACCGCCGACACAGGTCCCGAGCGTCTGCAAGCCCTTCTCTACCACCTCCATCGCGCCACCGGCCGGCGGGTGGTGATCCTCGTCGACGAGTACGACAAGCCGATCCTCGACACGCTCCATGACCCGGACCTGGCCCGGGCCAACCGGGACTACCTGCGGGGCTTCTACGGCATCGTCAAGGGCAGCGCCGAGCATGTCCGCTTCGTCCTCGTCACCGGCATCAGCATGTTCTCGAAGGTCAGCCTGTTCTCGGGTCTCAACAATCTCGAGGACATCAGCCTCGATCCGCGCTTTGCCACGATCTGCGGCTACACCGATGCCGATCTCGACACGGTGTTCGCCCCCGAACTCGAGGGGCTGGACCGGGACGCGATCCGCACCTGGTACAACGGCTACAACTGGCTGGGCCGGGAGCGTCTCTACAATCCCTTCGACGTGCTCCTGCTGTTGCGGAAGCGGGAGTTCAAACCCTGGTGGTTCGAGACCGGCTCGCCGCGCTTCCTGTTCGAGACGCTGAAGGAGAAGTCCGTCAGCCCGCTGGACCTGGAGGGGCGTCTGGCCGAGATGTCCCTGGTCTCCCGGTTCGACGTGGACGACATCAGTGCCGAGGCGCTGCTGTTCCAGACCGGCTATCTGACGATCACGGAAGAGCGTCGGGAGGGGCACAGGACCTTCTGCCGTCTGGACTACCCCAACCTGGAGGTGCGGCTCAGCCTGAATGACCAGTTGCTGGCCCATCTCGACGGGCGGAACCGGGTGCCCCTCGAGGAGGGCAGAAGCCTCCGGACGCATCTCGAAGCGCATGAGTTCGGAAGGTTTGCCGCGACCCTCAAGGCCTGGCTGGCCGGCATACCCTACCAGTGGCACGCGACGGGGGACCTGGCGCGCCACGAGGCGTGGTATGCCAGTCTCCTGCACATGGTCTTCCGCGCCGTCGGGGTGGATGTGCGTTCGGAGGAGGCCACCAGCCATGGCCGTGCCGACATGGTGGTGTCTCTCGGGGAGCAGGTCTTCATCCTCGAGTTCAAGATGGCGGAGGGCGCGGACGATGCCGAGGCGGCACTCGATGCCGCGTTCGCCCAGATGCGGGACCGGGGCTATGCCGACAGGTATCGCGGGCAGCCCGTCCACCTGGTCGCCGTCGCCTGCGGGCGCGAGGCGCGCAACCTGCTCGAGGTCCGGGCGGAGCCGCTGGGGAAATGATGCCTGACGGATCGGCTGCATCGGCGGCTTCCCGCGACGGCGAACGAGGAGACGTCCCGGGTCGTTTCATCCGAGATGAAGCCGGATGAGGGCATCCGCAATTCGCCGGGCCGCGTGCGGCCGGTTTTCGAATCTTCGATGTTTGACGCATCCGCGCCGACATTGCGTCAGCGCAGATTCAGAACTTCACCGCGGCAGCAGCCGGTCAGGGTCGTCGCTTCCCTGCGCAACGATCTCGACGATCGGCTCGCCTGCTTCCGCTGCAGGACCCTTGCCGGGCGAAGGCAGGTCAGGACCACCAATGCCGGCGAACGACGGTTCCGAGAGGTCCGCAGACGAACACGGCCCACGGGAACCTTCCGGGACCGGACCTCGACGGACCGCATCATCCACGCGGGCTTCATCCACGAAGACAGGTCTCGGGGAATCGGTACCCCACTCCCGACCGACACATGACTCCTGACGTTGCCGCCGGCATGCAAGGCTTGTGTGGCGTCGCACCCCGGACTACAGTCGGGTGCCCGCTGCGTTGCGGGTTTCCGTTTTTCACGGCGAGGGGAGACGACGGATCCCATGCCATCTCCAGCGGCCCTCGCGCTGCCGTCGGCCAGGCGATGATGTCGCCACGGGCGCGAACCCGTCCCGTTGCACCGGGATGTTCCGGGGAAGGCGCATTGCGCCGGACGTCACGCCCGCGGGCGCCTGCCGTGTCTAGCGGTGCGTTCATCCCCCTGCCACGGGAGCGACCCATGACCTCCAGACGCCTGCCCATCGGCATCCAGGACTTCGCCAGGCTGCGGGAGACCGACAGCTACTATGTCGACAAGACCCTGCTGATCCGGGATCTGATCGAGCAGGGCGACCACTGGTTCCTCTCCCGCCCGCGGCGGTTCGGCAAGAGCCTTCTGGTGGACACGATCAAGGCGCTGTTCGAGGGCAGGAAGGAACTGTTCGAGGGCCTGGCCATCCATGACCACCGGGACTGGTCGGTGACCCATCCCGTCCTGCGCCTGAGCTTTGGCGGGAAGTATGACGGACCGGCGGACATCGAGCGCAACATCATGGCGCAACTGGACGTCATCGAACGCAATGCGGGGCTTTCGGTTGCTGACTGCCGAACCGCGCCGGAACGCCTCCTGGACCTTCTGGACCGTCTCCATCACACGACAGGGCAACGGGTGGTGATCCTCGTGGACGAGTACGACAAGCCGATCCTCGACACGCTCCACGACCCCGATCGGGCCCGGGCCAACCGGGACTACCTGCGGGGCTTCTACGGCATCATCAAGGACAGTGCCGCGCATGTCCGCTTCGTCCTTGTCACCGGCATCAGCATGTTCTCGAAGGTCAGCCTGTTCTCGGGTCTCAACAATCTGAGGGACATCAGCCTCGATCCGCGCTACGCGACGCTCTGCGGCTACACCGATGCCGATCTCGACACGGTGTTCGCCCCGGAACTCGACGGTCTGGACCGCGAGGCGATCCGCACCTGGTACAACGGCTACCACTGGCTGGGCCGGGAGCGTCTCTACAATCCCTTCGACGTGCTGCTGCTGCTCGACAGCCGCGAGTTCCGCCCCTGGTGGTTCGAGACCGGCTCGCCGCGCTTCCTGTTCGAGACGCTGCAGGAGAAGTCGGTCAGCCCGATGGACCTGGAGGGGTGCCTGGTCGACCGGTCCCTGGTCTCCCGGTTCGACGTGGACGACATCGGCGTCGAGGCGCTGCTGTTCCAGACCGGCTACCTGACGATCACGGAGGAGCGCCGGGACGGGTTCGACACGCTCTACCGTCTGGACTATCCCAATCAGGAAGTCCGCATCAGTCTCAACCGGGGCTTGCTGCAGCATCTGGGCAAGACGGTCACGGAAGCCGCGGGACAGGGACGCGATCTCTGTGCGCTTCTGAAGACCGGCGACTTCGAAGGCTTTGCGGTGACCCTCAAGGCCTGGCTGGCCGGCATTCCCTACCAGTGGCACGCGACGGGGGACCTGGCGCGCCACGAGGCGTGGTATGCCAGTCTCCTGCACATGTGCTTCCGGGCCGTCGGGGTGGATGTGCGTTCGGAGGAGGCCACCAGCCACGGGCGGGCCGACATGGTGGTGTCTCTCGGGGAGCAGGTCTTCATCCTCGAGTTCAAGATGGCGGAGGGTGCGGACGATGCCGAGGCGGCGCTGGCTGCCGCGTTCGCCCAGATGCGGAACCGGGGCTATGCCGACAGGTATCGCGGGCAGCCCGTCCACCTGATTGCCGTCGCCTGCGGGCGCGAGGCCCGCAACCTGCTCGAGGTCCGGGCGGAGCCGCTGGGGAAATGATGCCTGACGGATCGGCTGCATCGGCGGCTTCCCGAGACGGCGAACGAGGAGACGTCCCGGGTCGTTTCATCCGAGATGAAGCCGGATGAGGGCATCCGCAATTCGCCGGGCCGCGTGCGGGCTGCAAACCGGCGCCGAGGCTCCCGGAGCGATTGCCCGCATCCGGATTCCGGCAACACGCTGATCTGCGAGGGCCTCCGGGGACGGATTTTCGAACTGGCGCTGGATGGCGGTCTGTCAACTGTCAGTGTCTGTTCCTCAGGTCGCGGGTGGTCTGACGGTCTGGTCTCTTGTTCGGACTTGCCGGGGACATGGGCGGATTCGATGGGTTGACCGAGGGCCGCACGAGCGCGCGGGGAACTGCCGGCGGAACGATGTGGGTAACGGGGCGTGGCGATTGATTGCGCCGCACCCATGGCGTCCGGTTTCGCCCTGTCATCCGTCGTTTTCTGCGGTTCAGGGCTGTTTTCATGCATCGTCGCGCGGCATCTGCAGAGCCGCAGGGCACCAGTCTGTGCGATGCCCTGGCCCGGGCGCAGCCGGCCGCGTGCCGCTTCCTCATGTGCAGGGTCGCGCGGGGACAAGGGCCTGATTCACAAGAACATGATGATATCAATGACTTTCAGGCTTCCAGGGTCTGATAGAGTGCAGCAAGGCGAGCATCAGGGGCATCGGGCGGAAAACGTTCCACGATCCGGGCGCGTGCGGCTCCGGCGCGCGCCGCCAGTTCCGAATCGGAAGCATCGCGAAACGACCGCAACGCGGCAGCCAGCGCTTCTGGATCATGTGGCGGGACAACCCAGCCGACATCACCGACAATCACGCGGGAATCGCCGACATCCGTGACGACGGGGACCAGTCCTGACGCCATTCCCTCGGCGATCGCGTTCGAAAACCCTTCCCCATAGGAGGACGTCGACACGATGCCATCTGCCGCTGCCAGGACGCCCGGCACATCTGTCGTCTGTCCCAGCGCGATGACTCGCTCGCCTCCGGCAAACGCTTCGGTGCCGCGGCCTGCGAGCAGGCACCACAGGTCTGGTGTCCCTGCGAGGGCATCGATCAAAAGGGCATGGCCCTTCATCGGATCCACGCGGGCAACATTCGCCAGGACGCGGGCGTCGGGGGGCAGGCCGAGTTCGGCCCGGCGGCGCGCGCGCCTGGATGGTTCCGGGCGAAAGCGTTCGCTGTCGATTCCGTTGTGAATGACCTCGAAGCGGGTGTTGCGATATCCCATGGAGCGGTGCACGCTTCGTCCGGCATCGGCATTCGCGACGATGGCGTCGGGCAACCGCGACAATCTTGCGCCTGCATGCACCGCAAGACGCAGCTTCCAGCCGTAATCCTGCAAATCCATCTTCGAACAGCGCAAGCCCCAGATCAGTGTGGTGCCTGCTCGCCGTCGGGAAAGAGAGAGCGCCAGGGTCGCGGCCAGATTGCCATGATACATCCAGCCCTGGACCACATCGGGCCGTACCCGACAGATCAATCGAGCAAGCCGGAGGATTGCCAGGGGGTTCGGGAAATTCCGTCCCGAAAGCAGATGATGCACCTCGATCCCGCTCTTCCCGAATTCCGGAACCAGGTCCCCGCCTGGCATCACCGACACCACGATCGTCCGTGCGCGCGTCACCTGCCGCCTCGCCAGCGCAAGCAACTGAACCTCCGCGCCGCCCCGGTCCAGGCCTGAAATCACGTGAATCACGGTGAATGCCCCAATGGCGCTGCAGGCTTCCGACGGTGGCGGAAACGCCTCGTCCTGCAGGGGATCCAACGCGCAATCTTCCTGTCGATGCCGTCAGCAGCCGAGTGCCCGCTCCAAGGCGCAGACCACGCGGTCGACATCGCCGTCGGCCATCGCCGGGAAGAGGGGCAGGGAGAGGCAGCGCTCGTAGTAGCGCATGGCGCCGGGCAGGGTCCGGGTGCCGTAGCGTCGCCGGTAGCAAGGCTGCAGGTGTACCGGGATGTAGTGCACTTGCGAGCCGGTCCCGTCGGCACGGAGCGCTTCCATCACGCGGCGGCGCGAGGTGGCGGTCGCGGCGAAGTCGATCAGCACCACGTAGAGGTGCCACGCGGGCGCGCAGCCCGGTCGCCGTGCGATTGGCTGCACCAGCGGGGCAAGTGCTGCGAGCCGTTCGTCATAGGCCGCCACCAGAGCCCGCCGCCGGGAGACGAACTGCTCGAGCTTGCCGAGCTGGCTCAGGCCAAGGGCGCAATGAATGTCGCTCGCGCGGTAGTTGAGGCCGGGCTCCGGCATCTCGTAGTACCACGGATTGGCGGTGCCTTCGTCGTCGAAGGCAAGCGCGGATTCGGCAAAGGCTGCCGGCTCCCGCGTCATGCCGTGGTTGCGCAGACGGCGGGCGCGCTCCAGCAGAGCCCCGTTCCGGCCGGTGAGCGCCCCGCCCTCGCCCATGGCGACCGTCTTCACCGGGTGGAAGGAGAAGGCCGCCAGACCGCCATGATCGGCTTGCCCGACCCGCACCGACCCGCCATCCCGCGCCTCATGTGTCGCGCCGAGCGCGTGGCAGGCGTCCTCGACGACGACGATGCCGCGCGCATCGGCGAGGGCGACGACCTCGTCCATCGCTGCCGGCTGGCCTGCGAGATGCACGGGAAACACCGCACGGACCTTCAGGTCGCCCGCGCTGCCCATCGCGGCGTCCATGTGCTCCGCGCCCATCAGGCCCGTGTCGGGATCGACGTCGGCGAACAGCACCTCCGCGCCGGTCAGGCGGACGGCATTGGCGGTGGCGAGAAAGGTGATTGCGGGAACGACCGCTGCATCGCCGGGGCCAAGCCCCATGCTCATGGTGGCGAGGTGGAGCGCCGCGGTGCCGCTGGAGCAGGCCACCGCACCGGGCGCGCCCACGGCTTCGGCAAGCGCACGCTCGAAGGCGGCAACCGTGGGGCCGGTGGTCAGGAACCCGCCGCGCAGAACCTTCTCCACCGCAGCGAGATCGTCGTCGTCGATACCGTGCCGGCCGTAGGGGAGGAACGGCGTCATATCGTCCGGATCAGCCGGCGCATCTGCGCCTCGTCCAGCCATTCCTCGTTGGTATCGCTGGCATAGCAGAAGCCTTCCGGCGCCCACTCGACACGGGAAGACGAGGTGTTCCGTCCGGCAAGGCCGAAGGGTGGCTGGATGACGTAGCGATCATGGGAGACGACGGTCGTCCGGCTGTCGTCCTCGGTGATCAGCACCTCGTGCAGCTTCTCGCCGGGGCGGATGCCGACGATGCGGTGGGGCATGTCGGGTGCGAGGCAGCGTGCGAGGTCGACCACGCGCATGCTCGGGATCCTGGGCACGAAGATTTCGCCTCCTGTCATCGCGGGCAGGCAGGAGAGGACGAAGTCGACACCCTGCTCCAGGGTGATCCAGAAGCGTGTCATGCGTGAATCGGTGATGGGGAGCGCATCTATCCCTTCGGCGACGAGGCGGTGGAAGAGCGGAATCACCGAGCCGCGCGAGCCGACGACGTTGCCATAGCGGACCACCGAGAAACGAGTCCCGCCGGTGCCGGCGAGCGCATTTCCGGCGACGAAGAGCTTGTCGGCCGCGAGCTTCGAGGCTCCGTAGAGATTGATCGGGCTTGCCGCCTTGTCGGTAGACAGCGCGACCACCTTTTCGACGCCGGCATTGATTGCTGCCTGGATCACGTTCTCCGCGCCCATCACGTTGGTATGGATGCATTCGATCGGGTTGTACTCGGCGGTCGGTACATGCTTCAGAGCAGCGGCGTGGATCACGATGTCGATGTCGCGCATGGCCATGCGCAGCCGGTCGCGGTCGCGCACGTCGCCGATGAAGTAGCGCAGCGCCTGATGCTTCCTCGCCGTCAGGCTGCGCTCCATCTCGACCTGCTTGAACTCGTCGCGCGAGAAGATCACGAGCCGGCGCGGTTCGTGACGGGCGAGCAGGGTCTCCGCCATCTTGCGGCCGAACGATCCCGTGCCGCCGGTGATCAGAATGCCCTTGCCGTCGATCGCTGCTGACTGGGAGATGACATATGTTGACATCACTTCGCGCCACTCAATTCTTGTTCATACTATGGAAACCGGGCATTCTGGAGACTGCGACAGAGTTTTCAGCGCCGGTGCTTGCGATAACACCGCACCGGACTGCACGACATGGTCGCTCCAGTGGAGCATCGACTTCGCGACTCAAGGCCTCCGCGACCGGGTCGTGCTGCCGCTTCCTCACGCGCAGGGTCGTACGAGGGACAAGGGCCTGATCCACAAGAACATCATGATATCAAGGACTTGTGATTCAGGCTCTAAAGATTGTAAGCATCTTGCCGGTCTTACGCCTGCGTACACGCAGGCTCAACCGTAGCTGCGATGACGCTTCTCATAGTTCAATAATCGAACAGATCATCGAGATTGAAGTAGAAGCCGTATTTTGGCGCTTCAACGTTCTCGAGTCCAAACGTGTAGAAATGTTTCCTCGCGGCACGCCAACCGCGAACAAGGCTAGGCATTCTTGCCTCCGGCTTGGCTTCACCCTTCCACGCTGCCGGATCCAGCCATTCCCCGGTGGCAAGCTGCCGATTTGATGGTCTGGGGCAACTGACGCCGTACTTTGACGACAGGATGTCATTCCGCGTTCGCATGGCACGACGAACAATGCTCAAAATCCAGCCATCCACTTCCTTCAGAGGGGCCGGGTCGTCGATCAGGCAGTAGAAACCCATGAGCCCCTTCATCTTCGGAAGGCGTTTGCCTTCGTGAATGAAAGCCTCAATCTCCGCTTCCGCGAGTCCTCCGTAAAGTGAGCGTCGCAGTTCATAGATCAGGCCAAGCAGATCCCAGTCATGGACCGGATCTCTTGTGCTGCACCTGCTTTTGTCGAAACCTGCAGCCAGATACTGGATGAGATAAATGTTCGTTAGCCGTGAAATGCGAATTTTCAGCCGCTTGATGCTCTTCTCGGGAACAGTCAATCCATCGGGTGAAAAGCGATATCCAAGATACTCAAAGTGAGGGAATGTCCTCAACTCCTGCGCTTTTCTTGATATCACAGCGATCCCAGGCGATTTTTCGGAGTTCACCTTCAGGCCGCTGATCCTGCAGTGATCGAACAAGCATTTTTCGATCAACTGTGCTTGCGAGTAGTCCGAACAGAGCGCCACCACGTCATCTGCGAAACGAACAAACCGTCCGGCTGCTGCAGTCAGGTCGACATCAAGATCATGATTGGCGAGGTTCGCCAGCAGCAGCGACACAGATGATCCCTGCGGAGTGCCCCTGTGCCGTCTCTGCGATTGCCCCGTTTCGTATTGATCGTATTTTGCAAACTGGTGGTGCATGAACCGTTCAAAGATGTATCGCTCGTGCGGCGTGAGGCTGACTTCCCCCGAATTCGCAATCTTCTCCTTCAGATAGCGTGCGGGAATATTATCGAAATACTTCTCGAAATCGATCTGGACCGCAAACAGCTTGCCGCGGTGGTCAAACTCTCTCAGTGCGAGAATGGCATCGAAAACGTTCTTGTCCGGATGATAGGCATAGGAGGCGGGAGACAATCGTTTCAGATTCCGGCCACGCGCACGGCGGAGTACGACATTGGCCAATGCGGCATCCGGGATAGCGAAGGCCATTACCTCGCGCTGAGTGCCGTCAGGTTTCGGAATCTGATAGCAGACTGCCGGAACAGGTTCGTAACTGCTGTTCAGGACCTTGTGCCAAATAGTCTTGGCAAGAAAATTCGCGTTTCTGGAGCAGTACTTCGGATCGAAGTGCCTCGAAATCGGTGTTCTGGTCTTTCGTGATGAAGGATATGCAGGTACACTGGTACGCTTTTCAAAGCGCTGCCGGTACTGTGCTTCCAGCTTCTCCGACCTCTCTTTCCTTTCAAATGCCCGCTTTCCAAGTCTTTTGATTTCGGCCTTGATCGCATTCTGCATCAGCATTCCCGGCTAGGTCGGCGGCGAGGGAGGAGAGCAGGGAGTCCGATAAAAGTATTAATTCCATCGTCGCGCTCACCTCTGCTACCTAGGGCAGGAGACTTGCACGCCATCGGCGACATGATCGCCCGATACTTACCCTCGCCGCCTCGGCTACTACGCCTCTATGTCATCAATAGCTGCAGATCAATGCATGGTCAACGTCAATCAGTCTGCGCAGTCAAGCGCGCCTATGGGTTCGATGACATTGCCTGTGGCGACGTCGAGAGCGGCGAACGGCGAGGTCGTGCTGTTGCGCTTATAATCGTGGGCACGCCGCTCGACTTGGCCGGCCCTCAATGATCCCGGCCAGCGCCTGGCGACCGAGGGGCCGGTAACCCTCGCCCCGGTCCAGTCCGTCTGCCTGCATCTCCTTCACCCCCTCGAACGCCTGTGGCAGGCTCCCGGTCGTTGCAGCCTGCCGTGGCATCGGGGTGCTCCTTCTTGCGGTTGTCGTGAACCACAGGGAGTACCCCACTCCCACCTGACACATGAATCCTTACGTCACCCGTGATCAGGATGCCCTTGCCGTCCATCGCAGACTGGGGGATTATATTGGATGACATGACTTTGCGGTGCTGAATTCTCGTTCATTCTACCGAAACGTTGCGTTCCGGAGACAACGCCATAGTTTCCTATGCCAACGTCCGAGGTAGCGTCGCGACAGCCTGCACGATATGGTCCTGAGTGTCCTTTCCAGCGGAGCATCCCCCTTGAGACTCAGCAACTCTGCGACCGGGCTGTGCCGTAGGATTGCCGCCGCTTCGTCGACGAAGTCATAGCAGAGCATTAGGGCAGCCAGTTGCACCATACGATCGACGGCCGTCTCTCCTGTCTGGCCCATGGTCTTGACATCGCGAAAATAGATGGCGTCGCCGTGCACGAGCCTGCCGCGGGAGAAGGGGAGACCGCGCTCTTTTAAGGACAGCGGATGCTTGCACCTAGTGGTCCGTCGCCACTCGTGAAGTTCCACGTAACCGAAATGCAACAGGCCATGGTCCCGCAGCAGCGCATCGATCTCGTGGTGGAGGGGTTGGTTGTGGCGAGTCAGCATGAATGCGACTTCCGTGCGTACCGCCAACACGTGGTCGAGTGTTCGGAAGCTGCTTTCGAGGATGGCCTTCTCCATCCCTTCCACATCGATCTTCAGGTAAGCCGGAGTGCCGACTTCGAAGGAGGCCAGAGCATCGTCCAACGACAGCGTATCCAACGTCACCTTCCGCTCCACGGTGAAATAGTCATCCCGCATGTAGCGAGCGCCGACTTCGGGGAGAGGTGCAAGCATAGACGATGTGCCACCGTGCCGGGTGAGATACAGGTGGTGCTGGCTGGCCTCTCCTGCCAAGGCCGTGGCGACAAAGCGCAAACTGCGCCAAGGCCCCTTCGTACTCCGAGCTTCGCGATTCAATCGTTCGCATTCGCTTGCGTCCGGTTCGAATCCGATGGCGTCAACCGCTGGAGCAATCGGCAGCAGGTCGGCGACGAAGCCATGACGCGCTCCGATATCAAGTGCCGTCAAGGGGCGTTCGCAGAGCACGCGGCCAAAAGCTGCGGAACCGAAGATAGTCGACTGCTCCGTCAAGTGACAGCCATCAGGTGTCTGAATTGAGGAATCACATTGTCCCATTCATAACATTCGGGTAGCAGTGACGAACGCATGTCATGACCGGGTGAAGGGACCACCCGCGCCAGAGCGTTGCGAAAGCACGTTTCCCACGGTGCGATCGTTACAGCGCCGGTCGGAGCGACCGCCGCGATCTCTGCAATTCCACCCGCCTCTGGTGTTGTTATCACCGGTGTTCCGCACGCTAGTGCTTCCAGCACAACGTTAGGCAAACCTTCCCAGCGGGAGGGCACCAGAATCGCATCGGCGCCAGCATAATAACGCCAAGGTGAAGCCTCAAAACCTGCGAAACGGATGCGATTGGCAACGTCCAGCGCCCGTGAGCGGGCCTCAAGCGTGACACGGTCGGGCCCTTCGCCGAAGACGCACAGCCGATCGTCCGGGTTGCCATCTGCGACCATGTCGATCAACCGGTCGAATCCCTTTTGGTGCGTCAATCGCCCCGCGGCGACAAACCGCCTGCCGGGACCTGGCTCCCGACGTGGTGATTCGGCTCGAATGTATCCGCTATCAACTGGATTTGGCAAGATGACCGTCCGTTTGGCAGGAACGCCAAATCGGGTAATCATCTCTCTTGCCATCGACCGGTGCTGGCATAGCATCAGATCGGCGGTCGGGTACAGCAGCCGATAGGCGCACCGCATCAGTGCTGGGAAGGGCGCTTGCCCGCGCTTCAGGGCGAGTGATGGCGTATTGGCTTCGCGAATGACAAGGCGCGTGTCACGCGGCAGCAACGGCCGCATCCCGAGTAACGCCAGATTGACATGGCCAAGCGTCGAGAATATGATGCGAGGCTGGTAAGTTCGCAGCCAGCGCAACACATCCAGCCAAGCGTGGCGCAGCCGCTGCTTGCCAACAACATGAACGTGCATCCCCTTCGGCACCAGAGAGTGAAGCGGTCCCTTGTGATCGAAAGTAACGACATTCACGCTTTCGGGTACAAGGCCCGCGATCAGGGACAGCGATACCCTCTCGGCGCCACCACCGGCGAAGGAGGGAAGAACGAGGACCAGGTCGGGCCTTTCATGCATCATTCGCGCGACGGGCGAGTGTCGGAGATGATCGCGCTGCTAGCGCAACACAGTGTCATAGGCAGTCTGAACCCGTTCCACATGGGTCTTGACGGAATACCGTTTCAGAGCATCCTCCTTGGCTGCGGCGGTGACGTCATTCGCTAGCCCGGGGTTTTCAAGCAGGTCCGTCACCGCATTCGCAAATGCGTCGGGGTCGTCCGGCCGGACCAGGAATCCTGTCTCGCCGTGACGGATGACTTCCCGATGTCCACCGTCGTCCGCCGCGACGACCGGCGTTCCGCACAGCATTGCTTCTACAAGCGTTCGCCCGAATGCCTCCTCGACGGCCATAGCCACCAGCACATCGAAACCCATCATACGTGGCTCAATCGGAAACGCGGGTCCCATCAGCATGCACTGCGTCCCGAGGTCATACTTTTCGATTCTCTTGACCACGGCCTCTCTCAGGCTTGAATCCCGCGTGCCGCTTGTCTCCCCGTACATTGGAAAGACAATCCGATGCCCGAACCGCTCGCTCAACCGCCGCGCCACTTCGACAAATTCAACTGGTCTTTTTTGCCCCGTGAAGTTAGCCACATACCCGACAATCGCACGTGTATCGAATGAGGCGTGACCGATCCTCAGCAATTCCCGCCGACAGACATCCCGATTCAATTCGCCTTGAGCTTGCTGGACAGGGTTATCAATTATGATAGACTTATGCCTGATCGTCGGAGAATACTGATCTCTTGTATATCTTGAAATGGTGACTATCCCGTGAGCGTATCTTGATGAATACCTAATCCGTGATTGTCTTGTTGCTCTTACATGGATCACACACTTAACTCCGGCAATTCTGGCAGCAAGGCTCCAAAGGAAGTGCATGCGTGCATCCTGTGTGTGAACGATATCGATGCGCTGCCGTCGCAGAAATGCAATCAGACGGGGTAACAAGAAGGCTATTGCGACGATGTCCTTTCCCCTATGTCCGCTGAACGGGTCTCGCGTCCACGCAGGTGCGCGTTCTGCCGAAATTCCTCTCGTCTCAAGATAGTTCCACATGCATCCGTCTCGGTGTATCGCGACGATAGCTTGAAAGCGGCTATCGTCGAGTCCTTGCACAAGCTCAAGAGCAGACAGATGGCTACCGCCGATAGTATCACCAACGAAAGGAAACAATACTCGCTTGGAAACAGCAAATTTCACCATGTAATGCTCACCACGACTTCAGGTTGAGGTGGTAACCCGAAGTTCAACAATCTGATTAATCATCAGGCGCTCGGAAGCGGAAGTCGGGGCTACATGTGGATGCCAAGACTGAATTCAATTGCTGTTCAGCGTTGCACTGATAGGCAATTCGCCTAACGTCCTCATCCATGCCTGGTCTGCGGTTACGTCATTGAATTCCAAAATTCTCTTGTGGGCCTCTGTTCCCAAGCACACCCGCAGTGCTGTGCTTTCCACCAGTCGCGTAAGGGCGGTCACCAACATAGGCACGTTATCCGCCTTTACCACCAAACCAGTTTCCCCGTCGATGATACAATCAAGTGGTCCAGGGGATGCATCAGTCACGATTGCGGGAAGGCCGTGGCTCATCGCCTCCAGAAGAGCATTGGGCATACCTTCGTAGCGAGAGGGAAGCACGAAAATACCCGACGAGCGATAGAGCGAGTCGACATCGTCTGTCCACTTGATCCAACGAACGCGGTCGGCGATTCCCAGCACCGAGGCCAATTCGCGCAACTGTGGTTCTTTTGGTCCATCGCCAGCGATGGTCAGGCGCCAGTCGGGTGCCTTTTCGATGACCTCCGCATAAGCCTTGAGGAGAACGTCTTGCGCTTTCTGGTGGGACAACCGGCCGACGTTCAGAATGACCTTGTTCCTGTTGCCACGATTAAGGGGAGCCGGTGTCTGGTTAAGGGGGTTTCGCACGAGAAGAAGCTTGGGGGCCGGAACGAAGCCGCGAAGCCAATGTAGCGCGCCATGAGTGTTCGCCGTAACCATGTGTGCGTGGGCGTAGGTCCAACGTCGCAAAAGCGGCCAAGGCCAAGGTAATTGCTGCCTCTCGGGGTCGTTCCGCTCGGACACGACGACACGAGCCGGCAGACCGGCAGCAGCGAGAATGGTCAGGATGTTGGTCGTGGTGAGAAAAGAAATGACAACCGGAGCGTCGGCGAAACGAAGCGCTTGCCTCAGGCGAAATAGCCGTCGTGCATTGGCGGTCAAGGCGGTTAGCTTCCCACTCGATATACTGACCGCATTAAGAGCTACACGGTCGACTGCCGGATGCAACGCATATCTGTCACCATCACTCCCGGAAAGCGTAACGATGCAAACCCTCAGTCCTATGGCTGTCCAATCATTCGCCAGCCGCGTCAGTACGCGCTGAGTCCCCCCCCCTCCCAAGTCTGAAATAACTAGGACGACATCGTGTATACGTCGCTCGGCGTTCCCCCGGTCGCCTCGCGGCCGCGGGAACTTCTGAGTGCAGGCAGTCTCTCCCGTGCTCATCGGCACAGCCCTTTGATCGACATGCGTATCAGCTGGCCATGCTTATGGGATCATGATTGTGCAAATGCATACCACGCTTGGTCGAGAACGGCACCTACATTCCGGCAATCCCGATCACTCCTTGACATCGGCAGGAACGTCATCCAGACTCCGTGCGATCTCATTCGCTATGATCTTGCTGACTGCCTGCCGCTGGTCGGCGGAATGGGCAACGTAGTCGCCCCAAAGCAAGGACATGGGCAACTTAAACGCCTCCGATTGCAAGGCCGCGATATAGCACTCCAGAATGTCGTCCGATGCTGGCGGTGTCTTGAGCGCAGATTCAATAGCTTGCGGGAAGCCGGTAATATCCTGCTCGTATACGAAGCCCTCGCCAATTGCGCGAAATGGCGAATCTCCGACTATCAGCGCCGGCCTGCCCAAGAGAATTGCTTCCCACGCAGCCGTCCCGGTAATGGTGGCTATCAGTGCCGCCTTTGTGATCAAGTCAAAGCTGGATTGATGAGGATCTACAAGCGTAACCCGGGGCATTCTAGAGATTGCCCGATAATACCCTCTTGGGCGTAGTCCAAGCATCGGGGCGTGTTCCTTGACGACTATCCGTAGATGTGCTGGTGCACTCTTAGCCAAAGCTTCGATAATAGAAAGTTGATCCGTATGATATGGGGATAACACCATCGTCGACGCCTCTGGATTGACGTGAAGCGGAAAGTAAATGAAATCTTGGGGCAAAGACTCCTTCGACGAGACTTTTTTAATCCTTAATATCTGCCGCTGCAACATTATCCACACATTGAATAACTGCCTCGTCGCGTCGACGCCCGGTCGTCGGCCATGACAAACTTCCTTCAAACAGAACAGCATGAGATAGAGAAAAAACCTCGCTCCGGCCGTCAACGCCGCTAGCGGATTGCTTGGTATCGAGTTCACCACCAAGGACTTGGGTGCCACCGGTGACGCTCGAAAGGTCTCAAGGTATTCACGAGCGGATATCAAAGCCGATGGCGTGAAAGGAGAGATTCCATCGCGCGCCCGCTTGAAACGACGCGCTACGAAGGGCAGACGGCCACGCGGATCTTCATCGAGAACGTAGCTATCGCTTATCCGGGTATAGGTCAGCACGCGAAAGGGAATACCATGCATCCGGCACATTTCCGCCAACGCGACAGCCGGTGCGCCAGCGACGGCATAGCAGAAAACGATATCGGGTTTGGTTTCGCTCAACACCTTGATGAGAAACCGGTAAAGCCCATTCACATAACGTTGCGCAGCCGCCGCTGGGTCTAGAGCGGCTTGGCGGGCAATCCGGTCCGGCCTTGTCAGCCCGCCGCGCACAAAGCCGCGGC
Organism: Alphaproteobacteria bacterium; assembly: GCA_965221645.1. Lineage (GTDB taxonomy): Bacteria > Pseudomonadota > Alphaproteobacteria > Bin65 > Bin65 > Bin65. The sequence goes on from OZ244899.1 coordinate 2,020,290, forward strand.
CGATGCGGCGGTCGGCGGTGACGATGCGCCCGAAGGCGCCAGGTCCCAGATCCCTATCGATCGCCTGAAGCTCGTCATTCGGTGCAGGAGTGGCAAACCAAGTCAGCTCCTCGTTTTCAAGCCACCAGAACCGACCCCCGAACGCGCCTAGCTCTGCAGCGACATGCTCATGGACACCGTGCGAACCAGTACAGAGCCCATGCACACGCCCACATCCGTTCTCAGCGACAAAAGCGCTTGCAACGTCGCAGCCGAAGTGATTGAACTTCGGCGCGAAAAGCATGAGGAGATTCTTTGCGCTCACCGTTGGAGAGGAGTTGCTACATGCATAATTCGTTTGTGATCAACGCTGGATACCCGCCAAGGGCAATTCCGACTTGTTGTCGCTGGTTTCGAGCACGGCGCGGCCCTTTTCCAGCCGATAGACTATGTCCGCCGCCGCCCTCATCGCTGGCTGATGGGAGATCGAGAGAACCGTAACCTTGCCGGACAGGCGCTGGATCGTGGTGACAATACCCGCTTCCGTCTCAGGATCCAGGGCAGTGGTCGCCTCGTCCAGGATCAACAGTACCGGATCGCGGATCAGCGCCCGGGCGATGGCAATGCGCTGCCTCTGGCCACCGGAGAGTCGCGCCCCCCGCTCGCCGACGACCGTGTTCATGCCATCGGGCAGCGCGGCCACGAAAGCCCAAGCCTCAGCGCGGCGTAGCGCTGTCTCCACCTCGGTGCGGGAAAAATCCTTGTCACCGAGCGTGACGTTAGCCATCAAGGAGTCATGGAACAGGAAAGTCTCCTGCGGCACATATCCGATCATGCCCCGCCATGCCTTGGAATCGATATCCGCCATGGGCAGGTCATCGACCCAGACCTCACCCTGCTGTGGCCGCAACAGTCCGATCACGAGATCGGAGACGGTCGTCTTGCCGGCACCCGAGGGGCCGACGACAGCGATGAACGCACCCGCAGGCAACGTCATCGAGATGCCATCAAGAACCTTTTCGCAACCGTATGAGAAGCTTACGTTCCGGAACGAGATCGCAGACATGAGCCGGGGCGGCTGGCTGCCTTGGTCAGGCTCCCTCGCCTCTTCAGCGGCCGCGATCGTGGACCGCAGGAAGGCGAAAGCCGGCTGGTTTATCGCGGCAAGTTGGTAGTGGGATTGCAACTGACTCACCTTCTGCAGGATACGCACGAAGAGCAGGGCGAGGACCAACAGACTGTCCGCCGGTTGGGCCCACACGGCGATGAAGACGTAGAGCCCGCCCGCCACCGCGAAGGCACGGATGACTTCATGGGATTCGCTCAGTGCCTCCCGAGTGACGACGATCGTTCGCTGGGCATGATTGAGCCCCTTGATGTCGCCCTCCATCAGCGACCCCATGCTTCTCTCGCGGGCCATGGCCTTCAACGGCTTCATGCCATCGAGCCCCTGTAGCAGACGCGTCATGAAGGACTTCTGAAGCTCGGTCTGGTTTTCCCCGCCCCGGCGGCTCATGGCGACGAGGCGGTTCAACACGACCATGCCAACCGCGCCGACTACGACGGCGATGACCGAAACCTCCCAGGATATGGTGACGGAAAGCATCAGATAGATCAGTACTTGGATTCCCCCAGCGAGAACGCGGCACGACGATACGTAGGCGGTGGATGCACGAGTCGGCTCGACGCTGACCGCGCTCGCCAGGTCGCCGGGGCGACGATCAACGAAATGCATCCAGCGCGCTTCCAGCAGCGCGCGAATGAAGGTCAACCGCAGGTCCATCGCGACATGGGCTGCGGAATACCCTACCTGCGCCATTGCCAGCAGTATCAGCAGGGATTTCAGGGCCATCGCCACCGCGATGAGGGCCAGTAGCCCGGCGAGCGACACCTCCAGCCCGACCAATGCGAAGACCTGTTTGACGTAGATATCGAGTGCGCCGCCGCTTCCTTCGGAGTCGATCACCAGGGAGATCAGCGGCAGCAACGCTGCGACGCCCACCCCTTCCGCCAGCGCCGCCACCGTCAGCGCGAGCAGTACGATAGTACTACGCAACGGATAGGCAGCGAAAAAGTACCGGAATAGACGGATGGACTGCCGAGCGCCTTTGAACTTCATGGACCTCGAACCTGAGAGCCTGGTGCGACCCTGCGCATGAGGAAACGGCACGCGGCCGGCTGGGCCCGGGCCGCAGCGCTCTCCAGGCGCCGGCAGCGCGATATCCAGGCGAAGGTCCGCGCCACCACCCGGCGGCGGTACAGGACCGTGAAACCCTTGATTCCATGGGGCCTGCGCACAATCTCCAGCGCGTCCCGGACACCCGTCTCCACGAGCCATTCGCGCAGCCTGTCGCCGCTGTCCGCCCAGAGCCTCATCACCTCCGGTGCCTTCTCCAGCATGTCGAGAATGACGTCCGGCGCGCCATCCCGATCCTGGACGTCCGTCGTGTGGACGTGGATGGTGATCGGGGTTCCCTCAATGTCGACAGCGATGTGCCGCTTCCGGCCCTTGACCTTCTTGCCCGCGTCGTATCCCGACGCCCCGGCTGTCTCCGTCGTCCCCACCGACGGGCTGTCGATCCCGGCCGCCGTCGGTTCGGGACGGCACCCTGCCAGATCCCGCAGCGCATCCGTCATGCGCTCGAAGACGCCAGCGTCGCGCCAAGGGCAAAAACAGTTCCGGACCGCCGCAAACGGCGGGAATCGCCCGCCACTGGCATCCCGTCGCGGATCGCGTTGAAGACCTCGCGGAGATCGGTGGCCCGGCGGCGGGATGAGCGGCGCGACAACCGACCATTCACCGTCGGCAAGATCGCTCTCATGTCGCGTCCCAGGCCGTGTGACCCTCCCTGTCTGGTCGGTCTCTGACACCGAAGATGCCACATGCGGGAGAGCCCAGCCACATTCCAGGTCAACCGCTCAGATCCGCTTGGCGAGCAATGGCTGCGTCATCACCTAGCAGCGCTCAAGGGCGGCGATGCTGGTGTGATCGTCGATCTTGGAAGCCGCGACCTGCAACTGGAGCAATATGCCTACAGGTTGGGCCGGAGCGCGTACGCTGCCACGGGCTTCTTCGTCAAAGCGCGACCCAATCTGACCCAAGCAGATAACAGCGAATGCTACGGTATCGACGCAGTTCATCGTACAGTTTCGTAAATAAGTTCAAATGTCTCGGCTGCACCCATCCCGAAGGCAGCCCCGCGAAGTGTCATCAAAGCATCGATCGCCTCATACGAACGTGGGTGGGGCATCGCCCGCATCTCGGCACCATAGGCTCTGAGCGCTCTATGCTTCTGATCAGCAAAGGCGCTGACATCTATCGCGCAAGTCGGCGCAAAATCAGGCCCAAAGCCGCGGCCACCCCAGTCAGTCGCCGATGGTACTTCAAAAGCCAACAGTCGCTGCACCGGGTTGGATGAAGTCGGGCGAAGTGCCGTTCGTACAGCTTGATGTACGACCCGATGATCGACATTCATATCGCCTGCCGCATGGGTATAGACGGTCGATGGCTTAAGAGTTTCCAACTGCCCTTCAATCGCCTGTACTACTTCCAGAAATGGGATTGTATCTAGGCGATTGTCCTGGAAGCGGAGGAACACCGGCGGCTTGGTACCAAGCACATCCGCTGCACGAAGGGCCATATCCTCGCGGAGCGCGATGTGGTCTGAGTTCGGTACACCGTTCGCGCGCGATCCTTCGCCATCGGCCACGAACAAGATTTGAACGTCGGTGCCATCGGCGGTGTGCCGGGCGATTGTTCCGCCGCACCCCAGAACCTCGTCGTCGGGATGGGCCACGATAATCATTATACTCATAATGCGTCTCCACAAACGCAGGACATCAGAAGCTTCAGGAAATGGCATCAAATGAATGAATCAAAACACTATCTGCTAACATCGGCGAGTGTCAGTGTAGGCATGGGCGGGCTTCGGTCAGCATGGCTTGCATGGACAAACTCACTACAATTTCACCGTAGCCTTCGGAAGCGCGGCAAGGATCCACAGGAGCTCGCCATGCCGAGAGCTAACAGGGGTGTTTCGTGGCAGATATGGCGGCTCAGTAGGCCAAGATATCGCGTTCTGTGATGACCTGGTTTTGCTTGATACCGCTCCGGGTAATACCGCCGATTACTTTTTCCGCTTCATAAGGCTTCAGCCCGTGTCCGGGACGCTTGAACGCAAGGTCTGAATCTTCGATCCGATGCCCTTCCGGCAGATCATGTGCCGCAACAATGCTGCGACGAAACTCAATGCGGCCATACTCCTCTGCAGGGTCGTAGTTTGTACCGCCGGCACCGCGGAGCACCTCGGCCGTACGGATCGCTGAGACCATCTCGGTGAACTCGTCTGGAGGCATCGACATTTGATGGTCAGGGCCGGGTGCGGCCTGATCCAGCGTGAAGTGCTTCTCCACCAAGCATGCGCCCAGAACAACGGCGCCAACTGCGGCTTCAAAACCGATGGTATGGTCGGAGAATCCTACCGGAATCCCGAACCTGTCCCTGAGCGCACTGATTCTAAGCAAATTGCAAGACTCGGGAGGGGCTGGATAAAGGCTAGTACAATGCAGGAGAACAACGGACATGCCGGAAAAAATCTCCAGTGCGTTGTTCATTTCCCATTCGGTCGCCATCCCTGTTGACAGGATCAACGGCGTATCACCTGCGGCATCAGCAATATAACGTAATAACCGTGTGTTGATCAGATCTTCGGACGCGATCTTCAGGGCCGGAACCTCAAGGTCCATAAGCAAGTCAACGGCGTTGTGATCCGCGACCGAAGATATGAAGTCCACACCCTCCGAAACGGCATAGTCCCGAAGCGTGACATGCCAGTCATGGGGTAGTTCGAGCCGCTTGAACATCTCGAACTGAACGACGTCCTGAAAGGTACCGTCTATCTCCGTGTACTGATATCGAAGCTCGGGATCAGCGATAAATTCGATCGCCGAGAATGTCTGGAATTTCACAGCATCGGCACCTGCGTCAACCGCGGCATCGATTGATTTCAGTGCGTAGTCCAAATCGCCGCAAAAATTGGAGCCGATTTCTGCGATGATATAGCAGGGTGCGTTTGGGGAAGTCATTACGCCGAAATTGAATCTAGACAACCTTATCGCCTCAGAAATCGCCGTTTAGTGACGCGCGAAACTGGTTATGAAGTTCATCGCGGGATATGTTCCCGTCAAGTAACGTTCGACGAGCCGCTTCTCCACCAAGATTGAAGATCATGTCCAAGACTGTCATGTGAGACTCAAAACCAGGGAACCGTTGCTCATAGGTTGGATGGTTGTAGCCTTGGAAATGAATTGGTATACCGCGACTTGAGAATTTCTCGCGCGCAACGTAGTTCCTGCCCAGCGCCCCAAATACCACTGCGTTGCAATTCAGATTCAAACAATGGTTCAGGATCAAGTCATCTTTCGTTCCGGCGAACGAACGGTCGGTCATCCGGATGATTTTTCGATCATCCAACCTCAGAATTTTCAAGATTTCAGTAAATTGCGACCAACATAGATCGACGAGATTAGTCCAAATTTTTCTCAGATAAATCTCCTGAAAACGCCGGGCATATTCCGGAAAGTACGGTGCCTTTTTGTAGTTCGCAAGAATGCCGCGCCAGTGCTTACCCTGCCAGCCGTTCTCAAGATCGCCAGCATCTTGCTTGATGATTGTTTCATGTAGGTTCCTGCCCGATGCGACCCGATCAATAGGCACCGACAACCACATCCATCCGTTTGGAGTCCGGATCTTGTTCCGATTGTTCCAGTCTTCCTTTAGATATTTTACCGTATCCATGTAAACAAAAGTGTCAGAAAGATACACTTTGTGGAACAAACCTGCCCAAGGCAGATATACTGGCTGATGCCCTGAAACGACAACAAACCCGGTCATGCCTGTTGACCAGCCTCCAAAAATCGAAGTGCGATTTCAGAGATCCTGGCGGCGTCATCATCCCGGAGCGACGGATAGCAAGGTATGGAAACCGTGCTCCTTGCCCTTGCTTGCGCATTCGGGTAGTGGTTGGGGTCTCCGAGAATTTCAGATTCCTCAATTGGAACGATGGCAGCGACACTGACCTCATGAAGCGCATGCCTGACTGCAGCGGCAAACTTGGTCTCGATGATTGCACGAAAGCGGACCACCTGAGAGTCGGCCGTCTTGGAACCCATGAGCGGCAAACCCGCATTCTGGTAATATGAAAATATAGCTTCGCGCCGGTCGATGAACTCTGGCAGTCGCCGCAGTTGAACACGGCCAATCGCAGCTTGGATTTCGGTCATCGCGAAATTGAAACATGACCGGCTGTCATTTCGCATATCGAAATCCAAGAAGTCGCGAATGCTGTCGATCAAATCCGCATCTCTGGACACAACGGCCCCACCTTGTCCGCCTGACGTAATGATCTTCGTCGCATAGAAAGAGAACACAGAGACCTTTGTCTGGATCCCCACAGGCCTATTGTCCAAACGCGCACCCAAAGCTTGGGCACAATCCTCAACAGTGCCGACTGTCGCGTTGTCCGCGATTGGGCTTGGAATTCCGAAAAGGTGCGGAAAAATACGGATATCCGAATCCGATGGCTTCATCTCGGCGCTGTCTTCGCGGATATCGACAAGTTCTTCTCGCCCACCGACAAGTCGTATTGCGTGCCGAAGCGACGCGCAGCCGTAAGAGGGCAGAGCCACTGTCCGGTCCTTCGCACCAAGCGCCCATAGCGAGAGGAAAAGGGCTGCAGAACCGCTGGAGACTGCTACACACCCTCCGCTGGTAAGGCCCAGAAAGTCAGCCAGATCACTCTCGAACTCGCGCACTTCCCACCCGCCAGCGATCTGGCCGGATGATATAACCTGCTCCGCTGCGGCTGCTTCTTGTGAACCGAGGGACGGGCGATTGTGGGGTATCCGAAAACCGCTCATATATCTGTGTAGGCCGCTTCACGGGCCTGGTTTTCGTAGTAGCCAGCCTCGACCGTCATTGGATTTCCGATGACGAGTGAGTAGGGCGGAATGATGTCTGCATCGACCACGGTCCCAGCAGCAATCACGCAATGGTGTCCGATGCGTGCACCGCCCTTTATCACGCAATGAGAACCAACGAATACGTTATGGCCCAGAGTGATGTCGCGTCGGTCTATCTTGTCGCTTAAGCCGATACAACGTCTGTGCGAGTCGGCGGCGTTGATAGTGACGAACGATGCGATGTCGCAATTGTCTCCGATGCGGACGGTGACATGCTTGGCATTCACTTCTGAGAACGCACCGATATACACATTCTTCCCGAACTCAGGTTCACCCGTAATGCACACAAGCGGATGGAAACGGTTTTCGTGGAAGTTCAGGTGCTCAGCAAAGGCTTTCGCGAAATTCGTATAGTCCATTTTTCAACTCGGCAAAAAATCCTACCGCAATGACCCTAAAACCCAAAGAGGCGCTTAGCATTCAACGAAGCAATCTTCTCTTCATGTTCCGGAGGAAGGCCCAGAGTCTTTAGTTCTTTGATCGGATCCAGCATCGAGAAGCAGTGGTTGAACGGAAAGTCTGAGCCGTATAGCAGGTTGTCTGGATTAACATCAGCAGCAAACTTTACCATCTTCATCGTCGCACTGACCGATGTAATGAAATGAGCTTTCTGCAAGTGCATCGCGATCGGCGGATATAATGCAAAGAGAGCCAGCAGACCGCCCAAGTGCGGAACTACAACCGTGATGTCCGGGTTACGTTTCAAGAACTGGAGCGTTCGATAGGGGACATCACCATCGAGACTCTGTGTCGGATGGCACGTATATATCTTTATCAAGAACCCGCGCTTTCTGGCCGCCTCCATCAGCGGATCAAGTACAGGATCATCAATTCGAATGCCTTGCCATTTCGGAATGAACTCAAGGCCCACATACAAATCAGAATCGACTTCGTGTATTGCCGAAACAGCGGCGGAAATTTCACTGACATCGGGTGTGAACAAACCCTTCAGCTTTCCTGCATGCTTGCTGAGAGCTTCTTTGACATAGTTGTTGTTTAGGCGCTGTGCCTCTGGGTCCATCCACGCCAGCCCACTTACCACAGCGTTTGTAACATCGGCGCTATCCATCGCTTGGATAAGGGCTTCATGGCTCCAGAGTTGAAACGCATTGCTTGCCTCAGGATGAGAATAGACATCCCTATGTAGCGGTGGACACCGGTCCTTTGCATAGTCGATCGACCTGGCGTCCGGATGAACAAGTCGCACTTCTGAATCAATGACCATGGCGTACGGCACCTTTGCCAACTGCTGAATCAGGCCGAGGTTCGCGCTCCACTCGCTGCGCGACGACAACGATCGTATGGCTTTCCGAAGGTTTCACATAGCGGCCCGTCGCCGGGTCAAACCCGAATACCTTCACAATTCGAAACCGCCCGTCCCTGACAACCAACTCAATGAAATCGTCTTGCCTGAACCACCGATGCCGAACATCCGGGAAGAATTTATCGGTACTAAACCGTTCCCACTCGGCATTCTTGAAATCAACGATGACCAAACATCCGGCGTTCAACACATTCGCCGCCTTATGAATGAACTCCGAAACGCCCAGATTTGTTTTCGACAGGACGCCAAGACAGGTAAGGCGATCGAAGCCCTGTTGCTCGAATTGATCGAATGAGGTTCTGAAAAACTGTGTTCCAGCCAGATTGCGCGCGATCGCAATTCGATACAAGTCTTCCGATATCTCAACGCCTGTGCATCGAACGCCTGGGACGCATCGGGTCAGGTACTCTTGAAACGCGCCGGTTCCCGATCCAATGTCGATCCAAGCCATGCCACTGGTAATCCCGGATTCCTGGAGCGCCATCTGATACCGGTTGACCATTCCTTCGCGAGAGCCCCAACGAAGTTGTCGGTGCTCCTCGGTTTCGTTCAGAGCCGATTGCGCATACTCCTCACGAATATCAGACTCCGAAAAAACGCCAACAGCGGGGTTGTCGACCTGCATAACCCAAGAGAGCAGATCGGCGGCAAGCCGGTCCGCGCCACCGGGAAAGATTAGCTTCGAGGCGTTCTCTGCCATCGCGTCAAGTGCTTTCGGATCGCTATCCAACGACGCGATGATGCGGATCATGTCATCCTGGGTGACTGTGCGGTGATAACCCAAGAAATGTGCTGCACTGGCCTGATCAAGCGCCTCAGCAATCGGGACTTGATTCTCGGCCAAGGCAATGCCGATTTGCGGGATGCCGAGCGATGCCAACTCATAAGCCATGGAGCCCATTGATGTCAGAGAGAAGCAGGCTTGAGTCATAATCTCAGGTAAGTTCGGCGGATTGTGATGCACGGTGACCCGGTCAATCTCGCTCCAACGATCAATTGCCTCCAGGTGCGCGAAGGCTGGTCCGAAAACCGCATCAACTTCTCTCGACGATCCAGCCAGCGCGGCATTCAGCATATCATTCATGCGGCACTCTGGATCACTGCCTCCGGTACAAACAAACAGCCTCGAGGCATTCGAAACACGGCGAACACCCGCGAACGCGTCTTGCACCAGCACGTACTCTGCACCACCAAATACCTTAACGCCGAAGGGGTAAGCATCCTTGCGGACCACTAAGTTTGGATTGATGACCCCGGAGACATGGGCGGGCAAAGCTTTATGGGAATCATCAAACACGACAATTCTGGCGCACTGCCGACGCAGGGCCAGGTAGAACTCCTCGGAATACTCATAGCGATCAACGACACAAAGATCGCATTCGGTTTCGATCTGCGTTCTGCCGTCTGCAACCGTCACGTCAGGGTGCGGAGCGAGATGCTGTAAAAAACCTGGATCCGCATCAATCGTAAGATGGGCAGATGCACCGGACGTCTTAACCGATTGGAGTAATGCCAAACAGCGGTTCAGATGTCCTAACCCGACTTCGCTTGATGCGATGGTCAGAAGTTCAATCTTCACTGGCGGCATTGAACTTCGATCCTCGCCTCGATCTTATCAATTTCTGCAGCTTCGCACACCTCGTGCCGGATAATATCATCAAACCAACCCACGATCTCCGGGATTGTCTCGATCATCCTCGTTGGTGTTGCGCAGACTGTGGCTGGGGCAAGCGCATATTCCAAAGCATTCGAACCGGCACCGGTAACCGATGAGGCTTCAAAACGGAAGACCGCTGTCAGTTGTCATCGCAACGGCTGTTCCGCGAACAAACGGCCGGAATTCAAACAACGCAGAAGAATCCAGCGCCACCCCACAAGAGCTCCTGACGGTTCATGCTCCCACATGGATTTCAGTCCGCGATTTGGCACTCGACGCCAGTCAGGATTGCCTCGAGTATTTCTGGTTGCGAAAACGCCGTGCCCACGCCGCGGCCCGCCACTACCAAGTTGGACAAGCGATCGATCACTTCGGGGGTCCGTGCCTCTATGCGCTGGCCGGCAAGTCGCAGGGGAAAGGCATTAGCGACCCATTCATGGCCCATGAACTCGCCGCTCCGGGAGTCGTCGACGAGCCCTAGGTCGCCGAGCTCGCTCTTGACCTGCTCCGCGATATCTTCGATATTTTGCGGGCACTCGCTCCAGAGCGTCTCGACCGTCACCCGCGATCCATCGGAATCGTTGCCGGGGGCGATGTTGTCGTAAAGTGTCACTCGGTAAGAGACCGCGTCCTCGTCGTATATCGTGACCCAGTGAAGTCCGGGCGTCACTCCCTTGTTCCTGAACAAATAGTGCAGCAGAAGCACGTGACGAAACGCCGGAGCCGTTCCCGGAACGCCCGTGCCCAATGCACGCGCCAGCAATGGCAGGGGAACGGTCCAGACCAGGAGGTCGCATGGCAGGCGTTGTCCATCGGAAAGCGTCACGCTCGTGATGCGCCCGTTTTCGGTGGTGACGGCGTCGATCTTTGTTGCGACGTGCATGCGGGCACCGGCACCGGCGAGTTTCCGGGTCAGCAATTCCGGCCATCTGCCGATACCGCCGTTACGCGGATAGAACTTCTGTATGGGCGAACGGCCTTCGAGTGTTTTCGTGTAGGCGATGCACCTGTCGTATTCTGGAAGAATCTTCAACCGCTTTGCCGCTCTGGAGGGCACGACAATCAATCTGGAAATACCAAAGCCGCCGTGCGCCGACGGCGCGAGCTGCTCGAGCGCACGACCTGCAAGCTTCCGCATGACCGGCCGGAAAATATGCTCGGTGAATGTGGGACCGTATTCCGCCTCAAGCGCCTCGGCCAGATGCGGTACATCCTCTTCCGCCTCCTGGCCGTCGAGCAGCTCCACCAGGCCGCGGGCATATAGCTGGGGATCAAGCGTTCTCGCGTCGATGCAGCCACTGCTGCTGTTCAACCGACCGCCGAAGACGTTTCCCTGCGGAAGACTGGTGTTGAAGACATGCCACTTGTCTCCGCTCATCCCCTCAAAGAGAACAGAATCTATTTTCGGATTCCCTGTTTCAATCCCGTAATGGATGCCGGTGTCATAGCTTGATTCGCCCCGATATCGGGTTGACCGTAACAATCCCCCCAGCCGGGTATCTCTTTCGACCAGGTGGACAGAATGCCTGCCGGCTTCAGCAAGCAATAGACCAGCGAACAGACCCGCAATTCCTCCACCGACGACGATGGCATTGTTCGATTGATCCTTCATCCGTGTGCCGCGGCAGGCCGACGACCACCACACCCGCCCGTCGGCTCCATCCGCCGGTTGTCCCGGTGCCACCGAAAGCCCCCATGAGCCTCCATCAATCGTGCTCTTCCGCCAGCGCCCGCATGCCATGCCAGACGATCTCCGCAAAACGAAGGTCGTCCGGATCGTCGATGTCGACCGCCTTGTAGGGCGCGATAGGAAATGCGGCGAAGGAACTCGTGTCGAAAAGGGTCCGGGAAAGACTCGAAGGCGGGAAGATCGCGAAGGTTCCGCTGTCGTACCACGAGGGCGTCAGATCCTGGCTGCGGATGTCGGCCATGCCAGGCTCCAACGGCGTCAGCATGCCATCTTCGCCAAGGCGGAATGCCCATTCGATCGGCGCCGGGTAGGGTGCCACGGCCAGCACCGGCTTCGTGCCGCCAAGCCGCTCGTACATGGCGTGGCCGTCAAGAAGGTCCGACGGCTCCAGCAAGGGGGCTGTCGCCATGAGCAAGGTCACAGTGTCGAAAAGGCGCGCATCGGCTGCGTACTTCTCGCAGACCCATTGAAGGACCTCGATCACGCCGACGAAGTCGTCGGCAAGCGCCGGATCGCGCATGAACGCCGGCGGATGTCCGAGGGTCGACGCCGTTTCAGCGATCTCGGCGTCGTCCGTGGAAACGTGGATTTCCTCGAAAAGGCCACTTTTCCGTGCAGTTTCGAGCATGTACGCCATCAGAGGTCGGCCCGCGAAGTCGACGATGTTTTTCCTGGGAATCCTTCTGGATCCCCCTCGCGCCGGTATGACCGCCAGTGTCGACACGGGTGGTGTTGTCTCAATCCACTCTGGGCGTCAGGCACGCCGAAAGATCGCCTCGACGGGGGGACCTTCCAGTCGCGCACCGACACTCCCGGAAGACACCGCCTCGGCGAACAGGGGAAAGACCTCGGCCAGCACCGACAGGGAAAATTCCACTTCTTCGTCTCCATGACTCAGGCAAGGGACATGACTGCAGCAATACAGCAGCCCGCGTTTCACGCATTCCTGCAAGACCAGAGTACGACGCGCCAATGCTTCCGTCTCGTCGGCGTGGGGAAAGGAGACAACGCTTCTTGGCGGCAACCCAAGCAACTGCAAATCGTCGCCGAGGCCATGTTCCTTGATCAGCGACGAGATTCCGTCCGCGAGTCTTCCTCCGATCCGCCAAAGATGATCGACCACCCCTTCTCGTTCGAAGACATCCATCGTTTTCCGGCAGGCGGCGAGTGACAAGCATTCTCCGCCGAAGGTACCCGAGAAGAATATCTGATCGAATACCTGCATGACATCGCGGTGCCCGACGACGGCGGATAGCGGCATCCCGTTGGCCATGGCCTTTCCGAAGCAGGCAATATCGGGCGAGACCTCGTAGTGTTCGTGGGCACCGCCCAGTGCCAACCGAAATCCGGCAACGATCTCGTCGAAGATCAGCAATGCTCCTTCCCGGCGGGTAAGCTCGGCAACCCGGTGAAGAAAACTGTTCGTTGGCGACTCGACCCCCACGCCCTCCATGATGACGCAGGCGACCCGGCCGCGTTGCTCTGCAAAGATATCTTCCAGCGAGGCGATGTCATTGTACCTGAATGATCGCGTCAGACTCCGAACCTCGTCCGGCACCCCCAGGCTGCGGGTCGTCGTTCCGATATACCAGTCGTGCCACCCGTGATAGCCGCAAGCCGCGACCAGCGGACGACCCGTGATGGCCCGGGCGGCGCGAATGGCCGCTGTCGTCGCATCCGAGCCGTTCTTTCCGAAGCGCACCATCTCTGCGCAAGGTATGCGGGCGACCAACGCTTCGGCGACTTCAACTTCCAAAGCGTTCATCTGGCTGAACACGACTCCTCGCCGAAGTTGATCGGTTATCGCGGCATTGACCTCCACATCAGCGTAGCCCAGAGAGACCGGACCGAGCGCCATCATCCAATCGAGGTAGCGATTGCCGTCCACGTCCCAGACCCACGCACCTTCGCCGCGATCCAGGAAATGGGGCGACACACCGCGGGCCCATTGTCTGGGGCCTTTGGAAAAGGTTTGCGTGGCGGACGGTATGACCGAGCAGGCCCGCTCGAGAAGGTCCCTGGACCGGTCCAGCCTCATGGATCGCACCGGGCGTTCGCCAGCAACTGGTCGCGCGCAGGCCAGGTTCTGGGATCGAGAATGTCCGGATCGTCCATTTCGAATCCATCGTTCTCCAGGGTGACATCCATCACGCGGTCCAGCGCCCGCAAGAGAACGGAGACTTCGTTCGGGGTCGTCACGCCAACGATTGTCGCATCGAAAGCCGGATGGCGGGCAGCCGCGGACAGACAAGCTGCCACGCGGTCGATCGTGCCGCGGCCGAACGCCTCGCCCAGCCTTCGCAACACGTCGCGCAGGCGGGAAAAATGCTGCGGAACCTGGTCCTCGGATGCGAGGAGGAGGCCTTGCAGGAAGATCGATCGCACGTGAATTTCCACATCTGCGTCCTTCAGGCGCGAGATCTGCCCTCCCTCGTCCAGGCGCCGATCGCACAGATTGTAGGGCAGTTGAACGATATCCAGTTCCGTACGCTCCATTATGGCGTCGATCTCCCGGCCGTCATAAACCGAAACGCCGATCTTCTCGACACTGCCCTCATCCTTCAGGTTTCGCAAAATCCGGATCAGGCGTTCACCGCCGGACTTCAGGATATCCTTCCCCCGGTGAACGAGAAGTCCATGCAGCGGTCGCCGGCCGAGACGGTCCGCGGAGCGCAGTGCCGCCTCCCGAACGCGTGCCGCGACCGTTTCGGTGATTTCCTCGTTTCCGGTGGATACGGTCTTGGTGACCAGTCGAGCAGACCACCGTTCCGGAAGCAGTCTGCCGAGGATTTCCTCCGAACGGCCATACTCGGCCGCCGTGTCGATCAGATCGATCCCGCCTCGACGGGCCACCTTCAATATTTCCGATATCGCCGCCGGACCGGGAGTACCTGTCCTGTTGGTTGCCCCGTAGGGCAGCCCAAATTGCGCGGTGCCCAGTCCCAGACGCATCAGTGTTTCCGGTTCTTGATCAAGTCCGCGATCGCATCGGCGGCACGACGGCCTGCCTGTCCATCCGGATTGCCGATGAAACGCTTGATGAACAGGTCTCTGGCGGGAATGCATTCCTTCCACTCGCTTTCGATGTCTTCGAGTGGTCGCGACAGGAAATTCCGAAGACGTTCGGTAAAGCAGGGTGCATCTGCGTCGAACCAGAATGTTGCCTGTCTCAGGAGCTTGCGCACCTCAGCGTACAGCGGGCTTTGCTCCTCGGAATCAAGAAAAACCAAAGGTCGTCGCGACAGGAAGCACCAACTCAGGGTACTGGCGGCGTGACTGACGACCAACAGCCTTGCACGACCCAGGAGGTAACGAAGATCAATGCGTTCCTCGAACACCTTGATGTTGGGACATTTACGGGCCGCATCGTGTATCGGGTTCCCGTCGGGATAACGTACCGATCGGTAGGGCTTGAACAGCACTTCATGTGGCAATCGTGAAAGTACATTGTCGACGATGTCGATTTCCCAGGCCACAGACTCCCGCTCGGTGACGCCGCCTGCAATCGGCCGCATGACATTGCCCATCAACGCTTGGCAGGAAATATAGCATATTGGCGCCGTGATCTTGATACCGGTGTTGCGATGCCCGACAAAGGCAAGGTCGCGGGGCAGACCAACACTCTTCGGAACTCCCCGGCTGAAGCGATTTTCCTGAAGAAGTCTCTCTTCCTGCTTGTTGTAGGCGAGATACAGGTCACAAGTTGCAATTTCATCCGAGTAGGGCGTCTTTTCAAATATCGGTGAAAACCCAATGCCTGTTCCGTGTTCCACGGCCACATGAGGAATGTCCAGTTGCGAGCATGCATCATACAGCGCCTCTCCGTCCGGTGTTGCGTTGTAGTTGGTCACGACCGCTTGCAGATGTTTGGCATCGGGGCTGTCAAGACATTTTCGCCAGTATGTCGTTGCATGTCCGTATCTGTTCAGTGCCCTGCCAGCCCGCTCTACAAACGCTTTCAGGAACCACCCCGTACCGACTTCATTCATCTCATGAGCAAGTATCTCCCGGACTGCAGGGCTGATGAGTTCTTCCAGATCAAGTTCCTCTTCCATCGGGAGTCGTGAAGATTGAAATTTCTGCACGGGAATTGCGACCGGACGGTAGCCAGTTCGGGCCAGATGCCAGCATGCCTCCTTGATCAGGCTGTTATCCGAGGGAATCAGGATGTCGCCCAGCCTGAAGAACGGCTTCAGAAACTTGGAAAGCAAGGTCACGCCACGATAGGCGACACTGTCGGCTGGCTCGAAGCGAACTCTCTGAACAAGAGTCGCATTTGCTTCGCTTGTAACACTATTGCAGGAAAAGCAGTCTTGAGGAATCGGCAACACACCCCTGTAGGCAGGAAATCCGTCAAGAAGTTGATCCCATGGCGAAATGAAGTGATGTTCCTTCGGCAGTGGAGGCTCTATGGCGATTATTCCACGTGCCTCCCCGATAGAACGCGCAAGCAGGGCAGCCTTGTAAGCGAGCAACTCGCTTGACGGTATCTGTCGAGTTATGGTCAACGCCCTGTCTGCCCATCTCGAATTCCCTGAAATTACCTCGTGGAGCCGTTGGCCGAGCGCGCAAAAAGCTTTGAAGAGCGAACGAATCAGTTCAGCGTCGGCCCTGTTCTCAAGCGAAATGACCGAAGGCTCATCGGACAATGCCGGAGAAAAGGAAAATACACGAGCATGATCATTCAACCCACAAGCGCGTGCAAACTCCAAAGCAGCACGGCTATCCAGCAAAACCACGTCGGCTTCAGCGAGAAAACTCGGTTTTTTCGACAATTCTGAATTCTATTTTGGCGGGCGGCAGACAAGAAGGTCTTCTCGCGTGCGGCCGAACGGCAAGTCAGAAGGCTGAACTTGCACATGGGTATCGAAACCACGAGCGCGGTAACGTTCAATCAACGAGATGACAAAACAATCGTTTGGCTGAAAAACCTTGTCATCTTTGAGAGTCTCGCATGATTCGGAAATCCGTGGCGCACCTGCCATCATGTCATTCCATTCTGCTTCAAATCTCTTTCCGGTCTTGCTTTCCAGAAATCTCTTTTTTCGGTCGATGTTGGCAATGTCACCCACGAGCAGGCGCCCGCCATCTGCAATCAGATCCACCGCTTTGTCGATGAATTCGACGGCCTCTTCGCCGTCTGCCAAGGTGCCCACCACACTGTATATGAGGATTTTGTCGAATTCTTCATCCGCACCAGGCTCGTAGTCAAGAAAGTTGCACCCGATGGCATGCACCCTGGGGTCGGAAAATCGAGACGTCAGGAACCTGCAGACATTCGGATGATCAATGCCGACTGCCGATTGCACCATGAACGAGAGAGGTATCAGGAGATTGCCTGGGCCACATCCTATCTCCAACAGCCTGTCATCCGGCCCGATATCGAGCTTCTTGATTACGTCCATGACTACAAGCCGTTCCGCTCGCCGTTGGACTGCATAGCGACCGCCGACAATCGTCGGATCATCGACTTCGTCAGCCAACCGACCGTAGTTCTCGAACGATATTCTGCTCATTTTCAACACCCTGCCTTCAAGAGAGGCATCTCCCATGCAAGTCGAATGTCGAGTCTGTCGGCAAAGCCTCGCTTGAACATGCCGATCGAGACTTCCTTGGCGCTGGCCGTTCCGGCCGCCGGTATGTCCCCGAGCTCGAACAATGATCTGCCGCGGGCCTTGGCGCGAAAAATGGCATCGTACAAGGGCCAGTGACCGATCGGCTTGTCAAATCGCTCGCGGTCATAGACGCCGGAGGAATATTGCGCCACCCTGCCGCCGTCAATGACAAGCGTCGCGCTCATCAAGTCATCGCAAGAATCATATCCGAGACTCAGCTCTCCATGGCCGTCGGCTATCGCTTCGAACATGATGTCCCAGGACTTTTGGGGGCGTGTAATGCGACCGGCAATTCGTTGATGGAATTTCTGATATTGCTTGAACATCTCGAAATCCGGATTGTCGCGATTTGCATAAATCAGGGAGATGGAGCGCTTGCCCTGGCTAATGAGAGATCGATAGCTTTTTCGGATATTGGCGGCGATCATTTCTTGCCGCGCGTCGAGATCGATTCGCGCGCTCAGGCTGACACGCGGGGTCGCTCCCGCTGCATGAAGAAATTGACCGAGAAGTGAAGCTCTGCCTCCCAACGGTTCGTCGCGGATGATGCATGTCGCTGCCCCATTCGCGGCCGCCAGTGACCCAAGATGATCAAGCGACATTCTCAGCACGTTCCTGAAGCTTCGTGTACCCAGCATCTTGTCGATCCATATCCGCATCGGCATGGCGTAATAGGAGATGAGGCCTCCGCTTGATCCGCAGATGGCGACCAGAACAGGATTTTTCCTGCGGTACACCGCGAACGATGTATCGTTCCACGTATCTCCGAGAGCGGCTGGATAATATCGACGCCCAAACTGTCCGTAAGTTGGATGATCGACAAACTTCTCGTCGACAAGTGATTGCAATGCCAGTTCGACATGTCTGGCGTCGGTAGTGACGGCAAGGTTTTCCACGATGTCTCTTGAGACAATCGTTACAATGATTCATTGCAGGACATTATCGACAGACGCTGTCAGACGATCATCAGGAAAGGAGAACCAAAGCGTCATCAATTGATTTTTCACGCTACCGCCCTTCGGGTGAAGAGAACCCCACCCGCTTGCAACAAGCATTCTGGCGTCGGCTCGGGGCCGACACCAGTGTCAGGCCGCTGCGACCAGCGCCCGGCGCGACAGGAGAGCCGGAACCCGCCCGCCCAGAACATCGAGCAATACCTCGACCCTGTCGGCCGACCCGAGCCGCAGGATGACGGCCGCGTACTCGGTGAAGGGGCCCGACACGATCGTCACCGCATCGCCCGGCTTCAGGTCTGCAGGCGCCGGCGTGCTGAGGCCGTCGGCCTCGGTCGCACCAGACAGCGAGGCCACGAATTCCTCCGGCAGGGCCATGGGACGCGCCCCGTTCGAAACAAGATGCCGGACCCCGAAGGTGCCGTTGATCGCGCGCCACCTGTCGCGCGCAAGATCGAGGGCCACGAACAGATAGCCGGGGAACAGAGGCACGCGCACCGTCTCGATGCGGCGGGCGTGGCGTCGGGAGCGCTCCATCACCGGCAGCCAGACGCG
Source organism: Alphaproteobacteria bacterium (assembly GCA_965221645.1). Classification (GTDB taxonomy): domain Bacteria; phylum Pseudomonadota; class Alphaproteobacteria; order Bin65; family Bin65; genus Bin65. The sequence continues at coordinate 2,039,083 of OZ244899.1, forward strand.
ATACCCCTGACGCCGCAGGTTTTCCTCCGCCCGACGCTCCTGGTGCGGTCGGGCGTGGACCACGTACCACCCGGTCGTCGACGCGCTCACCGGTCGCCCCCGAGCGGCTCTACCGCCGGCGGCGCGAAGTCCGGATGTTCGCGCGCAATGCGAAGGAATGGCGGCGCCAGCACCTTTTCGTCCGGAATCGTCCCGCGCAGCCGGTCGAAAGCCTCCTGTGGATGCCGGGATTCGCTGATCACGAAGGCGTCCCGGCCCTCCGCCTCGGCCGGCGCGCGCAACACCGGGAGGCCGTGCAGGCGGCCGGCGTTCGTCTCGCGGTCCAGGATGCCTACCAGTTCCGCATCCGCTTCCAGTGCCGCGAGCAGCGCGATCTCCGCGACCTCGCCGCACCCCACCAGCACGAACCGCCGGAAGCCCATTCGCTGGCCGCCGAGGAAGAGGATGCGGTATTCCTGCCGCGCCTCGCGAAAGAAAGCGAAGGATGTATCGAGGTATTGTGCGACGAGGCGGCTTTTCTCCTGGAAGCCTTCGGGCGTCAGGTAGTAGGCCCAGCGCTTGTACGGGGCAGCCTTGGCCTTTACCAGCCCCTTGTGCGCGGCGCGCTTGAGCAGCGCATTGACCATGCCCACCGAGATCGAGAGGCGCCTGGCGAGCGCAGGCTGTGTCACCACCTCGCGCTGTTCCAGTGCGCAAAGGAGCCTGATCTCGGTCTGGAGTCCGGTCTTGTCAGCCATGCGATCTCTCGAGTTTCAAGCCTTGAATGACACGTGGAGAAAGGCCTGTCAACCCTGCTAGCGAATTTCATGGGTTGTCGGGTCTGTAGCGCGACAATCCGGGTGAGATCCGCGGATCGATCGGGATGCAATTGAGGCGCCGTCGCCGGGACCTGTTTGCCGACCTCCTGCCGGTATTCATGACCTGTTCTTCCACGCGGTGCTCGACCGCCAGGGGCGGCCGGGCAACATGATCGATCAGGGTGACCGGTGAGCGCATCGAGACGGCGCGCGGGCCTCTCTTTCCCGGCTATCTGTTCGTTGCCCTCGATCCTGGGACCGACAGGTGGCGCGAGATCGATCATAGCAATACGGATGTCGCGCCGTTCAGGGACCGACTGGTGGCGGCGCCATTGTCCTGTCTGTGGAATTGAGCGGACGTGCAGAGACTACAAGATGATAGAACTGTGCCGCGCTATGATGGCATCGGGGGCACAGCGTGAGACTGTATGAGAGGTGGTGCGACGCCATTCGGGAAAGGGACAGGCGCAAGCGTTACTGGACCTATGTCGAGAAGGACGGCGGCCGCGACCAGATCCGCGATGACTTGGCCGAGACTATCCGCTCGCACTACGACCGCCTCGAGCACATCGCCAACGATGTCGATCGACTCGGATACAAGGTAGCTGCCGATATCCTCAGCGAGGCAATGCCCCATACGCCCAAGGGCCGCTCAGGCGATCTCGGTGAAATTCTCGCGACTGAACTGGTCGAGGAAGAGATCGGCCTGCGCGTCCCTGTGCGCCGTCTTCGCTACAAGGACGGCCGCGACATGGCCATGCGCGGCGACGACTTCATCGGTGCCGGGTATGACGGCAAGGGCGAAAAGCTCTGGCTCTTGAAGGGCGAAGCCAAGAGCAACAAGGTACTCGGCAAGGCCACAGTCACGAGCGCTCGCAAGGTGCTTAACCGCGATAGTGGTCGATGTACGCCCGACTCGCTGCTATTCGTTGCCAATCGCCTGCTGGAGAGCAACGATCCGGACGACAACGCGTTGGGCCGCGACATCCGTGACGAAGTGGGCCTGAAATCCCTCCGCGCGGATCGGATCGACCACATGCTTTTCACTGTGTCGGGCAACGGCCCGCCCGCTTCGCTGAAACAGGATCTCGACGCCACGGGCACGAATCGAGACCACTACGTCGTGAACATCCACGTCGAAGATCATCAGGACTTCGTCGCAGCCATGTACGAGGAGGCGGAAGACCTTGGAGACGATTGACGAACTGACCTCTTTCCTGACGAATGCGACCGTTGACGGTGTCCGCGGGCGCCTGCTCTATCGCGGAGCGGCTTGGTCGCTGATGCGCGAGGGCGGCGTGCTGCCACCGAATGCGCCATGGTTCGGCTCGACGATCGAAACCGATCTTGCCGAACACGGCTTCGCCTTGCTGCGGGGCGCAATGGCCCTGCGGGATAAGTCGGGCGCATCGGAGTTGACCGGCAAAGCGTTCGAGCGAGCGGCCAACACCTTTGAAGCTCTTGTCCGCAACGGCGACCCGGAGGCGCCCGACCGCGGCTTCCGCCGCATCATCGCCGCCGCGGCATACCACCTCGCCGGCTTCTCGGCGGTTGCCTATTCGCTCTTCAACGAGACTACGGACGATCTCAATGTCTCACCGGGCGAAGCGGCGATCCGACACCTGATCCTGCGCGATCTTGGCCAATTGCGCGACTTCGTTCGTGAGTGGTTGGACGACGAGGCCCACGGCGACGAGCAAATTGCCGCTCTGTTGCAGGGCGAGGAACCGGATGTCGACGAGGCGCTGTCGACCATCCTCAACACGACGATCTGCCGAGCCTTGGCGCACTTTGATTTCGCACTCGAAACAGGGGAGCCCGAGCCAATCGAGAGCGCACGGGTATTGCTCGCCACAGCGGTCAGTCTGGCGGACAACGCCGAAAATGTTCCGTTGTGGTGGATCTCGAACCTATGCCGCTACCTGATCGACGATCTATGGCGGCATTCGTTGCACCAGAACCTGCCGGCCGAGCCGCCAGACGGCACGGAGGGAAAATACCCGGACCTGCGCCGGCTGTTCATCTCGTCGCTCTACGCGCGCAAGACTTCCGAGGTGGAGCTCTGGCCATCACAGCGCGAAGCAGCACAGCGTTCCACCGACATCACGGACGATCTGGTCGTTGCCTTGCCGACCAGCGCTGGCAAGACGCGGGTGGCCGAAATCGCCGCGCTCATGACCTTGTCGGCGGCGCGCCGGGTACTGATCGTCACGCCACTGCGCGCGCTGTCAGCGCAGACCGAACGATCCTTCAGAAAGACCTTCGCTCCCCTCGGCTTCACCGTCTCCTCCCTTTACGGTGCCAGCGGCCTTTCGGTTGGCGATGAAGACGCACTGCGAGCCCGGGAGATCATCATCGCGACGCCCGAGAAGCTCGATTTCGCCCTGCGAAGCGACCCGTCTCTGATCGATGATGTCGGCCTTGTCGTCCTTGACGAAGGCCACATGATTGGTCCGAGCGAGCGCGATATCCGCTACGAGACTCTGGTGCAACGCCTGCTTCTGCGCTCGGACGCCGGCGACCGCCGGATTGTCTGTCTCTCAGCCATCCTGCCGAGCGGCAACGAACTGGACGATCTCACCGCGTGGGTACGCTCAGACCAGCCTGGCGAGCCGGTGATTTCCGACTGGCGCCCCACGCGGCAGCGATTCGGCGCACTTACCTGGCGGGGCGAGGATGCATTGCTCCGGCTCGATCTCGACGACGATGGTCCGTTTCTCGACAAGTTTGTGGTGCAGAAACCAGCGCAGGGCAGAGAAAGAAAGCCATACCCTCGCAAGAACTTGCATCTTGCCTTGTTCGCTGCATGGGAGTTCGCTGCGCAGGGCAAGCGGACGCTGATTTTTTCCACCCAAGCGAATTGGGTCGAGAACTACGGCAAACAGGTCGTGGACCTCTGCACACGCGGATATCTGGGCGGATCCCCAGGCCGTCGCCGACCATTGCACCGTGGACCTCTGCACACGCGGATATCTGGACTCGCTGCTGGAGGATGAGGCATCAATTGCCCGCGCTCTGGAGATCGGCAAGGAGTGGGTGCGCCAGGCAAACTGTTGGACTGCCGCCGGGTGAAAGTCCCGGTAGAAAGAGAGGTCAACCAACCACTTTCTCCGTGAACCATGCGTCGGTCGCCGCGAGGCGGCAGGTGAAGCGTTGGGGAGCGGCAGGCGTGGGCCGGGCCATCGAGCCGCGTAACAGTCGTGATCCGGAGTGCCGAGGCCGTCCACTCAGCCGAAGGCAACACCCTCGGAGCCGTTTTGGTGAGGCGAAGAGGGGCTCCGCGGGGTCAGAGAACCAAGGCACGCGCCGAAGCAGTCCACCGGGACCCGGGAGGTCTTCCGGTCGCCCCCTGTCGTGGAGGGGCCGCAGGGGAAAGGAGCTGTTCCGTAACCCGATGATGACCGATGGGAAGGAGTCGGATTCGGCCATGGTACCCGCGAAGGCGGCGAACAAGGGGCCTGCGGAGTCGCTGGAGGGAAGGGCCGGACCCAAGGGCAATACGATTGGCCAAGGCCCGTGCCGCGCGCAGAAGCGGGGAAGCGGGTCACAGGCGGCTGATCGCATGCGACAGGCTGCGAAGAGGAATCCGGAAGAGCGTCTTGTGGCGCTGCTCCACCATGTGACGGTCGGATGCGTTCCATTCCTCGAGGAAGGACGCTGCGGCGGGCGTGGACGGCGTGACGTGGGAGATGCATGCGGACGGACTGGCCGACCTCTGCGCCCGCGTTCACAAGGGCGCGTACCGGGCGCCTGCGTCCCGTCGGGTGTTCATGCCCAGGGAGGACGGAGGACAACGACCGCCAGGCATTGCGGCGCTGGAGGACAAGGTTCTCCAGCGCGCAGTGACGGATGTGATTCCGGTACCGGTCCACGAGACGGAGTTCCTTGGGTTCAGCGACGGTTTCCGGCCGGGGCGCGGGACGCACGATGCGCTCGACGCCGTCACGGTCGGAACAGACCAGCGAAGGGTCAACCGGATCGTCGACGCCGACATTCGGGGGTTCTTCGATAATCCCGACCGCGACCATCTGGTCCGGATGCTCGGGAAACGCATCGGGGACAAGCGGGTAGTCAGGCTGATCGTCAAGTGGCTCGACGCCGGCGTCATGGAGGGGACCGACGGGTCGGACACCGGCAGAGGAACGCCGCAGGGGGCGATGGTATCCGCCTGCCTTGCCAACGTCTGCCTGCACCACGTGCTCGATGACCGGTTTCACGACACATGGCGCAAGCGGATAGCGGAAGGCGACACCATCATCGTGCGCCATGCGGACGATTTTGTCGGCGGCTTCCAGCATCAGGGCGATGCGAAGCGCTTCCTCCGGGACCTCGGGGAGAGACTGGCCCACCATGGACTGGAACTGCATCCGGACAAGACCCGGCTCATCGAGTTCGGTCGGTTTGCGAGAGAGAACCGCCGCAAGCGGGGGCACGACAACCGGCACGAGACGGCCAGGTGGATGGGACGGGTCATCAATGGCTGGCTCAACTACCATGCCGTTCCCGGGAGCAGCCGCGACTTGCAGAGGTTTATCCACCACTGCACGCGATTGTTCATGCGGGCCCTTCGGCGGCGCTCTCAAAAGGACCGCACCGACTGGAAGGACATGGACCTTCTGACTGCGGCCTGCTGGCCCAAAGCCGGAATCCGCCACCCGTGGCCAGGTCAGCGCCTTGTCGTCACGACCCGAGGGAGGAGCCGGATGCGAACAGCGCACGTCTGGATCTGTGCGGGGGGATCGGGGTAACCCGATTCCCTACCGCGATTCGGTCAGCCTGCTCGACCGTGTGCCGGTCTTGTGTCGCTTCGAGGACCGGGCTGGCCAGTCCTGAAGATCGAACCGAACCGCACGGCGGATGCGCGCGAAGTTGTTCAGGTGTCCCGATTCCGAGCAGCCGGCAAACGAGGCCCGTGCCGTAAGGTTGTAGCTTCGACATCTTCCCGAGCCGCTTGTGCCGTCCGGAGATGACATCCGCTTCATTCAAGGACGCGGAGAACCTCGGTGCTTCGCTTGACGACAACGCGCCTCACGTGGTCCCGGATGTCTTCGACCGAATGATCAACGGCCAGTTCGATCACGCGCTCACGACGACCTCGCCGTTTCCGCCAGTGAGCGTAAGGATAATCAGGAATGCGCGCGAAGATGGTCTCGTCTCTGGGACGCGGCATCGGCCTCGTGCAACCGCTGTTGATCGGACAAAGCCAGATCGCATCCCCGTGTGCCTCGATCAGTGACCTGGTATCGACTTCAAGGACATCGTGCTCCTGCTCGCGATAGGCTTTGGCATTGGTCATCTTGTGGAGGCGCGCCTCGGAAAGCCAGAAGAAGGCTTTGGCATTCAGCAGTTCATACCAATCCGCCGGAGTCAGGTGGTCGGGCAAAGCCCTTCCAAGACCCGAATCACTCATCGGGATCTGGTCGCGTACAACAGCTCGAGGCAGACCATCACCTGTCACTTCAACGCTCTCCGGTCGATGTCGGCTTTCGATCGCGGTTCGCCTTGATGGATCGACAGCGTAGTGATCCAGGAGTGCACTGGTGCTCAGCAGGCCATGACATTTGATCGATTCCCATGAGCCTCGCGTCGCCATGTGATACAGCGTGGGGCAGTCAGTCATCAACTCTTCAAGTTCATCTTCGGTCACCACGCCCTCCGATCAATGACATTACGCCAGTTGAAGTCCGTCGACAGCAGAGAAACAGGTCGACCTGATATTCTTTCGATCTCCTCCACGAAACTGATGGTCTTCGCAGACAGTTGCTCAAAGCGAAACGCCTTTCGATTTTTTGCGTCGAAATAGTCGACAAATGTCAGCGCAATGTCGGTAGGACCATTCAGCTGGACGGAATCACGAAACTGAAGCCAGTCGAACTCCGCAATTCGCCTGGGCCTGTCGGTTGTAGTCGTTCGCTCGGTTTGCTCAAGTTCCTCCAGTGGGATGCCACTGCGTCGATGGATTTCAGTCAGGTTGGCCTCGTACTCCATTGGACCGGATGGCCCACCAACCCGGATTGGATAGGTACGACAGACCATGATGATTTTCCGAACGTTCGATGGTGCTATACCGGCATCAGCAAGACAGCCGGATACGGTCGTGTCCCTTGACGTGACATGGGGATAATCGCCGTGGTGAAGGCTCAAGGCAGTACCTTGTGTACCTTCCATGAGGATGCGCTGGCGGGCCACCATTGCGTCTGCCAAGACCAGTAGTGCTCTTCCGAGATAAGGTTCGAGAACTTTGCAGTCTCGAGCAAGGAAGGCGGCCTTCTCGTCCTTGTAGTCCGACCGACCTGTCATTTTGCGCGCCGACGCGATCCCCACTCCCTGCGCCGTTGAACTGATGCTGCCGAATCGCTTCTTCTCTTCTTCGCGATCCGCGTCAGTGATGATCATCGCGCGATGATCAATCGTGAGCCTCTCGGCATCAATCTTGTGCTCGGCGATCTCTTCGAGGAGTTTCTTGGGGTAGATCACAGCACCTGGACCCAAGAGCAACTTCGCATTCGGAGCCCTCTGGGTGCCCGAAGGCAGGTGATAGTATTTTTCCGGTTTCGGCTCTGCATAGACTTGGTGACCGGCATTCGGTCCGCCCACACGCACCAACAGATCATATTCAGGCGCGATATGGCCCACGATGTTTCCCTTGCCCTCGCTTCCGAACTGACCGCCAATCAGCACATCAACCAGGGCATTGTTCGACCGCGGATAAAGATTGAGGAGCGCGGTGGCCCGGACAAGGACGGCTTCTTTGCTGCAGCGATCCGTCGAGACGACGATGTCCGCAACCCCAGCGAGTTTCTCAATGTCATGCTCAGTCCGATTTCGCTTCAACTCGCCATAAGCGACCGTTTCGTCGTCGTCTCTGCTGCGTTCTTCATAGCGTCTGCGCAGTTCCTCCTCCGTGGCGGTCAGATGGATGTGATGGACTCCGGCACCGTAGGCACGCCGGATCGCCTCGATCTGACCCAAGATGCGGACCGAGTCGACGACGTAGAGACCCTTCGGGGTCTGTCCCGTCTCGTAGGTGTCAACTATACGCTGCAGGGCTTCTCCGACCCATGCGCCGCCGTCTTTTCGATCAAGCCTCTGCCCCGCCCGTTGCAAGGCTTTGCGCTCGGGTCTGGTTCTGGGAGACTTTTTCAGAATGATCTCGCGTGTCTTGATGATCTTCGCGGCGTGCTTTCCATCCAACAATCCCGCCAAGGCGGACTTGCCGGAGCAGATGGGCCCGGAAAGTAGAACAATACGAAGACTTGCGCTCCCGACAGTCAACTAGGGCCTGTCAACCCTATCGGAGTGCCTCGACGATGAGCGCGAAGACGATGAAGCCGAGGAACATGACGTCCAGCTTCTCGAAGCGGGAGAAGATGCGCCGGAAGCCCTTGAGGCGCCGGAACAGGCGCTCGACCTCGTTGCGCCGCTTGTCCATCTCCTGGTTGTATTCCCGGGGATCGATGCGGCTGCTCCTGGGCGGTACCACGGGGTCGACGCCAGGGTCGCGGGCCCACTGGCGGGTGGCGTTGTCCTCACATGCCTTGTCCATGACGAGTGCCGTGGCGTCGACGGGCCGCTGCAGCCGGCTCATGAGCTTGCGGCCCTGCGGGGCGTCGTGCGCGTTGCCGGGAGAGAGGGTGAAGGCGACCGCCGTTCGGGCATCCGCGGCAACCATGTGAATTCTGGTGTTCCATCCGCCGCGGGACCTGCCGATGGACTGCGGGCCGTTTCCTTTCGAGCCCCCGTGCCGTCCGGGTGCACCTTGACGCTGGTGCTGTCCAGGCCGAGCGCCTCGACCTCGATGCGGATGAGCTGCTCGCGCCGGAGCTGCTCGAACACCCGGTCGCGCACGCCGCTCCTGGCCCGGCGGCTCATTCGCGTGCCAGTTGCCAGACCGCTTCGGCAGGCCGCGCCACTTGCAGCCCTGCCCGGCCACGTGGAGGATCGCGTCGAGCACCTGCAGGTTCGGCACGCTGACGTTCCCGCGCTGCCTGGGAAGCAGCGGGGCAATCCGCTTGAACTGCGCCTCGGTGATTTCCATGCTTCTGACAACCCGCCACTTCCGTGGCTGAAGACGACGTGAAGGAGGATAGCATGATATCCCTGTTTGGTGTTGACAGGCCCTAAAGCAACTCAAGTTGCACGCTCTTCGGCGGGACTTCGTAAACAGTCACAAACAAACCGGCACGCACCATCACATCATCAAGCATCTCTTCTATTGTCGACCAGTCCCCCCCGGCAGATCCTGTACCGATTTTGGGCATATGAATGCTTGCCTCGATGGATTTGGCATGATCTGCAACTTGTTCAAGGCAGGTTTGTAACGCTGCATATCTGATTCGGGGGAAAAGTGAGGGGCCAAAACCTTCCTGACCGATTAGACTTGCGATGGTTAAATCCTTGGAAACCTGGCCAAGTATAACTTGTCCCAGCCGATGCCGCTGCGGGATCCGTATCACTTGTTCCGTAAAAGCCGCTTCCGCATCCGGGAATCGCTTCGCAATTTTGCGCGCGACTCCTCCGCCCCATTTGACAGCTCTGTGGTTGACCAACTGGCAGATGATCTTCTTGCCGCCGTTTCGAGGTTCCAGGACATTCCCGTGTAGCAGGCGTATCGGACGATGGTTTTCTTGGGTTTGATCAAATCTGACCAGCCCGGCCACTCGCGGATAAACACTCCCCGGATAAGCTGTCAAGCCCACACACTCGAGCGGGGTTGGAGTATCCGTCACCCAGCTTTCAACCGAGCGATCAGTGTGTCCTATGGCAGTGCACCCATGCACAACACTCTCGCCGGGAACTGCCATTCCTCTTAGACGAATCTTCGGTGCTGTCGGTGAACCGACGAAATAGTCGATCTTGTAATGCCGCTTGCCGTTCTCCGACACCGTTGGGGAAGAAACGAAGATACCGATGGGTTGCTTGGATATCTTGGCCAACCGGATGAGAAAAGCTTCCGCCGAGACATCGTACTCGCGGCGCTGACGCATCAAGTGCTCGATTGGGGGGATGTCAGATGCGGCCGACAGGCTGCCGATCGGAAGCACAAATTCCGAAGCGGCCAGATTACACAGCATTTCCAACTGCCAGTCGTCCGCGGTGTTATCACCGCCACGATTACGAATCTGCTCTGACCAGTCAGGAAAGAGCAGGTGCGCGATTTCATGAGCGATCGAGAATCGCACCCGCTCCCTCGGTTGCTTGGGATTGAACTCGATCTTTGGGCCGCTTTCAGTCGCCACCAGTCGTGCGTCTGCAACACTTGAGTTGGCCTCTATCTGTACCCCAAGAATTTCGGCGATGCGAAGGGGGTTGAATGGTGGGCCTTCCCAGCCCTCCTCGCGTGCCTTCAATACTAGCGCACGCGCTGCTTCTTCCATCGCGGCGAGCGGGTCTGCGTTCTTTGCAAACGCCCTTACTGAGGCATTGGTCCAATTGATTGAGGGAGCGTTTGACATCTTGTCTAGTGTCTCGATTCATTCATTGGATGCCATTTCCCGAAGCCTCCGGTGTCCTCCCTTGCACGCCTCGACGAGGTCCTCCGGCTTCCGGCTCCATCGGAACGGACGGGAGTCGTTGGCATCGTGTTGCGCGATGCATCCCTCGATCGCCGTGATGCATTCGTCGAGCGGGTCGAAGACCGCATCCTTCGGCCTCTGCCCGGACAGCCTCGGGAAGAACCCCTCGACGGCGTTCGTCCGGGACGCCGGGGTCGGGGTGAAGCGGAGCGTCCGGTCGAGCCAGCCCTTCGGCCACGTGCGGACCCCGGCCGACCCGTGCGACGGAACGCTGTCGGGGATGACGTGCACCGGGGTTCCGGGTGCGATCCCCTCGGCGACAGGGTCGGGGAAGGCGAGGAACTCCTGCGAGCGATGCCGGTCGACCCGACCTTGCCGGTGGCGACGTCGCGGGCCGCGAGCAGGCAGGTCGTGCCGTGCCGCCTGCAGTCGTGCGTCCGCGTCCAGGCATGGCCCGGCTTCACGGGCAGGGGCCTCTTGCGTCCGCCAGAGCGCCTGTATCTGCGGCTTCTCGTCTACCGAAAGGACGACGGCATGGTCGGGCGGGTCGACGTAGAGGCCGACGACGTCGCGGGCCTTGATCCCGAACCTCGGATCGCGGGACACCTTGAAGGTCTTGACCCGGTGCGGCCCGAAGCCGTTCTCCTTCAGGATGCCGTGGAGGAGACCATCCCCGGCTTCCCCGCCAGCGCCGGACCGCCGGCTTCGACACGCCCGTCCGCCGCATGGTCTTGGCCGGCCCGCAGCCCGAACCCGGTTCCAGGACGATGCGGGCACGCCAGATGTGCTTCCGGAGGCTCCGCGGGTTGTTAGCGATCCGTTCGAGGCGTGCGCGGTCCTCGTCCGAAAGCCTGATCTCCTGCCGTGTCGATTTCCTGCCCGTGTGCCTGTCCCCCTCCTGTCATGCGCCGCGTGATGGTGGCGGCAGCAGGAGGATGCCATGATCCTGAAAAGAAGGGAATTTCCTGTTTCTGATAGACCACCAGGTAGTGGTGGCGGTCGACGAAGGCGTTCCGGAGCTGCCGGCCCTCCGTATCGGTCACGGGCGCGACGCGCAGCGGGCGCAGCGCCGCGAGCGGTACCGCAATCTCCGGCTGCGGGTCCGAGGCGGAGGTCCGGTCCGGCCTGTTGGCGGCCTTCATGTCGCGGACGCTGCCCTCCCGCCTCGGCGGAAGGGTCGGGATGCCGTGGCCCTCGAGCGTCTCCGGCATGCCCAGGCAGGCCCCGACCCTGCACGATCCCTTCGCCGTCCTCCGGCCGAGATGCTCGCAGATCGTCTTCGCCGGCGCGTTGCGGCTGTCGTCGGGGAAAGGCGCCACGGTCTCCCGGATGTCGGCGATCTGCCGCCGGGTCAGGCGACGCCCGGAGAAGGGGGTCGCCTCGAGATCAATGATACGCCGGTCCATGGCGCGGTTCCCGCACTTGCCTTGCGACAGCGTGGGAATCGGTGGTGGCTTGTCAGGCGGTTTTCGAAGAAAGGTCGCCGCCTCGGAAAAGCCGCGCTCCGTCAACGGGTTGCGCGACAGGAAAACATCACCCCCAAAGCCGCAACCCTGTTCGAATGCCATTGGTCCGGACAGGGCTTGTTTCCGGGGCAGCTTGCCCGCAGGGCGCCGCGAAGCGGCCCCAGATATCCTTGTACTGCGTGCCTTTACACTTTTCATGACGCACGTATCTGCCCAAGAAAACGTGGGTCCGCGAACCCAAAACGCGGAGCAACGGACTTGCTGATACCTTGGAACCAAGTCAGCAGTCTGCCAAGGGCCGGGCAGTTCGTCCAGCTAGGACTTGTAAATCGACCCAAGGATCGTCCGACCCGGATCTCCGGCGAAGCTCTCGAGGGACGGAAGCTGTTCCGGGAGGGCCGGATGGGCGCCGCCAATGGCCACGGCAAGCTGCGGGTAGTTTGGCTCGAGGTCCGCATATGTCTCCTGCAGGCCTGAAGGCATTGCGGGACGCAATTGCAGCAGAATTCGCGCGCCATTCCTTTCGATAGGTGTGGATGCAAGTTCCTTCACCAGAGGGAGATTGGCGCCGCCGCCTGTGGGAACCAGGAAGACCTTGGCACCCTTTTCGTGATTCGCGAACGCCGCGTCCCGGACCATTTCCTTTATTTCCTCGAACATGCGCGTGATCGTCTGCTCGCCAAGGAAGGTGGGAAGATAGACGTCAACCAATTCGTCCGTGACAAGCTCCACCTGCTGGTAGCCTTCATCAAACAGATTCTCCTTCACGGTGCGAATGGACTTCCGAAGCTCGCGATCCGCCTGAACGTACTCGGGACTGCCCTGCGCGAGTGAACTCCTTTCGAGAATGTGCTTCCTCAGCGCGTTGTCGATGACGTTGCCGGCAAGGCCCTTGGCGCCGCGTGAATTCGCAAGTTCCCAGACTTTCGCATGACCGTCTTGCTTGCGCACGCAGATGCAGCCGGCGACATCCGTCGTGCCGGCGCCGATGTCGAGAATCACGAAGTGCTGTCGCCCGGCGGCAGGCCTTGCATCCATCAGTGCGCCGGCTCCCGCCGCCGTCGCCTCAAGGACAGTCTCTTCTATCAGTCCGAACGGAAGCGCCTCATCCTCGGCGCTGCGCGCGGCAACAAGCAGGCTGGATGCGCGCCTTGTTTCGATGCTTTCCTCGAATTCTCCGGGGAACTGGCGTGCGAGGGTGATCGCCTCGGCAACGATGCGATTCATGGCCTTGGCATTCGCTTCGGCAACATCCTTTTTCCAGGCCGGGTGAGTGTATCGCAGCAGCATCGAAGTAGAGTGGCCGTCGTGCTCGAGCGAAACGTCAACCATCCTGACGAGATGGGCGAGGTAGAGGACGAGCGCGTCACGTTCCGAAAACCGACGCTCCGGATCACGCTCATGCGAGAGACTTATTTTCTCCAGTTTGCTCACGTCCTTCGACAAGGTGATGAACTGCTTCGGGTTGTCGATCAGCCTCTCCTGCTCAGCAGCGACGTCGTTGAACACCTTTCGGGCGGACCTGCCGAAATGCACTGACCTCTCGTGAACGATCAGTTCGGACGGAAGGAGGAAACGATCATTGCCGTCCGCATTGCGTGACAGCTTTATTCCGACCAGCTTGGGCGTCTCGTCCGGGTCGTCCCCCTCGCAGGCGAACGCCTTCGAAAAGGACGTGCCGAAGTCCAGGCACATCCTCATCTCAGTGTCTTCGGGAACCTCCGCCTTCCAGCGGACCGTCGGCATGGGAGTCACGTCGTCGAGAGTTGCCGCAGCGGCCGCCTGAACCTTGTCGTCCGCCTGATCCCCGACATCGCCTTCGGGCGAGGGTCGCTCTCCCAGCAGGAACCGGACCGCATCGAGTTCCGCCTCGGAGAGGAAAGTCGATTTCCTGTTCTCCTGCGCACGCTCGACGAGTCCGCTAAGAATGTACTTTGCAATTTCCCTGTTCATGTGGACCTGACCTTCGGCTTGAGAATGATTCTTGGGGGCCTGCCTGGTTCGTTGACCAGTGTGCCCGGCCTGTGAACGACCGCGATCTCGCCGATCGCGGGTTCGCCGACGGGGTCATGCTGTGCCGGATCAAACTCCACCACCTGACCGAAATCAAGAAACAGGGAAAGCCGTCGGCGTCGTGCCATCGCGCGAACGATCTGCGAGACCTGCCTGGACCGGCCGGCGATTCGCGACACCGAACGGGCGGCCTCCGGCATCAGGTCCTCGATCTCCCCGCCCAGTCTCGAAATCTCGGCAGGATCTACGTCAGGTGACGAGACGAGAACCAGCAGCCGGGAAATGTCCTCTTCCGATCTGGCCGATGACAGTGCGCTCAGTACCTCGCTGCTCCGGCGTGCCTTGGCGGCCTCCCCGGTGACGAGCCATGCCGAAAGATCCTCCGGAAGGCTTGGATCGCTTTCGGTGGCCTTTCTCGCAAGTGCGCTGATGGCCCCGGCACCCGCGGCCCTGACCAAGCTTGCCCGCAGCGCCGCGTTCCGATGGCCCTGGCGGGCAAAGACCATCAGGGTGTCGACGCCGGAGCTGGCGAGGCGCCTTGCAGGCTGCTCAATCTTCCTTGGTGGCGAGGTCGGCGTCCACCAGCCCCTGACGTCCGTGACAATCTCGTAGGACTTCGGATCCGCGGAAGCCGACACGGAAAGGCGGACGATGTCGTGGAGCGATGAGACCAGTTCGGTGCCGACCTCCTCTCGTACCGACTTGTCTTCTGGACCCTCGACGTCGATATGACCCGTGAAGAGCCTTCTCAGTTCTGCACTGTAGCCCGGGCCATGTGGCAGGTCGGCGAGCATGAGCCCGCTCCTGACTGCCGCGACGATCCTGCGTATTCGCCGCGCCAGAACGTCGGAACGCGACCGTGCCCCGCCAAACGCCCTTTCCAGCCCCTCGTTGACCTGCAACAGGAAGTGTTCGCGGGAATCGGATGCCGCGAAGCCGATGGCGGTCCAGACGCTTCGGGCCTTTTCGCCGACGTCCTCCCTTGCGATCTCGTCAAAGGCGATTGCTGATACTTCCGAAGAGGGGTTGGACTGAAGCGCCTTTGCGAGGTACCATCGGTCTTCGCCGTCATGCAGCGGCACGAACGACGGGAGGCCGGCGCCGATCCGGTTCGCGATGAGCGGACTGAACTCGCGTTCCATCGGTTTCGAAACGGATGCCGCGCGCCCGGCCACCGAAAGGCACAGCCAAGTGTCCGACGCAACGGCGCCCTCCATGGTACGCCTGAGCCCGTCTAGGGCACTTCGGAAGTCCCTGGTTGCCGCGAATTCCTTGGTCAGGCGTCGGTCCTGCACCAGTTCGCGTACATGCCTGACGCTCGCCGGCTCTGGCCTAGGTGTCTGGGCGACAGAGCTGGACACTTGCGAATCTGTCATCGGGCCTTCTCGGTGAGACAAGTCCGGAACCGAACACTTGCAGGCCAGCATCGCACATGCAGCCAGGAGGCATGGCGGATGCCGGACAGTGATGGGCTTGGTTTATCGCTTCACCGAGCCGAGATCAAGGTACCCAATTGTGTCCGGACCTTCACCCCTGGTCCGGCAGCTTCCGCATCATCGCCGCATGCCGGGAACGGAGATTACGCTCGGGCGCATCCGGGCCCTGTCAACGCCACACACTTAGCTCCGGTCTGTGTTCGGTGCGGATCGTGCCGTCATGCAGATTGGCCTGCGTCAGGTCTCGGCGGAGACGGTGGAATGGTTCGAGGCGGCCTGCAAGGGCGGTGAACTGACGCGTGCCGCCTTGGCCCGCGCGCCTTGCGAGCGGGGGAGCTGGCGCGGCCCCTCCGGCCGGCCCTGCCTGGCGTCGGCGCGCCGGATGCTGCCGCTGCTCGCGGAGGCGTCGGGCGTGCACCTGCCGGATGCGGCGGCGCCGTCGCTCGATGTGCACATGCGCCCTCCCTCGGACTTTCCCGACAGTCCTGTCGCGTGCGCGCCTTGCGATCCCGGCGCCCTGTCGCCTGACCTTGTGACGGACGCGGCCGATCGCCGCCGCCGGGAAGCGATGGTCGAGACCCGTCATCCCGAGGGATGGCGGCGCCCGCCGGGCGGACAACTCCGGTACCGGATCCGTTCGGCGCGGCACGGGATCCTCGGCGGCATCGGCCAGGTGGTGCACGACAACAGGTTCCTGCTGCTGCCCGGCGTCCGGGTGAAGGGCCTGGCGTCGGAGGCCCTGCGCATGGCGACGGCGCGGGTGGCGGACGACCGGGAGACCGGGTACGGTGTGCGCCCGGTCCTGGCGCAGACCTTCACCGGGCCGGGGATGTCCGGCCCGAGCTGCCGGGCGGCGGGATGGACATGCTGCCCGGAGCCGACCTCGGGGCGGCGTTCGGGCGTGCGCCGCGCCCCGCAACGGGTTCCCGGCTGGTCGGGAACCCTGCATTGCGCAGGGGGACGGGCGGCGCGGGAGTATGGCCGCAGCCCGCACCCCGACGGCCGGGTCAGGCGGCGGATCGCGGCGATGGGCGCGGCCTGGACCCGGCGCCTCGGCGCGCCCCTGCCGGCGCTCTTCCCGGGCCGGGCGGAACAGGCGGCGGCGTACCGACTGCTGTCGAACGGGGCGGTGACGATGGAGCACGTGCCGGAGTCCCACTTCGAGCAGACGGTGGCGCGGTGCCGGGCCGAGCGGCTGGTGCTCGCCGTCCAGGACAGGACGACACTGAACCATGACGGGCTGGTCGCGACCTCGGGCCTCGACGCTCCCGGCGGGGGTGGCAAGGGGACCTCGGGCATCCTGGCGCATGGCGGTGAACGCGGCCGGGCGGCCGCCGGGAGCCTTCCTGGCCGACGCGGCCTTCCGGCAGGCCCCGGAGAAGGACAGCACCCGCCGGATCGCCGGCCTGGACCGGGCGCAGGCGCTTGCACCGGCCTGCCCGGACACCCGGGTGGTGACGGTCTGCGACCGCGAGGGTGACTCCCGGGACCTGCTCTCGCGCGCGCAGGAGACCCCGGCCAGGGATCAGGGCTGGACTAGGCGCGGCTCGCCTGCTCTCGCGCGCGCAGGAGACCCCGGCCGAAAGGGGGCGGCGCTGCCGGTGCGGGCGCGCCGGGGTTCGAGGCGCCGGGTGGCGCTTGCCTCGGGTGGCGAGGCGGACCTTCGGGACCATGTTCTCGGGACGGACCCGGTCGGGACGCGCAGGATCAAGGTTCCCGCCTGTGGCGGCCCGAACCGCAGGAAGGGCCGCACGGCACGGCTGACGCTGCGCTGCACGCCCGTGGACCTGCTTCCCCCGAAGGACCGGAAGGGCGCGGCGCCCGTGCGCATGATCGCCGTCTCTGCCCTCGAGGAAACCCCGCGCCTGAAGACGGGGGCAGGCCGCTGCACTGGCTGCTGCCGGCCACCGAGGGCGCCGCCGACATCGAGACCGCCCGCACGGTTCTGCGCCGGTACGAACTGCGCTGGCGGATCGCGCGCTTCTTCCACGCCCTGGAGGTCGGAACGCGCATCGGGGATCGTCGCCTCGACGAGGCCGACGACCTGAAGAAGTGCCTCGCCTTCGACATGATCACCGCCTTCCGGGTCCGGGACCTCTCCCTTCCGGCCCGGGAAAGGCCGGACGACCCGGCCACCATGCATGTCACCCGGGAAGACGTCACGGCGCTCCGCGCGCTGGCCGCCCGTCACGGCTTCAGGGTGGCCCGGGGACCCCCCGACATGACCGTCGCGGGCTTCGTCCTGCTCGCCGGCGGGCTGGCCGGCTTCCACCCCTCGAAGCGCCAGCCCCTCCCCGGCACCCGGAAGCTCCGGGAAGGAGTCAGGATCCTGTCCCGTGCCGTCATCGCCATCCGGGCCATGCAGGACCGGGACGGAACCGAAACGGAAGGAAAGAACCACGAGTCAAGTGTGTTGGATTGATAGGGCGCGGACGCGCTGGAGATTGTGCGCAGGCCCCATGGAATGAAGGGTTTCGCGGTCATTCCCCGTTGCCGGGTGGTGGAGCGGACCTTCTCTTGGATGTCGCGCTGCTGGCGCCTGGCGAAGGACGTCGAGCGGAGCCTGGAGAGCGCCGTGGCCTGGACGCAGCGCGCCATCTGTCGCTTCCTCATGCGAAGGGGGCGCGCGAGGGACAAGGGCCTGATTCACAAGAACATGATGACATCAAGGACTTTCACGCTTCCAAGGTCTGATAGAGTGCAGCAAGGCGAGCATCAAGAGCGCCAAGCGGAAAACGTTCCACGATCCGGGCGCGTGCGGCTCTGGCGCGCGCCGCCAGTTCCGAATCGGAAGCATCGCGAAACGCCCGCAACGCCGCAGCCAGCGCTTCCGGATCATGATGTGGCGGGACAACCCAGCCGAAATCGCCGACAATCACGCGGGAGTCGCCGACATACGTGACGACGGGAACCAGTCCTGAGGCCATTCCCTCGGCGATCGCATTCGAAAATCCTTCCCCGTAGGAAGACGTCGACACGATGCCGTCTGCCGCTGCCAGGACACCCGGACATCTGTCGTCTGTCCCAGCGCAATGAGTTGCTCGCCTCTGGCAAATATTTCGGTAGTGAGGCTGGCGCCTGTCGTTGCGACGCATGCAAGATACCATGGCGACTGCGACCACGCGCCAGCCCTTTACCCGCGAGGCGGTGGGAGAAGAAGTACCAGTCTTTGGTGACAATGAAGAGGAAAATGCCTGGCGGTCTGGATGACGTCATGGCAGCCAGCGACGTTTCCAGGCCTGGAACATGAGCACGTTCCAGAGCGCGTACTGCCGGTTCATGTGGCCGCCGAGGTGTTCGCGCCAGGCGCGCTGCACCGGGGCAGGATCGAGAATGCCGTCGGCAGCCATGGCATCCGGCTCCAGCAGGTCCTCGGCCTATTCCCTGAGTGTCTGTTCCTGAAGTCTCTTTTGGTCTGACGGTCTGGTCTTTTGCCGGGATTTTCCGGGGACATGGCGGATGCGACGGGTTGATCGAGGGCCGCACGAGCGCGCGGGGAACCACCGGCGGAATGATGTCCGTGACCGGGTGAGGCGATTGATTGCGCCGCCTTCATAGCGTTCGGTTTCGCCCTGTCATCAACAGTTTTCTTCGGTTCAAGGCCGTTTTCATGCATCGTCGCGCAGCAGGGTACAGGAACCCGACATATCGCTTGTTAGGGTGACGCAAGGATTCATGTGTCGGTCGGGAGTAGGGTCCTCCCTGTGGTGAAGCAACAGCCACGGACAGGAGCACCCCGATGCCACAGCAAGCTGCAACGATCGAGAGTCTGCCACAGGCGTTCGAGGGGGTGAAGGAGATGCAGGCAGATGGACCGGAGCGGGGCGAGGGTTACCGGCCCCTCGGTCGCCAGGCGCCGGCGGGGATCATCGATCGCGACGATCCGGTTCTCGAACCCGGTATCCCTTCGGGACGCGGGAGGCTCAAGGGATGGCGGGCCGACCCTTCCTGCCAGGCCAAGCGGCGGCCGCGCTCGTCACGGACGATGACGCAGGCGCGATCAGCTTCTGAGGGTCATGGCCCGGCTCCCGCTTTTCGACCCGCCACATCAGCCACTGTGACTGTGCCCGTCAAAATCACCTGATTCGGGGCAACGTCAAGAATCATGTGTCAGGGAGAGTGGGGTACTGATTCCCCGAGACCTGTTTTCGTGGATGAAGACCGCGTCGAGGATGCGGTCCGTCGTTCACCGTCCCAATCAATCAAGACAAGACCTCTGCGAGACGCTGAACAGCCGCCAGGGAGGTCCAGAACGTGGGCACTTCATCCTCGCGTCCGTAGCACATTGCGGCGACGAAATGGTTGTATTGGTCTAGATATTTTGGCTCGGTTTCGAGAACGTTCAGGGCTGCCAAGACACGCTCAGCCGGTTGAAGCGTGGCAAGGGCGGGGACACTCGTTTCTCTGGACGCGTCCTCCGTGACGCGCGTCCCGAGGAGGTCCGGAAAGTCCGCGTGTTCCAGCGCCCAGTTTTCGAGGGCGGCCAGGTCGTGGAGGTGACGGACGACTGTGGGGTCGTGATCTGCGCCTTCACGCTGTGCCAGAATGCGCCAAGTGAGAGCGCTGAGCTTGTCCGCAGCAGTCTCCGGTGGTGCGACGCAATGGATGCTGGGAACTTCCGGAGGATTCGCCAGGGCCTGGGCTATCAGCGATTGCAACGATCTTTGCTGCGGAGGGAGCGCCGGAGCCTCCAGCGTCATTTCCAGTCTGATGCGTGGGCGTAGGGGTTCGGAGGGAATGTAGACGGGCGAATATGCGATGTCGCAGCGAAGGAACCGTCCTCGGTCGGCGACGAGTATGTCGTCCTTCGATAGTGTCCAGGCGTTATCGGCCTGAATCGTATCTATGACCGAGGTTCGATAGTTGCGGCGGGCATTGCGATTGATGCCGGGAGTCGGAATAAGGAGTTTGAAGTCGATATCTTCCGAGAAGCGTTGTATGAGGCCGAACCCCTTTGACAGGCTGGTGCCGCCCGAGAAGACCGGCACCAGCCCGGTGAAACTCGGTTCCGCAATTCTCGCGATGACCTGAGTGGCGTGCCAATCCTTTTCGACGAAGGATGGGTCGACGGCAAGGTCGGTTGCGACGGCCTCAATAAGCTCTTGACTGGGAGAGGCGCTCAAAGGAGACGTACCTGCCGTCGTAGCCGATCTTGCGGGAGATGCGCCCCCGGACGGCGATTACGCGTCCGGTGGGGACTTGGGTGCTGGCGCCTGTGCTGTTGGCCTGAGCAAATGTGGACGGCATGGCTTCGACGTCCAGGCGCTCAAGGGCTTCAAGGGTGAGCGAGGGAAGGGGCTTCGCGGCGACAGTCTTGCCCGAAATGGGGGAAAGGGTGGAGCGGGCGTAGAGGCCATATCCGATCTTGACGAGGTGACCCTTGGCGGTAAGGCGCCTCAGCGCGCGACCGACCTGGTCGTAACCACCGAGGTCCCCGAAATCACGGCGCAGGAAGACGTTGCCCCTCTTGCACGCGATGCGCCGGGCGATCCGCTTCTCCAAAGACTGTGGCCGTGGTGATGGCATGGACAGAACCTGCAAAAATACGACACTCGATGGCATGTAGATATGGTGAGAGCGGGCTGCCGTCAACACCTTGGTAGAACGGGCGAGGGGAGCTGTCTGTCTCGCATCCGGGGAGTGATGGAGAAGGCAGCATTCGAGAGTCAGGGTCGACCGGTTGAGGCTTGCTGCTCGGCGCCCAGATCGGTCTTGATGCCATCGCCGATGCGTGCCGCGGACGCCTTCACGGTATCCCGGGCAAGGTGAGCGTACCTGTCGGTGGTGGGGCACGCACCAACCGGAACCCGCAGGCCGGGCCGGCAGGGTGGCGGTGAGGCCCGCAGGACTGAAGACGCCGGGTAACGCCGGTCGAGGAAAGGGGCCTGACTTTGAGAGGAAGACGGAAAGGAACGAAGGCATAGTCACTGGCGCGAGCCTGTCAGGGTCACGACGATCCCGGATCGCTTGTTAACTGAACCATCGTACATGCTCGAATGAATTTCCCAATCGACGTGTTTTCGGTATCTGGTCGCTGTGCCGACCAAGACAACGGTGACCGTTGAGTCCTTGAGATACCGGTCTCTGATTTCGCGACGAATTTGCTCATCCGTCCATGCATCAGGGATGTCGCCTGTGTCGACGGACCGGTCGACAAATATGGAGTAGCGTTCGCCGAACGCTACGAGTGCTTCCTTGTAGTTCTGGTCGTTGCTGCGGTGATAACTAATGAAAACCTTGTGTATTGCCTTGGCTACCAGCAAAAACTCTACGTAGACCGCCAGACACGAGGCTGACGGCTTGCTGGCTATGCGGCGTGCGAGCCAAGACAAGGTTTTCCTCGCAGGAAAGACCGTTATTGAGATCGTCCGGCGAATACTTGTGAAAACACCGCCGGCCCGACCAGTCTTCGCGCGAGCCCGCCCAACGCTCGGCGAGACCGACTGTCTCCGCAATGTCGCGAGCGCATCCGCCGAAGCCGCCCAGTACGAAGACGGGCTGCCGGGCTTCAAGCGAGAGGCATGTCTCCTCGGCGATTCCAGGCATTGCCCCCTTGTACCCCTCGACCCTGCCGCCCAAGACGATCCGTGCACGAATGTCGGCAAGCATGACGATTCGCATTGCTGTCAGGCCTTTTGTCCATTCGTCCTCCTGCGGCTCGTGCGCGGAAAGTCCCAATCGTTGTTCTGGAGCAAGGCGTGCGCCGTCCAGGGCCAGGAAGACGAGGTGAGCAGCCGGCTCGTGGTCTGCCGAGAATGCTGCAAGTTCGTTCGACGTCATCCTGATATGCACTGGCCACGCGAGGTAGTCTGTAACGACTATGGTGCCGGCATGCCGCGGATGGTCCCGGTAACGGCCTGCCAACTCGGCCAGGAGCCGGGTGAAGCCGTGCTGCCGCAGATCCCCGCCGTAGGCCAGACTGGTTCCGGAAGCGAGCAGGTGCAGCGCAATCTCAGCCATGGCGTCGCGCAAATGTCCGTCGCTCAGCCCGAGGACTCCCAGGTCGGGGCTTTCAGAAATCGATATCCCGACCGAGGGGAGTGTCTCCGTTTGCGATAGGGTCATCGGCGTTCTGAGGTGGTCCCGGAATTTTGGACAGTTGGTTAAGGTGTATTCCACCGTTCACGGAGGAATACGCGATGACGAGGCGACGGAAGTTCAGGCCTGAGTTCAAGGCGAAGATTGCGCTGGAGGCGCTGCGCGGCGACAGGACGATTCAGGAGATCGCGTCGCGCCACCAAGTTGACCCCAATCAGGTGAGTACATGGAAACGTCAGGCGATGGACGGCCTGGGCGAGGTGTTCTCGAACGGCGTCGACCGGGCAGCCCGGGACCATGAGGAGGAGGTTCGCGATCTTCATGCCAGGATCGGTCAACTGACGGTGGAACGGGATTTTTGGGCCAGAGGGCTCAAGCGATGAGCCGGCCGGAACGCAGGGCGATGGTGCGCCGCGATGTTCCTGGCCTGAGCTTGAGCCGTCAATGCGAGGTTCTGTCGATCAGCCGGTCTTCGCTTTATTACAAGCCGAAGGGGGAGAGTGCGGAGACGCTGGCGCTGATGCGCCTGATGGGTCTTCAGGCGGTCTGCCGGGCGCCGAGGACCAGCCAGCCGCACCCGGAACACCGGATTTATCCGTACCATCTCAAGGGCCTCGCCATCGAGCGCCCCGACCATGTCTGGTGCGCGGACATCACCTGCATCCCGGTCAGCCGCGGCTTCCTTTGTCTGGTCGCGGTCCTGGCCTGGCGGCTGTCGAACACCATGGATGCCCGGTTCTGCGTCGAGGCCTTGAATGAGGCGCGCGACACCTGCGGCAGGCCGGAGATCTTCAATACCGACCAGGGCAGCCAGTTCACCAGCTTCGACTTCACCGGCCGGCTCAAGGATGCCGAAGTGACAATCTCCATGGACGGCCGCGGCCGCTGCATGGACAACATCTTCATCGAGCGGCTGTGGCGCGCGCTCAAATACGAGGCGGTCCATCTGCACGAACTCACCGATGGCTTCCACGCCGAGCGTGTCATCGGCGAGTGGATCGGCTTCTGCAACACCGAGCGTCCCCATTCGGCGCTCGGCGGCCCAACGCCGGCGGAAGCCTGCGGCGCGCGCCAGCCGGTGGATATGATGGACAAGGCGACCGCCTTGTCCACATCCCCACAGGCTCAACAACAGCAGGAAAATCTGACAAACAGGATTCTGGCGGCATGATCAGACAACGGAATACACCTTGGCAACGCCGTCAGACTGTCCAAAATTCCGGGACCACCTCATCTGCCGGGATTCGAGCGTGCTCGAAACCGGTCAGGATCGGCGAATTATCGTGTTTAACCAGGATCGTGCCTGGCGCCAAGTTCCTGTGAACCATGGGTTCGCCGTCCACGCCCGCTTCATGGAGATCGGTTAGTGCTCGTATTGCGTCCCGCGCAAATTTCAACCGGGCGGTCGTATCCCAGGAGTTGTCGAGGATTCGTTCCTCAATGCTGGGCGCAGCGGGATCGGCTATCGTGAAGAAATTGATCTCGCCCGGATACCCCGGTGCGTCTTGGAAAGAATCGATGATGCGCGGTGCCCAGCCATGCTGCTGAAGCCGTTGTAGCGACTTCCACTCACGTTCCGCTTTCTCTACGGCTTTCCCGTCATCGCCTGCCGAAAGGTCGTAAAGATGCAGCATCACTTCATCCTGCCGGGAGGTATGCGTCGCCTTGTATACGCGATGAAATCGCTGGTCCTTGGGTGTCTGGAGTTTCAAGTGCGTATATCCTGCCACCCGCTTCAAAGTGCCGTCCACGGGAATATTCAGGCCATTCGCTGCGGGCCGGATTCGTAACCTGCGCGGCCGCGCATCACGCAAGGATTGACAAGATCATGGAGGTACCCCGACACAAGAACGCGGAAACCTTGCTGAAATACATTCGCGACGAGGACTCGTTCGTCGACCATGCAGGAGCTGCATTTCTCTGACGACGGGTCGCGGATGGGAAGATTGCAGCTTACGAGCCTGCGCCTCATTGTTCGAAACGGTCGCGACTACCGCGTCCAGCGCCATAATACTTCCACAACGAAATCACGCCGAACGGCCAGCCAACAGACCTGTGATCGTGGCTGGTAGGATATCCCGTGCCTATCCGATTGCCGCCCACAGCCACTATATGTGGGGGTGATGCCATTCACCTTCATGGAGCCCGGCACAGGTCTGCGCTTCGGCCTCTGCCGGGATCCGGAGCAGGGAGCGGAAGGCGTTGAAGGGCCAGAAGCGCCGGTTGAAGCGGAAGGCGAACTCATTGAGATGCGCCTGCAGGTGCTTCGGGCTGACGCCGAGCCAGGTCTTCAGGTTGCTGAAGACGAGGTGGACGATGGGAAGGAACTCCTCGGTCACTGCCGGGTCGCCGTGTTGGACGACAGGCCGGTGTCCGTAGCCGCGCATGGCGAGGTCGGCATCGCCGGCCCAATCGTCGGTGACGACCGTGGCGCCCGGCGCGACGGCGGATTCGACGGCGCCGGCCACCGGCGTCTTGTGGTGGACGCCACGGCCTTCGCCGCGCGTACGGCCTCCGACCCAGGTCTCGTCGACTTCGACATGGGACCCTTGCCCCCCGATCCGGTCGCGGTCGGGCCGCACCATCCCGGCACGGAGCTTGTGCAGGATGCCGAAGGCAGTCTCGTAACGCGACAGCCCCAGCTGGCGCTGGAACTGCGTCGCAGACAGGCCCCTGGTCTGGCTGACCACCAGGGGGGCGCCCCAGAACCATGTGCTCAACGGCGTCTGGCTGCGGTGCAGGACCGTCCCCGCCGTCAGCCGCGTGTCGCGGCGGCAGGACCGGCAGCGCAGTACGCCTGGCCGGGCGGCGAAGCGGCAGGCCTCTGCAGACGTCCCGCAATGCGGACAGGTGAACCCGTCGGGCCAGCGCGCCCTCTCAAGCCACGCCGCGCAGGCCGCGTCGTCCGGGAAGACCCGCTGGAACTCCGGGAGCGATCGTGGAAACGGGAGGTCTGCGCGGGCGACAATGTCCATGATCCCCACACACTACATAGGGTAGCTGTGGGCGTAAATCGGATAGGCACGGGATATCCATCACCACAGGCTCTCCGCCGTGCCTTCGAAGACATAGTCGCTCAGAAAGATGCGCTGGCCGAGAAGGTTGCGTTCGACCGCAGTCAATTCGGCCTCCTCGCAGATGTCGTCTAATGCGTCCCGGATGGTGCCGATCTGCCGGGCGATGGTGTCCTTCGCCGCCCTCTCGCCGAGCTGGAAACTGGGCGCGGCCTCCAGGCAGGTCGCAAGTGTGCTCTTCCGATTGTCTCCGACGATCAGCATCGCCTGGCTGGCCACATTGCCGGAACGGCTTTGCGGGCAGATGTCATAGGCAGGGGTCAGGGTCAGGTGTTCGCCGTCCCAGAAGCCCGCATGATTGCGAGCGTGATCGTCGGTGTTGCCGCACAGGACGTTGAACACGAGCCGTCCATACAGCTCTTGCAGCGTCGCCTTCGGCACGGTGAAGCGGTGCCGGACGATGTCCGCGAGGTCTTCGTAGCTGGCGTACCGCGCCATCATTTCATCGAGACCGAACAGCGTCAGCGCCGAGACCATCGCCTTGCGCGTCCAGCCGTCTTTCGTCTTCGCGCGGTCGAAACGCTCGACCAGCAGCACGTCCTTGCCGGCGACGTGCTCAAGACGCACGGGAGCAACGTCGAGCCCCGCCTTGGCGGCAAGGCGCATGGCGACATATTCCGCCTTCACCACATTGTAGGTATCGGTCGAAGACGAGAACTTGGCGATCAGCTTTGTTTCGCCGTCCTGGATCATCGCCTTCGGGCGCGCGCCGCCGAGCGACGTGCCGTGCAACAGCGCGAGATCGAGGTCGGGCGTCAGCGGTTCTCCTTTCTCGACTTTCTCGGCGGCGCTCAGCAGTTCTTCGAGCGGCGCGGCTTGAACGGCGCGCGGCACGTACTCGGATGGAGAGTGCTGGAAGTCCAGAGCGCCGATTCGGTCCGAGCCGGACTCCAGCAGATAGGTCAGCTCGTCGAGCGCAGCGGTGTCGACGTCCTTGCCCTTGCGTCCGAAGGTCCGGTTCAGGATGACGCGACGGCCCCACGCATCAGGCGCGGCGTCGCGCAGGCATCCGGCCATGCTCAGCCCGGCTTCCGGCGTGATCGCTCCGCTGCGCAGCGGCAGTTCCGGCTCGTAGATCGGCATGCGGTCATTCCGGTCCAGATAGCTCTGACCGTAGTTGAAGGTCAGCCGCTTGCCGTCACGCGCGATGCGACCGGCGACGACCGGTGCCGTCGCGCCGGGCAGCCATATCCAGACATAGGCTTCCTCCGGCGCTTTCGTGTCAGGGCGATCAGAAGTCATCTTTCACCTTCGTCGTTCCCGTGCGGACGGATTGCGGCAGCAGGGTGAGCTTGTCTCGTTCCATCGACAGATGGCGCGTCAGCGTTGTCGGTTCGGCTTCGAACAAACGCAACCCGACAATGGCGGCCACCTCGAAGGCCGCACCGATGGAGGAGCCCATTTCGCCCTTTTCGATGCGGTGCACGAGGCCGCGCGAAATCCCGGCGCGTTCGGCCATATCAATGACTGTGATGTTGCGTTCGATACGCGCGTTACGGATCATCAGCCCGAGAAGCTCTGCGGCTTCGCGAGCATAGCGGGAATAGCTTCTGTGTGCGGGCTTCGCCATTGCTCTGCGCGCTCCATGAATGGATCACGAGGAGACATCTTGTCCCATTTATGGATCACTCTAGCAGATTTCAGGTGAATTGAAAAGCCTATGTTGCATAAATCGATCGTGAAATAGATAGGTGATCCGTTTATAGAACAGACTTTTGGGATCGAGCCACATATTGCTTACGGAGTGGCGGCGCCGGCGATGGCAGCGGCGCTAGGGCTTCAATTGGTGCTGGACTGGAATAGCGGTGAACCGGGGACGAGGTTGAGGACGATCAGGGTTGACAAAAAAGCTACAGTCGAAGTCAAGGACAGGAACCCATCGCCGTCGGATCGTTGTCCGGCCTGCGCTGGCTCGCGGTAGACGGGAGGGAGTCGAATACGCACTATTCGGCCACGAAGTGTGCGGTTTCCTTGATGGGGTAAGGTGCGCCTGTACTGGGCACGCTGAACGCGGGGGGTCCTGATCTGCTCCTATCGGGGGCCGCATATTGAGGTTGTCGATTGCACCGAACCGGGTGCCGCCGACAAGGCCACCCTGTCGTCCTTCACACGGCAGGACGAGCGGCATCAGGAGGCCGCGACTGAGGCATGGCGCAAGTCGCGGCACAGGCAGACTTATGTGGGCGAGTGGCATAGCCATCCTGTCGGCCGACCTATCCCGTCCGGGTTAGACAGAAGGACGTGGCGGTTCGTGGTGACGAAACTTGAAGTGTCATGCCTGTTCGTGGTGGTCTCTCCCGCAGGATGGCAAGTGTTTCGGATTCGATACGGTACGACAGCGGGTAGTGTAGTTCAGTTGGTCGAGAGCGAGAACGGGAGCGCGGGTATAACCTTTCGACAGAGCATGGTCGTAGCTGATAGTTGCTCAGTTTGAATTTTGCTGCGCTCGGGCGGCCTCGCTCCACGCCATGGTATCCTCCTTCGTCGGTGTCGAAACTCCCGACAGGATACCACAGCACGAGGCCGCCCGCGACTTCAGGAACAGGCTCTGACACATGACTCCTGACGTTGCCGCCGGCATGCATGGCTTGTGTGGCGTCGCACCCCGGACTACAGTCGGGTGCCCGCTGCGTTGCGGGTTTCCGTTTTTCACGGCGAGGGGAGACGACGGATCCCATGCCATCTCCAGCGGCCCTCGCGCTGCCGTCGGCCAGGCGATGATGTCGCCACGGGCGCGAACCCGTCCCGTTGCACCGGGATGTTCCGGGGAAGGCGCATTGCGCCGGACGTCACGCCCGCGGGCGCCTGCCGTGTCTAGCGGTGCCCCCGCCCCCTGCCACGGGAGCGACCCATGACCTCCAGACGCCTGCCCATCGGCATCCAGGACTTCGCCAGGCTGCGGGAGACCGACAGCTACTATGTCGACAAGACCCTGCTGATCCGGGATCTGATCGAGCAGGGCGACCACTGGTTCCTCTCCCGCCCGCGGCGGTTCGGCAAGAGCCTTCTGGTGGACACGATCAAGGCGCTGTTCGAGGGCAGGAAGGAACTGTTCGAGGGCCTGGCCATCCATGACCACTGGAACTGGTCGGTGACCCATCCCGTCCTGCGCCTGAGCTTTGGTGGAAATTACAATACACCTCCGGACATCGAGGGAGACATCATCGAACAACTGGAGAGTGCCGAGCGCGAACACGGCCTCACCCCGGCCTCGACATCCGATACCGGCCCGAGACGCCTGCGCAACCTTCTGGACCGTCTCCATCGCGCCACCGGCCAACGGGTGGTGATCCTCGTGGACGAGTATGACAAGCCGATCCTCGACGCGCTCCACGACCCCGATCGGGCCCGGGCCAACCGGGACTACCTGCGGGGCTTCTACGGCATCGTCAAGGACAGTGCCGCGCATGTCCTCTTCGTCCTCGTCACCGGCATCAGCATGTTCTCGAAGGTCAGCCTGTTCTCGGGTCTCAACAATCTGAGGGACATCAGCCTCGATCCGCGCTACGCGACGCTCTGCGGCTACACGGACGAGGACATCGACACGGTGTTCGCCCCGGAACTCGACGGTCTGGACCGGGACGCGATCCGCACCTGGTACAACGGCTACAACTGGCTGGGCCGGGAGCGTCTCTACAATCCCTTCGACGTGCTGCTGCTGCTCGACAGCCGCAGGTTCAAGCCCTGGTGGTTCGAGACCGGCTCGCCGCGCTTCCTGTTCGAGACGCTGCAGGAGAAGTCGGTCAGCCCGCTGGACCTGGAGGGGTGCCTGGTCGACGAGTCCCTGGTCTCCCGGTTCGACGTGGACGACATCAGTGCCGAGGCGCTGCTGTTCCAGACCGGCTACCTGACCATCACGGAGGAGCGCCGGGACGGGTTCGACACGCTCTACCGCCTGGACTATCCCAATCAGGAAGTCCGCATCAGTCTCAACCGGGGCTTGCTGCAGTATCTGGGCAAGACGGTCACGGAAGTGGCGGGACAGGGACGCGATCTCTGTGCGCTTCTGAAGACCGGCGACTTCGAAGGCTTTGCGGCGACCCTCAAGGCCTGGCTGGCCAGCATTCCCTACCAGTGGCACGCGACGGGGGACCTGGCGCGCCACGAGGCGTGGCATGCCAGTCTTCTGCACATGTGCTTCCGCGCCATCGGGGTGGATGTGCGTTCGGAGGAGGCCACCAGCCACGGGCGGGCCGACATGGTCGTTCCCCTGGGGGACGAGGTGTTCGTGATCGAGTTCAAGATGGCGGAGGGCGCGGACGATGCCGAGGCGGCACTCGATGCCGCCTTCACCCAGATGCGGGACCGGGGCTACGCCGACAGGTATCGCGGGCAGCCTGTCCATCTGGTTGCCGTCGCCTGCGGGCGCGAGGCGCGCAACCTGCTCGAGGTCCGGGCGGAGCCGCTGGGGAAATGATGCCTGACGGATCGGCTGCATCGGCGGCTTTCCGCGACGGCACGGACCGGATCCCGTCGAACATCCGCCGAGGGTCCGTCGCCCGGGGTCGGCCCATACGGCCCGGGGTCGGGACTGGCGGTCCACTGCCTCGGCCATCCGGCCCTTGATGATCCCGGCCGGCGCTTGGCGACCGGGCGGGCGACAGCCCTCGCCCCGGTCCTGTCAACGCCACACACTTAGCTCCGGTCTGTGTTCGGTGCGGATCGTGCCGTCATGCAGATTGGCCTGCGTCAGGTCTCGGCGGAGACGGTGGAATGGTTCGAGGCGGCCTGCAAGGGCGGTGAACTGACGCGTGCCGCCTTGGCCCGCGCGCCTTGCGAGCGGGGGAGCTGGCGCGGCCCCTCCGGCCGGCCCTGCCTGGCGTCGGCGCGCCGGATGCTGCCGCTGCTCGCGGAGGCGTCGGGCGTGCACCTGCCGGATGCGCCGCCGCCTTCAAGATTTTTTCCGAGCCTTCTGGCGGTATCGGCCGGGCGGGCGAACGGTTGTGTTTTTCCGAGTGGAGGAGCGCGCCATTGCCCGGACGTCACGTAACCGATTGCCAGAAGAGGCTATTCATGACCCATGGGAAGACCAATACCATCGAGGTGGCGGCCGCCAAGTCAGGCTTCAGCCGCGCCACCGGCTACCGTCTTGGTGCCGACCGGCAGCCATTCCGGGAGAAGAAGCCGCGTGGCCGGCGCCGTCCGGATCCGCTGGCCAATATCTTCGAGGAGGATGTCGTGCCGATCCTTGAGACCAGCCCGGCCATCCGCCCGGTCGGCGTGTTTGAGGAGTTGATGCGCCGCCATCCCGAGTTGGACCCGGGGGTGCGGCGCACTCTGGAGCGGCGGATCCGCGCCTGGCGCGCCGAACACGGCGCGGAGAAGGACGTGATCTTCCGTCAGAAGCACGAGCCGGGCCGGCGGGGCTTGTCCGACTTCACCCGCATGGGCCCGCTCGGCGTGAGCGTGGCGGGACAGCCGCTGGATCACATGCTCCATCACTTCCGCCTCGCCTGGTCGGGCTTCACCCATGCCCATGTGGTACTCGGCGGGGAGAGCTTCACGGCGCTGGCCGAAGGGCTGCAGGATGCGCTGTGGCATCTCGGCGGCGCACCTTGCGAACACCGTACCGACAGCCTGTCGGCGGCGTTCCGCAACCTGAGCAGGGACGCCGTCGAGGACATCACCGGGCGCTGTGCGAGCATTACGGCATGGAGGCCACCCGCAACAACCGCGGCGTGGCCCACGAGAATGGCTCGATCGAGGGGCCGCACGGCCACCTCAAGCGCCGGACCGCGGTTCCCGCCTGTGGCGGCCCGAACCGCAGGAAGGGCCGCACGGCACGGCTGACGCTGCGCTGCACGCCCGTGGACCTGCTTCCCCCGAAGGACCGGAAGGGCGCGGCGCCCGTGCGCATGATCGCCGTCTCTGCCCTTGAGGAGACCCCGCGCCTGAAGACGGGGGCAGGCCGCTGCACTGGCTGCTGCCGGCCACCGAGAGCGCCGCCGACATCGAGACCGCCCGCACGGTTCTGCGCCGGTACGAACTGCGCTGGCGGATCGCGCGCTTCTTCCACGCCCTGAAGGTCGGAACGCGCATCGGGGATCGTCGCCTCGACGAGGCCGACGACCTGAAGAAGTGCCTCGCCTTCGACATGATCACCGCCTTCCAGGTCCGGGATCTCTCCCTTCCGGCCCGGGAAAGGCCGGACGACCCGGCTTCAGGGTGGTCCGGGGATGACCGTCGCGGGCTTCGTCCTGCTCACCGGCGGGCTGGCCGGCTTCCACCCCTCGAAGCGCCAGCCCCTCCCCGGCACCCGGAAGCTCCGGGAAGGAGTCAGGATCCTGTCCCGTGCCGTCATCGCCATCCGGGCCAAGCAGGACCGGGACGGAACCGAAACGGAAGGAAAGAACCACGAGTCAAGTGTGTTGGATTGATAGGGCGCGGGTCCGCAAGGATGAAGTCCTCGCGCGCTCGGCGGCGGTGATCCGGATATGGTCGCAGACCAGCGCCTGCCGGGCGCGGACCACGGTCTCCTGCAGCCGAGGTGGATCAGGATGACGCAGAACAGGTTCTCCGGCCCGAAGGGCGAAGCCAAGAGCAACAAGGTACTCGGCAAGACCACAGTCACGAGTGCTCGCAAGGTGCCCGATCGCGATAGCGGTCGTTGTGCATCCGCCTCGCTGCCATTCGTCGCCAACCGCCTGCTCGAGAGCAACGATCCGGACGACAACGCGCTGGGCCGCAACCTCCGTGACGAAGTGGGCCTGAAATCTCTCCACGCGGTACGTCGATTTCGTTCCAGGCGACCGAAACGCTGCCGCGCTGCGCCTTCCTTGACGGCGCGGTCCATGCCGAACCCAGGCCCAGCCCTCGCTCCCCACCTGTCCTGATTCCTGCTTGAGTATCTGTCAAGCGACCGACGGGTAAGTCTCCATACCTGCGAGACATATGCCTGCAGCTTCCAGCTTTTCGTCTGCTTGCTGCCGATCGATTGGAGATACAGCCCAGCCAACGCGAGATCGAACATCTGGACGCCCCCATGGTCGTTGTCTTTCTCGATCACATCGAGATCGAACGCCGCAGTGCGATCCGGCCCGGCATCGCACGTCCGGATGCTGACCTCGACCAGATCGCGCACCAGTCCACGAAGCCGCCGGCGCTCAGCGATCTGCGCCCGCGTTCCCTTGATGACGTCGGCGGGAACGATGAGGCAGCGGGACTTCCCGGTATCCCTGTCCGGCCATGTCAACAACCAGGAAGGGCCATGTGCAGTCGCCCGATCTGCCAGATCGACTTCCCGGGCGTGCAACCGGTCGGCAATTGCCTCTATACTCACGGCTTTCCCCACCCGTTTCGCTCGACCAGACAATCCTTGAAATCCGGGCAGACATCGGGGCCACAATTCAGGTTCTTGGACTGGATGAACACGTCTGGGTGCATCATTGTTTGAACGGTCGATATTCGATCAAGCTGGACTGACCGATGATGTCCACGATGGTGACCGCCAACTCCGAACCATGGGCGTCGGTCAGCCGAAACGGTTTGCCGGGCCGAAACGGCACTGGTTGTTGTCGTCCCTCCTCGATGGCGATGTTGTCGGCGTAGAGATAGGTCCGGTCGGAGGTATCGCGTATGGGATTCAGCCGTCCGTGCAGACCAGAAAGGTGCCCCGTGCCCTGGGCAAAAATCGCAGCGCCGCCAGATTCAAGCGGTTCGAGTTCTAACAGCAGGCCACCCCGACTCGGCGTCCACGCCCGTTCCAGCCCGGCCGCATACCCAGACCCGGCGGCGTAGATTGTCATCGGCAGATTGGTTGTATAAAGGTCAAGAGCCGCATGCCCGGACTCATCAGTAGTTGCCCTCACCCAGGTCTTGTTGGGAAAGAGTGCGAGAATCTCGATGCCGGCGAGGGGATCGCCTCCAGAGTGCACCGTAACTGTCGCGTCGGCGGGAACGATCTCGAGCTTCGCGGCGGGAATGCGGAGTACCAGGCTCGATTCGTCGACCACTTCGTACTCCGGTGGCATTCCGGTGGCTTCTTCGGTTTCCTTGCGGATGATCGACACACCGTCCCCCCGCCGTTCCATCAGGTATTTGCGATCACCCGACCCCGCTATGTTGGCGACTGGGATGCGACCGAACACTGATGCGATCACCTCGTTGCGGGTGGCCTGACTGGCCTCCATGCCTTCGATCGTCATGCCATTGGGAAGCTTGCCAGGAGAATCGATCTCCAAGCGGTCCTTGAACATGGATAGCCGGATTCTCCGCGAAGACATGGAGTAGTCGCGGTGCGCGACTGCATTGACCATTGCTTCGAATACGGCGGCTTTGCTGTACTGGGAAACGTCCTCCCGTTCCGGAGTCTTGCGCGCGGAAACGCGCATATTTCGAACCACGAACTGGACCGCATCTGCGATCTGTGCGGAAAGCGGGCCAGCAATTTCCTGCGCGTCCAACTGGCCCGACGCACGATCCAGCCCGCGATAATGAGTTGCGGAGACGGTTGCCTGCGGCAGCCAGTCCTGCGGCGAGGCGGCGCAAAGCAATATCCCCGCTACGGTGGCCCGGTCCACGTCGGCCTCGTCACGCGCCAGCAGGCGGAGATTCGACAATCCGCGCCGAGGGTCCGCCGCGCCGGCCACGCTGAGCAGGGGCTCCCACAGGCGTTCGTCGAGAGTCTCGAAGCCGGTCCCGGGCACGATCTGTTCGTCGTACCAAAGATAGCGGATCTGGGCACGACTCTGCGCAAGCCTCACGCTTTCATCCCTCAGGAGGCGCCGCTTGGTTGCACCAACCCGGATGAATGCCCGCCCGCTCCGTTCATGTAGAGTTTCGCCACGCGGCACTGCCACCAGTACGAATGCCTTGCCATCCAGTTCCCTGTGATGGACGTCGACGCGTAGTGGCGGTTCAAGGGCGTCGGTGCTGATCTCCGCCAGCAGGTGGTCCAGAGCTACCATCCGTTCTCGCGACATGCCCTGAATTGTTCCGTCGTCGGCTACCCCACATAACACAATGCCACCATCCGCATTGGCAAACGCGCCCAGTTCGTCTGCAATATCTTCCCTGCGCGGGCTCGTCGGCCTATTGCCGCTGAATTCAATCTGCTTGAATTCCCATTGGCTGTCCTCACCCAAGCGAAGTTGACGGCGGATGTCCTCGTCTTCGATCATGACGCTGCTGCCTCCATCGTCACATCAGCTTCCGTGAGGCCGGTGAAATCATGTTCGATACCGGCCTTGGATGAATTATCAAACACGCTATCAACCACGGGAGCATTTAGCACCGCATCCGGTTCCTTGGCAGACCATATAGGGCCGAACTCGGAACACGACGAATTGTCCTCATCGTACGCCATTTTTCCCCAGGCCACCAGCAGGTGATCGCCGCAGAACACATGGAGCGGAAGGAAGCAGTAGCCGTCGTGGTCGCCGTGGAAGAAGCGCCCCTCCTGACAGCCGTGCACCGCATCGTCGGTCGCGTCCATGTCCAATACGATCTCTTCCGGCGGGTGCGCGAAGGAGGCGATGAAGCTCTCCACCAGAACCTCGTGAACCGCCCACGCCCAACTTCGCTCGGCCCGGTTCTCGAAACGGCACAGCGTCGGCGCGCTGGCCAGAGCCCGGTCGCGGTCTGCAAACCAGGGTCATGGCGCAGACCGGCATGGTCGTTCAGGTCCTCGTAGCCCAGCGCAATCCCGAACACCCGCTGGCGAACCATGTCCATCACCCCGTGGCGCCGCTTGCCGCGCTGACGCGGAACCCCCGACAGTCGCGCCGCTGGCGGTCAGTCGCGGTAGGAATGCGCATTGCTGCACACCCCGCACAGATCTGGACCTGGACGGTAATCCATCCGGCTCCTGCCTCGGGTGGTTCACGGTAAACCACTGGTCCGGCCACGGGTGTCGGATTGAAGCGCGTGGCCACAATATTGCAGACATGCGCTCCAGTAGTTCCCAGTCGAAGCGGGCTCTCTGGGACCGCCGGCGTGATGCGCGCATCCACAGGCGTTGCAGCCTGTGGCGGAACGTGCAGATGAACTGGGACGGCAAGGTAGTTGAGCCAGCCGTCATAAACTCGCCTAGGCCACGCACCGACCTCCCGGATGTCGTGGTGCCGGCGCTTGCGGAGTACCTCGTCGATGCGCCGCAGGGTTCGATTGATCCGTTTGACGACCGGTTTGCGACCAGGCAGAAAGTATCCTTGCCGGGTCGTCGTGCAATGGTGCGTGAAGCCCATGAAGTCGAATGTCTCCGGCTTGCCCGCCCCGCGATCCCGTCGGTTCATGACTGCGAACCGCCCGAACTCCGCGAGGCGAGTCTTGTCGGGGTGAAGGCCGAGACAGAATCGCGTCAACCTTTGCCGAACGTCGCGGAGGTATCTCTCCGCATCCCGCTTGTGTTGGAACCCGACCACAATATCATCATCCGCATGGAACGCGACCCGGAGTCAGGTGTGTATTATTGATAGGCACGGGGGCACAGCGTGGGATCGGTGGATCTGGTTGGCCTGCGCCATGGCGCGGCGAGGCGGATGATCCGGTCGGCCGTGAGTGCGAGCAGGCCGGACATCGGATGGCAGGCGACTTTCGCGGGGCCCCGCACCCGGACATGACGGGCGCCGAACGCGTCCTCGGGGCGGGCGTTGGTCCTCTCGACGACAGGGCGGATGCGGTATCGGACGGTTCGGGCGTCGGGACAACCGGCGGCCCGCCGAGCCCGGGCCTCGCGGTTCAGGTCGTCCTCGAGGGCCTTGTCGCGGCGGGGGTTGGTGGCAATGATCGGGACAGGGCCGAGACGTTCGCTGACCGTGTGTATCTCCGTCGCGTCACAGGCACCGTCCATGAGGTCGTGGAGGTTCGCGACCCGGTCGGCAGTCATGGTGGCCAGGGGCATGGCGACCCGGGAGTCGTGCAGGGAAGCCGAGGTGAGGATGGCACCGAGCGGCACGCCGCAGTCGGCCGTGTCGACAGGGAGCCTGCAGCCGCGCCAGGTCTCCCGGATCCCGCGGGCGTTCTTCTTCGTGCCCCGGTCGCAGACCTTCGGGAGGTCGGCGAGCATTGCCTCGAGGCTCATGCCGCCCGCCTGCCGCTCGAGACGGGACGGTGTCTTCGGCCTCTCTTCTCCCTTGCGGCTTGGGCGTCTCGGTCTTCTTCGGCTTCGCCACCGCTGCCTCCCGACCCTCGATGGCGGTCGCGTTCCGCGACACATGACCGACGAGCGTCTCACCAGGCGCATCGACCACCAAGGCTTCATGCATTCTCTCCGCAAGACGCGAGGCAGAGAACTCCGCAAGGGCCCGCGAAAACGCCGCCTCGCCCGGAATGGCCTCGAGGCGGGACCAGCCGTACAATCGCCGCAATGCCGGGTCCACCCCGAGCCTGTCGATCAGATGCCGCGTCGTCGGAAGGTCCCGCACGGCCCTGGCCGGAAACGCCCGCGCAAGAGCGCGTCGGTCCTCCGGAGGGCGACCCGGCCCGCCTCCTGGTGCGCCCACGAAGCCTTCGACGCCGACCAGATCAGGCGCCGCCACGAAACGACGGTGCGTCCCGAGCAGGGGACCCACCTCCTCCGCCAGCGCCGGGAACAACTCCCCTTGAAACCTGTGCCGGAAATCGGATGGCTTCGCGCTCAGGGTCATCGGGGTTGTCTCCCTGGTCGCTTGTGGGCCCAAACCCGGGATACCACAGGGCGCCCCCGAAACCCGACCCTGCCTCTACCCCAAAATCAGCCGAAATCACGTCTGTTCGGACGGTTCTGCAAGAGGCTCAAAGGACAAATAATTCAAATCGATTCCGGCCTCTGCGTCAAACAGGAGGCCAAAGCCGAAGCATTGCTTGTGCGGACGATTGTCGAGGCGTGCAACTGTGCCACCTATATCCGGTGCGTACTGAAACGACGATGAACAGTTCCGGCACATTAAGATATACTTTAACGAGTTTGGACAGGGCTTCTACACGTGAAAAGGAATGTGGGCAGAACCGCCCGGAGACGTCTGGGCGATCGCTACCGACGCGCAGGCAAGGCGTCTGTCAGGCAGCCAGTTTCTCTTGGGAGCCATCGCCTGCGAGAGGGCTCGCTGTCCCACGGCAACTGAGCACCGTAGAACAACAACTCCGCTTGTCGATGTCACCTGAAAAGGACCAGCAGGTAAAACGGGACAGAAACGCTCGCCAACCCGTGGACATCAGAATAACCCACCATCACATTCAGCCGCCCGCCAGAGTTGGCAGAGTAGTTGCAAATACTGAATGCCGACCCGCGTTCACCTGTCCCGTTGTGCGAATTGGCGCGATGGGTAAAATTTCGGACGATACCTGATATTTCAGCGGCAATGACTGGCCCCGATGGCTGAAACCGAGGCTCCCGAAGTCGTGGAGGTGACCGAGCGGAACGTGTCCTGCGACGGCGGCGGGACGCTGGGTCATCCAAAAGTCTTTCTGAGCATGGGCACCGACAGTTTTGTCGAGTGCCCCTACTGCGACCGCAGGTTCGTCTTGAAATCGGGCTACGGCTAGGACGCCCCGCCTGCTTTCGCGCGCAGGTGCTGACGGGCGCGCTTTCTCGATCCAGAGAGGACCTGAACCATGAAACTTGCCTCCTTCATCCTCAAAGATACCCGGACCTGGGGCGTCGTCGATGGCGACAAGGTCATTGACATGGGAAACATCTGCCCGACTCTGAAAGAGGCCTTGGCAAACGGCATGCTGACCTTGATCGCGGAGCGCATGAGCAAGCATGAAGACTCGGCAAATCTCGCAGACGTCACGCTGTTGCCAGTCATTCCGAATCCCGACAAGATCGTCTGCGTCGGCTTGAACTACAAGTCTCATATTGAAGAGACCGGGCGTTCCGACAGCGATTATCCTGTCCTGTTTACGCGGTGGGCGGACACCCAGATCGGATCCGGCGAGCCGATGATTTGTCCGGTCAATTCCAGCGCCTACGACTATGAGGGCGAACTTGCGGTCATAATCGGCGCAGAGGCGCGGCATGTGAAGGAGCCCGATGCGCTGGGATACATCGCGGGTTACAGCTGCTACAACGACGGCTCGATCCGCGACTGGCAACGCCACACCCATCAGTTTACCCCGGGAAAGAACTTTCCCCGTACCGGCGGATTCGGGCCCTGGATGGTGACGACGGACGAAATCCCGGACCCCTCCTCACTGCGTCTCCAGACCCGCCTGAATGGAGACGTCCTGCAGGACGCCACGACCGATCTTCTGATCTTTTCGGTGCCGTTCCTGATCGAGTACATTTCCAGTTTCACCATGCTGCGGCCCGGTGACGTGATCGTGACGGGTACGCCCGGCGGCGTCGGCTTTAAACGCAATCCGCCATTGTTCATGAAGGACGGCGATACCGTGGAGATTGACATCGACAAGATCGGTGTTCTCTCCAACCCTGTCAGGGACGAGTAGACATCCTGCCTGCATTTCAGGCGGCGTCATGACCGATGCTCCGCTGCAGTCTCCTGCACCTGCCGCCGAGACTCGCTGGACCGTCGTGCTGCTTGCCGTGTCGGCAGGAATTGTCGTCGCGTTCCAGATCGGAAAACTGCCCTCCGCCATCCCGGCACTGCAGTCGGCGTTGTCGCTGTCGCTGGTCGAAGCCGGCTGGGTCCTGTCGCTGGTCTATGCCGTTGCCGCGGCAATTGGGGCGGTGACAGGGGTATGCGCCGACCGGTGGGGCGTACGTCGCATGGCGCTGGTCGGTCTCATGGCCACCGGGGCCGGCACTCTGACCGGCGGGCTTTCCGATGGACTGACGATGCTGCTGGCAAGCCGCCTGCTGGAGGGCCTGGGCGCGGTCACGGTCCTGGTGGCGTCGCCCGCACTGATTCTGCGCGCTACCACACGGCGCCATCTGGGCCTCGCGATGGGGTTCTGGGGAACCTTCATGCCCACCGGCATCGCGATCATGATCCTGCTGACGCCGCCGTTGCTCAGCCTCGGCGGCTGGCGTGGCCTGTGGATTGCCAACGCGGCGCTGGTCTGGCTGTTTGCCGCTGGTTTCTGGTGGGGAACGCGCAAGACGCCCGACGGCGCGAGTATGGCGCGCGGCATCCCCAGCCCCTGGGCGGAACTGGCAGCGGTTCTGCGGCGAGCCGGGCCGTGGCTCCTCGCCCTCCTGTTCTCGATATACGCTGCTGCCTTTCTGCCGATCACCGCCTTTCTGCCAAAATATCTGATCGAAACCTACCGGTACGATCCAGGCAGCGCGGCGATCTTCGTGGCCATCATCATCTGGGCCAACGCCGCCGGAAACCTCACGGGCGGCTGGCTCGGGCATCGCGGGGCTCCACGATGGCTGCTGATCGCGATCGCCCTCCTGACGATGGGCGTGACGGGCTGGTTGACCTATGCCGACGGCTTTGGCGTCGTCGCGCGCCTGTTCTTTGCCCTGACGTTTTCCTATGTCGGCGGGCTCCTGCCCGCTTCCGTTTTCGGCAGCGTCACGCGTCACGCGCCGGACAGGTCGCGCATCGCCGGCATGAATGGCCTGATCCTGCAAGGAACCAACATCGGACAGCTCGCATCGCCCCCGCTGTTTGCCCTGCTCGTCGCCATGGGGGGATGGGCTCAGGGCCCGTGGCTGACTGTCGTCCTGTGCGCGTCCGGAATTCTCTTTGCGGTACTCTTGAGGCGCGTCGAGCATCGGCGATGTGCAGCGGGCGATCCGGTCGGCCCATCCTGACGTGACTCATGTCCTTTCTCGCGACAACAAGGACAGCATCCCGACGCGGCGCGATCCGGTACCGGCCCGTTGCGGCGGCCCTTCTCGTTTCGAATGCGCCTGAGGGCAACGATTTCCGTTCTTCCCGATAGCGTTTCCTGCCGTGAAACTTCGCGCCGACACGCCCGGGCGTCACCCGTCAGCAAGGATGATTGTCATGTGCCGACGGCGTCTGCACATGGAACGAAAGGGCCCGGCCACCGCTCATCATCATCGGCGAGGTGGCAACGACGCATCGGACGACGAAGATCGCTTGCGGCTCGACGCCGCTCCTGTCGGTAACGAATGGCCGTGATGCAGCGGGGCGCATTCTGGCTGGTCGGCCTCGATCCCTTTGCCGGTCGCGAACAACGGGCAACCCGCCCGGTTGCGAGCGCGATTCAAAGAGCTTGTCCGACGACCGGTTGAAACTTCGCTCGATGGTGCGGGCAGGCGCGGTCCGCTGCGACCGACCACGCGCCCTCAATCTCGCTGCCCGGGACGAGAGACACCTTGAAGCCGATCATGAACGAAGTACTCGCCCGCCTCGCAACGGTCCCGGAGTGGACGGCCGGCACGGCTTCTGTCGCTGCGCCGGAGGCGCACCCCGGTTTGTCGATCAGGGAAGCGCGGCAGTTGTCTTGCGCGAGGCTTCCTGCAGCGTCGGAAGGTAGACGTCCAGCAAGTTCCGGACCGTGGCCCGTGATGCAGCGCCGCCGATATTCAGCGCCGCAATGCAATGGCCATTCCGGTCAAGAAGCGGTACGGCGACAGACCGGACTCCGGCCTCGAGTTCCTCATCGATCACGCTGTAGCCCTGGGCTCCTACCTTGACAATTTCTGCGCGCAGCCTGTCCCGGTCAGTGAGCGTGCGCGCTGTTCGTCTTTCCAGCTTGGTCCCGGCCAGATAGGCGTCGACAAAGGAGGGCGACTTTTGGGCGAGCAATACCCGGCCCATCGAGGTGCAGTAAGCGGGCAGGCGTGTGCCGATACTGAGGTTCACCGACATGATTCGAGATGCCGGCACGCGCGCGAGATAGACGATTTCGTCGCCATCCAGGGCTGCTGCCGAGCAGCTTTCCCGTACCGAGCGCGCGACCTCCTCCATGAAGGGCTGGGCGATGTGCCACCAGCACAGAGAGGACAGGTAGGCATAGCCAAGGCGAAGGACATGCGGGGTCAGCGAAAAGTATCTGCCGTCTGACGCCACGAAACCGAGGTCTTCCAGCGTCAGCAGAAAGCGGCGTGCCGCTGCCCGCGTCATGTTGGTCGTGGTGGCAACTTCCGTCAGGGTCATCCGGGCGCGGTCTGCCCTGAAAGCCTGGATTACCGCAAGGCCGCGCGCCAGCGACTGAACTCGCTCACGCTCCATGGGCCTCACGACTTCCGATGCCGGGCGCTTCATGTCGATGACCCCGATGCTTCCGGTTCTCCGATCACGATGCTGCCGTTGCGGATGGCAATTGGCACCGAATGGAGGACATGGCCCTCGACGGGACCCGAGACGCAGTGGCCATCTTCAGGTCGGAAACAGGCATAGTGCCAGGCGCACTGGATCAGGCCGTGTGTGTTGAGTATCTCGTCCGATCGGGTATTCATCCTGATCTTGAAGTGCGGACACTGGTTCAGACAGGCGCGCGGGCCGTCGGCCGTGCCAACGACAAGCAACGCGAAAGCCGTCTTTCCCTCCCCATAAACGAATTCCCGGGCTTCCCCTTCGACGACGGCATCGGCATCGCAAACGGTATCCCCGTGCGAAGGTGCGAAGGGGCGGGTATTCCAGGGACGGTCATGGCGGATACTCATGTACTACCGCCCGGTGTCTGTCCATCGGAGCGGTACAGCCGTCTCTGCACCGGGAAGA
This sequence comes from Alphaproteobacteria bacterium, assembly GCA_965221645.1. Taxonomy (GTDB): domain Bacteria; phylum Pseudomonadota; class Alphaproteobacteria; order Bin65; family Bin65; genus Bin65. Next base: position 2,080,948 of record OZ244899.1, read on the forward strand.
AGTGCAGGTCGAACCGGTTGGCCAACTCACCCCAGATGCCTTGCGGTGCCTTCAGCATGATCGCAACGGCGACCAGACCCAGCATCATCAGGTACCAGCTGCCAAGATCGGACAGGAATTCGCGCAGAATGAAGAAGACGATCGTTCCGACGATCGGCCCTTCGATCCGTCCAATGCCGCCGATGACCACGATGAAGATGACGTAGGCGGTCCAGTCGATCAGACTGAACGCGGCGTCCGGCGCAATTCGGAACTTCTGCAGATAGATCAGCGCGCCGATGAATCCGGTGATGGCGGCCGCCAGCACATACACGAGCAGCTTGGTCTTGAAGTTGTTGACGCCCAGGCTTTCGGAAGCCGTTTCGCTGTCCCGGATCGCAGTCAGCGCGAGGCCATACCGGGACCGCAGCAGCCAATAGACAACTCCGGTCGACGCCACGGCCAGCACGATGCCGATGGCAAGGACAATGAGTTCGCGGTCGCTGCGGCTGCCGGCGACAGACCTGATCACGTTGATCGGCAAGCTTTGACCGGATCCACCACCCAGCGCCGAGATTTGCGCAAAGCTCAAACGGTAGACCTCTGCCATCACCCAGGTCCCGATGGCAAAATAGGCACCACGCAACCGGAACACGATCAGTGCGGTCGGAAGGGCGAGGATGCCGGCGACCGCGGCTGCCAGGGGCAGGGCCAGCAGGGGATGGACGCCCATGAAAATCGTCGAGACGAACAGGGCGTAGCCGCCAAGACCGACGAAGGCCTGCTGGCCGACAGACACCAGGCCGGCATAACCCGCCAGCAGGTTCCACATCTGAGCCAACGCGAGGAAGTAGCAGAACTCCACGACCAGGCGCATGTCCGACCGTCCGCCCCAGACAGGCGTCAGAGAGAGGAACGCGACGCCTGCCAGCATGAGCACCAGTCCGATGCGGCTGGTGCGGGTCGCGGTCGTAACGCGATAGGCGCCGGTGTTCGCCATCTGCCGCCGCCTAGTCCGTGGCCCGGGGAAAGAGGCCGCGCGGCCGGAAGACCAGAATGATCAGAAAGACGATATGGCCGGCCAGCTGGTCGGCGCCGGGAAAGAGCTTGCCGCCGACGATCTGTGATACGCCGAGAACGATTCCGCCGACGAGTGTTCCCCACAGGCTGCCGAGACCGCCGATGATGACTGCTTCGAACGCGTAAATCAGCCGGCCGGGGCCGATGCTGGGATCGAATGCGGTCCGCATGCCGAGAAACACTCCGGCGAGCGCCACCACAGCAAGCGAGATGGCCATGGCGAGCGCAAAGATGTGCCGGTTGTCGATCCCCATCAGGCGGGCCGTATCCGGATCGTCGGATGTTGCCCGGAACGCCGCGCCCAGGGCCGTCCGATACAGCAGCAACTGCAAGCCGGCAATCACGACCACGGCACACGCGAAGACGATGACCGGGAAGACGCCGACTGCCAGACCGTCTGCGACCTGCATGCTGGCTGTCTGGAGCGCGCCGGCCGGAAGTTTCTGACTGTCGGCGGAAAAGATCTCCAGCAATGCGTTCTGGATGATGATCGACAGGCCGAAGGTGACCAGAAGCGGTGGCAGGATGTCCGAGCCCAGCGTGAAGTTGAGCAGGCCGCGCTGCAGCACATAGCCCAACGCAAACATGAGCGGGACGACGATCAGAAGTGCGACCAGCGGGTACAGGCCGAGCCCGGTCACGATCGCCAGGCCGAGGAAGCCGGCCAGCACGATCAGATCGCCATGAGCGATATTGACCAGACGCATGACTCCGAAGATCAGGGACAGGCCGGTTGCAAAGAGGGCATACAGGCCGCCGACGAGGATACCCTGGACAACGGCGTTGATCCAGTCCATCAGACGGCGCCCTTCAGCCCGAAATAGGCCTCCCTGATGGCGTCGTGGCTCAAGTTTCCGGGCGGACCTTCCAGGGTCACGCGTCCTTCCATGAAGCAGTAGACGCGGTCGGCGACGGCCATTGCCTGCCGGATGTCCTGCTCGACAACCACGACGGTGGTGCCCGTTTCCTGGATGGCGGGAAGGATATCGTAGATGTCCTTGACGACCGTCGGCGCAAGACCCAGACTGATTTCATCGCACAGCAGAAGATCCGGGTTGGACATCAGCGCCCGACCGATGGCGACCATCTGCTGCTGCCCGCCGGACAGGGCGGCGGCCGGATCGTGACGGCGCTGCCTCATGAACGGGAACAGGTCCACGATCCGCTCCACGAACCAGGGTCCTTCGCGACCGCTGTAGTTGCCGATCTTCAGATTCTCCTCGACGGAAAGCGACGGGAACAGCTTCCGCCCTTCGGGGACCATGGCGATTCCGGAACCGACGACATGGTTTGCCGGCAGGGTTCCGATCGCCCTGCCCTTGAAGCGGATCGCTTCCGCATCGTTGACCAGCAGGCCCGTCAGGCTGCGCAGGAAGGTCGATTTTCCGGCGCCGTTTGCGCCGATGATGGCGACCGTCTCGCCAGAATCGACGTCAAAGTCGATGCCGAACAAGGCCTGGAAGTCGCCATAGAATGCCGTCAGGTTCCGGGTGTGAAGCAAGGTCATTCGGCGCTGATGCCCATGTAGATTTTCTGCACCTGCCTGCTGTTCATCACCGTGTGCGGATCGCCATCGTCGATCTTCTTGCCGAAATTGATGACAATCAGACGGTCCACGACGGACAGCAGCGCGTGCACGACATGCTCGATCCAGATGATGGAAATGCCCTCGGCACGAATGTTCCCGATCGTGTTGACCAGTTCGAGGCACTCCTGCTCCGTCAAGCCGCCGGCCATCTCGTCCAGCAGCAGAACACTGGGATCCGATGCCAGCGCCCGGGCCAGTTCCAGCCTCTTGCGCTCCAGCAACGACAAGCGGCCGGCCGGCACGTTGGCCTTCGCTATCAGGCCGGTCTTTTCCAGCACCTCTGCGCAGGAGGCGTAGCACGTCCTTTCGGATTTTCCGGCACCAAAGGTTGCGCCGACCAGCAGGTTTTCGAAGACGGTCATTCCGACGAAGGGATGTGGAATCTGATGGGACCGGCCGATGCCCCGGCAACAGCGTTCATGCGCCGGCACGCCCGTGATGTCGGCGCCGTCAAACGTCACCCGACCCCTGTCCGGCGCCAGACCGCCGCTGATCAGATTGAACAGGGTGGTCTTGCCCGCGCCGTTCGGCCCGATCACTCCCAGGGCTTCGCCTTCGTCCAGATGCATCGACAAGTCGTCGGTAACGACGAGCGAGCCGAAAGACTTGTGTGCGTTATGGATCTCCACGAGTGGCATGGTTCGGTCAGGGTCGCCGGCAGGGAATGTCCCCTGCCGGCGGTCCACTATCGGTCCGTCTAGCGGATTGGTTCCATCTTGCCGCCGACCGGGATGATCGGGGCCGTTTCGTTGGCAGTGATCACCAGGTCGTACCGGAACTGCTTGTTCACATGGCGCCACTGACCGCCAACCAGGGGCGTCTTGGAGACGTTCATGAACGGCCCGCCCCGGGTCCAGTCGATCGGGCCGACAATCGAGTTCATCCTGGTTCCCGCCAGCGCCTTCAGATTGGCTTCGGCATCAACGGGATCCTCCGACCGGCTGATGACGTCGACAGCCACTTCGAACAGCGCGTGGACAAAGCCGATCACCTGCGTCCACTGCTTCTTCGTGGTCGCCATGTAGGAATCCGCGAAGGCTCTGGCCGATTCGCCCGTGATCGACGACTTGAACGGATGGGTTGGCGTCCACCATACTTCGGACGAAAGGTTGTGGCCGTTCTTCCCCATGCTTTCGATCACGACCGGGAACAGCAACGCCTTGCCGACCGAGACGATCCTGGGCTTGAAACCCTGCTGTTTGGCCTGGTTCCAGAAAGTGATGAAGTCCGGCGGGATCATCACGCCGGTCACGATCTCCGACTTTGCCTGCTTGAAGGCCGAGATGTAGTTGGAGAAGTTGTCGTTCAGGTTCTGATAGCGGCCCGGATCGGTCAGGCTGAAGCCCTTGCTCGCCAGAACCGGCGGGAAACCCAGTTTCTTGTCGCCCCAGGCATTTCCGTCGCCGTCGTTCGGAAACAGTCCGCCAACGGACTTGTTGGTTGGCAGCTTGGTCCACATGTTGGTGAACACGGCGATCACGTCCTCCAGGCCCCAGAAGAAGTGATAGGTCCACTTGAACCCCTTGCCCGGCTTGCCGCCCCGGGTGAAGAACCAGGGCTGCCAGGGGGCGAGGGACGAGATGCAGGGAACGTCGTTGGCCTCGCACTGATCGCCGACCGGGTTGGTGGTTTCCGGCGTCGAGCCGACCAGCATCAGGTTCACCTCGTCTTTCAGGATCAGGTCGGCCGCGACGGCGGCGGCACGGTTCGGATTGGACTGGCTGTCCTTCTCGATGATCTCTATCCGGTAGGTGTTGCGACCGACCTTGACGCCGCCCTTGAGTGCTTCCCTGACCTTGCCGATCACAAAGGCGTCGGCTTCGCCAAAGGGCGCCAGTGGGCCGGTCTTCGGGCTGACGAAGCCGATCTTGATCTTCCTGGTCGCGGCCAGGACGGCCGGCGCGCCGAGCGTCGATGCCGCGGCGGCGGCACCGGTCTGAAGGGCATCTCGCCGTGACAGGGTGGTTTTCTCGATCTTGCTCATCGCGGGGCTTCTCCTGATTTGAAAAGTGAACTGGTGTGGTTGCTCAGGCTGCAGGTGGTCGCCCGTGATAGGCGTCGTCCAGCAGCCGTCTGATTCCATCCTGCGTAATTTCACGCGGATTGTGGTAGGGATTCTGCGCGGTCAGTCGAGCAGCCCGGTCCAAACCGTCTTCGGGCATGCCTATCTCCTTGAGCGCGACGGGTGCGCCGATCTTCCGGATGAGATCGTAGATCGCCCGGGGAGCGTTATCGGCGTCCAGAGCCTTGCAGACCCGTTTCATGGCCGTTTCCGCAGCCAGTGCATTGTAGGCCATGGCGTGGGGCAGAATGATCGTGTGAGTCGGCGCGTGGGCAAGGCGGAAGCTTCCGCCCACGACGTGGCAAAGCTTGTGGTGCAGCGCCATGCCGCCTGCGCCCAGGGCAATTCCGCACAGCCAGGAACCGTAGAGCGCAAGGGACCGGCCTTCGAGATCGTCGGGACTGGCGCACACCCTGGGCAGTCCCTTGCCGAGGCGCGGATCCCTTCCTCCGCGATCAGGCTGACGATCGGGTTGGCGTGTTCGGCATACAGCGCCTCGACCGCATGTGCGATCGCATTGATCCCGCTGGGCCCGCTATAGGATACTGGCAGACCGAGTGTCAGTTCCGGATCGTAGATCACCGTTCTCGGCAGCATCCGGTCGTCCTGCCTCGTGGTCTTCACCCCGTCTTTCGTGAAGCCCTGTGCCGGCGACATTTCGGAACCAGAGTACGTTGTTGGCAATGCCAACACCGGCTTTTCCGACTCGAGGGCCATGCTCTTGCCCAGGCTGATGGCGGTCCCTCCGCCGACGGTGACATAGCAATCGGCGCCCAGACCGGCCGCAACCTGCCGCGCCGCGCAGACGGTTTCCATCGGTGTGTGCGGGGCTGCCCGGTCGCGGATTCCCGCGGAATGGCCGCCCAGAAGGTCCGCCGCCATCTCGGCCTCGCCACGCTGTTCCGGCGTCGAAATCACCAGCACTCGAGATGCGCCCAGCCGTTCCACCTCCGCCGCCAGCGTCATCCGCTTGCCGCGGCCGAAGACGACCCGCGCCGGACGGCCGACAAAGGTGAACGGATCGATCACGCGCTTTCGCCGCGGGCCCTGACCGTGCCGTCAGTCAGGGCCCGGAGGACAGACAATTCGTGCACAGAGGGCGGCTCGGTTCGACCAACCCGTTCCGCGACTTTCAGGTTCCATCCGGTCGCCCTTTTCGCCTGTTCCGCCGAACAGCCCTGGTGCAGGTCTGTCAGGATGAATTCATCGGTATCCGGGCTGGTCTTCAGAACGCCAAGGTCGGTGATGATCGTGCTGGGCCCCTTGCCTGTCGGGACCTGGCCTTTCGCTCTGGCTTCCTCGCGACGTGGACCGCCGCCCAGCGAGGTCACAAAATCCAGCTGGTTGACGAAGCCGCGCGGCGACTGGCGCATGATGACGAAGATCTCACCGGCCTGGGTGGCGATCTCCGGTGCGCCGCCGCCTCCGGGCAGGCGTACCTTCGGCGTCCGGTAGGTGCCGCCGATGTAGGAGGTGTTGATATTGCCATACTTGTCGATTTGCGCCGCGCCCAGGAATCCGACGTCAATGCGGCTGCCTTGCAGCCAATACCGGAACATCTCCGGGACGGAGACCACTGTCCGCGCCGTTTCCGCCAGCTCGCCGTCCCCGATGGAGAGGGGCAAAGCGTTCGGTCTTGTCGCGATGGTGCCGGACTCGTAGATGAGCGCGAGCTCCGGCGCGTGGGTCAGTCGCGCCAGATTGGCGGCGGCACTCGGAAGCCCGATCCCGACAAAAACGATCATGCCGTCGATCAGGAGCCGGGAGGCCGCGACGGTCATCATCTCGTCCTGGGTATAGCCCAGGTCGCCGACGGCATCAGACATAGCCATCTGCCTCCAGCTTGCACCAGGTGTCTGCGAAGGTTGCGCAACTCAGGACATATTCTTCCATCCAGTTCAGGAAGGCTTTCCGGTCGCGTGCGATCAGGTCCCATCGCGTGTAGAAGGCGTTGTGGCGCTCGTAGAAACCATGGGCGTAGGAAGGATGCGCGCCGCGGGGCACTTCGCATACGGCGTCGATCGTCCAGCCCGGAAGAATCGTCTCGTTCATGGCCGTGTCGCCCAGATCGTCGACCACTTCCTCGACGGTCACGATGGCGAACCTGGAGGCCAGCACCGCCTCTTTCTGGACGCCCAGAATGCCCCACAGGTGAACGTTGCCCTTGCGGTCGGCGCGCTGGGCGTGGATCACCGCCACATCCGGCCGGATCGACGGGAAGGCGGCCAGCCTTTCGCCGGTGAAGGGACACTCGATCCGCTTGATTTGAGGATTTACCGATTCGTGGTCGGTACCGATGTAGCTTCGGGAAATCGCAAGCGGCAGACCGGCGGCGCCAGCCTCGTAGGCCATTGCCAGGGCGGCGTGGGCATGCTCGACGATGTCCAGTTGGCAGGGCCAATTCCTTTCACAGGCATCACGGAGGCGATGCAGCGAGCCGATGCCTGGATTGCCGCCCCAGGAAAAGATCAGCCTGTCTGCCGTGCCCATGCCGATCATCTGGTCGTAGATCAGGTCTGGCGTCATGCGCACGAGGGTCAGGCCGTTCCGTCCTTGTCGAATCACCTCATGGCCGGCCGCGTGGGGGATCAGATGCGTGAAGCCTTCCATGGCAATCGTGTTGCCGTCCTTCACGAACGCCGCCACAGCTTCTCTCAGGGACAGGATTTCCGCCATGAAGTCGCTCTGGCTAGCGCGGATAGTAGGGCGGAATCTGGGCGTCCACATTCACCCAGACCGATTTCGGATGCGTGTATTCCCGCATTGCCTCGAAGCCCATTTCGCGGCCGTAGCCGGACATGCCGAAGCCGCCGAAGGGCGAGCCCGGATTGACTCGCTTGTAGCTGTTGATCCAGACCATCCCGGCGCGGATCGCCCTCGCGAACTTGTGGGCCCGATGCAGGTTTGCGGTCCACAAACCGCTTCCCAGGCCGTATGCGGTGCTGTTGGCGATCTCCAGCGCCTCCGCATCGTCCCTGAAGGTCATCACGGAAACGAAAGGGCCGAAGACTTCTTCCTGGCATACCCGGTCAGACGGTCTGGCCTTCACGATCGTCGGCTTCACGTAGCAACCCTCGGCGAGAGCGGGATCGTCCGCCGTTTCGCCCCCGGTGACGATTTCGCCGCCCTCGTCTCGGGCGACGCCACAGTAATCCAGGACGCGCTGCTGGTGGAGGCGCGAGGTCAGGGGGCCCATTTCCGTTGCCGGGTCCAGCGGATTGCCCAGCTTGATGGAATGGGTCAGGCTGACAAACCTCTCCATGAATGCGTCGGCAATGCTCTCGTGCAGGATCAGGCGGGAGCCGGCGATACAGGCCTGACCCTGATTGTGCCATATGGCGAACGCGCTGCCGCCGACGGCGGCCGGAACCGACGCGTCTCCGAACACGATGTTGGCGCCCTTGCCTCCCAGTTCGAGTTGTACCTTCTTGAGGTTTCCCGCCGATGCGCGGACGACCCCCTGACCGACCGCGGTAGAGCCGGTAAAGGCGATCTTGTCGATGTCCGGGTGTTCAGCGATCCGCGCACCTGCGGTGTGGCCATGACCGGGAACCACATTCACGACTCCGTCAGGAATACCGACTTCCTGAATCAGTTCGGCGATCCGCAGCGTGGAGAGCGGTGTGATCTCCGACGGCTTGATGACAATGCAATTCCCTGCCGCCAACGCCGGCGCCATCTTCCAGCTGGTGAACATCAGCGGGAAGTTCCACGGCACGATCTGACCGACAATGCCGACCGGTTCCCGCTCCAGGTAGTTCAGGAAACCGGCTTCAACAGGAATGACCGAGCCTTCGAACTTGTCGGCCATGCCGCCGAAATATCGATACGTCACGGCCGTCCGCGGCACGTCCAGCATCTGGGTGTCGCGGAAGGGGTGGCCGGTGTTCAGCGATTCCAGCCGCCCCAGTTCAGCCTGCTCTTCCTCGATTCGGTCCGCCAGCCTCAGCAGCAGGCGTCCACGATCCATCGCTGCCATGGACGACCATGCGGGGAAGGCTTTACTTGCAGCTTCCACCGCCCTGTCCACGTCGGGTGCCGTCGCTGCCGCGATCGTCGTGATCCTGGAATTGTCGTGCGGATTCAGGACATCGATGGTCTTTCCTTCGATGCCGTCGACCCACGCGCCCCCGATGAAGAGCTCGTTCCGGATCGAAGCCGGCTTCCAGGCCGTGGGATCCGGGTCAAGGCTGCTGCCGTCCATGGGAAGGTTCCTTGTTGCGTTCGTCGCTTTCATGATTTCCGCGCAGGGTAGCATTCGGCAATGTGGCTGCAGCCAGCCGGGTCTCGACAGGCGCGGGCATGACGGAAAGGGGAAGCATGCCTCAGAACTGCACCGCTACAACCGGTGCTTCGCCATTCCGGATCATTTCGGGGATCCGCGGGCTGGCATTCTCCCAGACCAGCAACATTGACCGTTTCGCACTGTAGCCCTGGTGGCGAATGTCGGCCGGCATGCAGGCCACGTCGCCCGGACGCATTACAACGCGGCTGCGTGGCTTGCCCGTCTCCTTGTCCTTTACGTCCCAGGTGATCTCGTCGGACAGCTGGACGAACCACTCACATCGGTCGTTGCCGTGTTCGACCGGCAGGATGAACTCCTCGGAGGTGGGGCAGAACAGGCTTTCCTTGACCACCGAACAGACGGACGGATTCCAGGTGACATCGGAACGGGACAGATAATCGTACAGATTGAATGCGGCGACATCGTTCTCGAATCCCGGTTCTGCGACGACCAGCGGCTGGTCAGACGGAACGTCCTCGAACATCCGGTTCTGCGGGTATCCGTTCTCGTCGGTCCGGATCTCGGCATCGCCTGACAGACCCACCATCCGGTTGGCAGTGACGCGGATGCGGCTGACCGCGGCTTCGTTGTTGCCGTTCTTGCGGCCCCAGGGTTTGCCGGCGCGCTTTTCGCCGGGCGCAGCGAACGGGTCGTACCCTTCGTTCGTCCAGTCATCGACCAGGTCCCGGAACAACTCCAGCAGGTCTTCTGCCCTGAACTTTTCCAGATGATCCCGGTCCTTTTCCTTGAACACCGGATGATACGTGCCCGCGAACATGTCGACGACGCCATAGTGGTTGGTTGTACCGAACACGGGGTCGTAGGCAAGCGTGCCATAAAAAAAGCCCCAGGCGACGGTTCGCATCATGGCGCGCATGAATGCATCGGCGGCCATCGTGTGCTCGCCCCTGGGCCAGGTGACGGTGACGAAATACTCGTCGCGCCTGAACCGAAAGGATCCGGCCTCGTAGGACCTGTAGCCGGTTTCGTTGGAGGCGGGACCGATCTTGTAGTGGGACTGGATGGCCTGGGTCATTGAAGTCGTCCTTTCGGAAAATCGCTGTCGTGGTGCGGGGCGTGCGTACGATCACGCGGCCGGCCGGTTTTCGATCTGGCAGATGTCCGCCCATCTTTCGATGGTGGCCGGGCCCTGGATCGCCTGGGTCAGCAGCACGCTCGGGCCGCCGGCCTCAAAGCGATAGGCAGCGCCGCCCGGCAGCAGGGCCATGTGGCCTCGGCGGATCAGGATACGGCCCATTTTCCGGCCGTCCGGCGCGTCGTGCAGAATCACGGCGCCTTCGCTGTCCTCGTCGACCGGCGCGGTCGACGGCTTGACAAGGTGGATCTCCACCTCGCCGTCCATGCACAGCGCGAACTCGTCGTGTGCGCAGGCATACCAGGGAGATTGTCCCTCGGCGCGCACGGCTTCGATCACGTATTCCAGGTTCTTGCCGACTGCCACCCGTTCATAGGGGGCACTCTTGCCGGCAACGTCGAACACGTTGGAGAAAACGTAATTCCTGGGATCGTCATCGATGGCGTCCACACCACCCGGCGTGAAATCGTTCAGACCGCCAAAGACCGTAGAATATTCGGCCACAGCATTTTCTCCTCAAGATCCAGCGTTCAATTTGTTCGTATTGCGAACAATTGTTCTTTATGCGAACAATAACAGGCAGGATCCGCCGCCGTCAACAAAATTGTGCGATCGTGTTTCGCGCCCGAGATTCTCGACGAATCGGCACCAACGCGGCCGCCGCAGGAATGCACGCCGGCATCGACGCGTCGATGCGGTCGGCAAATCCCGGCGGAACGGCCTTCTGCCGATCATGCAGTTTCTGCAGGAGACGAAACTGTCCGGTCCGATGTCGATCCATCGATATCCGGAAACAAATTCCGACCTCTGAAAACCGAAGCGAAATGCCGCGGCCGGCAAATCCATCTGCGGGCTTGCACGTTCGGCACGCGCCGTTCCCTCCTCATGCCGGCGATCCTTGATGCCGGGATGCCGCCGTTGCGGGAGTTTGAAGGTCGGCACACCGTTGCACGCATTCCGGATGCGGATCGGCTCGAGACCATGGCGCCGGTGTTCGCGACGGGGCAGGACAGGACGGTCCGGCCTGTCGCGGCCGCGCGTCTTGCCGCTGTGGCAGCAGTGTTGCCTCGGCCCTGCGCCGCGTTATCTCTGCCTTGATGACCGACGAGCATACAGACGCAGGTTGGGCGTTCGCGGAAGCTGACCGGGCAAAGCCCGAACAGGTCGATTACGATCTGGACCGGGTGCTTCGGTCCATGGTGGCGCTGCATGCCGAAATTCCCGAAGACGCCTTTACGGCCGGAACCCTCGGGACGGCGCGCTCCGGCAACGGAATCGTCATCAGCGACAGCGGGCTGGTTCTCACGATCGGCTACCTGACGACCGAAGCCGAGACCATCTGGTTGCTCAACCACGCCGGCGCTGCGGTGCAGGGCTATCCGGTCGCCTGCGATTTTGAAACCGGCTTCGGGCTGGTTCAGGCGCTCGGTTCGCTGAATTCCCCGGCACTGGAATTCGGCAACAACGACCTGAGCGCAGGCGCCAGGGTCGTCGTCGCCGGTCACGGTGGCCACGAACATGCCCTGGCTGCGACGGTCGTTGGCAAGCGCGCGTTTGCCGGTTATTGGGAATACGCCCTCGACGAAGCGATCTTCACGACGCCGGCTCATCCGAACTGGGGTGGCGTCGCCCTGATCGGCCCTCGCGGCAGGCTTCATGGCGTCGGCTCCCTTTTTGTGCAGGACGCTCTTGGCGGCGAGCAACGCGCGGACGGCAACATGATCGTTCCGATCGACCTGTTGCCCCCGATTCTGGGCGATTTGCTGAAACATGGCACGGCAAACCGGCGACCTCGTCCCTGGATGGGGGTGTACGCGGCAGACGTGTCCGACCAGCCGGTTGTCGTCGGGCTGGTCGAAGGAGGTCCTGCGCACAAGGCCGGGCTGCATCCCGGCGATGTCGTGCTGCAATTGAAGGGATCGCCGATCGGCGATCTGCTTGACTTCTACCGGACCGTCTGGGATATCGGATCCGCTGGCGCCCTGATCCCGCTCACCGTCGCGCGGGAGGACAGGATTTGCGAAATCACCGTCAGGAGCATCGATCGCAGCAGCATGCTGAAGTCGCCCAGATTGCATTAGGAGAGGGTCATGCGACGGCTTGTATTGCCGATATGGATTGTGACGATGGTACTTGTCGCGGTCTCCGCGATGCCTGCCCGGGCATTCGATCCCCGTTGTCCTTTTGCCACCGAAGAACGCGCCAAGGCGCTTGCGGAGAAGGCGGCAGCCTTCCTCCGCGACAAGGGCGCGGCGATCGCACTACCCGTGTTTACGGCACGCAGTGAAGGCTTCGGCGTCGGCGATCTCTATGTTTTTGTCTTCGATCTCGATGGCACGCTGGTTGCGAGCGGCGGGTGGCCCGATCAGGTCGGATCCAGGCTGGTCGGCGATCGGCTGGCCGGCCGCTACGCCTCGTTCCTCCGGATTGCAGAAAGCAGGCGCGGTCGCGGCTGGGCCCACTATTCGTGGTACAGTCCGTGCACCCGAACGATGCAGCCCAAGATGTCCTACATCATCCGCGTCGGCGGTTACATGGTAGGGGTTGGCGTCTACAAGATCCCCGGCGTCTGACACGTCCGCTCCCTGTTCAGTCCAGGGTGTCCATCGCACCAGCATCCACGATCGCTCGCAAGGCCGACAGGGCGGTATTGGTCTCGTGTGCCAGACGCCAGACACCGACGAAATCCCCGGGCCGGCGCAACAGGCCGGCAATCACCGGCAAGGCACGGGTCCTGCCGCCTGGCGACAGACCGAGAAGCGCTGCGCGCGGGATGGACCGACCCGCAGGATCGCCGATGGCGCGGATCGCCGCGAAGGGAACCTCGGCCTCATGGGCGACAGCCGCGACGGCATGACTTTCCATGTCCACCGCCAGGGCACCGGTATGCCGAAACAGTCGTCGCTTGTCGCAAGCCGTCATGACGGGGGTATTGCTGCCCAGGATCGCGCCGCTGTCGAAGGCGCCGTCAAACCGTGTCAGCGCCTCCACCCAGCGCTCGCTTGCAGGCCATGACTTGCCGCCGGGTCCATGGATGGTATCGGCGATCACGACAACCCCGGCCCCGAGAGACGGATCCAGTCCGCCGGCGATGCCGAAACTCAGCAAGCCCGACGCGCCGCGATCGATCATCGCTTGTGCCGCATCGCGCGCCACATTGGCCTGACCGGCCGCTGCATGGACCATGAGCAGCAGGTCGTCGCCCGAGGCCCGCCGCACGCAGTCGGCTTCCTTGACGAGTCCCGTGACGACGCCCAGACTTCGCACTGCAGCAGGATGATCGGTCATTGTCGGCATGACGCCATGATATCCCGGTTGCCGCCTCCTGTCGCTTGCGTTTTGGATAGCGCGCCCCGCCTGCCGGATTGCACGGTGCCGACGGCGGCGTTTTCGACGGTCGCCCGGAACAGAGGGACCGCATGGACTTCGAGAACGCCCGAGGCAGCACCCGGGACCGCAAGTCCGACAAGACCGGGGGCCGGGAAACTGCCCTCAGGTACACGCCGTCTCGTCCCTGGCGCCACTTTGCTCGCGTTCAGGGGCGAATCATCTTTTTCAGCGCCGTCCGGGCATGGCGCCTTCGGCTGGCCGGCAAAGGGTTTTCACGATGTTGCCAATCCGGCAATGCTGGTCTATGTCGCTGGCAGGTAATGCGCCAGTAGCTCAGCTGGATAGAGCGTCGCCCTCCGGAGGCGAAGGTCAGGGGTTCGAATCCTCTCTGGCGCGCCAATTCAAAAGGCCGTCGGCGACCTCTCAAGCGCCCTTCTCCGGTGGCATGAAGAGATCGGGAGCATCGACATTGGGGCTTGTCAGGAATGATTGACGGAAAGGGAAACATGGCCTGCGCCGATTCGGGCGGTGACGCCAGGCATCGACAGTCGCGGTTGACAATGCCACCAAAAACCCGCAGATCGGCGCTCTGTCGGTCATTCCCCATGGGGCCCTCGACATTGGATGTCTGGCGCAATCGATGTCCTGGCAATCGAAGGCACCGCGCAAGCATTCTCTCCCGGCCGAAACGGCTCCGATGATCTCTGTCGTTGCTGCCATCCGCCCGCCTGCACCGCCAGGGTTCGGCGCGGTTCTCTTTCGGCGCAGACGATTTCCTGGCGGTCAACGGCCTGACGACCCCATCGGTGTCCTGCGAGCAGGCAGCCCCCGACGGGTTTGCGGGCCCACGGAACGATCGAGCCATGACGACATCGGCCTCCGATAGCGGACCGCTCCTCGATGTTCTGATTGTCGGCGCAGGTTTCGGCGGCATGTACATGCTCCATCGATTGCGCGCGGCGGGCTTTCGCGTGCGCGCGTTCGAACGTGCAGGCGATGTCGGTGGCACGTGGTACTGGAATCGCTATCCCGGTGCGCGCTGTGACGTCGAAAGCATGTCGTATTCCTACGCGTTCGACGAAGCCTTGCAGCAGGAATGGGAATGGACCGAACGCTATGCTGCCCAGCCGGAAATCCTGGAATACGCCAACCATGTGGCAGACCGATTCGATCTGCGTGCGAACATGGAGTTCGACATCGATGTGGTGGGTGCGGAGTGGGATGACGATGCCTATTTGTGGCGTGTTCGTCTGGAGGGAACAGACGGCGAAGCCCGCACCGTGACGGCGCGCCACGTCGTGATGGCAACCGGCTGCCTGTCCACCGCCAACCTGCCGGACATCCCCGGCCAAGATGCTTTCCGGGGCCCGACCTATCACACCGGCCGCTGGCCACATGAAGGCGTGGACTTCACCGGGAAACGCGTCGCAGTGATCGGTACCGGTTCATCCGCCGTCCAGTCCATCCCCGTCATTGCGGAACAGGCAGCTGAACTGACTGTTCTCCAGCGGACCCCGAACTACGCCGTCCCGGCCCACAACGCGCCGCTCGATCCTGAAAAGGTCTCGGCAATCAAGGCAAACTACGGCGCATTCCGGCAGATCGCGCAGTCCCGGATCACCTGCGTCGTCTTCGACCTGCCGCGCCCGTCTGCCCTGCTGGATGCGCCGGCAGAGCGCGAAGCAGAGTTCGAACGACGCTGGCAGACAGGCGGGCTAGGTTTCATGGGCGCGTATGGAGATCTGCTGCGCAACCGGACCTCGAACCGGTACGCTGCCGATTTCGTCCGCAGCAAGATCCGCCAGATCGTCGACGATCCGGAGACAGCGCGGAAACTCTCTCCCGACAATGAAATCGGTTGCAAGCGGTTGTGTGTCGATACCGGTTATTACGCTACCTACAACCGATCGAACGTGCATCTGATCGACCTGACGGACACCCCGATCCGGAAGATCGTGACGACCGGGATTGAACTTGAGGACGCTGACCCGATTGACGTCGACGCCATCGTCTTTGCCACCGGATTCGACGCCATGACAGGTACGCTGACAAGGATCGATATCCGTGGCCGCGGCGGTCTTGCGTTAAGGGAAGTCTGGGAAGCCGGCCCGCGCACGTATCTGGGCCTCTGCGTGGCCGGGTTTCCGAACCTTTTCGTCATCGCCGGGCCGGGCAGCCCGTCGGTCTTGACGAACATGATCCCCGCCATAGAACAGCATGTCGAGTGGATCGCGGATTGTCTGGCAACCTTGCACGATCAGGGCAAGACCGTGATGGAAGCGGATCTGGCAGCTCAGGACGACTGGGTCGAGCACGTCAACCTGACGGCCGAAAACAATCTGCGCTCCCATTGTTCCAGCTGGTACATCGGCGCGAATATCGAGGGAAAACCCAGGATGTTCATGCCTTACATCGGCGGCTATCCCGCCTATCGCGCCAAATGCGACGACGTGGCGGCGCGGGACTATGAAGGGTTCACGACGACGTGAGCCCTTGTTCTGTCGTCTTGCGGAAGGGCTTGCGAAGCGAGGGGTGTCGCCGAAGGCAGGACTACAGGCATGGCGCGCCGGGCATGTCGATCAAAGCCGGAACACTCCCGAACATCACGTCAGTGGCGCAGCCTGAGAAAGAGCTTCCAGATCATCGTCTGTCAAATTGCTCGGGACGATCGTGACGGGAACGCTCAGCCGGCTGTGCAGCTTGCCGGTCAAGGCGGAAATGAGCGGTCCGGGATTCCGTCCGCCGGTACCGGCGGCGAGTACCAGAATGGAAATCGACGGCTCTTCTTCAAGCAGCTTCAACAGAGCGTCTCGCGCCGCGCCGTTTCTGATGTAGAGGACCGGCGGCTGGCCGGTCACTTCCTTGACCGCTTCGGCATGACGCACCAGCAGGGCCTCGGCCTCCTCTCGCTGTTCTGTCTCGAGCAGGTCGTCAACGGCAGCCCAGTGACCGAAATCTTCCCGCTCGACCGCCGCGAAGAGCGCAACCCGACCGCCGGTCGCTCGGGCGCGCAAGCTTGCGTAGCGCAGGGCCACGGGCATCTCGTCCGAATCGTCCACGACAACCAGAAAAATACGTTCCGTCTGCCGCCGACGTCCCTTGTCAGGTCTTTGATCCAGCAGTGCCACGCCAGTCTCCGAGGCTGTTTGCGTCGGTGGGAATCATTTTCGCCCGAATGCCGCGCTGGCGCCCCAACCGGCGACGACTGCCAGCACGATTGCGAGAATACCATACAGGACGGAGTGGTCGTGGGCGAACCGAAACACGCGGGCACTGAGCCCCTCCTTGCTGACCAGCAGCTTGCGTTCGAACCGCTGAATCACGAAACCGTCCTGCAACAGCAGGAACCGTACCGTGTACGCACCGGTCGGCACGTTTGACGGAAAGAAGATCTCGGTCCGGAACAGGCGGACCCCCGTGCTGGGCATTGCAACCCTGGCCACCTGCGGTCGGAACAGGCCGGACCGCCGCTGATTTCGAATCAGCGCCTCGCGAAACCGGGCGGCTTCTCCTTCCGGTACCTGCAACCCGTTGCGGTCCACCGGTCGAAGGTTCAGGTTCTCGGCGCCGATCCGAAACTTTCGTGCCGTTCTGCCGGACACGATCTCCTTCAACGCGTCGGTGGCGGCGACAGCATAAAACGATGGCGCATTGCGAAAAACGACCGCGTGCCGGTTGATCCAGATACCGCTCACTCTGCTTTTGCGACGCACGATGGTGTCCTCGGGCGGCCCTTCCACCACAATCACGATGTGGCCGGGTCCATCCGCCGCGCCAAAAAGGATGACGTTGCTGCCGGTAAAGCCCGTGGTGATGGCGACCGTGCTGCGCGACAGGTCTGCCGCCAGACTGGCGGCATGCGCAGGCACCGGCAACAGCGTCTTCGTTGCCAGCACCCCTGCAACCAGCGACAACACGATCCACCGTGATCGCTGGGCGTTCATCAATATGAACCCGCCACGCCGAGGGAGAACAAGTCGTCTGGCGTTGCGACCAGGTCGAAGATCAGTTTTCCGACCACCGCGAGCACGATCAGGGCCAGCAATCCGCGCAGTTGCTCGCCGCGCAACAACTGCCCTGCGCGACTGCCGAACTGGGCGCCGATCACTGCCCCGGCGAGCAGCAGCAGGGCCAGTACGAAATCTACCGTCTGTGTGGTCACCGACTGCAGGAAGGTGACGCTCGCGGTGACAAAAATGATCTGAAACAACGAGGTGCCGACCACGACGATCGTGGGCATGCCCAGCAGGTAGATCATCGCCGGCACCATCAGGAACCCGCCGCCGACACCCATGATGGCCGCCAGGATCCCTACCAGGGCGCCGATGAGGAAGGGCGGGATGGCGCTGATGTACAATTTCGACTTGCGAAAGCGCATCCGCAGCGGCCAGCGATGCACCCAGTAATGCTGATGCAACTTGCGACGGGCGGCCCTGCCGCTGCGGTGTCGCAGGATCGCGCGGGAGCTTTCGACCAGCATCAGCATTCCGACGATGCTCAGGAAGAAGACGTAGGACAGCCGTATCACCAGGTCGATCTGTCCGGCCGTTCGCAGCCAGGCAAACAGTTCCACACCGAGATACGATCCGACGAATCCGCCGGCGAGCAACACGCCGCCCATCTTGAAATCGACATTGCCGCGCCGCCAATGGGCGATCACGCCCGATACCGACGATGCAACGATCTGATTGGCTTCGGAGGCCACTGCTACCGGCGCGGGTATGCCGATGAAGATCAACAGCGGCGTCAGAAGGAACCCGCCACCAACGCCGAAAAGGCCTGACAGGAAACCGATCGCCCCCCCAAGCCCCAACAACAGGAAAACGTTGACGGAGACTTCGGCGATGGGGAGATAGACCTGCATCGGACCAGTGTGGTGCGGGGTTCGGAGAGCCCGGACCCTATGCCTGCCGTCAGCCTCTGCCAAGTCCTCCGCGTCGAGGCGGACTGCCACAAAACCGCGCGCAACCTTTGGTCCGCTTCCCGATTCCGTCCACGGCGCTAGCGTCCGACGATGGCATCTCCGACCGACCGCGCCAATCTCATCGCCGGCACCGACATGCCCGTCCGGAGTTGGGCCGACCGGTTGTTGCCGCCGCCGGCGAGGCCCTATGCACGGTTGATGCGGCTGGACCGTCCGATCGGGACCTGGCTGCTGCTTTTCCCCGGCTGGTGGTCGGTGGCGCTGGCGTTCGATACGCTTCGATGGCGCTGGGACAGCCTCGGCTGGTTCCTGTGGCTCATGGCCCTTTTTGGCGTCGGCGCGCTGTTGATGCGCGGCGCCGGCTGTACCTGGAACGACATCGTCGATCGCGATTTCGACGCCAGGGTGGAGCGAACCCGATCCCGTCCGATTCCGTCCGGCCAGATATCGGTCCGGCAGGCACTGTTCTTCATGGCCCTGCAAATGTCCGTAGCTCTGGCGATCCTGCTGCAGTTCAACCGATTTGCCGTTGGCGTCGGCGCTTTCTCTCTGGTTGTCGTCTTCATCTATCCGCTGATGAAGCGCTGGACCTACTGGCCGCAAATCGTGCTGGGCATGGCATTCAACTGGGGCGCCTTGCTGGGCTGGGCGGCAGTGCGCGGCGATCTGAACTGGACACCCGTATTCCTCTACGTCGCCGGCATGTTCTGGACTTTGGGCTACGACACGATCTACGCGCATCAGGACAAGGAAGACGACATCCTCATCGGCATCAAGTCCACGGCTCTGAAGCTGCGCGAGCGGACGCGACCGTTGCTGTGGGGTTTCTATGCCCTTGCGCTCGTCCTGATCGCCGCAGCGGGATGGTCTGACGGTCTGGGGCTGTTCTTCTGGATCGGCCTGGGCTTCGGCGCCCTCCAGTTGGCCTGGCAGGCCGGCCGGGTGAATATCGACGATCCCGCCGATTGTCTGCGCAAGTTCAAGTCCAATCGTGTCTTTGGCTGGTGCCTGTTGCTGGGACTTCTGACAGAACTTTTGCGCTGACCCGCGCCCGAGGCTTCTTCCATGACGATTCGTTCGCTGTCGTTACGGCGTCGGGAACATCCCGGATGACCCGACTTGTAACGCATGAGTCGCCCGTGGGTATCCTGCTTGCCGGTCTGCGGCGCGGCGGATCGTTTGGCCTGCCGTGCCGGACATGGACGGATCCGACTATCGCGCCTTGCATCCCGGAGCCTGTTCCTGAAGTCGCGAGTGACGTCGGGGCCTGACGCACGAGCAATTTCCGGCGCAGGTTCCCTGCCGGGTCGCCGGACCCGACAAGCCCTCCAAGGCATCGCGCTCACAAGGCGCTGCCTCGATCATCGAGACCGGACCTTCGAATTCCGGGTCTGAGGTTCCTGCGCCATCGCGCCGGAACACATGGTGCCCCGACGCGCCTGCCGGCGGCGGAGAATTCCCGGTTCGCCCGCGCTTCCCCTTCGGGTGCGGGGGGTTCTCGGCCAGGGTCCTGGCCTTGCTTTCGTTGACCTTGTGGCAAGCCTCGCGCAGCCGTCTCTTCATCAGGCGCCCCCGGGGAAGGCCAGCGGACCCGGTGACGAAGGCGCGTTCGCCGAGGAGGCGGGAGCCACACGGCTGATGCCGGCACCGGTCGCAGGCGAAGTCCGTCGCCCGGCAGTCGGGCGTTCCCTGACCTCGGCATCCACGCCGCGCTCGACGACGGTCTTCCGTCGGTTGTCGCCCGTCTGCAGGGTCGGTTTCCCGCCCCTTCCGGCAGGACGGCGATCGTGACGGCCGGCAGGGCGAACAGGGCGCGGACCGCGGCACCGACCTCTTCGAACACCCTGCCGTCCCTTCGCAGTTCGGCAATGCGCGCCCTCATCGACACGCGTTCACGCAGCAAGGCGTTCGATCTTTCGGCGCAGATCGTCTTCCGCCTCGAGCGACGCGACCGCGGTTCCGGCAACATTGGTGAGCCGCGCGAGGTCGAGTCTCGGTATCTCTTGCTGATCGGCAAACACGATGACCGACTCGAAGGGCAGGCTGTGAAGCAGAAAATGCGACAGCATGATTGTCGTCAGACGCGCCTTGTCGCGGCCCGAAATCCCGTACAGGAACACAGACCCTCCGTCCTGCCCCTCAAAACGGTAGTCGACCGGATAGCGGTTGGCGTCCGGAACCTCCCGCGGAATGTAGTCCCTCTCGACGACTTCCTCGCCCAGGATGGTGAAGACCAACTCGCGCAGATCCTCGTAGAACGTCGGGGCGATCCTCCCGCGGCTCAGGAACGTCAGGTCGTGAATCTTCGTCAATGCCTGCCCGAACCTGAACAACGCCCCTGCTACCTGGTCCGGCGGCGTCTCGATGGAGAAGATGCCCTCGTCTTCCTCGATGCCGCTCTCGCGCACGATTTGCTCACGCAGGGATGCGCGCGCACCTTCGTACAACAGGTCCACGTCATTCTCGTAGCTTACGTGCATCAGGGTGTGACCGAGATCGCTGAGTTTCACGCTTCCGGTCGGCGTTTCGGACAAGTAGATGGGGAAGCGGTCGCCATCCGGAAACGTGAACGGCGATTCCATCATCAGCACGTTGTCCTCGCGTCGGTGAATCCTGACCTCTGCGCACAGACGCTCGCACAGCAGCTTTTCCAGTTGAACCTGATCAAGCGCCATCGAACAAATCTCCCCCGTCATGATTTGCGAACAGACCCTCCACGCCGCAATCTTCTATCAGGCACGCGAGGGCTCCCTCCACGGTCCTGTACCGATCCGTTACTTCGGCGTGGCTGTCGACTTTCCTCCTTGCCGTGAGTGCCTCGGCCGAGGCACGATGAATATGGCAAACGTAGCGGATCGCCCCGTGTACGTGGCTCGCTCCATTGTACCGAATCAGGCTCAGCGGCTTCCCGCCGCGCCGTATCAGTGCCAGGCCGCACGAAAAGTCCAGATCGTCATCCAGATTCTGCCGCTGGTAGATCCGGTAGACCGCCCCGTCTTCCGTTACGGCATCGAAATTCCGCTGCTTGTGGCGGCCCGGTTTCTCCAGCCAACGGGCACCGGGATTCCTTGCTCGCTTCGGGATTGATCGAAGTCGATCAAGCTCATCGTTTGACAGCAACAAGTCGTTCATTGGGCTACCGCCTGCGACTGCCGCTGTCCTTGCCCGCGGCATCGCTGCAGAATGGCGCTTTCGTTGTCTTGCAGGAAATTGCGAAAACTGCCGTCAACGTGCCTTATTCCACCGTCACGCTCTTTGCAAGGTTCCGCGGCTGGTCAATGTCCGTACCCTTGATCACGGCGACATGATAGGCCAGCAGCTGCACCGGGATGGCATAAAGGATCGGCAGCACGAAGGGGTCGAGAGTCGGCAGTTCGACCGTCGCGGTCGCCATGTCCCCGAGCTTCTGAATGCCTTGCTTGTCGCTCAGGAAGATCACCTTGCCGCCGCGGGCCAGGACCTCTCGCGTGTTGCTCGCCGTCTTTTCAAACAGGGCGTCGGACGGTGCGATCACGATCACCGGCACCTTCTCGTCTATCAGCGCGATGGGCCCATGCTTCATTTCACCCGCCGCATATCCTTCGGCGTGAATATAGCTGATTTCCTTTAGTTTCAGTGCACCTTCCAGCGCGATCGGGAAACCGGTTCCACGACCGAGGTACAGGACATCGCGCGCCTCGGCGACCGTATGGGCGATCTTCCTGATGGTTTCGTCATGGGTGAGGACCTCCGTGACGCGCGACGGCACCTCCGAGATGGCGCGCGACAGCTCGGCTTCGCGCTCGCGGCGGATTGCGCCCCTGGCAACGGCCGCCGAAATCGTCAGGCAGGCCAGTGTGGTCAGTTGCGTCGTGAAAGCCTTGGTCGATGCGACGCCGATCTCCGGACCCGCCTTGGTTGGCAGGACGACATCGCTTTCGCGGGCGATCGAACTGTTCGGCACGTTCACAACGGAGGCAACATGCTGACCGTGTTCCCTGGCGTGACGCAGCGATGCCAGCGTATCGGCGGTCTCACCGGATTGCGAGATCGCCAGCAGCATTCCACCCTCGGGCATTGGCGCTTCACGGTACCGCAACTCGGAAGCGACATCGATCTCGACCGGGATGCGGGCAATCCGTTCCAGCCAGTACCTGGCGACAAGACCCGCTGAATGAGCTGTCCCGCAGGCCGTGATCGTGATGCGTGGGACGGCGGCGATATCGAACGGCATCTTGGGCAGGTTCACGGTGTGTCTGGCCGGATCGAAGTAGCTCTTCAGCGTATCGCCGATCGCGGTCGGCTGCTCGTGGATCTCTTTCAGCATGTAGTGGCGGAAACCACCCTTGCCGATCTGCGCGCCGGCAGGGGCCGCCTCTGTAATCCTGCGTTCGACCGCAGAGCCGCCGGCGTCGTAAACGGCAGCATCGTTCTGCGACATGACCAGCCAGTCGCCTTCCTCCAGATAGCTGATCCGGCGCGTGTGCGGTGCCAAGGCCGTTGCGTCTGAGCCCAGGAACATCTCGCCATCACCGTAACCGATGGCCAACGGGCTGCCGCGTCGGGCGCCCACCATCAGTTCATCTTCGCCGGCGAAGATGACGGCAAGGCTGAAGGCGCCTTCCAGACGCCGAAGCGTCGAATGGACGGCATCGCGGACCGGCATCTGCCGATCGATGTAGCTGCTCAGAAGTTCAGCCACGACTTCGGTGTCCGTGTCGCTTTCGAAGGTTCGACCTTCTGCCGCCAATTCGTCTTTCAGCTGTTGGAAATTTTCGATGATGCCGTTGTGAACCAGCGCGACATGGTCGGTGACATGCGGGTGGGCATTGATTTCACTGGGGATGCCGTGAGTTGCCCAACGGGTATGGCCGATACCGATCTTCCCTCCGATCGGACGATCCCTGAGTTTGGTTTCCAGCTTGGAAACCTTGCCTTCGGAGCGGCGGCGGCGGATGCGACCATTTTCGACGGTCGCAATGCCCGCACTGTCATAACCGCGATATTCCAGGCGTTTGAGGCTATCGACCAGCAAGGGTACGCACGGTTCCCTGCTGATGATCCCGACAATTCCACACATGGCGATCAGTCCTTTTTCGCCGGCGCCTGTTTCGCCTTTTCGGCTTTCCTGCGCTCTCGGAACCTGGCTGCCGCTCGCGGAATCGCCGTGTGCTCGGCGCGCGTAAAGGCCAGCGCATCTTCCTCGACGTCAGCGGCGATAGTGCTGCCGGCGCCTACGATGGCGCCTTTGCCGACAGTGACCGGCGCCACGAGCGCGGTATTGGAACCGATGAACGCGCCGGCGCCGACGATCGTCCTTGACTTCAGAAAACCGTCGTAGTTGCAGGTAATCGTGCCAGCGCCGATGTTGGCTTCGGCGCCAATTTCCGCATCGCCGATATAAGTGAGGTGGGTGACTTTGGCACCCGGTTTGAGGACTGCGGCCTTTACTTCCACAAAATTGCCTACTCTCGTTCCTTCCTGCAGGCAGGCGCCGGGACGCAACCTTGCGAAGGGGCCGACGACGGCACCATGCGCGATGGTTGCTCCTTCGATATGGCTGAAGGCCTTTATCGTAACGTCATCGGCGAGAGCAACGCCGGGACCGAAGATCACCTGCGGTTCGATGACAACATCCCGGCCGACAACCGTATCGTGGCTGAACCAAACTGTTTCCGGATCGACCAGAGTGGCGCCGCCCTCCATCGCGGCGAAGCGTTTGTTTCGCTGGAAGATCCGTTCGGCATCGGCCAGTTCGGCCCGACTGTTGATCCCCAGGAGTTCATCGGGACCAGCCTCGACGACGCCGCATGTACGACCTTGCCGGCAGGCGATTTCCACGATGTCGGTCAAATAATACTCGCCGCCGGCATTCTCGTTGCTGACCTGGTCGATCAACTCGAACAGGATCGTTCCGTCGACGGCCATGGCCCCTGAATTGCACAAGCCGATATTTGACTGCTCGGCGGTGGCGTCTCTGGCCTCCACGATGGCCTCGAGCGCACCGCTTTCGGACAGAACCAGTCGGCCATATGCACCAGGCCGCTTCGGCCGGAAGCCCAGAGCAACAACGCCATGATCGCGGCTGGTCCGCAACGCGACCATGGCCCCCAGCGTCTCGGCAGAGACAAACGGCGTGTCGCCATGGAGGATCAGGACAGTTTCAAATCCATGGCCCGCCATCTCTCTCGCCGGTTTGACCGCATCGGCAGTTCCCAACCGGTCGTGCTGGATGACAGTTGCCGTCGGTGCGACTGCGTCGGCAACGCTGTCCATGTCCGGGGCCACGACCACGACAGTGGTCTGCGCACCGGTGGCGCGCACCGCCTCCAGCGCATGCAGGATCATGGGCCGGTTGCCGATCTGGTGCAGGACTTTGGGCAGCCGCGATCTCATCCGGTTGCCCTTGCCGGCGCCCAGGACGATAGCAGCAATGGCACGAGAATCAGCGGATGGTGCGGTTGTCATGGCTCGGCATACCCTTCCGGGCGGCGCGCCCTGGTTTTCGACCGCCGCCCCGATCCCTGTTCTTCGAGACTGTGCCACAAACCGGCACGCCCTACCAAGTCACGTGTCATTACGTTTTGTGACGCTTTTTCGCGTCTTTCTCGATCGGCAATGGCTTCAAATTCAGGAAAAACGGTTCCGGCTACGGTTGTGACTCACGCTGAGCAGAGAGTCTCGGGGTTCTGTAAACCCCGCCTGCCGTCGATCGTTCCCGGATCGGCAACAGGCGCTGCCGCCCCTCCGGGAAAGCTCGAGAATTCCGGGACGACATGCCCGAATGGCAGAGACTTCGGCGATCTGAAGAATTCATGGCGAGCCGATATCAGCACGCGATCGCTCCCGGATACCGGCGGCAAACGTCCATGTCAGGAGCGTTTCACCTTGCGCCATCGTTGCGCCTTCCGGTTCCGTTCGACCCCCTTGCCGTCGGTTTCGAGTGCAGCCGAACCGGGATGGCATGGGATGTCCGAACGGCAGCCAATGAAACACCGCACCGAAATCGTGCTCGAGTCCGAACGACCTGTCAGTGGTCAGACAGGCACGGGTGGCTTCTGTTGTCGATGCAGCAGGAGAAAATCGTCATGCACTTTTCGTGGTGCCGGTACAACAATCGCATCAGCGTCATCCCGGGACGACAAAGGCGCTGCTCTCGGATGACGCCCCGACGGCGTCATGTCCTAAAAGCCGGCGTTCTTGTTGCGTCGCCAGTAACTGAGATTGTAGCGAAATAGCAGGTTGTCGTGGCGTTTCTTCAGGCAATCGACTGAATCGATACTCGACCGACATCGGGAAACGTGGTGATTGACGGTCGAGGTCAAGAGCGTCGGGACATTTTCGATGCTGTCTGCCCGATCCGGCATGGCGCGACCGACTGAATTGCGATGGTCCAGCCGGTTGATCATCCGGTTCAACGCCTGGGCTGTCAGTATCGACATCCTGTGACGGCCCTGTTCCATGATCTGTCCGGCGACTCGATCGCGTGTCGTGACTCGATGGATTTCGGCAGGCGTGTGTGGTCGGGGGTCGTCTGCAATGTTCTCCGGAACCAGTGACACCTGCTTGCCGACCTGCACCGACACGGCTTGCGCGCCGGCGCCGATCACGGAACGCGGAACACTGATCCGAACTGCGTATTCCTTGCGTTCCGAAGCAAACCGGGCAACAGCCGATGCGTCCACCCGTCGTTCGAAGCCCTTGCGCTCCTGGATCACCAGAGTGACTTTCCCGCCCTTGGCAAGGTACAGCTTCATTCCGGATGCCGGGGCACGACGCTCCACCTGCAAGCAATAGCTGCCGAGCGTCGCCGTGCAGAGGTCACGGTCGCAATTCAGCGCAACGGGTACCGATGTTTCCAGCAGCGCCAGAATTTGCGGCGCCGCCTGTGCCGGCGTCGCAAGGCCGGCTGCTGCGGCGGCCAATACGCAAACGGGTTTCGAGAGATTCATGGGCTTGCTCCTGTATTGCGGGATCCGCAGTCGTCTGATTCCGCCTGCGCGGCGTCAGGCGAACGCTCTGTTGCCTGTCGCCGACACGGAATCCGCGATCATGATCCTCTGGCCGTCAATACGACAACCGTAGGCACCGGCAAGGTCGCCTTCATGAAGTGGACCGAATCGCTCCCGGCGAATTCGATCCTGTATTTCCTGGCTTTCATCAGAACGACGAAGCGTTCCAGATTTCCGCCGTAACCGTAGTGCATGGGAATGATCACCACGGGGCGCAACCGGTCGATGACCTTCACAAGTTCATCGTGGGACATGGTCCAGGTGTTGTCGATCGGAGCCAGCAGGATATCGACCGATCCGACGCGACCGGCATGGCTGGGCCGCAGGGCGTGATGCAGGTGGCCGAGATGAACGATGCACAAGCCGGCCGATTCGAAGATGAAGATGGAGTTGCCGGCACGCCCCGGGATTCCGTTCTCGCCATCGCGAATGTTGGTTGGAACATTGGTCACGCGAAGGTCCTGAACCCGCACGTCATGGCGCGGAATTTTGCCGTTCCGGGGCCAGCCGCGCAGAACATGCCTCACCCCGGGCTCGACGTTTTCGGTATAATGCGTACTGTGCGCCCTGTTCATCGTCACGATATCGGGCGCAAAGGGCGCGCGAAGATAACCGTTATAGTCGGTAATCGCCGTGGCGTTCTCATGCGTTCGAATCAGGAAACTGGAATGCCCCAGGAAGACGATCTCGACATGACCTGCCGGCAGCATGGGCCCTCGAAGCCCGCCCTCCGACTTTCTGCCCTGTTCCGGATTTCCGGGCGACCCTCCCTTGTCGGCCTGGACTAGGTGGACCCGAGCGCCTTCCGTCGTCGGCGCCAGGGCAACCGGGATGCAGCGCGCCGTGGCGGTCGTCGGAAACAGAAAGGCGACGGCGAGGCAGATTCCAACCCCGTGTCTGAGGAGTGAATTGCCCTGCGTCATGCTGATACCCGCTGTGCTCTCATGCCCGGACATGGCCGGGGCCTGGTCGGAAAATGGGGCCCGATCCGGGCTGCACCGGCGATATTGCCGTTGGAGACCGGACAACCTCGCCAACGTACGGCAGACACGATATAGCCGCTGCCACCGGGTGTCGAGACAATCGTTGCCCACGCGCAACTGTCCGGCTTCGAGGGCCGGTCGTCGACAGGTAGAGGAGCGCAGTCAATTCTTCTTGCGTCTGAGCAGGAATGTCCCGGCGTTCATCAATGGGAAGAAAGCCCTTCCGTGCCGGCACGGCAATATCGGCAGTCGCCAGTACCGATCGTTGGCGATGTTCGTCGGCGTACCGGATGCAGGACGTTGACGGGTCTGGCATGCCGACGTGCAGACAAGGCCACTTGCCCAACGCGCCGCCGGGTTGGCTCGGCGCGACCGACCGACAGGCGCCGAAGGCGGAAATCACCACAGGCCCGCCGAAATGTCCGCGGGCACGGTTTTCGTCTGTAATGCCGGTGGCTCGCGATCATCGATTCAGCGTATAGACACGGCAATGAGCAAAGTGGAATTTTACATCTTGCGGCAAGTCGGGATCGGAACCCTGTTCATTGCCGGGGCGTTGACTGCCGTGATCTGGCTGACGCAGTCGATGCGGTTCATCAAGTTCATCCTGAATCGCGGCCTGCCGCTGGAGACTTTCCTTGAATTGACGATGCTGCTGCTGCCGTCGTTCCTGCTCGTCATCTTGCCGATTGCGCTCTGCCTGTCGACCATGTTCGCGTTCAACAAGATGCTGAACGATCGCGAACTGGTGATCATGCGATCATCTGGCCTCAGCGACCTTGACCTCGCCAAACCTGTCATCGCGCTCTGCCTGTCGGGCGTGCTGATTTGCTACCTCATCTCGCTTTACATCCTGCCCGTGTCATTCAGGGAGTTCCGGTCGTTGCAGGATGACGTGCGGGACAATTTTTCGGTCGGTCTCATCCAGCAAGGCCGCTTCAACAACTTCGGCGACAACCTGACCATCTATGTTCGCGAGCGCTTCGGCGACGATCTCCGCGGTATCTTGGTTCAGGACAGCCGGGATCCGGAGAAGACCTTCACGATGATGGCCGAGAAGGGGACGATCCTGTCGTCGAAAGCCAATCCTCGAGTCCTGATGGAACGCGGGAACCGGCAGGAGCGAGATCGAAAGACCGGCAAGATATCTGTCCTCTATTTTGAAAGATACAGCTTTGTGTTCACCTTCGGCAAACGCCGAAATCGCACGTACCTGCAACCGGACGAGCGGTTTCTCGGCCAACTGCTTTCTCCCGGCGGCGGCGCGGACGAGCGGCGTTACAGGACAAAGCTGATTGCTGAGGGACATAACCGACTTGTCGCACCGCTTTACGCTCTTGCGCTGCCACTCCTTGGACTGGTCTCGATGCTGGTCGGCCAATTCGACAAACGTGGCCAGGCGATCAGAATAGTGGTTGGGCTGGGTATCGCCGGCAGCGTGGAAGCAGCGGCAATCGGCCTCTACAGCGCCTCTGCCAAACTGCAAGACCTGATTCTCCTGGCCTATGCCAATGCGATCCTGTCGATCCTTGCCTGTCTGGTCTTGCTGGCGCGCCCGGACTGGTCAAATGCCCTGGTCGTCCGGTTGGGTCGGCTTGCGATGCGATCGCGACGTCGATCGGCGGCAGCAGGATAAGGGACCATTTTCACATGGGAACCGACACGACCGCAACCTTTGACACAATCGGGAAGGCCGGCAGTCGCTCCCCCAGACCAACGCGTCTGTCGCGTAGTGTTTCCCTGTATCTGATCCGGAATTTCCTCGGTGCTTTTTTCCTCGTTTTCAGCCTTTTCATCGGAATCATCCTGATCGTCGACATCATCGAACTGCTGCGCCGCGCCTCGGGCAAGGAAAGCGTGACCTTCGGTATCGTGTTCGGTATGGCGCTGTACAAGTTGCCGCTGACAGCCCAGAAGACCCTGCCTTTCGTCATGCTGTTCGGCGGCATGCTGGCCTTCTGGCGGCTCAATCGCACTACCGAACTCGTGATCCTGCGGGGGTGCGGCGTCTCGGTCTGGCATTTCCTTCTCCCGATCGTTCTCACCGCCGCGGCGCTCGGCACCGTCACGGTGACGCTGATCAATCCGCTTGGAACCACGCTGATCGGCCAATACGAACAACTTGAGAGAGAATATCTGAAGAATCGCTCATCCCTGATGGCAACTTCCCGGTCCGGTGTTTGGCTACGGCAGTTTGCCGGCGACCGGGAAATGGTCATCCATGCCAAGGGATCGTCCGTCGTCGGGCAAACGCTGACGCTGAGCCAGGTGCTGATGTTGCTGTACGACAGGAACAATCGGTTCGAGGGACGGGTCGATGCTGCCCGCGGCGTTCTGGAAGGAAAGTCCTGGCAGCTTCACGACGTCTGGATCTCCATGCCGGACGTGCCGACGGCGCGCAAGAAGCGCCATGCGATCCCGACCAACCTGACCCTGCTTGACATCCAGGAGAGTTTCTCCTCGCCGTCCTCCATCTCGTTCTGGGATTTGCCGCGTTTCATCGAAGCCCTTGAAGAGACGGGATTTTCCGCGCTGGAACATCGGCTTCACTGGCATTCCCTGATCGCCGAGCCGGTCTTCTACTGCGCGATGATTTTGATTGCGGCGGTCTTCTCGTTGCCGCACAACAGGCAGACCAATGTGTTGTTGACCGCCGCGGCGGGGATTGGCACCGGTCTTGTGCTGTTTTTCGTCTCCGATCTGGTGCTTGCACTGGCAACTCCTGCCGGGTTGCCGGCGGTACTTGCGGCCTGGGCTCCGGCTGTTGCGACCCTGCTCGTTGGAATAGCGGTGTTGTTGCATCGGGAAGATGGCTAGATCGACATCGTCGATGGCGCGTCGGATGCTCCTCGCAAATCTCGGGGGCTTTTTTGCGATTGCCTTGACTCTTGTGCCAGCTCCGATGGCGATGGCCCAGATCACTGCGGTCAACAAGAAACCTGTATTGATTACAGCTGACAGCCTCCGTTCCGATCGGAATCGGAACGAAGTCGTCGCCTCTGGCAACGTCCGGATCACCCAAGGCAGTCGCACGGTTCGCGCTGACAAGGTGATCTACGATCAACGAGCACGGCGCATCACGGCGCTTGGCAATGTCGTTATCATCGAGCCTGGCGGCGAAGCGATCTTCGGCGAACGCATGGAGTTGACCGAAGACCTGCACGACGGCCTGATCGAGCGCTTCCGGCTTCTGTTTCCGGACAAGACCCGAGTCGCTGCCAACGGCGCCCGGCGGACCGGCGGTCGGCGGACCGAGATGGCTCAGGTCGTCTTCTCGCCCTGCAAACTGTGCGCAGCAGACCCGGCCAGCCCGCCACTGTGGCGCATCAAGGCCAGGCGGGTCATTCACGACCAGAATACAAGGGACATCGAGTATCGGAACGCGTGGCTCGAGCTCTATGGCGTGCCGGTCGTCTACACTCCCTACATGGCGCACCCGGATCCCGCGGTATACAGTCGAAGCGGTTTCCTGTCGCCGCGTGTCGGCGGGGACAGAAGGTCGGGCGTCTGGATCAAGACTCCCTATTACTGGCGCATCAGCCGGGACAGGGACGCAACGGTCACGCCAATGATCACGATCCGGGACCGGCCCGGGATATCGGTGGAGTATCGTCAACGCTTCAAGAATGGCGCGGCGGTCGTCGATGGCAGTTACGTCAATACCCGTCGGCGCGACTTCCAGGCGCAGCGCATCATTGACGACGGGTCCCGAGGTCATCTTTCTGGCAAGGTCCGACATGATATCGGCAAGCATTGGCGATTCGGTGCCGACGGACTCTGGGCAACCGACAACACCTATCTGCAGCGCTACAAGATTACAAACGACCAGACACTGCAGTCCGAAGCTTGGCTGGAGGGTTTTCACGGGCGTGATCATACGCTTTTGAGCATGCATCACTTCCAGGGCTTGCGGGCAGACGACCGGTATCGCGAGACCCCTCAGGCGTTGCCTTATGTCGAACACGAGGGTTTCGGCAGGCCCTACAAGCATTGGGGCCGCTGGCATTTCCACTTTTCGAGCGCCAGCCTTACCCGCTGGGAAGGTACAGACAGCTATCGCGCCAGCACACAGCTGGGCTGGAGTCTGCCCTACGTTCACAAATCGACCGGCATGAAATTCCTGGCAAGCGTCGACCTGTTCGCTGACGGCTACCACGTCACGGAAGTCGGTCACCATTCGGCTCCGCGCTACACCGGTTTTGCGGGCCGGCTGTATCCGGTGGCCAGGCTGGGCTGGCGCTATCCATTTGTCCGTGAACTGGGCAACGTTCGTGTGATCGTGAAACCTCGCGCCGCGCTGATCGCCTCGACATCGGGCCTGAATTCGTCGAAAATTCCGAACGAAGACAGTACCGGATTCGAGTTTGACGACATCAATCTGTTTTCGATCGATCGTTATCCAGGCAAAGATCGCGTTGACGACGGGACGCGAATCGTGTATGGCGTCAATACGATCTTTCTTGGAAATCGGGGCGGGCAATCGGAGATTTTCGTGGGCCAGAGCTTCCAGTTCGCGGGTGGCGAGACTTTTGGCAGCGGCTCTGGCCTGGATCGAAGACTGTCCGATATCGTCGGCCAGATCAAGATCAATCCGGGGCGCCACTTCAATCTGGTCTACAAGTTTCGCGTCGATGCGAAAGACCGGGAGATACCACGCACTGAAGTCACGACGTTCGCCGGTGTGCCGGCATTGAACACGTCACTCAGCTACTTGCTGTTCAGGAGCAACACAAACAGCAGCGAATTTCCGCTGCGTGAAGAAATCGCTTTCGTTGTCCGGTCCCAGGTGACAAGGACATGGTCCATATTCGGCGGCAGCCGACATAATCTGGCAAGCGACGGCGGCATTCTCAAATGGCAGGCTGGCGGCCAATTCAAAAACGAATGCTGCACCTTGCGGGCGACAATCAGCCGGTCTTTCACGTATGATCGCGAGATCAGGCCCTCGACCAATTTCCTTGTCTTGTTGACGCTGAAACACCTTGGATCCTTCGGTTACTAGACGCAACTTTTGGCTGGCGGCGAGCCGCCCGCGGCACTATTGCCCCTCCTCCTGTCGATTCCGTGGCGGTTGTCGACGGGTATCTGTTAAGGAAAGAGGCTTCATGACGGGATCGAGAGCATTCCCATGTTTCGCGATTTAATCATCGTCATTATGACGCTCGGCATTTCACTGGGCGGCGGAACTGCCGCGCGGTCGATCGATTCGGCGCGTATTGCCGCCGTCGTGAACGATCGCGCCATCACCGTGCACGATGTCGACTCTCGAATGGCGCTGGTGTTCATGTCCGCAAGGATCGGAAATACGCCCGAAACCCGGAGGAACTTCCTTTCGCAGGTTCTGAATCAGTTGATCGTGGAAGCGATTCAGACACAGGAAGCCGAGCGCATGCGCCTTACGGTCTCTGATCGGGAAATTGCCGAGGCTCTGGCCCAGATCGAAAAGCAGAACCGCATGCCTTCAGGTCGATTGTTGCGGATCCTCGAAGCGCGGAAAGTCAATCCGCTGACACTGGTCAATCAGGTGAAGGCGTCCATCGTCTGGTCAAAGGTGATTCAGCGCATCATTGCCTCCCAGGCAGAGGTGTCGGATGCCGAGATCGACGAAGCGATCGTTCGGTTCAGGGCCAACAAAAACCGGCTGGTGTATCGGATTCTTGAAATCTACATCCCATCTGGCAGCGATGGCGGCACCGCCGCACTTCGAACAGCGCAGCGACTGATCGCGCAGATCCGGCGCGGTGCCGATTTCAGCGCTCTTGCCCGCCAGTTTTCGCAATCCAGCACTGCCGGCCAGGGTGGTGATATGGGCATTGTCTTCGAAGGGCAGCTCGCGCCCGAACTGGAAACAGCGATCAAGCGTGTCAGGCCCGGGCAGATCATCGGGCCGGTAAGCACATCGACCGGATATTATCTTTTGGCGCTGGCGTCCAGACGCGCCTACGGCGCCGGTGAACCGCCAACCCGGGAACAGGTTGCCGAAAGCATTTTCCAGCGCAAGGTAAGGATTCGTGCGCGTCAACATTTGCGCGATCTGCGCCGAAACGCATTTGTCGACATCCGGATATAGCCGGCTGCAAGCGGATACCTTGCAGACATGACCGTACCGCCCTTGGCATTGACGATGGGCGAGCCAGCCGGGATTGGCGGGGAACTGGCGCTGAAGGCCTGGCTGGCCTTGCGGGCCGATGACACGCTGCCAGTTGCCCCCTTCCTTGTGATCGATGACCCGATTCGGCTTGAGAGACTTGCCAGCCTTCCTGGTTGCGCGGCCCCGATCGTTCGGATTGGCGCGCCAGCCGACTGCTTCGATGCCTTTGGCGTCGGACTGCCTGTCCTGCCGCTCTCGGCATCGGTCGATGTCGAGAGTGGCAATCCCCTTTCATCTTCGGCTCCAGCGGTCCTTGAGAGCATTGATACGGCGATTGATCTGGTGAAGGACCGCCAGGTCGCCGCCCTGGTTACCAACCCAATTCAGAAAGCACCTCTGATTGAGGCGGGCTTCGGCTTTTCGGGCCATACGGAGTATCTTCAACATCGCGCCGCAGCGAAATCAGTGGTCATGATGCTGGTCGCGCCGATGCTTCGTGTGGCCTTGGTGACCATTCATCTGCCATTATCGGCCGTTCCCGGGGCGCTGACGACCGAGAGGATCGTTGCCACGTGCCAAATCACAGCCGATGCATTGCAGCGAGACTTCGGAATCGCGGCACCCCGGCTGACCGTCGCCGGGCTGAACCCGCATGCTGGCGAGGCCGGCACTCTTGGCCATGAAGACGCACTGATCATCCAGCCGGCCGTCAAGACACTCCGGTCGGCGGGGATAACAGCGACGGGTCCACATCCGGCAGACGCCCTGTTTCGCCCTGCCGCACGGAAAACCTACGATGCAGCGATCTGCATGTACCACGATCAAGGTCTGGCGCCCTTGAAGGCAATCCATCTCGATTCCGTCAACGTCACCCTTGGCCTGCCGTTTGTCCGCACTTCGCCGGACCATGGTACGGCGCTTGATCTGGCGGGTACGGGACGCGCCAGTCCAGTCAGTCTGATTGCGGCCCTTCGTCTGGCTGCCGCAATGGCCACACGCCGGCACGGCACCGACGATACGGATCGATCGGCCGGATTCCATGACCAAGCTGGCTGACCTGCCGCCCCTGCGCGAGGTCATCCGCCGGCATGGCCTCTCCGCACGCAAGGAACTTGGCCAGCACTTCCTGCTTGACGCCAACCTGACCGATCGGATCGCTCATGCCGCGCGGCGGCGGGATGAAGCAGATCTCTCGGCCGGCACGATCGTCGAGGTCGGACCGGGCCCGGGCGGCATGACGCGATCGTTACTGCGTTTGAACGCCCGCGTTCTGGCACTGGAGGTCGACCCGCGCGCACTCGCTGCCTTGACTGAACTCCAGACCGCGGCCCCGGAGAGACTTGTAATTGTCGAAGTGGATGCCTTGACCGCCGACATCCAGACGCTTGCAGCGAAACACGCGCTGCCGCCACCCTACCGGATTGTCAGCAACCTTCCCTACAACATCGGCACCCTGCTGATTCTTCAATGGCTGCATCGCCTGGACAAACTCGAACATCTCGTTCTGATGTTCCAGAAGGAAGTGGCGGATCGTTTGGTGTCAACGCCTGGGTCGAAATCCTATGGCCGTTTGTCTATCCTCGCACAGTGGCTTTGTGTCACCGAACGACTGTTTAACGTCCATGCGGCTTCGTTCACCCCGCCGCCGAAGGTGACATCTTCGGTCGTCTCTCTCCGCCCCCGACGGACCCCCTTGGCGCCTGCACGAATGGAAACCCTGGAAAGGATCACGGCTGCCGCCTTCGGACAGCGTCGCAAGATGCTCCGTCAAAGTCTCAAATCAATCGTGCCGAACCCCAGCACGCTGTTGACTGCGGCGAACATAGATCCGATGAGCCGCGCGGAGATACTCTCAGTTGCTGATTTCTGCGCGATTGCCCGGCAGGTAAGTGGCAAGGCAGACGGGTCCTGATTTCTGCTTGCCAACCAGATGCTTCAGCCCCAGTCCTGTTCGATTGAGGATTTTGATGCTGTTGACCGGATTGCCGACAGGGGATGGCGTGGTGTCGGTTCGGTGCATTTGGAATCTGGTCATTTTGCGCTTGACGGCGCGGGGGTTTTGCCGGTTTCGGCCAGAGATGACACGTTGCTGAAGGATTTTGTCGAGGACGGCGTCATGAAAGGCATTGCTCTTCCAAAGTGGGGATGGCGGCGGGCGACTTTCGACGCGCCACGCGCACAGCGTGAAGGAAGGCGTACCGGTCCGGTTCTTCGTCGGCTTTCAGTACCGCCTTGTGGATCGGGGCTTCGGATGGCGAAGTGTGCCATCATGAGACCATGGAACTCCTGGCGGACGCAGCCCGGCGTCTTGCTGCACAGGACCACCCTGAAGCCCCGCAGATGGGCCTTGAGTTCGTCGCGTGCGGTCTCGATTTCCCGGCGCTCGTGACAAAGGGCCGCCAGTTCATGCGCTGGTTGCCGGCGGTCCCGTTCCGAGGGATGGATAGCACTCAGGCAAGAGTCGTCGGGCAATCGCCGATCGGGGGCCACGGCGCGAAGCCGAAGGACTGGCGGTCCGTCAAGCGCCGCTTGGCCAGCGTAATCCGGCTCGTCCCATGGCCTCAAACAACGCAGGCTCCACAAGCGAGACGAAGCGCGGTTTCGGGAAGGCGCCGTGGCATTCGACGCCATCGCCCAGTCCAGCAGGCACCACTCCTGTTCGACATAAGGGACCAGCTTCGCGGTCGGTCTGTCGAGAACATTCTGAGTTGACCAGCACAGGTCTGACGCTTATCGTGACGATGATGAGCGAAGAGCGGGACAACGCCATGGCGATTGCCGGGTTGCGGGGCGATCTGGTGGCTGTCCGGGCGGAGACGCAGGCCATGGAATCACGGATTGATGCTAGTCTGGCGCGCCTGGCCGAAGACGCGGCAAGGCGCGAAGCGGGGTACAGGACCGACGTTGCGCGGATTGCCGAAGACGCGGCGAAGCGCGATACCGAAGCGGCGAAGCGTGAAACCCGGCTGATCTTGATGATGATCGGCCTGATCGTGGGCGCCGTGACCATTCTGGGCATCCTGATCCGCCTCGATTGATCGACCCGTTTCGGTTGCGACGCACGGCATGAAATCCGAGCTGTTTTCAGGAATGGTGGATATTTCCTGGTCGGCGTGACGGAGGCAGCCTCCGGTCTGTGTGTCGGCCTTGACCGGTTCAGGTCTGACGCTTATCGTGACGACGGTGAGCGAAGAGCGGGACAACGCCTTGGCGATTGCCGGGTTGCGGGGCGATCTGGTGGCTGTCCGGGCGGAGACGCAGGCCATGGAATCACGAATCGAGTCACGAATTGATGCCGGTCTGGCGCGTCTGGCCGAAGACGCGGCGAAGCGTGAAACCCGGCTGATCTTGACGATGATCGGCCTGATCGTGGGTGCCGTGACCATTCTGGGCATCCTGATCCGCTTCGACTGAGCGACTCGGCAAAACCGATGGGTTCCCGGAGAGCCTGACGACCGGCAAGGCGGTCATTAGGCCCTTGCCGCCATCGACACCGATCATCTCGAGGCCCTCGCCGGTGAGGCCGCTCTAGTGGATTGAATCTGACATATGGTGCCCCCGGTTGACGGCGGCGATGATTTTGTCGGGATCAGCGGTCCAGACGAAGGGTTTGGGATCATCATTGGTCTCGGCGATGAATTGATTGGGGTTATATCGAATAGTCGACAGAATCGGGTGGGCTAGAATAGCCGGAATTTCAACCTGCGCCGTGCCTTGACACAATGACGAAGACTGAAACAATCCGGGTCGGAAGATGGCTCATTTATGGAATTATAGACGAGCGAACGAACACCCTGATTCACGTTGGAAAGACGCACAAACGCAGAGAGATTCGTCTAACGGAACATATTGAACGTGCGCTTGCAGGTGCAGGCACTCCCTTGCACGTTCGCATACGTGAGATTCTTGCAGAAGGGTATCAGCCTTCAATTTTCGTACTTGTACGGGTTTCTCCAACAGAATCATGGAAGAGCGAAGAGCGACTTCAAATTTGTAAGTGGCAAAATGTTTGCAAGCAGGACTTGCCAATCATGTACCCACCGCAAACGAAAAAAGCGTTGCAATTCGGATCGACGCAGTGGAGTTGCTGAACGTCCGAGAAGGTGGATATGGTATCTGATAGCGTGTTTTGAGTTTGTCAACTATTCGATATAAGCCCCAAATGAAAAGTAGGCACACCGCGAACGCCATCCTGAAGGACGCCGGACTCGGCAAAGCGGTCTGGCCGCCTTTGGCTGGTTCGGCGTATTGTTCCCCTTTGATCGGATACCTGATCGGCTCGCTCCAACAGTGCTGTGAATCCTTGAATTGAATCCTTCGCTGCCAGGCTCAATCTGTCGTATTTCCATCCAAGGTTGCAGGTATCCAGAAGGACAGTGGTACAGATGGCCAGACCATACCCTTGCCGGAAAATTTCCGAAGTAATGTTGGTGGCTGTTTCGCTCTCTGCTTCCGGACCCCCAGGCACTATCGCCAACGCCGCCAAGCCGACGACAAACATTGCGATGACGACGGTCTTCGAAGCCTTTTTTGAAAGCTGCCCGGTGCAGCACGCCGATTCCCTCTCCATCTTCATGAGAAGAGTTATATGAGGGTTCACCGGATACCCTGCAGTAACCGCCGTCGCTCAGGGAGTCGTCTCTATTTTCCGACGCACGGATGTATCTCGACTTCAAATCGGCTCACTGCCAGATCCTGCAACTACATGCGAATTGCCCGTTCAACCGCCTTGTGCTCAAGGCGGAAACAGGCGTATGAAGCCGGCTGCGACGCGGCAAGGAATCAGCAGTATCGCCCGACAGGGCGACATCCGCGTCCGGGTACGACAAGGGCCGAAGACGAGGAGGAAGTCCGGAGGATTCGATCTGCCGGTTCGGTGGGTGGCTCGCAACTCCTTTGGCACGCGCCGGTCATCCCGGATGATTTTCATCCAGCCAGGCGTGCAGCATCAGGACACCCCAGATGAGGTGGGACCAATTCCCTGCACCGCTCAGATGCTCGCGCCACTTCTTGCGCACGGGGCCGGCGCGCAGGATGTCGTGCCGACCAAACGTCTGCTCCGAGAGCAGATTCTCCGCCCAGTCCCGCAACGGCCCGCGCAGCCATTCCCCGAGCGGCACGCCAAAGCCCATCTTCGGACGTTCGACCAGGTGCGGGGGGACATGGCGGTAGAGCACCTGCCGCAGCAGCCACTTGCTCTTGCCCGCCCGCAACTTGAACCGTAGCGGCAGACGCCAGGCAAATTCCACCACCCGGTGATCCAGAAGCGGCACGCGCGCTTCCAGCGAGACCGCCATGGAGGCGCGATCTACCTTGGTCAGAATGTCGTCGGGGAGATAGGTCAGGGTATCGAGATACTGCATGCGCTCGGTCGGTTCTGACAGACGCCCGACAACATCCGGGTCGAAAACGAGGCCCCGCGGCTCTGTTCCGCCGATCACGACATCGTCCGGCCGGTCCCAGTGAGAGACCAGCCGACGATACAGTGCCGAGCGGTCCTGGCTCAACACGTCGGCCAGCTTGTGCATCTTGTCGCCCGCCTGTGTCACCCGTCGCCCGGAGGGCAGGGCGCGGCCAGCCGCGTCCCAGAAGGAAGGTGGCGCAGTCCGGATCGTCCTGGCCGCGACCCGGCGCAGAGACGCCGGCGCGGCAGACAGAAGTCGTTCCAGCAGCCGTGCATGCCGGTGGCGGGTGTAACCGGCGAAGACCTCGTCTCCGCCGTCGCCCGAGAGTGCTACCGTCACCTCGCGACGCGTCATGGCGGAGATCAGGCAGGTGGGAATTTGTGAACTGTCGGCGAAAGGCTCGTCGAACATGGCCGCAAGCCCCGGCACGACGCCGAGGGCCTCTCCGGACGAAATGTAAAGTTCGGTATGCCGGGTCCCCAGATGCGCGGCCACCCGCCTGGCATGTTCGGCCTCGTTGAACCCCTGCTCATGAAATCCGATCGAAAACGTGCGGACCGGTTCAGCCGAACGCGCCTGCATCAGGGCCACGACAGCAGAACTGTCGATCCCCCCGGAGAGGAACGCACCCAGTGGCACATCAGCGATCATGCGGCGACCGACTGCGTCGCCCAGCAACTGCTCCAGCGCATCCACCGCCGCAACGTCATTGCCTTCGAACGGGTCGGAACGCCCGGCGGCAACGACATCGTCCATGGACCAGAAGGTCGTGTGCTGCGGCTCGCTGCCGTCCAGGGAAAAAGTCAGAATGCTTCCCGGCGCGAGCTTCCGTACCCCACGATAGATCGAGTGCGGCGCAGGGATGTGGTTGTGCCGCAGGAAGGCAGCGACGGCATCGCGGTCGATTTCGCGCGGACAGGCCGGATGGAGTGCCAGGGCGCGCAGTTCCGAGCCGAACAGGACCGTGGCATTTCGGGTTCGGGTCCAGTACAGCGGCTTGATGCC
Source organism: Alphaproteobacteria bacterium (assembly GCA_965221645.1). Classification (GTDB taxonomy): domain Bacteria; phylum Pseudomonadota; class Alphaproteobacteria; order Bin65; family Bin65; genus Bin65. Next base: position 2,120,767 of record OZ244899.1, read on the forward strand.
GAGCCGGTCCCGCACCAGCGACAGGCGTTTGTCCTGCCGATCCCACACGGCGAAGGCGAACATCCCGACCAGCTTTTCGACGGTTGTTGCCACGCCCCAGCGCGCGATGCATTCGAGGATCGCTTCGGTATCGGAATGGCCACGGAAGGCCGGTGCGTCCGGGCCCAGCGACGAACGCAACTCCGCAGCATTGTATATCTCTCCATTGTAGCAAATGACATGGCGCCCGCAGGCCGACATCATCGGCTGCGCGCCGGCCTCGGTCAGATCGACGATGGACAGACGGCGATGGGCGAAGGCCAGCGGGTTGTCCGGATCGCCCCACTCCTGACCGGCGTCGGGGCCGCGATGGACAAGACTGTCGCCCATGCGACGGGCAATATCCGTCAGTTCGGGAACGCCAGGAGCGTCACGCGAAAGGTCGAGGATGCCGGCGACGCCGCACATCAGGATCTGGTGCGGGCCTGTTGCAACCGCTGCTGTGCTGCTTGACCAGCAATGGCGCGGGCAATACCGATTTCCGAGCCGATGGCTGGCTCCCGCCTGGCTTGATCGTGTGTGAGTTCGACGCGGGAGGAGCGGTGCGGCGAATCCTTCACTGGCGGCACCTGTATTCCGGTTCGATTTCCGCACTGGCCTGTCGCCGCATGTCCTCGGCAAATTCCAGGACAAGGAGGATGGCCGCATCGCCGAAATCGACTGCGGCGGCGACGCCTTGATGGGCATTCATCATCCGTACAACGACCTCAACATGGCAGTGGTTTGTCGTGACGTGGATCGCAATCTACTGGCTGGTCAGTCAAGTTGGAAACAACACGATCATTCTGTGCCTCGTGCGAAGGCCGACCATCACAAGAATAACCGGTGAATATCACCCGATGCAGCCCCTCGGTGTCAGCAAATCAGCCGCCCCGGAGCGCCGAGACGCGATCACGTTGCTGCAGGCAGGATTCCCTCCGCGGTTTCTCCGTCGTCGCTACCATCGCCGAAGGCTTGTCGGCAAGGCGTTGAGGCATGGTGCGCCCTCTCGTCTGGTGCGGCCCCCCGGAGCGCGGCGACGCAGGCACCGCGGTCCATCACCGCTCTCACAGTCTGAATCACAAGTCCTTGATATCATTAGGGACTTATATACTTGACGATCCTAAAGTCGGCCAGAACTTTGAAATTTGTTGATTTCTCCGAGATTTAGGACGTGGCGGAGTTTGTTCTTTCCTGCCTGGCCCCGCAGCCACTGTTCTGCGCCCTTGCTGTAACCACCGCCATCCAGAACAATGATTGTGTCAAACTCGTTCAACTGGATCGACAGCACCTCAAAAGGGAATTTTTCATCAACGCTTCCGCTTGAAGCCTGCCATTTGCATTGAATGACCAGACATTTCACCCAACGCTGCGGGTGGTACAGTATGAAGTCAACCCGGCGTTGTTTGCCATAGATGTCACGCCCGATGGGGCACTGTTCAGCAAAAACGGGCTGACGCAAGCTTTGCAGTGCAAAAAATCTTACAGGCGAAACCTGCTCGTATTCTTCAGAAAGGAGATCGTTGATGGCGTTCTCCAGCGTGCGTCCGCGCTGATTGGCCCGTGCGCCTCTAACCATAAGTCGTGACGATGAGTTCCGCGACTGGATCGCGGCCATCCGCACGGCTGTTTATGTAGCGTGGGGCCTCGGCTTCATGGACAAGGAATCTCTTGTCCTGCCCCCCCCCCGATACAGGCGCCGGATCAACGGTGTATCGCTGTTGGAGAGCATGACCTGTGCGCCTGACTCTGTCCAGGATTTTGCGGCGTTGCGCAGCCGCTCCTGATCATCCGGCGTGAACCCTCCGGGCTGATAACCGGTGAAACAGGCATCGTAGGGAGGATCACAGTATATGAAGTCATCCGGGCCGGGGCGTACAACCTTTTCGAAATCGCCAACGCGGATCGTTGCCTTGGCCAAGACCTTGCTGGCATCCCGCAGACGTTGCTCGTTGCAAATGTCAGGGTTCTTGTATCGTCCTTTCGGGACGTTGAATTTGCCCGATTTGTTGACGCGATAGAGGCCGTTGTAACAGGTCTTGTTGAGGTAGATAAACCGTGCAGCAATGGCGATTGCGTCCGTTGGCTCCTGCCCCCGAACACGATTGTAGTAGCGACTGTCCTTGTGGCCATGCTCATGGTGACGCAAGGCCTCAATGAGATCGTCAACGCTGTCCTTTACGGCCTGATAGGCAATGAGAAGTTCCTCATTCTGGTCAGAGAGAATTGCTCGATCCATGCGGTTGGCAAAAGTGAAGAACACCGCCCCGCCGCCAACAAACGGCTCCCAGTATGTCCCAACGCGTTCAGGGAAATGCTTGGCTATATCGGGAATGAGCGTCCGCTTGCCACCAGCCCATTTGACAAACGGAGCCGCCGGAGCCTTGTCAAGATGCGGGCGTTTTGTGATCCGCAACACATTGTTGAGAGGGACAACCTCGGCGACACTCACTGGATCAACGCCTTGTAGGGAAGACTGGTGCCGATACCTTTCTCAAGCAGTTTTGTAACTCTGGCTTCCCGTCCCATATTCCGGCAATTCAATCGATACGCGCATCCGTCAAGATACCGCTGGGCGTGTTTCTTGGTCCAGAAATGATGAATGCCGATATAGGCCCGCTTGACCAAGGCCCAGAAAGATTCAATGGTGTTGGTGTGGATATCATTCCGCACATATTCCCCGGCGGAATGATTGATACGGCCCAGTTCATAGAATTCATCGAGTATCGAGTATCCACGATGCTCATCGGCATTCAGCACTGTCCCCAAGGCGACATTCCGCAGAATGTGCGGCAGAATGCTTGCGGCCTTGGCAGAATCCACATCAAAGACCCGTGCCTTCCCGCCGCGTTCAACGATCCCCAAGGCGACCGCCTTTGTCTTGGTGCTGCGCCCCTGTGTCCCGGAAGTCCTTTTGCTGGCATGCTTGTTCTTCTCTTTGCCGCCAATGTAGGTCTCGTCAACCTCGACAACGTCACCCAGCATGTCCCTCTCATCGTTGCCGGATGCATGGCGGATCCGTTGCAGCATGTGCCATGCCGTTTTTTGCGTCACGCCAATGTCCTTTGCCAACTGGACGCTTGATATACCTTTCGTATGGCATGTGTCCAGCCAGATCGCCGCAAACCATTTGGGAAGCAACTTGATGGGGCTGTCGGCAAAGATGGTGCCAGTGATCAATCGGAATGTGCGCCCGCACTCACCGCATTTGTGACGGCGGTCATCATTGAAATGATAGATTTTCTCGCTGCCACCACAATGCGGGCAATAGGCACCATCCGACCAGCGAACGGATTTGAGATGCTCAAGGCATGCCTCAACGGTGGCAAACTTTTGTGTGAATTGAATCAGGCTGTCCATAACGATCTCCTTTACTGTACACTAATATAGTGCATATTTTGGGATCGTCAAGTATATAATTCCCTATCATTATTTTTTTGGAATCAAGCCCTTGTCCCTCGCGCGACCCTTCGCATCAGGAAGCGGCAGGCGGCGCGCCGTGCCCGGGCCAGGGAACTCTCCAGGCTCCGCTCGAAGTCCCCGGCGAGCCGGCGGCATCGTCCCCTCCGGGCGAAGGTCCGCGCCACCACCCGGCGGCGGGGGATGACCGTGAAACCCCCGGTTTCCTTCGACCTTGCCACGATCTCCAGGATGTCCGGAAGCTTGATGTCCTTCAGCCGGTCACCCCTGTACCCGCCATCGGCAAACACCTTCGAGACCCCCCGGGCCTTGCCCGGGAGGTCCACGATCACGTCCGGCGCATCATCCCGATCCTGCACGTCGGCCGGGTGCACATGCACCACGATCGGGTTGCCCTCCGCGTCCACCGCGATGTGCCGTTTCCGTCCCCTGATCTTCCTGCCGGCATCCTGTCCCGAAGGCCCGCCGCCTTCCGTCGTCTTCTGTCGATGATCGCCCCCGTCGGCGCCACGCCACGGCCTGCCTGCGCCCGTGCCAGGACGCGAAGCGCGTCCGGCATCCGTTCCGGGGTCCCGTCATTCCGCCAGACGTCAAAACAGTTCCGGACCGTGGAAGACGGCGGATGACAGGGCGGAACGAGCCGCCACCGACATCCCGATGACAGCATGGACCGGATCGCATCGAACACCCGTCGAGGGTCCGTCGCCCGGGGGCGGCCCGGCCGGCCCCGTGTCGGGACCGGCGGGGCAGTCAGCGCCCGTTCCGCGTCCGTCAGATCGTCTTGCCCATCGTCATGCGGACGGCCATGCTGCGCTCGGGCGGCCTCGCTCCACGCCATGGCATCCTCCTTCGTCGATGTCAATATCCCGACAGGATACCACAGAACGAGGCCGCCCGAGACTTCAGGAACAGACACTTAACATGGCCCGGATTGTTTCGATGGCGATGAACATCCTTTCCGGGCGATCCTGGAAGCTCTGGAAACCAGGACGTCGCCAGAAGGCCATACGGCGCGCGAAGGTCTCGTCCTCGTCGGATGACCTCTCATCCGGGACAGACTGGCTTGCCCCACCACCCGGTTTGGTATTGATAGACGGAAAAGAAGCTGCGGTGCTTTGGATCGGACGCCCCCACATTTACAGGCTGGTGACAGCTTGTTAGAACCCGCCGAACGCGTCCGGTCTGATGGGCGGGGACACTCCAGGAACGGGCGTGGCGGGGGAATTTCATGAAACTGATTGCCGGCAACAGCAACCGGCCCTTGGCGGAGGCAGTGTCAGCCTACCTGAACAGGCCGCTTACCCGCGCGAACGTACGGCGTTTTTCTGATATGGAAGTATTTGTCGAGGTGGAGGAGAACATCCGCGGTGAAGACGTTTTCGTCATCCAGTCGACCTCCTTTCCCGCCAATGACAATCTTATGGAACTGCTCGTCATGCTGGACGCGCTAAGACGCTCGTCTGCGCGTCGTGTGACCGCGGTTGTTCCCTATTACGGCTACGCGCGGCAGGATCGGAAGACCGGTCCGCGCACGCCCATTTCCGCCAAGCTGGTGGCTAACCTGGTCACAACCGCTGGCGCCAACCGGATGCTGACGATCGATCTGCACGCCGGACAAATCCAGGGTTTCTTCGATATCCCGGTGGACAACCTGTTCGCTGCTCCAGTCTTTACCGGCGACATCAAGGCGAAATGCGGTGACAAGGATGCCGCTTCGGACATCATGATCGTGTCGCCCGATGTCGGCGGCGTCGTGCGCGCCCGGATCATTGCCAGCCGGATCGGTGCCGACTTGGCGATTATCGACAAACGGCGCGAGAAGGCTGGTTCTTCCGAAGTGATGAACATCATCGGCGATGTGAAGGGGCGGGTGTGCCTGCTGGTCGACGATATCGTCGATTCGGCCGGAACCCTGTGTAATGCCGCCGGAGCGCTCATGGATGCCGGGGCGGAGTCCGTCTCCGCCTACGTCACCCATGGTGTGCTGTCTGGCGGTGCCGTCGGGCGGATCGCCGGATCGCCGCTGGATGAGATGGTGATCACCGATTCCATTCCGGCAACGGAGGCGGTACGCGTTTCCGACAAACTGCGGCCTCTGAGCATCGCCCCCCTGATAGGTGAAGCCATTCGTCGGATCAGCGAGGAAGCCAGCGTCAGCAGCCTGTTCAATTGAGTGGACCGGTTTTGCAGGCCGGAATTCGTGAGTGAGTCATCGTCACGAGGAGTCGGCAGGGCTGCGCCGACGAAATGCCTGGCAAAGTCCTGACGCGGCCACCTGCCCCTTGATTTTCAGGCAACCCCCGCCCCATATCTGCGTTTCCGGGCCGAGCGCTTTTCGAAGCTGATCGGGCAGGATTATCGACTATCGGGGACGAACGATGAGCGACTTCGCTGTGCTCGAAGCAACGGCGCGCGACCGGGCTGGCAAAGGGGCCGCCCGCGCCGTCCGCAAACAGGGTCTGGTGCCAGGCGTCATTTACGGCAGCAATGACGCGTCGGTTCTGTTGAAGATGGACCCGCGGATACTGAGCACGCACATGCGCAAGGCGGGTTTCTTTGCCACCCAGTTCCATGTTGATGTCGAGGGTAGCAGACACCGGGTCTTGCCGAAGGAAGTGCAGTTTCATCCGGTGACAGACGATCCGATCCATGTCGATTTTCTCCGGGTGACAGATCGGACGCGCGTAACCGTGGAGATTCCGGTTCGATTCGAAAACCAGGAAGATGCGCCCGGCCTGACTGTCGGCGGTGTGTTGAACGTCGTCAGATATGCTGTCGAAGTAGTGACCGCCGCGGGCAATATTCCGGATGAAGTCGTGATCGATCTGAGTGGCTTGGAAATTGGCGACTCCGTCCGGATCAGCAACGTCACTCTGCCAGAAGGCGTCAAGCCGTCAATCACCGACCGAGATTTCGTGATTGCCTCGATCGGCGCTCCCACTCAAATCGTCCAGGAAGAGGAAGCGGAAGAAGACGACATGGACGTTCCGGCCATCGCCGAAGACGGTGCGGTCAGGGAAGAAGGCGGCGAAGAATAGACACCTCCCGGATATGCTGGTGATCCGGACACCGGGTCCACGATCAAGGCGCGGGCATGTTGCTGCTGGCTGGTCTCGGTAACCCGGGAACGAAATTTGCCGGCCATCGCCACAACGCCGGTTTCATGGCGCTGGATGCGATCGTCCGACGCCACGGATTCGGCCAGTGGCGAAGCCGGTTTTCCGGCGAGTTGGCGGAAGGATCCATCGACGGGCACCGCGTTCTGGCGCTAAAGCCCATGACACATGTAAACCTGTCCGGTCTTTCTGTCGGTCGGGCTGTGCGGTTCCTCAAGCTCGAACCCGGTGACGTCACGGTGATTTGCGACGAACTGGACCTGGCACCCGGCAAGGTCCGGGTGAAGGTTGGCGGCAGCCACGGCGGGCACAACGGTATCCGAGACATCGCGGCTCATATCGGGCCAGGCTTCAGGCGAGTGCGATTGGGCATAGGCCATCCGGGCGACAAGAATCTGGTCTCCGGCTATGTTCTGCGAGACTTCACCAGGGTTGATCGCAAGATTGTCGATCGTGTAGTGGAAGCTGTCGTCGAGTCCCTGCCTGTCCTGATCGCTGGCGACGACAACAGGTTCATGACCCGGGTCAGCCATGTCCTGAACCCGCCGCCACCAAAACCGCCGGGCCCGGATTGCCCCCGTCACGAACAGGCAGCAGAGGCCGTGAAAGACGGGGAGTCCGGCTAGATGGGATTTCAGTGCGGAATCGTTGGTCTGCCGAATGTCGGGAAGTCCACGCTGTTCAACGCCTTGATCGCCACAGCGACTGCGGAAGCATCGAACTACCCCTTTTGTACGATCGAGCCCAACGTCGGGAGGGTCTCGGTCCCAGACGAGCGGCTGACCCAGATCGCCGCCCTTGCAAAATCCGCGGAGATCATTCGGACTCAACTTGAGTTTGTCGATATTGCCGGACTGGTTCGTGGCGCCAGCAAGGGTGATGGCATGGGTAACCGGTTTCTTGCCAATATCCGGGAGGTCGACGCCGTCGCGCATGTCGTTCGCTGTTTCGGCGGCAGTGATGTCCACCATGTCGAAGGATCGGTCAACCCGGTCCGGGACATCGAGACGGTCGAAACCGAACTGATGCTTGCAGATATTGACAGCCTTGAAAGTCGTGTCGACAGGGCGAGGCGTCGCGCGACTGGCGGCGACAAGGAGGCGAAGGCGCGCCTTGCCGTGATGGAACCGGCGCTGTCGGTGCTGCAAGAGGGGAAGCCCGCGCGGAAAACCGACATTCCGCAAGGGCACGAGGAAGCCTTCCGGGATCTGCACCTTGTCACGTCAAAACCCGTTCTTTACGTTGCCAATGTCGATGAGGAATCAGCGGCGGAAGGAAACGATCACGCACGGCAGGTTGATGCCCTTGCGGCCGAAAATGGGGCAGAGTGTGTCGTGATCGCCGCGGCGATCGAGGAGGAACTGGCGCAACTGGACGATGCCGCAGAGCGGCAGGAATTTCTGGCGGCTCTCGGTCTGGAAGAACCGGGTCTCGATCGGGTGATCCGTGCCGGCTACCGCCTGCTCGACCTGATCACCTTTTTCACTGCCGGACCAAAAGAGTCCCGCGCCTGGACGGTGCCGCAGGGGGCGAAGGCATCGCAAGCCGCCGGGACGATTCATACCGACTTCGAACGCGGTTTCATTCGCGCGGAAACCATCTCCTTTGACGATTTCGTCGCCAACGGCGGCGAACAGGGTGCCAAGGATGCCGGCAGGATGCGCAGCGAAGGACGCGATTACAGCGTCAGGGACGGCGACGTGATGCTGTTCCGGTTCAATGTATAGAGGACGAACCATGGGAAACTGGATCACCATAGCGGCCGAAGACAATCATGCCTGCCAAGCCTGGCTCGCAAAACCGGATGGCGCACCGAAAGGCGTCGTCGTGGTCATGCAGGAAATCTTTGGCGTCAATGACCATATCCGGCGCGATACCGACAAGTTCGCCAGGCTCGGTTACGTTGCCATCGCCCCTGCCGTATTTGATCGCGTGGAGGCAGACGTCGCGCTGGATTACGATCAGGATGGCATGACGAAAGGGCGGATGATCGTCGATGACCTGGGCTGGGATGGTCCTCTCATGGATGTTCAGGCAGCGGCCGAGGCCGCCCAGGAAAAGGCAGGTTTCGGTGGTCCGGTATTCGGCGTCGGCTATTGCTGGGGTGGGTCGCTGGCCTGGCTGGCGTCAACCCGGCTGGCGATCCCGTCTGCCGGTTATTATGGCGGACGAACGGCAGGATTGGCTGACGAGCAGCCCAAGGCTCCGATGATGCTCCATTTCGGTGCCGACGACGCGATGATCCCGATGGACGACGTCAACGCGATTCGCGACACCCACGGAGCCGTGCCGGTCCATGTCTACAGCGCTGGTCACGGTTTCAATTGCGACGCGCGCGCCGATTTCGATCGGGCCGCCGCGGACCTGGCGTTGCGCCGGACCTTGTCTTTCTTCGACGCGCTTGCTTGATGACCGGTGACCGCGAGTCGATCCCGCCACACGCCGACCTTGAGCAGCGCGGCGATACCGGGGCAAAATTCGCCAGGGCCTGGCTGACCCGCCCGGAACTGTGGCCGCCTTCGGCCAGGGTGATGGGCATCAGGCCGCTGGAAGCCGATTCGGAAAGAGGTTTCTGTCGCAACGCCTATGACGTCTCGCCGGAATTCGGTAACTTGATGGGGATCGTCCAGGGCGGCTTCATCTCGGCCATGCTGGACGATACGATGGCCGTGGGCGCCCTGTTCAAGCTGGGTGGCCGTTATTTCCTGCCGACCCTTGAAATGAAGACAAGTTATTTGGCGGCGGTGCCGCTCGGAGAGGTCATCGTTGAAGGGTGGCTCCGGCACGCCGGTCGCCGCATTGTCTTTCTGGAGGGTCGTGTTGTCGGATCAGACGGCGAGGACCTGGTACGCGCGTCGGCAACGGCGCTGATCAAGTCGCTGCAGCCCCGGAAATCCGGCTAGATCACGCAGAACTCCAGCCTCACGCCGTTCGCCTGGGCGCCGCTGACGGTCAAGGTGTCCGCCTCGATTCGGGGGTACTTGATGCCGCCGGCGTCAAGCGATTTCATCGTTTGAGCGAGGTCGTGGACAGTGAGTGTCATGCTGGCGAGAAACGGCGGTCGCCACTTGATCTTCTTCAGGCCAGGCAGTGATTGCCGGGCTGCCGCCGCGGTCATGAACCGAAGTTCTGTCGCGCCGACCTCAACGCTGAATTCCTCGTCGCCGAAGGTGGTCACGACGCCATCCCCCAGCAACCTGACCCAGCCGGCACGTGCCGTCGGCGCATCGTCGATCACAGCCGTTATGGATTCGATGCCGGTCGCGCCGTTGGCGTGGCGCGTCCATTCGGCGCGCCAGACCAGGTCGCGGGTCAGGTGCTGGCACACAAATGACGAGACGCCGGGCGTGGCGCCATTGAGATATACCAGCTTGAAGGCCGGTTCGACGTCGCCTTCCGGCAACTCCAGCAGGCGGGAGAGGTCGACCGGCCCCTTGTGGTCGATGGCCACCGCATCCAACGCGGCGCTGACTGATTCGGCGGTCTCCGCAGAAAAGGCGAGTCCCATGAGACCTTCGCGGAGCCTGAGAAACTGGTCCAGCTTGTTGGTATGTTGCGCCGGGTCGATAATGCCGAGCAATTCGACATAGTCGCTGTCGAACATGATGCAGTAATTTGCCGTGCCCCAGCCTCTGTGCCGCCCGCGCGGGGTGATGGTGAACCCCAATCGCGACCACTGCCGCTGAGCCGCTTCCAGATCCTGGACGCCGACGATGGCATGATCAATCCCGGTAATCGGAACGGGCATGGCCGTTGCAAACCCTCCCCGGCGATCCTGTCGCCAGCACAAGGTAGTGGCGCGTTCCGGCATCATCCTTGTGACACCCAGCCTCTGCGACACCCTGCCGAGTACTGGAACCTGCGGCAGTCCTCAACCTGATTGCTGTTGGCCATAAGTGGCAAATTTTGCCAGAACCCGCGCCATCTCCTCGGCGTCCAGCAGGACAGGTGCGCCGACCTGACGGGCTTGCAGATACATCGCGGCGAGCGCTTCGACCTCGACTGCCAATGCCAGCGCCTTCTCCAAGGTTTCGCCACAGGCAATCATGCCGTGATTGGCAAGAAGACACGCGCGCCGTCCCTCCAGTGCCTCAACCGCCCGCGTCGCAAGCTCTTCGCTGCCAAACGTGGCGTATGGTGCGCAGCGGATATTGGCGCCGCCCGCCATGGCAACCATGTAGTGGAATGCCGGAATGCCCTGGTGCTGGCAGGCCAGCGCGGTCGCATGGCGGGCGTGGGTGTGGACCACGGCGGCAAGGTCAGGACGTGCGCGCAGGATATTGCAATGAAAGCGCCATTCGCTAGATGGCGCATGGCCGCCGGACCACTCGCCAGTCGGCGTCATCCAGACGATCTGGCCCGGAGCAAGTTCGTCGTAGGCAATGCCGGTTGGCGTCACGAGAAGCCCCTGTCCGGCCCGAATGCTGACGTTCCCCGACATGCCGTGGTTGATCCCCAGCGGATCAAGCCGCCGCGCAGCGGCGATCAGCGCCTTTCGCTGCTTCAGATAACCGAGTCCTGCCATTGGCCCTCAGCCGGTCAGGACCCGGCCCGCCACGGCGTCCAGCCGCGCGAGCATCGCGGGGTCACGGGCGTCCGGCGCAGTGACAAGGGCCGCATCCAGTTTGGTGTGACAGCCTCGGTCGCACGCTTCCCGCCGCGCCGCCAGCCTTGGTGCGGCTTCCTTCACCAGCGCGCGACCCAGATCGGCGTTTGACATCAGAACCTTGACGATGCTCTCGACCGAGACGCTGTCGTGGTCCGGGTGCCAGCAGTCATAGTCCGTGACCATTGCAATGGTCGCGTAGCAAAGCTCCGCTTCACGGGCCAGCTTTGCTTCCGGCATGTTCGTCATGCCGATCACCGAACAGTCCCAGGAACGGTAGAGCTTTGATTCGGCCAATGTCGAGAACTGCGGTCCTTCCATTACCAGATAGGTCCCGCCTTCTGCCACCGGAATGCCGAGAGCCCTACAACTCTCCGCCAGAACACCCGTCAGACGCCCGCACACCGGATGAGCGAATTCGACATGAGCTACCATGCCCTCTCCGAAGAAACTCTTCTCCCTGTCAAAGGTGCGATCGATGAACTGGTCGGGCAGCACGAAGGTGCCCGGAGCCAGCGCTTCCCTGAATGAGCCGCAGGCACTGACAGAAAGAATTTCTGTTGCACCTGCACGCTTCATCGCATCAATGTTGGCGCGGTAGTTGATCGATGACGGCGCGTGAACATGCCCGCGGCCATGCCGAGGCAAGAACACCATCCGGACATCTTCCAGCCACCCGAACAGAAACTGGTCCGACGGCCTGCCGAACGGGCTCTCGACGGTTTCCCAATGCACATCCTTCATGCCGTCGATCTCGTACAGTCCGCTGCCGCCGATGACGCCGATGACCGGCGGTCGATCGGGAGAATGGATGTCCCTTACCATGCCGCGTCTTACCCCTTTGCGAGCTTGATCAGCTTGACCGACAGGTCGGCCAGCATCGCGGCATCGAACGTCCTGCCGCTCTTCATCAGCCGCTGGGCAGGGCGCATTTCGCGACCGTTGTTGATGGTATTCACCGCCACGATCCGGCCATCGTCGAGATAGAAGACAGTCGCGCCTCCTTCATCGGGATTGCCGCGCCAGACGAGTTCGTTCCATGTGTCCGGGCAGCCGGTGATCTGCAGGTTGACGTCGTGCTGGTCCGACCAGACCCAAAGTGAATCCTCGTAAGCCTCTTCGGCTCCGCACATGTTGCGCGCGACAGCTGCCGCCTGGTCCTGGGCGTTCTGGTAGCTCTCCAGCCTGAGACGCCGCCCGGCAAGGACATTCGGCTGGCTGGCGACATCTCCAGCAGCGAAGACATCCGGGTGTGACGTCCGTCCGTGACGGTCGACGACAATACCGTTTTCCACCTCCAGACCGGCAGCTGCAGCCATTTCAACATTCGGCAGGATGCCGATGCCGATGATGATGATGTCGGCTGGAATGATCGAATTGTCTCCCAGGCGCAGGCCCGTCACGATGCCGTCTCCCTCGATGACGGCGCAGGTTGCATTGAGCCGAAGGTTCACGCCCCTGTTTCGGTGCATGCTTGCGAACCATGCAGCGACCTCGGGAGCCAGACTGCGCCCCATCAGGCCGTTCGCGGCTTCGAGGACAGTCACATCAGCTCCCAGCTTGACGGCGCTGCCGGCGATTTCCAGACCGATGAAGCCGCCACCGATGATGACGACATTGCTGCCTTCACGGATCCGCGTCCTGATCGCACAACAGTCGTCGAGGGTGCGCAGGTATAACACGCCATCCCGGTGGGCACCGGGGATCGGCAGCTTTCGGACCCGTGCTCCGGTGGCGAGCATCAGCTTGTCGTAGGGGACCGTCTTGCCATTCGCGAGGCTGACCGTGTGGCGATTCAGATCAATGACGGTAGCCGCAGTGCCGGTCACGAGATCGATTTGATTCCCGGCATACCAGGCCGCGTCGTGAAGCTGGACCTTTTCCAGTCCCGCGTCGCCGGTGATCATGTCCTTCGAAAGTGGGGGACGTTCGTACGGAACGTGCGGCTCCTCACCAATCAGGATAACGCGGCCCTCGAAACCGTAATGTCGCATCGCCTGCGCCGCGCGACCGCCGGCATGGCCGGCACCTACGATGACAAAAGTCCGATCTGCATCCATGAGAAGTCCATCCTTAGGGTATTCCGGCGGAGCGTCGGCCGGAAATACGGGAACCGACAGGGTTTCATCGTGGCCGTCCCGTCTTCCATCGCCTCGAATACCTTGCCGAACTCCATCGTCTTGCCAACCCCGTGTAGCTGACCCGTGGCGATTATGCCGACATCGGCCATCGGTTTTGGGCGATCAGTCAACTGAAGGTAAGGTCGCCATATCGCAGTAGCCGTCCATCGCCAGTGCCCTTGTCGGGCTCGGAAGCCCGGGTGGCGGTCTTGAACCCCTTGCCGCCCGCAGAGTACCCCCATTGGGATGCTTTCGGATGCGGCCTGCATGCCGCCATGCGCCATTTCGGCAGCCAGTTCGACTCGCAGGACAGTGACGGCGACGGACGCTTCGAGGTCCGCCTTCTTCCTGAAAACCGGGCCGTCATCCTTGATGCTCCATCGTCTCCCGGCACCCGAAGCCGGTGACTGCTTCGCGGCTGGTGCCGGGGGCGGGTTTTCGAGCTTGAGGGGATGTCACGATGCGACAAGGTATTCTGTTCCCTTGATCGCAATCCGGCGAGCAGCATCCTGTCGTCGGTCAGTCGACCTTGCGCGCTGTTTGACGGTATGTTGCCGTTTCGGTCGATTTCGAGCTACCCGGACCTTGCCTGGTCATCGCAGAAGGGACAGAAGCGTCGGTCTGGATCTGGTTTCCAGCCGGAGTTCATGCCGCGATGTTTTTTCTGGCAGCAGTTTTCTGGACGAAGCTGCGGCAATCACGTCCGATTTGGTGACGGCAACATCCTCACGCCAGCTGTATACCGAAATATCCGGTCCATCATAATCGATCAGATAGCAAGGCGCCTGGCGAAGCTTCAGGATGTCCTTGAGCGCGGCAAATCGATGATGTCCGTCGAGAATTATTTTCCGCCGCAGATCTATCAGCAACGGATCGCGGACTTCTCCGTTCCTGATGATGTCGTCGGCAATCGCCCGCGCTTCCTGCTCGTTGTAATGTTCATGCGGTGTCAGTGAAGCAAGGGAGCACAAACGGAATTGCAGGTCATTGTCTGCGGAGATCAATCTCCATCCTCCAGGGGGTTTGCCGATCCCTTCGAACGGCGCGCGGCGCAGCCCTGGCACCATCCCCCGGTGCTGCCAGCCAGACGAGGGAATGACCCGCCGGTCAATGAAAGTCAAGCTTGTCTTGATGGTGGGCTCAGCGAGCGGCTTTTGAAGCCTTGGTGACGGATGCCCTTGTCTGGTTCCGGAATGCCGGATATCGCCCACGGTATCCGGTGACGCGAACTGCAGGCGGAAATCGCAATCCTTGAAGCGATTGCCGGTTCGCAGCACCGTCATGTCGTGGGCCATTTGCCTCGTGAGATGCCGATGGCCGCTCGCTTCCCAGCGCCGTGAGCGTGCGGACAGGAAACGGCCGGGGCGTGATCTTGCGGGTTTCTTTGGCAGAATTACGCGGTGGGGCAATTTCCGTTCACCCCTGTCTGTCACCGTCCTGATGCGTGACTTAAATGCGCGCCAGATTCACGTCGAGACCTGATAGACTCGGAGTTTCGTCTTCCTGCTCTCAACCGATCCGGCTGCAGCCGCGCTTCGCGCATGACCAAACAATCGAGACTGAAGCAATTCACGCTGCTTAACGGTGTGGCACTGGTTGTCGCCGGTCTGGTCAGCGTTCCCGTTCTCAGTGTGCTGTGGAGCCTGTTCCAGCCGGGGCAGGGGAACTGGCCGCACCTGGTAGAGACCGTGCTTCCCGGCTATGTCGCCAACAGTCTGGTTCTGATGGCGGGGGTCGCGGTCGGGGTCATGATCCTTGGCGTCGGGCCGGCATGGCTTGTCGTCATGTGCAGATTTCCCGGGCGCGGACTCTTCGAATGGCTGCTGATCCTGCCGCTCGCTTTGCCCGCCTACGTGGTTGCCTACGCATACACGGATTTCTTTCAGGGTTCCGGACCCGTCCAGACGCTCCTGAGGGATGCAACCGGATGGACGTTTCAGGACTACTGGTTCCCCAACATCAGGAGCATCGAGGGCGCGATCGTGATCTTTTCTGCGGTCTTGATGCCTTACACCTACCTCTTGTCGCGCAAGGCGTTTCTTGAGCAGTCTCTCTGTGTGCTTGAGGCGGCTTCGTTCCTTGGCCGCACCCCCTGGAACCGGTTTCGAACGGTCGCCTTGCCTCTGGCCCGCCCCGCCATCGTTGCCGGGACGGCACTGGCGCTGATGGAAACGCTTGCCGATTTTGGCACAGTCGCCCACTTCGGTATCAACACCTTCACGACCGGCATCTACCGGACATGGTTTTCCATGGGCGACCGCGTGGCCGCCGCTCAGTTGTCCAGTATTCTGATGGCCTTCGTCTTCGCGCTGCTTCTTCTCGAACTCTACAGTCGAAAGCAGGCTCGCTTCTATCATACTACCGGAAGATATCGTCCGGTCGCACCCGTTGATCTGCGGGGCGTCAAGGCCTGCTGCGCGACGCTGTTTTGCGCGGTGCCCGTCGTCATCGGGTTCCTGGCGCCGTTCTGCATCCTGTTATGGATGGCGTTGACCGGTGGCCATGACCTTTTCTCCAGGCGCTACATCGACCTCATGTCGAATAGTGTGCTTCTTGCCGGTATTGCTGCAGTCCTTGCCATCGCACTCGCCCTGATTCTCGCTTTTGCCGCCCGCTCCAGCCGATCATCCGTCACGAGCGCGGCGACCCTTGTCGCCGGTATGGGCTACGCGATTCCGGGATCGATTATCGCGGTGGGCGTCCTTCTTCCCGCAGCGGCCTTCGACCATGCTCTTGGCGACTGGCTGGAAGCGAAGTTCGGAATCAAGACAGGCCTCCTGCTGACCGGCAGCATTGCCGCGCTGGTCTTTGCCTGTCTTGTCCGCTTCATGGCGGTGGCGCTGCACACGGTCCAGTCCAGCATGGCGAAAATCACGCCGAATATGGAGGATGCCGCCCGCACGTTGGGTCATGGGTCGACATCGACTGTCGTGCGGGTTCATCTGCCGATCATGTCCGGCGGGATGATGACGGCCGGATTGATCGTCTTCGTAGACGTCATGAAGGAATTGCCGGCGTCGCTGATCATGCGACCGTTCAATTTCGATACTCTTGCAATCCAGGCTTACAACCTCGCGAAGGACGAGCGACTGACGCAGGCCGCCACACCGTCGCTGGTAATCCTTGCGTGCGGTTTGATTCCGGTATTGCTCCTCAGCCGATCCATCATGCGGTCTCGTCCCGGGGCCAGAGCGTCGCAAATGGGACCAGCCGGGATTGTCGTGCCAATGCCCGTTCCGTAGGCCGAGACCGAAAAGCCCCGGCGCGACGGCGCCGAGGCTCCAGCGACTGCGAGCGTGTGGACCGATCTATTTGTAGCCGACTCGGTCGTAGATCTTGCGGGCTTCGGCCTGATTCTTGCCGAGCGCCGACAGGTTCAGAATGTCAGCCCGGAAGATGCCAAGCTGCGCTACACTGTTCGAGATGCCGACGCCCATCACCGCCGGATATTCGTCGTTGCCAGCCGAAAAATAGCGTTGTGCCGCATCGCTCGCGAGATACTCCAGGAACTTGATGGCGTTTGCCTTGTTCGGCGCGTGCCTTGCAACGCCGGCACCGGAAATGTTGGCGTGTGCCCCCGACGACGCCTGATTTGGGAACACCCAGCCAATACGGGCTCTTGCAGCCTTGTCCAGGCCTCTCACGTTTTTTCGCAGGGCGCGTGCGAAGTAATAGGTGTTCGAAACGGCGACCGCGCACTGGCCGCTGGCAATGCCGCGAAGCTGATCAGTGTCACCGCCGGCGGGGTTGCGCGCACGATTGCCCCACAAGCCGGTCGCCCATTTCTCGGCTTCCGCCGTGCCTTTGTTGGCGATTACGGAAGCCATGAGGGACAGCATATATATGTTGGAGGAACTGCGGGTGCAGACCATGCCCTTGAGTTTCGGTTTCGCCAGATCAGCATAGGTCCGGACGTCCAGCGGACTTACCTTGTTCTTGTCATAGAAGATGATCCGCACGCGCTGGCTGAACCCGTACCAGTGACCTTCGGGATGGCGCAGCCAGCCCGGAATCCGGGCCTGGAGGGTCTTCGAAGTTATCGGCTGCAGGAGACCTGCCTGGTCGGCGCGCCAGAGCCGTCCGGCATCGACCGTCAGCAGGATGTCGGCGGGGCTTCTTGCGCCCTCCGCTTTCATGCGGGCGATCAGCTTGTCGGCCTTGCCTTCGATACGGTTGATCTTGATACCGGTTTTCTTCTCGAATTCGGTATAGAGCCGCTCGTCGGTGTCGTAGTGACGAGAGGAATAGAGGTTCAGTTCGCCGGTCGCCTGCGCGTGTCCTGCAGCAATCAGCGAAAATCCCGCGGCGGCCGCGATGATTCCAGTCGTGCGCATCAGATGACTCCTTGTCAGTGGTTCGGCGGACGCCGCCGGATTTCGATTCGTCATTGTCAATCGTGGCCTGGCAGGCGCGTCCTTTCTAGGAGTGCTCGTTTTCGAGCCTTGAGATAGCGACAAAGATTTTTTGCAAATGATTGTCAATTGCATTTTTATCCCTGTTGTCGACATTCTGACGCATTCATGAACGGCTGATTGTCTTTCGGACGGTCCTGCCGATTTTCACCAATGCAGCGTGCGCCGTGGAAAGGTGCCTTTCCTTGGCAGCTGCGAATTCCGCTAGGCAACTTTCGCTCCAGTCGGCAGCAATCGGAGCGGGTTATGGGAGTCCCGAAACGACGGGGGAAGGGCCGGGAGGACGATCCCTGTCTCCATTCGGCTCCCGGTTCCCTTCAGGGGCCGGAACCGCAAGACCGAATCGTCGAACGTTCGGAACGATCGCCATCCGTGAGGGGCGCCCCGAGCGCCGGTTCCCTCGGGCTGGCATGTCGCCGGAATCCTCCATGGCGGCGGCGCGCGTGCCGCACGGCAACGGGAAGTCGACACTGTGCGCCCATGTCCGTCGCCGGGCCATCTTCAACGTCGCGGCCATGGACGACCACCGGTACGAACCTGCCGCCACGGCGATCCGAATTCAGGTGCGAGACGGCCTCTTCGACTGTCGTGTCTGCCGACAAGAAGTCTGCGATCTCTTCCTTGCATCCTTGCAGGAAACGCCCCGGTTTCTCCTCTTGCTGACGACAGCATGACGCCTGTGATAGCCAGCTGGCGCGGCATGGATCGGGGCTCGGCGTGGCGTGGACTGGGTCAAGATCTCCGCCGCTCTCGATCAGCAGGGCAATCCTGCAAGGGACTTCGATGTGATGACAAAATCAGACCAGAACCCCTCGAAAGAAGTCGAAATCGACTGTCTTCTTGCGGAGGAATTTTCTTGTGACCCAGAGTTTTCGACGCGCTTTGCAAAAGCCTGTGGTCTGACGTTCCAGGAGTTTCGTGTTCAAAGGACCCGACTTGAGCCAGAGTTTAAAGACGGCGGTGGCTATGGCGATCTTCGGGTAGATGCAGAAATGGACGGATGCCGGGTTGTCCTTCTCATCGAGGACAAGATTAATGCCGGTGCGGCCCCCAGGCAGGCGGAGCGCTATGCTGCCGAGGCGAAGCGCCTTCGTCGTCTCGATGGCTATGACAGGGTCGTAACGATTCTTGTTGGCCCAAGTGCGTACAACGGCGAGCGGGAGAGCTATGACAAGGTTGTGAGTCTCGAAGAGGTGAAGGAGATGCTCGATTCACCCGATCCTGTGCGGCGGGAGTATCGCCGGAAGATCATTGATCGGGCACTTGAAAAGAACGCAAACAAGGGTGTCAAGAACCCTGATATCGCGTTGCATCGCCTTCATTCTGATTACCGGGAATGGATGGAGAAGCGTTGTCGTGATGAAGGGCTTCGATATCAATTCCCGCATCTCAAGAAGGGAGGATACGATCGTGGGGAGAGTTGGGTCCATAAAATCAGCGTAGAGGGTTTCCCCGATGATATCTTCTTGCGGCATCGACTCTGGACCGACCTGAGCGCCCGTTCTGATTCGGTTGATCTGATCATTGGTCCAGATGTGGGGCCGGATGACTGGGAGCGGCTGGGGGCGACAATGCCAGAGAAGGCTGAAATAGGCCCATACGGTAAAACGGGAATCCAAGTTTCGCTCGGAGTCCCGGAAATGAGACAGTCAAGCAGCTTTAGCGCGGCCAGCGCAGAGAACGCGCTAGAAGCGATGAAACTTCTTGTTTCCTGTTATCATGAATGGTCTGGCCCCTAGTGGTTCGATTCATTCATTTGATGCTATTTCCTGAAGCTTCCGGTGTCCTCTCTTCTACGCTTCGACGAGGTTCTCCGGCTTTCTGCTCCAGCGGAACGGCGAGGCAGGGAAAGTCGACAAGCGACCAATCCGGCTTCCGGTCCTTCACTGACAGCAGGAAGGCGCGCGCTTTTTCGGCAAGTAGGGCGTGGAGGGTCGCGACCTGAGACGGCCGTTGCGGAACCGGCGGAGACATCGGCACCTGACAAGCTGACGATTGCGCTCGTTGCCAACCCGATACAGGCGAGGGATGAAGCAGGGAGTCTGCGCATGCGGGGACACTGGGCAGGAGGTTCTGGCCGACCAGATGACGTTGTGGTGATCCCGGATGACTGACCGGCGGGTCCATCGGCACGATGCCCCGCACCGTCTGCGCACCTTGCGCTCGCCAGGCAGGTGCCCAGGCCTTCCTGAGGATTGTCAAACATCCCGGGCGGTGAAGCAGGATGATAGTGAAGACCCGTTCGCACAAGACCGGCGACCTGGTCAGACCCGTACCCATCGGCTGCCCGAGAAGGATGATCGGTGTGGTGCAGGCGGTCGCGATCATTCATCGACGGGCTGCCCCCCGGCGCATCATGATTTCGGCCCGGCAAGCACCGTCCGCGGGGCGGCATGACCGCCGTGACAAGGATACCGGATGTCGCCGGGAAAGAACTGCCAGTTGCCTCGGTCAGCCGTGCCTCGAAAGCGTGCTCGAACACGCCGGTCAAAATGGTGGCCGCGACAAGCGAACAATTGTCGAGACAAGGAGACCTTCCAGGATCCGACATTCACCGATCTGAAATACCGGCGCCCGGAAGGTCCAGAAGGTCAGGCAGGGCTCGGTACGGTCCGGATTGTGGGAGAGGTTTCCGGCACCTGACGCCCGCCTGCACGGTTCGCCATCTGAACCGCTTTTTTATTCGACCCAAGCGGCTCGGAAAGGGCCGGCGAATCCGCCTTGATTCCTTGAGGTCGGCGACTGCCTCGCCGGGCTGCATGTCGTTCTTCTCCTGGTATCCGCCGTCTGTTGATGTGACGGCGTTTGCCCTGGCAGCAGATTTGATATTGATAATCATTTGCAATTCTTATCTGGCGCCGTCTCTCGCTGCAACCCGGTTCTTGCGAATGATTCGCAACACAATGTCGCAGCATCAGGCCATCGCCCCGCAAAGGACAGCCGAAATCACCTTGTGCGGCTGGGTGGCCAGTTCGATCGGGCAGACCTTTCCCATCGGATGCGCAGCCACAAGCCTCCCGCGCGGCGTCAATCCCACCGATCCTTCAGCAAGTTGTCCCTCCGTCGTCATCAGAGGCGGGCAATAGAAACGGACCAGCCCGCAAGCCTGGGCCACCTCGACAGCGCGGTCTCCGTAGTGGCGGGCCAGGGCCTCACGGGCGACCAGGCCTTCGGGCAGACCCAGCAGGTTTTCCAGATCAAGAAGCAACGGAAGCATGACGGGGTATTATTGCTAATGATTATCAATTGCAATAAAAACTTTCCTGTCGCCATCCCATGATCGAGACAGAAGAGCCCGCCGTCCGGATCGTCAGGCATCGTGCGGTTCTGCTGCAGCATTGCCTGCTCTTTTGCCTGCTTGACCCCTTGCGGTGGCCATGGGAAGCCTCCGCCACCTGCTGACGGAACGCGCCATGCCTGATCCCAAGCTTCTGAAGTTCGACACGCTCAGTCTGCATGCTGGGCAACACCCGGATCCGGTGACCGGCGCGCGTGCGGTACCTATTTACCAATCGACTTCCTACGTGTTTCCGGATGTCGACTACGCGGCTTCGCTGTTCAACCTTGAGCGGGCGGGTCACATTTATTCTCGTATCTCCAATCCGACGGTGGCAGTGCTGGAAGAACGTCTGGCGGCGCTTGAAGGTGGTGTCGGCACGATCTGCACCGCCAGCGGGATGGCGGCAATCCACCTGGCGGTGACAACCCTGATGGGGCAGGGCGGCCATATCGTCTCCTCGGGCTCGATTTATGGCGGTACTCATAATCTGTTCACGCATACGCTACCGCGTTTCGGCATCACGACCACTTTCGTCGACCCCCGCGACCCTGAAGCATTCAACAAGGCGATCCGACCTGAAACGCAGCTGATTTTCGGCGAGACACTGGGTAATCCGGGACTCGAGGTCATGGATCTGCCGACGGTAGCTGCTGTGGCGCACGGGCACGGCATCCCGGTGATGATCGACAACACTTTCGCGACGCCCTGGCTGTTCAGACCGCTGGATCACGGCGCGGATATCGTGATGCACTCCGTCACCAAGTTTCTGGGCGGCCATGGCGTCGCTGTCGGTGGAGCCATCATCGATGGCGGTACATTCGATTGGTCGGCCAGCGATCGCTTCCCGACGATGACAGAGCCCTGCGCCGGTTATCACGGCCTTGACTTTGCGGAAGAATTCGGCCCGGCCGCCTTCATCATGCGGGCAAGGGCGGAAGGACTGCGCGATTTCGGCGCCTCCATGTCGCCCGCAAACGCCTTCTACCTGCTGCAGGGTGTGGAAACGCTTCCGGTGCGCATGGCGCGGCATGTGGAAAACACGCGCAGGATCGTCGAGTTTCTGGATGCAAGCGACTCCGTGGATTGGGTCGGCTATCCCGAGTTGCCGCAACATCCAGACCATGAACTGGCCAAAACCCTGTTGCCACGGGGAAGCGGTGCCATTTTCAGTTTCGGTATCAAGGGCGGCCGCGAGAGCGGCCGGAGGTTTATCGAGCGGCTCAGCCTGTTCAGCCATCTGGCGAATGTCGGCGACGCAAGATCCTTGGTCATTCACCCCGCAAGCACGACGCACCAGCAGATGGATTCCGCGGCATTGAAGGCCGCCGGGGTCGGCGAAGATCTGGTACGTCTGTCGGTCGGGATGGAAGATGCCGACGACCTGATCGACGATCTCGGTAGCGCGTTGCGCGCGTCGCAGAAATCCAGGAAGCCGGCGGCGGAATAAGACCATGAATTTCACGGTGAACGGCAAGTACGTCTTTGCTGCTACGGGCGGCCGCGACTTCGACCCTTTACGGGATCCAATCATCTTTCTGCATGGAAGTGGCGGCGACCGGACGGTCTGGCAACTGCAGACGCGCTATTTCGCCTGGCGCGGCCGCGGAGTGCTGGCCGTTGATCTTCCCGGTCACGGCAAGTCAGAGGGCCCACCGATAGCTACCATCGAAGCGCAGGCAGAATGGGTGATCGAATTGATGGCCGCCGCCGGCATCGGCAAGGCAGCCCTCGTCGGACACTCCATGGGCGCGGCACTGGCGCTTCATGCCGCTGGCGTCTTTCCGGAACGCGTCAGCGCCGTCTCCATGTGCGGCGTGTCCGAGACCATGCCGGTGCATCCGGAATTGCTCCAGGCAGCCCGGGATGGCGATCGTCATGCCCTGGACCTCATTGTCTCCTGGGGTCTGGACCGGAAGGCGCATGTCGGCGGCCACAAGATTCCGGGTGCCTGGATGACCGGCGGCACCATACGGTTGTTGGCGCGGGGGCTGGACCAGGCCCTGGGTGCGGACCTGACCGCGAGCAATGCCTACCAGGGCGGGCTTGAGGCAGCCGGCAAGGTGCAGTGTCCGGCATTGTTCATTCTGGGTGACCGGGACAAGATGACTCCCGTCCGCAATGCCCGCAGCCTGATCGAAGCCATTGACGGCTCTGTCGTCGAAATCATCCCGAACTGTGGTCACATGATGATGACGGAGCGTCCGGACGAAACGCTGAATGCGCTGCGACGCGTGCTGTAGCGACGCTTGCAGGAGCGGCGTCGCTTCCTGTGCGCTGTCCCGATTATCCCGGAAAGATAAGGACTGCCCGTTTCCCGATCGGCCAGACGTCGGCACATGTTGCACTCCGCGTTTTCGTCACGCCGTCGGGCTGCCCAGTTGCATCGAAGCGCCTTGAACAGCGACGCAGACCTCCTTCTCCGCCACGTCACCGGCCGCCTTTGCTTCGAGAAGCGGTGGCTCGTCGTGTCCGGCGAACGGGTAGGGTCATCTTGCGTCTGCGTTTGCTATCTGCAGCGGTCCGGCACCAAGGAAACTGCAGCGGTCCGGCACCAAGGAAAAGAAGGTCCCTGATTTTAAGTTCCCGCAATTCGACCCGCATTGTCGTTTGCAGTTCGGATTCCGGGCACGGAAGCGATCACCCTTGTACCGATTGCAGGTACTCATGCGGTTATGACCGGCTTGCTGCCGGTTCGGCTACGAAAATTCCGCTTCCAGCATGGCCTCGATTTGTACCGCGAATTTTGCTGCTGCGACGGACAGCGTGCGGCCACGGAGCTGGCAGAGATACAATAGTCCTTCGGGCATGTCCCGGAGATCGACGGGCAGGGTCACGATGCCTTCGTCGGCTCGTCTGGGAAGGCCGATGGGAATCTGGAAGGAAACCAGGTGCTCGTGCTGCGGATAGTGGCGGAGCAACTCGAAACTGTCGGACTCGAGGGCAACCGTCATGGGCAAGGGGAACCGTCTGAGCGCCATGTCGATCAAGTGCCTGACGCCGTACTGCGCCGTTGGCAGGCCGACGGGAAATGCCGCGCAGTCGCTCAGGCGGATCACATCGCGTCCCGCAAGGGGATGGTCGGCAGACATGACGGCATGCAGACGCTGACGCACACTGATCAAGACCTGCATTTCGCGCAGTCGTACCGGTTCGAAAATCAGTGCAATGTCAGCTGACAAGTCGACCAGCGCCTGCTCTGCCGCTGCGCGATCCCGCAGTCTGGCCTGAAAGGTCACTGCCGGATGTTCGGCACGATAGCGTGAAATTTGTTCGGGCAGGAAATAGGGCAGCAGCGCCTGACTGCAGACGATTGCCACATTGCCGCGTCGCTCGCCGGACAGATCGGCGATCCGGCTCTTCAACTTCTCGAAATCGGCGATCTGGTTTCGCACATGCGCGATAAGCAGTTCTCCAGCCGTCGAAAGCCGCACTCCCCTTGGAAGCCGCTCGAAGATCGGTACGCCCAGTTCCTCCTCGAGCGCCAAAACCCTTCGGTTGAGCGCAGTCGAAGTAATCGCCAGCGTCTCGGCCGCCTTCCGGATCGAACCGGCCCTCGCGATCGTGTCAATATAGCCGAGAGGCGTCATGTGACGCGCAACCATCGTTCGATTCCTGAAAAGCCGCTGCATTTTTTGCACCGTTATAGTGCAAATTTAGCAGAAGCCAACAGCGCCGGACTGTTTCAATCTTGCGTCTTCTCAGGGCCCAGCGTCGTCCGGGGTGCCTGAAAGCTGAGATTTGGGCAACATTATTGAGGAGATCCGAGACCATGGCCTCGACACGTCCTACCCGTCGTGGATTCCTGAAGGCAAGCGCTGCTCTCGCAGGTGCGAGCGCATTCGGGACGCTGCCGGCGGCATCATTCGCTGACGGCCATCGCAAATTGACCGTGGGATTCATCTATGTGGGCCCCAAGGATGATTTCGGATACAATCAGGCCCATGCAGAGGGCGCCGCCGCAGTGAAGGTGATGCCTGGCGTCTCCGTGGTCGAGGAAGAGAACGTCGCAGAGACCGTGGATGTAAGGAAGTCCATGGAATCCATGATCAGTTTCGATGGCGCGAAGCTCCTCTTCCCGACATCCTTCGGTTATTTCGATCCGCATATCCTTGCGGTCGCCCCGAAATACCCCAAGGTGCGCTTCCAGCACGCCGCGGGCCTCTGGAAAGAAGGCAAGCACCCGTCGAATGTGGGGAGCTATTTTGGCTACATCGGGCTCGGCCAGTATCTGAACGGCATCGTGGCCGGGCATACGACGGCTTCCCGAAAGCTCGGCTTCGTGGCTGCAAAGCCCATTCCGCAAGTCCTTCAGAACATCAACTCCTTTCTGCTCGGCGCACGGCAGGTCGATCCGGCCATCACCTGCCAGGTGATCTTCACTGGCGAGTGGTCGCTTGCAGTGAAGGAGGCCGAAGCAACGAATGCACTGGCAGACGCCGGCTGCGATGTCATCACCTGTCATGTGGACGGTCCCAAGGTGGTGATGGAGACGGCGGCAGCGCGCGGTTGCTTCATCTGCGGCTACCACGCAAACCAGACATCGCTCGCCCCGGAGAGGTATCTGACCGGCGCCGAGTGGAACTGGCCAGGAGTCTATACCCGCATGGTTCAAACGGTCATGAAAGGCGGTACGATCCCGAATTTCGACCGAGGCGGGCTCGCCGAAGGCTACATCAAGATGTCACCGCTGGGTTCGGCAGTTACGGCTGCTGCACGCAAACGTTTTGACGCCACAAAGGCCGCGATGATGAAAGGTGGTTTCGCCGCTTACAAGGGACCGCTGATGGACAACCAGGGCAGGCAGATCCTGAGTGCTGGCGAGGTCTTTCTGGAGACGGACATTGCGCTGGAGAGCATGAATTATCTCGTTGAGGGGGTGATCGGCTCTACCCGGTGACGGTGCAGCAGGCATGGCGGCAACCGATCGGGCAAGAGGCAGGGAGAACAAGGATAGTCTCTTTCCCGATAGCTGGCTGGCCGCCTCGGCGCGGCGGTCGGAAGCGATTGCCATCCCGCTGGGCGCGCTTTTGGCAGGGCTTGCCGCCTTCAGTCTGTTCCTGCTGGCGCTCGGAAAAGCGCCCGCTGATTTCTACGCGCTCGTGTACAAGGCAGGCTTTGGAACATGGTTTTCCTGGCAGAACACGCTTTCGCGCACAGCGCCGCTGCTGCTGGCGGCGCTCTGCGTTGCACTGCCGGCACGGCTCGGACTGGTGGTCATCGGCGGTGAAGGGGCCATCGTTCTGGGCGGCCTCGCATGCGGCGCCCTTGCCGGGACGCTGAACGTTCTCCCCGGCACGGTTGCGATCCCGATCCTGGCGGTAGCAGGCGCTGTGGCGGCCGGGTTGTGGATTGGCGCGGTCGGCGTGTTGCGCCACTACCGGGGCGTCAACGAGACGATCGCGAGCCTGTTGATGGCCTATATTGCCATCGCCCTGATGAACCACCTGGTGGAAGGCCCGCTGCGCGATCCGGCGAGCCTCAACAAGCCCTCGACAGCTCCTCTGGCCGAGCATCTCAGGATTGGCGATATTCCGGGCTGGGAAGTGCATTGGGGGTTGGTCGTCGGTATTCTGGGTTGCTTCCTCTCATGGATTCTGATCGAACGCACGACTTGGGGCTTTGCCGCCCGAATTGCCGGCGGCAATCCCCGCGCAGCGCAGATACAGGGCCTGCCCGTGGGACGGCTGATCCTCGGCTTCACTGCTCTCGGCGGCGCTTTTGCCGGGCTTGCCGGCGTCTTCGAGGTCGCCGCCGTTCATGGCACGGCAAATGCTTCGCTGGCTGCAGGCTACGGCTATACCGGTATTCTCATCGCCTTTCTTGCACGCCACAATCCGTTGGCGATCATTCCTGTCGCTATCCTGCTCGCAGGCTTCGAGGCGTCCTCGGGCCTTGTCCAGCGCCGCATGGATCTTCCCGACGCGACGGTCCTGGTGCTGCAAGGCTTCACCTTTGTTGCAATTCTCGTCTCCGAGGCACTCTACGGCAGGTTGCGAATCTTTGCGCCCGAGCGCTGGAGTTTCCCGCGGTGACTCCCGGTCGCCTTTCCGCCACGGGTGCAGTCGGCGCCGCCCGTTCCCGCGCAGATTCAGCCGCCTCGGCGAGGCTGCCGTGAACGAGACCGACATCGGCCTGTGGGCCATTCCGCTCGCTATCGTGGCAGGTGCGATCCGTGTCTCGACGCCATTTCTCTTCGTATCCTTGGGCGAGGTGCTGACCGAGCGATCAGGCCGTATCAACCTGGGGCTGGAAGGCACGCTTGTTTTCGGTGCCATGTCAGGTTACGCGGTCGCCTATCTCACCGCATTGCCATGGATTGGCGTCCTGGCCGCAGCCCTTTCAGGCAGTCTCTTCGGGCTTTTCCACGGGCTTGTCTGCTCATTGCCGCGGGTCAACGACATTGCGGTCGGCATTGCGCTGATGCTTCTGGGGATGGGACTCGCCTACTTTTTCGGCAAACCTTACATCCAGCCGGTCGCGCCCGACCTGCCGGCGATCGATTTCGGCTGGTGGTCGGACATTCCTCAAGTCCAGGCGGCGCTCCGGGTCAACGTCCTGTTTCTCATGGGAATTTTGCTGGCCGGTTTGCTCTGGTGGATGTTTCGTGCGACCCGCATCGGCCTTTTGATCCGCGTCGTCGGCGACTCGACCGAAGCGGCCCGTGCGATGGGACTGAAGCCTTCGGTCATCCGGACCCTCGCCACCGCCGCAGGCGGTGCGTTTGCAGGGGTGGCCGGTGCCTATCTTTCCCTGTTCTACCCCGGCAGCTGGAACGAAGGCATATCTTCCGGCCAG
The DNA here is from genome assembly GCA_965221645.1 of Alphaproteobacteria bacterium. Classification (GTDB taxonomy): domain Bacteria; phylum Pseudomonadota; class Alphaproteobacteria; order Bin65; family Bin65; genus Bin65. Next base: position 2,148,534 of record OZ244899.1, read on the forward strand.
GGCCTGATGGCCGTGGCACTGGTGATCTTCGCGCGCTGGAATCCGATTGCCTGCTTCTGGGTGGCGATTCTGTTCGGCGGCGCCGGTGCGCTTGGACCGGCGTTGCAATCCGCCGGAATTCCAGGGGGCTACTATCTTTTCTACGCCGCACCCTATGTGCTGACCCTCGGCCTGCTGATCGCAACATCCTCGCCCACCCGCGCCATGGCCGGGGCTCCCGGCGAACTGTCAATTTCGAAATAGGAGAAGGACATGAGTGGCTTGGGTGGACTTAACAAATCCCCGAACGGTGTCGTGATCGGGCTCGTGCAGCTGCAACTGCCTGTTGTCGAGACGCCTGCTGACCTTGAATCGCAAACCGGGAGGATCGTGTCCATGGTGGGCAAGGCACGTCGCAGCATGCCGACGATGGACCTCGTCGTCTTCCCCGAATACGCGCTTCACGGCCTGTCGATGAGCACGGATCCCGACATCATGTGCAGTCTGGAGGGCCCCGAGACTGCCGCGCTCGGACAGGCCTGCATCGACAACGACATCTGGGGTTGCTTCTCGATCATGGAGAAGAACACGGGTGGCAACCCCTACAACTCGGGCATCATCATCGACAACTGCGGGACGTTGAGGCTCTACTACCGGAAGCTTCATCCCTGGACGCCTGTCGAACCCTGGGAGCCCGGTGATCTGGGCATCCCCGTCATCGAGGGACCGAAGGGCGCCAGGATTGCACTCATCATCTGCCACGACGGCATGTTCCCGGAAATGGCGCGAGAGGCCGCCTACCGCGGTGCCGAAATCATGCTGCGGACGGCGGGCTACACCGCGCCTGTCCGGGAGAACTGGCGCTTCACCAACCAGTCGAACGCCTTCTGCAACCTGATGGTAACGGCGAATGTCTGCATGAGCGGATCGGATGGTACGTTCGATTCCATGGGTGAGGGGATGATCGTCAATTTCGATGGCGCGATCCTGGCTCATGGCACCAGCGGCAGGCCCGACGAGATCGTTGCAGCCGAGATCCGCCCCGATCTGGTGCGCGAAGCGCGCATGCATTGGGGGGTCGAAAACAACATCTACCAGTTTGGCCACCGTGGCTATGTGGCGGTGAAAGGCGGCGCGCAGGATTGTCCGTACAGCTACATGACCGACCTCGCGGCGGGCCGCTACCGATTGCCCTGGGAAGACGATGTCAGGCAGACTGACGGTACGTCGTGCGGCTTCCCGGCTCCTGTACGGCTTTATGGCGAAACGGCGAAGGAGGCTGCGGAATGAAGGGCGCGACCGAGTTCCGCACCATCGACTCAGACCCTTACCCATGGCCGTATAACGGCGATCTGGGGCCGGCAAACACAGCGCTGATCGTGATCGACATGCAGACCGATTTCTGCGGCAAGGGCGGCTATGTCGACAAGATGGGCTACGACCTCTCGCTCACGCGCGCGCCAATCGAGCCGATCATGCGCGTGCTCGCTGCGATGCGAACCAGAGGATACCACATTCTTCATACGCGCGAGGGTCATCGCCCGGACCTGTCCGACCTGCCTGCAAACAAGCGTTGGCGCTCGCAACAGATCGGCGCCGGAATCGGCGACCCCGGACCTTGCGGCAGGATCCTTGTGCGCGGCGCGCCCGGCTGGGAACTGATAGACGAACTCCGCCCGGAGCCGGGAGAAATCGTCATTGACAAGCCTGGCAAGGGCTGTTTCTTCGCCACTGATCTGGAGTTGATCTTGCGCGTCAGAGGCATCGCGAATCTCGCGATCTGCGGCATAACGACGGATGTTTGCGTTTCGACCTCGATGCGCGAGGCGAACGACAGGGGTTTCGAGTGCGTCGTGCTTGAGGATTGCTGCGGCGCTACCGACAAGGGCAACCACGACGCAGCGCTCAAGATGGTCAGGATGCAGGGCGGTGTGTTCGGCGCGGTTGCCGATAGCGAAACCCTCATCGCCGGATTGCCATGACCGTCAAGGGACGTCTTGAAACCGGCGCGCTCGGCGTCGAGACCGTGGCCATGACCATGCGTTTCGGCGCATTCACTGCGCTTGATCGCGTCTCGGTCGAAGTCGCGCCGGGCAGATTCCACGCGCTTTTGGGAGAAAACGGTGCCGGCAAATCGACTCTGGTCAAGTGTATCATGGGCTTCCACCGTGCGAGCGACGGCCAGCTCATGGTAGGGGGGCGCGAGGTCGAAGTGCCGGACCCGAAGGCAGCACACGCCCTTGGACTGGGTATGGTCTATCAGCATTTCACGCTTGTGCCGTCACTTACCGCGGCGGAGAACCTGGTCATTTGCCACGAGAACGCCCCGCAGGTCATCGACTGGCGTGCCGAAAGGACGAGGCTTGAGGCGTTCATGACGCGGATGCCGTTCTCCGTGCCGCTCGATCGGGCGGTGGGCACGCTGCCGGCCGGCGTGAAGCAGAAACTCGAGATCCTCAAGCAACTTTACCTGGACCGCCGCTGCCTGATCCTCGACGAGCCGACCTCCGTGCTGACGCCGGATGAGGCGGACGAGATTTTGAGTCACGTGAAGACATTGTGCCAGACTGGCGAAATCACGGCGCTGATGATCACCCATAAATTCCGCGAAGTCACAGCCTATGCCGACGATGTCTCGGTACTCCGCCGGGGCAGGCTTGTGGGATCGGGCCCTGTCGCCGGCCTGACCCGGACCGACCTCGCGCGGATGATGATGGGCAAGGAGACTGCAGTCGAACCGGCGCCGCGCACAAGCGTCGCCGGGGCGCCGGTCCTTTCCATCGCCAGCATGCGCACACGGGACCGTACGGGGCTGAAAGAGGTTGTGATCGATTCTCTCGAGGTATGCGCGGGCGAGATCGTCGGCATCGCGGGTGTTTCAGGCAATGGCCAGACGGAACTGATGGAAGTGCTGACCGGCCAGCGCCCGATATCGGAAGGCGAGATACGGGTAAAGGGTTCACCCTACCGCGCGACACGCGAGGAAGCCCGAGTCAATCGCGTGCGCTGCCTTCCAGAGGAGCCGCTGCGCAACGCTTGCGCGCCGCGCATGTCGGTCACCGAGAATATCGGCTTCCGGAGCTTCGATCAGAAGGAAGACAAGGGTGCCCGGTTCTGGCTTTCGATTCGCGAGATGAAGAGCCGCGCCGTAAAGCTGACAGAAGCGTTCAAGGTCAAGAGCGCCTCACTCGATGCGCCGATGTCCTCGCTCTCGGGTGGCAATGTGCAGCGTGTGGCGCTCGCCCGCGAACTGACTGGCGAGGTGGATCTTCTGGCGGTCTCCAACCCTTGCTTCGGCCTGGATTTTGCTGCGGTCTCGGAAATCCGCGCCCGGATCATGTCAGCGCGGAATGCCGGCACCGCGGTGCTTCTCATGTCGGAGGATCTGGACGAAATCATGGAACTGGCCGACCGCGTGATGGTGATGTCGGAGGGACGCATCGCTTGTGAATGCCCCGCCGCCGAAGCGGATCTTGCGGAAATCGGCCGACGAATGGGAGGCCTTGCCAGATGGCCGTGATCTCCGCCGCCCGACCTTTCTCCTATTGTTTCGATCCGGCGGCGACGGCGCTGATCGTGATCGACATGCAGCGGGACTTCATCGAAGATGGCGGTTTCGGTGCGGCGCTCGGTAACGACGTGACGCCACTTCGGGATATCGTCCCGGCCACTGCTCGTTTGATCGCGGCCGCCCGAAAGGCAGCGCTTTTCGTAATTCACACCCGGGAATGCCACAGGCCCGATCTGTCCGACTGTCCGCCCGCCAAGCTGAACCGCGGCGATCCTGCGCTGCGCATCGGCGATCCCGGCCCGATGGGGCGCATCCTGGTCGCCGGAGAGCCCGGTGCCGAGATTCTGCCCGAGGTGGCGCCCGCTCCAGACGAACCTGTCATCGACAAGCCGGGGAAGGGCGCGTTTCATGCCACGTCTCTCGCCGGTCTTCTCGAGAGGCGCGGCAAGCGAAGCCTGCTTTTCGCGGGCGTGACCACCGAGGTCTGCGTGCAGACAACCATGCGCGAGGCGAATGACCGGGGGTTCGAATGCCTTTTGGCCGAGGATGCTACCGGCAGCTATTTCCCCGAATTCAAGGCGGCTACCCTGGCGATGATTCGTGCCCAGGGCGCCATCGTCGGCTGGACCGCGACGGTGGCCGAAATCGAGGAGGCGTTGAATGGACAAGGCGAATTGCAGACCACGACACGTCCTTGGGCTTGCCGGCGGCGGTTGGCGGGCTCTTGACTTCTCTCCGTTCCGTGAAGGCGTGGAAATCTGCGAACTTCGCCGGGGCGAACCTGCTGTAGCGGTCCTCCGCTATGCGCCGGGGGCCATGGTGCCAAGGCACCTGCATACCGGGCTCGAAACCATATTGGTACTTGACGGCGTCCAGAGCGACGAGCGTGGCGATTACCCGGCAGGATCGCTGGTCCTCAATCAGGCGGGCACGACGCACTCGGTAAGGTCGGACGCGGGGTGCGTGGTCCTGATCCAGTGGGAACGACAGGTACGGTTCCTGCAGGACGGGTCATGAGCGGGCAGTTGAGAAGCCTGAGCTTCGACATGACCACCCTGCAAGACGCCTTTTCCGACGGCGTCGTTCCAGCCGATGTCGTCGCGGAAGTTTACCGTCGTGTCGAAGCAACAGACGATCCTGGCATTTTCATTCATCTCCGGCCCGAAGCCGAATGCGCCGCCGAGGCCGCGGCGCTGCCCCCCTTCGATCCGGAAGCGCTGCCGCTTTGGGGAATTCCCTTCGCGATCAAGGACAACATTGACCTTGCGGGCAGCCCGACCACCGCAGCCTGCCCTGCCTACGCCTATCAGCCGGACACCGATGCCTTTGCCGTGGCGGCGTTGAAGGCCGCAGGCGCGATCCCGGTCGGCAAGACCAATCTCGACCAGTTCGCCACCGGTCTCGTCGGTGTCCGCTCGCCATATCGCCCGCCGAAGAACGCGCTCGATTCCAGCATCGTGCCGGGAGGGTCCTCTTCCGGTTCCGCCGTTGCGGTGGCGCGCGGAATCGTATCGTTCGCCCTCGGCACCGACACTGCGGGATCGGGCCGGGTGCCTGCGGCGCTAAACAACATCGTCGGACTGAAGCCGACTCTGGGTGCCATTTCCAATACCGGGGTCGTGCCGGCCTGCCGTACGCTCGACACGATCTCGGTATTCGCGCTCACCGTGCCTGACGCCTGGCAGGCCTTCAGGGCTGCCGCCCGCTACGACACCGCAGACACCTTTGCACGCGAAATCGCGGTGCCACCGCTCGTCGACCTGCCGCCCTCGGTGAGGATCGGCGTTCCGGCTGCCGCGGCGCGAGAGTTCTTCGGCGACACTGCTCAGGCGGCCAGTTTCGACGACGCGCTCGAACGGCTGGCGTCTTTCGGCGCCGAGATATCAGAGTTTGATTTCGCGCCGTTTTCCGAGGTGGCTCAGATGCTTTACGAGGGGCCTTGGGTCGCAGAACGGCTCAGCGTGGTCGAGTCTCTGATGCAGGGCGACGCTACGGCCCTGCATCCGGTTGTACGGCAGATCGTCGACCGGGGGGCACGATTTTCGGCTGTGGATGCCTTCCGAGCCTTGTACCGGTTGGCCGAACTCAAGCGAGAGATCGCGCCGCTTTTCGCCAAGGTCGACCTGCTTTGCGTGCCCAGCATCCCGACCTTCCCGACGGTCGCGGACATCGAGGCCGATCCGATCGGCCCAAATTCCCGCCTTGGTACATACTCCAACTTCGTCAATCTTCTGGATCTCTGCGGGGTCACGGTGCCCACGGCCCCAAGAACGGATGGTCGCCCCGGCAGTGTGACGGTCATTGCTCCGGCTGGCCGCGATAATCTGGCGGCCGCACTTGCCGAGCGGCTGCATCGCGATACGAAACCGCGCCTCGGAGCAACGACAAACCCTCTGCCCTCCATTTCGCCGCCGTGCGCCTTCCCTGTGCCTGGCGAGGTCACGCTGGCCGTGGTCGGGGCGCACATGTCGGGGTTGTCGCTGAACGGCGAAATGACGGCGAGGGCTGGACGGTATTTGCGCAATGCAAGGACAGCGCCGATATACCGGCTCTTTGCTCTCGAGAGTGCGGCACCTGCCCGGCCCGGCATGATTCGTGCGGCAAAGGGCGCGTCGATCGATCTGGAGATCTGGGCACTTCCCGCTGCGGGTTTCGCCGACTTTCTGACGTCCATACCCCCGCCGCTTTCGATCGGCACGATCATGCTTGCCGATGGAAGTCAGGTGAAGGGCTTTCTGGTCGAGGAAGCAGGGCTTGGCGGCGCCGAGGAAATTACCGGCTACGGCGGATGGCGCGCCTATCTTCGGAACGCCATGACCCACGTTCAACCAGACCACCGATCGGATCCCGCTGTCCGTGGTCGAGGCATCCATACCTGACCAGTTCCTCTCCTCTCTGCGAGAGTTCACCCGCAACCTGCATTCGTCAGACCGCCGTGTGCGGACCCGTATGCACAGCGGGGCGGGATGGATGCAGCGAACGGATAATGGGGTTGAGCAGGGTGGCGTTTACATGCTTGACAGTCCTGTCGGCCCCTGTCTAGAAGCATTGCACAGGAATTTTCTTGTTGGATGCTGACGTGATCATCTCCCGCAAACCTTTTCGTTGCGTTACGACCGCACTTTCCGGTGCGGCGGCTGATGCAATGTGGTGGTGCGGCTTGCAAGGCCCCGCCGGAACGCGCCTGATCCACTGACTGCTTCGACACGCTTACCGGTCCATCTGATTTATTCGACGGGGCCCGCCAGGACAGACTGGCGGGCCCCGTTGCTTTTTCTCACCCACCGAACGTCTACCGGATACCGAGAAGAACCGCTGCCATGATGAACGAAATTCTGGAAAAGATTGCCCGCCGCGAAGATCTTGCCGCTGCTGAAATGACCGCTGCCGTCGGCGCCTTTGTCGACAACGAGTGCGAGCCTGCACAGGTAGCCGGCTTCCTCATGGCCTTGCGGGTCAAGGGCGAGACCGTCGATGAACTGGTCGGTGCCGCAACGGCCTTCCGCGAGCGCGCGGTGCGCCTGCCCGATACGGCACAGCCGGTCTTGTGCACTGCCGGCACGGGCGGTGACCGCTTCGGCTCGATCAACCTGTCGACCGCCGCAGCCCTGATTGCGGCTGCCGCCGGTGTGCCGGTCGCCAAGCACGGCAACCGATCAGTATCCTCCCGATGCGGCAGCGCCGATGTGCTTGATGCGCTCGACATTCCCACCGGGCTTTGTCCGCAGGATGCCGTCGCGGCGATCCGGGACAACAATTTCAGCTTCCTGTTCGCCCCGCATTATCATCCTGCCATGAAGAACGTGGCGCCGGTGCGGAAAGCACTGGCTGTGTCGACGCTGTTCAACCTTCTGGGGCCACTCACGAACCCGGCGCGCGTACCGGCCCAGGTCGTGGGGGTTTCTCATCCCTCTCGCATTCGCTTCATGGCGGCGGCGCTGTCGCGTCTGGGAATCAGGCGTGCCCTGGTTGTCTCTGCCGAAACCGGCCTTGACGAGATCGCCCCGGAAGGCGTGACCCACATGGTCGAGCTACGGGAAGGAGCCCTGACCGATCTTGCCGTGACTCCGGCAGACTTCGGGTTGGCGGAAGCATCTTTGGAGACCGTGCGTGGTGGCGACCCCATGTTGAATGCTGCCATTATCCGTACTGTCCTGAATGGCAAGTCCCATGAAGCCCGTACCGGCGTATTGCTGAACGCCGCCGCAGCGCTGTACATCGCCGGCAAGGCTCCGAGCCTGGGCGAGGGTGCCGAGATCGCCATCGATACCGTTGAAAGCGGCCGGGCAGCCCAAACCCTCGATCGGCTGAGTTGTCGGCCTGAGGAACAGGCTGTTGCAGCATGAATCGGCTCACACCCATTCTCGAGGCCCGCCGCGATGCGGTTGCTGCAGCAAAGAAAAGGGTGTCGGCAGCAGATCTTGCGACCCGATTGCCAAGGACGTCGCCACGACGCGACTTCGGCGCGGCGCTGCGGTTTCCGGGTCTGGGCGTTATTGCGGAGATCAAGCGCCGGTCACCTTCGACCGGCAGTCTGGCGGCGGACGCGGATGCCGGGCTGGCAGCCCGTCGCTACGCCGAAGCGGGCGCTGCAGCGATCAGCGTCCTGACCGAGCCAGACCATTTCGGCGGCGCGCTGGAAGATCTCGATACGGTCCGGGAGGCCCAGATCACCCCGGTCCTGCGCAAGGATTTCATTGTCGACCCCTACCAGGTTATCGAGGCGCGGGTGTCTGGTGCCGATGCCATCCTGCTGATTGTCGCCGCATTGGGTGAGGCCTTGCCAGATTATCTCGCGCATGCTGCCGAAACCGGGCTTGACGCGCTGGTGGAAGTGCATGATTCAGCGGAACTGGAAACCGCCCTCGACGCCGGTGCGTCGATCATCGGGGTCAATAATCGGAATCTCGCTGACTTTGGCGTCGATCTTTCCGTGTCGGAGAGATTGCTGCCACGTATCCCGGCCGACACGATCCGGGTCGCCGAAAGTGGCATCCGTTCGAAGGCCGATGCCGAACGCATGACCGCAGCGGGCGCTGACGCCATCCTGGCAGGAACCTCTTTGATGACTGCGGAAGATCCCGCCACTCTCGTCGCCGCCTTTCGAGAATGCTTCCAGGATCTCCAGCATGAGGCGGCTTGACCATGCGTATCAAGATTTGTGGAATCACGTCTGAACGTGATGCGCACGCCGCCGTCACGGCTGGTGCCGATGCCGTCGGTTTCGTGTTTTTTCCAGACAGCCCGCGCTTCGTCACCCCCTTGCAGGCATTGACGATTGCACGCTGCCTGCCGCCTCTTGTAGCTCGTGTCGGCGTCTTCGTGAACCTGCCGCCGACGAAAATCGCCACCGTTCGGTCTCAGGTGGGCTTGACTGCCGTCCAACTCCATGGAGATGAGTCCCCATCTGCGGCCCACACAGTTCCGAATCCGGTTATCAAGGCTTTTCGCGGCGCTGTCGGGCTGGATGAAATTCATCAATATCAGACGGCTGGATATCTGCTGGACGCCGATGCAGGCAGCCGGTTCGGCGGTACCGGCCGACTGGCGGATGACAGCACCGCCACTGCGCTTGCGAACGATCCTCGCTTTATGCTGGCCGGCGGCTTGAGCCCGGATAACGTCGCGGACCAAATCCGGCATTATCGTCCGGCCGCCGTCGATGTTTCCACAGGCGTCGAGACGGCCCCTGGCCAAAAATGCCCGCAGAAGATGCAGGCGTTCGTCGCTGCCGTTCGGTCCGCTGAAGGGGGAACGCATGCCCGGCCGCTGACCGCCTGACGCAATCTCCGGCGCTCTTCGAAGCAGACAGTATCTGCTAGTATCTGTAGTAATCCGGTTTGTATGGTCCTTCCTTCGGCACCCCGATGTAGTCCGCCTGATCTTGCCGCAACTGGGTCAGCTTCGCGCCGACCTTGGCCAGATGGAGACGGGCAACTTTCTCGTCAAGATGCTTGGGCAGCACGTAGACCTTGTTCTTGTAATGGCCCGTGTCCTGCCAGACCTCCATCTGCGCGATAACCTGATTGGTAAAGCTGGCGCTCATCACGAAGCTGGGGTGGCCCATCGCATTGCCCAGGTTCACCAGACGACCTTCGGACAACAGGATAATGGAGTGACCGTCCGGGAACTTGATCTGGTCAACCTGCGGCTTGATGTTGTTCCATTCCATGTTGCGGAGTGCAGAAATCTGAATTTCGCTGTCGAAATGACCGATATTGCAGACGATCGCACCATCCTTCATGCCCCGCATATGGTCGATGGTGATGACATCGATGTTGCCGGTCGTCGTACAGAAGATATCACCCTGCGGAACGCCCTCTTCCATTGTCACGACCTCGTAGCCTTCCATCACCGCTTGCAGCGCGCAGATCGGGTCGATTTCCGTCACCAGAACCCGGCAACCAGCGTTGCGCAGCGATTGGGCCGATCCCTTGCCGACATCGCCATATCCGGCGACGACAGCGACCTTGCCGGACATCATGATGTCCGTACCGCGGCGGATGCCGTCCACGAGGGATTCCCGACAGCCATACAGGTTGTCGAATTTGGACTTGGTAACGCTGTCGTTCACGTTGATGGCCGGGAACAGCAGTTCGCCGTTCTTCTCCATCTCGTAAAGGCGATGGACGCCCGTTGTCGTTTCTTCGGTCACGCCCTTGATGGATTTGGCGACTTTCGAGTACCAGCCCGGCTTCTCGGCCAGGCGCTTTCTGATCGACGCATAGGCGGCTTCCTCTTCGGCGTTCTGCGGGTTGTTGAGGACCGACGGGTCGGCTTCGGCTCTTTTGCCCAGATGAACCAGAAGGGTGGCGTCGCCGCCATCGTCAAGGATCATGTTGGCGACTCCACCGTCGGACCAGTCAAAGATGCGATGCGCATAGTCCCAGTAAGCTTCCAGAGTCTCTCCTTTCACGGCAAAGACGGGCGTACCGGCATCCGCGATGGCGGCAGCTGCGTGGTCCTGAGTCGAATAGATATTGCAGGTTGCCCAGCGGACATCGGCGCCCAGCGCTTCCAACGTCTGGATCAGGACCGCTGTCTGGATGGTCATGTGCAGCGATCCGGCAATCCGGGCGCCTTTCAATGGCTGCGACTCTGCATATTCCTCACGAGTCGCCATCAGGCCCGGCATCTCCGCCTCGGCCAGGGCAATCTCCTTTCGGCCGAAGTCTGCCAGATCAATGTCGGCGATCACATAGTCCTTGTCGTTGCTCATCGCTGTTCCTTCTGCAGTGTGCCGAGGTGATAGAAATGCACGTGCGCATTGTTTGCTGATGTCAGGCAGGAAAAAAGATGCGTGTCCTGCAAAAAAGGGAAACACCGGAAACTTCATGCGGTGTCATCAGGCGGCGCGTTGGCACGTAAACATAAAGATTTCTTTATATGAACGCGAAAGGCTTTTGAGTACAGGCGCTGCGACCAACCTGTTCGACGGATTCGTAATCCGGCGGATACTTGGCATTGAAATACGGAAGGCTGACCCTGTCGTGAGAGCGTTGCATCTCAAGGCGTCCAGCCTGCAGGAATCGTGACCCGGCGGGATAGATGAGGGGTTACCAAGCAGTACATCCTCTGACGCCTTGTCGGCTTTGCCAGTAGCAATGCGCTCCTGTGGTTCAAAATCCTGCGTCAAAGACACTTGGGTCGACCCACGCGTGACAGAGCTGGTTGCTACCGCATTGATCTCTGCATTGTATGCAGCAGCGGCTTCAGGCTCATCCTTGAGTTTCTTGCTGGTATTGTTGTCGCGACCGGTGAAGCTGTGGCGATATCTTCACAAGCTCCGGTCCGTGGCAGGGAGTTCACCAAATGATTGATCCTGCGCACCGCTTCAGCGGTGCTGCCCGATTGATGACAAGGAACGGTTCGGGCATTCGGTGTCGTGGTGACAGTACCCGAATTCGTCCCGACAACGTCGATATGCTGGTTGCGGACCTGGCGCCATGACGACTAATCGAATGACCGAAGATCATGTCGATTGAACAAGGAAAGTGGCTATGGAACTTCCGCACAATGCCTTCAAGCATGCCATTGCAGCCGGAAACCTGCAGATAGGCTTGTGGAGTACACTGGGCAGCGTCGTCGGCGCTGATCTCTTGGGCGACTGTGGCTTCGACTGGATCCTGCTGGATACAGAGCATTCACCCAATGAACTGCCCAACCTGCTCGCGCAGATGCAGGCGTTGGGCGGGAGTCTGACTACACCGATCATCCGGCCCGCTTGGAACGATACCGTTTTGATCAAGCGCATACTTGATATCGGTGCGCAGAGCGTTTTACTGCCGTATGTGCAGAATGCCGAGGAAGCATCCCGCGCCGTGGCGTCGACGCGCTATCCCCCTGTCGGCGTTCGCGGCGTTACTGGCAGTAGCCGGGCCAGCAGGTACGGGCGGATTCAGGACTATCTGCCGAATGCAGACAGGGAAATCTGCGTGCTGACCCAGGTGGAAACAGTGTCCGCCCTGGCAGAACTGGAACGGATTGCAGCAGTCGAGGGGGTGGATGGCGTGTTCATCGGCCCGGCGGATCTCGCAGCATCCATGGGCCATGTCGGGCGGCCCGGCCACGAAGATGTCCAGGCCGCGATAGAGGACGCCATCGGACGACTGAAGGTTGTCGGCAAACCGGGCGGCATTCTCGCGCCTGCCGGCGAAGACGCGCGGCGCTACATAGACTTCGGCTTTACCTTCGTTGCCGTCGGGATCGACCTTTTGCTCCTGTCCCGCGGTGCGGAAGCACTGGCGAAGTCATTTCGATAAGATCGTGGGCCAGCGGCCCGCTCACTCGCCTGGCGTCCGATTGTCGTCGTCTTTCGCTCGCACCATGCGTGTCAGTGCATGTTGCAGCTCTTTCGGATCGTCGCCTTCAAAGCCCACGTCCTTCAACAATTGATCCAGCACGGGGGCGTGGGCCCGGTAGCGCAGGGCGCTGGAGACGATTTCGTCCGAAAGGTTCTTCGCGCCGGCCCCCGCTCCTTCTCCGCCGGACACCAATCCATCGACCCGGACGATCTTGATGCCGTCGATCTGCTCCATCGGTTTCACGCTCTCGGCGATGATACCTTCCAGATGATCGATGATGGCCAGCCGGACCTTCATGTCGATCAGATCCTGACTGAGACCGGCATCTGCCTCGTTGAGAGCCCGGCGCGCCGCAGCTTCGATACTGCTCTGCAGTTCCAGAACAGCCGCCTTTTGCTTCTCGCCTTCCGCTTCCGCCTCGGCAATGGCGCGGATCCGGTCGGCTTCGCTTGCAGTGCGCAACCGGTCTGCAGCAACCGCTTCTTCCGTGGCCTCCCGCTTGGCGGCCGCATCGGTGACGACGCGCAACGATGCGGCATCCGCTTCTTTTTGCGCTGCGATCAGGTCAATCGTCTTCTGCCGTTCCGCTCGCTCGGCCTCACGCACCGTCTCCACGGCTTCTTCGGCGCGAATGGCCTCGGCCCTAGCTTTCTCGGCCTCGGCTCGGACCACGGACTGCTCGGCAGCCTTCTTGTCGATCTCGATGCTGCGATTCTGACGGGCCAGTTCGACGGCGATATCTCGCTGGATGTCCCTTTCCCGGACATCTTGTTCTGTCGCTATGCGCTTTGCTTCAATGGACCGTTCGCTGGTGATGCGGGCCAGTTCGACGGCCATCTCTGCCGATATTTTCGCTTCTTCGGTCTCACGCTTCCGTTCGGCTTCCGTAGCCGTCACGGCGCTGCGTTGCTCGGCGCGTCGCAAGGAGATTTCGCGTTCCTGTTCCAGGCGGGCAAATTCTTCGTCACGGGCGATTTGCAGTTTCTCCTGCTCCGCTTTCAGGTTGCGCAGCTGGATTTCGACTTCAGTTTCCTGCTCGATCTCGTTGCGCTTGCGCCGTCGGGTCTCGATCTCGTGGGTCAGGCGTGTCAGACCTTCTGCGTCGAAGGCGTTCTGCGGGTTGAAGTGTTCCCGGTCGGTCTGGTCCAGACTGGTGAGGGACACGGATTGCACTTCAAGGCCGCTGGCGTTCAGGTCGTCTTCCAAGGCGTCCCGTACCCGACTGACGAATTCGATCCGTTTCTCGTGCAATTCTTCCATCGTCATCTCGGCGGCGACGGCGCGCAGCGCATCTACGAGGCGACCTTCGATCAACTCCTTCAGCAATTCCACACGCAGAGTTCGGGCTCCCAGGCTTTGGGCTGCCGCCGCGATCGCGTCCTTGCTGGCGCCGACGCGGATCAGAAAATCGGCAGATACGTCCACCCGCAACCGGTCCTTGGTGATCAGTGAGTTGCGGTGGTCACGGACCACGTCGATCCGCATGGCGTTCATGTTCACGCGAATCGTGTCATGCAGCACCGGAAGCACCAGAGCCCCGCCGTTCATGACCACTTTCTGCCCGCCAAAGCCTGTTCGGACAAAGGAAAGCTCTTTCGTCGACCGCCGGTACAGCCACCAGAACAGCAGCCACAGAATTACAATGACAACGATGGCGACGATCACGGCCAACATCACGTTTCCCAAAGTCACGGTCGCCTCCTCATTAGCGCACGCATGTCCTTGCCGATATTATCGCGCGCTTCCGATCTTATGCAATTGGCTGGCATCGGTCGCCGGGAATCTGGCGCCGCCACGACCATGAGCCGGCAATTCCGAACAAAGCGCGGAGTGGTGCCCGCCTGCTTCGGGGAAGCCGTTCGATCGATCATCATCCTGACGTCGTCTTGAAACGGTGCAATGCCCAAATCATTCGGAAGTCAGGAGCCTGATGGCGCCATCGCGCGCATCCGCCGGCTCACTGTTCGGGTTGTTTCGACAAATCGGCGAACCAGCGGTCCGACATTGTCTATCCGCCAATTGATGCTGAGCTGGGTCTCCGCTTTCGCGCCGACCAGGGGTCGGCACACCAGTCCCTTTCTTTCTGCTGCCGCCGTCGACTCCGGAACCAGCGAAATACCTACTCCAACCGAGACCAGTCCGGCGGCGGTCTGATAGTCGTGCACGAGTTGGGAGATGCGCGGTTCGACTCCGCCGGCGCGGCAGATCGCAATGACATGATCGGCAAAGGTCGGGCGGGGTTTGTCGGGATAGAGCACGAATTCCCGGTCGCCGAGATCTGGGATGCTCAAAGCGGCCTGTCCCGCCAACGGGTCCGTTGCCGGCAAGGCAACGACCAGCGGTTCGCGGCTTATCACTTCATGCCGCAGTTCAGCGTCGTCGAGACGCGGACGGGCGATGCCGATATCCATGCGCCGCTGGATCAGAGCATCCCGCTGGCCGGCATTGTTGATGGGCAGCAGCGTGAGTTCGACGTCTTCGTTCGCCGCCCGGAATGCCTGAACGATGTCCGGCAACAGCCCATAGGTCGCCGAACTGACAAACCCGATCGTCAGGCTGCCGATGGTGCCGGCGCCGGCCTGACGCACGGCTTCTTCGGCGGAGGCGACGCGATCCAGAATATCGCGGGCCCTTTCCTGAAAGATTTCGCCTGCCGCCGTCAGCCTGATCTGATTACGTGAGCGATTGAACAGGCTTGCGCCCATTTCCTCTTCAAGCGCCTTGATCTGGCGTGAAAGGGGTGGTTGGGCGATACCCAGGCGTGCTGCCGCGCGGCCGAAATGCAGTTCGTCCGCAACCGCCACAAAATATCTCAGACGCCGGAAATTCACGTTGTTCGTAGCCCTGGCCTGCCTGTCAGCATCGCGCAAATGCCATGCCATCAGCGCATGATACTGATTTGATCAAGACATGATACCCAATCTGTCATTGTGCTGAATGCCGCCGAGGGCAACAATGCGCAAGTTGGAGTCAGTCGCATACGTATCCACGGCTTGAAGGAAGATCATGAGCAAAGGCGAGATTCTGGCTGGATTCCTGGCGCCGCATCCGCCGCATCTGGTCTATGGCGAAAACCCGCCGCAAAACGAACCCAGGTCCGAAGGAGGATGGGAGCCGCTTCGGTGGGCTTACGAACGGGCGCGAGAGAGCCTCGAAGAGTTGAAGCCAGATGTCCTGCTCGTACACTCACCACACTGGATCACACAGGTTGGCCATCATTTCCTGGGTGTCAGACACCTTGCCGGCAAGTCTGTCGATCCAATCTTTCCCAATCTGTTTCGATACACGTTTGAACTGGAGGTGGATGTCGATCTGGCTGAGGCCTGCTGCGCGCGCGCTGCCCAACGCGGCCTGACCGCCAAGATGATGCGCAACCCCAAGTTTCGGGTCGATTACGGTACCATCACAACGCTGCACATGATCCGACCCCAGTGGGATATTCCGATTGTTGGCCTGTCGGCGAACAACTCGCCCTACTACCTGACGACGGAAGAGGGATTGGACGAGATGGACACCTTGGGCAAGGCGACTCGGGATGCCATCGAAGAGACGGGAAGGCGAGCTGTCTTGCTGGCGTCGAACACGCTCTGTCACTGGCATTTCCAGGAAGAGCCGGCCGTTCCGGAAGACATGTCCCGGGAGCATCCGCAAAGCTACGACGGGTACAAGTGGGACATGCGGATCATCGAACTGCTGCGCCAGGGCAAGACGAGTGAAGTGTTCCGGCTACTGCCGCAATTCATCGACGAAGCCTTTGCCGAGGTGAAATCCGGGGCGTTCACTTGGATGTTCGCGGCGATGGACTACCCCGAATTACCAGGCGAGTTGCATGGATACGGTACGGTGATCGGCACTGGCAATGCAGTAATGGAGTGGAACTTGGTGAAGGCCAGCTTGGCTGCGTCAGCATCAGGGCCCGCTGTGCATGGCCGAGAATCGGCTCTGTACGGATCGACATGATGGCGCCGAGGGTCGATCAGTCTGAAGGCTGGGTGAGGTGACGATCGTCAGCGCCTTTCTTGTGACCGGATCGCCGTTGCATTTTCTGCGGCCGGACAACCCGCCATGGAAAACGGTCATTGACGGCTTTGATCGCGCGTCGCGTGCGCTGGCCATGTCCCGTCCTGATGCACTGCTGATCTATTCAACTCAATGGATGGCTGTGCTCGACGCGCTTTGGCAGACCAGGGCTCGAGTCTCCGGCGTCCATGTCGATGAAAACTGGCACGAGTTTGGCGAACTGCCCTTTGACATGACTGTGGACACGGCTCTGGCGAACGCCTGTGTTCAGGCTACCAAGGCTGCCGGCATCACGGCCAAAGGCGTAGACTACGATCAGTTTCCCATTGATAGCGGAACAATCGTCGCCACCCGGCTTCTCGACCCGGAAGGCCGCATACCTCTCGTGATGGCTGCCAACAATCTTTACCACGATACGGCGACAACGGAGCGGATTGGCGCGTTGGCTGCTGCGGCAGTCAGGTCCCAAAACAAGAAAGCTGCAGTGATTGGAGTCGGTGGCCTGTCCGGTACGGTATTTCGCGAGCAGATCGATATTCGGCAGGATCGAATTGCCGACCAGAACGATGATCGGTGGAACCGCGAGATTCTGCGACTGATGGAAAAGGGCGACCTCATCCAGCTCGACGCGAAGGGTTCGATCTACGCGCAGGAAGCGCGGGTCGACATGGGATTCAAACACTATTCCTGGATCAAGGGAGCGATTGGCCGCCGGTTCTTCGGCGCCAGGGTGCATGGCTACGGTCCGGCATATGGCGCTGGTGCCGCAGTTGTTGAGTTCAGATTGTAAGAGGAGAAGTGGACTATGAATACGAGAAAACTGTCTTTCCCTGCGCTGCTGGCCATTACCGCTGGCGCACTGGCGTCGGCGGCAATGATGCCGTCCCCTGCGGTTGCGGCGGATTGTACGATTACTGTTGGCCGCGTCGTTCCGAAGACCGGTCCGCTGCTTGACATGGGGCGCGAAACGCCTTGGCTGGATCACAACAAGGTCGATCCGATAAACAAAAGCGGCGGGCTGCAGGTCGGGGACAAGAAGTGCAAAGTTGCCTTCAAGATCTACGATTCCCGCGGCACGATGGCGGGGTCCGGCGAAGCGGCCACGCGGGCGATCCTGAAGGACAAGGTGGATGTCCTGTTCGCGCAGGGCACGCCGGATACGACCAATGCGCCGTCGGACCTCTGCGAGCGCTACAAGATCCCGTGCATCACCTCAAACACGCCGATCGAAGCCTGGCTGTTCGGGCCGGACGGCAAGCCGAAGACGTACAAGTACACATTCCACTTTTTCTTTGGCGTACCGGATCTGGTGAAGAATCATGTGGGCATGATCAAGGCGTTGCCGGGTGGCTTCAACGGAAGGATCGGCTATCTGTATCCGAACGACCCCGATGGCGTCGTTTTCGCGCGCATCTTCGATCCGGTGTTCAAGAAACAGAGCTGGAAGTCGACGGATCCCGGCCGGTTCAAGCAGGGTCTGCCGGACTTCTCGGCCATTATCAACAAATTCAAGCGGAATCGCGTGCAGGTGGTGACAGGTGTTCTGGCGCCGCCGGATCTGCAGAACTACCTGCAGCAGGCGGCCCAGGCAGGCTTCAAGCCACGCATGTACATCATCGACAAGGCGACCGGCTATCCGGAGGCGATGAAGGCGCTGGGCGAATTCGGTATAGATATCCTGAGCGTGAACTTCTGGTCGCCGGCGTTTCCAGGCAAGTCGAATTATGGCGGCTACACCGGTCAGGGGTTGGTTGACCTGTACGAGAAGCAGAACCCGGGCAAATACTATTCGCCACCGCTGGCGTACACGGATGCGTCCTACGACGTGCTTTTCGATGCGTTGCAGCGCGCGGGTTCCACGGACAGGGCAGGATTGCTGGCCGCTCTTGCCGCGACTGATCTGATGACTGTGGTGGGCCAGGTCAAGTTCAACAAGCAGCAATACTCCGTACAGCCACTGGGTGGCGCGCAATGGCGTGTTGACAAGAAGACCGGGCGTTGGGTGAAGGACAACGTCTACAACGCGGTCTATCCATCGGTCAGCAAGACGGCAGACATGCGGCTGTACCAGGCCAAGTAGCAAGCGACGGTGCGACCTGACGGCGTGGAAGGCGCCGTCAGGTCATACTTCGGGACGATGGGTCGCCTCCTCGCGGCGGATAGCCGGCAAGCCCATTGCCGCCTCCGCGGAATCAGTGCATTCAAATCGACATGGCTACGCTGTTCTCCGTGAACCGACTGTCCAAGTCTTTCGGCGCGATCCACGTTGCGGATCGCGTCACGTTTTCGGTCGACAAGGGGGAAATCGTCGGCGTTATCGGTCCGAACGGTGCCGGCAAGACCTCGCTGTTCGGGCTGATCGCCGGCAATCTCCGCCCGGATTCCGGCCATCTGGAGTTCGACAATGCGGACATTACACGCTGGGCGCCGCAGCAGCGAGCCCAGGCCGGTATCGCCAGGGCCTACCAGATTCCGAAACCGTTCACCCACATGACGGTCTTTGATAACCTGAGAGTGGCGGCGATATTCGGGGGTGGCTTGAACGAAGACGAGGCGGAGGACTGGATCGACAAGGTCCTGGCGCAAACGGACCTTGTCGCAGTGCGTCGCACGCTCGCCGGTCGGTTGCCTTTGCTCTTGCGAAAGCGTCACGAATTGGCGCGTGCACTGGCAATGCGCCCGAAACTGCTTCTGGTGGATGAAGTTGCCGCCGGGCTGGCGGAACAGGAAGTCAATGAATTCATCAGCCTGATGGCCGGAATTCGCGCTGGCGGCGTTACGATACTGTGGATCGAACACGTCATGAAGACCATGCTCACGGCGACCGATCGCCTTCTGGCGCTGGATGCAGGTCGGATCATCGCGCATGGCGAGCCGGAGCATGTCATCAATTCGCCAGAGGTCAGGCGTGTCTATCTCGGCGCCTGACTCGCCGCCGCTGCTGACGGTCAAGGGACTGTCCGCCTACTACGGCGAAAGCCGGGCGCTGTTCGGCATCGGGTTCAGTGTGGAGAAAGGCACGGTCCACTCGATCGTGGGGGCGAACGGTGCGGGAAAATCCACCTTGCTCCGGGCAATCGTGGGCATGATGAATCGGGGCCGCGCCGCGCATATCAGCGGGATCATTGAATTCAAAGGTCGGCGCATCGATCATCTGCAGACCGAGGAAATCGTCGGCTTGGGCGTTACGATGGTGCCTGAAGGGCGCCGTCTTTTCGCCAGCATGTCGGTCGAGGAGAACCTCCTTTGCGGAGGGTTTCTGGCCCGATGTCGGAGCACGATCGGCGAAACCCTCGAGAGCATCTACGATCTGTTTCCCCGTCTTGCCGATCGTCGGCAACAGCCGGTCTCTCAAATGTCGGGTGGCGAGCAGCAGATGGTCTCGATCGGCCGGGCGCTGATGTCGTCGCCAGAGCTGATCTTGCTGGACGAGCTGTCCTTGGGTCTGGCCCCCATCGTGGTGGATCAGATTTACCAAAGAATCCTGATGATCAACCAGCGCGGAATCACCTGCATAGTCATCGAACAGGATACCGAAAGGGCAATGCGGGTGGCGACCTCGGTCTCCGTATTGCTGGAGGGCAGGGTCGTTCTGGAAGGAGATCCAGATGTGCTTGGCAGAGATCGGGTGTCAGCCGCGTATTTCGGCATAGAGAATGCGGGGATCGCGCGGTGAACGAAGACCTCTATTGGGCCCTGATCGATATAGCCAACGGCTTTCTCTCTGGGGTCATGCTCGGCGGCTACTACGCCATTATCAGCATCGGGTTGGCACTGACATTTGGAGTGATGCGGCTGGTTAACCTGGCTCATGGCGACCTGCTGGTGTTGGCTGCCTATCTTGCCGTGCTCGCCCTGCAATTCGTGCCGATGTCGCCTTTCATCACGCTGGCCCTTGTCATTCCGGTCATGTTCGGAGTCGGCTATGCCCTTCAGCGCTTCATGTTGAACTCCATTTCGGTGCAATCCATGGAACGCAGGGGCATGTCGACCGGATACGGTCTCATGTCACCTATTCTGGTGACCTTCGGTCTGTCGATCGTCACTGCCCATGCTCTGTTGGGTGGTTTTGCGTCCGATGCCAGGATTATTCGCAATGCTCTATCCTACAGTGCCGTTCGCCTGACCGAAGACCTCAATGTTTCCACCCTGCGGCTGATCTTCTTCGGGATTGCCGTCGCCATACTGGTCGGTCTTCATCTCTTCCTGAAACGGACGCATGCCGGCCGCGCTATCCGCGCCTCAGCCGACGATGTCGAAATTACGCCACTCATGGGTATGGTGACGCCCAGGATCAATGCCATGGCCAGCGGCATCGCCATTTCCATCGCCGGGGTGGCCGGCGTGATGGTCGGCATGTCCCGGACCTTCCAGCCGTTCGACGGACCGGTCTTCCTGCTGATCGCTTTTGGCGTCGTGATTGTCGGCGGCATGGGATCCATTGTCGGCAGTCTGGTTGGAGGGGTGTTGCTCGGGATCACGCAGGTACTCGCTGGAACCTATTTCGGTCCATCGGCTCAGTTGGTCGCCGGTTACATGTTGATTCTGTTCGTCCTTGCGGTTCGGCCGCAGGGTCTGCTCGCCAGACGGCACTAGGCAATCGGAGGATGATCGGCACCTTTCTCGATCAATGGCTGAGCGGCTGGCGAGCCCGGGTTGCGTTGGCTGTCGGCGTGGTTATCCTCATCTTGGCGCCGCTCGCTCTGGGGGCGAATAGCTATGTCACCCAGATTCTTCTGACTCTCTTTATCTTTGCTGTCTTTGGTCATGCCTGGAATCTGCTGGCCGGTTATTGCGGCCTGCTGTCTTTCGGCAACCAGGTCTATGTCGGCATTGCCGGCTTCACGATGGGAATTCTGGTTTATTACGGCAACGTTCATGTCTGGGTCGCGCTGCCGATCGCCGGTCTGGTGTCCGCGGCCTTTGCCTACCTCCTGGCCATTCCTGTGCGCGCGAGCCGTATCGGCCTTTCTGTCCTCAAACCAGTCGCAATCGCGGTGATCCTGTGGGGCGGTTACGAGATTCTCGTATTCTACGACCCATGGTGGGATGTCTTCGGCGATCCCTATGTCCGCCGGGTGATGATCCTGTTGGTGATCTTCTTGGGCGCCATGCCGTTGCTCACCCTGGAAGGCGCCTACTTCGCTGTAGCGACCTGGCTGATCGCAGCTGCAGTCGGTACGGTGTTCAATGAATGGAAGCTGGTAGGTGCCGGCGGTGGCATGCGGGTTCCGTCCTCGGTCACGCTCGAGGAGATGTATTACGTCGGTCTCCTGCTTCTGCTCATCACCACATGGGTGATTCGTCTGCTGCTCAACAGTCGGATCGGCTTGGCGCTGACGGCTGTTCGGGACGATGCAGAAGCGGCGGCGACTGTTGGCGTCGATGTCGCCCGGGTCAAGCTGGTAGCCTTTGTCCTGTCTGGTGCCCTGACTGGTCTTGCCGCCGGTCTGTACTTTATCGAGGCGGTATCGATCACGCCCCCATCGGCATTCAACGTCTTCTGGTCAGCTTATTTCGTCTTTGTCGTTGTCGCTGGCGGTATGGGTACCGTGTCCGGCCCCGTCATCGGTGCATTGATATTTGTCGCGGTCGACCGAATGCTGTCCGGCTGGCTCGATCAGCCGCTTCTCGTTCTGGGGCTGGCGTCGATCTTCGTCATCCTTGTCATGCCTCGAGGGGTTGTCGGGCTGATTGATGTCCTGCGCCGGTCGCGCGATGCGCGGACCGCGCTTCAAGACATGTTCGACTCGGCGGTTCTGGCCGACTTGCTGACAATGATACGGCGGCGTCAGGGAGGCAATCCGGTCGTCTCGGCGTTCCTTTTGCCTGGATCGCCCCTGCCGCTCCTGCGTCCCGATGTCGAAAGCTGGAAGGACCTGCGCCAGGGCTACGAGGCTGCTGCCCAAGCGCTGGCGCGATCACGACCGGATGTACTGCTTGTATACTCGACCCAATGGATCGCCGTGCTCGACCAATTGTGGCAGACCCGACCGCGGGTTCGAGGCATCCATGTTGATGAAAACTGGCATGAATTCGGTGATCTGGCGTACGACTTCGATATCGATACCGAGCTGGCCATGGCCTGCATTGAACAGTCCGGCGACGTTGGAGTTCGGTCAAAGCCAGTCAACTATGACCAGTTTCCCACCGATACCGGTGCCATAGTCGCGATAAACCTGCTGAATCCCGAATCGCGGTGGCCCGTCGTTCTGGCATCAAACAACCTGTATCATGACGGTACCTTGACGGCGCGATTGGCTGGAATGGCCGTGCAGTCTGCGGCGGAACAGGGCAAGCGCGTTGCCCTGATCGGCGTCGGCGGGCTTTCGGGATTGATGCACCGGCGCGAAGTTGATCTGGCTGATGACAGCTTTGCCGGGGATACCGACGACCATTGGAATCGTCTGTTACTCGAAACCCTGATTTCTGGCGACATTGCCGAAGTGCGGGAACTGTTGCCTTCATATGGCACCAATGCGCGTCCGGACATGGGCATGAAACATCTGGAATGGCTTCTGGGTGGAATCGGGAACAGGTTTGGCGGCGCATATGTCCACGCCTATTGTTCGATCTATGGTGCAGGCGCGGCGGTTGTCGAACTGGCGATGGATGACCGACTGGCGCGTCGGGGGCGCAGCCGCGGCATTCCGGGTCCGATGCGACAACGGATGGTTACGCAAGCCAAGGCACCGACAGATACCCCAGCAACGGATAACGGCGCTCCGGCGACCGCTGGGAACTTTCGTGAAACGCGTTCGGCTGTGCCGACAAAATCTGCGCCAGCGAACTCGACCGGTTTGCATTCGGTCGAGAATAGCAGTGGTTTCCTGTTCCGCAATTTCAAGACCCAAGCAGAGATCAATGCCCAATATGACGTCGAGGCATCCGTCGACGATTTCGGCGTCCATGTCGATTTCTTCCTCTCAGATAGCGAACGGGTTCGCAACAGCCTAAAGCCGATTCTGGACGTTTCCTATGGACCGACAACCGCCGAGCATCTCGACTTCTATCCCGCCCGCGCTCCAGACGCTCCCCTGCACATGTTCATCCATGGCGGCTACTGGCATTCGCTGTCCAGCAAGGAATTCAGTTTCGTGGCCGAAGGCCTGGTCGACGGTGGCGCCGCCGTTGCCGTCCTGAACTACGATCTATGTCCGAATGTGACGATAACCGAGATCGTCCGGCAAAACCGGGCAGCCATCAAGTGGCTCTACGAGAATGCCCGGCAACTGAACTGCGATCCGAACCGGATCAGCGTCTCCGGCCATTCCGCTGGCGGCCATCTGACTGCGATGCTGATGGCGACCGACTGGTCCGGCACGTACAGCTTGCCCGATGACGTTGTGAAGAGCGGCTGTGCCATCTCCGGTTTGTTTGATCTGTCGCCGTTCCAGTTCAGTTGGCTGCAGCCGAAGTTGCGCCTGACGGCGGAAGAAATCGAGCGAAACAGCCCGCAGCGTCATATCCCGAGGTGTGCCGGGCCGCTGATTGTCACGCTTGGAGACGACGAGTCTGCAGAATTCCATCGACAATCCAACGAATTTCTTGCGGCATGGAACGCAGCGGGGCTTTCCGGAACCTATCTCGGTCTGCCTGGTGCCAATCACTTCACGGTCCTCAAAGGTTACCTTGACCGTCGCTCTCCGCTTTGCAGCGCAATCCTCGCCCAGATTGAAAGGAGTCGGAGATGAATGAGCGAGAGCGATTGCTGGAGCGAACCTGTCTTGCGCACAAGTGATCAAGATACCGAATTCTTCAGCGACCAAAGCAATGTCTCGTCTGCGGCGAGATCAACGTAGATCCGGCTCAAGTCCAGCATGGCGAGCTATGGTGCGGACTTCTGGAGCTTCAACTCACTGCTTCGCCATGGGTTCTGGCCGATCATCAATCTCCACACCTCCTTCACACCGTCGTAGCTGTTTTTGATCCAGCAGATCCGGATGTTCATTGGGCGACACCGCTGCAGAGCCGGCCGCGGGCGATGGATATGCCGAGACGATCCAGTCCATGCTGTCGTCAGGGTGCCGGCGGCACCTGATCCCCTCTTTTCATTCGCCGCTTCCTGCGGTACAGAACTGTTTCCCACGCCTGGCGCGACGACTGAAGCCCGCGCCGGAACGGCAGCCCCCCAAGGCTTTCCAAAGGGGACATTTCTGCTTTGCATTGACATTCTTGCAGTCCCCGTTTCATCGGGCGACTCAAGCGCCGCCTGCACTCTTCCGTCTTGTCTTGCCGCAGGTTCCATGGTCAACCGCCTATGCCATGGAGCCTGCATCCCACACACCGACTTCTGACACCATGAGCGTCGCCGAGCGAACCCGTAACTTTCCGCTGGCGGCAGCGCTTTTCCTGTCCGCGATGGTCTTCTTCATCGTTATGGACGCGATGGCCAAGTGGCTGACCAACGAGTTGAATGTGGTGATGATCGTCTGGGGCCGCTACATGGCGCAGACGTTGATCCTGATCGTTGTCTTTGGTTTCTCGTTTCCCCGGCGACTGAAAACCAGGCACCTGAATCTCCAGATTGCTCGCTCCATTCTGTTGCTGGGCGCCACCTTCTTCTTCTTCGCGGGGTTGAAGTTCCTGCCACTCAGCGAGACGATCGCCATCTTCTTCGTGGCGCCGCTTATCGTCGTAGCGCTAGCTGGGCCAACTCTGGGCGAGAAGATCGGGATGCTGCGCTGGGGGGCTGTTGGGGTTGGTTTTTGCGGAATGCTGCTGATCCAGCAACCCGGTACTGCAACGTTCCAGTGGGCGTCTCTGCTGCCGCTGGCGGCCGCCGCCTGTTACGCGTTCAACCAGATCACGACCCGGAAGGTCGCGGCAGGCGATTCAGCCACGACGACACTGATCTTGACTGCACTTGCCGGAACCTTGCTCATTTCACTGGTCGTACCGTTCTTCTGGGAAACGCCGACCTGGAAACAGGCTGCCATCTTGCTAGGCATGGGGGCCACAGGCGGCATCGGCCATTTTTGCATGATTCTGGCGCTTGCCCGCGCTCCCGTCTCGGCTTTGGCGCCACTCGACTATTCGTCCTTGATCTGGGCGGCCTTGATCGGCGTTTTGGTCTTCCATGAGAGCTTGCCCCCCATGACGTTGCTGGGAACAGCCGTAATCGCGGGCGCCGGCTTATTCATCATGTGGCGGGAGAAACAGGTGAAGAGGGTGCCCAACCAATAAACACTTGGGCTACGATCTCCTCGCGCTCTCGTTCGAACATTTCATGAGACAAGACATGTGGTGTTCCATTTTTGTGTGATGATTGATCTGGTCAAGACAAAGCAGGCCTGACAGCGCGGCGGAAACGGCCTGCAGAACTCTATGGGGCTGAGTATCAAGTATGCGCCACTTCTGGATGATCGCTGCCGAGACATGGACGGGCACAGAGTTCCAGAGTTGAATTTTAATGGCATTCGCATGCTCCAGTGACCTGCTGCGGTTTCAGCACCGGTCAATATTGGTCTGGTTGTCGGACGACGCTGTCGGCGATGCGATCCATCTCGAGGTATGCTTCGTGGTTCGATCTTGTTGATGCATTCGGCTCCTCCAATCAGTCTTCATCCGAAGTGCCGAAAAAATCTTACCAATCCGTAATGTTTTCTCCATCAGTCTGAGAGACAGGGGGATTAAGTTGCGGTGTGAAAATGCGGCCATTTCGCGGCCGTGGCTTCCGAGACACCTGGTGCCCCAGCAACAGCGGGTCATCCCAACAGGAGGACTGAACTCATGATCATCGCATCAGCCAATCGTATGCTTGCGCGGCGCAATCTTCAGAAGCCGTCAAAACTGCTGCTCCTGACAGTGGGGGCGGGCACGCTGGCTGCCGTGGCCATTCTGCCGGCTCATGCCGAAGCGCGGAATGCGCCGAGTTCCTTCGCCGACCTGGCTGCAAAGGTGAAGCCTGCCGTCGTCAGCATCGCGGTTCAGCACAAAGGCGCTCAGTTCGATGGGCGCCGCTACTCGCACAATTTTCGCAACCCGTTCCCGGACGGTTCTCCATATCACGAATTCTTCCGCCGTCATTTCCAGGATCCCAATCAGGGCCAACCCGACCCGCGCGAACAACGTCGGGCCCAGGCAGTCGGCTCAGGATTCATTATTGACCCGGCGGGCTACGTCGTTACCAACAACCATGTGGTTCGTCGCGCCGCCAAGATCGAAGTGATTTTTGACGGCGGCAAACGCCATGTTGCAAGGATCGTTGGTCGGGATCCGAGGACTGATCTCGCGCTATTGAAGATCAAGGGGGATCAGCCGTTTCCCTCGCTGGCTTGGGGCAATTCTGACAGCGCTCGCGTCGGCGACTGGATCATGGCGGTCGGTAATCCCTTCGGTCTTCACAGCACTGTAACCGCCGGCATCATCTCCGCGCGCGGCCGTAGCCTGCACAGTGCCACTCTTGTTGACTTTCTTCAGATTGATGCACCGATCAACAAGGGCAACTCCGGTGGTCCGACATTCAACATGAACGGCGAAGTGATTGGCGTGAACACTGCGATCTATTCGCCGACCGGCGGCAGCGTCGGACTGGGTTTCGCCATACCCTCCAACACCGTTCACAAGGTAATCGCCCAGCTGAAACAGGATGGAAAGATCAGCCGGGGTTGGCTTGGCGTACAGATCCAGCCCGTATCGGCCGAAATCGCCGAAGCCGTAGGCCTGGAGGATGCGCACGGCGCCCTGGTAGCGGCCGTGATGCCGGAAAGTCCAGCCAATCGCGCTGGTGTGCGCACCGGTGACGTGATCGTCAGTTGGGCTGGCAAGAAGGTCAAAAACGTTCGCGGTTTCGTGCGGAAAGTAGCATTCACCAAGACGGGCCAGTCGGTCAACATGGTGGTGTGGCGCCAAGGATCACGAAAGGCCCTGACTGTCAGTGTCGGCGAAAGCGGGGCCGAGCAAGCTGCGCTGGGAGACCGGTCGCCGGATGGAGAGCCTGTCCGCCCGTCGATTGCGTCGTTGGGGCTGACCGTCGCGCCGGTTGATAGTCAGGTGCGTCGTCAGTATGGGTTGAGTCAGGATGCCAAGGGTCTGGTCATCCTTGATGTCGAACATGATTCGGCAGCCGCAGCGAAAGAACTGCGCCGCGGTGACCTGATTACCCATGTGAACGGCGATATGGTAGCGACTGCGGTCGACATGAAGTCGGGGATTGATCGGGCACGGCAAAACAAGCGTGACACGGTCCTGCTTCGCATTTTGCGCCGCAACCAACCGGTCTTCGTGGTTGTGAAGATCGCTTGATCTCTCCCTGTCTCCGTCGGATTTTGCTGCCCGGCTTGGTCAGGAACCCCGGACGTGTTGATCTCCCTCTCGCCGGTTGCGTCCGGGGTTTTTTCTTTCCCTGCAGTTTTGGCTCGTCATGTCCGGGGTTCCAATTCGGACTGGTGGGAAAGAGAAAAGAAATCATGTTCATCTCGTATCAGCCTCCCGATATAACCGCTGCCATGAAGATTTTGGTCATCGAAGACGATACCGAGACGGCTGACTATGTCGCCAAGGGCCTGGAGGAGGCGGGCCACACGGTTGACGTGGCTCGAGATGGCAAGAATGGCCTTGTGATGATCGTCGGTGAAGCCTTCGACGTTGCCATTGTCGACCGGATGTTGCCAGAGATCGACGGCAAGACGATTGTCGAGACGGTGCGTGGCGCGGGCAAGACCACGCCAGTTCTGCTCCTGAGCGCAATGGGCGAAGTACGACACCGCGTTGAAGGCCTGCATTCAGGCGCAGACGATTATCTCATCAAGCCATTCGCCTTTTCGGAATTGCTGGCGCGCATCGAGGCTCTGGGTCGCCGTCCAAAGGAGGAATTCCGCGACGAAACCGTGCTGCGCGTCGGCGATCTCGAAGTCAATCGGCTGACTCGTGATGTGGCCCGCGGCGGTCAGAAAATCGACTTGCAACCACGGGAATACCGCCTGCTGGAATACCTGATGCAGCATGCTGGCCGCGTTGTGACCCGGACCATGTTGCTGGAACATGTCTGGGACTATCATTTCGATCCCCAGACCAACGTGATTGATGTGCATGTCAGCCGCCTGCGGCAGAAGATCGACAAGGACTTCAAAATACCGCTGCTTCATACGGTGCGCGGCGCCGGATACAGTCTCCGTGCCTCTGATTCGACTTCTTAGATCTCGCGTTTTTCAGCTTTCTCTGCTGTCCAGCGCGGCTTTTGGTATCGCAGCCTTCGCGGTCGTTGCCTATCTCTATTATTCCTCGGTCCAAGCAGTTTCTCGCCAGATCAAGGCGACCATTGACGCCGAGATCAAGGGACTGTCGGAGCAATACCGCCAGTTCGGCTCGATCGGCTTGATCGAGGCCGTTCGCCGCCGGGCTCGTCAACGCGTGCGCCCCGGGGCCCTCTATCTGGTTGCCAACTCGGAATTCAGGCCACTGGTTGGCAATATCGAGGCATGGCCGAAGGAAAGACCCGACGAACGCGGTTGGGTCAATTTTCGGTTTCGTAGCGACAGTAGTCCAGCACCCGGCACCGTTGCGCTTGGTGAAGCGCGCGGCCGCGTGTTCCGGCTCTTGGGCGGCTTCTTTCTTCTTGTCGGGTATGATTTGCGTGAACAACAGCGCGTGACAGCACGAACACGGCAGACCCTGATCCTCGCCGGAGTCATTGCCGTTTTTTTTGCTATCGCTTCCGGGGCCTTGCTTGGCTGGCTTATTTTGCGCCGCATAGAAAGCATCAATCGGACGAGCCGTGAGATCATGGCCGGCGACCTGAGTCGACGGGTCAGCGAGACTGGCCGTGGCGATGAATTTGACCGCTTGGCCCAAAGCCTGAACGCCATGCTGACCCAAAACGAGAAACTTTTCCTCGGCATGCGCGAAGTCGCGGAAAATATCGCGCATGATTTGCGCAGCCCGCTGGGCCGGATTCGCCAGCGTTTGGAAAGGCAATTGTCCGGTTTGCTGACCGATGCGCAGAAACAGGCGCTGACCGTCGAGGCACTGGAGGAAACCGACCGGCTATTAGGCACCTTTAACGCCATTCTCAGCATTGCCCAGGCCGAGAGTGGTGCGCCAAAGCGCAGTTTTGAGCCGGTCGACCTGTTGACCTTGCTGAACGACATTGCCGAGATGTACGAACCACTTGTCGAAGACGCAGGCGTCAATCTGGCGGTAACGCTACCAGACAAACCAGTGATCGTACTTGGTAACCGGGACTTGCTCTTCCAAGCCTGTGCCAACCTGCTGGACAATGCCATCAAATACGGTACCGGCTCTGACAACATCGAGACGGCGACCGTCATTGAACTCAGTCTGGACAGGCTTGGCAATAACGCGCGGTTTGCGGTGCGCGACGGGGGCGCAGGACTGCAAGGGGAAGCCTTGCGCCGGGCAACGGAGCGTTTCTATCGTGCAGATTCCAGCCGGACGACCTCGGGTTCCGGCCTGGGACTGGCCTTGGTCGATGCCGTTATCCGTCTGCATGATGGCGTCTTCACATTGGCCAACAGCGATCCCGGCTTGCGTGCGACGGTACAGCTTCCTCTCGACAAGTGCGCCCTTCCGGCCGAAACAGAAATCCGGTCTGGTTTACCTGCCGCCAGTTAGGGAGTGCTGAGAATGCCAGTCACAGTATTCGGTCTCAAGAATTGCGACAGCTGTCGGGCTGCCCGGAAATATCTTGACGAACGCGACTTCCAGCATGCGTTTTGCGATGTCCGGGACGACGGATTTTCCGACAGCGACCTGGATACCTGGCTCGCTGCCGCGGGTTGGGAAAGGCTGCTGAACAAGAACAGCAAGGCGTGGCGAGAATTGCCGCTCGAAGCCAAGGCGGATCTGGGCGCCAACGAGGCTCGTGCCCTGCTGAAAGGCAATCCGACCCTGATCAAGCGACCTGTGATTGACTCCGGGCGAGGCGTCATTACCGTCGGCTGGGACAAGTCTGCTCGCGACGTTCTGCGGTCGGTTTTGTAAGTCGTGCACAAGCCTCGAACTTTGAAGATACCTGCTTTGCACGGAGTTGTTCCGATATTTCGTCCTGTATTGCCGTTCCCGGGGCCAAGGTTGGTGCGCCGAGCCCCTTTTGGGACGAACTTTGTCGAAGAGTCATGCTCGAGTACGAGATGACATGGTTTTGGTGCGTCAGCAACTTGCTCATAAGGCGGGAGCGAGCAGTCATGCCTGCGGACAATCCATCTCGACGAACAACAAGCGGTTGCGTGGTCTATTGTGTCACAAGCCGGTCAGGCCGCTGATTGTTTCGTCCTCCAGCGGAAAGCCGGCATGATCGGCCACGGCCATCGCCTCGGCCTGTACGGCCGTCCGTTGCCGCCTCACGAGGATCAGAAACCGTCGTCGCGCCTTGATTGCCGCAAAACCGGGATCGCTCCCAACCAGATCGTGGATCATGGCCAAGTCGTGCTCCAGGCCCAGAAGGTCACTCAGCTGCCATAGTGTCTGGATACGCATTGCCAAGGTGCATGAGGCCAACTTTTTCAAGAGGCGTAAATGATTGCGGTGATACTTCACCCATTTTCGCCATTCGTGCATCGCTTCCGTACTGCGCAATGCCTTGGCCGCGTCTGCCGACCGCAGAACCCTGCCATAGGTCATGCGCAGGCCGGGCTCGATGGCGTGCAAGCCATCCTCGGGGAAGTCCCAGCAGGCGATTCCCAACCGAAATTCCAACAGCAGGCAGTGCGCTTCGTCCAGCAAGGCACCGATGTCCAAGCCTTCGTCATCCGAGAGCAGGTTGCACCGTCGCTGGGTAAGTCGGGCGCGGATCGGCCCGAAGGCGCGCATATCTGCGGATTTCCTGCTCAGTTGATCGAACCAGGTGAGTGCGCGGCGATAGGTTGCCAGCATCACATCGGCGTCTCGAATTCCGGAAAAAACAGCGGCGATATCCCGCAACGTGGCATTGGCAGGTCTGTAGATGCCGAGATCGTTCAGCGGGCCACGAGCCAGCCGCACCACGGCGCGTACCTTCTTGCATCGTTTGCGCAAGGCATAGGCCGCTTCGGTGCGCGGGACATCCTGGTTTTCGATGGTCGCGATTGCCCGATCCAGCTGTTCCAGCGTGATACGACGGATGGCGTCAGAAACGGTTTCCGCAGGCTGGATGGAATAGGGCACGGCGAATAAGGCGGTGTCATGAAGCGTGGATGATCATACCATGGATGAAAGGTTGACCGAAGTGGGAGGGGAGTCTGAGCCTTTCCGGAACCGTGGCGGACGCCATGTTCAGCGGCGTGATCGTGGCGCACAAGGAAATGGATATATTGGGCTTTGCGTTGATCAGAACGAAATCTGATGTCGCGGCACCTGCCGATCTTCTGGATCAACGAACCGATCTTTCTTCGGATAACTGCCTTCGTGATCGGTTGCCGGAGATTTCATGCGAAAAGGCCCGCACCTTGGTGCGGGCCTCTTTTTCATGCCATGGAGGCAGGACCTCAGAAGTCCATCCCGCCCATGTCCGGCATCCCGCCGCCGCCGGGCATCCCGCCAGCCGCTTTCTTCTCCGGTTTCTCGGCTACCATGGCCTCCGTTGTCACGAGCAGGCCAGCAACGGAAGCGGCGTCTTGCAGCGCCGTCCGGACAACCTTGGTCGGGTCGATGATGCCGGCCTTGACCAGGTCTTCGTAGTCTCCGCTCTGGGCGTTGAATCCCCAGTTGTCATCGCCGTTTTCGACAATCTTGCCGGCCACGACCGCGCCGTCTTCACCGGCGTTGTCAGCGATCTGGCGGACAGGCGATTGCAGGGCCTTGCGAACGATATTGACGCCGACCTGCTGGTCGTCATTGTCGGCCTTGATACCTTCCAAGGCGTTTAACGAGCGGATCAGCGCGACGCCGCCGCCGGCAACGATGCCTTCCTCTACCGCGGCACGGGTGGAGTGCATCGCATCGTCAACGCGGTCCTTGCGTTCTTTCACTTCGACCTCAGTGGCGCCGCCGACGCGGATCACCGCAACACCGCCAGCGAGCTTGGCCAAGCGCTCCTGAAGTTTTTCACGGTCGTAGTCGGAGGTCGTCTCCTCGATCTGCTGGCGGATCTGACCGCAACGGCCTTCGATCTGACCCTTGTCGCCTGCGCCATCAACGATCGTGGTCTCTTCCTTCGTGATCTCGATCTTCTTGGCGGTGCCCAACATGTCGAGCGTTACGTTCTCGAGCTTGATGCCGACGTCTTCGCTGATCACCTGACCGTTGGTCAGAATTGCGATATCTTCCAGCATCGCCTTGCGGCGGTCGCCGAAGCCCGGTGCCTTCACGGCAGCGACTTTCAAGCCGCCACGCAGCTTGTTCACCACCAAAGTGGCAAGCGCTTCGCCTTCGACGTCTTCCGCGATGATCAGCATCGGCTTGCCGCTCTGCACCACGGCTTCCAGGACCGGAAGCATGGCCTGCAGGTTGGACAGCTTCTTCTCGTGGATCAGGATGAAGGGATCCTCCAGGGATACTTTCATCTTCTCCGCATCGGTCACGAAGTAGGGTGACAAGTAACCGCGATCGAACTGCATGCCCTCGACGACCTCAAGTTCGGTCTCCAGCGACTTGGCTTCTTCGACGGTGATTACACCTTCGTTGCCAACAGTCTCCATGGCTTTGGCGATCATTTCGCCGACCTCGCGGTCACCGTTGGCGGAGATGGTGCCAACCTGGGCTATCTCGTCGTTGGACTCGATCTTCTTGGAACGCTTGCGCAGATTTTCCACGACAGCGCCGACGGCCAGATCAATGCCCCGCTTCAGGTCCATCGGATTAAGGCCGGCAGCAACCGCCTTCGAGCCCTCGCGGACAATGGACTGAGCCAGTACGGTAGCGGTGGTGGTTCCGTCCCCGGCTTCGTCGTTTGTCTTCGAAGCGACTTCGCGCACCATCTGGGCGCCCATGTTTTCGAACTTCTCTTCCAGTTCGATTTCCTTGGCGACGGTCACACCGTCCTTGGTGATGCGCGGCGCGCCGAACGCCTTGTCGAGAACGACGTTTCGGCCTTTGGGGCCGAGGGTGACTTTCACCGCGTCGGCCAGAATATCGACTCCACTCAGCATGCGCGTACGAGCGTCGGTCGAGAATTTTACGTCTTTCGCAGCCATGGCGATAGATCTCCTCTCTGAAGGATCGTGTTGAAACGCTGAGGGCCGAAGGCGCGTGGCACCGAACGACCCGGGGAAATTTGTTCCGGTAGGGCGCTATGCTGCCTTCTTGACCGGAGCGACATTGTCAATGATGCCAAGGATGTCGCTTTCCTTCATGATCAACAGGTCTTCGCCGTCGATCTTGACTTCGGTACCGGACCACTTGCCGAACAGGATGCGGTCGCCAGCCTTCACGTCGAGGGGAGAAATCTCACCCTTTTCGTTCTTGGCGCCTGCGCCGGCAGCGATGATCTCGCCCTCCATCGGCTTTTCCTTGGCGGTGTCCGGAATGATGATGCCGCCAGCAGTCGTCTCTTCTTCATCCAGACGACGAACCAGCACGCGATCGTGCAGCGGACGGAAGTTCATGTTTGTCTCCTTTCCGAAACAGATAATCACCGACGTGATGACGTCGATTGATACTAAGGGGACGGATTGCCTTCTCGTAGCATCGAGAACTCTGTTGCTAGCAGTCTCTTGCTGTGAGTGCCAAACCGTTAGGATGGAGATTTAGAAGAGTTGGGACAGGTGTCAAGAACCTCAGAAAAAGAAAATTTTCGTCCCAAACGCGCCATTGACAGACGACAGTTTCGATCATTGTCGATGGCCGTTTTCTCCAGTTCAGTTTGGGAGCCACAGAAGCGTTTTCAATATCTGACAGGAGAGAAAGGTGAAAGTGTCACAAGCAGGAAGGCACGCCATCGTTGGGCCAAAAGATTTTCCCATTGGTTGATGGCAAGAGTGCTTGATTTCCTGGAGTTTTCCGATCTGGTACGTGAGCTTGCTGACTGCGACCAGCTTTTGGTCGTCCGGATCAAGTGCCAATCATTGCTGATCGTATCCACATGAACTCCCGTAATATCTCAAGCCCACGAAATGCCTCCACCCTCTGACGGCGGGTTGACCAAGATCGGGTCAAATACCCCTGGATTTCAAGCTTCAGAGTTTCGAGCGACTCCTCTTCTTCAGACCTGATGCGTCGAAAGCCGATTGCTTTCAGGTCGATGTCCTTGACAAGGGCTTCTATGAGCCGGATCGAATTTCTCGATATTTCACGTAATCGTAGTGTCGGAAAACAGTGGAAGTTGGGAACGATCTTCACTGAACAGGACTGCAAACCTGACGAAATGGGTTTCAGACACCAGTGCAGTACCGGATGGTGTTTTCCGGGATGATGGCTGCAACTTGGAAGCGGATTGCCTGCCCCGATGCTCTTGGTCGAAACGCCTTGGCAGCGTTCGGAAAAGTTGCCGGGAAAGGGGGGCTTGGCGCTCGGATGTTGGATTGTTATCTATGCACTACTGAACCCGCGCTTTCAGTCTGGTTGGCCTTCAAGCACATGAGCCGCAAGACAGCCGGGGCAGTAATGCGGATGGGTGGCCGAGTGGTCGAAGGCGCACGCCTGGAAAGTGTGTATACGGTAATCCCGTATCGTGGGTTCGAATCCCACCCCATCCGCCAGCCCGCTGTTTTCCCAATTCCCGATAATTCCAGAAAACCAAGCAAATCCAACACTTTCAAGCCAATACTTGTGTTGACACTTCCCGTCACGTTGCATAGTTTCCCGGTCATCATGGTCCACAAATTGGTCCACAAATCGGGAAATGAAGCGGCCAAGGTGAAGAATTCCAAGACGGCGGGCGGACGGCGGAGGCTTCGCGTCACGAAGGCGGCAATGGCTCTGGCGCGGCACGGTGAACGGCAAGCGGCGCAAGATCGGGCTGGCCGGCTGTCTCGCTGGCGAGGGCGCGCGACAAGGCGACTGAAATCCGCCGGGCGATTGCGGACGGGATCGATCCGCTGGCCGAGAAGCGGCGCGCGAAGATCCCGACGTTTGCCGAGGTCGCGAAACAGGTTCACGAACTGAATTGCGCGCGCGGACGCAACGGCAAGCACAAGAAGCAGTGGATCATGACGCTTGAACGTCACGCGTTCCCGACCATCGGGGCCCTGCGGCTGGATCAGGTGACGCGCGGCGACGTGCTTGCCGTCCTGACGCCGATCTGGACGGCGACGCCGGAAACGGCGCGGCGCGTCCGCCAGCGCATCCGGAGCGTCCTGAAATTCGCGCAGGCGCACGGCTGGATCGAGCACAACCCGGCGGGCGAGGCCATCGACGGCGCGCTTCCCGCCATGCCGCGCATCGTGCGGGGACACTTGCGTTCGCTGCCGCATGCCGAAGTCGGTGCGGCCCTGGAAGGGCTGGCCGGGTTGTCGCCCGCCAACCTCTGCCTGCAATTCGTGATCATGACCGCTTGCCGTTCAGGTGAAGCGCGCGGGGTGACGTGGGACGAAATCCGGGGCGAGACGTGGACCATTCCGGCAGAGCGCATGAAGGCCGGGAAGGAACACCGGGTTCCGCTGTCGCCCGCCGCGCTGGAAGTCCTGGACGCGGCGCTTCCCTACCGGCGCGACGGCGGGCTGATCTTTCCGGGCCGACAAGGGCGGCTGTCCGACATGACGCTCACCGCGATCCTGCGGCGCAAGGGCCTTGCCGACCGGGCGACCGTCCACGGCTTCCGGTCATCGTTCCGTGACTGGTGTGCCGAGACCGGCCAGCCGCGGGAACTGGCCGAGGCCGCCCTGGCGCACACTGTAGGGGGAGTGGAAGGGGCCTACTTCCGATCGGATCTGTTCGAGCGGCGGCGGGCGCTGATGGCCGCGTGGGGAGCCTACGTCACCGGCGGGGAGGCGGGCGGCAACGTGGTGAGGCTTCGCCATGGATAGGGACGAATTGAAGGCACTCCTCAGCCCGGTGCGCGTGGACTGGCTGGACGGCGCGGCGCGATCATTTCCCGGCGAGCCCGACGAAGGCCTGCGCCGCATTGCGGTGTTCGACGCCGGGGAGCGCGGCGACGTGGCAGGGCTGTGCGCGCTGCTGGACACGCTGGATGCGCGAGGCATTGCCTTGCCCGGAAATGCCCTGGACGGGCTGCGCAGAGCGCTCCGCAAGCGATCCGTCGGGCATCCGGGCAACAAGGATCGCGACGCCCGCATCAGGTTTGCCTTTCACGAACTCCGGGAGCATTGCGCAACTGATGCCCAAGCGTACAAGATCATTCACGAATGCCTGCCGGAATTACATGATGCCGACTCCATCCGCAAGATCGTGACCTCAAGATCGTGACCGGTCAAAATTCAGCCTGATTGTTTCCATGGAAAGGCCGATCATGGTGTGCCATCGCTGGCCTTCAATTCAAGACAGGAGGCCACCGATGGATGATCGGTATTTGACGAGACATGAGGTCGAGAAGCTGACCGGGTATTCCCGGACCGGAATTTATCGCCTGATGAACGAGGGCAATTTCCCGCTCGCGCTAAAATTCGGGAACCCCGGCCAGCAGGGCGCGGTCCGCTGATCCGAGGCCGAGATCATGGCCTGGATCAGGTCGAGGCCGAGATATCAGCCGACCGGCAAGGCCGCCTAAAAATGACCGAACTCCCTGCGGAAGTCAATGATCGCGAGCACGGCCATGCCGAGCAGATGGCACGCTTCGCCGCGGATGTTCCCGATGTTCGGAAAAGAGTAAAGAAGGCGACGCCGACAATCTCGATCGACCGGGCCGGTCTCGAACGCGCATTCCGGCTGATGGGCATCGGCGTGCGCTGGAACGTCCGCGCCGGACTTTGCGAGATACGGGGAAACGTTCCGCAAGCCGGCACGCTGTCCGGCTGGACCGCGATAACGGATCGCTCGGCTGCGGCGATCACCGAGCACATCCGCGCCGACTTCGAGACCGCAGGGAAGAGCGGAGAGAAAGCGCCCGCCGTATTCGGACGCAACAGGTGGTCGGTCTGTCTGGACGCGATCCTGGCCGGTTGCGAAACCGATCCCTTCGCGGAGTGGCTGGGTATGCTCGAACCGCGACCGAGCGATCTTCTCAATTCATGGCTTTCCGAGTTGTTCGATACCGGCGAGACCGATGCGGGACTGGTCCGGTGGGCCAGCCGGTATTTTTTTCTTGGTGCGGTGGCGCGAACGTTCGAGCCGGGTTTCAAGATCGACGAGATTCCCGTCCTGGTCGGCAGCCAGGGAGTCGGCAAGAGCGCGGTGGGCAGCGCGATCCTGCCGGACGAGTTTCGAGAGGCAGGGCACGGCGACGCCCTGGCGCTGAATGTCGGCCCAAAGCAGTTTGCCGAGGCGCTGCAAAGCAAGATCGTGGTCGAGATCGCGGAAATGACGGGGCTGGGCCGAGCCGACATCGACAGGTTGAAGGCGAACATCACGCGCGCGGACGACGGATCGGTTCGGCTTGCCTACCGGCGCAACCCGGAGCCCATGCCGCGCCGCTGCGTCCTGTTCGGAACCTCCAACGACTCCCAGTGCCTGCCGAATGATTCAACCGGGAATCGGCGCTTCGTGGTGGTGGAACTGGCAGGGCAGCGCGCGCGTCACCGGGTCGAGGACTGGCTGGCCGAGCATCGCGACGAATTGTGGAGGGCTGCCGTTGCCATGTACCGGGCGGGCGACGTTCCCAACCTGCCATGCGATCTTTTCAGAGTGCAGGCCGAGGTCAATGACGATCATCG
This sequence comes from Alphaproteobacteria bacterium, assembly GCA_965221645.1. GTDB lineage: Bacteria > Pseudomonadota > Alphaproteobacteria > Bin65 > Bin65 > Bin65. The sequence continues at coordinate 2,186,492 of OZ244899.1, forward strand.
ACGCGCCGACCTCGTGGTCGAGGACGAGATTGCCGACATCCCGCCCGATCGCTTCCCGGATGGCGCGACGCTCCGTGAGATCACGCTGGAGATCAGCAGCCACGATGCGGCGTTGGCGCAGCGCCGGATGGATACGGGGGGTGGGGAAACCGGCTTGGCAAGGCGCTGCGAAATAATGGCTGGCAGATGCAGCGCAAACACAAAGGCACGCTTTGGGTGCAGCCGTGACCCCCCGTGTCCCCCGTGTCCCCATTTTCTATAGAGTACAGTGTCCCCCCACACCGTATTCATAGGAGAAAGGGGACACGGGGGTCACGGGGGCGTTTACATTGCTGAGAACGTCAACGAAAACAACAGCTTGCCCCCGTGACCCCTATACGGGCTGATTGTTCGGCTGATGGACCTAGATTGTTCGGCTTGATCGAACATTCAGGGGCGCCCCGGCGGCGGGCGGATCGAGGGTGCGACAAAACCGCAGCCCAGACAAGTTTGCACGATGTTTTTGCATCAACCATTCCAGGCGCGCTTTTTGAAATCCGCCCTCCGGTCCCGGATCGCGGCGTTGAGCGTGCCGCGCGGCAACGGGAAATCGACGCTCTGTGCGCATCTCTGTCATCGGGCGTTGACACCGGGCGACGCGCTGTTTGTCGGGCGGGCGCGGGAAGCCCTGGTCGTTTCGGCGAGCATCGAGCAAGCGCGGTCGGTCTTCGGTCCGTTGAGGGAGTGGCTGGAAGGCGACCGCGATTATCGTTTCGTCGACTCCCAGCGCGCGCTGAGCGTCCTGCACAAGCCGACAAGGGCGAGGTTGCGCGTCATGGCGTCTTCTGGCCGGACTGCCATGGGGATTGTCCGGGTTCCCCTGCTGATCGCCGACGAACCCGGCGCGTGGAAGCCCAATGACGGGCAGCTGCTTTACGAGGCCATCACATCCGCGACCGCGAAGCCGGGAAGCTTGTTGCGCGTGGTCATGATCGGCACGGTCTGGCCTGCACCGGCGGGCTCCTTCTGGCCGCGCCTTCTGGCCGGGGGCACGGACAAGGCAACCGGCAAGTACGTCCAGCACCTGGCCGGGAAGGCGGACAAGTGGCGTCAATGGCGGGAGGTCATGCGCGTCAATCCGCTGGTCGCGTCGGATCCGGAGGCGCGCGACCGGCTCCGGCAATTGTGGACGGATGCGAAGCGTGACTCGGCGGACAAGGCGACGTTCCTGAGCGCGCACATGAACATCCCGAGCGGCGACGAAGCGCGGATGCTGCTGTCGGTGGACGACTGGCAGGTTGCTCTTGCAAGGCCGGTTGCAGAGCCAGACGGCAAGCCCGTGTTAGGCATCGATCTGGGGGCCAACCGGGCGTGGTCCGCGGCGGTTGCGATATGGCCGTCTGGCAGGACGGAAGCCATCGCATACGCGCCCGGAATTCCCGATATCGAGGATCAGGAAAGGCGTGATCGAGTTCCGGCTGGCACATATGCGCGGCTGGTGGACGGCGGCCAGCTTATCGTTGCGGACGGCCTCCACAAGCCCGAAGCCAAGCACTTGCTAGGCGAAGCCATTTATCGCTTTGGCCAGCCGTCAAGAATTGTCTGCGATTTTTTTCAGCTTGACGACTTGCGCAATGCCGCTGGCGGACTTTCAAATCGGATAGTGCCCAGACGGACTCGGTGGAGCGAGTCGACAGCCGACATCAAGGCGCTGCTTTCGCTTGTTCGGGATGGCGGGCTGTCTGTCGATCCTGCCAGCCGGGCCTTGATCACCGCGTCGCTGGCCGCGGCGGAAACACGCCATGACGATGGTGGCTCGATCCGGCTGATCAAGCGCGGGTTCAACAACACCGCACGGGATGACGTTGCCGCGGCGCTGGTCCTGGCCGCGGGCGAACTCAAGCGCCAACGGGACACGCCGCGTCGCACCACAACCTGGACCTATGCGTGATGAGCACGGCCAAAGAGCGAAGGGAAATCTATCTCAAGCCGCGCTGGCGACGTTTGCGCATGGCTGTCCTTCGTTCGGTTGGCGGCGTCTGCCAGTCTTGCCACAAGCGGGCCGCTACGGAAGTCCACCACAAGACGCCGATCCGGGACGGCGGAGAAATCTACGATCCCGGCAACCTGATTCCGCTTTGTCACCATTGTCACATGGCAGAGCATCCACAAAGCCCCTTGGCGTCCGAAAGGCGCGCGTGGCGTGAACTGGCAAAGGAACAAAACCATGCTGAAATCTGACACCTTGAAACTGAAGCAGGCGGGCTTGTCGAAGGCCCTGGCCGCGCTGGCCGCGGTGGACAAGCCGGACGAAACGCAGCTGGCCGACATCGAATCCAAGACGCAGGAATTTCGCAGCCTCGGCGTGCAGATCGAAGCCGCGGTCATAAGCGAGGCCGCGGAGCGGGAAAACGTCAAGCCTGAAGATCGCGAGAAATCGGATCTGAAATCCCGCGCCCGGATCGGACACTTCCTGGCCAGCCGGCTGACCGGATCGCCACTTGCATCCGAATCCGCCGAGTACCGGGACAGCCTTGGTCTTTCCGACGGCATTCCTCTGGCGCTGTTCGAGCGCGAGGTCCGGGCCGACGCGGCCAGCACGATTCCGGCGGCAAATACGGGCGTCAACCTTCGTCCAGTGATGCCCGCGGTGTTTGCTCGATCCGTCCTGCCTCGGCTTGGCGTCGCAATGCCGATGGTTGGAAGCGGCGCGTACAGCGTGCCGACGATCACGGGAAGTCTGTCGGCGGGCGCTGTCGCCAAGGGCACGGCGCGCGACAGCACGGCGGCAACCATTACCGCGGCGGCGACCGTTCCTCACCGCGTGAGCGCGCGGTTGACCATCCAGATCGAGGATGTCGCGCAATTCGGGAACGACACCTTCGAGGCTGCGCTCCGGCAAAACCTGATGCTGGCGCTGAGCGACCAACTGGATGCGCTCGGTCTCACCGGCGACAACACGGGCGCGAACCCGAACGGGCTGCTGACGCAATTGACCGATCCGGACAATCCGTCCAATGTCGCCACATTCGATGCCTTCGTTGCGCTGGCGGCTGGCGGCATCGACGGCGGTCCGTGGGCGGAGTCGATGGCGTCTGTCCGGCTGCTGGTGAACGCGGAGACCATGCGCCTTGCAGAGCGGAGTTTCCGGGATCGGGAAGTGGGCACCGGCAATCAGGGCCGTGGGATAGCACTTGGCGACATGTCGGCTGCGGCCTATCTGCGCATGAACACCGCGGGCTTTTTCGCTTCCAGCCGCATGCCTGCCACAGCGTCCGACATTGCTCCTGCAATTCGTTATCGGGCTGGCACTATCGGCATGGATGGCGTGAATGCCGTGGAAGCCGCGACGTGTCCGATATGGTCCACACTGGCCATCGATGACATCTACTCGGATGCAGCCAATGGCCAGCGGCACCTGACGCTTCACGCGCTGATCGGGGACGTGATCATCAACTACAGCGACGCCTACACGCGCGTTGACGTGAAGGTAAGCTGATGCTGGCCGAAATTCGGCAATCCGGTGACGCCTTTCACGGCGTGATCCTGACCGAGGGCCGGGCTGCATCCGGCGGGCGGGCGGAGGTCTTCACGCCGGGAAGTCTTGTCTGGCCGGAGTCCGGGATTGCGATCACGTCCGGTCACGGCGGGGAGCGGCTGGCCAATGCCGTCCCGTCCCGCGGGGCTGGCGGGGAAATCCGTATCGAGGCAAGGGCGACCGAGGCGCTCCGGGCCGCTGTCGCGGCTGGCCGGAAATTCATGTCCATCGAATTTCGCAGTCTGTCGGAGCGGACCACGAAGGCCGGTGTCCGGGAAGTCTTGCGCGCGTTCGTGGACGTGGCCGCTCTGGTCTCCAGCCCGGAGTACGACACCACGAAGGCCGAGGTCCGCGACAGCGGGCACAAGGGGGCGATATGGGGCTGTTTGGCAGGCTGCTAGGCCGGGAAAGGCGGAGCGCCTTCACGCAACAGATCGTCAACACCTGGCAGACGCATGCCGAGGCCGGGGGCGACCGGGCCGATCCGGCGACGCTTGGCGTGGTATCGGCTTGCAGCCGGATATGGTCCGACGCGCTGGCGGATTGCACGGTGTCCGGGCCGGCGGCGGTGAACCGGAATTTCCTGGCCGTGGTCGGCTCCGATCTGATCCGGCGCGGACATTCCCGCTGGCTGATATCCACAAGCGGCGGCAACCTGATGCTGGAGCGGCCGTCAATCGCACAACGCACGTCCGGGGGCTGGATACTCACCTGGAACCGCGATCCGGGGGAATCGACCACGGAGCAGGTGTTGCCGTCCCAAATCCTCAACATCCTCTGGGAACATTCCGGGCACGACACCTGGACGGGGATTCCGCCCTGGGAAGGTGTCACCGGCAATGCCGCCGCCGAACTGGACAGTCAGCTTGCGGATCGCGCGGCGGGGCCAGCGGGTTACCTGCTGTCAATTCAGGAGACGGACGACACCAGCTCGGTTGACCGGGGCCGACAGGCGGGCACCGAAGTATCCGGCCAGCTTGCCGACAACACCGGGGGACCAAGACTCGGCGGCGCCAACCGGGGCCGCATGGCCATCGTGCAGATGGCAGCGCCCTACGATCTGCGCGGCGAATCGGGATCGATCCGGCCAGCCGCCATCGGGTTCGATCCGACGGAAGGAACTACACGGTTGTCGGAACGATTGACAAGAGAACTTGCCGGGGCTTGCGGAGTTCCCGTTGCTCTGGTGACCGGCGAAGGCGGCGGTGCCAGCCAGCGCGAGGCGCAGAGGGTTTTCCAAGCCCGGTTGCAACATCGGGCTGATCGGATCGCCGACAGTCTGTCCCGGCAACTGGATTCGGAAATCTCGCTCGACGCCAGCAGGGTATTCCGGATCGACATTACGATGCGCGCGCGGAGCTACAAGTCGCTGGTCGAGGCAGGCATGTCGGCGGATCATGCGGCGCGTCTGTGCGGCCTGGAACCGGAGCCGGTCACGGCGATGCCGTCCGGCATGGACACGGCGCTCGTCTGATGGCCGCCTCGCCAACCGCGATCGTCACCCTGGCACAGGCGAAGGCTCAACTTGAAATCCCCGCATCCGTCACGGCTGAAGATGCGCAAGTGACGGACATGATCGCCGAGGCCGTCAGCTGGATCGAGGGCAAGACCGGGTTGCCGCTGATCGGGCGAAGTGAACGCTATCGAGTCCCGCTACGGCAAAATGAGCCTCTTCTGGCGGCCATCTTCAACGTGACCGCTGTCACGGACCACACATTTGAACATGACGCCTCAGGCGTCCGCATTTCGGTTCCAGCGGGCGGTTGGCCGGAAGCGGAGGACATTGTGCTGTCCGTCACGCGGGATGTCGATCCGGTTCCTGCATCCGTCCGGCGGCTGGCGCTGGAACTGATATCGAGGCTTTACGAAGGCGAACCCGTAGGCCGCGGCGGCGGTGTCCGCGTGATGCTGGAAGCTGTCCCGAGAGAGCCGACAAGGCGGTTGCAACCGATCTGATGCGCGGCACCGTTCGCATAGTGCTCTGCGAGCCGGGTCCGGTTACCGTGAACTCTTTCGGGCAACGTATCGAAGGCGATCCGATCGAGCATCCCGTCATGGCCGTCCGTGAGGAATTTCAGGGCGACTATGGCCGGGTTGACGCGACCGCGGTTGGCGCGACGTGGGACCGGGCCTATTCGATCCGCACCGCCGCGGCATTGCAGCCAAGGCCCGGCAAGTGGAAGGTCCGGGATGTCGAGGACGGACTGGAATTCGACATTCAGAGCGTGGTCAGGGACAAGCTGAAGCGGATCACGCTTCGCTGCGTTGCCAGAGGACGGTAGGCTCACCCGCAAGTCTTGTACTTCGACTTCATGCATCTTTGCGCCAGCGCGGTTGCGCGGGCGATGTCGGCTTTCGACATGTTGCGTTCCAGTTCATCCCTGTATTTTCCGGCTGTTTCAGCCCCGTTGGCACTGGCGATGTTGTACCACATGTGCGCCAGAACGACGTCCTTCAGCACGCCTTGACCTTTGTCATACATTAACCCGATGTTGTATTGTGCGCTGATGCTTCCCTGCTCGGCGGCCTTGTGCCACCAGTAGAAGGCCTTGGCCATGTCCTTCGGAACGCCCTGACCTTTGTCGTACATGAGTCCGAGGTTGTATTGTGCGCTGATGCTTCCCTGCTCGGCCGCCTTGCGGTACCAGTAGACGGCCTTGGTGAAGTCCTTCAGCACGCCTTCGCCGGTGTCGTACATGTATCCGAGGTTGTGTTGCGCGCGGGCGGTGCCCTGCTCGGCCGCCTTGCGGTACCAGTAGACGGCCTTGGTGAAGTCCTTCAGCACGCCTTCGCCGGTGTCGTACATGTATCCGAGGTTGTGTTGCGCTTTGGCGACGCCCTGCTCGGCCGCCTTGCGGTACCAGTAGACGGCCTTGGTGAAGTCCTTCGGCACGCCCTGGCCGAACTTGTACATGTATCCGAGGTTGAATTGCGCGCGGGCGTAACCCTGCCTGGCCGCCTTGCGGTACCAGTAGACGGCCTTGGCGTTGTCCTTCGGCACGCCCTGGCCGAGACCGTACATGACTCCGAGGTTGAATTGCGCGCGGGCGTTACCCTGCCTGGCCGCCTTGCGCCACCAGTGGACGGCCTTGGCGTAGTCCTTCGGCACGCCTTCGCCTTTGTCGTACATGAGTCCGAGGTTGAATTGCGCGTCGGCGTCGCCCTGTTGTGCCTTGCGAATCAGCGCCCTGATGCTGTCGTCAAGATCACTCAGGTTGTTTTGCGCCCTGGCGTCGCCCTGCTCGGCTGCCTCGCGTTTCAGATCCGGGGCGCAGCTGACAAGCAGCGCGGCGACAATGGCGAGAACGAGTGTCTTCATGATCAGGCTGGTCAGTACCCCATGCCGCGTTGTCGCGCATTGTGTCATTATGGCACTACAATTCCCGCCCGACATGGTCCACAAACTGGTCCACAAATGCCGAGAGCTGGTTAGCAAAACATTGAAATAATTGATGTTTTTCGTCTGTTTCGAATCTCCATTCCTCCGCCAATCAATTTGGATAGAAAATTGAATTGAAAGGATTTTTTGGCGTATTCAGAAAATATAACCCACGTTTTCCCCCACAATCGGCACGCTGCAAATTGCAACGCCAATGAACAACCTGCACCAATGCGGCGCATGACCTTGGTGCGCGGGCTTGCTACATTAGGGAAGCGGAGGATCGCGCCATAACAGACGCGCATGACTTATCGGAGCGGATCGCCCGACTGGATGAGCGCACGAATACCAAGCAAGCCGAATATAGGAGTCGGCATGGCACGTCAGCCCGTCTATCGCCCGTTGCGATAGATATTTCATTGCAGCGCCACGCAACGCAACGTGGTGACGCAAGGATTCATGTGTCGGTCGGGAATGGGGTCCTCCCTGTGGTGAAGCAGCAGCCACGGACAGAAGCCCCCCGATGCCACGGCAGGCTGCAACGACCGGGAGCCTGCCGCAGGCGTTCGAGGGGGTGAAGGAGATGCAGGCAGACGGACCGGAGCGGGGCGAGGGTTGTCGCCCCCTCGGTCGCCAGGCGCCGGCCGGGATCAACGAGTGCCGGGATCAACGAGTGCCGAATGGCCGATGCGGTCGACGTCTGGCGCGACACCCTCGACGCCGGCGCCATGCGCGACCGGCGCAACGGCACTTCTGCCCGACCGGGGTTCCGAAGGGCTCCGCAAGACGCGCGCCGGAGATCGACCGTGCGATCCCGGCCGGCGTCGTTCCGGGGCTCTCGACCCGCAAGGTCGGCGAGGTCCTGCTTGCCCTGCCCGGGCGCCCGGTCCCGGCCGCGACGGTGAGCCGGGTCGCCAGGACCCTCGACCGGTCGGTCGACGCCTTCCACCGCCGGCCGCTGAAGAATGACTGCAAGGCGGTGATGCCCGACGGCGCGCTCGGGAGGTCGGTCCTGATGGCGCCGGGGATCCGCCACGACGGCAGGAAGGAGATCGTCGACTTCCGGCGCGCCGGCAGCGAGAGCACCGCGGAACGGGAGCGCTTCCTCGACCAGCCGTACCACCGCGGCCTCACCGGCGAGGGCCTGGAGATGACTGGTGTCGATGGCGGCAAGGGGCGCCCGGGGTCGCCCGCCGCTTCGCCGACCGCCGGGAGACCACCTGCCCCAAGGCCGTCGACTGCCTGCGCAACGATCCCGACGGTCTGCTCGCCTGCTTCCGCTGCAGGACCCTTGCCGAGCGAAGGCAGGTCAGCACCGCCAATGCCGGCGAACGACGGTTCCGGGAGGTCCGCAGACGAACCCGGCCCACGGGAACATTCCGGGACCGGACATCGACGGACCGCATCCTCCACGCGGTCTTCATCCACGAAAACAGGTCGCGGGGAATCAGTACCCCACTCCCGACCGACACATGACTCCTGACGTTACCGGGCGCCACGCTGCAGGATGCCCCAGTGTAGTGTCCCGTAAATAACCAGTACAATAGAGGCGCACCCTCAGGAGGCGTCGTCATGCCCGGCAAAGCCGCACCCATCATCCTCGACCCGGACGCGCGCGACCAGCTCGCCAGCCTCGCCAATTCGCGGTCGCTCCCCCACGGCCTCGTGCGCAGGGCGAAGATCGTGCTCGCCTGCGCCGACGGGGAGGCCGGGAGCGCCGTCGCGGCGCGCATGGGCGTCAACAAGGGCACCGTCGGCAAGTGGCGCAGGCGCTCCCTCGAGCACGGCATCCAGGGGCTGCACGACGCGCCGCGTTCCGGGGCGCCGCGCCAGATCGGCGACGAGGAGATCATCGCCCGCACCTTGGAAGAGACGCCGCCCGGGGCCACGCATTGGAGCCTGCGCCGTCGACGATCCACCGGACCTGGCAAGCCTTCGGCCAGCCGCCGCATCGCTCGGAGACCTTCAGGCTGTCGGCGGACCCGCTGTTCGTCGACAAGGTACGCGACATCACAGGCCTCTGTCTCGACCCGCCCGAACGCGCGTTGGTGCTCTGCGTCGACGAAAAGAGCCAGATCCAGGCGCGCGACCGCACCCAGCCGTTGCTGCCCATGCGGCCAGGCCAGGTCGCGCGGCGGACCCACGACCCCATGCGCCACGGCACCACCACCCTGTTCGCGGCGCTGGACATCGCCACCGGCAAGGTCATCGGCCAATGCTTCCCACGCCACCGCAGCCGTGAGTTCCTGCGCAGCCTCGAGGCCCGGGTCCCCGACGACCTCGACGTGCATCTGGTGACGGACAACCACGCCACCCACAAGACGCCCGCCATCCAGCGCCGGCTGGCCGGCCATCCGCGCTGGCATGGCCACTTCACCCCGACCGGCGCCTCCTGGCTCGACCAGGTCGAGCGCTTCTTCGCCGCCCTGACCGAAAAGCAGCTCCGGCGCGCGGTCCATCGCGCGACCCGGGAACCTGAACAGGCCATCCGAGACCATATCGACACCGTCAACGCCAACCCCAGACCCTTTCGCTGGACCAGGTCGGCAGACGACATCCTCGCCACCATCAAACGCTTCTGTCTGCGCACCCTCGATACCGCACAACGACAAAAGAAAATCAGCAAAACTTGGGAATCAGGACACTAGCATGAAATCCCTGTTTGGTGTTAACAGGCCCTAGTGAAACCCGACCGTCGCCAGCAGGGTGTCGATCATCTTCAGGTCGAACCGGGCATCTCCGAACGCTGTGCTTGTGTGGTTGTCGGCCGACACCGTTCGACCCGGCCGAAGACGCTCTCGCCGCAGAGATGTCGACAACCCCCAACACAGCAGTGCTTGTGGCAGATAGGACAAGTCGATAAGCAGACGGTTGCCGTCCGATGCCGTGGTGCTGTCCTCGGTGAGCCACTCAAAAGCAGCCTCGCGGTAGCACTGGCGGTCGCGGCGCAGGCAGCCCGGCCATATTGACTATCTTATTGAGGAATTGGGCGACCAACGTGGACGGCTTTCGCAAAGGTATATGTTTTCTCGGGATAAGACAGACTGGCATCAATTTCGCTCTCTGTCATCATCAGCCGGTTAGACTGATTCCAGGACTTGCCCAGATCGCTGGGCGATTGAGCGGGTTGCATCAAGTGTTATTGTGCAAACGCCGCAAATCTTCAAACCGCCTAAAATAACAGGAAAACGTCAATGATCGAAAAACCAATTAGCCGCTTTCCCGTTCCAGACAAAGCCGAGTTGCCGAACGACTTGCGCGAGAAGATGCTGGAGGTTCAGGAGAAGGTCGGCTTTGTCCCGAATGTATTTCTGGTGATGGCACACCGGCCGACCGAATGCCGTGCTTTCCTTGCCTACCACGACGCTCTGATGGAGAAGGATGATGGCCTCACCAAAGCGGAGAGGGAGATGATCGTCGTCGCCACATCCGGGCTCAACGGCTGTCAGTATTGTGTCATGGCGCACGGCGCCATCCTGCGTATCCGGGCCAAGGATCCCTTGATCGCCGATCAACTCGCCGTCAACTACCGAAAAGCGGACATCACGCTTCGTCAGCGGGTCATGCTCGATTTTGCCATGAAGGTGGCGGACAACTCGGAAGCCGTGGAGGATACGGATTTTGCGGTCTTGCACGAACACGGGTTCAACGATGACGACATCTGGGACATCGCTGCCATCACCGGCTTCTTCGCGCTCAGCAATCGGATGGCCAACGTGACAGCCATGCGACCGAACGACGAATTCTACAGAATGGGTCGGGGGTGATTGCCCGAAGGGCTGAAGAACGATGTGGCACCGCGACTTGGGTGATGGAAGTCGCCCTGCGCATTGAAAGCTGAAGCTTTCATGACATCGCCTTGACCGGTAATCCTGCGGATAACAGCGAAGGCTTCGCCGAGAGAAGAAAAACCAAACCCCAAGATTGCAAAGCGCAGGCTTATTGCAGGATTTCGACTTCGATAAACGCTCATTCGAAATCGTTGCCGTTGATGGCATTGTGCTCCACACCAGTTTCACGGAAGCAGGGCAGACCGGTTTTCAAATCTGCGGTCGTCCGTTGGCCGCGATCCAGATCGATTTCCAACTTCCCGTCGAACAGGGGCACAACGACATAATCATGCTCGTGCCGGTGCCAACCGGTGCTGTCTCCGCACTTCCTGAAGCGCCACTCGGCCATGCGGACGCGGGTGTTGTCGATCAGAATGGTGTCGTGTCGGTCGCCGTACCGACGTTTCATGTGGTCCTGTTTTTCACGCACATGGGTTTCGTCCTTCAGATCATGCGCTCTCGGCCCTTCCAGTACTCGGCCCGAATGATGTTTTTCTGGATCTTGCCGATGGCGGTTCGTGGCAGTGCCTTTACGAACTTGATGAAGCGCGGCCGTTTGTAGTGCGGAATCTGCTGCTCTACAAAGGCGATCAACGTTGCTTCGTCGGGGATGCCTTCGCTCTTGACGACGTGGGCTGCAGGTACTTCGCCCCACTTGTCGTGCGGCACCCCGAAAACGGCGCATTCGTGGACCGCCGGATGTTGATACAGCGCCCGCTCAACCTCGGCCGGAAAGATGTTCTCGCCGCCGGAAATGATGATATCCTTCAACCGGTCGATCAGGTGCAGAAATCCGTCCTCGTCGATTCGCCCGATGTCGCCGGATTTCAGCCATGCGTCGCCAACATATAGCGCCTGAGTGCCCGCCTCGTCGCCGATATAGCCGATCAGCGTATGATTGCCCCGAGTCGCGACTTCACCGGTCTCTCCCTGCAGCACTGGCTTGCCGTCGCGATCGAGAATTGCCATCTCCACGCACGGGCGCCCGGCGCTGTCAGGTTTCGTGTCCGCGAACGTCGCTGGTCGGTAGGCAAGGGGGCAGCTTTCCGACTGGCCGTAATGTTCCACCACCACTTTGTCCGGCCAGGTAGCCCTCGCTTGTTTCAACAGGACAGTCGGGCAGGGCGCACCGCTGATGTTCAAGAAGCGCAGGCCGTCCAGACTTGCGGCGCTGGCGACATCGTTCAACAGGCCGGTCAACTGCGTCGGCACCAGAAAAGCTGCTGTCACACCGTCGCGGCTGACAGCATCGGCGAACAGGTCCGGCGCCCATTTTTCGATGAGAACAATGGACAGTCCGCGGCGGATACCCATCTGGAACCACAGGAACAGACCCGCTACATGGAACAACGGCGTCGTGCAGCCCAGGATGTCGTCATCGGTCAGTTCGAATACATCGGCTCCAATCTGGGATGATGTCGACCGGTTGCGGTGCGAGACCAGTACGCCCTTGGGCTCGCCGGTCGAGCCGCTGGAAAAAGTGATCGCTGCCGGATCTTCCGGTGCGACGACCACGGGCGCATCGTTGTCTGCAGCATCGCCAATGAAGGCAGCGAGGGTGTCCGACCCCCTGTCGTCGCCGATGAAAATCAGGCGCTTGAGCCCGGGTACGGAATCCAGCAGACCACGGGCTTCGTCAGCGAAATCGCAGTGGACGAATAGTGCTTCGGCGTCCACCAGCGCCAGCATGGCAGCGCGACCGGCTTCATTCGCCCGGACAGAGACATGCGCCAGCGGGCAGCCCGCTCGCGCCGCACCGAAATGCACGACCGGATAATCGATGTCGTTCGGGGCCATGATGGCGAGACGGCTGCCATGTCGGTCCGGCATCTTGGCGAATCCGTCGCGGACCAGGGCATTGGCAAGTCGGTTTGCCGCGAGATCCAGGTCACGGTAGCTGAGAACATGCCGCGTATCGCCGCGATAGCCGACAACAGCTAGCTTGTCGGGATGACGGTCTGCGCTTTCGCGCAACAGGGCGCCGAAAGTAATCGGGAACGGGCTTGTCATGGACTGACGATCCGTCGAAGCAGATCCTTCAGCGCAGCAAGCTCCGATGGCGAGAGGTTGCGTGCAATTTCTGCTTCATGGGTCGACAGGCGAGGCCGCACATCCCTGAGAAACCGTTTGCCGCTCTCTGACAGGAAGAGGGCGTGCGAGCGCCGGTCCGTCGGCGACGGTTCCCGACGGATCAGGTTGCGTCTTTCCATCGTGTCGATGATTGTGACCAGCGTTGATCGATCGATCCCGATTGCCTTGCCGATCCGCGTCTGGTTCGTCCCCGGGTTGGCCGATACCAGCAGAAGAACGCCCAGTTGTCCGGGACTGATGCGGTCGGCGCTCAGGTGCGCGGAAAAACTCTGAAATGCAAACACTTCGGCACGGCGCAGGAAATAGCCGAGGAGCGTTGACAGCTCTCCCAGTATCAAGTCATCCGAAGTAGCGGAATCGGCTCCTCCTCCGACGGCTTTGTCCAGCATGTCCATTCCTGCCGGATATCACAATCAGTTGGTTATACAAACAGTCTGAAAACAGACTGTATCGACTCGATGATAACAATGGTCGTCCTTTCATGACTGCCCGGACGGTTGAATTGCAGCGACGAGCCAGTGAAAACAGCGACGTTGCGAGGACGTCAAGGTCTCCTGGCGGTGCGCTGCAGAGCCGTTTTACCTGATTGCTGCCGGTCTCCGACGTTGCGGGAGAGACCGGTCCCGTACTCGGCACGGAGATATCCCTGTGTTGTCAGCATCATCACCGCGCTGATGATCCATGCAGTTCGAAATCCCCTGACTGCCACCCGTTGCGGCGATGTCCCGGCAGAACTGGCAGCATCCGGCTCCCGGCATCGACCTCATCGATGCGCCCGCCGTCCAGATACTTGCCCTCGTCCTGATCGACGTTGCCGATGAAGCCCGTCAGTTCCTGCTGACAGCGCCCGCCCTCGAGTTTCGGTCAGGAAGTCGTGTCGTCCGAACTCCCGTTCCTGCCGGGGCGGAGGGTCCGTGTGCTGCCAGCCTGCACCAGGTCGTGAATCCGCTGGGGTGTCATGGGCAGCGTATCGACGTCAGCGCCAAATGGCTGCAAGGCATTCGCCACGGCATTGGCGATCGCGCCCGGCGCGCCGATTGTCCCGCCTTCGCCCATACCCCGGAAACCGGTCAGGTTGTCCGGTAACTGGGTCTCGATATGCGTGACATCCACATCCGGCGCCTCCGCTGCCGACGGCACCAAATAGTCCGCCAGGCTCGCCGTCAGGTTCTGACCATCCTCATCGTAGATCAGCTCTTCGTGCAACGCCACGCCGATTCCCTGAATGACGCCGCCATGGACCTGCCCGTCGACGATCATCGGATTGATCAGTCGACCGCAGTCTTCCGCCACCCAATAACGCTTTACTTCGACCATGCCGGTTCCCGGGTCGACCTCCACCAGCGCTGCATGCGTGGCGCAGGACGTTGTGCCGAACACCGGATCGAACATGCGTGTTTCTTCCAGATCCATTGCCGCACGCTGCTTCGGATGCAGCCGACCCATCTGGGTGTAGAAGGCGTGGGCAATCTCCCGAAAGGTAAGTTGCTTGTCCGTGCCGGCCAGCCGGACAGTGCTGTTGAAGATTTCCAGGTCGGTGGGAGAGGCTTCCATCAACTCGGCTGCCACTTTCAGGATCTTCTCGCGCAAACCCCGGGCCGCCAGCGTCGCTGCGCCGCCGGACAGCACGGCGCTGCGGCTTGCATAGGTGCCGGTCGTATGCGCCAGCGGATCGCTGTCGCCGCTGTCGATCGTCACCGCTTCCATCGTGACGCCCAGTTCATCCGCGATCACTTGGGCCATCGACGTTTCCAGACCCTGGCCGTGATTGGCGAATGCCATTGCCGCTACCACGGCACCGGTCGAATCGATCCGCAGGCGAGCGGTTTCGGTGCCGGTGTTGATCGGCATGCCCGGCGCTGCCGCGATGCGCGAACCCAGGCCCGTCAGTTCGGAATAGCTTGCAAAGCCGAGTCCGAGGTATCGGCCTTCCGCGCGGGCTTCGATCTGCCGCCGCCGAAATGAATCAGGGTCAACGGCCTCGACGACGTTATCCAGGCACTCGATGAAACCGGCCCGGTCCCACTGGATGCCGACCGGTGTCTTGTATGGAAACTCGTCCGCCCGGACCATGTTTCGGCGGCGGATTTCCTCCGGTGCCAAACCCGCCACCGCCGCCGCCTTGTCCATCATCCGCTCCATGGCGAAGGTAGACACCGGCCTGCCAACTCCGCGATAAGGACCCATCGGCGGCTTGTTCGTCGCCACGGCTTGCGCTCGGCCCCGATAGGCCGCCACCTTGTACGGGCCTGGCATGAAGCTTATGACCTGGACGGGTTCAAGGCTCGCGGTCCAGGGATAGATGGAATACGCGCCGACATCGCCCAGCACCTGTGCGCGCAGGCCAAGAATGACCCCGTTGGCGTCCATCGCCATTTCCAGATCGACGATGTCATCGAACGACTGGGAAGTCGTCGTCAGGTCCTCCAGCCGATCGCTGACCCATTTGACTGGACGGCCGGTGATTCGGGCGAGGGCGGCAACCGCCAGTTCCTCCTGGTATATGCTGACTTTTGCACCGAATCCGCCCCCGACGTCGGGCGCGATGCAGCGGATGCGCTTGCCGGGCAGGTCCATCAGTTCGGCCAATGCATCCCTCAGGATGCCCGGCGCCTGGGTTGCCGACCACATTGTCAATGACTGTTTGCCATGTTCCCAATATCCGACGCAAGCGCGTGTTTCCAGCGCCATGGGCGCATGTCGCCCCATCCGGTAGCGTCCGGCCACCACGTGGGTCGCGGTATGGAAGGCCTCATCCGTATTGCCCCTGCCAAAACCGCGTTCGACGATCAGATTGGTGCCGGCTTCATCGTGAATCAGCGTATCTGTTTCGACAAGAGCAGCGGCAGGATCGGTCAGGATCGGCAAGTCTTCGTAGTCGACATGAATCATGTCCCGCGCATCTTCAGCGACATAGCGATCGGTAGCGACCACGGCGACGACCGGCTCGCCTACGTAGCGAACCTTGGAGTCCGCCAACGGCGGAATGAGCGTTGCATGATAACCCTCGGTGCGGGACGAGGCGCACAGCGGTCGTACGAGCGAGGCGATATCCTCCGCACCATAAATTCCATGAACTCCGCGCAGCGCCGCGGCTTCGGTGGTATCGATCTCCAGAATGCGGGCATGAGCCCTTTCGCTGCGTACAAAGGCGACATGAACCATCCGAGGTAACTGGACATCGGCAGTGTATTGTCCGTGTCCGGTCAACAGCCGCGGGTCTTCCTTCCGCTGGACCGGCGCGCCAATCATCGTCGGCCGCATTTCGATCGCCGATTCAGTCATCGCCATCCCGCTTCTGCACCATTTCCCGGACGGCCTTCACGATATTCTGGTAACCCGTGCAGCGACAGATGTTTCCTGATAGCGCATCGCGGATTTCCTGGTCGGTCGCAAGTGGACGCTTGCGCAAGGCGTCGGTCGCGGTCATCAGCATGCCGGGCGTGCAGAAACCGCATTGCAGAGCGTGATGTTTCCTGAACGATTCTTGCAGGTCGTCGAGGTCGGTGACTGTTCCCAGACTCTCCACCGTTTCGATATCTGCTCCCTGGGCTTGCACGGCGAAGGTGAGGCATGCCCTTACACTGTCGCCGTTCATCAGGATGGTGCAGGCGCCGCACACGCCGTGCTCGCAGCCGACGTGGGTGCCGGTCAGGCCCAGGTTTTCGCGCAGAAAGTCGGCAAGCAGCCAGCGCGGCTCGACCAGTTCCTCGACCGGGTCGCCGTTGACGGTCATCGACACCACGACCTTGCTGGATGCAGCCCCGGTCATGTCTGCGCTGCCGCGGCGCGGCGCGATGCATCGTGGATCGCCCGCTCAACCAGGACGCCGATCAAATGACGCCGGAATTCCGCGGTGGCGTGCAAGTCGTCGTCCGGGTCCACCGCTTCTCGTACGGCAGCGACAGCCGCGGTGATTGCATCATTGTCTGCTGCGGCGCCTTGCAGTACGGCTTCCGCTCCGGGTACGCGGATCGCCTGGTCGTGAACACCCATCACCGCGACTCGCGCCTCTCCGATCAGAGTGTCTTTCTGCGTCAGCGTCACGGCGGCGGCGGCCATCGCGAAGTCGCCGGCCCGGCGCGCGACTTCCTTGAAGCCCCAGCCGGTGCCTGCCGGCAGCGCCGGCAGGGCAATTTCCGTCACGATATCCGCGTCGTCGAGAACGGTCGTCAAGGCGCCATAGAAGAAATCCCGGGCCGCGACCGTTCTGGTCCCATCCGGACCGGCAATCGTCAATGCTCCGTTCAGGAGCTGGACCATCATGGGCAGTTCGGCCGCGGGGTCAGCGTGGCTCAGACTGCCCCCGATGGTTCCCCGGTTGCGAATGGCGAGATGGGCGATGTGGCGGACGGCTTCGGTCAGGATCGGAAAGCGGGCAGCGACCAACTCGGACACCTCCAGCTGGAAATGCCTGACAAGGGCGCCGATGGCCAGGCCGCCCTTCCCGTCATCCCGGATCGCGTCGAGCCCCGCTATCCGGCTGATGTCGACCAGTACAGAGGGCGTCAGCAGGCGAAAATTCAGCATCGGCACCAGGCTCTGGCCGCCGGCGACAATTTTGGCGTCACCGTTGTGCATGGACAGCAAGGCAGTGGCCTGCTCGACGCTTGTCGGTGCTTCGTATCCAAAGGCGGGGGGCTTCATGTACAGGCGGGAACCCTTGTCATCGGTGGCCAGAGCAGGTAGTCAAGGCGTGCGATTCTGCGCGGCGATACTCTAGATCGACCCGCCTGTGCCGCTCAAGACCTAAAGGTCGGTCAGCAGGAAAACCAGACCATGCGCGCTGTTGTCATCCGTGAATTCAACAATCCCGATGCGGTCAATCTCGAAGAGGTTTCCAGCCTGATTCCCGGCGCGCATGAGGTGGTGGTGGATGCCCGCGCCTGCAGCGTGAACTACACGGACTGGATGTCGCTGGACGGCAGCTACCAGAACATTCCAGGCTTGCCCTTCACACCGGGGAAGGACAGTTGCGGGATCGTCTCTGCCATCGGCAGCAATGTCACCAGACACAGGGTCGGCAGCCGCGTGATTGCTCACGTCAACGATGCGGGTCTGGCTGAACAGGTCGTGTGCCACGAAGACATGACCTTCCCGATCCCCGACGGATTGAGCTTCGAGGATGCTGCCGGGATCGGTCTCAGTTACATGACCGCCTGGTTTGCGGTGATGGACCGCGGGCAGCTGCAGGCCGGGAACAATATCATCGTGACCGGCGGATCCGGCGGGGTGGGCATGGCTGCCGTGAACATCGCCAGGGCCATGGGCGCCGACACCGTATTCGGCGCCATCTCGAACATGGAGAAGGCTGATGCCGTCCGGCAGGCCGGGGCCGACGCCGTTGTCGATCTGTCTGTCGGCGACCTGAAAAACGGCATCCGCGATCAGGTAAAGGCAGTGACCGGCGGTCCCCTGTGCAACGTGGCGGTCGAGATGATCGGCGGAGAAACCTTCGAAGGCAGCCTGCGCGCGCTGCAGCCCGAAGGGCGCATTGTCGTCTGCGGGTTTGTCTCCGGCGATGTGCCGACGGCCCGTGCCAACTACCTTCTGGTCAAGCATATTGGCGTCATCGGCATGACGATGGCAGCGCCTTTCGCCGCCAGGTCCCCGAAAGTCGCGGATGCGCAGGCCAGGTTGTTCGACCTTGCTGTGGAGGGCAAGATCACGCCCAGGATTTCGGCCTGCTATCCGCTGGAAGATTATCTGAAGGCCATTCACCTGCTCGGCGAGCGCAAGATCGTCGGCAAGGCGATCCTGACCATGGGGAGTTGAGGGAAAGGATGAAACGAACGTGACCAGCCCTCATATCCGCCTGGAAGTCGACGGGCCCGTAGCCCATCTGATTCTGGATCGTCCGGACAGGCGCAATGCGCTGGATCTGGAGATGTGGCGGTCGATTCCACCGAAGGTAGCGGCAGCCGAAGAAGACAGCGACGTCAAGATTGTCGTCGTTCGCGGAGTCGACCGCACGGCTTTCGCCGCAGGGGCGGACATCAGTCAGTTCCACGAACGCTTCAGAAACGGCGACAGTGCTCGGACATATGTCGACGCCGTTCATGACGCGGAGGACGCGCTGAGCAAGTGTCTGAAGCCGATGATCGCAATGATCCACGGCGATTGCGTGGGGGGAGGCGTGGAGATCGCCATCGCCTGCGATCTGCGCTTTTGCAGTACGGACAGCCGTTTCGGCATCACGCCAGCCAAGCTGGGCATCTGCTACAGCATGGCGTCCACCCGACGGGTCAGCCAGTCCATTGGTCCGTCCAGGACCAAGGACCTGCTGTACACAGGCCGCCTGATCAATGCCGCGACGGCGCAGGAATGGGGTCTCGTGGATCGGGTTTACGGCTCCGACAACCTGGAACGCGAAACCGCGGTGTTCGTCGAACAGGTCTGTCGCAACAGCCAGTACAGCGTGCGTTACGCTAAGAAGGCGATGCACAACATCATGGCAGGCGGAACCGAGGAGCCGGCCAGCCTGCTCGCCCTGCGCCTGGGCGCCTACGAGGCAGGCGATCTGAAAGAGGGTATCACGGCTTTCAAGGAGAAGCGGCGTCCGCAATTTTCCTGGAACGCCTGATGCCTTCTGGAATTCCGGGGACGTACAAGGGCATGCGCCTGACAGCATTGCGGTTGCTGTCTGCCGCCATGGTTCGGCAAGGCCCGGATTGACGTCGACGGTGCCTTCTTTGCCTGCAATATCCTGTTGGGATCCTCGGGTAGGTCGATGATGCCTGCGGCCAGACGCCGGAGGTCAGGCCGATACACGGTTAAGGAATGCGATCAGATCGTCTGTCGAGTGATGGACGTAATCGGCGTCATGGCCGTTCATCGCCCAGTCGCTTGACGTGTGCACGTGCACAGTGGTCATGCCTCGGTCGTGCGCCGGCTTGAGGTTGATCGCCATGTCCTCGATCAGCACGGTGGCGGCCGGGTCCATACCATGCCGGTCCAGAAACAGGTCGTAGAACGGTTCCTGCGGCTTGGGATGGAAGTTCGCGGCGGCGATGTCGAAAATATCCTCGAAACGCGCGGCGACTCCCAGTTGCTGCAGCACTGCTTCGGCGTGTTTCACCGAGCCGTTGGTGAAAATATATTTCGGACCCTCCAGCCGTTTCAGCGCATCGTCCAGATCAGTCGAATCGGGAAGCTGGGTGTAATCGATATCATGCACGTAATTCATGAAGTGATGCGGGTCTATGTCGTATTCCTCCATCAGACCCTGCATGGTCGTGCCATACTGCCTGAAAAAGCCCTTCTGCATGCGGCGCGCCTTGTCGTGGGGCAGGTCCAGCGCCTGGGCGATATATTCACCGATGCGCACGTCCACCTGAGAAAACAGGTTGCATTCCGCCGGGTAGATGGTGTTGTCCAGGTCAAAGACCCAGTGATCGACGTGAGAAAGGTCTGCCATTACCACGTGGCGCCTAATCGCTGCGGATCATGGTGCCGGTGCCGCTTTCGGTGAATATCTCCAGCAGCATGGAATGGGGTACCCGGCCGTCCAGAATCACTGCTGCTTCGACACCATGCTCGATGGAATGGATGCAGGTTTCGATCTTCGGGATCATGCCGCCGGTAATTGTGCCTTTCGCTATCAGGGCTCGGGCGCCCTCGACGCTCAGTTCGGGCATCAGTTCGCCGTTCCTGTCCAGCACGCCGCGGACGTCGGTCAGCAGGAACATGCGGATGGCCTTGCTGGCGCCGGCAACCGCGCCGGCCACGGTGTCGGCGTTGATGTTGAATGTCTCGCCCCTGTCGCCCACGCCAATGGGGGCGATGACGGGGATCAGGTCGCTGTGTTGCAGGTCCTCCAGAATTTCCGGATCAATGAACTCCGGCTCACCGACGAAACCCAGGTCCAGAATGCGCTCGATGTTGGAATCCGGGTCGCGCTTGTTGCGGGTCAGCTTCCTGGCGCGGATCAGGCCGCCGTCCTTGCCGCTGATGCCGATGGCCTTGCCGCCGGCCTTGTTGATCGACTGGGCCACGTGTTTGTTGATCGAGCCGGACAGCACCATTTCGACGATGTGGACGGTTTCGGCGTCGGTGACGCGCAGACCATCCACGAATTCGCTCTGAATGTTCACCCGCTGGAGCATCTTGCCGATCTGCGGCCCGCCGCCATGGACGATGATCGGGTTGACGCCCGCGTGTTTCAGCAGGACAATGTCGTTGGCGAAGTTGCTGGACAGGCGCTCATCGCCCATCGCGTGCCCGCCATACTTGATGACAAACGTCTGACCTTCGTACCGGCGCAGGTAGGGCAGCGCTTCGGTGAGCGTACGCGCGGTGCGCAGCCACTGCTTGGCCTCGGTCAGGTTGAACTTGCGATCAGCCATGATGCGGCTGTTCCTGTCTGATCATTGTCAGGTGGTCGATGGCGAAAGGTGCTGCGAGCGTTTAGGCCGGGAAGGCGATCATGGCAAGGGCGGCCCGCAGTTCGGCTATGCCACAGGCTTTTTCGGCGCTGGTTGCAACGATATCGGGATGGCAGGCGGGATGTCTCACCGCCTTCTTGCCGGTATTGGTCAGGCACGCTTTCAGGCGTTCCTCGTGCAGCTTGTCGATCTTGGTGAGCACGATCTGGTACGACACAGCAGCCTTGTCCAGCACCGCCATGATCTCTTCGTCGTTGGGTTTCAGGCCGTGCCGGGAGTCGATCAGCAGGCAGACCCTGCGCAGCGCGCTCCGTCCGCGAAGGTAAGCCCGGATCAACGCGTTCCAGCTTTGCACCTTGTGCCTTGACGCCTTGGCATAGCCGTAGCCCGGCAGGTCGACCAGATGCATGCGGTTGCCCAGATTGAAGAAATTGACCTGTTGAGTGCGCCCCGGCGTATTCGACGTTCGGGCAAGCGTCTTGCGGTTGGTCAGCGCGTTGATCAGGCTGGATTTTCCGGCGTTGGATCTTCCGGCAAAGGCGACTTCCGGCAACGCGGCGGGCGGCAGGTCCCGGATTCGAACGAGACTGGACACGAAGGCGCAGTCCTGAGCGAACAGTCGCCGCCCCTCTTCGAGGTCCGCAACTTTTTTGCTGCTTTCAGACACGGAGCGGTTTACTTGCGCCGGCGCCGGCCGCTGGGCTTGCCTTTGGCTGGGGGCTTGTCACGGCTCTGTTTGCTGCGACCGGGGTTCCGGGTGGTGCCGGTCGGCGCCTTGGCCTTCTTCTCCGGCGCAGGCTTTTCCTCGTCTTCGGTGTCCTGGGCCGGGGCGTCGCCGTCCACGGCGGTTGCGCCGGCGCCGCTTCCTGCTGTCGCCTCGGCCGCCGTCAGGTCGCGCACGTTCCCGGCTGCCTCCTTCTTGTCGTAGACGCCCATCTGCTTCATGATCAGCCATTGCTGCCCGATGGACAGCAGGTTGTTCCAGGCCCAGTAGATGATCAGGCCGGCCGGGAAGGTCGCCAGCATGAAGGTGAAGACGAAGGGCAGCGCCATGAAGATCTTCTGCTGCATCGGATCGGCCGGCGGCGGGTTCATCTTTTGCTGAAGGTACATCGTGATGCCCATGATGATGGGCCATATGCCGATGTCGACAAACGGAATGCCGACCGGGCCCCATGGAAGCAGTCCAAAGAAATTCACGATGGTCGTCGGATCCAGCGCCGAAAGGTCCTGAATCCAGCCGAAGAAGGGCGCGTGACGCATGTCCACGGCAATGAACAGCGTCTTGTAAAGCGCGAAGAATACCGGAATCTGCAGCAGAATGGGCAGACAGCCCGCTGCCGGGTTTATCTTCTTGTCCCGATATAGCGCCATCAACTCCTGGTTCATCTTCTGCTTGTCGTCGGCATACCGCTCGCGCAACTTCATCATTTCGGGCTGCAGCTTCTTCATCTTGCTCATGCTCCTGTACGAGCGGTTGGCGAGCGGAAAGAAGACGATCTTGACCATGACCGTCAGGATCAGGATCGCGACGCCGAAGTTGCCGACATAGCCGAAGATGATCTGCAGCAGCCACAGGAACGGCTTGGTCAGGAAATAGAACCAGCCCCAGTCGATCGCCCATTCAAAGCGGGCAATGTTGTATTGCTCCTTGTAGGCGCTGAGAATCTGCGATTCCTTGGCGCCGGCAAAAAGCCGATTGGTAACCTCCAGGCTCTTGCCCGGTTCGATCTCACTGAAATTGCGATAGTTGAACAGGGTCTGGAAAGCATCCCTGTAGCCATCCAGATTCTGCAGCCAGCGGAAGGAATATTTCACCTGCTGTTCATTCGGAGGCACCATCGCAACGAGCCAGTACTGGTCCGAGAACCCGGTCCAGCCTCCAAGCGACTGGTAGGTGTAGGGTCCGCGCCTGTCCTGGGTCCGATCCTTGATGCTGCCGTAGCCGTGTTCCTCGTGGGTACCTTCGTCTTCCCGGTTTTCCCGGTTGACGACGATGCCGCCTTCGTGGAGCACGAAGAAACCGAGGGTTTCCGGTTCGCCGACCCGGGTGGTCAGGCCAAAGGGTGCAAGAGATTGCTTCTCGGTTCCGGTATTCGTGACCCGGTCAGTCACGGTGATCAGGTATTTGTCGTCGATGGTCAGCGTGCGGCTAAAGGCAAGGCCCTTGCCGTTCGTCCATCTAAGCGTCAGCGGTTCGTTCGGCTTCAGACTGTCGCCATCGGCCTTCCAGACTGCCTTGTCGGTCGTTGCTTCGCCGCCGTTGCCGATCCATCCGAACCGCACGAAATAGGCGTCGCTGCTGCCCAGCGGCCGCAACAGGTGGATGCGTTCCTTCTTCTTGATGGTGGTCCAGTGCTTGTGTAGCGACAGGTCATCGAAAACCGCGCCACGCAGGCATAGCGAGCCGGTCACCAAGGGCGTCCTGACCGGCAGGCGGAGGTTCTTGCCATCGCTCCCTTTGCAGAGGTTCAGGGCTTCCTCGAGCGGCCTGACCTGTTTGGTGGCCGTGATGCTGCGACCGACGCCGACGCCCTGGTCGCCGACTTGCGCGCCCGTTTTTCCATCGGATTGCTGGCCGGACTGTTGCCTGCCCCGCTGCTCCTGCGGCGCGAACAGGATTTGGAACCCGAAGATGATGACGACCGAAAAGAGGATCGCCATGATCAGATTGCGCTGGTCCGGCTGGTTAGGTCCCACTCTTCGGCTCCGTCGGGCAACGGTCGTCGCTGACAATCTCGCGTGGCACCGGGTCATGGCCCGATCCCCCCCAGGGATGGCAGCGGCCGATTCGCTTCATGCCCAGCCAGCCGCCGCGCAGCGCGCCATGAACCCGGATGGCCTCGGCGGCGTATTCCGAACACGAGGGCGCAAACCGGCACTGGCGTCCTAGGAAAGCGGACAGGGTCAATTGATAGACGCGAATCACTATCAGCATGACCCGAGCGGCCGAGTTGGGGCGAGCGGTGGTGCCGGCTTGGCGGACCATGGCCTACCGAGCCCTGTCGCGCGCCGCCCGCCGGGACGTGTTCGGCCGTCCGACCCGGTCCAGCGCCTCTGTCAGGTCGATCACAAGATCGCGCCACGGCCGCATCGCGGTATTCTGTCGAGCGATCAACACATAGTCGGTACCGGGAAGGGCCCGTGTCTGAAGGTACGCCATTGCCAGCGCGCGCAGCCGTCGTCGTGCGCGGTTGCGTCGAACCGCGTTGCCAACCTTCTTGCTGGCGGTCAGTCCGAACCGGATCGCGTCAGGCTCGATTGCGTGGTCGCCTGCGCGTGTCCAGGCTTGCAGAAGGAGGCCGGGCGTGACCCAGCGCCGTCCCTTGCGCTGGACGCGCAGGAATTCCGGTCGGCGTTTCAGGCGACGAAGGACGGGGGTGGCAGGCATCCTGGCGGTCGGGTAGCGTAGCGGCGAAAATGGCAAGGACGCGCCGGAATGGGCGGCGTTCCAGCCTTGCGAAACTCTAGGCGGACAAGTTCTTGCGCCCCTTGGCGCGTCGGCGGGCCAGAACCTGACGGCCGCTCTTGGTAGCCATGCGTGCGCGAAAGCCATGACGCCGTTTGCGCACCAGCACGCTGGGCTGGTAGGTGCGTTTCACCGGGAATTCTCCATTGATTTGCCGCGTCACCCGGCACAAACAAGGAAACCCTGACGGTTTCAGAGGCTGCTGCCAAGGCGATGCAAATATTCGGGCGCGCCAAGCAATGCACGAACAGCGCTGATTTACGAATCGAGCATATAGGAGTTTGGATGTCTGAAGGTCAACACTCAGGCCGTCCGCGTCGTCGGCGACGAATGCGCACGTTTTCTGACGCGAAGTACATCATGCTCCTCTTGTCCATAAAAGGCCGACATATCCACGGTGTGCCGTGTTGAGAACGGCAGCCGTGGAATCGGCGTCGGCAGCGCTCAACCAGACGTCGCATGGCCTGTCTGCCATCAGCCCCGAAAGGACGGGTCTTCTTGTTGCCTGGACGTCGACTGCCCCGGAAAGCGGATCAATCTCCCCGCCGAACATCATTCGGCTCTTCTGGCAGAGCTTGCGGATGAGGCTGATCCAGATCGAACGCCGGCAATGAACCCTGTCGGCGGCGAATCTTCGGCACGGCGGCGTCATGAAGCGGCAGATATCGCTGCTGAGTCGATATCTTGTCGTGTTGAGTTCAAAGTAACCGGTCGCCGGCCGATGATTGCATGGTTTGCGGGTGTCCCGCATCGCTCGAACTGTCGTCGTGAATATCGACGAGGCGTTCGCCGGACAGGTGCAGGCCGTAGGTCACCAGCGGCATCTTGCCGGTCGCCCGGAAAGCGTGAGGTCTGTTGGCCGGCAGGAGCAGGGTCACTCCCGGTTTCAGGGGGATTTCGCAGCCGCCTTCCGTCCATGCCATCCCTTCACCTTCCAGCGTTGTCAGAATCTCGTCATAGGGATGGGAATGCAGTGGAGTGGCATATCCGGGCGGCGACGTCTGAATGCCGATCCGCACCGGATCCGACCCCGGCCTCGTGCCGTCCGGCCCGTCGCCGATCAGGATCCGGTAGGTCGCGCCTCCCGGGAAATGCTCGTCCGGCACGCTGCTGACATCGACGATACGGAGGTCGGTCATGGCGGTTACCCGTTATTTCTTGTCATGACGAATCTGCTGCTTCTTCAGGAACGCTTCGATGCCGGCCTTGGCTTCCGCGCTGCCCGAGGACAGCGCGCTGGCAATGTTTTCGGTGAAGCTGCCTGACATGCGATCCATGTCGGCAATGCGGGGCAGGGCGTTGATCATCATGTAGTTGCTGATCTTCGCGTTGCCGGCGATGTCGTCCGCGAGTTCCATCGCCCTGTCGAAGGCTGTGCTCTCGGATTCGATGTAGTGCGAGAGACCGAGGCGCTGGCCATCCTGCGAATCATAGCGCCGGCCGGTCAGCATCATCTCTCGCATCCGATCCGCGCCGATGATCCGCTGAACACGCATGCTCGCCCCGCCGCCGACATAGATCCCCCGCCGACCTTCCGGCAGCTGGTAAAAGGCAGTCGGTTCGGCAACCCGAACATGACAGGCTGTGGCGATTTCCAGCCCGCCACCGATGACCCCACCCTGCATCGCCGCTACGACCGGGACTGGTCCGAACTCCAGAAGATCCAGGGTCTCGTGCCAGAAGCGCGAATGCAGAACGCTTTCAAACGGCGGGCGTTCCTTGTGTTCCGCCAGATCCAGGCCGGCGCAGAAATGCTTGCCCGCCCCGCGCATCACGATGGCGCTGGTTTCGTCCGGGTTGATGCCGACTACAAATTCTCGGATGTCCTCGATCAGCGCGTCGCAGACAGCGTTGCGCTTTTCCTCCCTGTCCAGCGTCAGAACCGCGATCCGGCCGTCCCGGGCAACAGTGATGTATTCGGTATGGCGAACCTGTTTCATTCGGGGTCTTTTCGCTCAGGTGATTTTTCTGCTATCGGCTATAGACAAAATGGAATGATCGGTGAAGGTTCGCTTGCTGTCCAGCGACCATGCGCGCTCCTTTGCCGGACATGCATCGTTTCATGACCAATCAGCTCAGGAATCGCGGTCCAAGTGATCTGCGGGAAGAAACAGCATGACAAACCCCTATAACCTCGACCTTGATCCCAATCCGGCGAACTTTGTCCAGATGCACCCGTCATCGTTTCTGGAGCGGGCGGCAGAGGCATGGCCGGATCGGGTGGCCGTCATTCACGGCGACGTCCGCATCACCTATGGCGAGATGTATGCCCGATGCCGCCGCCTGGCGTCGGCGCTGCAGCGTCGTGGGATCGGTCAGGGAGACACCGTCTCCCTGATGGGATCGAATACGCCGGAAGCGTTGGAAGCGCACTACGCCGTTCCGATGATCGGGGCGGTGGTGAATCCGCTGAACATCCGGCTCGACGCGCCGGTCCTGACTTACATCTTCGACCATGGCGCGGCGAAGGCATTGATCACCGATACGGAGTTCAGCCGCGTGATCCGGGATGCGCTGGATCAGGCGAACGTGAAGCCCATGGTCATCGATGTCGACGACCCCCAGCGACCTCCGGACGCCGGTGAGGGCGCGCGGTTGGGCGAGACGACATACGACGATCTCCTGGACGAGGGTGATCCGACGTTCGACTGGCCGGGCGTCGAGAATGAGTGGGACGCCATCGCGTTGTCCTATACTTCCGGGACGACCGGCAACCCCAAGGGTGTGGTGACCCATGCGCGCGGCGCCTATGTCCACGCGTTGGGCAACTGTGTGACCTGGCCGCTGCCGCATCATCCCAGCTATCTCTGGACGCTGCCGATGTTTCATGCGCTGGGCTGGTCGTTCCTGTGGTCGGTAACAGTCGTGGGCGGGATGCATATCTGTTTGCGCAAGGTGGTGGCGCAGGACATCTTCAATCTGATCGCCAAGCACGGCGTTACCCATATGTGCGGCGCGCCGATCGTTCTGTCGACGCTGATCAATGCGCCTGACGACGAGAAGGTCCCATTCGATCACACCGTGAAGATTTTCACCGCCGGATCGGCGCCGCCGCCCGCCGTTCTGAAGGGCGTTTCCCGGATGGGATTCGACGTGACCCACGTCTACGGCCTGACCGAAGTCTATGGCGCCAATACCGTGTGTCGACCCCAGGAAGACTGGGCGGGCAAAACCGAGGATGAGATTGCGCGACTCAAGGCCCGTCAGGGGATTGCCTATCCGACATTGGCGGGCGGGATGATCGTGGCAGATCCGAAGACGTGCGAGCCGGTTCCCAGGGATGGCGAGACAATGGGCGAGATCCTGCTGCGCGGCCACGCGATCATGAAAGGGTATCTGAAGAACGCTGCGGCCAGCGAAGCGGCCTTCAAGGGCGGATGGTTCCACACCGGCGACCTCGCGGTCTGGCACGAAGACGGCTATGCCGAGATCAAGGATCGCTCGAAGGACATCATCATTTCCGGCGGGGAGAACATCTCGTCCATCGAGGTTGAGGCGGTGTTGTATGATCACCCGGATGTCGTCGAGGCGGCTGTTGTCGCCATACCGCACGAAAAATGGGGTGAGACACCGGGCGCCTATGTTGGTCTGCGCCCTGGCGCTGAGGTTTCGGAACAGGACATCATTGCCTGGTGCCGGGATCGGCTGGCGCATTTCAAGTGTCCGACGTCGGTCGTGTTCATGGCGTTGCCGAAAACGTCGACCGGAAAAATCCAGAAATTCAAGCTGCGCACGACGGTCTGATTTCGGACCGTCCCTGACAAAACCAGCGATTCGAAGGCGTCTGCCGATTTTCCTGGTGTCATGTCAACTGTATCATGTCGCATGTTTTGTGCAGGGTTTTCCGTCCTTTCGGGACGGAAATGGAAGCATGAAGCGTCATGTGGTGACATTGGAGAAGGCTACAGGTTGGTGATGCGTGCAGGACGTGTGGATGGCTGTTCTGTCGCGCACGATTCCATCTTGGCCCCCTGAAGGACCCTATCGCCAGTCATCGATCACAAACTTGCCAGGCTGATTGTAAATGTCAGCCGCCGGACGAAACATGGCAACGCCATTCACCTCTGTCCGGTATCCGTGCGCACGCATCATACGATATGCCTCATGCCGTCCGGTATTGGTTCCGGCGACGACCTTGGTCAAATCCAAATGCACTGCAGCAGCATCGATCAGACCCAGCAGATGGAAAAACCGCTTTCCCCCGCCAACGCCATGGCGAATGGCTGAAACTTTTACCAGAGCCTCTTTTTCCGACGCCTCGCTACCCTCGCCGGCATGAATTACCGCGAATCCGTCAAGCTGATCGCCTGACCAAAGCAATGCTGTATCGCCCAGCTTTTCAGCATCGACCGATTGCACTTCCCGACACCAGTCCAGTCCCGGCCAGACCCTATCCGAGAGCGCGCGCAACGACGACAGGCAACGCATTTTCTCCGCTTCGCGCAATGTACTGAAAAGGGCGCTGGAGGCGAGTGGAACAGCTCTTGAAACGGCCTTTGACTGAACGGCGGTGATCCGCTGCATGCTGAAGCCGAATTCCTCGTACAGGCGGACATGCATCGGGCTTTGCGGATGGGTAAAGAGCCCGGTCCATTCAAATTGGGCCGCATCGATGATCTCCATCATCGCCCCTGCCAATTGCCGGGCAACGCCTCGGCCCCAGGAATCCGGATCAACGGTGAGGGGACCCAGGATGCAGCCCGTGCCCCAGTGCATCAACAGACCTGAGCCGACGAGTCTGTCACCATCCAACGCGACCACGCCGCCGTTCTCCCACATGCGCCAGCGCGGCCCCAGACAATCGGCGCCGGGACGAAACTTCTCCGGCTGGATACCGAGAAACGTGCCAAATGCCTTGCGATGGACGCCACGGGCATGAGTCAGATCGGCCTCGGAGAGGGCGCGGATACGAAGGCCAACGCCCACGGAAATTACCCCCAAACGTCTTCTGCAACCTGAACAAGGGTCGCGAGTTTCGCCTTCTCGTCGCCTTCGGTCACCGGGTTTCCGGCAACCGTCGAGGCAAAGCCGCACTGCGGGCTGATCGACAATCGGTCCCGATCGATATACTGCGCGGCTTCTTCTATCCGGCGCTTCAGATCTTCTGCAGCCTCGACTTCCGGCACCTTCGAGCTGACAATGCCGAGCACCACGGTCTTGTCGTCCGGCACGTGCCTCAGAGGCTCGAAGCCACCGGCTCTTTCGGTATCGTATTCCAGCAAGAATGCGTCCACGTCCACGAGCTGGAACACCTGTTCGGCGATCAGGTCGTAGCCGCCTTCCGACAGCCACTTTCCCCTGAAATTGCCTCGGCACATGTGCATGCCGGCCACCACATCGCCGCGATGCCGCACCGCAGCGTTCATTGCTTCGACATAGAGGTTCAGCAGGTAGCCCGGATCGCTGCCCAGGTCACGTACCTGATCGCAAATCGCCGGACTGCCCAACATGATCAACGGCACTTCATCCAGTTGAACGTAGCGGCAGCCCAGCGCCGCCAGATCGGCAATTTCCTGACGGAAAATTGCGCACAAGGCGTCAAAAAACGCGTCGTCTGTCGCGTAACCCGAATCGGCAATCGTTTTTGACAGTCGCCAGAAATGCAGCGTCGATGGTGACGGCATCGTGATTTTCGGCTCGGCGGATGTCACTACGCTCTTGAGGAAACTGAATTCCCCGGTCGAGATGGGTGCGGTTTTCTTGATCGGGCCGACGCAATCGGCTGCGATAAAATCCTGCTCGCCGCCACCGTCGTCGTAGAACCTGAACAGAGACGGCGCCACGCCGAGCCCGTCAATTGCGTCGACCCAGTGTCCCCAGTAGGATTTTCGGCGAAACTCGCCATCGGTTACCATTTCGAGACCGAGGCTTTCCTGCATCGCGACAACATCACGGATCGCTTCATCCTTGCTGGCTTCGAAAACGGCGTCGTCAATATCGCCGACGGCATGAGCCTTGAAAGCATTCTTCAACGTGCGAGGGCGCAACAGGCTGCCGATATGTTCGGCGCGAAACGGCGGGTTCTGGCGAACAGTCATCTGGGTCTCCGGGGAAAACGCGGATTTGACGGGTCGATACCTTACAGTCGGCAGCTGCATTTGTCTTGCCCATACATCAGCAACATCTTGCCGACACGCTGCGACGTCATTCGTCATGACACTCAAAAACAACCCGCCAGTCGGCACCGAGAAAACTTGACGGCTTGAGAACGTTCGATATCCGGGTCTCGGCCCGCTGCTTGCAGCCGTCGCTTCAAGAAAATTCGTCGCCTTGGCAGGCGTCACCGCGTGGGGCCTGAATTTTCCGATCCGGATCGCCGAGCCGGTTCAGCGACTATCGGCCGACCCAGGCAATCCGAAGCGTGTTGGTGGCTCCAGGCATGCCAAAAGGCATTCCTGCCGTGATCACGATCGCTCGGCCCGGTGCGGCAAAGCCATGTCGCCTTGCCATATCGACGGCGTAATCGACCATCTCTTCCACGCTGCTGGCGTCGTGGGAGAAGAAACATTCGACGCCCCAGGCCAGAACCAGCTTTCGCGCGGTGCGATCGCTGCCGGTCAGACACAGAATGGGTGCTGCCGGTCGTTCGCGTGACGCGCGCAAGGTGGTCGAACCGGAGGTGGTATAGGTCACGATCGCGGCGGCATCAATGGTTTCGGCAACCTGCCGAGCAGCGGCTGTTATGGCATCGGAAGCCGTTGGATCGGGCAGGGTATTGCCGGCGTCAAGGAAGGTCCGCCAAGTCGGGTCGGCCTCGGTCCGGCGGATGATTCGGTTCATCACGTCCACGGATTGCACGGCGTGTTTTCCCCGGGCCGTTTCACCCGACAGCATGACCGCGTCAGCGCCCTCGTAGACGGCATTGGCAACGTCAGACGCTTCGGCCCGCGTCGGTGCCGGGGAATCCATCATGGAATCGAGCATCTGCGTGGCGATGATCACAGGTTTGCCCGCGATCCGGCAGGCCCGGACTATGCGTTTCTGGACGCTGGGCACATCTTCGGGCGGCAACTCCACGCCCAGGTCACCTCGGGCGACCATCACGGCATCGGACAGATCGATGATCTGGTCCAGGTTTTCAAGGGCGGCCGGCTTTTCGATCTTGGCCAGCACGCTGGCCCGGTTACCGACAAGATTGCGCAGTTCCGCGACGTCGTCCGGCCGCTGGACGAGGGAAAGCGCGATCCAGTCGACGCCCTGGTCGAGGGCGAAGACCATATCCTTGCGATCCTTGTCGGTAAGCGCGGACATCGGAATGACGCTGCCGGGAATGTTGACGCCCTTGCGGTCGCTGATCGCGTTGCCGGTCAGGACTGTCGCAACGATGTGCCGGGACGAGCACTCCGTTACCTCCAGGCGCAGTTTGCCATCGTCTACCAGCAGCAATTGACCAGGCGAAAGCGTGCTGAAGACTTCCGGATGGGGCAAAGACACGCGATGCCGATCGCCCGGCTTTGGGTCCAGATCGAACCGGAAGGGCTCGCCGGGAGCAAGCTCCAGTCCACCGTCGGCAAAGGTGCCGATCCGTATTTTCGGGCCCTGCAGGTCCGCCAGAATGCCGATCGGCCTCCTGACTTCCCGCTCGATCGCCCGGATGATTCTGATGCAGTTTCGATGATCGTCGCGGCTGCCGTGGCTGAAATTGATTCGGAATACGTCGGCACCGGCCTCCCGCAGTTCCCGGATGGCTTCCGGCGTGCTGGTAGAGGTGCCCAACGTGGCAACGATCTTGGCATGTGCGCGTTTTCTTGGCATCGAACCTCGTGCATGCAGATGGCGGACCCGATATCGGTCGATCAGGCGATCAGGATTGCCCGGAAATCATTGACATTTGTCTGCGTTGGTCCCGTGACGACAAGATCGCCCAGCGCATCAAAGAATGACCACGCGTCGTTGTTGACCAATAAGGGCGCGGGAAGCAAGCCTGCCGCCCCGGCTCGGGTCAGTGTGTCGGGAGTGATAACGGCGCCGGCATTGCCCTCGCTGCCGTCCGCGCCATCGGTATCCGCGGCCAGAGCCCAGATATCGCCTCGCCCGCTCAGCGCTTGCGCCATCGCCAGCAGATATTCGGTGTTCGGGCCGCCCTTTCCGGAGCCTGTCAGCGTGACCGTGGCTTCCCCGCCGGAAAGCAACAGCATCGGGCGATCATTACCCTCATCTTGCAGTCGACACGCAAGATCGGCGTGGATTCGCCCGAGGGCGCTGGCTTCGCCGATCAGGTCGTCGCCGAGGATGGTCACCGCTATTCCCGACCTCGTCGCAACCCTGGCGGCAGCCTTCAGGCTGTCGAGGGGGCGAGCAATTATTCGATACGTGGTATTGGCGAATGCTGGCGCGCCAGGCTTGATGGATTCGTTGGCCGGATCGGCGAGGGCGCGTGGTACGGAGTCCGGGACAGAAAGACCGTATTCACCAATGACGGTGCGGGCGTCGGCAAGTGTCGTCGGATCAGCGACAGTCGGCCCTGATCCGATCGTCGCCGGATCATCGCCGACGACATCGGAAATCGCCAGGGTGATCAGGCGCGCCGGCGCGACCGCCTGGGCCAATCGGCCGCCCTTGATGGCCGACAAGTGCTTGCGGACGGTGTTGATCTCTCCGATGTCTGCTCCGGTCGCCAACAGCGCCTGCGTGGTCTCCTGCTTGTCTGCCAGGGTCAATCCCGGAGCCGGAGCAGTCAAGAGAGCCGACGCGCCGCCGGACATCAAACAGAGGACGAGATCGTCCGGTCCTGCGCGGGACGCGATTTCCATGATCCGGTGTGCGGCGGCAACGCCCGCCTTGTCGGGGACGGGATGCGCCGCTTCGACAACCTCGATACCGCGGCAAGGTAGTGCATGTCCGTATCGGGTCAGCGCCAGACCGGTCAGCGGCCGGTCGGGCCAGTGGGTAGTCAGAACTCGCGCCATTGCTGCGGCTGCCTTGCCGACGGCGATGACGATCGTTTGCCCCTGAGGCGGCGCTGGCCAGTCCGTCAATGCCGGAGGCAGGCACCGATCGGGTCGCGCAGCGGCGACCGCTTCATCCAGCAGCGATCTCAGAAACCGGTGCGGCTCGAAAGAAAGACGGGACATCGTGGCATGTTCTCGGGCGCGGGGTCCATCATTGGCGGAACAGTGTCACCGATATTGCCTTGTGCCCGACCCGCCATTCGCTGTTCGACACGGGTGGTGCCCGCCGTCCGGGGCCTCTGCACGCGAGGGCGTTTACTTTTCGTCCTCCAGCAAATACCCCTTTCAATCGATGCTTCGGTCAGCGAAGTTGTTGTTTCGCTGCGACGCGTCGTCAATTTGCCTCACTGCCAATAATGAGCCATCGGATCGGACAAGGAGCGACTGATGACCGTCAAGTTCATCCATACATCGGATTGGCGGATCGGGAAAGTCTTTCGCTTTGTCGACGATGCAACGATGGGACCGCTTCATTCTCGACATGGCTGCCGGGAACGTCCAGGTGCTTGTCCTTACTTTTCGAGAACAGTTCTTCGAGGGTCTTGGAGGCCGGCAGTTGTCGCTTCAGCAAGCAGGTCGTGAAGAACTTGCGTCAGCGCAGGGTCCAGACAGGGAAATGAGGATCGAGTCCGTTGTTGCACAGAAGGCTCGCCGGTCGGAAAGGCATGTACGGTTTCTGAAGGCCGACCGGTGCGACAAGCAATGATCCAGCCGACGGCCCAGCCATGAGTACCTTGCTTGCGCGCAACGCCCGTGTTCTGGCGGTCATGGACGATGCCGGGACGGAAATTCCGGCCGGTGGCCTGTTCTGCCGCGACGGCATGATCGAGCAGGTCGGTCCGACTGCCGATCTGCCGACGGTAGCGGATCAGGTCATCGAACTTGCCGATCACGTCGTCATCCCCGGTCTGGTCAATACTCACCATCACCTTTGCCAGAACCTCACCCGCGCCGTGCCGGTGGCGCAGGACGCATCTCTGTTCGGCTGGCTGCAGACGCTGTATCCGATCTGGCAACGCATGGGGCCGGATCATCTGCGCATTTCCGCGATGGTCGGCATGGCGGAACTGGCGCTTGGCGGCTGCACGACTTCTTCCGATCATCTCTATCTGTTCCCGAATGGGTCCCGACTGGACGACCAGATCCAGTCAGCCGTCGACCTCGGCTTCCGCTTTACCGCCACGCGCGGCTCAATGAGTATCGGCGAGAGCAAGGGCGGCCTCCCGCCAGACAGCCTGACGGAGGATGAAGACGCGATCCTGGAAGACTGTATTCGCGTCATCGATACGTTTCACGATCCCGGTCCTCAAGCGATGGTTCAGGTCGCCATCGCGCCTTGCTCTCCCTTTACCGTAAGTCAGGACCTTATGCGCCAATCCGCGATCCTGGCGCGGGAAAAGGGAGTCCGGCTGCACACACACCTTGCGGAGAACGTGGAGGATATCGATTATTCGCTGGAGCGCTTCGGCATGCGGCCAGGCGAATATATCGAGGACGCCGGATGGGTTGGCGACGACGTCTGGCACGCGCACTGCGTCCAACTCGACGCTCAGGAAACCGCTCTGTTCGCTCAAACGGGTACGGGCGTCGCTCACTGTCCCTGCTCGAACATGCGTCTTGCCAGCGGGATTGCGCCGGTTCGTGCGTGGCTGGACAGGGGTGTGAAGGTGGGTCTGGGCGTGGACGGTAGCGCATCCAACGACGACGCCAACCTGTTGACCGAAGCGCGGCAGGCCATGCTGCTGCAAAGGGCAAAAGGCAATGCTGCCGAGCTGACTGCTCGCGAAGCCTTGCGCATCGCCACCCGCGGCGGTGCCGCCGTTCTTGGGCGGGAAGACGATATCGGCAGCCTGGAGGTTGGCAAGAACGCCGACTTCGCAGCCTACGATCTCAACACGCCCACAATGGCCGGAACCGACTGGGACCCGCTCGCTGCGCTGATCTTCTGCAGGCCCGCGCAGGCCGCCTGGACGGTAATCGGCGGTCGCCCCGTCGTGCGTGACGGACTGATCGCATCGGTGGATTTCGATGCGGCGCTGGCGGAGCATCGGCGACTGGTGCGGATATTGATGGACGGGTGACCTCGCCTCGCCGACGCATCGTCATTCTCTGCCGAGTCAGGTATCGACCAGCTCGGCACTGTGCTCCCGAGTGGTGTACCGGGCGCCTGCATTGCCCTTGAAAATTGGAAGGGTGAACTTGAATATCAAATAATTATAGCAATATATTCATCACCTTAGAATTTTTCTACAGTTGGAGAGCCAATCATGAAGATTGACATCGGCATCGACGACAAATCGCGAAAGGACATTTCGGCAGGCCTGTCCCGCCTGCTGGCGGACACCTATACCCTCTACCTGAAGACGCACAATTTCCACTGGAACGTTACCGGGCCGATGTTCAACACGCTGCACCTGATGTTCGAGGAGCAATATAATGAACTGGCCCTGGCGGTAGACCAGATTGCCGAAAGGATTCGCGCTTTGGGGGAGCCTGCACCCGGCAGCTACAAACAGTATGGCGCGTTGAGTTCAATCGACGAGGAGACCGGCGTGCCGTCGGCCGAGGACATGATCAGGCAACTTGTTGCCGGGCAGGAGGCCGTGGTCCGGACGGCCCGTTCCATCTTCCCGGTGGCCGAAGAGGCCAACGACGAGCCGACGGCTGATCTGCTGACCCAGCGGATGCAGGTGCACGAAAAGACGGCCTGGATGCTGCGCGCACTGGTTTCCTGAGTTTCCTTCTGGTCTTGAAACAGCTTCGGGACAGCCTCGCGAGAATATGGGCGGCGGATATCGCATCCGTTCGGGTCATCCGCGGATTGCCGGTTTCTGGTCGGGGGCGAAGGTGTTGGCGGCCGTCAGGTCATTGACCCTTCCATGTCACGCAGGCCTGTCTGTCGCTTGCGCCCGTCGTCAATGCAGGCGCACAGCCCGCCATTCCTGCGCATCTGGCAGGAATGGCAGTCCGTAGAATGCCTGGATTGCGCCGAAAATAGACCTGGTCGTCAAGGTGCATTCCTCCGCCTGACGGGAAAAGCAAGCGAGCCGGAAGCGCCGCTGGTTTTCGACGGACCAGAAGGCGAGGATCGTGGCGGGGAGATGACGGATACGGCGCATCATCCCTTTTTCGCACCCCCGCAGGTGCAACGGCTACGACATGAAAATCGCTTCAAGAATGTGGAGGTGTCCTGACCGTCACCCGGAGCACGTCGTGATGCCGCTGCCAGACTGATCGACGAACCGGGGCTGCCCCGAACCTTTCGGTTCGGGCGATCAGGTCTTGATGTGCAGGACGCACAGCAAGGTGAACAGGCGTCTTGCCGTGTCAAAATCGATGTCTATG
Source organism: Alphaproteobacteria bacterium (assembly GCA_965221645.1). Taxonomy (GTDB): domain Bacteria; phylum Pseudomonadota; class Alphaproteobacteria; order Bin65; family Bin65; genus Bin65. The sequence continues at coordinate 2,223,458 of OZ244899.1, forward strand.
CGGCCCTCCAGCTGATCCTTCAGCAATTCGGAGCCTTCGTCGTGCAATCCTCGCCGACCCATGTCGATGGCTTCGATCTTGCTGGGGCTCGCGGTCTTGATCGCTGCAAAATAACTTTCGCAAACCGTGAAATAGTCCTTCACGGTGCGCTTGAACGGTTGCAGCGCAAGCGGCACGAGGGCAAGCTTCTTGCCGTCAACGCTTCGAATGTCGAAGATCAGCCGGTTTTCCTTGACGGAAAGGATCAGGGTATATGGACCGCCTTCCTCGACCTGCGGCGAGAAATGATTCTTTTCCAGCAGGTCATAGATGGCCGCTGCCCGTTCATGCTCGATATCGGCATTTCGCCTGACAACCGTGTGCTCATCCAACTGGATGCCGGCCAGGCGCTGATGGTCAGCCATCGAAGAAGACTTCAACGTCGCCCAAGACGGATGCCGACCGAAAGGGCATGGGCCTCCAGCCCCTCTGCCCGGGCAAGCACCATGGCATCCGGTCCGACAGCGCCAAGCGCCTCGACAGAACCCTGGATCGTGGAGGTGCGCTTCATGAAATCCGGTACGCCTAGACCTGACGAGAACCGTGCGGCCCGGGACGTTGGCAGAACATGATTGGGACCACCGATATAGTCGCCGACAGCCTCCGGTACATAGCGCCCGATGAAGATGGCTCCGACGTGACGCACGCGCGCGGCGAATGCGCCAGCCTGCTCCATCGCCAGTTCAAGATGTTCGGGCGCGATTCGATCCACCAGGTCAACCGCGCGCTCCAGGTTGTCGACCGTTATCACCGCGCCAAAGTTCTCCCAGCTTTCCCTGGCGATTGCGGCGCGTGGAAGGGTTGCCAGAAAGTCTTCCACAGCCCGGAGAACGCGATCCGCGAATTCGGTACTGTCCGTGATCAGGATGGATTGCGCCGTCGGATCATGTTCGGCCTGCGACAGCAGATCGGCCGCGATCCATGTCGGATCCGATTGATTGTCGGCGATGACGAGTATCTCGCTGGGACCGGCGATCATGTCGATACCTACAAGGCCGAATACCTGCTTCTTGGCGGAGGCGACATAGGCGTTGCCGGGGCCGACGATCTTGTCGACGGGCCGGATGCTCTCGGTACCGTAAGCCAGGGCGCCGATTGCCTGAGCGCCGCCGATTCGGTAGATCTCCTCTGCGCCGACGATATTCGCCGCTGCCAGCACGAGGTCGTTGATCTCCCCGTCCGGGGTCGGCACGACCATGACCAGGCGTTCGACGCCAGCCACCCTGGCCGGGATGGCATTCATCAGGAGGGAACTGGGATACGCAGCAGTGCCGCCGGGAACGTAAAGGCCTGCCGAATCGACCGGCGTCCAGCGCGAGCCCAGCACAAATCCCGCCGAATCCTCGAACTGCCAGTCTTCCGGCCGTTGCCGTTCGTGATAAGCCCTGATGCGTTGGGCAGCGTGTTCCAGGGCGCGCCGCTGTTCCGGGGATATCTGACGCCTGGCCTCCGCGATCTGTTCTGCCGGGATGGTCATCGGGTGGCGCTCCAGGTCCAGCCGATCGAATTTCCTTGTATATTCCGCCAGAGCCTTGTCGCCCCTGGTCCGCACGCTGCTCAGGATGTCGGAGACGACTGCGTCGACATTTGCTTCGGCCGACCGTTTGGCGTTCAACAGCGCGTCGAACGCCTCGTCAAACCCGCTCTCGGACCACTCAAGCCGCCGCGCTGGCACGGTTACTCTCCACGGCGTCGCTGAAAGCGCGGATCCAGCATTGCGTATCGGTCGGTCGGGTTTTCATTGCCGATCGATTGACGATCAGGCGCGACGATATCTGGGCAATTTTCTCTACTTCGACCAAACCGTTCGCCTTCAGGGTCGCGCCCGTCGAGACAAGGTCGACCATCCGACGGCACAGACCAAGAGCGGGTGCCAGTTCCAAGGCGCCGTTCAGCTTGATGCATTCGGCCTGGATTCCCTGGCTGGCGAAATGGCGTCGGGTGGTCGATGGATATTTGGTGGCGACTCGCACGTGACTCCAGCGTGTCGGGTTTTCGGAAGCGATCAGGTCCTTTGTCGCTGCAACGGACAGGCGACAATGACCGATGTTCAGGTCCAGCGGCGTATAGATTTCCGCGAAGTTGAACTCGTCGATGACATCGTTGCCGGCGATTGCAAGATGTGCGGCTCCGAAGGCCACAAAGGTTGCGACATCGAAGCTGCGCACCCTGATGATATCGAGGTGAGGAATATTCGTCGCAAACCGCAGCTTGCGCGAATTGAGATCGTTGAAGTCCGGCTCGGGCAGTATTCCGGCTGCTTCAATCAAGGGCAGCGCTTCCTTCAGGATGCGCCCTTTCGGAACGGCAAGAACCAATGGTTCCTGGCTGCTCATCGTGGCAGTTGACCCATCCATGATCTTCGATGCCCTTGAAGGACCGGTTAACCCGCTTCTGTCTCTGCATGCGATGGTCGCCAAACTGTCGGCCAGCGCTCTCCCATGTCATCCATACGGATGTCGATCGAGGAAACCGTTAATCGAATGGCGGCATCTCCGGCACAAACTAACGTGATTTCCGTTGCATCAACCCTGGACGCTGACTGCATCATCAAAAGCGACAATATGTTTGCCGTGTCATTCCGGTCAAAGCCGCGTGTTCTGACCGCATCGACGCTGCCGAACATCAGGCCGCAATTGATCCGGTAATGCGCTCGCGCGCCCATTGACGACGGCACCGCAGGCGCATCGCTTTCTGCATCATCAGCCTCCCAGCAGAAGCGATTGGCGACCAGGGCGAATTGTCGACTTGCCTTGAGATAGGCAATGTCGGGGACCGGCAGCAGGGCATCCTGCAGGACACCGCTGATGACCGCCAGATCCGGCGCTGATTCCGCCCGAAGATGCAGCTTCTCGCTACTCATCGAAAGGCAACGATCATGGTCATTGGCCCTGGATGCGCTCTACTTTGGCGCCACATGCCGACAGCTTCTCCACCAGCCGTTCATACCCACGATCCAGGTGGTAGACCCGGTTGATCGTGGTGTCGCCGTCGGCAGCCAGAGCGGCGATGACCAGACTGGAGGATGCCCGCAGATCTGTTGCCATCACCTCGGCACCGTAGAGCGTGTCGACGCCACGCACCAGCGCCGATGACCCGTTGAGATTGATGTTAGCACCCATTCGCCTGAGTTCGGGTACATGCATGTAGCGGTTTTCGAAGATCGTTTCCGTGATCATCGACGCCCCCCGGGCTTTGGTCATGAGGGCCATGAATTGAGCCTGAAGATCAGTCGGGAAGCCGGGGAACGGGTCGGTAATCACATCGACTCCGGTCAATTCGCCGGCGGCACAGGATATGTGAACATCAGACCCCCGTTCCTCCATGACGATGCCTGTCTCTCGCAGTACTGTGGCCCCGGCGCCGAACAGGTCTTCTCTGACATTCCTCAGCAAAACCGATCCGCCGGTGACAGCGGCGGCCATGGCGTAGGTTCCGGCCTCGATCCGATCTGCCACGACCGAGTGTGTTGCGCCGTGCAGCGCATCGACGCCTTCGATGACAAGCCGTTCGCTGCCGATGCCGGCGATCCTGGCTCCCATGGCGGTCAGGCAGTGGGCCAGATCGACGACTTCGGGCTCCAGGGCGATATTCTCGATAATGGTTGTTCCCCTGGCCAGCGACGCCGCCATGAGCGCGTTCTCGCTGGCGCCAACCGAAACTTTCGGAAAGATGATCTTGCCTCCGGTCAAGCCGCCTTCCGGCGCTCTGGCATGGATATAGCCGCGCCCCAAATCGATCTCTGCACCCAGCACTTCCAGCGCCATCAAATGGAGGTCGACCGGCCGTGAACCGATGGCACAACCACCAGGCAGCGATACTACCGCGTTGCCAAATCGGGCGATCAGCGGCCCCAGAACCAGGATGGATGCCCGCATTTGCCTTACCAGGTCGTAAGGCGCTGTCGTATTGGGAATGTCCCGGGCCGTCATCCTGATCGAGCCAGTCTCCGTTTCGACCGTTACGCCATGCTGTTCAAGAAGCTTGATCAGGGTTCCGATATCACGGAGGCGCGGAACGTTGGTCAGTTCCAACGTATCATCCGTCAACAGCGATGCCGCCATCAAAGGAAGCGTGGCGTTTTTTGCGCCGCTGACTGGAATCTCTCCCTCGAGGGCCGTGGCGCCAGTGATCCGAATACTGTCCATCCCCTGTGTCTCTTGTCGTTTGTTGCGCCGCCGATAGGCTCGGAATCGCTGGCGGCCGGAAAGTCGGGTCAGGCAGAAAGGCACAGGGCGGCGCCAGTCAATCGATTCTAGCGAACCTGTCAGCTCATCTCAACCCGTCGACAGGATGACCTGCACAAGGGCCGACTTGCGCGTCTTCGGCGTCATTGCTGTCGCCCTGTGAAGTTTTCCGTTGTCGCCTCAACGCGCCTGTCGGCGAAATGACCATGAGACGCCTGCAGATCGCTGCACTCCACGACCAGGTGGCGCCCATGCTATCTGCCGGAACGGCCTCGCTTTTGAGACTGACGGCGATGCAGGTTTTCCCGCAGGGCTTGGGCAAGACGGTTCAATCTGATTTCCTGGCGCGAGGATTTGGGCGTGTCTGTGCCGCGTTTTTCCGCGCTTGACCGGTCTTTCGTCTTCCTTGATGTTTCTTTTTCGGAGGTCAAGGCTGCCGCTCTTGCTGACATGAGGAACGAGGGGCTGCCCGCTACACTTCGCCCGTATTTTCAGCAAAGCCCCGACGTTGACGCCCCGTAGGGTGAGCGGCATATTCCGCCTCGTTCCAAACGGCAAATGGTCGCTCTTCGACGGTATCTCGCCGCGGTAGCTCAGAGGTAGAGCACACCCTTGGTAAGGGTGGGGTCGGGAGTTCAATTCTCCCCCGCGGCACCATTTTTCCGCAGGAATCATTGTTTATCAAAAGACCGCCAATGCCCATACCTCGTCCCGCATGGGGGAACGGGGTTGCCGGGAGTTGGATGCTCAGGCCGGGGAGACTGGCTCTCCACAGCGCGGGCCGTCGTTGGGCCGGCCGGTTGACGTGCGTACTCATCGGATATGCGGCCATTTCTTCCGCCGGGCACGGATCGAAGAGAACCTCCGCACCCGCAAGACCGGCGCCGGTGCGCTCAGGAGGCCAGTCCCGGTGACACATGATTCTTGAGGTTACCATATCTCGAGTTCCCTTACCCATCCAGGAACTTCTAACTCAATTCCTTCGGAAATCACGTCTGCTTTGTTGGGGACCAATATCACGGCAAACATGATGAATTCATGACACGTTCATTTTCTCAAACAAAGCGTGCCTGAAAGGACGTCGCGGTCAGTGAGACATGCGCGTCGAGCGGCGGGTGCAGTTCGAAGGCTTTCGGTTCTCGCGAGAAGTTCCAGAGCCGGAACAGGTACCATTCCGAGCGTCGCTCGTCTGAGACGGCGAGTTGATTCCGGCTGATATGAAAAGGCGTCCGCTCCCAGCCGTTCGTCGTCTTTACCTCGATCAGGCGCAACCTGCCGTCCGGCGAAAAACTGGCAATGTCATAACCCGCGTCGTCGCCTTCCTCCTTCGAGACCCAGCGCACCTTGCGCGCGAGATCATCGCATCCTGCCGATTTCAGGGCCGACCGTTCGTGCGCAAGGACACGTTCCTCTCCGGCACGGCCAAGGATGCGGTTTCGTGCGTCTCGCTCCGCCACGTCAAACCTGTGCGCGATATCCAGCATCTTCTTCAACTCTTGCGGCGGCGGCTGGTTTGATAGCGTCGGCGGAGGGCCGATCCAGATCTGCGATGTCTCATTCGGATTGTCGGCATGGCGCGCGTCGGGCACGCGATTCAGCCATTCCGGATTCATGTCGAGCCACCGCTTCACCGCGTTGACCAGATCCTTCTGGAAGTTGAACGCGGGCTTGTAGCCGGGGATCCAGTCTTCACCGAGGCCTTTCAGAACTGCGCTGATGTTCTGGTGTTTGAACTCGATAGATCCTTCGGATCGCTGGTTCAGCAGCGGCAGGAGCGCCCGGCGATGCCTGGCCTTGCTGTAGTGTTTCTCCGCGATGTCGTCGGCCAGCATCGCGAAGTAATCCGCGACGATCAGGTCGTTTTCTTCGCCCGTCCATGGCCTGTTCGACATGTTGCCAGGCTATGAGGGTAAAGTCCGTTTGTCATCAAGGACTTTGCCGGATTCGTCCGCAATATGAACCACCACACACGAACCGCCACGTCGCCTTCGCGTGTCTCTGTTGGTATCGCGCGGGCTGCAATGCGATGACACGATTAGCTCGACTTCGCTCGGGACACCGAGATGGCCTGCTTGGCCATCCAGTCGATTGTTTCCTGCAAGATGCGATCCGGCACCTCATGGTGCGGGTCATGGCCAACGCCTTTCAGGAACAGACTTTCGGAGGGGCCAGCAACGCTTTCGCAGATCTTCTTGACCTGATCCGGTGTGCCATACGCGTCTTCGGAACCCTGGATGGCCAGAACAGGACAGGTGATACGCTCCAGATCATGAAGCATGTGCCAGTCTTGCCGCCGGGCATGTCGCCACCAGTCAAGCCAGCCCGTCAGCAGCATCTCGGCATTATCTTCATGGTGCTTGATCAGCACCTTCCGCAACACACCATGCGCCCATTGACCGGTCGCGCGTTGGGCTCCCGCGATCATCATATCGTCTTGGAAGACATGCGCTGCCTCGCTGATGATGCCGCGCACAGGATGATGGGCTGCATGGATCAGCGCTATGGTCGCGCCGTCGGAATGGCCGAACAGAAACGGCTCTTCGATCTCCTGGGCGGCCAGCACGGCCGGCAGTACAGCCAGCGCTTCGTGGCGCATCCAGTCCCTGGGTCGAGGCAAGCGCGGCCGGCCCGAACCGCCGTGACCCTGGCGGTCGTAAGCGAATACCGCCATCCTCGAAGCCTTCGCCAGTGCGGCAGGAAAGTCCGCCCACATTGAAATCGACCCCAGACCTTCGTGGAGCAGGACGATTTCCGGGCTCGCGGCCACTGTGCGAGACCCGAACCATGCGCCGACAAGTTGTTCGTCGTCCGCCTTGACCGTGATCGGCCGTCTGGAGGTCGTCATTTGCCTTTACCGACATCGGCCGTGCCGGCCTCGCGCCGGACTGGCGTTGCAAGGCCGTGCCTGATCATCTTCCTGTATCGTTTCTTGCCTGTTCGGTGGACGAAGATCAGGACGCAAACGACGATCACAAAGACACCGAGCATGACGTAGCCAAAATTCTTGCTGATGTCGCCAATCAGGTGCTCGAACGCTTTCGCCAGAAAGAAGCCGCCCCAAGCGAAACAGTTCGCCCAAACGAAAGCAGCAATGAAATTGAAAAAGGCAAACCGGCGCCATGGATATCCATTCATCCCCAAAGCTGGCGACGCCACGTTCCGGACGCCGTAGATGAAGCGAAAGCACAAGATAAACAGCACGTCATATTTCTGGACCATGTTCATGGTGACGGATACGCCGTCCTCCAGTTTGGGAAACTTGCTCAAAAGTCGGGCGCCGAAGTGTTTTCCCAGCAGGAACCAGCATTGATCGCCGCAGAAACTGCCTAGCCATGCCGCCAGGATCAGCAGGAAGATGTTGAGGTCACCCTTGAAGGCTGCCGCGCCGGCGAAAATGACGAAGCTTTCGCCTTCGATGAATGCCCATCCGAAAGTGACGAAATAGAAAAGATTCTGATATTCGCGGATAATCTCGGCGACGCCCGGCAAGGTATTTCCTTTTCATCGGCGCGCCACTCGTCGGCGCGTTATCAACGGACAGAGACCTAAACACCTGATAGAGAAAACCTGCAAGCCGCTCCGACACTCACGCTCTGACGCAGAAGGATGACGAGACCATGGCCTACTCTACCCTCACCTATGTCTGCGATGCCCGCATTGCCAGAATCACTCTGGACCGCCTACAGCGGATGAACGCCATTACTACCGAGATGCCCGGCGACCTCGAGGCCGCTGTTCGCGACGCGAATGCTGATGAAAGGGTCCATGTGATTGTGCTCTCCGGGAACGGCGCCGCCTTCTGCTCAGGCTATGACCTGAAGGACTTTGCAGAATCAGAAACCGGTTCATCCAGACCGGGTCGTGTCTCAGTTTGAAAAATTATCCTGATCGTCGGGAGGTAACGTCAAGAGTCATGTATCAGGGAGACGGGGATGCCGATTCCCCGATAGCTGTTTTCGTGCATAAAGACCGCGTGGAGGATGCGGTCCATTGATGTCCGGTCCCGGAAGGTTCCCGTGGGCCGTGTTCTTCTGCGGACCTCGCGGAACCGTCGTTCGCCGGCGTTGTTGGTCCTGACCGGCCTTCGATCGGCAAGGATCCTGCAGCGGAAGCAGGTGAGCGGCGCCGGCGTCGAGGGTGTCGAGCCAGCGGTCCACCGCCTCGGCCATACGGCCCTCGATGATCCCGGCCGGCGCCTGGCGACCGGGCGGGCGACAGCCCTGGCCCCAATCCAGTCCGTCTGCCTGCATCTCCTTCACCACCTCGAACGCCCGTGGCAGACTCCCGATCGTTGCAGCCTGCCGTGGCATCGGGGTGCTCCTGTCCGTGGCTGTTGCTCTCCACTCCCGACCGACACATGAATCCTTGCGTCACCATCGACGATCGGGCCTTGACGGGTGTGTCCGGTCGTGTCAGGCTTTGCGCATCTCTTCACGGGGCCTCTTCACGGGGCCTCTTCACGGGGCCTCTTCACGGGGCCTCTTCACGGGGCCTCTTCATGAAGCACAGGAGGCCCTGTACATGTCCCTTCCCGCCATCCGCATGTTCCCGGTCGCGATGCTGGCCGCCGCGCTGGCCGCGACCCTGGCCCTGACCGCCGCACCCGCCGTGGCGCAGACGACCGTCACCAGCAACGGCCGAGATGGTCCCACAGCTTGCCTGAGTGGTCAGTCTGAGGTCACTGCTAACAATCTCCCCATCACGGCCCTATCCACATCCAGCGTGACCTTCACGAGGCCAGAAGTAAGATGGAACCAATACGTCCCACGGCTCGGCGATGTTATTACACCTGACAGTGCCACTATGTATTCCACTGTTTTCAACGCCCGCACAGGCGTAAAAGTAGCCGGAATCTCTGGACCTTTAAGTGCTGACCAAAGTCAAATCAGCGCAAGTCAATCCGTCTCTAGTCTGGCTGCGAAGACCAACTATTATATCGAAGTTTTTGTTGAGTCAGGGTCCATTCCGAAACAGGTGTTTGCCCGACGCTGCTTCATGACCGGCGGCACCTACACCATACCGGCCAACCCCATCGCTTCAGGCCCAACGCAGGGGTCAACCGGCTGCTTCGCGATCAGCCCCTTGACCCTTCAGGATGTCCGCAACTGCTGGTGCGGGCGCAAGACCACCCTGACCCTGTTCAGTGACCCCCAGGAAAACACCAATTTTCTGAACATGTGGGGATGCAAGTAGCGGCCCGTGCCGGACACGGGTGTGGCGGCAGCCGGACCGTCCCGGTCGTTGCGGACCGCCGCCGCCCGTCTTCCGGAGGCGGGCGGCACCTGCGGGCGCACTCCTGGATGCACCGAAACCCCATCGACAAAACCTGCAAGGACATTTTCAAATCGAGACACTGCCCCAGACCGAAATGCCTTGGGATCCGATGAAGGATTATGCCTTGATGAAGGGTCTTACCGAACAGTTCATGAGCATCTTTCGGTCCTATAAACCAGTTGTCTGCAAGGTGCATGGCTATGCCCTCGCAGGCGGTTCCGATATTGCGCTTTGCTCTGACATCATCGTCATGGCGGAAGATGCGCGGATCGGCTATCCGCCAGCCCGGGTCTGGGACTGCCCCACCACGGCGATGTGGGTCTATCGGCTGGGAGCCGAAGGAGCGAAGCGGATGCTGCTTGCCGGCGATCTGATCACCGGTATCGAAGCCAAGGCCATGGGACTGGTGACCGATGCCGTACCGGCTGAAAAACTGGATCGACGTGTGGAAGAATTGGCTGATCGCATGGCTGGCGTCCCGAAGAACCAGTTGATGATGCAGAAGCTGATGATCAATCAGGCCCTGACCAACATTGGGCCTCGAATCGAGCCAGATGATCGCAACGATTTTTGACGGCATCACCCGCCATTCTCCGGAAGGAATGGCCTTCAAGCGCCGTGCCGAGGATGTCGGATTCAAACAGGCGGTCACGGAACGCGACAGTGGCGCGTCCCTGGAGAAAATCTGGGACGTCATGACCGGTCCGGTACAGTACGACTAGCCGGCTTCGGGAGGACGCCGCGCAGCGTCCGGAACGCGCTGCAGGAGGTGCGCCGCCTCCGTCCGCTCCGGATCTCCCAGGCTGTCGAACAGGCAAGTACTGGCGCCTCCGGCCATGGGCAACGGCCGTCGCCAATTTCGTGCGCTTCGCCGACGTGCAGACCGGACGGGCTTGCCGGTAACCGGACTCGGCAGGCTCTTGCCAAGGGATTCCGAAATCACGGCAAGCGCTCTTGTCCACGGAGCAGTTTCCCGCTTAAACACATTTAGATACCTGCAGAGAGAGGCCCATGCGAGTTCTGATGCTGGGGACCGGCGCGGCATTGATCGATCCAGACCGGAACCATTCCTCGATCCTGCTTACCGTTCGCGGCGAAAATTACCTGTTTGACTGCGGCCACAACGCGACGCGGCAAATGGTGGCCAACGGCGTCGATCCCACAACGGTGAAGGCGATCTTCCTGTCCCACCTGCACTTTGATCATATTGCCGATTTTTCGTACCACATGATCTCGACATGGATGGCCGGTCGCCACGCGCCGCCGACCGTGGTAGGGCCGCGGGATACCCAGGCATTTGTGGATCACTCGCTGATCGACGGCGCCTACGCCAAGGACATCGAAGCGCGGGTGCAATACCGCCAGCGTCGGGACAACTATGACGTCCTTCGTCCACCCGTCATCGAAGCCGAGCCGGGATTGGTCTATGAAGATGATCTGGTCCGCGTGACTGCTTGCCATGTGGAGCACATTCCGGAGGAAATTTCGCCCTGCTTCGGCTTGCGAATGGATACAGCAGACGGAGAAAGCGTTGTTTTCAGCGGGGACACGGCACCCTGCGACCGCCTGATTGACCTGGCGCAGGATTGCGACCTGCTGATCCACGAATGCACGTTTCCGCAGACTGCAATCGATTTCCGCAGCAAGGCGGGAATCGGCACCTGGGCACATACAAGTCCTCTGGAGTTTGGCCGGATTGCCGCGGAAAGCGGTGCAAAGGCGGCTGTGGCGACTCATTTCGGCCACTTTGACACGTGCAATCCTGTCCTCCGAAAACTGATGGCCAAGCACATGCCTGTCGAAATGGTGGGCCCGGAAATGATGGAGGAAGTTCTTGGCGACATTCGTCGGAATTACAGGAAAACTCTCTATCTGGCGAAAGACGGCATGCGAATAGATGTGTAACTCGTGACAGAAATATCGCTATAAACGGATCAGAAGCGCAAAACGAGACGGTTCCCGGAGGGAAGACATGAAATCTCTATTTCTCGCCGCGGCGGCGACGATGATTGCCCTGCCGGCCTTGGCCCAGACCTACAGCATCGGTACCAATCCTCAAGGCTCGTCCGCCTATGCTACCGGCGCAGCGGTTGCCAAAGTCGCCAAGGATGTCCTGAACCTGCGCGCCCGGGTTGTACCTCAGGGTGGCCCGGTCGTGACGTTGCCGCTGGTCAACAAGGGACGTCTGGATTTCTCGATCGCGGTCAGCGTCGTGACCGCCTTCGCTCACAGGGGCTCAGCCATGTTCAAGGGCAAGCCCCAGAAGGATGTCCGTGTTGTCGCTGTGTTGCGGACGCTGCGCCTCGGGATCTTCGTCGCGAAGGATTCCGGGATCAACAGCGTTGCCGATCTGAAGGGCGTTCGGCTGTCTTCCGGTTTTGCCAAGCAGCGGATACAAGGTTTGTTCTGGCGCGCCCTGCTGAACATGGCTGATCTGACGTTCAAGGACGTCAAGGGCGTGCCAGCGCCAAACGGGGTGCGCGGCGTCGACGACTTCATGGGCGGCAAGGTCGACGCCGGCATGTTCTCGATTACATCGGGCAAGATGCGGCAGGCTCTGGCTTCCCGTGGCTTCCGGTATATCTCGCTGCCGGACGATCCGGCAGCGGTGAAGAAGCTGCAGGCAGTCGCACCGGGCTCGGTGGTCGAAAAGATCAGCCCGTCTCCGGCCTTCGCCGGAGTGACCGGTCCGACAAACATCATGGCGGCACCGTTCATCATCACGGCTAATGCCAAGGTATCCGACGACCTCGTCTACAAGCTGGTAAAGGCGATGGCGGCCAACAAGAAAATGATGGTCGCCGCGTTCAAAGGCATGAGCGGCTTCAATCCCGACAAGATGCATGTCGATATCGGCGTACCATATCACCCCGGCGCCATGAAGTATTATCGGGAGACGGGCCAGGCGAAGTAACGCTTCTGGTCTGGACGCCCCGGCGTGACGGACAAGGCGGCAAAGGCTCGGTCCTTCGCCGAAGAGGTTGAAGCAGAGGTGGCTGCGCCGGTCGGAAGCCCGCTGGTCAGGTGGGTTGGCGGCGGTCTGTGCGCGATGTTGACCATGGGCGCCCTCCTTTGGGCGGCCGACCTGTATCGCGCCTTCGGCCTTGTCTTCATGAACGAGCAGTTCTATGCCGCCATGCTCGCCATCGGGCTGGCGGGATTGTATATCGTCGTTCCGGTTCGGAAGGGCATGCCGCGGCCCTCGGTGCCGTGGTATGACATGATTGCCGCTGCCGTCAGCGGCGCAGCAGCGCTTTATGTCATGGTCGCGTATCCGACCATTCTGGACAACTTTGCGGAGAATCCCGTTGATGCGGTCGTCGCGGCCGGTATCTTGCTGGCAGCAATCGTGGAGGGACTCCGCCGGACAGCCGGGAACGTTCTGTTCGCCTTTCTTCTGTTTTTCCTCGTCTTCGCCCTTGTCGGGCATCTGATTCCCGGCAGGCTCCAGGGCGAGGACGTACCGATCGATCGTCTCGCCATCTATGTCGTGCTGGATGCCAACGGCATGTTCGGCTTTCCGATGAAGGTGTCCACCACCATCGTCATCGCCTTCATGTTCTTTGGCTTCCTGCTCGAACCGGCGGGCGGCGCCCGTTTCTTTACCGACGTTTCGGCCGGCTTGATGGGACGGTACCGCGGCGGGTCATCAAAGATCGCCATCGTCGGCTCCAGCCTGTTCGGCTCGATATCCGGCAGCGCGGTTTCGAACGTCGTTTCGACCGGCGTCATCACCATTCCGCTGATGCAGAAAGGCGGTTATCCCAAACATTCTGCCGCCGCGATCGAAGCGGTGGCCTCGACTGGCGGCCAGCTCATGCCGCCGATGATGGGCGTGGCAGCCTTCGTGATGGCTGAACTTCTTCAGATCGGCTATGCCGAGGTGGTGATTGCCGCTCTGATCCCGGCGGTTCTTTACTATGTTGCCTTGTTCATCCAGGTCGATCTTCAGGCAGCGCGAGACGGTATCCTGCCGATCGAAAAATCCATGATTCCAAGCTTGTTGCCTGTTCTGGTGCGCGGCGGCATATTCGTGGTTCCCTTTGTGGTAATCATCCTGTGCCTGTTTCGCTGGGCGCTGCAACCGGAGACGGCAGCCCTGTACGCCGCGCTGACGCTGGTGCCCATCGGCTTTCTGCTGGGATATGGCGGTGACCGACTTGCCATCGGCTCGCTGGTCGCCAGCTTCGTCAAGACGGGCAAGGCGGGCCTCGAACTTCTGATGATCGGCGGCGCCGCAGGCGCCATCATCGGCGTACTGAACATATCGGCCCTGGGATTTGCCCTGACCAGCGAACTTGTGGGCATTGCCGGCGGCAGTCTGATCGTCCTGCTGGTCCTTGCTGCGATCGTGTGCATCATTCTGGGCATGGGAATGCCGACGCTGGGCGTGTACATCTTGCTGGCAACGCTGGTTGCCCCTGCAATTATCGAACTTGGGGTGCCGGATCTGTCCGCCCATCTGTTCGTCATGTATTTCGGCATGATGTCGATGATCACGCCGCCTGTCGCCATCGCGGCATTTGCCGCTGCCACCCTGGCCGGCGCGCCGATGATGAAGACCGGCTGGCAGGCGGTAAAATATGGCTGGTCAGCCTATCTGATTCCGTTCGTGTTCATCATGTCGCCGACCTTGTTGCTGCAGGGCAGCGCCGTGAGTGTGGGTCTGAGCATAACCACTGCGCTCTTTGGCGTGTTCCTTGTCTCCATCGCAGTGATCGGTTTTCTGTTGGCTCCCGTCGCCGGTCCGCTGCGCATCTCGTATGCGATTGCCGGCTTGGCTCTCATTATTCCGATCGACGCGTTTTCCGCAGCGCCGTGGGTCAATCTCGTCGGTGGGGCCTTCGGTGCCGTGCTGGTCGCGACGGAGGTGATCAGGCGACGAACGAGGACTGTCCTTGCCGCATCAGCCGGAGAATAAGATGACCGAGTCGGCGCCAGCGCTCAAACGCCCTAATTTCCTGATGATCATCACGGATCAGCACCGGGCGGACTATCTCGGTTGCGCGGGCCACCCGATCCTGGAGACTCCGCATATTGACAGCATTGCTGCCAATGGCGTGCGTTTTGACCAGTTCTATGTCGCCAATCCGGTCTGCATGCCAAACCGCGCGACGCTTGTCACCGGCCGTATGCCGTCGCTGCATGGGGTTCGGAACAACGGCATTCCGCTATCGCTCCAGGCGAACACCTTCGTGGACCTGATGCGCCACGAAGGCTATCGCACGGGGTTGATGGGGAAAAGTCACTTGCAGAACATGACCGCGAACCCGGCTCTGGCGAGCCGCTGCTTCGAACCACGTACCGATGATTTCGCGGAAGCACACAAACCCGAACAGGCCGCGGCCGGCGCTTACGACCAGGAACGTCCTTGGTCTTGGGAGGATCCGGGATATGCCATGACGATGCCGTTCTACGGATTCGAGGACGTATCGCTGGCGACAATGCATGGAGACGAAGTGGGTGCCGACTACATTCACTGGATCAGGACTCGCGGCGGCGACCCGAAGACCATGGCCGGTCCGGAAAACAGTCTGCCGCATGGTTACGTGGCGCCGCAGAGCTGGCGCACGGCCGTACCGGAAGAACTTTATCCAACGACCTATGTCGCGGAAAAGACCGTCAACTGGCTGCAAACCTACACGAAGAGTGGTACTGACCGGCCTTTCTTTCTGACGGCTTCCTTTCCCGATCCACATCACCCGTTCACGCCGCCTGGCAAGTACTGGGACAGATACGATCCCGCGGATTTCGAAATACCGGACAGTTTTCACCACCTGAGTGATCAATCGCCGCCAACGTTGCAATGGGTGTGGAAATCTCGGGGTCCGGGTAACGACAACCGCAACCACGGCCAGGTTGCCTTCGGTGTGAGCGAACAGGAAGCGCGTGAAGTGATGGCATTGACCTGCGGTATGATCGCAATGATCGATGATGCAGTGGGGCGAATTCTGGAAAAACTCGAAGAGTTGGGTTTGGCCAGGGACACGGTTGTCATCTTCACTTCCGATCATGGCGACTTTTTGGGTGACCACCGGATCATGTTAAAGGGGCCCATGCATTATCAGGGCCTGGTCAAGGTGCCCTTCATCTGGACCGAGCCAGATCGGCGGAATGCCGGCCAAACCTGTTCCGCATTGTCTGGGACGGTGGATATTGCTCGGACCATTCTATCCCGAGCCGACATCACGCCCTATAACGGAATCCAGGGCCGCAGTCTGATGCCCGAAATCGACACGCTGGACGATCATGGTTCCGGCGGCGCGTTCATCGAAGATGATCAGCAACGCCCCATTATGGGTTTCAGGGAATCCTTCCGCGTCCACTCGATGGTGACCGTTCGGTGGCGAATGTCGCTGTACAGTGGAACACCGGACGGTCACGGCGAGCTTTACGATCTGGTCAACGATCCTCACGAACTGGTCAATCTTTATGATGATCCGGCTGTGTCGGGCGCAAAGACGGAGATGCTGGAACGACTGGCCCGCGCGGAAATGGAAACCGTCGATCGGAGCCCATTTCCGACGGCCATTGCCTGAACGCCTTCCGAAGATTATTGACTACCGCGTCTTGATCTTGAGGTTAAGTGATGGGTGATGACATTGCCTGCAGCGCTCCATAAATGATCGAGTGTACCGGCGTGGCGCGATGAGGCCCTCGGCAAGTCTTGGTGAAGCCGCAGGAGGAGAAGGTGGAGAGCACAATTTGGCTGTCCTACGACCTCGGAGTCAGGGGCGACTACGAAGGCATGTATTCATGGCTTGAAAACCATGGGGCCAAGGAATGCGGTTCGAGCGTGGCATTCCTGAAGAACTACGGATTTGAGGGGGACCTACTGGACTGCCTCAAAGCGGACATCAGCGAAGCGGTCACTCTGGATCGCTGTTCGCGCATCTATGTGATTTTTCATGATCGGAATAACGGTCGGCCGCGAGGTCTACACGTGGTTGGAAGGCGGCAGGCTCCGCCGTGGACCGGTTTCGGCGACGATCCGGAAGAGGGGTTTGACGAGGATTGATGGTTGGTGCAGGGCGAGTATTGATCGATACCGGGTTCTTCTTCGCGCTGCTCAACGAACGGGATCAGCACCACGCATCCGCCCTCGAGAGGGAAGGGTGGCTTGATACGGTGCCAATTCTCCTGCCATGGCCGATCCTGTATGAAACCGTGAATACACGTCTCGTGCGTCGGCCAGAGAGTCTGGCGAAGTTTGGCGCGATCGTCCGATCAGCGGAGACGGTGTTGCTCGATGACACGCCATATCGTGCAGGCTCGCTCTCGGTGTTGCTTACAGGACACCAGGCGATCAGTTCGCTGAGCTTGGTCGACACCGTTCTCTGTAGCATCATTGAGGACGTAAATGTGCCAATATCGGCCATGTTGACGTTCCACGAGCGGGACTTTCTAGTGATCTGCCAGCAGAACAATGTCGAGTTGCTGAGCGTCGCCTGACAGTCGGGTGGGTCTGAGCCTTCGGCATCGCCAACCGAGCGGGACTGGTCAAACGGGGCAGCAGCCCACTGGATATCTCAACTACCCGCTGTTGAGTGAGTTCCATTTTCAAGCATGTCCAGATCCTTCAAGGCGCGGGCTAGATCCGGGTCGGCGTCCGGTCCTTCTTCCGAAATCCAGGCCGTCAGTTCCCGCCCGACCGCCATTGCCATCATGACGTCAAGGTGAGGGTTCGGGTGCACGCGTATCTCGACGGAACGCTTGCCGTCTTCCACGGCCCACGCTGTCTCGCGCACGACCAGGGCAACGGAGAGCCGATCGAAACATCCACCAGGAAAGCCGCGTGACCCGCTTCGACGCGCGCAAACGCAGCAGTTCCCCTCTCAGGTCGCCTGCGGCTCCCTCCGAGGGGAACTGCTGCGTCACCAACCGAAGCGGACAATCAGCATGGTACCTGAACCGGACAACTCAGAATGTTCTGGACAGCCCGTCGTCGGGCATCATAGGATTGTTGCTGCAAACGTACGAGTAGTACCCGCTCTGTCGGGTCGCCCGCTGAATAGAAAAGCCCTTTGACCCGACAACGAGGTAGCGCCTCGCGTCCGGCGAACAGGCGGGATCTCACGCTACTCGTGACGTTTGCAACGGCCCGACACCAAGTCGGGTCGAGCAATGGCCATATTGGACAGAGGATACAATCATGAATGAATAGGGAATTACCCCTAAAGGTTGACAAGGACATGTCATGAGTGCTTGATATAATAAGGGAGCAGAAACCATGAAAGATACATGAACATGTCCAAAGACCATGATAAACTGAAGAGGGTCAGTCCAGTCCAGTCCAGTCCAGTCCAGTCCAGTCCAGTCCAGTCCAGTCCAGTCCAGTCCAGTCCAGTCCAGAGTCCAGTCCAGTCCAGTCCAGTCCAGTCCAGTCCAGTCCAGTTAAGCCGAACTGGCAGAACCGGACGCTCTTTCACGGTGACAACCTGCCGTTTCTCCGCGCCATGAACTCGGAATCGGTGGACCTGATTGCCACGGATCCTCCCTTCAACAAGGGCCGTGACTTTCACGCCACCCCGGACAGCCTGGCAGCGGGCGCGAAGTTCCAGGACAGATGGACTTGGGAAAACGATGTGCATGACGAGTGGGCCGAACAACTTCAGGATGACCACCCCGCGACATGGGCCGTCATTGATTGGTCAAGGTTGAGTTATGGAGATGACATGGGGGCCTTTTTATGTTTCATGGCCGTTCGCCTTCTGGAAATGAACCGTATCTTGAAGCCCACGGGCAGTATCTATCTCCACTGCGACCCGACGGCTTCCCACTATCTCAAGGCACTGATGGACGCGATATTCGAGGCGAAACATTTCCTGAATGAAATAGTCTGGAGACGGTCAGCGGCACACAATTCCGCAGGAAAATTTGGACCGATACACGACATTATTCTTTTCTACCGGAAACCTGAATACAGCCATAACGTTCTATTTTCTCCATATTCAAAGGGATACGTGAAGGAATATTTCACAAAGTCTGATGAAAAAGGAATCTACAGAGAGCAACAAATTCACGGGTCTGGAACGAGAAACGGCATGAGCGGAAAACCCTGGCGGGGCTTTGATCCAACATCAATAGGACGCCATTGGGCTGTCCCTTCTGAACTCGTCCGTTCCGCGGGCATTGACCCGGATCTTCCGCAGCATGAAAAGCTCGATACTCTGTACGAAATGGGTTTCATTAACATCGATAGCAACTTCATGCCAACGTACCGTCAATACCTGGATGACAGTCCTGGAGTGCCAATTCAGGACATATGGTCGTATCACCCTTACACAAAAGGCATTCTGAAAGGGACCGATGACGATATTGACGCTGAAGTGAGATGGCTCCCGGACAGAGACAAGGTGGAACGAGTCGGATATCCGACACAAAAGCCACTTGGTCTGTACTCACGGATAATCAGATCGTCCACCAAAGAAAACGGCATGGTGCTCGATCCCTTCTGCGGTTGCGCCACAACATGCGTCGCGGCTGAAAACCTTAAAAGACAATGGGTCGGAATAGACATTTGGGATAAGGCAAAGGATACCGTTGTGGCCCGACTTCAGAAAAGAGGGTTTTCAGTAGGCAATCGAAAAGACCCTTTGATGGCGTTTGGAAAGATCCACTACGAAACAGAATTGCCTTGCCGGACGGA
Organism: Alphaproteobacteria bacterium; assembly: GCA_965221645.1. Lineage (GTDB taxonomy): Bacteria > Pseudomonadota > Alphaproteobacteria > Bin65 > Bin65 > Bin65. The sequence goes on from OZ244899.1 coordinate 2,242,607, forward strand.
TTCAGGAGATACGAGCGCCCCCTTCCTTCGCGTCAAGGAGCGCGTGAAAGAGCCGGACGGACCCAAAATGACGAGGAAGCAAATGTACAATCATTTGCTTGGTCAGAAAGGTTGCCGCTGCATGGGGTGCGACAGGGAGTTTGACGATCCCCGCTACCTGGAACTGGATCACAACACGCCGCGAGCTGACGGCGGCATAAATCACATTTCAAACCGTGTTCTTTTGTGCGGCCCGTGCAACCGGCTCAAGAGCAACACCTTCACGCTCTCGGGTTTACGAAAGGAAAACAGGAAAAGGGGGTTTATGCGATGACCCGAGGCGTGCCGATGATAGATCCGAAGGTTCACCTGAAGGGCGCAACGCCCGAGAAGCTGGCGAAGGCGCTGTTACGGCCTTTGAGACAACCCGTTGGAAAGCCCGTTGTCGGCGATCAGGTCCCTGTAAAGAAGCCGCTCGCCGACAAGCCGGGCGACAGTGCCCCGCATCTGGACAAGGGTTCCTGATTCACGGATGTTGTGCTTGCCCTCGAACTCGTTGACGTAGCGTTGCAGATGCTTGGGGCTGATCTTGTGGAAGGTTCCGTCATGGGCGCGCTTGAGCATGGCCCAGAGGGATTCGATGCCGTTGGTGTGCGCCATCCCCTTCACGTACTCGCCAACGCTGTGCCGGACGCTTTCATGCAAGCGGTCCATGCCCTTGTAGGCTCGTGCATCGTCGGTATAGACCGTTGCATTTGCATCGGTGTTGCATTCCACGAAGTCCTGAAGCGTCTCCGAGTCGGTTTCCGTCACCACTTCGGCACGAACCATGTTTGTCTCCCGGTCCTTCATGCCGACCACCGCGGTCTTGCCGACAGCACCCCGGCCCGTCAGTTCCTTGCGCTTCGCATTCGACATGTTCTTCCGCTTGCCGCCGAAGTACGTCTCGTCGACTTCTACAGGACCGCCGAAAGGAATGTCGTCGCCCGTGGTCCAGGCTTCTCGGATGCGATGCAGCATGAACCACGCGGTCTGTTGCTTCACGCCAAGATCGCGCGACAGTTTCATGGACGAAACCGACTTGAGACTGGTCAGGCACAGGTAGATGGCAATCGCCCATTTCCGCAGCGGAATCTTCGAAGACTGCATGGCGGTTCCGGTCTTGACCGAAAAGTAGGAACGGCAATCGGAGCACCAGTAGGGCATTTTCTTGTGGCTTGCCTCACGGGTGCGCAGAGAGCCGCACTTCGGGCAATATCGACCGTTCGGCCAGATGATGGACTCGAACCACTCCCGAGCCGCGTCTTCGGTCGGAAACATGTCCATCATCTCGACGATGGTCAGGCCGTCTCGGTAGGTTTTTCCGGGCATTTCGGTCTCTCCCTCTGTTATTACATGAATATAGGGAGTTCCGATAGTGTTGTCAACCTTTAAGGGTAATTCCCAATGAATATATATTCAGATGGCGAGTGACGGGAGTTTTGAGCAGATGAAAGCACTCAACATCTTCGAAGTTATTGGGGAAGCGACAAGTCAGCCCGAGCGCTTTCATTCCGAATTCCTGGGGCAAGCATTACATGTCAGTGCCGGGGGAGACCGCTCGTTGTTCGATGCTGTCTGGCGGCTGACGGCACCGGCCGGTTGGGACATCCCGCACAGCCCGACGATTGAAACCGAGAAAAGGATATATGGGGACACGAAAGGAGGGCAGCGAATCGACATTGCCATCTATGACGAAGAGCGCGGCCGCTTGTTGGGAATCGAGGTCAAGACGACTAGGGCTTCAGCCAAGGATGGGCAGCTTGAAGGCTATCTTGATGGCTTTGCCGCCCAATACGGTTATGACAAGAAGGACGAAGGTCGCATAGCGATCGCATATCTCACACCGTTCAACCGCAAGCGGGCGGGTGATGCTGCGGATTCCCTTCAGACCGTCAAAATATTCGAGAAATTCCGAAAGGTTCACGCAAATGCCCATCATGTAAGCTGGCTGGATATTGCGGACATTTCATGGGAGGACGAGAACGAACTGTGGAGGCAACACCAAACTTATGTTCGCGAGGAAATCTCGAGTTACAAGAAGCTCGAGAAAGTCCGCGCAGCTAGTAATCGTAACCGGGAGTTCAACAGCTTTTTTTCGCTAGGGGCAATTGAGAACTTCTGGCCCGCTCTCCCCGATGCTGACGAGGAGGCTGATGGTAGCATAAAGATAGATCTTGCATCGCTTGAAAACGCCCCGAAGCTACTTGTCGAGGCGTTTGCAATTCTCATTGAGGACGATGAACATGTTTCGCGCAGGGCTAACAAGAAGAACAAGGTGTCAGATGAACTGGTGGGGAGGTTTTTAGGATCCGACGAGTATGGGATTGTGCATCGTGCCCTGTTCGACTTGACTCGTCAATACAGCCACGTCTGGTGGGAGGGCAAGAAAAATTATGCCCTGAGGGTCGCGCACAAGGATATAGCCGCCGGTGTTAGCCTTTTCAGGAGCAAAAAAGGCCTACGCTTCCTGTATGTCGGTCAACGTCGATAGGTCAGCAGGCGAAACCGGCGACGGCGGGCGGCAGGCTCTCGTACCCTTCGTCCCCGGGGTATCAAGGAGCAAGCCGACGCGGTCGAGACGCGCGCGCCGCGTCCGGAAGCCTGATTTCCTGCCTTGTCGATATCCTGCCCGTCGGTCTGTTCCCGTGCCATTTCATGGACCGCGGGACAGCGGCGGCAGGATGAGGCCACGATTCGGAAAGGAATGAAATCTTTCGTTTCTGACTCAACACCAGGCATTGACGTCGATCACCGTCCGTCCACGAACACCGCCGATCAGAATCTTTTCGCTGATGGCAAAGGTCTGGTCCAGCGAAATCACTTCTGTCATCGCTTCAAGTTTGTCGAACGGAAGATCGCTTGCCAACCGACGCCAAGCCGTCTGCCGATGCGCAGTCGGATACATTACTGAATCGATGCCCAGCAAGTTCACCCCGCGCAGGATCAGCGGTAATACGGTGGCATTCAGGTCGTTGCCTCCAGCGTTACCACAGACAGCAATCGACGCATGCGGGTTCATCTGGGTGAGGGCTGAAACCAGTGTCGTGCCGCCGACCGTGTCAACGCAACCAGCCCACTGGCCCTTGTCCAGCGGTCGACCTGAGAATTCCAGGCGGTCCATAACATTGCCGGCGCCCATGGCGCGCAGATAGTCGTGCTCGTCCTCCTTGCCCGTCGAGGCTGTCACATCGTAGCCGAGATGGGCCAGAATGGCGACAGCGACACTGCCGACACCACCGGAAGCACCTGTGACCAATACCGGGCCGGCACTTTTCTCCAGCCCGGCTTCTTCCAGGGCCATCACGGAGATCATGGCCGTGAAGCCCGCGGTTCCAATCGCCATTGCTTGTCGGTTGGAAAGGCCTTCAGGCACTTTGACCAGCCAGCCGGATTTGACCTGTGCTAGCTGGCTGAATCCGCCCCAGTGCCTCTCGCCCAGACCCCATCCGGTCAGGAGAACCCGATCTCCTGGAGAGAAGCCTGCGGACTCGGAAGCCTGCACTGTTCCCGATAAATCAATCCCTGGGATATGCGGATATGTGCGTACCAGACGCGCCAACCCCTTTAGAATCAGTCCATCCTTGTAGTTCAGGCTGGAATAGTCGACGCGCACTGTGACATCACCATCGGGCAGACAGTCATCCGGCAATTCAGTGACGGACCCAGTGACTTTGCCTTCTGACTCTTCAAGCAGGATGGCGTGGAATGACATGCTGGCCTCGCAGGATCGTGGTAGTAGGTGTCTTGCTCCCCACCCGGTTTCGCCGGATGGGCAGTTCAGTGGTGCTCTCGGGGATTTGTCAAATCAGGTCTGAAGTCGTAGTGCAAGCAGACAGTCGTGATATCTTGAGGAAAGATGACATCTGATCAAGACGGCTCAGCTCGACCTGCGATGCCTGTCCACAAGTTGAACCATGACGGACGCGGCGGCGAACTCGTCTTGATTTTCCTTGTCAACCTTGCACTGACGATCCTGACGCTCGGCATCTATCGCTTCTGGGCCAAGACCCGGATACGACAATATGTCTGGCGCCATACCAGCCTGCTGGATGAACGGCTGGAATATACCGGCCGGGGTCTTGAGATGTTTATCGGCTTCCTCTTCGCCCTGGTTCTTTTCTACGGCCCGATCATCGGCGTTTATGTGTGGTTTTTCTCTGTAACGCCAGGTCCCGGCGACACCCCGACTGAGGCCCAGGTCCAAACGCTTCTGGTCCTGAACATCTTTGTGCTGGTGATCATCTTTGGCGCTGCCCTGTTGTATTATGTGGCGCTGTTTGCTGCCTACCGCTATCGCGCCAGTCGCACATCCTGGTTCGGGATCAGGGGTGGCATGGAAGGTTCCGCGTGGACGTACGGCTTCTTGGGGCTGGGGTTGGGGCTCCTGAATGTCATGTCATTGTTCTGGACCAAACCCTGGGCCGATTCGGTAGTATTCAAATATCGACTCAGCCGCTCGTGGTTTGGCAGCAAGAAGTTCGAATCGACCCTTGATTCCAGAGGGTTGTGGGGCCCTTACGCCCTGGCATGGGTCATTACCGCCATCGCTTCTGCCTCGGCGCTCTGGATTTTTCTCGCCGTTTTCCTGCCGGTCATTCAGCAGACGGCAACGGGCAGCATGCCTCCCTCGCCTCAGGTTTTCTTCCAGTTTCAGATCATGATAATCGCTCTTTTTCTCGTTCCGATCATCGCCTATCAGTTGGGGATATGCTGGTACAAGGCTGCGCTCGTGCGCAACATCGCCCGCAATCTGTCTTGTGATTCTGTCCGCTTCAGGACAGAGGTTTCGGGCGGCGAGGTCTTTGCCCTGCGAATCCCGAATTTCCTGCTGATGATGTTCACCCTGGGACTGGCCTATCCCTATGTCATTCTTCGCATCGCCCGGTTCATAGAGCGCCATGTGGAATTTCATGGGGACATTCAAACGGCAGCCATCGAGCAAAACGCCATTGACGCGCCGTGGTACGGTGAAGGCCTGATGGAATTTCTTGGCGTCGGCACGATCTGATCCGTGAACGCTTTTGATCCCACGACCGACGGAACATTTACCGATGGTAAATTGGCGCGACGTCATGCCGTTCGGGTAAGTGTGGAGACCGAAGGTCTCAGGATCGTTTCCGATGACGGCTCGGTCGTGGAGACGTGGCGTTTCGAAGACATCCGACTGGTTGATGAAGTCTATTCGGATCGTCCGATCCGCCTCAAGCGACGGTCTGGACCGCAACGTCTGACGATCGCCAACACGGACTTTCTCGATCAGTTGCGCCCGAGATCGCGCCATCTTGGTCGCCAAGACCTCAGGGGCCGCAACATCTGGTTGCGCGGCGCCGGGTGGATCGGTGCAACATTCGCCATTCTGCTGGGATTCTGGTTTGTCCTGCCGCTGGCGGCAACTCCTGTGGCTTCGATCATCCCCTTGTCTTGGGAGGAGGGCCTTGGCGAAGCTGCTACGGGACAAGCCATTACCCTGATTGCGCCCAGGTCTGACGCGTGTCTTGGTGCGAGAGGCCAACGTGCCATCGAAAGGCTGGTAAATCGCTTTGCGGCAGTCAGTCCGTCGCGATACCGCTTTCGGGTGACAGTCATCGATTCACCCATGGAGAATGCCTTCGCTGCACCCGGCGGCTATGTCGTGATCTTCCGTGGCCTGATCGACAATGCGCCAGACGCAAACGCCGTCGCCGGCGTACTGGCGCACGAAATGGGTCATGTGATCAGACGCCACGGCATGAACCAGTTGGTAAAGGCGCTGGGGTTCAGCCTCGTGATCGGAGCATTGATTGGCGATACCTCATCCTTTGGTGAAATCGCGGCAGGCGTCGCGGAACAGCTGGCAACCAGCAAGTTCAGTCGCGATGCCGAAAGGGAAGCTGACGAGATTGCTGTGGACATGCTGAATCGCACGAATATTTCCGGCCAGGGCCTTCAAGCGTTTTTCCAGAAATTCGCGCGGCAAGCGGACGATGCTGGCGAAAATGTCAGTAGTTATTTTGCATCGCATCCGGCGACCGGTACACGCGCAAAATTCGTTCAGTCCCGTGCCAAGGGTCTTGGAAATGCAATGAGTATCGAGGAATGGCAGGCCGTCAAGGGGATGTGCAGGTGACCGGCTTCCGGCAGGCATTTTGGCGGCCGTCTGGTCCGGGCTCGATTTGACAAACGAGATGGCTTCGCCTGTCGGGGGGGGGACAGCAACGGCGTTCGACGGCTCGACGACTTGCAATCATCGCCTGACCCGTTCGATCTAAAACAATCCCTGTACCCGACCGTTTTTGTCGAGGCGGATGGCCTCGGCGGCGGGTACCCGTGGAAGGCCCGGCATCGTCATGATGTCGCCGGCGATTGCCACGATGAAGCCCGCGCCGGCGGAAAGGCGTACCTCGCGAATATTGACCACGTGGTCCTCTGGCGCGCCCTTGAGTGACGGATCGGTCGAGAAGCTGTACTGCGTCTTGGCCATGCAAACCGGGAATTCGCCATAGCCTTGATCCTCCCAGTCATTCAACTGGTTGTGGACCTTGCTGTCCGTCGTGACTCCGCCGGCACGATATATCTCCCTGGCCACAATCTCGATTTTGCCGAACAGCGACAAGTTCCCGGCATAGAGCGGCTGGAAGTTGCTGTCGCCCCTGTCACAGATATTCACGATCTCTTCGGCGAGTTCGATGGCGCCGTCGCCGCCAGTGGCCCAGTGCGAGGCGACAATGGCCTTGGCGCCAAAGCTGGCTGCTGTTTCGCGCACGGCATCAAGTTCTGCTTCCGTATCCGCGTTGAACCGGTTGATGGCGACGACAGGCTGGACACCGAATTTCCTGATGTTTTCGATATGACGCGCAAGGTTGGAGCAGCCCTTTTTCACGGCACCCGGGTTTTCGCGGTCCAGGCCTTCCTTGGTCATGCCGCCGTGCATCTTGAGCGCCCGCACTGTCGCAACCAGAACTACGGCATCCGGCGTCAGTCCGGCCTTGCGACACTTGATGTTGAAGAATTTCTCGGCGCCGAGATCCGCACCAAATCCGGCCTCGGTCACCACGTAATCCGCCTTCTTCAGGGCGGTTGTCGTTGCTATCACGCTGTTGCAGCCATGCGCAATGTTGGCAAACGGGCCGCCGTGGACAAAAGCCGGGTTGTTCTCCAGGGTCTGCACGATGTTCGGCATCAGCGCGTCTTTCAGCAACACCGCCATGGCCGGTGCTGCCTTCAACTCTTCCGCGCGGACCGGCTTCCTTTCCCGCGTGTAGCCGACAACGATGTTGCCGATCCGCGCAGCGAGATCGTCCAGGTCTGTCGCAAGGCAAAAGATTGCCATGATCTCGGAAGCAACAGTGATGTCGAAGCCGTCCTCTCTGGGGAACCCGTTGGCGACGCCGCCCAGTGAACTGGTAATCTGTCGCAATGCGCGGTCGTTCATGTCTACAACGCGACGGAAAGCGATGCGCCGCGTGTCGAGACCCGTGCAGTTGCCCCAGTAGATGTGGTTGTCGATCATCGCCGCCAGCAAGTTGTGCGCTGTGCCGATGGCGTGGAAATCCCCGGTGAAGTGGAGGTTGATGTCTTCCATCGGGACGATCTGGGCGTACCCGCCGCCTGCCGCGCCGCCCTTCATGCCGAAACATGGCCCGAGCGAAGGCTCGCGCAGGCACATGATCGCCCGCTTGCCGATCTTGTTCAGGCCGTCGCCCAGCCCTACCGTCGTGGTCGTCTTTCCCTCGCCGGCCGGTGTAGGCGTGATGGCCGTGACCAGGATCAGCTTGCCGTCCGGCCGATTCTCCACCGACTTGACATGGTCATAGGACAGCTTGGCCTTGTGTGGACCGTACTGGAGAAGTTGGTCCGGTGGAATGTCCAGCCGGGCACCGATGTCGGTGATCGGCTGCAACACTGCTTCGCGTGCAATTTCGATATCGGATTTGACGGCCATGGACCCAATTCCTTAGATACCAGGAGTGCCGTGGACAGCATGATGACTGTACAGGCTGGCGAGTTGCTCAGGATGCCGGGTCTCTAGGACTTCCCGTCGTCGATGTACAGCCCCGGCACCAACAAATTTGCAGACACGAGAAGCGCATGCCTTGTTGCGCTTTCGCTGGCGCAATGCCTTGCTCGCCGATCCGAGTGTACTCAGGCAAGACATCCCGAGACGGGAGTGTGCCGCCTGCCCGCGGCTGCCGACGCAATGCCCGACGCGTTCGAGTAAATTGCCGTGAGGATGAGCGACCGCAGGTCCAAGCCGGCGAACGGCGGCGGTTGGCTGAACAGGTGTTCAAACTCATCTTCGACAGTCTGGTTGCCGATTTGGTGATTGGGGTTTGGTCAACCTGCTGGATTTCGGGTTTTTTTGTCATGGCTTGATGATCGGGAAGCAAGACATGTGGTGTCTTTATGGAGAAGCCGCTGTTCTGCCGCGCCAAGGTCAGAGGGCCCGACACCTGGATCCAGATCATCGAGAACCACTGCGAGGGCAAGCAAGTCCGCCAGCCCCGCCATCCACGCTATCGGCATCCGCCATGGCTTGGTACCTTTCGGTTGTATCGTCCTTCCGCTTCTAGCGCGGACGCAATCATCTCCTGCCATTCTTGTCTTGGCGTTCACCTGACACCGCGGCCCCGCATCCGGGCCGACCGCGGCGAATATTCAACCGTCGCTATCGGCGAACACTTCCCGGTAAATCGCTTCGATGCGCGCGGCTTCTTCGTCCGTCAGGGCGGCGAATTCCTTTTCTCGTGCCCGGCGGGATAGAGACCCACCATTCTGGTGCAGGAACCGAAACAGGAGGTCTGACAGCCGCTCGGGCATATCGACGATCAGGTTGATCTCATTCCGAAACGCATCGTACCGCTTCAGAAATCCGGCTTCATCCGGCAGGTTGTGCTCGATGGTCCGCTGCACGCAGCCGTAAAGGAATTCCGTTTGAGGCGTGGCATCGAAATACCGGTAGAAATCGCTGGTGTCATTCAGCACCCGAACATTGCCGTCTTCCGTCGGTTCCCAGTTCACGACCGGCAGCAGGCGCTGCGAATGATCTTCGAGCGCGGCGCGGTAGTCGTGGATCCGGTCCAGGATCGCCGACGATACCGGAAAAACCATGCCGGGCGGGTTAAAGCCGCGCTGGGCCAGAACATGATGGATCAGGTACCGGTGCAGCCGGCCGTTGCCGTCTTCGAAAGGATGGACATACGCAAAGCCGAAGGCTAGAACCGCCGAGGCGACAACCGGATCGATCTGCTGCGCGGCCTGGCGATCGAAGGCGACCATGCCATCCATGATCCCGGCCAGATCATCCGGCCGCGCACTGATGTGGTCCGGGATCGGCATGCGTGTTTCACGGTCGCGTTCTCCGACAAAACCGCCTTCCGTCCGCAGGCCTGGATGGACGAAGCGGGCATCACCGATCACGATGCGTTGCAGTCGCAGCAGTTCGTCAAGATCGATCGGCTGCCGGCCGGCTTGGCCGATGGCGCGGCCCCAGCGCTGGATGCGGTCCTGCGGCGAATGCTCGCCTTCGATCACGAAACTCGACCTGGAATCCTTGTGCAGCAGGAAAGCCGTCGTGCGTGCCAGCAGATCGCGCGGCACGGCGGCGACGGCATCCTGAGCGCGCGCGTGCAGGTCCATGGCGATGAAGCGCTCCAGTGCTTCCGTGCGGAATACCAAAGGGCAGAACGCTGGCGTGCCGGGCAGGTTGTTCTTGACCCGATGCCGGGACGAGGTCTCTGCGGGGGCCGCATGTTGCTGGTCCGGATCGACGATGAGCGCATAGGCCCCGCGATCGGCGTTCGGCAAATCGAGCTGCGTTCCCATCAGCCATTCATAGAGGAACCAGATGCGCCGGGCGTAGCTGCCTGTGGGCTTGACCCTGACCAGACCTGCGACGGGGGCCGGGCCGGTCGCGGCAAACAGCCTCTTGAGTATGGCCAAGTCGAGCCCTTCGTATTTCAGTGCGAAGGTCAGGTGTCCTTCCAAGCCGGCTTCCGGTGCATGGCGCGGTGAGTAGATGCGCCAGCCGCCTTCCTCCAGGAGCCTGTGCCGCTCACCGGTAGCGCTTAGGGTGCGTGGGAGTGGCACGGGGAGATCGTAGGCCCCGATCAGTGCGGCGTAGCCCGCTGGCGTCGCGGTCACGGGGAGGCGCCGTTCCTGAAAAACGGTAACGGGGCCTGAAAAACGATTCTGCGCAGGGGTGTCCATGCTTAAACTGTTTTCCCATCCTGCGGCGGGCTGTACAAGCATCCGTTTCGCAAAAATGACATCCTTTCATGAAAAACGATAACTTATTCTCATTTTTATGAAAAACAATTATTTTCATATCAATTCTGTGTGAATTTGTTCTAATTCGCGCTGTCCCGGCCACAGACTGGACGCCTGCCTTCTCCCCGAAATCGGGCCGGGCATCGCGAATCCTGCGAAACCTGGTGCCACGCGCCCGAAAGCCGCCCGCAACCCATTGATCACCAACAAAACCCGATTCCAAACTGTCGAAGATGAGTCAAAGACAAGCTGAAGCGGGTCCCGGCGAAGGTGGTGGCCCATCATTCCTGTCGTGGAATGAGTGGATGAAGCGCCGTATTTCAAGGAGACAGGAAATTACAAGTGCCGGGATGAGGGCCAGATCGCTCCTGCAGTCCAGAACTGGAATGAAGACTGGTTGCGATCCTGACCGTCGACAAGATCGGTTTCTGGAAATGCGGATGACGAGCAAGTCCACGCCGCACATGGAAAGGCTCGGAAACGACTCTTCAATCATTCTCGCGGCAAGCTTCAGACCGCCTGTTCTTTCCCGTCCCGCAAGGCCCGTCCAATCCATGCCATCAGGAGAATAGACATCACGATCGCCGCTGTGAAGACATAGATGCCAGCGTGGACGCCGACATCGGTCACCAGCGAGACTTTCACTGCGACAACAATCAGCGCCACCACGAACACATCGACCATCGACCATTTGCCAAGTGCTTCCATCCATCGAACAGCACGATGACCGCGGGGGCTGGCAGCGTCGACACGAATCCAGATCCAACCGGCAACCAGGAGCTTGATGGTCGGAAAAATCATCGAGAAACCGGCCACGACCAAGAATAGCGTCAGGTCGCTTTGGCGCAACAGACCGACAACGGTTTGCCACAACGATACGCGGTTGCTCCAGAACCAGAATTCGGTCAGCGTCATGATCGGCAGAAACCACGCCACGACAAGCAACGCGAGATTCGCGATGATGAACGGTCCGATCCAGAATGTTGCCGGTCGTCGAGCCAGAGCGTTGGGATGGCGCCAGCCCGCACTCCGTCTGCTCATCAGTTTTCTCATGTCAACCACAAGGTGACGAAGAAGGGCGTACGCAAGAACGCCGCGGGCCGTTGTCGCTCGCTCGAACAAGGTTTGTCGCGGGGGCCTTGGCAACAGCAAGCCAAGGCACCCCCTTGGCCGGGCTGATTTTCATGACCGCCGGTGTCCAGGCATGTTCGTGGACCCTGTCGCAGGGAATCTTCGTAGCCACGATGTTGCAGAAGATGCGATCCGGTTCCGTTTTCAATTGATCTGGTTCTCCGGTGTCCTCGATATGGCGTCGTGACCCCGCATTCACGAGAAGGGTTTCGCTGCAATTCGCTGCGGTCACTGGTAAAACTCCGTTGCGTGCCTATACTCGGCGTCTGAGTGCTTGTACCAGCTGGAGACCCTGATGTCCGTACCCGGGCGCCATGCCGCCAACTCCCCTGCCGCTCGAGATGTCGCCACGATAGTGCATCCTTACACCAACCTGAAACTGCATCAGGAAGAAGGCCCGCTGGTGATCCGGCGAGGCGAGGGGATCTACGTCTACGATGACGATGGCAAGCAATATATCGAAGGCATGTCCGGTCTTTGGTGTGCTGCGCTCGGCTTCGACAATGCCCGCCTGGTCGCAGCGGCGACCCAGGCAATGCAGACGCTGCCCTTTTACCACCAGTTCACGCACAAGTCTCACATGCCGGGCGTGGAACTGGCGGAAATCCTGCTGGATATCGCCCCGGTTCCGATGTCGAATGTCTTTTTCGCCAACTCGGGCTCGGAAGCGAACGACACCGCCATCAAGCTTATCTGGTACTACTGGAATGCGATGGGCAGGCCGGAGAAGAAAAAGATCATCTCGCGCCAGCGGGCCTATCATGGCGTCACCATTGCCTCGGCCAGCCTGACCGGTCTTCCGCCGAACCACATGGACTTCGATCTGCCCATTGATCGTATCTTGCACACGACCTGCCCGCACCACTACTTTGAGGCGCAGGACGGCGAAGATGAGGGGGCCTTCGCCAGCCGCTGCGCCGAAGATCTCGAAACTCTGATCATGGAGGAAGGGCCGGAGACCATTGGCGGCATGTTTGCCGAGCCGATCATGGGTGCCGGCGGCGTGATCTTGCCGCCCTGGGGTTACTTTCCGAAGATCCAGGCCGTGCTGAAAAAGTACGATATCCTGCTGGTGGCAGACGAAGTGATTTGCGGGTTCCATCGGACCGGCAATCCCTGGGGTTGTCAGACCTTTGATATCAAGCCCGACATGATCTCGGCAGCAAAAGCGCTGTCGGCCTCCTACCTGCCAATCTCCGCGTTGTTGGTCAGCGAGGATATCTGGGCCAGAATGGTCGAAGCCAGCGCCCGGATCGGCGTCTTCGGGCACGGCTTTACCTACTCCGGACATCCGGTCGCGGCCGCCGTAGCCATCGAGGCTCAAAAGATCTACGAGGAAACCCGTATTGGCGCGCATGTCCGCAGCGTACAGGACCATTTCCAGGAACGTGCACGGCAGTTTGCTGACAGTGATCTGATCGGCGAAGTCCGCGGCACAGGCCTGATTGCCGGTGTGGAACTGGTGAAGGACAAGGCGGATCGTGCCCGTTTCGAAAAGCCTGGCGTTGTCGGCACGGAGTTCCGCAAGAATGCCGAAAAACATGGCCTGATTGTCAGGAACATCGTGGATGCCATCGCACTGTGCCCGCCGCTCGTCATTGACGACAAGGGCATCGACGATCTGGCAGACAGATTCGAAGCCGCGCTGGAAGACACGGCTGCCTGGGTCGCCGCGACCGAGCCGGCATGACTTGCTGTCGATTGGGTGTCGTTGCGCCAGGTGGCTGCCGTTCCCGTCATGAATCATGTCATGGCTGGCGGTTTGCGAGTGTTTCCCGCGCCGACCTGCAAGAGTTTGCCAGGGACTCCCTTCCCGCCTTCGGTTCGTTGACGATTCGGAGCAGAGGGACCTTGCTGCTGGCCAAGTCTCTTTAGCTGTCTGCAATCAGCGTGAGCCAGACACAGGTTTCGGCGGCCATGCGTGCTGATCCGCCCGGATGTGCTGACCAGGAGCGCGACCAAGGCACCGCCGACGCCGATGATGGAGACCATTGTCCCGGTGTTGCCTTCCGTGCCTCACCACAGGAGGCGACCGGAGTTCGGAGCCTCAGGCCGAAAACGATGACAAATTGATGGGCATGGAATCGAAATTGGCGTGAAAATGAATGTTTTCTGGAACTTTTTGCATAGTAGTGGTGACCCCAACGGGATTCGAACCCGTGTTTTCACCTTGAAAGGGTGGCGTCCTGACCTGACTAGACGATGGGGTCGGAAAGTGATGGCGAGACGTACGAGACGGGGTGCGGAAAATCAAGCGCCCCGGCACCTGCCGGTCAAACTCGCGACATTTTGTTGACGATGGGAGCTGCAATGGTCTGTTTCCCGACCCGATCCGGTTTTTGCGACATGCCCGGTTTCATGACCAGCAGTTGATCCCGATTTCCTGCGTACGATGCTGCCCAGCCTCAGAAGACAGAGGTCAGCAAGTTCACGGAGTGCCTTGACAACGCCAAAATACCAGGATCAGCGCAACCTTCTTGAAAAAGTGCTGCGGCGCCAGGCGATGCATTCAGCGATCGGTTGTGTGGGAAGCAAAACGCTTCGTCAGGCAATGCGGCGATGATCCATGGGTCGGTGCCGTGCTGCCTCGGATGAAATCCGGTTCGGCAACTGCTGTGCGCAAGGACAACATCGCGACTCCCTTCCTGTTGGCGGCGATCAGGGAGCACATGAAGAGCCCAACCGCAGCATGGGCCGGACTTCAGAAAGGTTGTTGCTGTCCTGTGGATTTGTGAGGCGTCAGGCGCGTGAACCGTGGGCTTGTCCCTTCCCGGTTCACGCGTGCTTCACACGTGTTGGCCGCCATTGATGTGGAGTTCGGCGCCGTTTACGTAGCTGGAGGCTTCCGTACAAAGAAAATAGACGGCCTTGGCCACCTCTTCCGGCTCTCCCAGGCGACCAAGGGGAATGTTGTCGCGCACCAGTTGATCCGTACCGGGAGAGAGGATCGATGTATCGATCTCGCCTGGCGAAATCGCATTCACGCGGACGCCGCGTTTGCCGAAGTCTGCAGCCATCTCGCGGGTCAGGGCGGCGAGCGCGGCTTTCGACGTGGCGTATGCAGCTCCGGCAAAGGGATGGACCTTGCTGCCGGCGATGGAGGTGACGTTGACAATGGTTCCCTGACCGCGCTCCAGTTCTTCCACCAGGCCGCGGGCCAGCATGATTGGGGCAAAGAAGTTCACGCGGAACACCGAAAGCCAGTGATCCATCGGCGTCTCGAGGGTTCCCAGCCGCGCTCCGCTGTCGCTCTTTGGCGAGATGGCGGCATTGTTGACCAAGGCATTGATCCGATTGCCCGATCCGTTCAACCGCTCCCGAATTTCATCGATGGCGCGCAGAGTATCGTCAAGATCGTTCAGATCGACCTGAATGTGGTCTTCAGGACCAGCTTCCCAGGGACAATTTTCTGGAAACCCCTGCCGCGAGCAGGTCACGACCCGCCAGCCTGCCGACGAGAAGCGTTTGACCGTGGCATGACCGATGCCACGGCTGGCCCCGGTCAGCAAAAGTATTGATCGTTCGGACTTATCGCGATCCGACATGTCCTGGCCCCGATTGGATAGGATGTTGCCTTCACCCTAGCGCGTCTGCGTAAAACGACCAAAACTTTTCTGGCGGAAAGATCGGGTTTCCGGATTCGAATCATGCATGAGCGGGACTCTCGGATCTCGAAATTTCTGGATGATGGCAGGGTGGTTCCCGGAACCTTGTCGGCTTTCAAGGCGGAAAGGTTGGATTGTTTCGTCCAGGGACGCGTTTGAAGAATACTGACAAGGGATTGTTCAGAACCTTCCGAAGTGTTGTAATCTTCTCCAGTGGGTTATCTCCCTTCCGGTTTCGACCTCCGAGGCCTTTGGCTCAGGGAAGGCGACGCTTTCCCTCATCGCGATTTCGGCTTCGCGCGAGACATGCCACATGGTTCCTGACTATCGCGAACGTGATGACATCACTGTGGTCGGCCTGGCCCATCCCTTCAACGTCAACAAGGGTGGCGTGGACGGCCCTGCTGTCTGGCGGCGCTTCGCGCCGCACATGGACCAGATCGCCAATCGTCTGGGGACGCACGTACTCGGGGTCTGCGAAGCAGTCGACCAGAAGGCCGGAGATTTTGTCTATTCCCCCGCAGTGGAGGTTTCCGCCGCCACCGATCTGCACGACGATCTACTTGCCAGGGTGCTGAAGGGTGGCTGCTTTGCAGTGTTCAACGTGAATCTTGCCAATTCAGACATCGCCGAGGAAATTCGGCGTACCTACCAATACATCTATGGATCGTGGGCCGACGAAAACCGAAGCCGCCTGCGCGACCGGTTCGATTTCGAATATTACGACGAGCGGTTCGACCGGGCGACCTTGACTGGCGAGGTGGATATCTGGGTGCCGGTATTTCAGACCCGCCCGGCGTCGTCTACTTGCCACCCAGAGTCTGGTAAATCCGTAATCCTGCGCGACCGGTAACCTTCAGGCCCAGCTTGCGCTCGGCCTGACGGATGGCGGCACGGGACCGTTTGCCGATCTTGCCGTCTGCCTCGCCAATATCATAGCCGCGCGTAATCAGCAGTTTCTGAAGCTGCAGCCGTTGGGCCCGGGAGAGGCCGGGATCGTCTGTCGGCCAACGCGTCTTGAAAGGGCCGCCACCGGCAAGCCGGTCGGCCAGATGCATGATGGCGAGCGCATAGCTTTCCGCATGATTGTAGGCATAGACAGCATCGAAATTGCGAAATACCAGAAACGCCGGTCCATGGACTCCGGCAGGCAGGAGCAATCCGGCCCGCTGTGGCCCCTTCAGAAGTCGGCCATCAATACGGCGGATGCCGCGCGCAGCCCAGTCGTTCAGCGAGAACTTGCTGCGGCGGCCTTCCGGGCCGGCATACTCGGCCGGGACTCGCACCTCAATCAGGCGGGGAAGGTCCGATATCCATCCAGCTCGGCGCAGATAGTTGGCTGTCGAGCCGAGGGCATCAGGAATCGAATCGACCAGGTCCTTCTTGCCGTCGCCATCCAGATCGACTGCCAGTCTCCGGTATGTTGATGGCATGAACTGCGTCTGACCGAAAGCGCCGGCCCAAGACCCGTACAGCTTGTCCAACGGCAGGTCGCCGTTACTGACGATCGTCAACGCCGCGATCAATTCTCGTCGCCAGAAAGCTGCGCGTCGACCGCCGCGGCACGCCAGCGTGGACAGGGCATGGGGCAGGAAGTTCCTGCCTGTCGTCCGGCCATAATCAGTCTCGATGCCCCAAACCGCAGCGATGACATGGCGGTCGACGCCATAACGCTGTTCGGCCAGGGTCAGTGACACGGCGTGTTTCCTGATCGCGGCCTTGCCATCGGCGATGCGCTGATCATCCACAAGAAACGCCATGTAGTCCCAAATTGGCGTGCGGAATTCCGGCTGGATCTTCGACAGGCGCAGGACTTTCTGTTCTGGCACGGCAATATCAAGCGCTCGCCGCACTACTGCAGGTGCGATACCGGCCCTGATGGCCGTACTCTTCAGACCGGCAACGCAGGCCTGGAAATCTTCCGCCTGCGCCGGAAGGGCGACGGCGGACAACTGGGCAAGCATCAGGATACTCACGCCACGGCTGATTATTCCGGTGCGGTGGTGCATATACCGTGTCTTCCTGGCGGCAGCCGCGGTGAAACCCTATATTCCGTACGCGCCTCGGGCAATGGTCATTATCCGAGGGTGCATACGCGTCGTTGGCGAGACCAAAGTTGCCATAATTTCACCCTGTACCCAAAGATCCAGTTTCTTCGCACCACTATCGGTCTCCTCCGCATCCCTACCAACAGTCATCTCCGCCGCATGCGTCCCTCCGTCGATTGCTCCACCAAACTGCGTCGTTGCGATCAAGTCGGATCGTCCAGTAAAGGCATCATCATGGTTGCGATTATTCGCCGGCATGCACACGATAATCGACGCCATGTCAGTCGCCGCTTGCTCCTTTTGGTCCTTCTGCTTGCCGCCGGGTCCACGCCCGCTGCGGGAAGAACCGTTTTGCAAGAAGCCTGCCCAGAGCAGGGACGATCCGGCATGATCACGTTCGAAGGCAGGGTGAAGGCGCCGGAACTCGTCACCGTGGCGGCGGTGGGAGATGTCATTCTTCATGATACGGTGCAGCGTTATGCCATGAATCAAGAGACCGGATTCATGAGCCTGTTCGGGCCGGTAGTCGACCTGATCCAAGGCGCCGATGTGGCCTTCGCAAACCTCGAAGGACCGGCAGCCGCCGGTGTTACAAAGCGTGGTCGGGTGACCGCGCCGCCCCAGCGATTGTGGGATGGCTGGGTCTATACCGGCTATCCGATGTTCAACTACCATCCTTCAGTGGTGCGATCACTCAAGGACGCCGGGTTCGACGTGCTCCAGACTGCGAACAATCATTCGATGGATCGGTTTGCCATCGGCGTGGACAAGACAATAGAGGCTATCGAGGCTGAGGGCCTCAAGTTCACCGGCACCAGAAAGCGCGGCAAGATGGTGCGACCGTGGCACGCGATCACCACCATCAGCAAGGGTGGCAGACACTGGCGCCTCGCTTGGCTGGCCTGCAGCTACGGCACCAATGGCATACCTGATCACGGTGGCCAGGTCTTGTTGTGCTACAAGCACAAAGCCCGTGTGCTGCAAATGATCAACGGGCTATCACGGCGGGACGACATCGACGCGGTGTTGTTCGCTCCTCATTGGGGCTTGGAATACCGGCATGGGGCGAATCGTCGGCAGAAAGCCTTGGCGAAGGAGGCGATCAACGCCGGCGCCACGGCCGTAATCGGCAGCCATCCCCACGTCATGCAACCGATTGAGAAATACGTTACGGCATCGGGTCGCGAAGGGCTGGTGGCGTATTCCCTGGGTAATTTCGTGTCCAATCAAATCGGGCTGCCGCGGCGCAGTTCAATCATTCTGGTGCTTGGCCTGAAGCCGACGCCGGCCGGCAAGCTGCAAATGGCCACGATGGGCTGGATCCCGATCTGGATGCGCAACCATGGCAATCGGATGCAGGTCGAAGCGATTGACCGATCCGGTCCGGTTGCGTTGCGCAACCTGCTGCATCTTCGGCAGATTTTGCCGCGCGCCAATCAGCTTCCCGCCAGCAGCGATTACTGGCGGCAATATGACTGTCGCCCTGACCTTCGACACGACCGGCTGGAGGGCGAATACTGATCTGATTCCAGACTTTCCGACGTCCAGGAGCAGAGCCGGTCGTTCGCTGATGTGACCCGCGATGAACGAAATCACCCGACCTGAAAACAAAACAGGCGCTGCTGTCGGCGGCTTGCTCCAGGATTGCCTGCCGACTTGCCGCGAGGCGCTGGTTGCTGCCGAGAAACTGAACAATGCCGCGCGCCGGGCCGTCGCTGGTCTGATCGTGCGGGATGGCGAGGTGGATACGGCTCTGCTGGAACATCAGCAGTTTGCAGCCCATGGTCTGGCTTGGTTCAACACCTACGTCGTTGCGCTGAGACAGACGCTGGCGTGGGCCGAACGGCTCGACGCTGTCGGTGCGCTGGGGGAGGCCGAAAAGCTGATCCTTCAAGCCGGTTTCGGCGAATATCTTGGCCAGTTGAGGGGAGGGATTGCCATCAGCCAAGGCGAGATCCTTCGCCCTGCCGACATGGGCGTCACTCGCGATGCCGTGGTAGCGTTCGATACGCCGGCCGTACGGACGGTGGTTGGGTGCGGCAACACAAATGCCGTGCGAATGCGTCTGGCGGCGCTGATCGCCGAAGGTGGATTCGGCGACAACGGCCTGGGCGACCAAACGCTGATCATGATCCGTGACCAGTTCCGTCGCTTTACCGACGAGAAGGTGGCTCCTTGCGCCCACGGCTGGCATGTTGAAGACGTGCTCATTCCCATGGATGTGATCAACGAGTTGTCGGAACTTGGCGTTTTCGGCCTGACCATCCCGGAGGATTTCGGCGGCCTGGGATTGGGAAAGGTTGCGATGTGCATCGTGACGGAGGAACTGTCCCGCGGATATATTGGCGTCGGCTCTCTCGGCACGCGTTCGGAAATTGCTGGAGAGTTGATCCGCGCGGGCGGGACCGACGCGCAGCGCAAGGAATGGCTGCCCAAGATCGCCTCTGGTGAGATTTTGCCCACGGCAGTGTTCACCGAGCCCAATACCGGGTCCGATCTTGCCAGCTTGCGGACACGCGCGCTCAAGGACGGTGACACCTATACGATCACGGGCAACAAAACCTGGATAACCCATGCCGCCCGCGCTGATGTCATGACCCTGCTGGTGCGGACCGATCCCGAACAACCCGGTTATCGCGGCCTTTCCATGTTCATCGCGCCGAAGCAGCGCGGCGACGACGTCGAACCCTTTCCCTCCCCCGGAATGTCCGGCGGAGAAATCCATGTCCTAGGCTACCGTGGAATGAAGGAATACGAGATCGGCTTCGACGGCTTCGAAGTGCCGGCTGCCAATCTTCTTGGCGAAAAGGAAGGAGCGGGTTTCAAGCAATTGATGGCGACGTTCGAGAGCGCTCGCATACAGACCGCAGCTCGCGCCATAGGCGTCGCGCAGAACGCCATGGAACTCGGCCTTGCCTACGGGCAATCGCGGATTCAGTTCGGCAAGCCGATTTACAGCTTTCCCCGCGTCGCCGGAAAGATCTCCTGGATGGCGATTGAGACCATGATGGCGCGGCAACTTACCTGGTTTGCCGCGCGCGAGAAGGACAGCGGTCGTCGTTGCGATATCGAGGCCGGCATGGCAAAGCTTCTGGCCGCACGCGTGGCCTGGTCTAACGCAGACAACGCCTTGCAGATCCACGGTGGCAACGGATATGCCCAAGAATATGAGATCAGCCGCGTCCTGTGCGATGCTCGTATCCTGAATATCTTTGAAGGCGCTGCCGAGATCCAGGCCCAGGTAATTACGCGGGGGCTGCTGGATCAGCGGAACTAGCCCGGATGTTCACGAACAAGGCACCGCCGTGCTCCATTTTTGTGGGATGGTTCGGTCGGTCGAGTGGAATCTGACACGGGAGCACGGAGGTTACGGGTTGTCTCTCGGATCTTCTTTCATTTCCAGCCCGTCGGGGTCGCCTTGTCGAGGCGGGTTTGTGACCAGTGACGGTGGCGCGCTCTTGTTGCGTCAGGCGGATCGCCGTCTGGGTCTGACGGCAGCGGCGGCTGCGGTCGAGCTGAAGCTGAACGGGACGGTGAACGCGCGTGATAGTGTTGAACACGAATCACACGGAGATTATCTGCTTCGCTCGACCCAATCTAATGAAAACCAACTAGATGCAAGATAACGACGAACACGAAGCGGCGGGCTTTTTCGACAGTTTGTCTGGCGTATCCCGCTATATCAGGATGTACTTTGGACAAACGCCACTTGCGAGCGGAACCTGCTTCTTCGTCATGTCTACTGACGGACCGGTGCTTGTCACGAACCGACATAACTTCACCGGTCGCGACAACATCACCGGCAAAACGCTCCATAAGGCAGGCGGGATACCAGACCACGCCGTCGTGACCCTGCACGGCCCGGGAGAGGTTCACTATCACATCGACTTGGTGGACCACGAAAACCCCGAAGCGCCATCTTGGGTTCAACATCCCACGTTGGGAGACAAGGCCGATATCGTGGCGCTGCCCGTCAAGGAGATGGTGAACATCATAGGAGAGAACAACAGCGTCTCGTTGGACGGTGTCTCATCGCAAGGCAATTGGCACCGTTGGGACGTGGGTAGCGAACTACAGGTCATCGGATACCCATACGGTCAAATTGGAGCGCCGTTTCCAATTTGGTCGAAAGGCTTCTTGGCGTCCGAACCGGATGTGGACGTTGCAGGGCTGCCCATATTCCTCATCGACTGCAGATCGCGCCCCGGTCAGTCAGGCTCTCCCGTATGGGCACGGTTCAGAAAGGGAGATGTCGTGACATGCGAGGAACAGGACTACCAGGCGAAAAACACCGTGAACTATTTCCTCGGTGTCTATTCCGGCAGATTGCGGGGCGACTCAGATCTCGGACTGGTCTGGAAGCGAAGCTGCATAGAGGAACTCGTGAACCACGCAACGGCAACCGGAACCCAGCACCAAACGGAACGACGACGCCATCGCTTTTCGGCGTCCTTCAGCGAAGACTTCAGTTTGGATCGGTTTGTCAGCGATGACTTCGAGGACTTGGTGTGAGAGAGGATTTGAGATGCTAGTGGTCTATCAGAAACGAGAGGTTCCCTTCCTTTCCGGATCGCGGCATCCTCCTGCCGCCGCCATCACGCGGCACATGACATGAGGGGGACAGACCGACGGGCCGGAAATCGACACGGCAGGCGATCGTGCTTTCGGACGAGGACCGCGCACGCCTCGAACGGATCGCGAGCAACCCGCGGAGCCTCCGGAAGCACGTCTGGCGTGCCCGCATCGTCCTGGAACCGGGTTCGGGCTGCGGGCCGGCCGGGACCATGCGGCGGACGGGCGTGTCGAAGCCGACGGTCTGGCGCCGGCGGTCATTTCCGCTACCACCGTCGGATGGCCGACGGATACGGAACACCCTCCAGCCCGACGAAGATGCCGTCCTTCCCATGATGGCGCATTATATTCGGGCAGTGCTTCTGCTCGGCGGTATCAGGCTCCATGTGCATCACGGTACACCAGACCCAGACGATTCACCATGACGGATCGCGCAACCCGGCAAGCTGTCTTTTCGTGCGTCAGTCAGTTCAGGAAAGCCGGGTCTTGCGGTCGGCTCGGCGCTGTACGGCTAGTTGTAACGAGGTTGTTGAGACGCGACACAAGTCTTGACACCTGTCGCACGCTGCCGCGGCGTATAAGACCACTCCGTACACCACCGATGCCCCCTGGTTCCATGGGGTACCGGGAACACGTGCTCCGTTCCTGGCGCGAGGGTGGCAAACGAAAAGCGTTTGGGCGCGCGTGCGGCCTACGCTGATCTTCACCCAATAATCCTGGAATAGTCACCTAAAAATTCTGACGACTTAATCGCGTCATTCCCCGCCCCAAGGGCGGCTCCACCTTGAATTCTGGTTTGATCTCTACGCCAATATCCTTAAGCTCACGTTCCAACTTCGCTTGCGCGCTGACTACGTGGGCATCTATTTTCGTATTGCGCTTTAGAATCTCGGTTTCCTGCAACTTCACCATGCCTGGTTTTGCGCTCATTTCAGAAGTACTCCCTTGTATGGACAAAGGAGAGAAGCTCTCCTCGATGCATGTAGTCACTTAGCAACTCAAAGTAATCTCTAATGGCCTTATACAGATCCACATCCTCCTCGAAACTATCGATCTTCAGGTTAACTTCTTCGCGCAGTGTCCTGGCATCAATCGCTCGACCGTGCGAACGCCATTTTTCAGGATCGTTCAACAACGCCGCAATCGCACCAGCTCGCTCTGCTTTCATTTCCTCTGTAACTTTTTCTCCTCTTGTCTCTGTTTGTATCCAATTCTTGAATTTGTATTGCGTCAACCACTTAATGAGTAGATCAATCGACAGTTCCCTCGCTTGTTCAAACTGATATAGCTCTCCCAAGTCCATTTTGTTCAGCAATGCATATTCAGCTGTAGACAACTTCCCGTTTTGCGCTTTTGCGTTCAGACGCTCAAACTGATTTAGATATGATAACGCTGGTACTAATTTTCCTTCTCTTTCTATCTGAGGATCTATTGGTCCCAAGCAAGATAAATGATCCATCATGATTCTATCTGCACTCAATGCCAGTATCGTGCCGGCAGACATTGCACGATCCGGTACGATCACTATCACCTCGTCATAGACTGATCGTAGCACGTTGACCATTCTCTCTACGACTTCAACGACACCGCCCGGTGTATCGAGAATAATCGATACAATTTTCTTTCTTTCAAGCAACGCCTCAATTGCCTGGCGCAATCGATGTTCCAATCCTGGAATAATTGGACCAATGATAGTGATCACATCAGTGTTGAGCTTCCCGCCGATGCTGACGAGGCCCTGTGTCAACTGATCCCTTATGTAATCGTCCAGTGGCCTCACGACAGAGTATCCTCGCTCCTGCTGCTTGTACATGGCCATACCGGATCACGTCGAGTATTGCAAATCCTTTACCAACCCTTCAATTGAAGTCCCAAGCGAGCCATCATCTGACAAGGCCGGGCTCGGCATCAGACCGAGCGCATTTCAGTCCTTGCAAATCTGGGACCGCTTTGTCCAAGTTCATTCTGATGCGGTCGTCATCGACGGCGCGAGCCGGTCGGCCGAATCGCGCGCAGGGCGCAGGCTCCGAGGCGCGATTCCCGTTCCAGGGCCCGAGCGCATTGTCGAGGATCGGACGCCGACGGTCGGGGTCGGGTTCTTCTAGGTCGAGCACTTCGCTTTAGACTGAGTCAGGACTGAGGTGATTCACTTCATGCACATGCCGAACCAGGTCAGCAAAATCTGTCAGATCGGAACCCCGTCCCGCCGAGATGCCGGCACCGCAGAAGAAAACGACTCTTTCGCTGTCCAGTTCGTTCAGGAGCCTAACCGGAATTGCCGGGCGGCCTGCGACCAGCTCAGGCATCGCGAATCAAGCCTTCGGTCGCAACTGCCGCGCCGAGCAAACTGCGACGCGATTCTCCCGATGCTCCATCCCGTCCCTGGCTCATCCCTCCGTTTCCCCCTTCCACGGTTCACCCGGGAGGAGCGGGATCAGCCGGCCGGAGACCGTCCGGCGCGCCTCTGACGGCTGCCACTCGAAACCCGGCCGGAGAAGCCCGCTCATGTCGGCGTTGAACTGCGCAGCGCCGATCTTCCCCGAGATGTTCCGCTCGAACATGGCGCGGGCTACCGGACTTCCATCACGCTCCATGTACTCCCGGAATCCGGCAATCCTGCAAGAGGGCCTTGCCGGGGAAGTCTCAGTGTCTGCTCCTGAAGTCTCGGGCGGCCTCGTTCTGTGGTATCCTGTCGGGATATTGACATCGACGAAGGAGGATACCATGGCGTGGAGCGAGGCCGCCCGAGCGCAGCATGGCCTGCTGCATGATGATCGGCAAGACGATCCGACGGACGTGGAACGGGCGCTGACTGCCCCGCTGATCCCGACGCAGGGCCGGATGGGTCGGCCCCGGGCGACGGGTGTTCGATGCGATCCGGTCCATGCTGTCGTCGGGATGTCGGTGGCGGCTCGTTCCGCCCTGTCATCCGCCGTCTTCCACGGTTCGGAACTGTTTTTGTGCCTGGCGGAATGACGGGACCCCGGAACGGAGGCCGGATGCGCTTCGCGCCCTGGCGCGGGCGCAGGCAGGCCGTGGTGTGGCGCCGACGGGGGCGATCATCGACAGTCGATCGGTGAAGACGGCGGAAGGCGGCGGGCCTTCGGGACACGACGCCAGCAGGAAGGTCAAGCGACAGGGCGCCGAGATCGCAAGGCGCGCACGCGACAGGACGTCGGGAAAGTCCGAGGGAGGGCGCATGTGCGGATCAGGCGCTGGCGTCTCCGCCTCTGGCAGGGGCACGCCCAGCGCCTCCGCGAGCGGCGACAACATCCGGCGCGCCGACGCCAGGCAGGGCCGACCGGAGGGGCCGCGCCAGCTCTCCCGCTCGCAAAGCGCGCGGGCCAAGGCGGTACGCGTCAGTTCACCGCCCTTGCAGGCCGTGTCGAACCATTCCACCGTCTCCGCCGAGACCTGACGCATGCCAATCTGCAGGGCAGCCCAAATCGCACAAAACTCGCCTCGGAGTCAAGTGTGTGTCGTTGAGAGCCCGGGGGGGCTCGGAGGTGTTTGCCGATGGCGGGTACAGGGGCAGCAGACTGCGCGACCGGCTGAAGGATCTCAAGCTTCCCGACATCCTGGAGATCGTGGGAAAGCCGAAGGAAACCGAGGGTTTCACGGTCATCCCCCGCCGCCGGGTGGTGGCGCGGACCTTCGCCCGGAGGGGACGATGTCGCCGGCTCGCCGGGGACTTCGAGCGGAGCCTGAAGAGTTCCCTGGCCCGGGCACAGCTCGCCATCTGCCGCTTCCTCATGCGAAGGGTCGCGCGAGGGACAAGTGCCTGATTCACAAGAACATCATGATATCAAAGACTTATGATTCAGGCTCTGAGAGTATTCGGGAGATGTCGGGCCGATCCGTCAGCGCCTCCTTCAGAAGTCGGGTCCACAGAACCTGATTCAACATGAATTTGACCTCAGGTCATCTGCCAGGGGTGACGCCCCATGTCGCCGCAAGCGCCCGAGTGGTGCCCTCCACCGGGCTGTCGCCCCGGTAGGCTGATTTGGCGTTATCCCGCCTCAGAAGGATGAAGGCGACTGCAGAATGCGATGGCAGTGTCCCAGTCGGTGCGGCCCTGCCGCCGGTTGCCCGATCCGAGCGGACTGCTAGATAACCGCGCGTCACCGGTACGGAACCAGACCCATGAAGTTCACTCTGTCCTGGCTCAAGGAGCATCTGGAGACGGATGCGTCGCTGGACCAAATCACCGAAAAGCTGACGGCAATAGGTTTGGAGGTCGAAGATGTCGAAGACAAGGCGGTCGACCTGGCCTCATTCACGATCGCGCGTGTCCTCGAAGCCCGGCAGCATCCCGATGCCGACCGTCTGCTTGTGTGCGTTGTCGACACCGGGGCGGAACAGGTTCAGGTTGTCTGCGGCGCGCCCAACGCCCGGGCCGGAATGAAAGGAGTGTTCGCCCCGGCAGGTGCTCGCATTCCAGGTACGGGCATGAACCTCAAAAAGGGTTCGATCCGCGGTCAGGCCTCCAATGGCATGCTATGTTCCGAACGGGAAATGGGTCTGTCGGATAACCACGAAGGCATCATCGAACTACCCGAAGATGCACCGCTTGGTCAGCCGTTTGCCGATTATCTGGCCCTGAATGACCCGGTGATCGAGATTGCAATCACGCCGAACCGCCAGGATGCCTTGGGTGTCCACGGGATCGCGAGGGACTTGGCCTCTGCCGGGGTCGGAATCTTGAAACCATTTGACCAAACGGTCGTTCCCGGAACGTTTGACAGCCCGAAGGTCTGGAAGCGGGACCTGCCGCCGAACAGGCAAGACGCATGCCCGTTCGTCGCCGGGCGCTATTTCCGGAACGTTACAAACCGGCCGAGCCCGGAGTGGCTGCAGCGACGTCTTCGGGCAATCGGCTTGCGGCCCATCTCGGCGCTGGTCGATATTACGAACTTGGTGAGCCATGACCTGGCACGGCCGCTGCACGTGTTTGATGCTGACAAATTGGCTGGCGACCTGACTATGCGAATGGCGCGTGACGGCGAAGCCATTCTGGGGCTGGACGGTAAGGACTACACACTTACTGATGACATGACCGTGATCGCCGACGACAACGGCGTTCAAGGCATTGGCGGTCTGATGGGTGGCGAAGCGACCGGATGCAAACCAGAGACCACCAGCGTGTTTCTGGAAGTCGCCCTGTTCGATACGCTGCGCACGGCCGCAACGGGGCGCAAGCTGGGCCTGAATTCCGACGCCCGTTACCGGTTCGAAAGGGGCGTCGACCCGGAATCGTCCCTGTGGGGTGCGGAGGTGGCCGCACGCCTGATCCTTGATCTGTGTGGCGGTGAAGCCAGCCATGTTTTCAGCGCCGGCGCGATTCCTGACTGGCAGCGAACCGTGACTTTCCGACCCTCGCGCCTGGTCTCGCTGGGTGGCGTTGCCGTCCCGGAAAAGGAGATCGACCGGATACTCTCGATCCAGGGATATTCGGTCGAGAACAAAAAGGATGTCGACGGTCAATCGACGTGGACAATCGCCATTCCGTCATGGCGGATCTTCGATGTCGACGCCCATGGGGAGGCGGATGTAGTGGAGGACGTCCTGCGCATTTACGGCTACCAGCGAATCCCGGCAGTGTCCGTGGTGCCGGATGGTATGCCTGCTCAGACGGTGACGCCAGTCCAGCGTCGGGTTCGATTGGCGCGACGTGCGTTGGCCGTACGGGGGATGCTGGAGGCCGTGACCTGGTCTTTCATGAAGAAGGGCAGGGCCAAGCTTTTCGGCGGCGGCAGCCGACTCACGACACTGGAGAACCCGATCACTGAGGATCTGAACGTGATGCGGCCTTCGATTCTGCCGAACCTGATCGAAGCGGCGCAGCGCAATGCCGATCGAGGCCATGCCGATGTTGCCCTGTTCGAGATAGGTCCACAGTTTGCTGGCAATGAACCGGACGAACAACGGATCATGGCAACCGGCCTCCGCGCAGGCGACATGACGGGTCGCCAGTGGCTTGAGATGCCGCGCACCGTCGATGCTTTCGACGCCAAGGCCGATGTGACGGCGGTTCTTGAGTCGGTCGGCGCACCGGTTGGCAGCCTTCGGATCACGACCGAGGTTCCGGCTTGGTACCACCCCGGACGGTCCGGAGCCTTGCGTCTGGGCAACCGTCTTCTGGCAATATTCGGCGAGTTGCATCCAGGAGTACTGAAAGCGCTTGCTGCCAAGGGACCGATGACGGGGTTCGAACTGTTTTTCGACAACCTGCCCCCTCACAAGGACAAAAGCGGCAAGTCCCGCGCTCTGTTGCATCCTTCGCCATTCCAGCCGGTTGAAAGGGATTTCGCCTTCGTGCTGGATCGTGCAACGCTGGTGGAGAAAGTCGTGCGGGCTGTTCGGAGCGCTGACAAGACGCTGGTCAGTGACGTGACCGTTTTCGATGTCTATGAAGGTGCCAATATAGGCGCCGACCGGAAGTCGGTGGCGATTTCTGTAACGCTCCAGCCAACCAGAAAAACACTGACCGACGCAGAGATTGAGACAGTGTCCGAGAAGATCGTGGCGGTCGTCAACAGGCAAACGGGAGGAGAGTTGCGGGCCTAGGCTGTGTACTTAAATATTGACAGGTCTGCCGTCTGCTCTAGTGGTCAGTAAGAAACAGAAGATTCCATTCTTTCCCGGATCATGGCATTCTCCTGCCGCCGCCGTCACGCGGCGCATGACACGCGGGGGACAGGCACATGGGCAGGAAATCGACACGGCAGGCGATCACGCTTAACCCCCTCCGGAGGTGCTGAATTCGCTCTGCGGGCCGGAATCGGGCGGATGCCGGCGATTCCGGGCCAAATTCAGGTGGGCAAACCGATCAGGATGCCGAGGAACGCGAAGCCGGCAGCCAGAACGGCTACGGTGAGGACCATCTGGGCTAGGCCGAATCCTACCACCCAACGCTGGTTGTCCTTGTCGCGCTTGACCATGTCGGCCTCCATCCCGGCGAGGCGGGCATCAATCCGTGATTCCATGGCATCATTCTCCGCGCGTGATGCTTTCAGTTCACCTTCCAGTCGAACGATCCGCTCGGACAGTTGGTGCGGTGTGGGGTCTGTCATCCTCGCAAGCTAACCTTTGGGCCGCACCCGGTCAACCGGTTGACCGGGTGCGGGAGAACCGGCTGCGATCGGCAAAGCGTTCTCGCCGTGCAGCGGCTGGAGGACTCAAGCGGGAGAGGGGGTGTGCGGGGCGGTTCAGCCGGACCCGTGAGTCCGGAGGCGCTCCGCGATCTAGGGGCAGATCAGGGTCTGCCGGGAGATGCCGATGCCCTGGCCCGCCGGATTGAATTGATCATGCAGGAAGAGGGCAGGATTCATATGATCCAGATCACTGACAAACAATACGAGAACATCCGCACTTTCCGAAGAAGGAAACGTGAACCACGCTCCAGAAATCCCGACCAGTTAGTGCCTGCAAGAACGAGCGAGCGGATGGCGACCGCTGGCGCCGGAACGGCACCCGGACCCGGATCATGCACGCCCTCCAGAAGCAGGCGGACGATGATGACGAGGCGGGCGGTGACGCGGTTCGCCTGCGCATGCTGGACTTCTCTGTCGTGCCGGCGCAAAAGCACGCGGCCGGGGCCCGTCGCGACGGGCCGCCACCCCAGATCGGCTCGATCCGCGGCGGACGGACAACCAAGATCCACCTCGCCCTAGGCGGTACGGACAGGGTGGATGCCCTGGTCCTGACCCCGGGCCAGGCCTCGGACTGTCCGCAGGCCGAGACGCTGCTTGCCGATCTTCAGCCCGGCACCACGGTGCTGGGTGACAAGGCCTATGATGCCAATGTCGTCGTCCAGTGCATCGAACAGGCGGGTGGGACGGCGAACATCCCTTCCCGGGCCTGCCGCACGATCCCCTTTGACCGGACCCTCTATAAGGACCGCAATCGGATCAAGCGGTTCTTCGGCAGGATCAAGGAATTCCGCCGGGTTGCGTCCCGCTACGACAAGACTGCCCGCAATTTCCTCTCGGCCGTGCAACTCGCTGCCAGTCGCTTCCTGCTGCGGGCGTTGGCAAGACAATTAAATGGGTACACAGCCTAGTTCGCTCCCGGATCTCTCTCCTCTGCGTTCAGGGCGTTTGCCAGCCGGACTGTTGCACTGCCGGGGCGCAAGGGTTTCGGCTGCGTGCCGGCCGGAGACCAGCCAGTCAAGTAGATTACTTCGAAAGTCGCCTTCAGTCGGCCGCTCTTGTCGGCAAAACGCCTAAGGTAGATGTCGGCGGTGTCGAGCAGGGTCTGTCGGCGCGTGAAAGTCTTGCGCCGTTCCAGAACGGCATTGGTTTCGCCCATGTGCCGCAAATCCATCATCAGATTGAAGGCGTGTTCGTAGGTGACTGTCACCTGTTCACGATCGACAACCGGCAGCGCAAACCCGGCCCGTTGCAGCAGGTTGCCCCCATCGCGGACATCGGCGAAGGGCGATACCCGGGGCGATATCCCGCCCTCGTTGGAGAGTTCCGCGTCTCCGAGCGCTTCACGCAATTCAGTCAAGGTGGCGCCGCCGAAAAGGGCCGCCAGCAACAGCCCGTCGGGTCGCAGCAACCTTCGTATCTGAATCAAGGCTCCCGGCAGGTCATTGACCCAGTGAAGCGACAAAGGCGCAAAAACGAGATCGAAGCAGCCCTCGACGAACGGCAAGTATTCCTCGTCAACGCACAAGGTCGGAAAGAAACGGTTGTCGGCGCGTGCGACCACCGTCATGTTCGGGCTGAAATCTACCTGAACCACGAACTGCAAGTCCTTGCGGGCTGCGAGCCGTCGGGTCGCGGGGGCGTGGCGGCATCCCAGATAGAGGCAGTCGGCAAAAGGCTTCCGGATCTCACCGAGGCGTTCCAGCAGGCGATCCGTGATTTCCTCATGAAGGAATTCGGGATTGTGTGCTGCGACGGCGTTCGAATAATGGCGTGCGGCGCGATCACGATGGTGGCGGACGGCGCAGCGATCGAAGATTGGGTGGGGAATGACCAACAGCTTACTGCAGCATCTTTTTGTCAGTCGGGCAAGGCCAGGTTCGTTGCAGGATGTACAGGATGACGGCCGAAATTCGTGTCTGGGCGGGCCAGGGTGTCCCCGGGAAGCGGGACGGGGATTTCAGTTCCTTGTCCAGTAACTTCCGTACCGCGCTGCCGGCAAGCCGGACGCTCTTCGGGCTGTTCGGTTCGCAGTAGAGCACGGGGCCGCCGGCCTTCGTCAGTTGCTGGTTTGCAATGCTGAGGCCGTGCAGGATGCCTCCGATCCGGACCTCGATCAGGCCGGTTGGGGTCGCCTGGAGCGTCCGCGTGTCGTGGCGCCATTTTTGATAGTCGCCAACGGTCACCGCCAAGGCAGGCTGCGTGGCAAGGGTTCCAGCGAACAAAAGCATCATGCCGGCTGCAACAGTGCGTCGGATCACAGGTATATCGTGCCGCCGTCGACCATGATCGTCTGACCTGTAACGAAGCGGCTGGCGTCGCCAGCCAGGTAAAGGACCGTGCCGACCAGATCATCGGCGGTCAGATTCTTCTGCAGGCTTTGGCCGGCGGCGATGACTTGCATGCCCTTTTCTTTCTTGTCGCCAAAGAATTCGTCAGTGCCTTCCGTCAGGACAGCGGAAGGAGCAATGGCATTTACGCGGATCCAGTCTCGGCCAAGTTCACGGGCCATGGCCCGGGTCATGCCGATGACCGCTCCTTTCGATGTGGAGTAGTGCAACGCGTACGGCAGGCCGTAGACCGCTGCCAAGGACGAGATGTTGATGATGCTGCCGCCACCGCGCGCGCGCATTGACGGGATGACCGCCTTGGCGCAATTCCAGAGTCCCTTGACGTTCACGGCCATACAGGCGTCCCATTCGTCTTCGTCGATCTGTTCGACCCGGCCTCCTTTCAACGTGCCGTACAAGGCCGCGTTGTTGACCAAGATATCGATTCCACCGAACGCTTCGATCGCCGTCTCCGCCATGGCCGATGCGCTGTCGTGGCTCGCCACGTCGACTTGTGTGCCGACGATCTTGCCCGGCCCATAAACGCTTTCAGTCGTTTCGCCGCAATCGGCAACATCGCTGGCGACAACGTTGACGCCCATCTCGACAAGCTTGTGGGCATAGGCACGACCGAGGCCACGGGCTGCGCCGGTCACAATGGCTGTTTTTCCAGTCAAGTTCATGGCAAGTTCCTGAGGTGTTGAGGATTAGAGCGCGCTTCCGGTCAGGGGATTGATTTTCATCGTTTGTCACCGAGTACAAGCGCCAGATACAAGATAGATGCTGGGAGATGAAATGCCATGGGAGACAATGAACAGGCTGCCGCCTCGGCTCACAAGTCGGCGATGAGCGACGAAGCAAAGGCCACCGCGCCCGTCGCTCCGGCCTTTGAAAACCCGGATGTTGTTGACGGGCCCTTGGCAGAACTGATTGAGAAGCCGCCATTGCACCGCCCTCAGATCGCCGACCTGCGGCGGAATCAGGAGGCGATCAGGCGGTTGTTTGAAACCGGGGAGTATCCTTACAAGCGGAAACTGCGGCGGAGGGAGTACGAACAGGACAAGGCGAAACTGCAGGTTGAACTGTTGAAGGCCCAGGATTGGGTCAAGGCCACAAACCAGAAAGTGATCTGCCTGTTTGAAGGTCGAGACGGCGCCGGTAAGGGCGGTACGATCAAACGGTTCATGGAGCACCTGAATCCCCGCGGTGCCCGAGTCGTTGCCCTGGACAAGCCCTCCGAGAAAGAACAGAGCCAGTGGTACTTCCAGCGCTATGTTCACCATCTGCCGTCAGCTGGTGAAATGGTGATGTTCGATCGTTCCTGGTACAATCGGGCTGGTGTTGAGCACGTCATGGGCTTTTGCTCTGCCAACGAATATCTGGAGTTCATGCGCCAGGCGCCGGAACTGGAGCGCATGCTGGTGCGCAGCGGTATCTTGCTGTTCAAATACTGGTTTTCCGTCACCCAGGCTGAACAGCGGCGACGGTTCAAATCCCGCGAGGCGGAACCCTTGAAACGATGGAAACTGTCGCCGATCGACCGGCAGTCCCTGGACAAGTGGGATGAATATACCAAAGCCAAGGAAGCAATGTATTTCTACACCGACACGGCCGAAGCGCCCTGGACAATCATCAAATCCGACGACAAGAAACGTGCTCGCCTGAATTGCATGCGGCACTTTCTGGCTCACCTGCCCTATCCGGAAAAGAACGTCCGGATCATCAAAAAACCGGACCCTCTGATAGTTGGCGAAAGTGCACACGTGATCGGCAGCAGTTCCCGTACCTCAGATCAGTCTCCGATCGCCGACTGACGACGAGGTGATGTCTTTGCCGCCAGGCGCCAAAGAGCGACAACTGCCCGACAAGCTGTTCTTCGGCACAGGCGCAGAGGATGCTGTCTGAAGTCGGAAGAGGCGCAAGCCATCGCGTTCCGTTGCCACCGTACTCCGTCCGCTTGTGCCGCGGTCAGGATCCAAGGCAGTGACATGTTTTCGTTGTTCCGATTTGGTGCACGTCGTTAACACAAGTCTGTCCGGCCCGAAAATAACGTCATGCCGATACATTGGCGGCTTTCTGGGCAAGATGTTGAGGTCCATGATGAACCGCATTCGATGGCCAATCTCGTCCTGAACAAGCTTCCACTCGCTGTGACGTTGCCGGTTCGAACCGGCACTGGAAAGGGGCCATAGCGCCATTCGGAATTTTTCCAGATGGCACAGCAAGATGCCGACCAGTAATACTGCCCACCGACAATCGTCGAGCGACAGGTCCATTCGGAAACGGCGTCCCGTCATTGAAGGCATCCGTGAAACCTGGCAGGTGCGAATCGCCGATCGGGCCGCGACGGCATTTTCAAGAAGAGAATGCGTCAGCCTCGTGTTTCCCGGATCTGCTGAAACCTGAAGACGGCGCGCAACGCAGGAAGGAATGGCGGCAGTCTGGACTCTCGCATCAGTTCACCCCATGTACTTTCGAGGGTTCCGGAAAGCAAACGAATGATGGCAAGGGTCGAAATCTACACTGCCAGAATGTGCCCGTTTTGCATTCGGGCCGTCAATCTGTTGAGGAGAAAGGGCGTGAACTTCCAGCAAGTTGATGTCACCTTCAGTCCGAAAAAACGCAAGGCCGTGGCCGAGCGCGCCGGCGCAACGTCCGTTCCCCAGATCTGGATCAACGATCAGCATGTTGGTGGCAGTGACGATCTCCATGCCCTCGAAGCGACCGGCGAACTGGACAACCTGCTCGCCCAAGACGCCTGATGACCATCGGACCGGTCGGCAAGAACTGTGTCAAGGTGGCCTGTTTGCAGGTCACGGCCGAACGGGAATTCGAACCCAACATAGAGAAACTGTGCCGGATGATCGGCGCCGCCGGTGAGGAAGGCGCCAAATTTGTCTTGACCCCTGAGAATGCAACCATGATCGAGCCGGTAGCCGCTGCGGCTCTGAGCAAGGCAAAACCGGAAAGCAGTCATCCGGCGCTCCCGATACTCGCGGAGGCTGCAAGCGCCGCAGGCGTGTGGCTGTTGATCGGGTCTCTGTCGGTCAGGTTACCTGACGGCAAGTTGGCGAACCGCTCGATCCTGATCGACGACAATGGCGCCATCATCGCCCGGTACGACAAGCTGCATTGCTTCGATGTGAACCTTCGTGACGATGAGTGGTATCGCGAATCGGACACGATCAAGGCGGGCACAAAGGCAGTCCTGGCGCCGTCGCCTTGGGGAAAGATCGGCCTGACGGTTTGTTATGACCTGCGTTTTCCGAGCTTGTATCGGACGCTAGCCCAGGCAGGCGCCCATATCTTGACAGTCCCTTCCGCCTTTACGCGGACTACAGGTCAGGCCCATTGGCACACGCTCCTGCGTGCGCGGGCCATCGAGACCGGCTGTTTCGTCGTCGCGCCAGCGCAATGGGGCGAACATGCCGAGGGCCGCAAGACATATGGTCACTCGCTGATCGTTGATCCTTGGGGCGATGTCATCGCCGATGGCAGGGTTGGTGAGAAGCTCGTGTCCGGCACGCTGGACATGGATCTGGTAGCCAACAGTCGTCGACGTATCCCTTCACTTCATGCAGAGCAGGACTTTACCCTGATCGATCTGACCAGGACCGCAGTGCCGAACCAATTCGCTGCCGAGTAACGCTAGCGTATCACCAAACTGGCCTGCATGGCCATCGCGTCGCCATTGTCCAGCGACCACAATCTGAATTTCTTGCCGTCCCGGATGCCACAGACCTTGAACGGGCTGATGTCAAATGTCGGTCGTAACCCGCGAAAGCTGAACTGCGCCACATCAATTCCCGGCGCGTTGCGGCGCACCAGATCAACAAGCAACGTCGCGATCAGCGGCCCGTGCACGACCAGACCAGGATAGCCTTCTACCCCTGTGACATAGGGGTAGTCATAATGGATGCGATGGCCGTTGAAGGTAAGCGCCGAATAGCGGAAAAGCATCACCGGGTCGGCATTGATCTCCCGCATCATCTCTGGCGTGTCTGGCGGATCCTGCGGCGGCGAGGCGACGTTTTCACCGACAGGCGGTTCGCGATAGACGATGTCCTGTTCTTCGACGACGGCCGGTCCGAACTTGTCCGAATAGGCATGCTTTACGGTAACGAATCCGAGCTTGCCGGTCAGACCTGTCTTGAACCTGACATCGATGATTTCGGAATGCCGCGTTGCCAGATCGCCAATACGAAGCGACCGGTCGAAGGTGAGGCGACTCCCGGCCCACATCCGCCTGGGGTAGGGGATAGGCGGCAGGAAGCCACCCTTGGCCGGATGACCGTCACGACCAATATCCGCCGGCAAGGCGACAGGGGCAAAATACATCCAATGCCAGCACGACGGCAGAGGGTCGCCCTCTACCGGTTCCGGGTCGTCACGATCGAGCGTCCGGCTCATCCGATAGACGGATGTCTTAGTGATGGTTTCCGACACGGTTTCGACACGGCCGATCCAGTCGCGCGGGTCGGGAGACGCTATGCCCATGAACAGACGCCTTCTTCAAGAAACCATCGGCGGTTCGGCAGTGCAGAATCACAAGACCGACTGGGGCATCGGCGACAACATCGCCGAACCAGTCTGCGCCCAATCAGTCTCGTCCAATAAAGACCGGCAGCACCAGGCCAAGGAAAACCAGTATCAACTTTAGGTGCACTGCCTGTTCCCGGCAAGGAGGCGCAACTGAATGACGGCGATGGTCGTGACGGTCGACAGGCTCGCCAAATTCTGGATAAGCATCGGCAAGAGAAAATACACAAGATGGCCAAAAAGCGTTTGGCGAGAAAGAATTCTCTCTTCCGTAACGAAACCAGTTGCCGGTCCACAGGCCGAACGACAGCGATATCTGAGATCATGCGCCATCTGCATGGGTTGCGAAGGGAACCGACGGGAGCAGCAGGCCGTGGCGGCCGCTAGTCGGCGGCGGGGCGGTATAGCGTGACCGCGGCTTGTCGCCCCCTCGAATAATTGAATCCGAAAATCGTGCCGACAGATTTCAGCGTAACGCCCCGTTTCGACATGGCTGTGCGGAATTCCGGCAGCGCAGTGTGACCGACAACCGCCAGCCAACCCTTTTGGGGGAGTGCATTACCGATTTGCCACGGCGATAAAAGCATGAGTCTGCTGCCAAGATAGAAGGCCAGGCTGGGCTCGGTATACCCGGTGGCGTAGAGTCTGACGTCAGCTGGCAGATCAAGGGCCTGGACCTTGGCGCCGATTTCCCGGCTCATCCAGATCGTGCTGACTGCAGGCGCAACGGCGCTGTAGACAGGTGCGAAGACCAGAGGCGTTGCAAATGCGGATACCAGGAGCGCCTTGCGAATTTCGCCTCTCCACAGACATGGTACGGTATAGGCGCTGACCGCAAGGAACGCGAAGATCGGAATCAGGCCGACCCCCACAAAGCCGTCCCCGGTTATAACGGGCAGCAGAAACATGCCGACTGTGAAGCCGCCGAAGATCAAAAGGCAAGCAATGTAAAATAATCTGGTTGCCCAGTGACGCTGCCATCGGAACTCGCCTGCTTCGGCCGCCTGCACGGCCATTGCGATGAGCAGCGCCAAGGCCGGATAGATTGGCAGGATGTAATGAGGCAGCTTTGTTGACGTAAGTTCCAGTGCCAGCCAGAAAGGCACTGCCCAGCACAAACAAAACTTCACCATGGCTTCCCGACGCCAGATCCAGCTCCACCGCAAGGCCTGCCAGACGAAGAGTGACGCCGGCGCGAAGGTCGCCAGTAGCAAAAGCGCATATGCCCCGGGCGGACCCCAATGCTGCTCCTGACCGGTCAGCAGCTTGCCTAAGAAATCCCGGCCGGCGGCCTCACGAATAAATGTATCGTCGGCCAGGATAATCGCCAGATACCAGGGTGCTGCGATGCCGAGCAGCAGCGGCACGCCCACCGTCGGCCGCAGCCCGTCCCAGAAGCGGGTCCGACGATCCGTCACAGCAAGCGCTGCGAGCGTCAGGAACACCACGATTGCCGGGATGGGTCCCTTGATCATGATGCCAACGGCCAACGCCGTCCAGAAAAGGAGTGCTGGCCTCCACCCAGCCACGCCGCCCGCAAGCCCTTCAAGATAGACTTTTGCGAGCGCATACTGCGCGGCCATGATGGCTGCAAGAAGGGCTGCATCGGTCTTTGCGACATGAGACTCGAAGACCAGGAGGAAGGACGAAGCCAACAACGCAGCCGCCAGAAAGGCTCCGCGACGATCCAGAAACAAGAGGCCCAGGGCGAATGTGAACAGCACTGCGACCAGCGCACCTAATGCCGACGGCACACGATACGGCCAGAGCGCAGTACTTTCCGGCGAACTGAGAGCCGTCACGGTAGAAGCCTGCATCCAGTGGATGCCCGCCGGTTTTTTGTTGCGTGCTTCGTCCAGAAACCGGATGCGGATGAAATCGCCGGTCTGCGCCATCTGGCGGGAAGCCTGCATGAAGCGGGATTCGTCCCGGTCCATCGCCGGCATGGACGCAATGCCGGGCAGGTACAACGCCGCACACAGAAGTATCAGCCAAAGCCAGGCGCGATAACCTGTCAGCACCGTTTCAACTCTCCTTCTGGGACGGTCAGCATTTTGACAGCCGGAACCGACGTCAGCATCACCAGGATGACGCCGGCGGCAGCTGCATGGTATGCAAACGGCAAAGTTTGGTACGATAATTCCGTTATCCGGTCAAACCGCCGCCAGTTTCCCCGCCAGGTTGCCGTGCCCATGTCCGATCTGGACCTTTCCTGTATCATTCCGGTCTACAACGAAGCTGGCAACATTGCTGCCGGCGTAGCTGAGGTGCGAGCAGCACTTGAAGGGGTGGTGGCCTATGAAATCGTCTTCGTCGACGACGGCAGCGACGACGGCACGGCCAGAGAAATTGATGCGGAGGTCGCAGTTCACGATGTTGTCCGGGTTGTCAGGCATGTCACGCGTGGCGGCAAGAGCCGGGCCCTGATCAATGGTGCCAAAGCGGCGCGTGGCCGTTTCATGGCGACAATGGATGGCGACGGCCAAGACGATCCTGTCAACATCGTGAAGATGTGGAAAGCGCTATGCGAATCAGGTCAGCCAGAAGACAAGCTGCTGGTGTGCGGCTGGCGTCGCGCCCGAAAGGACAGCTTCTGGCGCAGGTTCGTGTCACGCATCGCCAACCGCGTGCGGCGCTGGTTTTTGGGCGACGACACGCCGGATACTGCTTGCGGCCTGAAATTGATGAACCGGGAAGCCTTTCTTGATCTGCCGCGCTTCGAAAACATGCATCGTTATTTTCCGGTCCTGTTCGCGCGCCGCGGCCATCGGGTGATCTCCGTTCCTGTGATCCACAGGCCACGGAATAAAGGCATCAGCAAGTATGGCACCTTGGACCGGCTGTGGGCTGGCATCTGGGATCTCTTGGGCGTGATGTGGATCTTGAAACGCATGCGATATTCCGAGGTCACCGAAGAAGAAGATTGACCACATGAAATCTGTTTCACGCGGCACCGTGACGTCTGGTTTGAGCCGCGATGATCGACTAGTCATCATCGCCATCATCCCTACACGCTCTGCAAGGCCCTCGGCGGATATCCGATTGATTCGTCGGTGCTGGGGGCATTCGATAACATCATCTTCATGAAATTTTCCGTTGTCGTCCCGGTCCGTAACGAGGCCGAGAACATCGTGCCGCTCGTCAATGAAATCCGGAATGCCTTGACCAATATTGGCGAGCCGTTCGAAATTCTTTACGTCAATGACGGCAGTGCTGACGGTACCGCTGTGCAGCTAGAGGCGGCACGCAAGACGGTTCCTGAATTGCGGGTCCTGACCCACGCCGTTTTTCAAGGACAATCGCGGGCGTTGATCACCGGAATTCGTGCGGCCTGCGGCGCGCTGATCGTCCAGTTGGACGGGGACGGTCAGAATGATCCCGCTCGCATCCCGGCCTTGTGGGCCCGCTATCGCCAGGAAACGGAAACCAATCACCGGCTCATGATCTGCGGCTGGCGTCGCAACCGCAAGGACAACTTATGGCGTCGCTTCTCGTCGCGCTTGGCCAACGGATTACGCGCCCGTCTGTTGGGTGACAAGACTCCGGATTCCGGGTGTGGTCTGAAACTGTATCCCCGCGAGGCCTTCATGGATCTGCCGCACTTCGACCATATGCACCGGTTTTTGCCCGCCCTGTTCATACGGCGCGGCTTTACCGTTTTGTCAGTCGATGTGAATCATCGGCCACGGGCGCACGGCCAGTCCAACTATGGCACCTGGGACCGGCTGTGGGCCGGTATCTGGGACATCATGGGAGTCATGTGGCTGCAACGCCGGACAAGGTATCCGGAAATCGTTGAATCTGCCGCTTCAACCAAGGACCGATTCTGATGGAATTTCTCGAAGCGCTCAAGAGTTTCATGAATGTGGAAACTGCCGGCCAGCTCATCTGGGTGATGATCGGATTTCTGGGGCAGGCGCTGTTTTCCGCACGGTTCATCGTTCAGTGGTTCGTCAGTGAGAAGGCCAAGGAGAGCGTCGTTCCGATCGCGTTCTGGTATTTCAGCATTCTTGGTGGCGTGACGTTGCTGACTTACGCGATCTGGCGCCGCGATCCGGTGATCATTGCAGGCCAGGCTGGTGGCCTGCTGATCTATGCTCGAAATCTCTGGTTCATCCACAACAAACGGTCCCGCATGGCCGACTTGGTTCCGACCGACTCAGATGCCGAACGGCTGGCAAAGAAGGCCTCTCCCGAGAAGACTTCTTTGTGATCGGTGCGCTTGACGGACCAGAATTCTTGAGGCTGTGGGTTCTTCCTTGTATCAAGCTGTTTTCGCGGGAAGGGTTTCGACTTACACTGTTCGATTCGTTGAAGGTATCGATCCGGTAGCGATCGTCGGCCATGGTGCATGGACCGCGTGATCTTTGGAGGCGGCTCGTTTACAGGAATGGCAGAGCGATCCCGTTGCAACCCATTCCAACTTGCCATTCAGGAATGACTGTTGAGACCCATCCTTCCTCGATTTCCATGGTAAGGCCCGACCTGTTTGCCGCGCTGGAGCCCTACGGCAGTGGCGCTCTGGAACTCGACCACGGGCATCGGATGTACTGGGAGGAATCCGGCAATCCTTCCGGTGTTCCCGTGGTCTTTCTCCATGGCGGCCCTGGCGCCGGCACGTCACCGACTCACCGCCGTTACTTCGATCCCGATCACTACCGGATTGTCCTGTTCGACCAGCGCGGTGCAGGAAAGTCCACGCCGCGAGGCTGTATCGAAGCCAATACCACCCAGCTTCTCATCGAAGACATGGAGAAACTGCGCACGTTACTCGGCATCAATTCCTGGTGGCTGTTCGGCGGCTCGTGGGGTAGCGCCTTGGCCATGGCTTATGGCGTCGCGCATCCTGAACGGTGTCGCGGTTTCATCCTGCGCGGCATGTTCCTCGGCCGGACGGCTGAACTGGACTGGTTTCTGTCCGGGATGAAGCGAATTTTTCCTGAGGCGCATCGTCGGTTTTCCGAATTCATTCCAGAAGGAGAACGAGGAGACCTTTTGAGCGCCTATTTTGTGCGGTTGACCGATCCCGATCCGGCAATCCACCTGCCGGCTGCACGGGCGTGGAGTGCTTATGAAGGCGCATGTTCGACCTTGTTGCCCAGCCCGGATACCGTATCTGCCTATCGGCAGGATCGCATGGCCTTGGGCCTGGCCCGGATAGAGGCGCATTACTTCCTCAACCAGATGTTCTTGGACAGTGACGCTTTATTGCGCGGGATCGAAAAGATCCGTCACCTACCCTGTACCATGGTTCAGGGACGCTATGACATGGTCTGCCCTATCATCACGGCGGAGGAAATTTATCGCGCATGGCCGGACGCGCGCTACGTGATTGTGCCAGACGCTGGCCACTCGGCGATGGAACCAGGGATAAGGCGCGCGCTTCTGGAAGCGACGGAACGCTGCAAGCAGGTTTGATGGCTATCCAGGTCAGCGCCGGCGCTGCGCGACCCTCGGGGAACAGCGCCATCTGCCGCGATCCCGACTTGCCCTCCACCACATCGATCAAGCGGGGCACCACGCCTTGCAACAGCCCACACTTGTATGTGGCTCTTGAATCCGCCTTCTCTCGCCGAGGGCGTCGCGCCCCTGGATGGCCCGGTTGAGCCTCTCGAGGCCCTGCCAGACCTTCTTGAACCCGGGCAGGGGCTGCCGCTTCGTCGGGTGGGCGCCGACGAGGCGTCCGATGTCGATGACGAGGTCCCTGACGGTGGGGACGCGGCCTCCCTCCATCCGGACGACCTCCCGGTGGCCCTGGGCCTCCAGCAGGGCATGCAGGAGGTCGACGTCCTCCTCCG
Organism: Alphaproteobacteria bacterium; assembly: GCA_965221645.1. Lineage (GTDB taxonomy): Bacteria > Pseudomonadota > Alphaproteobacteria > Bin65 > Bin65 > Bin65. The sequence goes on from OZ244899.1 coordinate 2,284,047, forward strand.
GACAGACCTCGGTCGCGGGCGTGTCCGGCCTCTCCCGCGCGAGCATGGTCAGGTCGGCGACACGGACGGCGGTGACGGCGTCGAAGGCGAGGCACTTCCTCAGGTCCTCGGCGTCACCTGCGGTCCCTGATCTTGGTGCCGGACTAGAGGGTCTTGAACCACGTCTCCACGGCCCATCCTTTCCGGTACCAGTCCAGCACCTCCGCGGCGTGGACGGCGTCGGCCTCCCCCGGCTCCGGCCGTTCTGTCGTCCGCACCAGCCTGGGCGCCGCCTCCATGGGCGCGGCCGAGGCCGTGGAGGCGTACAAGTCGCTCGCGGGCGTCGAGCGCGCGTTCCGGAACGCGAAGAGCGACCTGCGCATCCGTCCCGTCCACGTCTGTTCGAAGAATCATGTCCGGGCCCACGTGTTCATGTGCATGCTCGCGTTCCACGTGGAATGGCACATGCGCCAGCGCCTTGCGCCCATGCTCTTCGAGGACGACGACCGCGAGGCGGCGCGGCGCAGCGCGCCCGTGGAGAAGGCCGAGGTCTCGCAGAGCGCGAAGGCCAAGGCGGCGGACAAAAGGACCCCCGACGGGCTGCCGGTCCACAGCTTCCGCACGCTGCTCGACGACCTCGGCACGCTGACGCTGAACGACGCCTCCCTGCCAGGCCGGCCAGATAGCCAGTTCCAGATCGCCTCGGAGCCGACCGGACTGCAGGCGAAGGCGTTCGGGCTGCTCGGCGTGGACCAGGAGTCACTGCTTGCATGAGCCTGACAGACCGAATCCGGACGAAACCCCCGTCACGCTTGGGCGAAACCGTCTTTCAGGTCAGTGAAGTTCCGATTAGACTGCGGACTGCGACTGATATCGTCGTACGTCGATATTGCATTCGTGTCTACGTGCCAGCACGAGATCGTAGGTGGTCTGGCGTCGCAGCCAGAACTCGGCATTGGACCAGCCTGCCTTTTCGAGGCGGATCGCCATCTCGGGAGAAATGCTCGCGTGGCCGTTGATAACCCGGGATAGAGTATGGCGGGCGACGCCCAGCACCCGCGCCGCCTCGGTCACGCTCAAGCCGAGCGGTTCGAGACAGTTTTCGCGAACGCTACGTCCGGGATGGGGAGGATCGATCATCGGCATGCTCTTGGCTCCCGTCAGTGACAGTCGACCAGGTCGACATCGTATGTGTCTCCGTCTTCAAGGCGAAAGGTCACCCGCCAATTTCCGGAAATCGAGATGCTCCAGTGCCCCTTGAGACTGCCCTTCAGCAGATGAATCCGTTAGCCAGGCAGATTGAGGTCGGAGGGTTTGGCCGCGTCGTCGAGGTCAGCCAGCGCCGGCGCGACACGGTCCGAGAGATCGGATCCCACCCTGCTCGCATCTCCGTGCTCATGCATCCGCCTGAGGCCTCGATGACGAAAGCTCCGGATCATGGCCATGTGTACCGCATGTCGGTACGCATATCAATGAAAACCGACGAGATTCCGCGCGGGCCGCGGGGACTTGCGGCCCCCTAAGAGGGATTCCTTGTGTTTGCCAATAGTTTGCCAGACTGCCAAGCTCATCCACCTGAAAATGAAAAAGCCCCCGAAAACATGAGCGTTTTCAAGGGCTTTCTGTGGTTGCGGGGGCAGGATTCGAACCTGCGACCTTCAGGTCATGAGCCTAAAGTTTTCTAGTCTTCGGCTGTCGCGTCCATGAATCGGGCCAGCGCGATATCCTTTTCACTGACGCCGTCTGCATCGTGCGTCGTCAGGGTGACATCCACCTTGTTATATACGTTGAACCACTCTGGATGATGGTTGGCACGTTCCGCATACAGCGCAATCCGAGCCATAAATCCGAAGGCGGCATTGAAGTCGCGAAACCGATATTCTTTGGTAATCGCATCCCGGTCGCTGACATCGGACCAGCCGACTAAATCTGCCAGCGCGGCTCGGCGCCCAGTCTCGGTAAGCTTGTTCGTCATCTTCATTTCTCCCGCATGATCAGACATAGACCTCAATACGTAATCCACGCGTGCTTAATCCCGCCACCTCATCATCGGTCTTGGCTTCAAGCAGCGGTACTATGATCCGGTTTTGTGCCCGGCAGCACCGTAATTATACAAACAACCGCGTGTGACCCAAGAGGCTTGGCCATCAGGACCTGATCGCTAGCGCGATATGAACGCGAATCACCAAATCTTCATAATGTCTGTGGGCAAGGTCGCGATGGTCTTGGTACGGCTTCTTGCATATGCTTCAAAATCGCATTCAACATGTGACTTGTGGGGGCGGTCGGCAGAGTGGATTTCAACATTTAGGACGCGGACACCGCCAGCAGGAATGATCCTTCGGACCGAACTACCCTGTTCCCATGCATCTCGTGCAACACTAGCAAGAGAAGTATGGAGCCGATCAGGCTCCCCACCAAGGGGTGAGAAGTTACGAAAAGATTATTGTAGATGATCTGGCCCTTGGGCCGCTGTCTTTATATCCAGTACAAGGATCTTTTTAGGTCATGGTGCTACCTTCGCCATGTATCCGCATTTCTTGTTCTCTCGCCGCAAGCCTGACAATGTGTAAATATTGCTCTTCAGCTTGTTACATGGCCCACATAGCAGAATGCGGTTGGTGACGTGATTGATTCCGCCGTCCGCTCTTGGCGTGTTGTGATCCAGTTCGAGATAACGCGGATCGTCAAACGTCCTATCGCAACCTTGGCAAACAGAGCCGTTCTGATCGAGCAGATGTTTGTACATTTCTGCTCGCGTCCATTTTGGTCCGTCTGGTTCCTTAACACGTTCCTTGATACGGAGAAATGGCGCGGCAGCTTCTCCGTCGTCCGTGCGTTCCGGCGGCTGATCAGTGAACGTCACATCGCCAAAGAAGCCGGTTGCGTCCTCAAGGCGCCTTTGAACAAGTTCATGAGCGCCTTCCCAGATGTCCATGCCAACCCATTGTCGCTGTAACTTCTCCGCTGCGACAAGTGTCGTGGCACAACCGGCGAAAGGATCAAGCACGATGGCGCCTTCGTTCGAGGAGGCATTGATCATGCGCTCATAGAGGGCAAGAGGCTTCTGGGTTGGATAACCCGCTTTTTCGGCTCCGGCTGCAGTCTTGATATCAGACCACAAATCGGACAGCTTGATACCCTTGTGATCTTTTAGATATTTGCGACGTTGGAGCTTTCCATTTTTCAGTATAATGAAATTACCCTTCTGGTATTCTTCTTCTAAACGGTCAGCGCTGAGTGTCCAGCCACTTGGATTTGGATTTTTGAATCCTCGCCACTCGTAACAAAGGTTGGGTCGTGGCCCTAGCGCCATAGGTCGAAAGATATGGCTGCTATCATCATAATACTGGTTACCCTGTTCGTCGACGAGTAAGAACTTTTCCGCAATTTCTTCGGCAGTCATGTTGCGAAAGGGATGAAACTGGCACTCTCCACCCTTTGAGTAGTAAAGGATACGGTCTGTGTTTGATGAAAATTTCCGGTTTTTGTGCTGAGACTGTTTGCCAGCTACAATTCGTTTCCAAACAACATCATTCCTGAAATTCTTCCACCCGAAGATGGCGTCCATGACGGCCTTGAGGTAGTGTGATGCAGTGGGGTCGCAATGCAGGTAGATGCTGCCGGTCGGCTTCAGCACGCGCTTCATTTCAAGCAACCGCACGGCCATGAAGCAGATGTAGGCTCCCATCCCGTCCGAATGGGCGTAGCGGGCCGACTCGATGGCCTCCATCAGGTGCGGATGGTCGTCGGTCAACTGATCGACCCAATCCTGATGAACGTCGCCCTCCCAGGACCAGCGATCCTGAAACTTCGCGCCCGCTGCCAGGCTGTCCGGGGTGGCGTGAAAGTCACGGCCCTTGTTGAAGGGAGGATCCGTGGCAATCAGATCCACCGATTGCGAGTTCATCCCCCGAAGAAACGGCAGGTTGTCACCGTGAAAGAGCGTCCGGTTCGGCCAGTTCGCTTCCTGTCGGACTGTCGGACTGTCGGACTGTCGGACTGTCGGACTGTCCCTCTTTCAGTCTAGACGATCCGCGCCCGACAGTCACCTCGCCAGGTCCACCCATCACCCGCGCCTCCCAAAGACAAAGGGCCATCTTCCCTGTCCGTTCAATCCCCTGTCAAGAAGTTCCAGCCAGATTCCATCTAATTCTCTAATTCTCATTCGTTTCCGGTTACGAAGCGCTCGCAGTTACGTCCCTTGTAGCGATTTACCGATCGGCAGGGGTTGAGTCCAACTGGCGTCATCCCTTGGCTGTGTCGACAGCTCGAATATCTTTGGGACGACACCACTGGCAGGATGGCCAACTTTCTGACCAACAGCTTTGCCGTGCCCGCGCTCACGCCGTGGCGGAAATGTGCCGTTGCTAGTGGCAGGTGGAACTGTTCTTCGACTGTATCAAGTCATTCTTCGGAACGTCCGAGAGCGCCCTGAAGACGCAGATACGCAAAATCAGTGAACTGATGACCAAAACCCGGCGCCTTTAACCTTGGCCGTGCGCCATGATCCCCGTTGTCACTACAATCTTGCCGGTTGATTTTCGGGCGAGCAGCATCTCCATCGCCGCCGGTGTTTCTTCCAGATCAAACGTGGCCGAGATATGGGGGGATAGCAATCCTTCATCGTACCAGCCCATCAATTCCTCGAAACTGCGAACAATAACCGACGGATCTTTCTTCATGTAGGCGCCCCAGAAAACGCCAACGGCAGCGGCATTTTTAAGCAAGAGGTAGTTGGCCGGTGCCTGTGGAATGCGGCCCGTTGCGAAACCGATCACCAGAAGTCGGCCTTCCCAGGCGATGCAGCGCAGAGAAATGTCAAACATGTCGCCGCCTACCGGGTCGTAGATCACGTTGGCGCCCTTACCGTCGGTGAGGTCCAGCACGCGCTGGCGGACATCTTCCTCGGAATAGTCGATCGTTTCTTCGGCGCCGTTCGCCTGCGCGATCGCCAGTTTCTCCCGGCCGTGGGCGGTACCGATGACTCTGGCACCGATCACCTTGCCGATCTGGACTGCGGTCAGCCCCACGCCGCCGGCAGCGCCATGTACCACCAACGTCTCATCCTGACACAGATGACCGCGGTGGCGCAGGGCGACATGCGATGTGCCGTACGCAACCGGAAAGGCTGCAGCATCGACATACCCCATGCTGGCCGGAATCTTCAGCACGCGCACAGCGTCCACGACGCACCGTTCGGCAAATCCGCCATGGCCGGTAAGCGCCATGACCCGATCGCCTTCCTTGAGGTCGGTTACGCCTTCGCCTACGGCTTCAACTTCGCCGGCGGCTTCAAGCCCGGGACTGAACGGGAATGGCGGCTTCTCCTGGTACTTGCCTTGGACCATCAGGGTGTCGGCAAAATTCAGGCCCGCCGCCTGGATGGCGATGCGCACCTGACCCGGCCCCGGATCGACCACGGGAACGGATTCGACTTTAAGATCCTTGGGTTTGGTCCATTGCCGAACGACAACTGCGCGCATGAGGCTTTGTTCCTGATCTTTGCTGTTAAGCGCCGCCCAGCCAATTGGGCGCAACTTCGAAATGTCCGACGATATCCCCCACCGTGTTCCGGATCGGTGGATCGACATGGGAACGCAAGGCTGCCCAGTCCGCATCGTCCAAAACTTCAAGATAGCGCAGGAGGGCAGCAATCGCCACCTCTGCGGCGCGGCGCGCGCCGTCATCAATCTTGAGAGCTACACCCAGCCCGAAACTCGGCAGCGCCGCGGCATAGACCCCTTCGGCTCCACCCTTGATAATCAGCTCGTAATTCTTGCGGGCTATCAGTGCTGTGTCGAACCGATCGGCGCCGGCTACGAGTTCGCGATGTATCGCGATGGCGTTCTTCAGTCGCCTGATCGCAGATTGGCGTGAGATGGGGAGGGCGCGGGGGTCGGCAAACCTCGCGAAGCCTCGGGCAAGTGCCTCGAGCGGAATACCCCAGCATGGCGCAGCGCATCCGTCCACTGCCACGGGTGCGACCGTCAGATCGACATCCATCATCTCGCAGAGAGTTTTCTGAATGCGCAGTTGCGTCGGATGATCGGGCCGATGGTAGCCCTCCAGGGGCTCTCGCATGTGCAGGGTGGTAGACACCATACCGAGATGCTTGCCACTGCAGTTGTTGTGGAGGCGAGTAGGTGCTTCACCGCTCGCCATTATACGCTCACGGGCCATGTGACCCATGGGGACTTGTGGTCCGCAAGCCAGCGCGTCTTCCGGCAGGTTCAACCGATTGATCCAGCCCAGAGCTGTATGCAGGTGAACGTCATCGGCGTTGTGGGATGCACAGGCAAGGGCAATTTCCTCCGCCGAGCATTTCCATATGTCCGCGGCGCCTGTTTCGATAAAGGGAATCGCCTGAAGGGGCTTTATGGCAGAGCGCGGCAGAATGGGCAGGCTGACATCGCCAGCGGCCATGACGAGGTCGCCTTCCGAGTCGACTACGCAAACCGCGCCACGATGCACGCTCTCCACCAAACCCGACCGGGTCACGTTGATCAGCACAGGGTTGGTAACAAGGTCCAGGGTCATGGCGCTGGGCTTGAAGGCAAGGAAACTGATGAGACCAAACTGCCGCCTGTCACAAAAGAGGCTTGCTCGTTTAATAGGGGCCATCCACAACGCTGTCCATGCGAGGATATTTTGGCATTGGTGTGGAAGGCCTTTCCAAGGCCATGAATGCAGGTGCTCTGTTCCGGACAGCTCATGCCTTCGGCGCCAGCTTCATGTTCACCGTGAAGGCCGTGTACAGCCGGCGCGAGGTCGAAAAATCCGATACCGCCAAGAGTTGGGCACATGTTCCTCTGTACAGCTTCGAGACTTGGAAGGACATTCGATTGCCACATGGTTGCGTGCCGGTCGGCGTGGAACTCACAGACGATGCTGTCGATCTGCCCAGTTTCACGCATCCGCTCCAAGCGGCATACATCTTTGGTCCAGAACGCGGTAGTCTGTCGCCAGAGGTCACGGTGCTGTGCGAGCATATAGTGAAAATTCCCACCAGGATGTGCATCAATGTTGGATTGGCCGGTGCGATTGTGATGTATGATCGTGTATTGTCGATAGGTCGCTACGCACCCCGTCCGGAAGCGCCCGGCGGACCTGACGAGCCCTTGCCGCCGCCGGAATTTGGCCCGCCTCTCTGGGTCCGGAAGAAGAGGAATCGCGAAAGACAGGGTGGTTAGGACGTATCTTACAGCAACGTGCATCGTGAACTCCAGAGCATCAGATGCTCTCCTCGTGGGTTTGGCAGGGGTTGCCATTCTGGTCGCGGCCTGGTCGCCGTCAGTCGTGCATGCCCTTCAGAATACCTTTGTCGCCAAGTTCAAGGACTGGGAAGTTCACAGGGGCAGGGTAGGCGCTGCGACAGTCTGTTATGCAGCCACGCTGCCCAAGAAGCGGAGCGGCAAGTATACCCGGCGCGGCGAGACCAACTTGATTGTCTCGTTGTGGCCGTCGCACAAGGTCAGTGGACAAGTAGAGATCCGGGCCGGCTACACCTACAAGCCCGAAAGTACCGTGATGCTGGAATTCAACAATGGAGCAAAGTTCAGGCTGAAGACCAAGGGTGACACCGCGTGGAGCGTGGATGCATCCGACGACAAAAAGATCGTCAATAATCTGTCAAACCGCGTTTGGCTCCGGGTTTACGGCCTATCTTCGCGCGGGACACGAACAACCGACACTTATTCCCTGAGCGGTTTTCGGAATGCCTTTACGCGGGCAAGGGTGGCCTGCGGCATGAAGTGACAACAGAGCAAACCTGTCGGATTTTGCTGACTTTGCATTTAGGATAAATCCGACCTGAATCCGAGGGTTTCCCAGCACGGGCAAAGATTGATCGGTGGTGCCCTGTTCAGGACATGTTTGGTTGCTGGCTACCTCCGGCCTGGCAGACGGCCGGAAGGATAAGCTCATTGGAGAGCAACTGGATGCCCTGGACGAGTTGCTGCGCGACCGTCCGGATGCACTGAAAGCAAAGGCGGTTCAATTTCTGAGTCGAGATTGCGGCTGGCTGCGGTCCACGAAACCTGGCGCGCATGGCGCAACCGTAAGTTCGGGGCCGCAATAATTACTCGCCTCTTTTCATAGCTGGTCTATAAAGCAAAGAGATCGGTTGCGTGGGCTGGTCCTGGCCGTTCAGAACCTGGACAGGATGCTATTTTCCACATGCTCCGTCTGTTCCAACCTTTGGTTGGCTTGTTCGGGGAATACGGCGCTCCACTATCGTCAAGCGCTCGCGCGACGATTGCGAGGATTTCCCACCGCGGCGCGAGAGCCCTAAACCTTTAGCCGATCGCGCTTTTTCACTGGGAGTCTCCATGATTCGCACAAATCCCGTAAAGGCTCGGCTGGCGGCCGGCAAGAAATGCCTGGGTGTCTGGCTTGTTGCCAACGATCCCATTTCAGCTGAGATTATCGGACAGGTTGGCTATGACTTCGTGATTATCGATCACGAACACGGCCCGGGCGAATTTGTGGGCGCCGCAGGCCAGATGCAGGCTCTGCGCTCCGGGAGTATTGGCGCTTTGAATGACGATGGCCGAGACCCGGGCGGTCCGGCAACGTTCATCCGCGTTCCGTGGAATGACGCCCCGACGATCAAGCGAGCTCTGGACACTGGCGCTGAAGGGATCATGGTACCCTATGTCGAAACGGCCGAGGAAGCGCAAGAGGCTGTCCATGCCTGCAAATTCCCGCCTGAAGGTTGTCGGGGCTGCGCCATCGGTGTGATCCGCGGATCCGGATACGGCCAGAATGCCGCCGACTACTGGGATCGTATCAATGAAGAGGTCTGCGTGATGGTGCAGATCGAGACACAGAAGGGGATCGAAAACATCCCGCAAATCGCCGGGATCGATGGCGTCGACATTATTTTCATTGGTCCAAACGACATGACGGCAACTAGCGGTTTCAATCCATTGAAGCCTACCCATGAGTCGCGCGCGATTATCAAAAGGGCAGAGGCCGCCATTGAGACTGCCGGCAAACCGATGGGCGCTGTCCCCTACTATGGTCAGACGGTCCCGGAAATGTTCGATCGGGGCTATGACCTGATCGCTGCCGGCAGTGAACTGTCTCTGCTTCGCACTGCCGGCAAGGCCGCCATGGACATGCATCGCAGCGCCCACGGCTGACATACGAGGAACGCCATGACCGCCATGAATCGCAAATGGGTGCTCGCCGAACGTCCGGTCGGAGAGTTCGACGAAAACAATTTCAAGCTGGTTGAGACGCCGATTCCGGAACCCGGGGAGGGCGAATTCCTGGTCCGCAATATATGGTTGTCTGTCGATCCATACATGCGCGGCCGCATGAACGCAGGCAAAAGCTATGCGAAACCGGTAGAAATTGGCGCCGTGATGGAAGGAGGTACGGTTGGCGAAGTCGTCAGATCCAACCATCCGAATTTCAAGGTCGGCGATATCGTTGCCGAGCAACTGGGCTGGCAAGAACATGCAATCAGCAGAGGCGATCTGGCACGAAAGATCGATCCGTCGCTGGCGCCGATCCAAACGGCTGTCGGCGTGCTTGGCATGCCCGGCATGACCGCATATTTCGGTACGAAGGAAGTGATGGGAGTCAAGGAAGGTGATACGATCGTCGTCTCGGCGGCATCGGGCGCGGTCGGTGGCCTGGTCGGCCAGATCGCCCGAATTGAGGGGGCTGGTCGGATTGTCGGCATTGCCGGCGGCGAGGAGAAATGCCGCTATTGCGTTGATGAACTGGGTTGCGATGAGTCCATCGACTACCGGAAATTCAACAAGGACAAGGATGCGATGGGCGCGGCTCTGACCGCCGTCTGCCCGGACGGTATCGACGGCTATTTCGACAATGTCGGCGGTTGGATTTCAGACGCTGTCTATCCGCAGACCAATCCGTTTGGGCGTATCGCGATTTGCGGGATGATCAGCGAGTACAATCTGACCAAACCAGAAATGGCTCCCCGCCATACCCGCCAGATCCTGACGAACCGTTTGCGCGTTACCGGGTTCATCGTCACTGATTTCTGGACCCGCTGGCACGAAGGACTGGAAGTCATGGCCCGATGGATCAAGCAAGGTCGAATCAAATATCGGGAGGATGTCATCGAAGGCATCGAGAATGCGCCAAAGGCACTGCTGAAGCTTTTCCGTAGTGAGAATTTCGGCAAGCAGCTTGTCAAGTTGGGGGATGATACGACGGCCTGATCTTGGGAAATTGCATGGGTTTTGCGCAAGATCGGGCTGCTTGCGAAATATGGCCCCGCATGCTGGGGATGACAGCAATCGGTGTTGGTATCAACAGTGAGCAGCCCGCCATCTGCAGATATCGAAATTCGAACCGAGCGCTTCCTTGAAATCCGCTGCAGCGACGGCTTTTGCAGGGGAGTTCATCGCATTTTCAGGCACTGCGACGCTGAACAGAAACTCATGCTTTCAGCGCTATCTGGCCAAGCGTGCCAGGCCAGAAGAATGTCTTGATGATTAGCTGACCCAAGTCCATCTCCGCAGTCAGCAACAGGATCAGGAAAGTGATCGCGGCCCCGAATGCGTACAGCTTTGCCACCAAAATCCCTGCCTTTCGCGCCCGAATTCGAGCCATCGCCCGCTCCTCGGCACCATCGTCGTTATTGTCCGGGTGATATTCGGTCATGACTTGGGTGAGTGTTTCGCCTTGCCTTGTCCGTAGCGGCCAGTCGTCAGTGTTGAGATTTTTGCTTGGCAGGGTGGTTCACGGCATCAGTGGCCCAATGGCATAAACAGGCTCATTCGCGGAATGTCCCGGCGGCACAACAGCAGTTTGTGCACGCTTTCGACAGCTGGGAAGTTAGCCGCGTTCATCGTTCGTCAACGCTTGCAGAGCGTTGACAATATCGTCGAGATGGCGCTTGTCGTCTCTGCTTAACACGGCGAGCTTTCTTTCAGAATTTTAGTGTGAATTCATTATCCGCAGTCTGCTCATGCCGTGATCGGATACTTGCAACCCGACTGCTACCCGTCATACCGTGGCCTCGTGATCCACTTGAGATAACATCGCCAGGGTGACGTCGACAGGCCTGAGGATCACGGGATCACCTGATGTTCTGATGATTCTCTATAACGGGATATTGGCGTGCTTCTTCCAGGGATTTTCGATTTGCTTGTCGCGCAGCATGTCGAGCGACCGGCACACTCGGTGTCGCGTGTTGTGCGGCATGATCACATCGTCGATGAACCCTCGATGGCCTGCGATGAAGGGATTGGCGAATTTTTGCCGATATTCCTCCGTCCGCAACTCGATCTTCTCGGCGTCGTTGCGGTCTTCACGGAAAATGATTTCCACGGCGCCCTTCGGTCCCATCACGGCGATTTCCGCCTGCGGCCAAGCATAGTTCACGTCACCGCGCAAATGCTTTGACGCCATGACGTCGTAGGCGCCGCCATAGGCCTTCCGCGTGATGACGGTAACTTTCGGCACCGTTGCCTCGGCATAGGCGAACAGCAGCTTCGCGCCGTGCTTGATGATCCCGCCGTATTCCTGCGCTGTGCCTGGCAGGAAGCCGGGGACATCAACGAATGTAAGGATCGGGATGTTGAAGCAGTCGCAAAATCGCACGAAGCGTGCGCCTTTGCAGGAAGAACTGATGTCCAGACACCCAGCGAGTACCATGGGCTGGTTTGCCACTAACCCGACAGTCCGTCCTTCCAGCCGGGCGAAACCAATCACGATATTGGCGGCGTGATCCGGCTGGATCTCGAAGAAATCACCGTCATCCACAACCTTGTGAATCAGTTCCTTGATGTCATACGGCTTGTTGGGATTGTCCGGCACAAGCGAGTCGAGCGACAACTCGCATCGCTCTGCCGGATCATGCCAGTCGCGGACCGGCGTGTCCTGCTGGTTCGATGCAGGCAGAAAATCGACGAACCGGCGAAGCTGCAGCAATGCTTCGATGTCATTCTCGAAGGCCATGTCCGCAACACCGGATTTGGACGAATGAGTAATGGCGCCGCCCAGTTCTTCTGCAGTCACTTCCTCATGTGTCACGGTTTTCACCACATCCGGCCCGGTCACGAACATGTAGGAACTGTCTTTCACCATGAAGATGAAATCTGTCATGGCCGGCGAATACACTGCACCACCTGCGCACGGCCCCATGACACACGAAATCTGCGGGATGACGCCTGACGCCAGAACATTGCGCTGAAACACTTCGGCATAGCCAGCCAAGGATGCTACTCCCTCCTGGATCCGTGCACCGCCCGAATCGTTCAGGCCGATCACTGGTGCGCCGACCTTCATCGCCTGGTCCATCACCTTGCAAATTTTCTCGGCGTGCGCCTCGGAGAGCGACCCGCCGAATACGGTGAAGTCCTGGCTGAATACAAAGACGATTCTGCCGTTGATTCGGCCCCATCCTGTTACCACGCCATCACTTGGCACCTTCTTCTTTTCCATGCCGAAATCGGCGCAGCGATGCTCGACGAACATGTCGTATTCTTCGAACGACTTGGGATCCAACAGCACATCCAGACGCTCACGCGCCGTCAGCTTGTTCTTGGCATGCTGCGCATCAATGCGCTTCTGTCCGCCCCCCAGCCGCGCTGCTTCTCGACGCCGCTCCAGTTCTTCCAGAATTTCCTGCATGCGTTGTTCCTGCCCCTGGTCAATTCTCTGAAGATTGAATTAGCAGCCAGCCAGAAATGTGACCAGTCCGTTACGGTCTCGCATCAGGCCGCGGTCAATAATGACCGAAATCGCCAGGCTATCTCGATGTCTTCCCGACTGCGGGCCAGACGTGCTTCCGCCTCCTCGTCCGGGCCCCACGTTTCGATCTGGTGCCGATCGTCAACCTGCGCCGCATCCGCCGCTGTCTGCGCCGTCAACACGTTTTCCATCATCGCCAAACTGATGACCACAGACCCTGCGCTGGTTGCACCCATGTACAATGCTGTCAAGGCAAAGTCGTTGTAGGAAGAGATGCTCTTTCGGAGACGAGTCAGCGCAGCACTGTCCTGAGGCTGCGGCAGCACGCCGGTGAACGTCTCCAGATTGATGCCATGGCGCTGTCGCAGCCAGTCCAGCAGAGGCTGCCATTGCGCCTCCTGCGTGGCGACCAGCGTCTGCGGGCGTTCGGCCCGGTAGCAGACCAGATCAGTGTTCCCGTAACGAACGAGTTCCGCGATCTTGTCCTCGCGGACGTCAGTCATGAGGTCGATGGCCGTATTGGTGAGCTGGGTCATCGGCATGGACAACGGATTGATGGTTTCTGCCTGCGCTGACCATTCGTGGCTTAGCGCCTCAGCCAGACGCTTCGAAGTGACGCGAACCAGCGCGCCTCCGGGAGTCCGCACCTGGCAGCCGTCGAGCAGGACGCCGAAACCGTCATTGGATCGATCAATCGAGGCAGCCTTGTAGAAGCGTTTCATCGGCAAATTTGGTTGAGGTTCCAATCGTCATGCAGTTGTCTGAACCACGGGCGCCGTGTTGCTCGACTTTCCAACTCTGGCCAAAAAATTCTCGATGGCCGTTGACTGAATCTGGCGCCATGGCCGCCGCTGTACCTTGCTCGATCGTTCCCGTCTGGTTCGGCAACGCTCACCAGCCGACGTGATGAAGCGTGAATGGTGCCGCGGTTCCAGAAATGGGCGGTCGGCCTGTGGCGCGTCGCCTCTCCTCGGCAGTACGGACAGAAAATCCCGATGTTGTATTCCCACCCACTTCTGTCGACGCTGTCAAACGCCACGATCAGCATTGACTGCCCATGAATGATACGTGGCTTGCGCCGGGACGCTCAAGATCCGCGACCGAATCAACGCCTCCGTACCGCCTGGCTGTCTTCGCGCTTGCGGTATGATACACAGAAATTGTTTGCTGGCATTGGGATGGCATTCTTGAACACCAGTCCGCTTGCGTTGGCCAACTCGGTTACCGCTTCCAGATCGCGCACCCCCCATGACGGGTTGCGGTCGCGCAAGCTTTGATCGAATGCTTTGTTACTGGGTGCCGTGTGGGCTCCGTCCCGGGAAAACGGGCCGTAAAGGAACAGGATTCCGTCGGGTTTGAGAATGTCGTTGGCGCCCGCAACCAGTGCTTCAGTACAAATCCAGGGTGTAATATGGATCATGTTGCAGCAAAAGACGAGATGTACTGGACCGACGGGCCAGGGCTGCTGCCGAACGTCCAGGTCCAGCGGCGGCGCAACATTTGACACGCCGCTGTTCGCGACCCAAGAGGTGATGCTTTCCCGGCTGTCTGGATCGGGGTCGGATGGTTGCCAGTGGATATCCGGTCGTGCCGTAGCCATATGAACGGCGTGTTCACCCGTTCCGCTGGCAATCTCCAGCACTGACGCTTTATTCGTAAGGAGTGGCAGTAGCACCTTGGCAATCGGCTCGCGATTGCGGGCGGCGGCAGGCGATTGATTGCGAGCGGCAAAATTGATGGTCATGAGCGTACCCTAATGAAAGCCGACAAAAAGGCAAAGGACCCGTCATGCTGGACATGCTCAAACAGCTATTTGAAGGTGACAGGCAACCTTCCACGCCATCGGCGGCAGCCATTCCGGTGGCGGTTGCAACGCTGTTGGGAGAAGCGGCCCTGTCTGACGGCACGCTCGTCCAGGAGGAAGAACGCGCGCTCGCTCGTCTGGTCGCCCAGCGGTTTGACCTGCCGGAGGCCGAAGCAAAGGCTATCGCCGCCAAGGGTCTTGCCAATGCGCGTGCTTCCACGGATCTGTGGCGCACAGCGCGGCTGGTGAACGATTCGATGTCGGAAGCTGAGAAGATCGACCTGATCGGGGATCTGTGGCGCATCGTGCTGGCAGACGGCGTCGTCGACGACTTTGAGGCGGCCTTGATACGGAAGTTGGCAGGTCTGCTGTATATTCGCGACCAGGATGCCGGGCGCGCACGGAAACAGGCCAGGAGGAGTTGCGACTAGAGCCGCTCGTGTGGTGCGCCGGGTTGCCCGCGCCCAGAATGAGGCTTGAAACTCCCGCCGCGCCGCGATAAGCCGCTTCCTATCGATTGTTGATGTCCGGTTGGAGATTGTCCGAATGACTTATGTCGTCACCGAAGCCTGTATCAAATGCAAATATCAGGATTGTGTGGAAGTCTGCCCAGTGGACTGTTTCTACGAGGGCGAAAACATGCTGGTAATACATCCGGACGAGTGTATCGACTGCGGTGTCTGCGAGCCGGAATGCCCAGCAGAAGCGATCCTGCCGGACACTGAACCTGACGTCGAAAAATGGGTTGAAGTGAATCGCACTTATTCGGAGCAGTGGCCGAACATCAACCGCAAGGGTGAAGAGCCGACCGACGCCGACCGCTGGAAGGACGTCACCAACAAGTTTGAAGAGCATTTCAGTGACAAGCCTGCGGTCCAATAAGCAGGCTTCCTGCAGGACGGTAGGCGATGCCTTTGTCCGACATCCGATCAGTGGAGCAACTTTGTAACCGTCTGCGTATTCTCCTCTGGCTGCCCGACGCTGCGTTTCCGAGGAGCTCCCGGGTGCTCGCTGGACGTTATCACGTAGATGGATTTAAGACGATCCCGGTGGTGCGTCAGTTTGAAATTTGGCGCGCTTGTGCAAGATGACAGGAACTCTTTCTAACCCCGTATTCCTGCCAGAAATCGAAAATCGACCATGCTGCCAGAAGCGGGCGGATGATTCAGACTGCGTCACCGTCCGTCTTTTGCATGACTGGAAATTTCCAGAAACATGACTATGATTAGATTTTGTCTGTAAGGAACAGCCAGTCGTATCAAGCGACCACGATTGCTGTTTGGAGTTCCAGTCAGCGCTGCTCACGGGATCATCCGATGTTCAGCGTATTTTGCTACCGCAGTAGCAACCAGCTTGTTCATTTGAACCAGCGATTCGACGGGGTGCTGCGGATGCCAGGTGCAGTGCTCTTGGCTTCGCCAGTTCGGTTGGCACCGCACCCTGGGTCGAGCAAGGAACAAGAAGATCGAGGGGCAGAATGGCTGTTAAATCCAAATTCAAGATAGAAGACTACGTAGTTTACCCGACGCACGGCGTTGGCCGAATCACGGCCATCGAAAAACAGAAGATTGCCGATCAGGAATTGCAATTGCTCGTCATTGAATTTTCCAAGGAAAAGATGACTCTTCGTGTCCCGGTCACAAAAGCGGAAACCTCCGGTCTTCGGCTTCTCGCTGATACATCGGTCATGAACAATGCGTACAAGATTCTGAAGGGCAAGTCTCGGGTCAAGCGCACCATGTGGAGCCGCCGCGCGCAAGAATATGAAGCAAAAATCAATTCCGGCGATCCGGTTTCGATTGCCGAGGTGATCCGAGACCTGCACCGTAATGCCGGGCAACCAAGCCAGTCCTATTCCGAACGACAGATTTACCAGTTGGCGTTTGAGCGCTTTGCTCGGGAAGTCGCAGCGATCGAAGACGTCGATGAAAACGTCGCGGTCGAGAAACTGGAACAGGTTCTGGAACCCGCCTGACCGTACCTGAGATTACTCGTCCGGAAAGCGGTGACCATTGTCATGGCCGTTGCGTCTCACTCTTGATGCAATCAGGATGAGCGTGTCAGCGACGGAGGGACCGCAACCGTTGAACGCCATCGATATATTGGCGCTACCCGCCTGCCCCGACAGTCAAGCGAGACCTGCTTCACGGTGACGGATGATCGCAGATTCGATATCTTTGAGGATATCCGCGTAACGCGCCATTCCAGCGATTTGACCGTGCTCAAAATCAACCGACCGCGCAACCCCATCGTCATGTGAAGTGAAATTGACGGTCGCAGCACGCTCAGAGAATTTCCAGAATGCATTTGATGGCACGGTTTCAGCGAAGCGTTTACAGCTTGGTCTGCAGCGGTTTCCCGGTTGTGAATCTCTTGAGAATGCCATGATCGTAACTGAATCAGACGCGCGCCGCGCCCGACTGCGAGACATGATCGCTGACAAATCCATTCTGAGAGGCCACTTCAAGCTAGCGGCTGGCGGCAACAGCGATATCTTCTTCGACATGAAACAAACACTGCTGCTGCCGGAGGGACTGACCTTGGTTGGCAGCCTGATGCTGGAAATGATTCTGGGAAGCGAAGCGACAGCCGTCGGCGGACTGGAACTGGGTGCCTGTCCAATTGTAGGCGCAATCGCGCAAGCCAGCTACGGCGGCCCGAGGGAAATCGCTGCCTTCTACGTGCGCAAGCAGCCGAAAAAGACTGGCACCAAGGAGCATATCGAAGGTTACAGGGTCGGCGACCACAAGGCTGTCTATATGGTTGAGGATGTGTCGACTACCGGCAGTTCGGTAATCAAATCCGTCGAAGCTGTAAAACGCGAAACTGACTGTACCGTTGCGGGCGTGTTGACCGTGGTGGATCGACAGCAAGGTGCTGTCGAAGCCCTTGCGAACATCGGTCTGCGACTGACCGCGCTGTTCTCCAAGGATGACTTCGCCTGATCCGGAAATGGTTGCTGATCCGGGTAAACAGCCATACTTCATGGTTGCAAGAACCACTGTCATTCCCCTCGCATCCAATCGATGATCCGAGTTCAACAGCAAGATTTTGATCCTCAAGCCGAAGCTGCGGCATTGACACGGGGGCGTACCGATATTGGCGCGGTGGTGACTTTTACCGGGCTGGTCCGAGAACTGATCGACAATGGTGACCGGCCGGCAGCCATTTCGGCCATGACACTTGAACATTATCCAGGCATGACAGAGAAGAAGCTGGCAAAAATTGATGCCGAAGCCAATGTTCGGTGGCCATTGCTGGCGAGCCTGATCATTCATCGTTATGGCCGGCTGGAGCCGGGTCATCGAATCGTCTTCGTCGCTACCGCATCGGCCCATCGACACGCCGCCTTTGAGGCCAACATGTTCCTGATGGATTGGCTCAAAACCCAAGCGCCTTTCTGGAAGCTGGAAGAAAGCAAAACCGGGGCGGCCTGGGTCAGGGCCCGGAGCAGCGACGACGATGCCAGGAAACGCTGGTCTGAGGCTTAGGTGGTGAGGCAGTCACGCAAGACATCGGATTCGACCATCACTTGCCGATAGACTGGTCGCAACCTGAACTGGCGGGCCGGGGAATTTCCTGCATGGAATCAACTTCCTGGGGCTTCCTGTCATCCCTTGGCGGGACATCATGCGACAGGATGCGCCTGGAGGATGATCGAAAAAATCTGAAAAAATTTTGCGATCACCGCGTTCCGGTGTAATCGGCCAGTGTCACTACGGCCTCGCCGTGCTCGGTCGACGCCACAGCATTTGCGAACCGACTGTCTGCCGTCACCACCGTAGCGCCGATGCGGTGCGCGAGCGCGAGATACACGCAGTCGTAAACCGGTTGGTCGAGAGCCAGCGCCAGACGAACCGCGTCCGAGGAGACGGTCTCGTCATCGTTCCAGCACACCGGCATGTCGGACAGGACGGTCATGGCGGCGCCGACATCGGTGCACTCGATCTGATCCTGCCGCGCCTTGCTCCACAGCGCATTGGCGACCTCGGCAACCATCAGGCGCGGTGCGTGCATCTCCTGTCCGCTCGCCGCCAGTACCCGCGCGGCACCCGAGTCGGGTTCGTCTACCAGCAGCTTGACCACCACGCTCGCATCGACCACGAAGCGCATCAGAAGTCGTCGCCACGGCCGCGGTCGCGATCCTCGCGGATCAGCACCTCCGCCGGGGTCTGCTGGCGATCCCTGGTCTTCTCTCGCAGCCGGTCAGACGCCTCCAGGAACCTGGCCCGCTTCGCCGCCATGTCTTCGTCGGCGGCGCATTCGAGGATGTGGCGCACCTCGCCCTCCAATGAGCGGCTGTTGGACGAGGCGCGTCGCTTGAGGCGGTCCACCACCTCGTCATCGAGTTGTCTCACGTTGATCGTCGCCATCGGCTCCTCGGATTTTATGTGTTCGTTATCTTGGAAGGAATCGACCGTGTCTGCCGGATCCTGTCGTGCCGCGTCTATCATGCGGACTGGCAGGGACGGAGCATCGCCAGCCTTGTCTTCGCCAAAATACATTGTGGTATGCGGAAATGGGATTTCGATGTTCCGAGCGTCGAAAGCCGCCTTGATACGCTTGTTCATTTCCCGTCGGATATTCCATTGCCAGCCTGGCGCACACTTGAATCGGGAACGGATAACTACAGCGCTATCGCCGAGCTCCTGCAAACCGGCAACTTCCAGATCATCCAGGATACGCTCGCCAAATTCCGGATCCGCTTTCATCGTTGCCCCAACTTCGCAGATTATGTCGATTACCTCGTCGACGTCCTCGCGGTAGCTCACGCCATAGTCGAAGACAGAATAGGAATAATCCTTGGTCAGGTTCTGGACGTCATCGATCGAACTGAACGGGATCGTATGCTGTGTACCAAAATAGTCCCGTAGCGTGATACTCCGGATAGACAGGTCCTCGACCACGCCGCGCCGTCCCGCCACGGTCACAACATCGCCTACCGCCATGGTATCTTCGACGATGTTGAAGATCCCGGTGATGACGTCTTTCACGAGCGTCTGCGCGCCGAAGCCGATCGCCAGCCCGAGTACGCCGGCACCAGCCAAAAGCGGTCCGATGTTGAGCCCCATTTCGGACAACACGATGAGGATCGCTGTCACGACGATGGCCACCAGAAGGCCTTTTTTGATCATTGGCAGCAGAGTGCGCATTCGCATCGCCCGCTGCCCGCCACTTTCTTCCAGTCTGGAGAGGTAGCGCGCTGTGGCGGTATTGATGATGTCCCACAAGACAAATACGCTTGCAACGACCAATACGAGCACGATGACTGCCCGGACAACGGCCCTCCCGGCGTTGGTGCGCAGTATTTCCAGAATACCGAGGCCCCAGATATCCGAGATGACCAGCACGGTCATTGTCAGGATCGCCAAGAACAGGATCCGGTGCACCATGTACAGGTACCGGTTCGCCTGATTTTCCAATTCCGGGTTCTTCTTTTTCAGATCGTCATCAATCCGGAATAGCCGGATCAGCAACCTTCGAATGCCAACCATCAGCGCCAGCGCCGTCACTCCGACAAGCAAGGATAGCGCGGTAGCTCGCAGCATGAATGCAAATCCACCGTCTACATCTAGCAGCCACACGAAGAATCCGGCCAAAACGTAAACGATCGCCACCACATGCCAGAGGTCACCCAGCCGCCCGATCGCGCGGCGCAGGCTGCTGTCTTCTGCGCTGCCGCGAAACGTGTCGGCAACCGCGCGCCGATTCTGCAGAATCAAGACTATCAGCATCATCGCCACGGCGATGCCGAGTAACCTCAAAAGTGCTTCGTAGATCCCGGCTGGCGGGTTGAAGACGGCCAGTGCCTGCAGCCCGAAATAACCATAGACGATAGTATTGGCGATGCGTCGGACCCAGACGTAGAGGTATGCTGCTTTGCTGTCTGCGATGGGCAGGACACGGAGGCTGTCTGCCCGTGGCGCCAATAAGGTGCGCGCTATCGCCAAGATCACGCGAGCCAGGATGAAACCGTAGATCAACGTCAGCGTAACACGGGTCGTCGTGGCACTGGGCTCGAGCTGGGGCAGCGTGGCGTAGGCCGCCACGCCAAAGGCGGCAATCGGCAACAGGTCCAGCAGTGTACGGACCGCCAGATATGCGGCTCGAAGCGTGAACGGTTCACGGTCCCGGTCCTCTATCCGCTGACGCGGGCGTCGCAGCAGAATCCTTAACAAGGACTCCACTATTAGACCAACCAACAGGGCCAGTGCTGACTGCCAAAAGCCAGCTATCAGCCGCGCACGTTGAGTATCTTTTGCCAGATGGTTTCGCAGCCAGTTCCAGGTATTTGGAATGCTTGATGCGATTGACGCAAATCCCTTGAAGCCGTCGGTTAGCGAGCGAGCATGGGTGGCCATCCTGTCAAGCAAGTCCAGGCCGGCTTTCTTCTTCTGGTCCGTTGCTTCCTGGGCGGCGACCAGTGCCTTCAGCCGCTCCAGGAATTTCTTGCGTTCGGCATCATTCTCGATCGCCTCGATCACGTTTTGCAAGGCGCTGGCGTCGAATGCCGGATTTGCCTTGTTCTGGGCCACGGCTGCATTGGACGCCACCAACACGGGATTGATGGCGATGCCGACAACCGTAATCAGCAGCAGAAAAATTTGGCGAAGGTGGTAGAACATGTTGAGAAACAGGCATACGTTCCAATGTGAGGTGGGTAGACTTGTCGAAAGGTACTCTATCGAGAGTGAAGCTTTCGACAAACAACGCCACAGGTCGGCAGGAACACGGGTCTTGTGGATGTCCAACTGGTTCATGAGGGGAAACGAAGATTGATGTCAGTAACAATCTGGCATAATCCGCGGTGCAGCAAGTCGCGTCAAACGTTGCAGCTTCTTGCTGACCATGGCCATGCAACTGTGGTGGTGGAATATCTGAGGACGCCGCCCTCCATAGATGATCTGCGCCAGACCCTGCAAAAGCTGGATATGACCCCACGCGATCTGATGCGGCAAAAAGAGACCGCTTACAAGGAACAGGGGCTGGACGACACCAATCTGGACGACGCCACGCTGGTCCAGGCGATGCACGATAATCCCATTCTCATCGAACGGCCTGTCGTCTTGGCAAACGGCAAGGCTGCACTCGGTCGTCCGCCCGAACAGGTTCTGGATATTCTGTAGTGCTGTCGTGCCCGTAATATGCGCCAACGGCCGAACCCGGCAACTTCTATGCTGCTGGCGCGATGGAGTGACTATTGCATAAAACAGGCCTTCGGCTCCTGTACACCAAGCATCACAAATACGCCTAAAGACATCCGTGGCGCCGCCAGCGCCATGGCGATTGTTTCCTGCCTTGTTTCGCCGAAAAAGACCGAGGATACCAAGAACTGTTTCTCGGGAAGAAGCCGCACGGAATTTCCTTCTGGCGTGGCGTTGTAGTTTGAGACCATGACGACGCCAGATAGGTCACAGAAGCCAAAAGTGAGCCGAAAGGTGATCAGGACGCGAATCGGCGGTCATCGCGTACTGCTGGACAACTCAGGCGCGTTGGTCCTGCCGGATCTCTCTCTGGTCGCTTTTGCCGATCTCCATTTCGAGAAAGGCTCGGCGTTCGCAAAACGTGGCGCCTTGCTGCCGCCCTATGACAGCGCCACGACGCTGGACCGGATGGACGCCGTTCTGGCCTGTTATCGGCCCGATACCGTGGTTTGTCTGGGCGACAGCTTTCATGATATCGGTGGCAGTGCCCGCATGGTCCCATCCATCGCTGCCCGCCTTCGGCAACTGGCAGACCAGCGCGACTGGATTTGGATCCAGGGCAATCACGATCCCGACATACCGGACAATGCAGCGGGCCGAGCATTCGACTCGCTGGAGCAACAAGACCTGTTATTCCTGCACGAGTTGAAAGAAACTGTCACGACCTCTCAGATTACCGGGCACTTTCATCCCAAGGTGCGAATCAAGGCCGGACCGAAGCGGATCACTCGCCCTTGTTTCATCGGTGACGACCAGCGTCTGATCTTGCCGTCTTTCGGCGCCTACACTGGCGGGCTGGATATCATGCACCCGGCTATCGCCAATCTCTTTCCAGGCCCCTTCACGGCTTGGGTGATCAGCAAGGGTTCGATCTATGCGTTTCCATCCGAGATCGCACGTTTTCTGCCTCTCAAATCCTGAAGGATCAGAACTGAGCGCTCATGGCTGATATTGACCGGGAGGATCAAACGGACCGAAATGCAATGATGTATTTTGTGATCGAAGCTTGCCAGCCCCCATATTCGGGACTGGCATTGAAGTGACTTTGAAAAATTGGTCTGATCCTTGAGGTGTATTCTGCAGTCCGCAGCTATCCCGTGGCTGGGCGGCAGGTGCTATCGACGGGGACGACAAGGCGGCGAAAAATAGTCTCGGGATGCTGAAGGCTCTGGGCGTTCGTCTTGCGCCATCAGGGGCCGAACCCCAAGTCGGCGCCCGGAAACGCCGGGCGCACCGGCAGAGACGTTCTCGAACGGTGTCGGGTTTCTCGAAGCGCCGCCCCCGTTCAACGCGCAATGTGGACCATCCGTCAGTGCCAATGCCGGTGATGGTCGCGAAGTACCTGACGTCGTTGACCGGCATCGAATCCGCCACCGAGGGCGCGACGGTTTCCCTCGTCATCTGGGAGAAGGCCAACGGCGAAAGGAGCACTGTGGAGCCTGCCATCCGCTGCGGCGATCACCGGGAAGAAAGCTGTTTTGCTCATTCTTCGTGGCTTTCGGATCGGCAGCGCGAAATCCTATCCCCAGATATCCGCGCTGATGCTGGCATACCAGCCGTAGGCGTAGCGGGCCTCGTCTGCTCTGACACTGTCGGGCGCGTTTCTCGGACTGACTCCGCCGGATCCTTCAACGCCTACCAGCTTGCCGCCACGCCACGCGTAAATCTTGGCGACCGAAATGCCGTAGGACGGCGTGACGAGACTGTAGCAGGTGTTCGCGAAGGAAGGGTCTGCCGGATCCTTGCCGTTTAGCGTATCGACGGCGGCGGCCGCCACGATCTTCCCTTGGCTGCTGGCAGAGAATCCTGACTTGGGCATTGGCGAGGAAATTGCGGCATCGCCGATCACGTGAATGCCAGGCTTCAGTGTCGATTCGAATGTCCGGTGATTGACTGGCGCCCAGCCGGATCGATTCGTCACGCCGGCAGTGGCTGCGATCTTCCCGGCCTGCTGCGGCGGGATCAGGTTGACGACGGCACCTCTGTGCTTTGTCCCGAAATCCGTCACTACGGCATTGTTTCCCAGGTCGACTTCGGTAACCGGCCCATCCGTCCGCTGCGGAATCCATTCAATCATTGATCCGTAGAACTTCTTCCACGCATCCATGAACAGCGGCATTTTGGAGAACTTGTCCTTTGAATCGACGATCAGGATCTTGGATTTCGGCTTCGCCCGTGTGAGATAATGGGCAATGGTGCTGGCCCGTTCGTATGGACCAGGCGGACAACGGAAGGGATTCAAGGGTGGCGCAATCACCACGACGCCGCCATCATCCATCGCTTCCAGTTGCTTCTTCAGAAGAAGGGTCTGGCGTCCTGCTTTCCAGGCATGGGGCATCCGTTCCGCAGCTGCGGCATCATAGCCCTGAACCGCCTCCCAGCGCATGTCGATACCCGGTGACAGGATCAGGCGATCATAGGTTGCCGTCGTCCCGTCGGCCGTCTTCACCGTCTTCTTCCGGGTATCGACCGCCGTCGCCAACCCGTGGATGACTGTCACACCGCGTTTTCGCATTGTGTCAAAGCCATGCCCGATCGACGCCATGTCGCGCAGGCCGCCGAGCACGAGGTTGCTGAACGGACAAGTATAAAATGTAACGTTCGGTTCGATAAGCGTAACAACGATTTGATCGCCGCCGAACTGTTTGGCATACTTGGCCGCCGTGGCACCGCCGAAACCGCCACCCACGACGACAATTCGCGCTTTGGCCGCTTGTCCTACAGCGGGCGCCGCGAACGTCGCTGCTACGCTGGCGGAGGAAGAAACCGCAAACTGTCGACGCGTGATTTTCGTCATTCCAACCTCTCTATTTCAGTGTGACGAGATACTTCGCCAAAGCCCTGATTTCTTGCTCCGTGTAGCCTCTGGCGATTCGTCCCATCACCGTGGCTCGCCGCGCGCCACTTCGGAATGCGAGCATTTCGCGTGCGATGAAGTCCTCGGATTTGCCGTGGATGCCCGGAATGGAATCCGGGCTCCTGCCGGCTGGGCCATGACAGGAGAAACAGGAAAGGGCCAAGGTCCGCCCTGATGGCTCGGCGTGCGCCACGGTACCTGCACTGAGTGGAAACATCAGGATAACCACCGCGGCTGCTATCCGTCTCATGCAAACATCCTTTTCAAGTTTCTTGTATCGCTGTTACGCTGCAATCGACAGTGTTGAAAAATGTGATCGACTTTCACTTGGCCTGCGTAGTTTCACTTGGCTTGCGCAGGTTAAGGCCGCACTGCGGGCGTTTCGATCTTAAGCCCGCGCCCGCGCCATGCAAGAAAAAGTTCCAGATCGACATAAGTTTGCGATCCAAAAGCGTAGGGAATGGAGCGAGCCAGCTGGTTGCATCGCCGGAATTGCCGGTGACTGGAGCCGATCTTCTGCCATTTCAGCTTATAGGCCGGGAAGCCATTGGTCTGCCCTTCGCTGACGATCTCTGCACGCAGCCTAAGCCCGGCCTTGTCGTCATGGCATTGCGAACAGGACACGTCGAACAAGCCTCGACGACGGGACCAGAACGCCTTGCCGCGATTGAAAGCAGGCGCCGCGAGTCCCGAGATATCCACCTTGACTGGCATGCCGAGCGACTGATGTCGGACCCATGTTGTCAGCGACAGCAGTTCATCGCTTTCATATGTCAAGGGCCTTGCTTTCATGTGGCGAACCCGACAATGGTTGATACGCTGCTCCAGGTTGATGACCCTCCCCAAGACACTGTTCCAGGCGGGATATCTGGTGCCTGCCTCTCGCATCGTTTTTGCAGCATCGCCATGACAGTAGGCGCAGGATTTTTCGGCAGCGCCGACGGTCTTGTACCACAACTCTCCGCCCGCCTCGACGAAGAAGAAACCGGGATTGGCAAAGTCGTCGTCCTGCATCCGCCGGGTAGGCTTTTCGAGATAGTCGTAGCCGGATTTGGCGTGTTTCTTTTTTCTTGTTTCTTGGGCCTGGATTCTCGACTCCAGGAAAATGACGGTAGCCGTGATGCCAGCGGCAACCGTGGAGAGCAGGGCGATCAGGTAGAGATGTCTGATGCGTCGCAGACTTGTCACTGCCGGTCAGCTGACTGACAACAAGGCAGATTTCCGGTAGATCGACCCGTCGTCGTCAAACCAGCGGAATTCGACCGGACCGGATTTCTCGGCGCGAAGATATAGCGAGAAATAGGGGTCTGCTGAAATTCCCGTCCCCAGATCGCCATCAAAGACGACCTTGCCGCTATAAATGACCTGGATTCGGTTGATGATGTGTCGCTCGATCCCGGTGCGAAATTCCTCCAGCCTCAGTCCGGTGATCATGGGGTGCTGGATCATGGCCTTGACATTGATGACTTCGCCGCGTTTCGCCGTCTTGGGTACACGAATGCGGATCCTGCGGCGTCCCTTCGGAGTTGCCATCAACCACATCCCCCGATGGTCACTTCGACCCGGCGGACGGCGCGGAAGATGCGGCCGTCATTCATTTCGGCGAAGGAATAGACATTCTGTGTACGGGCCAACCGTACCCGAAACCGGACATCAGCTTTCCCCGCTTCGGGAGAAAGACGCATGCTTATGATCGTCGGCCAGGGGTTTTCCTCGGCCAGCAGGTGAATTGCGCGAACATGGTCTTCTTCGGACATTGGGCTCTGTACAATGATATGAACTGGCACCACAGCGCCATTCTCGGCCAGTGCCGGCGTTTCCAGAGTGATCCGTTCTTCCTCGGCATCTCGATCGCCCATCAATCGCCAGACCTCCCGCTGCAGGGTTTCTGCGTCGGCCCAGGCAGAACCGGGTGTCAGGGCTGCAGCCAAGATGCTGACAGCAGCGCCACTCAACATGTCGCGACGGGTTGGGTCCAGGTTCATCTCAGCAACATTTTCTAATGCGTCATCGTCTCGAGGAACGCCAGGATGTCCTCTATATCCTGGGCTTCCAGAATGGGTCGACCCCGCACGTCCGCCCGGACACGGTGCCGTCCTGAGTTGATATAATAGGACGGCATCATCGATTTCGAATTCACAATCTTTGGATTGACCAGCCGAAGACGAATCTGGCCGATGCTCATGCGGCTGGCGATGCCGCGCAGATCGGGCCCGATCGTGCCGTGAAAGGGTTCTTCCGGAATAGGTATGCTATGACAGGCTAGGCAATTGCCCTCGTCGGGGTCTGCGATCAAGGCTTTGCCGCGTATCCGATCGCCTGGTTGCCCAGTCAATGATTTCGGGATCGAATCGCCGATGATGGTATGGGGAACCAACTCTCTTCTTTTCGGCGTATCCCGAGGTCTGATGTTGATTTCCCAGTCGCCTTGACGACCGACGCTGCCCTGGTTCTGCGCGATTGCGGGAAGGCTGGATTCTGTGATGACCATTCCAGCAAAGACGAGAACAAATGGAATCAGATGACGGGGTCTCGCATTAGGGGATGTGTGCGTCGAGGGTGGCATGGAAGGCGACCCACATTCCTGTTCTTTGTCATGTGCAGACCAATGATGCGCAATAGTCATTCACGACGATCACGGGACAAGCGTCAGGCGGCATACTGTCTCTACTACATCGCCGGGGGCCACCTTGAGACCCGATGACGTGACGCACTTCGATGAATCATGGGTTCGCGTTCGATCGTGATGCCGCTTGTCTAGCTGTGATGGAAGTCCAATGTCGTTGGCCTGAGGCTTTCAAAATGACCGGAAGTTCAGTGTCGGCGCTGTGCGGTTGCGTCCAGATCAGATGATCTGCCAAAGGTGGTCTTGTCCAGCTTGTGAGGATTGAGACGAACATTAGGTGGAAACAGGATGGCGACTCCGGGACATGAAATCAAGGAAATGACCCTATTTCTACTTTTTGCCGGCTGCCGTTTCCCGCGGATATCGTAGTGAACGATGCCGGCGGGCCATGTTGAAAGGCATTATGTTCGCGTACTCTGAATGCCGGATGAAGGCATCGGTAGAGAGCCTTGGTCGGGGCCGGAATAGAAGCGCGCGAGCCTGATCGATGGCAGAGCTTCGCAACACTTCTGCGCAGCAGTTTCTGGATTATTCCGAAGCCTCGTCGAATTCGGCCCGCAACCGGGCTCCATGCTCGTCTAGCCGCGGTGCCGGCAGCCGGGTCGTTTCGTCCGTATAGGCAGACATCTTGATCGGCAGACCGGTGAGCCTCATCGTGCCTGCACTCGGATCTTCGACCGATACAATCATCTTCCGGTTGGCGACATGCGCATCGTCAAACAAGTCCGGCACGGCGTTGATCGGCCCGCAGGGTATGTCCGCGGCCTCGAGGATGGCCAGCCAGTGTGCGCTCGTTCCGGTTGAGAAAACGGCTTCGATTTCCGCTTTCAACTCGCCGACATGGGCCAGCCGGTCGGTCAGTGTTGCAAAACGCGGATCGTCCGGCCATCGGGGACACCCGACCGTTTCTGAAAAGCGCTTGAATATGCTGTTGTCCCCGGCCGCGACGACGATATGACCATCGCTGGTGCGGAAGGCATCGAAGGGTGCGACCGACGGGTGCCGGGCACCGAGTGGGCCGGGTACCGTGCCTGTCGCGCTGTAGCGGGCGACGGCGTTCTCTAGTAGTGCGATCTGGCTGTCGAGCATGGCGACGTCGATCAGCGTGCCTTCGCCGGTGCGCGCCCGGTGCTGCAGCGCAGCAGCGACGCCGAGCGCCGTGAACAGGCCGGCCGCAATATCGCCGATCGAAGTGCCTACCCTGGTCGGCTGGCTATCGGGGTGGCCGGTTATGCTCATGATGCCGCCCATCGCCTGCACCACCATGTCGTAGGCCGGGCGGTGGCGGTATGGCCCAGTCTGGCCGAAGCCGCTGGTAGCGGCGTAAATGAGGCGGGGGTTCAGAGCCTTGAGGGTTTCCCAGCCATAGCCCAGTCTGTCCATTGTTCCGGCGCGGTAATTCTCGCAGAGAACATCGGCATGCCGGACCATCGTCTCGAAGAGGCGGCGGTCGTCGCTGTCCTTAAGGTCGATGACAATGGATTCCTTGCCGCGGTTGAGCGACATGAAGTAGGCGCTCTGCCTTGCCACATGGGGGCCGATCTGACGCGCCTGGTCGCCGCCCGGTGGCTCGACCTTGATAATCCGCGCACCGAGGTCACCGAGCATCATGGTGCTGTAGGGACCGGCAAGCGCGCGGGTGAGATCAATTACGGTAATGCCGGCGAGTGGGCCGGCAGCGTCTTGCCTGGGTAGAGTCATGGTGTTCCATAACGCGAACAGGACGGTCAGTCACATGCTTCAGCAGCGGTCTGGTGCGACCTACTGGTCGATCTGGCCAACAATCGAGCCGTAGAGGCAGCGCCTTCAGCGTCGAGATGCCGTAGCGATTGTGCGAGAGGATCATGAAATCAAGCGGGTAGACTACCTTGTCCGGAACGGAGACTCCCCGATCTTGTGCGCATTACCGTCATTCGAGAGCGTCGAGCCGACGACTGTGCGAGAGTGTCATAATGTGTTGTGCAAGTGAGTGTTGTGAATCGAATCTGTTGTATCAGGCGGTCCTGAAACGAAGCTACTGAGGCCTGCTCTTCTGAATGAGCTTGGGGCGGATTACGGGATGACAGAAGGTCTTTTGGGCGATACCGGGCTTTTCAACCAGATGAAGAAGGCACTTCTGGACCGGGCGTTGGGGCGAGTCACCTGATCTCCGAGAAGAGCATCCGTCCGGTCGTGGAACATCGCTCTTTACCTTGGGTTCCTCGTATAACATCGCGTTCACTTCTGTGATCGCGAGTACGATCACCAAACCCGAATCAAGACCAGAGAAGTCGCCGCGCCCAGACGATTTTTCCATCCAACGCCATGTATGGAGATATCGACAACGTGCGTTGGTGCCATTGATCCTGTGGGGGAACATTTAACAGACAGATATCGAGAGAAGATCGAACGCCCAAATCGTCGATTAAGGAGCTTGTTGAAGTCGCGCTTGAAGGCCTACCGACAGAACACGCCGCAGGCGTTCCGAGCCTTTGATCTTCTCCTTGGAAATAACGCACTGTCACAGATGCCGAGGTGAGATTGACCACCGTTGTTACCATGGCCAAGATTTTCCCATGGTAGACAGTGGCACGCCCGCCTTTCGGCGACTGCTGTAGGCGACGGTCGAGACTGTACCTGTTTTCTGGTATCTGCGTGCTGAGGGAGGCCTCGTTCCCCATGTTGGGCGACTGATCTGACCCGAATATCCCCGACAGGGAATTGTTGAGGAGAGAAAAGAGTGTCATGATCCGGCTGGTCTCTTGGAATATCGCTAGGCGTATCAAGCCTTGGCACTGCCTCGTGGAGATGGCGGCGCGAGGTGAGGCCGATGTTGCGCTTCTGCAGGAGGCCGGGAGCCCACCAGAAGATCTGAAGGATCGGGTCCGCTACGAAGACGACAGGTTCTGGGAACACTCCTCCCACGACCGCCAGCCGTTGGTGGTGCAACTCTCGGACCGGGTCGAGATCGAATGGTTCCGGCCGGTTCCGCCGTCGCGCGCGCTCGGCAAACGGGAACTTGGTTCAAGCGACATCGGAATCATGGCCGCCGCGCGAGTCGTGCCGCGCGGTCGCCAGAAGGACGCGTTCATTGCCTTGTCCATGTATGCGCGCTGGACAAGGGCTCATCCCGCCACCGGAAAACGGCCGGGAATGCATGCCGATCTCTCGGCGCATCGTATCCTGACGGACATGCAGGCCTTCATGGATTACGCGAACCCGTCCCGATACCGTATTCTCGCTGCGGGCGACCTCAACCTGGTCTATACCACGACCGGCCGCGGTCCCTGGTTCAGGCGCGAAAGACTCGTCTGGGACCGCTTCGAGGCGCTTGGTATGGAGTTTCTTGGGCCGCAGGTTCCAAACGGGCGCCAGTCCGCCGCGCGTCAACCGGGCACGTCCACCGATACCAAGAACGTCCCGACCTACTATACAGCGCGTCAGAAGGTTGCCGCGAACGCGGTGCGCCAACTGGACTACGTTTTCGCTTCGCGCGGGTTCCACGAGCAAGTAACCGCGTGGGCTCTCAACGACATCACGGAATGGGGGCCAAGTGACCATTGCAGGCTGCTCATTGAGGTCCGTACGGATTGAGGCGCGTCCAGGCCGTATTCCCATTACGGGACTTCCGATTCATCAGAAGTGCGATTCAATCTACCCACTTCCGAAAGCCTGGAAACCGGGCCGCTACGATCGATCCGACCTTGAATGGCGTGCGATCATTCTGTTGTCGGCGACCAAGCCTCGGGCCGTCCGACGAATGGACTATCTTCGGGTGTTGAACGGCAGATTTGCCGCAAACGGATCGAAGATGCGTCCGGCTGGGTGAAGACGATGGCGGATCCTCTCAAAAACCCGGTATCGCGGACTGGCAGTTTACTTCGGCGATGTCGGCCCTCGATCTGATCCGACTGCCGAAACTGCTGGGGCCGTGTCACGATCGCCGTGACCTGGCACAAGAGAATGTCGTCGCCCGCTCCGCCACGGGCATGAAGCGCGCCGGGGCAGGAGAGACTGGAACCCGGCCCACGGGAACCTTCCAGGACCGGACATCGACGGACCGCATCCTCCACGCGGTCTTCATCCACGAAGACAGGTCTCGGGGAATCGGTACCCCACTCTCCCTGACACATGACTCTTGACGTTACCTGTTGTTCTGCAGACTTGCGTTTGCCGGGTTGTTGCGGCATCGTATGGTATGGTGTTGTTTGGTCTTGCCGGTTGTGGTTGTTGGTCCGGCGCGTCTGGGGGAGGGCTGCATGATTTCATTCACGCTGAACGGTGAGCGTGCGGAGGTTTCCGCGTCGGAGGAGACGCCCTTGCTGTGGGTGGTCCGTGAGGACCTCCGGCTGTCGGGGACGAAGTTCGGCTGCGGTGTCGGCCAGTGCGGTGCGTGCACGGTTCATGTCGACGGTTCTGCGGTGCTTTCGTGCCAGACGTCGGTGGGCGACGTTGCGGGGCGTCGGGTGACGACGATCGAGGGCCTGTCTCCGGATTCGAGCCATCCTCTCCAGAAGGCGTGGATTGCGGAGCAGGTTCCGCAGTGCGGCTACTGCCAGTCGGGCCAGATCATGCGTGCGGCGGCGCTGCTGGCGCGGAACGGGAAGCCGAGCCGCCGGGAGATCGTCTCGCACATGAAGGGGAACATCTGCCGCTGCGGCACGTACATCCGGATCGTGGCGGCGATCGAGCGCGCTGCGCGGGAGGGCTGACCATGGTGCATCAGGCGACGTCGGGGGTGACGGGGCGGTCGGTTTCCCGTCGCGGTTTTCTGGCCGGTTCGGGGCTCCTGTTCGGTGTTGCGGTCGGCGGGGGTTCGGTTGCGGTTTTCGATGCGCGTGCGGCGACGGGCTTCGTGCCGAGCGCGTGGGTGCGGATCGGGACCGACGACACGGTGACGATCGTGGCGCCGGCGGGCGAGATGGGTCAGGGCGTGTACACGGCGATGCCGATGCTGTTTGCCGAGGAGATGGGTGCGGACTGGTCGAAGGTCCGTGTCGTGGACGCGTTTCACGACCCGAAGGTTTTCGGGAACCCGATGTTCGGGAACCTGATGCTGACCGGGGGGAGCCGGACGACCCGTGGCTACTGGGACAAGCTCCGGATTGCGGGGGCCCAGGTCCGTGCGGTGCTGATCGGGGCGGTTTCGGAGAAGGCGGGTGTTCCTGCGGGCGCGTTGCGGGCGCTGGAGGGCCGTGTGGTGCATGCGGCTTCGGGGCGGTCGTGGCGCTTTGGCGAGATTGCGGGCTTTGCGGCGGTTCCCTCGCGGATGCCTGCGGTGAGCGTGCGCGACCTGAAGCGTCCGGAGGCGTGGACGATCATCGGCAGCGAGACGATCGGGCGTGTCGACATTCCGGACAAGGTGACGGGCGCGGCGCGGTTCGGCATCGACCACCATGTCGAGGGGATGCTGTACGCCGCGATCCTGCGGGCGCCGGTCCAGGGCGAGAAGCCGGTGACGTTCGACAGGGAGGCGGCGCTGAAGGTGAAGGGTGTGGTTTCGGTCGTCGGACTTCCCTTCGGGGTCGGCGTCCTGGCGACGGACATCCGGGCGTCGCAGGCAGGCAAGGAACTGCTGGAGGTGACGTGGTCCCGGACGGCGAAGGCCCGGGGCTACACGACGGCGCAGGTCCGTCGGGACTACATGGCGGCGGCCGGGGACTGGAGCCGCAAGGGTGCGGTGGCGTTCCGGCAGGGCGATGCGGACGCGGCCCTGAAGGGCGGTGTCCGGCGGCACGGTGCGAGCTACTGGGCGGACCACGTGTATCACGCGACGATGGAGCCGATGAACACGGTTGCCCATGTCCGGGGCGACACGGTGGAGGTGTGGACGCCGACGCAGGCGCCGAGCATCGTGGCGCTGGTTGCGGCGAAGGTGGCCGGGACGAGGCCGAACAGGGTGACGGTGCACCCGACCTACATGGGCGGGGGTTTCGGTCGTCGCGTCGAGCAGGACATCACGGTGGACGCGGTTCTCCTGTCGAAGCTGAGCGGCAAGCCGGTGAAGGTGGTGTGGAGCCGGGAGGACGACACGCGTCACGGCCTGTACCGCCCGGCGGTCGGCCAGCGTCTGGAGGCGTCGCTGGACGCGTCGGGCCGGATCGTTGCGTGGAAGCACCGCGTGGTGAGCGAGTCGGTGTTCGGACGGTTTCAGCCGTCGGCGCTGAAGGCGGCGAAGGGCGTGGACCACGCGGTCGTCGACGGTCACCAGCTGATGTACGCCATTCCGCACCAGTTTCACGACTACGTGCGCGAGGAGCGTGGCGTTGCGGTCGGCTTCTGGCGGTCCGTGGGTCCGGGGTACACCAAGTTTGCGGTGGAGACCTTCGTCGACGAACTGGCGCGGTCTGCGGGGCAGGACCCGGTTTCCTACCGTCTGTCGATGCTGAAGGACGCGCGGGCGCGGAAGGTGCTCGGGGCGGCGGCGGAGATGGCGGGATGGGGGTCGCGGGCGTTGCCTGCGGGCCACGCGCTGGGGGTGTGCTATTGCGGCTATCCGACGTTCTGGCAGACGCACATTGCGCTGGTCGCCGAGGTCTCGGTGGACGCGTCGCGCGGGCAGGTCTCGGTTCACAGGGTCTTCACGGCGCTGGATCCGGGGGTCTCGGTGCATCCGGACAACGTCGTCGCGCAGGTTCAGGGCGGCATTCTTCACGGCATCGGTCATGCGCTGCACGAACGGATCACGTTCGAGGACGGCGTGGTGCAGCAGTCGAACTTCCACGACTACCGGGTCCTTCGGATGGACGAGGTGCCGGAGGTGGCGGTCCGGGTGATGCCGTCGATGAAGGACCCGCCCGGCGGGATGGGCGAAGTGGCGCTTCCGCCGGTCGCCCCGGCGATCGCCAACGCGATCTTTGCCGCCACCGGCACGATGCTGCGCGAACTGCCGATGAACCCGGAGCGGGTCAGGGCGGCGCTCCGGGGCTAGGCGCGCCACGCCCGCAAGACCGAGGCCCCGGAACCGGCCCCTCTCCACAGACCCGAGACCCGGCCCGAAGCAGCTTGCCCACGGCGGTCCCCGGTCTCCTTCGCACGGGGCGTCATCGCACCCGTCCCGTCCTCGCTAGCCGCGCGCCACGCCCGGCAACCGATCGCCAGCCCGTAACGGCATCACCCTCATCAACAAAACCAGACCCGGATACCCCTCTGACAGACTCACAACAGACCCTGCTGAACCAAAGCAGAATGAACGCCTGCGTCATTTCTCATCCGTCTCGAGAAAGCCTTCAGGTTCGGCAGGTTATCCAGCCGGTCCGGCATGAAGTCGGCCCAGAGTGTGAAGACGAACAGGTAAGGATCCAGGATTGATCGATCATCGCCCAGCATCCAGTCGCGGCTGTCCATATGGTCTTCGATAATCTTGAGTTGGAATGCTACCTCGGCGGCGGCATGAGCCCGGACTTGGCCCTTGGCCTCGTCACTATCGGCAAAGCGGTGGGTCAGGAAATAGGGTGTGAAACTGGTATGGACGTCACCGTTGAAATGACTTAGCCAGCGCTGCATTGCATGCTTCTCGTCCTCGCTGCCGTCCTCGCCAAGATCGGCTTCCGGGAACGCATCGGAGAGATATTGCAGCACGGCATTCACCTGGTGGACATATCTATTGCCTTCCACTTCCAGGACGGGGACCTTGCCGGCCGGATTCTTATTCAGGAATTCCGGACTACGCGTATCACTGCGCTTCAGTTCCGACAGTTCATAGTCGGCATCAACCCACTCCAGCACAATGTGCGGCGCCAATGCGCAGGACCCTTGGAAGTAATAGAGTTTCATTGTGTCCACCTCCCAAGATGAACAACCCCTCTGCCAGGAGAAGAGGGGTTGGTTGATCGAGGCAGTTTGGTTTTATTGACGTTACGCGACCTTTGGCAGGCCAGCAAGCGCCATGGCAAGTTCCTGGTCGTTGTAGTCGTCGTCGGTCAGCAGGCCGGAGACGTAATTCTGATACGCTGCCATGTCGAAATTGCCATGGCCGCACAAGTTAAACAGGATCGTCTTTTCGACTCCGTCGCGTTTGCATTTCAGAGCTTCTTCGACCGCGCCCTTGACCGCATGATTGGCTTCCGGCGCCGGCAGGATACCCTCGGCCTTGCCGAACGCCACGCCAGCGGCAAAGCATTCCGTCTGATGATAGCTGGTCGGGCGGACATATCCCTCATGCACCACTTGGCTCACCAGCGGCGCCATACCATGATAACGCAGGCCGCCGGCATGGTTGGCTGGCGGAATAAATCCAGCACCCAGCGTGTGCATTTTTACCAGCGGCGTCATCTTGCCAGTGTCGCCGAAATCATAGGCATACCTGCCTTTGGTCAGCGAAGGACAGTTCGCCGGCTCGACAGCTATGATCTCGACATCCTTGCCGCCGCGCAGTTTTTCGCCCAGGAACGGGAAGGCGATACCGGAGAAATTTGAACCGCCGCCGGTACAGCCGACGACGATGTCTGGATAATCGTCCGCCATTTCCATTTGCTTGATGGCTTCTTGTCCGATGACTGTCTGGTGCATCAGGACATGGTTCAGAACAGAGCCCAGAGCGTATTTGGTGTCATCGCGTTGCACCGCCCGTTCTACGGCCTCGGAAATGGCGATGCCCAGCGAGCCGGAGTTGTCCGGCGACTCTGCAAGGATGGCCTTACCGGCTTCCGTCAGATCTGACGGGCTGGCGTGACAGGTTGCGCCAAAGCTTTCCATGAACGCTTTTCGATAGGGCTTTTGTTCGAAGCTCACCTTCACCATGAAGACTTCGACTTCCAGGCCGAAAAACGCGCCAGCCAGCGCCAGAGATGAGCCCCATTGGCCGGCGCCAGTCTCTGTCGTCAGGCGTTTGACGCCTTCCTTCTTGTTGTAGAAGGCTTGGGCGAGAGCTGTGTTCGGTTTATGGCTGCCAGCCGGACTGACACCTTCATATTTGTAGTAGATTTTTGCCGGGGTGTCGAGCGCCTGCTCCAACCGGCGGGCGCGGTATAGGGGGCTGGGGCGCCATTGGCGATAGATGTCGCGCAAGGCGTCCGGAATCTCGATATATCGTTCGGTCGAAACCTCCTGCATGATCAATTCCATCGGGAACAGCGGCCCGAGATCGTCCGGGCCAACCGGCTGCATGGTACCGGGGTGGATGGGCGGGATTGGCGGATTCTTGAAATCCGCCATGATATTATACCATTCTTTGGGAATATCGTTTTCGTCTAGCAGGTATTTGACCTGGTTTGACATGAAGGCTTCTCCCTGAAGTTTGTAGCATCCGGGCGTCCGCTGGCCGGATGCCAGAACGCCCAATGTGATGAACTGGTGGCGCTTTCCCGCGTCGCACCGATCAGACAAAACGGGCAGGTCTTGATGACTGCGCTGTTTCGTGGCGACTTGCTTGGAAACCTTGACGCGATTTGCTGCCAGCAGAAATTGTATCGGATAAGGTGGCGGCAAGAAACCGTAAATTTGGCGCGGGAGAAACGAGATGATCAATAACGACGAAGACGCGACGCAAACGCCCGGCAACGCTCAGACAATCGGTGAAACGCTCTTGGGAGGCAGATTCGGTGATGAGACGTACCACGCCGACATGAAAGGGCAGCGCAGCTACCATGATTTCCTGGAACTGGACAAGCTGCTTGACGCCCAGCCGAACATCACCGGCCAGCATGACGAGCAGCTTTTTTTCATTCTGCATCAGGTGAAGGAGTTGTGGATGAAGCTGATGCTGCATGAACTCGGTGCGGTCTATCCTTACATTCGGAACGATGACCTGCGGCCCGCGTTCAAGATATTCGCTCGCGTGAAGAGGATCCAAGAAAATCTGATCAACGCCTGGCATATCCTGACTACGATGACGCCAGCAGACTATCTCGCTTTTCGGGATGGGCTCGGTCAATCATCCGGCTTCCAGTCGTTCCAGAACCGGTCTATCGAGTTCATCTTCGGCAACAAGAACCGGGCTATGATCCGGCCGCACAACCATCGGCCGGAAATCGTAAGGAAACTGACCGAGTTGATCGA
Organism: Alphaproteobacteria bacterium; assembly: GCA_965221645.1. Lineage (GTDB taxonomy): Bacteria > Pseudomonadota > Alphaproteobacteria > Bin65 > Bin65 > Bin65. The sequence continues at coordinate 2,321,174 of OZ244899.1, forward strand.
TCGGCCCAGCCTGTATGATGAAGTGGTCATGCTGCTGTCGCGGCGTGGATACGAAATCGACAAGGAATGCCTGGACCGCGACTGGTCGATCGTCCGAAAGCCGAATGAAAGCGTCATGGCAGCTTGGCGAGACGTTTACAACACGAGCAGAAACCACTGGGGTCTCTACGAGCTTGCCGAGGATCTGATCGACATGGACGACCTCTTTCAGACCTGGCGTTTCCGACACCGCAACGCCGTCGAACGGGTGATCGGCCACAAAATCGGCACAGGCGGCACCAGCGGCGTCGGCTATCTCACAAAAGCTACGGAAATTCGCCTTTTCCCGGAATTGTGGGCAGTCAGGACAGGGTTATAGTCTGGATGTTGTTATCGGAGAACAGTTGCTTGCATGGGAAAGAACCAGCTTGTTGTGCGGTAGATGCACTGTTTCCTTGATCATGGTACAGGGTAGCAACGTCTCGTTGATCTTGAGTATTTTCCTGAATGATCATGAAATCTGAAAAGGGTTGAGGATCATGACGCTGCGACTGCCGGATGGCCTTCTTCGGCCAACATCCGGTCGATGGTGCGGCGCGCATGAATCCGTGCAGTGTCGTGCTTGATATCGACTAGGGCGCGGGTCGGATCGTTTTCCAGGCAGGCCTGCTGGTTTTCCAGAAATTCCAAATCTTCCAGGAAGGTATCTCGAATTTCCTGGAAAAGTCTGTCGTTGTCGTCCTCGCTTTGCGCCATGCAGCCGTTGTTGCAGGTGAAAAAATAATGGCAGCTCGAGGCTGTTTCTGGCGTGGCGCCGTGATATATCCGAAGCTGGAAGCCACCGTCTTGTTCGCGGTTCTCGCGTGCGCCGCGACCGCTTTCCAAGGCGCCGGTCCACTGAAGAACCGTGTTCGGGGCGATGTACTCAAATTCCTGCCACCGGTCGACCATGGCATCGGGAGCGAAGCCGGCTGCCTTCACATAAGTCGGTGGCGGCTGGATCTTATCCATCCAGCGAATGTAGTGTACTCCGGTCGGAGTTTTCCTGGTCTTCATCTCGGCATTGACTTGGCCCATCTGGTTGCCCCCGCCAATGGTCCTGCGGTGGATGAACGGAATATGGGTGAGGTCCATCAAGTTGTCGTTCAACAGCATGTAGTTGCACCTGATGTGCATGTAACCGTAACGAGTGGGCCAGTTTTCCGTATCGTCGTTCCAGGGATAGTCGATCAGCGTTGGGTGATTCCCATCGGCCTGTTCCAGGTCCCCGGTCCATATCCAGACAAACCCTTGGCGCTCGACCACGGGATAGGCGCGAACACAGGCCTGTGGCGGGATGCTTTCCTGACCTGGAATGAAGACGCATTCGCCTTCGCTGTTGAAAGTCAGGCCATGATAGCCGCATTGCAGGCCTCTGTCGGTCACGTCACCGAGGGAGAGCGGCGTGGCTCGATGGCTGCATCTGTCTTCCAGTGCCGCGGCTTTGCTGCCTGGTTGGCGATACAGCACCACCTTTTCGTCCAGAATCGTCCGCGCCAAAGGTTTTTCCGTAACTTCGCTGGACCAAGCGCCCAGATACCAGGCGTTACGCGGTGCCGGAAGGGTCGCAATATTTGTCATGGCGCTTCTCCAGAGTTCTCCTCGGGTTTTGTACAACAAGCAACGAACTGGTCAAAGAGGTGTGCGGCTCTGCTTGGCCGCCAATTCACGATTGCCTGCCGCTAAAGTCATTTGGCAGTCTTGTAGCAGGCGTGGATTCGCGTGGGGTCTTGTTCGGTGTCGGACAAAACGGGCAGGTCAGGGCGTCGGCAAGAAATACTGTCTGACGTCTTGGAGTGTCGACCCTTATCCAGCAATTTCCCGCGGCGTTATCTCCTTGTGTTCCCGCCTTGCGCGGCGCATCTGGCGATTGTCGAAGTCAAGCAATGACAGGTTCCACCGTTCGTCAGCGTCACCTCGTGAGAAACGATCTGCCAAATTCTGCTGTCCTGCTTCGGGTTGCTCCGCGCGCCAGATCGTGAAATCCACGGTGTGCCTGTCCAGTAAAGCACAGTCATCGAAGCCGATTATTCCCATCTCCTGCTTGCGGTTGGCCGGAATCCCGTTGACATCGGTCGCCTTCCGAGCCGATGCGAGGAAGGCATGGGCGTCATTCGCCGGGAACAAGACTGATCTTGCGCACTTCAGAACGGTAGCTTCATTTTCGGGATCATGAACATTCGCACTCAAGGATGTCTGGCCCCCGACCGATACCCGCGCCGTTTCAGGCGCGCGACAGAAGTCGTTCGTCCATGGACGCAAGTGCCGGCGGCACGCTGACCCGTCCTCCGGACGACTGCCTGGCGAGCGTTTTGCCGTGCGGGCAGTGTGGCGATATCCGGCGGTTCGGCATTCCTGTCGGAAGACGACGCTGCAATCGCGTCGTTCGAAGCCCTGTTTGTCGAGGTGATGACAGCCTGCCGCCTATGCGTCGCCGCGGCCGGTTCACCGCGCTGCTGGCGTATGGTACTTTGCCGCATACCCGCACTTCCAACAAGTACGCGAGCAGTCATGGTCGATAGACCGGATATGCGCATCGAATCCGATACCATGGGCACCATTCAGGTTCCTGCTGATCGCTACTGGGGCGCACAGACCCAGCGATCTCGGCAGAACTTCCGGATCGGCGAAGAGCGGATGCCGCGCGAGGTCATCTGCGCCTATGGCGTTCTCAAGCGCGCTGCTGCCGAAGTGAACATGGAAGGAGGCACTTTGGAAGGGAAGATCGGCCGAAGCATTGTCAAAGCCGCCGAAGAAGTCACCAAGGGCAAGCTGGACGATCATTTTCCGCTGGTTGTTTGGCAGACCGGCTCGGGGACCCAATCCAACATGAATGTCAACGAAGTGATCTCGAACCGGGCGATCGAAATGATGGGCGGTGAAATAGGCTCGAAAATCCCGGTGCACCCGAACGATCACGTCAACCGGGGGCAATCGTCGAACGACACGTTTCCGACAGCCATGCACATAGCCGCCGTACTTCAGATCAACGATCTGTTGCTGCCGGCCTTGCAGCATCTGCACGATGCCCTGGAAGAGCGCAGCAAGGCTTTCAAGCGGATCATCAAGATCGGCCGAACGCACACGCAGGATGCTGTACCGTTGACCTTGGGACAGGAATTCTCCGGCTACGTCCAGCAGATGAAATACGGTATCGATCGGGTAAAGCGGACCCTGCCCAGCTTGTCGGAACTGGCTCAGGGAGGTACTGCCGTAGGCACTGGCCTCAACGCGCGAAAGGGTTTTGACAAGGCGTTTGCGGCAAAGGTCACTGAGATCACCGGTTATTCCTTCAAGTCCGCGCGGAACAAGTTCGAGGCACTGGCCGCCAATGACGCCGCGGTAGAGGCCTCAGGGGCGCTAAACGTTCTTGCCGCCTCGTTGATGAAGATCGCCAACGATATCCGCTTTCTGGGATCCGGTCCGCGCTCGGGATTGGGCGAACTGATCCTGCCGGCAAACGAACCGGGTTCTTCGATCATGCCGGGTAAGGTGAACCCGACCCAGTGCGAGGCGCTGACCATGGTTTGCTGTCAGGTGATCGGAAACCACACGGCAGTGACGGTCGCCGGCTCGAACGGGCATTTCGAGCTCAACGTCTTCAAGCCGGTGATCATCTACAATCTGTTGCAGTCGATTCGCCTGATTGCCGACGCCTCAGTTTCGTTCGCTGACAATTGTGTCAAGGGTATTGAAGCCAATGAGTGCCGCATCAATCAGCTGATGAACGATTCACTGATGCTGGTAACCGCCCTTAATCCGCATATCGGGTACGACAACGCCGCCAAAATCGCCAAGAAGGCTCATGCCGACGGATCGACCCTGAAGGAAGCCGGCCTGGCACTGGGCCTCCTGACCGAGACGCAATTTGATCAATGGGTTCGACCCGAGCAGATGACCGGGCCGAGTTGACGATGAGGATAAGCCCTTGCAAGGGGTCAGAGCGCGGGCCCTACACGAGAGTTCTGCCGGCGGAAGGACTGGCCAGAAGGATCTCGCGCAGGATGTGCAAGTCGCGCGCGAGGATATTCGCGTCAGGCGGTCGCGAGATGCTGATCCGCACCGCGCGCGGCGAGGAACCTTCGCCGGTCATGAAGGCTGAGCCGGCCATCAACCGGATTTTTCGGGCCGCAGCCGCTTCGGCAAAAGTTCCGCCGCGCCAACGGTTCGGCAGTTCCAGCCAGATGTGGAACGCGTTTTCCTGGGTCGCGTAGTTGAAATCGCCGAGCACGTCGGCGGCAACGCTCTGTCGTACCGTCATCTCTGCCCGCAGGTCCCGCACAAGCTGGTCGGCGACGCCGGATTCGATCCAGCGAGCGGCGATTTCAAAGGTCAGAGACGGCTGCGCCACCGAGGTCGCGAAGATGGCATTTGACAGACGGGCCATGAAATCTTCAGGAGTCAGCATCCAGCCGACTCGCAGACCTGGGGCGAGACATTTCGAGGCGCTGCCAATATATATCGTACGATCCGGCGCCAGTGCCGCCAATGGCGGCAGAGGCGCTTCCGGCAGATTGCCGTAGACGTCGTCTTCGATCAGTAGCAGATCGTGTCGTTCCGCAACGGCGACAATATCGCGACGGCGCTGCTCCGGCATCACGACGGCGGTCGGGTTCTGAATGGTCGGTACGAGCACGGCCATCTTGGCGTGATGATCTACCGCCGCGCGCTCCAAGGCATCGGGCACGACGCCATCAACGTCCATCTCCAGTCCCAATAGCGGCCGGTTTAGCACGTGTGCTGTCTCAATGAGGCCGGGATACGTCAGGAATTCGGCCATGACCGGCGCGCCAACTGCGGTCAGCGCACTGATTGACATCATCAAGCCCTGGGCTGCTCCTGCCGTCAGGATGATCGTGTCGGGATGGGCCTGGGCAAGACCGTGGCGCTTCAGCCAGGGAACGAGGGCCGTCCGATGGCGAGCATGGCCGGCGGTCGGCATGTAGCGCAGCAGGAAATCGTCGTCATCGGCACTGGCGATTTCCCGCAGCGTCTCAGCCAGAATCACCCCCCGACCAGCCAGGTTTGCCGTGTTGACACTCATGTCGAACGTGTCGTTCGGGTCCGCTGCCGGCGTTTTGCCACGGCTCCGCTGGCTGATTGAACGAATGTAGGTTCCGCGCCCCACCTCGCCGGATAGCAGACCGCGTTGTTCTGCCAATGCATAGCCTCGGCTCACGGTGCCGACAGTGACGCCCAGTTTCCAGGCGAGTTCCCGTTGCGGCGGCAGGCGGTCGCCGCTTGACAGGTCGCCTTCCCGGATCGCTGTGCCGATCGCTTCGGCGATGGCCTGGTATCGCGGCCCGGGGAACCGGGCAAGATCGGGCGTCCATATTGTCATGGTTACAATTTTTAGATTGACTGGCGAAAATGTCAACATTCTATTATGAATCAATAGAACGTGCAGAATCAATTGAGGTTTGGAATGGCACATTGGATCGATACAATTCTCTACCCTGCTGGCGTCGGCAAGGCGCATCGCCGGTATTCCAGGATGCTTCCTGGTGTCGGGTTATTCGCCATTCGGCTCACCGCAATTTTGGAAACCCTTCTTGAATGGTGGCAACGCTGTGAGGAGCGCCGTCAGTTGCTGGAACTGGATGAACGGCTGTTGAAGGATATCGGCGTATCTCGTGCTGAAGCCACGGAAGAAGCCCGGAAGCCATTCTGGATTCTCTGAAGCGGTCTTCGCGGCCTCAGGGCTGCTTGAGCGGATCGGGCATCCGATGTGTGATGTTGTATTTCTCCAAAAATTGTGGAAGACGATCCTACCAATTTCTGTTCTTCTTCGACTTGCATCCCTCCGCCGTCGTGGTTTTCGACGATCCGTTGCGCGGTCTGTCAACTTCGCCACACACGACCTCGCCTCGGCCTTGCTTCTTTTGGTTCCGGTGACGCTTGTGTTGGCTTCGGAGACGAACTGGTTAGCCGTCACTGCAGATAGCTGGCTTTCTATCAGCTGAATGACTCTCTTCGCGTCGCTCTCAGGCTACGCACTATGGTTTCTGGCGATGGGCCGCACCGGAATTGCCCGCATCGCCGTTTTCCAGTTTCTTCAGCCGGTCTTGTCCGTAATCGCCACCGCACTGGTTCTCGGAGAGCAGATCACTGTGATCATTGTCTTCTCCGGCGCGCTGATCCTGCTTGGCACCCGGATCGCTCAGAAACATGCACGACAGGAATTGAAACATGCACAACAGGAATTTCGAGTTGCTTCCGGATCTCGCTACCATTGAAGCCGCTGCCGCGATTGTTCATGCAGTCATGCCGCCGACGCCGTCGCACAACTGGCCCTTGCTGTGCGCCAGGACCGGAACGGACCTTTGGATTAAACACGAAAATCATGCGCCCACTGGTGCATTCAAGATTCGCGGCGGTCTGGTTTGCATGAAGGCGTTGCGAAGCTCGCAGCCGACAGTTGATGGCGTGATCGCGGCTACTCGCGGCAACCACGGCCAGAGCGTCGCCATTGCGGCGACGCGCCACGGTTTGCATTCCGTCATCGTCGTGCCTGAAGGCAACAGCCGTGAGAAGAATGCTGCGATGCGGGCCCAAGGCGCTGAACTCGTCGTACACGGCAGCGACTTTCAGGAGGCATTGGAATACGCGGCGAATCTGGCCCAAAACCGAAGCCTGCACATGATTGGTTCTTTTGACGAGCAGATGATACGGGGCGCCGCGACGTACGGTATGGAATTCCTGGAAGCGGTTCCTGATCTGGATACGGTCTACGTGCCGATTGGACTGGGGTCGGGCATCTGTGGTTTGATCGCTGCGCGCGACGCCATGGATCTCTGCACCGAAGTCGTCGGTGTATGCGCTGAAAGAGCCGCTGCCTATGCCTTGTCGTTTGAGGCTGGCCAACCGGTGTCGACAAATTCTGCGGATACGCTGGCCGATGGAATTGCCTGCCGGGTGCCGGCGCCGGATGCAGTGGCAATCATCAACGCGAGAGCGGCGCGGGTCGTGACTGTCAGCGATGCGGAGATCGAAGCTGCTATACGAGCTTACTACACCGATACCCACAATATTGCAGAAGGTGCCGGGGCGGCAGCGCTCGCTGCCTTGATCAAGGAACGATCAGCGATGACAGGCAGACGTGTCGGGGTAGTTCTGAGTGGCGGAAACATCGACAGGGATGTCTATCTTCGGGTACTATCCGCCAATTCAAGCGAGGTCGCGAGATGACCGAAGAATTGTTCCGCCATGATGCCTACCTGAAAACATGTGATGCCGTGGTGAGGCGCGTCGGCCCGGACGGCATCGTTCTTGACCGGACCGTGTTCTACCCGGAAGGTGGCGGTCAGCCCGGCGATACCGGGACATTGAGCACCGCCGCCGGCACGAAGATCGTTATCGTCGGCGCGTATAAGGATCGAGAAACGGGCGAGCATCGACATGTTCCAGCGGAGGGCGCGGCATTGCCCTCCATCGGTGATGCCGTGACCGGCGCCATCGACTGGAACCGCCGCTATCGCCACATGCGCATCCATACCAGCCTCCATCTCCTGTGTGCGGTCATCGACGGCGACGTCACGGGCGGTCAGGTTGGCGATGGTAAAGGTCGACTGGATTTCAATCTGCCTGATACGTCGCTGGACAAATCGACCATAGAGTCAGCGATCAACGACCTGATCGCCGCTGACCTGTCGGTGGGAGCCGAGTGGATCTCGGATGACGAGATGACGGCCCGCCCGGATCTGGTGCGTACGATGTCCGTCAAGCCGCCGATCGGGGCAGGGCGAGTGCGACTTCTGCGCATCGGGCATCAGAACCGGCCCGTTGATCTGCAGCCCTGCGGCGGAACCCACGTGGCGCGGACCGGTGAAATCGGTGCAATCACGGTTGGCAAGATCGAAAACAAGGGCCGTCAGAACCGGCGTGTAAATATCCGGTTTGCCGATCGAGATCACAGCGCAGCTCTTTGAGCAGGGAAATTTTTTTGGGGATTATAGCGGAAAGTCACAATGCGACGAGTCAGGGAGCCTTGTCCAATGAGAAGTGAGCCTGAAGGGAGAGGGTGAATCCAACGACAGATGAGCCTGTAGCGAGAGCGCTTCGGCGATCCGCAACTGGGTGCGTCAGTCCGACCGCGACGGGGCCTTCGTGAGGATGGGCTGAGGAGTCCGGAGATCGATGAGCTTCGTCGCGAGAACCGCCAACTTCGCGAAGAGCGAGAGACCCTAAAAAAGCCGAGGCCTGGCACGGAGATTTCAGTGCGCCGTGGAAAGGCGCGTCATCCCAGTGGGTGCGAATCCCACCCGACCCTTGTCGCTTCGGTTGGAAGCAGCCCGAGCGGTTTGCGGAGGTAACGATGCAGACCGAAGCACTCTGGCGTGAAGGGCCGCCTTGGGCGGCTCAGCAAGCATGCAGGCCGGAACGCGAGTGAACGTCGAGCAGGCCTCAAGAAGGGCAATGCGGGAGCCGACCCTCCTGAGATTAGGTGAAGGTCGCTGGCGGTCTGGGAAGGCGAGCGTCCGAAGCACCGGACCGCTCCCGCCGGGGTAGTGGCGCCGGCATGTTTGCCAGAGGGACGACGTGGCAACACGGGAAGCCCTGTCGGTGGTGGGGCACGCACCAACCGGAACCCCGCGAGGGGCAGGCCGGGCCGGCAGGGTGGCGGTGAGGCCCGCAGGACTGAAGACGCCGGGTGACGCCGGTCGAGGAAAGGGGCCTGACTTCGAGAGGAAGACGGAAAGGAACGAAGGCATGGCCACTGGCGCGAGCCTGTCAGGGTCACGACGAGTCCGGCACTTCCAGAACGTCTTGCATGCGAAAGCGAAGGAAGAACCCGAGCGGCGCCTTCACGCTCTCGTCGACAAGGTGTGGCGAGAGGATTTTCTGCGGGAAGCCTGGGTGATGGTGCGCCGCAACGGCGGCCAGCCCGGAGTGGATGGGGAGAGCCTTGAGGCCATCGAGCGCATGGGCGTGGAGCATTGGCTCGGGGAACTGTCGCGGGATCTGAAGGATGGGACCTGCACACCGCAAGCGGTGAGACAGGTTCTGATCCCGAATAAACGACCCGGCCGGTTCCGGCCCCTGGGGATCCCGACGATTCGGGACAGGGTGGCACAGACATCGGCCTTGCTTGTGCTGGCGCCGATCTTCGAGGCCGACCTGCCCCGGGAGCAATACGGATACCGACCGGGGCGAAGCGCGCAGGATGCGGTGCGCCGCATCCACTGGCGACCGAACCGGGGCCACAACGAGGTTGCAGATGGCGACCTCGACTCCTGCTGCGGCGAGATACCCCATGCCGAGTTGATCGAGAGTGTGGCCCGCCGCGTCAGCGACGGTCCCATGCCGGGGCTCGTCAAGGCGTGGCTGGAAATGCCGGTGGAGGAAGAAGACGGCAAGGGCGGCAAGCGCCGCACGAACCGGGCAAGACGGGAGCGCAAGGGAACGCCGCAGGGCTCACCCTTGTCGCCGCTTCTGTCCAACATCTACAGGCGTCGCTTCATTCCGGGGTGGAAGAAGCTGGGCTTCGCCTGGCGCTTCGCTGCGGAGATCGTCGTTCATGCCGATGACTTCCGTTTTCCGGGCAAGGCTCCGGCACCGGCCATGCTGGCGGCGGTCATCCAGCTCACGGACGTACTGAAGCTGACGGTCAACACCCGGAAGACCCGCTGCCTGCGATGCCCGGAGAACTCCTTCGAGTGGAACTACCGCCCCGGAAACGGTGACGTCTGCATCGGCAATCGGCCGAGCAAGGCGAGCGTCCAGAGCATCTGCCGCAAGATCAGTGCGCAGACCCATCGACGCTACGGTCGACAGGACCCGTCCTGGATAGTCAACCGGCTGAACCGGATGATCTCCGGCTGGGCGGAGTACTTCCAACTGGCCCGGCCTGCGTGGCGACCGACAAGCATGCGACGAAGCGGCTGCGACAGTGGCTCTGTCGCAAGCACAAGGTCCGGGACGGGAAGTTCGTGCGCTTCCCCGACGAGCGGCTGTGGGACGACTACAGCCTGACCCGCCTTGCGCCGGCGACCAAAAGCCTTCCGTGGGCGAAGGCATGATCTCGTCGGAAAGCCGGATGCCGGAAATCGGCATGTCCGGTTTGATGAGCGGGGGTGAGGAAACGTGGCCATGGCTGAGACTAAGACCCCGGCATGGAGCGAAAGCTGCCGGCCACAGCTACTCCCTCAAGCCTACGGCAGGGCGCACCTCCCCTCGACTCTACCGAGGTCGTTCTGGTCGGTGATTTTCCTTGAGTTCCGGGCTGTCTGTCCGGGATGGCGGTTTTGCCAGGGTTTGCGCGCCGGGGTAACGCTGTCGCCCGCCCGGTCGCAACCAGGCCACCAGCAGGTGATCGCCGCAGAAGACATGGAGCGGCAGGAAGAAGCGCCCTCCTGACAGCCGTGCACCGCATCGATGTCCGGCACGATCTCCTCCGGCGGCTTCTCGAAGGCGGCGATGAAGGTCTCCACCAGGACCTCGTGAACCGCCCGCGCCCGACTTCGCTCGGCCCGGTTCTCGAAACGGCACGGCGGCGCCCCGGCCAGAGCCCGGCAGCGGTCTGCAAACCGGGATCATGGCCCAGCGCGATTCCGAACACCCGCCGGCTGCCGTCCGGTCACTGGTTACCCCCGAGACGCTCGCCTCCCGGTCCGACCCGCGCACAGCCCTTGCCGCCCATGAACAGGAAGTGGGCACTGCCGTTTTCCGTCCACTGACTGGTGTTCACCGGCGGGGTGAAGACCGGTATCACCAGCTCACCGGGACCTCGATTGGGATTACTGGGATTGCGGTTGGTCCAGACACGGGCGCCGGCCTTGGGGCGGACCTCGATGATGTTCTCGCCAAGCACGCCGCCGGAGAAATTCATTTTGTTTGTCGAATCCGGGTTGCGCCACTGGCCGCCGCCGAGCCCCGCCGTCCGCCACTCCCAGTCGCTGAAAGTGGAGCCGAAATCATTGGCCGAGGTAATCAAACCGATGTTGATGTTGAAACTTCTCCGCGTCACATTGGGATTGGTGGACGACAGGATCAGCTTCATGCGGCCCGGCGTGGCGTGCTCGCCGCAGCCGTCCACGACGGGGCTGCCGGCGTTGGCAAGTGTGACGGTGCAGATGCCCGACCAGCAGTTGGGCGGCGTTTGTGCCATCACCGCGGCGGGCAGGGCCAGCGCGGCCAGCGCGGCGCAGACCGGGAACATGCGGATGATGCGAAGGGACATGGACAGGGGCCTCCTGTACTTCATGAGGCCCCGGTATGAGGCCCCGGTATGAGGCCCCGGTATGAGGCCCCGGTATGAGGCCCCGGTATGAGGCCCCGGTATGAGGCCCCGGTATGAGGCCCCGGTATGAGGCCCCGGTATGAGGCCCCGGTATGAGGCCCCGGTATGAGGCCCCGGTATGAGGCCCCGGTATGAGATGTGCCAAAGCCTGACACGGACGGACACACCCGTCAAGGCCAAGACGGCGATGGGTGACGCAAGGATTCTCACGTGTCAGGCGGGAGCGGGGTCCTCCCCGTGGTGAAGCAGCAGCCACGGACAGGAGCACCTCCGGTGCCACGGCAGGCTGCAACGACCGGGAGCCTGCGCAACGACCTCGACGACCTGCTCGTCTGCTTCCGCTGCAGGACCCTTGCCGGGCGCAGGCAGGCGACGGCCTTGGGGCAGGCGGGCTCCCAACGGTCGGCGAAGCGGCGGGCGGCGGTCTCGGCCTTGCGGCGGTTGGGGGCATTCATGACGGCGTGGATGTCGGTCTTGACGGCCTCCTGGTCGGTCTTGCGGACCTTGTCGAGGATGTTGCGCATCTTGTGCGCCCAGCACCTCTGGACGGGGATGCCGTGACAGACGACCGGCAAGGCTGCAAGCAGCCCCTGGCCGCCGTCGACGCAGATCATCTCCAGGCCCTCGCCGGTGAGGCCGCGGCGGTGCAGCGCGGTGAGGAAGCGCTCCCGTTCCGCGGCGCTCTCGCTGGCCGCGAGGCGGAAGTCGATGATCTCCTTCCTGCCGTCGTGGCGGGTCCCCGGCGCCACCAGGACCGGCCTCCCGAGCGCGCCGTCGGGCATCAGCGCCTTGCAGTCGTTCTTCAGCGGCCGGCGGTGGAATGCCGCGACCGACCGGTCGAGGGTCCTGGCGACCCGGCTCACCGTCGCGGCCGGGACCGGGCGCCCGGGCAGGGCGAGGAGGACCTCGCCGACCTTGCGGGTCGAGAGCCCCGGAACGAAGCCGGCCGGGATCGCACGGTCGATCTCCGGCGCGCGTCTCGCGGAGCCCTTCGGAACCCCGGTCGGGCAGAAGTGACGGGTACGCGGCACGTCGCGTTCGATGTCGCCGAGCGCGCTCGGCAGGTGCCGTTGCGCCGGTCGCGCATGGCGCCGGCGTCGAGGGTGTCGCGCCGGCGGTCCACCGCCTCGGCCATACGGCCCTCGATGATCCCGGCCCTCGATGATCCCGGCCGGCGCCTGGCGACCGAGGGGCCGGCAACCCTCGCCCCGGTCCGGTCCGTCTGCCTGCATCTCCTTCACCACCTTGAAGGCCTGCGGCAGGCTCCCGGTCGTTGCAGCCTGCCGTGGCATCGGGGGGCTTCTGTCCGTGGCTGTTGCTTCACCACAGGGAGTACCCCACTCCCGACCGACACGTGAATCCTTGCGTCACCATCGACGATCGGGCCTTGACGGGTGTGTCTGTCCGTGTCAGGCTTTGGCGCATCTCTCACCGGGGCCTCTCACCGGGGCCTCTCACCGGGGCCTCTCACCGGGGCCTCTCACCGGGGCCTCTCACCGGGGCCTCTCACCGGGGCCTCTCACCGGGGCCTCTCACCGGGGCCTCTCACCGGGGCCTCTCACCGGGGCCTCTTGATGACGTACAGGAGGCCCCTGTCCATGTCATTTCACACCATCCGCATGTTCCCGGTCGCGATGCTGGCCGCGCTGGGGCTGGCCGTGCCGGCGCAAGCGCAGCCGCAGTGTTCCATATCAGTGGAGCACGGAACGCAGGACAGATCCATCTCGAGCATGGGAGGTGGCGTCCTGACCGTGGACGAGGGAGGGAACTGGTTCCTCAAGCTGACCTTCAAGTGTGCGGGCATAACGAACACGTCCACCCATGATCCGGAGATTCTCATCACCGGCATGACCAGCGTGAGCGGCAATGGGTGGACAGGCGGCACCGCCGCAAGATTCAGCGGGCACGTCTGGAATGAGGACGATCTCGGCCCAACCGCATTCGGTGGCAGCGACCCTGCGGGGGACTTCTCTGCACGGGTGACGCTGTTCGGCACGAGCGTGGACAACAACTGCCACGATACCGGCGCTTCCACGCGAATGCAGGTCACCGCAGAGATCTACAACACCGCAGTTCCGGGCAACATGGCTGAAAGAACCATCACCGTGACGGCGCGGGATGACGACCCCCTCACATACACGGCGTTCCCCGGCAAACCGTACGAGATCACGATCGATAACTGGAATCAGCCCTGCTGAATGCGGTGCAGAAGACAACGGGTCGAGAGCGCAAGCAAGGCGAAGGAAGATGAGGAAGCCGATCAGGCGGGTGCCGAGGCCTCTCGCCGCAGCATGGTTGTCCAGCACCATGAGTGGAAAAGCCGGGCATTCAATATCACATCGCAACTGAGGTATCAGAAAATGAGAAAGTTGTCACTGGCAGTACTGTTCCTGTTGTCTACTGTTCAACTGGCATTGGCGGCACCAGGAGTGTCTCTGAGCGCAAGCCCATACGATACGGGAGGCAACAGTCTCACCCTTTCGCTGGCTTGCGGACTGACAGGATATTATCCTACACAGTTCGATAATAAAGGTGGAGAAGTTCGTGGTGGATACCCGGAAAAAGTGAACATCGCGGCCACCTACTTCTACGTCAAGGGAACGGGTATCGGGAGAGCATCAGACGATCTTGATATGGAAGCGCTTCCGAGTGATCATCCCGGACGTGCATGGGGAGCGAAGAGATGGGGAGATCTGTGGGGAGCGCAGATGCAACCTCGCTATGAGATCGACATTGCCCTGAAGGTTACGAACCAGCCGGACCCGCCGGTGTATTTCATTACCGGTGTCACGTATCATGGTGGATCAGATTACAGAGGTGTTCCCGAACAGACCCTGACCCCGACCGTTCAACGCAGACATGATACAAATCGCAAGAATCAGAGAGTAAATCTGATACGATACTGCGATGATCCAGAGTCCACGGAAACCATCAGTGTTACTGTCACTGGTACCATTACTGGCAAGAGGCGCCGGTAAAATCCTTGAGAGGCATGAATACCAATTCCCGACAGGCGCAGCGACTTGGAATTGGTAGTATCGACGGGTATCTGCATCCTTGTCCTGGATGTGGAGGGCTGCACCGTATACCAAAAGGCAGGTGGACATTCAATGGAGATTTTGTTCCCTGATTCCCGGACAAGGCTTTGGCCTGCCCGTGGAAAGTGCGCACACTGCGGGTGAAATCGGCGATATTGCCGTTGAGCATTCGATCACCTCGCAGGTGCGCCATGAACAGGTTGCTTCCCCGTCCTCCCGAAGTCGCGATCGACTTCACCGACGCGCAGCCTGGCGGCTTCGGTGGCTGGCCGGTGCCGGGTCAGATGGCGGATCGGCCTGGTCTGCCGCGGGCGCTGTCTTCGGTATCGGTCAGGCGGCGCGCGCGGGGTGCGCGCGCCGCCGGGACGCTGTGGAGCCTGATCGCCTCGCCGGCGGCGGGCAACGGGGCGCTGTCGGACCTGGACGCACTGCGCGCGGGTCGGGTCGGCCAGCGTCTTTCGGGCCCTGGCCATGTGCCCTCGGGCCGGCGTCCTGGCGCGTATCTGGCGCGCATGGACGAGGGGCAGGTCGAGGCCTTGCCGGCGGTGGCTGGACACGAGGAGGCGGTGCGCGGCGACGTCCCGGTGTTCATCGGCTCGCTGTGGGCGCGCGGGCGGCTGCATCCGGGCGGCGTCGATGTTGCCCGGGGCTGGCGCGAGCAGCCTGACCGCGATGTGGCGGTGTGGCGGCGCGCGGACAACGCCTGCTGCCGGGAACGGGGCCGGGACTGCCCGGTGAGCCTCACCGACCGGCGCAAGCGCGCCCCGGTGCCGGACGTGATCCCCGGGTTCCCTGGTGGGGTCTGCCCGAAGAGGGGTGGACCGACATCGGGACGGGCGAGGATGTGACGCTGGTGCGCCATCGTCCGGCGGGCCGGGAGGAGCAGGGCTGCGTGGTGGTCCGCCGCCGCGACCGGGGCCGGTCCCTGCTGCTGCCCGTCTGCACCGTGATCCCGGTCTCGCGCGACGAACCGGTGCGGCGTCATCGCGGCAGGCAGGGCCGGGAGAACGCCTTCAAGGGGCCGCTCGTCGACCGCGACCTGCATCATCCGCCGTGCCGGAAGTTCCGCGCCAACCAGGCCTTCCATGTCTGCGCTCAGCGCGCCCGGATGCTGCTCCGCGCGGTGCCGTACCAACTGCTGCCGGCCCGCGCCCGGCGTCACGGCCTGCGGCCCCTGATCCGCCATCTGGTGCGGGCCGTCGGAAGGCGGGTGCGCAGCGGCCGGTGCCGGCGGCTCGACCGGCTCTGTCACGCCGCCGTCCAACTCGAATGGCAGACCCCGGCGTCGATCCCCCTGTCACCGGTCCAGACCGGCAGGCCCGGAGCCGCCCGCCCGTCCGCCGAACGGCAAAACGCGCCGGCCGGCCGGTGAATCTGCCCGACCTGACCGTACGTCGAAAGCAATCACGCCAGTTCCCCATCGCGCCAACGGAAAATCCACCTGCCGAGCCTCGATCCCTCCCATGCTCGGCGCCTGTCAGGGAATCAGGGATTTTGTTCGCCCAACATTCACGCCTTCGGTGGGGCCTCTCGATGCAGCAAAAGGAGGCCCTGTCCATGTCCCCTCCCACCATCCGCATGTTCCCGGTCGCAATGCTGGCCGCCGGCTCTGGCGCCCTGCCCGCCGCGGTGACGGCGCAGATACCTCCCAGCTGCCATGCCAGCATCTGCACCGTCACGCTTGCATGGGTCTCGCCAGTTGCGGCGAGCATGCCACACCGGGGCCCATGACGCTCACCCTTTCGAGCACCAACAGCAACGTGACGCGGCAAGGCCTTGACATCTCTTTGGGTAATTTCGAAACGCGCAGTGATGTCCGCGCCGGTCCTGAGTTCACCGACTGGGAGTGGCGTGGAGATGATGTTGACGGGGGTCGATGGACGGGCGTGATTGGCGGCCGCAGGCCGCAACTCCATCTCCTTCGCCGGTGGCCAGTTGGGCGAGAACATCATCGAGGTGCGGCCCAGGGCCGGTGCCCACATCTGCCGCAGCATCCCTGGCGGCCGCGGACGGGGTCGGCGGTTGAATGATCCACGACACGCGCCCGGCTTCGGCCGGGCGTGTTTTTCCGGACTGGAAATCGGATCCGGGAGAATCCGACCCTGCAAGCCTTGTCGGGCATTGCGCTCCGTACTCCGGAATCAGGGCAACAGATGGACGACGAGGAAATCCGGCGCACGTTATTCCAGCCGATGCACTCTGTCCGCGACGGGTCGCCCTGACCCGTCGCGTTGTGACTTTCCGCTATAATTCCCAATTTTTTCCATCACAATCGACGGCTAGCCGTTTTCTGACTTTCAGTTTCTTATGACAGCGCTCTCATCGAGACCGCTGAGTTTGCAGGGATGGTCCTCTCATCATCAAGGAACAAGGGGCAAAAGGGCTGTCACTTGTGAGTAACAAAAGATATCGCAAATGAAGAAGAGCATTTCGACCATCGTCCCTGTTCATCTGACTTTCGGTATCAACTTGGCTGCCTCGGCGCAGACCGTGCTGTGACCTTCGTTTGTCCAGGCCTGTTTTGTTCCCGACCTCGTCGAGAAGTCCGTCTTGCACATCCGGTCACGCTTCAGACACCGCGACGGCTATGGTCGCGATGGCCGTCGCTGGCATGTTGCCGGCTATTGACTCTATCTTCTACCGCCGGTTTGTCTGGATCAGGCACCTGGTTCGCCATTGCTTCGATCACTATGACCGCGTTGGTGGTGCACGCGTTGTCCCGATGCCAGAGTTCCGCGCCGGGATCACGATCTGCCGAAGGGAGTGACTCCTGTCTTGGCGGGTCCTTTTCAATTGAGCGCTAGCGGCGGCGCATGATTCCTCGCATCAAGACTTCCATCTGGGTAGACGCCGAGATTCGCCGGTGCCGCGTTGCTGGAATCGATGCCTATCTCGTGCTTCGCGGCGACGAGCACGCTGGAGCGATCCTCATCAAGCACAATCGGTTTGACAACCATTGTACTGTCTATACGCCGACGACATCTGCTGACGGCAGTCGTGCCTGGTCCTTGGGGACCGGCGTCGAACCTGTTCCAGAGATGGACGCCGACGCCTATATCGCCCGTCAACGGAAGTTCGATCCAGACTTGTGGGTGATCGAAATTGAGGACCCGAAGAGCCGATGGAAGCTCGCAGAACCGGTCATCTGAAAAGTACTGTTGTCACTGTCACGATTGAGGCCGCCATGTCTCTGAGCTATCGTCGACAACAGGGACAGACCAGTTCTCTGTTTTTTGGTACGGAACTCCCACGAGCGTCGTGGCTCTGACCGAGGGCAGGATTTCTCGAGACTCATTTCATCGGTGATGGTCTGGAGCAGGGTCAGCATGTCGTCCGGGGTTTGGGTCTCAGCCCTGGAAAGCCGGCTCAGGAATGCGCGTTCCCAGGCGAGGGTCACGGGCACCACATCGCCATACACGCGTTGGCACGGCTTGGTCAGCATCAGGTAGGCTCGGCACCTGTCCTTTGGATCCACGATTCGGTCGACGTTTCCCATATTCAGCAACCGTTTAATCGCCCGGCTGACCTGTACTTTGTCGATCCGCGTCCGGGAGCAAAGCTCCGTATGGGCCAGCGCGCGATCAGGTTGCATGCCCAAGACCGCCATGATCCGTCAATCGGTGACGGATAACTGATGCTGCTGCTCATGGAGCGCAACAATCGCACTGGACATAGTATTCGACAGGATAGACATCCGATGGGGCAGATAGGCCGAAAGATCGATCCGCGATTTTTCAATCGGATCCGACACGTCATACTTGAGTTGGTTTCGAACGAAACTACCATGGTCGATAACGGCTTTCAGGGGAGCACAGATCATGGCCCAAGCAACACGGGCTGCTGTCAATTGCGGAGATGACGATATCAACCCGATGGGGACGGACGGATTCGAGTTCGTCGAATACACGGCGCCCGACACCGGGGCACTGGGGAAGCTTTTCGAATCGATGGGCTTCCGTGCCGTTGGCAAGCATCGCCACAAGGAAGTCATGCTCTATCGGCAGGGCGATGTGAATTTCATCGTCAATGCCGAAGTCGATAGTTTCGCCAAGTCTTTTGCCCGGGTCCATGGCCCGTCGGCCTGCGCCATGGCCTTCCGCGTCAAGGATGCAGCGAAGGCCTATGCGCGGGCGCTGTCTCTGGGCGCCGAGCCGGGTCCGAGCCAGGTCGGCCCCATGGAACTCAACATTCCTTCGGTCAAGGGAATCGGCGGTTCGCTGATTTATCTGGTGGACCGCTATGGCGACCGAGGTACGATCTATGATGTGGATTTCGAGATCGACAGCGCGTTTGAGCACAAAGGCGTCGGATTCGATACCGTCGATCATCTGACCCACAATGTCCATATGGGTCGTATGGATACCTGGGCGACATTCTATGAGCGCCTCTTCAATTTCCGACAAATCAAATATTTCGACATTGAAGGGAAGCTCACCGGCTTGAAAAGCCGGGCGATGACCAGCCCGTGCGGCAAGATCAGGATCCCGATCAACGAGAGTAGTGACGAAAAGAGTCAGATCGCGGAATATCTGGAGGCATACAGGGGTGAAGGCATTCAGCATATTGCTTTGTCGACCAGCCAAATCTACCAGACTGTTGAAGCGATGCGGTCATGCGGCACCAGATTTATGAGCACGCCGGATTCCTATTACGAAGGTATAGACGCGCGCTTGCCCGACCATGGGGAACCGATCAATGAACTGAAGCGGCTCGGCATCCTGATTGACGGTACGCCAGCTGAGGACGGCGGTCGGCTGCTGCAGATATTCACGGAAAATGCCATTGGCCCAATCTTCTTCGAAGTCATCCAGCGCAAGGGCGACGAAGGCTTTGGCGAGGGCAACTTCCAAGCCTTGTTCGAAAGCATGGAGCTTGACCAAATGCGCCGTGGCGTGCTGAAGCCCTGATTCACCATATCTTGCGCGAATGACGGTTGTTAGGTCCGGGAACTGCTCACAACGAACCGAGATTTGGAAGTGCAGGTCTGATCGGGGCTGACAGCGCTGCTACCCCGACACATCATCCGGCCCGCTGGTTGCTTTGCAGGCCTCGTCACCGGGTCTTGGCGGCGCATCGTCCAGAGTAGGGAAAGTAACCAAGGACAGATAATGAAACTCGGAACCCTCAAGGATCACAACCGGGATGGCACGCTGATTGTTGTTTCTCGCGACCTCAGTGCGGCGACCTTGGCGACTGGCATCGCGTCGACGCTGCAGGCGGCGCTGGATGACTGGGCAGCAACGGAAAGACCGCTCCGGACATTGTATGACGCGCTGAACGCTGGCTCGGCGGCCGATGTGTTTCCATTCGATCCTGCATCCTGCCATTCGCCGCTGCCGCGTGCCTACCAGTTCGTCGATGGCAGCGCCTACTTGAATCATGTGAACCTGGTGCGCAAGGCCCGCGGAGCCACGATGCCGCCTGAGTTTCTGGAAGATCCCCTGATGTATCAGGCGGAAAGCGACGCCTTCTACGCGCCGCACGAGGATATCCCGGTCGAAAGCGAAAGCCATGGTATCGACATGGAAGCGGAAGTCGCGGCGATTGTGGACGACACGCCCATGGCCTCCACGCCCGAACAGAGCGCTGCCCGTATTCGGTTGCTGATGATCCTTAACGATGTGAGTTTGCGCGGTCTGATCCCGGCGGAGCTCGCCAAGGGTTTCGGTTTCCTGAACGGCAAGGCGAGTACAGCCTTCGCGCCGGTCGCCGTGACCCCGGACGAGTTGGGCGACACTTGGAGAGACGGCAAGATTCACCTACCTTTGATCACCCACTGGAACGGCGAAGAGTTCGGACGTCCGAATGCTGGCGTCGACATGAATTTCAGCCTGCCGGATCTGATCAGTCATGCTGCGAAGACGCGCCGTCTGGGAACGGGCACCATTGTAGGTTCCGGCACCGTTTCCAACGTCGATCCGTCAGACGGTTTCTCTTGCATAGCAGAGATCCGTGCCATTGAAATGATCGAGCATGGCGAACCGAAAACCCGGTTCATGAGGTTTGGCGATACGGTCCGAATCGAGATGTTCGATGCCGCCGGCGCATCGATCTTCGGGGCGATCCAGCAGAAAATCGTTCGATACACCCTGCCAGCCTGACGCTTGCCCCGTACGGAATGACCCCACTCCGGTTTACACGGTTGCGATCCTGACTATGCTGCGCGCTGTTGGGGCATGATGAGACGGCAAGTGGTTCAGCAAGGACAATGAAATGATCTCCGTGCGGGAAGTGTCGAAGAAATTCGGCGGCCTGAAAGCGGTTGACGGCTGTACGCTTGACGTTGCGCAAGGCTCCCTCACCGGGTTGATCGGCCCGAACGGCGCTGGCAAGTCGACGCTGTTCAACATCATTGCCGGCGTCTTTCCGCCCACGGCCGGCAAGGTGTTTCTGGACGGACAAGATGTTACGGGACAGAAACCGCATCGCCTTTTCCGCAGCGGTCTGGTGCGCACGTTCCAGATCGCCCACGAATACGCCAACATGCCGGTGATCGAGAACCTGATGGTTGTACCTGCGGGACAGCAGGGCGAAAGTCTGGTCGCGGCACTGTTGCAGCCGCGCCGGATCCGTTCCCAGGACGTGGCGGTCCGCAGGCGCGCTGAGGACGTTCTGGATTTCCTGCGCCTCACACCACTCAAGTACGAATTGGCCGGCAATCTTTCCGGCGGGCAAAAGAAACTTCTCGAACTGGGCCGTACGATGATGACAGACGCCCGGGTAGTGCTTCTGGACGAAGTCGGCGCTGGCGTGAACCGGGCCCTGTTGAGCACACTGACCGACTATATCGAACGGTTGAATCGGGAGCGAGGCTATACGTTTTTCGTCATCGAGCACGATATGGAATTGATCGGTCGGCTGTGCGATCCGGTGATCGTCATGGTGCAAGGTGCGGTGCTGACCCAAGGCACCATGGCCGACATCCGCGCCGACAAGCGGGTAGTCGAGGCCTATCTGGGCCATTCCGACCAGGAAGTGGCCTGAAATGCTCAACGCGAAGGGCATGACTGGCGGTTATGGCGGAGCGGATATCCTGAAGGGCGTGGACCTGGACGTGAATGACGGAGAGATCGTCGCGATCATCGGTCCCAACGGCGCTGGCAAGTCCACGGCCCTGAAAGCCGTTTTCGGTCTGGTTCAGTTGCAGGGGGGGCACGTCTATTTCAAGGGCGAGGAAATCACCAATGGCCGGGCCGATGCGCTGGTCCGCCAGGGCATGGCCTATGTCCCGCAAGAGCGTAACTTCTTCCCGTCGTTGAGTGTCCACGAGAATTTGGAGATGGGCGCTTTCATCCGGCGAGATGATTTCAGTTGCGCCATTGAAATGGTCTACACGCTTTTCCCGCCGCTGAAGGACAAGCGCAGGCAGCCAGCCGGAGAACTTTCCGGCGGCCAGAGACAGATGGTAGCCTTCGGTCGGGCGCTGATGACCGAGCCGTCGCTCCTCTTGCTCGACGAACCGACAGCCGGACTGTCGCCCGCCTACATGCAGGAGATATTTGAGCGCGTGATCGCCGTGAACGAAACCGGTGTTGGCATCCTGATGGTTGAACAGAATGCGCGTCAGGCGCTGAAGATCGCACACCGCGGCTACGTGCTGGCGACCGGTGAGAATATCCTCTGCGATACCGGTGAGGCGCTACTCGCCAATCCGGAAGTGGCCGAGAGCTTTTTGGGTGGTCACGGCAGCAATAGTCGATCCGCGGCGCAGGACGCCGTTGTGTGATTGATTTCATCAACCAGTATCTGATTCCGGCACTTGTTCTTGGCAGCATTTATGCGCTAGGTGCCATTGGCGTTTCGATGATTTTTGCCATCCTCCGTTTCGCCCATTTTGCTCATGGCGATCTTATGGCAGTGGGCGCCTACATTGGCCTGCTGGTCGTCTGGATGTTGGAAGCAACGCCGATTGGTGAATGGCCCATCAATAGGCAGTTGCTCATCGCACTGCCATTGGCTTTTGCCGGAACGGCGGCGTGTGCAATCCTGATCGACCGTTTGTTCTACAAGCCGTTCCGTCGTGCCAAGTCGATGATCGTGGTCGTGATTGCATCTTTCGGCGTCGCGCTGATGCTGCGCTCGCTGATCCAGTTGTTCTTCGGTGTGGACGTCATCAACTACGCCGACGGTATCCAGTTCCCGGTCAAGTACTTCCAACCTGTGAGGGTTCTGGAGCGTCACATTTACATCGTCGTCGGCGCTATCATGCTGATGCTGGTCCTGCACTACATGCTCACCCGGACACGAACCGGCAAGGCGATGCGAGCGATGAGTGATGATGCCGATCTCGCCCGCGTCTCCGGTATCAATACCGAGCGCGTGGTGATGTGGACTTGGATCCTCGGAGCGGGTCTGGTCGCGATTGCAGGTATTTTCTTGGGCATGGATACGCGGCTCGTTCCGACAATGGGCTGGGACATGCTGTTGTCGGTTTTCGCAGCAGCTATCCTGGGTGGCCTTGGCCAACCCTACGGCGCAATTGCCGGCGGCCTGATCATAGGGGCGCTGGAGGAGTTCTCCACCTACCCGTGGTTTGGCGACACGCCGTTTATCTCGCCAGATTACAAGACCGCTGTAGCTTTCGGCGTCATGATTCTGGTGCTTGTTTTCCGCCCGCAAGGCATCTTCAGAGGGAAGGTGCTGTAGATGGAATTGTACGGCCTTTTCCTGTTTGCAATCAGTTTCCTGACCATGGCCATGATTTATGCCGTGGCGAGCTTGGGCGTGAATATCAACTGGGGGTTCACCGGCCTGTTCAATGTTGGCGTTGCCGGGTTTTTTGCAGTCGGGGCCTATAGTTCGGCAGTGTTGACGGCGCCCGAAAGCCCCAACCATATCGGCGGGTTCGGCCTGCCGATTCCCGTCGGTATCATCGTGGCGATGATTCTGGCCGGACTGGTAGCATGGCCGGTTGGCAAGATATGTTTGCGATTGCGTTCGGACTATCTGGCTATTGCTACCATCGGCACAGCCGAGATCATGCGCCTGACCTTTAGGAACTACCAGCCTTTGGGCGGCGGCCCTTTCGGTGTCAACAATGTCCCTCGACCGTTCGAGGATCTTCCGGGACCGTGGGACCAGATCGCCTTCTTGCTGCTGGTCATCGTGATTGTCGCCCTGATCCTGTTTCTGCTGCAACGGGCCTGGAAGGCACCTTGGGGCCGTGTTCTGCGCGCCATTCGAGAGAACGAAGATGCCGCAGCCGCGGCGGGCAAGGATGTCAAGAAATTCCGGCTCCAGGCCTTCATCCTGGGATCGGTCCTGATGGGCCTGTTCGGCGCCATGATGGCCCATTACGTGAAGATAATCAGCCCCGAGGGCACAGAGCCGCTGCTTGTCACCTTCCTGCCTTGGGTAATGTTGATCGTTGGTGGGGCAGGTAACAACAATGGGGCTGTTCTTGGAGCGATCCTGGTCTGGGGGCTGTGGACGTTGACCGAGTTGCTCTCGGGCTGGCTGCCGGACGAATGGGCTCTGCGGATCGGCTACCTGCGTATATTTCTCATCGGTCTGCTGCTGCAGATCGTATTGCAGAAATTTCCGCGCGGCTTGATGCCTGAACGGCCGCCAACGGTATTTCGTGACTGATCCGCCCTCCGATATTCCAAGACTTCCATCGCCCCACGGTGCCAGGATGACGCCGCGAGCCGACGAGAACAGACGCGTCAATGCTCTTGGCCCGAAACTCTGCCTGTGGTGCGATCTCGGTCGCCTGTCGGCCAGTCACAGAAACCTTCGATATGACCAAGGTGTTATCGGACAACAAATACCTGTACCTCATCCAATTTCCAGAAAGAACACTAGCCGACAATATGTGCGAGGTCGGGCAGGTAGCGATATTTCTCGGCGTAATCGATACCGTAGCCGACGACAAATACGTCGTCGATAGTAAAGCCGACGTAATCTGCTTCCACCGGGGCTGCGCGTCGGGCCGGT
The DNA here is from genome assembly GCA_965221645.1 of Alphaproteobacteria bacterium. GTDB lineage: Bacteria > Pseudomonadota > Alphaproteobacteria > Bin65 > Bin65 > Bin65. The sequence continues at coordinate 2,345,405 of OZ244899.1, forward strand.
TTGTCGAGCAGCACACAGGTAGCAACGGATGTCGCCTCGGCCTCCTCGGCCATCATCTTGGCCGTCAACAGCGTCCGACCTGTATCTAGGATATCGTCTACCAACAGCACTTTGGCGCCGGCAAGACTGCCCGGCAGTTCGCCGATCAGTCGGACTCGACCGGAACTTTCTGTTGATTTGCCATAGCTCTTGAAACTCGCGAATTCAATCCGTGGCCGACTCCCGCGGGCCGCCAAGGCTCTCGCCAAGTCCGCCGTAAATACGAAGGCGCCGTTCATCAGGCATAGAAGGCTGAAATCCTCGCCAAAATCCTCGGCTATGTCATCGGCCAACGTCTCGATTCGTCGGGCGATATCCTCGGCGGCGAAGAGAGCGGTGAGCGGCATCCTGTCGTCGGGAGCCGTATCTCCGATCGCGATCCGTTCGGTCCTTGTCATCGCTAAATCGCCATGCGCTGATCCTCCCCCCACTGCCAATCGTCAAACTGCTTGCGCAGGGCGAGTTTCTGGAACTTGCCGGTCGATGTCTTCGGTACCTCGTCTATGAAGACAATATCGTCCGGTAACTGCCACTTGGCGAATTCGTCCAGCAGATGAGCATCGAGTTCGGGCTTGGTGAGGGATGCACCATCTTTCAGCACGATGCAGGCTAGCGGACGTTCGTCCCATTTGGGATGATACAGCGCGATGACCGCTGCCTCTGCCACCGCCGGATGGCCCATGATCGCGTTTTCCAGGTCAACGGAACTAATCCATTCACCGCCGGACTTGATAACGTCCTTTGAGCGGTCGGTAATCTGGACATAGCCCTCATCGTCCATCGTCACGATATCGCCGGTGCGGAACCAGCCATCGTCCGACCAGCGGTCTGCAGCTTCAGGATAGTTGTGATAGCTGCTGGCGATCCACGGGCCGCGAACCTCGAGTTCGCCCATCGATTTGCCGTCCCGGGGCAGGATGTTGCCATCGCTGTCTCGATGGCGCAGGTCGACGAACGGTGTGGCGTAGCCCTGCCTGGCACGGTAGCTGAAGTACACGTCGTCACCCTTTTCCGCGAGATGCGGCTTGACTTGGGCGACCGTGCCTATTGGAGACATTTCCGTCATGCCCCATGCATGCAGGACAGTGATACCCATATGCTGGAAGCGGCGGATGACTGCTGGAGGCGCCGCCGAGCCACCTACGGCAGTGCGCAGCCCTCGGAGCGCTTCATATTTCGCGGGGTCTTTCTCAATGGTCTGCAGAATGCCAAGCCACACGGTTGGCACTCCTCCGGAGAATGAGATCTTTTCGGTCATGAATTGAGTGAGCAGGCTTTCGGGGTCCAGATGCGGGCCGGGGAAAACGAACTTGGCGCCCACCATCGTCCCAGCGTAAGGGATGCCCCAAGCATTCGCATGAAACATGGGCACAACTGGCAGGACGCAGTCTGTGTTGCTGAGGCCCATCACATCCGGCGTTGCGCCAATCATGGAGTGTAGCACCATCGATCGGTGAGAATAGATCACGCCTTTCGGATTGCCGGTTGTGCCAGAAGTGTAGCACATGGCGCAGCCGTCGGTTTCCGCGATCTCTGGCAGCACAATATCGTCTGTGCCGGTTTCGATAAACTCCTCGTAGCTCTCCATGCCGTCCGGCACCCGCCCGCCAAATGGTATGACGATGGCGCGGTGAGCGGGCACATTGTCCTTGAACTGGTCGTACAGCGGCAGCAGCACGTCATCGACGATGATGATCTTGTCGTCCGCATGGGTCGCAATATAGCCGATGTCGGTCGGGCTCAGGCGCAGATTCAAAGTGTGCATGACACAGCCGGCAGCCGGAATGCCATAGTAGCATTCCAGATGGGACCCGTGATTCCAAGCCAGCGTCGCCACTCGATCACCCTTTCTGACACCGGCCTTGATCAGCGCTCGAGCAAGCTTCTGAGCTCTGTCGTGGATGTTGGCGTAGGTTTGTCGCGTGTTGGATTTATCGGGCCGTTGCGAGACTACCTCCTGGATCGGATATACCTCTTTCATCCGCGTCAGCAGATGGTTGAGGGTTAGCGGATAGTCCATCATCGTGGCGACGGTGTCGGCCATGGCCGGCTCCTTCCGAAACTATCTGGTTTTGTATATTGAGAATGTTGGATGCAATTTGCATCAGCCAACCCCGGCGATGACAATAGGAACTGACAGCGGAGGAGACGGGGTCGTTCCGGGGCGATGGTTCACGATGAGTTGAAATGATTGAATTCGCAATTCACGCACCTGATCAAGTCTACCTCTGTTTCGCTCGCCGGTCGTCTACGCGCTTTGCTTTCATTTCCGTCTTGGGGAAGGTATGGGGGGCAACGACATCGACCTTGACGCTGACTTCAATGCGGCTTTTCACGGCATTCTGAACTGCGGCTACAACAACATCGGGCTGCGCATGGTCGACGTGTTCTACTCGGATGCGCATGTAATCAATACCATCCGGTGAGGTGTCCAGGATAACCATATATTCATCCCCTACGCCGTCTACAGCCCGTACTCCCTCCTCCACGACGCTGGGGTAGAACTTGATTCCCCGGAGGTTGATAAGATCGTCTGCTCGTCCTTGGAAGCCGCCAATGGCGCGCACGTGTGTGCGGCCACAGGCACAGGCTGTTGTATCGAACGTGGTATAGTCTCCGACGACAAATCTTAGATGGCTGGAACTTTCCGAGTTCATGTTGGTGCATACGGTGATGCCTCGACTGCCCTCGGCGACAACCGACATGTCGTTCTCCGGGTCGCACAATTCCCAGACCTGGATATCCTCCATGAGGTGGGTCTGCACTGCCCCATCTTCGCGTACCGGATGGCTGCAAGAAAAGCCTCCTGAATGGGGTGAGGCTTCGGTACAGCCGTAGAATTCAACAACTTTGGCATCCCACATGTCTTCCAGCCGCTGGCGCGTAGCTTTGATCCCTGCAGCTGGTTCGCCGCCGGTAAACAACTTTGTAATGGAAGACTTCACGGGGTCATGCCCGAGTTCTCGCATCACGTGACCGATGCGCAACAGCTGTGATGGCAGCGTTGCGAGGATCGTCGGCTGGTAGCGCAGAATGAAATTGCACCGAAGTTCCGCTGTAAGGCCGCCTCCGGGAATGCAGGGGACACCCATATGCGCCAGCGCATGCAGGACGCCCCACCCCCAAACGTGCGGTCCGAAACCGACAATCAAGAACACCTTTTCACCCGGTCTGGCACCCAAGGACCACAAGGCACGGCTGTTTGCCCATTTCCAGTATTCCAAATCGATCTTCGAATAACGGAAGACCCGTGCCATGCCAGTTGACCCTGACGTCGGGAAAATCGTCCAGCCGCGGCTGTTCCAGATTTCTTCGTCATGGGTAGTATAGGTGCCCCATGGCGGGTTGGCTTCGAGATCAGCAACCATCTCTTTCTTGTCAACCGGCTTCCATTTGGGCAGATCTTCTACCCGCCGGATGTCGTCGGGTATCATGCCAGCGGCATCGAACCGTCGCCGATAGAAAGCACTATTCTCGTAGAGAAAGGGTGATAATTTTTCGAGTTTAGCATCCTGAATGGCCCGGATTTTGTCCCGTGACGCTGTCTCCAATTCGGGGGACCAATAGGCGTCCGATCCCGGTTCAGAAAAGTTGCGACGATGTTGTTCGAGGACGGCGAGATAGTCTCGGCGAGTGGCAGCAGCCCGATTTTTGGACATTGTTCCCTCTTTAGAACGCCCCAGGATTCTAGTTTTCTGTTTTAATTACTGGCCTTGCAGTGAAGTAGCCAGCTTGAGGTGAAAGCTTATAGCTCCGACCGGAGCATTGCCAAGCGGGTGGGCTGGTCGCCATGCACTACGCCACCGTCATCGACAAGGGACTCTGGAAGCGCCTATCGTCGAGATGGGTTTAGATGGTAGCGGAGGCGCATTTGCAACACCCGAAGAGCTTACCCATGGTGGTAAGGCCGACGCGTCATCCATGATACCCTGCGAGGCTTGGGTAGGGCGCGCATCGTGAACGCGAACGCTGCGCAGCTGGCGTCATCCAGGACCCCGACTCAGAAAGCGTTGTGGCGTGCCGACAAAAGCCGACATCCAGACGCAAAAAGCCAGCGCAACGATAGAGGTTTCGTCTCTCGGTTCAAATGTGCCTTGTAGATGGTAACCGTCTCGGAACAGCTAGTCATCAGGTTGTTAAGTCGGCGCGATAAGCCCCCGCGGCCAGCTTGCCGGTGAGCGCCTGCCGATTCCTTCAGCATTACCGCAGAAATGCGCAGTTGAAAAAGGAAGGGCAGCGAATTAGCTAGCGTATCAAGATCAAGTTTCCAAATGAGTGCTCAAACTAATGAAAATTGCAAGTTCCATCAAAACGCTGAAGAATCGTCACAAGGACTGCCGTGTTGTGCGCCGTCGTGGCCGAGTATACGTTATAAACAAAAAAGTTCGCAAGTTTAAGGCTCGCCAAGGCTAGCCGCTGAAACTGAATATCAGTAGCATGGCGATCATCGGCAGATTGTGACCGATTGAAGGCAAGGCCGTTGGTCAAGGTCCATAGAAAAGCCTGGATGGCAGAGTAACGACCTTTTGCTAATACTAACCCATCCTGAGATTTGGTAGGCCAGTGCTTTGATTCATGCATCCGGTGCCATTTCCCGAAGTCTCCGGTGTCCTCCCTTGCACGCCTCGACGAGGTCCTCCGGCTTCCGGCTCCATCGGAACGGACGGGGGTGGTGGGCATCGTGGTGCGCGATGCATCCCTCGATCGCCGTGATGCATTCGTCGAGCGGGTCGAAGACCGCATCCTTCGGCCTCTGTCCGGACAGCCTCGGGAAGAACCCCTCGACGGCGTCCGTCCGGGACGCCGGGGTCGGGGTGAAGCGGAACGTCCGGTCGGGCCGGCCCTTCGGCCACGTGCGGACCTGTGCGACGAGACGGTGTCGAGGATGACGTGCACCGGGTTTCCGGGTGCGATCCCCTCGGCGACAGGGTCGGGGAAGGCGAGGAACTCCTGCGAGCGATGCCGGTCGACCGTCCGGCCGACGACCTTGCCGGTGGCGACGTCGCGGGCCGCGAGCAGGCAGGTCGTGCGTCCGCGTCCCGGCATGGCCCGGCGTCACGGGCAGCGCCAGACCGTCGGCTTCGACATGCCCGTCCGCCGCATGGTCTCGGGCGGCCCGCAGCCCGAACCCGATTCCAGGGCGATGCGGGCCCGCCAGACATGCTTCCGGAAACTCCGCGGGTTGCGCGCGATGCGTTCGAGGCGCGCGCGATCCGCGTCCGAAAGCGCGATCTCCTGCCGTGTCGATCTCCTGCTCATGTGCCTGTCCCCCTCGTGTCATGCGTCGCGTGACGGCTGCGGCAGGAGAATGCCATGATTAGGGAATCAAGAGAATTTCCTGTTTCTGACTGACCACTAGCTACTCGGCGCGTGATCCGACATGTCAAAAAAATTGGACTGGATTGACGAGTTGACCACCGCCTGTTTGTACTCAATCGAGCATCGCCTCCCGATTTCGTACGCCAACAGAGAGAGCATTAACGGGTCAAATGGGTGAATTAGTCATGACATATACTAGAAGCGCCATTGTGACAGGTGCCGGCTCTGGAATTGGCAGGGCGGTCGCCCTGGTCCTGAACGCTGACGGCTACAACGTGGCGCTAGCCGGACGCAGGGAAAAAGAACTGCTCAAGACTGCCGATATCGCAGCGCCTGGCGGCGGGCAGATGCTTATCGTCCCAACCGATATTACGGAGAACGATCAAGTAGCGTCGCTTTTTGCGCAGACGAGACAAGCGTTCGGACGGCTGGATGTCATGTTCAACAATGCTGGAATAGGTGCACCATCGGTCCCGATGGAGGAACTGAGTCCGGCACAATGGAGGCAGGTCGTAGATGTGAACCTGACTGGGTGTTTCATCTGTGCGCAGCATGCCATTCGGTTGATGAAAGCGCAGGATCCCAAGGGAGGCCGCATCATCAACAACGGATCAATCTCGGCGCACACGCCGCGCCCTTTCTCTGCCCCGTATACGGCAACAAAGCATGCCATCACCGGTCTGACGAAATCTATCGCGTTGGATGGTAGGCCCGATAACATCGTAGCTAGTCAAATCGATATCGGAAACGCAATCACGGAAATGACCGAGAAGATGTCTGAGGGTATCTTACAAGCCAATGGAGATGTTGCTGTCGAACCGCGGATGGATGTTGTTCATGTAGCAAAGTCGGTTTTGCACATGGCCAACTTGCCGCTAGATGCGAACGTGCTATTCATGACCGTGATGGCGACCAAGATGCCCCATGTCGGTCGCGGTTAGAGCAGGTTGATGATCAAATCATGTCGGTACATCAGAGATGATTTGCCCAATGAGATGATGATCGTCCTGGCGACTGCGGCAATGCTTGGGACAAACACGTCTTTAATTCGGCGCGCCGCCTCTTTCAAGCCTCAAACGGGTCCGCGATCTCTAAACCGCCGCTTCTGGCATTAGATCATATCAACTCGTTGGGCCGCCGATGCCATGTCGGTACTTTGGTTTATTCGGTGATCAAGAGGAAGCTGCGTTGTTAGCACGCCAGACGACTGGATAAGTAGAACTGTCCATCGAGTCGCCATCTTGTAGTTCATCCGTCATCAAAGCCTTAGATGTGCCCGGCCGGGTGTCGTACCAAGCTTGGTCTCCAGTATAGCGGACTGTGTATCCACGGCGCCTTACATCATCGCGCAGATTACCGCCGGCGCTGTGTACAGCCATGGCGTGGAAGGCGATGACATCGCCCGGCTGCATGTCCCAACTGATGATGTCGTACGCCTCCCTATTTGCGTCGATATCCGGCATCTTTTCGTAGTTGGGATTGCGCGTGTAGACATTACCGCTTCCCTTTCCGAAGGCTTCCGGTTGGAACCAGCGGTCCCACTTGTGAGAACCCTTTATGAATTCCAGCCTGCCAGTATCCGCCGTCGTCGGATCCAGGGCTAGCCAGAAGGACATTACTTCCCATCCTTGTACCGGCCAGTAAGGTTGATCGTTGTGCCAGCGGGTCGGATTGGCGGTTCCCGGCTCCTTAACGAATAACTGGTCGTACAGCAGGTTGACTTTCGAAGAGCCGAAGAACTGTGCGGCAATATCCGGCAGAGGACTGTCGAAGCAGTAGGCGCGGAAGTCGGGATCATTCTCCCAGACGCGCAAGTTGCCGTGAAACCGGCCGTTTCCGTCTGCTGTGTCATAGCTGTGGCAGAATGGACCGGGGTTTTTGATATCCCGTTCAATTGCTTCAGCCACACGCTCCTGCCAAACACTGTTGATTATCCCTTTCAGGATCACCACCCCATCTTTGTCATAAGCGCGGCGATCCTCTGGCGTGATAGTGATCTGGTCGACTGTGTCCCGCCCAATGTCATTGAAGTTATTCATACTCTTCCTATCATGACAGATTAGACTTTAGTCATTTCGCGCAACGTCATGTTGTTCGACACCTTGACGGGGAACGACAGGATGCTGCAAGTCATTTCTGACCGGGAAGACTTCGTCGACTGGGGCGCAGTCTCCGGGGTCTATGCTTTCGCGGCGCAGAGAAGCTGGATTTTCGTTTTCTTCACTGTGCTCCAGACCTTTTTGGTAGCAGTAGAAAGCGTAGCCGAAGGATTGACAGCAATGACTCCGGTACACGTGATACTTGACCAACGTATTTTTCTGCTAGGGTCCGAAAAATTCGGCCTGAACAGGCGGTTCTTAGAGCCTGTTCCTGCGGCCACAGGTGGCCTGGCGCTGCTGTCCTCTGCCGGAATGTTCGACACCGACGATGGCGGGTACCATGGCTTGGACCGAGGCCATCCGGGGGCAGTATGGCCAGGCCGCCGCATGATGATCGGCGGGACAGTCTGACGAATGCGGAACGGGCGCTGATAGTGCCGCCGGTCCCGAGGCAAGGCCGATGGCCGGGCTGGTCTCGAGGATCGGCACGACATTCTCCTGGAAGATACCGGCGGGTTTCCCGCCCGCGACATCGCTGCCCGAATTCGCTTGCTGATGATCCGACATTCTCGATCGCCTCCATCTGCTCAACGGTGGGCGGCGTGCAAAGCGTTGCGAATCTGAAACTCGCGCAAGTCTTGAAGCAGTTCCTTGCACCAGCCTACAGGCCGCCGACGGCGGCTTCCTGATGAAAGACGAAGTCGGCATCGTCAAGATCCGCGAGATTTAAATTCTCGATCGTGATCGTGCCGCCATTCCGACCCGTGAGGTCGATCACGACGTTGGCGCCGTCCTGGGTCACGGAAAGGTCGTTGACCGCGCCGATGTCCCAGAAGGTGCTCAGGTTGATGTGATCCTCTCCGTCGGCGAAATCCACGATCCGGTCGTGCTCATCCTCGGCGACATAGACGAAGGTGTCGGCTCCGGTGCCGCCGTAGAGCCTGTCGCCGCCATGGAGTTCGTCGTCGCCCCAACTGCCGTCCAGCGTGTCATCGCCGGCACCGCCATGGAGATTATCATGGTGCGGGTTCTTCCTCCTGCAGAAGCCTGACAGCGCCACCGTCTGGTCGCTGGGTGTCGAGTACACTCGGTGCAGGTCGGTGTTCGACCTGGCCCGCGAGACGAAGAACGCGGCCGCTTCGTCCAGTGCGAGCAGCCGCTCGAAGTCGAGGCAGGCTCGCTCCATGGCGCAAATTGCCGCCAGTCCCGGCGCTCGTTGGCGACGGCAAGGGTAAGGCACCTCACCGGCGAGCGGATGCCCATGTGGGGCAGCCCGACCGACTGCGCGAAAAGTCAGGCCTCAATATCGCGCGGGCTCTCCTGGTACGTCAACCGGGCAAAGGCTAGCACCCGGAAGCGAAAGGTGCAGGGGAGCACGCGGACCCGTCGTCATGTCAACGACCATCCTGGCCAGCCTGTTGACGTCCCAGGGGCGCTTCGGCATGGCATCCTCCCCATTTGACTTGCGAAACACGGGGCCGAATACCCCTGTCAACACAAACCGTGATTTCAAACCGAGACACTACCGAAACTCGGGCTCTCGGACCTGCCGGACGCGGTCGCCTGCGCGCAGTACCATGCGCTTTCAAACCGTATGGGCGGGGTTCCCGTCGAATATATGGCAGAGACGGAGAAGAAGGCCTGGGTCCGCTTCCGCTATCCGAGATGGATGTATGATGGGCCTACTTTATGTGGTGTACCGATCGAAGCCAGCCGCGGGTTTCTGAAAGGCTGGTATGCGCAGAACGGTGTATCGCTGAAGAACCCAAGACTCGGTTTTGTCTGTGTTTCCGAAGATATGACCGGACAGTTTGGTCTGTGCGGCTATTTCAAGGAATATGACCATGAACTGAGCGAGGACGATCGGCTGCAGTTTGTGCCGAATGAACTGCCGCCGCCCTTCGACGCAGATAACCAACCTGCGCCGCCGATCAAGCAATGGAATGCCTTGCGGCTGCTTAAGGCAAATCGGAACTACGCGGTCGATTATATCCGCAACGGCATTTGCGAACTTGTCGGAGCCATCGGCCGCGACCGCGCGCTGGACCTGGGGAAATCGGCCGCAAGATTGACGGGGCTACAAAACCGGCACCGATTGTCAGAGCCTGTTCCTGAAGTCGCGGATGGTCTGACGGTCTGGTCTTTTGCCCGGATTTGCTGGGGATATGGCGGATGCGATGGGTCCACAGAGGGCCGCATGAGCGCGTGGGGAACCACCGGCGGAATGATGTGCGTGACGGGTGTGGCGATTGATTGCGCCGCCGACCCATGGCGTCAGGTTTCTCTTGTCATCCACCGTTTTCCGCGGTTCAAAGCCATTTTCGTGCATCGTCGCGCAACGTCTGCAGAGCCGCAGGACACCGTGCTGCGGGATGCCCTGGCCATGGACGGTCTGGCCGCATGCTGCTTTCTCGTGCACAAGGGCGTGAAAAAGACAAGTCCTTGATCTGTCACGTCAAAATCACTCATGTGTCAGACCAGGACGGCATCCGAGACTTTAGGAACAGGCTCTCAGAGACCATCGGTACCGAAGACAGAGGGTCTCTGGAAACTGCTCGTTTATTGGCGGCGATGTTCCAAGGCATGGGAGACGAGGCGGTTGTCAAGGACGCAAGCGACAATGCTAGCGTGACCATCAATCACAAAGGACTTCGAATCGTACGTGGGTTGACTTCAGAAGGACGACAAGACTTGATAGATTGCTGGATTGAGATCTGGCGCGGCGTAGTCCAATCACACCGCACGTTTATGGATTTGGACGTATCGCAAATCGATGATGGGCTCGAGTGGTCATTGTCCGAACGGTGAAGATGAGGCGTGACGCTCTGACACGTTGCCCGGCCTTCGTACCGTTCATTCAAGAGGCTTCAGCTTCACTCTGCTGGACCGCTGCTGTGCTCACCAAAGGCAGGCGGCGACCATGAGGGTGCACCGCCAAAGCATGCGCCAGCCAGAGACCCTATCGAGGGCTTCGCTTCCGTCGGCTAATAGGTTCTCATATCCTGTGCGATGGCTTCGCCAGCATCCTGCGAGCACAAACTTGATACATCTTGATGGCCACGATCCCTATCGCGGCCATGAAAGCCGCAGCAGGTCGTACTTTCAGGTAGGCAGACATATGATTGCACGGAAAACGGGTCAGGCTTAGGATCTTGGTTCGGTCGTGATGTCGGCAACTTGGCAGTTGGAAAGAACCACGAAGGCAGTTGACGATTTCCATGATCTGCCATTGCGTTCAATGTCGCCCGGCTGAACGGCACAAAGTCTTTGATGTCCGCGACTGGAAATGCAGTCATGGGCGAATGTCGTCTGAATTATTGATCAGGCAGCACTCGCCATGGCGGCCGCAGCCCGCCTGTCAGCCCGATTGACCAAGTCATCATAGTCTTGAACCAGTGTGAGGGTTATGTCGCCGACGGAGAAGATATGGTCGTCAATTTCCCGCACAGGGGTTACTTCAACCGCCGTGCCCGTCAGGAATACCTCTTCAGTATGAGCAAATTCTTCCGGCATGATCGGCCGCTCAACAATCTCGTAGCCCCTGTTCTGCGCCAGTCCGATCACTGTGCGGCGCGTGATGCCGTCCAGAAAACAATCTGGGGTTGGTGTGTGGATCACACCGTCCTGAACCAAGAAGATATTAGCGCCCGTGGCTTCGGCCACCCTGCCGCGCCAGTCAAGCATCAAAGCGTCATTGTAGCCAGCCGTTTCGGCTGCATGCTTGGATAATGTGCAGATCATGTAAAGGCCCGCTGCCTTGCTGTCTGTTGGGGCGGTTGCCGGATCAGGCCGTCGATATTTTCCGACGGTCATGCGGATGCCCTGCAGTCGCGCTTCTGGTGCGAAGTATGCAGGCCATTCCCAGGCAGCGATCGCAACGTTGGTTTTCGTTTGCTGTGCCGAAACGCCCATCATCTCTGATCCGCGCCACGCGACAGGTCGGACGTAACCGTTTTCAATCCCTTGCCTTGCCACCACTTGGCGGCAAGCTTCATCGATCTCTTCAACCGACCACGGAATATGAAAATCCAAGATTTTCGCCGATTTGCATAGACGTTCTGTATGTTCTGTCAGCTTAAATATCTCGCCGCCATAAACGCGTTCCCCCTCAAATACGCAACTGGCATAGTGAAGACCGTGACTTAAAACATGAATATTGGCCTCGTCCCATGGCACCAATTCGCCGTTGAACCAGATTACGCCGTCTCGATCATGAAAAGGAATAATGGACATTTTCATCGCCTCTCGTGATCAACCCCAATTACGGTACTTTCCGCACAGACCATACGCGCCCACATGACGCGACGGATCGTCTTCCCCGACAATTTGGATTAGATTCTTTCAACAAATAGAGGCACTCGGTAACATTGTTAGGAAAGCGAGTCAATGATGGGTGACGTCACACCGTCCACACCCGTAAGTGCAAGCCAGGGCGTCAGTTCGCTTTTCCTCAGAGAAGAGGAGCTTCGCGCCGGAATGGAAGAACTGTTCCATGTCTGGCGCGAATTGTCGGCCGCATGTGATACCATACTTGCTGCCCAAGGGTTGGGTCGGGCACATCAACGTGCGCTATATTTCGTTGGCAGCCATCCCGGTTTGGTGGTTTCTGACCTGATGATGCATCTTGGCATAACCAAACAAAGCCTGTCGCGCGTATTGCGGCGTCTGGTCGATGACGGACTGGTCGAGCAGACGACCGGCCGGCGCGACCGGCGCCAGCGCCATCTGCGGCTGACGCCCGAGGGCTGTGCGCTGGAGGAAAGGCTTACAGGCGCACAGATTGATCTGTTGGCGCGCGCTTATCGCCGGGCAGGTGCCCATGCAGTATTGGGCTTCCGTCATGTCCTGTCCGGGGTAACCGGCGCGCCCAGCCCCCAGCGCTAAGACACGCCAACGAAAAATGGATTCGGACCGCTCCCATATTCTCGTTGTGGATGACGACAGCCGTCTACGCTGTCTTTTGCGACAGTTCCTGGACAAGAACGGATTTCTGGTCGTGACGGCGGCTTCTGCAGAGGAAGCGCGGAGGAAACTGCAAAGCTTTGTATTCGACATGCTGATTGTCGATGTGATGATGCCCGGCGAATCCGGCTTGTCACTGACCGAAAGCCTGCGCAAGGAAACCACGGTCCCAATTCTGATGTTAAGCGCCATGGGTGAAACTGAGGATCGAATTGCCGGATTCGAGCGAGGAGCTGACGATTATCTAACCAAACCATTCGAGCCGCGAGAACTGATACTCCGAATCCGGACAGTGCTGCGTCGGCAACCGGTCGAGACAAAATCAGAACCGAGATATTTGTCCTTCGGGCAGTGCTGGTTTGACATACGCCGCGCCGAACTCACCCGGGACGGCGCCATGGTTCGATTGACGGAGACCGAGGCACGAGTCCTGAAAGCTTTGGCCTTGCGGGCGGGCACTTCGGTTGCGCGGGAAATTCTAACCGCGGAAAGCCATGTGGATGGAAGCGAACGTGCGATTGATGTGCTGATCATGAGACTGCGCAGAAAAATGGAGTCCGATCCCAAAAATCCGCGATATCTCCAAACCATCCGGGGAAAGGGATACACCCTGATGCCGGATTAACTGCGCGAAATCCAAAAACACCATGACATTACTTCGGTTTTTCCCACGCGGCCTTCTGGGCCGCTCGCTTCTGATCATTGGGCTTCCGATCGTCATGGTTCAGGTCATCTCCCTCTGGTTCTTCTATGATCGGCACGTGCAGACCATCTCGCGGCGCATGGCATTACATTTCGCCCAAAGCATTGAACTCACCCTCAATCACATACGTGAATACAACACGACCAAGGATCTGGATTGGATGATATCCGAACTCCGGAACAGTCAAGACATGCAGGTCTGGTTTCGCAAGGGGCAGAGCCTGAAGGGCAAGAGTCACAAGAATATCGACGATTTGGTTGGGCGCGAGATCCTGCGGGAGTTTCGCCAGACGGTGAATGCCAGATTTGTAATCGACGGCGATTACGACGATCAGCACATTCAGATATTGATCGAAGTCGCAGGCGGCATAATGGATATTGTCGCAAAGAAGAAGAAGATCCGTACGATTACAACCGACTTGTACGTGGTATGGTCGATAGGAACTTCGAGTGTCCTGTTGATCATCGCCGTATTGTTCATGCTAAATCAGGTTCGCTCGATTCGTGCGCTTGCTGCAGCAGCTAGCCAATTCGGCAAGGGGCGCGACGTTCCAGACTTCAAGCCTTGGGGCGCGCGGGAAGTACGCCAAGCGGCGACGGCATTCCTTATCATGCGGGAAAGAATCCAGCGGCAGTTGGCGCAACGAGCGAATATGTTAGCTGGCGTTTCCCATGATCTGCGTACGCCGATCACGCGCCTCAAGCTCGCCTTGGCAATGGAAAAGAACTTACCAAGCATTGTCGCAATGCGCAAGGATCTCTCAGAAATGGAGTACATGATCGAAGAATATCTTGCCTTTGCGCGCGGCGAGGGGCTTGAGCAGGTCGCCGAGGTCAACCTCAGCTCCCTGGTCACAGATGTGGTGGACAAGGCCGTCGAAGACGGAATCGATATCGATTGCTTAATTCCCCAAAATCTAAGTGTAACAGTGCGTCCGAATGGCTTCAAAAGAGCCCTGACCAACGTAGTGCGAAATGCCGGTCGGTTTGCCTCTCAAGTTCAGATACGGGCAAATCGGCGTGCGGACATGATTATGGTGAGGGTGGATGACAACGGTCCGGGGATTTCAGCCGAAGACAGGAATGATGTCTTCAAGGCTTTCCACAAACTTGATCACGCCGAGAATCAGTACGGAAACGGCGCCGGCCTCGGCTTGACGATTGCACGGGATATTGTACGTGGCCATGGCGGTGACGTCATTCTGTCCGACTCGCCAATGGGCGGGCTCTGTACAGTCTTGCGTTTCCCCATATAGCCGAAGGTCAAATCCTGACTCATTGGAGCGAAACCGAATTCCAATAACATTCTTCCAAGTGAAGGTAGAGCTGCGACGTTGGGAGGAGATCGGCAGCATTCTTCTATATGGAGCGGGTGTTCGCAGGAGTCATCCCTTGCGCGCGCTCCGCACTCCGACGAATGCGGTACTGATGGAGCCGTTGAAGTTCAACCTTCCGCTTTGGTGGTTTGTGGGGTCGGGGATTGCCGACCGCGTGCGGGATGCGACGGTGATCTCCAAGAATCGTGAGCGCCCGCTGGCAGGCAAGGTCATCGCGACGCGCCACTCTTGACGACACAAACTTTGCCGTCGGGACACTGGCGTGAACGTGAACTGGTGCGATATCTCGTAATCTTGCCGAAGACCGAATAGCTGGCCCATATGTTAAATTCATCTCAATATGTATTAAAACATTGGAATGATTGATAAATTACTTGATGGCTGGATGGTGTTCTGGGGTGCGGCGCTAATGGCGTTGGCGACACCTGTTTCTGCCCAGATGTCAATGCCGCCGCAGTCCGGCGGACAGGACGAGCCGGTGCACCAGTGGGGGGGGCAGCGGGCAAAGCCTGACGGGTCGGTTATTCGCACCAAACGCGTCACCGCCTCTTTGATCAGCGAAAATACCAGTCTCCAGCCGGGGAAAACGGCTTGGTTAGCCCTGCATTTCCACATCGTTCCGAAATGGCATACTTATTGGCGAAATGCTGGTGATTCTGGAGAGGCGACGCGGATCCAGTGGCTTTTGCCACCTGATTTCAAGGCCGGCAATATCCAGTGGTTGCCACCGGAGCGAATCGCCGTCGGGCCTCTGGTCAACTACGGCTACAGCTACGAAGCCGTGCACATGGTGCCGATCACGGTACCGGCATCGGCCACGCACGGCCAAGAAGTAACCTTGACGGCAAAGGCATCGTGGCTGGTCTGCGCCGATATCTGTATCCCGGAGGGAGGGACACTAAATATCAACCTGGTGGTCAGCAAGAATGAGCCGATCAAGGATTTGGCCACCGCGCCAACCTTCAAGAAATCACGAGCAGCGCTACCGAAACCTTCGCCTTGGAGCGCCGAGTACCGGTTTGATGGTGATCGCTTTCGTCTGGACGTTGCCGCCGCCGATCTAAGAAATGATGTCATCAAGGACGCTTGGTTCTATCCATATCATAACGGAGTCCTGAAATATGCTGCCCGCCAATTACTGACTGTCACCGACCACCGACTATCTCTGGAAACCACGCGCGACAGGTCGGCAAAACCCTTCACCAACATTAATGGGTTGCTGGTTATTAAGGAAACCGGGGGTGACGGGAATGAGGCAATACAAGCTTTCGAGATACAGGCTGCGCAGTCCATAGGGTCGAACATCGGCTTCTGGGAAGCTGTATTGCTTGCCGTTCTGGGCGGGTTGATTCTGAACTTGATGCCCTGCGTCTTTCCAGTCCTTGCGATGAAAACGCTGAATTTCGCCGAGCATGCATCGAACGGCAAAAGCATGGGGCCCCACGGTTTGGCCTATTCCCTGGGTGTTTTGGTTGCGTTTGGGATAGCTGGCGCAATTCTCTTGGGCTTGCGCAGCGCTGGAAATGCTGCTGGATGGGGCTTCCAGTTGCAAGAGCCAATATTTGTCCTGCTGATGGCCTATCTGATGATCTTGATCGGCCTGAACTTCGCCGGTCTTTACGAGATCAGCAGTCGCTTTGTCGGCATCGGCGGCAGCCTTGCGGCGCGCTCGGGCCTGTCTGGATCGTTCTTCACCGGCATCCTTGCCGTGATCGTGGCGGCGCCTTGTACTGCGCCGTTCATGGGGGCCGCTATCGGCTTTGCGCTAGGCCAGCCGCCCACGTCAGCCATGTCGGTAATGTTGGCGCTTGGCTTGGGCCTGGCCCTGCCATTCCTGCTGCTCAGTTTCGCGCCGCGCCTGCTGCGCTTTATTCCGAAAACAGGGCCGTGGATGATTCGGTTCAAGCAATTCCTGGCTTTTCCAATGTTCGCTACGGCAGCATGGCTGGTCTGGGTATTGTCACTACAGGCTGGCGATGCGGCGCTCTTGGGGGCCCTGATTGGCGGCATCCTGCTGGCTTTTGCCATCTGGCTCTGGCAGGTCTCCAGCCGTGCCGCGCGGATCTGGCGGCATGCAGGCTTTGGACTCGCAGCAGTTGCCATCGTTGCATCTCTCGGCATGGCACGCTTGGCAGATCAAGGTGTAGCCGTGACGACCAGCGCTGACAAAGCCAAGTCTTACGAGGTATTTTCCGAAGCGGCGCTGGAAAAGTACCGCGCCACGGAAAGGTCCGTTTTTGTGAATTTCACAGCGGCTTGGTGCATCACCTGTATTGCCAACGAAAAAGTAGTCTTGCGACGGAAAAGCGTGGTTGACGCCATGAAAATGGCTGGCATGGTCTACATGAAAGGGGATTGGACCCGCCGCGATCCGGCGATCTCTCGACAATTGTCCTTATTCGGTCGCGAAGGCGTGCCGCTCTACGTAATCTTTCCGCCGGCAAGCTCGTCCAGGCAACCACTGATATTGCCGCAAATCCTTACGGAATCCGATGTTCTTCAAGCAATAAGGCAGTTCGAGTTGGAGAAAAGGCGGATCAAAAAAGCTGAAAAATGATCTGGATATTGCCGATAGGATCCATGATCCCTTGCCCCATTTACCAATGATACAACTGAAGGGTGGCCTTTGGGAAGATTTGGCAATGACGATATTTTGGAAATCAAGCTTTGCTGCAGCGGCGATCCTCACCTTGCTGATGGTTCCCACACATATCTTGACACCGGAATTTGCCGGTACACACAAACGGGAAGCAGAACAGGCCGTCATCGCCACATCAGAAGCTGGAAGCCCACAGGTCAATGACCGGGCGTACCGGACCGACCTTGTCGGCCGCCCCTTGAGGGCCTGACGATCACCAACGAAGGAGGCGGCCGCTGAAGACGTGCGCAAGGCACGACAACATGTGAGGGCAAAAAAGGCCGGACCGCGCTCCGCCGGTCCGGTCCGGCGGAGCGGGAAGCTCGCCGGGACCGAAGCAGGCATCTGCCTGCCCGGGCCATCACAACCTGATCGTTTCTTGCAGAACCGAAGGCGACCTTGCAAACGAACATGGCCGGTTACCTGATTGGGCGAGTCGAAGTGACTAAACCCGAAAAGTATAAGAACTATACTGCGCTGACACCGAGGGCCGTCGCAGCCTATGACGGCGAGTTCATCGTTCGCGGTGGCGCATCCATGACTCTAGAAGGCGAAGAAGAGAAGCGTCGACTGATCGTCATTCGATTTCCCTCCGTAGAACAGGCGAACAATTTTTGGAACTCGCCGGAATATCAGAGGGCAAAAATCGAACGGGCCGGTGCAGCAGATATGCAAGCGGTAATCGTCGAGGGTACCTGATTTGATCTATCCTTCTGATGTCTTGAATCACAAGCTATTGATACCATTGTGTTTTTATTGATCAAGCGCTTGTCCTTCGCGCGATCCTGCGCATGAGGAGTCGGCAGGCGGCACCCAGGCCAGGGGTCTCTCCAGGCTCGGCTCGAAGTCCTTGGCCAGCCAGCGACATCGGATCATCCAGGCGAAGCCCCGCGCCACTACCCGGCGGCGGGGGACGGCCGTGAAACCCGCGATCTCCAGGATGTCGGGAAGCTCGAGTTCCTTCAGCCGGTCGCGCAGCGTGTCGCCGCCTTAGCCGCCATCGGCAAACACCTTCGAGACATCCCGATCCTCGCCCGGGAGGTCCGCCATCACGTCCGGCGTACCCTGTACGTTGGCCGGGTGCTCACTAACCGCGATCGGGCGGCCCTCAGCATCCACGGCGATGGGCCACCTCCGTCCCCCTATCTTTTTGCCGGTATCGCAGCCAGAAGGCTCGTCCATCGGGCCCGCCCCGCGCCGGATCCCTTCGTCGCGCCAGCTCTTGCATCGTGGCAAACGGCGGATGACGGGGTGCTATCGGGCACCATCGGCAGCCCGACGACAGCATGGACCGGACCCCGTCGAGGGTCCGTCGCCCGGGGTCGGGATCAGTGGTGCCAGCGGCGCCCGTTCCGCGTCCGTCAAATCGTCTTGCCGATCATCATGCGGACGGCCATGCTGCAACCGGGCGGCTGCGGTCCGGGCCATGGTATCCTCCATCGTCGGCATCGAACTTCCCGACAGGGTACCGCAGCCCGAGGCCACACGAGACTGCAGGAACAGACACTTGGAGGTAGTTGTCAGAGCAGCCTGAAAACAGGAGTTGTCCAGCAAGATATCTGGATGCAAATCGGGCCAAGTATATTCTGGAAGGATCCGATGTTGCTGCAAGTAGCTCGTGACATTGGAGACTGTATCAGCAGGACTGCTATGAATGCCTTTCTTAAGTTATCTGCCGAAAGGCGGTCATCCCGTTCCGGTTCGTCAGCAGGGGCAGAATTGTCGAACGCTGCGGTGCCAGGCGCCGAAGTCCGGATCATGGTACCGGTTTGGGGTATTGCCCAACGTGCGAAGACCATCGAAAATTCATCGAACACCTGCTTTCGATGCAGGAGAAGGCTTTCTTTGACGGAGATCAGTGCATGAACCGCGGGTCCTTGGTGCCGTCATGCTGACCGGTGATATGCTCCGGCGTTCTGCCAATCGGTTTCCGCACAAACCAGCGATCCTTTGGGAGGGGAATGCTCTATCCTATCACGAGTTGAATGCCAGCGCTAACCGGTTGGCCAACGCCTTGATTGCTGCTGGTTTTGGCAAGGGGGCCAAGATCGGCATAATCAGCAGGAACCGGACAGAATACGGTATTGTCTTCTTTGGCGTCTCCAAATCGGGTTGCGTTCTTGTCAATGTGTCGGTGCTGTATGCGCCGGATGAATTGTCATTTGTTCTCGACAAGGCGGATATCGAACTTCTGTTTGTCGAACACCTGTTTGCCGGCAAGGTCGAGGCCGTCAAGGACCAATTGCCAAAGCTTCGGGATGTCGTCGTCATTGGCGGCGATGGCGACGCTTTCATGACATTTCTTGTAGACGGAAACGTCGAAGAGCCAGAGATCGACCTGAGTGAGGATGATCCTTTCTGCATGACCTATACAGGTGGTACGACTGGCCGGCCCAAGGGCGTCCTGTGCAGCCATCGCGCAAGAGCGACGACTGCTCATACTGTGATGGTGGAAGAGGCATTGGACGAACGCGACGTTATCGGTGTGGTGACGCCAATGTTCCATGTCGCGGCGCTCAACATCATGTTCCAGCCGGCGATCCTCACCGGCGCCACAGTGACGATGTTGTCGAAATGGGATCCATCGGTTTTCCGCGAGATGGTTCGGGATACCGGTATGACTGCCACCTTTTTCGTGCCGACCCAGGCATTGATGCTAGTGCAGGATCCGGGCTTCAAGGTGGACGATTACAAGTCATGGCGGAAAGTGAGTTTTGCCGGCGCACCAATGCCAGACTGGGTGCAAAGGGAATTGATGGCCAAACTGCCAAACCTTCGATTGACCCAGATATACGGCCAGTCGGAAATGGGCGTGATTGCGGTGCTGCCCCACTGGATGTTGCCGGTCAAACTTGGCGCCGTCGGGCGCGAAAGCTACAACACCGATACCCGGGTGGTGCGGCCGGACGGGATCAACGTCGAGCCGAACGGTGAGATCGGTGAAGTCATATGCCGGGGCGATAGCCTGATGTCGGAGTACTATAACGAGCCGAAACAGACCGAGGCGTTTTTCAGACTGGGCGATGATTGGGGTTGGTCGGGAGACCTCGCAACGATCGATCCAGACGGCTATATCTATCTGGTTGACCGGTCGAAGGACATGATTATCTCTGGCGGCGAGAATGTGTATCCGAGCGAGATCGAAGCGGCGATCTTCGAACTGGCTGCCGTTTCGGAATGTGCTGTATTCGGTATTCCGGATGACAAGTGGGGTGAGGTGCCGGCCGCCTATGTTGTACTCAAAACCGGTGCATCACTAAGCGAAGACGATGTCATCAAGCACTGTGCCTCCAAGCTGGCGCGGTTCAAGCGGCCGCGGCTGGTCAAGTTTGTAGACGATTTTCCCAAGACTCCTATCGGCAAGATCCAGAAAACAAAACTGTGTGCTCCGTACTGGGAAGGTCAGGACAAGCAGGGCCGAGGCAGAACGGACAAATCGCATACGATGGCATGACCCAAGGCAGTACGGTGGTGTCAGCACCATGCTTGCCTGTAGGTCGCGTGGCAGCTACATTCATCAAGCTGCCGACCTAGTGACGATCCAGTGGTTTGGCGGTCGGGTCCGTTGGGTACAAATTTCCCAACCTCGGGGTGGCTGGGTCGATCTTTGTCACCTCCTTCAGAAGATCAGGATGGGTTAGGAAAATGGCGGCGCACAGATCGTTTCTTCGAGTCTTGGCAATGACGGCAATGCTCTTTGCTGTCGCCGTACTCCCAGACCGGATCATGGCTGCGGATGCGAAAATGTCGCCGATCGGCGTTTGGCTCTCGGTCGGCGATTCCGGAGGCAAGGGGCATATCCAGATCTATCGCTGCGGCGCCAAACTTTGCGGCAGGCTGATACACAGCGATACTCCCGAGGCACGTGATGTAAAAAACCCGAACGAAGCACTGCGCAGCCGGAAACTGATCGGCAGCAACCTGCTATGGGGCTTCGAGCCGGATGGTGAAAATCTCTGGACTGGCGGTCGAATCTACGACCCGACGAGCGGCAAGACCTGGAAATGCCAGTTCAGCGTCGGGAACGCAGGCAACAAGCTGAATGTCCGCGGTTATTTGGGTATCGTACTGTTTGGCCAGACCCGGACCTGGGCACGGGTCCGTTAGGTCAATGCGTCGGGATTCGGAGTGGAGCGATGGCCTTCCAAGGAAGGCTCCATAAGCGACAGCCGGTCGTCGGCGTGCTCAGCGCCGGCGATATGGGCCATGCGGTCGGTCGCGTGGCGCGTGATTTGGGCTGCCGGGTTGTTACCTGTCTGGTCAACCGTAGCGAACGCACGCGTGCGCTTGCGGCAGCGGCTGGTCTGGAAGATGGCGGCGACCTGGCAACGGTCGTCGAGGTGGCGGATGTTGTCCTTTCGATCCTGCCGCCGGCAGAAGCACCGGGACTGGCGCGATGCGTCGCTTCTTGTCCAGTCTCCGCCCGGAGGCGCCTGTTCGTCGATTGCAACGCGGTTTCTCCCGCCACAACACTGGACGTAGGCCGGATCGTTGGCGCTGCCGGTTTCGCCTTTGTGGACGCGGGCATCATTGGCCCGCCACCGCATCGACCGCCTGCAACCCGTCTCTATGTCAGCGGACGCGAAGCAGGCCGCCTCGTCTTTCTGGAAGACGCCCGGCTCACGGTGTGCGATCTGGGAACGGCGCCCGGCCAAGCCTCGGCTCTCAAGATGTGCTATGCTGCGCTCACCAAGGGCAGTTGGGCTCTTTATGCTGCCCTGACGACGGCGGCGTATCGCCTTGGCGTCGCAGACACGCTTGATCGAGAATTCGCCACGAGCCAAGCTGTCGTGCGCGAACGGCAGCGTGTCATGCTACCTCGCCTGCCGCTTGATGCCAGGCGCTGGATCGGCGAAATGGAGGAGATCGCAGCCACCTTTGAGGCCGCTGGTTTGCCCGATGGTTTTCATCGCGCCGCCGCTGAAATATTCGACCTTCTCGACCACACGCCCTTCGCCGCCGAATCGCGCCAGTACTGGGATCGGAATCGTACTCCGGAGAAGACCGTGGCAGCAGTCTCGACCGTTATTGATCGCCTCGGAAAAAAGTCATGACCAAGTCCACCGCAGGGCTTCTGAAGACAGACATCTGCGTGATTGGCGCCGGGGCTGCCGGACTGTCGGTTGCTGCCGGCTGTGTGCAGCTCGGTGCGCGCACCGTCCTTGTCGAGCGTGGTGCGATGGGCGGCGACTGCCTCAACACCGGCTGTGTGCCGTCCAAGGCGATGCTGGCGGCAGGCCATGTGGCCGAAACCATGCGAACCGCCGGACGCTTCGGCATAGTGGGCACGGCGCCGGTGATCGATTTCGCGGCGGTTCACCGCCACGTTCACGATACTATCGCCGCGATTGCGCCAATGGATTCTGTAGAGCGGTTCGAAATGCTTGGCGTTACCGTCATCCGGGGCGTGGCACGCTTTGTCGGACCGGACGCGCTTGATGTCGACGGGCAGCGGATCATGGCAAGGCGTTTCGTGATTGCCACGGGCTCCAAGGCCGTCGCGCCGCAGATACCAGGACTGGCCGAAGCGCCGTATCTGACCAACGAGACGATCTTCAGTCTCACTGAATGCCCGCAACATCTGCTGATCATGGGCGGTGGGCCGATCGGGTGCGAAATGGCGCAAGCTCATCGCCGCCTTGGCGCCCGAGTTACTCTCGTCGAGAGGATGCACCTTCTGGGTCGGGACGACCCGGAAGCGGCCGATGTCGTGCGCCAGCAGTTGCTCGGCGAGAAAATTGAAATCTTGGAAGGCGCAAAGGTCGAGCGGATCGACGCCCGAAATGGTGCAATTGCACTGACTGTCATTCGCAACGACGCAAAGATGGTGCTGACAGGCTCGCATCTGCTTGTTGCTGCGGGTCGTGCGCCGGTCATTGACGGATTGGATCTAGAGAAAGCAGGCGTTGCGGTCGGCCGGGCCGGTATTGAGGTCGATGCCGGACTGCGCACGAGCAATCGGCGCATTTTCGTGGCCGGCGACGTCGCCGGCGGGCCACAATTCACCCATGTCGCCGGTTATCATGCCGGGGTGTTGGTGCGTCGCCTGTTGTTCCGCATGGCATGGGCGAAAACCGACTACCGAGCTCTGCCTTGGGTAACCTATACCGAGCCGGAACTGGCTCAGGTCGGGTTGACCGAAGCTCTGGCCGCCGAGCGGTACGGCAGCCTTTCCATCTTGCGCTGGAGCTTCGCCGAAAACGATCGTGCCCAAGCCGAGCGGAGGACTGAAGGGCATATGAAGGTGATCGCCACGCCGAGGGGAAGAATTCTCGGCGCCACCATTGTCGGCGCCCATGCAGGCGAACTGATCCATCCTTGGGTGCTCGCGATTCAGAACCGCCTCAGCCTGGCGAAAATGTCCAGCTATATCGCGCCCTATCCGACCCTGGGCGAGATCGGCAAGCGCGCGGCGTCGAGCTACTACACACCGAAACTGTTCAGCGCACGCACCCGCCGGATCATTCGTCTGTTGCGCCATTTTCCATAAGCTGGCCCAGACTGCTCCCGCCTTGATGGCGCGTGATGGGGTATCCTGTCCAGACGACGCGTCTCGACGCGCGGCGCATGCAGCCTGATTTGGCCTTGGGTCGCACCCGTGCCCATCTTGTGGGCAATCAAGCAGGGTAAAAGAAACTCGAAATGTGACTCTTTCGTAAATTGCATAGTCTCTGAGGTGCATCCCTGCTGACCGACAACGTGATCGCGATGGCGCTGCATGTTCCGGGGTTGTGGCAGTGACTTCCGACGGAGTTCTTGCATCTGTTCTGGTGCGGGCCGTCGCGTCGGGGCCAGTCTGGCGGCGATGGACGGACTTTATCCCGGTCAAGGAGAGCCTTGCCGGCTTGTGGCTCACCCAGTTCAAATGCAGCTTTTTCTGTTGACGGCGATCAACGCGGTCCTGCCGATGCGCTCGGCGGTCTGGCGTTATCTGTGGCAGGACGTTTTTTGATTCGGGGAGCACTTGAGCATGCTTGATTCGCTTCGCTTGATCTTGGAGGTGCTGCGTTACTCCGCCGCTTGATAGAGGCGGGGGTGTGGCTACTTGTGCGCCAACAGATTTTTCCCGGAAATACTGGCTTACGGACGCAATCAATGCATCCCTTCCGCACGCATACCTGCGGCGCGCTGCGCGCCGGCGATACGGGCAAGACCGTTCGGCTCTCCGGCTGGGTCCATCGCAAGCGCGATCACGGTAATTTGCTGTTCCTCGATCTACGGGATCATTTCGGGATGACCCAAGCCGTGGTGGAAACGACCGATCCTGCTTTTTCCACCATGGAAAGCGTGAAACTGGAAAGTGTGCTGATCGTGACCGGCGAAGTGATGAAACGCTTGGAAGAAACGATCAATCCAAATTTGCCGACAGGTCATATCGAGGTGAAGGTGTCGGAAGCGACTGTCGAAGCAGCCGCCGATCCTTTGCCGTTACAGGTGAACAGCGATACCGACTATGGCGAGGAAGTTCGCCTCGCCAATCGCTATCTGGATCTTCGGCGCGAAAAGATGCAGCGTAACATTACGCTGCGGTCGGACGTGATCTCGTCCATTCGAAGACGCATGATCGATCAGGGTTTTCGCGAATTCCAAACGCCGATCTTGACGGCCAGTTCTCCGGAGGGGGCGCGGGATTACCTGGTGCCATCCCGTCTTCACCCAGGTCAGTTCTACGCGTTGCCGCAGGCACCTCAGATGTTCAAGCAGTTGCTCATGATCGCGGGATTCGATCGATATTTCCAGATAGCGCCGTGCTTTCGGGATGAAGACGCCCGCGCTGACCGTTCGCCGGGCGAGTTCTATCAGCTAGATTTTGAAATGAGCTTCGTGACCCAAGACGATGTCTTCGCCGCCATTGAACCGGTACTTCAGGGAGTTTTCGAGGAATTTGCCGATGGCCGGGCAGTATCGCCAGCGCCATTCCCGCGAATTCCATTCGACGATGCCATGATGAAATATGGCACGGACAAGCCGGATCTGCGAAATGCGATCGAGATTACGGACGTTACTGGGGTCTTCCGTGGTTCCGGTTTCAAGATATTTGCCAACCAGATTGAGCAGGGTGCCGTGGTGCGGGCCGTGCCTGGTCCTGGCGCAGGCAGCCGCGCTTTTTGTGACCGGATGAATGGCTGGGCGCAGAAAAATCAGGACAAGCCCGGACTTGGCTACATCTTTTGGCGTGAGGGCGAAGGTGCTGGGCCGATCGCGAACAACCTCGGACCGGAACGGGTCAGGCAGATCCAGGCTGCGACCGGCGTTTCAGACGGCGATGCTGTCTTCTTCATTTGCGACCTGCCCAGAACGGCGGCGGAATTCGCCGGAATCGTGCGAACCAAAGTCGGAGAAGAACGTGATTTGCTGGATAAGGATTGTTTTCGGTTCTGCTGGATTGTTGATTTTCCGATGTTTGAGATCGATGATTCAACCGGCAAACTGGATTTCAGCCATAACCCCTTCTCTATGCCCCAAGGTGGCTTGGATGCTTTGGAAAACGATGATCCGCTGACCATAAGGGCCTGGCAGTACGACATAATCTGCAATGGCGTGGAACTGTCGTCAGGTGCGATCCGAAACCACCGGCTGGAGATCATGTACAAGGCCTTCGAAATTGCCGGCTATTCCGCCACTCTTCTTGAGGAGAATTTCTCAGGCATGCTGAACGCTCTCAAGTTCGGTGCCCCACCGCATGGGGGCTCCGCTCCGGGCATCGACCGAATCGTCATGCTGCTGGCCGACGAGCCCAACATCCGGGAAGTGATTGCTTTCCCGATGAATCAGCAGGCCCAGGACCTGATGATGTGTGCGCCTGCAGACGTACCGGACGACCGCCTGAGCGAGTTGCATATCCGCAAGCGCTTGCCGGCCGAAGCGAAGTCGGCTTGAACCTGCTGCGGCAAGATCGAAACCTCGCCATTCCATGACAGCAGTACGAGCATGGATGCAGCAGGAATCATCGAACGATCAAGATTCCGGGAAGACAAGTCGGTGCAGAAACTGTACGCCAAAAGAAAACCGGAGCACCGTCAGCAGCGATGAGCAATAGCAGCGATCTCGTCTTTGCCCGGGAATTGGTACGCGCCAGTGCAACCGCCAGTTTGGCGACCCTGGACCCTGACGATGGCCCGCCCCACGCTTCATTGGTGACCGTCGCCTTGTCCCACAACATGGCCCCAGTCATGCTGCTGTCTGATCTCGCGCTGCATCGCAAGAATATTGCTGCTGATCCGCCCGTTGCCTTGCTGATGACCGGCGAAGGCCGTATGGCCGCAGCGCGTGGCGATCCATTGGCCAGCGACCGTGTGACGTTACGAGGCACGGTGACTGAATCCAGTGACTCGGCAGATAGCGCCCGGTTCCTGGCGCGCCATCCTGCGGCCAAAGATTATGCTGATTTCGCCGACTTTAACTTTTTCCGGATGCAGGTCACCAGCGTTCATCTGGTTGGCGGTTTTGGGCGCATCAAGACGTACTCCGGTGAGAAATGGCCGCCCGATGCCGCGGCCATGACGGCGCTGACTGCGGGAGAAGCGGATATCGTCCAGCATATGAACATCGATCACGCGGATGCTTTGGCGGCCTATGCAACCAGCCTGTTGCATCGCCGCCCCGGCGCTTGGCGCATGACAGGGATTGATCCTTGGGGCGTTGATCGACCAGATCGCCCGGTTTTCGTTTGAAGAGCCGGTCGCTACGCCGGACGCTGCACGAGAGACACTTGTGGCGCTGGCGCGGAAAGCGCGAACCGTCAGGTCGGCAGTCGAGTAGCTTGTCCATTACCCCGGACGTCCATTCTGCGGCGCCTGTTTCTGTTCAAGACGCTGCGAACATCAAATGTGACTGAGTGGTGGTTGAGGAGTTCCACCTTCTCCAAAACCCGAGTTTCCTCATTGGCGTAATACGAGGATACGTGCTGCGGTCTCGGTCGTTTAGTGATGATCATCGTGGGGTATGGGTTCGACACTGAATCCGCGATACCAAGGGTGATCAGTCGCTCATTCGAGCTTGTCTTCGACGATTTGCCAAGCGGTCTTTGCGCGCTCGCGCGCCATTTTGCCGAAGGTCAGCGCTTCGGTTGACGACGCGTTGCCGTCCAGTCCGCGCTTATAGACACCCTGGATGATTGCCGCGCTGCGAAACAGGGAATGGACAACGTAGTATTGGAAATTCTCGATTTTCTCGCGGCCGCTATAGTGGCAATAGGCGTTTACGAATTCCTGTTCGGTTGGAATCCCGATCGCCGCGTGATCAAGCGTACTGAAGACACCGATGCTGCCCACTTCGCCATGGTAAGCTGCACAGCAGTATCCGAGGTCGGCAAGCGGATGGCCTAGCGTCGAAAGTTCCCAGTCCAGGACAGCGGAAATCTTGGCCCGGGCCGGGTCGGCAATCATGTTGCCAGGTCGGAAATCGCCATGGACGATGGAAGCGGACTGGTCGTCCGGAAGATTGTCGATCAGCCATGCATGCAGGCGCGACATCTCCGGAATCTCGTCCGTCCTGGATAGTTCGTACTGTTTGGCCCAGCGCTGTACCTGCCGTTCCAGATAGCCTTCTGGTCGGCCGAAATCGCCCAGACCCACTGCCTCGATGTCGACGCTGTGAAGTGCTGCCAGGATGTGGATGAAGTCATCGAAGAATTCCTGGCGCTCTTCCGTCGTGACGCCTGGTATTCCGGGATCATGGAAGACCCGACCTTCGATCATCTCCATCACATAGAATGCCGTCCCGATGACATTGTCGTCTTCGCACAGGATGAGCGTACGCGGCACCGGTACTTTCGTGTGTTGCAAGGCGTTGATCACCCTGAATTCCCGGTCTACGGCATGGGCCGAGGGGAGCAGCTTGCCAGGCGGCTTCTTGCGCAGGACATATTTCCGATCTTTGATGAGCAATTGGAAGGTTGGGTTGCTTTGCCCTGCCTTGAACTGCCGAACTTCCAAGGTGTCGTCAAAGTCTTCCAGATTGTCTTGCAGGTACGCAGCGAGCGATACCTCGTCGAAACGATGATTGTCCCGAACCGGAATGGTCTTGACGGCGCCGGACGCGGTCTCTGTCATGCTCGTCTCTTCTGCGCGTTTTCGCCCAAAACACCGGCACGCGCCTTCGCCATACCGCGCAACCATCGATCCCGGTCGGCTGTCTTGCGTTCCATGTAGGTAGTTACGGTTTCATGTGGGAAGATGAGGAAACGTTCTGCATCCATAGCCTGGACAACGCTTTCCGCGATGTCATCAGGCTCCAGAATGCCATCAACCATTGCCATGCCGTGATCATGCCCGGCTGTCATGGCCGTCCGGACGCCTTGGGGGCACAGAACCGATATCTTGAGACCCATGGGTCCGTACTTGGTCGCCAGGAATTCGGAGAAGCCGATGGCGGCATGCTTGCTGACCGTGTAGGCGACGCTGTCGACCTGGATCAGTATTCCAGCCGCCGACACCGTATTCAGCAGGTAGCCGCTACCGCGCTGTGCCATTCCCGGTGCGACGGCGCGGGCAGCGTATATGTGCGCCATGGTATTGATTTGAAAACTGTCCAGGATTTCCTCGTCCGGCTGATCTTCGTCGCCCAGACGCAGGATGCCGGCGTTGGAGCAGAAAATATCGACAGGCCCGTAGATGTGCTCGGCGGCCGCAACCAAAGACTGCACCTGCTCCTCGTCCCCTACATCGCAAGCCATCCCGGTAGCGCCGAGAGAATCGGCAACCGTCTTGACGCCGTCGCCGTTGATGTCGGCCAAGACCAGGCCCTTGGTTCCTTCGGCTGAAAACCGCTCGGCCAATCCCTTGCCAATTCCGCTGGCCGCCCCGGTGATGATGCCAATTTTGTCTTTGATCTTCATCGACAAATCCTCACACGTCATATCCTAGTGCGCGACCGCGCGGTCGAGGATGGCATCGAAATCCACCGATGGCGGCAACATGCCGAAGCCGCCCATCCAGCGACCGCCCAGGCGGGAGCGACAGAAAGCTTCCGCTGTTTCAGGGCGCGCGTGACGCAGCAGCAGCGCGGCCTGCCACAGAATAGCCATCCGTTCAGTCACGCGACGCGCCCGCATCTCCAGACTATCCTGATCCTCCATCTCAGCCTTGAATTCATCCAGCCCGGCGTCAAACAGGTCATGCAGGCCGCGCGCCGCTTCCAGTTCCGCCAGAAGGGCAGATGTCGTCGCCGATTCGCGCTGCATCGCGCGCAGGACGTCCAGACAAATCACGTTCCCCGACCCTTCCCATATGCCGTTTAGCGGTGCTTCCCGATAAAGTCGCGGCATCAGCGATTCTTCGATATAGCCGAGGCCCCCCAGGCATTCGAGAGCCTCGGCAGTGTGCATCGGCGCGCGCTTGCAGTTCCAGTATTTGCCGATGGCGGTCCCGATCCTGGCAAGCGCCGCCTTTTCTCGTGTTTCTCCAGCTTCATCCATCGCCCGCGCGCTTCGAAGTGCCAGCATCATGGCTGCCTCGGATTCGATCGCCAAGTCCGCCAGCACGTTGCGCATCAAAGGCTGCTGAATGAGGCGTTTCCGAAAGGCGGAGCGATATCTGGCGTGATGAATTGCTTGAACAAGCGCCTGACGCATCAACGCGGCTGAATTGACCGCGCAATAAAGGCGATTGCCGGTCACCATGTCCATGATGGTGCGGACCCCGCGGCCCTCCGGTCCGATCATGACGCCCCAGGCATTCAGTAGTTCGATTTCCGAAGACGCGTTGGAGCGATTACCGAGTTTGTCTTTCAGGCGCTGGATGAACAGGTTGTTGCGTGTTCCATCCGGGCTCCAGCGTGGCATCAAGAAGCAGGAAAGACCATTTTCCGTATAGGCGAGAGTCAAAAAGGCGTCGGACATCGGTGCTGAGCAGAAGAATTTGTGTCCGGTCAGCAGATATTCTTTACCTTCTCCGGATGCTCTGCCGACAGCCCGCGCTTGGGTCGAGTTGGCGCGGACGTCCGAACCGCCCTGCTTTTCGGTCATGAACATGCCGATAAGGGCGCCACGCTTCTCCTCGACCGGAATGTCTCGCGCATCGTAATCGATCGAAAGCAGTCGCGGGATCCAGCCGTCTCCTTCACCCGGATTGTTCCGCAGCGCAGGGATCACGGAATAGGACATGGACATGGGGCATAACACCCCGCTTTCCGCTTGGCTAAACAGGTAGACGAGGGCCATGTTGGCCACGTGACCGCCGGTTCGATGGCCCTTTTCCCGAGCATTCCACGCCAAATTTGACATGCCGTTACGCACCGCCATATCCATCAGATCGTGATAAGCCGGATGGTATTCGATTTGATTGATGCGTCGACCATGTTGGTCAAAGGCCCGGAGTTCGGGCACATGCCGATTGGCTTGGCTCGCCTTGCGGAAAGTTTCGTCAGCCCCGACCTCGCAGCCAAAAGCGCTGAGATGGTCGGATGCCCACCCTGCACCCTCTCTCGCGACGGCTGCTTGCAAGGCCGAATCGTTGGCCCATAGGTCCTGATCGCCGATCAGCGGCGGCATGTTGACAACTTCGTGGGTTGGCAAATCAGTCGTGGGTTTGAAGGGAATCATCGCCGTTCCATCCTTGGCGCCGGTCCGACAGGTCAATCCAGGGTCCAGAGCTACAAGCGCGGGTCCGCGCGCCCGGTCCGATCAACCAGCGCGCGTACTTGTTCGAAAAAAACCCGGGTTTCCATCTGTTCGTTCCTGACCCACAGTTCCCCAGCTTCTGTCTTTCCGGCTCCGTTCACGACTGCGCCGCTGGTTCACTGACAAACCTCTGCCGGAGTTCCCACTTCAGGATCTTGCCCGTCGCGTTGCGCGGGAGAGCATCGGTGAAGGTGACAAACGCAGGCACCTTGAACTTCGCCAGTTTCTTCAGGCAGTGGGTGATCAACTCTTGGGCCTCCAGTTCCTGCCCTGGCTTGATGACAACTACAGCCTTGCCGACTTCACCCCATCGTTCGTCTGGAACGCCGACAATCGCCGCCTCAGCAACTTGCGGCAGCTGGTAGATGACGTTTTCGACTTCAGCCGGGTACACGTTTTCACCCCCCGAGATGTACATGTCCTTCCAACGGTCGACGATGTAGATGAAACCTTCGTCGTCCATTTTGGCCGCATCACCAGTTTTCAGGAACCCGTCGATGAATGCTGCCGCTGTAGCTTCCGGATTCTTCCAATATCCTGGTGTGATATTGGGACCGCGGATAAGCAGTTCTCCGATCTGTCCGCGCGGAAGTTCGTTACCGTCTTCATCGGCGAT
Source organism: Alphaproteobacteria bacterium (assembly GCA_965221645.1). Lineage (GTDB taxonomy): Bacteria > Pseudomonadota > Alphaproteobacteria > Bin65 > Bin65 > Bin65. The sequence continues at coordinate 2,376,738 of OZ244899.1, forward strand.
TTTCACTTCCGTGTGCATCACGCCCTTGCCAGCGGAACCGACCTTGCGGCGCGCATCCCTTATGTCGAGCAAGGTGCCGGCTGGACTGGTCTCCGTCATTCCCCAACCCTGCGCCAGCGGGGCTCCGCGTCCCAGCCATGTCTCAAGGATTGGCAAGGCGCAGGGTGCCCCACCAACGCCGCATGCGGCCAAGCGCGACAAGTCCGTGGATTCGAAGTTCGGAGCCTGCATCATGAATTGATAATGCGCGGGCACGGCAAAAAAATGCGTGATCGCCATTTCCGGGTCGTCGATCAGGTCCAGCGCCGCTCCCGGCTCGAAATCTCGCATGATGACGATCTGTCCGCCAGCATGCAGGATCGGGTTGGCGTAGCAATTGAGCCCGCCAGTGTGGAATAGCGGCAGCACAACAAGCTGTACTGCATCTGGCGTCACCCGACCGGAAGAGCCCAGGTTGATGCAGTTATAAAGGTTCATCCGGTGCGTGATCATAGCCCCTTTGGGCTTTGCGGTGGTGCCCGACGTATACATGATCATCGCCAGATCATCATGCGTCAGCGTCTCCACCAACGGATCGGGATCGGCAGAAGCAATTGCCGCTTCATAGGGGCTGTCGGAACTGGTGACGTCGATCATCAGGCCGTGCGGGATATCGCACGCCGTGATCAGCGCCCCGCAAATTTCGCAAAAGTCAGCATCATGGATCAGGATCCTGGGCGCAAAATCTCTCAGGATGTATTCCAGTTCGGCCTCAGCCAGCCGCCAGTTCAGCGGCACCATCACCGCGCCGATCTTGCCGGCGGCAAACTCGAGTTCAAAGGTTTCGGGGCCGTTGCAGGCCAACAAGCCGACCCGGTCGCCGCGTTCGACGCCATGATTCTGCAGCCATCGCGCCAGACGGGTCGCGCGCTCGTTCAATTGGGCGTAGGTCAGGCGCCGGTTGGTCTGCGGGTCGAGAATTGCCAGTGTATCGGGGCGCACGTCGGCTTGGTGCGCTGCCCAGTCGTAGTACGGAACGGGCATGTTTGGCCTATTCCGGCAGGTATTGTGCGAACTGCTTTTCGACACTTTTCGGGTCAACAGCCAATCCTTGGCTGACGCCGTCAGCCATCACTCCGGGATAAATGTCCTCTTCGCCGGCTTCGACGGCGTCGAGTGCCGCCTTGACGACATCCGACGGCTGTTCCAGCGGTGGTGGGTTCATGTTGCCCATGCGCGTGTTGATTGCGCCGGGCATGACAGCCACCACATGGGTTCCTTGCGCGGCCAATTCGGCCCGAACCCCTTGGGTAAGGGACAGGCACGCCGCCTTGGATGCGCAATAGGTTCCGATCATCGGCAGGTTCACCCGGCTCAGTATCGACAGCATGTTGACGATGGCACCGCCACCGTTGTCGCCGAGGATGGGGCCGAATTGCCGACACATTTCCATGGTTCCGAAATAATTCACTTCCATTTCAGCCCGGGCGTTTCCTTGCGCCTCATCGGCGAAAATCGGCTGATTGAAGTTGACGCCAGCATTGTTGACCAGCATCGACACATCTCTGCATCGGGCGGCCGCCCTTGCGATCTGGGTATGACTGGTCACGTCCAGGGCGATCGGGACAACACGGTCATCGGATGCCGCAAAGCCGTCTGTGCTCCTCATCGCCGCATATATCTTGGCCGCGCCTCGCTCTGCCAGGGCGCTTACAAATGCCTCCCCGACGCCGCGGTTGGCGCCGGTGACCAGCGCTACGCTGTCTTTCAAATTCATGGACAATTTCTCTCCCAGATCAGTGTCAGCCGTCCGCGCCACCCAGTCGGGCTCAACATCCGGCAACGGAATTGCATTCAAAAGGCGGCGGGTATAGGGGTGCTTGGGCTTTGCAAAGATATCGGCACAGTCGCCCTGTTCCACCACCCGACCGTTCTGCATTACCATAACCCGGTCGCACACGGTGCGCACAACGGAAAGATCATGGCTGATGAAGATCAGGGCGAGATCCAGATCGGCGCGCAGATCACGCAACAGCGCCAGGATCTGAGCCTGACTGGAGACATCCAGGCCCGACACGATTTCGTCAGCGATGACCAAGCGCGGCTGCAACGCAACCGCTCGTGCGATCCCGACCCGTTGTCGTTGCCCGCCAGACAGTTCGTGAGGGTAGCGGGCGCCGTGGAAGGGGCGCAGGGCGACACGCTCGAGGAGGGTGTCCACTTGACGACGCGCCTCGGTCTTGTTCCTGGCTCGACCATAGTGCAGCAATGGCTGGGCGATGATACTCGCCACGGTGTGGCGGGGATTCAGGGAAGATTGTGGATCCTGGAAGATCATCTGGAACTGTGGCCGCAAAGGCCGCAGTTCATCCTCACCCAGCGCTGTGATGTCCCGCCCGTCGAACTCGATCGATCCGCCTGTCGGCTTGTGAAGCCGGATCAACGTGCGTCCGACCGTAGTTTTGCCCGATCCGCTTTCGCCGACAATGCCGAGCGCATCCTTGGCTTGAAGCGACACGTCTACGCCGCGCACAATGTCGATCATTGGCGCCGGTCCGAAAGCAGGCTTGCGGTTCAGATCCGGCAAAGACAGGCTGAGCCCGCCTGCTTTGAGCAGAGGAGTTGCCACCGTCATTCCTGCGTTCCGCCAGGAACAAGTGGCTGACAACTCAACACGTCAGAACCGAGAAGCCGACGGATGGACTTTGCTCCCGACATGTCTGCGGGATCTCGGGTAATACGCCGGATTTGTGGTTGAATGCAAACGGGGCGAATTGCCTTGAAGAGAAGCCCCGTCTCGCTGTGGACGAAAGAGAGCATGCCGAAGTCGCGGGTAAGAATCTGATCATCGAGTATGCACGAGCTTTTCCAGGCGCGCGCTGGATTTCAGTGCTGCGCGTGAGGTCATTTGGCCTTGAGGAGGGTCGATGACCTGATCCTTTTGCGAAGTCGTCATTCACGGCGTCGGGCAGTCAAACGTCAATCAACAGGTTGCGATGTCTGAAATTATGCCACGCCTTCATGAATTTGAACAGCGAAGGGACTGAGCTGTTTCAGGGTATTGAGGCGTTGGGGAAGACGGTCGGGGCGGTTTGTCTTCGTGACGGGGAAGCAGGGTTGATTGTCCTTTTCGATTCGGCTGCCAGATGAGAATGGCGTGCAGACCGCCACAACGCGCTTCAGACACCTGAGGTGCCAGGGAATAATCACAAGGCGCGCGACACTGCCGCGAACCGCCCGGCCTTCAAGGATTCGATGCACACCGCCAGATCGACAACCTCAGGTTGCACCGTGTCCCAATGCGGTTAATGACGTCCGCCGTCTTCTGCTGTGCTGTCCAGGCAGTGATGTCCTCGATCAGCCTGACCCGCCCTTTCTTCGGTTACCTCGTGGGTGGTCGCCGGCTGTTCCCCGACGGTTCTTTCTTTGGATGCCGGCCAGACATTCAACGATCTTTCCACACGGGCTTCCGCTTTTCGATGAATGCGTCGAGGCCTTCTCTGGCGTCGCTGCTCATCATGTCACAAGCCATGTTGTCGGCCGCGAAGATGTAGGCCCCTTGAAGGTCCATGCCTAGCTGCTTGTAAAACATCGACTTCCCGGAGCGGGTTGTCACGCTCGACTTTGCTGCAATCGTTTCCGCCATGTCCTGCGTTTCCGAATCGAGCCGATCTTCGGGAACAACCCGGTTCACCAGTCCGATTTGCAGCGCGCGAGCAGCATCAATGAATTCCCCGGTAAACAGCATCTCGAAAGCATGTTTGCGAGGCACGTTGCGGGACAGCGCAACCGAAGGGGTCGAGCAGAAAAGGCCGTTGGCAATGCCGTTTGTAGCGAAGGTCGCCGTATCCGCCGCCACGGCCAAGTCGGATGCGGCAACAAGCTGGCACCCGGCAGCGGTAGCAATGCCATGCACCTGGGCGACCACCGGCTGCGGCAAGGTGGGAATCATCTGCATCATCGCGCTACAACGGGCGAACAGGGCCTTGTAGAAAGCCTGGTCTTTCGCCGCCCGCATTTCCTTGAGATCGTGGCCGGCACAGAAGGCGCGTCCAGCTGACCGGATGACGACGACTCTGACCGTATGGTCCCGTGCCGCTGCTTCAAGTCCGGCGAACAGAGCGTCCAGCATGTCTTCCGACAAGGCGTTGAGTGTACGGGAGCGATTGAGCGTCAGCGTCAGTACGCCCCGGTCGGATATGTCTTCAAGGAGCAGTGGTCCGTCTTGGGCGGCATTTGTGCCATGATTGGCAGTATTCTGGTGCGATATATTTCTGTCCATGGCGTGAAATTCGGATTGCTGTCGTGTTTCACTCCCGACGAAGATAAGGTAGAACTTGGTGGTTTGGAAGTTGCTGTCGGTCCGTGGGTTGAAACCCTTGGCAATGCCAAAAATCCTTGCAGTCAACCAAATGATCCCGGTGACCAGGTGATGTTCCACCCTTGGTCACAGGGACTGATTTTTGATGTTTGGCGGACTTCGTTTATTGAATCGGACCGCCGCGCCTGCCGGTTGCCGGCGTCCGAGACCGACTGCAACGATGTGCTGGCCTGGTGCGAGTGGGCGAAGCGGAAAATCACACCATCACCAAAGGTGTCCGACGAATCGGCACCGCCTCGAAGACTCTGAAAATCAAATTACGCAAGACGCATGAACAATCGCCACCGAGAGATGATGCTCCAGGAATAGCATGCTTCCACACACGCAGTCGCCGCGTGTGCAGCCAATATACCGTAAATGTGGGGACTGGCAGCCAGGAGAACGTGATCCGGGTTCATGAAGAACCCTTTTCAGCTGCTGCCGATATCACGGACCATGTTGTCTTCTATATCGAGCCGGGCATTTCGTTGATGGTGCTGTGGGTGGCGCTCTGTGCGCCGGCTATGCAGTTCGTGGCGTTCTGCCGTGGGATGCCGCGGTCGATGATGATCTCGCTGTCAGGAACGTCCGTAACGAAGCAATGGCCGGCGCCCAGAGCTGCAACCAGGAAGTCGTCCAGTCGCCTGGCCGCGGCCCCGGCAATATCATGCAGGACGAGTAGGGGCGAAGCTTGGGAATCAATCTGGGTCATGGCGCGGTCTACCCAGCCATTGTCGTCATTCCAGTCTCGGGGTACGCAATTCCACAGGACGCAGGTATATCGCTCGGCGATCAGATACCGAAAGGAAGCCTTGCTGAGCAGGTGTGGTCCTCTTGCGCCCCGGCGGCCGAATGGTCGGAACAGCTTCTGGGGGTCGGCAGCGGCGCCCAAGGCCGTCTCGGTTCTTGCGATTTCATCAATCGATTCTGCTGCGTCGACCATCTCCCCCAACGGGGTCGTATGGCTCCAGGTGTGATTACCGATACGATGGCCGGCACTATGGGCATCGCGCATCAGAGCAGCGCCATCGGGCGTTGCGGCCTTGGATCCGATCACGAAGAAGAAACTCGATATGCCCCGCCTGTCCAGAGTGTCGAGGATTTTCGGCGTGGCTACCGGGTCGGGGCCATTGTCGAAAGTAAGTGCGATGTTCGCCATCGGGGTCAGTAGACCTTCAGCATGAACTTCCCAATATGATCGCCGGCTTCCAGTGCTGCGTGCGCCCTGGCGGCCTCCGTCAAGGGGAAGACATTCTGGATGACCGGCGCGATGGTGCCAGCGTCCAACAATGGCCAGACCTCCTCGCGCAAACCAGTCGCGATCTGCGCTTTGGCTTCGACGGATTGTGGTCGCAGGGTCGATCCCGTCAGGGTTTGCCGTTTCATCATGAGCAGGCCGAAATTGACTTCACTCTTGGGGCCGCCGAGCAGTGCGATGACAACCATCCGGCCGTCGATGGCGAGACAGCGTTGGTTCCGTGGTGCGTAATGGCCGGAGACCATGTCCAGAATGACATCCGCTCCCATGCCCTTGGTCATTTCGTTAACGATATCCACGAAGTCTTCGTTGCGGTAGTTGATGCCACGCAAGGCACCCAGATCTTCGCACGCACGACATTTCTCGGCTGTGCCAGCTGTAGCAATGACCTTGGAGCCTCGCGCGACGGCAATCTGGATGGCAGTCGTGCCGATGCCGCTGGCGCCGCCGTGGACCAGCAGGGTCTCGCCAGGCAGCAGGCATCCGCGCATAAAGACGTTGGTCCAGACCGTAAAATAGGTTTCCGGCAGGGCGGCCGCACGGACCATGTCGTACCCTTTTGGCAAGGGCAGACAGTGGGCAGCCGGCATGGCGCAATATTCTGCATAGCCACCGCCGGGCGTGAGTGCGCAGATCTCATCTCCCACAGAAACATCTTCGACTCCAGCGCCAAGGGCGACAGCTTCGCCAGCGATCTCGAGACCGGGTAGATCCGAGGCGCCGGGCGGTGGTGGATAGGCGCCTGCACGCTGGGCCAGATCGGGACGGTTGACCCCGGCGGCGGCGACCTTGACCAGTATTTCGCCGTCTCTGGGTTTGGGAACCGGTCTGGTTACGGGTTTGAGAACTTCGGGTCCGCCATGCTCTGTGATCTCGATGGCATTCATGGTTTGGGGAAGGTTTGTCATGGATTGTTAACGCTGTCGTTGGCTGGCCGTTCGATAGCAGATTATCGTACAGGAAACATGGGTTGATCGTACAAGGGGACTGATTAAACTGCTCCAGACTGGAGAAAACGCCCGAGGGACGCGCCATGCCCATCCCGCCTGCCAAGCTGGAGTTCAGCCATGTCGGAATCTACGTTCACGACTTGCCGAAGATGGAAGCCTTCTATTCCAGAATTCTGGGATTTGTTGTAACCGACCGTGGAATTGCCCGAGGCGCTCCGATCGTCTTCCTGAGCCGAAATCCGCAAGAACACCATCAGATAGTTTTGGCAGAAGGCCGGGTCGGCGGACCGGAGTCCCGGGTAGTCAATCAGGTATCTTTGCGTGCAGATAATCTGCAAGACTTGCGTGACTTGGTGGGTGCGATTGTCGATGAACCCGAAGTAACGGATGTCGATCCGATCAACCATGGAAATGCCTGGTCGGTGTATTTTCGGGATCCAGAAGGCAACCGTCTCGAAGTATTTGTGGATTCGCCTTGGCATGTCGAACAACCGCTGATTGAACCTCTGGACCTGTCGATGTCTGACGATGAGATCCATGATCGAACAAGAGAGGCCTATGGCGGGGCGGACACGTTTCAGCCGCTTGAAGACTGGAAAGCTGAGTTTGGCAAAAGGCTGAAAGCCGCGGGGCTGCATGTCTGACCGGCGATGGTACCGGGTGGCGACCAATTCGGCACGATTTTGGCCCGTCGGGTCAGGTCCGGCGATACATCCTCACCGCAGACGGTTCCGAACGTCGTGCATCGTCAGTCAACGAAGCCTTTGTCTGGCATTGTTTCGGTGTGGCCTGTGAGAGCGCTCCGGATGGGGGTCATGACAAACAGACCAGACCGCTTCGCTCGTTAAGACCTTGAAGATCAACCGCATTTGATTCGATGCAACCCTTGATATCAGCGTCGACGGCCATCCCGACGGTCGCTGAAAGCGACATGGTGTGAACAGCCGAGATACGTGAAAACAGGGAATTGCACAGCTGAACGTACCGAACTTCTTGACAGGGGATCGAACGGACAGGGAAGATGGCCCTTTGCCGTCGGGAGGCATGGGTGATGGGTGGAGCTGGCGAGGTGACGACCGGGCGCGGATCGTCTAGACTGAAGGAGGGACAGTCCGACAGTCCGACAGTCCGACAGTCCGACAGTCCGACAGGAAGCGAACTGGCAGAACCGGACGCTTTTTCACGGTGACAACCTGCCGTTTCTCCGGGGGATGAACTCGGAATCGGTGGACCTGATCGCCACGGATCCGCCGTTCAACAAGGGCCGTGACTTTCACGCCACCCCGGACAGCCTGGCGGCGGGCGCGAAGTTCCAGGATCGCTGGTCCTGGGAGCGCGACGTTCACGAGGAATGGACGGATCAGATTCGGGATGACCATCCGCGCCTGATGGAGGCCATCGAGAGTGCCCGTTACGCCCACTCCGAGGGCATGGGCGCGTATATGTGCTTCACGGCGGTGCGGCTGCTGGCCATGCATCGGATATTGAAGCCGACTGGCAGCATCTACCTGCATTGTGACCCGACCGCGTCTCACTACCTGAAGGCCGTCATGGATGCCATCTTCGGGTGGAAGAATTTCAGGAACGAGATTGTGTGGTGCTATGCCGGTGGCGGTATTCCTTCCAAAGATTTTCCGCGCAAGCACGACAACATTCTTCGCTACGCGAAATCCAAAGATTTCGTTTATAACCCGATTTACCGACCGTATTCTGAAGGAACTCAGGAAAGGGGGAGAACAGCGGTCAAGGGAAAATATTTCTCGCAAGGACTCAACCCGGAAGGAACTCCCGTCAACGACTGGTGGCCGGACGTAAAGAAGATAACAAGCCCTACCGATCCCGAAAAGGCAGGATGGCCCACACAGAAATCAATCGAACTTTACGGACGCATTATCCAATCAGGATCTAATCCCGGTGACGTTGTACTTGATCCTTTCGCGGGATGCGCCACAACGCTGGTTGCCGCCGAAATGCTGGATCGTCAATGGGTCGGAATAGATATTTGGGAAAAGGCCCACGAAATTGTCCGCAAGCGCTTGGAGGATGCAACCGGCTTCTTTGGCGATGTGACGTTCACCGATCAGCCGCCGGAACGCACGGATGGCGGCGACGTGGCCGTGGAAGCTTTCGATACCCCGGAGCGCCGGAACATCCCGAAAGAGCCGTGGCAGCGCATGAGCCGCAAGGCGATGTTTGCATCCCTGGCAAAGGCGCAGAGCATCACCTCCGGGCTGTGCCTGTGTGCCGGCTGCGGCCGTGAACTGGAAGCGCCGTTCATGGAACTGGATCACATGACGCCCCGCGCCGACCGGGGCGCAAACGACATGTCGAACCGTATCCTTCTTTGCCGCCCCTGCAACGGCCGCAAGAACGCGAACCTCACCATGAGCGGTCTGTTCAAGGAGAACAGGAAGGTCGGCTGGATGCTGGACGAGCAGAGGGCCGTCCATGCACGGGAACTGGCGCAGGCCTGCTACGAGGAACTCCGCTATGGGTGAAGGGAAGGCCGCAACATCACTGACAGGAAACCCGACATGCCCAAGTATCTGCAGCGCGGTTGTTTTCCTGACAGTTGCGACTTCCGGGCGGGATCGGCTCAGGTGGCTTTTTCGGTTTGGCAGCAGTGTTGGAAGATGTCTGCGGGGGCCTTCTTGATCAGCAGGTTTGCCCGATGAAGCCGTCGGCCCGTAGGTCTGGTTGCTCCTTCTGATCTCGTAGAACTGCTGGCGGTAAATCCGCAGGCCTTGGAGACACGTCTCATCTCGTTGACCAATTCCGGCAGGCGCAACGTGCGTCGTGCCATCGTGTCATGGGTGGTCGTGTCGTTCGGGGATGTTGTGCAATAACTGTCCTGACCCCCTGCCAGAACCCGCGTACCCATCGCCCGCGGGCCTGACCCTTGCGGACGCGCAACAGACGAGCAAGCTGTCAGCTGATTAAAGCCCAATAAACCCCCAATTTTGCTCAAGCTGGAATCTGGTTACAGTGGATTGGTGTTTCGATTTACCATTGTGCTGTAGTAGCGCCACAATAGATGCGCGACAGCCCCGCGCCATGGTTGCCACGATTTGGCCCTTGCTCGTAGATCTGCCGGCGGCGGGCGTTTCTGCAAACTGCAAAGATGCTCGATCGCAACGAGCAGTGCCAAATCGCCTGCCGGCAGCACATCCCGTCTTCCGAGGGCGAATAACAGATAGATTTCTGCAGTCCACCGTCCGATGCCCTTGACGGTGGTCAATACGGCGACGGCGTCGTTGTCACTCAGCGACTGCAAGTGATCGGTCTGGAGAAAGCCATCTTCACATTGTTTCGCCAGCGAGCGGGCGTAGACGATCTTCGGTCGGCTGAAGCCGAGGGCGCGCAATGCATGATCGTCGAAAGTCAAGAGGTTGGTCGGGGACAGGGGCCGTAAGCCGTCCTCCACGCGCTTCCAGATTGCGTTTGCACTGGCGACCGAGACCTGTTGGCCGATGATGATGCGCAACAGGGTTGCGAAGCCCGGTACCCGTTGGCGCAGCGTCGGATGGCCTGCCTGATTCAACGCGCGGGCAATGTCGGAGCAGTGGCTGGCGACCTCCTCCAGACCTGAGCGCAAGGTTTCTTCGGTCAGTTCGCGCATCCGCGTGGTATAAGACTTTTTCTGTCACGTTTCCAGCCATTCCTCGGGATTTCGTCGCCTTGCTCATCACCCGCTTCGCGCCCAGCCCGACTGGGCTGTTGCACCTTGGTCATGTCTTTTCCGCGTGGCAGGCCTGGAGTCGAGCGATGGCGGAAGGCGGTCGGTTTCTGCTGCGCTTGGAAGACACCGATACGGGTCGGTGCCGAAGGGAATTCGAGCAGGCGATCCTGGAAGATCTCGCATGGCTGGGCTTGAAATGGGAAGAACCGGTACTGAAGCAATCGGCGCATGTCGAGCGGTATCGGGCGGCACTGGCGTGTCTGCAGGGGCTGGACCTCGTCTATCCCTGTTTTTGCACAAGGTCCGGAGTGCGTCGCGAAATAGAGGCGGCCGCCAGTGCGCCACATGGTCTTTCCGGGGGTGCCAGAGATCCGATGGGCAAACCCATCTACCCTGGAACCTGTCGAAATCTCTCGAAAGCCGAAAGGGCCGGTCGGATGAAGCGCGGCGATGCGCATGCCTGGCGTCTCGATTCGGTGTTGGCCGCTGAACGGAGCGGAATACTGACTTGGGAGGACGAGAAGGCTGGCGTGGTGACAGCCGAGCCGTTGACGTTCGGTGATGTCGTCCTGGCGCGCAAGGATGTCCCCACCAGCTATCATCTCGCCGTCGTCGTTGATGATGCCTTTCAAGATATCACGCTGGTCTCGCGTGGCGATGATCTGTTTTCTGCCACTCATATCCATCGGTTGCTCCAGGCGCTTCTTGGTCTTCCGTCACCGTTTTACAGCCATCATCCGTTGCTGGTAGACGCACAGGGACGTCGGTTCGCCAAGCGAGACAAGGACTTGACGATCCGAGCCTTGCGGGAAAGCGGCTTGACGCCTGGCGAAGTCGTTGCGATGACTGCAAACTATCTGGATGGCTGACACCGCTGTCGGGAAGCCGCTGCAGTCTTCTCAACCTGGATCAGCTTCTCCTTGCGTTCCTTGCCCCAGCGATAGCCGGCCAGATCACCATCTGCCCGCTTTGCTCGATGGCATGGGATCACAATGGAAACGGGATTGACAGCGCAAGCCCGACCGACGGCGCGCTGCGCCTTGGGCTTTCCCAACGCCTCGGCAATCTGGGAATAAGTCCTGGTCTCGCCGAGCGGGATCTGGGTCAGCGCATGCCAGACCTGTTGTTGGAAGGCAGTTGCGCGCAAATCCAGGGGCAAGGTCTCTCGTGGAGGACAGCCCTCGATCAAGCGCAGGACTTCTGCCGTCCAGGTCCGAAGGATGCCAATGTCCGGTACGATCTCTGCCGCCGGGAATTCCTCATGCAATTCTTCGATCAGATATTCTTCCGTGTCGCCGAACGCTACAAAACAGATCCCCCGTTCCGTGGCGGCGACCAGCAGCAGGCCCAGGGAACAATCGGAAATAGTCCATGCCATTCGGGCGCCAGCGCCGCGGTTGCGGTATGTCGCCGGTGTCATCCCCAACACGGTGTTGGATGTTTCATAGAGACGGCTGGATGACCCATAGCCCGCTTCATGCAGTGCACCTGTGACGTCGTCGCCATCGCGTAGCAGGGTTTTCAAGCGATCGCGACGCCGGATATCGGCGTACTGCTTTGGGGAGATGCCCAAGGCCTTGGTGAAACGTTTATGCAGGTAGGCCGGGCTCAACCCGACATGGTCAGCAATTTCTTGCAGCGCAGGCTGCCCCGCATCGAATCTTTCGATGAATCGGCAGGCGCGTTCGACGATGGTATCGGATGGCGTCGGCAGCGCATCGGATACGTTGGATGATCTCTGGTCGGCGGTCATTTGAATTGGAACCTCAGCTGTCTTGCAATACCGGCCAAGACTGTCACCGCCGGAATCGGCGCGCTATCCGATGCTTGTCCTGACTATTCGGCGCCGTACGAGTGCAGGCTTGGCCCGTTGGCACGCAGCCACGCACGACCATGTCGGGCATGGGGTGTCAAGGTATCCACAACCCGCCAGAAAACTGGCGAGTGGTTCATCTCCCTCAGATGCGCCACCTCATGGGAAACGACGTAGTCCAGCACATCAGGTGGCGTCAGGACCAGCCGCCACGAAAAATTCAGGTTGCCGGCCGCGCTGCAACTGCCCCATCGCGACTGCTGATCCCGGATCGATATCCTGCCAATTTTCCGCTCGACCTGAGCAGCTTTGGGGTAGGCAAGCGCAGAAATCCGGTGCAGCGCCTCTGCCTTCAGCCAGTCGTGTACGCGGCGGCCAAAGAATTCCAGGTCGCCGGAGACCAGAAGTCGATCATGTTCGCATACCACGTCGCCATGCGCTGTCGGCGCGTGAACCAGCTTGTACGGCACGCCTCCGACGGGAATGGAAACCCCCGGTTCGAAGGGAATGCCTGCCGGCATCCTGGCAAGGCGATCGTGCAACCATGAGGCCTTCGACTCGGCAAAACGCCGTGCTCGGGCCAGCGTTTCTCCAACTGGCAGAACAAGCTCAACCCGGCGGGCGTTGTGATCAAGTCTCAGCAGAATGCGGCGAGCCCGATTGCTTCGACGCACTTGCAGGGACACAGGGTGTCCGGCGACGTTGATCGTCAGGGTATCCGGCATTCGGGATCGCTGTATTGTAGGCGAGGAACGGCCAGAAATCAGGCTTCCCGGATGAAATCGCGGACTTTCGGATAGATCGCGTTGCGCCAGCGTCTGCCGTTGAAAATGCCGTAGTGGCCGACTTTCTCCCGCAGGAAATGCTTGCGGCTTTCCGGAATGCCGCTGCATAGTCTGTGGGCAGCATAAGTCTGTCCCAATGCCGAGATATCGTCCAGTTCGCCTTCTACGGTCAACAGGGCTGTTTTCTGGATCGCAAACGGTTCAATCGGTCGGTTGCGCGACGTCCATTTGCCTCTTGGCAGGGCGTGGCGCTGGAAGACGACATCGAGCGTCTGCAGATAGAATTCCGCAGTCATGTCCATTACCGACATGTACTCGTCGTAGAACTTCCGGTGTGCCGCAGCACTATCGCCGTCGTCTTGGACAAGGTGGTTGAACAACTGCAAATGGGCGCCGAAGTGCCGATCGATGTTGAGGGACATGAAGCCGGTCAGCTGCAGGAATCCCGGGTAGACGCGGCGGTTGAATCCTTCGTAGCCAAAAGGCACTCGAGTGATGACGGACCGCTCAAACCAGCCCAGGCTATGTCGCTTGGCAAATTCGTTGACCTTGGTGGGATTGATGCGGGTATCGATCGGCCCCCCCATCAATGTCAGGGAAACGGGCTGGCCGGGATCGTTATCCCCGGCCATCAGCGATACGGCCGCCATCACCGGCACGGATGGCTGGCACACGGCGACGACATGAGTGCTTGAGCCCATATCCTGCAGGAAGGTTATGACGTAATCGACGTAATCGTCAAGGTCAAACCGACCTTTGGAGACGGGAACTCGGCCAGCGTCGATCCAGTCCGTGATGTAGACGTCGTGGTCTTGCAACATTGCAGCTACCGTGCCGCGCAGCAGTGTCGCATGATGACCCGACATGGGTGCCACGATGAGGACCTTCGGATCATCCCGGTTTATGTCCCGTTTGAAATGCAACAGGTTGCAATGGGGCAAGGCCTTGACGATTTCCTCGCTGACTCCGACTGACTTGCCGGCGATCTGGATATCCTCCAGTCCCCAAGCCGGTTTTTCATATCGTCGGGTGAAGCGTTCAAAAAGTTCGCAACCTGCTGCGACGCCCCGGAAAAATCTGCTTTCGTTAAAGGGCAGGTCCGGATTGGTCAGGAATTTCTGGCCGGCAAGAGCCAGAGCGCGTAGATGCGAGAAGGCGGCAAACTGCCAATCGTACATCGAATACATCATTCGGTAAAAGGTCCTCCAACCAGCTGTTTCGCGGGTTCAACGCATCACCGTTCTTTTCCATCATCGGAGCAGAACATGTCTTGCCGCGTCGCACAATACCTGAAAGGCCAAGTATCAGGACACTCCGTAGCCGTTCAGAAGGGTGATATTCCAATAGGCTGACCGGTTTGGTCCTTGGATCAACGCCAATCGGGTCAAGGAAGAATTGCCGATGGTGAAGTTCAACGCCATCCGGCTGGGCAAGTCCAGCGCCCGCGCGATCGCGGCGCGGATCGTGCCGCCATGGGCAACGGCCACGATATCCCTGCCACGGTATTCTGCTGACAGATGATCAACCACATTGTCGACCCGGGACCGGAGGTCGCGAAAACTTTCACCGTTCGTCGGGCGTTCGTCCAGCAGTGTCATCCAGAAACCGTGTATGCCGCCATATTGTTTGTGGACCGGCGCGCGGGGCTTGCCCTGCCAGTTACCGAAATGCTGCTCGGCAAGGTCTTCATGATAGTCAATGCTCGGAAGCGGATAGCCTGCCGCGCCGATGGCCTGGGCTGTCTGGTGCGTGCGTTGCAAGTGCGAGGCAACCCAGATCGCATTCTTCGGCAGGGCCTCTGCCAGGGCACCGTATACATGTGCGTTGATCGTCGTATCAGCGGGCAAGTCCTGCTGTCCGTAGAAGCAACCCTGGTCGGTTGTTACCGGCGCGTGGCGAATCCACCACCAGCGCGTTACCGTTTCGCTCATGCCCGAATATCCTGTTCGAAAGGTCAATTGGCGGCGACGACGGTCAGCAACACCGCCAATTCCACCTTGACCCTGACAACATACAAGAGATTACGATTGCGCTGGATGCCGAGCATTCCGGCGCAGGTCCAGACCACGGTTCCAACCAGCAAGCTGATGAATGCAGCAAGAAAGGCTGTCCAGAATCCCAAAAAGACGATCGCCAGCAGGATCGCGGCGAAACCGCTGATCCAGACTCTTCCGCTGCCTTCGTGAAGGAATAGGGGCTCCTCATCGCTTTCCAATCCAGCCAGCGTGGCGAGCGCCATCGCGGAGCAGGACAGGATCAGCGCTGCGGTGTAGACAGCAAGCATGGTGGAAAGCGGCGTCAGTGCTGTCAATGCCGCGACACGCAACAGGAGGACAGCCGCGACGCTACCTGAAATCACGATGCCGCGCTTGTCAGAGCCGACCGTCGCGCCTGCCAGGTCGGCCGCGGCGGCTGCCACTCCACCCTCGGGCTGGGCATTGGTCAGGCCGACAACAGCAATCGTCGCAAACACGGCGGCACCGAAGGCATGAACGCCCAAGCTGTCGCCGATCCAGGCTGCCAGTGCCGCGACAAGTCCCAGTGCCAGTCCGATCAGGACAAAGGCACGCCTTCCGGACGCCATGTCGATTCGGCTGATTTCGCCACGCCGGCCGAAGGACCAGCCGGTCAGGGTGATGGCGGCGTTTCGGATATCGCGAAACCAGGAACCGCTCCTGGCCTCGGCCCGGTCCTTCGACAGATCGAGATAGGTATCCGGATCGTTGCTCGTCATGCGTCTGCTTCCCGTTGCGCCAGCGTCGATCAAAAGCAAAATTTGATCGCCGGATTGTTTCAGACACCGTTTATAGGCTATCGGCATGATTGCCGACAGGATCAAACCAACTCAGCCTGTCTGCCATCCCTGTCATTGCGTGTGCGACATGGTCGACGTGGATTTTGAACATATTCGTCCGCTTTTTTCTGCTCTGCCGACGCTGGACAAAGCGGCGAGCGAGGAATTGCGCGCCCGGTTTTCCGACAAGGAGGCCGCCGAAGAGCTTGCCTGGCTCGCCGAGATACGCGGGGAGGCAGATATTGCTCTGGATCGTCCGCGCATCACCCTCTTCGCCGGCCTGCACCGACGTAGCCGCGGCGACTTGAAATGTCATCGGGCCCTGATCGAAAGTCGAATCGACTCGCTGACAAGCGCCAGCGATCCGCTCTATGATCTGTGTGGCAAGATCGACGTCGATTTGCGGGTATACGAAATGGCCCTGGATGAACCGGCCGGCGCTGTTCCCGACAGGCCTGCGCTCAGTGAGAATGCCTGTGCTCGCGCCATCGCCTACGGGTTGATGGCGGTTGAAGAGGGTCTGGATGTTCTGGGTATTGCGGCGCTTGCGCCCGGCATCGAACCGGTATTGGAGGCTGTGGCGGCCAAAGCCCTTGACCCCGATCACTCGCGGGCGCCGGCTGCCGATGCCGTCCTGGAAATTCTCGCCGATGTTGGCGGTCACGAAACCTGCGCCTTGTTCGGCGCCCTGCTGGGAGCCCGTATCGCGCGAATACCGGTGCTGCTGGATGGTGCTTCGGCATTGGCGGCTGCATTTCTGGCAAGCGCCGTGCCGGGCGGCGCCGATCATTGTCGGCCTGTGGCGCCGGCGCGCGATGATCTGGAAGCGCTGTTCGTCGAGCGCGCCCGTTTGGCGCCGCCTGTCCTCGACAAGCCATCAGATGGGGACGGGAGCGGCGCGGCGCGAGCCTTACTTTCTCTCAGGACCAGACTGAAAGCCGGTCGCGCAGTATCTCGCTGACACTCGGGGCTTGCGATCATTCTCCGATCTGCAGGATCAGGCCGCGCTCCCTTGCCGAACGGAAGAAACGCAGGAATACGGTAATCGCCACCATCAGATAAAGGGTGTTCAGCACGATTGCGTTGACCAGCAGGTCGAACCGGAACGTCTTGTCAATCAGGACCGCACGCATGCCATCGAACACGTGGGCAGCGGGCAAAATACGCGCGATCCATTGCAGCCATTCCGGCATTACCGACAAGGGATAATAGATGCCGCTCAACGGCGCGACCGCGAAAATCACGAACCACGCCATGCTTTCTGCGCCCAATCCGTAGCGCATCAGCAAGCCGCACACGACCAGACCGAACGACCACCCCATCACTTGCAGGTTGGCAAAAAAGGCAATCAGGGGCAGGCCCATGTCGAAAATCGAATACTCGAACAGCCAGATCGCCAGCAAGGCGGCGGGCAGCACCCCGATTCCCACGCGGAGCAGCGACATCAGCAGCACAGAGGCAATGAACTCCCCCGGCCGCAATGGGCTGACGAAGATATGACCGAGGTTGCGCGACCACATTTCCTCCAGGAAAGAAATGCTGACGCCCAGCGAGGATCGGAACAGGACGTCCCACAACAGCACCGCTGCAATCAGGACGCCGCCCGCCTCGGCAAAAAAGCCAGACTTGCTGGCAACATAAAGTGTGACGAACCCCCACATGATCATCTGGAGCGTCGGCCAGTAGGCCAGTTCCAGGATGCGGGGCCAGGATCCTCGGAAGAGGTAGATGTAACGCAGGACCATCGCCCGGATACGCCGCCAGGCTGGTGCGAGCCCCTTCGTCCTCGACACCTTGCCGGCCGGCGGCTTCACGCTGCGGTGTCCTGTGCGCTGCCGGTATTGCGATCGCGGGCGATGTCCAGGAACACGTCTTCCAGGGTCGCGCGACCGTAGCGGTCGAGCAGCGTCGCGGGGCTGCCTGCGTCAACGATCTTGCCGCCACGCATCATCATGACCTGGCTGCACAGACGTTCCACCTCCGCCATATTGTGGCTGGCGAGCAGTATGGTGGCCCCGGTAGCGCTCTGATAGTTCTCCAGATACGTGCGGATCCGGTCTCCGGTATCCGGGTCCAGCGAGGCGGTCGGTTCATCCAGCAAAAGGACGTCCGGCTCGTTCAACAACGCCTTGGCCAGCGCCAGGCGGAGGCGCTGGCCGGATGACAGGGTTCCGCTTGGCCGGTCCATGAAAGCGCCCAGGTCCAGCTCCTCGGCCAGCTGGGTGATCCGCTGCTTCGGTTCGCGCAGGCCGTACAGGCTGGCATAAACACGCAGATTTTCGCGCGCGCTCAGCCGCTTGGGAAGATCGACGTAGGGAGAACAGAAATTCATGCATGGCAGGATGTCGTAGCGCCGTTTCAGCATGTCGACGCCAAGGACGGATACATCACCCGATGTCGGCAAGAGAAGGCCGAGCAGGACCGAGATGGTCGTGGTCTTGCCCGCTCCGTTGCCGCCGAGCAGCGCTGCGGTCGTCCCTGCCGACACGGTGAACGAGATGCCGTCGACCGCCACGACATTGCGATAACGCTTTGTCAGCTTCTCTACACGAATCGCCGGCTTGTCATGCGCCGACGGATGGTCGGTCATCGTTGCGCATCCTTCAAGATCATCATTGGCCTTGCGAACATCGCTTGCCTTCTTCAGTACTGATCCCGACTATCAAGAACGAGTTTGACCTGTCTGTTCTGACCGGCCCGCCGCGCAGCATGAAATCAAGTAGCGCTCTGCTCCGAAGCACCTTTGCCATATCGACCCCGGGTCGGGTTCGATTGCGGACGCTCGTCTACATAAGGTGGGTCGCTGTCGGAGGACAGTTGGTGACCCTGATCATTGTCAATCTGGGTCTGAACTACTCCCTGCCGATGATCGCATGCTTGCTGACGGTCGGCGTGTCGGCCCTGATCAATTTTGGCATCGTTGTCCTTCGACCGCTCAGCCAGACACTATCGGATCGCTCTGCGGCCTTGTGGCTGGCTTATGATATTCTGCAGTTGTCCACGTTATTGTATTTGACCGGGGGCCTCCAAAATCCCTTTGCGGTGCTGATCCTGGCGTCGGTTACCGTGTCGGCCTCTGTGCTCTCACGCATCAGCACGATCAGCCTGGCCCTGCTGGCTGCCGTGTGCATCAGCGTGCTGGCCTTCTGGCATGAACCATTTCCAGGCCCGCAACCTGTTCTTGATCTGCCGCCCTTGTATGTCCTGGGCGTCTGGCAGGCACTGGTGATCGCAAGCCTGTTCATCGCCGCTTTTGTTGGAAGCGTGGCGGAAGAAGGTCGTCGAATGCAAGAGGCCCTGAACGCTGCGCAGATGGCGCTGGAGCGAGAGCAGCGTCTGTCTTCACTAGGCGGGCTGGCCGCAGCGGCTGCGCACGAACTGGGTACGCCGCTTGCCACGATCGCCGTGATCGCCAAGGAGTTGAGTCACGATGTGCCGGCTGACAGCAATATGGCTGATGACGTCGAGCTGATCCTGGAACAGACGACCCGCTGCCGCGAAATCCTGATGGAATTGGGCCGAGCGCCGGAGACTGAAGGCGGCGAGCCTTACACACGGTTGTCTCTCGGCACCATGCTGAATGAGGCTGCGAAGCCGTATTTGACCGAATCTGTCAATCTGACCCGCGATTTTCAAGCGGCCGGCACGGCACCCGACAGTGTTGAACCGATCCTGACCCGCAGTCCCGAGTTCCTGCGTGCGGTTGGCACTCTCATCCAGAACGCCATCCAGTTCGCCAAGTCGGAGGTCATCCTGCGCGCCCGATGGGACAGCGAAACGGTTACCGTGGAGATCATTGATGATGGGGCGGGTTTTTCTGCGCACTTGCTAGACCGCCTTGGTGAACCTTATGTTTCGACACGCGCTGGCGCGGCCAGTGAAGGAGAGCACATGGGCCTTGGGATTTTCATCGCCCAGAATCTGCTCAACCGAACAGGCGCCACACTCAGTTTCGCTAACCAGGATTGGTGGGACTGGTGGGGTGCGGGCGCGATTGTGCGAATTACCTGGCCGCGCCAGGACCTCGAAACCTCAACTTCGGAGACTGAACGTGTCGGAGAACACGCAGGACAGTAAAGGGAAACTTCTGGTTGTCGACGACGACCGGCCATTGCGTCAGCGATTGACCCTGGCGATGGAACGCCGAGGATTTGCGGTGGTGGCTGCAGAGAGTGCTGCCCAGGGCGTTGCCAGCGCCAAGGCGGAGATGCCGGACTATGCGGTAATCGACCTCCGCCTCGGGGACGGCAGTGGACTGGATGTCGTGGCTGCCTTGCATGAAGTGAAACCGGATTGCCGGGTGGTCATGCTGACCGGCTACGGCAACATTGCAACCGCAGTCGCGGCCGTGAAGGCAGGGGCCGTCGATTACCTGCCCAAGCCCGCTGATGCCGACCAGATCGAGGCAGCGCTTCTCAATGTCGAGCGGCCGCTGCCTGGACCGCCGGAAAACCCGATGTCGGCGGACAGGGTCCGCTGGGAGCACATCCAGCGGGTCTATGAACAGTGTGATCGCAACGTGTCGGAGACGGCCCGTCGCCTGAACATGCATCGTCGAACGCTGCAGCGTATCTTGAACAAGTACGCGCCGCGCGAAACCCCAAACGCATAGCTTCCCATGTTGCTGTTGACCTGGGCCGCGCCAGGATTTCGATCCTGGCGCCGCACCCTTGCGCTCCAGCAAGAACAGCCGTCTGAGCGATCGGCGGCCGGCCTGCCTGTTGATCGGGAGCCCGGATGCAACAAGGGCTCGGCATGGCGGGTCGCCAATCCTCGGTCTGGTTGTAGTGCCCGCGATGGCATGGATCGGCGATATGCCCCTTTCCGGCGTTCCTGAACGCAGCGCAGCGGCGCACAGCGTGCCCGACGACACGGTAGTGTATGCAGTGGGCGACATCCACGGATGCGCAGATCTGCTGGACGTCATGCACGGCATGATCCGTCACGATAGCCAGATTCCGGAGTTTGCTCGCAAGGTGTTGATTTATCTGGGTGATTATGTAGACCGGGGGCCAGATTCGAAGGGCGTCGTCGACCGGATCCTGGAAAAGCCGCTGGAGGGGTTCGAGACATACTGCCTGATCGGCAACCACGAAGATTTTCTGGTCGACTTCTTGGCTGACCCCGAAGCCGGGCCCCTCTGGCTTTCCAATGGCGGTCTTGCCACGCTGCTGTCCTATGGGGTGGATTTTCGACCTGATACGGGTTTGGGTCACGGGCGGCTGGAAGAACTGCAGCAGCAGTTCTTCGACGCGCTTCCGTCTTCACATCTGGATTTTTACAGGGAACTCCAATTCAGCCACGTCGAAGGCGATTACTTTTTCGTGCACGCCGGTGTCCGCCCGGGCGTGCCCTTGCATGATCAGTCTGACGAAGACATGCTGTGGATACGGAACGAATTTCTGGATTCCAGCGATGATTTCGGAAAAATGATCGTTCACGGTCACACGATCAGCTGGGAACCCGAGTTTCGCGGCAACCGAATCGGCATTGATACAGGCGCCTTCGCCTCCGGCGTGCTAACGGGTTTGGCGCTGAAAGGATACGAGCGTGATATCCTGAGAGCACAGATTCTCCAGCCGGGCATTTCGTGAAGGGGCGAGATGCATTCCGCGGTGTTGGTTTGCCTGGTTTCGTGCCGGTGGTTGATCCGTCGGGGGTATTGATCTGGGGTATTGTAGGCCGGATGTCATGACATCCGGGCGTTGTCGCGTCTGCCAGCCGGTCCCGTTGCCGAGTCTCGATCGTTGCGCGGTCAACCGCATGTGCCCTCAACCCGTTTCTGATGATGGTTGACGTGCTCGGACGTTGGACGCCTGCGCCTCTCCGGACCGACCGGCGGCAAGACGGAGGATGCCCGCAAGGGCGCTGCGAGAATTACCCCTCCTTGGGTGCCTTTCTTTCTGAACGGATCGAAAGTATCGATTCCGTCGGTTCGATCGCCGACCTTGCTCTTTCCGAAGCAACGCTTGATCGACGTGGCCCTCCGGTTCTTCATCGCATCCTGCCAGCTCATCTTGACGTCCTGCCCGGTGCCGCAATTCTCTCGCCTGAGGATCGTGACATCTGCGATGCTGCCTGAAAAGGGTGACGCACGTCAATTCTCCGGTCCTTCCGCGTCGCTCAGCTTGTCGAAGGGCTCTACGGTACCGGTTACTCATCAAGCGCCTTTTCGACAGCGAAAATTGCCGGCTCGTCAATATCCATGTCTCGCAGCGATCCGGCGGCGCAATGCACATAGTCTGGATTGGTACCGCTGATTCCTCTCGCCTTCCTGATAATCGTCAATTGTTCATGAAGCGTGAGGTCCGGGAGAAAATCCGGGTGATCCTTCCGAGGCAGATAGGTGGTTGCCGACACGGCGCGGGCATCGTCCAGAAGGATGTCTACATGAGCTTCTCGGTAAACGGGGTAATGGTCCAGTTCGCGCTCACGCAAGTAATCGGCGACCTGCCCGGCAAGGGCTGACTCGACGAGGTAGGCAATGCCGACACAGACGCCGCCCGGCTTCAGCCCCATTACCAGTCCTGGTAATCCAGGCGTCCCCCGATGGTGGACAGTCCGCACGCAGAAGGCTCGTTGTTGCCCGGAAAGCATGGCCCGGCGTCGCTCGAGAAACCTGAACCCCGGGCGCCACATCAAGGAACCATAGCCGAAAATCCACACGGAAGGTCAGCGCTCCGCCAGTTCGGCCCTTCGCCGCAACCCCGGTCTGACAACAAGGAGGGCCGCGGCGACGACGGCGATGATCTGAGCGATCATCTGCAGTCCCAGTATCATGCCGGTACCGTCCGACAGCGCCACGGCTGCCGCGCCCAGTATCGCTCCGGAGACAAACTGGATCACTCCCATCAACGAAGAAACCGAGCCGGCCATGGTTGGAAACGGCGCCAGGACTCCAGCGTAGACGCTCGGCGTCGCCAGGCCGAAACCCAGCATGAAAATCAGCAACGGACCGACCAGAAAGCCCAACCCGACGGCGCCGACATGGATGAAACTCAAGAATGCCGCCAGCGCGATCAGCATGATCCCCGAACCGGACAGAACGAGCCAGACCCCGCTGCGCCAGATCGTGAGGCACGCGGATACCATCGCGCCGACGATCTGGCCGATCATCAACGTTGCGAAGGACAGACCGATTTCTTCTGGCGTCACCGACAACTGTTGCCTGAGGATGAAGGGCAGGGAAGACAGCATGGCAAAAAGCGACCCGTACAATCCGATGGTGATCACGGCGTAGCCAACGAACACCCCATGGCGGCATACGAAGCCAAAGTTTCGGGCAATCGGCCGGACGCGCGTCGCTTCGCTGTTCAAGTGTCGGTTGGTTTCATCAAGGAACAGGAAGATCACGGTCCAGATCGCGACACTCACCGACAACAGAGCCACGAACAGGCTTTGCCAGCCGCCGAAGCCGACGGCTATTCCGCCGAACAGCGGCGCGGCGACCGGGGCGAAGCCAGTCCACATCATCAGAAGGGACATCGCCCGGGTGGCATCCGGCCCGTAGATGTCACGTATGCAGGCGCGTCCGATTGCCATCGTCGCGGCAGCACCTGCCCCCTGGATGAAGCGCCCGACCAGAAGGGTTTCAAGGTCGGGCGAAAAGATGCAGCCTGCTGATGCCATGGCGAAAAACGCTACCGACGCCAGAAGGACTGGTCGGCGCCCGAACCGGTCTGACAACGGTCCATAAATCAACTGAGCAAAAACGTAGGCAATCAGGAAAGCCGAGATGGTCAGTTGCGCCTCCGCGGGTGTCACCGCGAAATCCCGGGCTATTTCGGGCAGCGCCGGCAATGTCATGTCCACTGTCATCGGCGTAATCGACCCGGCCGCACCCAATATGGCAATCACCACCCAGGATCTTGTATCCAGCCGCTTCACCGTTGCTGCAGTTTCAGGAGTGTTGAGACGGTCATATTTCGGATTGCCATTGACGCGACGAAGGCTTGCCTAATCTAACTTCCGGAAAATACCAAACCGAAACGACGCCCGAGCGCTGCATCGTGGCCTTGCGCCCTGAAGATTGGCTGAGAACGACCGACCGCGGGCTCTGGTGTGCACCGGTCGACGTTTACATCGATCCGGTCCGGGCGGTGGACCGGGCGGTCGTCACCCATGGCCACGCCGATCACGCTCGGCCAGGAAACCACCATGTTCTTGCAACTCCGGAGACGCTGGCCATCATGCGGGCGCGCTACGGTCCTGCAGCCGCCCGTGAGGAGCAGGCGCTTGGCTATGACGAGGCGGTCAATCTGGGCGGGGTTTCGGTACGGCTGGTTCCAGCCGGCCATGTACTTGGATCGGCGCAGGTCGTACTGGAGCATCGGGGACAGCGCATCGTCGTGTCTGGCGACTACAAGCGTCGGCACGACCCCACCTGCCTGCCTTTCGAACCGGTTTTCTGCGATGTCTTTGTAACCGAGGCGACGTTCGCGCTACCTGTTTTCCGGCACCCGGACGATGTCAGTGAAATCGCCAAGCTCCTGGATTCCGTGACGCTGTTCCAGGATCGCACACATGTTGTCGGCGCCTACGGATTGGGCAAGGCTCAGCGGGTGATATGCCTGTTGCGTGAAGCAGGCTGGGACAGGCCGCTGTTTCTCCATGGCGCGTTACAGGCCCTGTGCGACCTGTATCGCACGTGGGGCGTCAATCTGGGGTCATTGGAACCGGTGACCGGTCGGAACAAGAACGACCTTGTTGGAGAAATCGTGCTTGCGCCGCCGGGGGCCCTTGTCGACCGTTGGTCCCGGCGCTTGCCGGATCCGGTGCAGGCGATGGCGTCGGGCTGGATGCGTGTGCGCCAGCGGGCGAAGCAGCGCGGCGTGGAACTGCCGCTGATCATTTCCGACCATGCCGATTGGGATGAGCTGACCCAAACACAGGAGGATGTTGGTGCGCCTGAAGTTTGGGTTACTCATGGTCGGGAGGAAGCCCTCGTTCACTGGGCTTCCCAACGCGGGATTCACGCCCGCGCCCTGTCCCTGATCGGGCGCGACGATGAGGACGACTAGGAGCACGTGTATGAAGGATTTCGCCGCCCTGTTGGACCGCCTGCTCTACACGCCGTCGCGCAACGGCAAGCTACGACTGTTGGCGGATTATCTTCAACGAGTACTCGATCCCGATCGAGGTTGGGCACTGGCTGCGCTGACCGGCAATCTGGAATTTCCCAACGCGAAGGCCGGCGTGGTCCGCGACCTGGCGCGAGAGCAAACCGACGAAGTGCTTTTTGCGCTCTCCTACGACTATGTCGGCGATCTGGCAGAGACCGCCTCCCTGCTGTGGCAGGGGAGGACAGACGCCAGTCCGGTACGTCTGTCTGCCGTGATCGAGACACTGCAATGCGTCGGAAAAACAGAAGTCCGTGGTCTCGTCTCGGGCTGGTTGGACGGTCTTGATGCGACGGGTCGCTGGGCCTTGCTCAAGCTCATCACTGGCGGCATGCGCGTCGGCGTGTCTGCGCGGCTGGCTCGAGTTGCCCTTGCGCGGAGTTTCGATTCCGATGTCGGCGAGATCGAAGAAATCTGGCACGGCGTCAAGCCGCCCTATACGGATCTTTTCGCCTGGTTGGCAGATGGCGCCGAGAAACCGGATGTATCCAACCGGCCCACTTTCCGACCTTTCATGCTTGCTCATCCATTGGACGATCACGATGTCTTCGATCTGGATGACTGGTTCGTGGAATGGAAGTGGGATGGGATCCGCGCGCAGCTCGTTTCCCGCAGCGGTGAAAGGCGTCTCTACTCCCGAACCGGCGATGACATCTCTGGCGCTTTTCCAGATGTTATTAAGGCGATGTCCTTTGACGGCGTGCTGGATGGGGAACTGTTGGTCCGGAATCTGGAGAATCCCGGTTCGGCTGATCCGGCGTCATTCAATGTCCTGCAGCAGCGCCTGAACCGAAAGAACGTGTCACCGAAAATGCTTGCAGAGCATCCGGCATACGTCATTGCATACGACATTTTGTTCGATGGCTCCGAAGATCTGCGAACCTTGCCCTTGGCTGGGCGACGGCAGAGGCTGGAAGCCTTCGTCCGCAGGCACGCTCATCGGGATGTCGCGCTGTCTTCCCTGCTGCCGGTGGATCAATGGGAAGGCGTTGCGAAACTGCAAGCTGAAGCGCGCCGTCTGGGCCGAGAAGGTCTTGTGCTCAAGCGGCGGGACAGTATCTACGAGCCGGGTCGGAAGAGGGGTCGGTGGTACAAGTGGAAGCGCGACCCGCTTCTTGCCGATGCAGTGCTGATGTACGCTCAGCGCGGTCATGGCAAGCGGAGTTCCTTCTATTCGGATTACACCTTCGGCGTATGGAGGGATGGCGAACTGGTACCGGTAGGCAAGGCTTATTCTGGCTTTACCGATGAAGAGTTGACACTGCTTGACAAATGGGTACGCAACAACACGCTGAACCGTTTCGGCCCAGTCCGGGAAGTTGAAAAACGACTGGTTTTCGAAATCGCCTTCGACAGTATTCACGCCAGCAAGCGCCACAAGTCCGGCCTCGCCATGCGCTTTCCCCGGATCAGCCGCATTCGCTGGGACAAGGCTGCTGAAGAGGCCGATGCAATAGGCGCTTTGAAGGTGATGGTGGACAACCGACGGAGAGCTGGTGCATGACAGCACATTCCGAAGTCTCCAGCCTCGATTGTCCGCTTCATGGCAATCCCGTTTTCCGAAACGGGCAGGGACCTGTCTGTCTTTGTCAGGCCGCGTGACATGTCGTTTCGACATTGACGTGTCGCGGCGGCCCTCGTCCTGATTCCGAACCGGTTTATGCGCAATTGACGCGGACATCCAATCCGAAGGAGTAAGGATGCAAGATGGTGCAAATCTTGGAGTCGCACCCCATGCCAGATAGTGCCGCCCTGATGAGTGACTGGTCTGCCGATACGGTGATTGCCCTGAAGGACTTGGATATCCGACAGATCGCCTACGTTCCTGATGCTGGTCTCGCTGACATTCTTCAACTGGCGAGTGAGAATCCGGACATCGCCATGATCTCGGTTGCATCGGAAGAAGACGCCATCGCCCTGAGTGGCGGGGCCTGGCTCGGGGGGCAGCGAACACTTGTTGCGATGCAATCGTCGGGCGTCGGCAACATCCTGAACATGCTCACGCTGCCGTGCGTCTGCGAGATGCCGCTGTTGATGCTTGTCACCATGCGCGGCGAGCCAGGCGAGGCCAACCCCTGGCAATGCTCCACCGGCATGGCGGTTTCAGCGATGCTGTCAACGGTAGGTACGGAAGTTCGCCGAGTGGAAACAGCGGAAGAAGTCGGTACCGCTGTCCGCAAGGCCGGTGAGGACGCATTCTTCAACGACCGTCAGATATGTGTGCAGATCGCCCAGTCGATTGTCGGCTTCAAAGGGTTTCGTGATCAAGGCAAGCACGATGCCGAGAACTAAACGCCTTTACCGCCGCGCTGCCGTTGCCGCCCTTCTGATAGACCGCGGAGACGATCTGCTGGTTGTTGCAGGTTTGGGAGCGTCGGCCTGGGACTGTGCGGCCGCCGGCGATCATCATCTGACATTTCCTCTGTGGGGTGCCATGGGAGGCGCGGTCCCCATGGGTCTGGGGCTCGCGCTCGCCCGACCGGACAAGCGGGTTCTGGTGATCAGCGGAGATGGCGAGATGCTGATGGGCCTGGGCAGCCTGACGGCTGTTGGCGCCAGGCAGCCTGACAATCTGGCGATCGTCATCCTGGACAACGAGCGTTATGGCGAGACCGGCATGCAGTTGACCAACACCGGTCGCGGAACCGACTTGGCGGCGGTTGCAAAGGCCAGCGGCATTCCGGTTGTTGCAACAATTGGCAGCAAGCCGCGATTGGGCGAGGCCGTGTCTCTGGTTCGAACAGCCCGCGGCCCGGTCTTTGTCGTCCTCAAGGTGGATCGGGAGAACCATGAACTGGTACTGCCACCGCGCGATGGACCATTACTGAAGAACCGGTTCCGGGCGGCCTTGGGATTGCATACTCTTCCGAAATGACCGAAACGCATCTGGCATCGTTCCATTGTCCGGCAACGCGTTGTTGCCCGCCTTGGGCGGGCGGTACGGACTTGAACCGGCGTCGATCAAGAAACTGAATCGCTTCAATCGAAACGCGCCGGCTTGCGCTTCGGTCCGCGCGGGGACAGTTCGAGTTTCGTGCAGCCATTGGGCGCGAAGCACTCATGGATGAGGGAAGCCGGATTCTCCGGTCTGGGTTCCCGGCCGCCTCGAGCGCCAGTCGGACGGCATAAGCTTCGAGGAGATGATCAAGGAACTGCCGAAAGCGTGCGACCACGGCGCCAAGAGGAACGCCAGGTGCTTCCTGGCCAGCTGGCGCGGCTGGAAGCTCCATCCTGACACGGCCGATTGCGGCGTGCCCGTGAGCGCCCTCCTGACCTCGGCCTCCGTCCATGACAGCCAGGCGGCGATCCCGCTCGCGAAGATGACCGCCGGTCGCGTGACCAGTCTCTCGACCTCATGGACGCGGCCTGTGACGCGAAGGATATCCGTTGGCTACCGGCCCTGATGACCGGCGTGTCAATTTGTGACGACGCGGTAGGGATTTCATCGTCCGGCGTCACAGACCGCTGTTACTCGGGAACCAACATCGATCCTTAGTCCCGTTGCTCGGGAAACAGCCCTGGCATCCAACGAGACGCCAGTGCTGCCGGAAATGCCAACCTCAAGTTGGACCTGGTTGATTTCGACACAATGACCCCGGCCTTGGCTAACGCCGACACAAATCGGCGAGCGTGCCGATCGGTCGTTCCAACCACGTTGGCGACCTCGCCGCGGGGCAACTCCCCTCGATACAGGATTGCCTCTAGAATTCGCCCGGCCTTCGCCGGCAGATTGTCGAGCCTCGCTTCTTCCTCCGCCCACATCAGGATGCGTGTGCGAAGCTTGTCTGGCTGAGTCAGATCCTCCATGAAGTTAACCTGGTCGATGCACGTCTCGAGAAAGAAGCGTGTGAACTCAGCAAGCGCTTCCTCGCTTAGATTGCCTCTTCCGTCCAGATCGTTACGCCTCAAGAGGTCGCATTGGGCCAAGTGTCTTTTGTAGGCGTCGACGTTGTGCGCAAGACCGCGTGCTATTGACCAGATTCCCCCGCTGTCCAGTGTGTCGAGCATCGTGGCGTAGGACATGAGTCGGGCAACACGGCCATTGCCGTCGACAAATGGGTGAATCCAAAGCAGTCGGTGATGTGCTGCGGCCGAGCTGATGATTGTCTCCGAGGTTCCCAGATTGCAGAAGACTTCCTCAAAGCGTTTGAGGAAGCGTCCGACCGCGCCAGGACTGACCGGAATATGTTGCCCAACCTCAACGTACCGGGAGCGTAGCTCACCTGGCACGACACGAACCCTCTCGCCGCTTTTGGAATACTCGACCCACAGAAGCTCATCGGGGAGCTCTTCGCAAAAGCGACGGTGGATTTCGCACAGGCCGTCAGTTGTCGTTGTTTCGCCGGCAAGGCCACCCTCATCAATCCACTTCTGGACCGTGATGTGGGCTTTGGCCTCGCGTTGAAGATCCCTCTTCTTCTCATCGTTGCTGTAGTCGTTATTGAGCGCTCGTTCAATATCGACCGGATGCGTGTCGTGACCCTCGATCAAATTGCTGTAATAGCAGTTCATGAATCGCACCAGATCAGCCAGGGTGGTGCGCACCCCGTCCGGAAGGCTATGCCGAAGTCCGGCAGCTTTGCTTGCCAGATCTACCGCCAGGTCGTTGAGCTGAGGCCGGTGGCGCGAGGTATCGGATATAAGCAGCGGCTCCATCGCTGCGATATTCTCGCCCCTGTCTCTGACCTCTTTTACGTCCGATTTCATGACCGTTTCCGTAGTTTCTATATTTTGTTTATTATCAATATGATATGCAATCATAGACCATTCCAGTAACCCATATAATGTCTGATATCATGTCCGTTTCTGTGTTCATTTGCAACGATCGGCCAAAACCTGCCGTTTGGAGCACTTCTTCATTGCAAATTGCGGTGGTCATGGCTGCAAATCGCCCTAATGTCCCGATTCTGAAGTTTTGATGATTTTCTTTTGTCGTTCTGCGGTATCCAGGGTTCGCAGACAGAAGCGTTCGATGGTTGCGAGGATGTCGTCTGCCGACCTTGTCCATTTGAAGGGTTTGGGGTTGGAGACCACGGCTAATCGGTTCTTGAACCCGGTGACGTCGAGACCCGCCTCGGCGCAGACGTCCGAGCATCCGAAGCTGTCCGTCTCGACGCCGGGTTCCCTGCATTTCTGACCTTTGAGGGCCATCCGATCGCTGGCCACCTTCATTTTGCGCCCGTTGGCCACGGCTGTCGCCGCGCCTGTGATGCGCGTCTTTGGTTAATCCTGCGTGCCGGGTTTTCGTGCTGATGGCGCGGCCCGACGCCTCCGGCGGTCAGGCCCGGGCGCGGACGGGCGTTGCCGGTCATCTTCAGGAAGTCGAGCACGCGCCGCATGTCCCGGCCCGGCCTGCGCATCGTCTCCGCGACGGCGAGCCCGCGGGCCTTGACGAGGCCGGTCGCGAAGCGCCGCAGCAGGGTCGTGTTCTCCGGTCCGTGGCCGGTGCGTATGCGGCTCCGGTCCTCGTCGAAGCTCCAGTCAGGGATGTGGTGACTTGCGTCCATGCGCCAGTGGCCGCAGTTCAGCTCGAGCAGGCGCTTCGGCGCGATAGCCTCGGGATCCAGGCTCGTGACCCCGCAGGCGGTCTCGGCGCTCCTCTCGCCGGTCCTGGCCTCGGTGACCTCGCGGTGCACGGCGAAGACCTGCCCGACGCCGGGGATCTCCGCGATTCGTTGAGTTCCGACGACACCCGGATCGAGCGGCGCTCAACCGAGGCTGCCGGCGCCATCTCAGGACCGAGGGCTTCCGGATCGATCCCGACAAGGTGCGCGCGGAGGAGAAATACGACGGCATCCGGGTGCTGCGCACCAACACCGACCTTCCGATGCGTGAGGTAGCGCTGCGCCACAAGGAGTTGTGGCAGGTCGAGCAGGCATTCCGCACCGCAAGATCGCTGCGCGACACCCGCCCCATCTTCCACAAATGCGACGAGACCATCCGCGGCCACGTGTCCTGCTCCTTCCTCGCCCTGCTGATGCAGAAGGAGCTGTTCCTGCGCATGGCCGAAGCCGGCATCGAGGCGGAATGGGCCGACATCCTGCGCGACATCGACGCGCTCACCGAGGTCAAGATCGAAAACGGCGCCAGACGCTTCTTGGTGCGCTCCCGCGCCAGGGGCTCGACCCTGCGCTGCGTCGGCGCCCGGCTGCCGATCACCATACGCCGCATCGAAGACAAGCCCGCAAACTGGAAGGAACACCCCGCGCCAGCCTGACCATCCAAATCGGGCCGGGCTCCGCGCATCCCGCGAAATGTGGTGCCACGCGCCCGAAACCAGCCCGCAACCCATTGATGATCAACAAAACTCGATTCCAGACTGTCGAAGATGAGTCAGAATGGAATTTCGTCGTCGAAGTCGGGCGCACCCCCGTAGCCGCTGCTTTGACTTCCACCCTGGTCCTTGCCCTGATTGCTTCCGGAGCCGCTATCGTATGACGAACCCTGATGCGAGGTTTCCGGCATGCCGCCGCCGCGAGAATCCAGCATTGTCATCTCGCCACGATACGGGCGGATCACAACTTCCGTCTTGCGGCGCTCCTGACCGGTCTGGTTATCTTCCCATTTTCGGGTCTGGAGTTGACCCTCGATGTAAACCTTTGCACCCTTGCGCAGATAGCGCTCGGCGATTTCAGCCGTTCGGCCGAAGATGGCCACGTCGTGCCATTCGGTCCTTTCCTGCATTTCGCCGGTGTTGCGGTCTTTCCAGCGCTCGGAGGTCGCCACCGAGAAGTTTGCGACCTTGTCGCCGTTCTGCATGGTTCGCACTTCTGGATCACGGCCCAGATTGCCGACCAGGATGACTTTGTTGACGCTGCCTGCCATGGCATTCCCCGATTTTGTCGAAATCCTAATCGCGCCGTGCTTTCGCGTAGCGCTTGTCATCGCATCGTTATAGCGCTGCAATATCCCCTGGCGAAAGGCCTGCCATGCTTCTCCAAGGCTTTTGCCATTGCCGTGCGATCACCTTTTCGGTCAACAGTCGCGCGCAATATCCATTCGATCACGCTTCGGAATCGAAGACAGCGAAACCTGCCCGTCTGCCAACCCGGGATTGACGGCAATACAAGTACGACAATGTGCCCGTTCTGCAAACAAAACGATCTGCATCTTCGGCTGCGGAACCCACACTGGCTGGTTCTTCTTCGTCCACAGGCATCGGTGATCGACACAAGATCTTTCGAAAACGCTGGAGAAGCACCATCCCAAACTCTGTTCGAAAGCATTCTGGTGCCAAGTCCCACCGGCATCGAAGACTGACCGCCATATTGGTGGATGCCGGGATGAGGCGATCAAGGACCGGCATGTAAAAGGGGATTTGCTCGATGACTCATCACAGTGAGGGCCCGTCCAGCCGAAAGAACGACTTGTGAGTCGCTTAATGACCCCGTCAACCTTATCTCCCTGGTCCCCGACTATCACGCAATCCTGAACAGCAATGTCCCTTTCGACGATCGCAACCGGCAACGATCTCTCCGGCCTCACTCACATCCGGGTTCGCGGCGCGCGCGAGCACAATCTGAAGAATGTCGATGTCGACATACCGCGGAATCAGCTTGTGGTTATCACGGGACTGAGCGGATCCGGAAAGTCCTCGCTGGCATTCGACACGATATATGCCGAGGGCCAAAGACGGTATGTCGAAAGCCTCTCGGCCTACGCCCGCCAGTTCCTGGAACTGATGGAAAAACCGGATGTCGACCATATAGAAGGCTTGTCGCCTGCGATCTCGATCGAGCAGAAGACGACATCGCGCAACCCGCGGTCGACTGTGGGTACGGTGACGGAAATTTACGATTACATGCGCCTGCTCTGGGCACGGATCGGGATTCCCTATTCGCCTGCTACCGGCTTGCCGATCGAAAGCCAGACAGTGTCTCAAATGGTCGACGCGGTCATGGCGATGCCGGAGGGGACGCGACTTTACCTTCTGGCACCCATCGTCCGCGGTCGGAAGGGCGAGTACCGAAACGAATTTCTCGACCTTCGGAAGCGGGGCTTTCAGCGTGTCAAGGTGGACGGCGAAATCTACATGGTCGACGAGGCGCCAACCCTGAACAAGAAGATCAAGCATGACATTGATGTCGTCGTGGACCGTGTGGTGGTGCGCGATGATCTTGTGACGCGCCTGGCTGATTCGATCGAGACCGCTCTGGAATTGTCGGATGGCTTGCTGTTTGTCGAGAACGCAGACAGCGGCGAGCGGGCGACCTTTTCTGCCAGGTTTGCTTGCCCCGTTTCGGGTTTCACGATCGCCGAAATCGAGCCTCGCCTGTTTTCGTTCAACAATCCCTTCGGCGCCTGTTCTTCCTGCGACGGCCTTGGGACTCAGGCGGAATTCGATGCCGATCTGGTCGTGCCAAACCCCAGGCTGAGCCTGGACGATGGCGCTCTGGCACCTTGGTCAGACACCAGTTCCAAATACTATGGCCAGACCCTGAAGAGTCTGGCCGCTCATTATGGCTTCAAGCTCAGCACGCCGTTCGACAAGCTGCGCAAAAAGGACCGGGAGATCGTTCTCTATGGGTCGGGCAGCGAAGTCATAACGATGCGCTACAATGACGGTTTGCGGAAATACGAGACGACAAGACCGTTTGAAGGCGTCATTCCCAATCTTTCGCGTCGTTGGCGCGAGACGGATTCGAGTTGGGTGCGTGAGGAACTTGGAAAGTATCAGACTGTCGCCCCTTGCGGGGAGTGCGCAGGATATCGGCTGAAACCGGAGGCGTTGGCGGTGAAGATCGCCGACATGCATATCGGCGAAGCAGCTTTGACGTCGATTGCCGATGCCCGGGACTGGTTCAACGACTTGCCAGCTCGTCTGACAGCCAAGCAGATGAAAATCGCGGAGCGAATCCTGAGAGAAATCAACGAACGGCTGGGTTTTCTGGTCAACGTCGGCTTGGAATACCTGACCTTGTCGCGGAATTCGGGAACTCTGTCCGGAGGGGAAAGCCAGCGCATTCGGCTGGCGTCGCAAATCGGCTCCGGATTGACTGGCGTGCTGTATGTTCTGGACGAACCGTCGATCGGCCTGCATCAGCGGGACAACCGGCGCCTGCTCGACACGCTGGTCCGGTTGCGCGACCTTGGCAACACCATCGTCGTCGTAGAGCACGATGAAGAGGCGATCCGCGAGGCTGACTGGCTGATCGACATGGGGCCGAAGGCGGGTGTCCATGGCGGCGAGGTTGTGGCTGTCGGGCCGCCGCGGAAGGTTTTTCAGAACCAGACGAGCCTGACGGCCGCCTACGTGACCGGCCGTCTGGCCATCCCGGTGCCGCCCAGGCGCCGCAAGGGGAAAAAACACAGGGCCATCACTGTCATCGGCGCATCGGCCAATAACCTCCAGAAGGTTGACGCCAGTTTTCCGCTGGGTGTCTTCAACTGTGTCACCGGCGTCTCTGGCGGCGGAAAGAGTACCTTGGTGATCGAAACGCTCTACAAGGCGGTGGCCCGACGCCTGAACAAGGCGCGCGCCGTGCCTGGCGGACACGACAGGGTTGATGGACTGGAGCATCTGGACAAGATCATCGATATTGACCAATCGCCCATTGGCCGGACGCCGCGGTCCAATCCGGCCACCTATACCGGGGCGTTCGGTCCCATCCGAGACTGGTTCGCCGGCCTGCCTGAAGCTGGCGCCTGTGGATACAAGCCTGGCCGATTCTCGTTCAATGTAAAAGGTGGCCGCTGCGAAGCCTGTCAGGGCGACGGTGTCATCAAGATCGAAATGCACTTCCTGCCTGATGTCTACGTTCAGTGTGACGTTTGCAAGGGCAATCGTTACAATCGCGAGACCTTGGAAATCACGTTCAAGGACAAGTCTATCGCCGATGTACTGGGCATGACGGTGAACGAGGCCGCGGACTTCTTCCGCGCAATTCCGGCCGTCGCGTCAAAAATGGAGACCCTGCAGCGGGTGGGGCTGGGCTACATCAAGGTCGGGCAGCCGGCGACAACGCTGTCTGGTGGCGAGGCACAACGTATCAAGCTCGCCAAGGAACTCTCCAGGCGGGCGACCGGCCGAACTCTTTACATTCTCGACGAACCGACCACCGGCCTGCATTTCGATGACGTTCGCAATCTCCTTGATGTCCTGAACGAATTGGTTGACAACGGCAATACGGTTATCGTGATCGAGCATAACCTGGAAGTCATCAAGACCGCTGACTGGATTATCGACATGGGACCTGAAGGCGGTGACAAGGGCGGTCGCATCGTAGCCGCCGGGACGCCTGAAGATGTGGCGACTGTCCGCGAAAGCTTTACCGGCCGGCATCTGCGTAGCTATCTCGCCGCGGCGGGCCAGACCCGAAAGAGTGCCTGAAGCATCTGCGACCAGTACGTCGAATTTTCCTCCGCAGCCCTCGTCAAGCTTGTCGGCGCGCGTTTTCGTCACGAGGATATGCCTTGGGCAGAAGGTCGTCTCAATCAGCGAGGCGCTGCGATCACCTGCCACGTCGGTGGAGCCTGGAATCCTGTCCGCAAAACGATCGGGAGCCGTACAAACGAACGGCGTCTGCCATAAACCAAACAGTATCAGATGTTCGGGATGCATGCCCTCGACCGGCTGGAAACGAAAGCCGATTCGAGATACAGTCCGTGACTGTCGCGCTCCATGCCCGGCTGGCTCTCAGGTCGATCCTGAAGATGGGAAGGCCCTCGACGCCGGCGCCGCCCGGCGCTTCGCCGACCGCCGGGAGACCGCCTGTCCCGGGGCCGTCGCCTCCCTGCGCAACGATCTCGACGACCTGCTCGCCTGCTTCCGCTACAAGACCCTTGCCGGGCGAAGGCAGGTCAGGACCACCAATGCCATCGAACGACGGTTCCGCGAGGTCCGCAGACGAACACGGCCCACGGGAACCTTCCGGGACCGGACATTGATGGACCGCATCATCCACGCGGTCTTCATCCACGAAAACAGATCTCGGGGAATCAGTGTCCCGCTCTCCCTGACACATGACTCCTGACGTTGTCCCTTCGCCGTTTGGCCTTGACAGTCGTCCATGTCCGTGTCAGGCTTGGTTTCATCTCTCGCCGGGGCCTCGAAGCAAAGGAGGCCCTGTCGATGTTTCTTCGTGACGGTCGTGCATTCTCGGCCTGCGCCTCTGCAACGCTGGTGACGGCGCTGGTCGCCTGTCTCTTGGCGGCGGCCGCGCAGGCCAATCCGACAAACGGGATGATCGACGGCAGCTACGCCAAGATGATGCCATCTTACTATCTGCAGAAGCACCTGCGACCGGGTGTCCGGAGAGTCTGCGTCGATGTCACCGGCACGACGGCCAGGCTGGCGGGGGTCGTCAAGACGCAGGACCATTCCGGCACCTGGACGGTCCGGCGGACCGTTTTGCTCCTGGCGGATTCGGGCACTCATGAACCACCGCCCACGCCACCGGATGATGATATAGCGTCTTGGATGTCCACCAATAGTTGGTGGAACCACAACAGGCACCCTGCTGATCATCCCGACACTCCCCATGCAGTCAATCCCCGTGGCGGGCGGGAGAATTGCGACTTTTACGTTGCGGACGACCCTGGCCGGCCCGTGAACTGGTGCGGGATGCGGCGCTCCATCAAACCGGCGCACGGCTGGACCGGGCACCTGAAATCAGATGCGTCGGAGTTGCGCGTCCAGGTGCGGGATCATGTCCTGAACATGCCGGGGCGCGTCGGATTGAGCTACAATTCTACCTGTCCGTAATGATCGGATCCGGGACCGACCGCCGAACGGGATTCAGGGACGGAAACCCGTCATGAGGACGGCCAGTCCGTGATCCACCGATCAATTATGGCGGGGTGAACGTTGAACCTGTGCGCCCCCGCGGCCGGCGGAGTTCCCGAATGGTGTGATGTGATGGTGACGGTGCCATGACCGACCTCGGATTCCGGCAGTGGGTCAGTTGGGCAATCAGCTCTTCCCTGCGCAGGCAACTACAACGGCTTTCCCTGGACCGGCGGTTGGGATCCGGGCAGCGGCAACGCGGTCTGCAATCGGGGATTTGGCGAGGCGTATGACCAAAACGTCGATGGCGTGAACGATGCGGTCTACAACCAGCTTCAGTTCCTGTTCCAGGTCTACGACGACACCATCCGGGCGGACCGGCAGAACCATCTTATCGTCACCCTGTACAATCCGACCCGCTATCTGCGCATCCCCATCCAGGACGATGACTGATCCACAGGACACCGACAGACACCCACGGCACCACAGGAGACACCCCATGCCACGATTCTTGACACAATGGACACTGCCCCTCCCTTGACCGCCTGACGGCGCTGGTCGCCGCTGCCATCAGCTTCTTTCGAGTCCATTTTGACCGTTTGACGCCAGCCCAAAGGCGGTATTTGCGCGCCATGGCAGAGCTTGGTCCAGGCCCTCGCCGGTCTTGGGATATCGCTCACCTGCTCGATCGTAAGGTCACCACGGTGGCTCCTTTGCGCAACGCGCTTGTTGCCAAGGGAATGATATGTAGCCCCTCACGGGGAGACGGCATTCACTGTGCCGCTCTTCGATGGATTCATGAAGCGCATTTTCACTCGGATGCAGGCAACTTTGCTACTCTGCGGATGACAAGCGTTCAGTAGTTCGGTTCCGTTTCTTCAGATGATGGGCTCCTGATGCCCTCCGAGGCAGGCGGCTCGCTGCGGCAAGCGAAAGCCGGTCGACTATCGCTTCGCGACATGATTTCCTCCCGAGTTAGCCGACGTCAGCGGCCCAGATCGCGGTGCCTGGCAAAAAAGGGCCGCAACGCTGCGTCGAACTCGATCGGCTTTTCCAGATTGACCAGGTGGCCCGCTCGGGGAATGACAACGAATTCCGAGCCGGCGATCCGCTCATGCAGGCTACGGCCCGTCTTCGGTGTGGTCAGGGAGTCGCCGTCGCCGTAGATCAGCAGTGTCGGCACCTTGATCGATTCGAGATCGGCCGTGCGTTCGAACATCGAAGTGGCGCGCACCGTCTTCATGTAGCTTTGCTTGTGTAGCGCCACCATGCTGGCGACCAGGCGATCGAACTGTGCTTCGGTCGCGTCAGGCCCGCGCAGGGTAGATGCGACGATCGGGGCGATGTCCTTCGGCTCCTTGCCCTCCTCGGCGAGCGGTTTGAGCCGCAGCGAGATGAAGCGTTCGCGCTCGACAGGCGAGAAGTTGCTCTGGCCCGCGAATGTGGAAACCAGCACGAGCGTCGCGACTCGCTCTGGATAAATGGCGTGGAAATCCTGGGCGATACGACCGCCCATCGACAAGCCGCACAGATGCGCCTTCTCAACGCGATAGTAGTCCAGCAGCCGGGCCAGGTCATGGGAGAAGTCGGAGAAATCGAGAGGGCCATCGTAATCGTCGCTATCGCCATAGCCGCGGGCATCCCACGATACCGCGTGGAAGCCACGGGCAGCGAAGGTCTCGACCTGTTCAGTCCAGTTGGTCCGGTTGCCCCCGATACCGTGCATGAAGACAAGGAGCGGCCCTTCGCCGGCCTCATCGACGGCAATATCCGGCGGACCGGAGATTTTCCTGAACTGGATCGCGGTCATCGTCCAACCCTCTCCCGAACCTGTCGCCAGCGGGTCAATGATATCGGACCCGTCGGGCCAGCGGATCAATGACCATCTTTTCTCCTGCAATGAACAGGATGACGACGGCGAAGCAAGCGGCAAATACGGTGGCGGAGTCGGACAGGGTCTGCGCCCGCAACATCAGGAAGCCGAGGCCGCTCTCGGTACCGAACAGCTCGGCGATCAGCGCGATCTTCCAGCCGACGCCGTAGGCAATACGCAGGGCTGCCACGATATAAGGCATGAGCAGCGGAATGGTTACAAGGAAGAATATCTTGTGCCGGGTCCTGGTAAAACTGTGCGCCATTTCCATCGCCTCTGCGTCGAGCTCGCGCAGACCTTGAGCGACATTTACCAGGCAGAAGGGGGTAAGGATCGCCACCTCGACGAAGACGATGGTCTCGTGGGACGGGCCGAACCAGATGCCGGCGAGGATCGCCCATCCGACCGAAGGGAAGGCGTTGAGGAAGGGCTGTATGCGACCGAAGATGATCACGTCCAAGACCGGAAGACGGCGGGGCAGCAAGGCGAGCAGGGTGCCCAGCAAGACAGCGGCGATCACCGAGAGGGCGACGCGCAACATGCTGGTGAGCGTATGCGCTAGCTGCTCCGGACTGGTAAACAGTTCGGCGGTTGTGACTGCCACCGTCCAGGGGTCAGGCATCACCGCTTCGGACAGTTCGTGCGAGACCGCCCACCAGCCGACAACCGCGGCGACAATCAGTCCTTCGGCGAGGAGCACCGGCAGCGACCGGGCTCCGGCTGCACGCGCAGCGATGCGGGGGAAGGGGGCTTCAGGCGGCATGATGGCCAGCCAGATGCTTTTGGACCGGATCGAAGACAAATCGCTCCACGCTGTAGACGAAGGCGATGATGATCAGGATGATGCCGAAGATGAGTGGCGTGTCGAAATCGTTGCGCGCCAGATTGAGCAGGTAGCCCAGTCCGCTGTTGCCGCCGAACAGTTCGGCGGTCAGCGCGACCTTCCATGAAACGCCGAAGCTGATGCGCAGCGTAGCGAACATGAACGGGAATAGTGCCGGCAGGACGAGCAGCAGCAGGGCGCGCCGCCGCCGCCGCGAGAAGCTGCGTACCATCTCCAGAAGTTCCGGATCCAGCGCTTCCAGCCCCTCGCGCATGTTGATGATGGCGAAGGGGACCAGCACCATGCTGATGACGAAAACGACGGTGAAATCGTTGACGCCGAACCAGATGATCGCCAGCATGGTCCAGCCGATGCCGGGATATGAATTCAGGAAGGGCGTGAGACGGCCGTGCATCATCCGCCGCGTGACGCTCAGATACCAGGGCAGCAGCGCCAGCGCGAAGCCGATAATGAACGAGATGACGACTGCAGCGATGATGTGCCCGAACGACCAGAACATGTGGCCTACTTCGTGCGCGTCTGCAAAGAACATGCCAAGTCGCTCGGCGACGGCGACCGGCCCTGGCATCTGGTAGCTCTCCACCGAAGCGCCCCAGGCCGCCCACGCACCAATCACGCCGAGCGTGAAGAGATGCGCTGCAAGACGCGCACTGCGCTCGGCAGATGCTCCGTCGGACGCCGGAGGCGTTACCGCTGCCGGACGGTCCAATAATCTGGCCTGCGCATCCTTGCGGCTATTCGCGGACAGCGTACTTCCAGACTACGTCGACGGCCTTCGGCGCCGACTTGAGAATACCCATCTCTACGGCACCTGCCCAGATCGTCTCCATCGCCTTCAGATCGGCGTCGGAAACTGCGCCCGGGAAGTAGGAATAATCCTTCATCCAAGCCTTGAAGTAAGCGGCGCTGATCTTGCCGTCCTTGGCAATCGCCGCGCCGACCTCGTCCGGATTGTTCACGGCGTACCGTACCGATTCGTACAGCATCCGGTTGAATTCCTTGAAAGCCTCCGGCCGGGCGGCCAGCTTCTCCGGATATGTCACGTTGACGGCGGCCACGGTATCGACGCCGTAGATCTCCCGAATGTCCCGGTTTGTCCAAGCGAGGACTCGGTAGTTGCCCGAACCACGCGCCTTGTAGGCTTGGGAATGGATCAAGGTCGCCGCGTCCACCCGCCCGGTTTCCAGGGCCGTCAGCAGCGCTGGCGCCGGAATCTGTACCCAGTTCATGTCGCCGTTCTTGTAGGACACGTTCAGCTTGTATTTCTTGAGCAGGGCAAGGCGGATCCATGTCGTGCCGGTAGAGCGCAGGGCGTAGTTGCCGATGGTCCTTCCCTTGAGATCGGCCATGGTCTTGTAGGGGCTGTCCTTCTTGACCCAAATGCCGGCGCCCAGTCCGCCCTTGCCCGCGCGCAACGCGCTGGAAAGAACGACAAGCTCGAGTCCGCGTTTGGCGGCAAGAGGAATTGCCATGACAGCGTTCATCAGGACATCGAAACGCTTGGTTGGCGTGGATTGAATCAAGGCGGGAATGGCCAGCGCCTTTCCCACGATCTCGATCCTGTCGGATTTCACGATGCCCTGCTTGATGGCGTAGAGCACGCCTTCCAGCGCCGGGTCGATCAGGTAACCGTATGTGATTTTCTCCTTGGCAGCTGTCGGCGCGGTACCCAACCCCAGAACCAGGGTACCAACGCACAAGCCCGCGAGCGCCCGTGAAACATCAAGTCGAATCATGAATTCCTTCCTCGTTGACTACTGCCTCCGACTCCAGGCGGCGGAAAAGGGTCACCAATCGCTCACGCCGCTCGTGCAGGCTGGGCGTCTTGTCAACGTCCCGCGGCCGCGCCTCGTCAATCTTGATCACGTCCAGAACGGCAGTCGGCTTGTTGGACAGTAGCAGGATGCGGTCGGCAAGCACAAGGGCCTCGTCGATATCGTGGGTAACGAAAACGATGGTCTTGCCGGTATCCCGCCAGATCCGGATGATCTCGTGGCGCATGCGTCGCCGCGTATTCAGATCGAGGGCGGAGAACGGCTCGTCCATCAGGATGATGTCGGGCTCGACTGACAGCGCCCGGGCAATCGCCACGCGCTGGCGCTCGCCGCCAGAGAGCATCGCCGGAAATTTGCCCCTGTCAGCGGCCAGACCGACCAAGTCGAGCAGTTGACCGGCCCGAGACGATTTTTCCTCTTTCGCCATGCTCTCGAAGCGCAAGTCCATACCCAGCATGACATTGCCAAGCGCCGTACGCCAAGGCACGAGGCGCGGCGACTGGAAGACGTAGGCCAGCCGATCCCAGGCCTCGGCGGGCGTTCGCCCCTCGATCTCGACCTGGCCACCCTGGATCGCCAGCAGACCGCCCATCAGGCGCAACGATGTGGATTTGCCGCAACCACTCGGCCCCAGAATGCAAAGGAACTCGGCGGCCTTTACATCAAAAGACAGCCGGTCGTAGATCACCTCGGCACCGAAGCGGAGTGTGACCCCGTC
Source organism: Alphaproteobacteria bacterium (assembly GCA_965221645.1). Classification (GTDB taxonomy): domain Bacteria; phylum Pseudomonadota; class Alphaproteobacteria; order Bin65; family Bin65; genus Bin65. The sequence goes on from OZ244899.1 coordinate 2,418,410, forward strand.
GAAGCGGACGACCGGTGCTCCGGCTTCGGTCATGGATTATTCCGCCGCCCACTCGGCCGCGGCCGCTCGATTCGCGTCGAACCGGGCCAGTGCAATGTCGAAAATCATCATGATCGGCGTGCGCGATGACATCGGCTTGTCCCATCAATTGGTTCAGTTTGCAACGCAGGTTCATTGATGCTCGTGCGGGCGCATTCTGCAATGCAAGCATTTTTTCTGTCGACTCCAGCGATGCAGCCGAACGCTGCGATGTGTCCGGCTTTCCTGAAGCGAGACATCACGCGCTCCACATCCTGGCGATGGCCAAACCAGGTCCATCGTGCTGACGCACGCTCGATCCTCGCATGATACAAACTGATTTCCCGGTCTTGCCTCGATCGACCGCCAGCCCAGGCTGGCGACCTTTCGGTAAGGTCGCCGGTCCGTTTCGAGGCGGGCCTGCATCGATCCCGTGATGGTCCGGTTCGACAGTACCCTGGCGGCGGCTTGAGCGGGCATGAAGAGGGGAGACGTCACTTGCGGACATCTCTGTGAAAAGGCCGGAAACTTGCGCCAACGTGACGTTCTTTACCTGGATTGCCGCCGGAACAGGCGGCGTCCTTCAACAGCTTGCCAGACGGCAATCCCGGGCAGGCCAAGCAGGATTTCCCGAACCCGCTTGGCAAGGCTGATGGCCAGAGAGTCGGATGGTACGATGCCGAACAGGCTGCCGACCAGGAGCAGTATGCCTTCCTGAACTCCGACGGCGCCCGGGATCAGGAAGGCGGCGGATCGAATGGCGACGACAAAGCTCTCCAGAGCTATGGCTTCCGCGACCCCGATCGGTTTTCCCAGCGCGCACATTATCAGCCAGATTTCACCCGCGCCAAGGAACCAGGTCAGGATACGCCAGCCGAAGGCTTTGCGGATGCGTCGATCCCGGTAGATCGACCGGACGGTACGATCGACATCGGAAGCATTGTCCAACAGCCTTTCTGATCGCGCCTGGTTCATCAGGCTGCCGGCGAGTTTGGCGCCGAAGACCATCAGGCCCCGGTTTTGCAGGACAAAAAACAGGATGATGGCTCCGAAGAATATCGCGAGCCCCCCCAGTGCGCCGCCGACGGTAGTGAGCACGGCGGGTTCTGTTGAATGGGCGAGCAGGAGAGCAAGCCCGACCAACGCGAAGGCCAGCTGGGTCAGGAGGCCGACTGTCATGTCCACCACGACGCTACTCAGCGCCGCCGCGCCCGGCACGCCGCTCTGGTGCACCAGTCGCGCGCCGACCAGATCTCCACCGATGCTCCCGACGGGAAGCAGGTTGTTGATGCTTTCCCGCAACCACCGAATGCCGAGCAGGACAACCATGCCAGTCGCATCGTTCGCCGGAAGCATGTTGCGCCAGGACAGGGTTGACAAAATCAGGGGTACAACATGGAACAGCGCGATAGGCACCAGCGCCCAGCCCATGATGAGCATGGCCTGGGCTACGTCGGCGGCGCCTGCATCAATGATCAGCCAGACGATCAGTCCAAGCCCCAATAGTCCCGCAATGATGATGAGAAGGCGGATGGCCTGGTCTCCGGCCGCAAGACCTGCACGCATGCGCGCAGGTTTCTCGGTTCGTCTGGTACTCTTTATCGGCGAGAGCTACGCTTGTCGTCAAAGGACTGGATGAAGCGGCCCTTGCTTCAAACGCCAACGCCCCCAGAGCGCGAACTCCGAGGGCGTTGTTTTCAACTGTCGTTGACTGGCCAAATCGTGGACTGTGATTCTCAGAGCCTGTTCCTGAAGTCTCGGATGCGGTCCTGGTCTGACACATGAGTGATTTTAACGTGACAGATCAAGGACTTGTCTTTTGCACGCCCTTGTGCGCGAGAAAGCAGCATGCGGCCAGACCATCTCAGGCCAGGGCATCTCGCAGCATGGTGTCCTGCGGCCCTGCAGACGTTGCGCGACGACGCACGAAAATGGCTCTGAACCGCAGAAAACGGCAGATTACAGGGCGAAACCTGACGCCATGGGTCGGCGGCGCAATCAACCGCCATACCCCGTCACGCACATCATTCCCGCCGGTGGTTCCCTACCCGCTCATGCGGCCCTCGGTGGACCCATCGCATCCGCCATGTCCCCGGCAAATCCGGGCAAAAGACCAGACCGTCAGACCATCCGCGACTTCAGGAACAGGCTCTCATACCATCAATCAGCATGGCTGTCAACGACTTCTGGACAAGGAGTCTTTTTATGTCCGAGAAGACGTTGGTTTGCGAGCAATGCGATGTCATGCCAGAGACCTTGATGGTCGATGGTGATCCTGCACGTCTCCGTTGTCCTATTTGTAGGGTTGTTGTGGATCGTGATGTGGCGATTGAGGCCGCTGGTGCATATCTCATCCGCGGAGACCTCAAGGCATTCCAAGACGACATGAAGAGGATGGCCAGAGGAAGCAAGAATATGACTTATAAGGCGGGACGGCTCCCATCTGCCATCAAACCGAGTTTCATCTTCAGATGATACGCCAAAATCGTCAAGCATCTTTATCCTCCACGACCTTCACTTGCTGGAATGCCGATCGGATCAGATCAGCGGGCGATGTGTCAATGCGGACATCCTCATCCAGTTCGGCCTTGCTGGGCTGGTAGTCCGATGGCCTGAGGCGGACCGTTGGGCGGGAGTCAGGTTTCTTGGTCATTGCGTTGCCCTCCATTCCGCCATCGTCTTGGTGCCCTTGCTCCGATTGCACCCAGAGCACAGCAATTGCAAGTTGTCAGGATGATCGGTAGTGTCTCAGTTTGAACATTGCAGGATCCGACCGGGAGAAGGGCGGCCCGCCGGACCGCCCCTGTTCCGGGCTTGCCGGACGGGTCTAGCAGCCGCGAGGCGGCTGCCGCCTCGCGGCCCCGTCAGTTCGTGGCGCAGCCCACTTCCCGCCGCCAGTTGGCATCCTGGATGATGTATTCGTAGCCGTCGGCGCTGTCCGTGCGCGCCCACTGGCCACTCTGTTCCGGGCCCCGTACTGGCAGGCCTGGACCTTGCCTCGGTTGCCGGGATCAGAGAGGTCAACAAAGGCATAGCACCCGCTCGCCGTCCCGGAGTGGTTGATGTCTGAGGTGGTCCGGGAATTTTGGACAGTTGGTTAAGGTGTATTCCACCGTTCACGGAGGAATACGCGATGACGAGGCGACGGAAGTTCAGGCCTGAGTTCAAGGCGAAGATTGCGCTGGAGGCGCTGCGCGGCGACAGGACGATTCAGGAGATCGCGTCGCGCCACCAAGTTGACCCCAATCAGGTGAGTACATGGAAACGTCAGGCGATGGACGGGCCTGGGCGAGGTGTTCTCGAACGGCGTCGACCGGGCAGCCCGGGACCATGAGGAGGAGGTTCGCGATCTTCATGCCAGGATCGGTCAACTGACGGTGGAACGGGATTTTTTGGCCAGAGGGCTCAAGCGATGAGCCGGCCGATGGTGCGCCGCGATGTTCCTGGCCTGAGCTTGAGCCGTCAATGCGAGGTTCTGTCGATCAGCCGGTCTTCGCTTTCTTGCAAGCCGAAGGGGGAGAGTGCGGAGACGCTGGCGCTGATGCGGCGGCTCGACGAGCTGTTCCTGAGGTATCCGTTCCACGGCTCGCGGCAGATGGTCCGTCACCGTGTCCGCCGGCTGATGCGCCTGATGGGTCTTCAGGCGGTCTGCCGGGCGCCGAGGACCAGCCAGCCGCACCCGGAACACCGGATTTATCCGTACCATCTCAAGGGCCTCGCCATCGAGCGCCCCGACCATGTCTGGTGCGCGGACATCACCTGCATCCCGGTCAACCGCGGCTTCCTTCATCTGGTCGCGGTCCTGGCCTGGCGGCTGTCGAACACCATGGATGCCCGGTTCTGCGTCGAGGCCTTGAATGAGGCGCGCGACACCTGCGGCAGGCCGGAGATCTTCAATACCGACCAGGGCAGCCAGTTCACCAGCTTCGACTTCACCGGCCGGCTCAAGGATGCCGAAGTGACAATCTCCATGGACGGCCGCGGCCGCTGCATGGACAACATCTTCATCGAGCGGCTGTGGCGCGCGCTCAAATACGAGGCGGTCCATCTGCACGAGCTCACCGATGGCTTCCACGCCGAGCGTGTCATCGGCGAGTGGATCGGCTTCTGCAACACCGAGCGTCCCCATTCGGCGCTCGGCGGCCCAACGCCGGCGGAAGCCTGCGGCGCGCGCCAGCCGGTGGATATGATGGACAAGGCGACCGCCTTGTCCACATCCCCACAGGCTCAACAACAGCAGGAAAATCTGACAAACAGGATTCTGGCGGCATGATCAGACAACGGAATACACCTTGGCAACGCCGTCAGACTGTCCAAAATTCCGGGACCACCTCACTGTTCCGCCAACGACAAGTGTAACGCTTTGTGATGGTAACCTCATGCTGTCGAAACGGGTGTCGTTTTTTCTGCACGGTCGTTCACGTGTTCGACACGTGCGGCTTCTCGTAAGATTTCAACCGTGACAGCCCCTTGCCAAAGCGTAACTTCCTGATCAGTTTTCAGATGATCCAGGTGCTTCATCGCCCACTCCCGTGCGGCACTATAGCTGTCAAAGGTATTTTCCTTATAGATCTCACCACCAAACCGAAGCGTATAGGTCGTTGATGGCAATCGCACTGACTCCATTAACCAGGTGCGAAACGACGGAATAGGACAAGATACAAACCCTTCCGCATCTTCCTGCAATGCCCCTTGGTGAATTAAGTGATTAAAAAAGTCTAATGTATCGTTTGTGTAATAAGGAAAAAGCGGTTGTTTCGAATCTCCGGCCACCACATCAAGAACCTCCGTCCGACTGATTTGAGGGTGCACTGTTTTCATCACAGTTACCATAAGAGGCTGATAGGTTCTCATTTCTGGACTGACACGATCCCGATAATACTCCGCCCGATACCGCGCAAACTGTGTGGTGGCACGCTGCCACTCTAGGTCGGTTACTGTATCCAATGCACCGGTAAAGGTGGCGTCGGCATTGCTTTTCTCAACAAGCACTTGCGCCAACGCTTTCTGCGCACAATGCAGGTGCCGTGGCCAATCGTCCGCCAGCTGGCAATAGGCGTTCAGACGTGGCTGTTGTGCGCCAATCGTAAGGCCAAAATGCGCACACCACTTCTGCATCAGCTCGATACTCTCCGCACGGGTAAACCGCCCAATCGCATGAACCTCTAAACTGCGTGTGAGACCGAGAGACGCCACATGCGCGTGTGTGTCACTTAATCCGGCTAACAGCAGTGATATCGGCAGGCGCGATGTATTTTCGTGAATATCTTGCAGGAACTGACTGCTTGGCAGTTCTGTGCCCCTGGGTAAGTTCTGCGCTTCGTCAACCGCAATGATAATCGGACCCTTCAATGTTCTTTTTGCGAGCGTTAACCATTCCTTAAAAAGAGACAATGTCGCCGACGGCGCGGGTGACGTGGTCTCTTGTTCGCGTGAAGCCTCCGCCCCTACAACCGGAAGACTGAACTTCACAGCAGCCTTCCAAAACTTGCTCTTCTCTGCAAAGAGGTCTTGTGCCTTTTGTGCGTCTACTAACCGCGCAAGGTGACGTAAAACAATTTCCGGACTGCGCACCTCAGAGCCGGACAATATCACCATCCGGGGAGCGCCTTTGCTCCAGCCTGTCGTCGTCTGTCCATCTGTGTTCAGGGTTTTCTCAAGCTCGGCAATGATTGAACTCTTGCCTGCCCCCGGTGCCCCTTGAATAATACGCGTGTGCCCTGGTTCTCCTTGGTGATTATTCTTCCACCCTTCTTCTGCCCGATCAATGATGTCCTTCAGAATCGCTTCACGCCCAATGAAAACGGGCGGGGCGGATTTTTCTCCACGCCGAGCAAATTGCGCCAACGCATCTCTTGGTGACATACCACACTCTGCAATCGTTCAAGCAACAGATAAAAAAGTTTAACGAAGAGGATCGCACAAAGCAACGCACGTCACAGGCAAATTTCAAACTGACCCACTACCCTTCGTTTTGATGTACTCGGCTTTATCAATCGGCTCAGTTAACGGGTTGATTTGATGTTTGCTTGTCACACCATAAAAAAGAAGCACGTCATGCTTTGAGCTGAATTTATTGCGAAGATGCATTTCCCGTCCGGGATAGTGCCAGACAATTTCAGTGCGAGGCGGTGGGATCACAGTGCAGGTAGAGCGACCCTGTCGGCTTCAAGACCCGGTGCATCTCCATCAGCCGCACTGCCATGAAGATCAGATAGGACATCATGCCCTTGCCGTGCGCTTGGCGGGCCGCCTCGATGACGGCATAGGCCGCGGGGCTGCGGTCGGCCAGCTCGCCATGTTCATGCACGTCCACATCATCGAGCGTCCAGGCATCCTTGAAGGAGGCGCCCGCGGCCCTCGAGCCGATAGGCGCCTCGTAGGTGCGGTTCGAGTTGAAGGGCGGGTCGAGATAGATCAGGTCGACGCAGGCACTGTTCATGCCGCGCAGGATGGGCAGGTTGTCACCGGTCCAGACGGTCCCCGAGGTGAAGTTGGCTACCATCAGTGTGCCGCATTCGATAGGCCGTTGTCAGCCTTCAAGGCCGCATAGGTCAGGCGCTTGCCCTGCATGCGTTCGACGGTCAGTTCCAGTTGCTGGAGGGTATCGCCTTCCCGCATGTTGTGACGGCCAGCGAACTCGTTGATGTATCGCTGGAGGTGCTTGAGACTCATCTTGTGATAGGTGCCCTTGTGACCTCTCTTGAACATGGCCCAGAACGATTCGATGCCGTTGGTGTGGATTTTCCCATTCACATACTCTCCGGTCGAATGCTTGACCGACTCGTGGTGGTAGCCCTCGATGCCCTGATAGCCCTTGTGGTCGTCCGTGTAGAGGTCAGCGCCTTCGGCCACTGTCTCCTTGACGAAGCCTTGCCGGGTGTCCTTGTCGGTGGTCTCGACCGTTCTGGCCAGGACCTGATTGGTTTCCCGATCCTTGACCCCGGCAACGATCTCCTTGCCGACCGGGCCACGTCCGGTCATCTCCTCCCGCTTCGACTTCGGCATGTTCTTCCTCTTGCCGCCCATGCAGGTCTCATCGGCCTCGGCGGGGCCAGCGAACATGGGAAGGCCCGCCTCATAGGTCTTGCGCAGGCGGTGAGCCAGATGCCAAGCTGATTTCTGGGTGATCTCAAGGTCCCGGTGGAGTTTCATGGATGACACGCCCTTGAGGCTGGTGGTGACCAGATAGGCGGCGATGGCCCATGTTTGATAGCCGAGTTTGCTGGACTGCATGACCGTGCCGGTCTTGACACTGAACCGGGGCTTGTCAGCACAGTCCCGACAGCGATGCGTCATGCTGTGATGCTTGATGTTGCATTGGATATTGACCGATCCGCAGTGTGGGCAGCGAGGTCCGTCTGGCCAGACAATCGACTCGATCCATGTGCGGGCTGTCTCATCATCGGGGAACATCCGTGACAACTTGGGCAGGCTGATTGCCTTGCGGTAGTGCTTGCCGGGGGCTTCATGTGCCATGATCTGTCTCCCTGCTACAAGTCTGATGTATGGCACTTTGCTGTAATCGTCAAGGTGTCAGTGGCATTTTTCTTTATCTTTTGAGGCCGGGCTAGAATGAGGTTGGCACTTTGGTATATAATCCCCATCAAAAACCCGCCATCCGACTGATCGTTGATCGTGAAGGCTGTGGTGGTCTTGATCCGGAAACACGGATTCTTGGCGTCAGCGTATCACAGCGGACTGCAAGGGCCGCGCATTTGGCCGGCATTGAAACCGTCCGGGTTCTGGCCTCGTCGACCGTTTCAGGGCTGCAGGACGACAAAAATGCAACTGTCCTGATGCCCGGCGACGTGCTGCCGGAGAAGGAATGGCTGATCGAGGCCGCCGGGCTGGCCGTGGCCGATGGTGAACAGGTTGATCTTGGCGCAGGCGTGCGGATCATCGGGCCTGGCCGGACTGTCGAGGCAGCGTCTGCCGCGGCACGTCGAGTAACCCTGAAGACCGGACCGATCCTGCCGCTGCGATCGTCGGCGGATGTCCCTGCTGCCGAAGACCGGTTGATGTCCAGGCTCGGCAAGAAGACGGACGGCTTCATGTCCCGTCATGTTGCGCGGCCCATTTCGATGTGGGTTTCGCGGCGCGTGGCACCGTGGCCGGTAACGCCCAATCACATGACGGTCGTCAGCATGATGCTCGGTCTGGCTGGCGCACCCTTCTTTCTTTCTTCGGTCTGGTGGGTGCAGTCGATTGGGGGTCTGTTGTTCGTGGCCCATTCGGTGATGGACGGGTGCGATGGCGAACTGGCGCGCCTCAAGTTTGCGGAATCGCGCCTGGGCGGCCTGCTGGATTTCTGGAGCGACAACATCGTGCATGTCGCCGTGTTCGGCTGCATGGGCCTTGGCTGGGTCCTTGCCGTCGGGCACTGGTGGCCGCTGTGGGTGGCGATGGTGGCCGTCACGGGGGCGGGCGGGTCTGCATGGGCGGTATACTGGGTCACACTGCGCCGAAAGGAAGGCGATGGACCGCTCTACACCTCGGTCAGCCGCGGACCGGGGAGCAGGGCCAGCAGAATTCTCGACAGTCTTTCCCGGCGCGATTTCATCTATCTTGTCCTGACTCTGGCCTTGTTCGGCAAGGCGCACTGGTTTCTGGCCCTGACAGCCATCGGCGCGCCATTCTTCCTGGCAGTGCTTCTGGTCGTTCTACGACGTGACAAGTCGGGTGTTGCGGGTTGAAAGCGTCCCCATCGTCCCGTCGATCACAGCCCCTGCGATGGTGGTGCTGATCGAGGCAGTAAAGCATGATTCATGTTTCAGGTCCTGCACGACGGCATCGAACAGACGGAAGCGGCAAAAAACCGTTTGAAATACAGCGATGACAACCCGCGTGGCCCAGGTCTCCCGTGACTTGCCGGCGGCAAGATTTCTGCCGGAGATATTGTCATCCCTCCAAGGGTCTGTCTGCCGGACGGCGTTCGAATTTCCATTGCCGAATACCCAGGATATGTGCGCATCGCCGTCAGCGGGATATCTGAGGGTATCGCCTGACCCAAATCGATCGAGGCAAGCAGACCTTCCAATATCACCGCCACGTCGTTCGGCTTGCTATCCAGAGGCAGCGCCCGTGAGCAATTGATGTCAGACAGGGGAGGGCGCAGTACGTCTGGTGCTTTCCAAATCAAGGTGCGGCCCCAATGTCCCTGATTTGCAGGATGTTGCGGCATGTTCATGCGATCCATGCCTTCGACGTGACACGCCAGGTTTTCGCTTCATCAAGATCTCCGCGGCGATTGGCAACGCATCTCGACGACATCTGTCGATTGACCGGCAGCGGGACAGCGACAAGATGAAAAGGATGTGTTCGGGATAACGGTTTTTGGGAACAGTACGGGAAATACGGTATGCCGGTAGCGAAGGGTATCAAGGCACTGGTCAAGGAGGCCTATGAACAGGTCGAGACCTGGACAGTAGATGACGCGATCAGACGGGTGAACGACAAGGACATCCAACTGGTGGACATTCGTGACATTCGCGAGCTTTGGCGTGAGGGCACCGTGCCGGGTTCCGTTCACGCGCCCCGCGGGATGCTCGAATTCTGGATCGATCCCGACAGCCCCTATCATCGGGAGGTTTTCGCGACCGAGAAGAAATTGGTCTTCTTCTGTGCTGCGGGCTGGCGCAGTGCGCTGGCCGGAAAGACTGCTCAGGAAATGGGTCTTGCCAACGTCGCTCACATAGACGGTGGCTTCAAGGCGTGGAAGGAAAAGGGTGGTCCCGTTGAAGAAAAGCCACAGCCAGCGCCCAAGAAGGGTTGATCCCTCTCCGCGTGTCATCGTGGACGCTTGCGCTTTCGGTTCGCTCCACCTGTCGCCGGTGCGCGCCGTCTGACGCGTCTCGTCGAATGGCCGAGATCGATCATGGTGTTGAATGAGGGCCGTTGGCGGCCGCTGCATGCGCGCAGTACCTTCCACGCGAACGATGGGACGTATCGCTCAAAGCGGCCAGCGTGGCCAAACTCGAACACCCTCGATCGGCTCGAACAATGAACCCGCCACCATGCCGTGTTCGACCATCCGATGTGCTTCGGCAAGACGCCCCAGGTCATGGCGTGCCTCGCAGCGCCTCCGGAAAAAGACGGTCGTCGCTCGCCTTTGCCGCCCGCGGCGGAAGTCTCAAAGACCTCCGGCGCTGCATCCCGGTCCGACCCTGTCGTCTTCGGCGACATTGCCAGGATCCGCAGAGCATCGTCCTCTCGTGACTCGCCGTGACCCCCAGGGAAAGACCCGAACCTGTCACCGTGCCAGTGCGGCCTTGCCATCCAGGGTACTCTCAGCAGGAGACATACTGTTCGCAGAAACTTCGAAACGAGCCATGGAAGTAGGAGACTTGCGGCCATCCGGCCTTTTCGATCGAACCGAACGTCCAGCGTAGCCTCTGTTCCAGGATATCGGGATATTTCAGGTCGATGTAAAACATGGATTTGCCGACCGCCTCCCATTCGTTTTCAGCAAACTGATGAAGGATGAAGCGGATCAGGACATCTTCCCACGGCATGCTGTATCCTATGACGATCAGGATGTCCGTCTCGCGAAGCAATCGGACTGCCTTCGGAAAAATCTGGCTGAAATAAGGGTCGCTGTAGTCCTGATCCCGATTGGGCAACATGAGAATGGGTGCTGATGGCTCGCTCGTATTCAGACCTTCATGTACCCGACCGCTGTCGTTCTCCTTGCGTCGGTAGTCGAAATGGTATTCTGCTCCCGTTCTGAAAATCTCGAAGCCTCCATTGAGTTTGATCAATGTATGCCGATAGGCACCGTCATGACCCGGCCAATGCCGACGATTGCAGATCGTGGCCGGCGTGATGCCGCGATAGAGAGACGGCAGGACTGGTCCCGCTTGCAATGACAGGCTGTTCAGGATCTCTTCGATCGTAAAATCGTAATTCGTCGTAATGAAATTGACCCGGTGGCTGGCTTCGGCCCCGTTGCGGCAGTTGCCGGAAATGAGGCGATCAAAGAATGTCATGACACTGGACTGTTCGGACCTTTTTGCTTCGGATGTTTCAAAATCAAGAGAGTCACTGTCAATCCGATACTCTCCGCTGACCTCCGCGAAGCGGCGCTGAACGAACAGTCGCATCTCGGCAACCGCCATCTTCAGCGTCTGCGAGTCCAGATACCGGTTTCTGATGTCCGGATACTTGAACTGCATGTCGATGATATAACTCAGCGTCTTGAAGCCTTCGAAACCGATGTGACTGTTTTCATTCCAGCTGAGTGCTTCCAGAACCCGGCACAGATTCGGGAGCTGAGAAAACTCCCGATTCAAGATGTGAAACAGCGTACCGTCAGTCGGGGACTGTTCGTTCCAGGATTTTGAAAATCCTGCGCCGCACCAGATGGTGATGTTCTGGCGTCGTCCCTTCTCAGGGCCTTTGCTGTCGATGCCGTCCATCAGGGCGAGAAGGTTGTGTACCGGTTGCCGGCCAGATGATCTGAAAGTGTCTGCCACGAGATCTCTCACGCGCATGAAACAGAAAGGCTGATGGTCTGCCGGAACCCCTTGCTCGGATCCTCCTTCAGCTTGTGTCGAGAGTAACATGGCATGGGTTCAAGATACGCCGGGCGCGTGAAACAGATCGCGTCTAGACGATGTCTATCGGGGAAATCGACTGGATGAATGTCGACGCGTTTTCGAGGTCGGCCTCCACCGAGCCATGTATCAGCAATAGCGGCGTGCCTTCGACGACGTCGGCTCCGACAGGTTGAAGAATGTCGATGCCGGCGCTCTTGTCCATCGGGGCTCCCGCCCGCCGCGCCATTCTCGAAATGACCCGCGGGTTGATGCCCTTGATGCGCCCGCTACGTTCGGCCTTGTACTCGTATATCAATGGACCAGGTCGTACCGGACGATCGACACGCCCCTGGGCATCGACAATTTTTTCCAGCGCGGACAATGCTGCTCCCGAGTTCAACAGTGCCTCGGCCCGAACGCGGCCTTCGTTTGCCGGCACATCCGGGCTCCATTCCAGGATCCTGCCGGCGAAATCCAGCGCCTTGGCGCGCAGGTCTGCCGGTGCGTCATCGTCACCTCGCAGCACGCTGTAGATATCGCGAACTTCCAGGGCGGGGCCGACCCCGAACCCGATTGGTCGCGTGCCGTCGGTGACCTGGGCCAACGCTTCCAGGCCGACTCGTTTCGCCACTGTCTCGAAGAGCGCTGCCAGTTCATGCCCTTCGGCCATCGTCTTCGTCTTCACATCCGGACCGACCGGGATGTCGATGATGACATGAGAAGATCCGGCGGCGATCTTCTTGGACAGAATGGAAGCCACGGCCCATCGGGAGGAATCTATCCCCAGCGGCCGGGTGATGGAATTCATCACGTCGTCGACCGGTGAATGATTGAGATTGCCGTTCCACGCGATGCATCCGTTCGTGTTGCTGACAACCCGTTTGACTTCATCGGGCATCAGATCGACCTTGGCGACAACTTCCATCACGTCAGCCGTTCCGGCTGCGGACGTTATCGCCCGGGACGACGTCTTGGGGATGACCATACCCTGCGCGGCGACAATGGGAATGACAATCATCGTGATGCGGCTGCCGGGTACGCCACCCATGGAATGCTTGTCCACGACGATATCGTAAGGCCAGTCGATCCGACTCGAATATCTTACCCGGGCTTTGCAAAGCGCTTCGATTTCAACCAGCTCGAGATGTTTGGAGGCCGAGACCAGAAAGGCGGAGATCTCGCGGCCGCTATAGCGATCCTCTGTAATATCCTTGACGATCATGTCGATCTGGCCAGGCTTCAGGACATCGCCGGCAACCTTTGCCCGCAATTCTCGCAGGCTCTGCGGCGATGGCGTCCGTTCCAGTGTCAGAAGGCTGCCTTCGGACAAACCGAGGCGGTCGAAAGCGAGCGAACTGAGGCCCAGTTCATCGGGGGCCAGAAGGGTGCCTGTCTCCAGAAGATTTACCTTGGCCCGAATGCTCGCTTCGTCGTTGAACACATCGACCTTGCCGGGGCCGAGATAGTTGGCAGCGTCGAATACGGCACAATCCCGGCTCAGGAAGCAGATGTTTTCATGCCAGGAATCGACAGGTATCCGTCTCAATTTCAGCCACTTGGGCGACGGCGATCGAAGGGCGGACAAGAACAGTTCGACCGCCTTCTCGAGTCGACCGTTGTTGGGAATACCAACCACCTTGACGCCTTCTGGCAGCGGCGGCGCCTTTCTGGTCAATCGGGCCCTGATATTGCCTTCCGTTTCCCTGTTGCGGCTGCGCAACCGCCTCGCCACGACTGCTGGAGACGCCATGATCTCCAGAACGGTGCAGTTGGAAGACGCGTCCGATATCACCTTCAGGGCGGCGCGCGAAACGTTGGCCACGACGTGGCGACCGGCATCCAGATCATCCCGTAGACTCGCTGACAGGCCGTAGGAAAGCCCATGGGCCCGCCAGCTGAACAAGAAGCCGCCGGACTCTTCGATTGCCGAGAATTCGGCGTCTGAAACCGGTCGATAGCCTTCGCCGCCGACGGTCGCGTCTCTCGTGACAAAGCGGCGCGCAAAAACAAATCGCGCATCGTCCGCCAATGCCTCGCGCGCGCGGTTCAAGATCGAATCCTTTCCGACCCCGCTGGGACCAACGACCAGAAAGAGACGACCGGTCACCAAAGCCTCTATTTCGCGCTGTCCAGCCCGACGTCGACGGCTGGCGAGGATTGTGTGATGCGACCGACGGAGGCATAGTCGACACCGGTTTCCGCGATCGGTCGAATTGTTTTCAGACTGATGCCGCCAGATGCTTCCAGAGGTACTTTGCCATCAACTATTTTCACAGCCTCGCGCAGCATCTTCAACCCCATGTTGTCGAGCATGATGATGTCGGCGCCGGCATCAAATGCTTCTCTCACCTGATCCAGTCGGTCACACTCTACCTCGACCATGGTCAGGGCCGGCACCAACGCCTTGGCCTTCTTGACCGCCGCGGTGATGCTTCCGCACACAACGATATGGTTGTCCTTGATCATCAAGCCGTTGTCGAGTGACAGCCGGTGATTGCGGCCGCCACCACACACCACGGCGTGTTTCTGCAGCATTCGCAGACCCGGCGTCGTCTTGCGCGTGTCCAGCAGTTGACATCCGGTTCCTTCGATGGCCTTGACATATCTGGCTGTTTCAGTGGCGATGCCGCTCATGTGCTGAAGCAGGTTCAAGGCGTTCCTCTCTGCCGTCAGAATATTCTGCGCGTTGCCGGAGACCGACATCAGGCAGGTGCCTTCTTCGACTCGGTCGCCATCCTTTGCACGGATGTCGACCGTGATGTCCGGCACGTAACGCTCAAAGACCAGACGGGCAACGTCAATCCCTGAAACGACCAGAGACTGACGGGCGTTCAAATCGAAAGCGCCCTGCGCGTCCGGATCGATCATGACTGTCGACGTCACGTCGAACATGCCGATATCCTCTTCGAGGAAGTAGTCTATCTGCTTCTGGATTTTCAGAAGATTCAGCACGGTTGCTTTCCTTTTCTTCGGTTTCAATGCCGAGGTCACCCGGGACGGAACCTGCGGCAAGGCGTTTTCGTCGGCCCGCAGCCCTGAATTGTCCGGTTCTAGTCAGGGACTCTTTTGCGATCAGAGAAGCGCACCGAAACGAAAATGACCATGCCGGCGACAAGAATGCCTCCGAGAGTCCACCAGCCTGTCGGAGCGAGCAGAGCGCAACCACAGGCGACCAGCATCAAACGCGTGAGCGTACTCAGCTTTCCTTTCAGGAAACCCTCTGCAGCAAAACACAAGCACAGGACGCCCGTTGTCACTGTTCCGATGGCAAGCAGGATGAGACCAGCATCGCCCTGCATCAGTATCGACGTATTGAAGACGAATCCAAACGGAATGATGAAAGCAACAAGGGAAAAGACCACGGCGGTCGTTGCGATCCTGAGCGGGTTGTCGTCCGCAATTGCGGCAGCGGCATAGGCTGCGACAGCAACCGGAGGCGTCATCGCAGACATTACGGCGTAGTAGAGCAGA
The DNA here is from genome assembly GCA_965221645.1 of Alphaproteobacteria bacterium. GTDB lineage: Bacteria > Pseudomonadota > Alphaproteobacteria > Bin65 > Bin65 > Bin65. The sequence continues at coordinate 2,433,436 of OZ244899.1, forward strand.
AACATGTGTGCCGCCATCATCGGCACGTCAAGGTCGTTGACCAACACCGGGCCGATCAACACTGCCGCCAAAACATAAGCGCTGGGTGTGGGCATGCCCAACCCCAGAATGATCGTGACCATCGCACCGGCCAGCAACGCCAGGATGAGAGAGCCGTCGCCGACCAGCAGTATCAGATAGGAGAATTTCGAGGCCAGACCCGTCATGGTGATGCCGCCAATCACCAGACCCGCCGCTGCACAAGCGCCGGTCACGCCGATCATGCGGATAGTGGTTTCGGAAAGGCCATCGTAGAAGTCGCGCAGTGTAATTCGTGCACCCGGCTTGAACTGCGAAGCCACCAGCATGCCGATCGTGCCGAAGACCGCAACGAAGGTTGGTGAGTACCCCCTTAACAGCGCCACAATGATGACGATGATCGGTAATATGTATATCCAGCCGGACAGAAGAGTCGTGTGAAGTCTTGGTACGCTATCGGCCGGCAATGGCGCGAGGCCCATCCTCACCGACCTCAGATGTACTTGCACAAATACCCCGACATAGTACAAAAGGGCTGGCACCAGCGCTGCCACGACAATCTCGGCGTAGGCGATTCCGGTGTATTCTGCCATGATGAAAGCAGCCGAGCCCATGATCGGCGGCAGCAGGCTGCCACCGGTAGACGCCGCAACTTCCACCCCTCCGGCCAACGCGCCTGGATATCCCAATCGCTTCATCATCGGAATCGTGATCGACCCGGTGGTGACAACATCGGATGTCGGACTGCCCGAAACGGTACCGAACATGGCAGAGGAGAACACGGCAACTTTGGCCGGGCCGCCGGGACTGCGGCCCGACAGGCAGGCTGCGAGATCGAAAAAGAAATCGCCGCCTTTCGCCTTCGCCAGGAAAGTTCCGAACATTACAAAGACGAAGGCATAGGTCGCGGCAACACGCAGCGGAATGCCAAACAGGCCGTCGGTCGTCAGGACATTCACGTCAAGGAAGTGGCTGAGCGTGATTTCGCCGTGCTTGAACGTCCCTTCCAACCTGTCGCCGAAAAGATTGTAAATGATGAAAGCGATAACGATCATCATCAAGCCGGCGCCGACGGTTCGTCGCGTCGCTTCGATGGTCAGCAAGATGATGGAGGTGGTGAAGATGACCTGGGTAGTCGTCAGCTCTGTAAAAAGACTGATCCGCTCTGCGATACTGTCGATATTGAGGACAAAAAACAGACCGGTCGCGACGCTGGCGAGCGCCAACACGTAGTCGATCAGGCTGGGCCGGCCCGGATCGCAGTTTTTCCTGGCGCCTATGAAAATGAACGCCAAGCACAGCATCAGGGATAGAAAGATGATCGACAGCGCCAGAACATCAATCGAGGACAGTGTCGCCTGATAGACGACCCATAATGCCACCAGCGCCGAATATGCCTTGACGACATGCGCCAAGAGGCCTGTCAGCTTGCGCCGCCCGCCCGTTGCGACTGCGAGACTTCCGAACCTTGCAAGAACCGATCGAGAAGCCATCGCGGCCGGTAACGGGGCGTTGGATCAGTGCGTGCTTCTTGATGTCCTCATTTTTGAGACAAACCTTTCTGAGCGACGCCAGCTTCCTTGTAGGCCTTCTTCGCGCCCGGGTGATACGGCAACTCTTCAAGCGACGCCATCAACTGCGGCGTAAACCCCTTCATGGCCTTGTGCACACCTTGGACTTTCGCAACATTTTCCAGAATGGCTTTGGTCAACTTGTAAGCGTCATTCTCGCTCATGCTGTCATCGACAATCAGGACTGCACGCGCAGCGTGTGTCTTGATATCGCGCTTGAGCCAAGGATAGGCGCCGGCCTTGATCGTCCATGGTCTCGCGCCAAAAGTCTTGACGGCGGCCTGGATCGCCTTGTCTGGTACGCTCAGCAGCGTCACAGGGACGGACTTCGCCACCCTTCGTATCTTGCCGCTGCCGATGAATACGGCGTTCGCCCACAAGTCTGCTCGCCGATTCTGCATGATTTCAGACGCATTGCCCGAAGCCTGGAACTCGATCTTGCCACCCCAGGAAGTGATATCCTTCAAGGTGACGCCGGAAGCATTGAGTGTCAGTTCACCCAATTGCGACGGGAGGATGCCGCGACGGTTCAGAATCAGCCTCATGGCCGGCTTTTTGGCCGCGATATCGGCCAGTGTTTCTATACCGTGCTTGTCGGAAAATTCTTTGGTCACGATCCACTGCATCGGAGCCCAGTCGTACATGACCGTCAGAACGCTGAACCCTTTGACGGGTGACTTGAAAGGCGCGCCACCATTTTTCGCCTGTACGCCCTCGCCGACGTGAATGATTCCGAGATCGCATTTCTTGCGTTTGACTTGCAAGACATTGGCGTAGCCACCGCTCGACGTTTGGTAGGTGATTGTCGTGTTCTTGTCGGCGGCCTTCGCTGCAGCATCAAGCCCTGCGCCCAGCAACGACCAGAGTCCGCCGGGGCTGGCGCCGCAAAGCGTGAGATTTTTGGCCGAGACTGGCGCTGTGAAAATCGTCAGCGCCCCCGCCAAAAGTACGGTAGCCGCCCGAATTATCGATAATTTCATCCTGGTTCCTCCAGCACGATCAAGACTGACAAATTTTGTTTGCATACAAAATGATTGATCGACAAATTTGAGTCAAGCGACTTGAGGCGGTATTGTCGCGCGGAAGAATGCGGTTTGCGAAGCCTGCGTTCCGGTCCTTCCGCAGCTTGTCCGGTCGTCTGCCAGACGGCACGATCGCGCCGCGAATGCAATTCTGCCTCCTTGACCGCCGCAAGGTGTGGTGTGAACGTGATGTCGTCTGTTCCGCGAGCCAGGACGCGACTGCGACATCGGGGGCGGGTGACGGCATGTTCATATCGAACACCGGCAATGCTACCGCCTCGATCGAAACGTGACGGCTCGTGCCTTGGCCCGCGGCGGATCCTGCCCCGGGCCTCCGCCTGGCGGGGAACTCCACGAGGCCCGTGCGGGCGGCATGGCGGCTGCGGAAGTCGAACGCGCGGGGCAGGGCGAAGACCGCCTCCCGGCCTTCCCGGACCGTGATGTCGGCCCGGACCGTGATGCCTTCCCGGCCCGTGATTGTGCTGGCGGGCGTCAGCGCGGCGGTCGCGCCCTCGACCCTTCGGTGGTCGGGGGTGTCAGGGGGCGCCTAGCAGGTCGGTTTCCATTGCGTGTACCCCATGTCGATGTAGCGTTGGGCGACGGTGTCGTCATCTCTCGCCACGATGGTGACGGTCAGCAGATCGCTGAGATTGAAGGCCCCCCCGGAAACGGTGTTGACGATCCGGGTCTCCACGCGCATCCGCTGCACCGTGGCACCCTGATTGCGGCAGTTGTTGTCCTTGCTGGTGCCGAAGATCTCGATCCGGCAGCCGGTCGCCGTGAGACAGTCGCCGGTCAGGGCATCCCCGTCGGCCACCCCGTCCACTTCCGAGACGCCGCCCCGGAAATCGGCCGTGTCGAACCGGGTGCTGCTGGGTCTGATGAGGGAGACGGCCGGACTGGCACCGTTCAGGTCGCCGGTGCAGCTGTACTTCAGATCGAAATCCCAGTGCCCCCCCTCCTCGAAGGTCAGGGTGTTGGTGGTGGCGTCAAAGGTCCGGTCCGGGTCATCCGACCAGACATTGACGACCGTGACGCTGCACGGTGGTGTCTGGGCGAGGGCGGGGGCGGCACCGAGGGCCAGGAGGAGGGCGGCGGCAAGAAGCGTCAGGGGGGACAGTGTCCGGTGGGTCATGATGGCATCCCTTCGGTTGGGGTGGGGTGCGCCCGCCAGGGCGGCGGCAACAACAAGCGACCGTCTCGTGGAGAACCTCCTCTCCGGAAGACGAATCGTGAAAACACCCTATATGCCCCGCCCTGTTCCGGTGTCAAGCCACGGCCATGCGACACGGGCGGTCAGCGCGGCACGACCATGACGTCGCACCATTCGGCATAGGGCGGTCCGCCGGCTGCCTGCCACTCCGGCGTGGGCCAGCGGGCCGGACCACAGTTGGGGCCGGGCCCGAAGGTGGCCGCGTAGCCGCGTTGATTCACAGAGTCACGCACAGCATCGGAGCCAAGCGACTCCGAGTCCTGGGCGGAGAGACAGGAACGACCGCCTGAAAAGCAAACCTTGCCCCAGATCCGCAGGGTGAACGCGTGGCCGGGTGGGTGGGTCTTCCAGCGGCCCTCGGCCCAGTGGGTGCAGGCCCGGGCGATCGGCTCGCCGCGGGACCAGGTGGCATCGGCGATGTGGTAGGCGACGGTCGGCCGGGGTGGGCCGGACCGCTGCCAGACCCAGCCTTCCTTGTTGAGGCGGGTGACCTTGTCGGGATCCTTGACCCAGGTCCCGGTGGTGCCGGGATCGTCACCGGAGCAGCGACCGGCGGTGCCGATGGCCACGGTCGCGTTCAAGTTCGAGGCCTCGATGGTCAGGTTCTCGGTCGCACGGCGCAGGGAGCTGGGAGGTTGGGCGACCAGGTCGGCTCGCAGACTGGTGACCCGGGCGGGGGCGGGGTTCCCGACCCATGAAGCTCGCAACGCCGACGGGTTCACCTGCGCCAGGGCCGGCAGCGCGGGCACGGCGAGGGCCGCACCCAGGAGGAGGGCCTGTACCTTGAGGGGTGCCACGCAGGCCGGCATCGCGACCGGGGACATGCGGATGGCGGGAAGTGACACGGCCAGGGCCTCCTGTGCTTCATGAGGCCCCGGTATGAGGCCCCGGCGAGAGATGGAACCAAGCCTGACACGGACGGACACACCCGTCAAGGCCCCCTGATCGGCGATCAAAAAGGGTGTGAGAGCCCGGCTGGGCCGTTGATTGCAATGGGTTGAACCACTGACCCGACCCTTATGGGCGTCACCAGCCGGGTGAAGACCATGGTCACGCCTTGTCGCTCTCCGATCAGGCTCGAAGTGTCCCGGGAGGGCACGGCGGCGACGGCCCGCGGCGGTCTGGTGTTGCTGTTCGAGTTGCTGGCGGCGCAGCGCATTCTGGTCGGCCTCCCACGCTCGGTCGGCAGCCCGGCGCAAGGGTGGAGCGACGCGCAGATGATCCTCGCGGTGCTGGTTCTCGACGTTGCCGGCCTGGAGCGGGTGTCGGACATCGAGCCCCTGGAGACCGATGCGGGGCCTTGCGCGCTGGTGGCGCTGGCGCTCGCCGCCCTCGCGATGCCGGCCCAGGCGCAGTTCAATCCCAGGGACACACGAGTCCTGATGCCCGCCCCCCGATACGTCACCAGTCTGAGAGCCAACCTGGTCGACCCAGCTCCCCGTTTTGTGGGCAGGACCTGGACCGGTGTGGTCCGGAACCTGAAAATCGAGGCCCTCCCCGATTCTCAGGGCAGGATGACCTTCGGCGTGGGATCCGGCTCCCGGTGCGCCTACGGTGCGGGAGACACGGATGACAGGGTGGTCGAATTCCACAATGCGGACGGCACCTGGTCCCGCGGCGAGGCCATCGCCGAGGCCTGTCCCCAGTGGGGGCCTGCAAAATGCTCGCGCACCGTGACAGTCGATCTTCGCGAGCACGGGCAGGGAATGCACACCTTCACCTTCAATCGCGGGTACCCGGCATGCCCTTCCTCCTGGGGCGATGACAGCAACAATATTGAGGGCGGCAGCAATAATGAGGATCGCGCCCCTGCCCTTGGCGATGCTGCCGATGACGTTCCCGATTCTCGCCAGGACATTCGCGCTCGCGACGGTACAGAAAGGCGCAGCAGCCGCAGGGGCATCTTCAGGGTCCGGATCTGGGGCAATCTCTGCGTATTTGGCGGCCGTGCCTGTCGCTCATTCAAGGATGGTGCTGCCAAGAGTCTTGCTACAGGAGACCTCCGCATTATCAATGCTGGCTATGCGGCCACCTTCAGGCCTGCCGGCCACTGCGGCCCGCGCAGCTGGCCCACGCCGGCGTGGCAGGCAGCCGGCGCCCCGGCCCATGCCGAATGGTGCGACGTCACGGTCGATGTCCGGCGCTGATCGGCCGTCACGACAGTCAGGGGTGGCCACTGTCCGACGGGGGCCGCCCCCGATCCCTGATCGGGGGAATTCCGGCGCAGGTCCCCCCGGCCGGGTTTCAGCCGGATCCGCAAGGGGGGTCGGAGGAATACGCAACCTGAACCCGGCGAGGGCGGCATCGAGGACACTGGTCCGGACGGGACGTCACTCTCGTTCGTTCATCCTGTCAGCCAGGCAAGGCGGAACCGGAAAGGGAAGTCGACGTTCACAAGGAAGACGGAACGCTGCCGACGCCCGAAGAACTGGCTCAAGCCGTGCTTCAGGATGTCAACGTCAGGTGGAAGGACCGGCCCTGATCGGGACCATCGTATGTGATTCCCTCACGAAAGAAAGGGCATAGAGGGGACGGCTGACGAAAAGGTTCAGATCTTCTCGACTTCCAGCACCGTGCCATGCACGTCGATTACCTTGACGCGGGTGCCGCGCATATAGTCGGGGCCGCAGACTTGCCACATGGTATCACCCACCTTGGCCCGTCCCTTGCCGTTTACTATGGGTTGATCCAGCGTCAACTGACGGCCGATAAACTGCTGTCCACGCTCATTCAGGTTCGGTTTGTCGGTCTCCGCCGGCGGATTCCGGAAAAATTTGATGGAGACGGCAATCAGGGTCACAGCACAAACAGCGAAGATGAGCAGTTGATATATCCAGTTGATTTGCGGCAACGCCAGCATGAACAAACCAACGATCCCTGCAGAAGCGCCTAACCACAACAGAAACGTACCCGGCATCATGATTTCCAGCGCCGCCAGACCAGCGCCGATAGCCAGCCAATGCCAGAATTCCATGGCTTAGCCCCTCCTTGCGTACCATGTAATCGTGTTGGCAGGCATCAAGCGTTGCTTGCAGGGACGCTGCCGGACGAACGGCTTGGAGTTTGGCGCTGCGGTGTCGAACCGCTTCCGTCACTTTTGCCAAAAGCTTCCCGCGCTAGTTCGGCTACGCCACCGATCGAGCCGATTACGCCAGATGCTTCCAGTGGCATGAACAGAATCTTCTGATTAGGTGATGTCGCAAACTTCTCCAAGGCTTCAACATAACGCTGCGCGACGAAGTAGTTGATCGCCTGTACGTCGCCGCTTGCGATCGCTTCCGAAACCATGGAAGTTGCGCGGGCCTCTGCTTCGGCTTCGCGTTCGCGCGCTTCGGCGTCGCGGAAGGCAGCCTCGCGGCGACCTTCAGCCTCCAGAATCTGGGATTGTTTTTCGCCTTCCGACTTGCGTATTGCCGCTTCCTTGATCCCTTCGGCTTCCAGAATGGCCGCGCGTTTTTCACGTTCTGCTTTCATCTGGCGCGCCATGGCGTCGACCAGATCATTGGGCGGCGTGATATCCTTGATCTCGACGCGCGTGACCTTGACGCCCCAGGGTTCTGTCGCCTCGTCGATGACGGATAGCAGGCGGGCATTGATCGAATCGCGGTTGGACAGCAATTCGTCCAAGTCCATCGACCCCATGACGGTTCGGATGTTGGTCATGGATAGGTTGAGGATTGCACGTTCCAGATTATTGACCTCGTAGGCCGAACGAGCGGCATCGAACACCTGGAAGAACACCACGCCATCCACCTTCACCATGGCATTGTCCTTGGTGATGACCTCCTGGCTTGGTACGTCCAGAACGTTTTCCATCATGTTGATCTTCGATCCAACCCGGTCGATGATGGGAATGATCAGGTTCAGTCCCGGTCGTAGCGTTCTGATGTATCGGCCGAATCTTTCCACCGTATACTGGAATCCTTGTGGGATTGTCTTGACCCCGGCAAAGATCAGGATGATCGCGAAGAGCACCAGTACGATCACGAAGATCAGGAAGGGACTGATAGACAGGTCAGGCATGGGCGCGTGCGCCTTCTCTAATTCGGGGTCAAGGCTGTACGGGAAACAAGGTTTTGGAAAAGCGTTGCGGTCAATGTACGAGGTAAGGTGTCATCTCCTGAATTCTCCTTGCTGTCGTGATGCGCGCGCTGGTTTACTTGGTGTTTAATCCCAGCTATTCAATGCAATAACCAATTCATGAACGGAGCTTGAAGAACTACCGAAATCGTTCTTGGCCTGCCGCGTCAAGCAGGCGAGCGGAAAACGGATCGTCGGCTCGCACAAGAACTTCCAGGCAGACGGTCGCCCGACTGAAGACAGCGTACAGAAGCCTTTCCGTGAACGCGACGTCGTCGTTTCGAGTTTCTACGTCGATTACAATGATGGCTGGAGCCTGTTGGCCCTTGAACCGATAGATGCTCTCCAGTTGGATCTGACCGGCAGTGAAATTCTGGTTTCCGAAAATGTCGTAGGTATTGTCGAATTGCTTGAGCGTATAATTTCCGATCCGTTTTGACTGGCTGAGGCCGGTATTGCGTATGCCTCTGAGGCTCACAACGACGATGTCCTCGACCCGGAAGCCGCGCGACACGAGGCGGCTGATGGATCGGGCAACGATTTTCGGCTGATCTTTGGGCGAATCGTACGGATACACTTGAACTCCCTGGCCGGGAAGATCGTTTGCCGCTTCGAACTTGAAGGGGAGGGACTTGAGGATGAAGTGTGCAATGTTTTCGGGCGATCGGTGGTTGGCCTTCGCCTTGAAGCCGATGAATTCGTCCAGCGTTACCGGATCATTCTGGCGTATTGCCTGATCGTGATCCTCAAGCCAGAGGATATCAGCATCGCCTCGTGAAAACAGCCTCAAGATGTCGGCCCATTCCTGCTCGAAATCTTGCCCTTCATCGACGATGATCGTGTCGAACAGCCAGTCGTCCGGAATTGCTGCCGCAACCACCTGATCCTGCACCTTGTTCCAGAATTCGGGATCTTCATCCATTCGAGAGAAGTCGGGGCTCGTGCCTTGGCTCTTGATGAACTTGTGACAAAGGCCGTGCCAGGTTTCTACCATTCCCCCTTGCGAGCAGCAGGCTCTGATTTTCTCTGCGAGCGAACGATTGAAGCAAACGAGAAGCGGCTTTCGTCCTTCTTTGATGGCATGCTCGAAGAACCGGCGGGCGATTACAGTCTTTCCGCAGCCCGGCGCACCCTTGATGCGCAGGCGGAGTGGATGCATCTCGATGCCGGACAGTGTGTCGGCGAGTCCTCCGCTGAGCCGCGTGAATTTTTTCTCGTTGGCATCGAGATGAGCATGGATGTCCGGAAAGATGTCGAATGATTGCCTGAAGAAGTCTTCGACCCGATTCCGCCACTCGCCTGCGTTCTCGCCGGGGCCGAGAATTTCGTGGATCTTGCTTGCAAGTCGATTGTCCGAAGATGAATCGACAAGTCTCGATATATCAACTCCAACCGAATTTACCGAACGAACCTTGTAATTCGGGAGATAGACAAGATAGTCGAGATTGAGCCTCCGTTTTCGACCGTGAACCTGGGAAAATTTCTCCCTGATTTTGTCGACTGATCGCCGGACCTGAAAAAACGGGTCACTTTCTCCATCATTGTAGCGCTTCACCAGACCTGAACCGGACTCAACCAGAAAGCCGTTTTTCTGCTCTATGATCAGCGCTTCGCCAGCGCGGTTCAAGATTACGAAATCGGCTTCTCCGAATGCCGTATTTCCCTTGTATTCCCGTGTCCAGTGAACCGAGTGGAATACTGTATAGTCGGACGAAAGTTCCCGCTTCAGGCGTGAGAGTGTTGCCAATTCGGGTTGGTGACAGCCCTTCAAAGAGAGTTTGCTGATGTCAGACGGAACGATGTAAGCCATGGTGCTATATCCGCAGATTACTGGGACGGAGTCAGCCCTGTACGAGCCGTCACCCTGTCAGTTCCCGACAAGGAAGGCCGAACACAACTGATGTGTTTGATTCCAGAGAAGTGGTCCGGCAGGCATCCTCGAACACGACGACCCTTGCAGAGGGCTGGGTACATTCCGTCCGCGCGTCGGATCTTGCAGTTTGTCAGCACGAATGGACAGGCAAAGCTGTTCGGCATGGGACTGTCAATCAAGCTTTGCCGCGGTCGCGTCGATTCCAGGGCGGCCTCTTCCGGCGAGATGATGTCCTCCGGCAAGCCACAGATCAGGCCATGATAGACCGGTTGGTTGCATACTGTCACGGCCGTGACCCCAGACACATGGTCCAGCGCTTCATGGGCCTCCGGGCGGTCGCTTGCACGCCAAGACCGTCCTTCGATGACAATCTCCGGGTCGGAAAGTGCTTCCAGATCGCTGGTTTTGCAAATCATGACAGAAATCCGGCTTCCTTCAACGGCGTTTGCGACTGCCAATTCGTCCGTCAGCCATCGCGGCATGTCTCGTTCGCTTACGCAGGATCTGCCCAATCTGGCGCATGCGCCACTTTCCGGCAGTCCGCAAACCTTGCAATGCGGTGTAGCAATCTGTCCATCGTCTGGCGCCGGCCGGCACCGAACCGAATCCCGGGCTCCAGCCACACTTTCCGGACGTCGAGTCTCTCCGCCTTGCGGTCGGCCGTCATGTCGACCCGGCCAATCATTCGGTCGCCTTCCAGAAGCGGAAAGACATAATAGCCGTACTGGCGTCTGGCTTTCGGGATGAAGACTTCAATCCGATAGTCGAAGCCGAACAGATGGCTCAGGCGCTTCCGATCCCTGATGACGGGATCGAACGGACTGAGCACCCGCAAGGCAGGCGGTGGCCTGGTGCATTGGGCGATCACGGATTCCAGGTCGGGCCGAGCGTAGATGGCGCGGGCGCGGGAGATGCTGTCGACGCCTTCGACGCACGCTTCGAGCACATCGACGCCAAGGCGCGCCCTGGCCCAAGCATCTGCTTCGCGCGTCGAGACCAGGTTCCAGTAGCCGGCAATTTCGCTGGCGGTCCCGAACCCGAGCCGCTCCAAAGCCGTCCGGCAGGCCCAGTCGATGAACGCTTCCTCCGGGATCTCCGCTTCAAAGGCCTCGGCCGGAAGCACGTTCCGACTCAGATCATAGACCTTCTGGAACGCCTCCCGCCGGGTGATCGCCAACTCGCCTGTGTGCCAGAGGAATTCCAGCGCCGTCTTGCCGGCGTGCCAGTCCCACCAGCCACGGCGGGTCCGTGCTGCCGGGCTTTCCAGATCCCGCGCCCGCACCGGTCCCTTCTCCGCGATCAACTCCAGGAGCGGGCCAATCTCCTGCTCGAAATCCGGCCCGTGCCACTTCCGATATTTCGCACGTACCGACCGGGCCGTTCGACGAAACTTGTGGCGCCACACCGGATAAAATGCCGTCGGTATCACGGATGCGTCGTGGGTCCAGTGCTCGAACAGGGCGCGATCCCTTTCCAGCAGGCGGTTCAGCATTTTCGGCCGGTAGGTCCGGTTGCGGCTGTGCAGGATCATGTGATGGGCGCGGTGCACAGTCCGGATGCTGTCGACCTGGACGAACCCCATGCGGGTAATAGCCTGCAGCAACCGGCCGGCGTCCAAACGGCGGGCATGCGGGTCCGTCAGGCCCTGCAGATTGAGGATCAGTCGGCGGCCCTGTTCCGCCGAGACGGGTAACGGTACTGACACCATGCTCCTTCTCCGTAGCATCCGAAGCACCGGCAAAATGCCAGTGACCGATTTCCATCGTCTTGTGTGAAATCGGAAGATGTTTCCCTGCGTATACAATTCGACCCGAGATGCCCGGGGGTCAGAGAGGGCAGGGACGTCGAACGAAGCCGGCGCCGGTTGACGCCAGGAAATTGACGGTGAACTGAAAAATCCGATCACCATGCCTCGGGCTGCGGCGCTGATCGAAGCCAATGCCCCGAATACAGACCTTCGGGCCGGGCATGAGACTCTCGGCGACCGGAAGCCGCTGCATCGGATGTCCTTCTGGCTGTTGCCTTGCGACACGCCGATAGCGCCACCAGCGCTTGCAATGCCGACTTGCAGCAATTCCGACGAAAGGTCGGCGAAAGTCTGAAAATCGTATGCGGGGCGCCATCCGGTTTGGTGTTTCAGGAAAAAGGGCACTCGGCGCCTGGATTGTCGTCGTCTTTGCCTTTGTCTGCGTCATGGAACTCTCTGTGCCGTCCCAGCGGCGGGCAGCGCCACCCGGTTCGTCGCTCGTCATGGTAGCCGCGACTTCGCTGCCGTCGACCGCCTCCTGATCGTGCTCATCGTTTCCGTGATCCTGTTTTGCGTCGTCGTATGCAGCCCGATCCGGTCTCGTCATGTATTTTCGGAGACGGGAAAGACGCTTCGGTCGGTTGCGGTGTCGACAAGAAGCCGATGATGATCCCCGGGTCCTGCAGGCGATCCCGGGGATGCCGGTTGCGCGGTGCCGTATCTGGCTTCGGAGGAGTCCCGGTTCATGACGGGCGTGTCGCCTGTTCCGGACGGCTGGTCATTGCGATGCAGCCGGGGGGGCTGGGTCGCCGCGCCGTTTGTAGAAGATGGTGGTATGGACGCGTGTCTTGACCTGTCCGTTCTGGTCGACGAGTTCGTGCTGCATGCGGACGATGCCGAGTGCGGGCCTGCTGCTGGAGGGTCGGGTCTGGAGGACCTTCGAGCGGGCGTGGATGACGTCACCGGGTCGGGTCGGGGCGAGGAATCGGAGGCGCTCCCATTCCGGGGAGCCCTGGGAGCAAAGGTTGGCGAACCCGTCGACCTGCATCCGACGCAGGATGGCCGCCATGTGGATGCCGCTGGCGACCAGTTCGCCGAACAGGGTGTCCCTGGCCGCCTCCTGGCCGAGATGGAAGGGCTCGGGGTCGAAGGCCTTGCCGAAGCGGATGATCTCCTCAGCCGTCATGGTGGTCTTGCCGTATTCCATTTCCTGACCGACCTCGAAGTCCTCGAAGTGGGTGTGGGGCATGACGCGGGTCGTTTCGATGGGCATGGCGTTCCTGCGAGGTCATGTAGGATGAAGGGGAGGGAGCGTGATGACGCAAGGCCAGCGCAGGGCTTGTGTCGGCCTCCGGGACACGGCTGTCAACACGGTTGCGGACCTGATCGTCGTTGCGCGTGGTTTCGTCCCGCGCCTGTCGCATCCGGGTTGCCCCTTTTCCGTCGGTACCGGGGAAGAAGCGGGCCGGCCCGCGGCCTGCCGCGGAACCGGGACTGGCCGTCGCCCGCACCGGCTTTCGACACGCGCCACGCGCCCTCTTCGAACAAGACCACACAACAGATGTGCCAGACAACGCACGGGTTCGTCCTTCTCGGTACGGCCCATCGGGGCGTGTTCGGAATGGACGGTCCGTTCGGGGTCAGGAAAAGACAAGGATTTCCTCATCCCGAGCCGGTCGACATGAAACTCGCGGGAGCGGACTTGCCCGGCGCGTCATCAATCGGCACCGGTTCTTGCGTCTGGCTCAGCCAGTCCGCCAGATCCACTGCGTCGCCGCCCCTGATGGTCTTGCGTTCGAATTCCGCTTCCCGTCCCCAGGGCTTTGTGGCGTCGATGCCCAGCCGTCCCCAATGGTCCTTGTGGGCATCGCGATAGAAGCCGGGCACATCCGGTACGACAAGACTCCGGGTATCGGCCCGCCCGCGGGTGACGAAGGCCCACCAGACATCGTTCAGGTCGTGGATGTCGACATCCTCGTCCGTTACCATGCAGGTCTTGCTGTAATCCATATGCGCGCCGAACGCGGCCAGCAGCACGTGCTTGCCGTGGCCTTCGTACTGCGGCCGGATCTTCACCATCGTGTTCAGAAGCTGCGGGTTGCAGGAAACGTCGACGATCCCCGGCAGCACCGATGTCAGATGCCGGTACAGCTTCGAGGCGATTGCCGTCTCAAGCGGGATCAGATCCTCCGGAGAGCCGCAGACCAGGCCGTGATAGATCGGGTCGCTGCGCACCGTGACGGCCGAAACCTCGAACACGTGGTTCGGCTCCTCCGGCACGTAATAGCCCATGAACTCGCCAAACGGGCCTTCAGGTCGGCGTTCGTGCGGCAGGATCCGCCCCTCGATGACGATTTCCGTCTCGGCGGGGACTTCCAGGTCGATGGTCTCGCAGGCCGCAACGGACAGAGGGCAGTTGTCCACGGCATTCGCGACGGCGAGTTCGTCGGCATCCGGCGGGATCGAGGCGCAGGCGCTCAGGAAGATGCTGTTCGGCACACCGATCAGGATCGCCGCCGCCAGAGCCTCGCCCTTCGCCTCCGCCGCGTTGCAGCATCGGGTCAGGTCATGGCTGCTGCCCAGGCGCACCCGCAGTTCCGTATCGCCGACATGGAGGCCTCGGTGAAAGGACAGGTTGGGCACGCCGGTGTCCGGATGTTTCGCGAGCACGATACCGGCCGTGATGTAAGGCCCGGCGTCTTTCTCGAAATAGGTGAGGTGCGGCAGTGCGCTGATCGAACTGGTCTGCCGTCTGCCCTTCACCAGCCTTGTTTCGGCCCGCTTCGGCGCTCTGTTGACGAGTTGATCCCAGGTCGGACAGAAGGCCAGGTCCGGCGCGCCGATCATGGCGCACAGGCGCCGTCGGCTGCCGAACACGTTGCTGGCCACCGGCATCGCCGCGCCCTTGACGTTTTCGAACAGGATGGCGCCGTCGTGCTGTTTCTGAAACGCCGCCGTCACCGCCGCCAATTCATGGTCTGGTTCGACCTCGCGAGCGACAACATGCAGGTCTCCCGACTGGCGCAGTTGCTCCAGATAGTTCCTCATCGCGGCATTCCCTTTCCCAAAAAATCCCGGTTCAGTCCTGCCTCCATACGGAGTATGAGCGTATCATGCAAAATGACAGCGTATTGCCTGACAGCGGAAAACGCAGCGGCTGGCGTCTGGGCGCCGATATCGGCGGCACGTTCACGGACATTGCACTGGAGCACGAGAACGGACGCTTCTTTTCCGCCAAACTGCCAACCGCCACGAACGCGCCCGAACGCGGTGTGCTGGAGGGGGCCACCGTCGCCTGCGAACGGGCCGGTATCGCCGTCGGCGATATCGACCAGATCATCCACGGCGCAACGCTGGCGACCAACGCGCTGATCGAACGGCGCGGGGCTGAAACGCTTTTCGTCACCACCGCGGGATTTCGCGATGTCCTGGAGATGGGATCGGAGAGCCGGTTCGATCAATACGACCTGAATATCGTCAAGCCTGATCCACTGGTGTGCAGGGCCCGTCGCCTGACGGTGCAGGAACGCCTGGATGTCGAGGGCAACGTCCTGGTTCCGCTGGACCGCCTGTCCCTCGATCCTGTCCTCGCTGCCATCGACGCCGAAGGAATCGACAGTATCGCGATCGGCTTGCTGCACAGTTATTCCAATCCCGCACACGAACTGAAGGTTCGAGACGTGATACTGGCGCATTTTCCAGACCTGTTCGTCAGCCTGTCGAGCGAGGTGTCGCCGGAAATGCGGGAATACGCCCGTTTCAGCACGACAGTTGCCAATGCCTATGTCCAGCCTGTCGTCGCGGTCTATCTCCGACGCTTGGAATCGGCCTTGGGCGAGCGGGGTTTTCAAGGCGCGCTGATGGTCATGCTGTCGAACGGAGGATTGACAACGCCGGATACAGCCATTCGCTTTCCGGTTCGGCTTGTCGAATCCGGTCCGGCCGGTGGCGCGATCTATGCCGCGTCGGTCGCCGCAAAAACCGGCGATGCGAAAGCCCTGTCCTTCGACATGGGCGGCACCACTGCCAAAATCTGTCTCATTGATGACGGTCAGCCTCAGGCGGCCCGGGACTTCGAGATAGACCGGGCGTACCGCTTCAAGCGAGGCAGCGGCCTGCCATTGCGAATTCCGGTCATCGAGATGGTCGAGATCGGCGCCGGCGGCGGCTCGCTGTGCGGGGTCGATCCGCTGGGCCGCATCACCGTCGGGCCGCGCAGCGCCGGATCTCGACCGGGACCGGCCTGCTATGCGCGCGGCGGCACGGGCGCTACCGTCACGGACGCCAGTGTCATCCTGGGCCGAATCGACCCGCAGAAGTTTGCCGATGGTACCATCCGGCTGGACCTCGCTGCTGCCGGAACTGCCATACGCGAGGATGTCGGCCGGCCGCTGGAACTCGATATCTGGACGGCGGCCGCCGGCATCACCGAAATGGTCGATGAGAACATGGCCAACGCAGCGAGAGAACATGCTGTCGAACATGGCAAGGATTTCGACGGTCGGACAATGATCGCCTTTGGCGGGTGCGCACCCCTTCATGCTGTTCGGGTCGCCGAAAAACTGAACATCAGCCGCATCATCGTGCCTCACGGCGCGGGCGTCGGATCCGCCATCGGTTTCCTGCGCGCGCCGGTGGCGTTCGAAGTGGCGCGCAGCCTCCATCAGCAGATCGAGACGCTGGATCTTGATGCCGTTGCCCGTTTGCTGACCGACATGCAGGCCGAAGCCGCCGCGTTCGTCCGGACCGCGTCCGGCAGATCACCCGAACAGGTTCGATACGGCGCCTACATGCGATACAAGGGGCAAAGCCATGAAATCCTCGTACCCCTGCCGGAGACCATTCCCGAACCCGGGAACGGCGAAGTCTGGAAAACGGCCGTTTCGCAGGCCTATGGGATCGCGTATGAAGCGCAGTACGGCCCGCCGATCGACGGCGTGCCGGTGGAGTTTGTGGCCTGGACCGTCCGGGCTGCTTGCAACGCCGGCGACAAAGCCGATCGCGAGGCCCCCAAGGTTTCGGATCGGGAGACGCCGGTGTCACGATACCGTGACATTCGTGACCCGGGCACGGGAGAGGTGCTGAAGGCTGCTGTGGCAGACCGCGATGCGCTGTTGGCTGGACATCCTCTCGAAGGGCCCGCCATCGTCGTCGAGGCCCAGACGTCAACCATCGTTCCGCACGGTTATGTCGCTGCTGCGGACCAATATCGCTCCCTGATCCTCACCCGCACGCGAGAGAACCCTTCATGACTGCCGACGATACCCGGTCCCGTATCCGATATCCGGTACTGTGGAATCGGCTGATCGCCATTGTCGAAGAGCAGGCGCGCAGCCTGATCAAGACGGCTTTCAGCGAGACCGTCAGTGAAGCCGGCGACCTGTCGGCCGGTGTCTTCGACACGAAGGGCCGCATGGTGGCGCAGGCCATCACCGGCACGCCCGGCCATGTCAATTCCATGGCGGAAGCCGTCGGTTACTTCCTCGAGAAGTTTCCAGCGGGCACGATGGAACCGGGCGACCATTTCATCACCAACGACCCCTGGCTCAGCTCTGGTCACTTGCACGACATCACGGTCGTCTCGCCGGCCTTCCACGACGGGAGCGTCGTGGCTCTCTTTGCCTGTACCTGCCATCAGGTGGACATCGGGGGGCTCGGCCAGTCCCCGGACGGGCGGTCGATCTACGAGGAAGGCTTGTTCATACCGATCATGCGCCTTGCCCGGCGAGGTCTGTGGAACGAGGATCTTCTGGAACTGATCCGTAGCAATGTCCGCCAGCCGAAGCCGGTCGAGGGCGATATCAAGAGCTATGCGACTTGCAATCACCTGGGCGAGAGGCGTCTCGCCGAGACGCTGGATGAATATCCCGATGTCCGGTTCGCCGATCTTGCCGATTTCGTCATCGATCGATCGCGAACGGCAATGCAAGACGCGATTCGGGCATTGCCGGACGGGACCTACCGCAACGTCCTGACGCTGGACGGCTACGATCGACCTGTCACGCTGAATGCGGCCCTTGCCATCGACGGCGACACGATCGCCATCGATTTCGAGGGCAGTTCCCCCGCCAGCAAATACGGGATCAACCTGGTCTACAATTATACCCTGGCCTATGCCGTATTCGGCGTCCGCGCCGCCGTGGCGCCGGAAATCCCCAACAACTTCGGCTCACTCGCGCCAGTGACGGTCGCCGCACCGGCGGGTTCCATTCTCAACGTGCAGAAGCCGCGCCCCGTCAGCGCCCGGCATATCGTCGGACAGTTCCTGCCGGATGTGGTTCTGGGCTGTCTGGCTCAGGTTCCGGGTCTTGAGATACCGGCGGAAGGGGCGGCATGCCTCTGGGGCCTTCAGGTTCGCGGCGGTCCGGAGATCGGGCCCGCGCCGGGAAATGGCCGGGATGATCATGCAAGGACTTTCGACCTCTTGTCGTTCAACAGCGGCGGCTCCGGCGCCCGGCCGGGACTGGATGGCCTCAATGCAATGGCCTTTCCCAGCGGTGTCCGCGCCTTGCCCGTGGAGGCCGTCGAAACCCGCGCGCCGGTCGTCGTCTGGCGCAAGGAACTGCGGCCGGACAGCGGCGGTGCCGGGCGACAGCGTGGCGGCTTGGGCCAGACGGTGGAGATGGGCACTCGCGACGGTGCGCCCTTTGCCCTGTTTGCCATGTATGATCGCGTGGACAACCCGGCGCGGGGCCGTGATGGCGGCGCCAGCGGTGCCGCGGGTCTGGTCACGACTTCCGGCGGCGTGCGCCTCCGGTCGAAGGGAAGGCAGACGATCGCATCTGGCGACCGGGTTCGTGTCGACCTGCCTGGCGGAGGTGGCCACGGCCACCCCCACGATCGACCGGTCGAGGCCATAGCAGCGGATCTTGCGGAAGGGTATGTGACACCGGATGCCGTCCAGCGCCTGTACGGCGTCACGATTGCGGCTGACGGGTCGGTGAAGCGGTAGGAGTGCCTTCGGAAAGATGGCTCAGGAACAACTCTGACAGGCCATTGCGCACAGCCTGAGTCGGGCAATCTTGTGGACCTGGTCCAGCGCGGTCCGGAATTCCGTTTCCGGATCGTTGTCGACGCGAGCGCGGAATGCCGCCAGAATCTCCAGTCGCGTCAGCCCCCTCACGGCGACGATGAACGGAAAGCCGAACCTGGCGTTGTAAGCTTCGTTCAGAGACTTGAAGGCGGCGAATTCGTCAGGCGTGCACCGGTCGAGACCTGCTGACGTCTGCTCTGCCGCCGATTCAGCGGTCAGGCTTCCGGCAACCGCCAGCTTGCCCGCCAGTTCCGGATGTGCGCGCAGCAGGGCGCGCTGTGCATCGGGTCCCGCGTCGTCTACAACTGCTGCCATCCGCTCTGCCAATCCGGCCGGCGTATCATCGGTCCCGCCAATGCCTGAAGCAGCAGTCGCTTCGGCCACCCAGGCCGAATGTTCGTAGATTCCGCCGAACGCGGCGACAAATTCGTCGCGATCGAGTCGTGACGGTCGGGGTGACAGAACAGGCACGGAGCTTTCCTCTCGGGAATACTGATGACCCGCTCCATACTACCGGATTGTCTTGCGCGGGAAAATCGGCTCATAGTGTCCGTTGAAAAAGCAGGGAGACACGTCGCGATGGGGCGACTGACCACTCATGTCCTGGATACCGGCGCCGGCAGACCGGGGGCAGGCATTGCCATCACGCTTGACCGGCTTGATGCCGGCGAACGGCGTCGTCTTGTCGAGATCGTGACCAACACGGACGGTCGGTGTGATGCGCCAATCCTGGAAGGGAGCGACTTCAGGGCCGGAACATACGAGATGACGTTTGCCGCCGGAGCCTATTTCCGCGCCGGCGGGACGTCGCTGCCCGATCCCGCATTTCTGGACGATGTCGTCATCCGGTTCGGCGTTGCGTCGCGCGATGAGCACTATCATGTGCCCCTGCTGATTTCGCCGTACGGCTACTCGACCTATCGCGGCAGTTGATGGACCCACGGCACGAAATAACATTCCTCCTGAACGGTCAGGTTGAAACCGTCAGTGGCCTGTCGCCGACCACGACCGTTCTCCAGTATTTGCGTCGCCACAAACGCCTGACCGGCTCCAAGGAAGGCTGTGCGGAAGGCGACTGCGGCGCGTGCACGGTTGCCGTCCGCGATATTCGACAAGGATCGCCCGCACTGGCGGTCAACGCGTGCATCCTGTTTCTGCCCATGCTGCATGGCAAGTCGATCACCACGATCGAGGCGTTGACCAGTCCAGTCGACGGAAGACTGCATCCCATCCAGCAGGCCTTCGTCGACCGGCACGCCTCGCAGTGTGGTTTCTGTACGCCCGGATTCGTGATGTCGGCCTATTGCGCTGCGGCCGAAGGCGAAGACACGGACGACACCCACCTGTGCGATGTCTTTGCCGGGAACCTTTGTCGCTGCACCGGCTACGGCCCGATCCTCGAGGCAGCGCGTGTCGGAGCCTCCTGTTCGGAAAGCCTGAGTGCCTCGACCTCGACCCCGGTCAGGGACCTGCCATCCGGCAGGGCCTTGCTTGACTACCGGGCGAACGGCCAACGCTGGTTCGGCCCTGCGTCGATCGAAGAACTGGCTGCAATTTGTGCTGCCCACCCCGAAGCGACGATTGTAGCCGGCGCGACCGACATCGGCTTGTGGATCACAAAGCAGCATCGCCGCATCGAGACGATGATCGATATCGGCCGGGTCCAGCAGCTGAAGAACGTGGAGGCCACGAACACGACACTCGCCATAGGAGCCGGCGTCACCTACGCTGCCGCCTGCAACAAGCTGGCACGGCGCTGGCCGGACCTTGGCGAACTGTTGCGGCGCCTGGGTGGGCGGCAGGTGCGCAATACCGGAACGATCGGAGGCAACATCGCCAACGGTTCGCCCATCGGCGACAGTCCGCCTGTTCTGATCGCTCTCGACGCCACGTTGGTTCTCCGGCATGGCGGCATGCGCCGCCGCCTCTCGCTGGAGGACTTCTTCTGCGACTACGGCAAGCAGGATCGTGCGCCGGGCGAATTCGTCGAAACCATCGAAATTCCGTTGGACACCGGCCCGGAGGAACTGCGTTGCTACAAGGTTTCGAAGCGTTTCGACCAGGACATTTCCGCGGTGTGCGGGGCGTTCAACCTCCGTATGGAGGACGGCATCGTCGCTCGCGCACGGATAGCCTTCGGCGGCATGGCAGCTACTCCGAAACGGGCCGCGGCGGTGGAGACGGCGCTTCTGGGACGATCGTGGACACAGGCGACCATCGAGGCCGCCTTGCCGGCCTTTGCCGACGACTTTGCGCCGATCAGCGACATGCGGGCGTCTGCCGAGTATCGGCTGCGCGTCGCGCAAAACCTGCTCCGGCGGTATTTTCACGAGAGCCGCCAGCCCCTGAAGGAAACGCGGCTGGTCGGTCACGGTGAAGCGCTGTCATGAGCCAGGTGGCGACCATTGACGGCGGCGTACATGATCCGCGACGGCATGACAGCGGTTCGAAGCATGTCTCCGGTTCTGCCGTCTATGTGGATGATATCCCGGAACCGCCGGGAACGCTCCAGGTCTTCATCGCGCGCAGCGAGCAGGCACACGCAGACCTTGCTGTCTGTGATCTTTCGGCCGTCATCAAGAGTGATGGCGTTGCAGCGGTGCTGGATGCCCGCGACGTCCCGGGGACAAACGATGTCAGCCCGGTTGCCGGCGACGACCCCATGTTCACGGCGCCGGATGGACTGGTGGAATATCATGGGCAATCCCTGTTCGCAGTCGCGGCCGAGACGATCGAACAAGCCCGGTTTGCCGCGGCGCAGGCTGTAATCGAGTACCATGAACAGCTGGCCATCATCACCATCGACCAGGCGCTGGCTGCCGGGAGTTTTCTGGAGCCTCCCTACACCATGGCGCGCGGAGATGCGGCGGCGGCGATCAAGGCCGCACCGCATGTGATTGACGGCCGGATCGAAATCGGCGGGCAAGAACACTTCTATCTGGAGGGTCAGGCCGCGCTGGCGATCCCGGGTGAAGACGAGGACATCACCGTCCATTGCTCGAGCCAGCATCCGAGCGAGATCCAGCACACTGTAGCCAGGGTCCTCGGCATTCCCAATCATGCCGTGACGGTGGAAGTGCGACGGATGGGCGGCGGCTTCGGCGGCAAGGAAAGCCAGGGTAACCTGCCGGCGGCGGCAGCAGCGCTCGCGGCGCGGCGCACCGGCCGGCCGGCGAAATGCATCTATGACCGGGATGACGACATGATCATCACCGGAAAGCGGCATGATTTCCGAATCGACTATCGCTGTGGCTTCGACGACGAGGGCCGCATCCTGGGAGTCGAGTTCGACCATGTCTTGCGCTGCGGCATGTCCTGGGACCTGTCTGGTGCCATCGCCGACCGCGCGATGTTTCACGCCGACAACTGTTACTTCCTGCCCAGCGTCCGGATCAGGTCCTGCCGCTGCAAGACCAACACGGCTTCCAACACCGCCTTCCGCGGCTTTGGTGGACCGCAGGGCATGGTGGGGATGGAAAGGGTTGTCGACCAGATTGCCACTGCCCTGCGCAGGGATCCGGCAGAGATCCGCGCCGCCAACTTCTATGCGCACAGGAGCGAGAAGACCAGCGATCGCAAGGCAGCACCCTACGGCATGATTGTCGAGGACTGCATCATGCAGGACTTGTGGTCTGAACTGTCCGGAAGTTCAGACTATCGCAAAAGGCGGGCCGAAATCCGCGACTGGAACAGCAAGAGCGCGATTCTGAAACGCGGCCTGGCAATGACGCCCGTGAAGTTCGGAATCGCCTTCACCAACACCATGCTCAACCAGGCCGGCGCCCTTGTCCACGTTTACAATGACGGTTCCATTCATCTGAATCATGGCGGAACAGAAATGGGCCAGGGACTGTTCATCAAGGTCGCGCAGGTGGTTGCCTCCGAATTCCAGGTCGATCTGGAAAGGGTGAAGATCACCGCGACGACGACCGGCAAGGTCCCGAACACGTCGGCAACCGCGGCATCATCCGGATCCGATCTCAACGGCATGGCCGCTCGAGACGCCGTCGGCAAGATCAAGCGCCGGATCGCGGCGTTCCTGGCCGAGCAGTACCAGGCTGACGCCGGCACCGTACGGTTCGAAGGCGGCCGGGTTTTCGTCGGCAACGAGTCGCTGGGTTTCGATCAGGTCGTCCGCGAAGCCCATGCTGCGCGTGTGTCCCTCTCCGCCACGGGCTTCTATGCCACACCCAAGATCAGCTGGGACAAGGTGACGGCGACCGGTCGGCCTTTCCTGTATTTCGCTTACGGGGCTGCCGTGACCGAAGCTGCGATTGATACGCTGACTGGCGAGAACCGCCTGTTACGGGTAGATATCCTTCACGATGTCGGCAGGTCGCTGAATCCTGCCATAGATCTCGGGCAGATCGAAGGCGGGTTCGTTCAGGGCGCCGGCTGGCTGACCACCGAAGAGTTGGTGTGGGATCGAAGGGGACGCCTGATGACCCATGCTCCGTCAACCTACAAGATCCCGGCCTGCTCCGATCGACCTCCCGTCATGACCATCAATCTGTTTTCCGGTGGCGGGAACGTCGAACAGACAATCTACCGGTCCAAGGCAGTTGGTGAACCGCCACTGATGCTTGGTATTTCCGCCCTGATGGCTCTTTCCGATGCGGTCGCCAGCGTCGGCGACTACCGCCACTATCCGTTTCTGGATGCGCCGGCCACGCCCGAACGGACGTTGTGGGCGGTCGAGCGGGTGCGCCAGGCCGCAGAAGACACGACATGACATCCGACGACTGGCTGACGGCGGTTTGCGATGCCGTCGATCGATCCGGCGCGATCGTCAGCGTCACGATCGCCTCGGCCGATGGCTCTGCCCCGCGCGGACCGGGCGCATGGATGCTGGTCGATGCAGAAGACCAGACCGGCACGATAGGTGGCGGACGACTGGAGTGGGAAGCGACCCGGACAGCCCGTGACATGTTGAAGAAGCCGCAGGCGCCATGGGCGCGGGCGCTGCACGACTATCCGCTGGGGCCGGATCTGGAACAGTGCTGTGGCGGTTTCGTGCGCTTGTTGTACGAGCGCCTGGGACGGACCGAAACGGCGAGCCTGCCGGTCGACATCCCGCCGGACGGTCTTTTCCTGCATCCGGTGGCAGGCGGCGGCCCGATCATTGTGGCAGGATCACGGTCCGACGCCGCATCCCTGCCCCCTTGTGCGGCCGGAATCGCGACAGCCATGTCTTCCGGGCAGATGCCGCGCAGAACCGTTCTGACCGGTGTTGGCGAAGCGGACTGGCTGGTTCGGCCTGATCGCCCTGACCGGCAACTCCTGTATCTCTATGGTGCCGGCCATGTCGGGCGAGCGATCGTCCGCGTGCTGGCAGGTCTTCCCTTTGCCGTGGTCTGGATCGATACCGCCGCTGCACGCTTTCCCCGGCATTTGCCCGCCCATGCTTCGGCGACCGTATCGGAAGATCCTGCAAAAACAGCGGCGGACGCGCCGGCCGCTGCCTGGCATCTGGTGATGACGTATTCCCATCAACTGGACTTCGATGTCTGTGCCGCCCTGCTTGGGCGGGACATGCATGGTTTTGCCGGCCTGATCGGCTCGGATACCAAGCGGGCGCGTTTCGTGAAACGGTTCCGGAGCGTCGGAATTGACGACTCGGCCATTGCCCGCCTGACCTGTCCGATCGGCCTGCCCGGTATTGATGGCAAGGAACCGGCGACCATCGCCATCGCCGTCGCGGCGCAACTTCTCCGGCAGCTTTCCGTCGCAGACGCCGAAAGCGGCAGGGACGGACAACATGCCTGATGCCCTGCTGGACATTCGCGGCGTCTCCAAGGCCTTTCCCGGCGTCCAGGCGAATGACGACGTGTCATTCAGGATCGGCGCGGGCGAGGTCCATGCTCTCCTGGGAGAGAACGGCGCCGGCAAGTCGACGCTGGTCAAGATCGTTTACGGCGTCATGCGGCCAGATGCCGGTCTGATGACCCTGCACGGGGAACCGTTTGCGCCCCAGAAGCCGTCAGAGGCCCGGGCACGAGGCATCGGCATGGTATTCCAGCATTTCTCCCTGTTCGAGGCGCTGACCGTTGCAGAGAACATCGCGCTTGGCATCGCGCCGGATCTGGCGAGGGACGATCTGCGCGGCCGAATTGTCGACGTCTCGCGGCGTTACGGTCTGGAACTGGATCCGGATCGCCTGGTGGGCGACCTGTCGGTGGGTCAGCGCCAGCGGGTCGAGATCGTGCGCTGCCTGCTTCAGAATCCGCAGCTTGTCATCATGGACGAGCCGACGTCGGTTCTCACTCCGCAGGAAGTGAAGGTCCTGTTCGAGACCTTGCGTCAGCTGGCATCCGAGGGCTGTTCGATTCTTTACATCTCCCACAAGCTGGAAGAGATCCGCGTGCTGTGTGACCATGCAACGATCCTGCGCGGCGGGAAAGTGGTTGCGACCTGCACTCCTAAAGAGGAAACGGCGAAAGGCCTGGCCGAGATGATGATCGGCGAAACGCTGACCCCGCCGGTCAAGGGCAGTGCGGCGCTCGGTGAGACCAGGCTGTCGATCAACCGGTTGTCAATGGCGGCCGACAAGCAGTTCGGCGTCGACCTCGCCGATATCAACCTTGATGTCCGGGCCGGGGAGATCGTCGGCATCGGAGGGGTCGCCGGCAACGGGCAGACCCGTCTGATGGCGGCCCTGATCGGCGAAACGCCGGCTGACGCCGCGGACATGATCGTTCTCGACGGTCGCCCGGTCGGCTGTCTCCCGCCGGAGGGTCGTCGGCGGGCCGGAATGTGCTTCGTGCCGGAAGAGCGGTTGGGTCATGCAGCAGTGCCGGAAATGTCTCTGGTTGAAAATGCCATCCTGTCGGCGCGGGTTCGCAAGAACCTGTCCCGCAAGGGTTTTCTGAATCTGCGGACTGCTGCACGATATGCCGGCGACATCGTGGACCGGTTCAGCGTCAAGACTGCGGGCGTCAACCACGCGGCGCGCAGCCTGTCCGGCGGCAACCTGCAGAAATACGTCGTTGGACGGGAGATCATGCAGGCGCCGACGGTGCTGGTCGCGGCACAACCGACCTGGGGTGTGGACGCCGGCGCCGGCGCATTTATCCACGACGCCCTGATGCAGCTGGCGGCAGACGGTGCGGCGGTCCTGGTGATCTCCCAGGATCTCGATGAGCTCTTTGCGATCAGCGACCGGATTGCCGTCATCGCCAATGGCCGTCTTTCCGAGGCTGCCCTCGTCGCCGACCTGACGATCGAGGAAATCGGCTTGCGCATGGGCGGGCAGGCTCACGACATGGAGGCATCCGGTGCTTAGGATCGTTCCGCGCCGCGAACCCTCAAGGGCGATGCAGATCCTGGCGCCGATCCTGGCGGTTGTTCTGACGATCCTGGCAGGCCTTGTTCTGTTTGCCCTCCTGGGCAAGAATCCTTTCCGGGCCATTTACATCATTTTCTTTCAGCCGCTTGCCAGCACCTATGCACTGGCGGAACTCACGGTAAAGGCTACCCCGCTGATTCTGATCGGTATCGGACTCGCCATGGGCTTCCGGGCCGGCGTCTGGAACATCGGCGGGGAGGGACAGTTCGTGATGGGAGCGCTTGCCGGCGGCAGCGTTGCCCTGGCAGCGCATGGGTCCGAAGGCTTCTGGATCCTTCCCGCGATGTGTATCGCCGGCGCGCTGGGCGGCATGGTCTGGGCAGGAATTCCGGCCCTTCTGCGTACCCGGTTCAATGCGAACGAAATCCTTACCAGCCTGATGCTTGTCTATGTCGCGATCCTGCTGTTGAGCGTCCTTGTGCATGGCCCGTTACGCGATCCGGAAGGCCAGAATTTTCCGGAAAGCCGCCTGTTCGGCGACATGATGACCTTGCCCGTGATGATCGAGAGCACTCGCGCGCACATCGGCTTTATCGTGGCGCTGATCGCCGTCGTGATCGCCTGGCTGTTCCTCCAGCGGCATGTCCTGGGTTTCCAGATCAAGGTTCAGGGCCAGGCATCGCAGGCCGCGCGGTTCGCCGGCTATTCGGAGAAGCGGATTGTCTGGCTGTGCCTGTTGACCTCTGGCGGGCTTGCCGGCCTGGCGGGCACCTTCGAAGCTGCGGGGCCCGTCGGCCAGCTCGTCCCCGGCTTGCCGGTAGGCTACGGCTTTACCGCGATCATCGTCGCATTCCTGGGGCGTCTCCATCCCTTTGGCGTGCTCCTGGGCGGACTGGTGATGGCACTGACGTATATTGGCGGCGAGGCAGCGCAGATCGCCATGAGCCTGCCCAGTGCAACGACCCGGGTGTTCCAGGGCATGTTGCTGTTTTTCCTGTTGGCGATGGATTTGCTGGTAAGCGAACGGCTTCGCTGGGCTCCGCGCTCCAGGCCCGACGGGGCGACGGGGTAGGGTGATGGATCTGATCGTCAACATTCTGCTCGGCATCGTCGTCGCTGCCACGCCGCTGGTTTTCGCCGCCATCGGCGAACTGGTTGCCGAAAAATCCGGCGTCTTGAATCTGGGTGTCGAAGGCATGATGATCGTCGGCGCCATCGCCGGTTTCTCGGTCACCCTTGAAAGCGGGAGTTATCTGGTCGGTATTGTCTCGGCGATCCTGGCGGGCGCCCTGATGGCTTTGCTGTTCGGTTTTCTCACACAGACCTTGCTCGCGAATCAAGTCGCGACCGGCCTTGCACTCACCATGTTCGGCCTGGGCCTCGCAGCCCTGTGGGGTCAGGGCTATTCCGGCAAGACAGCCGACAAATTTCCGAAGCTGGACATTCCATTGCTCTCCGACCTGCCGATCGTGGGCAAGCTTGTCTTCGGGCAGGACTATCTGGTCTATCTGTCGGTTGCACTGGTGCTGGCCGTATCCTGGTTTTTACGCAAGACGCGCGGCGGTCTCATCATTCGGGCGATTGGCGAGAACCACGAGGCCGCCCACGCCATCGGGTATCCGGTGGTCTTCTACCGCTATCTGGCCCTGTTGTTCGGTGGTGCATGCGCAGGCCTTGGCGGTGCCTATCTGTCGGTCGTCCAGACGCCATTCTGGGCCGAAGACATGACGGCCGGTCGGGGCTGGATTGCGCTCGCGCTGGTCGTCTTTGCCGCCTGGCGACCCGGTCGGGCGTTGTTGGGGGCTTATCTGTTCGGCGGCATCACGATTCTGCAATTGCATAGTCAGGGATTCGGTGTAAAGATCGAAGCGCAATATCTTTCGATGCTGCCTTATCTGGCGACCATCATGGTGCTGGTGATGATCTCCAGTGACAGGATGAAGGTGAAACTGAACGCACCGGCCTGTCTGGCCCAACCCTTTCGTGCGGCGACCTAGAACGCTGCCACCCCAGTATCCGTTCAACCAATACGAGAGAGATTCTGATGAAACTGAAGACGTTAATCAAGTTTGCTGCCGCAACCGCCGCCGTGGCAACCATGGCTGCTGCGCCGGGAGCAGTGCAGGCAAAGAAACTGAAGGTCGGTTTCGTCTATGTTGGCCCGGTCGGCGACCATGGCTGGACTTATCAGCACCACCAGGGGCTGCTGGCGGTGAAGAAGGCTTTTGGCGACAAGGTTGAAACCACGCATGTGGAGAATGTCCAGGAAGGTCCGGACAGCGAGCGCGTCATCCAGCAACTTGCCCAGCAAGGACACGACATCATCTTCACCACCTCGTTCGGCTTCATGAACCCGACCCTGAAGGTCGCCGGCCGATTCCCCAAGGTAAAGTTCGAGCATTCCACGGGCTACAAGCGCTCGAAGAATGTCTCCACCTACAACATCCGGTTCTACGAGGGCCGGTATGTAGCGGGCGTCGTCGCAGGCAAGATGACCAGGTCGAACACGATCGGCTATATTGCATCCTTCCCCATCCCGGAAGTGATCATGGGCATCAATGCCGCCTATCTGGGTGCCAGGTCCGTCAACCCGAATGTCAAGTTCAAGATCGTCTGGGTGAGCACGTGGTTCGATCCCGGCAAGGAGAGCGATGCTGCAAAGGCCCTGGTCGACCAAGGCGCTGACGTGCTGTTCCAGCATACGGATTCGCCAGCCGCCATGAAACTGGCCGAGCAGCGGAACATCAGTGCAATCGGCCAGGCGTCTGACATGAAGGCGTTTGGACCGAAGGCGCAACTGACCGCCCTCGTCAATAACTGGGGTCCTTACTACGTAGCCCGCGTCAAGGCGGTCATGGACGGTACCTGGAAAGCCCAGGACACCTGGGGTGGCCTGAAATCCGGCATGCTGAACATTGCCAGACTGAACGACCGGATTCCGGCCGACGTGAAGGCCCTCGCCGCGAAGGCCCAGGCTGATATCGCGAGCGGAAGTTTACATCCGTTCACCGGCCCGATGGAAAGGCAGGACGGAAGCATGTTCCTGAAGCCCGGCGAAAAGATCAGCGACAAGGCGCTGAGCGGCATGAAGTTCTATGTCAAGGGCATTGAAGGTTCGCTGCCGAAATAGACGGTCTGTCAGAACCGATTTCGAAGGGCTCTGCATCTGCCGAGCCCTTCTTTCTCGGGAATCATGCCTGACAAACCCCGGGTTGTGGTTTTGGCAACGCCATTTTTGGCATGGGCCGGCTGCTGTACCAGACAAATGGTTGCTGCGGGTATGGGTCGCGTGAGAAAGGCCCAGAGACGTCAACCAAGAGCAGTTCCAGAGGCGGCCCGGTGAGCGCTCGCTTCCGTGTCAGGCCGGATCATCTCGCATGGAAGCCGTTACATTGGCAGCCATCTGTTGCGAAGCAGCCCAGGGCGAAGCGATAGTCCGGATCTCTCGCCTCGCCTGGTTCCCAGGAAATATCAGCGTAGCGCGGTTCGTCGCCGTCAGGTGCAGTTTCTTCGCCGGACGACGGTTCCACCCCGACGATACGAGAGCCCCCGTTGGCCGAACCACCCCTGAGGATCCAGACCTGCTTCAACCAGCGAATGGGACAATCCACCGTCTGCCGTATCGGCAACTGTCGCACCACGGCTCAGATGAGGAGTGAAAACCGTATTCGCTTGCACACTGCCGAGGAGTTGATCCAAGCCGTACACATGGTCCTCATGAAGATGGGAGACGAAGAGGGCATCGATCTCTGAACACCGCTTGCGCACGGCATTCACAGAATGCGTCAGTGCGATCTTGTTCTTCGACCCACGATCGTGGACGTAACGGAAACTGCCAGCTCCCGGTTCGCCGTTCCACTCGACAGACCCCGCATGGAAACACCCTTGGCCGATCGGATATTGAATCCTGGTTACCTCGATCAACGCACGGTCCCCCGGGTTGGACTTGAATGTGCCGTCCAGCGCGCATTTTCCCTTTCTGGAACTCGATCCGGTCTAATCGGTTGCCTCCGTCGTGCTTGCCTCCTCCTTTTGTACCTGACCGTGTTCCTTTCGCCGTTCTGCTTCGCGATCAAGCAGGGCAAGCTGTGCCCTTCGAATAGTTGAAGGGAGCGAGAAAGACCATGGCAATGCCACGATACCCAGGCTCAGAGCGACATGCTTCACCCAACTGACCCAGCGGGTGTCAAGCCCGATCGCTTCGTGAGCGTCGATCATGGCGGTAGCCAGTGCGAGTGCGATTACTCCCAAACAGAGCCAAAACAGCATCGCAAGTCGGTTCAGGGCGCGACGGATCTGCCGACGGTGCGCACTGGCTACTCTCCAACTGCTTGGATGAAGGCGGCGAGGATCGCCAAGTAGGGTAATGACAGCAAGCAAGATACCGGCGAGAATCGAAAGGGCGGTTGCAAATATTCTCGGCGCCCGATCGCTCTTTTCTGCCGCAGAAGACGGTCCGACCCAGAGCAAGACCGCGAGCAGAAGAACGCCTGCCAAGCCGAGGTCAATGCGTCTCCATGCTGGGGACCTTCATTCTTCGAGGTTACCTCACTTCTCGAAGTTCTTCCAGGTAACGCTCCATTTCGGTCCAAGCTTCCATATGGTGGACAGTCTTGGCAAATGCCGTAACGTCCACGGGCTTCTTCAGCACAAGTTGACCGCGTCTGATTCGTTGTCCGGTTCCCGTGTAAATTTCGAGATGGTCTTCATCCTCATTGGCGATATCAGAAGCAACAGGTGCGAGGTCGTCAGGCTCCAAACCGGCACGCCTTGTATCGCAGATAATTACAAGACAAGCCTGCACGTTTTCGGCCTCTTCGATTTGCTGGCGCTTCTCCTCATCTGCTACTGGGTTCTCTGGAATCGCGCGACCAATTCGCTGAGTTACAGTCAATCGATGCTCTTCGTAATCCCGCATCGTTTCCAGGTATTGACTGACGTTCAGGTCAATTTTCTTGACACCCTATCGATTGATCTGTTCAGCAACGTCTGCATTCGCAACAGCGAGTAATTCGAACCTGTCGATGTTGCCCGGGATCGCGGCGCCGCACATATCGCGCCCGTGTTGGAGCAAGTTTCTCAAACAGAGTTCGATGGCCTTTGGGTGCAAGCCGCTTGGCATCAACAGGCAATGGTCATCCGCAACGAGAACCATTCCATCGCCATCCAGGAAGTCTCATGTGTCGTCGGGCGCTCTCTCGTCCAGATCGGCTGCGTCCCCAATTACATCGTGCGGAACAATAGAGGCTGGCCCACCCTCGGTCCACGCCGCCATATGAAGATACACCGCATCATGATTCAGTCGTCGATGACGAAGTTCAGCATTCATGTTCCGAAGAGTGAGCCGAGTGGCGTCCACGTCAGGACAGTTTTCCAGACACAGTCTCAAGGCTGTTTCAAGCGACATTCCGGGCGCACTCATCCACCGCGCTCGTGAATACGAGATTGTACGCCTTCCACGCGGTGCTGCATACATGAAATGCTCCTGGAAAGTGTTTTCGTGCTTCTTTGCCGTTTCGCCCAGAGTCTCGCGGATTTCAGCTTACTTTCTGTCGGCGGTGCCCATTGCCGATGCTTCTGACGCCACTACTCTTCGCCTTTGCTTCCTACCGCAAGGGATTGACGATCCGAAGACCTCTGAAATCTCGTTCGTTATCCGTGACGATCTTGCAATCGTTCGCCTCCGCCACCGCGGCGAGGATCATGTCGAGGGTGCTGCGCGGTCGGCCTTGAGCTTTGCCCTCCGACATCATGCGTGCCCAGATCAGACCGGCCATGTCATCGAACAAGAGTATTCGCCCCGCAAACAGCGCCTGTGGTCCCTCCTCGCCCGCGAACCAGGATTCGAGCCCGTCCTTCTTCCTGCCGCTGGGCAGTTCCAGAATGCCGCGCCGGATTTCGGCGATGGTCAGCGAAGCGACAAACAGGTCTTCGTTCAGCCGCCCAGCCATCCAGTCGACCAGAAGCGCGGATGGCTGCGGCTTGACTGCATTGCTGAGAATGTTGGTATCGATTAGGTACATCAAATTCTGAGGCCAATTCGGCATCGTTTCACCCGTCGTCGCATGCCGCTCATAGAGGGCGATCGCGTGCGATAAGTGATTGTCTTGACAGGATTATTCCCCATTGTTACACTGCCCTCCATCTTGCCAAGCCAGCGATGAGGCCGTCACACTACACGTCCACTGTCGCCGTCACCATGCTTCCTGTGCGCTTACGGGCCTGCTACCGGAAATCGCCGCGCAGAAACCGCCTCGAAGGACCCCCGCACCATGGCCGAACGCCAGTACCGCACCCTCACCAAGCGCACCGTGGACCGTCTCTCGGTCAACGGCAAGGACGCCGTGTTCTGGGACAACGAGCTTCCCGGCTTCGGCGTCCGAGTGTATCCCTCCGGCAAGAAGGTCTTCGTCGTTCAGACGCGCGCCTTCGGCCGCTCCAAACGCGTCAGCCTCGGGACCCATGGCGATACCGACTTCTCCGTCGACCACGCCCGCAGGAAGGCCACCGACATCATCGCGCGCATCAAGGCCGGAGAACCGCCCGTTGCTCCCGAGCCCGCGCCTGACCCGACCGTCGCCGACCTCGCGGAGCGCTACGAGCGCGAGTACGTGGCGATGCACTGCAAGCCCGCCACCATCTCGCATTACCGCCTCATGCTGCGCAAGCATATCGTGCCGGCCCTCGGCGAGCGCCGCGTCTCGGACGTCGAGTACAAGGACATCCTCGCCTTTCACAACAGCCTGCACCACATGCCGACCGTGGCCAATCGCGCGGCCGACATCCTGGTGAAGATGTTCAACTTGTCGGACGCGTGGGGCTGGCGTCCCTCGGGCGCCAACCCGTGCCGGGGCGTGTCCCGCTTCCGGGTCGAGAAGCACGAGCGGTTCCTCACCCGCGAGGAGCTCTACCGGCTCGGCGAGACGCTGCGGGCGGCCCCGGAAAAGCGGCTCGCCTCGACCCACGCGGCGGCGGCCATCCGGCTCCTTGTGCTGACCGGATGCCGGCGCAACGAAATCCTCGGGCTTCGGTGGGACGACCTCAACTTCGACACCGGCGAGATGCGGCTCCCGGACACGAAGACTGGTACTCGCATGGTGCCGCTCACTCCCGCCGTCGCGCGCGTGTTCGACGGCCTCTCCCGCACGCCCGGCAATCCGTGGGTGTTCCCGGGCAAGAAGAATCGCACGGTTCTCAGCCAGTGCAACAATGTGATTGCGATGCGGCTGACCAATGGTGATGATCAAGGGGTCATCAAACGATTGTTGCCTGACAGTCTCGGCAGTTTTGGCGATCTGCTGCCAGTCTTGGATGTTGGAGAAGCTCTTGTTGTCGGTGATGCCAGCCTGTTGCCAACCCGGATCCGGATTGCAGGGCCGAGCATGAAACCTGACAGCCAAACAGTCGCTTTCTGGGATCGGTGGAATGACAAGACCCCCAAATCAGATACAGAGAATGCCACCCGATCATGGCGCCGGCAAAACCTGAATTGACAACCCACCTGAGAGACTACCGCAAATCTGCCGGACAGTTCATATGACCCGCCAACGCCTTCCCATCGGCATCCAGTCGTTTTCCCGCCTGCGGGAAACCAACAGCTACTATGTCGACAAGACCCCGCTGATCCAGGAGCTGGTCGAACAGGGTGACCACTGGTTCCTCTCGCGCCCCCGTCGCTTCGGCAAGAGTCTGCTGGTCGACACCCTCCGGGCCCTGTTTGCGGGGGAAGAGGCCCTCTTCGAGGGCCTGGCCATCCATGACCACTGGGACTGGTCAGTCACCCACCCCGTGGTGCGGCTGAGCTTTGGCAGGACGTATGATGGGCCGGACGACATCACACACAGCGTTCTCGTGCAGTTGCAAGCGATCGAGCGCGCCGCAAATCTGTCGGCAGGAACATGGCAAACGGCCCCGGAGTCCCTGTTCGAGTTGCTGGACCGCCTCCACCACACCACCGGCCAGCGCGTCGTGGTCCTCGTCGACGAATACGACAAGCCCATCCTCGATGCCCTCCACGACCCGACCCGGGCCCGGGCCAACCGGGAGTCCCTGCGCGGTGTCTACGGCATCATCAAGGACAGTGCGGCGCATGTCCGCTTCGTATTCGTGACCGGCGTGAGCATGTTCTCCAAGGTCAGCCTGTTCTCGGATCTCAACAATCTCAAGGATATCAGCCTCGATCCCCGCTATGCCACGCTCTGCGGCTACACCGATGCCGATCTCGACACGGTGTTCGCTCCCGAGATTGCGGGTCTGGATCGGGATGAGATCCGCACCTGGTACAACGGCTATCACTGGCTCGGGGACGAGCGGCTCTACAATCCCTTTGATGTGCTGTTGCTGCTCAACGATCGCAAGTTCAGACCCTACTGGTTCCAGACGGGGTCACCGCGCTTTCTCTTTGAGACCCTGAAGAGGAAGTCCATCAGCCCGCTGGACCTGGAAGGATGCCTGGTTGACGAGGCTCTGGTCTCGAAGTTCGAGGTGGAGGATATCAGTGCCGAGGCCCTGTTGTTCCAGACCGGCTACCTCACCATCACCGACGAAATCCGCAAGGGCTACCGCACTCTCTACCAGCTGGACTATCCCAATCAGGAGGTCAAGCTCAGCCTGAACGATCAGCTGCTGGCGGCCCTGTCCCCGCAGGACCGGATACCCCTCGACGAAGGCGAGACCCTGCGTGACCAGCTCGAAGTCGGCGACTTTGCTGGCTTCGCCGCCACCCTCAAGGCCTGGCTGGCCAGCATCCCCTACCAGTGGCACACCACAGGCGACCTCGCCCGCTACGAGGCCTGGTACGCCAGTCTCCTGCACATGGTCTTCCGCGCCAGCGGGGTGGAAGTGCGCGCCGAGGCCGCCACCAGCCATGGCCGGGCCGACATGGTGGTCCATCTCGGGGCACAGGTCTTCATCCTCGAATTCAAGATGGCGGCCAGCGCCGACACTGCCGAGGCCGCTCTGGATGCCGCGCACGCCCAGATGCGCAAGCGCGGCTATGCCGACACCTATCACGGCCAGACCGTCCATCTCGTTGCCATTGCCTGCGGGCGCGAGGTGCGCAACCTTCTCGAAGTCCGGGTGGAGCCGGTCGGCATACCCTGATGGGGTAGGCCGCGCCCGTTGGCTCTGGAGTCCAACGGCTCCGGTGCGGACGGTGGGTTCACAGCGTCCCGTGACGTCTGTCCATCCCGCAAGCGGCGCTCCGGATGCTTGCGCAGCCGCATCGCCGGTCGCCCTGCCCGTTGCGGCACCGGGCGACCGAGCGCGCCGTCGGTCCACTGCCTCGGCCATCCGGCCCTCGATGATCCCGACCGGCGCCTGGTGACCGAGGGGGCGACAGCCCATAAGCGTTAACTTGTTTTGATCAGCTCCCTGTCATGTCATTGTGCCGCGTCCGGGATTTCCGGGAGGGGCGGCATGGACGACGACCGGGAACTGCTGCCGAGCCTTTTCCCGCCGGGCCGGGAGGCTCTGGCAGCCGAGACCGGTGCCCTGAAGGGGCGGCGCAGGGACAAGTCGCCGGTGGCGCTGAAGAAGCTGCCTCGCCAGGTCCGGACCGTGGCTGCGCGACGGCCTCCGGCATCGGGCACGTGGCTGCCTCCGGCGGCCGTGTCATGGTGCGGGTCAGCACCGGCTCCCTCCGTTTCGTTCTGGCGGACGGTCGCCGGTTCGACCTGCGGTTTCCGCACCGGACCGCCCGGGAACGGGTCGGCGCGATCAGGAAGTCCGACGCGGCGATCGGGATCGCCCTCGAGAAGCCTCGCCGGAAGGACTCCGAAGCCGCAGTCGCCGGAGTTCGCGAAATGCGTGATCGTCTTCACCACCTTCCCCGCATCGCGGTTCGCCCCGGAGGCGGTCCTCGACTGGTACCGTCTCAGGTGGCAGGTGGAGCTGGTGTTCAAGCGCTTCAAGTCGGTCGCGCAGCGCGGGCATCTTCCGAAGCGCGGCGGCGAGGGCTCCGGGGGCCCTGCTGGCCGAAAGGCCGATCGCCCACGCAAGCGCCCTTTCCCCCTGGGGGTACGACCTCCAGGCTCCCCGAAGCCACCCCGAGCCGGTGGCACGAGTTCAGGTTCGTGCCGGACCAGGTCCGACCAACGACAGAGCCGGACATGCCCCTGCGCGAGGTGCTGACAGACTGGCAGGATGTCTCCCGCGGTCTCCCGGAGACGTCGCGAAGGCGACGCCCGCAGATCGAGCGATACTTCCCCGACACGGTGTCCGGCAAGGAAATCAAAACAAGCTGACGCTTATGGAGGCAACCCCCTTGACCCCCGGCCGATGAAAGAAACAGATCCGCCAACCGTCCCGGTCGGTCCGCCATCGTCGGCCCCCGCCTCACCACCAGGGCCGGGCGAGGGGCGGGGACACCACCTGCCCCCCTTGACCGCCTGACGGCCGCCTTGGTCGCCTTCACGCTCACCCTGCCCGCGCCGGTGCTGGCACAAACTGGCACCATCTTCCATACCAGCGGTGGCACCAGCCACAACAATCCCAAACCCACCCTGACGGTCCTTGGAAGCAATGGTGAAGAAGAGATCAGAGACCTGACCATCGAGGCCATCGCGTGGCCGGCCACGGTCACCTTCGGGGTGGGCGCTGGCTCGGGGTGCACGCGCTCCGGCGGGCGATGGGAAGACAACGCATGGATCCCGGCCCCACCAATCCATCTGGTCGGCTTCCACAACGCGAGCGGCAATACACCGGCGGCCCGCCGATCGCCACGGCCTGCCGACACTGGGGCTGCCCATCCTACGATGCAAATAGGAATTGCATCGGCCAGAGAAGATGGCTGCCCGCCACCGGCATGTTCACCATCCGCATCTATGGCAAG
This sequence comes from Alphaproteobacteria bacterium, assembly GCA_965221645.1. Taxonomy (GTDB): domain Bacteria; phylum Pseudomonadota; class Alphaproteobacteria; order Bin65; family Bin65; genus Bin65. Next base: position 2,470,109 of record OZ244899.1, read on the forward strand.
GTGTGTCGTGCAGTCCCTGCCAATGTGCCGCGCTGCTGGGACTTGAACAAGCCGGCCCCGCCCGCTGGCTTTCTTGCCGTTGTCCAGAATGGCGGCTACCGCGCCACCTTCGGCTCCGGCCCCGATCTCTCCCGACTCCGGGGCCTGTTCGTAGATCTCGACATCATGACCATCTAGCAGCAAGCAGCCCGCTGCCACAAGGCCGCCAATACCGCCGCCTGCTATGAGGATCCTGGCCACAGATTGCACCTTCCTGAAGTTCGCCAAGGGGCAGGAATATGGACCGGGCAGGAGATCCGGCAAAGATATGAATGAAACCCTCGCCTGTGATTTCAGGGTGTGTCGCCAAGCAGTCTCGATCAACGGAATCAGCAGCTCCCGATCACAGGGTTGGTCCCCGACAAAAAGAGAAGATCGTGCGACAGTGACGCCAGAACCACACTGCAAAAATGACGCGAACAACAAGAGCGCTGCGATCAGGTCCCGTGGCCGCGGCCTCCACGCGCGGTTTCAAGCTGCGGTTCCTGCGCACATAAGCGGGAATTTCAGGGCATGCCAGAGTAGTGCTGCAGACATTGGGTTTCCCGGCCTCGGTTAGCTGAGACCGGGACAGCGACGCGCTCGGCGAGCTGCTGCGCAGGCAATCCTGCACTCCCTCGACCGAAACGATGCACGATCGGCTGGTTCGTGGACATGACAGATGAGGCAGCCCGCCGGAATCCGTTGAACTCACGGTCGCCGACCTGGCTCCTGCTGGCTTATTCCCCGCCTCCGCCTCAATCGACCTTTTGTCATTGCCTTTCCCCCAGTCCTGACCGCGTTCCCCGGCGATCCGCCGGCCATTTTATAGCGAATGAGTTACCTGATGATCATGATTGCAGTCCGTGAATATGTTGACCGGGAAGGCCGTAGCCCCCTTATGCGCGATGGTTCCAGCGGATGAACCCCCGGGCTGCAGCGAAGGTAGCGACAGCATTGGTCAGGCTGGAACAGGGGAACATCTCGGGCGCAAAAGGTGTCGGGGGAGGTGTCTTGGAACACAAGATGGACTTCGGGCCTGGCTACCAGGTCTATTTTGGCAGGGATGGTGAGACCCTGGCCCGCATTTCTCATATTGGGGAAGCATTGGGAGTGTTTTGCGGTTTAGCGGGGCCTTTGGCGAGCAGTTTGGTTTTTCGGCTGAGAGGTCAAGGGGGCCTGTTGCGCCTGAGGCGCGAGGTATGCCGGGTCATGTTTCCTGTTGTTGAGGGGCGGGTTGAGTTGGCGCCTTTGGCCGTTGTCAGTTGCATGATCGGTGGTGAGCCTGGGCGAAGGTATCGGCATGGGGGCAGGCGGATGCCATGGCGATGTGGATACGCCTTGCGGTGAGCCGGACCTGGGCGCCGAGCTTGAGGAGCTTGAGTCGGATGGAGCCGCATGTGGCTCTGGCGAGGCGGGTTCCGGGGAGCGCGATGCGCCTCAGGGCGGAGAGCAGGGCACAGGCCATGGAGGCGAACCAGAGGCGGAGTTGGTTGGCGCGCATGGTGGCGGTTGAGGTGCGGTCTGCGAAGAGGTCGCGCTGGCAGGTTCTCCATCTCGCCTCTGGCGCAGTAGAGTTGTTCGCAGAGCGTCCGGCGGTCGATGGCGGCCGGACTGAGCGAGGTGATGATGAAGCGCGGATTGGCGCGACCGGGGAGCCACTCCGCCTTGCCGACCACGCGCTGGCGGCGGGACCATGTCTTGAGCGTGCTGTAGCGGAACTCGGTGAACAGGCGCGCGGGCTCGCCGCTCTCCCGCCAGCGCGCCTCGGCCCGGTCCAGCGCCGGTTGCAGGCGATGCGTGAGGCGCGCATTGCGGGCCAGGCCGAAGACATGATCGACGCTGTTGTCCTCGCACCAGGCCATCAGCGGCTCGCGGGCGAAGCCGGAGTCGGCGCGCAGCACGCTCTCCACGGCCGGCCAACGGGCACGGATCTGCCCGACGATCCGCTCCACCTCCTCAAGCGCACCGGCGCTGGCGTCGATATTGGCCCGCCGCAGCCTTGCCGCCAGAAGATGGTCGCCGCAGAAAATGCAGAGCGGCAGATAGCAGCAGCAGTCGTAATGGCCGTGGAAGAACCGCCCCTCCTGACGTCCGTGCAGCGGGTCGTCGGTCGCATCGAGGTCCAGCACCAGCCGTTCCGGCGCGCGCTCATGGGCGTCAGGAAACAGGTCCACAAACAGCGCTTCGATCGCCTCGGTATCATGACCGATGCGCCCCCGCCGGCGCATGCTCCAGACGGTTCAGCGTCGACTTCCCCGCCAGAGGTGCACAATCACGCCGACGCGCCTCCAACCGGCCCAGAACCGCACCCGGAACAGGGGCGTGGCGCAACGCGTCGTGATCCACAACATCTTCGTGGCCCAGCGCGGTCCCGAACACACGCTGGCCCACCATCGTCTCTACATCATGCACAACGCGATCCGCAGAACGACCGTCCGAAAAGCAAGCCGAAAACCGCGACACAAGACCGATCGCACGGTCCGTCGCACCCAGAAGCAGCGCGCCTGCATCCGAGGTCATCGTCCCGCCACCAAAATCCGCTACAACAGCGCGCCCCTTCAGGCGTGCAAAGCGCATTGAAACCGGGCTACACTCTGTCCGCATCGGGGATATCCTCCGCAAATGAACAAGCTCTTGTCCCAAAAGAACCTTCTCACATGCAGAGCCCCGATGCACCTGCCCTCGGTGAGAAATGCGGGATATCGCCGATAGCGGTTATCATTCAGATCGTCCTCCGCTGGTCGCTCGATACGGCGGATGTCTGGCATCGGCCGATCTCCACAGGCGCGGCACAGGCTTCCATCGTTTCCCGTCCTTCGACGCGGCGTGAAGTCTCTTGCCGGACGCGTGCGCGGTTCGTATGATCCTGCCATGACCGAGGCCATTGCGTTCGACACCCAATCGCTCCGTGAAGCGTCTGACCGACTGCGGCTTTACCGAGCAGCAGGCGGAGGTGTTGGTCGACCAGCAGGTCGCCCTGCTCGACGCCAACCTGGCGACCAAGGCCGACATCGAGGCCATCAGGGCCGAGATCGAGGCCCTTCGGCAGGAGACGAAGGCCGGTATCGAGGCTGTCAAGTCCGATCTTCTGAAGTGGATGTTCGGCGCGCTGATCGCCCAGAGCGGGCTGATCGTCGCCGTGGTGACGTTGCTGCAGTGATGCGGGCGACGGTTTGAATCGTCGCCTGTCTGAGAATTTCGTGGACAGGAATGCGATCCGGCCTTCGTGATGACATGGTGTTTATCTGCCCTTCATGTTCCTGTAATTTTCTGTCTAACACTCTGTTATAAAAAGATTAATTTGATACAAGATCTGTCTTGCCACTGCAATCGAATGACTGGCTGATCCGGATCGCGCCGAACCTGCGTCGCCGCTGCCGCCAAAGGCGGCAAATACGGTCGGGAAGAAGGCCCCGAACGGGATCGTTGCCGCTTTGCAAGTCCCCGCCAATACCCAACCAGAGGATAAACAGTGCATGACAGAAACAGAAACCGCTCCGGCCGATGGGAATGACATGGCGTCGGCATTCGGCCTGTTCTCGGTCGCGACACCGGATGACGCCACATCACTCGGCTGCCTCGAGAAATCCCTTGTAACCGGACGGTTTCAACGCTCAGGCCATCGCAACGAGATCAAGCCGACGACGAGCGATCGTTCCCGAGAAAACCGTTACCGGCCAATTTCTCGCTTGCCTCCCGCGCCGCGTCGCTCGAACATCTGATCATGAAACAAGCTGGCATACTTCCCGCACAGGTGCTGCGCCGCCTGATTGTCCAAGGACATGTCCGGGCTCCGAGACCGATTGACGATATCCAGATCCAGCCTGCAAGCCTCGACCTCAGACTGGGTGCCACGGCAAATCGGGTCCGCGCCAGCTTTCTCCCCGGCCGGGACGAGACGGTTGAAGACAAGATCGCCCGCTACGGCCAGTACACACTCGACCTGACCGAGGGTGCTGTGCTGGAACGGGGTGCCGTGTACATCGTTCCCCTGCTGGAATCCCTGGCTCTGCCTCCTGACATCCACGGTATCGCCAACCCGAAAAGTTCGACCGGCCGCCTGGACATCTTTACCCGGCTGATCGCCGACCGTACCGGAGAATTCGATCAGGTCCGCGCCGGCTACGCCGGATCGCTTTATGCCGAGATATCGCCGAGGACATTCAGCATTCGGGTGAAGCTCGGAACGCGGCTCGGCCAACTGCGTTTGCGGCAGGGAGAAATGACGCCATCCGACGCTGCGTTGCGCAGCCTTCACGAACGCGAAGAACTGATCGTCGGAGCCAAAAGCGATCCGCTGATGCCGGGCGGCAAGGTCGGCATCAGCATCGACCTGGTCGGTGATCCGGAATCCGGCCTGGTCGGCTACAAGGCCAGGCGTGACGCCGGAGTGATCGATTACGATCGGCCCGGGGCTTATGACTGGATCGATTTCTGGGAACCGATCCCGACAAGAGCAGACAACGCCATCGTCCTCAATCTGGAAGATTTTTACATCCTTCGATCGAAGGAAGCGGTGTCCGTGCCGCCCGACCACGCGGCGGAGATGATCCCCTACGACACGTTGGTCGGCGAATTCAGGGTTCACTACGCCGGATTTTTCGACCCCGGTTTCGGTCATTCCGATCATGGCGGCCTGGGTAGCCGGGCGGTACTGGAAGTCCGGCCTCACGAAGTGCCCTTCATGGTCGAGGACGGACAGATGGTCGGCAAGCTGGTCTACGAGCCGTTGACGGAAATCCCGGACCGCCTGTACGGCAAGGACATGGGGTCAAGCTATCAGGCTCAAGGTCTCCGCCTCGGCAAGCACTTTCGTGTCTAGGTCATGTGCCGTCGCCCGGATCTTCGACTGCTTCCGCAAACCGGGCTGCATTTTGGCAGTTCAGTCAGACGATGTTCCCGGAGCGCCATCTGGTCGAGTACCGGCCGCGCTCTGGTACCATCGCAAGGGCATCTGATGCGAGGTGGCGACGGCGCGCCGCATCGGTCGTTTCGCGACTTGCATGCCGTTACGGAGCAGACGACGATGGTCCCCCAGAAGCCTGACGAGACTGACCGATGAACCCAGCCGACAACGTGCCGCAGACCGCCGATTCCTCTGAAGCAACCACCGCTGTTCCGGGCCGTGCCGGAGGAGTCGCAGGTGATATTCTCAAAGCCTATATCGAGCGTATCGAGCGAATGGAGGAGGAAAAGAAGGCCCTTACCGTCGATATTCGCGAGGTCTACTCCGAAGCCAGGGGCAACGGCTACGATCCCAAGATCATGCGCAAGCTCGTCGCTCTTCGGAGAATGGATCAGGGCGATCGGCAGGAAGAAGAGGAATTGCTGGACATCTACCGCCGTGCCATTGGCATGCCATAGCCTTCGGCTGGCATCGAGAATGCCTGGATGGCGCGACGGCCGCGCTTTTCATGGCCGCCGATTTGTCCAGGGCATCAGTCGAACAGATCGGGATGCCGTTCGCCGTCGATCTGCTGCATGGCGGCACCGGGTTGTCGGTGTCGCTCGTTCTCCGGACGCCACGGACGTATCGGAATCATTGCTGTCGATTGCCTGGAGATCGAAGTGCTCCCGGCGCGTGGCGGCACTCTCGGGAATTCCGGCAAACAGACTTTTCCGATTGAACCGCATGGAATAGGTTGCCGTCTGCAGCAGGAGGACAAGGAATGTCACCGTCGTCGGAAGGGTGTCAGCAGGAGAGTTGGCTTCCGTCTCCCGAGCAGCAAGCCGTATGGCCGGACATCTCGGGCAACACGATCAACGGTCTGGACGAGGCGACCAGCGGGCCGCCCAGGCCGGTATTCTGGCGGGATGACGGCAAATCGATCGAGCATACCGGGGTTCTGCGGTTCTTCTACGAACGTTACCGCGACAACGAGCAGTTGCGTGAAGCGCGAAAGTACCGCGAGCGCATCAAGGCGCTGCAGGATTCAGACGTGGCGTCCGAAATATCGCAGGAACCTGCCGAGGGCTGGGCCCAGGCCGTCAAGCAGGCCTCTCTGGAGGCCGGTGCCGACGATGTCGGTATTTCCGAATACCGGGACGAGTGGACCTATACGGACCGGCCGCGTCCAGTGGGGCGCTGGACCATCGTCATGGCGTTCAGTCACGACTACGACAAACTCCGCGAGGCGCCGGATGCGGCCGCGTATCTGGAGGTGATGGCCCAATACGGTCGCGCCGGAATGGCGGCGAAGAAACTGGCCAACTGGATTCGTGAACGCGGCTTCGCGGCCGAGGCCAAGACTGGTCCGATGACCGAGGATGTGCTGATGATCCCGGCAGCCATTGAGGCTGGATTGGGCGAATTGGGCAAACACGGATCCATCATCCACCGCAGGTTCGGGGCCAATTTTCGCCTGTCGATGGTGACGACGGATCTGCCGGTAACGCCTGATCAACCGGACGTTTTCGGCGCCGATCTGTTCTGTACGAACTGCCAGCTGTGCACCCGGGCTTGCCCGCCGGACGCCATTTTCTCCGAAAAGCAGACCGTGCGCGGCGACCGGAAGTGGTATGTCGATTTCGACAAGTGCCTGCCGTATTTCGTGGAGAACGAGACCTGTGGGATCTGCCTCGCCGTGTGTCCATGGAGTCGACCGGGTGTCGCAGACAACCTGGTTGTCAAAATGGCAGGACGGTTGCAGGTGCGGTCTGGTTCTGCTAGATGAATTTCCGGGTAAAACAAAACTGCTTAATGCTTTGGGAGGATTTGGAATGACTTCAATCGAACGGATCTTGTCCGTCAGCCTCGTTGGTGCCGTCACGGCGCTTGCCTTCGGCGGCGCACCTGCAAAAGCTGCTCAGGTCGACGGCCCGAAACTCACCTGGAATTTTTCTCTGTGGGGCAAGAAACGGGCTTTCACGGCCGGCCTCGAAAAGCTGTCGGCACTGGTATCGGAAAAAACCGGCGGCAACTGGACGATCAAGATCCATTACGGAGCGGCCCTGTCAAAATCGCGCGAGAATCTGGACGGCTTGAAGATCGGTGCGTTCGAAGGGGCGATGTTCTGCAATTTCTATCATCCCAAGAAGAATCCGGCACTCATGGTTCTGACCATGCCGTTCCTGCCGATGTCGAACTGGGAGAACAACCGGAAAATCCGCGAAGCCGTCTACAAGCATCCAGCGGTGATGAAGCAACTCGCCCGCTGGAACACGATGCTCTACACCTCGTCGTTCCTGCCGCAATACGAATTGCTGGGTAAAGGCAAGCCGCCGCAAACACTGGCGGACTGGAAAGGCATGACGGTTCGCGCCGGTGGCGGTGTCGGCAGAGCCATGAAGAAACTGGGCGCCACGCCCACGACATCCACGGCAACGGAAGTCTACACCGGGATTCAGCAGGGTACGATGAATGCAGTGTCCTTCCCGTTCACCTATGCTCATGTAGCCTACAAGATCCACGAAGTGGCGGAATGGTACACCGCGAATCTGTCGCCTGGCACTTCCGATTGCCCGATGGCCTTCGCCATCAGCGCCTACGAGAAGTTGCCGCCGCAGTACAAGAAGTTGCTGGCGGACGTGAAAGAAGACGTGATCAACGCGCAGATCGCGGCCTATCAGAACATCGACAGGAAGAACCTGCCGATGCTCAAGGAGAAGCTCAAGGAGGTGCGCTATACGCCTGAGCAGCTTGCCAGTTTCCGCAAGGCTGCGGGCCGTCCGGTCATCGAAGGCTGGATCAAGGAAAACGAGGACAAGTTTGATGCTCGCGGCTTGGTGAAGATGGTCTTTGCTACCGTCGGACAGTCGTACGAATAAGGCCCTGAGTCCGTGTGGCCCGCGGAATACTGTTCCGCGGGCCACGGTTTTTTCTGACAGGTCAATCCTTTTCTCTGGCCGATCTGATGGCGCAGACTGAGCCGGATTACGCCACGGAGCCGCCCACGGACGGTTTTGGCCGCCTGATCTGGCGCGCCGACCGCCTGCTGGTGCCGTTTGAGTATCTCTTGACGTTCATCGGGGGCGCACTGGTCTTCGTGCTGATGATTCTGGGCATGATCCAGATTGTCATGCGCAATGTCTTCGACGCACCTATTTTCGGGTATATCGACATCGTCGAATTCGGCATGATCGGGTTCGCGATTTTCGGCATATCCTACGTCCAGCGCGCCGGCGGACACGTGCGCATGGAACTGATCGTCGGCCGCCTGAAGGGTCGGGCCATGTGGCTTGTCGAACTGCTGGGCGTCGCCGTCGGCATCTTCATCGTGACCATCCTGATCCCCTATTCGTACGAGCACTTTGCACGCGCCTGGGTTCTGGGAGACAGTACCATCGATATCGAATTGGTGGTGTGGCCCGGCAAGTTGGCAGTGCCGGTCTTGCTGAGCTTCCTGTTGCTCCGGTTTGTGATTCAGTTCCTTGCCTACCTGCGCATGCTCGTGAAACCCGGGCTGAAGCCGGTTGGTGCACCGCACGTCAAGACCGTCGAGGAGCAGGCGGCCGAAGAGATCGAGGGCGCGACCTGATGCTGGGCCTCGACCCCTTCAACACAGGCATCGTTGCCGTGGTATTCCTGATGGTCCTGGTTGTGCTGGGGGTTCGCGTTTTCGTCGCCGCAGCAATTACCGGTTTTCTCGGCCTTCTGGAATTACGCGGCTGGAATGTGGCAGCGGCATTGTCAGGAACGATACCCCATTCGAAGACCATCACCTATCCGTTGTCAGTACTGCCATTGTTCATCCTGATCGGATTCCTGGCGTTCTATGCCGGCCTGACCGGCAAGCTGTTCGAAGCCGCCCGTCGATGGGTCGGTTGGGTTCCCGGTGGTTTGGCAGTCTCGACCGTCTTTGCCACGGCAGGTTTCGCCGCTGTTTCCGGTGCATCCACGGCTACGGCCGCTGTCTTTTCGCGGGTCGCCATCCCGGACATGCTGAAGAATGGCTACGACCGGAAACTGGCCGCCGGCGTCGTGGCGGCCGGCGGTACGCTTGCTTCCCTGATTCCGCCGTCTGCGATTCTGGTGATCTATGCCATCATCGTGGAGGAGTCGGTCGGCAAGCTGTTGCTCGGCGGTTTTCTTCCGGGAATCGTCTCGGCGATGATCTACGTCGCGCTCATCGTCGGGATGTGTATCTGGAGGCCGGATCTGGGTCGGCCGATCAAGGGATTCAGTCTTCAGGAAAAATTGAAAACCCTGCCAGGCGTGCTGCCGGTTTTCGCCGTGGTGCTGGTCATCTTCGGCGCAATCTATACCGGCAAGGCAACGCCGACCGAAGCTGCCGCGCTGGGTGCAATGATCGTTTTCAGTATCTATGTCCTAGAGGCTTGGCGTCAGAAGACCGGCAGCGAAATGGGCGGACGCCTGAAGGAAGCCCTCATCGAGACGGCCAAGCTGACGGCGATGATATTCACGCTGATCTGGGGCGTGTTCCTGTTCGTCCGCTTTCTGGGCTTTGCCGGGTTGCCCGCCGCCTTTGCCGGCTGGGTAACGACGCTGGATCTGCCGCCGATCGTGATCATGATCTGCATCCTGCTGGCGTACGCCATCCTCGGCATGTTCATGGATGCGATCGGCATGCTGATTCTGACGCTGCCGGTGGTTTATCCGGCCGTGATCGCCTTGGGATACGATTCCGTCTGGTTCGGTATCATCGTGGTCAAGATGGCTGAAATCTGCCTGATAACGCCGCCCATTGGACTCAACTGTTTTGTCGTGGCTGGAGTTTCACGTGATCTGGTGGACGACCGGGGCCGTTCGCTGGAGGTGCCGCTGCAAGACGTTTTCCGGGGCATTGGCCCGTTTTTTGTCGCTGATGTCTTGACGGTAGGCGTACTGCTCGCTTTTCCCGGAATTGTCCTGTGGCTTCCCGGTCTGATGGGATGATGTGGCAGCCCCGGTCATGCTGCGGTCAAGGTTCCCGGCCGTTTCGTTCCTGAACCCGAGCACATTGCTGCTACTGAACGGACCGGGAGGTCTCATCTTCCGCGGCTTGTCTATCTTCCTTCCGAGATCAACAGGTAGCCGCGGTTCTCGACGGTGTCGAACGTGCGCATGGCTGCGATCAGGTCGTCAGTCGTGACCCATACCCAAGGCGCCCGGTTGGGGTTGACGTCCATGACGAGGAAAGAGTCGCTGGCCTCGTCATAGGCTCCGAGCGGAGAGATATGGCCGCCACCCCGCTGGCCAAGCGTCTTGCGTGCATAGTTTACCAGGACGAAGTCGTCCGCGACCGCAAGGTTTGTGGCGAGCTCGCGCCGGATCGCCGACGTATCTGCGGTCTCGTCCACGATTCGCATGATGACGTTGAGGCCGTGGCTGCGCAGGACTTCCGCGAGCTGACGCAGTTGCAGGCCGAAATCGCTCGTCGGCGTGCCTTTGATCAGGACAGGCTTGCCCAGCACTTCGAGCCTTGACTTGGTACTCTCGTTGAGGACGTTGTTCGGTGTGTACTTGCCGTAGAACGGGTCAGCGCCCGCCGGCAGCCAATTCCTCTCTTCGGAGCCGATCGACTGCCGGTCGACGGGCAACCCGTCTCTCTTGCCCAGACGCAGGGCGTTGAGAACGATGGCTGAGGAGACCGGGCCGCAGAAGATCGCGTTGTCTTGGCTGATGAAATTGTTGCTGAGCGGGAAGAAGTCCTTCTTGTGGGACGCGCGTGCCAGACGGGTCAGGCTTTCTCCGGACTGCCATTCCACCAGGTCGGCTGCGCAGCTTTGGGCCGGAAAGGCCAGGAAGCCGAACAGCAGCGGCAAGAGTGCGAGGATGGTCGGTGGGTTCATGCTGCATTCTCTCGGCCGAAGCGGGCCGTGGCGAAGGATGCGGGGGAGGGCTCACGGGTGGGCACACCGGCAATGGCGGAAATCGCGGAAGGGCCGCACTTGGTGGCGCGGCCGGTAATCCGGTAGAGCATTGAGGTCTCCGGGCTGGAGTGGCGGGAACATCCGGCGCGTGGCGGTCGGGATTACCGGCGCTCGGTGTCGATGTGGCGCAGCACGGCGGCGGTGAGATCGCGGACGTGGTTGAAGCAGCGCTCGTCGGTGTCGTTCCAATCGATAAGGGCGTTGAGATGCGGCTCGAAGTCCGCCGTGTCCTCCTGCCGGTCCGCGGTGTCGACTCGGCCGAGCCTTGTGTAGACGGCGCAGACGGTTTCGGTGGCATCTCCGGTGCAGGACGGGTCGAAGCCGAGCACATGGCCGGTGTGGATGCGGATTGCGGCGCCGAGGCAGAAGCAGCGCTGGCTCTCGGGCGCGGTGGACCAGAGTGCCGGCGGGTGGCGGACCTCCTCGTTGTCGACGACATGGAATTCGCCGTCGAACTCGATCACGTAGCCGTCGTCGTCGCGGCCCCATCCACCCTGGTGCCAGCGCTTGGGGCGGTCGAAGGTCTCGTGGACGCGGCGGGCGATGTCGAGTATCTGTTGGGGGCTGGGGGCGTGCATGCTCAGTGGTCCTCCGGGAACATCACGGTGATGACGGCCTTGGCTTCGTCTCCGGGGCCGATCGCCACGATGGGGAAATGCTTGCGGGGCGGACGCTCGCCGTCGCGCAGATCCTTGCGGATGTCGCGCACCAGCACGCACATCCGCAGGCGGTCGCTGCCGGGGGCGCCGAGCACGTAGTAGCGGGCCACCCAGCAGAGGACATCCTAGAGCTGGCCGCTCTCGCTCTGGAAGCCCCGATAACCCTCGGGCGGCACAACCCGCCAATCCCCGCGAAGATATCGACGAAGCGAAATCCTTCCTGCCGATCGGCGGGACAGGGCGTGTTGTCGATTTCCCGCAGCTTTTCGATCTTCAGCTGGTCGATACGCCTGGCCTCGCCATTGATGTAGCGGCGTACGGTACGCGCATTGACGCCCAGCAACCCGGCAGCCTCCTGGATGCCCAGACCCGCGCGGGTCATCAGTTCGGAGAACTCGCCGGTGCCTTGAGGGTTCATGCTGCCAACCTAGTGTCAATTCCAGACAATGTGTCTTGATCTGTCCCAGAATGCAATCGCGATCGGCGTTCGGTGACGCAAGGATTCATGTGTCAGGTGGGAGTGGGGTCCTCCCTGTGGTGACGTAACGGCCACGGACAGGAGCCCCCCGCTGCTATCAATCCAACACACTTGAGTCCGTCTTTTCTTCTCCCTGAGATTTGCTTTTGTCCCGGTCCTGCATGGCCCGGCTGGCGATGACGGCACGGGACAGGATCCTGACTCCTTCCCGGAGCTTGTGCGTGCCGGGGAGGGGCTGGCGCTTCGAGGGGTGGAAGCCGGCCAGCCCGCCGGTGAGCAGGACGAAGCCCGCGACGGTCATCCCCGGACCACCCTGAAGCCGTGACGGGCGGCCAGCGCGCGGCGCGCCGTGACGTCCTCCCGGGCCAAGCTGCGATAGTTTGGGAAGTGAGTTGAAGTCCCGGCGTCATGAGTCCAAATTTTTTATGGCAGAGCTTCTTGCAAAATTCTGGCGGAGGTTCGCTGGCGAACGAATCGCCCAAATGGGATTTTGTCAACGATCATCAAGTTTCAGGGGCGATGTCCGTTTTCCACCTGGCCTCAGCGGTCAGGGCAAGGCCGGCGCGCCAATTCCACGCTCTTGCGGATTTCGTCCAAAACCAAGGGGCTGAGCTACAAATGGTTCTAAATGACACCGGTCAAAACCGAGTTGCAGCGCTCACCTTGAACAACTCTGAGATGATGTTGGTGTCGATCAGAAGAGTCACAGGGCGGTATTACGTCAAAAATCGCGTGATCGTTTGAGGTTGATCCCTTCGAGGCTGGTAATGCCTTCAGCCCTCTGGAGCGCAGCGCGGTGATCTTCTTGATGTCTTGTCACATCCGGGCCAGACGTTCTAAATGGCACGATGAAAGAACACCAAGCGAGGATACCCCAACATGGCCAAAGGATACTGGGTGTCGGTCTACCGCCAGATCAACGACCCCGACAAATTGGCTTCTTACGCCAAAGTGGCCGGTCCGGCCGTTACGAAACATGGAGGTCGCCCGTTGGCACGGGGCGGGCGGGTCACCGGCTACGAAGACGGCAGCGACAACCGCGTCGTCGTGATCGAATTTGACAGCTACGAACAGGCGCTCGCTGCGCACGAATCCGACGACTACAAAGCCGCGCTGGAAGTATTGAGAGGCGGCGTTGTCCGGGATTTTCGGGTGGTCGAAGGAGTCGACTAGCCGTCCGGCTTCGGCAAGACCGACGACGTTTTCGTCGACCCTGTCATACAACCGGTTTTGGCGCGCTCGTCTTCTGAATTCCGCGAGCCATGGAAACCTTGGAGCCGGATGGACTCGACGAGACATGCGACTGTCAACTGATCATGTTGTGACGCAAATTCGAAACGGCATGGGACAACGACGATCTGATCTTGCTCCGCGACGATCGAAAAAAGACGCCTTGCTGAGCGCAACCATCGGCAATCCTGCAGCAGTATTCGGGGTTCAGGCGTGCCTGATGTCAAAGGCCTGTCTGCAGATGACCCGGTTTGCACACAGCACACTGTGGCTGGACGGCCGAACCGCCATGGACCCTGTCTCTGCCGAAGGTCTTGGACACCTGTGAAAAATCCGGCCAGGCAAATCTCCGAAAGAGAAAACCCCTCAACTCCGTGGCAGTTCCTGCTCTACCAGCGTGGCCCAATAGCTTGCACCGACCGGCAGGATATCGTCACTGAAGTCATAATGGGGGTTGTGTACCATGCAGCCTCCTTCCTCGCCGACACCGTTTCCGATCCAGACATAGCTGCCCGGTTTGGCTTCCAGCATGAAGGCAAAGTCTTCCGAGCCCATTACCGGCGGCGGATCAAGCAACACCTGGTGGTCGCCAACGACCTTGGCCGCCGCCCTGGCTGCCCGCTGCGTCTCGTCGGCAGTATTTACCAGTACCGGGTAGTTGTGCCGGTAGTTGACCTCTACGCTGGCACCATGTGCTGCAGCGATACCTTCGGCCGTTTCCTTCATGCGCCATTCGATGATTTTTCGCCCCTCCGGCGATAGTGCCCGACAGGTACCCGACAGTTCCGCCGTGTCAGGAATCACGTTGTGCGCCGTGCCGGAATGGAACTGGGTGACACTGACCACGATACTTTCCAGCGGGTCGATGGTCCGGCTGGCGATGGTTTGCAGGGCGTTTACAATCTGGGCACCGACCACAACGGGATCGACGGCGTGATGCGGCATTGCTCCATGCCCGCCGCGACCCTGAATGCGGATCGTGAACATGTCCGCCGATGCCATCATTGCGCCGCTGCGCACGCCGATCATCCCGCGCGGCATGCCCGGCCAATTGTGCATGCCGTAAACCGCTTCGCACGGAAATTGCTGGAACAGGCCTTCATCCACCATCGCCTTGCCGCCTGCCTCGCCTTCTTCCGCTGGCTGGAAGATGAAATGAACGGTGCCGTCAAAGTTCCGTGTTTCCGCAAGATAGCGGGCAGCCCCAAGCAACATCGTCGTGTGCCCGTCATGACCGCAGGCATGCATTTTGCCTTCATGCTTCGACTTGTAGTCAAAGTCGTTTTTTTCCTGAAGGTTGAGGGCATCCAGATCAGCGCGCAAACCGATCGCCCTGGACGATCCGCCAACTTTCAGGGATCCAACCACGCCGGTCTTCGCCAAGCCTCGGTGTACCGGCACCCCGAAGCTCTCCAGCTTCTCTGCCACCACATTTGCCGTCCGGTTTTCCTCGAACGCGGTTTCCGGATGTGCATGAATGTCTCGCCGCCACGCGGTCATGTCGTCGTGAAAGTCGGCAATGCGGTTGATTACGGGCATGGCTGTTTCTCTGAACCGGATTTTCCCCTGTTTAGCCGGAATGTGCCGACTTGGCCAACTTTCCTCGAAACAACGTCCGCCAAGTCTCGACAAGCCCGGATCTATTGCGCGAATCCGTCGGTGAGGGACGTACAGCGGCTATCTGCACGGCCATGACGACAAGACATGCCTTTCTGATCGGCCGGCGACACGGCCTGGCTCTGATTGTCGTGACGATGCTCTCTTGTTTTGATCAGAACTGCAGTGCCGACGATGGCCGTTGGTTGTTTCACGGACGTTGCTCACGCCGACTGCCCTTGCCGCCGGCCGGGTCGTAATCCCGCAGGTGGGGTGTCGCCAACAATTTTCCACACACGCGAAGCCGGAGGCGCTAATATTGACCACTCGGTTTGCAGCAGTGGATTTGTCATGCGCAGTTATCTGGATATCGATCTCGCCACACGCAACGTCACTTCGCGCGAACTGCAGGGCAGGGAATTTGCGCAGGCGGGGCGCTATTTCATTGCCAAGACCCTGCTGGACATGGGTGTCGCCAAAGTCGCCCCGATGTCACCGGAAAATCCGCTCATCTTCTCTGCGGGTCCCTTTGCCGGCACAAACTTCTCAAACGCCAACCGCCTCTCTGTCGGGTGCCGCAGTCCGCTCACCGGCGGCATCAAGGAAGCCAATGCCGGCGGGACTTTTGCGTTAGCCATGGGTCATCTGCAGATCGCCGGGTTCACGCTTCATGGTGCCTCCGACGATTGGGTGGTCATCCACATCGACAAAGATGGGGCGTTAAATTGGGATACTGCCGAACCCTGCATGGGCAGGGGCAATGTCGAGGCGGCAGCCCTTCTCCATGAAAAATATGGCCAGAAGACCAGTATCGCCCTGTGCAGCCCGGTCGGGGAATATCTGGGGCTGCTGTCGGGCATTGCGGTCAGTGATGCCGAGAACCGGCCTGTACGGATCGCGGCGCGAGGAGGCGTCGGCGCCGTGATGGGCGTCAAAAAAGTCAAGGCAATCGTCATCGACAAGTCGAAGATGCCGCCGCTGCATGATCGCCCGAAGGTGATGGCCGGGATCAAGGAGTATGGGGCAAAGCTGCGAAAGGAACCGGCCGTCCAGGCCATGTCCCAGTTTGGAACGGCGATGGTTGCAGACTATACCAACACCGTCGGCGGCTTGCCGGTCCGAAACTTCAGTGCAGGACAAATCGTCGACCCGAAGGAAGAAACCTTCGAAGCCGGCGGCGACTTTATCTATCATCAGAATACGGAACGTGGAGGGGTCACCAGTCATGCCTGCATGCCCGGGTGCCTGATCAAGTGTTCCAACATCTATGCCGATGAAGATGGCAACGATATCGTCTCGCCGCTGGAATACGAAACCATTGGCCTGCTGGGCACAAATTGTGGTCTGAAAGATCCGGACGACATCGCTCGCCTCAACTATATCGCCAACGACCTGGGTATCGACACGATCGAAACTGGCGCCATGCTCGCCACCCTGATGGACCATGGCGAAGCGGAGTGGGGCGATGTGGCTTTCATGGAACAGGCGCTGGAAGACATCCGTGCCGGCAATGAGCGGGGCCGCATTCTGGCGCAAGGAACGGCACGTGTGGGCGAGCATTTCGGTATCGAACGCGTGCCGGTGATCAAGAAGCAGGCAATCAGCGCCTACGACCCTCGAATCATCGAAGTGACGGGAGTATCCATGATGCTGACCGCCCAAGGTGCTGACCATACAACCGGCAACATTCCGACCTACAACAGTGACGGCAAGACGGTGAAGGATCTGGCGGAGGCCAGCTATCAAGTGCAGATCAACAGTGCCGTGGCGGATTCCTTTGGCCTGTGCGTGTTCGGTCGAACAGTGACCGACGTGAATCGCAAGCTGATTATCGATGCCATCAACGCCTCCTACAATCTGGACCTGCCGCCGGAATATATCGACGAGGTCGGGCGGGAGACGCTGCGGCTGGAAAAGGAGTTCAATCGCGATGCCGGCTTCACGATAGCTGACGACGAATTGCCGGAATTCTTCGTCAAGGAGCCGCTGGAGCCTACAAACAAGAAAGCCCGTCTGCACGCTGCCGAAGTCAACCGGGCCATGGATGAAGTGGTGGCAAGTTGGTAGCCGACGAACAACCCGAAGCGTCGGTCGTTTTGTGCCGCCGGGGGCAGATTTTCAGCGCTATGCGCCAGGTCAAGGAAATTGCGAAGGTAGCCGGCGGCACATCGCTTTCCCCGCAGCGGCCCAATCCCGTACCGTAGGCGGCAGCCCGCTGTCCCGTTTCTGGAGCTTGTCATGCGATGTTTCCCCATCGTCGAATTCGGCAAACTCCTGGTCGAGATGGACTTGCCGACTCCTGAGCCGAGCGGCGACGAAATCCTGCTGTGCGTTACTGGCTGCGGCGTCTGCCACAGCGACGTGCACATCTACGACGGCTATTTCGACATGGGAGATGAAAAGAAGGCGGATCTGACGGCTGGCCGCAAACTGCCGATGTGCCTGGGCCACGAGGTTGTCGCGATGGGCGACTCGGCCAGCGGCGTCAACATCGGTGACAGCGTGGTGGTCTATCCTTGGATAGGTTGCGGGGAATGTGTTGTCTGCGCCGCCGGCGACGAACATTTTTGTCCCAAGCATCGCTTGATCGGCGTGATGGTGAACGGAGGTTTCGCCGACCATCTGATTGTTCCCCACGGCAAGTATCTGTTCGACCACAGCAGCGTGCCTGCCGAGGTCGCATGCACTTATGCCTGTTCCGGCGTTACCGCCTATTCGGCGATCAGCAAGGCGGCCAGGACCAGCGCTGGCCACATGGTACTGATCGGTGCCGGCGGGATCGGACTGGCGGGTCTTGCGATCGCCCGCAACATCGTGGATGCGACGATCACTGTCTGCGATATTGACGATGGAAAGCTGTCCGCTGCGAAAGAACTGGGTGCCGATAATGTCGTTAACAGCACTGACAAGGATGCGGCGAAACAGATCCGCAGTTTCATCACATATTGCCAGCTTGCTCTGCCATGATTCGCCAGATTATAGAGAAATCCTTGTTTTAGTCCCAGTTTCAGGCTTCTTGCTTCGACAATCATGCACAGAGTCATGCCAGCGGTTTGATTCAATTCGTTTGCCAACCTGATAAAGTGCTCGGCGAAGATCAAGAGCGAACATTACAATGGCAAACCGCATCCCCAGGCTCACCAAGCGCACCGTCGATGCGCTCAAGGCGAAGGGGCCGATACCGTCTACTGGGATGGCGAACTCACCGGGTTCGGCGTCCGCGTCCGCAAGTCGGGCCGCAAGAACTATGTCCTCCAGACGCGTATCAACGGCAAGCTGCGCTGGTTCACCATCGGCCAGCACGGGCCCCTCACCATCGACGAGGTCCGCACGAACGCGCTGGAGATCCTGGCCCAGGCCAGGAAGGGTGTCGATCCCCGCAAGACACATGCGGCGGGGACGGACCCGGTGATGAGCGATCTCCGGAAACGGTTCCTCGAAGACCATATCCAGCATCACTGCAAGCCCAGCACCCTAGCGGAATATCGTCGATTAGTCGAACTGTTCATCAACCCCGTGATTGGAACGATTCGGGTGTCGGAAGTGCAGCGCAAGGACATTGCCGAACTGCATCACGGCCTGCGCCGTACGCCCTACCAGGCGAACCGGACGCTCAGCGTGCTGTCGAAGATGTTCTCGCTCGCAGAGGTCTGGGGCTGGCGGCCGGACGGCACCAACCCCTCCCGGCATGTGAAGTGTTACAGGGAGAGTCCGCGCGAGCGGTTCCTGTCGCCGGCAGAGACCGAACGACTGGGGGAGGTTTTGCGCGAGGTTGAGCCGGAGATGCTGTCTGCCGTAGCTGCCATCCGTCTGCTGTTGCTGACCGGTTGCCGGCTGTCGGAAATCCAGACTCTGCGCTGGGAGCATGTCAGGGCCGACTGCATTGAGCTTCCGGATGCGAAGACCGGCGGGCGCGCCGTACCGATGGCGCCGGAGGCTGGTGCCATTCTGGATGCCCTGCCGCGCCATGAGGACAATCCCCTGGGTCATTGCCGGCCGGCTGCCCGGCAGCCATCTCACGGATCTTCAGCGGCCATGGCGGCACATCAGGGAACGGGCCAGCCTGGAAGATATGCGAATTCATGATCTCCGGCAAAGCTTCGCTTCCCGGGCACTGGCACTCGGCGAAAGCCTGACGATGATCGGCAAGCTGCTCGGTCACACGCAGGTTCAGACGACCGCCCGGTATGCGCATCTTGCCCGGGACTCGATCCAGACGGCCGCCGCGCGGATCACGGGGAGCATCGGTGGGAATTTTTTGGGAGGCGGTAAAATTTCGAGCGCCTCTGATTAAATGGTACTTTTGGGACCTAATGGATTCGCCGCAAAAGGATCATTGGCTATACCGTGGAGGGGAAAGGCCGATCAGGAAGGCCTTGAAGAGGCCGAAGGGACCGTAAGGGTTCTTTCAGGCGCTTCCGTTCTCCTCCCGGGAGTCGGGGAATGGGCGGGCCCTAGGGCATCGCGCGGAAAGGCGGTTATGGGAGAAATCGTGGACACAATTGCAGAGCTTTCTCTGCAAGCCAAAGCGGCTTGGGCGGTCATGGTGGCTGCGGCTGCGTTCTTTCTGAAGCTGCTCCGGGATTTTGTGGTCGAGAAAGTACGCCAGGCGACAGGGCTTCGGATCGTTTCGGTTTACATCAGGGTGGCGGTTGCGGCCTGGAAGGCGGACGGTATAGATCCGGTGCATACAAAGGATGAGCGCCTCGCCCGACCGCAGCTGGCGGCGGTCGTAAGCCGAATTACGGAAGATGCGGAAGGAGCAGAAGAAGATAAGGAAGGATTTACGCCGTATATCCCGTTCTGTCGGCATGACGACCTCAGTGTTGATGATGTGCGCGAGTGGCTCGGATTTCTCGACAGCGCAACGCTCGAACGGATCGTGCATTTTATCCAGAGCGAAGCGTTGGTCCACGCTCTCGCCGAGGACTTTCGAAGCGAGTATGTGCGGTGCCAGTTAAAGCCGGACAGAAAGTCAGTCTAATCAAACAATACAACACATGCGTGTATGAGGCGTGCGAGTGGGGGGTGAAGGCCATAGACAAGCTAGAGCCGCTCGAACATTGTCTGAGGCTCTTCTGGTATCTGCCGGTGGCAATTTCGTGAGCCGAGTGATCGGCCGGATGAAGATGTGGCTTTGTCAGTATTGCCAACGTGCTTGGGCTCGAAGCCGGCAGAGGCCCGAACTAGACGGCGAACCGATGCAGAATGCCGACGGAGAAGTCAGATGACGGGAAGGGTGCCGGGGCCACGCATGACTATGATCAATCTCTCGCTGGACTGATGTTTCTGTTGGGGAATGTGATTGCTCACCGCGCGGGTGTCAAGACATGGTGTTTAGGGACTTGCACCGACAGATCCTACCCGACGGGGCTAGGACGCTCCTGCGAGGGGCCGTGCGCCCCTCAAAGGTTCTTGCAGACGGTCTCGGCCATCGATCCCGAGATGTCAGGACGTCTGATCTTCTGTGCCTAAAATATCACCCGGAACGGGAACCGCGCCGCGCGGCGCCTACAGGACAAGGACACCAGAATCGTCCGAATGCGGCCCGCCCTCGACGATCAGGACTGGAACGACATGCTTGGGCGCGACGGCGAACCACTCGAAACCGATGACCAACAGATCAACTGAACGGCCGACCTACCCCACGCGCCAACGCACGCACGCCGCCCGGACCGGCCGCAACACACCAGCGAATATGCGCCCTTCCTCACAGCCGCTAACAGGTGTTAGCGACGGTCAGAAAGTGCATGTATTCGCTGAAGTTCAGTTGCATGCCACCTACCAGATGTTGAGGTGGGCGAGATCAACTGATCCGTCCGTGTAAAGCCCCACATCTAGGATCAGCAAATATGTGCACATTTCGACCGTCACCTACAGGAGGACAGGATGACCGACAAGCTGATCGACCGGAACCCCGACATCCTCGGCGGAACGCCGGTATTCGCTGGCACCAGGGTTCCGGTGCGGATTTTGATGGAGCATCTCGAAGCCGGCGACCGGCTCGACGATTTTCTGGCCGACTACCCGACGGTCTCGCGGCGCCAGGCGGTTACGCTGCTCGAACGCGCGACTGCGATGCTGGTGACCGGCGGCGATGAAGCTGCTGCTTGACGAATCGGTTCCGAGGCGACTCGCCAGGGCCTTCCCCGCAGCGTATACGGTGCGCACAGTCCAGGAGATGGGCTGGGCCGGAACCGGGAACGGCCGCCTGCTGGCGCTCGCCGCCGGCGAGGGCTTCGAAGCGATGATCACTGTCGACCGTGGCATCGAGCACCAGCAGAACCCCGATACGCTGCCGATCCCGGTGGTCGTCGTGCTGGCCGGGCGGAACCGCCTGGCGGAGTTGTTGCCGCTAGTGCCTCCGGTGGTCGACCTGCTGTCGGGAGATACGCAAACCCGGATTTACCGCGTCCCGCAATGAGCCGAGGTAACGCACTCGCAGCGCGAAGGGGCAGATGCTTCCAAGGAACAATGAATCGGCGGCTGGGAAGGCATGATCTGTGAGATATTCGATCGTCAACGGCAAGAGAACCGAGGCCCAGCCTAGTCTGAGAGTCTGGCCCATAAAGAATCCTTTTTTTTCAGTATCTTGCGATCCGTCGGGTGAGGAGTTGGCCGCTGGCGATCAGGAGCCAGGCCTTGGCGGTCGCGATCATGGCCTCGAAGTCTTTCGCCAGCCGTCGGTTGCGCTTGCGCCACGCCAGGGTGCGCTCCACCACCCATCGGCGCGGCAGAACGTCGAACCCTTGCGCGCCATCCGGGCGTTTGACGATCTCCAGGGTCCATCGACCGACCCGCTTCAATGCCGCTTCGCGTTTGGGTCCGGCACAGGCGCCGTCGGCGAAAACATGACGCCGCCACGGATAAGGTGTGCGAGCACGCCAGGGGCGCCGTCGCGGTCCTGAATGTTGGCGGCGCGGACCTGTGCGGCAACCAGCAGGCCGCCGGTGTCGGTGAGAATGTGACGCTTGCGGCCCTTGACCTTCTTGCCCGCGTCAAGGCCCCGTGGGCCGCCGCTTTCCGTGGTTTTCACGCGCTGGCTGTCGATCATCCCGGCGGACGGACTGGCCTCGCGTCCCTCGGCCGCGCGCGCCGCCATCAGGAGCGCGTGATTGAGCCGCGCCCACAGGCCGCCATCCCGCCACAGAGCGAAATGGCGCTGCACCGTCGAACGCGGCGGGAAGTCCTTCGGCAGCAACCGCTGCGCAGAACATGCAAGATGGCATTCACCAACTCTCGCAAATCCGTCCTTCGCGGCCGCCCCAGAGCCTGCGGCGGCGGCATGGGGGGTCGATCACGCGCCATTCGGCAGCGGTCAGATCGCTTGCGTGACGCAGCCCCGTGCGGGCATGCTTCGGGCGCGTGATTTCAGTCCACATGTGGTGCCTCCTTGTTTGCTCAACACAAACCACTGAAGCATGACTCTCGGAAATCACTCAATTCATTTCGGGACAGACACTTAGGCCTGACCCGAGGCGTATTCGATCTGGAACTGCCGAGCCCCCGGCTTGATCCACCGGTGGACGCTTTTCTCGAAATCGCCATCGATAAGAACGGCAAAGCGGCGCTCGTCGTCGGAATCGAATTTCTGATAGGGATAGCCGCACTTTTTCAGGCCATTGAAGACATACTTCCTGGTATCGGAGCGAGGGGTTACACCGTTCCTCAAGTCTCTAATCCGGTCGACTCCCGACACATTGAAGTTCTGCGCTTTCAGAACCCTGAACTCCCGCGTGACCTTCGCCCTGTAGTCAGAGGGCGTCTCCCAATAGTGATCTTTCATCTGTTGAAAGATGAAGTCGGACCATTCCTTGCCGTGGTTCAGAGCCACGTTCTCGACGTCATCTTCCGTTGCCAGATAGGTTCGAAGGTGCGCAATCACCTGGCCCGCCAGCTTGTAAAGCAGGTCCGCGTGACTGTCGTAGTCCACGGTGTCGAAGGCGATCAGGTGTCGGACGATGTAATTCTCGACTTGCGCCTCGCGCGCACCGTCGACCGAGCGCGCCAGCTCTCGCTGGCTTTCGGCTCGCAGATTGCGGATGAGTATCTGGTCTGAAATCGGCTGGTGCCGCTTCGGAGCCAGGTCATCAAGATCGAAATCCTTGTATCCAAAGGTCACGTCACGAGTCGGGAGTACCACGATCTCGGGAATTTCGATGGTATTCTCGACAACCTTCTTCACGTCGGTCTTGTCAGCAATCCCCTCCAGCGCTCCTTGCTGAGGTTGAATGGCCTGCTCAACGTCCCTTATAATCTCTGCCTGAACGACTTTGTCGCTTAGCGCCCCAATACCGTCGGTCAATCGCCGCTCGTATTTCTGCTGAAGGAGCGTCAGGGCGGCTTCCGCCGCCGATCTCTCCTCTTCGGTATCGAATATGAACGGCGCCTCGTCCTCAGCCAGCCCCTCCACGCCGGAGCGACGGCCCGAGAGCGCAGTTTCAGTGTGGGTGGGCGCCTCCAATACGAAAGCCCCCTCGCCAGACACATCGCCATCGCCACCGATCCTGATCTCTTTCAGTTTGACGATGGAACCTTCTTCGTGCGCCTTGGCGATCACGTCGTCGAACCGGTCATGGGCAATGATGGTCAGCGTATTGACGGTTTCCACGCCCGTTCGCTCACCGCAAGGCAGGCGCAGGCCGCGACCCAAGGTCTGCTCGGTCAGGATATCAGAGGCCGACGCACGCAAGGGAACGATGGTGTAGAGGTTGGTTACATCCCAACCTTCCTTCAGTTTGTTCACATGGATGACGATTTCGGTCCCGTTATCGGTTTCCAGGCCGACAAGACGTTGCATGGCCTCGTCGCTTTCCTCGCCTGTCTGGTTCGAGAAATCCTCGATCAGCTTGTCATAGATCGTCGTGTTCGGCGCGAGCACGAAGAAGTTCTTCGACCGTCCCGTCAGGAAGAGATCCTGCCGTTGCTATTCACTGACAGGATTGCGAATCTGGATGTTTGCCAAGATTGGAATATGACGGTGTCCAAAATACGAAAAGATATAGAAAACATAATTGATATCAAGAAGTTATAGTGGCGCGCCCGGGAAGACTCGAACTCCCAACCTTCTGATCCGAATCTGACCGGTGGCGGCGCGTCAGCCGTTGTCGACTTCGTCGGCGCGGCGGCTTCAGTTGGCTTTGCCATGAAAACCGTTGCTCGTCGCGGTACTGTGGTTGTCGTCGGCCTGATGGGTGGCTCGTTGTCGCTCTCTGTACCCATGCTTCCGCTGACTGCCATGACCCTCACCGGTAGTTATGTCGGCAGCCTGGAAGAAATGGCTCAGGTCATGGAACTCGCTCGAAACGGCAATATTCTGTCTCTTCCCGTCCAAAAACGCGGCCTCGGTCATGCTCAGAAGATCCTGGATGATCTGAAGGCTGGTCAGGTCGTGGGGCGGGTGGTGCTGGCGGCCTAGCCGCTTCGCGCCATGTTGCTGCTGCCATATCCGTTCCAGGGTTCGTCAAGTTGCAGGACGATGGCATTGCGTTGACTTTTGAGTTGAGGGTGAACTCCATCATCCTCGCCCGGTGCATCAAGCCATGTCGTCTCGCAGTATGATGTCGGCAACGATGCTGCGGCCTTGATCGCCTCTGCATGGCAGATCCCTGCCTCGAAAGATTGCCGCCGCAACGCGACTTTGACTATATCTTCCTCCAACAACAGCGGTATTTCGCAACTCTCGATCAAGAAGTAATGTCTGACACCGAAATGAATCCGACCGATCAAAAACGCTTTACGCGTCATTTTCCGGTTTCTTGGCAGGAACTGCATCGGGATGCCAAGGCCTTGGCCTGGCGACTGAGCAGCTTGTCTGAAATCAAGGGTGTCGTTGCCGTGACCCGGGGCGGCATGGTGCCGGCAGCCATCGTTGCGCGCGAACTGAACATCCGCCTGATTGATACAATCTGCGTGGCAAGTTATGACGAGCAACTGCAGGGTGATATCTCGGTCCTGAAGTCGGTAGAGGGTGATGGCGAAGGTTTGCTGATTGTCGACGACCTTGTAGATACCGGTGCGACAGCCAAGATCGTCAGGGAACGGCTGCCCAAAGCCCACTTCGCGTCGGTCTATGCCAAACCTGCCGGTCGGCCGCTCGTCGATTCCTACGTGACGGAAGTCAGTCAAGATACCTGGATACACTTCCCTTGGGACACAGAGGCACAATATGTTGCTCCGATCCGCGGTCAGGATTAGGTTCTGTGGACGGATATGATCAAGATGAAGGCGGCGGCGAGTGCGATCTGTCGGCGGCCTGGCCGCCGGTCAGGTGGAAGGCGCCCTGCAGGCCCTTGTGAAGTCCGTCTTCAGGTGGATATTCGTACTGAAACCGCCCCGTGAGCGTCCGAGCCCCTTTTGCGCCCGCGGCCGAGACAGGCGCGCGCGTCAGGCCGACAAGCTTTTCAGCGAGGAGGGGCGGAATGAACTGATTGACTATCTAGCCGAAAATCCACTGGCGGGCGATGAACTTCCGGGAACCGGCGGCGTCCGAAAGCTGCGTTTCGCCACCTCGGGCCGGGGAAAGAGAGGCGGCGCACGGGTGATCTGCTTCCACGGCGGCGAACACATGCCGGTCTACGCACTTCTCGCCTGTGCGAAGTCCGCCGAGACCGATTTGAATCCGCCGGAGCGGCTCGCAATCCGCGCTGTGGCCGCTACGCTCAAGAGCAGCGGAAAGGAGAGAAAATGAGCACGTTCGGAGAAGATCTGATTCAATCCCTCAACGAAGCCCTCGCCCATGCAAAGGGCGAAGGCCCCGCTGTCGTTCATGCGCCCGTGACCCCGCGCGAGGTCCGCAAGCAGGCGAAGCTCACCCAGGCGTAGATGGCCCCTGATGGGGATGAGCCTTTCCGACTACCGCAAGTGGGAACAGGGAGTCCGGCGAGTCAGCGGCCCGGCGGCGACACTGCTGCGGGTGATCCAGAAGGAGCCCGAGGCGGTGAGGCGAGCGTTGTTGTCCTCGTGAGCCAAGGGTTGTCCGTTGAAGGCGCTTCCTACTGATGCGCAAACTGTTGTCGGGGCCCCGGTGGCGTGGCGGGTTGCTTCGATGCGGGCGGATATCGCCCAGCGGGGGCGGTCGCACGCCGACGGATCAAACTGTCAGGTGATTAACGTCCCAATACATACAGGATAATGGCAGCATTCCGCTTCACTGGACCCATCGGATTCTGTCTATCTTATGCGGAAACGATTTCGGATGGCCAGCAGCACCAGAAACAGCAGTGCAGTCGCGCCAACGCTTTGCACCACTGCAAGAAAGGATATCGCGCTTTCCGCCAGCGTTCGGGTGACGATCAACGAGACGGTGGATGCCCCGCCGCTGGGGCAGGTGCTTGAGGTCGTAGACAGGCGACGGCAAGGACCGCAGTGCCGGATCAGACTCGATCTATGTTGATATCTTACAGGATGTCTATCATGTTTCGGAAGTGAAACTCGTGCTGGATACCAATGTACTTGTGGCGGCGTTCCGAAGCCGTCGCGGCGCGAGCAATATCTTGCTCCGTCTGGCCTTCGAGCGCCGTGTGACCCCGCTTTGCTCGACAGCCTTGTTTCTTGAATATGAAGCGGTGCTGAGCCGCCCGGAAGTACGGAATGCGACAGGTCACAAATTAGAAGAGGTCAAAACGATCATGGACGCCTTCGCGGCGATTGCGGAACCGGTGGAACCATCTTTCCGTATACGGCCAATGCTCAAAGACAGCGACGATGAAATGGTGCTGGAAGCCGCGCTCAACGCCGGGAACGCAACCATTGTCACCCACAATGTGCGAGATTTCGAACCCGCCGCCGTCCTGGGCGTGGAGGTTGTCCGGCCCGGCAAGATCGTCAGGAAACTAACCCATGACTGAGACTGTTCGTTACAAATATCCCCTTCAACTGCCGGAATCGCTGAAGGAGATCGCCGTGCGCCTTGCGAAGGAGGACGGCGTTTCCCTCAACCAGTGGATTGTCGCTGCCGTCGCGCAGAAGATTGGAGCAGTCGAAACCGCCGCTGAGTTCTTCGTGCGCCGCGCCGAGAATGCGGATATCGATGCGGCGCTCGCGCTTCTGGGTCACGTGCCGGACACAGAGCCTATCGAGAGCGATGAGCCGTAGGTCGGTGGCTGCTGCGACGCTGTTCCCGCAGGACGCTGAGCCAGTCGTCCAGATTTCCCATGGCCCCTGGAACCTGAAGGCAAACAACTGCACGGCTGCGATTTCACCCGATTGGAGCGACGAGGGCGGTTTACACGTCAACGTTATTCCCGACGCGCCGTTTCTGGTCATCCCGAAGGTCAGTTCGGAGCGACGGGAATATGTGCCGGTTGGATGGCTTGAGCCGCCGACCATTCCCAGCGATCTCGTTTTCGTGCTTGGACGCGACGTTGATGGATTTCGCGCTGCTGACCTTGGCGATGCACATGGTGTGGCACCTGTTCATGCTGTATGAGAATATGCGCACGCCGTTGGCGTCCGGGATGAGAGGCAAGAGAAAAAGATCAAGGTGAGCGGCTGTCTGAGGTGGTCCCGGAATTTTGGACAGTCTGACGGCGTTGCCAAGGTGTATTCCGTTGTCTGATCATGCCGCCAGAATCCTGTTTGTCAGATTTTCCTGCTGTTGTTGAGCCTGTGGGGATGTGGACAAGGCGGTCGCCTTGTCCATCATATCCACCGGCTGGCGCGCGCCGCAGGCTTCCGCCGGCGTTGGGCCGCCGAGCGCCGAATGGGGACGCTCGGTGTTGCAGAAGCCGATCCACTCGCCGATGACACGCTCGGCGTGGAAGCCATCGGTGAGTTCGTGCAGATGGACCGCCTCGTATTTGAGCGCGCGCCACAGCCGCTCGATGAAGATGTTGTCCATGCAGCGGCCGCGGCCGTCCATGGAGATTGTCACTTCGGCATCCTTGAGCCGGCCGGTGAAGTCGAAGCTGGTGAACTGGCTGCCCTGGTCGGTATTGAAGATCTCCGGCCTGCCGCAGGTGTCGCGCGCCTCATTCAAGGCCTCGACGCAGAACCGGGCATCCATGGTGTTCGACAGCCGCCAGGCCAGGACCGCGACCAGATGAAGGAAGCCGCGGTTGACCGGGATGCAGGTGATGTCCGCGCACCAGACATGGTCGGGGCGCTCGATGGCGAGGCCCTTGAGATGGTACGGATAAATCCGGTGTTCCGGGTGCGGCTGGCTGGTCCTCGGCGCCCGGCAGACCGCCTGAAGACCCATCAGGCGCATCAGCCGGCGGACACGGTGACGGACCATCTGCCGCGAGCCGTGGAACGGATACCTCAGGAACAGCTCGTCGAGCCGCCGCATCAGCGCCAGCGTCTCCGCACTCTCCCCCTTCGGCTTGCAAGAAAGCGAAGACCGGCTGATCGACAGAACCTCGCATTGACGGCTCAAGCTCAGGCCAGGAACATCGCGGCGCACCATCGGCCGGCTCATCGCTTGAGCCCTCTGGCCAAAAAATCCCGTTCCACCGTCAGTTGACCGATCCTGGCATGAAGATCGCGAACCTCCTCCTCATGGTCCCGGGCGGCCCGGTCGACGCCGTTCGAGAACACCTCGCCCAGGCCGTCCATCGCCTGACGTTTCCATGTACTCACCTGATTGGGGTCAACTTGGTGGCGCGACGCGATCTCCTGAATCGTCCTGTCGCCGCGCAGCGCCTCCAGCGCAATCTTCGCCTTGAACTCAGGCCTGAACTTCCGTCGCCTCGTCATCGCGTATTCCTCCGTGAACGGTGGAATACACCTTAACCAACTGTCCAAAATTCCGGGACCACCTCAATCTTCGGATGGAAGAATTTTCGGAATCAATTGGTCTGGTGTTATGAAATAGGCGGAAGAGGCAAAAAAGGTTTGCCGCCAAACATGACATCATTCTTTATTACGCCAAAAGCAAAAACGCCGATTTCAATGCAAATGACATTCGTCTTCCGCGGCGCAAAACTCACATGAAAATTGAAACTGATGAGCATGGTCAAGAATGGCAAATCAAGCGCGATGCGAAAACTGGTAAAGTATACCGATACTCCGTAAGTGCAGGGGCGCTTTGCCCGGACTGGTGGTCGGACATTCAGCAACTTAATCGCAGCGATCCGCAAAGAGCAGGCTACCCGACTCAGAAACCTCTTGCCCTTTACGAACGCATCGTCAAGGCCAGTTCGAACGAAAATGACGTGGTTCTTGACCCGTTCGCGGGCTGCGCAACGACATGCGTTGCTGCCGAACGCCTGGGTCGTCAGTGGGTCGGAATCGACCTTTGGGAGAAGGCCCATGAAATCGTCATCGACCGCCTGGAACGGGAAGTCGGTTTCTTTGGAGACGTTCATTACACCAGGGAAGTTCCGGAGCGCACGGATGGCGGCGACGTGGCCGCGGAAGCGTTCGAGACCCCGGAGCGCCGGAACATCCCGAAAGAGCCGTGGCAGAAGATGAAAAACCGGGAGATGTTTGCCGCTCTTGCCGAAGCACAGGGCATCACGCCAGGACTGTGCCTGTGTGCCGGATGCGGAAGGGAACTCGAAGCGCCGTTCATGGAACTGGACCACATCAGACCGCGTTCCGATCAGGGCGTACACGACATGTCCAACCGCATCCTCTTGTGTCGTCCCTGCAATGGCCGCAAAAGTGCCAGTCTCACCCTTCCCGGGCTGCGCAGGGAAAACAGGAAGATCGGCTGGATGCTGGACGAACGGCGGGCAGTCCATGCACAGGAACTGGCCCATGCCTGCTACGAGGAAATCCGTTATGGCCGATGACAAGGACGTACAGGCAAAATCGAAACGGGAGCAGACTCTCGAGACCTGCAGGAAGATCGAGGACGAGGGTCGGCCGGGCGAGATCGAACCCGTGCCCGATGAAGTTCATGAAAGGGCCTTGAAACTGGCACAGTCCATCGTGAAACCGAATTGACTGTAGCCAAGTATATAATTGCCTTGTTTTTCTTTGTTGATGGTAACTGCTCCCCCTTTCCTGGTTTCATTTTGTGGACAGTGCCCGCTGCTCATGTCGGCGGCGTTTCCGGCGCTGGCGATCTGGATGGCGCCGCGAGGATTGTATCCGAGCGCGGCCATCGAGTTCAGGTGGCTTGAGATGCGGCACCAGGCCTCGGCGTGATGCGGTGTCCGGAAGCAACCGGATACCTTCATCCTGACCTTCCGCTTTCCGGCATTGTTGGTGAAGCTGATATGCGGGTCGCCCGTGAAGCGCAGCACGGCCTCCTCGTGCTTCACGAGGCGCTCATGCAGGTTGTGCGCGTCGGATTTCGCGGTCCGCCCGCGCTTTGACTCCGGCATTCGATCTCGGTCAGGATCGTGGCGTCGCTCTTGTTGACCTTGTGGCAGGCCTCGCGCAGCAGTCTCTTCATCAGGCGCGCCCGGCGGAAGCCGCTGGACTCGATGACAAGGGCGCGTTCGCGGAGAAGACGAGAGCCGCACGGCTGTGCCTGCACCGGTCGTGGACGAGGACTCCTCGGTGGCGGGGAATGATCCCGATGCCGTCGACCCGGAAGCCGGTCTCGTCGGCATGCAGTGCCGGGCGTTCCAGGAGGTGCGCGACGGCGACCGCCTCCCATGGCATGAGGGCGTCATCAAGGCGGCGCCCGTAGCCGAGGCAGGTGGCCTCGGAGAGCCTGAGGGCGGAGATCGCATGGACCGGCGCGACGGCCCGGCGCAGGGAGAGCAGGTTGACGACGAAGGCCTGGAGGCCGGTGCCGTACTGCCGCGGGCCGGGCATGTCGTCAGGGAACCGACCCCTGGTCCGGGCCCGGCAGCCGGGGCATTCCCTGACCTCGGCGTCCACGCGGTGCGCGACGACCTCGAACACGATGTCGTGCAGGACACGGCGCCCTTGCCGCTGTCCCTGCCGCAGTTCGGCAATGCGCGCCCGGGCGTCATCGGGCTCCTTGCGCAGCGACCTGCCGTTCACCGTCGCCATCACCCGGCCACCACCGCCATGATCGCTGCCGGCACTGCCAGACGGTCGGGCGCGAAGTCGAACCAGACGGACCGCCGCATGGTTATCGACCTGCAGCGACTTCGGAAGCGTCAGCAGCGCCACGGTGCCGTCGCCGTCGAAGCCCTCCAGGGCGCGGAGATCGAGATCGATGCCGATGTCGCGGATCGCGGGCGGCTTGCGCTTCCTGATGGCGCCACCCCCAGGGAACGGCTCGATGTACACGTCACGAGGCGGCATCGCCGCGATGATCGCCTGGCCGAGACCAGACGTGGCCCCGGAGCCGAACCATGCTGTCATCGCAGAAGCCGCGCCGCCTGCCCGATGCAACCCATGACCCGTGGACAGGCCACGGACGCCATGTCGTCAAATACAGTCTCTGCAGAAGAACGAGCCGTTCACCCGGCGCCCGACAAACCGGCACGCTGCAAAAACGGCAAATGACTCAGACAAGGAGTGAGCAGTTACCAAATGTGTCTATCGGTGGGTTCGGGAAGATGGCTGATGATACCATCCGTTCCAGATTGTTTGCCGATATTCTCAGCAAGAGGCAGGACAGGGAACAGCGACGGATTATCGATGAATTTGCTGATGAGTTGGACTTTGAGCCCATCGCCCAACTCATGATCAGCGCGTCCGCGTGGAACCATGTGAAGTCCATCGGGGTCGCCCTGCGGGCTGTCTTTGCACACTCCGATATCAAGCCGGACAGTGCCCGCCAGCTGACCAGTGGATGGTTGAATGCGCGCCGGGTCGAAGATCAGGCGGGCCGGGCTGGATTCAGATCGGCCTCGGTGGGGGTGTCCGGCATGGGATTTTTCTCTGGGGTTGGGGGATGGTGATGGCGGGGACACTACTGGCCGGGGCGGGGCGGTCAAGGGGGTGGGTGGCAAGGCGATCCGGGCGCGGGCGGTGTGGGGGTGTCAGTCATGCGGTCATGGCCGTCATCGCATGACCGTGACCGTGGCGGTCCAGGTGGCACCGGCCGGGTCCGTCACCCGGGCCGGGGCGTGGTTGGTCTTGGGGCAGGTGTCCCCGTCAACGCGGTCATACCGGTACGTTGCCGGATTGTACTGGTAGCGCTGGGGGTAGCTGGTGTTGATGCGGTCGATGGTGGCGTCAGACCAGGCCAGGAAGTCGATGGCCCGGATCGTCAGGGTGAGGGTGTAGGAGGTCGTGAGGCCGGCATAGGGGGCCGTGCCGAGATTGACCGAGGGAATCAGGCCGGTCTCGGTCTCCCCGCAGGGCATCGTGGTCCGGCGGCGCAGGGTGGGGACGGAGGGGCAGGCCGGCCCGGCCGGGTCCGTTGTCAGGGTGCAGGCGATCTCATAGGTGATGTACAGGGCCCCGCCTGTCACGCGGTCGGTCGCCTTGTCGGCAAGGAGGATGCGGTAGGTGGCCCGACCGCCCCAGGGGGTGGCTTCGGCCATGATGGCGGGGATGGGGGTGGTTGGCCGGGCCTGGGCGATGGCCGCGGCGAGGGTCAGCGTGAGGGCTAGGAGGGCGGTGGTCAGAAGTGTCAAGGGGGGGAGCAGTCGGGACATGGCGTGTCTCCTTGGGACTGTGGGGCCCGCGCGGCGAGCGTGAGCAACGGGGGCGAGGATACCGATCCCGTGCGGGGAAGGCAAGGGGGTGGCGGGCTGGGCCCAGGGCAATCTCTTTTGGTCGTTTCATGCGGCGGCTCGGATCAAGGTGAGGAGGACGTCGTCGTTCCATGCCGCGCGTTTGAGCTTTCCGGGCATGGCGTCCTTTCAGGGTTCTCGCCTTGCGATGTTGAGGGCGAGGCGTCGCATCAGGGCGAGGTCTTGGGGTCCGTGGTCCTTTCGGTTTCGCTGTCGGTCCTCGTTCATGGTCACGTCGAGGACCCGGTGGAGGCCGTTTTCGATGGCCCAATGGGCGCGCACGACATGCTGGAAGCGGTCGGGCGAGAGCGGGGCGCTCATGATGCAGTGGCGGGTTTCGGTTTTGGTCTGCCCTGGGGTTTCGCGCGTTGCCTCGATCTTGCCGAAGGCGGCCAGGCCGGGCCCGCCATGCGACCTCGTGGCAGACCGTGGCGCGGCGCGTCTCGATGCGCCCGTGATCGCCGTCAACCTGTTGACATGACGGGAGTTCGTCCGCCCGGGCGGGATCGTCCAGATACAGCCGCATATCCTCATGAGGCGTTTGCGCTGTTGTGGCTGGTTTGATTTACAAGGCTCTCAGCGCGGCCCGAGATTTTTGATACCCCGTTGGGGTGGTTGATATCAGCGGATTGAGGTTTGACGCGGGGTGTGTTTCGGCGATTTTCACCCCACGCCCGCGGTTGCGGCCTTGCGTTTCGCCTTCGCCGTTGTTGCGCCCGGTCATTGTGCGTATCCCTGTCGTGCGGCTCGCGATCCTGGAGCGCATGAGGTAGAGTTGTCGCCATCGGACCCCTGGACCTTTGTTCCACCATCAGCACTGACTGGAGAACGACGATGGCGACGGCGTACAAACTGCCCTTTTCGTGGTGTGATGTCGAAGGCCTTCCGGACCTTGAGCGTTTGCGTCCGGTTTTCGAGGTTCTTCCCGATGAAGGGATCGTTGCGGCCCTTGAGGCGGGTCGGGGTCGGGGCCGCAACGACTATCCGGTGCGGGCGATGTGGCGGGCGCTGATTGCGGGGGTTGTTTTCCAGCACGCCTCGGTCCAGTCGCTTCTTCGGGAGTCGGGGCGCCATCCGGCGTTGTTGGAGATATGCGGGTTCGACCCTCTGCCGTATCAGAGCGGGCGGGTGACGGCGCTTCGCACGGGTCAGTTGGTGAGGGCTCCTTGCGCCGCTGCGTTCGACGGTGCCAGGCCACTGGAACTTCTCGCGCTTCCTGGGGCGTGCTGTGCGGCTTGAGGACGAGCAGGGTCTGGTGTCCGCCATGGTGGACAGCCTGCGCGCGGCGCTTTTCGCCGAGTTGCCGGACTTCGGGTGTCATCTCGGCTACGACGGCAAGGCGGTCGCGAGCCACTCGACGGGCCGTCTCGGCAAGGGCAAGGATCATGCTTCGGACCCCGACGCCGACCGGGGCAGGCACGAGACGGGCGGGGTGAACGCCCGGACCGGCGCGGTGTGGAAGAGGGTGAAGTCGTGGTTCGGCTACGGGCTGCATCTGATCGCCGACACGCGCTACGAGATCCCGGTGGCCTTCGAGGTAACACGCGCCTCGGCGTCGGAACCCAGGGTGCTGTCCGGGATGCTGGAGGAGTTGTTCGCGAGGGCACCGGAGATGGCCGGGCGTTGCGCCGACTTCAGCGCCGACCGCGGTCTCGACGATGGCCGCCTGAAGGCGCGACTGTGGGACCGCTGGGCCGTCCGCCCGCTGATCGACACACGGCTCATGTGGCGGGTCGAGAAGGAGGAGCCGGACTATGACCCGAAGAAGCCGATCACGCGAGCGCTGTTCCCCGACCGCGCCGATGTCGTCGTCCACGACGAGCGCGGCCGGGTGTCCTGCGTCTGCCCCGAGACCGGCGAGGTCCGTGCGATGGCGTTCCAGGGGTTCGAGGCCGACCGGGGCCGTTGCGGCACACTCAAATACCGCTGCCCGGCAGCCGCTTTCGGCTTCGAGTGCGCCGGCAGCCAGGCCTGCCACCAGGCCGGCGGCGTGAAGCCCGGAGACCATGGCCGCATCCTGCGCATCGGCCTCGACAACCATGACCGGCGCATCTTCACGCCCACCCCTGGGGCAGCCCGTCATGGCGGCGCGGCCATGACCGCCGCACGGCCATGGAGCGGATCAACAGCCGCCTCGACAACAGCTTCAACTTCGAGACCCACTACATCCGCGGCCGCGCCAGGATGAAGACCCGCATCGGCCTGGCGCTGGCGGTGATGATGGCGCTGGCCCTCGCCCAGGTCCGCGCCGGACGCCCCGAGCGGATGCGCTCCCTGGTCAACGCCGTGCCCTGCCTCGACACCGGCTGACCCCCTCGTCCGCCCGACAGCGCCGCTCAGCCGCGCCGCCCAACGGCGGAGGAAAAGTCACGCCCGCATACCCGATAATGTTCCGGTAATGTGCTTGTCAGACCCCGGAAACCCGCATCCCGACCGACCGGAGAGACGCGAAAGACCATATCCCACCGCCAATATCGAAGGGCAAGGACAAAAAATCACCACAGCGCACATTTCACCATGCAGGCTGTCCTGACTGGCCTTGAGTGCCAGCACATGATCTCCGCCCCGGGCGGTGACGGCCTCGGCCGTCGCCCGCTGGGTGTGCATCGCATCCGCCGTCACGATGCGTCCCTTCAGGGCCAGCATCTCAAGCAACTGCGGCATCGCCGCAATCTCGTTGGACTTGCCATCGACCTTCACCTGGCCGAGCATCAGGCGCGCCTCGGCGGCGAAGGCCTGCACCAGACGTACCGGCGCGCGCACCGCCACATCGGTGAAGGAGCGCCGCAGAGACCTGCCGTCGATGGCGATGACATCGTCGGCGAGCACCGAAGCCCAATCCTCCAGAAGCCGCAACAGAACCTTCTGCAAGCCGCCGGGGTCGAGCGCGTTGAACAGGTCCGAAAAGGCGTCGTGGCCCGGAATGCCGTGCTTCAGCACCAGGAAACGGCGCAAAAAAGATTCCTTCGCCCGCTCGAACCGCTCCATGTCCGCGCAGCCCTCACCCCCGCACAGCACAGAAAGCAGCGCGATCATCAGCATCTGGTGAAGCGAATGGCGCGGCGCATTGCTGCGCCGAGGGTCATCAACCCCCTCGAACACCCCCGAAAACTCCTGCATCTCAAACCGCCGAACACCAAACAACGTCCCCGGAAGTCTGAAGCCAAAAACCCAAGCCGTCACAAAATCTTCAAAAGCGATTGCCCTGCACCATCACAGGGAATGGTAACGTCAGGAGTCATGTGTCAGGGAGAGTGGGGTACTGAGTCTCCGATACCTGCTTTCGTGGATGAAGACCGCGTGGAGGATGCGGTCCATTGATGTCCGGTTCTGGAATGTTCCCGTGGGCCGTGTTCGTCTGCGGACCTCGCGGAACCGTCGTTCGATGGCGTTGGTGGTCCTGACCTGCCTTCGCCCGGCAAGGGTCCTGCAGCGGAAGCAGGCGAGCAGATCGTCGGGATCGTTGCGCAGGGAAGCGACGGCCCCGGGGCAGATGCCCTGCCAGTGGTCGGCGAAGCGGCGGGCGGCGGCGAGCGCCTCTGGGCCAGTGTCTGCGTTCATGACGGCCTCCCGGTCGGCTGCGCGGACCCTGTCGGGGATGCCGTGCCGGACGACCGGCGAGGCGGCGAGCAGGCCCTTGTTGCCATCGACGCAAGATCATCCCGAGGCCCTCGCCGGTGAGGCCGCGGTGGTACGGCCGGTCGAGGAAGCGCTCCCGTTCGACGGCGCTCTCGCTGCCGGCGAGCCGGAAGTCGACGATCTCCTTCCTGCCATCGTGCCGGATCCCCGGCGCCACCAGGACCGGGCGCCCGGGCAGGACCTCGCCGACCTTGCGGGTCGAGAGCCCCGGAACGAAGCCGGCCGGGATCGCACGGTCGATCTCCGGGGCACGCCTTGCGGAGCCCTTCGGAACCCCGGTCGGGCAGAAGTGACGGGTGCGCGGCACGTCGCGTTCAATCGCCACGCCCCGTCACGCACATCATTCCGCCGATGATTCCCCGCGCGCTCATGCGGCCTTCGGTCAACCCCTCGCACCCGCCATATCCTCAGCAAATCCGGGCAAAAGACCAGACCGTCAGACCATCCGCGACTTCAGGAACAGACACTGAGAATGTCGAACGTGAAGATTTGGGGTCTCCGGGTGCTTTTCGAGCCATGGTTTGGGCCAGCGCTATCGGTGAAGCTCCGGCTACCCCGGAATCAACGGCAAGACGCGGATACAGCCCTGTAGCCTCTGTCGAAATCGCATTCGCCGGAAAAGCCCTCCGACATGTTCAAGGAGCACCATGCAAAACTGTCAGAGGCATGAGGAGATATGATCCTCTAGCGATTTCCTGACTTGTTGCCCGTTTCAGTGCCAAGGGGCGTTGCAATCTCCAACTGACGCAGATCCGTGTACGTGGGTGCCCCCGTCTGAGCCTGAAAGCGGTCGATCTCGTCCACCAGAATTTCGATGGACCGTTCAACTCCGGGTTGGCCGGCGACCCCGGCGCCGTAAAGGGTGGCGCGTCCGACCAGAACAAAATCTGCGCCCAGCGCCAGCGCCTTGGCGATGTGGGAGCCGCGCCGCACGCCGCTGTCGAAGATCAATGGGAAATCCGGTCCGATCGCGTCGCGCATGGCCGGGAGGACATCGATGGTGGCGGGGGCCGCATCCAGTTGCCGACCGCCGTGATTCGAGACGACCAGCCCGTCAACGCCGTTCTCTACTGCCTTCCTGGCGTCCCGGACCGAGAGAATCCCTTTCAGCAACAGCGGGCCGTCGAACGCCTTGCGCAACCAATCCAGATCCTCCCATCCCAGCGCGCGCCAGCGGCGTACTGCCGTGAACGCTGCCTTGGTGTTCCTGGGCGACCCCCTGGACGTGTACTCCGTCAGGCTGGCCAGGTGCGGCTTGCGACCCAACGTGTATTGTATCGCCCAATCGGGCTTGCGCATGCCATCGAGCAGCATCCCTGGCGTTACCCGCGGCGGCACGACAAAGCCGTTGCGGATATCCCGTTCGCGCTTGGCAGGCAGAGGGACATCCACCGTCACCATCAAGAGCCAAGCGCCGGCGTCTCTTGCGCGGCGAATCAGGTCCTCGCTCGCACTCCTGTCCTGTTGCGGATACAACTGGAACCAGAAGTCTCCACCGGTGATTTTCCCGATCTCTTCAATCGACGTGGATCCTACCGTGCTCAGGCAATAGGGAATGTTGGCGGTCCTGGCAGCGCGGGCGAGACAGGCATCGGCATCCGGCCAGACAATGTTGCTCATTCCGGTCGGCGCAATACCGAAGGGATGACTGAACGTACGATCGAACAGGGGGGCCACTTGATCCCGTTCGTGGACTTCAATCATGTAGTGCGGATTGACCCGGATATCGTTCAACGCGTCAGTGTTCCGTACGACGCCCAGTTCGTCCTCCACAGCGCCATCGACATAGTCGAACACCACCTTGGGCAGGCGCTTCTGCGCTGCCTTGCGCATGTCCGAAATCGTCAAAATGCGAGAAAGTTTCGCCATCTTCATCAAGAACCGACCACGCGCTGGCGGTCTCTTTCCCGCAATTCCTGACTGTTCGAGTGCTCTTCCATGCTGACCATCCCGCACGCCGGCCTGAAATCTGCCGTCAAGGCAATGCTCGCTTCGATGGGCAGTGCCGAAACCGAGGCAGAAACCGTCTCGGATCATCTGGTCAAGGCCAATCTCAAGGGCCATGACAGCCACGGCGTCGGCATGATGCCACTCTATATCCGGCATTGGCGGGAAGGCAAGCTGATCGTCAATGGCGGCCTGACGATCACGCGTGACGACGGTCCCTTTCTGATGGGTGACGCCGGCGGCGCCCATGGTCAGGTCGTGGCGCTCGATATCACCCGTCGGACTGTCGGGCGAGCTCGTGAACAGGGCGTCGGGATCAGCGGCCTCGCTTCCGCCCATCACATCGGCCGGGTCGGAACCTATGGCGAGGCAATCGCCGAGGCCGGTTTTGTGGGATTGCAGTTCGTCAACGTGGCCGGTCACGATCCGACGGTGGCGCCCTGGGCGGGCAGCGATGCAAGGTTTCTGACCAATCCGGTCTGTGTTTCGGTCCCGGCCAGTCGGGGAAAATCGCCGATCATCCTGGATTTCGCCACCAGCAAGATAGCGCTGGGCAAGGTCCGGGTGGCCTTGAACGAAGGCCGGGATCTGGCACCCGGCCTCCTGATCGATCATCGGGGCGAAACCACCACCGATCCTGCCTTGATGTTTCCGGAAGAGGGTCAGGCTCGGCGTGGAGCATTGACCCCGATGGGCGAATACAAGGGCTCCGGCCTCGCCCTGATGGCGGAACTTCTTGGCGCGGCCTTGACCGGTGGCATGACCATCCGGCCGGAGCAGGGGCGTGATGCCGGCGTACGCAACAACATGCTGTCCATCGTCATTGACCCGGATCGCCTCGCCGGCAGCGGCCCTTTCCTTCAGGAAGCCGCCGCGGTGGTCGACTGGATCAAGGCTTCCCCGGCGGTCGATCCGGACCGGCCGGTCCTTGTCGCCGGCGAGCCGGAGTTGCGGTCGCAGGAGATCCGTCTCGAAGCC
This sequence comes from Alphaproteobacteria bacterium, assembly GCA_965221645.1. Taxonomy (GTDB): domain Bacteria; phylum Pseudomonadota; class Alphaproteobacteria; order Bin65; family Bin65; genus Bin65. Next base: position 2,509,024 of record OZ244899.1, read on the forward strand.
GGCATTCCGATCGACGATACGACATGGGCGGAATTGCAGACGGGCGCCGATGCGGTCGGTCTGGGCAGCGATCGCTTCCTTGAACTGGCGCACGCGGACTGAGGTCGCTTCCGGTACTGGAACTTCCCGCTCCGGTTTCCCGGCATGTCCGACGTGCCGCACGGCTTCCGATGCCGGGAGACCCCCGTCCCCATCCATGCCCTGCCTTATCTCTGCAGACAGGTCTGGCGACACTTCCCCGATCCGCGACGATCAGATGCCTGCCGATGAGGCCTGGCGCGGCTTGATTGCCTTTCCGTGACCGTGATCCTCCATGTTAGGGTCTTCGCAACTGCCAACAGGAGGTCCTTGTGATCATTGAACAACGAACCTATACGCTTCTGCCCGGAAAACTGCCGGAGTTTCTCGAGATCTACGAGGAACTGGGTCTGCCGATCCAGCTGCGTATTCTGGAGAACCTGATCGCGGCCATGACGACGGAAGTCGGGCCGCTGAACCAGTATGTCCATCTCTGGGGCTACGAGAGCATGGCCGATCGGGAAGCGCGTCGCGCCAGACTCGCTGCCGATCCGGACTGGCCGACCTATCTGGCAACGGCCGCGCCCATGTTTCAATCCATGGAGAGCAAGATCTGTGTTCCGGCGCCCTATTCCCCGATCCGCTGATCGCGCCGACAGAACCGGAGCGTTGGACAAAGCGTCTGTTCCGAACGTGTTTTTCTCTGACTTTGCTGCTGATTGAGGCTCCGAATGCGTCTGTTTCTGCCACTGGCGATCCCGATGTTGGGAATTGCTGTCCTGGGTGCCTGTTCTACGGTCTTTTCGACCAGGGAGCAGGACCATTGCGAAAAAGCTCTGAAAGTCCTGATCGACAACAGCCAAACGCCTGACAGATGGTCGGTCGACAAGAAGGCCCAGGCAGCGCGCGAGGTCGAGGGCCGACGGGTGAACGATGTGACATTGACCTATATTCAGAACAATACCCGCAAGCTGTTCAGTTGCTACTATCGACCCGGTACGACCATCGCCGTCGGCTACATCTTCGAAGGCCGGCGTTTGACGAACGAGGATACAGCAGCGGTCAACCGCCGCATGTAGATGGCGGCAACCGGGAACCACGTCCGTGTCACCGGTATGGTTCGCCCCGCCGTGTGTGCTGTCTGAATGTCGTTCCTGACGCCTTGCTTTTGTGCACCATGTTCCGTGCCGACAGGCAAGACCTTGCACCTTGCTGCGGACGTGTGCGTCCTCCGGCAGGTGTTGCCGGTCCTGGCCGCCGCGCAGTCCGGGCGCGTCTGCCCGGGAATCCCGTTCCGCCTGCTGCTCGCCACCGTCCGCCACGGGCTCCTGAAGATCGGCACCGTGATCGTCTGCAGCACCAGGCGGGTGCGGTCGCTGCCCGGCTCGAACCCGGACAGTGCCCGACCCCCGGATCGGCCGGGTCAGGCCCATGCAGCAACCCCGGCTTGAGCCCAGCCGAAAAGGTGGTTGCCAGCTTCATGACGCGAGCATTAGAATGGCTCCAGCGCCGGTTCCCTTCGGGGAGGCAATAGGGAACAGGGGAGATCGAGTCGCGTCAGGCGAACCGATCGAAGCCCTGGCTGCCCCCGCAACTGTAAGTGGCGAGCGCGCACCCGAGATGGCCACTGGGAAACTGGGAAGGCCGGGCGTGCGATGAGACCCGCGAGCCAGGAGACCTGCCGTCGCCAGCGTCACCAAACCGCTGTCCGGGGTGTGCCGGCGGGACGGAAACTCGTTTGCGGTGACGCGCGGTGACGCGTGGCTGCCAGGGTTTCGGTCGTGGGTATTGGATTTCCCGGATCCGCAGGAAGCAGAAGGCCCGTTCGATTCGGGCCAACCCCTCCGCTTGGTCGCAACGCGAACCTCGATCGTCGGGCGCGGGCGGCTGGCGCTGCTTTGCGTCCCCCAATCGAATCTTGAAACGCCAAGAATCAGGGGGGCAGCAATGTTCCACTTTGCACAGCGAATTCCATCTCGTTTCGGTTGCCGTCTCTGCGGCAGCCTTCAGACACTTTCGATGACTGCAGTCATCGCCTTCGGACAGCCTGGCGCCGCCATGGCCGAAGGAAAGGTCGAGCGGAATCGGGAGGTGGTTGTGACAGCGAGCCGCGTTCCGCTTCCGGCCCGGAAGGTCGGCAGCGCCGTGACGGTGATCACCGGCAAGGACATCGAGCGCAAGCAGGTTCGCATCCTGTCCGACGTGATGCGGGAAGTGCCCGGCGTCGCAGTCAGCCGGACCGGTACTGTCGGCACACTTACCCAGGTGCGCATTCGCGGTGCCGAAGGGAACCACACGCTGGTCCTTGTCGACGGTATCGAGGTCAACGACCCGAGCGGCGGCTCCGAGTTCGACTTCGGCAACCTGCTCGCCGCCGACATCGAGAGGATCGAGATCCTGCGCGGCCCGCAGAGCGCGCTTTACGGGAGCGACGCGATTGGCGGCGTCATAAATATCGTCACGAAAAAAGGGCAGGGACCGGCGACTGCAAGCCTCGGCGTCGAGGGCGGTTCGTTTGGAACCGGCCAGGCATCGGCAAGCGTCCGCGGCGGCGGCGACGGGTACCATTTTTCACTGGGGGGAACCGGATTCACCACGCAGGGTGTGTCGATCGCGCCCGGGCCCGAAGGAAACCATGAAGAGGACGGGCACCGAAGTCAGACCTACCACGTGAAGCTCGGTCTGTCGCCTCTCGAGAATCTGGAGATCGAGTTGTTCGGACGCTACGTCGAATCGACAACAGAAACCGATCCGCAGCCAGGCACGGCAGGGGTCATAAGGACGGTCGACGGCGACCGGGAAACCGAGACCAGACAGCGCACCGGACGGGTTCAGGTGAAATACAGCCTGTTCGATGGCGCATGGGAACACATGATCGGCGCGGCCTTCAACGAGGAGAAGGCAGATTCCTTCACCGGCGATGCATTGACGTACGAAGGCGATGGCCAGAAGGCGGTCTACAACTACCAGACCAACGTCAACTTCGAGACGCCCGCGGTTGCAGGGGCGACGCACTCCCTGACCTTTCTGGTCGAACGGGAGGACGAGTCTCAGCTTACCCGCAGCGCATTCGGCGGCTCCGATCTCGATATCACGAACCACGGTTATGTCGGCGAGTATCGCGTGAGCCTGTGGAACCGCCTCTTCCTGTCCGGCAGCATACGGCGTGACGACAACGAGATTTTCGAGGACGCCACCACGTTTCGGACCACGGCAGCCTATCTCCACGAAGAGACCGGAACCCGCCTGCACGGCAGCTATGGCACCGGCGTCAAGAACCCGACGTTGTTCGAGTTGTTCGGTTTCGGTCCGAATTTCGTCCCCAATCCCGACCTCAGGCCCGAGGAGAGCAGGGGTTGGGATGTCGGAGTGGAGCAATCCTTTCTCGGTGACGGACTGATCGTTGACGTCACCTACTTCAACAATCGGATAACAGACCTGATTCAAGGTGCCGGCAGCACCGCGGCAAATCTCGACGGAACGTCCAGGATCCAGGGCCTGGAGGTGACTGTCAAGGCGAGAATCGTCAAGGGTCTGACATTCGCCGGACAATACACCTACACCGATGGAGACGATGCCAACGGCACGGAGCTGGTCCGCTCGGCAAGACATCTGGCCAGCGCCAATCTCGCGTATGGGTTCCTTGACGGTCGGGCCAGACTCGATCTCGGCATCGACTACAACGGCAAGCGGAAGGATTACCGGTTCTCCGATTTCTTCGCCGGGCGCACCAGTGTGACGCTGGATGACTTCGCGCTCGTCAACGTCGCAGCCTCCTACAAGCTCCTGGACGGCGTGGAAGTGTTCTGTCGTATAGAGAACCTCCTTGACGAGGACTACCAGGAGGTCCTCGGTTTCTCCAGCCCGGGTATCGGGGCCTTTGCAGGAGTCCGGGCGACGATCGGACTGTTCTGAATGTCGCCGTCGGTCCGGAGATGGCGGCGACGGCGACCCCGAAGCTGTCGCTTCCGTGTTGCTGTCGTCGCCGCGGCGTTGATCGTGACGGCGGCAGGCACGATGCCGGCATCGGCAAAGCCCGGGCGGATCGTCTCGGTGAACCTGTGCTCGGACCAACTCGTCATGCTTCTGGCTGATCGAGAACGCATCCTCTCGGTGAGCTATCTGGCTGCCGATCCCCAAGCCTCGGCACTCGCCGGTGAGGTTGCAGGGATCACGCTCAATCACGGGCTCGCCGAAGAGATACTGTCGATGGGGCCCGACCTGGTCCTCGCCGGCGCCTTCACGACCCGGTCGACAGTGTTTCTCTTGCGCAAACTCGGGCATGCCGTCGTCGATCTGCCGGTCGCCGGGGATCTGGACGGCGTCCGCGCCAATATCCGGATCGTCGCCAGGGCGATTGGCGAATTCGAACGCGGTGAGGCAATGATCGCCGCATTCGACAACAGGCTGCGGCGTCGAGCCCCAGGTCCCGGGCCGCGGCCGCTCGCAGTGCTGTACTGGGCCAATGGCTACACGTCCGGCATGGCCACGTTGGCCAACGCGGCGGTCGAGGCGGCGGGCTTCAGGACACTGGGCCGTGATCTGGGACTGACCGGGACCGGCCATCTCCCCCTGGAGACGTTGCTCGCCGCAGACCCCGACATCCTGATCGTCGGGCGGAAACGAGAGGGGGCAGCCTTGGCAAACGAGACCTTTCGGCATCCTGCGCTGCGGCGGGCCTTCGCCACGCGGTCGAGCGTGACCATGCCCGACCGTCTCTGGATCTGCGGCACGCCCTTCGTCGCCGAGGCGATCGCGCGCCTGTCGGCGGCCCGCGAAGACCTGGGAGACGAGCGTCGCGATCGGGCCGTGGACAGATGACCGTTGCCCCGGCACTTGCGGGACGACGGCGGGAGGCCATGCCTCTCCTCCTGCCCCTGCTTGCCCTCGCGGCGGGCGGTGCACTTGTCGTTTCCCTGCTCGTCGGGCCCGCCGCCATCGGCTTGCGCGAAGTGCTCGAGGCGCTATGGGCAGGCGAAGTCGAGACGACCGCCCTGATCGTCCGCGAGGTGAGGCTCCCCCGTGCCCTCCTGGGCCTCCTGATCGGCGCGACCCTCGGGCTCTCCGGGGCCGCATTGCGGGGATTTCTGCGCAACCCGCTTGCCGAACCGGGGCTCGTCGGCGTCTCGGCTTCCGCCTCCTTGGGGGCGGTACTGACGTTCTATACGGGCCTGGCCGGGCTCTTCGCGCTTGCCCTGCCGCTCGGTGGCATGGCGGGAGCGTGCGTGGGCGTTGTCGTCGTCCAGGCATTGGCCGGGCGAGATGGAAGTCCCTTGACGCTCATCCTCGCAGGCATCGCGGTTACCAGCTTCGCCGCCGCGCTCACCGCACTGGTCCTCAACCTGGCGCCCAATCCCTTCGCGGCCCTCGAGATCATGTTCTGGCTGATGGGTTCGCTGGCGGATCGAAGCTTCGAACACGTGTGGCTGTCGGCACCCTTCATGTTTGCCGGATGGTTGGTGCTGGCTACCCTCGGCCGACCCCTCGATGCGCTCACGCTGGGTGAAGACGCGGCACGGACCCTCGGGTTCGACCTGCGCGGCGTGCGGCGCCGGGTCGTGCTCGGGACCGCGCTCTGCGTTGGCGCGGCGACATCCGTTGCCGGCGCCATAGGCTTCGTCGGCCTGGTTGTGCCACACCTGCTCCGGCCATTGGTGGGACACAGGCCGAGCGCGCTGTTGCCCGCAAGCGCTCTCGGTGGCGCTGCGCTGGTTCTGCTGGCGGACGTGGCCGTCCGGCTGCTGTCTCCGGGGCGCGAGCTCAAGCTGGGCGTGCTGACAGCCCTGGTGGGCGCTCCGTTCTTCCTGTTGCTCGTTGTCCGGCTGAGGAGGAATCTCCTGTGACACTGCTCAGCGCTGAAGCAGTTTCCGTATCTTTCGGCGACGCACCGATACTGGCCGGGATTGATTTGAAGATCGCCACCGGTGAGGTTGTCGGTCTGATAGGACCCAACGGTGCGGGAAAGACGACGCTGCTGCGGGCCATGGCGGGCCTGCTGCCGCTGAAGTGCGGGAAAGTGCGTTTCCAGAACCGTTGCCTGCACCGAATGGATCGGAGGGTGCTCGCCCGCATGCTGGCCTACCTGCCGCAAGGCGGCGACAGTCACTGGGCCGTGACCGTGGAAAAGCTGGTGATGCTGGGCCGACTGCCGCATCGGAGCCCCTGGGCGGCTCCCTCGAAAGCCGACAAGGCAGCTGTCGCGCGGGCGCTCGCGGTCTGTGACGTGGCCCGGTTCGGCGACCGACCGGTCACTCAACTCTCCGGTGGGGAGCGAGCCCGTGTACTCATGGCCCGCGCATTGGCGGGTGAACCAGAGGTGTTGCTGGCCGACGAACCAGTGGCCGGCCTCGACCCGGGACATCAGCTCGACGTGATGGCCAGGCTGCGAGAACTTGCCGCCGCCGGTGCCGGCATCGTCGTCGTGATGCACGATCTGACTCTCGCCGCGCGGTTCTGCGATCGCCTGGCTCTCCTCTTCGGCAGGCAAATCGCTGCGGAGGGTTGTCCGACAAGGGTCCTGTCTGCGGATACGCTCGCGCGGTGTTATGGCGTTCGCGCTTATCGTGGCTCCGCCGAGGGTGGTGCCATCGTGGTCCCGCTCGAACGGACGGATGCGGGGGCCGGTCATGCTTCCGCGTGACACTGTGTCCCTCATCGCTCGCGCGCCGCAGCGAGGGTTCGGCCTGCCGGCGATTGCCATTTCCCTCGGCTTGCATGGCGCGGCGTTCGCGGGTCTTCTCTTGTTCCAGGAGGTCGCGCCACCGAAGCCCCATGCAGTCTTTGCTGTGGACCTGGTTCGTGCCGCGGATCTCACGAGGCCTCCGCGTGGCAATGCGGGTGAACAGGCTGAATTGCCGAAAGCCACACAGGAGATCGCGCCTGCAGACGCCGAGAATGTTGCCGATCCGGAGAAACCGGCCCACAGGGCAGCTGGAGATGGAGAACCTGCAGCTTCCGAGGCTCTGAATCCGGGCGACAGCCTTGCGGTCGAGCGGGGGTCGAAACCGACACCACACCTGTCGACCCTTGCCACGCCGGAGAATGCCTCGCATGGGCGCGATCGCGTTCCGCCCACTCGCCAGGATACCTCACCCATCGCCGAAACCGCTTCGGTACCGGAGGAATCGACAGAAGGGTCGCGATCTATTCTGCTCGACCCGGGACGTAATCTCTCTCCCCTTGATCCTGCGGCCAGCCCCGACACATCGAAGAGCCGGGTCGACGCAGAACTGGCCCCAGTGAAGGAAATGTCACACCGGTCGGGAGAGCGAGAGCCTCCACGCGAAGTTGTCCGGTCGCCCCCTGATCGACTGACTGCACACAGTCAGCAACCGCCCGTACTCAATGTCCGGAAGGTTCGGGGTGTGGCCGCCTTGCTGGCGAATGTGCCCGGCGAAGACTTCGTCGAGAAGATCGACAGCAGCGCAAGGATGCCGTCATGGCATGCCGGGCGGGGCCTCGTGAACGCGCCGCCCCGCTATCCCTATCTTGCGCGTCGGCGCGGTCAGGAGGGTCGCGCCGTGCTTCGGGTAACCGTTACCCCGAATGGCGAGGCCGCGTTCGTCCGATTGCATGAATCGAGCGGATACCGCCTGCTCGACGAGGCCGCCGTCAAGGCCGTGAGAGAATGGCACTTCATTCCGGCCAAACGCCGGGGTGTTCCAGTTGCGGGCTCCGTCGATGTCCCGATCTCCTTCAAGTTGACGGACTGACGAGGTACCGCAAATGACACATGACCGTGACATGTACAGCATTCTGCGCGAGCATCTTTGCGACCCAAGCAGCAGCTTCAGCATTGGATCTTTCGGTGCCATCGCGGAATTTCATCGTGACATCGGCGAGCCTCTGGTCTTGCACGATCCCGAGCGACTGACGATTGCCACGACACGAGGCGCACTTCGTATCGAGCCGCAAGACGGAGTTGCTCCGCTTGCCTACGAAACGCTCAGCGGCCGGCCGGAGCGGTGGCAGCATGGCGTGGTATTCTGCCTTCCGGAATCCCGGGCGACGTCACACCGCCGCTTGACGCTGACCGAGCTTGGTCCGGATCGCGGCGCCATCCGGGCCGAAGACCGCGACTCCATCCTGTTCGACATGGGCCTCGGCGCGCGCAACGTGGATTTCTGCATCCGGGCAAAGGATGCCGCCTTGCTTGCCTTGCTGCGCCAATACACCGGGCGCAGCCTCCTTGATCCGGCCAATCGAGCGATGGGAGCGATCGTCGAGGTCAGCCCCCATCGCGTCGCGATCTCGAGGCTCGGACGCGCCGAGGTCTACCAGGCCATCGGCAAGGACAAGACGCCGGAAGGTCCACACACCCACGTGCTGCCCAGGTTCCTCGAGAGAGACCGGACCCATTCTGCGAACATTCCGGTCCCGCGCGGTGCCTTGCCGTGCCTGAGTCTGCACCCGGCTCACCCCCTGTTCGACGGCCTGGGCCGTGACCGGTCCTTCGACCCTGTTGCGTTCGCGAAGTTTCAATCCCTTCTGGAACGCTGGGGCTTGCCTCAATATTGTGCCGAGAAGGTGCGCGTTTTGAATGCAGTGGGTCAAGGCGACTTGCCTGCATCCTATCGTGGCCCCGAGACTCGTCTGGGCCGCACGGCCCTGCGCATCGCGCTCAGGCAGGCTGACCAGGTGGATGACGGCAGTTCCGTGGTGGTGGCATGGCGTCGATTTTTCGAACCACCGCGACATAGATATTCGGGGCACGCGCCGACAACGTGATTCTGCTGCACTCGGGCGGCACTGTCCCTAGATTTCTGCAGTTACCTTCCCGGAGTTCGAATTGCAAGTCCTTGATATCATGAGGTCTCGTGAATCAAGCACCGATGCCTCGTGCGACCATGGGCATGAGCAAGCGGCAGTCTGCGTGTTGCACCCGGGCCAGGGAACTCTCAAGGCCCCGCTCGACGCCCCTGGCCGGCCTGCGGCCTCGCCCCATCGAGGCGACGGCCCGCCGCCCGACCGGGCGCCATCAGATCCCGTTGCGCGTCCGTCAGATCGTCTTGCCGACCGTCATGGGAACCGGCCATGCCTTGCCCGGGCTGCCCGGTCCGGGCCATGGTACCCGCCATCGTCGGTGTCCGGACTCCCGACAGGGTACCACAGCGCGAGGCCACACGAGACTTCAGGAACAGACCCCGAGAGAATCCGGGGGGTGAGTCTTGCGGGACTGGCCATCATGGCCGGGTTCTCACTCCGCTGCAAGTCGGCGACTGGCCCGGATCAACCCCAGCACCTCCTCTGCCGCCTTCGGAATGTTTGTCCCGGGCCCGTAAACCGCCGCGACGCCCCTTGCTTTCAGAAATTCGTAGTCCTGTTGTGGCACGACCCCGCCGCAGATGACGAGGATGTCGTCGGCGCCCTGGGCTTTCAGTGCGTCGATCAGCTGCGGGACAAGGGTCTTGTGGCCGGCGGCCTGGCTGGAGACGCCGACGACATGGACATCGTTTTCGATGGCCTGACGGGCGGCTTCTTCCGGGGTGGCAAACAGCGGACCGATATCGACATCGAAGCCGATGTCGGCGAATGCGGTGGCGATCACCCTCGAGCCGCGGTCGTGGCCGTCCTGGCCCAGCTTGGTGACAAGCAGACGCGGACGTCGGCCTTCATGATCCGCGAACGCCTGGACGTCGGCCAGAATTTCCCTGAAGTCGGCATCCTCTTCATAGGCCTGGCTGTAGACGCCGCTGATCGTGTGGGCGCCGGCCTGATGCCGTCCCCAGGCCTTCTCCATGGCGTCCGACATCTCGCCTACCGTCGCTCGAACGCGCGCAGCTTCCACGCAGGCGGCGAGCAGGTTTCCTTCTCCGGATTCGGCAATCCGGGCAAGCGCGGCAAGCGCGTCGGCGCACAGGGTCTGGTCGCGTGTCCTGCGGATCTGGTCGAGCCGTGCAACCTGCTGTTGACGAACCCTGGTGTTGTCGATTTCCAGAACTTCCACACGGGTATCTTCGACCGGCTCGAACTTGTTGACGCCAACGATCACTTCTTCACCACGGTCAATGCGGGCCTGGCGGCGGGCGGCGCTTTCCTCGATCCGGCGTTTGGGCAGGCCTTCGATCACCGCCTTCGTCATCCCGCCCAGGTCTTCGACTTCCGAGATCAGGCCGCGGGCAACCTCGGCCAGCGACTGGGTGAGGCTTTCGACATAATAGGAGCCGCCGAGCGGATCGACGACCTTCGTCGCTCCGGTCTCGTTCTGCAGGATGAGCTGCGTGTTGCGGGCGATGCGCGCGGAGAATTCCGTAGGCAGGCCTATGGCTTCGTCGAAGCTGTTGGTGTGCAGGCTTTGAGTCCCGCCAAGGACCCCCGCCAGCGCCTCGTAGGCCGTGCGAACGATGTTGTTGTAGGGATCCTGTTCGGTCAGCGACCAGCCACTCGTCTGGCAGTGAGTGCGCAGTATCATAGAGCGCGGATCCTGGGGCGCGAACTCCTCATCCAGGATTTCGGCCCATAGCAGGCGGGCGGCGCGCAGCTTGGCAATCTCCATGAAAAAGTTCATGCCCAGGCAGAAAAAGAAGCTGAGCCTCGGCGCGAAGAGATCGACATCCAGGCCGCTCGCCCTGGCGGCGCGAACATATTCCAGGCCATCGGCGATGGTGTACGCCAACTCCTGCGCGCAGGTGGCCCCAGCCTCCTGCATGTGATAACCGCTGATCGAGATCGAATTGAACCGCGGCATGTGCCTGGCGGTGTAGCCGATGATGTCCGACACGATCCGCATGGAAGGCTCCGGCGGATAGATGTAGGTGTTGCGGACCATGAACTCTTTCAGGATGTCGTTCTGAATCGTGCCCGAAAGGGCGGCGACCGGGACGCCCTGTTCCTCGCCGGCCACGATGAAGCCGGCGAGTACGGGCAGGACTGCGCCATTCATGGTCATGGAGACGGACATCCTTTCAAGCGGGATTCCGTCGAAAAGAATCTTCATGTCCTCGACACTGTCGATCGCCACACCGGCTTTGCCGACATCGCCCACAACGCGCAGGTGGTCGCTGTCGTAGCCGCGGTGAGTGGCAAGGTCGAAAGCCACCGACAGGCCCATCTGCCCGGCAGCCAGGTTCTTGCGATAGAACGCGTTGGAATCTTCGGCGGTCGAGAAGCCTGCATATTGCCGGATTGTCCAGGGCCTGCCGGCATACATTGTCGCCTTCGGACCGCGCAGGAAGGGGAAAAGGCCGGGCAGGGTGCCCAGCGTTTCCAGCGCTTCCAGATCCTCGGCTGTATAGAGCGGCTTGACAGCGATGCCTTCCGGCGTCTCCCAGACCAGATCGTCGGGCGACCGGCCCTTCAATTCCTTCGCAGCCAGTACAGACCATTCTTCCAGAGTCGGTTTCGCGCTGTCAGTCATGATTCTTGCGCCGCCCGGAGCGCCGCGTATCGCTCATCTCGGCAACCGTTATAGCGCTGGTGTCCGGCGTATTGGTGTGGATAAATTCACCACAGAGACAAATTCGGCGGATTCGAGAACAATCGAACAGGCGTCGGCAAGCCGGAAGTCTCCGATCTCCTCGTCGTCTCCGGGACGCAACATTGAGCATTGATCTTCTCTGTATCGTTGCCGGGGCGCTGGCGGCAGGCTTGATCTCCGGGCCTGCCGGTTTCGGAACGGCCTCGGCGTCATCGGCCTTCTGGCTGTCTGTCCTCGGTCCTGCGGTCGTCTCGCCGTTGCTTCTCGCGGTGTCGGGCATCGGTCTGCTGATCCCGGGCTGAGAAGGTTTCGCGCGTCAGCGGGACGCCAGTAACCGGGGCGCCAGGATCGCACTCATCACAAAACCGCCCAGCAAGCCGCCGACATGCGCCAGCCAGGCGATGCCTGTCCCCCAGCCAGAAGCGATGAAGATGGCGTGGGCGACGACGAAGACGACCATGCCCAGCCAGAACGGCATCGGGATGAAGATCAGGAATATCCTGCCTTTGGGATTCAACAGAAAGGCTGTGGCGAAGATGCCGGACAGCGCGCCGCTGGCGCCGATGACAGGCGTGATACTGTTGGGGTCGATCGCCGAAAAGACCATGCCGCCGGAAACTCCCGAGGCGAGGTAGATCAGCGCCATCTTCCACGAGCCCAGCGCCCGTTCCACAATGGCGCCAAAGGAAATCAGCACGATCATGTTGACGACCAGATGCGCCGTGTCGGCATGGACGAACAACGAGGTAAGCAGGGTAAGCGGCGCGGGCAGCAGATCGATTCCGGTCACGTCTACGGGATCGCCCATCAGCAACCGCGGAATCAGCGCGTAGCGAATCAGGAAACGTCGAAACTCGTCCCCTTCGTTCAGCGTGAGTTCGTAAAGAAAGACTGATACGCAGGCGAAAAGTAGCGTCAGCGTGACTGGAAGGGTGCGGTTCACGTCAAAAGATGGGCTAACCGAAGGCAGCGGCCATGCTGGCGAACAATCCCCATCCGTCAGTACTGCCCTGATCTGCCCGGATGGCGTTTTCCGGGTGGGGCATCATGCCCAAGACGGTCCTGGTCTCGTTATAGATTCCGGCAATGTGCCGGATCGAACCGTTGGGATTGAACCGGTCGACGCCTTCGCCGTTCAGCGTGGCGTACCGAAATGCGACCCGGTCTTCGTCCTCCAGACGATCCAGCGTCGCATCATCGGCGAAATAGTTCCCGTCGTGGTGCGCCACCGGTATGCGGATGGTCTGCCCGACATCGTACTCACGGGCAAACAGCGTCCGGTTGTTCTCGACACGAAGTCCGACGTCCCGACAGACGAACTTCAACGAGGCATTGCGCAGCAGGGCGCCTGGCAAAAGGCCCGCTTCCACCAGAATCTGGAACCCGTTGCATACGCCAAGGACGGCAGCGCCCTTTCCTGCGGCCTCGACAACGTCACGCATGATCGGCGAATGTGCCGCCATGGCACCGGCGCGCAGATAGTCGCCGTAAGAAAATCCGCCCGGCACGACGATCAGGTCTGCCTGGGGCAACGCGGCGTCGCGATGCCAGACCATGACTGGCGTCCGGCCGGATACCGTCTCCAGCGCCTCGGCCATATCCTGATCGCGGTTCGTCCCCGGAAAGACGACAATGGCGGATTTCATGCTGTGCGCGCTCTCTGAATCCGGTCCTGCCGCCTGAATGTGTCCGGTCGCGCCGTGACGGTTCTGCCAGTGTCACTGCGGCAAGGTCTGCCGCAGCCCGGATACTGGTCGTTCCTCGCCAGGTCAAGCCGCACCGCACAGGTCGGGACCGTGGCGGCGATGGCGGGAACGATGACCGAAGGCTTCAGGACGTCTTTCTTCAGGATCAGGTTGGTCAGCGACGGAGGGCCGGCTACGGTCGGACATGCCGCCACGATCATGTCTCGCCCGAGGCGTCTATTTCAACACGGTAGTTCTCGGTCACCGTGTTGGCCAGCAACTTCCTGCACATGTCCCGGACCCGATCCTCGGCGGCCGAACGGTCGGTATCGTCCAGGTCGATCTCCAGATACTTGCCCTGGCGGACGCCCCTGACGTCGTCAAAACCGAGTGCATCCAGAGCGTGAGCGATGGCCTTGCCTTGCGGGTCGAGCACGCCGGACTTGAGCGTGACATGGACCTTCGCCTTCATCAATTTATGCTCTTTGTGCCCTGGATGTCCTGGGGGCCGGCGTCGGGCAGGATGCCGAGGCGTCGGGCAACTTCCTGATAGGCGGCCTCGATGTTGCCCAGGTCGCGCCGAAAACGGTCCTTGTCCAGTTTCTCGTTGGTCTTGATGTCCCACAATCGGCAGCTGTCCGGCGTGACTTCGTCGGCCAGGATGATCCGCATGAAGTCGTTGTCGTCGTACCAGCGGCCGAACTCGAGCTTGAAATCGACAAGACGGATGTCAACGCCTAGGAAGAGACCGACCAGGAAGTCGTTGATGCGCAACGCCAGCGCCATCATGTCGTCGATGTCCTGGGGCATGGCCCAGCCGAAAGCGGTAATATGCTCTTCGCTGACCAGCGGATCGCTCAATTCGTCGTCCTTGTAATAGAACTCGACGATCGACCGTGGCAACGGCGTCCCTTCCTCGATGCCCAGGCGCTGGGAGATTGTACCGGCTGCAACGTTGCGTACCACGACTTCCACCGGAATGATCTCGACACGGTGTACGAGTTGTTCGCGCATGTTCAGGCGGCGAACGAAATGGGTCGGAACACCGATTTCGTTCAGCCGCTGCATGATATGCTCGGAGATACGGTTGTTGAGGACGCCCTTGCCGCTGATCACCCCTCTTTTCCGGGCGTTGAATGCAGTAGCGTCATCCTTGAAATACTGGACGATCGTGCCCGGCTCCGGTCCTTCGTACAGGACCTTGGCCTTGCCTTCGTAAATTCGTTTGCGTCTGGCCATGATGGTGGCGCGCCTTGCTGATGCTGTGATCGCAGCGGGGTTGTGTTTCCCGCATCGTCTTCCGCGTCTTGCAATATGTTGGTAGGCGATTTCGTATAGCAACCCGCAGGAGATGAAACAATCGCCATCCCCGCGACCGAATCGGCGTCGCTGTCACCCGGCTGCCTTGAGCGGCGCAGCAGGCGTGGTGATGGCGCTGACCGGTTCGTAATCGCATGAATCCGGCTGACCCGGTGAAAACAGCCAGATCGTCGATCGGGGATTTTGTGCGGCGGGCAAGGCGATCAGGGAACTCGAGACGGTCCCAAAGCCGAAATCGGTACAGATGTTCATGGAAGAATCCGGCGCGCCATCGTCGCTGCGCTCGCGGTCCGCCAAAAGGTTCCGCCAGTTCTTCCATTCCCCGCGGTCCGGATCGGGCGGCGAAGCGGCGCGAAAGCGCTCAAGATATCGCCTGACCCGGCTGGAAGCGGTATCGTTCAATTCCCGCGCTGTTATCATTGATATTCCATCGGCAATCGGAAAAGCCTCGACACGCCAATCTGCTTCCGACCCGCGATTCCGCAGCCAATAGGCGTTTGTGCTGTCGGCGATTACCATGTTGAACGGCTTCCATGCCTCTCCGTCCAATGCCCGGAACCGGTCAATGACGTCTGCAGCGGCGCCGGAAGCGAGGGCGTCCAGAACGAGTTCTCCGCGCGAGCGCTTGTCCGGAGCAGGTCCCAGGGCGTTCGGCCGGTTCAGGATCGCTGCAACCACGCCGGCGTCATTGGCTCCCAGCCAGCTTCCGCCAGCCTCCAGATCAATGCCCGCGACCACATTCGGCCGATCCGGCCAGTACCGCGCAGGCGGTTTCCAGGGTCGTTTCATCATCTCGTCGCGATTGGCGGCCAGGAGTACCGGCCATGGATGATCCGGACGTCGCAGGATGACAACTGTGCACATGGAAACCGCTATTGATAGGGAACTCGCGCTCTTATATCTAATGGGACAAGACAAGACAAAATCCGGCCACGGTTTCGTGACCCGGATTGAAATGGCGCCAGGATCGATCCATGTCGACTTTCGACGACCGCGAAAAGGGTTTTGAAAAGAAGTTCGAGCACGATCAGGAGTTGCAGTTTCGCGCGGAAGCGCGTCGCAACAAGCTGATGGGGCTATGGGCTGCCGATCAGATGGGCATTACCGGTGCCGACGCCGAGGCCTATGCTCGGGAGGTCGTGCAGGCTGATTTCGAAGAGCCGGGCCCGGAAGACGTGATCCGCAAGATCAAGGGTGATTTCGAGAGCAAGGGCGTGGACAAGAGCGATCACCAGATAAGGCGTCAGCTGGATGACTGCATGGCCGAAGCCAGACGCCAAATGATGGGTGAGACCGGCTGATCACGCATGCGGCGTGGCAGCGCAGAAGATTCGCTGCCGGCTCCCTGATGCCGCAGGCAAATGGTGATCGAGGCAATTGCTCTCAACGCCATCAGCAAAAGTTTCGGTAGCGTGGAGGTTGTTCGCGGCATCACCCTGTCCGTATCGCAGGGCGAGGCCTTTTGCCTCTTGAGACCCAACGGCGCCGGCAAGACTGTGACGATCGATCTGAATTCGGGGGCTGGTCCGGCTCACAGCCGGTTCGGCAAGTCAGTTCGGCCATCCGCCGTACCTCCCGCACGGCGCGGCAGCATTCAGGTCTGGTGGTCCATGATACCGATTTTCCAGAGACCCTGACCCCGCGCGATCCTGCACTTGGACGCGCCCACTATCCTGACCCGGTATCCGAAGATGAACTGATCGACGGTTTCGGATTGGCCGGCATTGCTGACGGCAAACCGGCAGCTTTTCTGGCAGTGCCGGTCGGGTCTCGCACTGGCATTCGCCGGGCGTGACAAGGTGATCTTCCTCAACGAACCGAAGGCGGGACTTGACGCGACGGCCCGCGAGGCATTCTTGACCTGTGCCCGGGACCGACGGGATCAGGGCGCGACCCTGGTGATCACATTAGCCATGTCCTCGTTTGCAGCCTGTGCGGTAGTTGGCGCAGGTTTCCATCAGTCTGGCGTATCAACCGCGATGGACCGCGAAGCGGACAACGTTCACACCTTCAAGAAATTCAAGGCTGACGTGACGACCAGGCGGCGCAGACATCCCGCGAGGACGCGCCGTCGCCCCGCAGGGAGCGGCCGGCGACCATTTTCAGGCGTCGGTACGAATCGCGCCGATGACGGTGGCTTTGGCGTTGCGGTCTACCTGGATGACAACGATTTCACCCGATGCGGCGGCGTATCTGGAAAGTGCCAGAATATTGATGTAGTGGGTCACCAGGATCACTGCCCCGGCCGGTTTCTGGTTTTTTAGCCAATCGCGCAGTCGCCGTGTCTGCGGCCCTTGCCGAGATCGGTTTCGCCAAAAGCTGTTGATCGCGGCCAGGTCGGTAACCGGGCCAAGACCCAACAGGCGCGCCGTTTCCCGGCACCGGCACCATTGGCTGGCATAGACCGCCGCAGCGGTGATTCCGAACGACTTCATGCGCGCGCCGATGCGGAGAGACTGTTCCCGCCCTTTTTTCGACAGGTTGCGTTGGGTGCTGCAGTCGCCGATCTGAAAATTCACGGGATCGCCGGATCCGGGCGCCAGTGCATGGCGCATCATGGCAACGTAGCGACCGTCCTTGACGCCGGCCCACAACGCTGCCTCGGACAGGGGGGTGATGGCCCTGGCCGCCGGATCGGACAGAACGGCGAGGACGACCAGCAATCCTGCCATCGGTCGTAGAAGCCCCTGTAGCCTGAAGGGCGCTCCCCGAAGAGTTGCTGAGGTAATAGAAGAAAGGAGCATCGAAAATGGTGCTGCAGCCGCTTTTCCAGTATATCGGACAGCGACGGCGGAAGTCACGACAGCCCGACGACCTGCCGTGCGTGATGCCGTCGGAAATCTTGTCAGCGACTGCAGGGGGCAGCTCGAGGTTTGACCAGGATCAGGCGTTTCGAACGGCCAGACGCGATACGCATCCGGGCATTTTGGCCAGCGGCAAAGCGTGCCGACTCCGACAAGCGTCGGCACCGTATGTTCAATCGTGCCGTTTCAGATGATGTCGGAGTGTTTCGTGTCCCTGATTGAAGGCCGGACCGGTGACTGGGAGATCGTGATCGGGATGGAAGTCCACGCCCAGGTGACATCGGCGGCAAAGCTGTTTTCCGGTGCCGCCACCGGGTTTGGTGCCAGGCCGAACACTCAGGTTTCGCTGGTCGATGCTGCTTTTCCCGGGATGCTGCCCGTGATCAACCGGCATTGCGTCGAACAGGCGGTGCGCACCGGCCTGGGTCTGAATGCGCAGATCAACCTGCACAGCGTGTTTGATCGAAAGAATTATTTCTATCCGGACCTGCCCGCCGGCTATCAGATCAGTCAATACAAGAATCCGATCGTTGGCGAGGGTATGGTGACCCTGGACCTGGATACAGGCGAGACCCGCGAGATAGGGATTGAGCGGCTGCATTTGGAACAGGACGCTGGCAAGCTGATCCACGACATGGATCCGAAACGTACGATCGTGGACTTGAACCGTGCAGGGATAGCGCTCATGGAAATCGTCTCGAAGCCGGACATGCGTTCTGCCGACGAGGCCGCGGTCTTTCTCGCCAAGCTGCGTTCGATCTTGCGTTACCTTGGCACTTGCGACGGCAACATGGAGCAAGGGTCCATGCGAGCCGACGTGAACGTGTCGGTTCGCAAGCCGGGTGGCGAACTGGGCACTCGGTGCGAGATCAAGAATGTCAACTCTGTCCGCTTCGTGAAACAGGCTATCGAACACGAAGCTCGCCGTCAGGTGGAAATCATCGAAGATGGCGGCAATGTCGACCAGGAGACCCGCCTGTTCGACCCGGAACGCGGCGAAACCCGGGCGATGCGCTCCAAGGAAGAAGCGCACGACTACCGCTATTTCCCGGACCCGGACCTGCTGCCGCTGGAGTTGGAGAAAGGTTGGGTCGAGAAGATCAGGGCCAGTCTGCCGGAACTGCCCGATCGCAAGAAAGCACGGTTCATGTCGGAGTATGGTCTCGCGGAGGCGGATGCCGCCATCATTGTCACCGACCGTGACGATGCCGATTTTTTTGAAGCTGTCGCTGTCGGACGCAAGGACCCCAAGCTTGCCGCCAACTGGATCATCAACGAACTTTACGGACGCCTCAACAAAGCCGGAATGGCGCGATCCGAAACGCCGGTGACGGCAGAGAAGCTGTCGGACTTGCTGGCGCTGATCGAAAGCCGCGACATCTCCGGTCGCATCGCCAAGGCTGTCTTCGACGAGATGTTCGAAACCGGTGAGGCCGCCGATTCGATTGTCGAGGAAAAGGGCCTGAAACAGATCAGTGACATCGGTGCAATCGAGACAATTGTCGATCGGCTGATCGTCGACAACCCGCAGCAGGCCGCCCGGGTCAAGGAACAGCCGAAGGTGATGGGCTGGTTCGTCGGCCAGGTGATGAAGGCAACCCGGGGTCAGGCCAACCCCGGCGTCGTCAACGAGGTTCTGAAAAGCAAGCTGGTGGGGTGAGACGCCTGTCCTCGGCTTTCTGGCTGGCATGAATGTTCTCGAGGCCGACCAAAGACGCGTTAATTCGGAAACTTCCTCATCTTGAATGGCTTTGGAACGACGCCATTTTCGTGTCACTCTCATCCAGGCAGTTCGAAATGCCGCGGCGTGCGGGAATTCGTGGTTCAACGTCCGGTTTTCTGATTCCGGACCTGGATTTCCTCATCACGGCCTGCTCTGCAGGCTTTGCTCAGCATGACCAAAGGAGATCATCGAAGAATGCCGGAAGCCGCTGACAACATGTACGACGTATCCGCCAAGACGCCCCTGCTGTTCCAGCCCATCACGATTCGTGACGTGACTCTCAGGAACCGCATTGTCATCGCGCCGATGTGCCAGTATTCGGCCGCCGACGGGCTGGCGCAGGAATGGCATTTTGCGCATTTGTCCAGCTTTGCCATGGGCGGTGCGGGGCTGATCTTTACAGAAGCCGCCGCCGTTGAGCCGCGTGGGCGGATTACCCATGGCGATCTCGGCATCTGGAGCGATGACCATGTGGACGCGCTGAAGCCGGTAGTACGGTTCATGCAAGGGCAGGGGGCTGCAGTGGGAATGCAGATTGCGCACGCCGGTCGGAAGGCGAGCACCCAAAGACCCTGGCATGGCATGGGTCCAATTAACGACAGCGATGCGACGCGAGGCGAAGAACCATGGGAGATCGTGGCGCCCAGTGCATTGGCCATGCAGGACAACTGGCTGCTGCCCGCGGAGCTGGACACGGTCGGGATGGCAGACATCAGGGATAATTTTGCGGCTGCGGCGCGCCGATGCGATGCTGCCGGCCTGGATGTGATCGAAATTCACGGTGCACACGGCTATCTCTTGCACAGCTTCCTTTCGCCGATCTCCAATCGTCGCGTGGACAAATATGGCGGCGACCGGTCTGGACGGATGACTTTTCCCCTGGAGGTGGCGGGAGCCGTGCGGGCGGTCTGGCCGGAATCCAAGCCGCTGTTCTTCCGTATAT
This sequence comes from Alphaproteobacteria bacterium, assembly GCA_965221645.1. Classification (GTDB taxonomy): domain Bacteria; phylum Pseudomonadota; class Alphaproteobacteria; order Bin65; family Bin65; genus Bin65. The sequence goes on from OZ244899.1 coordinate 2,528,933, forward strand.
CCAGCATCGATTCTGCCGAAGGTGGCTGGGAGATTGAGGACTCTGTCATCCTCGCCGGGTTGTTGAAGGAGACAGGGATCGACGTGATAGACTGTTCATCCGGCGGCATCGGTGGATCGGCGACGGTTACTCGGTTGCCGCGTGTGCACGGCTTTCAAGTTCCGTTTTCCGCACAGGTTCGGCGAGAGGCCGATGTCGCTACAATGGCCGTGGGCCTGATTGTAGAGCCGGATCATGCCGAACATATCCTGCAGGACGGCGATGCCGATTTGATCGCGATCGCCCGAGAGGCGCTCAATGATCCGTTCTGGCCCCATCATGCCGCCAAGGCACTCGGTGTCGATCAGAACTATGATGACTGGCCCGAACAATATGGCTGGTGGCTTGTGCGGCGAGATCGGTTCCTCGGACAGTGACCGAGATACGCCATCCCGCCGACCGATGAATTGCGATTTCCGGATCGCAGTCATCACCTTCGTCAACGGATCCAAACGGTGATGGCCTCCGCTGGAATGTTACTGCCGCTTGGTCAATCAGGCAAAAAGCCGGCCGCAAGGCCTGGTTCGAATTTCGACATCGTATCTGCTCTGGGCACGGGTGCTGATGCATCGATGCCGATTTCAGCCTGTCAGCGCAGCAGTCTCTAGCCATCTGGAATGACATGCGGCCGCTGACAATACGCCAGGCGCCAGCATCTATTTCCGCATGAACAACCCCAGCCATTCGGCGACCATTGCTGGTTTGCTGTACCCTTCAATTTCCACCGTGGCTTCGGTCTTGCTCATATACCCTCCGCCGGTGTGAGGGTCGAAGCCGGTCAACGCGAACCTGCCCCGGATTCGGCTGCCGACAAGAACCGGCGTGATCCAGCGCACCTTGTTCAGTCCATAGTTCAGGCCGTAGCGTGCATCGCTTGGCCACAAGCCGACTTCATGGGAGAAGGCGGTGAGAAGTGACAAGGTGAAAAAACCAAATGAAATCGTTCCGTCTTAAGGTCCTTCCTTACGTGCGCGTTCAGGATCGACATGTATCCAGTCATGATCCTGGGTCACGTTGGCAAACTGATTCACCTGTTTCTGGGTTACGGGGTGTCATTCGGTGACTCCCAATTCCTTCCCGACCAGGGCCGGTGCGGTATCAAGAGTAAAGGCAGAACGAATTTCGGTCATGGCGGGGTGGCTCGCGAACGAAGGGATCGGAGTTGACGGGTTGATGGCATCGGCTGCCATGTTGCAACCATCGTTGTTTTTTAGGGGAACAGAAGATTATGTGTACAGGCTCGTGCTTAAAGGATGTTGGGTAGCACCCATGATTGATCTCTATACTTGGTCTACATCCAACGGTCGCAAGGCGTCGATCATGCTTGAGGAACTGGATGTAGATTACACGGTTCATCCCGTTCACATCGGTCGACAGGAGCAATTCACCCCGGAATTTCTGTCCATCAATCCGAATGGCAAGATTCCGGCGATTGTCGATTCCGATGGGCCAGACGGGAACCCGATCAAGGTCTTCGAGTCCGGGGCGATTCTGATTTATCTGGCAGAAAAATACGACCAGTTTCTGCCAACCGAGCCGGTGGCGCGGATAGAAGTTCTGCAGTGGCTGATGTTCCAGATGGGTGGCGTGGGGCCGATGTTCGGGCAAGCCCATCACTTCATGCGTGCAGCGAAGGAGGAAGTGCCCTACGGCATCAACCGCTATGGCAACGAGGTTCGTCGATTATATGGCGTCCTTGATGTTCGATTGAACGATCAGAACTATCTGGCTGGTGGCGACTATTCCATCGCCGACATCGCAACATACCCCTGGGTGTTTCGGCGCGAGTGGCATCGGATTGACCTGAATGATTTTCCCAACGTCAAACGGTGGTTTGACGCGTTGTCTGCCAGGTTGGCGATCCAACGTGGCATGAACGTCCCGCATGCTGGTACTTGAGTTTGTTCCTGCAGTTTCGTGAAGCCTCAAGCTGTGGTCATCTGTCGGGAAGTTGGACAAAGGATCACCGAATCCGAATAGGCGATGCCGGTCGCGAGACGGATTGGATGCATGGGTCAAGGACGCAGTGATGCGTCAGGTGTGACAACCACACGCCGAAGGGCGTCCAGATATGCTTCCTAGCCGTACAGGCGCTTTCATCGGTTCCCTGCGCTTCATCAACCCGTCCTTCGGCGCCGACCCGCTGATGAAATCCCTGATCGTAGTCATTTTCGGAGGAGTAGCGAGATTTACGAGCCCCATCTACGCCGCCTTTATCCTTGGCGTCGTCGAAGCCTTTTCGATCTATCTTCTGGGTCTGTACTGGGCCCCGGCCGTGCTGTTCGGTCTGATGGTCGTCGTGTTGCTCGTGAAGCCCGAGGGGTTGTTCGGCCATCGGCAAAAGACTCTGTAACCGATGAAATATGCGCCGTCCTTTCATCATTCGAGTGCGTTGCTGTCCGTGCTGGCGGCGACGTCTGTCCTGGCTGTCCTGCCGTTGATCTTCACCGATGCCTATATCCGACACATCTGCATCCTCGCCTTCATCTATGCGATTCTGGCGTCTAGTTGGGATTTGAGCCTGGGCTATGGCGGAATCTTCAATTTCGCCCACATGGCCTTCTTCGCGATTGGCCTCTACGCCTACGGCATCGGCGCAAAGATCATCGGCCTCGATCCTTGGCTGACCATTCTGCTGGCACCGGTCGCCGCCGTCGCCTTCGCGGCCCTACTCGCTGTCCCGGTGCTGCGGCTGGAGGGCGTCTATGTCATTCTCGTGACCATCGCCGCTTCACAACTGCTTCTGAAACTAATCGTCAGCCAGTCGGAGGTTACCGGCGGCACCAGCGGGATGGTCCTGCTGCCCCGGCTTGTGATCGGCGATTACCGCCTGACCGACGACGGGCGTATCGGCTATTACTACGCCGCCTTGGCGATGCTCGGTCTGTCCACGCTGTTTCTCTACAAGATCGAGCGCTCGTCGCTCGGGCGCGCGATCAAGGCGTTGCGTGACAACAAATACTACGCCATCGCCCGCGGCGTCTCCGAAGGGCGGACACGGCTCTATACCGTGTGCGCTTCGGCGCTGCTGCCCGGCCTGGCCGGCGCTTTCTATGGCTCCTAAGTTCGAGTCGATCGAGGTGTTCGGCCTGGCCTTCCTTACGCTGATCCTTTCGATTCTGCTCGTCGGGGGCGTCTCGACGATCTGGGGGCCGATTCTCGCAGCGTTCCTGATCACCATCCTTTTCGAGGTTCTCGCGGATTACGGCTCATGGCGCGATATTGCAGTCGCCCTCGCCATCGTTGGCGTGATTCTGGTCTATCCTGGCGGCCTGTTTGCCGGCCTGCAGGAGCTTCGAGATTTTCTCGACAGCCGCAAGACCACAGCAACCGCCGCTAGGAAACGGCGCTTTCAAGCGAGCTCCCGCGCTGCGCTCATGGGTGCATCTGACAGGCTGGCCGCTACAAACCACGGAGAAATCGCCTTGTTCGACACAGGCGAGGACAGGCCCGCCCTTCTGCTGATCCACGGCAATTCATCCTGCAAGGAAGCGTTCCATCGTCAGGTCTCAGCATTTGGCGGTCACTATCGGATTGTCGCCTTCGATCTGCCCGGCCACGGCGTATCGCGCAACGGCAATCCCCGCACCGATTACACCCTCGACGCTTACGCCCGGATCACCGCGCAGATCGTCGGAATGCTGAAACTGGACTGGCCCGCAGTGTTTGGATGGTCGCTCGGCGGCTATGTCGCCCTCGAACATGCTGCGCGCGGTCACCCGGTGCGTGCGCTGGCGATCTGCGGCACGTCTCCCCTTTCGCTGTATCCCGACGACATGCCGACCGGATACGTCGCCTGTCCGCATATGGAACTGGCGTCAAGACGGTTTCACTCGTGGCGCGAAAAGCGGGATTACGCGGAAGCGACTTTGGCGACCCGCACGCCCGGATCCGGTCTTGTTCGGCGTTCCGTCTGGCGTACCGACGGCCGCGCCCGCGAGCAGCTCTTCGCCCGGATGAAAACCGTTGACTGGCCGCGGCAAGCGGCACTTCTCCGGCAAGCAAAGGTGCCTTTCGCCATGATTAACGGCAGCGAGGATCCGTTCATCGACCATGCCTATTGCGCCGGGTTCCAATACGGCGCCATCTGGCGCGGTGCGCCGCAAACCATCGACGGGGTCGGACACGCGCCGTTTCTGGCCGCGCCGGAAACATTCAACCGCTTGCTTGGCGAGTTTCTCGAAGAGTGCAACTCCGGCGGGCACTTGGAGAAAGCGGCGTCGGGCTTTGCCCCGGCACCCGAATTCCGGACACCGGCAGGGTGACCCTGAAAGGTCGCTCAAGATCCGCTCATCCCCGCAGTCTGCAAGGGCTGCAGCGAAGCCTGTCTCCGAAAAACTGCCGGAGTTAGGATGAAATATCCGCCAGCGGCACGACCTCGCCGCCCGCAATGTCTCCGGTTCTCCCAGCGGCAATCCAGTAGGCCCAGGTCGAACATTCACCGGGCAAACCGGTTGGCGCCTCGAACGTTTCAACGCCTGCAACCAGGTCGTCGCCATGCTTGAAGCACGCGAATTTCATGTCTGTATCTTTTCTTCTCTATTCCACCCGAGTACATGCTCCACGAGATGGACCCAGTAGCTCGCCCCGTAGGGGATGGCGGCGTCGTTGAAATCGTATTCGGGATTGTGAACCATGCAGCCGCCTTCACTGCCGATGCCGTTGCCCAGCCAGACAAAGCAGCCGGGCCTTTCCTGCAACATGAAGGCAAAATCCTCCGCCGCCATCAGCGGATCCGCTTTGCGGTTTACCCGGCCGGCACCGAATGCGGCTTCGAGCACGTCGCCAGCGACTCTTGCTTCCCTTGCGGTATTTACCGTGGGCGGGTAGCGCCGGTCGTATATGACGGCTGCCTCAACGCCGTGGGCCTGGGCCACACCCTCGACGACGCGCCGCAGTCCCTCTTCGACGGCATCCTGAATTTCCGGACGGAATGTTCGGGTCGTGCCCCCGAAAACGACGCGTTGCGGGAGAACGTTCCATGTGTCCCCTCCGTGAATTTTCGTAACGCTGAGCACGGCCGAATCCAGCGGTGCCACGTTCCGGCTGACGATGGACTGCAGGGCTTGAACCATTGCGCTCGTAGCGACCACTGTATCGCTGCCGGTCTGCGGCATTGCGGCGTGGGTGCCAGTGCCGGAAACCGTCACTTCGAAGATGTCGAATGACGCCATCATGGGGCCGGGCATGACGCCGAAATGTCCGAGCGGAATGCCCGGGATGTTGTGCATGCAGAAGACCGCATCGCAGGGAAATTTCTCGAACAGGCCGTCGGCGACCATTTCCCGGCCGCCGCCTTCGTTCTCTTCGGCTGGCTGGAAGATCAGATGGACGGTGCCGTGGAAATGTTGCGTTTCGGCGAGATACTCTGCCGCAGCAAGCAGCATCGTCGTATGGCCGTCATGCCCGCAGGCGTGCATCTTGCCGTCGTGGACGGAGCGGTGATCGAAGTCGTTCTCTTCGAGGATGTGCAGAGCGTCCATATCCGAGCGGAGCCCGATCATGCGATCCGAACTGCCTGCCCGGATCGTGCCGACCACGCCGGTCCGCGCGAGGCCGCGATGCGCATCAATGCCATATTCGTCCAGCTTTCTTGCAACAAGATCGGCCGTGCGCACCTCTTCGAATGCCGTTTCCGGATGGGCATGGATGTCGCGGCGGACGGCCGTCCATTCCTGCAGCCGGTCGACGATTTCAGGAATCAGTCCATCAGTGCGGGAAGCTATGTCGCCACCTCGGGAAATGCAAACAGGACGATCATGACGACCGCCTCTGCAACGAGAAACCAGACGATGCCTCGGAATACAACATGCAGGCCCATCCTGCCCCGTACCAGAGTCGAGATCGCAAAGACACGAGGCTCTACTGGCGGGGTCGGCAGCCCGATCTCGATAGACTTTACGACGATGATGCCGAGCCAGATCAGGTCACAATCCATGCCGCGAAACAGCGGCAGAAAGATTGAGCCCGCCGGAAGTAGGGTGCCGCCGATAGTGGCGCGGGGGATCCACTGACGCGATCCGCCCGGCGCAATCCGCAGGTGGAGCCCCGCGCCATCGGCGGGCATCCCCGGCTTGTCCAGGATACGCACCTTGGCCGCTGTCAATTTCACCATAGTTCGAGTCCCCCGTGTCCGCCAGCGCGATTTGCCCATTAGACAAAATGGGAACTTGGGGGGGTGCGGCCACGAAGGCACAAGACAGAAAACCCAGGAAAACCTAGGGTCTGGCGTTTCAACCGTTCCTGTATGTTCTTGAAGTGGCGGAGGGAGGGGGACTCGAACCCCCGCTACCCTATCGGGTAGACGGATTAGCAATCCGCTGCATTACCACTCTGCCATCCCTCCGGGATACGGCGGTACAGTTGCGCTGTATGCACTCGCCACTTCAAAGTCTCAAAGGCAACTTTTGTTGTTTGGAAACCGTCAAGTTCTAGAATGTGATCTTTCGGGCTGTCAATGCGCGCTGAGATTTGGCACATGATACCAGTCGGTCAGTCTCCAACGAGCGAATCGACCATTATCTTCAAGCGATGAAGCAGACGCCGTTTTCTTTTCCTGGCGTCAATGGCACTGCCAACTTCGCACATCACAGCGTCGGCATTAGAGACTTCGATTTGGTCGGGAGTCGGCGGCTAACCAAGAATGGTATCATAGCCGGGATCGAGGCTACCTGGGCGTAGTATCGCTGTCCTCATGATGATCGGTAAAACGACTTGACGGACGCGGAGTAGAGGCCGCTGCAGGGCCGGCCACGGGCAACGGACCTTCGGCGGGTGTTCGGGGCGATTCGGTCCATGCTGTCGTCGGGATGTCACTGGCACCCGATACCGCTCCGTCATCCGCCGTTTTCCGCGGTAAGGAACCATTTCCATGCCTGGCGCGACGGCGGGTACGGCGGCGACACGCTGCGCGCCCGACTGAAGGAATTCATGCTTCCGGACATCCCGGAGATCGCAGGTTTCAGGGTCATCCCCGCCGCCGGGTCGTGGAGCAGATCTTCGCCTGGATGGCCGATGCCGACGGCTCGCCAAGGACTTCGGGTGAAGCCTGGAGAGTTTCCTGGCCCGGGCGCCGCGTGCCGTTTCCTGATGCGCAGGGTCACGCGAGGAATAAATGATTGGTTCACAGGAACATGATCAAATCGATGACTTGTGATTCAGGCCATGAGGCTGATGCTATTCGGACACTGCGCGCAATAGCGCCTTGACCACCGCGGCGGCATTCATGGCTGCGAGATTGAGAAAAATCTCCATCTGGTTTGCTCCCTCGCCGCCACCCGCCAAGTCGGCGAGGCTGCGCACCGCGATGAACGGTACGTCATTGGCGTAGGCGACATGAGCGACGGCGCCGCTTTCCATATCGAGAACGCGTGCGCCGAACGTCCGGAAGACGTAGGCGCGGAAAGCTGTGTTATCGACGAATGCGCTGCCCGAAACGCCGGAGCCGCCTATCACGATCCGCGGCGGGCGATCCAGGCACCATTTCTCAACTGTACAACGTGCGAGCGTTACACCGTTCGCAGCGCGGCGGGCGGCAGAGAGCAGCATTCTGTCGACTGAAAACCAGAAGCGGTCTTCGGGCTGGTTGATTCCGGCGCGCGGCACTTTGATCGTGCGGGGAAACATCATGCCGAAATTCGCGTAGGGGTATTTGAAGAAGGGCGGTTTTGCCCAGCCTTTCCCGACCTTTCGCGCGAAAACCATTTCCAGATATTGCCCCCAGCGGTCGGCGATCACGACATCGCCGATTCTCAAACCGGGATCTACGCCACCGGCAATTCCCGAAAAAATGATCCTCTTGATGGAGAAACGATCCAAGGCAAGCTGCGTCGTCATCGCCGCGTTGACAACGCTGATGCCGCTGAGAAACAGCACGACTTTCTGACCCTCCAGCGTGCCCGTGGTGAAGGCGACACCGTTTGCCGATTTCTCAGACGCTCCCACTACGTCTGCCTTGAGACGGTTCAGTTCCGGTGCGAAAGCCGAGACCACAGCGGTGCGCGGAATATCATCCCGTAATTCCTGTGCCATCGTCGGCATGACGAACACGGTCCATAGAGCAGCCGCAAAACCTCCGACAAGCATCCATATCTGCAATCCGGTGCGAGATCGGCTGCTGAACGGAGGGTGGATCATGGCTTTGGGTTGTTCCAGTTGAAAATGCCACGGCCAAGGCAAAGGGGCAAAGAAGCGTTCAACCGTGAATTACCGGTTTTTCCATGGTTTCCGAGTACAGTCAGAAGGCGGGTCTGTTTCCTCAATATCTAGATACGCAGAATCTTTCCGGGGTTCATGATGTTGTGCGGATCTAGCGCGTTCTTGATCATGCGCATGACCGACACGGCCTCGCCATGTTCGGCGATCAGGAAGTCCATCTTTCCCATGCCGATACCGTGCTCGCCGGTGCAGGTACCATCCATGGAGAGGGCCCGCTGCACCAGTCGTTCATTCACCGCGTTAGCGCGGGTCATCTCGTCTCTGTCATCCTTGTCAGCAATCAAGACAAGATGGAAATTGCCGTCGCCGACATGGCCGACGATGGGCGCAATCAGGTTGTTCTCGTTGATGTCCTTTTGAGTCTCGACTATGCATTCTGCCAGACGGCTGATCGGGACGCAGACATCTGTGGCCCACACCTCGGCACCCGGGCGAATGCCCTTGGCGGCGTAGGCCGCGTCGTGACGCGCCTGCCACAGCCTGGCGCGCTCTTCGGGGCTTGCGGTCCACTGGAAGTCACCCCCGCCCCAGTCGTCTGAAATCGTCTTGACCATCTCGGCCTGTTCGGCAGCGCTGGCTTCTGTACCGTGGAACTCAAACCACAACATCGGTGTCACCGGCAAATCGGTTCCTGAGTAGTCATTGATCGCCTTCATCTGCACTTCGTCTGCAATCTCGATTCTAGAGACGGGAATGCCCATCTGGATCGTCTGGATCGCCGTGTTTACCGCAGACTCCAAGTCCGGATAGGAACACAGGGCCGATACGATCGATTCTGGAATTCCATAAAGACGCAGGTTGATTTCGGTGATGACACCCAAGGTGCCTTCTGAACCGACGAACAGGCGGGTGAGGTCGTATCCGGCGGAGGATTTGCGCGCGCGCTGAGAAGTCTTGATGGTTCGACCATCTGCCGTCACGACAGTCAGACCCAACACATTTTCCCGCATGGTGCCGTAGCGCACGGCATTCGTACCGCTCGCTCGCGTCGCCGTCATGCCGCCGATGGAAGCGTCTGCCCCTGGATCTATCGGGAACATCAGGCCAGTGTCTCGAAGATATTCGTTGAGTTGCTTGCGGGTGACACCGGGTTGGACGCGGCAATCCAGATCTTCGACGTTGACTTCCAGTACTCTGTTCATGCGGGAGACGTCGATGGATACCCCGCCATTCAACGCCGCGACATGTCCTTCCAGTGAGGTGCCGGTGCCGAACGGAATTATCGGCACCTTGTATTCGGCGCAAATCCTGACCGCTTCGGCAACATCGTCGGGGGCCTCCGCGAAAAACACGGCGTCCGGTGGAACGACCGGGTGATGATCCTCGCCCTTGCCATGCTGCTCACGCACGGCTCCGGATGTCCCAAGGCGCTCGCCAAAGCGCTGTTTCAGAACATCGATCGCTTCCTTGATGCGGGAATCAGGCCGATGCTCGACTTTGCGGCTAATCTGCAATCCCATGATGCGCTCTCTCCACGGTACAAGCCTGGCATGCCGACACGTGACACTTGTTGGCTCTTCTTTATACTATTCTGACGACTTGCAGCAAGGCGCAGACCTCAAATGGGGTATATACCAGATCGCGACGCTGCTGTCGTTTGCCACCGCGGTCTCGGTTCGCAGCAGCTGGCGATATATCGACAATTCATAGCTGACGTGGTAATTCTCGTTTCGCCAGATGATGTCCGAAGCGTCGGATTTGAACTGTTTCGGACCATCAGGAACGGGTTTGCGCTACAATGGCTGAGCATTTCCAATTTGCCATTCGTTCGATCATGAAGCTGGTGCGCCGATTCTGCGCGACCTGACGAAACGAGTCTTTCGGATGCCAGCGCTGCCAGACCATGCCGAACGGATGCCGGACAAGCCCGCCTGTATCATGGCGGACAGCGGCGCAGTCATCACTTACGCAGAACTTGAGGAAGGCTCGAATCGTTTTGCCCATTTGCTGCGTGACCTGGGCATCCGTTCTGGTGATCACATTGCCATCTTCGCCGAGAACCATGCGCGTTATTTCGAGTTGTTGTGGGGAGCCAAGCGCGCCGGTACCTTCTATACCGCCATCAGTTTCTACCTGACCACCGAGGAAATCGCCTACATTGTCAACGACAGCGGATCGCGTTTGTTCGTTGCGACGGACGCCCTGAGCGCGGCCGCCACGGGTGTGTCGGCTCTTTGTCCGAACCTCGAATTCTGCCTGATGCTTGATGGCGTGACCGACGGATTTCGGAGTTACGAGGATGCTGTCGCCGCTCAGCCCGGCGGCCGCATTGCCGATGAGGTCGAGGGCACGGATATGCTCTACTCCTCCGGCACGACCGGCCGGCCGAAGGCGGTCAAGAGACCGGCCTTCCACGGCATGAAATTCGGCGGATTCGACGGTGCGATGTCGCTACTGGGTGATCATGTCGGCATGAAGGAAGAGATGATCTACCTGTCGCCGGCGCCGCTCTATCACGCCGCCCCGCTCCGCCATAACATGGCAACTGTTCAACGCGGCGGCACCAGCGTGATCATGGAACGGTTCGATGCCGCGCAAAGCTTGTTGTTGATTGAGCAATACCGGGTGACTCACAGCCAGTGGGTGCCAACCATGTTTGTTCGGATGCTCAAGCTGCCGGAGGAGGAGCGCGCGCGCCACGACCTGTCCAGCCACGAAACAGCGATCCATGCTGCAGCTCCCTGTCCCGTGCCGGTCAAGGAAGCAATGATCGAGTGGTGGGGTCCGATCCTGCTGGAGTATTACGGCGGAACGGAAAGCAATGGCCTGACCTTGCTGGATAGCCACGAGTGGTTGACCCACAAGGGCTCGGTTGGTCGTGCCATCGTTGGCATCCCTCATGCCGTGGACGATGCTGGTGTCGAGTTGGGTTCCAATCAGATAGGCACCATCTATTTTTCGGACGGGCCTGACTTCGAGTACTACAACGATCCTGAACGAACGGCGCAAGCCTATGACAACCGCGGGTGGTCCACGTTGGGGGATATCGGTTATATTGACGAAGATGGTTACGTTTACCTGACGGATCGTCAATCCTTCATGATCGTTTCCGGCGGCGTGAACATCTATCCGCAAGAGATTGAAAATGTCCTCATTACCCATCCCAAGGTCGCGGATGTCGCTGTTTTTGGCGTACCGAACGAGGAATTCGGTGAAGAAGTCAAGGCGGTGGTACAGCCGGTTTCAATGGCAGATGCGACCGACGATATTGCCGAAGAGCTGATTGCCTACGCCCGGCAGAGCCTGTCTTCGATCAAGACGCCTCGCAGTATCGATTTCGAAGAAGCCTTGCCGCGTCACGCAACCGGCAAGCTGTACAAGCGCCTGTTGAAGGACCGGTATTGGGGGAAGACGGATAACCGAATCGTTTAGCCTGCCAGTGGACCATGCGGTGTTCGGTCTCGCGACCGGCCTTCGCTGCCGCCAAACCTGAATGGCGGGCTGCACGGGAGCCAGAATCCGGGCGCGGCCGTTTGGTGCTCGGTTCGATTTTCCGTCGGCGACTCTCAGTTCACAAACCGGCAAGACTCGGTGTACAGAGGAATCTTGAGTCATGATCCTGGAAAGATGTGATGGCCGTTCGCAAATTTCTTCGATTGCCCGCCATATTTGGCGTCAGATGTTGAATGAAACAATCTTGTTCATTGCATCATGTCCGATGTCCGCTCGGCCCAGATAGGGCACGCCAGCGGCAGCGCAGCGATCCTGTGCCATTTCTTCTTCCGAAAGACCGTATTCCGGATCGTTATCCGGGATTTCTGTACAGCGACCGAGTCGGAAGCCAACGATCCCGGCCATGCCGCGGGCGGACAGTACCTGCCATAGCGCCCGGTCCATACGGTACATGTGTTCGTCGATGTCCTCGACCATCAGGATGCGACCGGTCAGATCGGGCTCCCAGGGCGTCCCTACCAGATGGCTCAGGACCGTAAGATTGAAGGCAGCCACTGGAAGGCCGTCGGTGGTGGATGACTCTAGCAACTCCGGATCTTCGTCTACCAGCCAAGCCAATGCGCGACGAATGGCAACTTCGCCGCCTTCCCGGTTGATATCGGTCGGCATGGGGCCATGAGCCAGATTCCGGACATTCGCGTTCAGCAGCAGCGCCAGAATGTTGCCGGCATCGCTGTAGCCCAGATACTTTTTCTCATGTGCCGCTTGAGCAAGGTTCCCGTCGATCAAACACAGCAGGCGGCTCGCCCCATAGCCCCCTCGGGCAAACCACACGGCGTCAAAGGTCGGATCATTCGCGACCTCCAGGAATGCGGCGGCTCTCGCTGCGTCCGGGCCTGCAAAATGACCGGAAGACAGGAAACACTGCGGCAGGAATTCGAGATCCGGTTGCTGCGCTGCGGGTCGACCGGCGAACTGTGCGGCGGCGACGGTCTTGACTCGGTCGGCAAGCTTTTGGTCTATCCGATTGCTCGGGGACACGACGGCAATCCTCATCTGCCGTGACCCCCGGTTCTAGCATTGCATTGCCGCTGGGTGCTTGCCTGCATGTCTGATCCTCAATCCTACTTTCTTTGCGGCATCGGTGGCAGCGGGATGCTGCCTCTGGCCATGATCCTACAAGCCCAGGGCCATCGGGTGGAAGGCTCTGACAGGGCACTGGATCAAGGCCGAAATGCGCCAAAGTTCGACTATCTTCGCAATCGGGGCATCGTCCTGCACGCCCAGGATGGCAGCGGTATCTCTTCTGCCAACCAGATTCTCGTGGCGTCGACGGCGGTCGAAGAAACGGTGCCGGATATCGTGGCAGCTCGCAGGGTGGGATGTCGGCATACGAGCCGCGCAGAGATGTTGGCATCCCTGTTCAACGAGGCCGCACGGCCCATAGGCGTCGCCGGCACCAGCGGCAAGTCGACGGTCACCGGCATGATTGCATGGATACTCCACGCCGCCGGACAGGAGCCGACCGTCATGAATGGTGCAGTCATGAACAATTTCACCGGCGCAGATGAACCGTTTGCCGGCGCACTGGTCGGGCGCGGCGGAGACTTTGTCAGCGAGGTCGATGAGAGTGATGGCTCCATTGAGCATTACAACCCAACTGTAGCGATCCTGACCAATATCTCCGAAGATCACAAGAGTATGGACGAGTTGCGAACCCTGTTCCAAGATTTCCTGGGGCGGGCGAACCAAGTCGTTCTCAATGCCGACGACCTGGAGACCTCGCAGATCAGACAAGGCGCTGCGGTCGAAGGGCACACCTGGTTCAGCTTGATTGACGAAGCCGCGGACCTGTACGCGGGCAACCTGGCCCCGGCCGCTGACGGGATTGCCTTTACACTTCAGGCCCAAGCCGGAGCGACTGTCATTCCGGTTGAGCTTCAGGTACCCGGCGTCCACAATGTCGCGAACGCTCTTGCGGCCATCGGCGCAGCCATCACCTGCAACATATCCATCGAAGACGCCACGCATTTTTTGGGAGGATTTGCCGGGCTGCATCGGCGTCTGGAGATGGTTGGAACCGCCTGCGGCGTGACGGTAATCGACGATTTCGGCCACAATCCGGACAAGATCGCCGCAACACTGAAGACTCTACATGCCTTTCCGGGGCGACTGCTGGTGATGTTTCAGCCTCATGGCTATGGCCCGTTGCGCAATATGCAGCGGGGTTTTGTCGAGACCTTCAGTACACAGCTTCGCTCTGAAGATGTGCTTCTGATGCCTGAGCCTGTCTACTATGGCGGGACGACGGTGAAGGATGTTTCAAGTCGCGATATTACGACCGCACTGGTCGCCAACGGCATTCATGCTGAGGCGTACGACACTCGCGCCGATTGCAGTGCGCGTTTGACGTCTTTGGCAAAACCGGGCGATCGCATCGTCGTCATGGGTGCGCGGGACGACACGCTCACCGACTTTGCCCGCGATCTTCTGTACCGGATAGGCCCTTGAGCGGTGGACTCCTGTCTGTTTCGAGCGCAGGCGGCTGTCTGAGCAGCCCGACTGTGGCATCGGACAACATCGAGTCGCAATATCCAGATTGAGCGATATCATCCTCTGCACGACCCTGAATGTCGACAAGGGAATTGAAGACATGATGGGACGGGTACCGCCTGCCTGGAAACGAGGAATCCTGGCACGATCCAAATGCTGGAAGTCAAACCCGAGGCTGGCTTGAATTCGGTTGCGCCATGAAGACGAACCTTGTCCCTTGAAGTCTCGATATTGCCGTAAAACGTAAGCGGTGCGAGCGCCCCACCTTATCTCTGTATCGCTGTTGGAGTTGGATGATCCTTTTACCGGGAGGATCATACGATGCAAGAGCAGGATCGCTTCGACCAGGAACAGCTGGTTGGGGAAGAGGATAACGAGGAGGCCGGATCGGTCGAAGGCTGGCGCGCCTTGCAGCCGGATGCACGTCGGCAGCACTGTTCGGAAGAAGAGAAGGCCTGGATCGTCCAGGAGAGTTTTGAGCAGGGGACGACCGTAGAGGAGGTCGCCAGGCGCCATGGGGTTCCGCATAGGCGGCTGTCATTCTGGCGCCGCAGGGCGAGGCGCCGTTCGCCCATGTCGAAGTGGAGGCGGCGTCGGGGCCCGGCCATGTCGGTTCGGTTTCGATCGAGGCGCGGGGCGTGACGGTACGCCTCGGCGCTGCGAGCGATCCGATGATCGTCGCGGGCTCTGGGTTGAAGGTCGTGGTGGCGACGCGGCCTGTGGACTTCCGCAAGGGCCATGACGGGCTGGTGGCGGTGGTTGAGCACGAGCTCGGTCTGGACCCGTATTCCGGCATCGTGTTCGTATTCCGCCCCAGGCGCGCCGACCGGATCAAGGTTCTGTGGTGGGACGGGACCGGATTGGTGCTGGCCTCGAAGCGTCTTGAGCAGGCCCGGTTCGCCTGGCCGGCGGTCCGCGACGGGGTGATGCGCCTGTCGCGGGCGCAGTTCGAGGCTTTGTTCGAGGGTCTGGACTGGCGCCGGGTGTGGGGACCACGGGTGCGCCGGCCACTCGCGGCGGCGTGATGCCGAGGGGTGGCCAGGCTCCCATTTTCCCCTGTTCCTTATCAATGAGTAACTGGTTCCATGATGGTATTCAGTCATGGAACCGAGCCCCGGCACTGTCGATCTCGCATCACTTGCACCGCCCCTGCGGGCGCTGATCGAAGGCCAGCAGGCGGCTCCTGAGACGCTTCGCGCCGAGAACGCGGCGCTCGCCGGCCGCAACCAGCAGTCAACCGCCGGCTCGAACATCTGCTGCGCGAACTGCGCCGGGCGATCTGCGGCAAGAAGTCCGAGAAGCTCCATCCCGACCAGCTCCTGCTCGCCGAGGCCGAGGCGGACGCCCAGGCGAGCACGGCGCCGCGTACCAGGCGCCCCGCCGCGGAGCGCAACATCGGTCATCTGCCGGCTCACCTGCCTCGGGTTTTTGACGTAATCGAGCCCGAGAGCACGCTGTGTCCGTGCGGGTGCGGCGAGATGGCCAGGATCGGCGAGGACCGCACCGAGAGGCTGGACGTCGTTCCGGCGACGCTCCGGGTCATCGTCACGGTGCGCCCGAAGTACGCCTGCCGCAAGTGCGAGGAAGGCGTCACCCAGGCGCCGGCGCACCTCATTGAGGGAGCGCTCCCCACCGAAGGCATGATCGCCCACGTGCTGGCATCGAAGTTCGCGGACCATCTCCCGCTGTACCGCCAATCGCGGATATTCGCCCGTTCGGGGATCGAACTGCACCGCTCGACGCTGGCCGGCTGGGTCGGCAAGGCGTCGTTCCACCTCGGGCCCGTGTACGAATGCCTGAAGGCGGAGTTGAAGACGTCGAACCCCCTCGGGCTGGACGAGACCACGGTCCGGGTGCTCGACCCGGGTCGGGGCAAGACCAAGACCGGCTGCATGTGGACGATGGCGCGCGACCAGCGGGTGTGGTGCATGAGTATGCGCCCGGGCGCGGCGGCAAGTATGGCGAGAAGCTGCTTGAGGGCTTCGAGGGAACGGTTCAGGTGGACGGCTGCTCCGGCCACAACCGGCTGGCTCGGCCGGACCGCCCGGGCGGTGCGCTGACGCTGGCTTCTTGTTGGGTTCACGCCAGGCGCGGGCTCAAGGAGATGTTCGACAGCAACGGCGCGCCGATCGCGAAGGAAGGGCTGGAGCGGATCGCGCAGCTCTACAAGATCGAGGACAGGATCCGGGGCGCCGCGCCGGCGACGCGCCAGTTCGTCCGCCGGACCGAGTCCGCGCCGCTGGTCAACGCCTTCGGCGTGTGGCTCGACGAGCAGCGCTCGCGGGTGTCGCCGCGCTCGCGCCTGGGCGAGAAGCTCACCTGTATCGCCAACCAGTGGGACGGGCTGCTGGTATTCCTGTACGACGGGCGTGTCGAGATGGATGGCAACTTCGTCGAGAACCGCATCCGTCCGATCAAGCTCACGGCCAAGAACGCGTTGTTCGCCGGCCATGACCAGGGAGCTCGCTCCTGGGGCCGTGTGGGCTCGCTCATCGAGACTTGCAAGATGAACGGCGTCGAGCCCTGCGCCTGGCTCAAGAACACGCTGGAGAAGATCGACGCCGGCCACCCTCAATCCCAAATCCAGGAACTCCTGCCCTGGAACTTCGACCCGGCGTCAAGCTGAAAACCAGGGTGGGGCGCTCGCACCGCTTACCGTAAAACGACAAGTCCAGCCGAATCGATGCCGGCACTGCAAAACACAAAGCTATTCGAATCCCGCTCCTGGCGCGGGTGTTGCGCCGGGCGCACCGAATTTCCGTGCCTCCTCCCATCCGCCATAACTTTCAATCAGCGCTCGCTGATCGGCCTTGGCCCGCCGATCCGCATCTTCTGGATCGACGATCGACCGCAGAAGATGCTCGAAGTCGGCAAGCGTTTCGATGTGGCCGCTGTCATGGACGAGATCCGTCGTTTCTTCCGGATCGGTTTCGAGGTCGAAAAGTTCTGGCGCGTGGCCAACGTAATAGTGGTACTTGTACCGGCCCTTGCGCAGCATGAACGCGGCGCTGTTGGATCCGACAGCATGGTATTCCGACAGGGCCAGTCTGTTCGGATCTTCGGAGTGCCTTGCGAGGTCAAAGAGCGAGCGTCCTGGCAAGGCCGCCTCATCTTCTGTCATATCCAGTCCCGCCCCGTCGATGACGGTGGGATAGATGTCCACAAGAGTGGTTGGCGTAGCTAAAGTCAGGCCTTGCGGCACGTCGGGTCCGGCAACGATCATCGGGATTCGGCTGGCTTCCTCGTAGAGAACCGATTTGCCCCACATGCCGCGGGCGCCAACATTGTCGCCGTGGTCGCTGGTGTAGATGATCCGTGTCGTGTCAGCGAGACCGGTCTCGTCCATCTTGTCCAGTACCTTGCCTATCTGTTCGTCCAGGAAAGTACACAAGGCGTGATATGCAGCAATCGCCAACATTCGTTGCCGTTCGTCTGTGAACTGATCGTCGGTTTGGGTAAAACGGGCGTGGTCTTCGACCCACGGATGCCGTTTGTAGCCGTCCCGTGGATGCAGTTTCGGAAAAGGCATGTCTTCGACCGGATAAGGGTCGAAGTATTTCTGCGGTGCGACAAGCGGGAAATGCGGCGCGACGAATCCGATATGGAGTATCCACGGGCGGGGATGATCAAGCTGTGCCGCCTTCTGTAGCCACGCCGACGATGCGTCCGCAATACGCCAGTCATAACGGTTGTACCCACTTTCGCCAGGCCCGATTTCCTTCAGCATTCGGAATGACCCGCGAATATCCGGCAAGGGGTCGCGCTGCGAGCCCCATACCATGCCGGTGCCGCCGTATATGTGCATGGGTTCGATCTGTTGGTCGATTCCGTATGGATCTTCTGGCAAACGATAGTGCAACTTGCCGATTGTGGCGTTGTGCAGTCCTTCCTCCTGGAGGCGGTTGGGCCAACCCTTGACCTTCCCATCCCAGGCAATGGCATTGTCCCAATAACCGATGTCATGCACGTAACGCCCTGTGGCGAAGGTGGCTCGCGCGGGTACGCAGATAGGGCAGTTGGTGTAGGACGATGTGAAGCTTGTTCCCCGCGCTGCCAGCCGGTCCAGGTTGGGGGTCTGAACCCGTGGGTGTCCCATGTGGCTCATGAAGCGGGGATCATGTTCGTCCGACATGATGATCACGAGATTGCAAGGTTTCATTGGGTTTACCGGATGTGTGGCGTCCTGAAAGAACATACGACTCGGGATATGGACGCGCTGTCAATTCCTTCCCTTGGCAGAACATCAACTGCCGTCTCTGCAAAATAGAGTTTGACTGGGATCGGGTGCGGATTGACGCTCACTTCGGGCCCATCCTTCGGAACTTTTTTGTTGCGGCGTGCCGCGCTTGGTCCGGACGTCGGTACGCATTATCCGCCCTGATCGATCATGGACCGCGTATCATCAAGGGATCTGTAAAGCGTGACGTTGATCCCCAGGCTCCGCGGCGCGTATTCAAGTATGTGAGGTCCGAAATTCAACCGGATTCCAGGCGGGAAACCGAAAATCGACCTGCGTGGGACTTTGGGAAACTCGGTGAGAGAGTGGGCGAGAGCATCGCTATCCTGCCAGCCAGGGCAGCCATAGCGCCAGGTCCGGAAAGATCACGATCAGGAAGGTCAACAGCAAGGCGCAACCCATGAATGGCAGCGCGGCCAGACAGATCTCGCTGAATTTGGTGCCTGGGGGGGCAACACCCTGCATGACGAACAGCAGCAGGCCGAAGGGAGGTGTCGTAAAGCTGATCTCCATCGCCAGCAACATGATCACTGCGAACCAGATCAGTTTCATGTCGATGGGGAGGCTGAAATCCAGATCTGTCACGATGGGGAAAAAAATCGGTACGGTCAGGAGCATCATGGCCAGTTGATCCATGAACATGCCCAGCAGCAACAAGATGCCAAACATCATCAACAGCATGAGATAGGGCGAGACGTCGAAGCTTGCGACCCACTTGATCAACGCCTGGCTCGCACCAGAGCCTGCGAGGACGTTGGAGAACAGCGAGGATCCGAACAGGATCATCAACGCAATGACGGTGACACGGCCTGCACCCCACAGCGACTTCCACATGGCTCGGCCAAAAGAAGGCCAGAAATCCAAGGCAGCCTGAATGTCGCCGCGCAGCAGCGGCACCAAAAAAAGATAACCAAGCACCAACAGGACAACACCCACACAGCCATACGCGGCGGCTTCCGAGGGCGTCGCGACACCGCCCATGATCAGACCGATGACGAAACCGATGATCGAGACCATCGGCATGATGTCCAGCAGGAAGAGGACAAACCGCTGACCAAATGGGACATAGTCGACATCGTAGGCCGGTGCGGCCTCGGGGTCGAACGTTGCGCGGAAAAAGATCAGGATGGCATAGAATACGGCCAGCATCAGACCCGGAATGATGCCGGCGATCAGCAGCTTGCCGATGTCAAGCTCCGCCAGCGTCCCCAGGAGAACGGCGAGCGCTGACGGCGGGATGAGCATGGCCAGGCCTCCCGTCCCCAGGATCGGCCCGATCGACATGCTTTTCTTGTAACCCCGTTTTGACATCTCCGGGACCATGAGTGTGCCCAGCAGCGCGGTTGAGCCCATGGATGAACCTGACAATGTCGCAAAGGCTGTCCCGCCTGCAATGGTGACATAAGACAATCGAGCCGGCACCCGGCCCATCAGCCGCTCGACGGCATTGAACATCCGGTTGGCGAGGCCGGTATGGAAGAACAACTCACCCATCAGCAGGAACATGGGTATTGGCACGATTGCAAAGATCGCCATGTTGCCGAAAGCGTTGTCGACCAGCTGGCCGATCGACATTTGCGCCCTGTTGTCAAAATCGCCGAAGGCGCCGAACAGGAAAAACGCGGCAACGGTGTTGACAGCGATGAAGGCGATGCCGACCGGAAAACCAGAGAACATCAGCAGCAGGATGGATCCGAACAGCGCCAGCAGGATCCAATACCACTCCATCTATCGAGATCCTGCCGTCAGACCGCGTTTCTCTTCCTCCAGTTCTGCACGTTCATTGGCGACGCCGGCGGTGCCACTGTGCATGATCTCGCGGCCGAAAACGAAGCGCAGGAATTCAATTGCCATGAACAGGAAACCTGTTGGCAACGCGATACTCCATACCCAGCTGCGATATCCCATTTCCGCCCGGGATTCGTCGTAAGCCATCGGGTCTTCAGCGTGTTCCAGAAAACTGCCAAGGGTATACCAGAACCAGACCAGGCAGATGGCAGCACTGATTGCCGTGATGACCCGCGAAACGATATTGCGCGTCGAAGGCGGTACGGCCGCCGTCAGCATTTCAATGTAGACATGCCCCCTGGTGCGTACCAGCCAAGGTGAACCGAGGAACAGGATATAGACGAATCCGTATTCAATCCATGTGTTCACGATCTGATGATATGACCATCCGAAGGTTCGACAGATCGTCATGTAGAGGATCGCCAGCATGATGAAGCCGATATAGACGGATGCAGCCGCCATCATCAGCCAGAGCAAGGCTGCCCAAACCTTGTCAATTGCACGCACGAGCGCCATGCGGCGAGTCTGATCTGCGGATGAAGAAACCCCGCTCCATCGAGCGATGGAGCGGGGTCAATCGAGCGATGACTACTGTTTCTGCCAAAGTTGCCGCAATTTGGCCACATGGTCTGTTGATCGACCTGCTTTCTTGAGCCGTTCCGTCATCCGCATGTAAGCAGAATCGACTGCAAGTTTTGAGTAGGCGGCGGCGGAGGGTACCGAGTGGAACTTCATTCCTTCCTTGATCAGTGTGGCCCGTTCTTTCGCGGCCAGCCTCTTCAATTTATCCTGTACCGAAATTTCGTGCGCGATGACCGTATCCTGAACGACCTTCTGCGTCGCGGCGTCCAGGCTGCTCCACTTCTTGAGGTTCATGAACCAGCCTATGTCGGTTTGGTAGAATTCGGGCTCCACGGCATGGCGCAGAAACTGATCCCATTTAAGGCCTTTGAGTCCCAGCGTCGCCCAAGCGCTTGCATTTACGACACCTTTCTCCAGCGACGAATACACCTGTGTCGACGGCAACGGATGAGTGGTCGCATTCATTGCCCGAAAGAACGCTCCGTAGATCGGGTTGTCGCGAAGCTTTATACCCGTCAGGTCCAACATACCGTCGGACTTGAACTTCGGGGCATCTTTCATGTAGATGCGGAATCGCGTGCCGGCTGCCGTCCAGCCCAGATTTTTGACGCCGAAATGTTTCTGCTGGATGTTGTCCAGCATTGCCAAGCCGCCATTGGCGCGGACTTGCTGGGGTGAGGAATTGGACGTAGACACCGCTTCGTTCTCAGGTACGGCTCGTGCGAAAAAGGCATAAGGCGTACAGACCAGATCGACCCGTCCCTTCCGAACCGCAACCGGTTGTTGGAACATCTTGATAGAGTTGAAAGGCAGGACGTTGATGGACAGCTTTCCCTTGGCGGCAGCGTTGATCTTGCCGACAAGCTCCTTGCAGTTCTTCGTGTAGATCAGGAAGTCTGGAAACGGATATACCATGTTGACTTTGACTTCGGCATTTGTCTGGCCTGCGCCGGCGGACAGGATGGCAACCGACCCCGTAGCAGCCAGGATTGCCTTGATGTTTTTGGGATTCCACATGTTGGGCACCTTCCTTTTCAAACACGTTTCGCAAATCATCACATAGAAACCATTGATCAAACAAGACCTACTTGCCTGTATCGCAACGGTCCATGTCGTCCTTTCCGCTTGGAAGTGCAGGTCATCGCGATCGCTCCGGCAAGCGGTCAATCAGGCTGCATCCGCAGCCAGGATGGTCCATGGGAAGCGCCAGGCATCGTATCCGTCGTCGAGGGTCCCATCCGCTTCTTCGAAGGCCTGGATCCGGATATTGGTGAAGCCGACTGCTTCCATCATGGCGACAGGGTCGGTCTCGGCCCAAGGCTCCATCCACGGCTCGTTGTTACGCCGAGCGTGGCCATAGTGGATCGCACGGCAGAGTGGATCGGGTAACAACCAGAAATCCAGATGTACCATTCGACCACCCGGTTTCAGCAGGCGTCGCGACTCGTGGAAGGTCGCCTTGATCGCCGATGGCGGCATTTCATGCAGCAGCATCGTACTGGTAACCAGGTCTGCCGACTGATCCGGCAGACCCGTCGCTTCCGCTCTGGATTGAACGAACCGGGCGTTACATGCCTGTGCGCTGGCAGCGTCATGAGCGGCGACCGTCAGGCAAGGCGCAGCGATATCCACCCCAACAACTCGGGTTTCGCGCCATTCCTGATAGAATGGACGCGTACTCTTGCCGAAACCGCAGCCAAGGTCCACCATGGCCGCCGGCAGCCCGCCGTGGCGTTCTATCCACATGACCAGCCGGTCATGCAAATCCTGATGCTGCTTTCCGGCAAGAGGCGTCGTCGTCCGCGCGCCCCGTTCATATACGATCCCGGCAATCGAATCCTGCCAGATACCGCCAGGGTGTTGATGAATATCAATATCCGTATAGGCCGACGGAATGTTGATATCTGGATCAAGGTTCAGGATGCCTTCCGGCAAATCCGCAGGATCATAGGCCGCTTCGATGTCCGCGCGCTGCAACTCATGCCAAGGTTGCAGACCATACCGGCCAGAATACTTCATGCGCTGAAGATGTCGCTCCAGCCAGGCAAACCAGACGTAGCGGTCGTCTTGCATCAATGTCTCTTCGGCCTCTGCCGCCGTTGCCGGCTCCTCTGCACGCTCCGCCACCCGGTTCTGCCAGTTGCTGTACAGCGCCGGATACAATCGTCTGGTCCACCAGGTCTTGGCACCGAAGAGGAAGGCTTGCGCCGCAGCGAAACTGCGGCCATCGAAAGACGCAAGGGGGATGTTGCTCATGCTGTCAGCATAGCAGACTCGTCAGTCTTTCCTGTTTTTTTGTCCGGCTGCTTTTCGGGTTTCCGGAGAGCTGGCGGCGCTTTGCGAGACCTCCAAACCCAGCAGGCTGTCCAGCAGATGGGCAACGAATGCATCCCGGTCTGCGGTCAACGCTTCGGTTTCCTCTGGTGAAGGCTCTGCCGCAAGCGCACGCACATCAAGCAGATTCCGCTCGCTCAGAGCCCGTTCCAGCGCGGCGAGCCGGTCTTTCAGGACATAGGTTTCTGTGGCCAGGGCCATGATGACTCCGAACAGCCGGTCGATGGCCGGATCTTCGAAGAATATCTGTTCCGCTCGAGGGCGTGTTGCTGATGATGGATCCGATGCCATCTTGAAGCCGAACGGTCGCGCTCTAGTGCTGCGCAGAAGGTGATCTGTCAGCTTGATGCCGGACCCCGGTCATCAGCATGTTTTTGATGGTTGTCAGATGCGCGCGCATGGCTCTGGCGGCATTCTCGGCGTTGCGCACGCATACGGCCTCCAGAATACGTTCCTGTTCGGCGATGATGGC
Organism: Alphaproteobacteria bacterium; assembly: GCA_965221645.1. Classification (GTDB taxonomy): domain Bacteria; phylum Pseudomonadota; class Alphaproteobacteria; order Bin65; family Bin65; genus Bin65. The sequence goes on from OZ244899.1 coordinate 2,552,548, forward strand.
TGTCCGACTACTCCAGTCGTCATGGATTTCGGTTCGGTTGAACTGGACTTGCGCCTCGACCTGAAAGATTGCGGTCAACAGTCGTCTGTTGCCGGCCATCTCGAAAAGGCGGCGGCGGAAGTTATCACTCGCCTTGATAAAGTTCATGTACTTGTGGTCCGTCAAATTTCGCTTTTCGGACTGGATCGCCGCGTGAATTCCGGATACGCCATCATGGTTGGCGTTTCGTGCAGCGAGACCGGCAGCATATGGCTCAAGAAGATAGCGCAGTTCGAAGATATCGTTCAGATCTTCGACCTGGATTTCCGGCACGCGGAAACCGCCCTTCGGCAGCTGCAGAAGTAATCCGTCATGACTGAGCATGCCCAGCGCTTCCCGCACCGGAGTGCGAGAAACTCCAAGCGTATCTGCGATACCGATCTCGGTCAGGCGCTGGGATGGCTCATACTCGCCAGCGCGCAGGCCTGTGCGCAAGCGTTCGTACACCTGCTGTCGCAAAGATAGTGATCGCTGTAAGGCTTCATCAGGCATCGGCTGGATCTTGTATACATCAGTGTCTTCCGTCAATAGAAAATCGGGAAATGGTCAACCTATGGAAGGTCTGAACAAGGGAGCATTTGCCGCCAAGTCGCGGTTGGTTTCGATCCTTTGGCTTCGGCCGGCATGACGCGCCTCGGCGATATGCGCCTGGGCTACAAGGGTTGCTCGGAACGGGCCACCACGGGCGGTTTCGGGTGCCCCATCGCGGCCCTTTGCGGATCGCGGACGGATTGCGGGCGCGGCGCCATGCGGGCGCATGGCGGCCGGCGATGAGCAGATTGGAGAAGCCGAGCAGCAGCGCGATGCGTTGCGTGTTCTTCGCCAGGCCCCGGCAGCGCACCTTGGCGTAGCCGAACGGGTGCTCCACCCTGGCCCGCACCGAACCCTTGCGCCGCTCCGCCGCCGCCTCCGGCCCTGATGGATCCAGCTGCCGCCGCTTGCCGCGCTTCATCGCCCCCTGCCAGTCCCCGTCCATGTCCCGGTTCTCCTCGCGCTTGCCCACACCCGCTCCTCCCCGCCGTGCAGCACCGCGTGCGCCGTGGCCACGTCGGCCTCGTTCGCCGAGGTCGTCTCCAGGCTGTGCTTCAGGCCCGTCTCCGAGGCCACGCCGATGGGCGCCTTCATCCCGAAGTGCCATTGGTTGCCCTTCTTCGTCTGGCGCATCTCCGGATCCCGCTCCCCAGCCTTGTTCCTGGTCGCGCCCGGCGCGTCGATGATGCTCGCGTCCACGATCGTCCCGCGCTTCAGGCGGTGGCCCGGCGAAGCCGGGGGCGCGTTGATCTCCCCGAACAGCGCCTCGCCCAGGCCGTGCCTCTCCAGCAGGGGCCGGAAGTTCAGGATCGTCGTCTCGTCCGGCAAGGGACCCGTCAGCCGCAGGCCCGCAAACCGGCGCACCGACCCCACCTCGCAGAGCAGGTCCTCCATCCCCGGATCGCTCAGGTTGCAGAACAACCGGACGCCGTGAACCCGCAGCATCGTGCGCAAGGGATACGACCGCCGGCCACGGCCCGACTTCGGGTAAAACGGCGCGATCCGCCGCGTCAGACGGTCCCACGGAATCAGCCCGTCCATCTTCGCAAGAAACAACTCCCGGCGCGTCCTGCGCTTCTTCGCAGCGTGCGCCAGCGCCGCAAACGTCGCTTGCTCCATGAACCCTCCAAGCCGGACCATCCAGACAGTCACATCATCCCCGGATCCGGCGAATTAATCAGAGGTTCCATAGTCCGGCTCTCGGATTTGAAATGAAGATTGTTGACTGCCCCTTGTTCGCCTCCCGCTCGCCAATCCATTCAGGAGCCTCGGAACCAACTGTTTTTCAGAAAAATCTTTCCGTCCAGGCTCAGTATGCCCGCCGTCTTCTCGATCATGTTAGCAGCATGGCAGCCTGATGCTTCGGCTGAACATGTCAGCCAGATCAATTATGTATACAGTATAACTGCAAACGGGACTGCTTCCCGGACAGGGGACGGGCCGGATTTGAGGAAACGTGCACGCTGCGGTGAAATCGGGAATGGGGCCGGCACAGAAAGACGAGAGCGCCAGTCTCCCGGCATGACTTCACGGTCATGCCTGATCAGCACATGCGAGTTGCCCACCCTCCACGGCCTCTTCGCCAACTGATTGCCGACGGAACCCATATCTCCAGAACCTTGGACGAGCCGACTTGTAGGCGAAGGCCGCAAATCTCGAGGACGGCTCCATCCAGCCCTGACACGATATCGCCTGCGGAAGACTTCGTCCTTGGAAAGAGACGCCATCCGGACAAGTGTCGAATCGAGTTGCAAGCGTCTTTTTTGCATGGCGCGCCAATGTGGCCATTCTCCCGACGAGCCGGGTGTTGACGTCTCAAAGTCAGTTCGGAAGATACAGAAGGCTTGGTACCCCGAATTTCGATGTCGAGACCGATGAGCCGTGCTGTAATGGCTGCATTTCGGTTGCGATGGTTGCAGTAAGAAGTAGAAACTCGAAGATTGACCATGCAGGCGCTGGAGTGGGCGTGCTTGCGACAGCCCTTGTCGGCGTTTTGCGAGATCAAACCGCACTTCGTCTTGTTCGGCGAGAATCACTCGTTAAAGTCTTTAATGTCGGCAGTACCGGACTGCCGGCTCCGCATGCGCTGATTGTCTGCTGACAATCAGCGCTTATGTTGCGCCAAATCAGCCATTCAAGAATCTGCGCCTCATGAATCGTTCGAACACCCTCATTGTCCCCCTTTGGGCTCTCATCACTTGTGGGTGCCTGATCGGCGCGATCAGCTTCGGCTCGCGTGCCGGGATGGGATTGTATCTGAACGACATCAGCGTGTCATTCTTCGACAACCAGACCGCCATTCTGAGTTGGTCTATTGCTATCCAGAATCTAGTCTGGGGCGCTGTGTCACCGTTTGCTGGCACGTTTGCAGACAAGCATGGTGCCGGCAAGTCGCTGGCCATCGGCGCGATAATATATGCTGCCGGACTTGCGCTGATGCCGCATTCCGATGCACCGATGTTGATGCACGTCACGGCCGGCATCATGGTCGGCGTCGGTGTGGCGTTTGCCTCTTTTTCCATCGTCACCGCCACCTTCGGACGCAAGGTCAAGCCGGAAAAACGCTCGCTGGCATTCGGCGTTGGCGTGGCATCCGGCTCCGTAGGGCAGCTTGTCCTGGTGCCTGTGGCCAGTTTTCTGATTGGCAACTATGGCTGGGAGATTGCGTTGTACGGCATGGCCGGCATCACATTGCTGATCGTACCGTTGGCGCTGGCGGTGACTGGCAAGGGCGAGCCTGAAGTTGGGCAGCCCGACCAGACCGTGCGTCAGGCTTTTGCGGAAGCCTTCGGTCATCGCAGCTATATTTTGCTGTTCCTGGGCTTTTTCGTGTGCGGGTTCCATGTCGCGTTCATTCAGACCCATTTGCCGAAATATATCCAGGATAACGCTCTGCCTCTGTGGCTGGGCGGTGCATCGCTGGCCATTGTCGGAGCGACGAATATCGTCGGCACCTTTGGTGCTGGCTGGCTGGGCGACAAATACAGCAAGCGTTCGACCCTCTCGATGATCTACTTCCTGCGGGCCGCGGCAATCGTTGCTTTCATCATGGTGCCGCTATCCAGTTGGTCAGTGATTGTCTTCTCCGCGGCTCTGGGCATGCTGTGGTTGTCGACGGTGCCATTGACAACCGGGTTGGTGGCGCAGTTTTTCGGTATGCGCTACATGGCCGGCCTGTTCGGCCTCGTGTTCTTCGGCCACCAGCTTGGTGCTTTCTTGGGGGTGGTGCTGGGCGGGGAGCTTCGCGACGCTACCGGCAGCTACGAAATAGTCTGGTGGATTGGCGCCGCGCTTGGCATTTTTGCCGGTCTGATACATCTACCGATCAAGGAGGCACCAGTTGCAAGACTGGCACCGACCAGCGCTTAGGCCAAGGTGCTTGTGATGATTGAATGAGGATGGTCACTCGGACTTGGGCTGCAGCGTCGCATGCCTGGAGTCAGTTCCTGCAATCTCGTGAGGCCTCGCTCCAGGCCATGGCATCCTCCATCGTCGGTGTTCAGACTCCCGACAGGGTACCACAGCTCGAGGCCACTCCCGACTTCAGGAACAGACACTAAGAGCCTGAATCACAAGTCATTGATATCATTATCTTTTCATGAATCAGACACCTGTCCCTCGCGCGACCCTTCGCATCAGGAAACGGCAGGCAGCGCGCTGCACCCAGGCCAGGGAACTCTCGAGGCTCCGCTCGAAATCCCTGGCCAGTCGTCGGCATCGTCCCCTCCGGGCGAAGGTCCGCGCCACCACCCGGCGGCGGGGGATGACCGTGAAACCCCCGGTTTCCTTCGACCTTCCCACGATCTCCGGGATGTCCGGAAGCGTGAGTTCCTTCAGCCGGTCGCGCAGCCTGTCGCCCCGGTACCCGCCATCGGCAAGCACCTTCGAGACCCCCCGGGCCCTGCCCGGGAGGTCCACGATCACGTCCGGCGCACCATCCCGATCCTGCACGTCGGCCGGGTGCACAGGCACCACGATCGGGCTGCCCTCCGCGTCCACCGCGATGTGCCGCTTCCGTCCCCTGATCTTCCTGCCGGCGTCGTGTCCCGAAGGCCCGCCGCCTTCCGTCGTCTTCTGTCGATGATCGCCCCCGTCGGCGCCACACCACGGCCTGCCTGCGCCCGCGCCAGGGCGCGAAGCGCGTCCGGCATCCGCTCCGGGGTCCCGTCATTCCGCCAGACGTCAAAACAGTTCCGGACCGTGGAAGACGGCGGATGACAGGGCGGAACGAGCCGCCACCGACATCCCGACGACAGCATGGACCGGATCGCATCGAACACCCGTCGAGGGTCCGTCGCCCGGGGGCGGCCCATCCGACCCTGTCGCGGGATCAGCGGAGCGATCACCATCCACTCCGCGTCCGTCGGATCGTCTTGCCCATCGTCATGCGGACGGCCATGCTGCGCTCGGGCGGCCTCGCTCCACGCCATGCCATCCTCCTTCGTCGATGTCAAACTCCCGACAGGATACCACAGCACGAGGCCGCCCGCGACTTCGGGAACAGGCTCTAAGAAAAAGCCTCGGTTCTTGCAAACCGAGGCTTTCTTCGGGTGAGAAGAGAACTCTTATCGTGCTACGCCGAGATTGACGGCCTTGCCTTCCTTTATCTGCCATTGGTTATAGGAACCGGCAATGTCGCCAGCGGAATCAAAGTCGAGGTCTCCGGTGGCGCCGGCATAGTCGACTTCCTTGCCAGCCTTGATCGCGGCCATGGCTTCCTTCCATTGACCAGGCAAGATCTTCATGCCCTTGCCGTTGGCGACAGAGCGCAGGGCGTCACGAACCTTTGTCCGGTCGCTTGATCCGGCCTTCGCAATGGCCAAGGCCAGCATGAAGGTCGCATCATAGGTCTGCGCGGTGAACAGCTTGCCGTGGCTCTTCGGATAGGCTGCTTTCATTGCTCTGTCATAGGCATCGAGTGAGGGGCCGGCGGGCGCCGCAGGGCGCGTGTAGATCAGACCCTCGATATTCTTGATCCCTACGGTCTTCCACATCTTTTCGTCATAAATCGCTTCCGGGCCGATGAACTTGCTGAACAAACCTCCTTCCAGCGACTGCCGGATGATCACTGGAGCCGATGATTGCGGATAGGCTATTAGCACAAGATGTTGTGCGCCGCCTTTCTTGAGCGTGGCAAGCTCGGAACGGTACGAACTCTTTTTGTCTTCGTGAGCCTGATCGCCGGCAATCTGGCCACTGCCTTTGGTAAACTCAGCGCGGAAGTTGTCGGCCAAGCCTTTGCCGTAGTCATTCTTCACATAGGTCATTGCAACTTTCTTGATGCCGCGAGCCAGAACAACGCGAGCCAATACCTTGCCCTGGAAGCTGTCCGACGGCGCAACACGGAAAACAAAGTCCTTGTCCTTCAGCCCGGTGATGGCTGGCGAAGTCGAGGCTGGAGATATCATGACAACGCCTGCCGGAACGGCGGCGGCATTGGCGGCGCCGATCGTGGCGCCGGAGCACAACGCGCCGATGATACCGGCGACGTTTTCAACATTCACCAGCTTGTTGGCTGCCGCAACCGACGATTGCGGGTCGCATTTTGAATCGGCGAGAGCGAGGCTCAGCTTGCCGCCTGGCAGGCCACCTTGCTCGTTGACGTGTTTTAAAGCCAGGCGAGCCGCATCGATAATCGGTGGCACGGCACCCTGAATTGGGCCGGTGATCCCGCCAAGGAAGCCGATCTTTGCCCCTTCGGCCATCGCGGGGCCGGCGAAAAAGGCAGTGGCGATACCAGCGAGCACCAAGCTCCGAGTCGTCTGTCTAAAGGTCATTAGAAAACCTCCCAAAGGTATGACATGTTGCAACAGCAGATCGTCCCAACATTCCAGCGCTCCTTATACAGAAGGCTGTTCCGGAGGCAAATGTACCATTACAAGATATCCCTTCGACATCAGAGCACTGGCTAAAGCCAGAAATCGACGCACCCGGAAAAGTAGTCCTGAACAGGGGCCTGATCAGCGGGTTTGCTAGTTGCCCAGCGCTACTCTGGTTTCTGCATCATACTTCGCCGAAACTTCCTTGAAATAGGTCATGGCAGCTTTGCCATCGACGCCCATGGCATTGATCGTCTTGGTCCAATCGGAATAGAGTGGCGACCAAGCCTTTCGGAACTTGACCATTTCAGTTGTCGGCATCGCGTGGATCTTGCGCGTTTTCACGAATTTCTTGCGGGCGGCTTCCTTGGTCTTGTCCCATTCAATACTGCGCTTGGCCAGCGCTTCGCCGGACAGGCTCCAGATGGCTTTCTGATCCCTCGGGTCGATTGTGTCCCACTTTTTCTTGTTCCAGAATACGGAGAAGGTCGCACCGAACCAGCCACCCGGGATGGTCGTCGCGGATTTGGCAAATTTGTCGATCTTGAAGGCTAGTAGATCATCGTAAGTCAAGCCTACAAAGGCATCGACCACACCCTTGGAGACGATCGGATAAATCCGCACTGCCGGGCCGGGAACGATATTGGCGCCCGACAGTTTCAGAGCCTGGGCAGGAATTGACGGCAGTGTCCAGGTCTTTATGGTCTTCAAGGAAGCCATTGAAGTCAGTGGCTTGTCGGACATGGAGAACCAGGCACCATCCGGCGCGCCAAAATAGCCAACCATCTCCAGGCCCTTGTAGTCAGCCTTGTCTTTGAAGAATTTCTTGTACATCGCCCACATCGCCATGGAACGGCCCACGCCGGTCTCTGCCATCTGGGGGTGAATGCTGATTTGCGTGGACGGCACCAGCTTGCGCAGGAACGCGTTGAAGACAAACGCACCGTCGGTCGTGCCCTTCTGCACCATTACCATCTGCAGTGGTGGAGGTGCCATGCGGCAGGCTTGTACCAAGCGGATTTGCACGCGCTCTTCGGTAGCTTTCACGATGGCTTTGGTCCACGGTACCAAGATGCCATGATTGATTACATGTTTCGGCGTCAAGAAACTGCAGAACAGCAGTTTCGTCTGGGCTTGCGCGGGCATGGACGCGGCTGCAAGCGCCAGCGCCGGAATCACATGTCGTAATCTAACAGTCATGACTCTCCCTTGAATTTCCTCGATGTCTGGCAGTTCCCCACTCTTTACAAAGATATTGTTCGGTGCCTATCGTCGAAATGTCAATCAAGATTCATACTTGACCAGCGCTTGATCGGATATGGGTGCGCCAGCATGCGGACAGGATGATATCTCAATCGCCCCGCCTTGACCCACCGTTCACAGGCATTCCGTCATTTTGCAGGTTCCCTGTTACCGGTCCAGAAGATCTGATTGATGCAGACGTGGCGATATCCGGCGCACCGGTGGATGTCACCACCCAGTATCAGCCATGCGCACGGTTCGGGCCGCGGGGCATTCGCGATTCGTCCATGCTGTTTCCGACTGGCCTGCATGGCGTCCACGATCCAGAACGCAACGAGACTTTTCCGGGACAATCCTGGCGGACTGTAGATGCTGGCGATGCAGATCTGGTGCATGGCGCTCTAACCCAAAATCTGGAAAGTATTCGGTCCGGCGTCCGACGCATTGCCGAAGTGGGCGCGATGCCGGTCTCCCTAGGTGGTGACCGCGGCATCACAGTTTCGGTTCTGGAGACGCTGGCGCCGCTTGGCCCGTTTGCAGTTATTCGAATCGACGCTCACCTTGATTTCGTCGACAGCAGGTGCAGGCAACGATGCGGCCAGAGCAGTCCATTGCGCCGCGCGTCCCAAATGTCTCATGCTTCCGGCACCGCACAACTCGAGATACGTGGCCCCAGCAGCAGTTCACGATCCTCCTTCGCCGGTGCTCGCGCCGCCGGAAACCTGATCCTGTCGCCACGAGACATTCGAACACGCGGGGTCGAGGCCGGTGTTGCCAGCCGGCCCGATGCGGATCGCTACTGTGTCACGATCGACATCGATGGCATGGATACTTCGATCGCTCCGGGTACCGGCACTCCCTCACCGGGCGGTCTGCTATTTGACGAGACTGTGGAACTATTGGAAGGTATTGCCAGTCGCGCCGAGATCATCGGCATGGACACCGTCGAAGTGGCACCCGACCATGATCCAATTTCAACTGCCACTCAACCGTCCGCGAGGTTGATTATCGATCTTCTTGGCTTTGCACTCAAAGCGCGGCAAGATGGCACAATGAATATGGCGCTGACGGCAGAGAACAGATGACGGAGGACAACACGTCGGAAGGCGCATCGCTGACGCGAGATCCGCATAAGGCTGAAAGCCCGGTGTCGGCACATACGCTGATGGCTCGCCCCTTGGGCTCCATTCGGTTCCTGACGATTGCCTCGGCCTTCGGACTGGTCGCGCTGTTCTTCTACATTCTCATTGTAGGCCGCGATTTTCTGGTGCCCTTCGTGGTCGCCATTGCGATCTGGTACGTGATGATCGCGTTGAAGGAATCATTCAAACATAGCCAGAAATATATAAAAGCCCCGGTCCCTGACGTCATTGCCATGATCCTTGCTATCGCCACAACAGTGATCGCTGTCACGTTGATCGTGGTGCTGATCAACTCCAGCGTAAACGAGGTGATCGCGACGATGCAGAAGTATCAGGATCGGATCAACGTCATCATCGGCGATGCTCTTGAGCTAGTCGGTTATGAAGGCGAGAATCCTCTGAAGGAGTTCATCGCCAATCTGGATGTCAGGCGTTATTTCTCCCGCATCGCCGCGGCCGTCGGCGGCTTGGCCCAAGACATGGGACTGATCATCGTCTACGTGCTGTTCCTGTTGCTGGAAACCTGGACTTTCGGGCGCAAGTTGAACGCGCTCGCTCCGACAGACAGTCACCGCGAAACCCTTCGTTCGACGATCCGCGAGATCGGCGAGGACATCAATACTTACATGCGCATCAAGACGGGGCTATCCGCGTTGGTGGCCGTACTTTGTTATGTCGCGATGAAACTTGCTGGCGTGGACTTTGCCGAGTTCTGGGCCGTCCTGTTCTTCCTGTTCAACTACATCCCAACCATTGGCGCGATCATCGGCGTCTTTTTCCCGGCTATGTTCATGATTGTCCAGTTCAGCAGTGTGCCGTTGATTATCAGCGTCATTGCCGTCCTGATTGCGATACCTACAATCATCAACAACTTTGTCGAGCCGCGGATGATGGGACGGTCGCTGAACCTGAGTTCGCTGGTCATCATCATGTCCCTGATCCTCTGGGGCAGTATCTGGGGTATCATCGGGATGTTCCTGTGTGTGCCAATCATGGTGATCCTGAACATCATCCTGGCCAAGTTCGAGCCGACTCGCCCAGTCGCTGTCCTGCTATCCGCCAATGGCGAGATCGATTCCAATCGTGTTGTCGCTGCCGCCCGAGCCCGGCAGGAAGGTGTTGCGCGCGCCGGAGTGGTGCCTGATGGCAGAGCATCGTAGTCGTGAATTTCGGCAGCGCCGCTGATGGCTCGGATTCTGAAACGCCATGAGGTCGAGATAGCCCATCTGTGCGGCTTGTCCGTGGGATGGTGGATCACTCAGAATCTTGTGGCGCTCTATCGGGAATGCGGTGCACCGCTTGTCCTGATTGGCGACCCTCGCCAGCTTATCGGGCTTTTCGCTCGAAGGACGGGAAGACTTCCTGACCTTTCGCCTGAAACCGCTGGCGGAAGAGGAGATGTCGCTCGCTGATGTCGCGCCGGTCGTCCCGGCTTCGTTGTTCGGCCCGGATGTCACTCAAGACCAGAATCAGTGATTGGTGGCCAGTGTCGCGGCATTGCACAAGGACAGCTATACAAATGCCGTCCTTGCTGCGGCGTTGTTCAACTGGACAGAAGATCTGCTCGATATCGAGTTTTCGACACTCTTGGTTAATGGCGAGAACGATCCTCCTGACCGGTTCGGAGATCGGAAAAGCACTGAAGCGCCGTATCACCGGATTCCGCTTTTACGGTGATTCCGGGCGCTGGCCATCCGATCGATCTGGAAAACCGGTTGCTTGCGAAGAGGCCATAAGGTCTTTTCTCGCCAAACCCCATGCGCCAGCTTATTGAGACGTCATGCCATCCGATCCCGACCCGAATGACAGCGTTCCAGTTTATCTGGATTATACCCAAGCTGAACTGGATGCCCAGTACGACCAATCCACCTTGGTGTCAGACATCGACGAGTACCGTTACCAGTGGATGGAGCAGAGCGCCCGGGTTCGCGAAATGCTCAACTGCAGGCTTTCTGTTTCGTACGGTGATGGTGCGAACGAGAAATTGGATATTTTCCCGGTTGCCAGCGGTGGCCCGGCTCCAATCATGATGTTCATCCACGGCGGGGCATGGAAGGCGCTGTCGCCAGACAGTTTCAGTTTCCCGGCCGAACGTTTCAATTCGGCCGAGGCCATTTGGGTCACCGCAGGTTTCGACCTGTTGCCAAGCGTGAGCTTGGACGAACAGGTCCGACAGAACCGGGCAGCCTTGGCGTGGCTTTGGCGGAATGCCGCGTCTTTCGGTGGAGATCCAAATCGTCTATTTGTCAGTGGGCATTCATCCGGTGGGCATGTCGGCAGTTGCCTGATCCAGGGCGGGTGGCGCGCGGAGGAAGGTCTACCGGAAGACATAATCAAGGGCGCTGTTCTGGTCAGTGGCATGTACGACCTGGAACCTGTGCGCCTTTCCGCCAGAAACGACTACGTGCGGCTGGATCGCACGGCCGTGCGTCGGCTTAGTTTCCTGCATAATATCCCCGATCGTCTGCCGCCTCTGTCGCTGTTCTGGGGTGAGGGCGAACTGCAGGAGTTCCGCCGTCAGTCCCGTCATTGCGCCGAGACCCTTTGGTCGATGGATTACGAAGTGGAAGCCGTCCGTGTCGGAGGAGCCAATCATTTCGATCTTGCGTTCGGCTTTGCTGATCCCGATAGCCCGATTTTGCGCTCCTGTCTGGGCATGATGGGCCTGATGTAACGCGCCAGCATCGGAGCAGAAAAAGCGTGTCTGATACCGATATTCCGTGGCCGAATTGCAATGTCCCGGTGCTCAATGAGGCCGACAGAGACGCCAGCCTGCTGGCTATTCTGGCGCAGAGACCAAGCGGACCGTTCTGGGTCTTTGCCTACGGATCGCTGATCTGGAAGCCGGCGTTTGAGCCAGCGCAAACCAGACATGCCACCCTGTTCGGCTATCGCCGATCCTTCTGCTTCTGGACCATGGTGGCGCGCGGGACACCAGAGCGTCCGGGCTTGGGTCTGGCGCTCGAGAAAAAATCCGGCGCGCATTGCCGCGGCGTCGCCATGAAAGTCGACGAGGCACGCGAAGCAAGTGATCTGAAAACGCTTTGGAGGCGCGAGATGTATTCCGGCGTCTACCAGCCGACTTGGGTCACCTTGGAAACTCTGGACGATACGCCCTCGACTTTTCCAGCCATGACATTTGTCGCCGAGCCATCGCATCCGCAATTCTGCCCGTCACTGAGCGACGAGCAACGCGCCCATGTGATCGCCGGCGCGCACGGCCGCCACGGAACCTGTACCGACTACCTGCAGAATGTGGTTGATCATCTCAGAGAGGTCGGCGACCCCGATTCCGGATTGGAAAATTTGCTGGCGGCTGTTCGCCGACTGCCCCAGCAGGCCGGAGGCGCTTGAGAACAATCAGTTCTTGAACCGGGCCTTGATCTCGTCAGGGATCGGTATGGAGCGTATCCCTGCGGGGTGTTCTGGATCCCTTATAACCCAGATACGGCGTTCGAACCCTTTCAACGCCGGGCGTCGGTCGGCATGAGTGAGCGTATGCGATACTGTGAATGTCTTGCCTGCCCATTCGCTGACTTCGGTCTCCATGGCCAGCTTGTCGCCGAGGCGGCAGGCGTTTTCGTAGCTGGCTCCGGTCTCCAGCAGGGGCAAGCCAGCCGTGTTGAAATCCTGCTCCAACTCCTTGTAGGACAGGGCATTTGCAGAGAACAGCCGCTCGGTAGCCTGATCGAACCACGTGTAGAAGTGGGGATAAAAGACGATACCTGCGGCATCGCAGTGCGCCCACTCGACTTTGATCTCGGTCCGATACATCCGCATGTGGCGGGTTTCCTTCTTGGTCATCACATACTGACATACGCAGCCAACCGCATGACGCCGACCCACGCCGCAAAGGTCCTCTTGATCGTGGCCTTGGGCGCTGAATTCAGTCATAATCACCCCGGACGGAAGGAGATTGCCATGATCAGGAATATGCCGGGCATGCCACAAATCCAGCGGTTGCACCACTGGGCCTACAAGTGCCGTGATGCCGAAGAAACGCGCCATTTCTACGAAGATATTCTGGATTTGCCACTGATCCACGTTATCCGGGCCGATACAGTGCCATCGACCGGTGCATGCGACCCGTATGTTCATATCTTCTTCGCCATGCCCGACGGATCTTCGATTGCCTTCTTTGACCTGGGGGACGGTCAGGCGCCGGACCTCTCCGCGAACACGCCGTCCTGGACCAACCACATGGCGCTCCATCTGGATTCAGTCAACGATGTCATGCAGGCGAAGGCGCGGCTGGAAGCACATGGAATTAACGTGATTGGTCCGACGGACCACAAGTTCGTTATTTCCATCTATTTCTTCGATCCAAACGGCTATCGCCTTGAACTGACTCATGAGTTCTCGGTGGAACAGGCCGATTACATCGCGGCGGCTAGGGAAACCGCTCACGGTGAGCTAGATGCCTGGACGGCTGAAAAGGCTGCAGCCGGAGATCCGGCATCGCCAGCGTGCGCGAAGTTCCTGTATCCCGCGCCTTGACCTCGGGTGTCCAACCGGGAACGACCGACCGGAGATTCCGGAATATTGCCGTCGAACGGCAAGCGAACGAAGGTTCTCCTTCACAAGGGAGGGGATTTGCTTTTCCCGCGCCTTGTGAAGGCGACCGGTCGGCACTATGTCATCGCAGCTGCCGGGCCTCGATGTCCATGTCCTGAAACATCCGGGTCCTGAAACATCCGGGTCCTGAAACATCCGGGCGACGCCTCGGGTTGCTTCAAGGAAAGGGCCGGTCAAACGTGTGACGGCACTGCCCGTGTCCCTGCCCTCGCTGTTCCGGACAGGGACGTGAAACCGCGCCGCCACCTGCTGCCCCGTACAGACCGCTACCGGCGCGGCGGCCAGAATCATCGTCAGCCGTTTCATTGCCGGCGTCCCCGTTCCAGATCGGGGGATTACCGCGGGCAGGCAGGTGCCGCGTCGCGGTCAAAGTTGATCTGGATGCCTCCGGTCGGCGCGATGCGCAACCCCGGAGTGGGAGAGCCGCCGCCGCCGCAGTTCAACCAATCGAGATCGTGCACCCGGAACGAAATCACGGCTTTCCCGGTCACGCCAGCCAAGCCGTCAGCGTGTCGCAGTTCGACCCTGTTGTCTCCTTCCGACACGGTGATGGGGGTGCAGCTGACTTGCTCCACCCATCCCGTTCCCTTGACATTGCGCTGGATGCGGGTCGGGGTTCGGGGGCCACTGGTACCGATATACACCCCGGCCGTCTGCCCGGCCCTGAAGAACCCGCCGTACGCGCGAATGTTCACGGCCGTTGTCTCGGCAGTGGGACCGCACCCGCGCACCACGACGGGCCCCGTGCGCTCGAGCAAGACCACGGCCTTGCGCGTCGGGTCGGCGGGCACCCGAACGCACGGGACGATCGTGCGCCATGGTTCCGGGTTCGGATCATGCATGTACCCCGGTTGGCATGGAAACATCATCTGCGCCGTGGCGGGTGCGGCGGAAAGGGCCAGGGTCGCACCCAGCGCGGCGACGCAGGCCGGGAACATGCGGATGGTGTGAAAGGACATGGGCAGGGGCCTCCTGTACGTCATCGAGAGGCCCCGTGGAGAGGCCCCGTGGAGAGGCCCCGTGGAGAGGCCCCGTGGAGAGGCCCCGTGGAGAGGCCCCGTGGAGAGGCCCCGTGGAGAGGCCCCGTGGAGAGGCCCCGTGGAGAGGCCCCGTGGAGAGGCCCCGTGGAGAGGCCCCGTGGAGAGGCCCCGTGGAGAGGCCCCGTGGAGAGGCCCCGTGGAGAGGCCCCGTGGAGAGGTGGACCCAAGCCTGACACGACCCGACGCGCCCGTCAATTCCGGGCGACAATTTGGATGACGTCGGGATCGATGTCGCGGGCAGGAGCGTCCCCGATGTCCCGGCAGGCTGCAACGAGCGAGAGCCTGCCGCAGTGAAGGAGACGCAGGCCGGCGGACCGGATCGGGGCCGAGGGCGATCGCGACGGGCCGTGCAGGGTCCCGTCGCTACCGGGGCAAGCGTTCGCGAGCATCCCGGCCTGCCCCGATACGTGCAGGCCCGGCAACGGGTCGGATCCGCCGCGCGCGTTGTGGAACCCGACCGGCCGCATGGCATCCCCCTTGTCGAGCCGCTGCTCACGCCGAAAGTCACGGGCGGCCTGCCGGCACCGCGATCAGCAGCGCAGCGGCAATCCATGGCGGGGGCTGCCTGAACGGGGAAAGAGATCGGGCGATCTGCGCTCTGGAGAATCGCCTCGGATCACGGTTCCGACCCGGTCTTTTCCACCTGCCCTTCGCCAGTACTTCCCCGTGCCCCTTCGGGCCAGAGCGCGTCCAGCGGGAAGGTGATGGCGTCGAAGGGCGGCTGCGAGACCGGCGCGTCGTCCGCCAGCGTCGCCAGAAGCACCCACCGGCCGTCGCGCAGCGCGAACGCCTCCAGCGTCTTCGCGTCAGGGTCGACGAACCACAGGTGCGAGACCCCCTCGCGGGCGTAGAGGGAACGCTTCTCGTTCCGGTCCAGTCGCCGGGTCGAGGGCGAGAGCACCTCGCACACCCAGTCCGGCGCGATCGCGAAATACGCCGCATCGGGATACTCCGGCATCGTCTCCCGCCGCCAGCCCGCCAGGTCCGGCACCACGATGTCGTCGCCCAGATGCAACTCCGGCTCGAACACGATCCACCAGCCCCCGGGACCGCCCCGGCCTCGGCCAAAGGGGGTGACCAGTTCACCGCCAAGAAGAGAACTCGCCCAGGCATGGCGCGGTGCCGGTCTCGGATGGGTGTGCAGCGTGCCCGCGAGCACCTCCGCCACCACATGGGGCGGGGCGTCCAGCACGTCCCGGTAGGTCGCCCGTCTCTCCGTCCTGGCCAAGGCCGTCATCTGCCGCTACCTCCGTCTTGCGTCCGATCATAGCGCAGGGCCGGAGGATCGGCAATCGCGACTGTCTTCAAGGCTTCTGCGGCATCGTCAAGAGCAGCGCCGACTTCCCGGGCTTCAACGCCAGCGCCCGAGCACCGTTGCCGCACCTTTCCCCGTGACCCGCAGTTTGGACGTTTAAAGGGCCCGCGGAGACTTTTGCCCCAAACCGCCCGTTCTGCGTCCCGGGGAGCCTCCCACCACCGGGACGATGGCGCGCCAAGAGCTCCTGCGTTGATGGAAAGGCTCCGACTCCGCCATGTGCTGGTCGACGCTGTCTACGACGCCAATGCCATTGGCAACCGTATCGCCGACATCGGGGCTGGAGCAGTCATCTAAGAGCCTGTTCCTGAAGTCGCGGGTGGCCTCGTGCTGTGGTATCCTGTCGGGATGTTCGACACCGACGATGGAGGGTACCATGGCTTGGACCGAGGCCACCCGAGCGCAGCATGGCCGTCTGCATGATGATCGGCAAGACGACTTGACGGACGCGGAGTGGGTGCGCCAGGCAAACTGTTGGACTGCCGCCGGGTGAAAGTCCCGGCAGAAAGAGAGGTCAACCAACCACTTTCTCCGTGAACCATGCGTCGGTCGCCGCGAGGCGGCAGGTGAAGCGTTGGGGAGCGGCAGGCGTGGGCCGGGCCATCGAGCCGCGTAACAGTCGTGATCCGGAGTGCCGAGGCCGTCCACTCAGCCGAAGGCAACACCCTCGGAGCCGTTTTGGTGAGGCGAAGAGGGGGTCCGAGAACCATGGCACGCGCCGAAGCAGTCCACCGGGACCCGGGAGGTCTTCCGGTCGCCCCCTGTCGTGGAGGGGCCGCAGGGGAAAGGAGCTGTTCCGTAACCCGATGATGACCGATGGGAAGGAGTCGGATTCGGCCATGGTACCCGCGAAGGCGGCGAACAAGGGGCCTGCGGAGTCGCTGGAGGGAAGGGCCGGACCCAAGGGCAATACGATTGGCCAAGGCCCGTGCCGCGCGCAGAAGCGGGGAAGCGGGTCACAGGCGGCTGATCGCATGCGACAGGCTGCGAAGAGGAATCCGGAAGAGCGTCTTGTGGCGCTGCTCCACCATGTGACGGTCGGATGCGTTCCATTCCTCGAGGAAGGACGCTGCGGCGGGCGTGGACGGCGTGACGTGGGAGATGCATGCGGACGGACTGGCCGACCTCTGCGCCCGCGTTCACAAGGGCGCGTACCGGGCGCCTGCGTCCCGTCGGGTGTTCATGCCCAGGGAGGACGGAGGACAACGACCGCCAGGCATTGCGGCGCTGGAGGACAAGCTTCTCCAGCGCGCAGTGACGGATGTGATTCCGGTACCGATCCACGAGACGGAGTTCCTTGGGTTCAGCGACGGTTTCCGGCCGGGGCGCGGGACGCACAATGCGCTCGACGCCGTCACGGTCGGAACAGACCATCGAAGGGTCAACCGGATCGTCGACGCCGACATTCGGGGGTTCTTCGATAATCCCGACCGCGACCATCTGGTCCGGATGCTCGGGAAACGCATCGGGGACAAGCGGGTAGTCAGGCTGATCGTCAAGTGGCTCGACGCCGGCGTCATGGAGGGGACCGACGGGTCGGACACCGGCAGAGGAACGCCGCAGGGGGCGATGGTATCCGCCTGCCTTGCCAACGTCTGCCTGCACCACGTGCTCGAGGACCGGTTTCACGACACATGGCGCAAGCGGACAGCGGAAGGCGACACCATCATCGTGCGCCATGCGGACGATTTTGTCGGCGGCTTCCAGCATCAGGGCGATGCGAAGCGCTTCCTCCGGGACCTCGGGGAGAGACTGGCCCACCATGGACCGGAACTGCATCCAGACAAGACCCGGCTCATCGAGTTCGGTCGGTTTGCGAGAGAGAACCGCCGCAAGCGGGGGCAGGGCAAGCGGCACGAGACGGCCAGGTGGATGGGACGGGTCATCAATGGCTGGCTCAACTACCATGCCGTTCCCGGGAGCAGCCGCGACTTGCAGAGGTTTATCCACCACTGCACGCGATTGTTCATGCGTGCCCTTCGGCGGCGCTCTCAAAAGGACCGCACCGACTGGAAGGACATGGACCTTCTGACTGCGGCCTGCTGGCCCAAAGCCGGAATCCGCCACCCGTGGCCAGGTCAGCGCCTTGTCGTCACGACCCGAGGGAGGAGCCGGATGCGAACAGCGCACGTCTGGATCTGTGCGGGGGAATCGGGGTAACCCGATTCCCTGCCGCGATATGGTGATCGCTCCGCTGATCCCGCGACAGGGTCGGATGGGCCGCCCGCGGGCAGCGGACCCTCGACGGGTGTTCGATGCGATCCGGTCCATGCTGTCGTCGGGATGTCAGTGGCGGCTCGTTCCGCCCTGTCATCCGCCGTCTTCCGCGGTTCGGAACTGTTTTTGTGCCTGGCGGAATGACGGGACCCCGGAACGGAGGCCGGACGCGCTTCGCGCCCTGGCGCGGGCGCAGGCATGGCGTGGACCCGACGGGCCTTCGGGACAGGATGCCGGCAGGAAGATCGAGGGACGGAAGCGGCACATCGCGGTGGACGCGGAGGGCCGCCCGATCGTGGTGCCTGTGCACCCGGCCGACGTGCAGGATCGGAATGGTGCGCCGGACGTGATCGTGGACCTCCCGAGCAGGGCCCGGGGGGTCTCGAAGGTGTTTGCCGATGGCGGGTGCCGGGGTGACAGGCTGCGCGACCGACTGAAGGAGCTCACGCTTCCCGACATCCTGGAGATCGTGGGAAAGCCGAAGGAAACCGGGGGTTTCACGGTCATCCCCCGCCGCCGGGTGGTGGCGCGGACCTTCGCCCGGAGGGGACGATGCCGCCGGCTCGCCAGGGACTTCGAGCGGGGCCCGGAGAGTTCCCTGGCCCGGGCACGGCGCGCCGCCTGCCGCTTCCTGATGCGAAGGGTCGCGCGAGGGACAAGGGCCTGATTCATGAAAACATGATGATGGCAAGGACTTGTGATTCAGACTGTAAGCAATCTGACGCGGAAGCGCTGACCTCGAAATCTACAAACACCGAAACAGCATCGAACGCTGCTTCGACAAAACCAAGCACCTCCGGCGAATTGTGATATCCGGGGTCGCCTTGTGAATCAGACATGCGTCCGGGACACTGAAACCTAAAACAAGCCAGCAGCGACCGCCACATATAGAACATTTTCGGGGTCATGGAGCGAAGAATGGAACTTCCGCACCAATCTGCTGGGGTTTGTCGGGAGGCAGGATCGCGTGGTTCGAGAACTCCGCGTCAAACCTCATCGCCGACGACCATCGAACCACAAGTTTCGCGACCACAAACCAGCCTTCGCACGCCCATCCACAGACAATCGAGCTGGCGCCAGTGCAGGAGCTTGGCAGGTCTCTTGTCGGTTTCGGAGCGTGACTTGAACCGGGAAACAGGCGTAGACTGTGGCAAACGGGAGTTTGCGATGTTGTTTCATGCCCGATCCAAGGATCGCCTCTTTTCACTCGGCACGTTTCCTCTGGAATGCCTGCCGCGAGATGACGCCATACTGATGGTAGAGGGCGACAGACCACGCATCCTCGCTCCGGCCGATGCTGCTGGCGACTCACCGTTGGCCGTCGCGGCATTGAAATACAGGGACATCTTCGCGGCATCTGCCGGGCAGGAGGCTGCGGCCGCAAGAGCTCCGGTACCGGACGATTTGAAAGCCCGCGCAAGCGACGTGAAGGGCATGGCGTATTTTATGGACTCTGCCATGGTGGGGATATGCAAGATGGTACCGAATGCCTGGCTGGAGGGCATCGACGCTCTTCCTCACACACACGCCGTTGTCCTGATGATCGAGGATGGCAAACGGCCGGAAGGATACAACCTGGCCAAGGATTGGATTGACCCTGCTGTTCGGGAAATTTCTGACATGCGCGCTGCCGAAATCGCGGTGTGCGTTGCTCGGCATATCCGGGCGATGGGGTTTGAGGCCCGCGCCGATGTTCCTGGTCATCGCCATGTCAACGCTGCCCGTCTGGCTGTGCTGGCGGGTCTGGCTGTGCGCGTAGACGATCGACTGATCAATCCCTTCATCGAAGACCATTTCTCATTGGCGGTAATCACGACCGATTATGCACTGGCCACCGATCGCCCCCTGGCGCGATCCGCTTGGAACGGTCGCGGTCTTCATTACTGGTGGGGTCAGAACGGCGCCATGTCGGGGCGCGAGCGGAACCGCCGTGCCCGCCGACCCTCCCACTACAGCCGCTATCCGATGGAGCAGGTCAAGGAGGTCGATCGCCCGACCACGTTGATCCTGGACGATGAAGTGCCGAGAGTACCAAAGCGCGCCGCTTTTTTCGAGCGGGCATTGCAGGGTGATCTGGGCAGGAAAGCACAGAAAGAACGCTCGCGTTTCTCCTTCAAACATCCCTCTTCGAAGGGATTGCTGGGCGTGATCCGGTCGCTCGTGCCCCATCAAGACGGCGAAACTGCCGACGTCGACGCCGGACTGGATGATCCAGTTATCAATACCAAGGCGATCAAGGCGCTGTCCTACCATCTGGGATCAGACCTGACAGGCATCTGCAAGATCCCGAACTATGCATGGTTCTCTCACAAGGAGGACGGTCGACCGATCAAGCCCTATCACAATTATGCCGTCGTGATGCTGATCGATCAGGGCTACGATACCATGGAGGGAGCAAGCGGGGATGACTGGATTAGTGGAACCCAGTCCATGCGCGGCTACCTTCGCGGTGCCGAGATCGCTGGTATCATGGCGGAATTCATGCGTAGCCAGGGATTCTCCAGCCGCTCACAAACTAACGCTGACAGTGATGTCTTGCAGATACCCCTCATTCTATGGGCTGGCCTGGGAGAGTTGAGTCGGATCGGCGAGTTGGTGCTGAATCCCTTTGTCGGCCCGCGGTTCAAGTCCGTTGTGCTGACCACCGAGATGCCGCTGGCGGTCGACAAGCCGATTGATTTCGGTCTTCAGTATTTTTGCAACAACTGTCTGAAATGCGCCCGGGAATGCCCTTGTGACGCCATTCCGTATGGAGACAAGGTCATGTTCAACGGCTACGAGATGTGGAAACCGGATGCGGAACGCTGCACCCGCTACCGGCTGACCAACATGAAGGGCGCGGCCTGTGGTCGGTGTATGAAGACCTGCCCGATCAACAAGGTCGTCGATGCCGACGGCCCGATTGCGACGCGAGTGGCGAGCTGGCTGGGCGTCAATGCCATGTTCCTGAAACCGGTGCTGGCACCCATTGCCACTTGGATGGACGACAGGCTGGGCAATGGAATGCGCAACCCGATGAAGAAATGGTGGTTTGATCACGAGATCATTGATGAAGTCGCAGTGGACCCACGAGTTGGTACCAACCAGCGCGATATCGAACCGAACAAGAAGGTTGATCCTGCCAAACAGAAGATGGCGTATTACCATGCCAGTATGATGCCGCCTCCGGATGCTTGCGGAACGCTGACGACAGTGAACCGGAAGGAAGCTGTTGCTGCCGGTGCGTTGCTCGAGACGCCAGCCGAAGCTTGGGCCCGAAAGCAACGCGGGGAGCCTGCGCCCGCTCACTACACGCCGACGCCGCCGTCCGGGCAGGTTGCCGATGAGAACGCCGCCAGCCCCTATGCGAACCCAGTAACACCGCAGGCGCCTGTTTTTGGCACGACCGCGGAGTAGTATTGATACAGCGATTTCGAAACCGAAAGCCTGATCCTGTAGTTGATTTCTCCGCACAATTCCTGCTTTGCGGTCGGCCTGCAATCCGCACTGGATGAGAAAGGATCACGGCCAGGTTGTCGAGGATGGCCATGCGGCCAGTCTTCGGCAGGAGAATCGATGTTCCGGCATCCGATGACCGGTGCTGAAGAGGCTTTTACATGGTCGTGACGGATATGACGGATCGTCGGCATTCAAATGATCACTTCAGGTACTTGGATGGACTTTTCTTATCGTTGCGTCAGCTTGATTTCGATACGTCTGTTCCTCTGGAAAGCTTCTTCGTTCTGGCGCAGATCGATCGGGTGGTGCGATCCAAAGCCGGCGGCAAACAGGCGTTTGGCTGGGATACCTGCTTCCCGGAGGAAATTGACCACCGCAATCGCCCGCCTGGTCGAAAGCTCCAAATTGGAGCTTCTTAGGTAGCGCCGAACATCCGTGTGGCCGTCAACCCGCAGAATCCAGTCTATTTCTGTCGGAATCTTCTTCATGATCTCGTTGAGGGTTTTGGCGACTTTCCGCAGTTCCGCCTTTCCGCCTTGCTGAAGCTTGTCTGAACCGCTCGGGAATAGGACGGAAGAAGGGAAGACGAAGCGGTCGCCGACAATCTTGACGTCTTTACGCTTGCCGATGGACTTGCGCAATTCGCCGAAGAATTCCGACTTGTACTGTTTGAGTTCGTTAACCTGTTGTATAAGCGCCTTTTTCAGGCGCTCGTTAAGGTCACGAATTTGCAGACGCTGCAACTTGCCTTTTGCCTCGGCTGCTTCCAACGCGCTCTGGATTGATGACAACTGTCGACGCAACGCCACTAGCTGAGCGTTCAGCACCCAAAGCTGTCTTGTCTGTTCTTTCGATGCCTTGCGCGCTGCTCCAAATCGCTTGTCTGCCTCGACGAGCTTCCGGCCCAACCCGCGGCTCTCGACTCGCGCCGCTGCCAGCAGTTCGCGCAAGCGGTTTCGTTCCCTTTCGACCGTTACCAATCGGGCGATCAGCTTTGCCTGGTTCTGACGCAGCGTATCGGTTGCTTCATTCACGGACTTGCGGTCGCGCAGGGCGGAGGTCAGATTCGTTCGCAACTGGCTGTTGAGCTTTTCGAGTTCCGCTACGCGCCTGAGAAGATCCGCCTTCTCCTGTTCCAATGCTGTGCGTCTCTTGGCAAGATCTGCCGTACGGACGGGAGGACCAGCGCCTTCCTTCCTGGCGGCGGCCAATTGTTCGGCGAGACGACGGTTTTCTTCTTCCAACTCTGAAATCCGTTTTGCCAGAGTCTCGGCTCGAGAGTCCATGTCGTCCCGCGCCCTGGTCAGATCGGCGATCCTGTTACCCGCCGCCGTCCGCGCCGCGATAAGAGCTGTTACCTGGGCCGCCAGCCGCTTGTTGTCGGCCTCTATCGCTGACAATTGTCGCGTAATTGTCGCCAGGCGATCTTCCAGACTTTGCTTTTCAGCCTCCAGCGCTGCAACCTGCCCGGCGAGGGTTCGGGCGTCGGCAGATAGTGATGAATCTCTTCCCTCACTCGACTTGCGGGCTGCTGTTTCTGTCGCCAATTGCTTTTTCAAGCGATCATTTTCGGCTTGGAGTCGCTCGATTTCGGTAGCCAGCTTCTTGCCAAGGGACACCGCTTTGGTATCTGCTTCCTTGCTGGCTTTGACCGCATCGGCGAGCTGGAGTGCCAAGCGGTTTGCCTCTTTTTCCAGAATGGCGATGCGCAGCAACAGCGCTTCCTTGTCTTTTTCCAAGGTACCAAGCTTGATCAGCATTCCTTCACGGTCTGCACGCAACAGGCCGACTTGCCCGCGGAGCGCGTCACTATCCTTTTCGAGGACAGCCAACTTTCCACGCAGATCGGTTACGCTCTTTTCCAGGCTGGCCTTGTCGTCGGCCAACTGATCGTTGGCGAGCAATGCCGTCTGCAACTCGCGGGCCATGTCAGTGATTGTTTTTTCCGCCTTTTCGGCGCGTGCTTCAGCCCGCTCACTCTTTTCCTGCTCAAAGGAGAGCTCCTCGCTGAGTGCAGCGATCTGCGCCGTCAGCTGATCGATGGTCTTGTCCCGACCAGCCAGCTCTTCGCCCAAGAAGAACTGAGCCGTCATGAAAATCATCGAAACGATCACGAAGATGATCAGCAGACCCGACAGGGCGTCGACAAAGCCGGGCCAGATATCGAAATTTCGAGATGACTGGTTACGCCGCGCCATTCAACGCTCTGTTTTCTGAGGTCCCGATCCGCCTTGCGTCGCCGTAGCGTTACCGCTTAGCGACGATATTCTCGTCAGCGTACGCTCCAAGGCCCGGAATTCATTGCGCAGTTCCTGGATCAGTTCCTGATTGCGGGCATTTGCATCTTGAAAGACTTGCTGTACGAAAGATTGCTGTCCCAAGTTGATCTCCGTCAGCCGATTGGTCAGATTGTGGAATTCGCTCCTCAAAGAATTGACCATTTCCTGGCGGCCAAACGTCTGTTCGTTAGCCAGCCGATCCAGAACTGGTTGCATTGCCAGTTGCGATTCCGCGATATTTTTTATGACAGTTTGCTCTCCTTGCAGGTTGGCAGTCAGGGTGCCGAGTTTGCTTGTTAATCCGGCAAGGTTGCTGTTGGTGCCAATGCGCTCTGCTTCCGTTTCCTTCAGGGATTGCTGGATGTTTTCCATGATCTCGGCGGTGTGCTCAAGCAGGGCTTGGAGATAAGCCTCCGAAGATTGCAGATCGCCCTCCTCCAATTCGGTCGGCAGCGAAGACAGGCGTGTGACCCCCGAGAGCCAGTCTTCCAGAATGGTGAAGAATCGATTTTGCGCCTGGCCGGCCTGCAGATCAAGAAACCCGACAACCAGCGAGCCAGCCAGACCGAACAGGGACGTGCTGAATGCCGTGCCAGCACCGCCGATGGAGTTGAGCAAATCCTTCTTGAACTGCTCGAAGACATCCTTGAAGTTGTCTCCGCTATCAACCGAAAGATTCTGGATCGCCTTCGATACTGCTTCGATGGTCTCGATCAGGCCCCAGAAGGTGCCGAGCAGGCCCAAGAATACCAGCAGGCCGATCAGGTAGCGAGATATCTCTCGCCCTTCGTCCAGTCGAGCGCCTACACTGTCCAGAATCGATCGCATTGTGCTGGCGTTGAGACGCAAGGGTCGGTTGCCGCGTTCGCCGATCATGGTGGCCATCGGAGCCAACAGGCGCGGCTTGGCTGTCCCTGTGATATCCCGATTTTTCTGATAACGCCGTATCCAGCCTACTTCGCGCCAAAGCCGGATCACAAGCCACAGGCAGAACAGAATGCCGATGAACATGACTGCAACGATCAACCCGTTCAGAAACCGGTTCGCCGCGAATGCGGCAAGGAGCTGATCCCGGATGACAAAGACGCCAAAGCCGACGACGCCCAGAAAGGCGACCATGCGCAGTAGGTAGCGCGCGGGTATGATCAAGATCGTCGGCTCCGCCGTTTGGACGCTGGTCTTTTCAATTGCCTGCGCCGCGGGTTTTTTGCAGTACACCCCAGAGGCGGGTGATTGTGGTTACTGTACTGATCGCGATATCTCCACACAATGGTACGCCACGCTGATTATCGGGGAAATTTTGGGAATTATATATTTGACGGAACACGCTTGACAGGCAGTGTCTTTTTCTTGGGCTTGGCTTTCATCAGTGCCTTCCCGACCATTTCCAGTGTAGCGCCCTTATAGCGCGGGTTGCTCGAAACGATGTCTGGTCTCGGAACTTTCCTTTCAGCCATTGCAGTATCCCTCGACTCTTTGCAGCTTCGCACGCAGGACGTCTTCAAACTCTTGGCGCTTGATGGTCTCGGCAGAAAGCAACTTGTCACTCGATTCCTCAAGAGCCAGGACTTCCCAGTGGTCCTCGACCAGCCGGTAGTTTTCTGCAATACGAGGCACCAACCAAACAATGTCGCCGTCGTCAAGGTCTTGAGATGGCGCTTTTGACGGGCCGCCGATGGCATCGAAGAATGGACGATCAACAGCAACCGCGAGTTTTGTTCCCCAACGCCTGAGGGTCGGTCCCTTGACCTGCAGTTGCGGCATTAACCGTTTTGCGCTGGACGATCGCCAATCCGGGCGACGCAGGGCTGTGGGTTCTGGCGGTGTTTCGTCGGTGTTGTCCCGGAGCGGTTCGAAATCGGCTTGCATCCCGCTTCCCGAGAAGTAGACCGCCTGAATTTCCAGACCAAACCACGCGCTTGCGTCGCCGTCCCGGGCAATGACCAGATCGACCCGGCCCGCCGCCTTGCCGGTAGCGGGGGACCGCATGAATGGGATTTCGGGAGCCAGATATACGTTCGGGAAGCCCGCAATGCGCCCAAGCCACGATGGCAGCAGATCTCCCTCGCTGAACCGGCTTGGGCAGGTAATGACAGGCGGCATGGGACCGGCCTTGATCGAACACACTCCGCCGCGCTTGCTGCACTGAAACGGGCACGTCGGGGCCGCATCCAGTTTGAGAGCGCATCGAGCCAAGCCCTGTCGTTCCGTAACAGTCAAGCTCTTGAACGGGCGTCCAAACCACTCGGCAATAGCGTATCGGAACGTCATGCAAACAACGAATCGGGCGTGATCACCAGCTCAACAAGCTTGTTGTGGTGGCCGTTCTTCATGGCCAGCGCTGCTGCGTGAAAGCCGTGCTTGTGTACCAGATCGACAATCTCCGGTGCTGCATCGTAAGTCATCAGGAAATTGGATTTGTGATCTGCGAGCATTTCGAACAATGCCGCGTGATCGACATTCGAGTGTTCGTACAGGCGCGAGCCGGCCCTCTTTCCGCCGGCCGCCGTGTACGGCGGATCGACGAATACCGCGGCCTCGCGCCCCCATCCCCGCAAAAGGATCGGCAACAGTTTCATGCCGTCGCCCTCGACGAAGGAAAGACGGGCGCAATGCGCTTGAATGTCGGCAAGGCGGCTTGCCAGCGTTTCGGGATACCAGCGCGACAGAAGCCCCTTGCCATTCTCGCCGGCCTTGGTGAACGATGCCCCCCTGGCCAGCACGCCGCCGCGGCGGGTGCGGTTGAGCACAAGTGTTCGAAATCCATGTTCAACGACATTTTTCGGCGGCGATTGTTCAATCTCGCGCAGACGCTCGAGAGTCGGATCGAACTGGCCTATCCATTGCTGCAAGGTGTCCCCGTTTTCCAGGGCGGAGCGCCAGAACGCGGCAACATCCCGGTCGATTTCGATCATCACCGCCGAATCTGCCAAATCCTCCATGACCGCGGTCAGGGATACGATGGCCCCGCCTGCAAAAGGCTCTATCAGGATTTCCGGGCGGGTGTGCTGCAACCATTTTCGAATGTGAGGGATGAGCCATGTCTTTCCGCCGGGATAGCGTAACGGGCTGCGTTGCGGCACCGTCGCCACATTGACAACCGGGACGCAAGAAGTCGGAAATGCAGCGGTGGCTTGAGCCGTCATGACTGCAATCCGCTTGACCTCTCACTATCAGCAATCAGGCCGCGATACATCAGCCGCTTGCCGACCATGCCAGCGGCGACATGGGCCATCATGTCGATAGGGTCGGCACGGCGCAGATTGTGACGACCTGCAAACTCGTTCATATGGCGTTGCAGATGCCTGACGCTGATGGGGTGACAGGTGCCGTGATAGCCGCGCCGCAGGGACGCCCAGAACGATTCCATTTCGTTCGTGTGGGCCTGCTCGCGAACATAGTCCCTGACCGAGTGTTTGACGGCCTCGTGGTAGCGCTGCGGAAGTCCCCGACAGGCCAAGGCTTCATCGGTGACGGTCGAGCCTTCAGCGGTATGGTCCGTCACGAAGCCTTGCAACGTCTCTGCGTCGGTCTTTTCGACAACCCTGGCTGTGACCTGTCCGGCGGCACGGTCGCACAGACCTGCTACCGCCGTCTTGCCGACAGGGCCACTACCGGCCCTTGGCTTCCGGTTGGCGTGCTTGTTCTTCTCCTTGCCTCCCCGACAGGATTCGTTGGCCTCGGTCGGGCCATCGAAGATCGGGTTGAAGCCGTCAAAGGTTTCACGAATGCGATGCAACATGAACCACGCGGTTTTCTGCGTGACTTTCAGATCGTGATGCAACTTCATGGACGAAACGCCCTTGAGACTGATCGCCTCAAGATAAAGCGCAAACAGCCACTTGCGCAACGGGACGCGCGAGCGCTCCAGCACCGTGCCGATCCGCACGGAAAAATGTTGATGGCAATCCCGGCAACGGTAAGGGCGGCTCTCGCTCTTTCCCTTGTTCTCGACCGTGTTGGTCGAACCGCAATGCGGACAGTGACGATCATTCGGCCAGACCAGCGACTCGAAACAGGTCGTCGCGAATGCTTCGTCGGGAAACATCCCGGTCAACTCGATCAGGCTGGTGCCCTTGCGATAGTAGCGGCCCGCTGCCGTCATGATATTCTCTCCTCTCCCTGTGTATCAGGGCCAACGGCTATTCCGTTCCGTCAAGTATATAATTCCCGAATTTTACCTATTTTGTAGCGTTTTCGGTGTAATGAAGCGACTTGCCGACAATTTTGCGCAGATTTTCATGCAGTGCCGTATTGGTGGCCAGAACCTCTGCTCCCGACCACGCATTGTCGCGGCCAGCCATGTCCGAGGCCGAACCTCCGGCCTCGCGCACCAGCAGAAGGCCGGCCGCTACGTCCCACGGTTCAAGGTCGAATTCCCAGAAGGCATCATAACGTCCTGCCGCCACCCAAGCCAGGTCGAGCGCTGCTGCGCCGAGGCGCCGGACCCCCGCCACCATCGGCAGGATCGCATCAAGCGTCGCCATATAGGATGGGTGCTTGGGTTTGCCCCGATACGGCAGTCCCGTCGCCAGCAGGGCATCCTGCATATGTTCTCGCGCCGACACACGCAGCCGACGGTGATTGAGGAATGCCCCGCTTCCGCGCACAGCCCAAAACATCTCGTCGGTCAAGGGCTGGTATACCAGACCAGCGACGACCGTGCCGTTCTCTTCATGAGCAATGGAAATTGCGAAATGCGGCACTCCGTGCAAGAAATTGGTAGTGCCATCCAGCGGATCCACGATCCAGCGGTTCTGATCATCGACGCCCTGTGCACTGCCGCTTTCTTCCATCAGTATACTGAAGCCCGGTCGTCCCTTCCGCAATTCTCGCAACAGTGTATTTTCGGCCCGCAGGTCCGCAGCGCTGACGAAATCAGACGGGCCTTTGCGCGACACCTGAAGTTGTTCAACCTCGCCGAAGTCGCGCACGAGGTTTCGCGCCGCTTTCCGCGCAGCGCCTTCCATGACGTTGATTATGGCGGGCTTCAGCGCCATGCAGGGTCTGCAGTTTTGACGTGGATCGGACTGGAAGCTACTTCGCACGCTCCAAGTAGGTGCCATCGGCAGTGGCGACGAGAACTTTGGCTCCGGCATCAATATGTGGAGGGACCATGATGCGCTCGCCATTCTCAAGGATCGCGGGTTTGTAGGAGGAAGATGCGGTCTGGCCTTTCACGACGGGGTCGGCTTCCATCACTTCCATCACCAGGCTATCGGGAAGTTCGACGCTGATGGGCGAGCCCTCGTAAGAATGAATTGTGACGTTCATGCCATCCTTCAGGTAGACCACCGGATCGCCGATCATTTCCTTGTTCAGCGTGATCTGCTCGTAGGTTTCGCCATGCATGAAGGTTACGTCATCGCCATCAATGAACAAGAACTGGTAAGCTTCCTCGTCCAGCCGCACCTTTTCGACGCTCTCTGCGGCGCGGAACCGCTCGTTGAGCTTGGTCCCGTCGCGAATGTCCTTCATCTCTGCCTGGAGATAGGCGCCGCCCTTGCCGGGCTGCGTGTGCTGGATCTTGGCGACGCGCCACAGGCGACCGTCATGCTCGATAATGTTGCCAGGGCGGATCGCATTGCCGTTGATTCGCATAGCAAAGTGCTCTTGTCAGGAATCCGGTGAGTTGTCCGCAGGTGTCGGTCGCCTGCCTGTTACCGGTAACGCACTGATTCGATTTGTGCCAGTGTTTTCACAACGTGACGAATTCGCCTGAATTCCGGTCCCATTCGTTCAATACGCCGTCACGGCTCGGCCACCATTGACTTGCAGCGGTACAAAGGCAGAGATTTGCAACCAGCATTTCCTTACTTTTATTGGAAAAAGACATCTTCTGTGCAACCAAGGAATTTGCTGGCACTGGTCGGTCCTTTTCAAGGACAAGATCGAATCTGTGTCAGTGCAGGGTCTGGTGTTGTCTTCGCACAGGCTCCGATACCCTATGGCATTGCAGTTCTTCATCAGCCTTGCCGACTACCGCGTATCGCAGGCGCTGCAGAAGTCCACGGATACTGTTTCCTGCCTTTGGCAGTTGTTCATCCCTGGAGCCTGTTCCTGAAGTCGCGGGTGGCCTCGGTCCAGGCCATGGTGTCCTCCATCGTCGGTGTCCAGACTCCCCGACAGGGTACCGCAGCGCGAGGCCTTGCGAGACTGCAGGAACAGGCTCCTGAAGGTAAAGAGCCTTGTAGCTGCGGCCGATCTGCTTCGTGCCTGCATGGAATAAAATATCCGACCGATTGTTCACATGTCCTTAATAATCTTGCGTATCTCTTCGGAGGCCATATTTCTTATGTGCTTGCCGAATATCCATCGATGTCCTTCCGGGTCCTCGGCCCTGTATTGCCGTTCACCGAAGGGCTGGTCGGTCGGTTCGGCGATGATCGTCGCACCGTTGTTCCGGGCGCGCTCGAAGTGCGCGTCCACATCGTCGACGTAACAGAAAACCTGACTGTAGTAGCCGCCATTCCCCGGTGGGGCCTGACTCATCTCGGTAAAGGCGCTGGCAAGCATGATGATATTGTCTCCAAAGCCCATTTCCGCATGGCCAATCCGGCCGTCCTTCATCGCGAAAGCATTACGCTTGTGAAATCCGAATGCCCTGGCGAGGAAATCCAGCGCAGCCGATGCGTCGCGATAGACCAGCATGGGGATAATCCGCTGCATGCCGGACGGCGGATTCTGGATTCCTGGCTCCGACAGGAAGGGCGTCATGCCATCCCGTGCGAGTCGATCTGCGCGCTCGTTGCCCTCGCTGCCGGCGTGGCCTTTCACCCATTTCCATGTGATGGTCCGGGCGGCCTGCAGCGTATCCAGTGCCTGCCAAAGATCCCGGTTTTTGACCTGTTTCTTGTCGGAGGTCTGCCAACCTTTGGCCTTCCACCCTGTAATCCACCGAGTGATGCCGTTCTTCACATAGCTGCTGTCAGTATAAAGCGTCGCGGAACCGCCCGGATTCACGTTGGTCAACGCCTCAATCGCGGCTTGCAGTTCCATACGGTTGTTTGTGGTCTCCCGGGCGCCACCCTTCAGCGTTCTTTCGTTGTTGCCCTGCCGGATCAAAACACCCCAGCCTCCCGGACCCGGGTTGCCGCTGCAGGCGCCATCGGTGTAGAGATCAAGCGGCTCATCTGATGGATTGACGGTCATGCGCGTTATTCCAAGCTAGACCAGACCCAGTTCGCCCGGTCGTTTCGTGCCTTGATGAAAGCGAAGCTTGCGGTAGTATTCCAGAGGATCGTGCGGGATGACCAGCGCCCCTTGCGGATGGTGCAGCCAGTCGTGCATGCGGGTCAGCAGGAACCGCAGGGCGCTACCCCTGAGCAGGATCGGAATTGCTTCGAGTTCCTCCTGAGAAAAGGGACGCACCTTGCGATAAGAATTCAGCATGTGTCGCGCCTTGGTAACGTTGAAGCTGCCATCCTTCTCGAAACACCAGGCGTTGATGCAGATTGCCAAGTCGTAAGCCAGGAAGTCGCTGCAGGCGAAATAGAAGTCAATCAGTCCGGAAACATCTGCACCCAGAAAGAAGACATTGTCCGGGAACAGGTCGGCATGGATCACGCCGCGCGGCAGCGCTTCTTCTCCCAGCCAGTTTTCTTCCAAAAACTCCAATTCCCGTTCGATTTCGTTGGCCAGACCATTCTCTACCTCGTTGGCGCGAGGGCTGCAGTGGTCAAATAGCAGTCGCCAATCTGGAAGGCTGAGAGTGTTGGCCCGTGTCATTGTGAAGTCGTCTGTGGCCAGGTGCATGTTGGCCAACGCTTCGCCCAGCGGCGCACAATGCCTGACGTCGACCCGGCGCGGTGAAATGCCCTGGAGGAACGAAATGATCGCCGCCGGGCGTCCTGCAAGGGTGCGTAGCGCCTCGCCATCCTTGCCGTGAATCGGCGTGGGACAGGCAATGCCGACCGCCGCGAGATGATCCATCAAAGCCAGGAAGAAGGGCAGATCCGCCAGATCGACCCTTTTTTCATAAAGTGTCAAGATGAAGCTGTCTTGATCCGTCTGCAGGAAGTAATTCGAGTTTTCGACACCCTCTGCAATGCCTTTGCAAGAGGCCAGCGTGCCGATGTCGTATGCGCAGAGAAACGCCTCGAGTTCATCATCCGCAACCTGTGTATAGACCGCCATGACGGCTCCTTACGCTTCCGCTGACGGCGAGGCAACCAGGAGGCACCAAGCGCTTGATATCACGTCAATTTTCCCATGTCGCGAGTCTGGTTCCAGGTTCCCCTCGCTCTCAGAACGGACGTCTGGCATGACGATCCTTGCGACGGGTTGATGGAGCCGCTGCGGCATTGGCCGGTGCTGGTTGATCTGTCGATTGTCCGTGTTGTAGTGGGAAAGCCTCCTTTCTCGAAACGCTCTCGCAACGTGCCGATGGTGTTGGCCATGTCATGCGGTTCATTCAGTGAACTCTCCGTCCTCAGGGACATCCGCATGCCGTTGAATTGCATCTGGACACACTCGAAATCTACCGGTCTGTTCCCGGGGCTGCCTATACCGCCATCGCCATGCCATCGGTTGCCGGATCCGCCCCGCCGTCCCATCGGCCGTCCACGATCCGTATCGCGTGCACCCAGGCCGAGGTATAGGGGTATGGCTGGCGGATCACCGGATAGCCCAGGGCGCACAGGTCGCGTTCGACTGTGCGCAGGATTCGGTTTGACAGTTCGACAAAGTTTGAGGTGGCCGCGATCCGTGGGGCGATGATGGCTTCCTGTGCTGTCATGCCGAAGTCAATGACGTTCAGAATGACTTGCAGATTGCCCATGGTGATGTAGGTGGCGCCGGGAGCGCCGAGCACCAGAAAGGGTTCATCATTGTCGAACACGATAGTAGGGGACAGCGCGGTAAACCGGGCCTTGCCCGGCGCAAGAGACCCAGACCGTCCTGGCCGCGGATCAAAGACTGCCATACCACCGTTATACATGAACCCTAGGCCGTCCGTGACGACCCCGGACGGCTGCCCCAGCGTGTGAGTCATCGTCACACAATTGCCGTGTTCGTCGACGACGGATACTTGCGTCGTGTGCCTGCTTTCCTGACCGCCATTGTTGACCCTTGGCACATCTGCTTTCGCACCGTGCCGGATACGATCTGCCATTTCCGCCGCGTAGGCCTTTGACGTCAGTTCTTCAATGGGAATGCTGCAGAACTTCGGGTCACCGACCTTCGTGTCCTTGTCGACCGTGGCAATCTTCATCGCTTCGGCCACAACCCGCACGTATTCGCTGCTGTTGTGTCCGATCGCCGCGAGATCAAAGTTTTCCAGGATATTCAGCATCTCGACAAGCATCACGCCACCGCCGGGCGGCTGGTTGGTCGTGATCCGGTAGCCTCTATACGTACCTTCCAGGACCGGATTCTCCTCCGGTCTGCAGGTCGATAGATCATCCTGAACAATCAGGCCGTCATTTGCCTCCATGTCCGCAAGGATCATGGAGGCAATGTCGCCTTCGTAGAACTCAGCGATGCCTTGATCGGCAATCCGGCGTAACGTCCATCCCATGTCCGGGTTGCGCAGAATCTCGCCAACCTCGTGAAGCTTTCCGTCCTCACGACAATAGATCTTTCGGGTTGCCGGCAGCTTGGTCACCATGCTGATATTGGCGTCGCGGCCCTTGACCGGCGGCAGGTTCCAGTACTGGCTCATGTGCGGGCGGACCATGACGCCGTCTTCACACCAGGCGATGGCCGGTTCAAGCAGGCGCGCCAGATCAATCGTTCCCCAGCGGCGCAGGGCCTCGTCAAAAGCTGCCAGGCTGCGCGGCGTGGTGATGGATTTGTACCCAAATTCGTTCACACGATCCTTCAGGATGAATCCCCACCCATCAAGCGCTTCGTGTTCGATCAGGTTCTCCCACATGTCCGGTCTGGTGGCGAGTGGAGAGCGGCCGTGGAAATCGAGCGTGGTGTGTACGCGCCGGGATGGCAGATAGACCTGCATGTTGCCAAAGCCGGCGACCCCGCACATTTGCGGATCCACAACAGTCTGTACAAGGGCGCAAGCGATGGCTGCATCAATGGCGTTACCGCCAGCCCTGAAAGCGTCGAGCCCTGCTTCAACCGCCTCAGGCTGCGGCGCAGATATCATCCCGTGGGTCATGGTGAGGACTTCATTTTTCCTTGTTGGAGATGCAGTCAGCGTCAAGCGGGTTGAGATGCGTCGCCAGGGAGCATTTCGTCGGTGCGCGGCGCTCGAAGGCCGAAATGCGTCTCGCAGCGCTGTTGATTGCGGACGGATTGCATGAACGACCCGTTCCTCGGTGTGGTTCCGTCCACAGAAAGGCCATTGTGGCGTCCCGTCGATTGCCGGTCAGGCTCCGTGTGTCGGGCGAAACGCTGCCTTGTCGCGGGGCCGCCTTGCTGTGGAAAGAGGGAGGCAGTGGTCTCCAGCCGTTTTCCAGCCTGCTCTCAAGCTGCTCAAAGCGCCCTGCGGGCGTAGCTGTTTGATGCAGGTCCATGACGTTGTTCTAAGCGGTTACCTGGTTCTTGACCGGGATCCGGTTCCGTAAAGCCGCGACAGTGGCATCAGAAGTTGAAACAAGGCCGAAATGCGTGCCGATATCGTAAAGGCTCGATTCCTGTTCGCGAGGGCCGGTGGCGGCCACCGCGTCTTTCGGCACGATCACGCGATAGCCGTGAAAGAAGGCATCATGGACCGTGGAGCGGACGCAGATGTTGGTGACAACGCCTGCCACGATCACTGTGTCAACCTGCATGTCTTTCAGCGACAGGTCGAGGTCTGTGTTGAAGAAGCCGGAATAGCGCCGCTTGACGATGTGCAAGTCGCCTTCTTGCTGGTCCAGTTCTTCGATTACCCTGGCGCCCCATGTACCCTCGACGCAGTGCGGTGTCCGTTTCAGGAATTCCCGCTCCCGACGCGCCTCCGGGCGGTGGCTGTCGATGACGAACGCAACAACCCCGCCGTTTTCCCGAACTGCTCCGATCAGCGCGTTTTGCGGTTCGAGCAGCGCCTCGTGTCCCGGCAGGACCATGGCGCCGCCTTCGCTGCAAAAGTCGTTCAGCATGTCCACGATGAGGACAGCCGTGTTGGGCGGCGACAGCATCATGCTGTCGTCATTGTATCGATGGGCGGAAAACGTATCGAGAATCTCGACCTCCGTCCGCTGAGTCAGGCGATCCTATTGTCCTGCAGCCAGCATCTCGACCATTCGGTCCCGCATGACAAATTTTTGCGGTTTGCCGGTGACTGTCATGGGTAATTCGTCGACGAAACGCACATGGCGCGGGATCTTGTAGTGAGCGATCTGACCGTGACAGAATTCCCGGATCGAGTCTTCAGTCTCGCTGGTGCCGTCCCTCAAGACGATCCAGGCGCAGACGATTTCTCCGAGCTTTGCATCCGGCACGCCGAACACCTGCACCTGTTGAATGCTTTGGTTTTGCAGCAGGAATTCCTCCACTTCCCGAGGATAGATGTTTTCGCCGCCACGGATCAACATGTCCTTCACCCGCCCGACAATATTGCAGTAGCCTTCGGCATCAATGATCGCCAGATCACCCGTGTGCATCCAGCCGTCGGTATCCACGGCTTCTTTCGTACGATCCAGATCGTCCCAGTAGCCCCGCATGACAGAATAGCCGCGGGTACACAATTCGCCACGCTCGCCAACCGGGAGGACATTGCCGTTCGCGTCGATTACCTTGCACTCCACATGGGGCTGGATGCGGCCGACGGTAGATACGCGCTTTTCGATCGGGTCGTCGGTGCCGCTCTGAAAGGATACCGGACTCGTCTCGGTCATGCCGTAGGCGATGGTAATTTCGGACATGTTCATGTCTTTGACAACCTGCTTCATCGTTTCGATGGGGCAGGGGGCGCCGGCCATGATACCGGTACGGAGCACACTCAGGTCGGCATCTTCAAAAGAAGGATGAGCGAGTATGGCAACAAACATGGTCGGTACGCCGTAAAGACCGGTGCACTGTTCGTCGTGCAGGGCTTTCAGGGTTTCTCCGGGATCGAATCCCTCACCGGGGAAAACCATCGTCGCCCCCTTTGTCACGCAGCCCAGCGTGCCCATCACCATGCCGAAGCAATGGTACAGAGGGACCGGTATGCACAGCCGGTCTTCATCCGTCAATCGGATGGCATCCGTGACGAACCGCCCGTTGTTGACGATGTTCCGATGCGTAAGGGTCGCGCCCTTGGGAGCACCCGTGGTACCGCTTGTAAACTGGATGTTGATCGAATCGTCCGGGGCAAGCGATGCGCCGATATCGTCCACCATGCGCAGCGACGCCGGACCACCCATGCCCTCGATGTCCCAGAAATTGAACATGCCCGGTGATGTTTCTGCGCCCATGCGAATCACGGTTGTCAAGTGTGGAAGTTTCTCCGCCTTCAGCTTGCCGGGCTCCGCCAGATCGAGCTCCGGCGCCAGAGCCTGCAGCATTTCGAGATAGTGACTGGTCTTGAATGACTCGGCGAGTATCAGTCCTTTGCAACCGACCTTGTTGAGCGCGTATTCGAGTTCCGCCAAGCGATAGGCAGGATTGATGTTGACCATTATCAGGCCGATCTCGGCAGTGGCGAACTGTGTGAGCAGCCATTCCGCCCGGTTCGTGGACCAGATGCCGATCCGGTCTCCCTTTTCGAAACCCAGCGACAGCAGTCCGGCGGCCAATTGACGGCTCTTCTCCTTGAGTTCGCCGTAGCTCCAGCGCAGGCCCGAATCGCAAAATACAGCTGCGGTGGTCGATGGATGTTGCCGGGCGGTTTTTGCGAGCAGATTGCCGATGGTCAGATCGAGCAGCGGCGGGTTCAGCGCGCCGACCACATGGGATTGGCCCTCGCGCGGTGTCTGGTCGCCAACTTCGCCTGTTTTCCCCACTGATGCTGTCGTTCTGTCGAGGGAGGTGATCGGTCTGCTCAGGTCAACGGTCCATTCGGTGGGCATGGTTACAAGGTCCGCCAGTCTTCGTCCTGTTCAAATGCGTGCGCTGCTCGATAGATCGTCGATTCGTCATAATGCTTGCCCGTCAGCATGAGGCCGACTGGCAGACCGTCGCTCAGCCCGCACGGCACGCTCATGGACGGGTGGCCTGTAATGTCGAATGGCGACGTGTTGTTTACCATTTCAAAGGCGCGTTGCAAAATCAAGTCCAGCGGCGCGTCGTGGCCTGGAATCGGCGGGGCAACCATCGGCAGGGTCGGCATCAGCAACAGATCGTAACGGCGCAATGCGTCGTCGTACTCCGCACTCAGGCGGCGGGTCAGGTTCTGGGACTTGGCATAGTAAAGTCCCCGATGATGCTTCAGCATGTATTCGCCGATCATCATCGTGATCTTCAGGCTGTGAGACAACTCGTTGGCCCGGGACCGCCAGTTGGAATGGGCATCCAGGAGACTTGTGATGTAGAGCCCCTTCCAACTTGTGCCAAATGCGTTGCCGTGCATCATCATGTTGGTTGCGCCTTCGATGGCGATCGGCGTCCAGATGGACACCCCATCCAGATGCATCGGGATGGAAATATCCTCAACTGTCGCACCCATCGCGCGATACCGCTCGGCTGCCGCCCTGACCTTGGCAGTCACGCCTGGTTCGCTGTTTTCCCAGTTGAAGCCTTCCCGAACAACGCCGATCCGCATGCCGCCGACGCCGCGGCCCAGCGCTTG
This sequence comes from Alphaproteobacteria bacterium, assembly GCA_965221645.1. Lineage (GTDB taxonomy): Bacteria > Pseudomonadota > Alphaproteobacteria > Bin65 > Bin65 > Bin65. The sequence continues at coordinate 2,589,836 of OZ244899.1, forward strand.
GGTGTAGACGTCCACGCATGGTTTGTATTGCCGTGGGTCGAGCCCGTCTTCGCCGGCGATCACTTCCAGCGTCAGGGCATTGTCATACACATTCTGGGTCATCGGACCCGTGTGATCGATGGTCGGTTCAATGGGCATGATGCCGGTGTATGGCACCAAGCCGTGGGTCGGCTTCATGCCGTAACAACCGCTGAAAGACGCCGGGATGCGAATGGATCCTCCCTGATCGCCGCCAATGGCTATGTCGACTTCGCCAGCCCCGACAAGCGCGCCGGAGCCGGAGGACGAGCCTCCGGCCGTGTGTCCGGTTTTCCAGGGATTGTGCACGGGTCCGGTCGCATTTGTGTGACTGCCGCCGGACAGGCAGAAATATTCGCAATGGGCCTTGCCGGCGATCGTTGCGCCGGCATCCAGCAATCGGGTTACGATGGTGGCATCCAATTCCGGCGTATAACCCTCCAGCGTCGAAGATCCGTTCATCATCGGTACGCCGGCGAGACAGACATTGTCTTTCAGCGCAACCCTCTTGCCCTCCAGTCTGCCACTCGTCGCGCCGGACACCTCGCATTTGTAGTACCAGGCGTTCATCGGGTTTTCTTTCTCGCTTGGGCGATGGCCCGGCGTACGCGGATACTTCACCTTGGGCGGTGTGTCGGGGATGGAGTCGACCCTGTCATAAGCTGCCAGGGTCGGCTCCATGTTATCGAGGAAGAGCTGGGTCTCGTTATCGCTCATGCTCATCCCAAACGAACGGACGATCTCCCGCATCTGTTCCAGGGTCGGTCGTCTAACAGTCATGTAGTTTCCTATCAGGTTGGCTAACGCAGCGTGCGGCTGGGGTACAGTCGGCAGGATGGCAGCAACGCGGTTTTCATGAGGCGTTGCCGGCATGGTTTGGGTCGATGGACGAGCCGAGGTTGCCGGGGGTGCTGTCATTTGCGATCGACCGGTGTCGGCATGGGAGGATGTGCTGCCAAGCCCGGCAAATTCCTCGATCAACCCGGTGGCTCCGAACTGGTCGCGCTGGATTTCGGCCTTCACCGCACCCCGCTCCAGGACCAGGATCCGATCCGACAGCCGGGTCAGGAATTCAAGATTCTGCTCGACCAGCAACAGCGTGATCCCCCGGCTGGCGCGAATGGTTGCGAGCGTTTCGGCCATCTCCTCGATAATCGACGGCTGAATTCCTTCTGTCGGTTCGTCCAGCAGCACCAGGATCGGGTCGGCGATCAGACATCGGGCCACCGCGAGAATCTGCTGTTCGCCGCCGCTCAAAACGCCTCCCTGACGGTCCAGGATGGGCGCCAGGCGCGGAAATTCGGCGACGATACGGTCGATTCCGGCTTCTACTGCACCGTCGCCGGTTTCTTCACTCCATGCAAACTTCAGGTTTTCCCGGGCCGTCAGGTTGGCAAAGATTCCACGGCCCTGTGGCACGTAGCCAAAGCCAAGCCGACTGCGCTTCCAGGTCGGCATTCGGGTAACAGGCGCGCCATCGAACGTGATCTGTCCTCCCGTCGCAGGAAGGAGACCCATGAGGGTCTTGAGCAATGTGGATTTGCCCATGCCGTTGTGGCCCAGCAAACCGAGCACCTCGTTTTCCGCCAGATCCATGGACACGCCGCGCAGAACCGGAATATCGCCGTATCCGGCGCGCAATTTCTCGATCGTCAGGAGGGCGTCGCGCCTTGATGCTGTTTCCGGGGTGCTGCTCATTGCGCTGCCGCCGGCCGGGCCATTCCGGAACGCAACTGCCGTCATTGCGATTTGCCCAGATAAACATCGCGGACCACGGGGTCGCGCAGGACGGTGTCGACGTGGCCTTCCGTGAGAATCCGACCCTGATGCAGGACCGTGACCGTATTCGCAAGCTGACGAATGAAATGCATATCGTGCTCGACAACGATTATGGCCGCTCGTTCGTTCATCTCGCGGATTACTGCGACGGCGCGCTCGGCTTCGTCTGCAGTCAGTCCGGCGGCCGGCTCGTCCAGGAGTATCAGCCATGGATTGCCTGCCAGAACGGTACCGAATTCTACCAACTGGCGGCGGCCGTGGGCAAGATTTCCGACCAGATCACCGGCGCTGTCTGCGATACCGATCCGCTCCAGCGTTTCCGAAACAATCCGGTTGGCGCTCCGTGTCGTATTCAGTCGCCGGGCTGCGATCCAGATATTTTCTCGTACCGACAATCCGTTCATCACGCTTGGCACCTGAGTCTTGATGCCGACGCCAAGTCCAGCGATCTGATGCGGATGTGCGCCGATGCAATCGATTCCGCGAATCCGGATGTCACCTTCAGTGGGTCGAAGCATCCCGGTCAGGCATTTGAAGAAGGTGCTCTTTCCGGCACCGTTCGGACCGATGAGGCAACGCAGTTCCTTGTCCGCCAGAGTAAAGTCCACGGATTCGAGCGCGGATACGCCGCCGAAACGGACGCAGACGCCCCTTGCTTCGACGACTCCGTCACGCACCATTGCGAGCCCTTTCGGACCTCGTGCGTCGCCGCATGCCGCCGCCGCTCTTGAAGCGACCGACAAGGGATCTGCCAAACCACCCCTGAATGGACGGAACCACTCCGCGCGGCAGGAACAGGACAAACAGGACAAGGATTATCCCGAAGACCAGGGTGGCTTCCAGAGGATTTTCCTTTCCAAAAACCTGCTTGATCGACTGCAGACCGAGCACGAATTTGAGGTGGCCTAGAACAGCCGCGCCGATCATGGGGCCGATCAGGGTTCCTGCGCCTCCAACGATGACCCAGATGATTGCTTCCGCAGCAAGACCCAGGCTGAACAACTCGGGCGTCACGATCTCGGCGGCGTTGGCGTAGAGACAACCTGCGAGCCCGGCGAGACCGCCGCCAAAGGCAAAGGCTGCTGTCTTGCGGGCTCGAACGTCGTAACCCAACAGCTCAATTCTCTGTTCGTTCTCGCGCAGTCCTACCAGAACGCGGCCGAACGGGCTGCCCAGCAGCCATCGCGTCAGCAGATAGCAAACAACGAGTATGATGAAAGTGAAGTAGTACAACTCCTCATCATAGATGCCGGCGTCCGGGTCCCCGGGGGCGTGGAGCGTCGGAAACCCGGGAATGCCATTGTATCCGCCCATTCTCGCTTCGCCGATGACGTATTCGGCTCCAGCGGTGGTATTCATGAACCGGAACAGCAGAAGAGTGACGACGAGCGTCACGACTGCCAGATACACATCGCTCAGACGACCATAGAACATCATCGCGCCCAAGATGGCGGCAAAGATGGCCGGGATGAAGATGGCGAGGAAAAAGCCGCCCCAGGCTTCGCCCAGGTTGATGGCGGTCATGGCGTACACGTAGGCACCCAGACCATAAAAGGCTGTTTGTCCGAAACACAGAATACCGCCATAGCCCCAGACAAATCCGAGGCTGAGAGCGAGAAGCGCGTAGGCGGCATAGGTGGTCAGGTTCAGAACGTCAAAGAAGGCAGGCAGCACGAACATGACGATCGCGGCGATGACTGCAGACAGGATCAGTTGACGTGGAGTCATCGAAGCTTCCGCCTACAAGCGGTTCTTGAAGAAGCGGCCGGAAATGCCCGTCGGCAAGAGTCGCAACAAGATGATTGCGGCGACCAGCAAACCGAGTTCACCGACGACCGAATTTGTCAGGAAGGTCACGATCTGTGTGACAAAACCGAAGAAACCGGAACTTGTAATCAGGCCAGAGACGACGGAGGCGCCGCCTGAAATAACGGTGATGAAGGCCTTGGCGATGTACAGACTACCTGCATTGGGCCCGATTCCGACCAAGGGCGCCAGGATGCCGCCGGCGAGCCCGGCCAACGCAGCGCCGGCCGCGAATGTCACCATGTATATCCGGGACGCGTCATAGCCAAATGCGGTAGCCATGTCGGCGTTCTGCATTGCTCCACGGGCAACAAGGCCGGCGCGGGTGAATCGCAGTATCGCAAAGATCAAGGCAATGACGCCGATCGCCGAAGCGATAATGAAGATGTTGTAGCCGCTGATGTTGAACGCGCCGACGGAAATGCTTCCGATCGGTGCCTTCACACTGGTCGTTGTGGTGCCGAAAATCAGGGAAAAGGAGCCGATCATGGCGAGGCTCAGCCCCCATGTCGCCAGCATGGTGTTGATCAGACGGCCGTAGAGAAACCGCACGATCAGCCGCTCGACAACTACCCCGAACACAGCGACGACCACAGGCGCCATGACGAGCATCGAGACGAACAGGTTGATACCCAGATTGTTGTGGGCGACGATTGCGGTGTACCCGCCGAGCAGGATGAATTCGCCATGCGCCAGATTGACCACGCGCATCATCCCGAACACGACCGCGAGCCCGGCGCTGATCAGCGCCAGAAACGCGATCGTGTAAAGTATCTCGTAGGCGACGACTACAGCGAGATCCATCGGGCGGACGCTGTCCTTTTCCGAGGATCCAGCAAACACTCTTCAGTCGATCAGGCTCAGATCTTTATCTCGTACTGCTTCGTGTCGTTCGGATTCTTCTGAAGGTCGCACACGGCCTGTGTATCCGACGGCGGGATCTGGCTGTAGCTCTTGATGACGTTGAGTTTCTGGTTCCTGATCTCGATCAGATGCATGTCGTGCGTCACGTGATGCGTCTTCGGGTCAATGGTGACCTTGCCCGTCGGTCCGGTGTAGCTGATGCCGGTCTCGAGCGCTTCAATCACCTTGATCCGGTCCAGCGTTCCTGCCTTCTTGACGCCTTCAGCCCACAGACGGACGCCATCGTAGCTGGAAGCGGCAATCTCGTGGAGGTCATCCGTGTTGCCGAACTTCTTCTCGTAGGCCGTCAGGAATGACTTTACCGACGGGATGTCCGCTTCCGGCGAAAAGCTCTGGCAGACCATGATACCGTCACCTTCGCTTGCCGTCAGGATCCTGTGATCGTTGCCGGAGGACATGGTTGTCGAGGCGACGGGGATCTTCCTGTTCATGCCTGCCGCTGCCCATTGGCGATAGAACGACAGGTGTGCCGCGCCGACCAGCACGGCCATCACCATGTCCGGCTTGGCCTTCTGGATCTTGGCGATCGTCGAGCCAAAGTCGGAGACGTTCAACGGAAAGAAATCGGCCTGGATGACATCGCCGCCCGCGTTCTTCGCATAGTGCTTGATCCAGTTCGTCGTGATCTGACCGTAGTTGTAGTCGGCGGCCAGAACGTAGATCTTCTTGCCCCATTTCTTGATCGTTTCGGGTACGAGAATTGCCGACTGCTGGGCCGGTGTGGTGCCTGTGCAGAAAACGTTGCGATCGCATACGCCGCCTTCATAGGTCGTGTTGTAGAAATACAGCGTGTTGGCCTTTCGAAGCGTTGGCCGGATGGCTTCGCGCGACGCCGACAGGATTCCGCCGTGAATGACATCCACCTTGTCCCGGCGTGTCATGCGGCGGGCATACTGGGTGTACAGCGCCATGTTGGACTGGGTGTCATAAGGGATCATCTCGATCTGCCTGCCCAACAGGCCGCCGGCTGCATTGAGTTCCTCAACCGCCAGTTGATGCGCCTTTTCCATCGGTTTGCCGTAGGCTTCGAAGATGCCTGACGTGTCGAGGATGCTGCCGAACTTGATGGTGTCGGCCGAATGGGCGGCGGACGGCATGGCGGCGACCGCTCCGACCGCTGTCGCTCCCTGCATGAACTGTCTGCGATTGATGGTCATGGTTTCACTCCTCCCGGGTTGATGTCGTTGGGTTCAAGATTTGTCATCTCCGGCGTCGTCTTCCCCGTCGCCGGCTAGTTGCAAATTCATGCCCAGCTGGTTGCCCAGCTTTTGCATGGCGGGAAGCTGCACCGCCATGTTCAGGACTCCGTCCACAGCCTGGTTGAATGGCGAGACCGGAGTACTGGCGTTATCGTCTCCGTGCACGCCGGTGCCCAGGCCATTCACCTGGCTGATGCGGATCGATTCGATCTTCTCGGCAGGTTTGACCATCTGCTCGATGATCGCCGGCATCTTGTCGATGCGATGTTGCTCCAGCTTCGTGCGCAACACCGTGTCGCTGGTGTCATTTTCTGCCGCGATCAGTGCAGCTTTGCCTTCGGCCTCCGACTTCAGTTCGTGGCGCCGGGCTTCTGCCTTGACCGATGTCGCCTTTGCCTCCGCCTGGACCTTGTCGAGCAGCGTCTTGACCTCCGATTTGGTCACTTCTTCGGAGATATCGGAATCGCGCTTGGCGCGCATCAGCGCCGTTTCGGCTTCGCGTCGGGCTGCCAGCTTTTCCTTTTCCAGCCGCACCTTTTCCTGCGCCGCGACAATTCCCGCCCGGCGCAACTCCATTTCGGCCTCGGCATCGAACTCTTCGGCACGCTTGCGGCTGAGAGCGATCTGGCTGTCGATCTTGGTCGATTCGGCGGCCAGAAGCGCTTCTGATTCCTCCTGACGCAATTTCAGGTCGCGCTGGATTTCCGCCAGTCGGGTCTTGCGTTCAGCGTCGATGCGCGCGCGGATTGCTTCCTGCTGCGCATGTTGACGCGCAGATTCTTCTGCGGCGCCGCTGGCCGCCCGAATTTCTTCAACGGTCTGACGCTGCGCGATTTCCGCCTCTTGCTGCTCGCGATCGATCTGCAATTTGCGTTTCAGTGATTCGAGCCCAGTCTGCCGGACCGATACGTCAGCGTCCGCTTCGATTGTAGCACGCTGTTTCTTGTTGGCCGAGATGACTTCGGCAAGTTTGCGCATTCCGACGGCGTTGAACGCGTTGTTCTCGTCCAGGGTCGCAAAGGATGCCTGATCGAATCGGGTAAGCGATGCCGATTCCAGCTTGAGGCCGTTCTGCTCAAGGTTTTCCGCAAGTTGTGCTTCAACTTCTTTCACGAACGAGGCCCGGTTTTCGTGGAGCTGATCCATCGTCTTGGTGGCGACCACTCCCTGCATGGCACCGATCAGCCGCCCGCCCAGTAACTCGTGCAGACCTTCGGCCCGAAGCGACCGGGCGCCGATGGCCTGGGCCGCTGTGGCGACGCCTGCGGGCGTCGGCAGGACACGCAGATTGTATTCCATCTCCACGTCCAGGCGCAGCCTGTCTTCTGTCATCAGCGACTTGTTGCCGGTGCGGGCGATCTCCAGCGGCATGGCCCGCATGTTGATTTCCTCGATCCGGTGCAGGAAGGGCAGCGCGATGGAGCCGCCATCCATCACCACCTTTTGGCCTCCGAAGCCAGTTCGGATCAGCGCCGTTTCGCGCGTGGCCTTGCGATAGAAGCGCTGCATGAACGCAATGAGGATTGCCAGCGCCACGACAATGATGACAATGGTGATGAAGGTCGCCATGTGACTCGCCTCTCTCCTGGAACTATCGCAATTCCGACCGCCTGCCCTTGCGACTCGCAATTATCCTTGCGTTATTTTCCATGTCAAATAAATTGTCGCGTGGATCGGGGACATTCTTCACAACACCTGTCAGGCCAGTTTTTGAACTATGTGGAAGTCGAATCCATGCGTCTCCGCCAGATAAACGGGAAGTGTCGACGGCCCGGCTTCAGCGCGGACACCCATGCAATCCTGCCCGGCAATATGCGTAGCCAGCCTGCCCATCCCTTCATAGATCGACTGGCCCAGATTGTTCAGCACCGGGGCGCGTTCGCCAAACCGGCCATAATACCGTTCCCGAAACGCGCCGTTGCGGCGCGTGTCCAGTGCCCCGAAGTAACCCGCGCTGACAAACAGCCCGTCCGTGGCTTCAGAGCCGATAGCCAGCAGCATGTTTTCTTCAATCGCACAGGACAGCCGCAAGACGCGCTGCGACAGGCCGGCGGCGTTGAAGTCGCGATTGAAAAGAACCGAATCCTGGCCGATGAGGGACAGCAGCACGATGTCCGGGCGGCGCTCCTTGATGCAGTCAAGAGTGCGACCGAACCGGTTTGCGTCGGTCGCGCCAGGGTCAAATCCGAAGAAGTCATTGCCGATGACATGATGGCCTTGCTGTTTCAAGGCCCTGGCCGCAAGCGCGTGCGTGACCCGCGGCCAGACATAATCGTTGCCGACGAAATACCAGCGTCGCAACCGGTAGCGGCTGCTCAGCCACTCCAATGCCGGCAAGAGCTGCCGATCCGGCGTCGCGCCGATGCAATGCGCCCCGTTGGCTGCACGGCCTTCGTGCAGGGGCGTATAGATGTAGGGAATACGATGAGCGACCGCAGCGACGACGGTATCGCGGACGTCGCTTGTGTGCATGCCGACGATCGAGTCGATTGCGCCAGCGGCGATCAGGCGGGTCGCTTTCCGGGCGACGGTATCGGGATTGCCGCCGGCGTCGACAAATCGCAGCCGAAACTGACGATTGCCGGAACACCGGTCGTTCATTTCTGCCCCGGCAAGTTCGGCGCTCGCGCGACAGGATGGTCCCCAGATACCCGCCGCGCCGCTGGTCGGGATGAAAACCCCGACCGTATGTATCTGTGTCTTGCTGCTTGTCATGTCTGGTGTCTCAAGCCAATCCTGTATCTTCTGGCAAATTGTGCGACAGTGTCCGCGGCTGCGGAAAGGAGCATCTTCCATCGATCGACCCGGGAGGGGTAGATGGCATTTGCAGACGGAACCGCCGATACCCTGATACAGGTCGGTCAGTCGATTGCAGTAACTCTGGAATCGATCGTGGGGCGCTATGGGCTGACGCTTGCACAGTGGCGCGTCCTTGATTGTCTGCAGGACGGGCGTGGAAAGACCATGTCCAGCCTGTCGTCAGCGTGCGGTATCCGCCTCTCGGCGCTGTCGAGGTTGGTGGATCGAATGGTTGTCCGATCCCTGGTGCTGCGCAAACGGGACGAGCATGACCAGAGGGTCATCATCGTGATGGCATCCGATTTCGGTCTTGAATACCACGTCCGCAGCGCAACGGCTGTTGCTGCTTTCGATGCCTGGCTGGCAGAGCGGGTCGGCGATTTCGAGCTTGATGATCTCAATGTTCTGGTGACGGGATCGGAAGACATTCGATCAAATCCCCCGGGCACGAGGTGAGGCTTCAAATGGCGCCGAGAGATTGGCCGGGCATCACGTGCGTGCTGAACTATTCGAACCCGACGTTGACGACGCCAAGATCACCGAAGTCGGCACGCAGCGTGTCGCCGGGGCGTGCCCAGACCGGGCGCACGAAAGATCCCGAGAGGACAACATGGCCGGGCTCCAGACTGGCGTCGTGTTCGCCCAGTTTGTTTGCCAGCCAGGCGATTCCCATTGCTGGATGGCCGAGGACGCCGATGGCTACTCCTGTCTCTTCGATTTCGGTATTCCGGTACAGCGCGCCTGGCACCCAGCGGAGGTCGATATCATGCGGGCCGATGGGATGGCCACCCATGATGATCCCGGCAGCAGCGCCGTTGTCCGAGATTGTATCAAAGATTTTACGCGGGTTCTCGACGCGGGCGTCGATGATCTCCATGGATGGAACGACATATTCCGTTGCCCGCAATACCTCCAGAAGGCCGACGCCGGGCCCGGACAGCGATTGGCCCAGAACAAAGGCAAGCTCCAGTTCGACCCGCGGTATGCAGTAATCCGCATGCTGGACGATCGCGCCATCGGCAACGATCATGTTGTCCATCAGATGGCCGTAATCCGGCTCATCGATTTCCGATGACCGCTGCATGGCCTTGGAGGTGAGGCCGACCTTGTGACCGATGACACGGGCCCCGCCGGCTACCTTGTGGGCCGCGACTTGTGCCTGGATGGCATAAGCGTCTTCAAACGTGATGTCCGGCCAGGTTTTCGAAAGTTGCAGCACGGGTGTGCGGGTTTCCTCAGCCTTGATCAGCAGTGCGGCGGCTTTCTTGCGATCGTCTTCAGAGAGCATGGCGTTTTCTGCTATGTGAGTTGCGACAGGGACTTCCCTATAGGGAAGGAGCATGACGAAGTCCAACTGGCAACCGACAAGCTGTCCGCATCAGGGATTCACGGGAGACTGCTGCTGTCGTAAACTTCTGTCATCAAGGAGCCTGGCACAGGGTCGGGGACCGGAAGGCAACCGCGAAAGCGGGGTGCGAGCATGATCATTTGCAGAAGCAGCCTGCAGTTCTTCCACCAGATGGCCCTTTTCCGGAATGCTGCCGGGAAACAGGGTGATCGGTGCGCCGGCAAGACGCCTCTTGCCGACCGTCGGCAAGAAGCATGATGGCGGTTCGCGCCTGAAGCGGGTGTGCTGTCGGCATCATAGGGCCGGGACGTGGTTTTTCATGATGCCGTTGAGGATTCAGACCGGACACGCGATCGACGAACACGGTCGGGAACGGAAGCGGATTCTGGCATTGGCCGCATCCGGGATCGTGACATCCCTTTACAAGGGCCGCAAAAGTTTGAATTCCGGCAACCCCGAACGGCAGCATGAACTTCACCAGGGCGTTGCGGCTCGAGAAGGACGATCAGGCTGGAACCGTCGGATTTTGACGGCCATGCCTGACCGAAGCACCTCATCACGGAAGGCTAGAAAAACCCGTCAAATCAGCCAGGGGGCAGACAGGGTCTCAGACGGCGACGCGAGAACAAGTCGCAATGGCAGGCAACAAGCACGCATATTATCTGATCGCGGGCAGCCGTGTGAACAACAGAATGGTCCTGAAACACGAAATTGCCTTGCGAGGCGTGGATGGTCTTTTTGACATCGGGAGATGCCGCGGCGCGTCTTTGAGAGACGGCTTGGGGAGTTGATGATCAAGACACCATATCTGCTGTTTCTCGGTGATGCGCCGGATCAGCTGGCCGCCAAGGTTGCGCAGGGGATCAAGGACTGGCGGCCAGAAAATGTGCTCGGCCAGCTACGCCTGGAGGGATGTCAGGCTGACGTCGGCGTGGCCGACATGACGCTGGAAGAAGCCCGGCAAGCCGGTGCCAAGACGCTGGTGATCGGCGTGGCCAACCGCGGCGGCGTGATCTCCCATCACTGGAAGGACGTTTTGATCCGTGCTTTGGAAATGGGCTATGACTTGGCGTCCGGCCTCCACAGCCTGCTGAAGGACGAAGCTGACCTGGCGAAGGCCGCGCAAGAGCATGGCGGCGTCTTGCACGACGTGCGGGTGCCGGGGGACGATTACCCCATCGCAAAGGGCAAGTCGCGGACCGGAAAGCGCTGCCTGGCCGTCGGCACGGATTGTTCGGTCGGCAAGATGTATACCGGACTCGCCATGGATGCCGAAATGCGTCGCCGAGGTCAGAGGTCGACGTTTCGTCCCACCGGTCAGACAGGGATCCTGATTGCCGGTGAAGGGGTTCCCCTGGATGCCGTTGTCGCCGACTTCATGGCTGGTGCTGTCGAGATTCTGACGCCGGAAAACGATGCTGATCATTGGGATCATATCGAAGGCCAGGGCAGCCTGTTCCACATTTCCTATTCAGGTGTAACGATGGCCCTGATCCATGGCGGCCGGCCCGACGCCTTGATCTTGTCTCACGAACCAACCCGCAAACACCTGCGCGGCTTGCCAGACTGCCCCGTGCCGTCGCTGGAAGCGCTGCGTGACCTGGCGCTGCCGTTGGCGCGTATCGCCAATCCGTCGTGCGTTGTGGCGGGTGTCTCCATCAACACCCAGCATCTTGGCGCATCGGCTGCCGACGCTCTTTGCCGGGAGACGGAGCATCGTCTGGGTCTGCCGACAGTGGATCCGTACCGCCATGGCGCCGGTCGCCTGGTCGATGCGCTCGCCGCACCATGATCGAGGTGACGCCGCAATCATTTCGGCTGGTCAGGACCTTTGCGATTTCCCGTGGATCACGCCTCGAGGCGCACGTGCTGACGGTCCGGATTTTCCGGGAGGGCGTGACCGGCTGGGGCGAATGTGTTCCTTGCGCGCGGTATCAGGAGACCCTGGAAAGCGTGGCGGCGCAGATTGAAAGCCTGCCCCACGATATTGGTCGTGCGGCGCTTCAGGAGGCCTTGCCGGCAGGCGCGGCGCGCAACGCCGTAGACTGTGCCTTGTGGGATTGGGAAGCCAAGAAAACCGGTGCGCGGGCCTGGAGCGTCGCCCGGCTTCGATCGCCGAGACCAATACCTGTCGCGTTCACCTTGTCCCTCGATACGCCGGAGCAGATGGAACACGAAGCGCGGCAACATTCCGGACGGCACCTGCTGAAGGTCAAGCTCGGCACGCCGGATGACATTCCCCGCCTGGAGGCGGTTCGCCGGGGAGCGCCAGAGGTGAAAATCATTGTCGACGCCAATGAAGGCTGGTCGGCAGCGGAATATCAGGAACTCGTGCCGTATCTTGTCGATCTTGGCGTTTTGATGGTCGAACAGCCGGTGCCGGCGGGCGAGGACGGGCTGTTGGCGGAGATCGATCGCCTCCTGCCGGTCTGCGCCGACGAAGCCGTGCATGATCGTCGGTCGCTGCCGACTCTGGCCGGAAAGTATGACATGATCAACATCAAGCTGGACAAGACCGGGGGATTGACGGAGGCCCTGGCACTGCGCCGGGAGGCGGAAGCCCTGGGCTATCGCATCATGGCCGGTTGCATGGTTGGTTCGTCGCTGGCGATGGCCCCGGCGACGTTGATTGCCCAAGGTGCGGCATTCGCCGATCTGGACGGGCCGCTGCTTTTGGCCGAAGACCGCGACCATCCGTTGCATTACGACGCCGCAGGGGTTCATCCCCCGACTGCGGCCTTGTGGGGATAGGTACATGATCCGGACCGTCTACGTCAATGGCGACTATCTGCCGGAAAGTGATGCAAAGGTTTCCGTCTTCGATCGGGGTTTCCTGTTCGCTGACGGCGTTTACGAAGTCACTTCGGTGCTGAACCGCAAGCTCGTCGATTTCGATGGGCACACTGCGCGCCTGCGCCGGTCCCTGGATGCCCTGGACATGAAGTCCCCGGTGAACCGGGATGACATTCTGGAAATTCATCGGCAGCTTGTGACCAGGAACCACATCGAGGATGGCCTCGTCTACCTCCAGATCACGCGCGGACCCGCGGACCGGGATTTTGTCTACCCCAAAGACGCCACGCCGTCATTGGTGATGTTTACCCAATCGAAACCGGGGTTCGCAAATAGTCCTCAAGCCAGGAAAGGCTGGACGATCGTCACGGTCGAGGATCGGCGCTGGGGCCGGCGGGACATCAAGACGATTCAGTTGCTATATCCGTCAATGGCGAAGATGATGGCCAAGGCCGCCGGCGCGGACGATGCCTGGCTCGTGGAAGACGGGAAGATTACCGAGGGCACGTCCAATAACGCCTATATCGTAAAGAATGGAGTCATCGTCACGCGTGAACTGTCGAATGACATTCTGCACGGGATCACTCGATCGGCCGTCCTGCGAATGGCGGCATCCGCCAAGATGCGCATCGATGAGCGGCCGTTTACGCCAGTCGAGGCGCAAGCCGCCGACGAGGCATTCATTACCTCAGCGTCCAACTTTGTCATGCCGGTGGTGGAAATCGATGGCGAGAAGATCGGTGACGGCGTGCCGGGTCCGGTCGCGCGCCGCCTGCGCGAAATTTATATTGACGAAAGCCGGAGGACCGCGATCTGACCCGGCAATGTGATGAAGAGGGTCTCACCGGATTCCATCTCGTATGGCCACCGATCTGACTCCGGCGAATCGGATACAGGAGAGCGCAGGCCTTTCAGATCCGCCGGGCGAGGCGGATCTTGACATGTCGGAACCAGCTCCTGTCAGGTCGCCTGATGAACATCCGTAACGGGATGCAAGCCTCTATCCCCGTGACCGTGATCGGCGGCTACCTGGGCGCCGGCAAGACCACTTGCCTGAACCACTTGCTGCGTGGTGATCACGGCTTGCGCCTTGCCGTCCTGGTCAACGATTTCGGCGCCATCAACGTTGATGCGCGTCTGATCGAACAGCAAGCCGCGGACACGATCGCACTGATGAATGGCTGCGTCTGCTGTTCGATAGCCGATGATCTGGGTGCTGCATTGACGGCGCAGGTCGACCGGCTCGATCCTCCGGAGCACATTCTGATCGAGGCAAGCGGTGTTGCCACGCCGGCCAAGATCGGCCGCCTGGCAGGAAATTGGCCGGGCTGCGTCATGGCGGAAATCGTCGTGCTGGCCGACGCCGTCGCCATACGAGCCCGATCTGCAGACAAGTTCGTCGGTCGCTTGGTCGTGCAGCAAATACGTGATGCCGATCTTGTTGTCGTCAACAAGGTCGACCTGGTGGACGACGCGAAGCGTCAGGCGACCGTGGACTGGATCAGGACGGTCGCGCCGCATGCCTGCCTGATGGAAACGCGCCGTGGCGCCTTGCCGACTGAAATTCTTGCTCGCCGCTCAGCGACGGGTGAACGGCAAGAAGGGGGTCTGTCGGATCGACATCCGCTGCTGTCGATGGTCTGGGTTCCGGAACTTCCGGTCATTCCCGAGGTCCTGCATCGGGTTCTCGGCAGCTTCGCGGACATCCATCGCGCCAAGGGGATCATCGCGACCGCTCACGGATTGCGCCTGATCCAGTGGAGCAGCGGCAGATTTGCCTGTACCGTATCATCGGGCCCGGCAACAGGATTGGTCGTGATCGGCCCTTTTGCCACTAGCCGGAAAGCAGTCTTGCAGAGAGCCTTGGCCGGCAGCATGGTGGCGGCGCTTTCCGCGAGCAAGACGGTTGATTGAAAGGCGCCGTGGCAATCGCCGGCCGAGACTCCGAAATCGGGAAGCTGCTGCCCGACGGTGAAGCCGAAGGGACCCGCGGCCTGCTGTTGGTGTTGGCGGCGGCCTTCATGGTCAGCCAGTTCTATCGCACGGCCCCGGCAGTCATCGGCCCGGAATTGCGCGCCGGACTGGCGCTGAATTCAGTCCAGTTGGGTCTGGCGGCGAGCGCCTTCTTCGTTTCCTTTTCGCTCATGCATGTGCCGATCGGGGTCCTGTTGGATCGTTACGGTCCGCGACGCGTCATGAGCGCCATGCTGTTGATCGCCAGCGTCGGCGCCGTTGTTTTTTCGCAGACCGGCAGCGCGACAGGCCTGGTCATTGCCCAACTCCTGATCGGGGCCGGGTGTTCGGCGATGTTTGTGGGCGGGCTTGTCGTGGTGTCCCAGCGCTACCCGTCCGAGCGCTTTGGCGGTCTGGCCGCGATGTTGACCTCCGCCAGCGGCATCGGCATGATCGCTTCCGGCACGCCGTTCGCGGCACTGACGAAGGAAGTCGGCTGGTCGGCGGCCTTTCTGATAGTGGCCGGGTTCTCCGTTGCGCTGGCGGCGGCCATCTTTTGGGCTGTGCCGCGGCGCGGCGAGCCAAAGCCCGCTGCCGAGACAGAGACCTTTGCGCAATCGGTCGTGGGCTTGGGCCAGATCTTTCGGCATGGCCCGGTATGGGGAGTCATTGCACTCGCCATGGTGACCTATCCGTCAGTCATTGCCATCCGAGGTTTCTGGGGCGGCCCCTACCTTTCTGACGTGCAGGCGGCCGATACGATGGAACGCGGCAACATCCTGCTGCTGATGAGCTTGGCGAGCATGGTCGGCGCGGCTGCTTATGCAATTTTCGAAAAACGCACAAGGCGGCGGATGCCTTTCATCTATCTGTCCGCCGGGGTGAGTTGCCTGGGCTTCCTGATGCTGGCCATCCTGCCACTCGCTTCTTCAGCGCAGGCAGCGTTGATATTCTGCTTGATTGGCACCTTCAGCTTCGGTTCCGTACTGCTTCTTGCCCATGCTCGGGAGATGTTTCCCGGTCACCTGACCGGCAGGGCGATCACCTCGGTCAACTTCACCGCTTTCCTGGGTGCCGGCTTGATGCAGTTGATCCCTGGCGTCATCCTGAGCCTGTGGCAGCCGGTGAATGGTCATCCTCCAGAAGAGGCCTACCGCGCGGTCTTCGCGGGCATTGCCGGAATCCTGATCTTTTCGATGGGCATCTTCACGTTGGTCTTCTGGCGCGATATTCTCCGGGGGCTGCGCAGCGACCGGAACTAAGCAACATCTTCAGAGACAGATTGGAGGAGTACGCCGATGGCCTATTGGCTGGTGAAGTCCGAACCGGGTACTTGGTCGTGGGACGATCACGTAAAGGCCGGCGTGGCCGAGTGGGACGGGGTGCGTAACCATCAGGCAGCCAACAACATGCGCGCCATGAAGATTGGCGAGCGCGTTTTTTTCTACCATTCGGTTACCGAGAAACGGATCGTTGGCGTGATGGAGGTGGTCAAGGAGGCCTATCCTGATCCTACCGATGAATCTGGCACGTTCATCATGGTGGACTTCAAGGCCTTGTTCCCCGTCGTTCGCCCGGTCACGTTGTCGGAAATCAAGGACGAACCGAAGCTGAGGAACCTTCCTTTGGTCCGTCACACCCGTCTGTCCGTGCTGCCGGTCAGCGACGAGGAATGGAAGCTTCTGTGCGCGATGACCGAAACATCAGCATGACGCTTTCTTGTCTTGAGGGGTTTTTGATGTTTGTGTGTCTGTCGCGTTGAGTTGCGTTCTGTTTGGGGAACAAGGTCTTGGCAGTTGGTGCCTGTCAGTCCGGCGGTTGTTTTTGTGCTGATCTGGAGGGGATGATGTCGGGTTATGCTGTGAGTGACTGGTGGTCTCGTCGAGCGCATGTGGACCATGCGGGCTATCTGTCGATGTACGCTGATTCGGTTCGCGATCCGGAGTCGTTCTGGGCAAGAGAGGCGGACCGTATTGACTGGTTTCGGCGGCCGACGGTGATCAAGAACGTGAGCTACGCCTATCCGGACGTATCGATCCGGTGGTACGAGGACGGCGCGCTGAACATGGCGTACAACTGTCTGGACCGTCATCTGTCGCTGCGCGGGGATCAGACGGCGCTTATCTGGGAGGGCGACGATCCGGGCGCGGCGCGGCGGATCACCTATCGCGAGTTGCACGAGGAGGTCTGCAAGTTTGCCAACGCGCTGAAGGGTCTGGGTGTCAAGAAGGGGGATCGGGTGACGCTGTATCTTCCGATGATCCCGGAGGCAGCCGTTGCGATGCTGGCGTGTGCGCGGATCGGGGCGATCCACTCGGTAGTGTTCGGGGGCTTTTCTCCGGAGGCGCTTGCGGGTCGGATTTCGGATTGCGATTCGGCGTGGGTGGTGACGGCGGACGAAGGAGTTCGCGGCGGCCGGACAATTCCGTTGAAGGCGAACGTGGACGCGGCGCTTGCGCTTTGCCCGGGCGTGCGCAAGACGATCGTGGTCCGGCGGACCGGCGGGACCGTCGGCTGGGTGGAGGGTCGCGACGTCTGGTACGCGGACCTTCTGGCCGACGCTTCTTCGGACTGTCCGGCGGCAGTGATGAATGCGGAGGATCCGCTGTTCATCCTGTACACCTCCGGTTCGACCGGGAAGCCGAAGGGGGTTCTGCACACGACCGGGGGATATGCGGTCTACACGGCGATGACCCACGCGCTGGTGTTCGACTACCACGAGGGCGACGTGTACTGGTGCACGGCGGATGTCGGCTGGGTAACGGGTCACAGCTATCTGGTTTACGGTCCGCTGCAGAACGGCGCGGTGACGCTGATGTTCGAGGGTGTTCCGCACTATCCGGACCCTTCGCGTTTCTGGCGGGTGGTCGACAAGCACCAGGTAACGACGTTCTACACGGCGCCGACGGCGCTGCGCGCGCTGATGCGTGAGGGTGACGGACCGGTTCGGGCGACGGATCGGGGATCGCTTCGTCTTCTGGGCTCGGTGGGCGAGCCGATCAATCCGGAGGCCTGGGAATGGTATTACCGGGTTGTCGGCGCCAGCCGGTGTCCGATCGTGGACACGTGGTGGCAGACGGAGACGGGGGGGATCATGATTGCGCCGCTGCCGGGCGCGACGCGCCTGAAGCCAGGCTCTGCGACGCGTCCGTTTTTCGGGATCCGTCCGGAGATCGTGGATGCGGAGGGTCGTGTGCTGGAGGGAGCGTGCGAGGGGAACCTGTGCATTGCCGACAGCTGGCCGGGTCAGATGCGGACGGTCTACCGGGATCATGCGCGGTTCGTGGAGACCTATTTCAGCGCCTACACGGGCCGGTATTTCACCGGGGACGGTTGCCGGAGGGACGCCGACGGGTACTACTGGATCACCGGTCGCGTGGACGACGTGATCAACGTCTCCGGCCACCGACTGGGGACGGCGGAGGTGGAGAGCGCTCTGGTGGCACACGCGCAGGTGGCCGAGGCCGCCGTCGTGGGGGCGCCGCATGCTGTCAAGGGTCAAGGCGTCTACGCCTATGTGACGCTGGTCGCCGACGCGACGCCGGACGAGGCCCTGCGCGCCGAACTGGTCGCATGGGTGCGCCAGCAGATCGGTCCGATCGCTGCGCCCGACTGGTTGCAATGGGCCCCCAGCCTTCCCAAGACGCGCTCCGGAAAGATCATGCGCCGCATCCTCAGAAAAATCGCCGAGGACGACTGCCAGAACCTCGGCGATACATCGACACTCGCGGAACCCGAAAACCTCCACCTCATCATCGAAGACAGACAAAATCAGACCCGGCCAACGCTGAACTGAACTCAAGCGCGATCCTGTCCCGAAGATCGACGACGACTTTCATCCCGCGCGCCAGGACCCGAAGCCCGGGTCGTCTGCTTCGGGGAAGGCCAGTGTCCGAAAGCCGATGGGTCAAGGCGATCAGGCTCGGAGAGTTGAAGGCCGAGGACATCAATGAGCAGGTCGCGGGCTGGCAACGCTGGTCTGAAGACCCGGCAATGATCAGTCAGGGAAGAGAGTTTCCCTTGTCGGCGCTTGCGCCCTCGGACAGTATGGGCACGAGGCGTTCGACAGCGGTTTTCAGCTTGTCGAGAGACACTCCGAAACACAGACGCATATAGCGCTTCGAATCTTCACCGAAAGCCGAACCCGGGGCGAGACCGACATTGGCTTCGTCGACAAGACGGTAGGCCAGCGCGCGGCCGTCCGTTTCTCCGTCGACGGACAGGAGCATGTAGAAGCTGCCGCCCGGCCGTGCAAAATGAACGTTCGGCAAGGACTCCAGCCCGTCACAGACGATATCTCGCCCCTGCTTGCATCGGGCGATCATTTCCCCCACGTGGTGTTCGCCTTTTTCCAGGGCCGCCACCGCTCCATATTGCAAAAAGGTCGGGACGCCCGACGTGTTGAACTGCACCAGGTTCTCGTAGACCTGACCCAGAACCTCCGGCATGACCAGCCATCCGATGCGCCAGCCGGTCATTGACCAGTTTTTGGAGAAGGTATTGATGACGACCAACCTGTCATCCGGTTCGCAGATCTGCAGAAAAGACGGGGCGACGTCCATTTCGTAAACCAGGCGGCCGTAGACTTCGTCTGCGATGATCCACAGGCCATGTTCCCGCGCGAAATCCCGAATCGACACCTGATCTTCCCGCGTCATGATCCAGGCCGTCGGGTTGCTGGGCGAGTTGAGAAAGAAGGCCTTGGTCCTGTCGCTGCAGGAGTCGAAGAGGCGATCGAGATCAAGCGTCCAGCCGGCGTTGCCGTTCTGCAGCGGCACGTTGATGACCTGACCGCCGACAATATCCACGGCTGCCTTGATATTGGGCCAGACTGGAGACGGTGCCACGATCTCGTCGCCCGGCCCCAGCAGCATCTGCACGGTTTCCATGGTCGCCTGCATGCCGCCGATTGTCACGATCGTCCGTTCCGGCGAGATATTCACGCCGTAGATTTTTGTCAGGTACTCGCCGAGTGCCCGGCGCAGCAGCGGAATGCCTCGCTGGTAGGTATAGAAGGTCTGTCCGTCACGCAGCGCTTCGATCGCGGCATCGCTGATGAAATCTGGCGTGGCGAGGTCACCTTCGCCAACCCACAAGGGGATCAGGCCGGGTATTTCCCTGCCATAGTTGACCAGTTCGACGATCCCGCTCTCGGGCAAGGAAGCGATTCTGGGGTTGATGGAGGCGAGCAAATCAATGGCGCCCATACGCGGTCTCCATGGTGAAGCGAGATTTGGGATGAGCCTCGCTTTCCCTATCGCGCGCCTCGTCGTGACGATACCCTGAAGAATGACACAGTGCATGCACCGAGGGTGCCCTTCCGGCCGGCACCTGCCGTCGCGTGAACGGACGGAAACGCTTGCAAACGCGGGCTGTTACGGCCCGTCCCGTCCCGCGCCACCGCGCGGCTTCCGCCATGAAACGCCACCGCGGGCGCTTCCCGAGTTGCCGTTGCGCGCCGCCAGGGCCGCGGGACCGCAGGCATGAGATCCGCGACGACGTCGTGAGCGGCCTCGGGCCGGCCGTCCAGCCCTCTGGCGTCCGTACGTTCTTCGTCGACTCTTGCGCGGTTTGTCTCTCGGTTGATCCGGTGCGCGGAAATGGACTCCAAGGATGTATTCGATCTGCACCAGGGACCTCAGGGACACCGGTCGAACCACCAGACTGCGTTCTTCCGCACAATTTCTGCATCCTCACCAATCGCGCGATTTGCCAATTGATGCACGCGACCGTGGCCCATAGACCGCCCGTGGGAAAACAGGAAGGAGCCGGGATGGCCAATCCATTCGACCTTGCCGACCGTACGGCGCTGGTCACTGGCGCGTCCAGTGGGCTGGGCAGGCATTTTGGCTTAACTCTGGCGGCTGCCGGCGCCAAGGTGGCGGTGACTGCGCGCCGTACCGATCTTTTGGCATCCGTGGCGGAAGAGGCTCTGGTCGCCGGGGGCACGGCTGTGCCGATCGGTATGGATGTGACCGATCCGGACAACGTCCGCGCAGCAATCGTGGAAGCCGAAGCGGAACTGGGCAGTGTCGATATCCTGGTCAACAACGCCGGTACAGTGATCACCGAGCCGGCGGTTGATGTGACGGAGGACAACTGGAACGCCGTGATATCGACAAACCTGACCGGAGCCTGGAACGTCGCGCAAGAGATCGCGCGCACCGCAATAGCGCATCGTCGATCGGCCAGCATCATAAACATCGCTTCCATCACCGGCCTCCGCGCGGCTGGTCAGATCGCTCCCTACGCCGCCACCAAATCGGCATTGTTGCATCTGACCCGGGTATTGGCCCTGGAATGGGCACGACATGACATCCGCGTCAATGCCATCGCGCCGGGATATATCCGTACTGACCTGAACGAGGATTTCTTCGCCTCCCCCGCTGGCCAGCGGATGATTGACCGAATCCCCCAGCGCCGCCTGGGTGAACAGCGCGAGTTGGATGGTGCGCTTCTGTTGCTGGCCTCGGATGCGTCTTCCTACATGACCGGCAGTGTCATTCAGATCGACGGCGGGCATTTGCAATCCACGCTGTAGGATCGCCGCTCTTCATCGGGTAATTTCTTGTGCCGTCCGGCATGGAGACGGTATTGTGACCTGTTCGTCTTCCGCACTTGAGGCCAGCATCTGGTGGGGATATCCGCGGCGGCGACTGCATCGGGGACGAAATTGCAGTATGATCTTTGGTCTGCTCGGCGGGGCCGGAGGCTGCGGATCTTCCCGATCATCCGGACATCGACCGGGACAGCATGGCGATCCTGCTCTTCACATTGAGCCCTGAGGTTGCATTGTCGTTGAGACATGCAGACTCCGTCAGGATGGTATCCGACATTCAGCGTGCAAAAAAACTGAGCAGGGCGTTGCACAGATAATCCGGGGCTTCCTCCGGAATGAAGTGGCCACAGTCCGGAACAACGCCACCGATCACGTTGTTCGCAACGCGACGCAGGGATTCTGCCGGCTCCATACCGCGACCGCGACCGTGAGGGTAGCTCACCGCTCCGCCAAGGGCCAAAACCGGCATGGAAAGCTTGAAGTCCTTGATGATCGCCGCATTATTCGCTGCGTCCTCAGGGATCAGGCGATAGTAGGCAAAACCCGCACGCAGCGCGCCGGGTTGGGTGTAGGTGCGCAGATACTCCGCCATATCCCCGGTCCCGATCGCGTCCGGCCTGTACGAGAAAGTGCGATAGAACCAACCGAGATACTCTGCTTCCCGACCCGTCACCAGGGTTTCCGGCAAGTCCGGTGTCATGTGGAACTGGTGATGCCACCGGCGCCCGCCCTGGGAGAAGTCGCCCCCGCATCCCGGCACTACAACATCAAGCACGACCAGCTTCCCGACTGCGTCGGGATGCGCGGCAGCGAGGGCGTAGGCGACCGGACCTCCCCAGTCGTGACCAACCAGCAGGAAGGATTCATACCCCAGACGTTCGTGAGCCAGTTGCCAAATGTCCGCAGCGATCGTCTTCTTGTCATAACCGTCCAGCGGTCTGGAACTGTCCCCCAGCCCACGCATATCCGGCGTGATGACGGTATAATGGTCTGCCAGCACTGGAATGACGTGCCGCCATTCCCACCATGTTTGCGGCCAGCCATGGAGCAATATCACAGGCGGGCCACTGCCGGCTGTCACGTAGTGGAGAACGACCTCGCCAACATCGGCGAAATGGTGGGTGACGCGCGGGTCGTCAGGAGATGCAAGGCTATTGGCCAATATGTCTTCTCGGTATGATCGACATGAGGGTGACTGACCGGCCCTGCGAAATTTTCGAGAGCTGACCATGATCTTTGCCGCTGCCATACTGCGGCGTCTGCAAACGAGGCGGGGTGGCGTTTCCTTCGACTGCTTCCAGTGCCCGACATGGCGCGGTCGTCCGCGCTCTGGTCCGTCTGATCGCGCCAGCCCCGTTGCGGACGCTGTCTCTTCCTTTCCTCACGCGTCGTAGCGGCCTACGATGGAGACGCTGGAGACATTCTGGTGAGGGAATCCGCCCAGGTTGTGGGTCATGCCGATCCTGGGATCGGCCAGCTGACGCGCACCGGCACGACCCTGGAACTGCAGGTACATCTCGTACAGCATGCGCAGACCTGACGCGCCGATCGGGTGACCAAAGCATTTCAGGCCCCCATCGATCTGACACGGGATCCGGCCGTCCGAGTTGTAGAAACCGTCCAGGATATCTCTCCACGCAGTGCCTTCCTCGCTGAGATAGAGATCTTCCATCGTCACCAGTTCCGTGACGGAGAAGCAGTCATGCACCTCGAACATGCTGACTTCGTCGCGGGGCTTCCTGATTTCTGCCTCCTTGTAAGCCCGCTCAGCTGCGCGGCGGGTCGTCATGAAATAACTCCCGTCCCAGCTATTGTGGCTGGCTTCCTGGCCATTGGACACGGCTAGCTGCAATGCCTTGACTGACACGATGTCCTTCTTGCCCATGCTTTTGGCTATTTGCGGCGTAGTTACGATCGCGGCGGCAGAGCCGTCCGATACACCGCAGCAATCGAACAGGCCCAGCGGCTCGGCTACCATCGGCGCGTTGAGAACCGTCTCGACAGTGATTTCCTTCTGAAGGTGTGCTTTCGGGTTCCTGGCACCGTTCTCGTGGCTCTTCACCGAGACCTGGGCCATTGCCAGTTTGAGATCATCGGCCTTCACGCCGTGCTTGGCTGAATAGGCTGTGGCGAGTTGGGCAAAGCTGCCTGGCGCCGACGCGTTAGGCCAGTACATGTCGGCCACGGCGCCGCGCATGCGCTGCGGCAGACCACCGTAGCCCGTGTCTTTCAGCTTCTCCACCCCAACGGCGATCGCCATGTCTGCCGCGCCGGACGCTACGGCGTAACAAGCGCCGCGGAAGGCTTCGGTCCCCGACGCGCAGTAGTTCTCGACCCGGGTGACCGGTATGTAGGGGAGGCGCAAGCTGACTGCGAGTGGCACGCCGGACTTGCCGACATGCTGTTCTTCGATGGCTGTGGAAAACCAGGCTGCATCAATCTGGCTGCGTTCGATGCCCGCATCGTTCAGGCATTCCTCGACCGCTTCGACGATCAGGTCTTCGGCATTCATGTCCCACCGCTCGCCGAACTTCGAGCAGCCCATACCCAGGATCGCCACTTCGTCCTTGATGCCACGGGGCATGTCAATGTCCTCGCATTCGTGTCTTTGTACCCAATCTATGTTTTGCGGAGTGTCAGGTGAAGCATTCTCGGACCTTTCGGGACAGATATCCTTGCCATCGGGATTTTCACAGTCGATCAGCGCTGTTTTCGTTGATTGACGTCAATCCTTCAGGCGACCCTTCCGGGAACCGGCATCGCGGTCGCGGTTACCGAATTCATCGCGGAGCAGCTTGCAGACACGGCGTCCGTTGCTGAAAATCAGGACAGACCTCAGATTTGTGCTCTCCGGTTTCTGCCACTCAGAGCGTTGGTGACGCAAGTCAAGGTTGCAGCCTGGCACATGCGACAACAGCCTTGATTGCTCGAAACGCGTCCCCTTCATCTTGACGTGCCGCGCTCCGAAGAAACCTGAATGACTGCTGCGTTTGAACCCGAAGGCCTGCAACTCTTTCCGCTTGCCCGGAATCACGTCCACGGACGGATGAAATATCAAACCGGCACGCCCAACGCTTCAGCCAGTTCCGGAAAGCTGTCCACTATGATGTCACAATCCGGATTTGCCGACGGATCGGGCGGGCCAGCTGGGCCCCATTCGTGAGGCCTGCGAACGAAAGCGGTTCTGAATCCGACAGCTCGAGCAGCATCCAGATCAAAGTTGTGGCAAGCCACCATGCAGCATTCGCTGACGTCCATCTGCAGGTATTTTGCTACTGTCTGATAGCTTTCCGGAAGTATCTTGTATTTGCGGATTCCTTCGCAACTGAATACCGCATCCCACGACAGGCCGTTCTTCTTCGCTGTATCCAGGATCAGCCGGTAAGACAGGATGGTGAAGCTGCAGACAAGATATTGCTCGCGCAGTTTCGGCTGGGTTGCCGGAAAGTCCGGCCAGCAGGTGAAATCATGGGGCGCTTCGTAGGCAATGGCGTGGATGTCCTCCGCCGTAAAGGCGTCCAGGTCATGTTCCTTGACCAGCGTTTCCAGGGTAAATCGGTGGGCGTCATCGAAAGTATAGGCAGGTGGCTCGTTCTCGCCGAGGTTGAGCATCGCGCCCAGGCTGCGCCGACGCAGGTCATTGGTGATTTCGGTCCAGTCCTTGTTGATTCCGTGCCGGGCACCGGCGCTGGCCAGTGCTGTCTTGAAGCCGGTGTGCCAGTCCAGGATGGTGCCTCCGGTATCAAAAGTGAGTGCCTTCACGCCAGAAAGGCTCATGCGTTTTCTCCTGCAGTGTGGTCCGGTGTCGCTTTCCAGAAATACTTGATGAAGCCGCGTTTGTCGTCGACGCCACGGCGACGGAAGACCATTTTTACGGACATGCCGACTTCGACTTCGCCGGGTGAAACATCCGTCATGTCGGCCATCAGCCGTCCGCCTTCGTCGAACACCACCATGCCGAAATGGGCCGGTGGGTCTGGCGTATAGGTGAGGTTGTCCGCGGTCCAGCTTTGCACTGTTGCCGGGATCTCGGCGAAAGGGTGGGGGTCCTGGCTGTTGAACGCCCCGCAGTTCGGGCTGACGCATGCCCGGGTCTTGGGATATTGCACTGTCCCGCATGTTCGACATTTGCCGCCAACGAACCCCAGCACCATGTCACGATTGCGATAGAGTGCGCTGAGCGCCGTCGGTGCATCCAGCTCGGCCCGGATGCCGCGATCCTGGTCCAGCAGATTGTTGAAACTGAGATAACGGTTGTAGTTCGTTTCTTCCTTGCGTCGCGCCAGATAGCCCTTGACGCCCTGACGGGGCGACAGGGACAAGAGCGCTTCGGTTGTCCGAAAGACCAGCACATCGCAGCCTTGGCCCCAGCCGATCACCACAATCGTCTGGCCCGGATCGGCGTCCTGCAGGCAATCTGCAAGCATCAGCAGCGGGTGAGCGGTTCCGGCGTGGCCTACCTGCGCCTGCAGGTTGTCACGCACAGTCCCGCTCGCGATTCCGGCGGCGGCAGCCACTTTTTGCGGCACGCCGCGAATGAGCGCCGGCATGATGAAGTGATCGACGGAGCCGCTGTCGATGCCGGTATCCTCCATCGCCGCCCGGATGGCGCGCGGGGCGATCTTGAAATAGCCTTCGTCCCGGATCCAGCGTTCTTCCCAGTTGTAGTCATACTTGCTGTCGCTGCCACGGTAATGATCCACGAAGTCGATCGATAGCTGCGACCCGCCCAGATATTCGGCGATCAGATCATTGCTGCCCACGGTGAAGGCTGCCGCCGCGTCTCCGAATTGCAGTTCCTGAGGGCCGGAGGTCTGCGTTCTCCGCTTGTCGGCAGTCACAAACAGGGAGTCACCATTGGCGGCATTGCGCAGGGAATTCAGCACGCCGGACGTACCGGCGCGTTGCGATGCGGCAAAATCCATGGTGATGGTGGATTCGTCCAGATTCAGGGCTGTTGCCAAGATACCCGCATTTTGACGGTCGTCGAATGGCAAGGTGGTCGATGCAAACGTGACCCCGGCAATGGACGATGCCGAACCCTTGTCCAGACGCGCCGGCGTCAGGCAGTCCCGTGCAGCTTCCACCGCCATGGTCAGGCTGTCCTCGTCCCAGTTGCAGATCGCGCGCTCGCCCCTGGCCAGACCCATGATCGCCGGATTGAACCATGCATTGGCTTCGGCTATCGCCTTTCGGCTCAGGCGGAGGCGTGGAATGTAGGCGCCGTAAGCTTTCAGTCCGACTGTCATGGTGTTCGTCTTGCTCCTCCGACGCGATCTGTTCTGTCTGATTTGGGCTGTCATTTCCCTTCTGGCACAGGGCCGGGTCAGGCTGCCGTGACCGGGCAAGTGGCTAGCCGCCGCTAGCCTTGCGAAAAACCGGCTTCTGCTTGTTCAGGAAGGCCTCGAATCCGATCCTGGTTTCTTCATCCCGGAAAGATTCGGTGATGAACCCGGCCTCCATGTCAAGTTGCTCTCCGAAGCTGTTGCCAGGTGCGGCTTCGATCAGTTTCTTGATCCGGCGGATAGCGTTCTGTGGCCCGTCGGCCAGGCGGCTTGCAATTGCCATTGCATCCTCCAGCGCGCTCCCGGGTTCGCTCAGGCGGTTGATCACGCCATGGCGATGCAAGGTTTGAGCTTCCACCGGATCGCCGAACAGGCACATCTCTGTTACCATCTGGCGAGGCAACAGGCGCATCAGCGAGGCTGTCGCACCGCCATCGGGGCTAAGCCCGATCTTGACGTAGGCGACCACAAACCGCGCTTCGCGCGAGGATATGATCAGGTCGCACGAAAGCGCCAGCGAGACGCCGGCGCCGGCGGCCACCTTCTCGACCGCTGCAATGACAGGCTTGGGGCAGGCGCGGATCGCCTTGATCCAGTTGTGCAGTTGACCGATCGAGGCCATCGAGACCGAACAGGGTTGGGTGCGGCGGCGTGGAAAATTGCCCACGTTGCCGCCGGAACAGAAGACGCCGTTGGCTCCGGTCAGAATGATCGCCCGGATGTCGGGGGCCGATCCGGCGTCGATGATGGCTGGCGTCGCCTTTTCATAGATATCTTTGGTTATGGCGTTCCGGGTTTCCGGGTCGTCGAGAGTCAGGACCATGACATCGTCCTGACGGTCGATATGGATGTCAGCGGGCATGAGTGTTTCTGCGTTCTTTGGACATGAGTCAGGTATGTCAGGATTTATCGTGGAAGGCCATGTTCTAAAGTCAGGGACTTATATACCGAAATGGCCCTCACGCAGCCAACCTGATATCGATTTCGCGGATCGTTGGAGTCTTTGGTGAGAACGCTTCTCGCCGTGCAGTCCGATCAGATGCGACCTTCGGCAGACGGATAGTCGTTGATACCCAGATCCTCGCGGAAATCAGATGACATTTCGGCCTTGGCTTCTTCCAGGGGTATGCCGGTTGCATCGGCGATCTTCACGACGGCATCGTAGATCGCCAGCACACCCGCGGCATCGACCAGCGCGGCGTTGCCAATTTCCCGTCGCAGCGCCTCGCGGGCCATCGGAAAAGCCGCTCGCTCCGCAAAGAAAGTGTCGGCGAAACATGCCAGCGCCGCGCCGGCAACGACCCCGGCAGAACTGCCGTCGCCCTCCACGATAGCGGTCAGGTCATAGTCATTCCCAGTATGTTCGCCGCTCCCACGGAGCAAAACCGCATGACTGGTGGTTCAGTAGACGCATTGGTTTATGGCGGATACACGCGCCGCCAGGAATTCCGTTTGGGCATGGGTCAAGTCACGGTATTCGACCCCGAAATCCCTCAGTTTGGTGTCGGGAAGGTACTGGACCTTGTCCAGATCGAAGAAGCCGACCACCTCGCCTGGTACCAGGCTCAGCGCCCGGTGGATGTTGACGCCGGCAAGACCATCGTACATCCCGGCTTCGGCTTCAGTGACGTCTTCCGGCGCCACGGTCGGGACCCATGCCAGACCGTCCCTTGCGCCCTCGGGTCGATGCCGCGATGGCGCGCCGTCGACGGGTTCAGGCAGGTCATGACGCGGAAGTCCCATCGCATCGCAGAAACTGTCGACGGCGACTACTGTCGCAAGGACACCAATGGCTTCGACGTAGTGGCCGTCTGTCACGCCATCGGCGATGGCGTCGTCAAAGAACTTGCGGGTCAGGCGACCGGCATCAGTACGGGTCCGGTGGACGACCTCAATCAGCGCCGCCGGAAGATCCGTGACCGAGGTATGCTCTCCGGAAACCGCATATGGAGACAGGGCGGCTTTTCGTTCCATGCACAACGTGCAGGTTGGCGCAGCCCGGGCTTCCTGCGCCATGGCGACGCGCTCGGCGCCCGTGAACCAGGTGCCTGGCCGCGCAAGTCGCCGCCAGGCGCGCTGATGGGCATCAGCGAGATCGGCACGAACTGGCATGGGGCTGTGGTCATATCCAATCATGGTCGGTGCCTTCTCTCCATCGCGGCGGGTTACGAGTTGCCGTTATACGGATGCTTAATCGGGTTCATGCCCATGTCGGAAGGATTTTGCTCCAGCAGTCGCTGTCAAGCTGTTTATGCCGCGGTCAGCCATTCGTCAAAATCCGTCAGTGCTCGTGTCGCCAGGGCGTGCCTGCGGTCGCGTCCCTTCAGGCGCTTGCCGCTGGATTCCGGTGGTGGCATGAGGCCGAAATTGATGTTCATCGGCTGGAATGTCTCGGCGTCTGCCCCGCCGGTTATGTGGCGCAGCAAGGCGCCCAGCGCCGTCGTTTCCGGTGGCGAAGTGAATGTCTCCTTCAACCGTTCCGCTGACGCCATGCGGCCGGCGAGAAGGCCGATGGCAGCGCTCTCCACGTAACCCTCGACGCCAGTGATCTGCCCTGCAAAGCGAAGCCGCGGGTCGGCGCGAAGGCGCAGCTGTCCGTCCAGAAGCTTCGGGCTGTTCAAAAAAGTATTGCGGTGGATGCCGCCAAGCCGGGCGAACCGTGCGTGTTCCAGGCCCGGAATCGTTCTGAAGACTGCAGCCTGTGCGGCGTATTTCAGTTTGGTCTGGAAACCGACCATGTTGAACAGCGTGCCCAGGGCGTTGTCCTGGCGCAGTTGCACCACCGCATGCGCCTTTCCGCCTGTATGAGGGTTGGTCAGACCGACCGGTTTCATGGGGCCATAACGCAAGGTTTCCCGGCCGCGGGCCGCCATCGCCTCGATCGGCAGGCAACCTTCGAAAAAAGGTGTGTCTTTCTCCCAGTCCCTGAAGTCGGTCTTGTCACCGGCGAGCAGTGCGTCGATGAAGGTGTTGTACTGCGCTCCGTTCATGGGGCAGTTGATGTAGGCCTTGGCGTTGCCCCCAGGACCGGGCTTGTCGTAGCGCGATTGCCGCCAGGCAATGCTTTCGTCGATCGAGTCAGCGTGGACAATGGGCGCGATGGCGTCGAAGAAGGCCAGCGCATCTTCACCAGTGAGTTCCAGAACGGCCTTCGACAGGGCCGGCGACGTCAGCGGGCCGGTAGCCACGATCACACTGTCCCAATCTGGCGGGGGACGGCCGGCCACTTCGCGACGTTCGATCGTGACCAGCGGATGGGCCTCCAATGCCCTTTGGACTGCTTCTGCGAAGCCGGTCCGGTCCACGGCCAGCGCGCCGCCAGCCGGCACCTTGTGAGCGTCGGCTGCGGCGAGAATCAGGGAACCTGCGCGCCGCATCTCCGCATGCAGGACGCCGACTGCATTGTATCCGGCATCGTCCGATCGGAAGGAATTGGAGCATACCAGCTCCGCCAGGATCTCGGTCTGATGGGCATCCGTTCCGCGAACCGGACGCATTTCATGAAGGACGACCGATACGCCGGCCTGCACGGATTGCCACGCCGCCTCGCAACCGGCCAGGCCACCCCCCACGACGTGAATGGGCGGCAGAGCGGAAAACGTGTTCACCGGCTCGGATTCAGGCCGCCAGCGCGGCGACATCCTGTACCGGCGGCGGTGCGAAGCGCGCGCCGTGAGCGTCTGCCAGGGCCGCGCATTCGTCGGCAAAGGACTCGACGCCGACCTGATTTACCCAAGAAAGCACACCACCGGTATACATCGGGAATCCCCAGCCCAGAATCGATCCGACATCGGCGTCGGCCCGGTCCGTCACAACGCCTTCCTCCCGACAGCGCAAGGCTTCCAGCGCCTGGATATGCAGCAGCCGGCGTTTGATGTCGCCGGCTTCCGGTTGGATGGCGGCGCGGTCGAAGTGTTCGGACAAGCCTGGCCACAGGCGTTTCCGGTCGTCTTCCGGCCAGTCATAGAAACCCTTGCCCGCCTTTCGTCCCGGGCGATTCAGGGTCTCGACGAACAGTTCGATGACGTCTTCGGCGGGGTGCCCTTCGTAGGCGTCGCCCAGATCCTCCTGCCACTGGCGGCGGACGCTCAGCAAGAGGCTGAGGCTGGTATTGTCCACGACCTCCAGCGGGCCGACCGGCATGCCGGCAATCCTGGCCACGTTCTCGATCAGGGCGGGCGTCACGCCCTGCTTCAACATGGCGATGCCTTCCATCACGAAGGAGGCGAATACGCGACTGGTGAAGAAGCCGCGTCCGTCGTTGACGACGATGGGCGTCTTGCCGATCGCCTGGACGTAATCCAGGGCCTTTGCGACGGTTTCGTCGCTGGTTTTGTCGCCCCGGATGATTTCGACCAGTGGCATCTTTTCAACCGGCGAGAAGAAATGAAGGCCGACGAAGTTCGCAGGACGGGTGCTGGCTTCCGCCAGACCGGTGATCGGAAGGGTTGACGTGTTGGAAGCGAAAACGGCGTCGTCGGCAATCCTGGCTTGAGCCTTTGCCGTGACGTCGGCCTTGAGCGCGCGGTCTTCGAACACCGCTTCGATAATCAGGTCGCTTCCGTCCAGCGTGTCATAATCGGCCGAAGCCGTGATGCGGTTCATCCGGGCAGCCAGGGTCTCTTTCGTCATCCGTCCCTGCCCGACCCGTTTTTCCAGCGGCGCGGCTGCGCGGAGTTTTCCTGCCTCGGCGCTTTCCCGATCCACGTCCATGAGGACAACGTCCATGCCCGCGCCGGACGAGACTCCGGCGATTCCGGCCCCCATCATGCCAGCACCCAGAATGCCCAGTTTGCCGACCCTGGATTTCGGCACGCCATCGGGCCGGGTCTTGAGCTTGCGGGCGTTGGCCATTTCGAAAAAACCGGTGCGCACCATCGCCTTGGTCACCGGGCTCCGGATCATGTTGACGAGATACTTGCTCTCCACGCGCAGCCCGACGTCGATGCTGGTCTGGCAGCCTTCGTAGACGCAGGACAGGATCGCCTGCACCGCAGGATAGTTTCCGAAGGATTTCTCGCGGCCCATGGCATTGGCGGCGGGAAACAGCTGCAAGCCTGCGGGGCCTTGCACCGCCCCACCCGGAATTCGGAACCCTTTCCGGTCCCATGGCTGGGTTGCATCCGGATTGTCGAGCGCCCATTGCCTGGCCACCGCCATCGACTCGCCCGCGGGCGCGATCTGGTCGATCAGGCCCATCTTGTGAGCAGCGTCTACCGTGTATTTCCTCCCGTCCAGCAGCATTTTCAGCCCGGCCTGGAGGCCCAGCATCCGCGGCACCCGTTGTGTTCCGCCGCCGCCGGGCAAGACGCCAAGCGTGACTTCGGGCAGACCGACTCGTGTCTTCGGATTGTCTACCGCGACCCTGTAGTGACAGCACAGGGCTGTTTCGAAACCGCCGCCCAGCGCGTGTCCGTTGATCAGCGCCACGAATGGCTTGCCGCCGGTTTCCATGAGCCGGCCCAGCCTGTCGAACATCAGGAACTGGGGCAGGATCTCGTCGACCGTGCGATCTTCCAGGAACGTGTCGAGATCCGCACCAGCGATGAAATCGTCCTTGCCCGACGTCACGATCACACCCCTTGCCGCGTCATCGGCCACGGCTTTCTCCACTTCCTGCCGGAACAGGTCCATGGTCGTTTCGTTCATGACGTTGACCGGTCGGTCGGGAATATTCCATGTGATCGTGGCGATGCCGTCAGCATCAAGGGTGGTTTCGATCATCTTCGGGTGTCTCTTGCGCGATGGGGCAATTCAGCCGAAGACTATAGAACACGGGACTTGAAAGACGAACAGGCCGGGTGTCACATTCACTGGCGGACGACAAACGCAACAGCAGCAGAGAAAGGGACCCCGCCATGAACGAAGTGGCCGGCATTCGAAGTAGATACGAGGGAATGGGCCGGATCGTCACCGAGCGGCGGGAGCATCTGTTTCTGATCAGCATTGACCGACCGGAAAAATACAATGGCTTTACACCGAAGATGTGTCTCGAACTGGCCGAGGCGTATCACGAGTACGAAGCCGACCCGACACTTCGCTGTGCCGTCCTGTCGGCGGAGGGCGACAACTTTACCGCCGGTCTCCAGCTTGGCGAATTCGACATCACGGAACCGGACTTCTTCCCGAGGGAACTGGTTGATCCGCTGAACCTCCGTGAGCCCTTTCGGAAAAAGCCCGTGATCGCGGCGGTAAAGGGCATATGCTTCACGATCGGGATCGAACTGATGCTCGCCGCCGACATCGTGATCGCCGAAGCAGACACGCGCTTCGGCCAGATAGAGGTCAAACGGGGCTTGATGGCCTTCGGCGGCGCCACGATGCGCTTTGTCGAACGGGCCGGATGGGGGAACGCGATGAGTCTGCTGCTGACCGGCGATGAATTCGGTGTCACGACGGCGAGCCGCATGGGCTTCGTCCAGGAAATCGTGGACAGGGGTCAGGGCCGCGATCGGGCGATGGAACTGGCCCGGACCATAGCCCGGCAGGCACCGCTGGCTGTCCAGGCGACCCGTGCCAATGCTGCGATCTACGAGCGTGAGGGACCGGTAGCGGCCGTGGCCGCCTTCGATCACCAGCTGAAGGAGATTGCCGCCACGGAGGATTTTGCCGAGGGCGTGCAGTCGTTCATCGAGCGGCGCGATGCCGTTTTTACCGGCCGCTGACGGAGGGGACGATGAGTGACGACATCCGACGGCAACACGACATGGGTGGGCTGGACAAGGGGCCGGTCACGCTGGCCGAGCACGAAATCGAGCCGTGGGAAAAACGTATCGAGGCGATCATGCGTCTATGCTCGATGCGGGACGATCCGATCCTGACGGTCGACGAGTTGCGTCGCGGAATCGAGGAACTCCCTGAAGAACTCTACGATACGTTGACGTATTACGAACGATGGATCATGTCGCTGACGAATATTCTGGTGGAGAAGGGTGTCGTCAACCGCGACGAACTGGAGGAACGCGTCAGGGAACTGGAGGCGACGGCGTGACCGACGCGCGCTTTCAGGTCGGCGATCCCGTTCTTGTCACGCCCCGCCATCCTGCCGGACGGTGCCATATTCGCACGCCCTTCTATATCCGCGGCAAGATCGGCAGGATCGAGCGGATCTGTGGTGCTTTCAGGAATCCTGAGGATCTGGCTTTCGGAAAGTACGAGACCATCCGCATCCCTCTGTACCGTGTTCGCTTCGATCAGGTTGAAGTCTGGGACGATTACGCCGGGAATCCTGACGACACGATCGAAGTCGAGATATTCGAGCACTGGCTGGAACCGGCCGAAGGAAACTCCACCGATGCCCCATGAACAGCACGAACACGCGCACGATCATTCTCATGCGCCGGTCCAGGCGGACGAACCGCAGGGCCACTACCAGCGCCTGGCCGATGCGACGCGCAGCCTGCTGATCGAGAAGGGTGTTTTCACCGCCGGCGACATGCGCGCGGTCATCGAGAAAATAGATGGCCGTTCCCCGGCGCTCGGTGCCAGGATCGTGGTGCGCGCCTGGACGGACCCGGCGTTCAAGAAGCGTCTTCTTGCCCGTGGCAAGCAGACAATGCTGGAGGAAATGGACATCGACCCGGTGGTGGCCGATATCGTGGTCGTCGAGAATACGCCGGACGTCCACAACGTCGTCGTCTGCACGCTCTGTTCCTGCTATCCGGTCTTCATCCTGGGCCGCCCCCCGGACTGGTACAAGAGCCATGCCTATCGCAGCCGGGTGGTGCGGAATCCCCGTGGCGTCCTGCAGGAATTCGGAACGACCATCGATCCCGCGCGGGAGGTGCGCGTTCATGATTCGACCGCAGACATGCGCTATCTGGTGATTCCGATGCGGCCTGACGGAACTGACGGCTGGCCGGAAGACAGGCTCGCCGAGCTTGTCACACGCGACACGATGGTGGGGACAGCGGAAGTTTCCGCCGCAAGTTGATGCCGGAAAACCGGGGCCTTCGCTTGTGCTCTTGCCGATCGCGTCGGCATGACTTAATGCTTGCAAATGCAAATATATGACTATCGGGAAGATTCATCATGGAATTCGGCTACTTCACGCTGAGCGACAATCATTATCCGAACAATCCGCGGACGCCGAACGATTTTGTCCTGGATATCCGCGAACAGACGATTCTGGCCGACAGGCTGGGTTACCATTCGGCCTGGATCGGCGAACACCATTTTGATTCCCTTGGCGTCAATTCCCGGCCGGACCTGTTGCTGGCAAGTGTCATCTCCGAAACCGCTCACATCCGCCTCGCGCCTGCAGTGGCGGTGTTGCCGCTGCACCATCCGGTTCACGTGGCCGAAACCTGGGCGACACTGGATCTGCTGTCCGGAGGGCGAGTCGATTTCGCGGCCGGACGTGGTTACGACCGGCGGGAATACGCCCCCTTTGGTTCGGACTTCATGAAATCGGCTGAATATTTCGAAGATTCCATCGAGATCATCTTGAAGGCCTGGGGCGAGGGTCCGTGGAGCCACGAGAGCGAGTTTCACAGCATTCCCGAGATGGAGATCACGCCCAAGCCGGTGCAGAAGCCAATTCCGTTCTACACGGCGTCTTTCTCCACCACCTCCCTCGAGATCGCCGCCCGCCACGGCACGAACGTGATCTGGGCCCCGTTTGCCGCCGGCATGGTCTATGGCGGGCTGGACAAGGCGGTGGAAGCCTATCACGCGGCCTGCGACAGGGAAGGCACTGATCCCGGCCGCAAGATGTGCAGCTATTTCATCTATGTCGACGAAGACGATACCTACGGTCGGCAGACCCAGATGGACTATTTCAGGCATTGCGCCCTGCCGGCCTTCACCGGCGATCCGGCAAAGCTGCCGCCCACCATGCAATACTTCGTCAAGATCATCGAGATCCTGGAAGACATGCAGGCGCAGGACCTGTCCGACAAATCCATCCTGCTCGGATCGCCGCAGAAGGTGATCGATACCCTGAAGAAAATCGAGGAAACCGGCATGGACGAGGTGATTCTCTACTTCAACGTCGGCAACAAGGACAAGAAGATCGTCGAGGAGCAGATGCACCTCTTCATGAATGAAATCGCTCCCCATTTCGATGGCGAGCACAACGCTCGGCGGGCACACTTGCAGGCGGCATGAGGCGGCGCCGGACGGCGACTGAGACCGGAGACGGCGGTCTGCATGACGAACGTGGCTGATGTATTGCGCTGCAGCGACGGCAGATCCTGCTTCAGCAAGACCGACCCCCCGCTTGCGGATGGAATTCCCGGTCATCAGGCCGGCCCGAGCAGCAATTGCACGCGTCACCGCCGGCCCGCGATGGTTGCCTGGATCTGGTCTTGCGAGAATTCTTGCGATGCGTCAAGGGCCGCGCAAGTCCTTCATGCCTGATCGCCCGATCAACTGGAGAAATTGCCGTGCGCCAGGGATATCCCGCCGGGAGACCTGCTCGCGGGCGCGACTCTTGTCTTGTCTCCTGCGCCGATGCCCGTGCTTGCCGAATTGCCGGTCTCACGGTCAACTGCGGCAGCCGACCGGGCAGGGCAGGCGGCTGTACCGTCGCTTGCGGGTTGGAAGCCGATGACAAGCAAGGGTACGAATTTTGATCTGACGGCCTACCTGCCTTTCCTCGTCAATCGTACCGGCGTACGGCTTGCCTCAGCATTCTCGCAAGCGATCAGGCATCATGGCATCAGCCTGCAGATGTGGCGAGTCCTGGCCGCACTGCATCATCAGGACGATCTTCGGATCAGCTACCTGTCCAGCCTGACATCCATTGATATCTCTACCCTGTCTCGATTGATCGGCAAGTTGGAGGAGTTGGACCTTGCAGTGCGTCGCCGGAACAACGACGAGGACGCAAGGGTGGTTGCCGTCGAACGGACCGCCAGAGGTCGCGCCATGACAGAGGCCATCATTCCGTTAGCACAACATTATGAGGCTGTGGCGCTGGCTGGGTTCAGCCGACAAGAGGCCGGCGCGCTCAAGACGATGCTGGCGCGCGTCCACGCCAATCTTGATCGAACCCGGCTCAAGGCGACTGATTCGGGGACGGCTGCCTAGTGGTTTGATTCATGCATCCGGTGCCATTTCCTGAAGTCTCCGGTGTCCTCCCTTGCACGCCTCGACGAGGTCCTCCGGCTTCCGGCTCCATCGGAACGGACGGGCGTGGTGGGCATCGTGGTGCGCGATGCAGCCCTCGATCGCCGTGATGCATTCGTCGAGCGAGTCGAAGACCGCATCCTTCGGCCTCTGCCTCGACAGCCTCGGGAAGAACCCCTCGACGGCGTCCGTCCGGGACGCCGGGGTCGGGGTGAAGCGGAACGTCCGGTCGGGGCGGCCCTTCTGCCACGTGCGGACCTCGGCCGACCCGTGCGACGAGACGTTGTCGAGGATGACGTGCACCGGGTTTCCGGGTGCGATCCCCTCGGCGACAGGGTCGGGGAAGGCGAGGAACTCCTGCGAGCGATGCCGGTCGACCCGACCTTGCCGGTGGCGACGTCGAGGGCCGCGAGCAGGCAGGTCGTGCCGTGCCGCCTGCAGTCGTGCGTCCGCGTCCAGGCATGGCCCGGCTTCACGGGCAGGGGCCTCTTGCGTCCGCCAGAGCGCCTGTATCTGCGGCTTCTCGTCTACCGAAAGGACGACGGCATGGTCGGGCGGGTCGATGCAGAGGCCGACGACGTCGCGAGATGCCCTGAAGGTCCTGACCCGGTGCGGCCCGAGGCCGTTCTCCTTCAGGATGCCGCGGAGACCATCCCCGGCTTCCCCGCCGGCGCCCGCACCGTCCGGTGTCGGGCATGCGGCGGGGGTGACGCTAGGAGAATGCCATGATCCATACAAGAAGAGAATATTTTGTTTCTGACAGAACACTAGGGATATTCAGCTAGCGGGATTGGAAAATGGCAAGATTCGGCGCGTCCACGCAGTCTATTCCAACAAGTCGCCGAAGCTGTCGAGATTGAGGCGAAAGCGATGCTGATCAGACCATTCATGCTTCATGCGATCGGCCTCCTCAACGTCAAGCAGATCTTGGCGGATCATCCATACGACCAGATCCTGCGTTGTCACGATGTGGAGCGACGGCGCGAAACGACTTGCCAGCCGCTTGGCGACACGGTCATCAATGGCCAACGTGTATCTACGCTGGACTGCGACGGCGATCGCGGAACACTCACCTGCGCCGAGGCGTCCGGTGGCTGATAGGGAGGCGAAGAGGCGGAGTTCGTCAGCGGCGGCAACGGGAATGAGGGTCAGGGCCCCGGAATCGAGGGCGGAAACGAAGCGTCGCTGTTGATCGGGATATCGATCCGATACTTCGTTGGCAACATGGTCGGTGGCGAGGAAAGCATGGGAATGGCCGGCGATCAGATCGATCCTGTCGATGCGCAGAAAGTTGATCAGGACCGAGGCGTCGGTGACGATGATCCCCGACCGATCAAGTTCGGAGGAATCGCTCAATTGCCCCGAGCCACTTCGGCAAGACTGAGTAGGCTGTCGCCGTCGATCCTCAGTATCTTGCCCATTTCGAGGACGCGTCCGCGCGAAATCTCCTCACGACGGTAAGCCTCGATGGCGAGATGGGCAATTTCACTTCGGAGTTCGCGATCCCAGTATCTCTTCCTTTCCGGCTCCCCGACCTCGCTGTACATACAGAGAGCCTTCAGGTATTTGCGGCCGAAGTCTTCTTGATCCAGGAGGCTCCGACATTCCCTGTTGGAGATATATCGGAGGCTCTTGAGACGGTAGGACGCGGCCTGATAGCTCACTCCGAAGTGGTGGGCGAGCATGGCGTTGTCCTTGTAGGTAATGCGTTGTGAACGTGCCGGAGGGCGCTGCGCCGCCTCGATGTGCCCCCCGCTCGCGGCGTCGAAGATGGCGTGATCAAGGCGGCTTGGCAGGCCCTTGTCGAGGGTTCTCAGGAAATCACGAAAGCCGCCCCTGGGCATCAGAAAGGCAGCGGCAAAGGCGTTCGCGCGCTTTTCGATCAGTTGGGAAGAGTTGTCGGTGCTGGAGATCGTTATGTCTCGATTCCGGTCGAGCAGAGCGTGCGCGTATTCATGCGCGTAGGAAAAGCGCTTTCGGCCTCTGGGATGGGTCGAGTTGACAAAAACCGCAAGGCCGATACTGACATGACGGAGAAACAGGCCGGACATTCCATCCGGCAACGCAACCCCGGATGCCCAAATGCCCTGGGATGCGATGAGTTCGGAGACATCGGCTATGGGGGCGTTCCCCATGCCGAGGCGTCGCCGCTCTTGTTCCGCGGCCTGCTCGCCGTGGGAGATAGCTTCGCCTGGAGAACGTGGCATACGCGAATCGTATCTCGGCGGGCCGGAGCGGGGCTCAGCGCCGAGGAGACGTTCGAGGATGACGCCTTCCCGGCAAAGATGGACGCAGCGTGCCACCTGCTCCTGGGTGGCCGGATCCTGCTCAAGGCCGGGAGCCGCGCGATGCAAGGCAACGAGAACGTCGTCGTCTTCCGCTGGGTCCTGCAGGAAATCGGCGATGCGGCGCTGGTAGAGCTCCGATAGTGCGGTCAGTTCCAGCGTCGAGACCGACCGGTTGCCCGCTTCCAGTTGGGTGATGGCCGTTCGAGCAAGGCCCAATGCCTGGGCGGCATCCTGCTGACTGAGGCCGCGCGTTACGCGGGCCGTGCGCAATCGGCGTCCCAAGGTCTCCGCATCCATGGTTCGTTCCTCCCTCAGCAGAAACCGCGACAAGCGGCGTGAGAACGTAACTCTGCTATATCGAACGCCAAATGTCAAAATAAAACATTGACAGATCGATGATCGTACATATGATTAGCGCGATATGGCCTTAGAGTGCATACGGCGCGGCTCGGGTGCGGATGTCTCAAGCGGGACGCAGACAACGACGATGAGCGAAGCCCCTCCACCCCCTCTCAGGGCTCTGAGCCTGAACGGCGGCGGTATGCGCGGCATCTACACAGCGGCCTTTCTGGACCATCTGCTGTCGCAGCACGCCAAACGCACCGGCTAGGGGCGGCTGGACCTGGGCCGCGGAATCGACCTGATTTGCGGGACAAGCACGGGTGCGATCGTTGCTTGTGCCGTGGCGGTCGGTTGTCCGCTTGATCGCGTGGTGGATCTCTATCGGCAACACGGGGCGGCGATATTTCCTCATCGCATCACCGGGTACCGGAGCATTGCATACCGCGCCTTCAGTGGACGGCGGTTCGTACGGGCGGGAGACCAAGCCCTTCGATCCGCTTTGACCGAGGTGTTGGGCGAAATCACGGTGGCTGATGTATTCGACAAGCGTGGCATTTCCCTATCGGTGCCCGCGGTCGACATGTCGACGCATCGGTCCTGGGTCTTCAAGCGGACGCCGGTCAGCGGTGTGCGCGACGACGATTTCTCGCTGGTTGATGTGTGCATGGCTTCGAGCGCCGCACCGATCTTTCGATCGTTGGCGGACGTTGGCGACCCGAACAGCGATCGAGGCGCCCGCAAGGTCTTCGCGGATGGAGGTCTGTGGGCAAACAACCCCGTGCTGGTGGCCCTGACTGACGCAATGGCGATGGCTGAAGAGGATCAGCCGATTGAAATATTCTCGTTGGGGACATGCCCCCGGCCCGTAGGTGAACACATTCGAGGCGATGACGTTCACAGGTCGCTCCTCGGGTGGAGGTTCGGCGCCGATATGGGTCCCCTTTCGATCTCGGCACAGGAGTTCGCGTACGACAATATCGCGCGGCTCTTGGGAAACGAGCTTTCCAAACAGGGGAGAAGCGTGCGGGCGATCAGGTTTCCCCGGAAGAATGTGCCGGCAAGCATGATGCCGTTCCTGGCGCTCGACGATACGCGGGAGGAGGCAATGGACCGCCTGGTTGAACAGGCAGGCTCGGATGCCGATTTGACGAAGAGCGCCTGTGACGATCCGGAATGCCGGGATGGCGGAACGATCAGGTCGCTTCTTGAAAGCCTTACGCCAGCTGACCCCGGCCGGCTTTTGTACAACCAGGGCGTACAAGATGGATAGCACACCAAGTGAACCTTGAACTGGAGAGAACAGATGATTGATTGCGGTGCGGACGTGAAGGCGTTTCATGACGAGAAGGTCACGTTGCCTGGTTCCGAACAGGACAGGATGAGAGAACGAAGAAACTCGAATCGCGACAGATTGAAGAGGAACCTCGAAAAGGACGAGAAGCCTGCGCCGTACGAGCATGTGTCCCAAGGAAACTACCAAATGAAGACGACGCTTCGGGACGAGAACAACGACTACGACATTGATGATGGGGCATATTTCAAGAAGGGCATTCTCGTAGGAGATCGTGGTGCGGAAATGTCGTCGCTTGACACGCGCAAAATGGTCCGAGACGCGATGGATGACGGGAGCTTCAAGACGCCACCGGAGGTCAAGGCGAACTGCGTCCGCATCCACTATTCCACAGGGTTCCATGTGGACATTCCAGTCTACCGCCAAATCGTCAATGAGGATACTGACGAAACGTATTATGAACTCGCGGCCAGTTCCGGATGGAAGCGTTCGGATGCGAGAGATGTGACCAAGTGGTACGAAGAGACGCGCAACGGAACTACGGATGCCGACCAACTCCGGCGCCTGAATCGGTATCTCAAGAAGCATGCGAGAAGCCGAACGAGCTGGAAGTCCCGCAATCTCAGTGAATTCTCGATCACGGTACTGCTCGGCGAGACTTGCGTTCTCAGCCCGGATCGGGATGACATAGCCCTGTATCGCACGATGGAGGCGATGAAGAGGCGTCTGGACGGCAATACCGTAATCGACCATCCGGTTACGCCAAATGAAACCGTCACGACGGACGACCCTGACGCAAAGGCATGTTTTTTAAGGGAAAAGTTGAAGGAAGCGCTGGACCACCTCGCGCCGGTATACGCGGACGATTGCAACAGGGAATCGGCGCTGAAATGCTGGGACAAGGTGTTCGATACAACCTTCTTTTCCGAACAATGCGAAGACGAGAAGGCGAAAAGTGCATCGCTTTCTGCCCCGGCAATCGGTTCGGCTGCGATACTCGGGTCGACGGTCGCATCTGCCTCTTCGGTGAGTGCGAGGGGCGGCGGACGGCATGCGTGATGCGACATTCCCTGTCGAGGGAATGGTGGAACACGAGCGTGCGATACTCGAGGTAACGCAACGTCTTCGGGAGCATACGGAAGGCACGGCGATCCGCATTGATAACGGGGCGATCGCAACGATCTATCGGACAAGGAATTTCGCCGATGGATGGCGGATCCCGGTTGCGTTCTCCGACGGCAAGACGCGGAACATCGACCTGCTCGTCTCGCTCTTTTTTCCGCGCTGCGCGCCCCGGGCGGCTCTCGTCGACCGTCCGGAGTACCTGATCTGGCCGCATATCGAGCGCGACGGCGTTCTGTGTCTTCTCCCCAATTCCAGCGAGATCGATCCGACGACGCCGGGTGAGGTGGCGCTCGCGATCCTGAACCGGGCCGTTCGACTGGTGGAAGAACTCATCGAGAGTTCGATTGTCGAGCGCGACTTCAAGCAGGAGTTTCTCACCTACTGGTTCTACGCGCGTCAAGAGGCCGGCAAGAACGTAGTAATTCTGTGCGAACCGGTGGGTCCGTCCCGAGTGCTCAAGCGCTTCACGTGGGAGGGGAAGGTTTACGTTGGCGAGAATGTGCCATCGCTTCGGCAGTGGACGGACCGGAGGTTTGGAGCGCGAGCGGCGGCAAAGGCTGCGAAGACCGCGAAGCCGGCGGCGTTCATTTGGTTGCAGGAGCCGCCCCTACCGAACGAGTATCCCGAGCACGGATCCGACATCCTGGCGCTGGTGTCCGGGCGGGGCGAAGATGCGGTCGAAATCCTCGCCGAAGCGGCCTCAGCTGGTGATGACGAGTGTCTGGTGCTTCTCGGGGCGGATGGGCGTGGCGGCGCGGGTGTGGTCGCGGTCCGCATTGACCGCAACCGTAGTCAGAGGACGGGAAACCCGCGAGCCAGGGACAAGATACACCGCGGCTTTCGCGCCGGCCACCTTCCGCCGGCAGTCGCCATGGAACCGACCTATGGGCGTAACGAGATCCGACGTGCTGAGGTCGAAAGGGCTGATGC
The DNA here is from genome assembly GCA_965221645.1 of Alphaproteobacteria bacterium. Lineage (GTDB taxonomy): Bacteria > Pseudomonadota > Alphaproteobacteria > Bin65 > Bin65 > Bin65. Next base: position 2,632,346 of record OZ244899.1, read on the forward strand.
GGCGTGGGTACATGGGAGAGGACAAGAGGCTCGTAGTCGTATCCTGCTCGAAAAGTCTGTCACGGTCTTCGGCTGCGGCTCGGTCGGGTCGTTCGTGGCCCAAAGTCTGGCGCGAGCGGGTGTCGGAAGGCTGTGCCTAGTAGATTTCGATAAATTGAGCTGGGCGAACGTGGGGCGCCATGCGCTTGGCGCAGATTCTGTTGGGCATAAGAAAGCAGAGGCGCTGGCGGAGAGATTGCAGCGTGAGTTTCCGCATCTTCAGTTTGAAGGGCAGAACTCGACGATCGAAGCCGTTCTGTTTGCCGACAGAGCGCGGCTGCTCTGCAGCGACCTGATTGTGTGCTTGACGGGGAATTGGGTAGCCGAGTCTGGGTTGGACGACTGGCACGTGAAATCTGGTCTCGACAATGCGATTCTGTACGGTTGGACGGAGGATCATGCCGTTGCCGGGTCAGCGGTCGTAATCGCGCCCAAGGGTAGGTGCCTCGCGTGCGGAATAGATCGCACAGGGACGCCGCTGTTGACTGCGGTGGATTGGCCGGATGGACGCGAGGCGCGTACGGAGCCTTCCTGCGCGGATCATTACCAGCCGTATGGCGCGATCGAACTGTCCTATATCACCACGATGATTGCGAACACGGTGATCGACGAGCTGCTCAACGCGTCGGAGACGTCCTACCGAAGAATTTGGGTTTCTGGAAGGCAGGCCGAATATGGGGGAACGATCGGCAAGACGTTTATGGAGGCTCTCGGCGGTAGAGAAATGGAGAACGGGATCGTGACTCTCGCCTGGGGGAACCAGGCATGTGCGTCATGCAAGGAGCGCGGAAGAAAGACAACACACGAATGAACTGCGCCTTGTCGACAGGGCAAGCTTGCGGGAATGTGTGCTCGTCCATCTGACTTGCACTTGTCGAATCGAGGAAGGCAATGGCCATTGAAGGGCTCAATACTCGCCTTTCTCAAACAGCGCGCGAATCTCGCCTTCGCACGCCGCGAAAGACTCTCGGCCCACGTCGAAAATTGCTTTCAGTTTTTCTACATCGCTTTCTATTGTCCTGATTCCCAAGTTTTGCTGATTTTCTTTTGGCATTCTGCGGTATCCAGGGTACGCAGGCAGAAGCGTTTGATGGTAGCGAGGATGTCGTCTGCCGACCTGGTCCAGCGAAAGGGTCTGGGGTTGGCGTTGACGGTGTCGATATGGTCTCGGATGGCCTGTTCAAGTTCCCGGGTCGCGCGATGGACCCCGCGCCGGAGCTGCTTTTCGGTCAGGGCGGCGAAGAAGCGCTCGACCTGGCCAGGCCGCATGGGCAGCAACGGCTGGGTGCGGTCGCGCGCCTGGATCTGGCTCTTTTCGTCGACGCAGAGCACCAGCGTGCGTTCGGGCGGGTCGAGACAGAGGCCTGTGATGTCGCGTACCTTGTCGACGAACAGCGGGTCCGCCGACAGCCTGAAGGTCTCCGAGCGATGCGGCTGCAGGCCGAAGGCTTGCCAGATCCGGTGGATCGTCGACGGCGCAGGCTCCAATGCGTGGCCCCGGGCGGCGTCTCTTCCAAGGTGCGGGCGATGATCTCCGCGATCTCCTCGTCGCCGATCTGGCGCGGCGCCCCGGAACGCGGCGCGTCGCAGAGCCCGTCGAGCCGGTGCTCGGCAAACCGCCGGCGCCATTTGCCGACCGTCGTCGGGTCGCTCCCCACAATCTCCACGATCGCCTTCTTCTCCAGACCTTCCGCAGCCGCCAGAACGATCCGGGCACGTCGCGCCAGACCCCGGGCCGTCTTGCGCCGGCCCGCCAGACCTTCCAACGCGCGCCGCGCCGCTTCCGACAAGCTGATCGCAACCGCTACCCTGCTCAACAGTCATCCCTCCAATACAACCAAACATACTTGTTCCAGCAAACCTCTCGATCAGGATACTATGGAACCTCTGATTAATTGGCCGTATCCGGGGATGATGTGACTGTCTGGATGGTCCGGCTTGGAGGGTTCATGGAGCAAGCGACGTTTGCGGATCTGGCGCACGATGCGAAGAAGCGCAGGACGCGCCGTGAGTTGTTTCTTGCGAAGATGGACGGGCTGATTCCGTGGGACCGGCTGGCGCGGCGGATCGCGCCGTTTTACCCGAAGTCGGGTCGTGGCCGGCGGCCGTATCCCTTGCGCACGATGCTGCGGGTTCACGGCGTCCGGTTGTTCTGCAACCTGAGCGATCCGGGGATGGAGGACCTGCTCTGCGAGGTGGGGTCGGTGCGCCGGTTTGCGGCTGACGGGTCTCTTGCCGGACGAGACGACGATCCTGCACTTCCGGCCCCTGCTGGAGAGGCACGGCCTGGGCGAGGCGCTGTTCGGGGAGATCAACGCGCCCCTGGCTTCGCCGGGCCACCGCCTGAAGCGCGGGACGATCGTGGACGCGAGCATCATCGACGCGCCGGGCTCGACCAGGAACAAGGCTGGGGAGCGGGATCCGGAGATGCGCCAGACGAAGAAGGGCAACCAATGGCACTTCGGGATGAAGGCGCCCATCGGCGTGGCCTCGGAGACGGGCCTGACGCACAGCCTGGAGACGACCTCGGCGAACGAGGCCGACGTGGCCACGGCGCACGCGGTGCTGCACGGCGGGGAGGAGCGGGCGTGGGCAAGCGCGAGGAGAACCGGGACATGGACGGGGACTGGCAGGGGGCGATGAAGCGCGGCAAGCGGCGGCAGCTGGATCCATCAGGGCCGGAGGCGGCGGCGGAGCGGCGCAAGGGTTCGGTGCGGGCCAGGGTGGAGCACCCGTTCGGCTACGCCAAGGTGCGCTGCCGGGGCCTGGCGAAGAACACGCAACGCATCGCGCTGCTGCTCGGCTTCTCCAATCTGCTCATCGCCGGCCGCCATGCGCCCGCATGGCGCCGCGCCCGCAATCCGTCCGCGATCCGCAAAGGGCCGCGATGGGGCACCCGAAACCGCCCGTGGTGGCCCGTTCCGAGCAACCCTTGTAGCCCAGGCGCATATCGCCGAGGCGCGTCATGCCGACCGAAGCCAAAGGATCGAAACCAACCGCGACTTGGCGGCAAATGCTCCCTTGTTCAGACCTTCCATAGATCTGCGGCGCGCCGATTACGCGTGCGCGGTCTCGAATCCTTCCAGGAAGGAGAACACGTTTTTTCCCAGGTCCGGCACGTTGTAGCCGCCTTCCTGGACTAACACCGTAGGCAACTCCAGGTTGCCGATGGCGCAGGCGATGCGATTGAAGCCGGGAGTGGTCAGGCTGATTCCCTGCAACGGATCCTTCTCGTAGCCGTCAACACCCAGTGCCACCAAAAGAATGTCAGGGCTCCACGCCGCGATCCGGTTCAGAGCCGTGTCAAGCGACGAAAGATAGCTGTTGTCGCCGGTGTTGCGGGCCAGCGGCAGGTTCAGATGGCAGCCGACGCCATCCGCCGCGCCGCGCTCGTGCCCATGACCGGCGAAGAACGGGTAAAAATCCGTCGGGTCGCAATGCAGCGAGACCGTCAGAACGTCCGGACGGCGGTAAAATATGCCTTGCGTGCCGTTACCGGCGTGAACATCCACATCCAGGATTGCCGGTCGCTTGCCTTGACGCACGGCGTACTGGGCGGCAATCGCGATATTGTTCAGGAAGCAGAATCCTCCCGCCATGTCGACGTAGGCATGGTGTCCCGGCGGTCGGCAGAGGGCATAGGCCGAACGGGCACCATCCAGCACCAGCTTCGTCGCATGCAGTGCCGTATTGGCGCTGTCACACGCGGCTTCCCAGGACATCGGGCCGATCGGCGTCGAGAGATCAGTCGTGTGATAGCCGATCTGTCCGATCAGGTTTTCCGGTCTTGTCGCCATGTGGCGACCGGGGTGAACATTCGGAAAGACCTCGTCGCTGTCTTCACAGATGGTTCTCCATCGGTCATGCACTGTCGAAAGGAACTCCAGATATTCCGCAGAGTGGATGTCTGCTCGCGGTCCTGGCCCGAAGTCCGCCGGTGCAGTGATGACGCCACCTTGTGCCTTGAGTTCCGCGACGATCGCTTCGGCGCGCGCCGGCATTTCTGGATGCGTCTGAAAGGTCCCGGCCTTGAAGTAGAGTTTCGGATCGTGTCGTGCATGGCCCGGGTGGAAGACAATCGGAAGCATGGTACCTCGCAGGCAGGAAAGTGGCGATGGATACCGCCGATGTATCACGGCGCTCGCGCGCCGGCCATGCGCAGGCGCCGGACCATCGGCCGTACAACAAGCGGGGACCGATCTGCATCATTGCATCATCGCCCCGTCTTCGCTAGACATCAGAGAGAATATCTGTCTTCGGCCTCCGCTCCGGGAATCCATTGGCCGCAGCGCCTTGCGTGCAGCGCGGGCGCGGCTCAGCGAGCAGACTGCCATTCCTCCTGTTCGACCATCGATCAGCGCCTCCGATTCCTCACGGTCAGGAAAACGTGGTCAAGGCCTTGCCTGCGCGTTGCTGTTCGTTGCGCCCGTCTTGTTTGCCACCAACATGCTGGCGGCGAAGGCGACAGCCGACCTGATGCCGCCGGTGGCGCTGGCCTTCTATCGCTGGCTCGGCGCCATGCTTCTGCTGGCTCCGGTCGTTTGGCCACGGTTCTGGCGCCAGCGCCGTCATTTGCGTCGGGAATGGCCCGATCTGCTGGTTTTCGGCGCTCTCGGCATGGGGGTGTGCGGCGCTTTCGTCTACGTCGGGGCCGACACGACCACGGCGACGAACATCGGTCTGATCTACTCCAGTTCGCCGGTCCTGATCATCGCCATTTCGGTGCTTTTTCTGGATCAACGGATTGGGCGAAGTGCCTTGGCCGGCGTCTTTCTGGCGCTGTTCGGTGTGCTGCTGATCATCGCGCAAGGCAATCCTGATGTCCTGGTCCGGGTCGATTTCGTCGTCGGTGACCTGTGGATTCTCGCTGCAGCAATTGGCTGGGCGACCTACTCCGTGATGCTGAAACATCGGCCGACCGGATTCGACACACTTACCCGATTCTTCGCGATTTGCCTGGGTGGCGTCGTGATCCTGCTCCCCTTCACTGCAGCCGAGCACCTGATGGGAGAACAGATGGCCTGGACCGGTGAAACCGTCGGCTGGCTTCTGCTGGTGGCGGTCGTGCCGGGCGTCGCGGCTTACGCAGCCTATTCCTTCATCGTGGACCGGCTGGGGCCGGACAGGGCCGGGCTCATTCTTTACCTCATCCCGCCGTACAACGCGGTGCTGGCCTGGTTCCTGCTTGGCGAAGCCCCGGCATGGCACCATTATGTCGGGGCCGTTCTTGTGATGTCCGGCATCTGGCTGACCAGTCGGAAGCCGCGTCAATCGGGGGGAGAGGGATCGCGATGAAACAGATCGACTGGTATTTCGACTACGTCTCACCCTTTGCCTATCTCCAGTCCCGACGGTTGCAGGAGTTCCGCGGAGCTGCGGAAATTCGCATGATTCCGGTGCTGTTTGCCGGTCTGCTCGACGCCGTTGGCGGATCGGGTCCGGCGGAATTGCCGACCAAGCGGATCTGGACTTACCGGATATGCCAGTTCAATGCCGAACAGTGGGGCATTCCTTTTCGCATGCCGCCGGCTCATCCTTTCAATCCGCTCCGTTTGCTGCGCCTCACCATCGCGCTGAACAACGATGCCGAGATCATCGATGCCATCTACCGGTTCATATGGGCGGATGGCCGCGATCCTGACACGGAATGGCCGGCGCTCATGAAGATGCTGGAGATCGATGACGCCGCCGAGCGGATCAGCGATGACAGCGTCAAGTTGGCGTTGAAGGCGAATACCGACGCTGCCATTGCAGCCGGCGTCTACGGAGTGCCGACGCTGATGATCGACGGTGAAGCTTTCTGGGGCGTCGACGGGACGGATTTCGCCAAGGCCTGCCTCGCCGATCCGTCCATTCTGGAATCTGACGCAATGACGCGAATCGATACGCTTCCCAGCGCCGCGAATCGCCGACGCCGAGCGGGCGTTGCCTGATTTCTCCCTGTCGTCAACCGTCTTTCGGTGCATCGTGCCCGACCTGCATCTGGCACGTGTGGCGGTCCGACAGGCCGTCGTCGTCGATGTTTCGGCGGAATTATGGAGCCCGCCGGACGGTGCCCGCACGCTGGGTGTCGGCTTCTGGGCCGCGATTGATCGGGCGATTGTCCGGGAAACACCACCGGGTCGGGTGACGACCGTTCTGAACTGCGGCGATGCTGCCGGTCTTGTCCTGGCGGCCTTTGCCGAAGGGCTGCGTGTCGTCCACTTCACCGGTTATGCAGCGGCAGCGACCAAGCTGGCGGCGGTTGCCGAGGCGCATGACGCCGTCATCCATCCCGGGCCGCCGCCGCACCTCGATCTTCGCGACCGCCTGGATCCTGCCGCCAGTTGTCGGGTCGCGCTGAAAGCGATTCCAGACCCTGACGGTCGGCACGCCAAAACGGCGCGTTGAATCGCAGCCGCGTGTCGTCTAATCAGATCATTCCGTTGACCACCATGGTGCGCGGCGCGGCAGCCGCCTCGAAGAGCCGGAGGGACGAGCCATGAAGATGACGTCGAAGGTGCGTCAGATCCTCAGAAACTATGAAAGCGATTGCCCCGGCACGAAGGGGCAACTGGCCCGCATTCTCATGACCGGCAGGCTGGCCGGTACGGGCAAGGTGGTGATCCTGCCGGTCGATCAGGGCTTTGAACATGGACCTGCGCGCAGTTTTGCGGCCAACCCGCCGGGGAACGATCCGCATTATCATTACCAGCTGGCTATCGATGCCGGCCTGAACGCCTTCGCAGCGCCCCTCGGTCTCCTGGAGGCCGGCGCCGATACCTACGCCGGGCAGATCCCGACGATCATCAAGGTAAACAGCGCCAACAGTCACGCACGGGAAAAGGACCAGGCGGTCACCGGCTCGGTGGACGATGCCCTGCGGCTCGGGTGCTCGGCGATCGGCTTCACCATCTATCCAGCGTCCGACAACCAGTTCGAGATGATGGAAGAAATCCGGGAGATGGCGGCAGAAGCGAAATCCGTCGGTCTGGCGGTTGTGATCTGGTCCTACCCGCGCGGCGGCGGCCTGTCCAGGGAGGGCGAAACGGCCATTGATGTCTGCGCCTATGCGGCTCACATGGCGGCGCTTCTGGGCGCCCACATCATCAAGGTGAAGCCGCCTGCAGACCACATCGAGCAACAGGAGGCGCGCAAGGTCTACGAAGCGCAGAACATCGATATCTCGACCCTGGCGAAGCGGATCGAGCACGTGATGACGAGTTCGTTTGCCGGTCGCCGCCTGGTGGTCTTCTCCGGCGGCGCGGCCAAGGGCGACGCGGCCATTCTGGACGAGATTCGCGCCCTGCGGGACGGAGGCGCGTCAGGCTCCATCATCGGCCGCAACAGCTTCCAGCGCCCACGCGCCGAAGCGCTGGAACTGCTGGACAAGGTCGTCAAGATCTACAAGGGACAACTGTAACGGGCGTCCGGCCGTCCATTGGTTGTCTCCATGACCGATGAGAGATGTCAGCTTTACCTGATCACGCCGCCGGCCCTTGAACCGGTTGCTTTCGCCGCATGTCTGCAAGTTGCGCTGGATGGCGGGCCCGTTGCCTGTCTGCAACTCCGCCTGAAGGGTGCGTCGGATGATGAGGTACGCCGCGCGGCTGAAGCCCTGATGCCTGTTTGCCATGCCCGCGACATTGCCTTTCTGGTGAACGACCGGCCGGACCTGGCGGCAGAAGTGGGCGCCGATGGAGTCCATGTCGGACAGAATGATGCGGCGTATGCCGACGCCCGGGCGACGGTAGGCGAGAACGCCACGGTGGGTGTCACCTGTCATGACTCCCTGCACCTGGCGATGGATGCGGCGAACGCCGGTGCCGACTATGTGGCGTTCGGCGCCTTCTTCGCCACCCGGACCAAGGAGCCCAGGACGCGTGCGCAGCTGGATACGCTGGGCAACTGGGCATTGGCGACGGTGGTGCCTTGCGTCGCGATAGGCGGGATTACGGTGGCGAATTGCCGATCCCTGGTCGAACGGGGGGCCGATTTTCTGGCTGTGATCGGGGGCGTATGGGATCATCCGGACGGTCCGGCGGCAGCCATCCGAGCGTTCAACGCTGTATTTGATGGCTGATCAGCCGAGGAATGGACCAACGAGCGCAATGACGGCGGGAAGCAGGATGGCAAGGGCGGCCGCGAGCGCTCCGAGCTTCAACAGAATCGGGCCGATCCTTTCGATGACCGGGTCCCGATAGTCATAGACCATTTCCTCGATGGTTGTGCGCGGGGGCATCTTCCGGATATTTCTCTTGCCGATCCTTCTGACTTGGGGTTTCGGAAGCGCCATGCAAGAGGTTGGCGGATGGAGCGGCGATATCTTCAGAACAGGAGCGTCCCGGACCTGCCGGCTTGCCAGACTTCCATCTTCGCCCACGACTGTCGGGACCATCCTTGCGAGCTGGGACGGGGGTCCCGAAAAGGCCTTGCGACTGCAATCCGGTTGCCGTTGGGCGGGCCTGTCATCCAGACCGGCGCGTGTTTGGCCATCGACCGGGGCAGGCAAATCTCCTAGCTTCGCATCCGAATCCAGCAACGAAAGGACAATGCCGTGGCGCGTATCGGATGGATCGGACTAGGGGTAATGGGCAGGCCGATGGCCGGCCATCTGGCGAAGGCCGGGCACGAAGTTGCCGTGTACAACCGCACGCGATCCAGGGCCAATGCCTGGGTCGAAGAGCATGCGACCGGCAAGGTCGCAGAAACGCCCGGAGCAGCGGCGGCAGGCGCCGAGTTCGTCTTTTCCTGCGTGGGGGACGACAACGATGTTCGCGCCGTCACGGTTGGGGACGACGGTGCTTTTACTGCAATGACGTCCGGATCCATCTTCGTCGATTGCACCACCGCATCGGCGTCGGTCGCCAGGGAACTGGCGGGTGCGGCGAAGGTCAAGGGCATCGGCTTTCTGGACGCACCTGTCTCCGGAGGTCAGGCCGGCGCCGAAAACGGTGCTCTGACTGTCATGGTGGGCGGCGATCGGGCCGTTTTCGAAAGGGCGGTGCCCGTGGTCGACTGCTTTGCCCGCAAGGTCACCCGGATCGGTGACGCTGGTGCCGGGCAAACCGCCAAGATGGTCAATCAGATATGCATTGCCGGCCTGGTGCAGGGGCTTGCCGAAGGCATCAATCTGGCCGCCAGGGCCGGGCTGGACGTACCGACAGTCATGGAAGCGATCAGTGAAGGTGCGGCGGGGTCTTGGCAGATGACCAACCGCTGGGAAACCATGTCGAAGGGTGAGTACGATTTCGGTTTTGCCGTGGACTGGATGCGCAAGGACCTCTCCATCGCAATTGCCGAAGCCCGACGGGTGGGCGCGGCAGTTCCGGTCGGCGCGCTGGTCGATCAATTCTACGGTGAGGTTCAGCAGATGGGCGGTGGGCGCTGGGATACATCCAGCCTGCTGAAACGGATAGCCAGCCGATCTTGACTGTTGATGCCTTGGCCCGGGGAAAGTCTGGCCGCATGCTGCCTTCTCACGCGCAAGGGCGTTCAAAGGTCAAGTCCTTGATCAATCACGTCAAAGTGACTCATGCATCAGATCCTGACGGCACCCGCGACTTCAGGAACAGACTCCTGGGACGCCGTCGCTACCATCGTCTACTGTGCAGCAGTCATGTTCATCCTGCTCAGTGTGCCGGACAAGCTGATGAGGCTCCGTGTCGACGAACCCGCCGAGATGCCCGGCCTCGACATCTCGCTCCACGGTGAGCCCGCCATGATCACTGAAATCCATGATCGAGCGCTTGAATTATCGTATTGGAATTTGCGCTACATCGGGCAATGTATTCGCAAGGAGCATGGCGATGGCTACCCGTACCGAACGCAAGGAACATCCAATCTCAATGCGCCTGCCGGAGGCGGATGTCGCCATGATCGACCGTGCCGCTCGGCTACACGGCCGGTCGCGAACGGATTTCGTGCGTGTCGATGCAATTCGTGAGCACGTCCAGTCAAAACTACGAATCCCGAAGCCAACGTCGTGAGATCGGAGACGGCAGACAGAAAAATGGCATCTGGAGACCCTCACGGCGAATAACAGGAAACGGAAGTGCCAAAACGGCAAAAAGAACAGACGCCGCGAGATCCGGCATGATCTTCACGGCGCGCATCGGCTACAGCATCATGATCTGTATGGACGTTGAGCAACAAGCCTCGGACGACCGTCCTTGATGGTCTCGAATGCAGCCACCTCCGTCGGTGTCGCGCAACGCCCCGCGGCTACCGACTGCGCTTCGCTGCGGACACCGCCCGATTGCACTTCTACGGAAATGCAACTTCTGCCGTGGGCCGGCGTCACTGGAAGTCGCGCGACTTTGGGATCGTGCGCTGGTTGCGCGGATGGCGTGACGGGAAGGTGCGGAGGTCGGTCGACGAGACTACAGGGCTTTCCAAGCCTTCCGGCGTCAGCAGGTCAAGCCAGGCGGTCAGGTCGTCGAGACGGTCGGCGACGAGATGGACGATTGTGCCGACGCGCTGGACGCGGCCTCGGACAAGGGCGAGGCGCGCACCCAATACCGCCTTGCGGCAACGCTCCAGCACGTGTTTCCGAACCACGATGTTCACGATACCGGTTTCGTCCTCCAACGTCATGAATATGATGCCGCCGGCGCTGCCGGGCCGTTGGCGGACCAATACGATGCCGGCTGCGACTACACGTGTGCCGTCACGCGCCGTGGCGATTGTCCCGGCTGCAAGCGCGCCACGTTTTTTCAGGCGCGGGCGCAGGAACTTGAGCGGATGGGCCCGGAGCGAGAGCCGAAGCATGCGGTAGTCCTCTACCACCTCTTCACTCGGCCCCATCGGGGGCAGGGCGATGGATGGTACTGCTATCTTCACCGTATCTTCAACCGGTTCGCCCGTCGCCTTGAACAGCGGTAGCGGCGGCGTCCTTTCGAGCGCGCTGGCCTGCCAGAGCGCCTGACGCCTGTCGAGCCCCATGGAGCCGAAGGCGTCAGCGGCGGCCAGCGTCTTGATGGCCGCGACCTCAAGTCCGGTTCCGTGCTGCAGGGCGGCGATATCCGGCCATGGCCGCGCGGCGCGGCCGGCGATGAGACGTCTGGCATCTTCCCGTCTGAGGCCAGCGACTTGACGGAGCCCGAGACGGAGTGCATGGGTCCCGTCCGCCATGCGTTCCAGCCGGTTGTTCCAGCCGCTCGCATGGACATCGACCGGTCGCACTTCCACCCCGTGCTCGCGGGCGTCGCGCACGATCTGAGCGGGGGCATAGAAACCCATCGGTTGCGCATTGAGCAGGGCACAGGCGAAGACCTCGGGGTGGCGGCACTTGAGCCAGGAGGATATCCAGACCAAAAGCGCAAAGCTTGCGGCATGGGATTCCGGGAAGCCGTAATCACCGAAACCTTCGATCTGGTGGAAACAGCGCGCCGCCAGTTCCGGATCGTAGCCGCGCGCGATCATCCGTCCCACCATCCGATCCCGGAGCTTGCCGAGCGTGCCGCGCTTGCGGAAGGTGGCCATGGCGTGGCGAAGCGCGTCGGCCTCATCCGGCGTGAACCTTGCCGCCACCATGGCGACGCGCATCGCCTGTTCCTGGAAGAGCGGCACGCCGAGTGTCTTCTCCAGCACCTGGCGCAACTCGTCTGGCGGTCCGTGCGCGGGCGCAGGTGCCGGATAGACCACCTTTTCCAGGCGGTCGCGACGGCGCAGATAGGGATGTACCATGTCACCCTGGATCGGGCCCGGCCGCACGATTGCCACCTCGATCACCAGATCGTAGAAGCAGCGCGGCTTCAGCCGCGGCAGCATGGTCATCTGCGCTCTGCTCTCGATCTGGAAGACGCCCACCGTGTCGGCCCGGCATATCATGTTCCAGACCGCCGGATCCTCTGCCGGCACGGTGGCGAGCGTGAGGGTGCTGCCCTTGTGCGCCGCCAGCAGCTCGAACGCCTGACGGATGCAGGTCAGCATGCCGAGGCCGAGGACATCAACCTTCATCAGTCCTGCAGCCGCAAGATCGTCCTTGTCCCATTCGATGAAGGTACGCTCCTTCATCGCTGCGTTGCCAACCGGCACGATTTCGTCGAGCCGGTTGCGAGTCAGCACGAATCCGCCGACATGCTGCGAGAGGTGGCGGGGAAAGCCTTGCAGTTCCCTCGCCAGCGCCAGGGTCCGGCGCAGCAGCGGGTCTCCGGGATCAAGCCCGGTCTCGCGGATCCGCTGGTCGGGAATACGCTCCTGCCGGGTATGCCTTGCGGCGCCGGCAAGCGCGGCGACGGTATCTTCCGAAAGCCCCATTGCCTTGCCGACATCGCGCACGGCGCTGCGCGCGCGGTAGCAAATGACGGTAGCGGCGATCCCGGCGCGCTCACGCCCATAGCGCTTGTAGATATGCTGGATGACTTCTTCGCGCCGTTCGTGCTCGAAATCGACATCGATATCGGGCGGTTCGCGACGCTCCCGGGAGACGAAGCGCTCGAACAGCAGGTCGATCCGTGCCGGATCGATGGCGGTGATGCCGAGGCAGTAGCAGACCGCCGAGTTTGCCGCCGAACCACGGCCCTGGCAGAGGATGCCCTTGCTGTCGGCGAAGCGCACGATGTCGTGGACAGTGAGGAAATAAGGCGCGTAGTCCAGCTCGCCGATCAGCCCGAGTTCGTGCCGGAGCGCGCCGCGGACCTTTTCCGGAATGCCGCCCGGATAGCGCCATGCCGCGCCCTTCCAGACAAGTGCCTCCAGATACTGCTGCGGCGTGCTGCCGGGAGGCGTCGGTTCGTCGGGATACTCGTGGGCGAACTCGTCCAGACTGAAGGTGCACAGGGCCGCCGCTTCGAGGCTCCGTGCGACGGCGTCCTCATGACCACGGAAGAGCCGCGCGATTTCGGTGCCGTCCTTGAGATGGCGCTCTGCATGAGCGGCGAGGCGCCAGCCCGCTTCCGCTACGGTGACACGTTCGCGGATGGCTGTCAGCACGTCCTGGAGAGGCCGACGTCCGGGGCGGTGATAGTGCACGTCATTGGTGGCGAGCAGCGGCGTCCCGACACGCGCTGCCAGTGTCGCCAAGCGACAAAGCCGGGCGCGATCGTGACCGCGGTACAGCATGTGTGCAGCGAGATAGAGCGGTCCCTCGTGCGCACGGCGGAGGCTGGCGAGTTCGGCCTCGAACGTCCGACTGTTTCGATCTTCAGGCGCCTCCGGCGGCAATGCGATCAGCACTTGCCCCTCGGCATGGGCAATCAGATCCTCCCGGCGCAGCAGGCAGCCGCCCTTGGCTGCACGCCGCTGGCCGAGGGTGAGCAGCCGGCAGAGGCGACCCCAGGCAATACGATCGCGGGGATAGCAGAGCAGCGACGTGCCGCCGCCGCGATCGGTGTCGAGGTCGAGTCTGGCTCCGACCAGCAGGCGGATGCCGGCCCGCTTTGCTGCCACATGGGCGCGCACCACGCCTGCCACCGTGTTGCGGTCGGCGATACCGAGGGCCGCGAGCCCGAGCCGGGCGGCCTCTTCCACCAGTTCCTCCGCATGGGAAGCGCCGCGCAGGAAGCTGAAATTGCTGATGGTCTGCAATTCCGCGTAGGGAATATTGTCCGGGACGCAACTCATCCATAAAGCCCGTGGATATACCAGTGGGGCTGCTTCTTGCCGTCGGCATCCCGGTAGAGCCCGGCTCGGAACAGCCAGTAGCGCCGTCCTTCGGTGTCCTCGACCCGGTAATAGTCGCGCGGCGTAACTTCATGGCCGGAGACCCACCATTCCGGCTCGATACGCTCCGGTCCCTCGGCGCGGGCGATGCGACGACGGGTCCGGCGCCAGACGAACAGGACCGGCGGCCCGTCTGGCACTTCCGCCGTCGCTTCGACCGGCTCGGGTCGGGCGAACAGGCGGAAGGGGCGTTGCGGCAGACCCGGTCGCCTGGCATGAGCAGCGCGAGGTGCTACAGCGTCTCGATCGGGCGTCATCCGCCGCTCGGCGCGTTCGGGCAGGTGGCTTTCCACCGGTTCGAGGCGGAAGACCGAACCTTCGCCGAGACGCGCCTGCAGGCGGTCGATCAGAAGGCTGTCACCCGGTTCGTCCCCGGGCCTGCCTTCCGATCCTTCCGCAAGGTTGAACTGCACGGCTGCGAACGGCTCTGTGCGGGCGGCATGGAGTGCCATCGCGTCGATTCCGAAGCCGGGATCCACCGTCTCGATTTTTCCGGCGAATAATCGCTTGAGATGCGCAGCGTCACGGGTGGCGCGAACGGTCGAGACGTCTCGTTCGACCGTATCGCCGTTCACCCGGCAGAACAGCAGCAGGAGTTGCCTCGCGCCGAGACCGGCTCGTTCCAACTCAGCGCAGAGATCATCGACAAGCCGGGAAAGTGCCGCTTCCAGTCCGACGAAGTCGACAAGCGGCTCCGCGAAGGCGCAGCGTACGCGGCAGATGGGTGGCGGCGGCAGGGAGGCGATCGGCTCGGGGCGCCGGCCGAGCGCGCGGTCGAGGCGCTCCGGAACGGTGCCGTCCTGCGGACCCAATCTCCGTGCCAGCGCCGCACGCGGCAAGGCCGCCGCCGCGCCGATCGTCGTCAGGCCGAGGCGTCGCAAGAGCCGGGCGTCCCCGGGTACAATCCGCAAGGCCTCGACCGGCAGCGTGGCGAGAGCGGCAAGTGGGGCTCCGGCCGATGCGATGCGGCCATCCTCTCCACCGAAGCGGGCAAGAGCCCAGGCAGCGGCGAGGGTGTCGGCAAGGCCGGTCCGCGCCTCGAAGCCGAGCCTGCCAAGATATGTTTCCACTTCCGCTGCCATTGCTGCCTCACCGCCGAAGAGATGATCCGCGCCGGTGATGTCGAGCAGCAGCCCGTCTGCGCCGTCCACCGCGCTCGATGGCGTGAAGCGATGGCACTGACGCGCCAGGCGCTCGAGCCCGCGCCGGTCCTCCGCTGGCCGGGCCTTGGCAACGGCGAGGCGGGGCAGCAGGGCGCGGGCATCGGCAAGTCGCATTCCGGGCGCAAGCCCTGCAGCATGGGCCTGCCGATCGATCGCTGTCAGCACTGCACCGTGGCGACCGGACGCGACAAGCGCGAACGGCGCCCGATCAGCTCGCGGCCCGCCAGCCTGTGTGCGGCGCAGCCGGTCGATCGGCCAGCGCGGCAACCATACCGAAATCACCCGTCTCACGGTTCCACTCCATGTCACCTGTTGTCGGCCGACCGCCTCGGCACCGCAGCATCTCGACGCGCCAGCGAGACGGGCCCGGCGCGCCGATATCGAAAGGGGTCCTGGCGACCAAGTCGGGGTACTCTGGCGAGAGCGTCGATACCCGCCAGCGCGAGAAGGCGGCGCTTGCGTCGTCGAGGCCGCTGCCGCGCAGCAGCAGCAGGGGCGTCCCGCTTTCGCGCGCGGCGAGTGCCAGCCGTCGGCTGGCGACGAAGGACAGCCGTTCCGTCTCGCCCAGCACCGCTGCCGCGGTACCGCTGCGGAGGCATTCCTCCATTGCCCACAGCGAGTCGCGCTCGCACCGGGTCTCGACGATCAGCAGGGCCGCCGGGTCTGCGCCGAGAGCATGCCAGCCCGGTCCGTACAGCCGACCCGACTGTGTGATTCCGCCGGGACCCTGGCAGACCGGCACAAGGCCGCGCCGACCGGACCGGACCAGCAGGGCGACAAGGAAGGCCATGGCTGCCGGCCGGTCGGCCGCGGTTGCTCCTGCCGCCTCGTGGATGCCGCATGGGGACAGCCCGGCCGTCGGCAGTGCTGCATCCAGTGCGTCAAGACCGATCCGCCAGGGTCGTGGCTCCCTGCCTGTAACCGCTGGGCGAAGCTGGCGGGTCGGCGAACGCCTCTCCAGCGCCGCGATGTGGCGGCGCAGCGCAGACAGGTTGACGGCAGCGGGCGGGGCAGGATGCATGAATGTTCCTTATTTGTTCTTTATGTGGCATGTCAAGGGGTGAGCGATGCCGGAACGCAGCGTCTTCGCTCGATTTCGCAGGAAGTGCTTCGTCGATCTGTCAATCGGCCTTCACTCTGCCGCCGCCATTGCTGCCGCGCGGCATTTGTCGGAATTTCTTTTCTGTGGGTTTCGCTGGCATGATCGGCTCTTGGGAATTTCCGGCAACACTTGTGGAATTGGCCCGAATAAGCTCGGAATAAGACCGAATAAGCTCGGAATAAGACCGAATAAGACCTAATAAGCTCGTAATAAGAGCGGTGATCGTCATTTATGTGGCCATCCAGCGTGCACCCCGGCCTGGTCCGGTCGCTTGCGCCAGGCCCTCGGCCTTCAGGGCGGTCAGGCACCTGCGAATCTGAGTATCGCTCAGATGTTCATCCAGCAGGGGGCGGATTTCGCGCAGTGCCAGCCCGGCATCGAACCGATGCAGCAACGCCAGGACGGCCTGCTGCGGTTCTGTGATCCCGCCCCGGATTGTCGAACGGATATCGCATCCTTGCGTCGGAACCGGATCGTCACGCAGTTGTTCCGCTCCTCGATTTCGGGGCGTGGCAAACCCATCGAAGTCGTCAGATCGACCATCCTGATCGTTCCCCTGCCCCTGTGTTTCCGCGATCCGGCGGAGAACATCGGCGCGTCGGGTTCGAGGATAGACATCGTTGCTCTTGGCTGTGCCGATGAGCGTGTCCGTCGCCGCTACGCACACGTCGCCGCCGTCCGAGTCGGCGATACGCCATGACTTGCGGCCTACGACAATTTCTCTGAGCGCTCTCTCCGCGGCATTGCTGCGGATGCCGAATCTGCGACCACACGTCTATCCTGTACGCCATATCACGGAAGCGAGCAGTAACCTCGGTAGATTCAAAGCCAGGACAAACGCGTCAATCGTGACTCGTTGACGACTTGTGTGATCAAGGGTCAGGATAGTGGCAATCTTTCAAGACTTCCTTGTTTGATCAGTGACATGAAGTGCTCTTCAACCCGGCTTGCTACGGAGCGCGACGCTACGAGCAGACCGAGTTCGACATTCCGTTCCTGAGCGGCCTCCGTGAAGTTCGCGGACGTAACGAACGCTTCTTGGCCATCGATGACGACGCACTTGGCATGCAACGAACTGGTCTTGCGGCCAGTGGGTTCCAGCGATCGGGGGTCATAGTAGACGCAGGGCAATCGCTTCCCCGGCCATTCGTTGCGAACGAATTCGTCCGCGAAGCGCTGGAGGATGCTGCGTTCAATGGAGGTATCGCCATGTTGACGACGGATATCGATACACAGAGTTGCTTCAGGAGACTTGTCGTCATCAAGCCGGTCGGCCAGGGTCTTGAACACCGATTTCCCCTGACGAACCGCGAAACCGACAGCCAACACTCGTTCGCGAGCTTTGCTGAACAGTTGCCGCATAACCACCCCGGTATCGCGTGCACCTCCGGTTGCGTCCGGCCCACTGACTACCACTTCGACGGGCAACGAGGATCCGCTGGACGCTTGTGCACCGGCGGTAAAGGCGCGGAGCAAGAGCGCGATATGGCTAGGGGTCATATTCCGTTGCGTGAGTTCCTTGAAGCAACCCGCCGCGGCGTCGGCGTGTGCGGCGGCGATGTGGTCGTGGAGCGAGAGCGCGCTCAAGGGCGGTGACAGAAGGCCGGCATCTAGCAGATTGGCCAATCGGATGAGATCCTGCTGGTCGATCGCTGCCAACGCATCGAATTCCATCACGACCCGTGCCCGGAGGTATCGAAGAACGCGGCGTCTCTGAGACTAACGGTTGGAACGACAAGCGTCCGGTCGAGGAAGTCATTACGCTGTTCGCAGCTCGTTTCGGCGATCAGCAGGCAACCGTGACAGGCTGCCCCTTGAAGCAAACGACCCTCAAGCTGCGAGTTTGGAACATGTTCTGCGCATACCGGGTCATTGGAACACAACAGACCGTCATCGACGGCGCGACGAAGATGGGTGTCGAACCGCCGACCTGTCTCCACCAGCCCGCCCAGCGTCCCCTCGGAATCAGATGATCCAGTGTAGATCAAGATGCCATAGCCTCGGTCGCCTGCATAGACGCGTTCGCGCAAGGAACTGGCTGGGTAGCCACAATCCAATGCGATCGAAGTCATCAACATGTGCGAAAGAGAGTGAAGCATGACATAGGCCAGTCCAGGGAATCCGTCTTCGGGGCGGTGGCGCTCGGCGGCCCATGCCTGCCATCCCTCCAGAAGCCGGCGTCCGCGATTCTGGACTCCGGGCCGTACCAGCCATTTCTCCACCGCCTCGGCCTTGAAGGAAAGAAAGATACCTTCGCCACGATTCTCGACCGTCGGTAGCCATGTGATGGTCTCTGCGAGCGAGGCCCGAATGACGTCCAGATCGAGTTCGCCGTCCTTGTCCGGGCTGACCGCCTCGAAACGGGTGAATCCGAGCAGCGACACCACCTCGCGCAGCCGGTGTACAAGCACCAGCTTGTCGACAGCCGCGAACAGGGGGTTCTCGTCGGGATCCCAGACGACGCGTTCCAGTGTTTCAGCAAAAAACCTGGAACGCGGATCATCTTCGCCGATCACGTTGTCGCCCTTGTTGAGTATCTCGAACTCGGCGCTCTTGACCGGAACTTCTTCGTGTTCTCCTTCGCCCCGTTGGCGACGATATTCGGCGATAATGATTTCATCGTCTATGCCGGAGAACGCGGCGTCGACTTCCGGCATCCCCCGGAAATTCTGCAGTACGCCCATATCGTCGGCCGCTTTCAGCCGATCGTAGTGCGCCGAGACCTTTGCGGCCAGCCCGGCATCGAACTCCGGCAGGGAAATCACGTTCATCGTCTGCGGGAAATACGCGTTGCTCGCCGTTCGCACGAGTAGCCGGTAGGGTTCGTTGCAGGCTTCGCTCGCACATTGCCCGATCCACGGCCTCTTGCCCTCGCAGTGGCCGAGCGCACCCGTCCCGGGGCTCGAAGCCTCGTAGAGCGAACGCTCCTCGCCGCAGTCGCAGACGCCGAAGGTATCGCCGATGTCCACGCCTGTGCCCCGTTCCTCGAGCCACAGCGGTCGCTCGCATGTCTTTCCGCTCTGATGGACAAACCGGCGCCAGTCCAGGTCGTCGATATGACCGCGCCGACAGCCGCAGACGAAGCGAACCGGGACCACTGGCTTGCTTGTGCCGTCTTCGTCGCGGAACTTGCCTTTGTCCAGGTGACTCCATCGCACCAGCCGTCGGCGGTACCACTGCGGGTTGCGAGGGGAAGGTCTGGCATCCTTGACAATGAACCAGGTCGGGAAGATGCGCGCGCCGACAGGCGCGGCGAGACGCGTGTTCTCCTCGTGGCGAGGCGGCGTCCGGAGTTCAAGCGAGGGAAGGTCAAGCAACCGCCGGAGTTTGGCGGCAAGACGCGGCTCGTCGACCTTTTCCTGACGCAGGGTCGACCAGTCCTCGAGGCCGGAGACAATGATCGAGTGGTCGGGCAGGTCGATCATCGCTCCTGGCCCGTAGGTCGTGATCAACTGGCTCTGGCGGATGATGTTGTCGGCCATTGGACGCCTACTGGATGTCCTTGCCGTCAGGGGACTTGATGCCGAGCAGCACGCCCGGTTCGACATCCCGCAACGAACGCGGAGCCCGGAACTGGAGTTGCGTGTCATTGAGCACATCGCGATCCGGGTCAATCATCTCGCGCAACAGGGGCGTGGATGTACCGCTGTCTCGTCCCCGAGCATAGCCGAACGCCACGCCGCCCTGTCCAGCTTCGTGGGCAAGCTTGGCCCAGTCGTCAACAAGGCTTTGCACGCGGTTTCTGATACGGGCCGCGAAGTCTTCGGGAAGTCCGTCGGCATGCTTGTGCGCCCGGTCGCCCACTGCCCGGGCCAGGGCGATGGTCTTCGCGCCGTGGCTTTCGATGTTCCCCGCGGCCAGCATCGGCGTCAATTCCGGGATGCCGAGTCTGGCTAGGGCAACCGTGACCGCGGGCAGCGCGCGGTCCATGGCGCGCGGGGAAAACGGGGTGACGCTGGTCGCCTCGACGCTGCGATAGAAGGACTCGTGCCAAGCCGCAAATCGCTCATAGTGCGAACGGTCGCGGGCTCTGTGCATGTTGAGCAGGGTGACCACGAGACCGGGCCGCATGGGGTCTCGTCCGACCCGGCTCGTTGCCTGGATGTACTCTGCCGTGGTTTTCGGCTGACCTGAAACAAGCATGAGGCCAAGCCGCGTGATGTCGAGTCCGACGGATATCATGTTGGTGGCCAGAGCCACGTCCACACGGTCCTTGTCGTCAAATCCTTGGGAGAGTTTTCGCTTGGCTTCGGCGACACTGGCCGTATCGACGCGCGAGGTCAGCTCGACCGGCTCGAAAGCGATTTGTCGTTTGGCGAACAGGCTGTCTGCTTTGTCGTGTCGCTTGCGGTTGGCGCGGGTCAGGAGACGGGAGCCGATCTCATCCTCGACGATGCGCCGCGCGCTGCCAAGCTCGCGCAAGGCGTTGAAGTACGCAACGGTCGTCATGTACGGATCGGCAGGGTTGATGCCACCGCCTTGCGCTGCCGCTTCCCAGGCGGCCTGCGCTGCTGCCATCAGCGTGATCATGCTGCGCAGGAAGATGACCTTCGGCCCGCGCCCCTGCGCGGCGATGCCAACATAAATCCGTGGATTCATGTCTTGTTGCGGCACCTGTTCCGCGAAGAATGAATCGCGTCGATCGATGCCAGGAGCCGGAAACACGGCGACCGAAGGTCGGCCGAACAGGGCGCGAATCTGCTTTTGGGCGAGGCGTACGGTTGCGGTCGACGCAATGATCTTCGGACCTACCTGCTTGCCGTCGATACAGCGACGACAAAGCTGGTCCACGGCCGTCTCGTAAAGTCCGGCCATGGTGCCCAGGGGCCCCGAGATGAGATGCAGTTCATCCTGGATGATGAGATCAGGTGGGCGTGGATCGTTCTGATCGCCTCCCCGGAAGAACCCCGCGGTCTCTCCAGTCCAGGGCATGGCAGCGAACTTGTCGGCAGTCGCGATCATGAAGGCAGGCAGGCGTTCGTAGATCGGCTCGTCCACCGCGACGATCGGCAGATGGCGCTTGCCTCCTGCGAAGTCGCAGCGCCGGTTCGGACAGTGCACCAGCAGGTTTGTCGGGTTGTCGGTATCGGGCGTGAGTCTGAAGGAGCCTTTACCGAACTTTGTACCGCACCAGGGACACCGGTCCAGTGGCAACGGGGGATCTCGGGAACTGTCACGGGCAAAACGCAGGGTCCGTGTACGCGCGGTCTTCTTGTCGGACAAATCCCCCTTCCGGCCCATGTAGTTGGGCGTCGCCGCGCGGCCCACCCAGAGCGCAATCTCGAACGGCCAGACGCCGAGCCGGTCGGGCGCAGCCTCGCGTTCCAGTTCGAGAGCGCAAATCAGCGCCGAGGCACGCCCCAGCTGATCAAGCGTCAGAAGCCGGAGCGTGTAACGCATCAGCACCGAGAGACCCCGATGCACGGGGTCGGGGTCGCGCAGCCGGCGAAGGACCAGCGTGAAAGCCGCCAGCCCGAGATAGGCCTCCGTCTTGCCGCCGCCGGTGGGAAAGAACAGGAGGTCGACGATCTCGCGCTCGACATGGGTAGGGTCGGCGATGCCGCGCAGGTTCATCAGGATGTAAGCGAGCTGGAACGGGCGCCACGCAGGCACGTCCGTCGCCTCGGGCGCGAGACCGTCCTCCTGCGCCTTTCGCCGGTGGGCTGCCACCGCCATGGAACGGTTCGCGATGCGAAACGCGTCCAGCAGGTCGGGGTCGTCGAGCAGGTCGATGCCGGCCTGGATGCGACCCGCAGCACCGGTGGCTCGGTTCACCAGTTCATCGGCGACCTCTCTGCGTCGGCCAGTGAAGGCTTGTGCTTGTTCGCGCTGGCCTTCGATCCAGTCGCGATATGCGCTGACCAGAGGATCCAGCGCCTGCCTGGCATCCGCTGCATCCTTCAGCGCGCCCAGCGCCTCCATGCGGAATTCGACATCAGGGATGTGCGATGGCTTCACATGCTCCACCGCTGCGTGGGGCATCCACTCGGTATGCACCACGCGACATTCGCCTTCAGTGGTCTCGGCGCGCACGGAAACGTTGTGGCCGACAGCGTATTCCGCCGCATCCCGGTACTGCAGGTCGGCAAGACGCTCGTCCCAGTCATCGCTGTCGAGGCCGCGCGGGTCGTAGCGCGGAACAAATGGCCTGTCCGCCTCCACGGTCATCGCGATCTGGAAAGCGAAAGCGATGTCCTGTACATCGTCGTCCTCAGCAGGCGGCCTTCGATTGACGACGAACAGGGAAACAGCACGAGCCTCGACATCGCCTTCCGTTCCTCGTACCCGGGTTGACCGCACTTGGCAGACGAGCTCCAGACCGCCGCTCTCCGGCACATCGAACGAAACGGGCGTTCCGCCTCGAACCGAATCGAGATCGATATCGACGGTGGCTGACCTCGGTCGGCGAACCCAGGGCGCGAATCGGGGTCGAACTGTTGCTGCGGTCGCTTCACCGTCGGGTTCTTCGCTGACGTCGACGGCAGTACCTGCCGTTTCTTCTTCGGGCATGTAGTCGCCCCAGGAAAGCTTGATATACAGGCTTTTGGTGGCCGCGGCCACCAAGGCGCTGAGCCCCATGGACGAGGGCAGAAAGACGCGTTTGCCACTGCCCCGCTCCGGCGCGCTGGTGTTGTCATCTCCTTGCGTGGTCTCGGATGGCTCGTCGAGTTCCTCCTCGGTGTCCTGAGCCCGCTGTGTGTTCGGTGCGCTCGTCGGTGCCAGGAAGCCGGTCAGGTACCAGCGGGATGGCGCATGTCGCAGGCGCTCGTTCTGAAGCGCCTCGTCCTCTGGGCGCGGACCGATCAGGTCCAGTCGCAACGCATCGATCAGGCGGTCGCGCACCTCGGCACTCGCATTCACGGACATGGTTGCTGCGCCTCACTATTCTTCAACTGCACCGTATACCGTCCCAGCCGTCCCGCAGGGTGCCCCGGAACATCGGAGAATTTGACCCGGTCCGATGGTGCAAACGAGTGAATGTCGGCCATTTGTCGCAAAAAAGTCAACGACCCGCCCGCCGGGCCGCCTCTTCGACCCAGGCGCCAAGATCGTTCGCCCGAGTGGTCTGGGCCTTCGACGGTTCCCAGGTACGGGTCTCGAAGCGACTGCTCACCTTCTCTGGAATTAGCGCTTCGAGCCAGTTGTTCGGTGGCATACTGTGGTTATCCAGCGGATTGGGTGGCCGAAAAGCGCATCGAGAACGGCGTCCTGCCTGACCTTCTCCATGCGACGCTTGCGGCTGTACACGCCAAGAAGCCCCATGTCATTGCGTATCGATTCTTCGATCTCGAATTTGACCCATCTGCTCCGATGGGTGTTGGTGCCGATCAGAACGCAAGTGACGGAGCAGCCGTGCATCTGCTTTCGGGTCCAGTTTCTGATGGCGGTATCGCCGTCCCGCTTGACCTGCTCGTACTCTGCCTTGTCCCGGAAGCCCGAGCGTTGCTCGCCGATGAATGCGCCCGAGTTGCGGACCTGATTGACGCGCCACACGTCGTCGTAGTCGAAACTGAAGAACACGACCCTGGCCATCGGCAGACCTTATCCGTCCCCGGGGTTTGGAGCATCGGCGGCCCGGAGCACGGCCAAGGAGTCAGCTTCACCGCCCACGGCGAGCACGGCGACCAGGACGAATGCGAGCAGGGCCCCGTAGAAGCATGCCAGGGTGCGAGAGAATGTTGTCCCGAACCAGCTCTGTCGCCATGGCCCCCTATAGTTGCGGACATTCATCGAGAAATCGATGTTCTCCGCAGGCAGGGTGCGGACGTTGTCATAGTGCGCTCGGAACAGGCGTTCCTGCCAGAGGAAATAGCCGTCGAGGCCCCAGAAGGCGGCGATGGGGAGAAGGGCGATATACCCTGCGTCGAAGGAGTTTTGGCGGGCTAGGAAGACGAACACGGCGGCGACGAGGACCACGGCCCAGCCCTTCATGCGGAAGGAATCGGAAGCGAGGCGGTTGATGACGCCCTGGATCAGTTCAAGATGCTTGAGCTTGCTTTCCATCGACAGAATTCCCGAAAGGGTGGACGGACAAGGCGCCGGCTTCGCGTTCCGCTCTGGCGCGTTCGGCGTTCAGGGCCAGGAGCCGGGCGAGCACGACGTCTCGGACATGATCGGGCCATCGGTAGCGCCAGGGCTTCTTCTTCCTGCCCCAGGTCTTCTCGTCGATCTCGTGGTCGAGCAGGAATTCGCAGTCGGTCGGGATGTCGTCCCAGCCGTAGGCGTCGAGAACGGCCCGGTCCATCGCCTCATGAAGTCGGCGCAGTTCCGCGATACGCGGGTCGCGTTCGTCCGGGTCGTGGAAGCGGTTGCAGGTCTTCGTCAGGCCCTCGTCGTTCTCGATCATCAGCGCTGCACGGAAGTCGTAATACGCATCGCCGGCAGTTTCGAGAGAGCTTGGTGCATTTCCCAGCCACTTGGAAAGTGGGAAGGTCTCGAAACAGTCGGAAGAGGTATAGCGGAGATCATCCTTCAACGACGAGGCGAAGAATCGTGCCCAGACTTCATGGGGACGGGACTGGAGAGCGCAAAAGGCAGCCGCGGTGTCGAAAGGGAAGACGATCGTGGATTCTGCGTACACCATGCCATTTGGCAGGAACGTGAAGGCAGCGTGTTGACCCACTCTTGAAATCGCCAGCACCCGATCCAAACCGTCGATAGCAGCATGGAGTTCACCCGCAGTGGATCCGTAGCGCCACCAGAATTGGGCTCGCTTGCGACCAATGGCATTTGTGGTCAGGTGTGCCCGTGCAGGCTTCACCTTTGTCTCGACGATTGCAAGGAGTTCCGGCCAATCGGCCGCCACAGGCTCCGGGTAGTCCAGCGGCATGATCCCGTTGCGTCGCCAATCCCGCCGCTTATCGTCGTCGGCATCCTTCCATGTCGCCCCCAAATCTGCGCGACGGAGGGGCCAGTCGCGAAAGTTGATGACGTATCGATGATGCGCATGGGTCGGGCTGGTGTTGATCTCCTCGCCGCCGATGTAGGGGAAGATCACGTCCCGGTTGCCTGGATGGGCCTCGATCAGGCGTTCCATCGCGGCAAGCGGCGTGGCATCACCATTCCTGTCGGTATCGTCGAAGGTGAAGCCCATGCCGAGGATATAGCTGCCAACAAAGCTCTTGCTGGCATTCGCCTCAAGCGGTTCCGGGTCGTCATGACCGCCGTCATGGAAGAGAAACGCGGTAATCTGGTCGACCTGTTTTCCGTCAAGCTCGCGCAGACCGGGATCGGCGCCCTTCGCGATGTGAACGACGCTGACCACCACGGCAGCCTGGCCCGGCCACTTGAGGCGTCGCTGGACGCGGTAGATCTCGCCGCCATGATGACATATCCAGCGCAATCCCGTCGAACGGGTATCACCCTGTCCGATGGTATTCGTTGCGATAAGTCCGAGTGCCCCGCCCGTCCGCAGGAGTCCGAAAGCCCTGCGGAAGAAATGGGCCGCCAGATCGGAATTGCCATGGCTTTCGGCGTGAAGCTGCTTGAGCCAGTCGGGATAGGCCGGGGGATGCGCCGCGGCTACCGTGTTCTTGCCCGCGAACGGCGGATTGCCGACGATCGCATCGAAACCCGGATTCTCGCGGTCGAACACCTCCGGAAACTCGAGTTCCCAGTGGAAAGCCGTCACTGGTGGATGGGGTGAGGTGCTGCCTGCTCTCTGGTCCTGCTCCTTTTCGAGCAACAACCTCGTATAGTCGCGCCGTCTGTTCTCGCGTTCCTTCGGTTTCGTGCCTTCGAAGAACGCCGCCAGTACCAGATTACCGACGCGGCGAATGCTGCGGAGTTCGTGGTCGGCCTCGTCCAGCAGGTCCCGCAACTCGTGCTCCGGGGCTTCGTCGCCGAGTTCGCGGATCAGCTGGCGCAGCTCCGAAACCTTGGCAACCTGTTGCCGCACCTCCGGCGTCTCTATCTGGAACTGGAAGTCCGGCGCCTCGGCATCCCAGTGGAAATCTCCGATCTGCCTGCGCGTGAGACCGACCAGTGAGTCGCCATGCCTCAGGGCATGGTCGACGAAGGTGAATTCGTGATCTCGAGCGAGCGTCACCAGCCATAGCGACAGTCGTGCCAGATCGACGGCCATGGAATTCCGGTCGACACCATAGAGGCACCGCTGGGCGACCAGACGCCGGGCGTGAAGCAATTCGTCCTCGTCGGCAGGCAACTCGGGTGGCCCGCCATGCCGGCTCCAGGCTTCGACCAGCCGCGCCGAAATCTGCCTGCAGGCTTCAACCAGAAAGGCGCCCGATCCCGCCGCCGGGTCGAGCACCTTGAGATCGAGAACATCCTTGGGCCGGGCGTCCGACCCCAGCCGGTCGAAGGCCGGTCTCAGGGCCTCGGACACGATCGGCTCGGTGAGGGAACGCGGCGTATAATGGCTGCCGGATCGCCGCCGTTCGTCAGTCGGTTGAAGAACCGGTGTTCCGCAGGGCACGACGTTCGGCGTCGCATTCCGATCGACCGACCGGTCGAGCGCGGCAACGATGTCTTCGGTTCTGGATGCATCGCGGAGCGCAACGGCTGCGGTGCCCGTCAGTTTTCGGTGCGTCTGATCCTGAAGCGACTTCGCACGCTTGCCGCCTTCCAGTTCGAGCACGGCGTCGATATCGACGACCACTGCGGCCCCGGTCCGTTTGGGTGACGCCACCGCGATGGAGCGCCCGGTCGTCAACTCGACGCGAAAGCCCATGATGGCCTCGTAGACCGAACCGATCTGCTCGACATCGAGCGTGCGGTAGGACAGGCGCTCGCCGTCCAGCACCATGAGAAACCGCAGCACGTTCCAGATCGTCGCGTCGGGGACCATGGGAATCGCCGGATCGGAATCCGCGTCAGAGCCTTCGAGGAACGGAAATCGTTCCGGATCGAACAGCGAGCCCTTGCGCGCGACGAAGGAAAGCTTGCCATGACCTCCGCCGCTGTGGATCAGCCGGAACAACGCAAGTAGTTGCGCCCATGCGCCGAATCGCTGGTCCATGGTGTCAGGCCACGCCGCAGCATCGGAGCGCAGCCGGGCGAACAGGCCACCAAGGGAATAGTGCTGCTGGTAGACGGAATGTTCAGGCATGAGGCCGCGGTCCTCGGCATAGAGCACGAAGACCAGGCGCATCAGCGTCGTGATCAACCCGCCGTAGAGACGGTCGGGATCGCGTCGCGCCAGATCCGAGGCGTTCGCCGCGCCGCGCGCCTCGGCCGCGACGAAGCCGCGAAGCAACTCGTACAGCGCTGCGAGCACCTGGCGGGAAAGCCTTGTGGAGACCTCGGCCTGTGCCTCGCGGCTCCTGGCCAGAAGAGCCGGTAACCGGGCCTCCGGCTCTCCCACGAAGAGCGCGTCCGCAGACAGCAGCATGTCGAATGCGGCCAGGATGGGCCGCCCCGCAGGCTGCCTCATCTGGGCAAATTCGAAGGTGATGTGTCCCGACGACTCGCCGCGCGGGGCATGGATCAGGCGGACTTGCTCATCGGTACAGAGCAATCCCGTCGGCACGCCCGTTTCCCGCAGCAACCGTTCGAACCGGGCGTGACGACTGGCGTTCCAGCCAGCGCCGTCTTCAGGCGACTGGTCGAGATCCGCGCTTCCGTCCTCCACGCGGATCAGCAGTGCCCATTGCGCGGTTTCACCCTCGCCTGCCGGCACTGCCCAGGTCGGTGCCAACACGACCTGCAACTCCGGCACGGAGATTTCGAGCGTTTTCCGGTGGACGCTCGCATCTACGAGGTCACCGTCCTCCCAGCCCAGCCAGTCCCGGAACACGCGAGCCGGAACAAGCCCATGCGCCGGGTATGTTGAATGCCTTTCCGCAGGGCCGGAGACTCCGGTGGTCTCGTCGTTCGGGTCGAACAACGCCTGAAACTCGAACTGACGCAAAGAGATGTTGCGATCCGGCACGACCTGTGCGTCGACCATGACGGTCGGCACGACCACAAGACCCACAGGCTGAACGAAGCCGAGCCATTCCTGGTGGGCGAGGATGAGGTTCCGGCGCTCGCGATCCGCCATGATCTAGCCTGTCCGCGGCCAGAGGTAGACGAGGCCGAGCGGATCGACACGGACGGCACGCACCCGATATGAATCAGCGATTCGAGCAGGTTCGGTTTCGAGCTCGCGCTCAATGGCGTCAAGCCGCTGCATCCAGGCGCAGCGCTCGGCTTCGCGCTGGCGCCGTTCGGCCTCGACAAAGTCGAACATCATCTGGCGGTCGTCCTTGCTGACTGCTTCGATGATCCTTCTCCTTTGGCTCTCGAGCAAATCAATCATGCTGTTCCGTTCGGTTTCAGATCGTTGGGCAAGCCGTGTCCTTGCAAGTTCGGCGGTTTCGTTGCCGCGGCGCTCCAGATGCGGCAGCAGGGCGGCAATATCGGCTTGGGCCGAGTCAGCGAGACGCGTCCGGACCGGATCGGGCGCGTTGTCCCGTCCCGCTTCGTCGAGCGCGGTTTGCAGGGAAGCCAGGGTCGTCTGCTCGCCTGTCCGGCCGTAGGGTCTAAGCGCGCTCTGTCGCCGCGCGGGATCTATCCAGCGCGCCGTTACCGGCACGATCTCTTCGTGCAGGCGCGCCGCGCCCGGTCCGTAAACGGCGAGTCGGCCGAGCAACACGACGCGCGGGATGGCATCCGGTGCGATCGTGAGACAGGCCTTGGACAGATCGTGATGGATCAGGCCCTGCGCAGTAAACCGGCCGAGCAGGCGCCGGGCTACGCGGTGCTCAAGATGCAGATGCACGGCGTTTTCGCCGAGACGTCCGGTGTCCTCGAAAGCGACGGGCCGGATGGTCGCCCGACGGCGCCACTCTCCCAAGCTCTCATCTCTTCGCCTCCGCGTGCGCAGTGAATCGAGTGCCGCTGTCCAGCCGGGATCGCTCGCAAGCGCATGGTCTCCGGCGGGAAAGACGAAGCGATGCGGAGTGTCCGACTCCCGATTGTCTTGCCCATCGGCCCCGGCGATTGCGGGTGCGCCAGCAAGCTTCAGGCTCATCGACAGGGTCTGGCGGAACTGGGGTTCGGTGAGGCCTATATGGGCTCGTGATCTTTCCAGGCTGGCGCGCAGGCTGTCCACTTCCGCGCGCAGCCTGTCCTGGCGAAGACGCGCGTGCTCAAGCTCAGCCTCGACCGTGTGCCGCCGTTCTCCGGCTGACATATCCCGGATTGAGGCCGTGAGACTGTCGATACGGTCACGGCGCATGCCTTC
Organism: Alphaproteobacteria bacterium; assembly: GCA_965221645.1. Lineage (GTDB taxonomy): Bacteria > Pseudomonadota > Alphaproteobacteria > Bin65 > Bin65 > Bin65. The sequence continues at coordinate 2,661,480 of OZ244899.1, forward strand.
TCTGCCGATGGTTTGGGCGACATGCGCTTCCACCACCTTCGCGGCGCTGCCGAGTTCCTCGCGAATGCGTTCCACCTTGTCCACCAGAACCCGCAGGACACGATCTTCCGGTCGTTGGACGAAGACGAAGTAGCGGCAGAACACCTCGTCGGCGGGCTGGAGCTTGCGATCGATGCGGCCATTGCGCTGATCGAGACGGCTCGGGTTCCAGGGCAGATCGAAGTGAAACAGGTCGTGACAGTGGCGTTGGAGATTGAGACCTTCCCGCGCCGCATCAGTGGCAATGAGGATGCGCAGCGGATGATCACCCGGCTCGGCGTTGAAGGCGTGCTTGATGTCTTCCCGCCTGTGTCGGGAGGTCATCCCCGTGAAGGTGGCAATCCGTTCCCGTGCCTGGTCGGAATGCCCAATGGCTTCGTTCAGACAGCGCTCAAGCCAGCGACGCGTGTCCTCGTATTCGGTGAAGATGAGAAGGCGCCGATTATTCCATTGCGGCGGCGCGTCCTCAGACGCCGATTGAACCGGACACATGTTCTTATCGATCCACTCGATGATCCTGCGCACACGCGGGTCTGGATCATAGCGGCCTTCCTCGGCAACCTCGCGCATGTCGTCGACGAGATCGAGTTCGCGCATCAACGCCGTCCGTGTTTTCGCAAGTCGGCTGTTACTTGACACCGCTGTCGCCGCCGTCATCAACTCGGCGAAGTCGAGTTCCGAAGGATCGGGTCGTTCTGGGCTGTCCGGCACGTCGCCTTCGGTAACAATACCGACGCCATGATCGGTCGTGCCGATACTCCCGTCGCCTGGTTCCTCGCCGACGGTCAGCCGTTCGAGATCGGCTTGCAAATCGGAGGAAACCACGATGGCCTCTGATGTCTGGTCCAGCACGCGTTCCACACTCTTGCGATGTACTGCAAGCGTTTTTGCGAAGGCTTCGATGGATGACAGCAGGCGCTTCTGCAACCCGCCAATCACCAGCGCGCCTGCGGCCTGCTTCGATCGTGTCTCATCCTTGAGACGTTTTTCTCGCTCAAGCCGGTAGTCGTCGAGCTTCCTTGGCAATACAAGTTCCGGCGCCTCCGGCGGCAGACCGTCGATCTTGATCGGGGTCACCGTGCGCTTGGGAAACCCGCCTTCGAGTGCCCGGATATCGGACTTGAGGCGACGGACCAGCACCTCATCAAGCTGTCCCTTCCGAACTGGAACTCCACGGCAGAAACGTTGCGGATCGAGAATTTCGAGCAGGGCGGAGAAGCTGTTCGAGTGCCCGTTATGCGGCGTCGCTGAGAGGAACAGGCGGTGCTCGAAACGGGGCGCAATGTCGCGGACGGTGCGGGTAATCTGGGAGTCAATCGCATAGCGCGCGCCGCTCGCTGGCGCGACGTTGTGAGCCTCGTCGAGGATCAGCAGAGTCTGCGGCGCGAACTCGCCAAGCCAGTCACGCAGACCCGAGGCGTAGGTTTCGTCGACGAGCAGGCGATGAGAGATCAGGAAGCGGGAATGGGTGGTCCAGGGATTGACGGAAAATCCGCGCTCGCGACGCATCTGAGTTACATACGCACGGTCGAGAATGACGAATGTGAGGCCGAAACGGGCTTCCATCTCGTCCTGCCACTGATCAAGCATTGCAGGCGGGCATGCGACGACAATCCGTTCGATGCGGCGGCGCAACAACAACTCGCGTGCGATCAGTCCAGCCTCGACGGTCTTGCCGAGCCCGACATCATCCGCAATGAAGAGGTTGACGCGTGGCAACCGAAGTGCCCTTCGCAGCGGGTCGATCTGGTAGGCATCGATACGGATGCCGGCGCGGAAGGGCGCCTGAAAGACATTGGGGTCGGTCGCAGTCACGCAGTTCCATGACATGGTGCGGAGATAGGCCGCGAACAGCGCCGGATCGTCGAAACCCTTGTCCGCCAAGGTAGACCAGCCGTTGTCATCCAGGATATGGGCGTCAATCTCGTACTCCCACAATACCGAGAGCGGCTGACCCTGCGCGTCATCGTCAAGGCATGACAGTTCGACAAGCATGGCTTCGTCGGGTGACTGCGACGTCGTCACGTTCTCCACGAGATAGCGGCGTTGACGGACCAAGGCGATGCGTCCGGGTTCGGGAGAAAGTACCGTCATGCCATCGTCTCGTCTGTTCGAACCTCAAGCAGGGTGCATCGCTCCATCAGGGCATCGAACGGCTCGCTTTTGTCGAGCAACATGCCGTCGGCCAGCATTTTCGCGCAGTCGTCGGCGAGCATTTCTTGCGCGGCGCCGGAGGGAACAATTTGGAGACCTCCAGTGACCGCCGCCTCATGGTCGATCCGTTCGCCGTGGGCGTCGTTCTCAACAAAGAATATCGCCTTGTGGCGCGCGACGGAAGGGGCAAGGACACGATCGGCAAGGGCGTTCGCAGCAATGCCGGCTTCGTCCGGGCGCGCAAGATCGTGCCAGTGCCTTGACAGTTGCTCGCCGCGGCGTCGTGCCTGGCAGCAGAAGACGTGGACGGCGGTCGCCTTTTCCCGGAAGGTTCGCTCCGCCAGCATGACAGCAGGGTGCGCTTCCGGGAACGTGACATCGGGAAGACTATGCGGCCGCATCGCACACGACAGACCGAGTTGCGTGCGGCTCATCCGTTGATCGCGCGCCGAAACTCAACGATGACTTCCGGGTAGAGAAAGTCACCGGCCTTGAACACCGGTTTGTAAGCGACGCAGAGACGGTCTCCTTCCGCTCGGCATTTCGCCACGAAACCGGCGTCGGAGAGACCCGCTTCCAAAACGGGACGAGATTCGTCCCGGACCCATTCGGCAAGTCGGGTGCGGATGGCTCGCGTCCAGCGCTTCTCCTAGTTGCCCTCGGCCGCCAGGCGCCGGCGGGGATCATCGAGGGCCGGATGGCCGAGGCAGTGGATGGTTGGCGCGACACCCTCGACGCTGGCGCGATGCGCGACCGGCGCAACGGCACATCGGGCTGAAAGCCCCGAATTCTGGACCATGATCGACGGGGCGAAGGCGCAGCGAGTGCCGGCCGACAAGGAATACGCCGGTCGGGCAGATCCCAGCGCCCTGCGCGGCAGGATGCGCGACGGCATCATGCGCAAGGCCGCGCGGGACCGTCCCCTGATATCCTCCGAGGAACGCTTCGACAGGCTGATTTCGAAACGCCGGTTCCGGATCGAGCCATGCTTCGGACTGGCCGGGACACACGCCCGACCGGCAATCGCAGCCATTGGGCAGAACCTCCTCGAGGCCGCCAACAGGATCTCCCGCAACCCACCGACACCGGCCATCGCATGACCCCACCGACAGAACCGCCGTGCCCGCCGAAAGGGCAGTGGACCGGACAGCATGCCCAAGTCCGGCACGCCACCGGAAAATCAGGTCATCATGCAGAGGTCTTTCAATTGCAAACCGGAAATCGTGTCGCCGGCTCATCACAGGAGTGAACCGTAACTGACTGATGAGCAATACAGGCCGGTTTGAGCCCGCATCGAACGTGGCAGGCGTCGTGCGGACACCCCTGCGACTGCTTGAGCGGTCGTCTCTATCTCGACCGCGATGCCTGTTGCGCCATTGTCGGCCACAGCATGGCGGCGGACCGCAACGGCATCACTTCACCGAGGGACAGCAGCCGACAACCTTGCCCGTTTCAGGCAGGGTCAAGTATCTCTCGTGTAGCTGCCTTCTGAACGAACGCGGAGCGCGTCATGCCACGCATGCGCGCCGCCTCGTCGAGCGTATCGACGAACCCCTTTTCCAGGCTCAGGTTCACCCGCACGACCCGCTTACGGTCATGCACATAGGGAATCATCATCAGCACTGCGCCCTCTGCGATACTCCCGGCAACTTGCTCCCGCACCGCTTCGATTCCGCGCGGCGGCACAGGCTCACAGTCTTCGAAGAACAGGCTCAACGCCTCGATGGCGTTGGGAACGATGCCATCGAAGCTGTCGGCGGCCGAGTAGCATCCCGGCACCTCAGGAAACCGGATCCCGTAGGCGCTTCCAGGGTCCTTGTCGATGACGGCGACATAATGCATGGTTGCCTCCTCAGTCCCGGCCCACACGCTTGGCGATGCTCCGGGCGGTGCCAGCGGGCAGGTCCTTCTTCGGATGCGGAACGACCACGGTGATCGTGGCCTTTCTGAACTTGTGGTGTGATCCCTTTGCACTCACCAATTCGAAGCCCTCGGCCTTGAGACGCTTGACGATGTCTCGGCTGTTGCGCAACATGCGCAACTATGTACACATGAAGACAACCGATGCAATGTACACGTTGCCGGACAAGTTCGAAGGGGCAGTCTTGATCGTGGTGCCACTTCCAGCCGCGAGATCACCCATGCGACCGTGCTCGACCCAAATGGTAATGCAAGGGGCCAGACCTCGCCGTGATACCTGTCCCGCCGCGGGGTGGTCTGGCAGTTTTCGCCGACTGTACCGGCGACATTTGGCAACTGCCCGCAATCCACGGAAGAACACCGGCTCATGTACACCCATCCCATCAGGTTTCTGGAACTGCTGAACGGGCCGGTCCGGTATGTCGTGCCCCGCTGGCAACGCCGCTATTGCTGGGCCAGACCGATATCGGACGGCTGGTCGATGACCTTGTAACGATAGCGGCGCCTGAATGTCTGTGCCTTGGCGCTTCCCTGTACCAATGACATGGTAGGTGGTAAAACGGCGCTGTCATGCAGACGAACAATGCCCTGACCGCGCTTCGGGACCTTCCCGGTCCCAGAGGGCTGCCGTTGATCGGCGTGCTGCACCAGATCCGCTTCGACCGGTTCCATCTCCAACTGGAGGCATGGGCTGACATCCACGGTGCCCTGTTCCGGCTTCCCATGGGACCGCGCTCCGTCGCGGTGGTCTCGGACGCCACGGCCATCCAGCGCATGCTCGTGCAGCGCCCGCAGGTCTTCCGGCGCACGCGGCAGCTTGAATCAGTGGCACGGGAAATGCGGCTCAACGGCGTGTTCGCCGCCGAGGGCGAGCACTGGCGCCGCCAGCGCCGGATCGTCACCGCGGCGCTCAACCGCCAGAAGCTCACGGACTTCTTCCCGAAGCTCGCCCTGACGGTCGGTCGCCTGCGGCGGCGCTGGGAAGGAGCGGCGGACCGGGGTGAGATTGTGGACGTCTGCGGTGACCTCATGCGCTTCACCGTCGATGTCACCATGCAACTCGCCTTCAGCGTCGACGCCAACACGCTGGAGACGCCGGGACCGGTGATCCAGCGCCATCTCGACAAGGTTTTCCCGGTCCTGTACCGGCGGAGCAATGCACCCTTCGCCTGGTGGCGCCTCTTCCGCCTGCCTTCCGACAGGGCTCTCGACCGGGCGGTTGAAGCCATCGAGCGTGAGGTGGGCGGAATGATTCGTGCCGCCAGGCAGCGCATGGCGGCAGACCCAGGCCGCGAACCCGCCGACTTTCTGGAAGCCATGCTGGTGGCGGTGGAGGAGGAAGGGTCAGGCTTCTGCGATGCAGATGTCTTCGCCAATGCCGGCAACCTGCTGCTGGCCGGCGAGGACACGACCGCCAACAGCATCGCTTGGGCGATGTACTATTTCATGCTCCATCCCGAACTGTTCGAGCGCGTTCGCCGCGAAGCGGATGATCTGCTCGCCCCGGCTCCGGCGCTGGAGAACCTGGAACAGGCGAACTGCCTGCCTGTCCTCGACGCGTTCTGCAGCGAGGTCATGCGGATCAAGCCGGTGGCGCCACTCCATGTCGTGGAGCCGGTGACGGATGTCGAACTGCTGGATTGCTCGATCCCGAAAGGCACGCCGATCTTCATGCTGCTCCGCCACATGGCGACCCGCGAGACCCATTTTGCCGGTGGTGAACGCTTCGACCCCGGGCGCTGGCTTCCCGAATCGCAACCCAGCCCGCATGACCGCCGCGCCTTCCTGCCCTTCGGCGGTGGACCGCGCCTCTGCCCCGGCCGTGCACTGGCCCTGCTCGAGATCCGTGCAGCGCTTGCCATGCTCTGTCGCAATTTCGACCTGGAGCCGGTCATGGCCGCCGACGAGGTCCGTGAACACATGGCCTTCACCATGATGCCCGCAGGGCTGAAGGCGCGTCTGCGACGGCGGCCCGCAGGCTGAAGGCCAGGCATGGGAAGTGCGGCGATGCGTCGCCAGTGCCTGCAACGCGCCCTCTGCTTCGAGCATGTCGAGGGAACGGGCGCAGGCAGCCGACAGCGGCATTCATCTCGGGTTTGCCGTGGGTGGCGCGACACGGCCGACTGTCGTCGGTGTATCCCGGCGCGGGCGGGGAACAGTTCGGTTCCGTCCAGAAGTCGTGTTCGGTCTGCGCGAACACGTAGCGGGCGTTGGGAAAAAGGTCGGCACCCAGCGCCCGTCGACCGGCCGCGTGTTCCAACCCACGTGATCGGGGTGCAAATGACGAAATCGATATCGCCTGCCGACAACCCGACAGATTGTCGATGTATCCGGTGTCCGACTGCCCCGACCAGGACGGCGCTCCTTGTCATCGCTGCCGCGGCAATCGGCAAGGATATTGTGGCGCCTCGTCTTCGGCAGACAGGCCCGGATCGCCATGATCAGCTTGTTAGTGCCGGATTCAGGGAAACACGGCTCGATCCGGTATCTGCAGGAATCGATGGCCGCCGGTGGTGCGCCGGGCAGCGGGAAGCCGGTCTGGAATTCGGGGCCTTACGCCTGGATGATGTCGCCGATGGTGCCGGCGGGGATCATGGCGTTTGCGCTCTTTACCCCTCGGAACAGGGGAGGCCGGAAGAGTGTTTTGCGCTCTACGACACACTGGTTTATCCTGAGGATGTCGAGATAACCCAGGCGGAAACGGGACATGCCCATGGACGGCTACAGTTCACTTTCGACGGAGACAGCGGTCAAACCGATCTCTTCCGGCGCGGAATATATCGAGAGCCTGCGGGGCAGGGGGCTGAAGGTCTATCTGTTCGGCGAACTGGTGGCCGAGCCGGTCGATCACCCGATGATCCGCCCGTCGATCAACGCCGTGGCGAAGACCTACGACCTTGCCAACGAAAATCCCGATCTCGCAAGCGCGAAATCCTCCATCTGCGGCAAGACCGTCAACCGGTTCCTGCACGTGACGGAAAGCGTCGACGATGTGGTGATGCAGAACCGCATGCAGCGCAAGCTGGGCCAACTGACCGGCACGTGCTTCCAGCGCTGCGTCGGCATGGATGCCACCAACGCGCTGCATTCCGTGACCTGCGAAATCGACGAGAAACACGGTACGCCGTATCACGACCGCTTCAAGACCTTCATCGGCAAGATGCAGGAAGCCAACTACGTCATCGGCGGCGCCATGACGGACGTGAAGGGCGACCGCAGCAAGGGCCCGGCGGCGCAGGACGATCCCGACATGTTCGTGCATGTCGTCGAACGCCGTGATGACGGCGTGGTGATCCGCGGCGCCAAGGCACATCAGACCGGCTGCATCAATTCGCACTGGGCGCTGATCATGCCGACCATGCGCCTGACGGAGGACGATCGCGAATACGCGGTGGTCTGCGCGATCCCGATCGACGATCCGGGGTTGACCTTCATATACGGACGCCAGTCCTGCGACACGCGCGCCATGGAAGACGGCGATATCGATGTCGGCAACGCACAATACGGCGGCCAGGAGGCAATGATCATCATCGAGGACGTGTTCGTCCCCAACGATCTGATCTTCATGGACGGGGAATACCAGTTCGCGTCCGAGCTGGTGGAACGTTTCACGTCCTATCACCGCCGGTCCTATGTCTGCAAGACCGGCCTCGGCGACGTGATGATCGGCGCGGCGGCGACGGTGGCGGATTACAACGGCGTTCCCAACGCGTCGCACATCCGCGACAAGCTGGTGGAGATGACCCACCTGAACGAAACCATCTATTCGTCCGGCATAGCCGCCTCGCACGAGAGCTTCGAGACCAGATCCGGCAACTACCAGTGCAATGACATGCTCGCCAACGTGTGCAAGCACAACGTGACGCGGTTCCCTTACGAGCTGTCCCGCCTGGCGCAGGATCTCGCAGGCGGGCTGATGGTTACCGCGCCGTCCGAACAGGATCTGAACAGCGAAGTCACGGGCCCGCTGCTGAAAAAATTCCTCAAGGGGCGATCCGACGTGTCGGCGGAAGACAGGCTGCGCATCATGCGGCTGATCGAGAACATGACGCTGGGGCGCAACGCCGTCGGGTATCTGACCGAATCCATGCATGGCGCCGGCTCGCCCCAGGCTCAGCGGGTTCAGATCGCTCGCCAGTCGGACCTGGAGTACAAAAAGAAGCTCGCCAAGAACCTTGCGGGGATCAAGGAGGACGGCGCGGCGAAGGATATTCCCGTGTCGCCGCACCAGGAAACCATGTTCCCCGACGGCGAAAACGACTGAGAACAGAACGGGGCATCGCCATGCACGCCGTTATCATCACCGATGCGTCAACCGCGGCGTGTCCGTTGCCGGTGTGCCTCGGGTGACGACGAAATCCTCGTCGATGTGAAGGCCTGCAGGATCGTCTTCACCGACCTGCTGTCGCTGGACGGCCAGTGCCAGAACAACCCGCCGCCGCCTTTCACGCCGGGCAAAGACACGGCCGGGATGTCGATGTGGTGAAGATCAAGGGTGCGTCCGGCGGGGTGGGGCTCGCCTCGGTCAGCCTTGCGAAGGCGCTGGGCGCGAAGACGGTCTTGGCGAGCCTGACGATGCCTTTGAAGGGCGATGCTGTCATGGCGGCAGGCGCTGGCGTGACCATCGACGACCTGAAGGACAATCTTCGTGCCTCGGTCATGGTTGCGACCGACAGGCACGGCATCGATCTCGTCTTCGAACTGGTCGGGAGGGAGTGTGCCACTTCACACTGTGCGTCATGGCCAATGAAGGCCGCGGGTGGTTGCGCCCGGTTTCACGTTCGGCACCGTCCGGTCGGTGCGGAGGAGCCATCTTCTGCTGAAGGACATCTCGGTCGTGGGCTCGACCATCAACCGTTGCATCAAGGACGGCTAGCCGCTGTTCGGAGAGGCACGGGCTGCGCCGTGCGAACTGCTGCTGGCCGGCAAGATCGACCCCAACATCATGAACCGCCTGAAGTTGGAGGACTGCACGGACGGTATCGTGATGCTCAAGGAGCACAGGATCGTCGGGAAATTCGTGCTGTTGATGGACCAGAGGATATTTCGACAAGTGTTCGTTGCGCTGGGCTGAAGTTATGAATCCCCAACCCTTCATCGCCATCATCGGCACCGGTGTCCAGATGAAACCCACACGATGCGCGTGCTTTGCGGGATCGGCGCTTGAACGGCCCCGCCGGCACGACACCGGGAACCTGACCGGCAATCATCCGCTGGGCCCGAACGCGTATGAATGATACGGTGTGCCTTGTGTCTGTACGAACGTCGCGACGTCGGCGAAATCCGGACGTTCAAGCGGGTCGTTCTGGAAACGCAGGACCTTGCGGACCCGAAACCGATCATCCATACGTTGATGCAGGAACCACCGGTTGCCGGCTGGCCCGGTTGGGATGCCGCAAAGGCGTGGCGACCTTCGACAAGCAGCCCGAAGCGATCAGGCAGGCTGCCGTGGTGCGATGCGCTGCCGGCGACCAAAACCGACATCTCGAACGATGGTGATGCAATTTCGGAACTGGAGTCCCGGCTTGCCCAGTCAGCTGCCGGCGGCTTGCCGGGCACGATATTTGAATATACATTGCCACAATGTATATCCATCTCAAGGACCGGCCACCATGCAGGTCGCAAAATGGGGCAACTCCCTTGCCGTTCGGCTTCCTGCCGAACTAGTCCGTCAGCTCGGTCTCAAGGAGGGAGACCATATCGATGTTCAGGCTGACACGACCAGGCTTGTCGTCGCGCGTCATCAGCGGCCCGACGAGACCCTGGAATCCCTGCGGCAATTCCGGGGGCGGCTGCCTGCCGGCGCACGGCTGAACCGTGATGACGCGCATGAGCGCTGAGTTCCTTGACACGAATGTCGTCTTGTACCTGCTCGACGGGGGCTCCAAGGCAGAAAGGGCTGAACATCTGATTTCCCGGGGCGGCATGATCAGCGTGCAGGTTCTCAACGAGACGCTCGTGAACTGCATCCGCAAGGCCGGCATGTCCTGGCGGGAAGCAGGCCTTTTTCTCGACAGCATCAGCGCGCTCTGCCCCGTGGTCGCCCTGACGTCCGCAACCCATGAGATTGGCCGCGTACTTGGGGAGCGCTATGGCTTTTCTGTCTACGACGCGATGATTGTTGCCGCCGCCCTGGAAAACCGCTGCGCCACGCTTTACTCCGAAGACATGCGCGACGGCCTCCGCGTTGAAGCGCGCCTCAAGATCGTCAACCCGTTCAGATCCTGACCGGGCAAGCTGGCCTGTCCTCGCCTCCCGGTGAATCCGTCAACCCTGAATCGGTCCGTCATGCCGAGCCTTTTTTCAGATCGGATCGCGACCGCGACGGGGCGACGAATTTGGGCAGCGATTTCGAAGCTGGCTTCAGAATTTCCCTGGCCTTGTCCTCACGGTCGTGGGCGATCTTCCGGATCGGCTCCCGTTGCTTCCGCGCGTTCCGGGTTGCCCTTGTCAACGTCTACGCCATCTGCGCCAGTCGTCGGCTGACGTCATGCTGTCCGCACAACCAACACGGACGGAGTCTGAACAGCAGCCGTCGGTGTCAGGCCTGTCACGATGACCGGAAGCAGACCGAGGTCAATTCGCGGCAAGTCCGGGGACGATGAAGATCAGCAGGTTGTGCTAGTTGCCCCCGAATAACGGGTTCTCGGTTGAACTGGGAAATTCCCGCTGTTCCGGCGCAAAGTGGTGCTCCTGGGCCCATTCGAACCAGTTGTCGACCACGGTGCCGGTCAGCAGGATTCCGATGCCGCCGGTAAACGTGCACAGAACGGCGAACCACCAGGCCCAGCGATGAATCGATTCCATCGTCGCGTTGAAGCCCATCGTCCAGCGCCAGAACAGGCCGGCCCGCTCGGATGCGGTCCCACGGTCCGTGATCTGTTCGATCTCGCGATCACCGCCAAACCGGCTGACGGCAAGAATCGTGGCGCCGTGCATCGCGAACAGCAACGCCGATCCGTAGAGGAACACGATGGAGAGCGCATGAAACGGATTATAGAAGAGGTTTCCGTAGGTCAGCGAGAAGGTATTCGTCCAGTCGAGATGCGTGAATATCCCGAAAGGCACCGCCTCGCTCCACCTGCCCATCATCAACGGACGGATGAAGCCAAGGACCAGATAAAGCCAGATCGCCGATGCGAAGGCCCACGCGACATGGGTGCCAAGCCCAAGCTGCCTGGCCCGGATATAGGTTCGCGCCCACCAGAGCAGGATCGACATGGTCAGGAAGAACCCGGCAATCAGCCACCAGCCCCCTTTATTCAGTGGCGGAAACCTGAGACCGTATTCTTCTGCAGGCGGATCCAGGGTGAGCCACGGCAGCAATCCGACAAACTTGAACGGATCCCAATCTACCGAAGCCCACATGTTCAAGCCGATGATTTCGATCGCGATGAAGCCGAAAATCAGGGAGACAGTGCCGGTAAGACCCAGGTATACGGGGCCGATCTGGGCATTGCCGATCTTGCCGATCCAGTAGGAGAAGAAGCCCTTGCCCGTTCGGGGCGAGTCGCCCTTGGGCAGCGGAACGCCCGTTTCGACCGGGCCCCGAATCTGCACCTGGGTGAAGATATTCTGATACGTTGCCATGACTAGCGCTCCCTTCCGCTATTCCCAAATCGGCAGTTCGCGCCAGTAGTTCCACCAGTCAACCCAGGGCTCCGTCCAGAACGGGCCGCTGATGATGATGCAGACAGCGCTCCAGAAACCGGCGTTCAGAGCCAGGAACAGGCCCAGTCGATGGATGCCCAGGGTGCCGACCGAGTAGCCGATCATGTCACGGAAAAAAGTGTCTTCGTGCTCGGGCGTCTTTACTTTTTCACCCCGGCCCGGGTTGGTCGCCGAGAGGATCAGGCCCCCGTGAAGCGCCAGTGCCAGACACGTCGTGAAGAAGAACGTGATGGCAATCATGTGCGCCGGATTGTAGTGGAAGTTTCCGTACTGGTAGCCGATCACGGACACCCAGTCCAGGTGGCTGAAGATGCCGTACGGAAACGCATGAGCCCAGGCTCCCAGCAGGAGCGGGCGGAAGACGACCAGCGTTACATACGCCAGAATGGCGACACTGAATGCAAAGGGAATGTGATAGCCCATTCCCAGTTTTCGGGCGATCTCGACCTGACGCAGGGCCCAGGACACAAAGGCCCCGATCGCGCAAATCGTGATGATCTGCCAGAGGCCGCCCTCCTTGAGCGGTGCCAGTCCGAGGCCGTATTTCAACGGCGGCGGATCGATACTGATCGTCCAGATGTTCCAGGTCGGTCCGATGGCGGCCCCGTAGACGATCAGCGCCGTTCCGAGAACGGCAAAGATGATCGTCGTGACCCCGAAGAACCCGACGTAGAACGGTCCGACCCAGAAGTCGAACAGGTCGCCCCCAACGAGCGTCCCGCCGCGGATCCGATATTTTCGTTCAAAACTGAGTACGGCCATTAGGCAGTCCTCCCGCCAGCTTGGTGTGGCGCGGTATTGGAAGCTGTCAGGCCAAACCGCAGACGCGCGGCACGATGCCCGCCTGCGGCCGGCCTGACAGTGTCATCGCTAGAGAAAGACCCGCTCGGGTTTCGGTGGATCTGCTTGAAAGTACGAAGAAGCTGCAGCAGCCTTCGTCGGACCTTCGATCCAGTTGAATCTGTCGGTGCTCAACAGGATGAAGTGTATCAACAACGCGAGCACGAACAGAAAAACGAACAATCCGACGAGCAGTCGCCGCGGATCGAACATTAGCCATAAACGCCACATTCGCGAGTCTCCTACAGGATGAACGACGTGAGTGACTGCGCATTCGTCATCGCGACCTGGACGCTTGCCGCGCCGTCAGTCGTGATGGCCGAGTAGCCATCCACGCCCGGGAACCACGGACGCCACATGTACGCCAGAACGTGCGCAATGATGGCAATGACCGTGAAGAGGATGAAGCTCTGCACAAAAATCTTGTGGAATTCTTGTGCTTCGCCTTCGGTGAGGCCCGAAAGGGACCCAGAGTTTTCAGCCATGGTTTTGGCACCTCCAGTTCTGTTGACCAAAAAGGCTGTTGCCTGACTCGAAAGTCACGGCTGTTTCCGCTCCGACCCGAGGGCCGCAGCGGAAATTTCGCCCGAACAAACCGGACGAAATCTCGGAAGGCCGACGCGACGCGGATGCGCGCGACGGCGTGATGTTCAGAGGGCGGCGGGCTGCGTTCATGCCGCGTCCCTTACCCGTTGGTCGAGGCTGCGCTGGAAAGAGTCCAGCGTGACTCGGGATTCCGCGCGCTGGCGCACATCCTGCTCGGCCCGGTCGCGCATGCGCTTCGCTGCGGAAATGCGGACGAGGACCGGCTCAAGTTCCACCAGCCGCTGCAATTCGGAATGGGCGTCGTCATCCCAGACGACCTCGTCGTGAAGCCGGCTCGGCGTGGCGGCGACCTTGTCCATTTCGGTGGCCAGCGGAAGGATGTGAAACAAGGCGTCAAACAGGGCGTTGCACACTTCCTGAACCAGATAGGTCGCCCCCGAATAGCCCATGAACGGCGTCCCGGTGTGCCGGCGGATCACCGCGCCGGGGAAGGAAGCCGGAATGTAGACTGCCCGATTGCTCGTCTCGCTCAGATACATCCTTTCGTTGTAGCTCCCGAACAGGACGAGCGGCGGGTTGGTGTGGATGGCGTCGCGCACCGAATCGTTGTCGGACTTGGAGCCTGCCTGCCTGGAAATCGCGAAGTTGCAGGGCAGGCCAAGGTCATCTTCAAGGAACAGGCGCACGCCGCGTGTGTAGGTTTCGTTGGCAACGATGCCGAAGCTGGCCGTTCCGAAGAAATCCTGGGTCACGGAGCGCCACAGATCCCACAGCGGCTTGATCGTCGTGTGCCGTTCCTTTTCGATGAACGGCTCCGGATCGAGATTCAGAAGGTCGCCCAGTTTCCGGAGAAAGGCCGTTGTCGAGTGGAGGCCGATGGGCGCCTGCAGATAGGGCTTGTCGAGCGATTCGCAAAGCAGGCGACCATATTCGCGATACAGGCAGACGTTGATATCCGCGTCGACGAGCCTGGGCGTGTCCTGGAGATGGCTTCCCAGCGGAAAGACAAGGTTGATCTCGGCGCCGATGCCTTCGACAAGCCGCCGGATTTCCGCAAGATCCGACGGCATGTTGAACATGCCGTAGGCCGGTCCGATGAGATTGACCCTGGGCTTCGCCTCGGCCGGCCGGTTTCCTGGCCCGGGCCGTTTCCCGCGGCGCAGACCGTACTCCGTCCACAGCCAGTTCAGGGCGCGATCGGCGCTTTGCCATTGATCCTCGTCAATGGTCCGCGGCAGGAATCTCCTGATATTCGTGCCTTCCGGCGTGACGCCCCCGCCGATCATCTCGGCGATCGAGCCCGTGACGACCACGGAAGGCAGATCCTGATCCAGATATTCGTGCGCCCGCCGCATGGCGCCTTCGGTTCCGGTCTGGCCCAGTTCTTCTTCGGCGAGGCCGGTTACGCAAATGGGCAACTCGTGCGGGGGCAGGGCGTCGGTGTAGTGCAGGACCGAGGTCACCGGCAGATTTTCGCAACCGACGGGGCCGTCGATGATGACCTGAAGGCCCTTGATTGCGGTGAACACGTAGACCGAGCCCCAGTAGCCGCCGGCGCGATCATGGTCCTGGATCAACATCCGATCGCTCCTGGCACCCCGGTCTTCGATGCGACATCTTCATTCGACTTGATCGCCGGGACGACGGTCGACGGCCCGGGCGGCGTCTCGTGCCAGATTCCGGCTGCATCATCCTCGCCAACGCCCGCGAAGAAACCCAGCATGGTTTCCATGCGGTCCTTGCCGGCGATCGCGGTATTGATCACCTGGGCGAGCGATCCTGCGCCGGCGATCCCCATCAGGGGACGGGCCGAGATCAGGTTCGTGAAGTAGAGCGCCGGGATCGCCCTGGATTTCGCGGCCTGGACGACAGGTGTCGTGCCGATGGCGACATCGGGCTCGAAGGCTTCCATGGCTGCAATATCCTGCTCCAGCGAAGCGCGAAACTCGATGTGAACGCCACTGGATTCCAGCCATTCGACATCCGGATCCGACCATCGGGTTCTGGGGCATGCAGTCCCGACATAGCGCACGTCGGCGCCGCTTTCGACGAGCAGGCGGGCAACCAGGAGTTCGGACCCTTCGTAGCCGGACAGGGTTACCCGCCCTTTGATCGGCGTTTTCTGCACCGCGCCGGCGATGGCAGGCAGAAACTGGTTCTTGGCCTGGTCAACCCTTGCGCGCGGAACCCCGCAGGCGTCGCCGATCGCGTCAAGCCATGCTGCAGTCCCGTGCCGGCCCACCGGTGCCGAGCCGACGATCGACCGGCCCGCCGATTCGAATTCCCGAACCGCGCCGACATAGAAGGGATGAATGGCTGCAACGGCGGCGCAATCCAGCCCGGTGTACAATTCCCGCCATTCGCGTGTCGGAACAACCGGCCCCGGGGCGAGTTCCAGGGGTGCAAGCATGGCGCCGATCCCGACCGGGTCGGCAGGAAACATCTCGCCCAGCATCGTCACGGTCGGCAACGACGGCGCACCGCCGTCGGGTGCCTGGACCGGACCCGCTTCCGCTTCTTCCCGCGCGTATTTCAGCATCGCGCCGGCCAGCACGTCCTTGGCTTCCGCATGGGTCGGCACGCCAAAGCCCGGCACGTCGATCCCGATGATCCGGACGC
Source organism: Alphaproteobacteria bacterium (assembly GCA_965221645.1). Lineage (GTDB taxonomy): Bacteria > Pseudomonadota > Alphaproteobacteria > Bin65 > Bin65 > Bin65. The sequence goes on from OZ244899.1 coordinate 2,677,269, forward strand.
CGTCGATCTCTTTCGGCAACAGGCGAAGCGGGACCCCGGAGGCGGTTGGCACGCACAGATTGGTAACGACGATGGCGTCGTATTTTTCCGGATCTGCCATCTTGTAGACGGCTTCCCGGATATCTTCGTAGAGCTTTCCGGTGACGAGCGTTTCCGAATTGAACGGCACGTAACCGACCGAACGTCGCGCGCCGTAGAAGTGGGATGTGAACGTCAGGCCATAGACGCAACAGGCCGATCCCGAGAGGATGGTCGCCGTGCGCTTCATTCGCAAGCCGACGCGCAGGGATCCGAACGCCGGGCACATGCTTTGCGGCTGATCGTGCGGTCCGACCTTGTAGTCTTCCGCGTATTTCCGGAGAACTTCGGCGTTGCCGGCTGCCCTGGCGGCGGCAGTCAGCGCTTCCTTGCCGCCATGACAGCCGCTGTCCGCGACCGAATCGGCGGCAGGGGCCGTCCGGGCGCCTTCTGGACTGACGGTGAGGGTGGGGTCGGTCATGGATCGGGGTGCTCAGGCATTGTCGTAGACAATCTCGAGCGATTCTTTCTCGACGACGGCGCCGCCGCACATGTCGGCGAGCGTGGCGGGCTGGAGTTCAAAGTCCCGGCCGGTCTCTTCGCTGGAGAACAGCCCGAGCAAGCCGTCCTGATCCAGCGGCTTGGGGTGCAGCGGCGCGGCGGTAGCGACATTCGTCGCCAGGGTTTCGAACAACGGTCCCCATTCGGATTCGGGTTTGCCGACGATCTGGTAGTTCGCGCTCTTGCGTCGAATGTCCTCGTTCGCAGGTATCGAAGACAGAACCGGGATGTTCACGGCGTCGCAGAAAGCCTGCGCCTCGCCGGTTCCGTCGTCCTTGTTGATCACCATGCCGGCGACGCCGACGTTGCCGCCGAGTTTCCGGAAATACTGAACGGCAGAGCAGACATTGTTGGCGACGTACAGTGACTGCAGATCGTTCGACCCGACAACAATGACCTTCTGGCACATGTCGCGGGCGATCGGCAGGCCAAAACCCCCGCAAACGACGTCGCCAAGGAAGTCGAGCAGCACATAGTCGAAACCCCACTCGTGAAAGCCGAGTTTCTCGAGGAGCTCGAAGCCGTGGATGATGCCTCGACCGCCGCAGCCCCGACCGACTTCGGGGCCGCCGAGTTCCATCGCGAAGACGCCATCGCGAATGAAGCAGACATCGCCGATTTCGACATCCTCTCCGGCGGCTTTCTTGCTGGCGGAGGTTTCGATGATTGTCGGGCAGGCCTTGCCGCCGAACAACAGCGATGTGGTGTCGCTTTTGGGATCGCAGCCGATCAGCAGAACGCGTCTGCCCTGATTGGCCATCATGCAACTGAGGTTGGCGAGCGTGAAGCTCTTGCCGATGCCGCCTTTTCCGTAGATCGCGATGATCTGGGTTTCCCTGGTTGCCTCCAAGACCGGAATCGGATCCGGCTCGATCGCCGCTTCATCGCGAAGATTCTGCACGTAATCGTCCGTGGCGGCAGGATGTGTCGTTTCGAGGCCGGTCATTGCACAGCTCTCCAATCCAGAACCATTTTCAGACAGGCGGGATCACCGAATGCCGTCCGATAGGCCGCCGCAGCTTCTTCCGGTTTTCTGGTGTGTGTGATGAGATTGTCCAGGGAAAGCAGATCCGCGTCCATCAGCGCGCCGACCGCCCGGATGTCGGATTTCTTCCATTCTGCCGCGACTCGAATCCGAACCTCGCGCATGAACGCGGGCGCGAAGGCAAAAGAAAGTCTCTGGCTGTAGAAGCCGGCCAGGACGATTTCGCCGCCGAATCCCGTCCGGCCAATCAGGGTGTCGAGAACGCTGGAATCCCCGCTGGCATCGTAGATGGACGAATAATCGTGGCGGCCGTCATCGTCGGGATGGACGACAGGGTAGCCGTCTGCTCCCTCGGACCGGTCCGGGGCCCTTTCCCAGACCGTCGGGGCATCGAAGCCTTTGGCGACGACAAGCCGGGCCAACAGGCGACCGAGCGTGCCATGCCCGACAATGAGCTCCGGCGGTCGTGCGCCTTCTGCCGACAGGGCGTGATGGGCGGTGGCCGCCAGAGCGATCAGAACGCCCCGTTCTCCAAGGTCATCTTCGATCGGCACGACCCGGTCCGAAGACACGACGACCCGACGGGCGGCGCCGCCAAAGAGGCCGCGGGCGTCCACATAACATGTCGCGCCCGGAACAAAGACCCGTTGCCCTGCTTTCAAGTCTGCAGCAGGACCGCTTTCCACGATCCGGCCGACCGATTCGTATCCGGGCACCAGTGGATAGTCCATGCCCGGGAAGGGCGGCATGTCTCCGGTCCAGAGCAGCCGTTCCGTTCCTGTACTGATACCGCTCCACTCGATATCAACCACCACGTCACCGTCTTCCGGCGGAACAAGCGCAACCCGGTTCAAGGCCAGCTTGCCCGGTTCTTCGATGACGATGGCGACTGTATCCATGCTTCCTCTGGGTGATGCAGACAGCATCGTTGGCGGAATTGTCAGTTTAGATTGACACTCGGGGGCGTCAAGTAAAATTTACTTTCGAGCGTCCAGGATGCTTACAAGGATCGACAACTTCGTCGGAACGTGGCGCACAGTGGAGAATCCGGCAGCCTTGATCATCGAAATCAGCGATCGTCTGGTCCGCGGCCTGCCGCTCCCCATCGCCAGAAGGTAGAAACCGAAATAGGCGTCTCCGATCGGCTCCGCCCCGCTGACCTCCGCAAACGGTTCCGCGACGATCAGCGTGCCGCCCGGAGGCAAGGCTGCGTGTGCCTTGCGGAGAATCGTCAAGGCTGCGTCGTCGTCGTGGTCGTGGATGATCCGGATCAGCGTGATCGCGTCGGCGCCGGAGGGAAAATCATCGACGAAGAAGCTGCCCTTGGTCAGATGGACGGTCTTGCCCAGATCGGCCTCTTCAAAGCGGGAGCGGGCGTCGTCGATGACCGCTGGCAGGTCGAACAGCACGAATTCCGTCGCCGGGCTGCTCTCCCGCGCCGCCCTGATGAAGGCGCCGTTGCCGCCGCCGATATCGGCAAGCCGCCGGAACCGCCTGATGGAGATCGCATCAAGGATCTCTTCGGAGATCATGGTCTGGGAGTGCGCCATCAAGGCGGTATAGGGCGCGGTCTCGGCGCTGCTCAGATCTTTCGGATCCCTGCGGCTCGCGTACGGCCAGTAGTCGCTCATGGCGGAATCGCGGCCGCCGGAACGCAGCAGGGCCAGAGGGTCCGCCAGATCGGTGTAGAGGCGCTGATGATGGATCACCATCGATGCGATGGAAGGATTCGAGATCATTGCGGCGCCGAGCGGACCCAGGCCAAAGCACCCGTCGCCACGCCCGTCGAGCAGTCGAAGGGCAACTGCCGCCCGCAACAGGCGCGCCATCGCGTCGGGCGAAAGGTTGGCGGCGCCTGCAAGCTCTTCAGCAGATTTCGGGCCAGACCCGAGGGATTCGAAGACGTTTGCCTGCACGCAACCCAGCAGAATCTGGGAATATACAAATCCGGCGCAAATGTGAAAAAGCGCTCGGGCGTTCTTCCGCGCGAACACGCGGGTGGGGGGAAATCGCTTGGCATGGCGGATGAACGTCGGACTCGTCAGCATCCTGTCCCGAAAGGACAGAATGGCGTCGCGTACAGACATCAGGGTCAAGGCAACCGGACAACTCGGACAGAAGCGCCGCTCCTTGCCACCGTCACGCGGCCTGCCGGAGTATTTCTGGCGGCAGAAACTTGTTTGTCTCGAACAGGATGGTGTCCCGGAGCGCCATCGCGCCCGGACACTCCGGGATCGCTTCCACGGCGCGTCTGATCTGGTTCTTCAGGCGGGCCTTGGCGCCGCTGATGCCCAGTTCCGCAACCGCGCTGGGCCGGCCCAGCGCGATATCCTTGCCGACCGGCTTGCCCAGCTTGTCCGAATCGCCGAACGCATCCCGGATGTCGTCGGCGACCTGGTAGGCTTCACCAAGCCGCGCGCCCAGCGCGCGCCATAGGGCGCCATCCGCACCGGCCGCAACGGCACCTGCCTCGGTTGATGCTGCAAACAACGATCCGGTCTTGGCGTCATGATAGTGCCTCAGATCGATGGCTGTTTCGCTTTCCCAGGCTTGCCCACCGATAATGCCCCTGGCCGCGCTGACGGATCGGGCCAAGATTTCGACCAGATCGATACTCCGGCGGGCGCTGGCCGGGTTGGACGTCGCAAGGCACTCGAATGCCAGGACAATAAGGCCATCGCCTGCGAGAACGGCGATTTCTTCGCCATAGGCCTTGTGAACCGAGGTTTTGCCGCGTCTGACCTCGGCGTCGTCAAAGCACGGGAGATCATCGTGGACAAGCGACGCGCAATGCAGCAATTCAATCGCGACGGCGGCGGCGGTTGACGTCGCCGGTTCGTCTTCCTGGCATGCCGCTGCAACGGAAAGGCACAGTCGTGGACGAATTCTGGCGCCGCCCGGAAAGACCGCGTAACGCATGGCCTCCGCCAGTTTCGGCGGACATCCGGCAGACTTTACGCTGGCAATGGAGCGGGAGAGTGCCTCGTTTACCCGGTCAAGCGTGTCTCGCAATGTCACCTCCCGCAGTCTAGGATGTTGCTCATCAAGATCATCTGTCACATAAACTAGACACATGTAAATGTAAAATACAATGGACGCTCTATCAAATGAACCGGAAAACCGACAAGGTGTTGATCGTCGGCGCCGGAATCGGCGGTCTGAGTGCAGCGGTTTCGCTGGCGACCGGAGGCTATTCCGTAACGGTTCTCGAGAAGGAAGAAACCCCCGGCGGCAAGATGAGAGAAGCGGTATTCGGCGACAGACGGATTGATGTCGGACCAACCGTTTTCACGATGCGGTGGGTCTTTGACGAATTGCTGGAAGCTGCCGGCCGGCGCCTTGAAGAGGAAATTTCACTGACGACCGCCAGTACTCTGGCGCGCCATGCGTGGGACAGTCCGGATTATCTGGACCTGATGGCGGACATCGATGACAGTGCCAGGGCCATCGGCACCTTTTCCGGCCCCGAGGACGCCGAAGGCTACAGGCGTTTCTGTGATCGGGCCGGTCGGATCTACCGGACCCTCGAGGACTCGTTCATTCGGAATTCCGCACCCTCGCCGGGAGGTCTGGTCGCCAGGGCCGGACTGCGCGGTTTCGTCGACTTATGGCGCATATCGCCGTTTCAGACCCTCTGGAAATCGCTCGGCGAGTATTTTCGCGACCCTCGCCTTCGACAGCTCTTCGCCCGCTATGCGACCTATAACGGTTCATCGCCATTCCGGGCCCCGGCCACCCTGATGTTGATTGCTCATGTCGAGCAGTCCGGCCTGTGGCTGATAGACGGCGGCATGCATCAATTGGCCTTGGCGCTGAAACGCGTTGCAATGGCCAGCGGGGCGACGTTTCGGATGGGAGCAAGCGTATCGGAGATCGTAACGGACTCGGAGGGAGTGAGCGGCGTGCTTCTGCAGGGTGGGGAAAAACTCGCGGCGTCAGCCGTGGTGTGTAACGCTGATGTGGCCGCAATCGCCAATGGCGTTCTGGGCAAGGCCGTATCGGACGCCGCAAGCCGTATCCCACGGCAGAAACGTTCTCTCTCCGCAGTCACGATTGCCGGGACTGCAGAGATGGAAGGCTTTCCCCTGGCGCGGCACACCGTATGTTTTTCCCGGGATTACAAGCGGGAGTTCCAGGTACTGAAAGCCGGTGCCTCGATAGCCGACGATCCAACCATCTACATCTGCGCCCAGGATCGCGATGCCGGTGGCCAGCGGGCGGAAGATGGACCGGAAAGGATCTTTTGCCTGCTCAATGCGCCGGCGAACGGTGACGCCAGTTCCTATAGTGAAGAGGTTCAGCAGCAATGCCAAACAGTCCTCGAACAGCGATTGGCCGCTTGCGGTCTGGCCATGAAGCCGGTGCCGACCCAGACACTCATGACGACGCCCGCGGACTTTCATCGACTGTTTCCGGAAACGGGCGGCGCGCTGTACGGTCGGGCAATCCACGGATGGAACGCCTCGTTTCAGAGACCGACGGCACGGACGAGGATTCCCGGCCTGTATCTGGCGGGCGGGAGCACCCATCCGGGAGCCGGGGTACCGATGGCAGCTCTTTCGGGCCGGATGGCGGCAGACGCCATCGCGATGGATTTTGCTTCGATCAGAAAGTCGACGACAATGGCTACCTCTGGTGGTATGTCGACGCGATAAGCGAGGATGAAGGCTTTGCTCTTGCCATCATCGCCTTTGTCGGCAGCGTTTTCTCGCCGTATTACAAGTTCGCCCGGCGGCGAGCGCCTGTCGATCCGGCTGATCATTGCGCCTTCAACGTCATCCTGTACGGCCCGCGCGCCAGTCGCTGGGCGATGACTGAACGAGGCACCGAAGCGGCTTTCCGCTCCAGGACCGTTTATGCGCTGGGCCCCAGCCGGATGGAGTGGGATGGAACCCACCTGAAGTTCGACATCAACGAGGTGTGCTTTCCTGTATTTCGCAAACTGGAAGGCACGGTAACTGTGACGCCGTCCGCCATGCTGGAAGAGGAATTCGCCCTCGCTGCGAATTTTGACCATTGGTGGCAGCCCTTGTCGCCGAGAGCCGACGTCGCCGTCGCGTTTTCCAAGCCGTCACTCCGCTGGCGTGGCACCGGGTACCTGGACAGCAATGGCGGCCGTCGGCCGATCGAACGTGATTTTCGGGAATGGGATTGGGCTCGGGCTCATGATTCCGATGGAGCGTGCATCCGATACAACTGCCAGAATCGCGAGGGTGCGCGAAACTCCCTGGCGCTGGGCTTTGATGCTCAAGGCAACATCCGCCACCTGCCGATTCAAGGTTGCGCGTCTCTGGAACCGACGCGAATCTGGAAGATGCCCCGCCAGACAACGAGCAATTTTCCGCTCAGGATCGCCAAGACGCTAGAAGATACGCCGTTCTACAGCAGGTCCATCATCTCCGAACAGGCGTCTTCGGGTCCTCGGATGATGATGCATGAGAGCATCTCCTTCCTGCGATTCGAGAAACCGATCGTGCAGGCGATGCTGCCGTTTCGCATGCCGCGACGGTCCCGTTGGAAAGCGTCAGGAGCGTGATTTCGCCGACTCCTTTTCCTTGTTCTCTTCGGCTTTTCGCTTCCGGATTGCCCGATTTGTCCGGGCGAGTTCCCATAGCCCGAGGCCGACGACGGCGCCAAGGGTGAGCATCAACTCGGCGAAGAAGAGATAGTCCCCTGCCATGGTCACGGTCTCCAAACGAAAGGGAATCATATACCAAATTCACCATCACGCAGCCAACTTGATATCCATTTCACGAGTCGCTGGTGAGAACGCTCCTCGGCGTGCAGTGGCGCCAATCCCGGATGCCAGGATGTTCCTTGCTGATTCGTGGCTGTGTGTAATCATTCGCCGGGGATGCCTTTGTCCTCTTCTGGCCCCTGCGACGCCGCCAACAGGGCACACGCGATGCCGGCCAAAGGCGCGGAAAGGCCAGCCACCGGGGAATGCTATGCCGAACGATCGTTGGCCCCAGTGACGCGGCGACGAATGCGCCTGACTCCAAAAGCGAGGGCAAACAGTACGACTGGGATGCTGAACGTGACAATCAGGTTGGCGTTCGCTGCTATGCCGAACGAATTCATCCCTTTTGTCAGGTAGTTGATAAGCCCGACGACATAATAGGTGATGGCGGCGACGGACAGCCCTTCGACAGTCTGTTGAAGGCGGAGCTGCAAGCGGGCTCGCCGATCCATCGATTCGAGCAAGGCCTGATTCTGGCCTTGTTGCGAAATGCTCACGCGCGTCGCCAGCAACTGAGAAGCCCGCGACACCCTTCTTGACAAGGCCTCCTGCCGTGAAGCGGCCGCCACGCAGGTACTCATGGCCGGCGCCAGGCGCCGCTCGGTGAACTCCCTGAAGGTCTGAAGACCGGGGATTCGTTCTTCCCGCAACTCACCGATGCGGCGCTTCACGAGATCGTAGTAGGCCGATGCCGCGCTGAATCGGTAGTGATTGTCCACGTACCGTCCTTCGATCGCTGCCTCCATGCGAGTCAGGCGGTCAAGAATATTCGTTTCTTCGGCGACATCGGCGTCAGAAATGGCGTTGGTAATGCTCGCCAGTTCTCGTTCGTTCTCGGCCAGGAAGGGCGCCAGGTCGCGGGCGACCGGCAACGCCAGCAAAGCCATCAACCGGTAGGTGTCAATTTCCAGCAGACGCTGCACGGTCCGGCCAGCCTGCATGGGTCGCATGCCGCCGTCGAGCAGCAGCCACCGGCTGAATCCGTCGTCCTGAATGTGAAAATCCGTCAGCGCGGTCGCTGCTCTCCCGCCGACCGAAGCGCCGACAATCGGCTTGTCACCGAAATATCGCTGGCCGATCGTATCATGACGGGCGGCGCCAGACTCCAGTACGTAGGCGGCATGGGCGGCTACGATGATCTGTCCCGGCAACGCTGCCAGCCAGTCTTCAGGAACATGCTCGATGGCAGTCGTCCGGAAGGGTGCTGACTGGGATTGCTCACATATGAAAGTATAGCGGGTAAATTCGGTATGCCGTTCCCATTTCAGGCGAAAAGCCCCCAGATCGGCTCTGAAATGGCTTGGGCCCTCTGCCGGCGGCGCCATGCCGTGCCGCCGCGTCAGTTCGACCAGGGGTTCCCAGTCCCGGTCGCGGTCCTTGGCGTCGGAGAACAGCGCGATGTAGGATATCGACAAGGGAGGTCTCAGCGGCTCCGACGGGCGGGCATGGGCTTCGTTGTTGATGACGAAACGTTGGGGATGGTTTTCCGGCAGCGTCATCAGGAAATTGTCGAGCGTTCTGGTTCTTTCCCCGCTTCCAGGGCACCGATCTGCTCCGCAAACCCAAGTACTTCCGAAGCAACGGAGGATGGCTGCTCCTCATGGGTCAGGTGACCGGTCGTGGCGATGACCCTGAACCGGGAATTGGGCGCGCGGTTGCTGGCGGATTCGGAATACGAAGGCGGAACGGTCTTGTCCCGGTCGCCCACAAGGAAGAGAATCGGCGTTTCGAGAGCCGGGAGAGACTCCTTGAGAGGTTGAAGGTCCCAGTTTGCCATCATGTTGAGAGCCCCGCCGACGTGACCGGGGTTCCGCGCCAGCCTGACATACAGATCCATGCTTTCCCGATCGATTTGCGAGCCGGTTTGGCGGAGCAATCTTTCGACTACCGTCCGATCGGCCGCGCGCAAGGAAAACAGCCAAGGCACGATACGCGACATCGCCAGCAACTTCGCCAACGGCGAGAAGATCAGGCCGGGAAGGTTGTTCAGAGGCAGCATCGCGCCGTTTATGCTGACGATTCCCTTTACGCCCGTCGTGCCGTCTTTTGCCATCTGAGCCGCTATGGCAGCGCCTGCCGAATGGCCAACGACAAGACCATCGGACACGCCCAGTTTCTGAAGCAATTGCGATACGGACCGCGCCATCGCGGGAAGCGACATCTGGTGCGATGGCGAGGAGGATGTGAAGCCATGGCCCGGCAAATCCGGTGCGATGACGGTCATTCGATCACGCAGCAGAGGGAGCAGGCCCTTCCAGGTATGCGTTGCCGACCCTGTACCGTGCAGCAGAATCGCATTCGGACCCACTCCGGCCTTCTGCACGTGCCAACGCGTGCGGCCGACCTTGATGAACTGGCTGCATTCTCGATTGGGCCAGACCCTGCCGTCGTCACGCCAGAAAAGCGGCGGATCCAGCATCAGGTCGCGTGCCGCTGGGTTGAGCCCGCAGTTTCGCGTCTCGGGGCTGTACGACCGGATATCGAACTGTAAATTTCCTCTCTGCCGGCATGCGGCAGTGGCAGATACAGCCCGCCGGTCTTGTCGGCAATCAGTCTGGCGTTGTCGCGCGGGTTGGGCGAGATATCAATGATCATGGAGTCGATGTTTTCGAGGCCTATTGATCCGGCGACCGCAAGCGCATCAGCCGCAGCCTTCTTGCGTCCAGGAGATCCATCCAGTGCAATGTTCGCCCGTCCATCCGTCAGCAGGATTATTCTGGGGACATCACCCGACGCGCGGACGATATCTGCAGTGTCCAGCGCAAGCTGCAGGCCGGCCGCCAATGGCGTACCGCCTCCGCCCGGTATGCCGCTCAGACAGCGTTTGGCGCGCGCCACGGACTTGGTGGGTGGCAGCAGCAATTCGGCACTTTCACCTCGAAACGCCAGCAAGGCTACCTTGTCCCGCCTGACGTAGGACTCCGCCAGCAGCAGTTCGATGGCACCCTTTGCCTCGGCAAGCCGATGCGCAGCGGCTGATCCGGAAGCATCGACCGCGAAGATGGTTGTCGTCAGGAGGTGCTCCCGATATCGCGTGATCCGGAAATCATCTGGCCGAACGTCGATTCGGCGTTGATCAGACGGCGGCAGGCCATTGGCGCGGATTCGTTGCCAGGGACTGGCGGCGCGCAACGTTGCCACGATGTTCAGACGACCGTGTCGCCCCGGCCGGCCGGCGCGAACCCCGGCCGGCCGGCCGCGCTTCATGGATATCTTTGTACTTGCAGTTCGGCCCGAAGCGCTGGCGCGCCGCTGTTGTGCAACGAGCCGATCGAGCAACTCCAGCAGATTGTCGGGAAGCTGCGCTCTCGCTGCCTCGGCAACTTCGTCACGCGCATTGTCGCGCTGCGATCGCTCGGCATCTTCCGGCGATTCCTGCTCCGTTTCGGGCGAGGCCGGCTGTTCCTCGTCATCCGCCGGATCATGATCGGTTTGTGGTACCTGGGTTGCCCGCCAGAAAAGCGTCGACCGGCAGGCAAATTCGATGTCGTCGTCAGAGACCTTCCGCCGCCCTTCCAGTGCTGCCGACGCCCTGGACCACCAGGTTGCCGCCAGCACCGGTCGCAACGATCGAATTCCCAGGGCGAGACCAAGCGTCGTCAAACCTTCGATCAAGGCTTCGTCCGGGTGAATTTCGTCAACGACAGTGCGTGCAGCGGCGACCTCACGCGCCTCGAAGGGGCACGGCGCGAGGTCGCGCAGGGTATCCTGTTCAAGCTCGACGGCGGCAGGAATTCGTTCACTCAGGCAATTCGCGACAGCCTCATCGGCCGTTGCGCTCTCGTCAAGCGCCACCATGCCAAACTGCGCCCGATGAATTTCATTCAACCCCTCGCGCTGAACCAGGATCGAGCCATTGTCAATCGCCTGACACAAGCCGGCGGCGACCTCGTCCGGCAGACGTTCCGCCATGCCGACAGTCAGGATTCCGCCATCAGCTCGCGCAACGAGACCCCTCAGCGATACGGGCTTCTTTCTCAGAAGAGTGGCGGCGAGATCTAGTCCACCAAATACGGCATCAGGCGCGTCGTGAGGCAGCAACCTGACGACAGGAACGGCCGGTTCAAGACAGGCCCGAAGCCCGGAGAGCCAATGCTCGCGAATCGGTCCGGCACGCGCCCGGACAATTACCCCGCCGGCAGCATGCGCATTGATCGCGACGACAGCCGCAACCCGCCAGGCGTCTTCCCAAGGCGACATCATGAAAGTCGGCGCCGCGACGTCGTCAACGATGCCGTCATCGCCCGTCTCCCTTCTTTCGCACCGGTGCGAATGTCTCGGAGACGGCGCGGTCGATACGGGCATCCGAACCGCTTTCGTCCATCGGATCTCGCCGTAATCGGTGGCGCAGAGCCATGCGTGCGACCCTTTGAAGATGGTCGTCTGTCACCTCGATTGCGCCGTCAAGCGCAGCTGTCGCCTTGGCCGCCCGAACCAGGGTCAACTCGCCACGAAGACCATCCGACTTTACCCTGAGGCACAGCGCCGCGGCAATCTCGAGGACCTGATCGGACACCGTTACGTCAGGAAGTCTGTCTCTTGCCGACAGTAGCTTCCTTCTGATCGATGCGTCCTTGCGCTTGTATCGGGTGACGAATCCTTCCGGATCCAAATCGTAAGTGCTTCGCCGCCTCACGATTTCCACGCGGGTCTTGATGTCTCCAGGCGTTGCGACGTCGATGGCGAGACCGAAGCGGTCCAGCAACTGCGGCCTCAATTCTCCCTCCTCGGGATTGCCACTGCCGACCAGCACGAACCGTGCCGCATGCCTCAGGCTCAATCCGTCCCTTTCAACCAGGTTTTCGCCGGAGGCCGCCACGTCAAGCAGCAGGTCAACGAGATGGTCTTCGAGCAGATTGATCTCGTCGATGTACAGATATCCCCTGTTGGCCTGCGCCAGAAGGCCGGGCTGAAAGGTCTTGATGCCCTGTGTCAGCGCCTTTTCCAGATCGAGCGTTCCAATGATCCGATCCTCGGTAGAACCGAGCGGAAGATCGACAACCGGCGTTGTTTCCCGTGCTGTCCTGGCAGTTGCCGCATCCTTGGAAGCACGACAGAGTTCGCAGTCCCTTGTGACCGCACCCGGATGACAACGATAGGGGCAACCCCGAACAACCTTTTGCTTCGGGAGCAGTTGGGCCAAGGCACGAACAACCGTTGATTTGCCCGTACCGCGGTCGCCGAATATCAGCACGCCGCCGATCGACGGATCGACGGCGCTCAACAAGAGCGCGTGTTTTGCATCTTCCTGTCCGGTGATTGCAGAAAATGGGAAAACGCTGGCGGTCAATCTGATTCCTGAGATGTCAAGACAGGCGAATTTGACGCCTGATCCTTTCATACGATGTGATTCTTGCCAAGTCTCCATCCTTTCGAATGTCGAGTGCTGAAATGCAAGGGTTTCGCCAACGATCGCTTCATCGAACACTTGGTCACAACAACGATCTCGCAGACGTCGGAACGCGCTATTCGATGTCGAATTGGAAGTTCTTCAGGCGGGAAAAAAGACCACCTTCGGCGCTGAGCGATTGATTGGTTCCTTCTTCGACAATGCGACCTTTTTCAATTACCAGAATCCGATCCGATTTGAGGACGGTCGAAAGCCTGTGCGCGATGACAAGAATAGTTCGCGTTCCGATCAAGTCGTCAATCGCCTTCCGGACCAGCCGCTCGTTTTCCGAATCAAGAGCGGATGTCGCCTCATCCAGCAGGATGATCGGCGAAGCTTTCAGAATGGCTCGGGCGACGGCGAGACGCTGCCTTTGTCCGCCCGAGAGAGTGACCCCGCGTTCTCCGACTTTCGAATCATAGCCAAGCTCGAGCGACGCAATGAAGTCTGCGGCTTGCGCCTGATGGCTGGCCTGCTCGACGGCAGAAATATCGGCCTGTTCCGTACCGTATTTGATGTTTTCTGCGATGGTGGTGGCGAAGATTGTAGGATCCTGCGGGACAATCGCAAACTGATCGCGGAGTTCAGTCAGATCAAGATCGGCGATGTCCATTCCATTGATCGTGATGCACCCTTCGGTTGGATCGTAGTAGCGCAACAGCAGATTGAAGATCGTGGATTTTCCCGCACCGGAAGGTCCGACAATTGCAACAGCTTCTCCCTTGTTTATCGTGAAGCTGATGTTGTCTAGGACTGGTTCCCGGGTTCCGCCGGGATAACGAAAACTGACCGAGTCAAACTGGATTTTACCTTCCGCATCTTTTGGCAGGGGGCGAGGTTGGGATGGTGAGGCTATATCAGGTTCGGTTTCCAGAATTTCCGCCAATCGTCCTGCGGCGCCTGCGGCTTGGGACACCTCGTTCCAGACTTCGGAAAGCTGGCCGAGCGACGCTGCGCCAAAGATGGCGTAAAGAACAAACTGAGCCAGGAGACCGCCTGTCATCTTGCCGTCAATGACGCTCTGGGCGCCCAGCCAGATGACGCCCAGCACGCTCCCAAACGCCAGAAGTATGGCGAGCATCACGACAATCGCGCGCGCTCTTGCGGTAGCCATGGCGGCGAAGAAGGCCTCTTCGACGGCTTCGGAGAACCTGCGCCGGGTGTGTTCTTCGGCGTTGAACGCCTGCATCGTGCGGACCGCACCGAGATTTTCCGCGGCATAAGCGGACGCCGCCGCCAGCGTGTCCTGTGCCTGGCGGGATCGGGCGCGTACGTCCCGGCCAGCCGCTCTGAGGGGCAAGACAATGCAGGGAATGGCGATGAGAACGAGGCCCGATAGGGTCGGGCTCGTGTAGATCATCATGACAATGGCGCCGATGAACAGGAACAGGTTCCGGAGTGCCAGAGATGCCGTGGTGCCGAAAGACGCCTTGATTTGAGTCGTGTCGGCCGTCAGCCGCGAAATCAGTTCGCCGGTCTGTGATCGGTCGAAGAAGGCGGCGTCCAGTGTGGCCAGCCGCCCGAAGACCTCCTTGCGCAGATCAGCGACGATGCGTTCGCCGAAAGTGACAACCAGGTAGTACCGGGCGGCCGAGGCGACAGCTAGCACGGCCACCACAACCAGCATGACTCCGAAGTATCGCTCCAGCGCATCAAGACCATCTGCGCTGAAGCCGTGGTCGACCACGCCACGGACGGCGATCGGTGTGGTCAGGGTAGCGGCCGACGCGACGACCAAAGCGAAAAGCGCTGCTGCAAGCCGGCCTTTGTACCGAGTGGCAAATGGCAACATCGGCCGCAAGGCCCGTAGCGAGCTAATGCGCGATTGCTTTCGACGTGCAGCTTGACCGGCATTCGTGGGAAGGGTGGTCACGGCGGGTCGCGGCGAGGAAGACGTCATCTCGGCTGACAAGCGTTTCGCAGTGGCCCGGAAGGCACAGCCGACCGGATTCGGCGTTGGATGTTCACCGGTTCAATGATGCTGTCACGCTTCCACATTTCTATCAGGTGGGATCCGGAAAGCGGGTCTTGAGTGACTGGCCGATCCGTTGGCCGAGCGCTTCCGCTTCGGCCAACGGGGCGGAGCCTTCCGCTCGCTCGATACGGCCGCCGTCGAGGGCGGCAAGCGCCGCCTGAACAGTTATCGTGCCAGCCGCATTGTCGATTCGGGAAAAGGCTCCGATCGGCGTCCTGCACGTGCCGTCTACAACGCGAAGCACGGACCGTTCGCACAGGAGTTGCACCATGCTGGGAGCGTGATTCAGGGCTTCCAGGCGTTCCAGGATGGCGCGATCATCCGTCCGGCAAGTGATTGCGACAATCCCCTGGCCGCTCGCGGGTAGCATGATCGTGTGAGGTATCCGCGTCGCCTGTGGCACAGCGCGTTGCAGCCGTTTGACCCCGGCAACTGCCAGGATTGTCGCTTGCGCCTCGCCATTTGCCAACTTGCGCAGGCGCGTATCGAGATTGCCCCGGAAAGGAACGATCTGAAGGTCTGGCCGACGCGCCAGGATCATCGCCGCGCGTCGCACCGACGATGTGCCGAACACCGCTTTCTCGGGCAGGGCATCCAACGTTTCCGCATGGGGCGAGATCAAAAGGTCCGACGGATCTTCCCGTGGCAACGCAGCGGCGATGGTGATTCCTTCCGTCAGCGTCGACTCAATATCCTTGGCGGAATGCACCGCAGCGTCAATCCGGTGATCCAGCAAGGCTTTGTCAAGTTCTTTCGAGAAGAGGCCCTTGCCGCCAATTTCCGCCAGCGGTCTGTCGACCACCTTGTCACCGATGGTTTGCATGGAAACGATTTCCATGGCGTCGCCCGGAAGGCCTGACGCCTTCAAGGCGGCGACCGCTTCGTGCGTTTGTGCGAGAGCGAGGGGGCTTTTACGGGTACCGATGCGCAAGACGTGGTCAATCCTACTTTAGTCTCCGTCGATGATTCTGCGATAGTTGATCAGGTGTCAACGCGTCTACTTGGGCCAGCCCAATCGAGGAGCTAAACTTCACGGCTTGTATCTGTTGATCGTTGTTATTTCAGGAAGCTTCCTGACATGCGACGTGCACTGCCATGCGTCCGATCAGGACATCTTGCCATTTGCGAGCCCGAAAAGAATTCCGAACGGCCGGGCAACTTGCGGTTGTGTCTCTGTTTGAAAAATTGTCCCGATTGGTGACGCAAGGATTCATGTATCAGTCGGGACTGGTTGCGCCAGGCAAAGTGGTGGACTGTCGCCGGGCGAAAGTCCCGGTAGAAAGAGAGGTCAACCAACCACTTTCTCCGTGAACCATGCGTCGGTCGCCGCGAGGCGGCAGGTGAAGCGTTGGGGAGCGGCAGGCGTGGGCCGGGCTATTGAGCCGCGTAATAGTCGTGATCCGGAGTGCCGAGGCCGTCCACTCAGCCGAAGGCAACACCCTCGGAGCCGTTTTGGTGAGGCGAAGAGGGGCTCCGCGGGGTCAGAGAACCAAGGCACGCGCCGAAGCAGTCCACCGGGACCCGGGAGGTCTTCCAGTCGCCCCCTGTCGTAGAGGGGCCGCAGGGGAAAGGAGCTGTTCCGCAACCCGATGATGAACGACTGGAAGGACATGGACCTTCTGACTGCGGCCTGCTGGCCCAAAGCCGGAATCCGCCACCCGTGGCCAGGTCAGCGCCTTGTCGTCACGACCCTAGGGAGGAGCCGGATGCGAACAACGCACGTCCAGATATGTGCGGGGGGATCGGAGTAACCCGATTCCCTGCCGCGAGGGTCCTCCCTGTGGTGAAGCAGCAGCCACGGACAGGAGCACCCCGATGCCACGGCAGGCTGCAACGACCGGGAGCCTGCCACAGGCGTTCGAGGGGGTGAAGGAGATGCAGGCAGACGGACCGGAGCGGGGCGAGGGTTACCGGCCCCTCGGTCGCCAGGTGCCGGCGGGGATCAACGAGTGCCGGGATCATCGAGGGCCGGGATCATCGAGGGCCGGATGGCCGAGGCGGTGGACGTCTGGCGCGACACCCTCGACGCCAGCGCCATGCGCGACCGGCGCAACGGCACCTGCCGACGCTGCCTGCTCGGCGCGCTCGGCGACATCGAACGCGACGTGCCGCGTACCCGGCACTTCTGCCCGACCGGGGTACCGAATTCCCCGAGACCTGTTTTCGTGGATGAAGACCGCGTGGAGGATGCGGTCCGTCGATGTCCGGTCCCGGAAGGTTCCCGTGGGCCGTGTTCGTCTGCAGACCTCGCGGAACCGTCGTTCGCCGGCGCTGGTGGTCCCGACCTGTCTTGGCCCGGCAAGGGTCCTGCAGCGGAAGCAGGCGAGCAGATCGTCGGGATCGTTGCGCAGGCTCCCGGTCGTTGGAGCCTGCCGTGGCATCGGGGGGCTCCTTCTTGCGGTTGTCGTGAACCACAGGGAGGACCCCGCTCCCGACCGACACATGAATCCTTGCGTCACCCATCGCCGTTCTGGCCTTGACGGGTGTCTCCGTCCGTGTCAGGCTTTGGCGCATCTCTCACCGGGGCCTCTCACCGGGGCCTCTCACCGGGGCCTCTCACCGGGGCCTCTCACCGGGGCCTCTCACCGGGGCCTCTCACCGGGGCCTCTCACCGGGGCCTCTCACCGGGGCCTCTCACCGGGGCCTCTCACCGGGGCCTCTCACCGGGGCCTCTCACCGGGGCCTCTCACCGGGGCCTCTCACCGGGGCCTCTCACCGGGGCCTCTCACCGGGGCCTCTCACCGGGGCCTCTCACCGGGGCCTCTTGATGAAGCAAAGGAGGCCCTGGCCATGTCCTTTCACATCATCCGCATGTTGCCGGTTGCGATGCTGGCTGGTGCGCTGGCGTGTTTCATGTCGGGGCCGGCGTGGGCTGCCGATGAATGCGGCACGGCCTCCCCCTCGGCTCCGGTGGTCTGCGATTCCCGAAACTACGACGCATCGTCGGAAGGGAACGTCTTCTATCAGCTGCCGGACAGCCCGACGGATGCGGACTACAGGTTCGAACTGAAATCCGGCATCGGGATCGTCGGCAGGCGCGACGCGGCCCAGGTTCCCGTGGGGGATCAGACGGACGATCACAGCAGACGGTGGAACAAGCCGGACGAAACCTGGACGAATTACGGCGCCTTCTTCGTCGATACCGGGTTCGACTACACGGGCGACATCACCATCCGGTCGGAGGCCGACATCGATGCCGGCCCCGCTTCGGGGGTCACGATCGAGCAGGCGACCATCAGGGCCCGGGGCATCTATGCGCGCCATCTCGGGAAACGCGGCGACATCAACGTCCATGTCGACGGTGGCACCATCACCAGCACCGGGCCCGGCGTCGAGGCCTGGATCGACGCCCTTTACAGTGGCTCGAACACCGGTTTCCCCGGCGACGATTTCAGGGATGAGGAGAACACCGGGAACATCCTGCTCGAAATGACCGGCGGCTTCATCCGGACGACCGGCGACGACGGGGTCGGCCTGGGGGCATACAACCGGGGAGGCGGCGCTGTCAGGGTCGTCGCCCGGAAGGGGTCCCTCGATGACGGCGTTCCCGACATCCTGACGACCGGCACGGACGCCGACGGCATCCAGATCGCGTCCGGCAGTGGGTCTTTCATGGCACCCGGCCCCGCCGGCGTGAATCTGGAGGTGCTTGTCGAGAATTTTCACATCGAGACGCGGGGTGACGGCTCCGCTGCTTTTGACGGTGCCAAGGGCATACGGACGAATCTTCTGAACCCGGGTCTGGCGAGCATCGACGTCAGGAACAGCAGGATCGTCACCCGGGGAACATACGGCGACGGCATCTACCACCTGTCGTGGCCGACCGGGGTGCCCGGCGAGGGCCCGTTGCGGCTCCGCGTTTCGGACAGCGTCATCATGACCGAGGGTGCCGGGGCCCACGGTATCTCCGTCCGGGGCTATCGCGACGGTCTGGTCGATGTGGAGATGCGGGACAGCGTCATCGAGACGTCCTCTTCGGCGAGTTCCACGGACCCGATCAGCATATGGCGCTTCGGCCAGGCGGGGAGCATTCAGGGCGACACCAGGGTGAGGGTCGTCGGCGGCCGGATCGTGGCGAAGGGGGAACACGCGACGCAGAATTCGAACGGCATCACGGTCAACTACTATCAGGGCAGTTCGGGGAATGTCGACATCGATCTGATCGACACCGATGTCCGGAGCATGACCGGCTTCGGCGTTGCAGTGACGAGCCTCGGCGGCATCGTCGACATCAGCGTCGATGGCGGCCGCGTTCACGGGCAGGACGGGGGCATATACGTCAGAGGCCCTGGCGGCGTGGGTGCCGATGGCGTCCCGATGCAACGGGTGCGGGTGAACGGCGAGGTTGCCGGCACCGGCCCCGAAAGCCATGGCGTTCACCTCCGGGGCGGCGGCCTGGTCGTCGTGGGGCCGGAGGGTACCGTCCGGCCGGGGGCGCCGTCGAGTGGCGCGGCGATCCTGAGCGAGGGAAGTGAGGCAGACCTGACGGTTTCGATCGACCTGAACGGCCGGCGGATTTCGGATGTCGTCGGGGGTGCCATCCGGAACGACCGGGGGACGGCGGAAGGCGCGGTCCAGGGCAGGACGACCATCGCGCTGAACGGCGTCAGGGTCTTCGAGGGAACCGATGCGGACGGCGTGGTCGCGGGCGTTGAAGTTCCGAACGGCCCCTACGACATATCGATCCCCCGATCGGCTTTCAGCACGACGGACGGATCCCTGTCCATCGATATCGCGCGCCTGGAGGCCACGACGCGGGCGGCACCGCGCGCGGGCGTCTACGAGGTGATGCCGGACATGCTGCTGCGGCTGACGGACGGCGGCGAAGGCCGGCGCCTGCGCGCGGCCGATTCGCCGCTCTGGCTGCGGGTCTCCGGCGGTCAGGACCGATACGTCCCGGCCAGATCGGACTTCGGCGGGAAATACCGGCTGAACCGCTACGATCTGGAGGTCGGTGTCGAATTGCCCCTGACGGAAGGATTGAGCGGCGATCTCGGGGTTCACTACAGGCTCGGTGCCGGCAGGGTCCGGTCCGGTGCGGGCGACGGCAAGATCGACGTGACCGGCTACGGTGTGTCCGTCGGCGCAACCTGGCGCCAAGCCAGGCTGTGGAGCCGGCTGCGGGCCGGGTTCTCCCGGTACGACGTGGATGCCTCGACAGGCCGGAGGGGCACGCTGGTCAAGGGCGCGAGGGCGTCCGGCCTCTCGTTCCGGCTCGAGGGCGGATACCGGCACGAGGTGGACACCTCCCTGGTCCTGACGCCGCTGGTGTGGGGTGCGCATTCGCGGGCAGGGATGTCGGCCGTCACCGACCGGCTGTCCAGCCGGATCAGGATCAGGGACGGCACCCGGACCGCCATCGGCTCGGGCGTCCGGGCGGTCTGGCACCTGGATGTCCTGGGCGGTCTCCGGCTGGACGGCCTTGCCGGCATCGAGCATCTGCTGGACGGAAAGACGACGGTCGGCATCGGTGCCGCGCGGGCACGTTCGACCGCTGTCGGCCAGCGCGGAATGCTGGGGCTTGGCGCGGCGGTCAAGCTGGGCGGCATCGACATTTCCGCCCGATTGCACGGCAATGTCGGCAGCAGGGGCAATGCCGGCTACAGCGGAACGCTCGCCTTCGCCACCCGCTTCTGAGCTCGCGGTTTGCGGTTCGGGACATGGCGGCATGTCGCATGATGTCGCCAATGCCGTTTCCCGCCGCGACGACAGGACCTGCTCCGCGCATGTCACGAGCAACCGGATTGCCGCCGAAGATGTCGGCACGGGCGGCCCGGGGCATTGATGTACGGATTCTGCAACATCGAGGGCGAGAAGGCTCGCCGGTCTGAAAGACAGGGCGGCATGCGGCCCTATCGATCGCCACGCGCGTCCTTCCGATCGACGGTTCCCCGCGCGCTCATGCGGCCTCGTTCTGTGGTATCCTGTCGGGATATTGACATCGACGAAGGAGGATGCCATGGCGTGGAGCGAGGCCGCCCGAGCGCAGCATGGCCGTCCGCATGACGATGGGCAAGACGATCTGACGGACGCGGAACGGGCGCTGACTGCCCCGCCGGTCCCGACACGGGGCCGGCCGGGCCGCCCCCGGGCGACGGACCCTCGACGGGTGTTCGATGCGATCCGGTCCATGCTGTCATCGGGATGTCGGTGGCGGCTCGTTCCGCCCTGTCATCCGCCGTCTTCCACGGTCCGGAACTGTTTTGACGTCTGGCGGAATGACGGGACCCCGGAACGGATGCCGGACGCGCTTCGCGTCCTGGCACGGGCGCAGGCAGGCCGTGGCGTGGCGCCGACGGGGGCGATCATCGACAGAAGACGACGGAAGGCGGCGGGCCTTCGGGACAGGATGCCGGCAGGAAGATCAGGGGACGGAAACGACACATCGCGGTGGACGCGGAGGGCAACCCGATCGTGGTGCATGTGCACCCGGCCGACGTGCAGGATCGGGATGGTGCGCCGGACGTGATCGTGGACCTCCCGAGCAGGGCTCGGGGGTCTTGAAGGGGTGGGTACCGGGGCCGACAGGCTGCGCGACCAGCTGAAGGATCTCACGCTTCCGGACCTCCTGAAGATCGTGGCAAGGTCGAAGGAAACCGGGGGTTTCACGGTCATTCGCCGCCGCCGGGTGGTGGAGCGGACCTTCGCCCGGAGGGGACGATGCCGCCGGCTCGCCGGGGACTTCGAGCGGAGCCTGAAGAATTCCCTGGCCTGGGTACGGCTCGCCGCCTGCCGCTTCCTGATGCGAAGGGTCGCGCGAGGGACAAGGGCTTGATTCATGAAAAGATAATGATGGCAAGGGCTTGTGATTCAGGCTCTTGCATCTCGACAATGACCGCAGCAAACCGCAAAATCAATTGGAACTGCAGCATGCCGGTAATTATCAGCAACGGGCGCGATGTGAACTATGAGGTGGCCGGGCCACAAGGGTCGCCACTGATGGCATTTCAGCCGCTTGGAGCCTCTGGAGCATCCATTTGGCGCCGCGTGGCAGCGCCGTTCCAGGTGGACTATCGTACTGTGGCGATCAATCCCGCCGGTTATGGCGAGACCGCGCTGCTCTCCGCTTCGGTTCCCATGACGGTGCGCGACGAGGCCCAGGCGCTGGCTGCCGTCATCCACACAGAGCACCCGGACAATCTTGGCGTTCATGTCATCGGGCACTCTTATGGCGGCACGACTGCATTGGCGCTGGCCTGTTATTGGCCGGATCTGGTTGCCCGCCTGACCCTGTTGGAGCCTGCACCCTATCCATTGCTTCGCGCTGCCGGAGAAGTGACGTTCGCGAACGAGATATCTAGCCATAGAACTTCTTGCAGAATTGCCGGCCTGAGTGATGGCGGCAGCAGTCATGGGATCGTTTGGGCTGGCGAGGGAGGTTTTGGGAGCAACGAGAGTATCGGACAGGGTCCGCGCGGGGTCAGCGGGGAGTTTTGAGTCAAGCGTTTTGCTGGCACGCCCGTTGGGGGGCACAGCGTGGGATCAGTGGATCTGGTTGGCCGGCGCCATGAGCCGGCGAGGCGGATGATCTGATCGGCCGTGAGTGCGAGCAAGCCGAACATCAAATGGCAGGCGACTTTCGTGGGGCCCCGCACGCGGACATGACGGGCGCCGAACGCGTCCTTGAGCCTGGCATTGGTCCTCTCGACGACAGGGCGGATGCGATATCGGACGGTTCGGGCGTCGGGATGGCCGGCAGCATGTTGAGCCCGGGTCTCGCGATTCAGGTCGTCCTCGAGGGCCTTGTCGCGGCGGGGGTTGGTGGCAATGATCGGGACATGACCGAGACGTTCGCTGACCGTGTGTATCTCCGTCGCGTCACAGGCACCGTCCATGAGGTCGTGGAGGTTCGCGACCCGGTCGGCAGTCATGGTGGCCAGGGGTATGGCGACCCGGGAGTCGTGCAGGGAAGCCGAGGTGAGGATAGCGCTGAGCGGCACGCCGCAGTCAGCCGTGTCGACAGGGAGCCTGCAGCCGCGCCAGGTCTCCCGGATCCCGTGGGCGTTCTTCTTCGTGCCCCGGTCGCAGACCTTCGGGAGGTCGGCGAGCATCGCCTCGAGGCTCATGCCGCCCGCCTGCCGCTCGAGACGGGACGGTGTCTTCGGCCTCTCCTCGCCTTTGCGAGGACGCCCACGCTTGGGCTTCTTGACTTTCTTCGGCTTCGCCACCTCCCGACCCTCGATGGCGGTCGCGTTCCGCGACACATGACCGACGAGCGTCTCACCAGGCGCATCGACCACCAGCGCCTCGTGCATCCTCTCCGCCAGGCGCGAGGCGGAGAACTCCGCAAGGGCCCGCGAAAACGTCGCCTCGCCCGGAATGGCCCCGAGGCGGGACCAGCCGCACAATCGCCGCAGCGCCGGGTCCGCCTCAAGCCTGTCGATCAGGTGCCGCGTCGTCGGAAGGTCCCGCACCGCCCTGGCCGGAAACGCCCGCGCAAGAGCGCGGCGGTCTTCCGGATTCCGACCCGGCCCGCTTCCCGGTGCGCCCACGAAGCCCTCGACGCCGACCAGATCAGGCGCCGCCACGAAACGGCGGTGCGTCCCGAGCAGGGGACCCACCTCCTCCGCCAGCGCCGGGAACAACTCTCCTTGAAACCTGTGCCGGAAATCGGATAGCTTCGCGCTCAGGGTCATCGGGGTTGTCTCCCTGGTCGCTTGTGGGCTCAAACCCGGGATACCACAGGGCGACCCCGAAACCCGACCCTGCCTCTACCCCAAAATCAGCCGAAATCACGTCTGTTCGGACGGTTCTGCAAGAGGCTCATTCAGACAACCGGGAGAAACAGACAATGAAACGACTGACGAAATACGCCGCCGCGCTGGCGCTGGTAGTGACGATGGTCCAGCCTGCCGACGCGTGGCTGGCGGGGCCGGGCGCGTGCCATTCAAAGCGGGTGCATACGATCGAACACCATCAGAAACTGTCCTGTTTTTTCGACTGCATTGTCAGTATGAGCCGGATGACGCCCACCTCCCTGACCGTCACCGTATACGACTTTCATCTCCGCAGCCATGATCTCTGGAACTGGCAGACATTTGCGAACCGGGACTGGGAGGAGCAGCCGCTGTCTCTGCGGGTCGGGGTGATGGCGAACGAAGACCGGCACTTTTCGGCGCTCCCCATCAGCAGCCAGCCCCTTGGCAGCCTGAAGGGCCAGAATGACACCGTTGACAAAGCGGGCATTCGTCTCGCCGGCCTCCGGCCGGACCATCACTATACGCTCATCATCTACAGCCCTGAACTGGCAGGCGTCGGCGGACGCGGCGGCCATACGGCCCCTTTCGAACGCCGCTGCTTCCGCTCGGCCCAGGATCCGAACCCTTCTCCCAACCCCTGATCAGAGGAACACGCAACGGCTTAGGGCGCCAACGGCGACACAAACACGGGTCGCGTCGGCGCCCGGCGTTGCGGCGGCAATCAGCGCCTTCGCGGAACCCTCGGGAGATTTGCGAGCGAGCGGCGCGCGATGGGGTGAAGCGGCCATGTTCCCCCGTGCGGATGCGCCTTCGGTATCCTGCACAAGCTCCGCGCGCCCTGTCATCAGGAGCGCCGCGCGGCGAGGGCGTTCACCACAAGTCACCACAAGACGCCGGTGGCCGTCCGGCGCAGGAAACCCGGAACCGCACAGGACAAGCGCTACGCGCATCCGGGTCATGGACGACCGCAGCTTCGGCGAATCCGCTGTCGTGGCGACGGTCCTGTGCCAGAGAATCAGCGCATCGTTGCAGGGGGCTGGTCCAGTTGGGGCCGGAGGTCACTTGGGTCGGGCTGTATGAGCCCTCGGGGCAGGCCAGGACGCCAACGCATGATCGAGCAGATGCGTATCGCCAACTTGGCGGAGAGCACGCAATACTCCTACCCCAATGGCTTTCCCCTCATGACGGAGGTCCCTATCGAGAGGCGTTTCTATCGTTCGCCTGCGGAGCAGGGAAGGCCTTGCGCGCGCGTGGGCGGACACTCGGAGAGCCCGTCGATGAATGACCAGGATCCGAAGGCCTTGCGCGCGCGTGGGCGGACAGGATCGCACTGTCAGGAAGGCGGGACATGGCGCGAAATCGGGATATGGGAGACGAGCGGTGGCAGGCTTCGGATGCGAAGCCCGGCGCGACCGGCGGCAGCCGCCCGGCCAACGCGCCGCGCCTTGCCCTGCCGACCGACCTTGGACGTTCGCTGCGTCTGCTGGACGACGAGCAGTTCGACCATCTGGAGAAGGCGGTGGCAGCGGAAGTCCGTCGGCGCGGGCGCCACGCAGCGGCCAGCCTTCCGGCTGCAGATGCTCTCCGGGCACAGAAATCCGGTCCTGCTACACCGACGGGATCGAAATCCGGCGCGCCGGACCGGACGAGCCCGGTGATTTCAGGTTCTCGAATGCGGTCCAGCGTCTTGTTTCACCCGAGGATGTGGAGCGCATGGTCCGGCAGCTTCTCGCCGTCTCGGATTATGCTAAGGTGCTTGGGACTCCGTCTGACAGTCTGAATCACAAGTCCTTGATATCATCATGTTTTTGTGAATCAATGACTTGGCCCTCGCGCGACCCTGCGCATCAGGAAACGGCAGGCAGCGCGCTGCACCCAGGCCAGGGAACTCTCGAGGCTCCGCTCGAAGTCCCCGGCGAGCCGTCGGCATCGGCCCCTCCAGGCGAAGGTCCGCGCCACCACCCGGCGGCAGCGAATGACCGTGAAACCCGCAGTTTCCTTCGGCTTTCCCACGATTTCCAGGAGGTCGGGAAGCTTGAGCTCCTTCAGCCGGTCGCGCAGCCTGTCACCCCGGTATCCGCCGTCGGCAAACACCTTCGAGACCCCCCGGGCCTTGCTCGGGAGGTCCGCGATCACCTCCGGTGCCCCGTCTCGATCCTGCACGTCGGCGGGGTGCACATGCACCACGATCGGGTTGCCTTCCATGTCCACCGCGATGTGCCGCTTCCGTCCCCTGATCTTCCTGCCGGCATCCTGTCCCGAAGGCCCGCCGCCTTCCGTCGTCTTCACCGATTGACTGTCGATGATCGCCGCCGTCGGCGCCACACCCCGGCCCGCCTGCGCTCGTGCCCGGTCCCGAAGCGCGTCCGGCCTCCGTTCCAGGGTTCCGTCATTGCGCCAGGCGTGGAAACAGTTCCGGACCGTCGAAAACGCCGGATGACAAGGCGGAACGAGCCGCCACTGACACCCCGACGACAGCATGGACCGGATCGCATCGAACACGCGTCGAGGGTCCGCCGCCCGCGGGCGGCCCATCCGACCCTGTCGCGGGATCAGCGGAGCGATCACCATCCACTCCGCGTCCGTCAAGTCGTTTTGCCGATCATCATGCAGACGGCCATGCTGCGCTCGGGTGGCCTCGGTCCAGGCCATGGAATCCTCCATCGTCGGTGTCAACATCCCGACAGGATACCACAGCACGAGGCCACCCGCGACTTCAGGAACAGGCACTGAGGAGTTTCAGGCCAAACACCTCTTTCAGCGGCTTGATCTGCAATGGCATGGCTGACCGATCCCCAAACAGCCGTTCTGCCGCTTGCGAAAACCCGCCTCTCTCCA
Organism: Alphaproteobacteria bacterium; assembly: GCA_965221645.1. GTDB lineage: Bacteria > Pseudomonadota > Alphaproteobacteria > Bin65 > Bin65 > Bin65. Next base: position 2,703,474 of record OZ244899.1, read on the forward strand.
CGACCGTGACGTCAGCCCGCAGGAGAGCGCTGCCGACATCCTGCATGGCAGACCAAGCGTTGATTTTTTCAATATGTATTTTGCAGAAATCAATTGTAACAATCTATGGTAGCGCCCATCTGATTTGGGAGATTCAATCCACGGAGACACCGATGAACAAAACGCCGACCTCGGCCGAATTGTCGAAGACAGCGGAGGACGCCCGGACCGACGAGGCTGTTAATGCTGCGAAGTCGGTTGGCAGCATTCCGATCACAATAGCCCGAGGCGACGGCATCGGCCCAGAAATCATGGATGCCAGCCTGCGGATTCTGGAAGCTGCCGGCGCGCATCTCGCGATCGAGGAGATCGCTATCGGAGAGCAGGTTTATGATAGCGGTTTCAGCAGCGGCATCGCCCCGAATTCATGGGACAGCCTCCAAAGTACCAAGGTCTTCTACAAGGCGCCCATTACCACGCCTCAGGGTGGTGGCTTCAAAAGCCTGAACGTCACCGTTCGCAAGACGTTGGGCCTGTACGCCAACATCCGGCCCTGCGTCGCGTATGATCCTTACGTTGCCACCAAGCATCCCGGCATGGATGTCGTGATCGTGCGCGAGAACGAGGAGGACCTGTACGCTGGAATCGAGCATCGCCAGACCGAAGACGTTTATCAGTGCCTGAAGCTGGTCTCACAGTCGGGATGCGAGCGAATTATCCGTTACGCCTTTGAATATGCCCGGCAGCACAACCGTCAGAAGGTCACCTGCTTCACCAAAGACAATATCATGAAGCTGACCGACGGCCTCTTTCACAAGGTCTTTGACGATGTGGCGACCGAGTATCCAGACATTGTGGGCGAGCACTGGATCGTCGATATCGGCGCGGCCAAGCTGGCAGACCAGCCTGTCCAGTTCGATGTCATTGTGATGCCGAACCTCTATGGCGACATCCTGAGCGATGTCGCAGCCCAGATCGCAGGCTCGGTCGGTCTCGCCCCTTCTGCCAACATCGGTGCCCATGGCGCCATGTTCGAGGCAATTCACGGCTCGGCACCGCGTCGCGCCGGACAGAACATGGCGAATCCCTCAGGCCTCCTGCTCGCTGGCGTGATGATGATGGACCATATTGGTCAGCCGGAAGTGGCCGAGGTGACGCACAATGCCTGGCTTCGCGCCATTGAGGACGGCGTCCACACCTACGACATCTTCGACAGCAGCGTGTCACAACGTGAAGTGGGGACCGCCGAGTTCGCCGACGCAGTGATAGAGCGCTTGGGCGAGGAGCCGCAACGGCTGTCCGGGACTTCTTACGACCGTGAGGGCAAACCGTTCGAGCCGCCACGCGCCAGGTCGCGCACGCCGGCAAAAAAAGATCTCGTTGGCATCGACGTATTTGTCCACTCGACCGAGTCCGTCGACAAGCTGGCCGGAAAGATGAAAACTGCCGTCAACGATACCTTCGATCTGGCCATGATCACCAACCGCGGCGTCAAGGTGTGGCCGGATGGCTTGCCTCAGACGGTTTGCACCGATCACTGGCGCTGCCGCTACATGGCCAGAGATGGCAAACAGTTCAATCGGGCACTGATTGTCGAACTGCTTGGAAAACTGAACCAACAAGGGGTGGAATTCATCAAGACCGAGCACCTGATGACTTTTGATGGCGAGCCGGGATATTCGCTCGGACAAGGCCAGTAGCGTGCCTTCAGTTGGAAGCCTGTAGCGACTGTATTTCCCGCCGCTGAACGGGGGAGCAGTGCATCCCCCGAGTTTTGGACGGCAAGCTCTGATGCGGTGTCATTTCATCGTTGAACCGGCAGGGCGCAGTGCATCTCCCGAGTTTCGGACGGCAAGCGGTATCGGAATCGCAAGGGCGCGGGGGATGGCTGCCCCATGCGCACGCGCGGCGGGCGGCGGTCAACGAGGCAAAGACAAATCCGGATTCGCCGGCTGCCCCATGCGCACGCGCGGCGGGCGGTATTCACGGGACAGCCCCGTTGCGACAAAAGGCTGTCTCCGTCCCGGAAGGACGGCGCTGACCCTCGCAAGCATGCGTTGATTCCCGACATCGCCGTCGGCCGGGACAACGCAGATCAACCCAGCAAGCGCCTGGCTGCGGCGAGCGGGTCCAGCGCGCCGGCTCGAATCCCGTCGATCAGTTCACGCCGCTCGGCGGCTTTCATGTCCTTCAGCGTCAAGCGGGTCAGGGCCGCCCCGGCGTTGACGAGGCGATCCAGGACCTGGCGCTCGGCCCGGATCGCACGATCTTCCGGTGTCACAGCATCGGCGGCGGCGCAAGCGGCGTCGACCAGTTCTGAGATGCCATCCCCGGTCGTCGCAACGGTCCGGATCACCGGCGTGGACCGGCGATCGCCACTGCGCAGACTCAGCATGGCCGTCAGTTGCTGGGCCGTGCTGTCGGCACCGGGAAGATCCGCCTTGTTCACGGCCAGAATGTCGGCGATCTCGAGAACGCCTGCCTTGATTGCCTGGAGTTCATCGCCCAGACCCGGAGCACTGATCACCACTGTTGTGTCCGCGACCTGCGCCACTTCCACTTCGGACTGACCGGCGCCAACCGTCTCCAGCAGCACCAGATCGAACCCGGCGGCATTCAGAACATCGATAGAAGCCTGTATATTCAACGCTAATCCGCCCAGATGTCCGCGCGAGGCTATCGATCGGATAAAAACGTCCGGATCGGACCCGTGTTCGCCCATCCGGGCACGATCTCCCAGGATCGCGCCGCCGCTTCTCGGGCTTGAGGGGTCCACGACCAGCGCTGCGACAGTTTTCCCGTGCTCACGCAAGGCCCGGATGAAGGCACTGATCAGGGTCGATTTTCCGGCACCAGGCGGGCCGGTGAATCCGATGACCGGTGTATCCCGCCGGTCATCGGCCAGTGCCTGCATGAGTACCCGCGCATCGTCGCCGCCGATATCGGCGAGGGTCAGCGCGCGCGCCAGAGCTCGGGTCTGGCCTTCCCGCAACCGATCGGCCAGGGTCCGGATCCTTGCCGGACCGTCTGCCAGTCGTGCGGCGGGTTTCCGGGTCACCACCCCGGCATCCCGTCCGGTCCGGCCGCCTCCACCACTGCACCTTGCCAAATCAGATCTGCAGCGACTTCGATATCCGGCGCCATGTACCGGTCTTCCGTCAGCGGCGGCACGGCCGTGCGGAGGCAATCCACGACTCCGGTCAGCCGCACGCTCGTCTTCAACGGTTTGCGGAAATCGATGCCCTGCGCCGCCGCCAGCCATTCGATGGCGAGGATCCTGGCCAGATTGTCGTTCATGTCGGCAAGACGGCGCGCCCCGTGGGTGGCCATGGAAACATGGTCCTCCTGGTTGGCGCTCGTGGTCAGACTGTCAATGCTTGCCGGCGTTGCGCGCTGCTTGTTTTCCGCTGCCAGGGCTGCAGCCGTGATCTCTGCCGCCATGAAGCCGGAGTTCAAGCCAGGATCGGAGGTCAGGAAAGCCGGTAATGCGCTCATCGTCGGATCAACCATCAAGGCAATACGTCGCTCGGCCAGAGCGCCGATCTCTGCCACCGCCAGGGCCATCTGGTCGACGGCAAACGCCACGGGCTCGGCATGAAAGTTCCCGCTCGAAAGGATTTCCCGGCGGTCAGGCAGCACCAGCGGGTTGTCCGTTACTGCCACGGCTTCGGTGGCCAGAACCGTCGCGGCCTGACGCAACAATGTCAGGCAGGCACCCATGACCTGGGGCTGGCAGCGGATGGAATAGGGGTCCTGCACCCGATTGCAGTCTTTGTGGGATTTCCGGATTTCGCTGCCGGACAGCAGAGCGCGTAGCGCCGACGCGGCGTCAATCTGGGCCGGGTGGCCGCGCAAGGCCCCGATCGCCGGGTCGAAAGGCGTATCCGACCCCATGATGGCGTCCACGGAAAGAGCGCCGGTGATCAAGGCCGTCCACAAGAGGCGCCTGGCGTCGAAAAGGCCCGCGAGCGCCAGCGCCGTCGAGCATTGCGTGCCGTTGATCATCGCCAGCCCCTCTTTTGCGACCGGTGTCACAGGCTCGATACCAGCATTCTGCAAGGCGACCTGGCCAGATAACCTTTGACCGCCGATAAAGGCATGGCCGTCGCCGATCATGACAGCAGTGAGATGGGCCAGCGGCGCCAGATCTCCGGAAGCGCCGACCGAGCCCTGCGCCGGCACCGCCGGCGTGACTCCGGCTGCCAGCATCTGCTCCTGAATTTCAATGAGACGCCATCGTACGCCGGACGCCCCCCGACCCAGGCTCAGAAGCTTCAGCATCATCATCAATCGGACCACTTTTTCCGGCAGGTCCGGGCCGACACCGGCGGCGTGCGAGAGAATCAGGTTGTGCTGGATCTGCGCTGTTTCCTCTGGCGAAATCCGGGTATGCGCAAGCTTGCCGAAGCCGGTATTGATGCCGTAGACAGCCTCGTCGCCTGCCGCGGCCTCTGCGACAACATCCGCAGCACGGTCGACCGCGCCCCGGCTGGACCGATCCAGCATCACCGGAGGGCTGTCGCGATACAGCCGCTCCAGGATATCGATGCCGACGGCCCCGGGCAGCAGGGTTACTGTTTCGGGCATTACAGGCTTTCCTTCAGCGTCTTCAGGGCCGCGCGGTAGCGGTGGGCTATGGCGTCTTCCCGGGCGTGGCGGCCTTCACGAATTACCGGCCTTCCGGCCACCCAGACCTCGGTCAGCGCCGAACCTGCGTTGGAGAACACCCAAGCGTCCAGAAGCGTTTCGGGCGCATGTCCGGCCAGCGTCGGATGATCGGGATCAAGGACGAGAAAGTCGGCAGTCCTGCCCGCCTCAAGGCGTCCGCAGGGTTGGCCCAGCGCACGGGCGCCCCCTTCGACGGCGCCGAACCACAGGGCGTGACCCAGGGACTCTGTCGGGATGCCGGGATGCGCCGCCATGCGCCTTCGGAGGATCAGGCGCTGGACATATTCCAGCCAGCGCATCTCCTCGCGTGGATCGAGGGACACATTGCTGTCGCTGCCGATTCCCCATGCGCCTCCTCCAGCAAGCCAGGATGGCAGTTCGAAAATACCGTCGCCCAGATTGGCTTCCGTGGTGGGACACAGTCCGGCAACGGCGCCGACACCGGCGACCCGGATGCGTTCGGATCTGGTCATGTGGATCGCATGGACAAGTGTCCAGCGGCGATCAACAGGTGCATGGTCCAGCAGCCATTCAACCGGCCGTTGGCCGGACCAGGCAAGGCAGTCGGCGACCTCCTTCTCCTGTTCTGCTATGTGAATGTGAATCGGCCCGTCCGTTCGGATTTCGCCATACGCGGCAACGGCTTCGTCCAGCGCGGCGGGCGAGACGGCGCGCAGGCTGTGCAGCGCCGCGGCCGAAGAGTGCTCGGAAACGCCGGTTCGGGCCATCGCGGTGATGATCAAGGCCCATTCGTCGATCTCCAGGCGGAAACGATGCTGAACATCGTCAAGCGCCTTTCCGCCAAAGCCGCCATCCTGATACAGGACCGGCATCAGGCTCAAGCGAATGCCTGCTGCCGCTGCGCCTGCGGCAACGCGGCGCGCCAGTTCCGCCGGATCGTGATACCGGCCACCGCCGGCTGGATTGTGCAAGTAGTGGAATTCCGCAACACTCGTGTAGCCGGCCTTCAGCATTTCGACATATGACTGCGCGGCGATCGCTTCTACCTGATCGGGAGTCAGGCGCTCCACAAAACCATACATGGTCTTGCGCCAGGTCCAGAAATCATTGGCACCGCCCGTCCGTTCCGTCAGACCGGCCATGGCGCGCTGAAATGTGTGGCTGTGCAGGTTGGGCATGCCGGGGATGACGACTCCGGGAAGCCGGGCAAGATTGCCCGGGGAGATGCCGAGTTCCACGGCGCTGATCATGCCGCCGTCGTCGACGCGGAACAACACGTCCTCAGCCCAGCCGCAGTCAAGGAAGGCCAGTGGCGCCCAGAGGGACAGGGGGGCTGTAGTCATTTGCCCGCGCCTGCGCACATGACGGTCACGAAACACAGGTAAAGAGAGATGGCGATCCATTTGCCCGCGCCTGCGCACATGACGACAGGAAGGCGCCGGGTATACGGTGGCGGCGTCGTGAACAACAGATCAGGAAGGGGGGCGTTTGGATGACTCGCGGGGACGGCATCTGGACCAATGCACGCATGGCGACCATGGCAGCGGCGGAATCGGATCCTTATGGCATGATCAATGACGGGACACTGGTGGTGGCCGGCGGACGGATCGCCTGGATAGGGCACACTGAACGGTTTGAAGCGAACCGGTTTGGAGACACCCCGACCCACGACCTGAAAGGCGCCTGGATCACTCCCGGCCTCATCGACTGCCATACGCACATCGTCTACGGCGGCAATCGCGCTGCGGAATTCGAGCTTCGGCTCAACGGTGCAACCTATGCGGAGATTGCCCGCGCCGGTGGCGGCATCATCTCGACGGTCGAGGCGACGCGCAAGGCCTCGCGCGACGAACTTCTGGAACAGGCATTGCCGCGGGTCGATCACCTCGCGCGGGAAGGCGTCACGACAATGGAAATCAAGTCCGGCTATGGACTCAACACGGCAGTGGAGCGCCGGATGTTGCAAGCCGCACGAAAAATCCCGGAACACATGCCGGTCGATATCGTGACAACCCTCCTGGGGGCACATGCGCTGCCACCGGAGTTTGCGGGCAATCCGGACGGCTACATCGATCTTGTCTGCCAGGAGATGATCCCGGAAGTGGCGGCTGCCGGGGAAGTCGATGCCGTCGACGCATTCTGTGAAACCATCGGTTTTACCCGCGACCAGACAGAGCGCGTTTTTCAGGCAGCGCACGACCATGATCTGTCCGTCAAACTGCACGCCGAACAGTTGAGTGATCTGGGCGGTGCCGAACTCGTCGCCGCGTATGGCGGTCTGTCGGCTGATCACCTGGAATACGTCACCGAGGCGGGAGTCCGGTCTATGGCCGCGGCGGGCACGGTCGCCGTGCTGTTGCCGGGCGCGTTCTATTGCCTGCGCGAGACCAGGCCGCCGCCGATCGACCTGTTCCGGGAATACGGGGTCGGTATGGCGCTTGCGACGGACAGCAACCCCGGCAGTTCGCCGGTCGCTTCCCTGCTGTTGATGCTGAACATGGCATGCGCCCTGTTTCGGATGACACCGGCGGAGGCCTTGGCGGGCGTGACGCGGGAGGCCGCGCGAGCGCTGGGCCGACTGGACGGCATCGGGACGCTGGAGGTCGGCAAGAAGGCCGATTTCGTTGTTTGGGGAATCGAGCGGCCCGGGGAACTGGCTTATCCAATCGGCTTCAATCCCTGTCGGGCTGTCATCAGAAATGGCGTTCTCGTCTCTGGTCAGGTGTAGAGTGACGCGAGCAAATCGCTTCATTTTCCCTGATCCCCGGCCCAGAGCAGCGCCGTCTCCAGCATGCGGCGCAGACTGGGCCGAACCTTGATCGCCTTTTCCGGCAGGTAACACCACGGTACCCTTTGTTCGCAATAGGTTGCCATCGACAGCTCCATCTGGAACGCGTGGATACGGTTGTCCGGGTCGCCGTACCGTCGGGTGATGAATCCACCCTTGAACCGACCGTCAACGACCAGGCGATAGCTTTGGTCTTCGCTCAGAGCCTCGGCAAGCTGAAACCGCAGCCCCGCATCGCAGGAATGGCCGGCTGCCGTGCCGAGATTGAAGTCCGCGAGTATACCGTCGAACAGGCGGGGTACGGTCGAAACGATGGAATGACAGTCGAACAGAATCGCCATGCCAAATTTCTTGTGAAGACTTGCCAGTTCCCGCTCGAGGCGTTGATGATAAGGCAGCCAGAATGTCTCCAGCCTCTCGATCTTCTCGGCCTCGACAGGTCCGCGGCCCTCCCGGTACAGGGCGGCTCCCGAAAAGTCGGTCTGCGGAAACAGGCCGGTACCCGCTTGACCGGGGTACAGGGCGGCATCATCCGCCGGCCGGTTGAGGTCCACCACATAGCGAGACCAGATCGCCTGCAGGATCGGAATTCCCAGTTCGTTCGCGAAGTCGTAAAGGCGATCCAGATGCCAGTCGGTATCCGGTCTCTGAAGCGCCCGATCGGTCATGCGTGCTTCGATTTCCGACGGGATAGCCGTACCGACATGGGGCATGCTCATCAGGATCGGGGCGTCGCCGGGGGTAAAACGATACGGATTCATGCGCGCCACAATACGGGAAACTGGTCGCCGGACAGCGGATCGCCGATTTTGAGGCCGATCTTGGGGAAGGGAGGTGAGTGTACCCCCTTTTCGGCATAGACGGCGTCATCGCCGACGAAGCGGACCGAAAAGGCTCGCCGCCGGTTCGCCGACCTGTTGGCTGGCGCGCCATGCACCGTCCAGTAAGTGAAGGCGACCGCGTCGCCGGGTGCCATCGCCCAGCCGCGAATATCGTAGCCGGCTCTGTTGGCGGCAATATCGGGCATCGGCTCGCGGGTGTCGCCGGGGGTGAGCGCCGTACCGTTGAAGCGCTCCGGACGAAACTCCCGGTTCCAGGCGTGCGATCCGGCAATATATTCGATCGCACAGTCGCGCGTCACCGGGTCGAGGGTGATCCACAGGCTGCAGGTCATGCTGCCTTCGACGCAATAATAGGGCATGTCGTGATGCCAAGGCGTTACCACCGAGGAGCCGGGTTCCTTGATCAGGACATGCTCGTGAAACAGTCGTGCAGTCTTCGATCCCATCAACCGTCCGGCGACGGCCGCAGCGCACGATTCCATGACAAATCGATGGTATTCCGGGATCTTGTCCCAGTTGCAGTAATCCTGGAAGAAGGGTGCGGAGCCATCCCCCGGCCGGATGCTGCGCTCGCGCCAGCTCGGGTTCCCGATATTGGTTTCCATGCCGCGCTGCAGGTCTTTTACCCAGTCGGCGAAAATCCCGCGCAGGAGAAGCACGCCGTCGCGCCGGAATTCATCCATCTGCTGGTCTCTGATCGCTGGTCCGTCGACGACCATGGCGATGTCCTCCTTGCGGATGCTCGGGCTTTCCGGTTCAGTCGGCTTGTCCGGGACGACCAAAAATATCTGGCTCTTGACTTGTATATATAACTTGTCTTCCAATGCCAAGATGCCCGGTGCCGTCGCAACGGCGCCATGTGGCGGAACCACGAGAGCGGGCCGGTCCGTTTTCGACCAATGGAGCAGTATCATGATGTCCTGGAAGTTCAGCACTGTCACGGCAGCGGCCTTCGTCTTGGCAGCTTCTGCCGCCTCGGCGGAGACGATAAAGATCGGGTTCAACACCCCTCAGACAGGCTTTGCGGCTGCCGACGGCAAATCGGCGCTGACCGGCGCACAGATTGCCGTCGATACGGTCAACGCCGCTGGCGGAGTTAACGGCAAGAAACTCGAACTGGCTGTCTACGACGATCAGGCCAAACCGAAATTCGCCGTGCCGATTGCAACCAAACTGATCCAGCAGGACAAGGTCGCGCTGGGCATTTCAGGCAGCTATTCGGCGCCCACCCGCGCCTCGGCCGGCGTCTACCAGAATGCCAGGGTACCCTATATTTCTGCCTATGCCGTGCATCCCGACATTACTCGGGCGGGCAACTATGTTTTCCGGACCGGCATCCTGGGCAGCGTGCAGGGCAAGGCGGCGGCGAAACTGATCGGCGACACGCTGGGCAAGAAACGCGTCGTGATCACCATCATGAAGAACGACTACGGCAAGTCGCTCGCTGCCGGGTTCAGGTCTGTGACGGCCGACTATGGTATCCATGTCATCAAGGAATACCAGTATTCCCTGCGTGATCGGCAGTTCGGCCCGATCGTCTCGTCAATCAAGGCCGACAATCCCGACGCCATTTTCGATACCGGTTACTGGTTCGTTGCTGCGCCCTTTGTCAGCCAGCTCCGCGCTGGCGGCGTCAAGGCGGTGGTTGTGGGCCAGGAAGGCTACGATGGCGTCAAGTTCATCGAGATTGCCAAGAAAGCGGCCGAAGGTGTCATCATCGTCACGGCACTCGACCGGGACAGCAAGGAACCGGAAGTTCGTAATTTCATGACCGAGTTCGAGAAACGGACTGGCTACGGTGCGGACATGGTCGGCGCCTCTGGCCACGCTGCGGTGATGGTTGCGGCCGCGGCCCTGAAAAAGGCCGGTTCGACCGACAGGGCCGCGATTCGCGAGGCGCTTGCCTCGATTGAGGTCAATGCAATCACCGGCACCCTCTCATTCAATGCGCTCGGCGAAGTGCAAAAGGGGCTCAAGGTTCAGGAAGTCCGCAACGGCCGCTGGCGCTACCATTCGAAGATCGACGACGCCAAGTTGCTGATACCGCCCGAAAAGTGAACCCAGCCGGTCGGCGGGATCGGGTGAAGCCTCTTTGGACGGGGCACCATCCGATCTCGTGCGATCGGAATCTTCGTTGCAATAATCAACCCAAGGCAAATCCTCCGGGACGTCCCGCGTTGAACTATTCCGATCTTCTGGTCCAAGGGCTGGTCGAAGGCTGTATCTATGCCCTGATTGCCGTAGGCCTCACGCTGGTCTATGGGCTCCTGCGAATCCTGCACATTGCCCATGCCGGCATCTTTACATTGGGCGCGTATATCGGCCTGTTGCTCACCAACGAGACCGGTAGTTTCGCTGCCGCCTTCGTCATCACCGTTGTCGTGGTCGGTTTTTTCGGCATGGCCTTTTACCGGCTGTTCTATGAGCCGCTTCTCGACAAGCCGCCCCATGTCGCGCTGATCGCATCGATCGGCCTCTTCATCGCGATGGAAGAAATCTATCGGCTGGTCTTCGGAGCCACGAGCCTCTCATTTCTGGCGCCGCCGTTGAAGGATACGGTCACAGTCGCCGGCGTGCGGCTGGAAGAGGGGCGGATTGTCGTCGTGGTGCTCGCTGTTGTCCTGATCGGCGGACTCGCCGTGCTGGCCGGGCGGACGCGTATCGGCATCGCCTGGCGCGCTACGGTTTCGGATGCCGCGATGGCTGAATCCTTCGGTATCGATCTGGCGCGTGTGCGCTATGTCAATTTCTTCGTCGCCTCTGCCATGGCTGCAGCCTCCGGCATCATGGTCGCCCTGCTGCTCAATCAGGTTATTCCGACCATGGGCGGCGTGCCGGCCTACAAGGCTCTTGCCATTATCGTTCTGGGCGGGCTGGGCAACGTAAGAGGCACCCTGATCGCCGCGCTGGCACTGGGCGTGATCGAATCCTTCGGCACCATATACCTCGACAGGGTGCTGGATCGTGACGCCATCGCCTTCGCTTTCCTGATTGCCGTCCTCATGATCCGGCCCCAAGGCCTGTTCATTCGGCGTTGAGGACGAAGAACGGCATGTACGAAATATCGCTCCTTACAGTCATGAGCTTCAGCGTGATCTTTGCGTTGAGCCTGAACCTGATCACCGGGTTTTGCGGCCAGATCAGCTTGGGTCACGCCGCATTCTACGGCATTGGCGCATACTCGGCGGCGCTGTTTACCACCGGCGGCGGCTCGTTCTGGCTGGCCCTGCCGATCGCCATGGCGGTTGCGGGCTTTTTCGGCTTCATCGTCGGTTTCGCCTCGTTACGCGTCCGCCACGACTTCCTCGCGATCACGACCATGGGCGTCGGTTTCCTGTTCACCGGCTTCGTGCGCCAGCAGGAGTTCCTGGGCGGCGAGGAGGGCATTGCCGGCATCCCCGACCCCGGTATCGGTCAAATCCCCTACATGCTGCTCTGTGCGGCGTTTGCCGCCGCCGTCATCGCCTTCAGCCTTTATCTCAAGCGATCCTGGATGGGTCACGCCTTCGATGCCATCGCAACCGACGAGGATACAGCCCGGACTCTGGGCATCGACGTGGCGCGCTACAAGCTTACCGCCTTCGTGTTCGGCACCGGTCTCGCCGGTCTCGCCGGTGCCCTGTTCGCTCACTATGTCAAGTTTGTCGAGGTCGAGAGCTTTGACTTCATCGAATCCATTTCCGTTCTGGCTATGGTGATCGTGGGCGGTATCGGATCGGTGTGGGGGGTTGTCGTGGCGGCAGCCGTGCTGAGCGTGCTGCCGCTGCTGCTCCAGGTTTTCGCCGACTACAAGCTGTTGATCTACGGTGTTCTTCTCTTCACCGTCATGTATTTCGCGCCCGGTGGCGTCGATAGCCTGATGCAGACGCTTTGGCGGCGCATCTCAGGCCGGCGAACGGCGGGATAAAGGGCGGTGAAGGCCCTTCTCTCCATTGAGGGAGTGACGGTGCGCTTTGGCGGTGTCGACGCGCTGGTCGATGTCGACTTCGGGGTACCCCGAGGCGCCCTGCTCGGCCTGATAGGTCCGAACGGTGCCGGCAAGACAACATTGATGCGCGTGATCACCGGCATGGTCAGGCCCCAGGCCGGACGCATTGCAATCGACAGCACCGAGATTTCCCGGCTGCCGACACACCGTCGCGTGCGGATGGGTCTCGGCCTGTCGCAGCAGCTTGTCCGGCCCTTTGCAGGCATGACCGCAGTCGAGAATGTGGCGCTGGCCGCCGGCCACGCGACAACCGCCAATCCGCTGGCAGCGCTCGTCACGACCTCGCGCGCTGCTGAACGGGATCGCGCGCGTACACTGCTTCATCTGGTCGGCATCGCGGATGCAGCCGACGCGTTGCCGGACAAGCTGCCTCTCGGTTATCTCAAGCGATTGGAAATGGCGCGTGCGCTGGCGCTTGACCCGAAAGTACTGCTGCTTGACGAGCCGCTGGCGGGCCTGAACAGCGCGGAAGCGCCGCGCCTCGCGGACACGATCGCCGATCTCAACCGCCAGGGCGCCACTGTCGTGCTGATCGAACACAACCTCATCGAGGTGATGCGCATATGCCGGCATCTTGTCGTTCTGGATAATGGCCGCAAGATCGGCGACGGTGAACCGGCTGTTGTGATGGCCGACCCGACGGTCCGTGCCGCTTATCTCGGCTCGGAGGAGGGGCGACATGCTGCGGCTTGATCGCCTGACCTGCGGCTACGGACCATTCCATGCGGTGACCGAACTCAGCCTGGAAGTGCCGGACGGCAACGTGCTGGCGCTGATCGGCGCCAACGGCGCGGGTAAATCCTCGACGCTGATGGCGATCGCCGGACATGTTGCAGTGATGGGTGGACGGGTCATCTTCAACGATACAGACATCGCCACCGAACCGGTGCGCTCCCGGGTCCGGCTCGGCATTGCTCTGGCACCGGAAGGACGCCGTCTGTTCCCGGACCTGACCGTTGCCGAAAACCTGACTGTCGGCGGTTACAGTCAACCGCGTATGGCAGAAGCACGCAATATCGAGCGGGTCGTGACGCTGTTTCCACGACTCGAGAACCGGCTCGCACAGCTCGCGGGGTCGATGTCCGGTGGTGAACAGCAGATGCTGGCGATTGGCCGCGCCCTGATGGCTGAGCCGAGACTGTTGCTGATCGACGAAGTGTCGCTCGGCCTCATGCCGGCCGTAATCGATGTATGCTATGCCGCTCTCGGCCAACTGCGCGATGAAGGACTTGCGATCCTGCTGGTCGAGCAGAGCACGCAGCGCGCCTTCGACATCGCCGATTCCGTGTGCGTTCTCGAGTCCGGTCGGGCGGTGTGGCACGGCACGGCCGCGGCTGCACGCAAGGATCCGGCTCTGGTGGAAGCCTATCTGGGGCTGGCCGGATGAGTGGTTTGCCGCACCCGCAACCCTTCGACGCGGCCGGCCCGACGCCGCTGTACCAGCAGGTCAAGGATTATGTCCGCCGCTTCATTCTGTCCGGCGTCTGGCCGGTCGACCATCGTATCCCGTCCGAGAACGAACTTGTGCGCCTGTCTGGCGCCAGCCGTATGACGGTACACCGCGCACTGCGCGAACTCAAGGACGACGGCTGGCTGCGCCGGGTTCAGGGACAGGGTACCTTCGTGGCCGATCGGCGCGCCCGGCTTGACATGCTGGAAATCCGCAACATTGCCGACGTGATCCGCCGCCGCGGCGCCTACGGATGCGACGTCATTCGGCACGAGCGCGCCCAGCCGCTGGGAGAGATCGCCGGGGAAATGCAGACGGAACCGGAACAAGATCTCTTTCACAGCCAGCTGGTCCACCTACTCGACGGCACTCCCTTCCAGTTCGAGGATCGCTGGGTAAACCCTGCCGTGGTGCCAGACTATCTCTCGGTTGATCTTCAGTGTCAGACGCCGAACGAATACCTTATGCGGACCGCGCCTCTCAGCGAGGTCGAGCATCGGCTTGAAGCGGTTCTTCCCGGCCCGATGGAGCGACAACTTCTCGGTATCGGACGGAATCAGCCTTGTCTGCTGCTTCACCGGCGCACATGGTCCGGCGGGCGGGTTGCATCGCGCGCCTGGTTTACCCATCCGGGTGACCGATTTTATCTTGCGACCCGCTTCAACCACTGCGAGGGCTTCCCGCCATCCTCTCAACCGGAGCGAATGCCGTGACCGACCGCCTGATGGAAAATCGTCGCATCGACAACACCCGCGACATCCGAGCGCCGCATGGCAACAAACTCAGTTGCAAGAGTTGGTTGACGGAGGCGCCACTCAGGATGCTGATGAACAATCTGGATGCTCAGGTTGCGGAAAAACCCCAAGAACTGGTCGTCTATGGCGGTATCGGTCGGGCGGCGCGCAACTGGGAGAGCTACGACCGGCTGGTGGCGGCGCTGCGCGCGCTGGAGAACGACGAGACCCTGCTGGTCCAGTCGGGCAAGCCTGTGGGTGTCTTTCGCACCCATGCCGATGCGCCGCGAGTGCTGATTGCCAATTCCAACATCGTGCCCCACTGGGCGACGCTGGAGAAATTCAACCAGCTCGATCGGGCCGGCCTGATGATGTATGGCCAGATGACAGCTGGCTCTTGGATCTATATCGGCAGTCAGGGCATTGTCCAGGGCACCTACGAAACCTTCGTCGAGATCGGACGCCAGCACTACGACGGCGATCTTTCGGGCCGATGGATTCTGACGGGTGGTCTGGGCGGTATGGGCGGCGCCCAGCCGCTGGCGGCGACGATGGCCGGTGCGTCGATGCTTGCGGTTGAATGTCAGGCTGGCCGGATCGAGATGCGATTGAAGACCGGTTATCTGGACCGGCAATCGAACGATCTTGATGAGGCTTTGGCGATTGTTGAAGACGCTTGCGCCCGGAAGCAGGCGGTTTCCGTTGGCCTGCTCGGCAACGCGGCTGAGATCTATCCGGAACTGGTCCGACGCGGCGTACGGCCCGATGCGGTGACCGACCAGACCAGCGCTCACGACCCGCTGAATGGATATCTGCCAGTCGGCTGGACCCTCGGAGAATGGGAGGATCGCAAGAAAGATGACCCGGTCGGCACCATGAAAGCAGCCAAGGACTCGATGGCCGTGCAGGTTCAGGCGATGCTCGATTTCTGGGCCACGGGCGTACCGACTCTCGATTACGGCAACAATATCCGACAGATGGCGCAAGAGATGGGCGTCGTGAACGCTTTTGATTTTCCCGGCTTCGTCCCGGCCTATATTCGGCCTCTGTTCTGTCGCGGGACAGGACCCTTCCGATGGGCGGCGCTGTCCGGCGACCCCGAGGATATCTATCGAACCGACTCCAAGGTGAAGCAACTCATCCCGGACAATCCACATCTTCACAACTGGCTCGATATGGCAAGGGAACGCATCCAGTTTCAGGGTTTGCCCAGCCGAATTTGCTGGCTTGGCCTGGGTGAGCGGCATCGTCTCGGTCTGGCGTTCAACGAAATGGTGGCCAAAGGCGAATTGTCCGCACCCGTCGTGATCGGTCGCGATCACCTGGACAGCGGCTCGGTTGCCAGTCCGAATCGCGAGACGGAAGGGATGATCGATGGCTCCGACACGGTTTCGGACTGGCCGATGCTCAACGCGTTGCTGAATACCGCCTCGGGCGCCACATGGGTCAGTCTTCACCACGGCGGTGGCGTCGGCATCGGTTTCTCCCAGCATGCCGGTATGGTCATCGTGTGCGATGGTACGGATGAAGCGGCAGCGCGGATAGGGCGAGTTCTGTGGAACGATCCGGCGACCGGGGTGATGCGCCATGCCGACGCCGGCTATGAGGATGCCGTTGCCTGCGCTCGGGAGCATCGGTTGAATCTGCCCTTTCTGGATCACTAGGTCGCTCACGCGCACAGGGCTCTCAGGCACATTCCAGTCGTCACCAGTTCGGCGTCGAGGCTTGGACCCAAGAGGGAAACAAGCCGCTCCTTGATTACCAGTACCAGAATATATCCAGGTCGGAACACACCCGCCGTTTCAAGTGGGACGACGGTTCCGTGGCGTTCTGGGACAACCGGGTGGCATGGCATTATGCCTCGAACGACTGTCATGGCCATGGCCGGCTGATGCACGGGATCACGCTGGAGGGCGAAGCGCCCGCCGCCTTATCCGCCACAAGCGGGGATGCCGGGTCGTTGTCAGATCATCGCCATGCCGCCGTTGACGTGCAGGGTCTGCCCCGTGACGTAGGCGGCTTCGTCGCTGGCAAGATAAACGGCTGCGGCCCCGATATCTTCCGGGTCGCCGATCTTGCCGACAGGGACATGATCGATGATCGTGGCTTTCTGCTTGTCGTTCAAGGCGTCGGTCATGTCGGATTTGATGAATCCCGGTGCGATGCAGTTCAGCGTGATTCCGCGCGCTGCCACTTCCGCTGCCATGCTTTTCGTCATGCCGATCATGCCGGCCTTGGACGCCGCATAATTTGCCTGTCCCGGATTGCCGGTCACGCCAACGACTGATGTCATGTTGATAACCCGACCATACCGGCGCCGAACCATGTTCCTGAGCGCCGCGCGCGACAGGCGGAAAACGCTGGTCAGGTTGACCTCGATCACGTTTCGCCATTGCTCGTCGGACAGTCGCATCGACAGCATGTCTCGGGTAAGACCGGCATTGTTGACCAGGATATGCAAATCTCCCAACGCCTCTTCCGTTAGGGCGATCAGGGCATCTGCTTCTTCCGGTTCGTTCAAATCGGCTGGCATCACTTGGGTCCGCTCGCCCAATGCGCCCGCCAGAGCATCAAGCGCGTCTTTTCGGCGACCGGAGAGAGCAACTGCAGCGCCTTGAGCATGCAGGGCTCTCGCAATGGCGCTGCCGATACCGCCCGAGGCTCCGGTGACGAGAGCAGTCTTGCCGGAAAGATCGAACATGTGTCGTTTCCTGTGTGATTCGCAAGGTGGCAGCGCTACGCTGCAGCCAGGAATGCGTCGATATCGTCGGGCGTATTGACGGCCACGGCTTTCAGTTCGGGATCAATCCGGCGCGCCATGGCGGTCAGAACCTTGCCGGCCCCGATTTCCAGAAGATCGACGCAGCCTTGGTCCTTTGCGAACAACATGCTTTCGCGCCAACGCACCATGCCGGTGACCTGTTGCACCAGCAAGTCCCTGATCGTGGCTCCGTCACTGACATGAGATGCCGTGACGTTCGCGATAAGCGGTACCGAAGGATTGCTCGGGGCGATCTTTTCCAGTTCAATCGCCATGGCGTCAGCAGCCGGTTGCATGAGGCTGCAATGAAACGCGGCGCTGACCTGAAGTTTCATCGCCCGGCGAATACCGAGTTTCTGAGCCGCCTCAATGGCACGGTCGACTGCGCTGGCGTGACCACTGATCACCACTTGACCTTCGGCGTTATCGTTGGCAATGGCGCACACGTCATCACCCGCTGTCGTGCGGACGACCTCGTTAGCCTGTTCCAACGTCGCTCCCAACAGGGCGGCCATGGCCGATTCGCCGACCGGTACGGCCGCTTGCATCGCCTGACCACGCGCCTTCAGCAATCTCGCTGTATCTGGCAGAGAGAAAGATTGTGCAGCGCACAAGGCCGAATACTCGCCCAGTGAATGGCCGGCAACAAAACGGGCTTTTTCGGCCAGCAGGACGCCGGCTTCTTCCAGAGTGCGCAGAACAGCGATGCTTACGGCCATCAGGGCCGGCTGGGCATTTTCAGTCAGGGTCAGATCCTCGCCCGGGCCATCGAAGATCAGCCTTGACAGGTTTTGCGACAGGGCGTCGTCGACCTCTTCAAACACCAGCTTGGCGGCGGATGAAGCTTCCGCCAAGTCCTTGCCCATTCCAACTGCCTGGGATCCCTGCCCAGGAAATACGAATATACGATCAGCCATGGAAATTCAGCGAATCAATTGCAGGATTGAGGTTCATACCGTGCGGCAATAACGTGTCAAGCTGACCACTTGTGCCTGCATGGCGCCGCAATATCTTACCTCATCATCATAACTCCTTGCCAAAGGGACGACGTGGTCTGCGCTCGAGACTTTGGCTAGACCCGTGCAGCTTTTCCCCGATGGTCGGAAATATAGCGGCGAGTCGCGAAACAGCCATAGGGAGTGTTTGCCTTGGCATTTTACGAGTGCGTGTATCTTGCACGCCAGGACATTGCATCAAGTCAGGTCGATGCCCTGACAGACCAGTTCGCAGAAATTATCGCCAACGGCGGCGGTGAAGTGAAGAAGCGGGAATACTGGGGCCTTCGGAATCTCGCTTATCGCGTCAAGAAGAACCGCAAAGCTCATTACGTACTGCTGAATATTGATGCACCGGCAGAAGCCGTGCACGAAATGCAACGTGTGATGCGCCTTAACAGCGACATTCTGCGCGATCTGACGCTGCGGATGGACAAGTTGAACGAAGGACCGTCGATCATGATGCAACGGCGCGAAGAGCGCCGAGACCGAGGCGAGCGTCGCGCGCGCCGCGAAGAAGAGCGGAAGACCGGGGACGGTGCAGACACGACGAAATCAGACGACGCTGCTGCTGTCGGAGAGGCAAAAGCCACCGCGCCCGAGAAGAATGGACACAAGGCTGACGCGCCGAAGATCGAAGCCGAGTCTGAAGAGACCGGAACCGAGGGAGATGAATAATGGCCCGCCGTCCCTTTTTTCGCCGCCGCAAAAGCTGCCCGTTCTCCGGTCCTAAAGCACCGAAGATCGATTACATGGACGTTAAGCTGCTGCAGCGGTTTATCTCCGAGCGAGGCAATATCGTCCCCAGCCGGATTACTGCCGTTTCCGCCAAGAAGCAGCGAGAACTATCCCGCGCCATCAAGCGCGCGCGATACCTCGCGTTGCTGCCCTACGTGTCGGATTAGGGAGAGACGGGCCATGGTTGTAATTCTGTTGGAACGGATCGAGAAATTGGGACAGATGGGCGATATCGTCTCTGTCAAGGCCGGCTATGCCCGAAACTTCCTGTTACCAAAAAAAAAGGCGCTGCGGGCAACGAAGGACAACATCGCCCACTTCGAAGCGCAGAAGGCGCAGTTGGAAGCTGACAACCTGACCCGCAAGACCGAGGCCGAAGCCGTTGCCGGGAAGATGGGGGGCGCGTCCATCGTTTCCATCCGTCAGGCGGCCGAATCGGGCCAGTTATACGGTTCGGTCTCAAGCCGTGATATCGCTGCGGGCCTGACCGATACGGGGTTCAGGATCGACAAGCAGCAGGTTGTTGCCGAAAATCCTATCAAGACGTTGGGCATCCATCCGATTCGAATCGTCCTGCATCCAGAAGTCTCTGTGATGATCAACGTCAATGTTGCGCGGTCCCCTGAAGAGGCGCAGGTTCAAGCCGAGCGTGCCGCGCGCGGCGAAGATCCGGTCATTCTGGGGGACACCGGGGGCGATCAAGAAACGGTGAACGACGAAGTGGCCATCGCAATGATGGAACGGGAGGAGCGCCGACTTGCCCGCGAAGCAGCGCGTGCGGCGGAAGCCAGGTCCGAAGAAGCCAAGACCTTTGACCGAACAGGCCCCGCTTCGGCTTGATCGATCATTTGGTTTCGAAGTGATCACTTGCAGTTCTGTCGCAGCATTCCATTAGTAGAACGCTATCGTTTTCAGGCTGTCTGCGATAGCGTCATGGCGTCGAGCGCAAGCATTGCTCGGTTGCCGGACCGGGACTCGGCGATGCCGCGTCGGCAGGAAAATTCTTGCCCAACCTGTATGCCCCGAAGGTCTGCCGTGTTGCGATCTTTTCCGTTTCACTCAAGTTCCAGCAGCGACCGGCGTACATACCCTCCCATCGGACCCAGCAGTTCCTGCCAGTATTTCTGGTGCGCTTGAAGCCTCCCGGGAAGACGGGTCGACTGGCTCTGTCTCCGGCAACGCTGCCACTGCACGCCCGGGCCGACTTGCGCGATCCGCTTATTGCGGATAGCGTGCCCAAACACTTACTGGTCTTGATGCAGATATCTGCCTTCAGCGAGACAAATCGACAGGAAAAGAGAATATGAAGATCGGAATTCTTGCGGTGACTGCGGCGCTCTTGGGCGCCTTCCTGACTCCTGGAATCACTGCCGCAGAGACCCGCGTCACGTACAAGTCTGCCAAATCGACCTCATCTTACTACCAAATGGCCGTTCAGATCGCCGAGGCGATGAAGGCTGGCTCGGACGGCGACATCATCGTGACAGTCGAGGAAAGCCAGGGCTCGGTGCAGAACGTCATGGAAGCCCGAGTCCGTGGCGGCGATTATGTCTTTACCACCCCGCCCGTTCTGGTGAGGCTTGCTCGTGGCGGCAAGGCGATGTTCAAAGGCAAGAGCGATCCCAAATTCAAGGAAATTCGGGCGCTCTTTCCAATCCCTTCTCTGACCATGCACTTCGTCGTCCGGGCAGATAGCGGTGTGACCGATTTCGCGGGGCTCGAAGGCAAGAAAATCCTCCTCGGCAAGGGCTCGTTTGGTGCCCGCGAGGGAAAGAAATACCTCAAGCTCTTCGGCCTCGAAGGCAAGGTCGATCTTGCAGATGTCGAGCTTTCAAACGCCGTCCCGGCCTTGAAAAACCGGCAGATCGAAGGCTTCGTGACAGCGGGATCCTTTCCGGCACCGAACGTGATTGAGGCTGCCGCGTCAACCGGGGTGCGGGTCTTGTCGCTGTCGGATGATCAGATCGTGCGCACGAAACGCACGAAGCTCGTCATCCCGGCCGGCACATACGCCGGACAGGATACGCCAGTCACGACGACATCGCTGCCGGTGGTCGCCTATGCGACGACGGCGATGGACGACAAGACAGCCTATCGCCTGACCAAGACTTACTGGGACCAGAAGGCAGCGATGGGCAAAAATGCACGCTGGTGGAACGGCGTCAACGCAGGGCTGATGGCGAATATCACCGGCAAGATCCATCAAGGAGCTCAGCGCTACTATGCCGAGGTGGGCATCGCGCTTACTGAGGCGCAGAAGTAGTCGCGGCCAGCCTGCAAAGGGGTGCGTCCATTGACGCACCCGTATCCCGCAAACGCCAGAGCATCCGACGCGGCCAAGCGCTTCTGGGCTGTTCTTGGTCTGGTCACGATTGCATTCCATCTCGGCCTGGTCTTCTCGGGACTCGTGCCGAACCTCGTCGCGCGGCCAATTCATATGATGCTGGCGCTGCCTTGGATTCTGGTCTTTGCGGCGAAGAGTCGGGTCGCGCTCGTGTCGGGCATCTTCATTTGCGCGTTCGGGGTCGCCGCCTGTCTATGGATCGCGCTCAATCATTCGATGCTGGGCGATCAATACGGCTTTCTTGAAGGCGCTTTTCAAATCGGTATCGCCATTGTCGTCCTGTTTGTGGTCCTCGCGGCTGCACGCTGTGCCATCGGATGGCCGCTGCCATCCATTGCCGCGCTTGCACTTGCCTACGGGCTCTGGGGTCAGCGCATCCCGGGCGAGTTTGGGCATTCCGGGACGCCCGTCGCCAGTTTTCTCGGTACACTCACCATTGCCGAGGGCGGTATCTGGGGCGGTCTTACGGGTGTCTCGGTCAATGTGGTCGCGATCTTCGTCATCTTCGGTGCCATCCTGAATGCGGGTGAGGCTGGCCAGGGCTTCATGAATCTCGCGACTGCCGCGGCCGGCCGGCTGAAGGGTGGAGCGGCGAAAGTCTCGGTTCTCTCGTCGGCGCTCTTCGGGTCGATCTCAGGTTCGGCATCGGCAAATGTCGCCTCGACCGGAGCAATCACACTTCCGGCAATGACACGGCTCGGCTACCCGAAAAAGCTCGCTGGCGCCGTCGAGGCGGTTGCCTCCTCAGGTGGTCAGATCATGCCGCCCCTGATGGGAGCCGGCGCCTTCGTCATGGTCGAACTGACAGGGGTTTCCTACGTCGAGATCATGGCTGCAGCTCTCTTGCCTGCAATTCTTTACTTTCTCGCAGTCTGGGTCGGCATCAACGCTTTCGCCGGTCGGCATGATCTGCCTCCGATAGTCGAAGAGGACAAACCGGGAGTCCGCGACGTCGCGATTACCTCGGGCTTCTTTCTGATACCGTTTGCAGTCCTGTTGTGGGGAATGTTTGGCGCAGGCGTCACGCCGCAATATGCGGCTGCGATGGCGATCCTGACAGGAATCGTGCTCATTTTCTTCGACAAGCGCTTGACGGTCGATCTTTCCCGCACCCTTGATCGCCTGAAGCACGCCTGTTTGACGGCGGGCCACCAAGTTGCCGTCATCGCATCCATCATCCTCTGCGCTTCCATCATCATCGGGGTGCTCTCGATTACCGGGCTTGGTGTCAAGATCACATCGCTGATTCTTTCTGGCTCGGGAGGTCTTCTCTGGCCGTCGCTTCTTCTCACCGCACTCGCCTGTCTCGTGCTCGGCATGGAGGTCCCCACAACGGCTGCGTATGTAATCTGTGTCTCGATTGCCGGCCCAGCGCTGATCAAATTGGGCCTTGATCCGTTGCAAGCGCATCTCTTTGTTTTCTGGTTCGCGCTTCTCAGCACCATCACCCCTCCGGTCTGCGGCGCGGTCTTCATTGCCGCCGGAATGGTGGAGGAAAACTGGCTCAGAGTGGCGCTCTATGCCATGGCGCTTGGGGTTGGGCTCTATGTCATCCCACTCGGAATGATCGCCAATCCCGGATTGCTCAGCCTTGCTCATGCGCCGATATTCGCGCTGATGTCCGCTGCAAAGATCGCAGTTGGTCTTGTTACGTTGTCCTATGGAATCATTGGCCGAGTGAGAACAGCCCTCCGTCTCGCGCTGGTGGCCGGTGGCCTGGTTCTCATTCTGGCGCCGTTCGAAAATCTCTGACTCGGAAGATTTTGCGGTTGGCCGGTCTAGAACCCACGACACGCGGGAGCAGACATGATTTCGCCCCGGGATCTCGGCAATACCCTGTCCGACAGGTAACACGATTGGCATAAGGACAAGGCGACGACGATGGTCCGGTTGCCGCCTGTCACGCTGGCGACGGCCGGGATTGCAGGCCTTGATCGTGAGCCTGTTGGAACTGCTCTGCCATCATCACACCGACAATCCCCAGATTGCCCTTGCGCTCGATAGGGTCAACCCGAATCATCGTCAAACACCGCGCTCTCTTGTTGCATTGATTCGCCGCATGGGCGTGTCATGAAGTTGCGCTCGGCCCAGTTCGGCGTCGGCCGCTGGCCCTCGGCACGGTTCCCGACGCCTCCACCACCCGATTCACGGATTGCTGTTCATGGACGACAAACTCAAAAATCCCGATTACCGGCCGCCACTCGGCGAGGCCGTTCCTCTCGGCATTCAGCACGTCTTGGCCATGTTTGCCGGCAACATCACTGTGCCGCTGCTCATTGCCTTGGCGGCGGGGCCACAATATATCACGGCGTTGGTGCAGATAGCACTGCTTGCGGCCGGGGTGGCGACGCTGGTCCAGACCGTCGGGATCGGGCCTGTTGGCTCCCGTCTGCCGATCGTCCAAGGCACCAGCTTCGCCTATGTTGGCATTCTCACTACGGCGATCAAGGGCGGCGCGAGCCTCGCTGCCGTGTTCGGTGCCAGCCTCGTCGGCGGTTTGTTTCAAATTCTGCTCGGCTATTTCATCCCGCAAATTCGGAAGTTCATCCCGGGCCTCGTTTCCGGCGTCGTGGTGATGACGATCGGCTTCACGCTGCTGCCCGTGGGGATCAAATATTCGGCCGGGTGCGGCGCTTATCCCGCCGCCTTCTGCAAGAAGGTCGGTTTCGGCGATGTCGGCAACTGGGCGATGGCCCTGTTCGTTATCGCCGTCATTCTGCTGATCCGCCGATTCGGGCGAGGTATCTTGTCGACCGCATCAGTCTTCATCGGCATCGTGATCGGTTACATCGTGGCAATTCCGTTCGGCATGATGAACCCGACCAAGGTTGCAAACATCGCCAAGGCCGAATGGATCGGCCTGCCTGAGCAGTGGTTTGGCCTCGAATTCTCGACCCCGGCCGCGCTTGGACTGATCGGCCTCATGGTCATCATGGCTTTCATCACTACGGTCGAGACGGTCGGCGACATTTCTGGTGTGACCGCCGGTGGCGCGGATCGCGAGCCGACCGACAGGGAACTGAGAGGTGGCGTCATGGCCGATGGTCTGGGCTCGGCCGTGGTTGCGCTTTTCGGTGGGCTCCCCAACACGTCCTACAGCCAGAATGTCGGCTTGGTGTCCTTCACCCGAGTGATGAGCCGGCATGTCGTCACGATCGGCGCGATTTTCCTGCTGGCCTGCGGTTTCATTCCCAAGCTGGCTGCCGTCATCGGCGCAATGCCCGAGCCGGTGCTCGGCGGCGCAGCGGTGATCATGTTCGGTTTGATCGTCTCCGCCGGCCTCAAACTGGTGGCGCGCTCCGGGCTCTCCACCCGCAACATGCTGATCGCGGCAATTTCCCTCGGCCTTGGCATGGGGCTTTGGCAGGTTCAGCAACTCGCCGGCGCAGCCGGATTCGGGCCGCTGCCTGCCGATGTTCTGCCGGCCTGGTCCCTGCCGCTGTTCGTTTCGGGTATCGTGGTATCAGGCGTTGCGGCCGCAATCCTCAACGCCATGCTGCCCGAGGAAGTCGAAGATGCCTGAGGCTTGCGTCACCGGAGAGACTTCGGAGCGCCCGGGGGCTACTTTCGGTCGGCGAACGTGCGGGCGACGGCTTTGCCGCCGCCCTTTTGCGCGGCTGACGAGATGTCGCGCAGCCAGCGGCGGTAGGCGATCGACACCGCATCAGTCGGCACCGAATGTTCACTGCCCGGACCGGGGATCTCCGGCGGATGCTGGGCTGCGATCACCGGCAGATCTTCGGCCAGTACGAGATCCTGGAAATCGAGATGAGGATGGTCGTCACCCTCCTGATCGGCAGTGCGGCTGGTGAACCAGAAACTGCGGCAGCTTCCGGAGTCGATCGGAGAGGCCGTCATCCAGAGCTGGCTGCGTTCACCGTCGGGAAAGAAGAATTCGAGATTGACCGTAAAAGGCATCCACACCCGGTAGTCGGTCGGTGCCATCAGGGCGATATCGGGCAAATCCATGCCTGGCTCCGGCTCGAAGCGGAAGCGAAGTTCGCTGCCGACACGGGCAGTGTCGGCGATCGGTACCGTCGTGTGCCGACGGTCGCCGAGCGAGCCGTCATGGACGAACGGGAAGTGCGACAGGTCGACGAAATTCTCCAGTCGGCGTCCGGCCGAGGTCGGCCAGGTATAGGGCTCTCCCGGGACGCAACGGAATGCCGGATCGCTCCAAGCCGGACAACCGGGAACCGATGTGCCAGCTGCCGGATCAAGCCGCAGCCAGACCAGATCGTAAGCAATTTCGGCATCAATCCGGCGTAGCCGCAAGCCAGACGGGATCGCATAGTCCGACATGGCCGGGATTTCGACGCACTTGCCTTCGGCGTCGTAGAGCCAGCCGTGATAGGCGCACCGCAATCCACCTGCCTCGACGCAACCGACTGTCAGCCGCGTCGACCGATGTATGCAGCGATCCGGGAACGCGGCTACAGTACCGGCGATCTCGGCCACCGCGATCTGCTCGCCGAGCAGTGTGATCGCCAGCGCCTGGTTGGCGGCCGTCGCCGCTGCCAACTCCGGGACGGTACAAACAGGATGCCAGAAAAAGCTCCACGCGCCGTCGTCGAGATAGGCCATCCCGTTCTCCTTGTACCGTATACCATGTCAATCCGTCCTTGCCGGAGGAGAAAGATTTCATGGCAGGTGACCTGACCATGGTTTTCCCTGCCATTTCCATCTTCGATCCTTATTGTCACCTCCTTCATCGCCTGACAATGGAAGCGTTACAGGTCATAAAGCTGCCGGACAAGGCCGTAACCGGTTTAGAATCGTTTACTTCTCGACCCATGAAATTCGATCGTCGTTACGAGGCCCGTCGGCTCAGAAGGACGAAGGATTCTAGGCTGCTGGTCGTTCGTTGTGGCGTTGCCAACTGGATGAACGCGTTGTCTGGGTACTGATGATGCGCTTGCTCCGAATCCGATGATGAAGAGTTGATCCAAACTCCGCATGACTAGAAGTCCACGTCTATCGCAATGCCCTTGGCCACGGCGAGATCGACAACACTGGCGGCAACGGCAAGATCCTGCAGCCCCACGCCTGTCCCGTCAAACAATGTGATTTGTTCGTCCGAATTGCGGCCCGGGTGGGTGCCGTTGATGACCGCGCCTATTTGATGAATGTCAGACTCGGCAAGAAGACCTCGGGCGACGGCATGCTGGGCTTCACCGATGACGATGGATTGCGCAACTTCATCGGTAAACACAGTTGCTCGCGCGACCAAGCCTGGATCCATCTCTTGCTTGCCTTTGGTGTCGGTACCCATGCAGGCGATATGAGTGCCGGGGCTGACCTGATCGGCGTTCAGGATCGGATCATGGGAGGAAGTGATCGAAATGATCACATCCGCTTCCGCCATACCGTCCAGTTCGATGGCCTCGAACGGCAACCCCGCCGCAAGCGCCACCTTTTCGAGACCGGGTAGCATCTCAGTATGCAAATTCCACCCAACAATCCTATCAAAATCGCGTTGTTCCAAGGCTGCACGCAGTTGGAACGCGGCCTGATGACCGGCACCGATCATGCCGATAACCTTGGCGTCTTCGCGTGCCAGGTGCTTGATCGATACGGAAGACGCTGCCGCTGTACGAAGGGCTGTCAGCAGGTTGCCCCCCACCATAGCCTTCGCTTTTCCGGTGTCAGGATCAAACAGGAAAACGGTCGATTGATGGTTGATCAGGTTCCTTTTTTCGAGGTTGTCTGGCCAATATCCCCCTGCTTTCAAACCAAGCGTCCGGCTTGTGCGATCAAACCCGCCTTTGAAGCCATATAGCGCGTTTTCGTGGTTGATCGCCTCACGGACGACCGGGAAATTGCATGCGTCATCCGACGCCATCGCGGCAAATACCCTCTCGACGGCGTCATATGCCGCTTTACGGGTCATGAGATTTGCAACTTCGCGTTCTGGGACGATCAACATAAGGAAAATACTTCGACCACAAGAGGCCAGGGCTCAGCCCTGGCCTCGAAGGAAACCGGTCGCTTTCGCGACAATAAAAAGGGGTTCTTGACAGAAACGTTGTACCAGGATCAGTAGGCCTTGCCGCGTGCAGAGACTGGCCAGATGGTTTCGACCTTGCCGTTTCGAACACCCACATACCAATCATGCACGTTAGCCGTCGGATCGCAGTGGCCTGGAACCAAACGCAGTTTCTCACCGACTTTCAATACACCGTCCGGATCAGCCACAACGCCGTGTTCATCCGAACACTTGACATATTCGACATCCTTGCGTCCGAAGACCACGGGCAACCCGCTGTCAACGGACTGCGCCTTGAGGCCGGCGTCAACGATTGCCTTGTCCGTTTTGGCATGGCTCATGACTTGCGTAAAAATAAAGAACGCGTTTTCCCATTCACCTTGGTCGATACGCTTGCCCCCCTTGTCTAGGATC
The DNA here is from genome assembly GCA_965221645.1 of Alphaproteobacteria bacterium. Classification (GTDB taxonomy): domain Bacteria; phylum Pseudomonadota; class Alphaproteobacteria; order Bin65; family Bin65; genus Bin65. The sequence goes on from OZ244899.1 coordinate 2,731,122, forward strand.
CGGCCATAATCCGCATCCATGAAGGCGTAGGATCCGCATTGCAACTCGTTGTAGACACCCGAGTTGCTCTCGAAGTAGTAGGATCCCGTTCCACCGCCAGAGACGAGTTCGGGCTCAAGACCCGCCTCGTACAGGCCGGACACTGCTTCCCTGACCTGTGCGATGGCCACATCAAGCTTCGCCTTGCGATCCTCGTAGTTGTCTATGTGCTGCATGGCGCCTTGATAGGCTTGGATACCGGTGAATTTCAGCCCGTCAGCCGCATCAATGGCTTCTGCGATCGCCACGACTGCTTCGGTCGTGCTGACCCCGCAACGACCTGCACCGCAGTCGATTTCAACAAAGCACTCGATTCGGGTACCATGCTTTACCGCAGCGGCAGAGAGTTCGGCGACGTTGTCTATATCGTCGACACAGACGATCATGCGCGCGCCAAGTTTGGGCAGTTGCGCCAGACGGTTTATCTTGGCCGGATCACGAACCTGGTTGGACACCAGAACGTCCTTGATACCGCCGCGGGCAAAGACCTCAGCCTCGGACACTTTCTGACAACAGACGCCGACCGCGCCGCCGAGCTTTTCCTGCAACTTGGCGATATCTACCGACTTGTGCATTTTTCCGTGTACCCGGTGGCGCATGCCGTGGGCTTTGGCGTAGTCGCCCATCTTCTTGATGTTGCGCTCCAGCGCATCAAGGTCGAGGACCAAGGCCGGCGTTTGAATGTCCGCTTCGTCCATGCCTGGCAGAGCGGGAACGTCGAAACCGACTTGGAGCGAGGTGAGATTGACAGGGGCATTCATGGGACTGTCCTTTCGTTCATGTAAGCCAAGGCAGGCGATCGAGATCGACGTTGCCGCCTGTTATTACGATGCCGATCCGCTTTCCGGCGAACCGTTCACTGTTTTTGAGGATGGTGGCGAGCGGTACGGCGCTGGAGGCTTCCATAACGATGCGCAGATGCTTCCATATCAGTTTCATCGCGTTGATGATTTCCTCTTCGGATGCCGTCAGGATATCGCTCACGTGGTTCGATACGAAGTGCCACGTCAGTTCCTTGAGTGGCACAAGCAAACCGTCGGCAATGGTCGTGGGGGCATCATCGGCGATAATGTAACCAGCCTTGAAGCTGCGATAGGCATCGTCGGCCTGCTCCGGCTCGGCAGCGATCACCTGACACTCGGGTGCGAGGGTCGAAAGGGTCAGGCAGGTGCCCGAAATCATGCCGCCGCCACCGATAGGTGCCAGGACCGTGTCCAGACCATCGACCTGTTCCATGAATTCCCTGGAGCAGGTGCCTTGGCCCGCGACTACACGAGGATCGTTGTAGGGGTGAACAAAATCGGCGCCCGTTTCCTTCTCGACCTTTGCAAAGGTCGCTTCACGCGACGAGGTCGACGGTTCGCACTCGGTGATTTGCCCACCATAGCGGCGCACCGTGTCCTTCTTGGCCTGTGGAGCAGTGCGCGGCATGACCACGTTGCAGGAGATACCTCGCAGGCTGGCTGCATAACTGAGGCAAGAGGCATGGTTCCCCGACGAATGGGTTGCCACGCCTTTAGCCGCTTGAGCTTCGCCCAGACCGAATACCGCGTTCGCAGCGCCTCGTACCTTGAAGGCACCGGGTTCCTGGAAATTCTCACACTTGAAGAACAGATGCGCGCCGGTCAGTTCGTCGAGGTAGTCTGAGGTCCGGACAGGAGTGCGACGAACATGAGGTTTGATGCGCTCGTGAGCAGTCAGCATGTCGTCATAAGTCGGGATGATCATGTCGGCGGCGACAGTCATCAGGCAGCGTCCTTGTGAGCGATGGTTGCGTTGACGCGATAGAATTCCTGCGCAGCGGCGACACCGGAGCCCAGTGTGACGTCGAGACCCAGGTCGGCCATGCACATCTCGGCTGTGGCGATCCCGGAAAGTGTCATCACATCGGTGAGGCTGCCCAGGTGGCCGATGCGAAAAACCTTGCCTGCAACCCTGCCGAGGCCGCCACCGAAAGCAACGCCGTAGTTGTTTGCTGCATGAGCGACAATGTCCGTTGCGTCGAAGCCGTCGGGAGTTCGGACCGCGCTGACCGTGTCGGAATAGACATCCGGTGATGCAGCGCAGAGTGTCAGGCCCCAGGCAGAGACGGCGGCCCGAACACCTTCCGCAATACGGTGATGACGCGCGAAGACGTTTTCCAGACCTTCGTCGAGCAGCATGCGACAGGCTTGGCTGAGTCCGTTCAAAAGACCTACGGATGGCGTGTAGGGGTAGGCGCTGTCGGCGTACCCCTTGGCCATGTCTTGCACATCGAAGAAGGTGCGCGGCAGCCGTGCGGATATTGTTGCGGCTATCGCCTTTTCGCTGAATCCGACAATTGCCAGGCCAACCGGCAACATGAAGCCTTTCTGCGAGCCGGTGACGGCAATATCAACGCCCCACTCGTCAAAGCGGAAGTCCATCGATCCGATCGAGGAAACACCGTCGACGAAGAGAAGGGCAGGGTGGTCCGCGCAATCAAGCGCCTTGCGTACGGCAGCGATGTCGGATTTTACACCGGTCGCCGTTTCGTTATGCGTCGCCAGGACGGCCTTGATATGATGTTCGTTATCTGTCCTGAGGATATCGGCGTAACGGTCCACGGGCAGGCCTTGGCCCCAAGGGGTTTCGACCACTTCGACGTTCAGGTCATGACGATTGCACATGTCGATCCAGCGGTGGGAGAACATCCCGTTGCGCGCTGCCAGTATCTTGTCCCCGGCGCTTAGCGTGTTGGTCAGAGCCGCCTCCCAGCCACCGGTGCCCGTGGATGGAAAGATGAAGATCTCGGCAGAGGTGGATTTCAGCACTTGGCGCACACCGTCGCGCGCAGGATGCAGGATGTCTCCAAATTGCGGCGATCTGTGATCGACGGTCGGTATGTCGCAAGCCTTGCGCAGGCTCTCGGGGATGTTGGTCGGGCCCGGGATGAATACCGGATTCTGAAAGCTCATTTCCATCTCCTTGCGATTCTCCCGACCCTTCCAATGTCTGCTGCTTTGCCGTCGCTGGAAATATCATGATATTTGGGAAAGGGTGACGCGTGATCAAGGTTTCGAGTGTGGTTTGCAGTTGCCGTTCCGTGACGTTCTCAGGAGTGCATCGGACGGATCGGGTTCGACGCTCAATGGATCGTCGGAGCGGCAGCGCCAGATCTTGCCATGCCGATGATGTGGCGGGGCGCAATCACCCGTCCGGCCCGTATCCATCCTCAATCTGGCACTCTCCCAGACACGCATTTCGGACAAGGCGCTTCGCAGTGAACAGGCCTCATCACAGTACCGCAACGATCTTTCCGAAAACGTCCCGGTTCCGCAGCCGCTCGATCGCCACCGGGAAGTCCTCAAGAGTAATCTCCGTATCGATTACCGGGGTTATTCCTTCGGCCATCTTGGTCAGACTGTCCCGGCAATTCCGCACTCTGGAGCCAAACGAGCCCATAATGAGCAGCTGTTGCTGGAAGATCGAATAGAGGTTGGTTTGGGCAGAAATCCCGCTGGTTGAGCCACACGTAACAAGACGCCCGCCTTTCCTGAGGGATAGCAGGCTACCGGCCCATGTATCCGGCCCGACATGCTCGAAAACAACATCAACACCTTGCTTGTCTGTAATTCGGCGGACACGGCCCTCGAACCGTTCGGCGCGATAGTTGATGACATGATCGGCGCCGAGTGCGGCAGCCTTTTCTGCTTTGTCGTCGCTGCCGACTGTAGTTATAACCGTACATCCGATCGCTTTGGCCATCTTGATCGCCGTCGACCCGATTCCAGAGCCGCCAGCATGAATCAATACCGTTTCATTTGGCTGCAGCTTGGCGTTGTCGAAAAGCATATGCTGAGCCGTTGCAAATGTAACCGTAACGCACGCTGCCTGGACAGCTGTAACACCCTTGGGAACCGGAATGGTCCGACTGACCGGAACGAGCAGGAGGTCGCAGGCCATGCCATCAACGTGAAACCCCATGATTCCGCCCGTGTTCTCGCACAAATTTTCCTGACCGGCCTGGCAGCGCCTGCAAACTCCACAACAGAGCCCGGGATACACGATTACCGGATCTCCCGGTTGGAGGTGACTTGCGTCGGGCCCAGCGGCTTCGATGACGCCAGAGGCTTCGACACCGACTGTGAGCGGCATTTCCCGTTTTGCAAATGCCATCCCACGAACGCCGAACAAGTCGATGTGATTGAGAGAGACGGCTTGTATCCTGATCAATACTTCATCGGCTGTTGGATCTGCAGGGTTTTCAAGTTCACGGAACTCCAGCTTTTCATCAGCAACAAGACGCAGCGCGCGCATCATGATCCCTCGAATTTTCTGTGATTGCAAATGTGTTGGCTGCGTTGACCCCGGACAATGGCTTGGATGTCACTGACCCTTCTGTATCGCATTGTTGCGCCGTCAGATTACGGAAGCAGAAAGCGGTATGTTGGCAATCAAGCGTTCCGGTCCTGCAAAGCAATCGTCAACTCGGAACATTCGAAACGGACCAGTCGATCGGAGCGCATTTGACAGGTCACAGCGAAAAGATTCCCTGTCTCTCAGGTGATTTGGTATTTTTCTTCGATATGGTCTAGTATCTCATCCCTTGGTTTCGTGACATTCTGCGGAAAGAGGAAAGACTGATCATGAAACATCTGTTAACAGGAAGAATCGCTACGATTGCTTGCGTGGTGATTATGTTCACCTCTGGAATGGCTTGTGCGGGGCCGCGGCACTATCATCACCACCACGGCGACGCGCTTGTCGGATTGGCCATAGGTACGGTACTTGGCGTGATCATCGGCTCGATGACGGTGCCACGCCGTCACTACCAACACCACTATCGCGGGTATCGTCATAGTGGCCAACGTCACTGGCGTTACCGGCATGGTCGTTACTGTGCGCGAGCAGGTTGTTTATCACGTCGTCAGGTCAGAAGACCGAGGCTTCACTAGATAACCGTTATCTTCCTTGCCTCATTTGGCAGGGAGATAAAGACTCCTGTCAGCTTGCCCATACCGTGCTTCTCTGCTGAGATGGCAAGGCATCCGATCAGGGGCTGTCATCGGCGGCAGGGACGGAAGCTGTAGTTCATGACTCTGCCGGTTTGGGAGGCTTGCTTGCCAGCAGCTGTGCTCTCCACCTCTAACGTAAGGACGCGGCAATGCGATGAGAAGCAATTGACAGAACGGGGTGTTTGAAGCACTAGCATCAAATAACGAACTGATGTTTGACCAAGATTAAGCGATGCTTTGATCTGGTTGCCAATCTCCGGAAGGAAATCAATGAAACGCACACTTTTCTCGGGCCTTGCTTTGGCTGTTCTGGCAGTCAATCCGGTCCAGCAGGCTTTTGCTGAATGGAAACCGGCGGGCCCCATCACCCTGAACATCGCCTTTCGGGCAGGCGGCGGCACCGATACTCAGGCGCGCCTGATCGGCGAAGCCCTGTCCAAGAAGAAGGGCTGGAAGTTCATCTACAAGAATATCACCGGTAAGGGCGGTGCCAACCTCGCCCGCGCCATGAAGGGGGCCGCAGCGGATGGCCTGACCATTGGCATGGCGGTTACCGAGACGTTTACCTATGTGCCTCTCATCAGCAAGAAGGCCGGCTACACTTCGGACGACTTCGATTACATCATTACCACGGCGCCTACACAGATGGGTTTGGTTGTCCGGGCCGACAGCGGCTGGAAGACCATGGACGATGTCGCCAAAGCAGCGCAGGGTGGCAAGAAGTTGAAATTTGCGGCGATGTCCCCGCGGCTGGCTGACGGCGCCTACGTGATTGGAAAAAAATACGGCATCAAGTTCAACACGGTGTCGGCGCGCGGCGGCCGCGGCGTGTTGAACGCGCTGATGGCGAAGGATGTCGACCTTGGCTTCATCGCCGGTATCCACGTGAAGGGCGTCAAGGCTGGCCAACTGGTCAACGTTCTGTCTGCCGAAGGTTCACGCTTGCGCATGTCACCGGACGTACCGACGATGAAAGAAGTCGGCATTCCGTACGATTTCGGCGTCAAGTTCCTGGTTTTCGCACCCAAGGGCATCCCGGCTGACGCCAGGAAAGCATATGCCGAAGCCTTCGCCTCCGTGCTGAATGACAAGAACTCGAAAGTGCGGAAGTTTGTCGAGAGAGCCTTTGGTATGCCGCCACTTCAAGTCGGCGCCGAACTGGACAAGTTGATCAGTGACAGCATCGCCGATAACAAGAAAATGTTGGCTTCGATCAACTAGGGCCTGTCAACCCTATCGGAGTGCCTCGACGATGAGCGCGAAGACGATGAAGCCGAGGAACATGACGTCCAGCTTCTCGAAGCGGGAGAAGAGGCGCCGGAAACCCTTGAGGCGCCGGAACAGGCGCTCGACCTCGTTGCGCCGCTTGTACATCTCCTGGTTGTACTCCCAAGGGTCGACGCGGTTGCTCCTGGGCGGCACCACGGGATCGACGCCAGGGTCGAGGGCCCACTGGCGGGTGGCGTTGTCCTCACATGCCCTGTCCATGACGAGCGCCGTGGCGTCGACGGGCCGCTGCAGCCGGCTCATGAGCTTGCGGCCCTGCGGGGCGTCGTGCGCGTTGCCGGGAGAGAGGGTGAAGGCGACCGCCGTTCGAGCATCCGCGGCAACCATATGAATTTTGGTGTTCCATCCGCCACGGGACCTGCCGATGGACTGCGGGCCGTTTCTTTTCGAGCCCCCGTGCCGTCCGGGTGCACCTTGACGCTGGTGCTGCTCGAACACCCGGTCGAGCACGCCGCTCCTGGCCCAGCGGCTCATTCGCGTGCAGACCGCGTGCCAGTTGCCAGACCGCTTCGGCAGGCCACGCCACTTGCAGCCCTGCTCGGCCACGTGGAGGATCGCGTCGAGCACCTGCAGGTTCGGCACGCTGACGTTCCCGCGCTGCCTGGGAAGCAGCGGGGCGATCCGCTTGAACTGCGCCTCGGTGATTTCCATGCTTCTGACAACCCGCCACTTCCGTGGCTGAAGACGACGTGAAGGAGGATAGCATGATATCCCTGTTTAGTGTTAACAGACCCTATGTGCCGGCTGACTGATGAAACCATCCGGGCACGGGAGGTTCGCTTGGCTTCCCGTTTCTCGTTCGGTTTCTGACCGGGAAGCTTCTTCATGCCAACCCGCAAGTGGAACATCGGGATCGGCTTGTTTTTTCTTGCGGCCAGCGTCATTACGCTGATCTTCTGGATTCCGGTCGATGTGGAAACGGGAGTAGTGGAGCAGGAACGCCGATCGACCGTGATCGGCGACGCCATGGCGCCCACAATGGTTTCTTTTGGAATTATGGCCGTCAGCGTCGCGTTGCTGGCTGTCACATTCCTTGGCCGTGCAGTATCAGGGCGCACTGAGGCGGAAAGCGCCTCCGGAATGTCGCTCGAAAATCTGCGCAATCTACTGTGGCTCCTGCTGATTGTCGGCCTTTCGCTCGCTTTGATGGTCTGGACAGGGCCGACAGTCGTGGCCATCCTCCAGATGACCGGTTCCGAAATTTCCGAATACCGGCTGCTTCAGGACACAGTGCCATACAAGTATCTTGGCTTCGCGCTTGGCGGATTCTGGCTGGTATTGGGCCTGATCAGCTGGATCGAGGGTCGGGTCAAAAATCGGGCGATCGTGACCGCTATAGGCGCTGTCGTCGTGCTGATCGTCCTGTACGATGTGCCATTCGATTCCCTGTTGCTGCCTCCGAACGGGGGTGAGTGATGGGTGTTTTCGAATATGTCTGGGCAGGAATCTTGGCCGTCTTCTCCTCGGCACCGGTCGCCGTGATCCTGGGCGTGCCCATTCCCATCACGATCGTCATGGTCCTGGCCGGTTTTCTTGCAGGCATCATCGTCGGTGCCACTCCGGGATTGAGCGGTCCCTTCGCGATGGCGGTTTCCCTGCCGATCCTGATCTCTGTCTTCGGTGTCGATTCCGACGCTCTGCTGCCTGTCATGGGGTTTCTGATCGGCATCATGAAAGGGTCAACTGTTGGTGGATCGGTACCGGCGATTCTATTTAATACGCCGGGAACACCGGATGCCCTGTTGACCACGTTCGACGGCTACCCGATGACCACGAAAGGCCATGGCGGCAAGGCACTCCGGGTGGCCCATTTCTCATCCGCATCCGGTGACACGTTCAGCGATCTGGTGCTGTTCACCACGGCGCCGTTTCTCGCACTTCTCGTCGAATCTCATCTAGGCTTTACCGAAAAGGCGGCCCTGATCATTCTATCTCTGTCGTTCATTGCGGCAGTCGTCGGAAGTTCGGTCTTCAAAGGATTGCTGGCCGCGCTGCTTGGTCTGTTCCTTGCCGGTATTGCGCATGGCGAAGATGCTTATCCGCGAATGACTTTGGGCATTAAAGGGTTGGGTGAAGGTATCCCCCTCATCTCCGCGATTCTTGGTGTCTTGATTCTGGGTGAAGTGTTCAAGGCAATGGAAGATATGCGCCGGGAGCGCCGCGAAACCAACAGGATCAAACCCGTCAGTTCATGCGGCGACAACAGGCTTCGCTGGGCCGACATTCGCCGGATCATTCCCTACATCGGTCTGTCTGCCGGGATCGGCACCTTCATTGGCGCGCTACCGGGAATTGGCTCTACACTGGCTGCAACGATGGGTTATTCTGTCGGCCGTGAGATATCCAAAACACCGGAGAAATTCGGCACGGGCATCCCCGAAGGCGTCGCCGCGACCGAAGCCGCCAATTCGGCCGTGTCCGGCGCCAACCTGATTCCTGTACTCAGCCTTGGCATTCCTGGCAACGTCGCCGCAGTATTCCTCATTCTTGCTACCGAGAGTATCTCTGGTTTCAATCCTGGACCGCCAGTGTTCAACTTCAATGAACTGGAGGTAAACCCCGAACTGGTGATGTGTTTCGGGATCTTCACTACCATGGTGCTGGCAAATCTGTTCAACTGGACGATCGGTGGGCTGTTCATGCGCGCGACCAGCGTCATGGTCCGTATTCCGAAGTCCTATCTGCTCCCTTGTGTCCTTCTGCTGACGCTGACATCAATCTATGTGCAAGACACCAACATGAACAGCGTTTATGCGGCGGTGGCTTTCGGCTTCGTCGGCTATGCCATGCGCAAACTGAGCATATCGGTTTTGCCCTTTGTCATCGCCTTCATTCTGGCCAATAACCTGGAGACAGCGCTGCGGCAGGCTTTTTCCGCGTCGGGCGGCGATCCGTATTTCTTCTTCAAGAGTCCGGTCGCGCTGATTTTCTTCGGTTTGATTGGAGCGATCATCTACTACTTCGGTTTCCGCAAGCGGTCCCAAGAAAATCTTCCATCCGGCGGGCCGATGGCTCGCAAGAGGAACAGGCGGTTGTAGGATATTGACAGTGTCTTGTCGTTGACTGGCCCCAAAAGGGGCGAAACCCGAGCGGAAGCATTTCGGATGATGAAGCGAAAACCCAACATCCTGTTCATAACCGCAGACCAGCAGCGTGCCGATTGTTTCGGGTTTCAGGGACGAGCCGTCAGGACTCCCCATCTGGACCAGATGGCTCGCGACGGCACAGTCTTTTCCGCCTGCGTCACACCCAATGTTGTCTGCCAGCCCAGTCGGGCCTCCATTCTGACCGGAATTTTGCCGATGACCCACGGCGTGCATGACAACGGCATCGACCTGGACCCGAAGATTGGCGAAAACGGGTTTGCCGGACTATTGTCTAAAGCTGGCTACGACACCGGGTTTGTCGGCAAAGCGCATTTTTCCACTTTCCATACCTTCGAGCCGACCGGAACGCCGGAATGCGTCAGAAGTTCTTCCGAGTATGGCGATGACTGGTATGGCCCATATATGGGTTTTGATCACGTCGAACTGACGGTGATCGGCCATACATGGTGGCTGCCCGAGAAACCACCAGCGGGGCTGCATTACGAACGGTGGTATTACGCTGACGGACATGGCGACCTAAAAAACCGTCTGCTACATGCCGGATATCCCGGCGACATCGCAGTCCAGACTTGGGAATCGCAACTCCCGCCCGTCTGGCATAACTCAACCTGGATCGCGGACCGGTCTATCGAATATTTACGCAGCCACAAGGATGAACCGTGGTGTCTCTGGGTCTCATTCCCGGACCCACACCATCCGTTCGACGCGCCATCTCCCTGGTCGCGCATGCACTCCCCGGAGGAAGTGGACCTGCCCGAGCATCGCACGCGCGATCTGGATCGCCGACCCTGGTGGCATCGTGCGGCCGTGGAAGCGCCGATCAAGGGGAAATTCAGTGATGTCCGGTCTAACTACAGCCGAATTCCGCCCCAGTCCGACGACTGCCTTCGCAAGATTATCGCCAACACTTACGGCATGATTTCGCTTATCGACCACAATGTCGGGCGTATCTTCGGTAGCCTGGAGGCGCTTGGCCTCGGCGAGAACACTATCGTGATCTATTCCGGCGATCATGGTGACTGGCTGGGCGATCACGGGCTGATCCTTAAAGGCCCGATGTTCTATGAGGGACTTCTGCGCGTGCCGATGATCGTTCGTGGGCCGGGCGTGCCCTCCGGGTACATGGTCGGTGATCCGGTTTCGTCGCTCGATATTCCGGCGAGCATTATGGATTGGGCTGGCGTCGAAAAGCCCGCCGAATGGCATTCGAGATCGCTGCGACCCCTGCTGGACAATATGACGGAAAGTCGGGACTTCGCATATAGTGAATGGGAATTGCTGGCGCAGAGGGTCGGCGTTCAACTCTCTCTGCAATGCGTGCGAACCAAGTTCCACAAGCTTACTTACGAGGCGATGTCACAGGACGGAGAATTGTACGATCTCGTGGCCGATCCATTTGAGATGGACAATCTCTGGAACGATCCTGGGGCTGCTGCTGTACAACGTGAACTGTTAGACATGATAGCCGCCCGCCCGGATGACAGGATATCGGAACTCGCGACGCCCGTGGGGGCGGCCTAGGCTTGCGATTGACGTCATCTGTCATGGAACCTGTTGCCCGACACAGACAGGTGCACCTCCGGGCTCGGAGGTCTGGCGAAATTTGGTGCTGGCGTTCAGGCGCCACCCGAATGGAATTCTCGGCAGCGGTCGAGGGTTCAGTCGGGATTGCTTGGGCGGCTCATTCCTTGATGTCCAGTGTGACGACGTGCGGCGCGCCGCACATGCCCGCTCATCAGAAGCGGTTTCTACCATGCGGGGAACTGGATCATGACCGAATGCTGTCCGCACAAATGCCAGGAACATTGTCCCGCCGCCCCGATCCCCGCTGCAAGGTTGCGCCCTCGTATCCTGCAACAAATGCAGGTATGCCAAGACACCCGGTTCAACGAAATCTGCATTACGTCCTGACCTGTCCAAGGGCAGCCTGCCCGGTCAAGTCGCGGACCGCTGCGACTTGGGCGCACAATTGACGGCGCGGCTCTCTCTTGGCATGTTGCTGATACAGTTCGATCCCGAATTTTCGCGCTGACCAATCGCTTGGCCGCCGCTGATGTCAGACGTTTCCGATTCCGTGCCCCACGACCGGATGGCCAACGCCATTCGGGCCTTGTCCATGGATGCTGTGCAAGCCGCCAATAGTGGTCATCCCGGCATGCCCATGGGATTGGCGGACGTGGCAACCGTTCTGTTTACGCGTTTCCTGAAATACGATCCGTTGCGTCCCAACTGGCCCGATCGTGATCGGTTCGTGCTTTCCGCTGGCCACGGCTCCATGCTGCTGTACTCGGTCCTTCATCTGACCGGGTATCCAGACATGACGATGAATGAGATCAAGAATTTCCGGCAACTCCACAGCCGGACACCCGGTCACCCGGAACATGGTGCGGCGACAGGTATCGAAACCACCACAGGGCCTTTGGGCCAAGGTCTGGCAACAGCGGTTGGCATGGCGATCGCCGAACGGATGATGAATGCCCGTTACGGCAACGATCTGGTTGATCACCGAACCTGGGTTGCTGTCGGGGATGGCTGCCTGATGGAGGGCGTCTCACAGGAGGCCATAACGCTTGCAGGTCATTTGAAACTCAGCAAGCTGATCGTTCTGTTTGACGACAATGAAATCTCCATCGACGGACCGATATCCCTGGCGACATCCGATAATCAGACAAAGCGCTTTGAGGCTTGCGGATGGCATGTCCAGAAAATCGACGGCCACGATCCAGTTGCCATTGCTGACGCGATGCAGGCGGCGTGCGACAATGATCTCCCATCAATGATCGCGTGCAAGACCATCATCGGGTTCGGTGCACCTACCAAAGCAGGCACAGCCGCAACTCACGGCGCGCCCTTGGGCGACGAGGAAGTCGCCGGTACACGCGCGGCGTTGGGCTGGGGTTGTCCGCCATTCGTACTCCCGGATAATGTTATCAATGCCTGGCGCGAAGCGGGCGCGCGCGGCGCGATCGCTGTCGATGACTGGGAAACTCGGCTTGCCGTTTCTGCCCCTGCCGTTCGTGCGCAGTTCAACCGGGTTTTGAATGGTGACCTGCCAGTCGGTCTGGGCACTGCCGTATCGGCGCTCAAGAAGGGATTCGTTGACGATTTGCAGAAGCTGGCGACGCGGCAAGCCTCCGGGAAGGTGCTTGATCGACTGACCCAGGTCGTCCCGGAGATGGTGGGGGGCTCGGCCGACTTGACGGGGTCAAACAATACTCGCGCCGCCGGTCATACCGATGTCGTATCCGATGATTTTTCTGGTGCCTACCTACGTTACGGGGTACGCGAACAGGGCATGGCGGCGGCCATGAACGGGATCGCCCTGCATGGCGGTCTGATTCCTTATTCGGGAACCTTTCTGGTCTTTGCCGATTATGCCCGCCCAGCCATCCGACTTTCAGCATTGATGAAGCAGAGGGTTATCTATGTCATGACCCATGATTCAATCGGTCTGGGCGAAGACGGTCCGACTCATCAGCCTGTGGAACACTTGGCCAGCTTGCGGGCCATGCCTAACCTGAACGTCTTTCGCCCCTGCGATGCGGTCGAGGTCGCAGAATGCTGGGAACTGGCCCTGCGCGCCGAGGACACGCCCTCGGTCATGGTCCTGACGCGACAGGGTCTACCGGCGCTGCGGGATACGCATTGGGAAGAAAACGCTTGCGCCCGAGGCGCTTATATCCTGTCGGATGTCGATGGGCAACGCGCCGTGACGCTGCTGGCTTCGGGCTCGGAAATGTCCATCGCCATGGAAGCCCAGACACTGCTGCAGGAAGAGGATATTCCGGCTGCCGTCGTCTCGATCCCTTGCTGGGAAATGTTCGAGCGCCAATCGGACGACTATCAAGACGCGGTGCTGGGTGATGTGCCGTGTGTCGCTTGTGAAGCCGCGGTTGACTTCGGCTGGGAACGCTGGATAGGCAACCGCAGCGACTTCATCGGCATGCACGGCTTTGGTGCCTCTGCTCCCGGCGAGGATCTCTACGAACATTTCGGAATCACGGTCGCCGCGATCGTTGAAGCGGCGCGCAAAATCGCGGCGGATGCCTGAGCGGCGGCACCCCGAAACGAACCAGGAGGATAGGAATATGGCTGTTCGGGTTGCTGTCAACGGCTTTGGCCGCATCGGTCGGCTGGTCTATCGTGCTGCGCTGGAATCGGGCAGAACGGACGTAGAGTTCGTGGCGATCAACGATCTCGGTCCGGTTGGAATCAGCGCCCATCTGCTACAGTATGACTCGGTGCATGGGGTGCTGCCGACGACCATCGAAACCGGTGACGATTGGATCGACGCCGGGCAGGGCAAGATGAAGGTCACCTCGGAACGAGATCCTGCGACGCTCCCTTGGGGTGAACTGGGCGTCGACGTCGTGATGGAATGTACGGGTGTCTTTACCGACCGGGAAAAAGCCTCGGCGCACCTTGACGCCGGTGCCAAGAAGGTCCTGGTTTCTGCGCCCGCAGGCGGCGCCGACCTGACGGTCGTCTATGGCGTGAACGACGACAAGCTGGAGGCTGGCCACACTATTGTCTCCAACGCCTCCTGCACCACAAATTGCCTGGCGCCGATTGCCTATGTCTTGCACAAGGCCATCGGGATCGAGCGCGGCTTCATGTCGACGATTCACGCCTACACTGGTGACCAGCCCTCGGTCGACACTCTGCATAAGGATTTGCGCCGCGCCCGCGCATCGGCCGTGTCGATGATCCCGACGTCAACGGGTGCGGCCAAGGCAGTTGGTCTGGTTCTTCCTGAGCTTCTGGGGAAGCTGGATGGCACGTCCATCCGTGTACCGACGCCGAACGTCTCGCTGATCGACTTCAAGTTCACTGCGCCGCGGGAAACCTCGGTCGAAGAAATCAACGGTGCAATCAGTCAGGCGGCAGTCGGTTCGCTTGCTGGCATTCTGGTCACCAACAATGCGCCGCTCGTGTCTAGCGACTTCAACCATAATCCGGCGAGTTCCATATTCGATCTGACTCAAACCCAGGTCATTGAGGGTAAGTTCGTTCGAGTGCTCAGCTGGTATGACAACGAGTGGGGTTTCTCCAATCGGATGAGTGATACTGGTGCCAAGATGGGGACGCTGTGCTGAGCACGTGGCGACACTGTTGATTGACGCGCCCGCGCGGAACTTCCAAAGTTCGTGAGTGAGTATAACGAACATCCTCGAAACGGCTCGACTGTCTGCCCGTCCCATCGGGCAGGGTGATGTTGCACAACTTCAAATGCTCCATCAGAAACCGGCTGTGGCTGAGCATATTGGAGGATCATGGACGCTCGATCGCAGTGAGCAGTTCGTGCGCGGCGCGCTTGAGCACTGGAGACGTTATGGCTACGGCCAGTGGATGTTTGGCGAAAAGCCAACTGGACGAGTCATCGGTCGTAGCGGTTTGCGGCACTACTATCTGGATGATCAGGACGAGATAGAGTTGCTGTATGCCTTCGAACCGGACGTCTGGGGCCAAGGCTATGGGACGGAAGCGGCGAGGGCGGTCATTGATCATGCCTTCGGTGCAATCGATGCCCAGAGCATCGTATCGTTCACTTTGCCGGACAACCCCGGTTCCGAGCGCGTGATGCAAAAGGCCGGCATGGTTTTCGAGAAAGAGATGATGCGACTCGATCCGCCCGCGTTTCTGGTCTACCGGCTGACACGGAAAGCCTGGGACGCCAGCCGTTGAACACTACTGCACCGGACAACGCCTTGCCCGACGGTCTATGGCAGGTGCGCATCACGGTGCCATCATCCTTTCTCGACCATTGTGATCTCTTGTTGGACGACGCGGTCGCCATTTCGCACATACGTCAGAATGATGATAACGAAACATGGATTCTTGAGGCGCTGATGACGAAGGAGCCGACCGTTGCTGTATTGGAAGCCGGAATAGCGCTCCTGGCTCAAGTCCAGAGCATTGTCGCGCCTCGGGTGGAAGTGTCCTTTCTCGAGGCACGCGATTGGCTGGCGCTCAACCAGACATCGCTGTCGGTATTTGATGTCGGGCCGTTTCGAATCATACCGGTCCATCATGCCTTGTCCATACGCCCCGATCATCGGCGGTGCCTGATGTTAAGTGCCGGTCTCGCCTTCGGCTCCGGTACCCATGAAACGACGCAGGCCTGCCTGCTCTTGATGGCGTCGCTTGCCTGCCGGGTCCGCCCGCGACGTCTTCTGGATCTCGGCACGGGGTCAGGTATCCTGGCCATGGCTGCTGCACTCCTGTGGTGTCGTCGGGTTGTCGCCATCGACATCGACCCGGTTGCGGTCCTTGTCGCACGGGATAACGCGGCAAGGAATGCACTTGGTCCGCGTATTACCTTTTATACCGGTGCAGGCGTGGATCCGATTCGGCGCCAACGGCCTTATGATCTGGTTTTTGCCAACATCCTGTCGGGAGCACTTGTCGCCGTGGCCGGCGATATCCGGCGTGTGGTATCGCAGGGCGGATGGCTGATCCTTTCGGGAATATTGGTCTTGCAGGAAAATCAGATTCTATGCCGGTACCGGGCGGCCGGGTTTCGCCTTCGCCGACGGCTTGTTCTAGGCGAATGGGTTAGCTTCTTGCTGCAGCGCGCCTGAGTGAAGAAATTGGCGTGAAGACGACAGCGATCAAGGCGCAGCCGGGTTTTCCGGTGATGAGATTCCCGAAGGTCATCGGACGCGCCAACCATCGTTCCGTCGTCGTCCAAGTGCTGCCCTCGCCGTCCGGCACCGATCTGTTAGGACAAGTTCGAGGATGCCGGTCGCCGAGTCGCGATGACATCAGTGCGGCTGACACTGTCGTCGGGAACATCAATTTGAATGCAAGTCAAGTTCTGATCTCGTGTCTGGTTGCAGGGCAATTCTTCGTAGCCAGAACGCCCCTTATTGCCGAGGGTCGAAACCTACAAATAGTTGGTCGTTGTCGGGTTTTGGACACAATGTTTTCTGTCCTTGGCCATGCTGGCTCGACAACATCGTCGAGCTCGGCTGGCAGGTCTATCTTTGCTCGACCCCGCCTTGTCTTCTGCAGACCGGGACCGACAGGCGCATGCAGGCGTGCACGGAGCTTGCGATGACGGGAGAACCCGAACGGGCACGCACGGTCAGGGACAGTCCCGAGCCGGTTCGGGAAGCCCTGCGATCGACCCGTCCTCCCGGGAAGCCCCAGGCGCACCAGAAATACTGGCAGGAACTGCTGGGTCAGATGCTCCCGTCGCCTTGTTGCCGCGCCAAAGCGCTTTATCGGCGAGCACCCGATCCAGCAACCTCATATCGTCAGCGCTTGGCGCCGCGACGTGATCGCGGAACAACCGCGACCGGGTGAGGCCGCGAAAGCGCTCACACAAGGACATCAGGATCGGTTCGATGCCGACACAAGTCAGACGTGCGCCGCACGGTGGGGAACACGTCTGCCGACGGAACGATTTTGCAGCGCATTCCACGCCAGCGCCAAAAAACGACGAAATACGATTGCTCGCAGAGCAGCGGCCTGTCTTCTGACCGCCAATTCGTCAAATTCTGTGATGGAGGAGACAACACGATGAGCCGACATCTGTGGTATCCTTGGTTGAAAAATGGTCATGTCTTCAAATATTTGATATGCATTTGAAATGATTCAATCATCACGATATACAGTCAGGAATGCAAAAATTGCATACCTCAAGTTCTTAAGGTTATCGGACTATGCAATCTGACCAAATGACCGGATCGGCGGATCGTGTAGCCAGTCTGCGCACCCTGATGGCGGCGAACAACCTGCACGGATTCGTCATTCCTCGCGCCGATGAACATCAGGGCGAATACGTGCCGCCATACGCCGAGCGCTTGGCTTGGTTGACCGGCTTTACGGGATCCGCAGGCATGGCGATAGTTTTGGTTGATCGGGCCGCTATCTTCACCGACGGTCGTTATATGATTCAGGTCAGGAATCAGATTAACTCCTCGGTCTTTGAGATCCGGCATATCGTTAATGAGCCTCTCAACGTCTGGTTGCGAGAAGCCCTCAATGCAGGATGTTCTCTAGCCTACGACCCTTGGCTGCATACGGAAGAAGGTGTCAAAAAGCTACGCGCAGCTTGCGATGCCGTCGGCGCTGAGCTAGTCCCGGTTGACGAGAATCTCGTCGACCAAATTTGGGAAGACCAACCTCCCAGACCGATCGGCGCATTCGAACCACACCCGATTGAATTTTCCGGCGAGACGTCGGTTGACAAGCGAACCCGGATCGCCAGGTCGCTCGCGGATGACGGAATCGATGCTGCAGTCTTGACGTTGTCGGACTCGATCGCCTGGTTGTTGAATATTCGCGGCAGTGACGTGCCACGGACGCCATCGCCGCTGAGTTTCGCTATTCTCTACGCCGATGCGACGGTCGACCTTTTTGCAGCGCCTTCAAAGCTCAACGACTCGGTGATGGCTCATTTCGGTGACAGCGTGACCGTCGATGCGCCAGAGGCATTCGTACCGACTGTGTCCAGTCTGGCGGGCCGCACGGTGCTTGCAGATCCTGCAAATGCAGCTGATCGGGTCTTTCAGCTTCTCACCGACGCAGGCGCGGTCATCAATCGCCAAGCCGACCCTTGTCAACTGCCGAAAGCTTGCAAGAACAGAGTCGAACTCATGGGATCTCGCGAGGCGCATTTGCGGGACGGCGTCGCACTAACCCGATTTCTTGCCTGGTTGGCGCGGGAGGCGAGCAGGGGTAAGGTTGACGAGATCGGCGCCGCCGACCGGCTTGAGCAATTCCGGCGGGAAAGCGACCTGCTGCGGGATTTGAGCTTCGATACGATCTCCGGTGCCGGCCCGAATGGTGCTATCGTGCATTACCGTGTGACGCCTGAAACCAATCGAAAGCTGGAGAAGGGCTCGCTGTATCTTGTCGATTCCGGCGGCCAGTATCCTGATGGGACAACCGACGTCACGAGAACCATTGCCATTGGTCCTCCTGCCGCGGAGATGCAGCGACACTTTACGCTGGTCCTGAAAGGCCATATTGCCTTGGGCAGCGCATACTTTCCAGTAGGCACCACTGGTAGTCAGGTTGATGTTCTGGCCCGAGTGGCCTTGTGGGAGAAGGGTCTAGACTATGATCATGGCACAGGACATGGAGTTGGCAGCTATCTGGGAGTTCATGAAGGACCCCAGCGAATTTCCAAGACGTCTGATAGCGTTGCGCTGAAGCCAGGCATGATTGTGTCCAACGAGCCCGGCTATTACCGGACCGGAAAATACGGCATCCGAATCGAAAACCTTGTCGCCGTCCGGGAGGTAGAAATAGAGGGTGCAGAAAAACCCATGCTCGGTTTTGAAACGTTGACCTTGGTGCCCATTGATCGTGCCTTGATTGACATTGACCTGCTGACATGTCCTGAACGGACTTGGGTCGACGATTACCACGCGACAGTCCGAAACAAGATCGGACCTCTTGTCGATGTAGAAACCCGAATGTGGCTTGATCAGGCAACTGCACCGCTTTGAAAGTAATGTGTCAGCCGTCTTTCAACACTGCCCCTGATCTAGCGTGCAATGTCGACCCCTCTAGGGTGCTAGATAGCGGTTGTCATGAGTCTCGCCTCTTCGTTGCGTTGTTCCGCCGCCTTCTAGGCTGGACCCGCAGCAATATCTGAAACGTACGACATCAGCGCGGCCGCAATGAAAACAGCGTGAACTGATGTCGGCATAGCGGATTCGGAGGCTATTACCACTATGACCGATTCGCTTCGCATCGCTGTCGCCCAAATCAATCCCACAGTGGGTGATGTTGACGGCAACGCAGCCTTGATCTTGAAGCTTTGGCGGCAGGCGGCAGCGCTGGACGCCGACTTGGTAGTGTTTCCGGAACTATGCCTGAGTGGCTATCCGCCGGAAGACCTTGTCCAGAAACCACTCTTTCTGGATGCAGTGCATGCCGAGATCGACCGTCTATCGGCTGAATCAAAAACGGTCAAAACTGGTTTGCTCTTGGGATCGCCATGGCGGGACGAGAACAAGGTCTATAACGCGGCTATCCTGATCGACCGTGGTTCTGTCCACGCGCGCAAGAAATACGACCTGCCGAACTATGATGTATTTGACGAAAAGCGGGTCTTTGAAGCTGGCGCCCTGCCTGGCCCAATCGATTTTCGGGGCGTCCGTATCGGTGTTCCGATATGCGAGGATGTCTGGACCCCGGATCCACTTGAATGCCTGGCAGAAACAGGCGCTGAGCTGATTATTTCCCTGAACGGCTCACCCTACGAACAGGGCCGCCATGACACCCGGGTACAGATCGTCCTGAACCGGATTCGCGAATCAGGCCTGCCGATCCTTTATGTCAACCAGGTGGGCGGCCAGGATGAACTGGTATTCGACGGTGCTTCTTTTGTGATCAATGCAGACTATTCCATGCCTATACAGTTACCCGGGTTTGCCGAGGCGCTTACCTTGACCGAATGGTCGCGTGGCGATGGCGGATGGGTCTGTGCGGAAGGAGCGCGTGATGTGCCGCCAGATGGCTTGGAATCGATGTACCAAGCCATGACGCTTGGATTGCGGGATTATGTGCGCAAGAATAGATTTCCGGGTGTAATTCTGGGCATGTCTGGTGGTGTGGATTCGGCGCTCTCGGCGGTGGTTGCGGTCGATGCGTTAGGACCCGAAAATGTCTGGATGGTCATGATGCCATCGTGCTACACGTCCGCGGAAAGCATTGAAGACGCTGCTGAAGTGGCCGAATTGCTGGATACCAGGCTTGATTCAATCAACATCGGCCCAGCCATGAACACGTTCGATGCCATGCTTGCGCCGTTGTTCGATGGTCGCACCGCCGATACTACGGAAGAAAATATCCAAGCTCGGTCGAGGGGATTGGTCCTGATGGCGATTTCCAACAAATTCGGCCACGTATTGCTCTCCACTGGCAACAAGTCAGAAATGTCTGTCGGCTATGCCACTTTATATGGCGACATGTGCGGAGGCTATTCGGTTCTGAAGGATGTCTACAAGACCGACGTATTCAGACTTTGCCATTGGCGCAACCAGCATCATCCACTGCGGGCACTGGGGCCTTCTGGTCAGGTCGTGCCCGATCGGGTGATCGCCAAGCCGCCCTCTGCGGAATTGCGTCCCGACCAGAAGGATATCGATTCGTTGCCGCCCTATGACGAACTGGACAAAATTCTTCATTGCCTGATCGAGCAGGATCTGGGCACAGCCGAAATTGAGGCAAGAGGCCATGACGTGGAAACAGTCCGACGGGTCTGGAGGATGTTGGACTTGGCCGAATACAAGCGTCGTCAGACGCCTCCTGGAGTCAAGATCGGGTCACGGTCCTTCGGCAAGGAACGCCGATATCCAATCACAAACGCCTTTCGTGGACAAATCTGAAACAGGATCATCGTCGGATGGCAGGCATGGTTCGTTTGGGTAAATCGGAAGTTCTCGATCAGTTTGGCATTGTTTGTTTTCGGGTAAGATTCCTCGTCGGTTACCCGTGTGGCGCGCTGCTCATTGCGGCGCCATTGCAAACAACAGCTGGATATTGTCGCTCGAAAGTCTGTGAGAGAAATCAGCAGAAACTGATTTTCTTTTCGGCACATTCCTTTCGCGTCCGTCTGAATTCCTGAATGAACTGTTCGGCACGCACGAAGCCGGGGATCAGTTTCCCGCCCACGATGAAGGCTGGCGTTCCCTGGATATCCAGTTTCTGAGCCAAAGTAAGGTTCTCCGCGATCTTGGCCATGACTTCGGATGATTGCATGTCGGTCCCTAGTTTCTCGATATCCAGTCCGACCTTCTTCGCGATGACCATGATTCTGGACTCGTCTAGCGGACCACGGAACGCCATCAACTGGTCATGCATCTCTTGGTATTTGCCTTGCTTGTGGGCAGCTAGCGCGGCTTGGGCTGCTGTACGGGAGGAGGGCGACAGGATGGGAAAATCCTTGTAGACTACTCGGACGTCGCCATCGGCCTCGATGGCCGCTTTCATCTGTGACAGATTACGTTTGCACCAACCACAGTTGTAGTCGAAGAACTCGATCAGCGTGACAGATCCGTTCTTGTTGCCGCCAACAGGATCAAGCCCGTTATGCAATAGTGCCGCCTCGCTTTCGCTGATTGCCTTGCGTGAGGCTGCAAGCTTGGCGACTTGCTGACGGCGGCGCATCTCCTGAATTGCGTCGACAACCATCTCCGGGTTGTTGATCAGGTACTCACGGATGATCTTGCGGATTTCCTTTTTGTCACCGTCCGTGAAACCGCTTTCGGCTGCAATTGGCGCTGCAGCAAAAGTTGCGGAAAGAATGGTTGCTATCGCCGTAGCGACAAACCGAGGGTGCAACATGATATGTCTCTTCGTGATTTTTGTTGTCTGGCAGTGACTTAGCGTCGACCTTTAGAATCGAGCCGCGCTGATTTCATGTCTTGGACGCGCTGCCAACTGGATGAACCTGCGGGTAACAGGCGCTCGGCACGACGAATCTGGCGGCGCGCTTCGGCGAGATCACCAAGCAACAGGTAATATTCGGCTAATGCCGCCGCGCTTTCACCGATTTGTTTCAGGTGACCATGTGCGATTGCTCGGAGCCGCCAACCGGTTGCGAAAGTATTATCATTTACCGTGACAGTGATCAAATGGCGTAGTGCTGTCGGTACCTTGCTCCGGTCTCCGGTCTGCAGCAGTGCATGCGCATAGGCGCCGCGAATCAGGGGTTCGCTTGGCGCAAGGCGTATTGCTGCAGAATAGGACTTGACCGCCTGCTGCGCCCGACCACTTTCCAGCAGGATTTGGCCTTTTAACTCATGGAAAAAGGGATCACGAGGCTCTTCGCGGATCAAGTCGTCGATTGTCGCCAGAGCGTCGTTCAGGCGGCTGCCTCTGTGATAGGCGACGGCTATAGCGTAGCGGGCTTCGAGCGAGTGGTTGTTGGGGCCGTAGCGACCAATAACGCTGGCTGGAGGCTTCAGGAATCCGAACAGTTTAGCGCGCATGCGCAGGTGTAAATTATGATAGCGGACCGGCGTTGACTGGCTGGTAAACCGAGACATTTTCATATGCCGCCTGATCCGCTCCAGGCGTGACCGCGACAATGGATGCGTCCGCATATAGGGATCTTGCATTGATGGCAGTAAAGCTTCCTGGGACATCAGGTGTTGCATCAAGCTCGCCAACCCGCGAGCGGACACGCCCATCCGGTCCAGCGTTTTGAGCGCAAACTCATCGGCTTCAGCTTCCATACCTTGGGTATATCGATAAAGCGTACCACGAACGATGTTGCCGCCCAAGCTTGCTATAGCGCCGGCCGCTTGCCCGTCGCGCGTCGCCACGCCGGTGCCCGCTGCCAGAATGAATGCGATGACCTGCTTGATTTGGCTTTCGCTGATGGCGCCGCGAAGGCGGGTCAAGTGCTGGCCAACGATATGCCCCATTTCATGCGCCAAGACTCCAATTACCATACTGGCATCTTTGGCATGCATCAGCAGGCCGGTATTGATGAAGATATGTCGGCCGCCAGAAACGAAAGCATTGATCCGGGAATCGTCGACGATATGAACCCGGACACTGTTCTGTTTGACGCCAATAGACGAGAACATTGGAGTTGTGTAGGTAAGGATCGTCCGTTCGATTTCGGCATCGCGGATCAAGGAAAGACTACGGGCATTTGCCGAGGCTGGAAATGTGGCAGCCACTGACGTGGCCAATAGGATTGCAATGCTGCGGATCATCGGCTTGAACTTTCGTTCACGAAACTATACGCCGCGAAGCGCTCGTTCGACCTGCGGCCCGTTGCCCGCCATGAAGGTCGTTAAAGAGTGATGCCACAGTGCTGAAAGTCGCTAATCGCGGACAAATTCCATCGTTTATCGTGATGGATGTGATGCGAACCGCCAACGAGCGGGAGGCTTCTCTCGGAGATGTGATTCATCTGGAGGTCGGTCAACCTTCGACCGGGGCGCCACGTGGCGTGGTCGCCGCGGCCAAAGCAGCTCTGGCTAATAGCAAACTGGGCTATACTGACAGTTGCGGAATTCCAGAATTCCGGGAAGCGATCGCCCGACACTACCAAGACTGGTACGGCGTGGTTGTACCGGTCGAGCGCATCGTAGCGACAACAGGATCTTCCGGCGCTTTCGTGCTCAGCTTCCTGTCGGCGTTCAATCCGGGTGATCGGGTAGCGATCATGTCTCCGGGCTATCCATGCTACAAAAACATCTTGAGTGCTTTCGGCATTAAAACTGTAATGCTGGAAGGCACTGCAGAAGGGCATTACCAGCCAACCCTCGAGTTGTTGGCCGCGGCGAGCACGGACCAGTCGCTGGACGGGCTGATCGTCGCCAGCCCGTCGAATCCCACCGGCACGATCCTCAGTGACAATTTTGGTGCGATATCCGGCTGGTGCGAGGCGCAAGGCGTACGCCTCGTCTCCGACGAGATTTATCACGGGATCAGCTACGGCCGGCTAGTCCCGACCGCTGCAGGCCTCAACGATGAGGCTATCGTCATCAATAGCTTCTCGAAATATTTCTCCATGACAGGCTGGAGGCTGGGTTGGATGATCGTTCCGCCGGATCTGTTGCGGGCGGTGGAATGCCTCGCCCAGAATCTGTTCATTTCTCCGCCAACGCTCAGTCAGCATGCCGCCGTTGCCGCGTTCCAATGCCATGATGAATGTGAGGCTTATCTGGAAGTCTATCGCCGAAATCGGGCGTTGCTTCTGGAAGGGCTCCCCAATGTTGGTTTTGATCGCCTTGCGCCGGCCGACGGCGCTTTCTATCTCTATGCCGACATCGCGCATCTGACGAACGATAGTCAGGATTTTTGCAGGCGTCTCCTGGAAGACACAGGCATTGCCACCACGCCCGGAGTCGACTTTGATCCGGCGCGCGGCCATGCACAGATGCGGTTCAGCTATTGCGCGTCAACTCCAGACATCGAAACCGCTCTGGAGCGTCTGGCTGTGTGGCAGCGGTGATGCTCGCTCTTGGGTTGGTCTGCGCAGCAAGCTTGAAGTCTATCCAGCTGATTTACCGGGCGATGCTCCACCAGCCGCGACGCTTCTTCGGGGGAGGCTGGGTAGGCGTCGCATTGTTATTGCTTGAATCGCCATCGCCATCGTCGTCTGATGCTTTCGCTTGAGAGGATAGCGCGCCGTTCGCGCCGTCGGAATCAGTAGGAGTAGCCTTTTCTCCCGCGGCTGGTTCACTCGCCACGGTTTCTGTGATGGCTTTGGTCTTGCCTTCTGTACTGGCCCCATCGGGCTGTTTTCTGCTGCGACGACGGCGGACCGGCTTCGCAGGTTTGTCACCGTCGGCCGGATCGGAGTTCGTCTCTGGCGCATCGGCACTGGCAGCAGCAATTTCTTCGGGCAATGTATCCTCTTCGGCAGCTTCATCGACCCGTCTGGGCCGGTGACGGCCTTTCCGAGATATAGTTTGGGACTTCTTTTCAAATTCGCCCGCTTCAACTGCAGTTTCGATATCTACATTTTCGGTCGCAGGAACTGCCCCGGCACTGTTCTCGGCGGTCAATTCGTCTCCGGTGCTTGTTGTTGTGTCGGCACTGCCATTGCCTCGACGTCGACGACCACCACGACGGCCGCGTCGGCGGCGACCGCCGTTTTCTTTTTTCTTGCCTTCAGCTTCTGCGCCGGCCTCACTGTCCTCGTCAGTATCGTCGTTCTTCGCCTCAACCCTGCCTTCCTTTTCATCGCTCTCATCTTCGCTGCGTCGAGCGAGGCCGCCCCGACGGCGACGGCTACTGCTTTCCCCAGCTACATGTGATCTTTCATCTCCGTTCTCCGATTCCAGCTGGGTGAATGTCTTTTCAATCCGATGATCGGGCGGAACAAGGGACTCGTCGATCTCGATCAGGACGCGGAAATCGTAGCGGTTCTCGATCATTATAAGGTCTGGCCGTTTCTGGTTCAAGATATAGAACGCAACCTTAGGGGGTACATGAACGCTGATTTCCGCCGCCCTCTGCCGGATGCCTTCCTCTTCGATTGCGCGCAGCACAGTCAGTGCCGTGGACTCGGTGGATCGGATAAGACCGGTACCACCACACGTCGGGCAGGTCGACATTGATGCCTCGATCACACTGGGGCGTAGCCGCTGCCGTGACATCTCCAGCAAGCCGAAAGCGCTGATCCGACCTATTTGGCTCTGTGCACGATCGTTGGCCATGGCGTTCTTCAACCGGCGTTCGACAGCATGCCGGTTACGGCCGTCTTCCATGTCGATGAAATCGATGACGATCAGGCCTGCAAGATCGCGCAGCTTCAATTGGCGGGCGATTTCATCTGCCGCCTCGAGGTTTGTCTTGAACGCTGTTTCCTCGATATTGCGCTCGCGGGTGGCGCGCCCCGAGTTGACGTCGATCGCGACCAGTGCCTCGGTGCTGTTGA
This sequence comes from Alphaproteobacteria bacterium, assembly GCA_965221645.1. GTDB lineage: Bacteria > Pseudomonadota > Alphaproteobacteria > Bin65 > Bin65 > Bin65. Next base: position 2,756,897 of record OZ244899.1, read on the forward strand.
GTACGATATAACCGCCCGACTTCAGTTGTACCACCGGACTGTGTATATCGTCGATCTGGGCTTCCACCTGATAGCGCTGGAACAGAGGGATCTTCGGTTCCTTGTACTGCTTCACTCGCTTGGCGTGGCTCGGCATCAGGAGCTTCATGAAATCCTTGCCGGTGCGGTAGCCTTCTTCGCCCTCGACCAACACTTCATCAATATCTTTATTGTACAGGTCGCGAATAGAGCGCTTGATCAGATTTGCTTCTTCGTGGATGAGAGCCGGCGCGATCGATCTGAGCGTCTTCTCGCGAAATTCATCCCACAGTTTAAGCAAGTACTCGTAGTCCCGCCGGATTTCGGCCTTGGTCCTCTGGGCGCCGGCGGTCCGGACAATCACAGCCATCCCTTCTGGAATTTCAAATTCATCCAAGATCTTCTTCAGGCGCTTGCGGTCCTGGATGCTGGAAATCTTGCGGGAAATGCCGCCGCCCCGTGGCGTGTTCGGCATCAGAACGCAATAACGCCCGGCAAGCGAGATATAGCTGGTAATTGCGGCGCCTTTGTTGCCACGTTCCTCCTTGGTGACCTGTATCAAGATGATTTGCCGGCGGGAAATGACCTCTTGGATGCGGTAGCGCCTAACCGGTGACCTGCGGCGCTCACTGATTTCCTCGATATCATCCCCCCCCACCGTGTCGATGCTGCCTTCAGCTTGGATAGCGATATCTCGACGGCTGCGACCCCGACGTCGCCGTGGGTCGGCGGAACTGGTGCGCGGGTCGGGTTGGTCCCGCCTTGTATCGTTGTCAGGACTTGGATCAGAATCTTCCGAGGCAGTTGGAACCTCTGCGGTTTCTTCACCTTCCACCGCAGAGTCGTAAGGTGAAGTCTGCTCCTCGTCTGCCATTTCTTTAGCATTGAGGGCCTCCGACTTAGGATTGGTATTGCCTATCTCGTCGTCCGCAGTTTCGTTGTCTGACGCTTCGTGATACAGCGTTTCGACTGGCACCACTTCCGATTTGCCATCGTCATCGGCTCCGGGATCGATATATTCGTCATCCTCGGCAGAAGCTGTTGCTTCCTCCTGAAGGATTTCTTCGCGATCGGAAATTGGGATACGATAGTAGTCTGGGTGAATTTCGCTGAATGCCAGAAAGCCATGACGGTTGCCGCCATAGTCCACGAAAGCTGCCTGCAGCGACGGCTCGACCCGAGTCACTTTCGCCAGGTAGATATTACCTTTAAGGCGGGTTTTGTTGGTTGTTTCGTGGTCGAAATCTTCCAGGCGATTACCGTTGACCACTACCATCCTCGTTTCTTCCGGATGGGTGGCGTCAATCAACATGCGTGTCGTCATCAATGTCTCCGTACGGTCGGACTGCAGCGAAGCGCCAACCAGTGTGTTGAAATCACCGTACGAGAATGTAGAGCGCAGAACGGCACGTTCCGCGTCAGAAAACCTTCTAGTGGCCCGAATATTCCGAGGGCCTGTTACCTAGGCGCTCGCGTCATCGCTTGAACAATCCCGTTGCGTTAAATCAGTGAGTGTTTCACCGTAACCCGTCAACGTGAAGCGTTCCGCAGCGTCAGAGATCCTGTCAGGCGATTTCACTATTGCGTTGTGTTGCCTTGGCTCTGACGCGAATTTCCGCAGACGTTTCGCACTCCGGTTGTCGGTTCCTGTACGAATGACGTCCTCGGCTCCGCGTTACCTGAAAGTCTGACGATAGCAATCGCGTCGACTCTTTCAGGTGCGAACTGCAACGCTCAGAACATAGTCGATGTTTCCTTGCGCGACAATCATGAATATTCTGGGAAAGAAAAATATAGTAAACTTCATAATCAAAATGACGGTTCGTTTTAGATTGAGCGAATGATTCAAAAATCTGAGAATATTGGGGAAATCCCTGATCTTTCGTTGGAAAATGTACGCAAAGAAACGACCAGGAAAAATTATGGGTGTCATTGTCGTCGCAGTCATGGCCACGGTTGCGACGAATACGCTTGCGCCGGCAAATGCGCAGGACGATATCGTGCCCCAGGACCTCGCTGGATTCTGGATCAGCCAGCACAATGCAATGGCCTGCTTTTCCTCCCCACTTTGCGGTTCCAGAACCGGCCGAGCGGCGCCAAAATTCGGCGTCAGGGCGGTGGCGGAAACGGCTGGCAGTGCTAAGCAGACGATTGCCGACGGGCGACGTTTGACGGTTGTCCTTGATCCCGGACATGGCGGCGTAGACGAGGGCGCGCGCAGTCCCTCTGGGCTGAAAGAGAAAGTGATCGTCCTATCAACGGCGCGCTTAGTAGAGCGTTATCTGGAGCGGGATAAGCGGTTTCGGATACTGTTAACCCGGCGCGACGACCGCTATATCCGGTTGCGTGATCGATATGAATTCGCTCGGCGTCATGGTGCCGCGCTTTTTGTATCGATCCACGTCGATGCCCATCCCTCGGCTCGGATGCGCGGCTTGTCGGTGTATACGTTGGCAGAACATGCCTCTGACCAATTGGCGGCGCGGCTGGCGGCGCGGGAAAACCGTGCCGACACCTTGTCTGGGGTCGCCCTTGACGACCCCAGCAAGTCGGTGTCTATCATCCTCAGAGACCTTGTGCTTCGCGAAACGCGAGTAGGTGCGGCGCGGATTTCCTCTTTGATCGTCCGCTCAGCGCGACGCCGAGTGCATCTGCTGCACAAGCCGGAGCGGTCCGCACGCTTCATTGTCCTGAAAGCCCCCGACGTTCCCTCCGTCCTTGTGGAACTTGGTTTCTTAACCAACAGAGATGACGAAAAGTTGCTGTCGATGATTAGTTATCGCAAGCGCCTGGCTGTAATCCTTGCTCGGGCGATTGCGCACTATTTTGAAGGTGCCCCGCTGTCGCAGCACACACGCCCGCCGACCGTTCTGAGAAGAGCCGCGAATTGAAGCGTGGAAAATGATCCGTGCCGGGAAACTGAAAGAAAGTGGCGACAACGCCATAGTTGCGCCATATAGCCTTGCGAAGGAGCGCCGCCTCGCTACCTTGTCGCAACAGGCAGAGGCATCGGCCACGGCACAGCGTCAAGGGAATACGCTTGCTTCGTGTTTCTCCTCCGGCAGAAAGATATAGTGCGATGGGATGCTGCGATCCGGATGATTGATTTCCGCGTCACGCCCGACGATCGTATTGCCGCCGGAGAGGCTTCCACGGGCGAGGTGTCAGTTGACGTGCCCAAGGTCCGCTATCGCCAGAAGGGGCGGGGTTTCCTGAGCCGGTTGGGCAGCTTGTTCATCAGCGTGTCAGGCGTTGGCTTCAACGTTGCCTTCGTTGGCGTCGCGATGATCTTTGTCGGCTTCTGGTTATACGGTCATGATCTGCCTGGTTTGGCGAAGCTGGCAGACTATGAACCGCCGATCGTCAGTCGAGTATATGCCGGAAATGGGCGTCTGATCGGCGAGTTCGCCTCGGAGAAACGGGTCTTCATGCCGTACCGTCTGATTCCGAAGAAGGTCTCTCAGGCGTTCATTGCGGCAGAAGACCAGCGTTACTTCAGCCACAATGGCGTCGACTTGATCGGGATAGTCCGCGCAGGCAGCACAACCGCGCGATCATTTCTCTCCGGCGGCAATCGGCTGGTCGGCGGTTCGACGATCACACAACAGGTTGCCAAGAACTTTCTCCTCACCAAGGAGAGGAAGCTCAAGCGCAAGATCAAGGAACTCATCCTGGCGCTGCGAATCGAGTCCACGTTATCCAAGGAACAGATTCTTGAACTTTATCTGAACGAGATATTTTTAGGGAGCCGAGCGTATGGCGTGGCGGCTGCTGCGCAAGTGTACTTCGGCAAGTCTTTGAAGGAATTGAATATTGCAGAGGCAGCTATGCTCGCCGGTATGCCTCAGGCCCCGAGCAGATACAATCCGCTAAGGAATCCCGAAGCTGCAAGGGCGCGTCGTGACTATGTGATCGAGCGGATGCAGACAGACGGATACATCACCGCCGAGCAGGCAGCAGCAGCGCTGAAAGCACCGTTGGGAATCAAGGAAGAAAAGAAAAATCTTGGTGTCGGTGCAGAATATTTCGTGGAAGAAGTACGCCGTGAACTGGTCGCCATGTATAGTGACGAGAAGTTGAAGAAGGGTGGCTACTCTGTCCGTTCCACACTGGATACGGAATTGCAGCGCTATGCCGATCAAGCCCTACGCAAGGGGCTCGTGGCCTATGATCGTCGGCATGGTTATCGTGGTCCATTGACGAAAATGCCGGAAAAATTCGGCGCCAACTGGGCCAGTGGCTGGAAGATGAAGCTAGCCGGAATAGAACGACCGGCGGGCTCTGGCGACTGGCTACTAGCTGTTGTCCTGCTGGTCGATCAGAAGGAAGCAATCATCGGTTTGGCCGACGGGACCCGCGGTCGCATTCCACTGAGCGAAGTTACCTGGGCGCGCAAGCAGGGAGAGAAGACGCGCAAAAGCGGAAAGAAAATGTTCACGGTCGTTGGGCCGCGGATTCGGAGAGTTCAGGATGTGCTGGACGAGGGTGACGTAATTCTGGTGGAACAAGCTAGTGAAATCCCGCCCGACAAGCCTTATCCGGATGGCACATATACGCTGCGCCAAATTCCAATAGCAACTGCAGCCATTGTCGCCATGGACCCCCATACCGGCCGCGTGCTGGCCATGAGCGGCGGGTTCAGCTTCCGAATCAGCCAGTACAACACAGTCACGCAGGCGCAACGTCAGCCGGGGTCATCTTTCAAGCCGATTGTTTACTTGACCGCGCTCGAAAACGGTTTCACTCCATCTACTCTGGTACTTGATGCCCCGGTCGTCGTCCGTATGTCGAGCGGGGAAACTTACAAGCCGCTGAATTCGTCCGAGAAATTCTATGGTCCGACCACACTGCGCCGCGGGCTTGAGTTGTCGCGTAATGTCATGACTGTGCGCCTCGCTGAAAGGGTGGGCCGAAAAAAAGTGTCCGAAATGGCGGTCCGTCTCGGAGTTTCCAAAAATTTACCGACAACGATGGCCGCATCGCTTGGTGCTTATGAAACCACTGTGTTCAAAATGGCGACAGCCTATTCCATGTTGGTCAATGGCGGCCGCAAGGTAATGCCGACCTTGATAGATCGAATCCAGGATCGGTATGGTCGAACCATTTTCCGTCACAGCGCACTTGATTGCAGCGAATGTCTTTCCGGGTCGTGGCAGGGGCAGGGCATGCCCAAACTGCCCGACACGCGCGAGCAGATAATCAGTGAGGAAAGTGCGTTTCAGGTCGTCACAATGATGCAGGGAGCTGTACAGCGCGGCACCGGGCAACGAGTACTGGCGGTCGGCCGCCCAATTGCCGGCAAAACCGGGACGACTAACGACAGCGTCGATGCTTGGTTTGTCGGCATGTCGCCAGATATGGTTGTAGCAACATGGGTCGGTTTCGAAAAATCCTATTCTTTGGGATATCGGGAAGAAGGAAGTCGGACTGCTGCTCCCATCTTCCGCGATTTCATGAAAAAAGCACTGAAAGGCATCAAACTGGAGTTTCGGCCGCCGAAGGGTCTGGTTGCAATCCAGGTTGCTCTCGACAACGACGCCAGACGCGAAAAGGACAAGCGGGTCATCTATGAATATTTCAAAGTCGGGGTAAGACCCGGATCTTCACCAGATGGCTTGGAACCAGGCGGCGGCGACTCAAAGCTTACTGGTGCAGTCGGCAACGAGTATTAGGAGGAAGCCTTGTGGGCGCGCAGCCATTTTGATTAGAGCGCGTTAGCTGTGTTCGGGTTCTTGTAGCGCGTTGCCAAGTGCCGGCCATTATGCAGAGGTCTTCTAGATAAAGACCTCTGCATGAAGCCTTGATTTTCCGGTGGTGTGCGGTGCCTGGGCATGCTGTCCGGTCCGCTATCCCTTGAGCGGGCACGGCGGTCCTGTCGGCGGGGTCATGCGATGGCGGGTGTTGGGGGGTTGCGGGAGATCTTGTTGGCGGCCTCGAGGAGGTTCTGCCCGATGGCCGCGATTGCCGGTCGGGCGTGTGTCCTGGCCAGTCCGAAGCAGCGGGCGCGGTGCAGCCCGAAGAGGCGCTTCATCGTGCCGAAGCATTGCCCGGTCCGGAACCGGCGTTTCGGGATCAGCCTGTCGAAACGTTTCCCGGAGGCTCTCGGGGGGCGGCCCGGCTGGCGCATGCCTTGTCGGCCATCACACGCTGCGCCTTCGCCCCGTCGGTCATGGTCCCGGATTCGGGGCTTTCAGCCCGGTTGGCCGGTGTCGTGCGGACCTTGTCGACAAGGCCCTCCTCGTCGCTTCGGGCAAGGGGCCTTGTACCCCGGCGTGGCGGTCGACCCCTTCTTCAGCCATCGCGCCTCTCGGGATCGGCGCCGGAACGGAGGGCCGGATCGTCGTGCGAGGCCGCGCGGCGGCGGCCACCAGCGTGGCATCGACGATCGCCGCTTCGGCCAGCTTCAGCCCGTGACCCTCGATCCGGCGACAGACCTCGCTCGGAAGGGCGTCGGACACACCGCCCTTCACCAGCGCATTGCGAAACCGGCAACGGGTCGTCTCGTCCGGAACCGCCGCATGCAGGTCGCGCCCGCAGGACAGCATGAAATCCGGCCGCACCTTCAGCCCGTGCCGCTGCCCGACCGGCAGGCCCTTGAACAGAACCAGGGGATCGTGACCCCGAGGCCCCGGGCCCGAACGCCCCGGGCCACGCCGCAGGATCGGCAGGAACGACCCCCGGTCCATCAACCCGTCAATCCGGACCAGAACATCGTCAGACCCGATCCGGGCTGACGCTTCACGCAAGAACAGACCCATCGGGACATGTCCCTTCGAAACCGGCCGAAACATGCCATGTTCGGGGAACAAGAGAAAACATGCCGCCAATCATGCAGAGGTCTGAGTGTCTGTCCCGAAATGAATTGAGTGATTTCCGAGAGTCATGCTTCAGTGGTTTGTGTTGAGCAAACAAGGAGGCACCACATGTGGACTGAAATCACGCGCCCGAAGCATGCCCGCACGGGGCTGCGTCACGCAAGCGATCTGACCGCTGCCGAATGGCGCGTGATCGACCCCCCATGCCGCCGCCGCAGGCTCTGGGGCGGCCGCGAACGACGGATTTGCGAGAGTTGGTGAATGCCATCTTGCATGTTCTGCGCAGCGGTTGCTGCCGAAGGACTTCCCGCCGCGTTCGACGGTGCAGCGCCATTTCGCTCTGTGGCGGGATGGCGGCCTGTGGGCGCGGCTCAATCACGCGCTCCTGATGGCGGCGCGCGCGGCCGAGGGACGCGCGGCCAGTCCGTCCGCCGGGATGATCGACAGCCAGCGCGTGAAAACCACGGAAAGCGGCGGCCCACGGGGCCTTGACGCGGGCAAGAAGATCAAGGGCCGCAAGCGTCACATTCTCACCGACACCGGCGGCCTGCTGGTTGCCGCACAGGTCCGCGCCGCCAACATTCAGGACCGCGACGGCGCCCCTGGCGTGCTCGCACACCTTTGCGTGGCGGCGTCATGTTTTCGCCGACGGCGCCTGTGCCGGACCCAAACGCGAAGCGGCATTGAAGCGGGTCGGTCGATGGACCCTGGAGATCGTCAAACGCCCGGATGGCGCGCAAGGGTTCGACGTTCTGCCGCGCCGATGGGTGGTGGAGCGCACCCTGGCGTGGCGCAAGCGCAACCGACGGCTGGCGAAAGACTTCGAGGCCATGATCGCGACCGCCAAGGCCTGGCTCCTGATCGCCAGCGGCCAACTCCTCACCCGACGGATCGCAAGATACTGAAAAACAAGAATTCTTTATGGGCCAGACTCTTAGATATTATTTTGTGGCGGATGGGGTGGGATTCGAACCCACGAGACGCGTACACGCCTGCCGGTTTTCAAGACCGGTGCCTTCAACCGCTCGGCCACCCATCCGTACTTCCAATGCTGCCGCTCAGGGAAGATATTGCTCGGGTCGACACACCCACACACTTTTCTCACTCACGTAAAGTTTGGGAAGGGTGCTCGGTTCGCTATATGAGTGCGGGAACCGACTATGAATTTCAATCGTGAAACTAGCGTGGCGACTGCCGTGGTCAACCGGTCAATCTAGTTGCCACCATACAGTCAATATTTGGCAAGTCATCTGGTGATATTACAAAAAGGGTCTTGCCTAGCTGAGGGGGTTTTGGCGGATGTAGCGTAGCAGGGTTTTGTACTTATCGGCTTTGCGGTGGTTGAAGCGCCATTCGGTTTCCTTGAGATGGAGGTGGAAGGTGTGGAATCCGAGTTCGCCGTTCCCCGGCCCCGTGGAGGCTGACGAAACCCGTGTGGGAGGAAGGGAAGCCAACAGGCATTCCGGCAGGAAGCTCCGCGCCGGACGCGGCCCTGCCGGCAAGGCCGTGGTGGCGGGCATCAGGGATCGTGAAACCAGTCAGGTTGTCACCGGTGCTGTCGGCGATGCCGGCGCGAGGACGCCGGAGGGCCTTGTCGAGGATTGCACGGTCGAAGGCGCCCCGACGAAGCACCAGCCTGAAGGGGCCTCGAAAGGTTTCAGCCGGGCACCTGCAACGCCACGTCACCACCGGCCCGGCCCTGTGTCGTGGCTCGAACTTCTTGACAGGGGATCGAACGGACAGGGAAGATGGCCCTTTGCCGTCGGGAGGCATGGGTGATGGGTAGAGCTGGCGAGGTGACGACCGGGCGCGGATCGTCTAGACTGAAGGAGGGACAGTCCGACAGGAAGCGAACGTCAGGAATCGGACGATCTTCTGCGACGACAACCTCGACGTTCTGCGTGGCATCAATTCGGAATGCGTTGACCTGATCTATCTCGATCCGCCGTTCAACAAGAACAGGAAGTTCACCGCCCCCATCGACAGCAGCGCGGAGGGCGCAGGGTTCAGCGACATCTTCCGGGAGGAGGATGTCAAGGACGAGTGGCTGGTGACGATCAGGGAGGACCAGCCTGAGCTTTTCCACTATCTCAACGGCATCAGGGGCGTCGGCAACTCCTGCAACTTCGCCTATCTCGCCTACATGGCGATCCGGTTGCTGGAGTGCCACCGCGTTCTCAAACCGACCGGATCGATTTACCTTCATTGCGACCCCACCATGAGCCACTACCTGAAGGCCCTCATGGACTGCATCTTCGGGGAGGACAACTTCAGGAATGAAATCGTGTGGAAACGGACTGCAGCGCACAGCGGTAAAAAAGGTTGGGGTCCAGTCCATGATACGATTTTGTTTTACGGTGGACCGGAATATCAGTGGAACAAGACGTTTCAACCTTATGACCCTGAATATGTCGCTAAGTTCTACCGGCATGAAGACGGCAATGGGCGTTACCGAATTGGCGATCTGACCGCCGCAGAACCCCGAAGCGGTGAATCAGGTATGCCATGGCGTGACATCGATCCGGGTAGTCGGCACTGGGCCCCGTCCAGGTCGTTCCCCGGCGGTGAGGGCCTCCCCGCATCAACTCACGCGGCCTTGGATGCTCTGGACGATATGGGGCGAATCCATTGGCCCAAGGCGGCCCGGGGGGCAAGCCCGGCTTCAAGCGGTATTTGAACGAAATGTCCGGTAGAGCGATCCAGGACGTGGTGACTGACATTGACCCACTATCACATGCGGCCAAGGAGCGAACCGGCTACCCCACCCAGAAACCTCTTGCCCTGCTGGATCGGATCATCAAGGCATCCAGCAATGAAGGCGATATGATCCTCGATCCCTTCTGCGGCTGTGCGACCACCTGCGTAGCGGCAGAACGGCTGAACCGGCAATGGATCGGCATTGACGTATCGGTGAAGGCATACGAACTGGTCAGGATGCGGCTGACCAGGGAAGCCGCAGATCCCGACGACCTTCTCAAATACCAGAATGAAATCCACCTGCGGACGGACCCGCCGACGCGAACCGATCTGGGCAAGGATCATCGGGAGCGGAAGTTCGTGTACGTGATCTCGCACCCGTCCTGGCCTGGAGAATACAAGGTCGGGATCGCGAAAGACTGGAAGTCTCGTCTGAAATCCTACCAGACTTCGGACCCCGACCGGCAGTACAGGATCGAGTTCAGGCTGGAGACGCCGCGCTTCCGGGAGACAGAGCGACACATTCACCAAGTGTTTCGGAACAAGCACGAATGGGTAGAGGGCGATCTGGAAGCGATCAGGGCGGAAATCACGGCTTATGCAGGAGAGCAGACATGAAAACGCACAAGGTACAGCTGCCGAAGCCGGTGACGATCACGCTTCCGGAGGACAGTTATCAGCCCCGGAAAGCCGAATCCGAAAAGGAGTATAACATGCCGGGAGCGTCGATCACGAAAGTCAGGCAGGCGTTTTTCCGGCCCGTGATCGTCAAGCGCAAGAAATCCTTGTGACTTTGCGATATAATTCCCATTCCATTTCTTAATCGCAACCCAGTTCTTGGCAAGGTGAAAGGCAGTGATGGCCTGAAGACAGGGCACACCAAGGCAGGCGGGTACGGCTTGGTCGCCTCTGCGCGACGCGGAAACCGTCGACTAATTGCAGTAATAAATGGATTGATGAGCGCCGCAAAGAGGCTGTTCGTATGTTCAGGTGGGGGTTCAAGAGTGACTGGAGTCCATCAACCGGGAGGTCGCTTCATAACATTCGAAGGCGGTGAGGGGGCCGGGAAATCGACTCAAGTCAGGTCAGTGGCAATATTTCTTGAAAGAAAGGGGATCGACTTCGTCCTGACCCGCGAACCGGGTGGAACGTCGGGGGCCGAGGCAATCCGCGAATTGCTGGTAACAGGAAATCCGGAGCGATGGGATTCCACTGTTGAGGCCTTGCTGAACACAGCGTCGCGACGCGATCATGTAGAGCGGGTGATCCGCCCAGCGCTTGAAAAGGGAAGCTGGATACTGTGTGATCGGTTTCTTGACTCCACGATGGTATATCAAGGTTATGCAGGAGGCATACAGATCGCGGATCTTGAACGTCTCACCGCTTTTGCAATCGGGACATTGAAACCGGATATCACGTTCATTCTGGACATTCCCGTCGCCGAAGGCCTCGCAAGGACAGCGCGTCGTCACGGACACGAAAACAGAATCGAGAACCGTAAAGATGAATTTCACGAAGCTGTTCGCACCGGGTTCCAGAAAATTGCGCAGCGAGCACCACAGCGCTGCGTCCTGCTGGACGCAACGCAACCGGAAGAAACGCTTACCCGTCGCATCACGTCGATCATCCAGGAAAAATTCCTGATTGATGTCTGAACCTGAGGTCAAACGCCCCGAGGAAACGCTCCGGCTCTTCGGTCAGGACGCCGCTCAGGCGATTTTGTCGACAGCATGGTGGAGTGGCAAGCTGGCGAATGCCTGGCTTCTTTGTGGCACAGAGGGGATCGGCAAGGCTACCTTGGCCTTCCGCTTTGCTCGGACGATCTTGGGCGATGCTCCAGCTGGCGCGGGAAATCCTCCTTCGTCGGGAATGCGTGCACTTCCGGTGCTTTCGGACGGCGACCCTGATGATCAGGTATCACGAAAGATCGCCAGCGGCGCTCACCCTAACCTACGAGTTATAAGACGTTCCGTAAACCCGAAGAGCGGCAAGAAGCGTAGCGAAATTGTGGTCGACGAGGTCCGAAACGCCAAGGAGCAGTTTCTCACCCGCACAGCGACAGACGGCGCATGGCGCATTTTGATCATTGATCCGGTGGATGATCTGAACGAAAGCGCCGCAAATGCGCTTCTCAAAGTTCTCGAAGAACCACTACACAAGGTACTTTTTTTACTTGTCAACCATAGGCATGGGGCCGCTATACCGACGGTCCGGTCGCGCTGTCAGAGCGTGGTTCTTTCGATCCTGCCAGATACCGATGTTAGGCGCGCCGCTGAGGAAGCTGCGCCGGCACTCGCCGGGAAGGCGGACGATGTGGTGTGGGAACTGTCAATGGGTAGCCCCGGTCGAGCGTTGCGCCTGCTGGAAGCTGGCGCGGCGGATCTTGATCGAAGGGTATCTGCCATCCTGGATGGCCCGGAAGACAGGAGTAGGGTAGATGCACTGGATTTGGCAGAGGCAGTTGCCAAGTCCGATATAGCGGCGTCGTATCGAATCGTTGGCGATCTGCTAGGTCACAGGATAGCAGCGGTGGCTCGTGAAACGCCGGTGGCCCTTCATCGTCGGAATGCTGCGATCCTGTGGTCAGAACTCGACGACCGCTTCCGGCAGGGCGAAGCGTTGAACCTGGATCGTCGGCATGTGGTGTATCACTCAGCCATAAGCACTCGCGATCTGTTACGGCGAGCGTCGACGCCTTGAAGGCAACGAAGGCGATTAGACGCTGTAGAATAGACGCTGCCACGACTTATGTGTGGAGATATACAGATGATCGGCACAGGGTTGATCAGGGCCAGCACCGAACAGTGATCCCAAATGACCGAAAGACCTCCGTTCTACATCACGACGGCTATCTCCTACGTCAACGGCGCACCTCATCTAGGCCATGCTTACGAGGCGATTTCTACAGACGTCATTGCACGCTACAAGCGCTTGGATGGTTATGATGTATTTTTCCTGACGGGAACGGATGAACATGGTCAGAAAGTAGAGAAGACAGCTCGTGCTTGCGGCAAGGAACCCAAAGAATTTTGCGACGAAATCTCGAACCAGTTCATTTCCATGGCAGACATGCTGAACATTACCAACGACGCGTTCATCAGAACCACGGATAGCCGTCACATCCTTTCCTCAAGGACAGTCTGGAATCGCCTGGCGGAAGCGGGTGATATCTATCTCAGCACTTACACGGGCTGGTATTCCGTTAGGGACGAAGCTTTTTTCAGCCAGGAAGAACTGACCAGGGACGGCGATCGTTGGCTGGCGCCGAGCGGTGCCGAGGTAGAGTGGATTGAAGAGCCAAGCTATTTCTTCCGTCTGTCTGCCTATCAGGACAAGCTGTTGGCTCATTACGAGGCCAACCCGGATTTCATCATGCCGCCTCATAGGCGCAATGAAGTGGTGAATTTCGTAAAGCAGGGCCTGACGGATCTCTCGATTTCGAGGACCAGCTTCAGTTGGGGTGTCCCGGTGCCGGGCGATGACAAACACATTATGTATGTCTGGCTTGACGCTTTGACAAACTACATTACGGCTGTCGGCTATCCAGATGAAAATTCGGATTCATTCCAGAAGTACTGGCCTGCGGACGTACATGTCATCGGCAAGGACATCTTGCGATTTCATGCGGTTTATTGGCCTGCGTTTCTGATGTCGGCGGGAATCAATATCCCGAAAAAGGTATTTGGGCATGGTTTTCTGACAATAGAAGGTCAGAAAATGTCCAAGTCACTCGGTAATGTTGTGACGCCAGACGAAATGAAAGCGACCTATGGCTTGGATCAGATGCGCTATTTCTTGATGCGCGAAGTGCCTTATGGCAGCGACGGGTCGGTGACGCCGGATGCTATCGTTCAACGGATCAACAGCGACCTTGCTAACGACCTCGGTAATCTGGGTCAGCGCGTCTTGTCGATGATTCACAAGAACTGTGATGGCGCTTTGCCAACTCCCGGGACCTTTACCCAAGATGATGACGCCTTGTTGACCGCTGCAAAGGACCTCCTTGAAATTACGCGGCAGGAAATGGCTGACTTGGCGATTCACCGGATGCTGGAGGCAATCTGGCGGGTTGTTTCCGACGCAAATCGCTATGTCGATGCCCAAGCACCTTGGGCGTTGCGCAAACGTGATCCTGCGCGAATGGAAACCGTTCTGTATGTACTAGCCGATGTCATCAGGCAGATTGCAATCTTCGCCCAGCCAGTAGTACCCGAAGCGGCGTCAGCCTTGCTTGATCAGCTTGCTGTGGTGGATGAAGAAGGAGCCCGGTCATTCAGTTCCTTGGAAGACCGCCTGTCCCCTGGCGCGATGCTGCCGATGCCAAGTCCGATCTTTCCACGTTTCGTTGTTGACGAGCCAGCATGAACCGGTGACATGATAGTCGATAGCCACTGCCATTTAGATTTCGCCAATTTGGCTTCAGACCGCGAAGGTGTCCTGTCTAGGGCCGAAAATGCTGGTATCGAAACAATACTGACGATCAGTACCCGTCTCAGCCAGTTTCCTGACATTCTCGGTATTGCAGAAGACAATGCGCGAATATACTGTTCTGTTGGCGTTCATCCGCACAATGCAGACGAGGAAGGCGTCGATAGCCCGGCCGAACTGGTTGCACAAGTCTCATCACCACGGGTTATTGGTATCGGAGAAACAGGTCTGGACTACTACTATGAGAATAGCAGCCCTCAGGCGCAGCGCCGGAATTTCCTGAGTCATATCGCTGCTTCTAGGGAAACGGGTCTGCCACTTATCATCCATGCACGCGACGCCGATGAAGATACCATGAATATCCTCTCGGAAGAACGAGCCAAAGGAGCGTTTTCCGGTGTCATTCACTGCTTTACCGGATCTCGTGCGCTGGCGGAAGCTGCTATTGAACTAGGTCTTTATATTTCCTTCTCCGGGATCATAACATTCAGGAATGCCCAAGAGGTTCGGGATATCGCCCGCGACTTGCCGGAGGATCGAATTTTGGTTGAAACCGATGCGCCGTTTCTCGCCCCTATACCGCATCGAGGTAAGCCGAACGAACCATCTTTCATAGTCCATACGGCGGATTGCCTTGCCAAGATTCGAGCGCTCTCGCACGAAGCGCTATATCGCCGGACGACTGAGAACTTCTACCGGCTATTCAGCAAGGCATCTCCGCCATCGGTTCCGGCGTTGTCGAAACCGTAAGCAAAATGCTCATCGCACAGCGCATGAAGCGCTCCGGCATGTGATGGCGCATCCGCGGCGGGCATGCCGTCCTCACCTTCCGCGCCCTTCGAAAATGCCTGGATGGCCATGTTCACCGCTTCGGGCGGCAAGAACGCCGCAAATGACAACCGCAGCCGTACCGACCGCCAAAGCAGCCTCTTGGCTTGACCAGAATAAAATCCAACCCGCACCAATGCCCGCCATACGAGACTCGCTACAATTTCTTGAGGCAAAAACGGCCCACAGATCGGCGTTGTTGAACCCGAACCGCTGCAGCTTGCTGTGGCATCGGGGTGCTCCTTCTTGCGGTTGTCGTGAACCACGGGGAGGACCCCACTCCCGCCTGACACATGAATCCTTACGTCACCCTGTGCCACCATTTGCTTGACACTCTTGGTCCGCCGCGCTACATGCCGTCGTTCTGATTTTATCGGTACATGAAAAATGGTGCTTGGGATTTAAGGGGGGTGTAGCTCAGTTGGTTAGAGCGCCGGCCTGTCACGCCGGAGGCCGCGGGTTCGAGTCCCGTCACTCCCGCCACCGGTCTTTGTTGCGCGGCAGTTCCTGCTAAGTCCAGTGCATTGCGTTTACTTGACGATAAGGCGCGGGTAACCCCGGCCAGCTACTCTGCTTCCTCCTGAGCACATCTATGAAAGCACTCTTGTAAGGTTTCGTCCGACTGTCGGTCGAGGGTTGCGTGGTGGCCAGCAAGACTGGCGCCATCACTCTATGAAGACGGCCATCGCCTTCTGGGACGCCATGCCTTCCAATCGTCTCTAACCGCAGTGCAGTCGCCGCACCCCGTGCTGCGGCCAAACGGGATGATGGTGGGGTTTGCAAGCGGCTCGCGCCGGGCCTATAACGCATCTGTCCGGCAAGGATAAATCCGGGCAGTGGGAGAGCCCGAAGGAGCAATGTCAGAATTTCTTGTCGAATACCTGCCCATAGTCGTCTTTCTGGGGATTGCGCTTGGGCTTGCATCGGTCTTGGTGCTCGCGTCGTGGATCGTTGCGAAACAGAATCCCTATTCGGAAAAACTGGCCGCCTACGAATGCGGGTTCGACGCTTTCGATGATTCCCGGGGGCAGTTTGACGTGCGCTTCTACCTTGTCGCAATCTTGTTCATCATCTTCGATCTTGAAGTGGCATTCCTATTTCCTTGGGCGATCACATTATCTGAAACCAAGCATTTCGGCTTCTGGTCGATGGTTCTGTTCCTCGGCATTCTCACCGTCGGTTTCATCTATGAATGGAAGAAGGGGGCGCTGGAATGGGAGTAGAGGCCGCCGAACAGTGCCGAGGGCAACTGCCGAAACTGGATGCTTTTCTCGACAAGGAGTTTCAGTCCAGGGGCTTTGTGATCTCCAAACTCGATTCGTTGATCAGATGGGCCCAGTCAGGATCGCTGTGGCCGATGACCTTCGGTCTGGCCTGCTGTGCGGTTGAAATGATGCATACTGGCGCTAGCCGGTATGACCTTGATCGCTTCGGCACGGTGTTTTTCCCGAGTCCACGCCAATCTGACGTGATGATTGTTGCAGGCACCTTAACCAACAAGATGGCACCCGCTCTGCGCCGTGTCTACGACCAGATGGCGTTGCCACGGTGGGTTATTTCCATGGGCTCGTGCGCGAATGGAGGCGGTTATTATCACTACTCATATGCCGTGGTCCGCGGTTGCGATCGGATTGTGCCGGTAGATGTCTATGTACCCGGTTGTCCGCCGACAGCCGAGGCCCTGCTGTACGGCGTACTGCAACTGCAAAAGAAGATTCGCCGTACAGTAAGCATTGCGAGATAGCGGACGACAGTCGCGATGTCCCTTGAAGCGCTCAACGACTTGAAGGAGCACCTGCTCCTGGTCCTGTCCCACGACATTGTCGAAGCCGAGATTACCCTTGAGGAGATTTCCTTGACGGTCAGTCGGCCAATGATCGTGAGGGTGCTGACTCATCTACGCGATGATCCAAACTGCATGTTCACGTGTTTGATTGATATCTGCGGTGTCGATTGGCCAGCGCGCGAGCAACGTTTCGATGTAGTATATCATCTATTGAGCGTGACTCAAAATTGCCGCTGCCGAGTGAAGGTTCATACAGACGAAGATACGCCGGTACCATCGGTGGTGCAGGTATACAGAGGGGCCGGGTGGTTCGAGCGCGAGGCTTGGGACATGTACGGCATCTTCTTCTCCGGCAATCCCGATCTCCGCCGCCTGCTGACGGATTATGGCTTTGAGGGCCATCCGCTACGCAAGGACTTCCCGCTGACCGGTTACGTCGAGGTGCGTTACGACGAAGAGCAGAAGCGGGTTGTCTACGAGCCGGTGACGTTACAGCAGGAGTTCAGGACATTCGATTTCCTGTCGCCATGGGAAGGGATGACTCGCGGACTGCCGCCGACTGCACCGGGAGACGAAAAGGCCGTCGCCCGTGACCGTACGAAGGCGTAGAGCGATGCCGGAAGGAACGAAAGCAATTACCACTCCCGCCGACGCGCAACCCAGCGATGTTGAAATCAAGAATCTACACCTGAATTTCGGACCCCAGCACCCGGCCGCCCACGGTGTCTTGCGTTTGGTCCTCGAGATGGATGGCGAAATCGTTGAGCGGGCAGACCCGCATATTGGCCTGCTGCACCGTGGTACGGAAAAACTGATCGAGCAGAAGACTTATTTGCAGGCAGTTCCGTATTTCGACCGGATGGACTATGTCGCGCCGATGAACCAGGAGCATGCATTTGCCCTGGCAACGGAGAGGCTTCTCGGCATCAAGGTGCCACCGCGCGGACAGGCCATCCGCGTGCTCTATTCGGAGATCGGTCGAATCCTTAATCACCTGCTGAACATCCCGGCCTATGCCATGGATGTCGGTGCGCTGACGCCATTCCTCTGGGCATTCGAGGAGCGCGAAAAGCTGATGGCATTCTACGAACGAGTTTGCGGTGCGCGCCTGCATGCCGCGTATTTCCGCCCGGGCGGCGTACATCGGGACCTGCCAATCGGTCTGCTCGACGATATTCGGGAATGGAGAAACGGCTTCACGAAGATCGTCAACGATATCGAGACGTTGCTGACCGAAAATAGAATCTTCAAACAACGATCCGTCAATATCGGCGCGGTCGCTGCCAAGGATGCGTTGGACTGGGGTTTTTCAGGCCCGATGCTCCGAGCTTCCGGGCTCGCGTGGGATCTCCGCAAGGCTCGGCCCTATGACGGATATGAGGACTATGATTTCGATATTCCAATCGGCAAAAACGGCGATTGCTACGATCGGTATCTCGTTCGCCTGGAGGAATTGCACCAGAGCCTGCGGATCATCGACCAAGCGTGCGACAAGCTTGAGAAACTCGATGGCCCCGTCTCGGTTGATGATAACAAGGTGACGCCGCCGAAACGTGGGGAGATGAAGCGCTCCATGGAAGCGCTGATTCATCATTTCAAACTGTACACCGAGGGTTATCATGTTCCGGCTGGGGAAACCTATACGGCGGTCGAAGCGCCGAAGGGCGAGTTTGGCGTCTATCTGATCGCCGATGGAAGTAACAAGCCTTATCGGTGCAAGATCAAGGCCCCCGGCTTCTCGCACCTGCAAGCTACTGATTTCATGACGAAGGGCCACATGTTAGCCGATGTCTGCGCCATTGTCGGGTCCATGGATATCGTGTTCGGTGAGGTGGACCGGTGAGCCAACCTCCTGCTATTGCAGCCGATCAGCCAGCAAGCTTCATGTTCAGTAGTGCGTACGAGCCTGCCGTCGAAAAGGTGATCGCCAAATACCCAAACGGTCGACAGGTCAGTGCCGTCCTCCCGCTCCTCGATCTTGCTCAGCGCCAGCATGGCGGTTGGGTGCCCCAAGCAGCCATGGAGCATATCGCCTGCCGGCTGGGGATGGCCAAGATCCGTGTCATGGAGATTGCAACCTTTTACACGATGATCAATCTCGCGCCAGTTGGGAAATATCATTTGCAGGTCTGTGGTACGACCCCGTGTATGCTGCGCGGCGCTGACGAAATATTTCGAGCAATTCGTGACGAGATCGGTATTGGTAACGGCGAGACCTCAGACGATGGCCAGTTCACCTGTACCGAGGTGGAATGTCTCGGCGCTTGCGTGAATGCTCCGATGGCACAGGTTAACGACGACTTTGTCGAAGACCTGAGCTATGAGAATTTTGTTCGTTTTCTCAGAATCCTCAGGAATGGCGGCGACATGCCGGTCGGCTCGATGATCGGCCGTCGATCATCCGAACCGGAAGGTGGAGTGCAAGCCCTCGGTACCCTCCCGACACAACCCTGCTTTGACCCGGCGAAGATCTATGGTGTTGACGCCATTGGCGATAATACGACGCCTGAAATTCGACCCGTGCCAACAAGACTGGCAAAAGAAGGCAGTGCCTGATGCTGGCTGACGGCGATCGGATATTCACCAATCTTTACGGTTTCGATGACTGGGGTCTGGAAGGTGCTCGCCGTCGCGGCGACTGGGATCAGACAGCCTGGTTCATCCGACAAGGCCGCACATGGATCTGCGACCAGATCAAGGCTTCCGGTCTTCGCGGCCGCGGCGGCGCGGGATTTCCGACAGGCTTGAAATGGTCGTTCATGCCGCCAGACGACAAGCGGGATGGCCGTCCGCATTATCTGGTCGTGAATGCCGATGAGTCCGAGCCGGGTACCTGCAAGGACCGGGACATCATGCGCCACGATCCGCACAAGCTGATCGAAGGCTGCCTGATTGCGGGTTTCGCGATGGGTGCCAATACTGCCTACATTTATGTCCGGGGAGAATTCTACCGCGAGGCTGAGCGCCTGAACGCGGCCATCGACCAGGCTTATGCTGCCGACCTGATAGGCAGAAACGCCAGCGATACGGGCTGGGATTTCGACGTCCACGTCCACCGTGGCGCAGGAGCGTACATTTGCGGCGAGGAAACCGCATTGCTGGAAAGCCTGGAAGGCAAGAAGGGTCAACCACGCCTCAAACCGCCGTTTCCGGCCAACGCCGGCCTCTACGGTTGCCCTACCACCGTCAACAACGTTGAGTCCATCGCAGTCACGCCGACCATACTGCGTCGTGGCCCGTCCTGGTTTGCTGGCATCGGTCGGGATGAACGAAACACCGGCACAAAGCTGTTCTGCATCTCTGGACACGTCAACAAGCCGTGCAATGTCGAAGAAGAGATGGGCATTCCATTCCGCGAACTGATCGAGAAGCATGCTGGCGGCGTTCGTGGTGGTTGGGACAATCTACTTGCCGTGATCCCCGGCGGCTCTTCGGTACCGTGCCTGCCATCGGACGTCTGCGATGACCTGCCGATGGATTTCGACACCCTGTCCAGCCATAAGTCCGGTCTCGGTACTGCTGCCGTCATCGTGATGGACAAGTCGACGGACATCGTGAACGCGATTTGCCGACTGTCAAAATTCTACATGCACGAGAGCTGCGGTCAGTGCACTCCTTGTCGAGAAGGCACCGGATGGATGTGGCGCGTCATGACCCGGCTGGTACGGGGGAATGCCGAAATCGACGAGATCGACATGCTGGAAGAAGTTGCCCGCCAAGTGGAAGGCCATACGATCTGCGCTTTGGGCGATGCAGCCGCGTGGCCGATCCAGGGTCTGATACGGCATTTCCGGCCGGAACTGGAGCGCCGTATCCTTGAACAGAAAAAAGCAGCCTAGCGGTATGAGCGAGGTCAAGATTACCGTCGATGGTGAAGAGTATCGGGTCGACGGCCGATTGACGTTGTTCCAAGCCCTGCAATACATCGGCAAGGAAATCCCGCATTTCTGTTTCCATGAGCGCCTGTCGATCGCCGGCAATTGCCGCATGTGCCTGGTAGAAGTGGAAAAGGCTCCGAAACCGGTGGCGTCCTGTGCTCAACCAATCATGCCGGGCATGGTCGTCTTCACCAATTCGGAAAAGACGAGGAAGGCGCGCAAGGGCGTGATGGAATTCCTGCTGATCAACCATCCGCTGGACTGTCCGATCTGCGATCAGGGAGGCGAATGCGACTTGCAGGATCAGGCGATGGCCTATGGCCACGATCGAACCCGCTTCGAAGAAAACAAGCGTGCGGTTCCGGACAAGGAAATGGGTCCGCTGGTCAAGACCATCATGACTCGCTGCATCCATTGTACTCGTTGCGTCCGCTTCGCCGAGGAAGTGGCTGGTATCGAGGAAATCGGTGCGTTGCATCGTGGCGAACACATGGAGATCACGACCTATCTCGAAAAATCCCTGACCTCGGAGATGTCTGGCAATGTAATCGACCTTTGTCCGGTCGGCGCGCTGACGTCGAAGCCCTCCGCTTTCACGGCGCGGTCTTGGGAATTCCAAAGAACCGAATCCATCGACGTGCTCGATGCCGTAGGTTCAAACATCCGGGTTGATAGTCGCGGTGCCGAAGTGATGCGCGTCCTGCCAAGATTGAACGACGACATCAATGAGGAATGGATCTCGGACAAGACCCGATTCGCCTGCGACGGGTTACGGCGCCAGCGGTTGGACCGCCCCTATGTCCGGCAGGATGGTAAACTGGAACCCGCATCGTGGGATGAAGCTTTCAAGGCGATCGCGAACAAGTTCAGAGAAACCGGTGGGTCCGGTGCTGCCGCGATCGCCGGCGATCAGGCTGATGCCGAGGCGATGATGGCGCTCAAGGATCTTATGCGTGCTTGCGGGTCGCCGCATACCGATTGCCGTCAAGATGGCGCCGGAGTTGATCCGGCTGTACGCGCCAGCTACCTGTTCAACAGCACAATTGCCGGTATTGACGCCGCTGACGCTCTGTTGATTGTCGGTGCAAACCCTCGGATCGAGGCAACTGTGGTGAATGCTCGAATTCGTCGACGCTGGCGGACTGGGGGCTTCCGTATCGGGGTTATCGGTGAGGAGGCCGATCTCACCTATCGTTATGATCTTCTTGGCGCCGGTGGCGACACGTTGCGAGCCCTGGTTGGCGGCCATCACAGGTTTGCAAATGTTCTGAGGGATGCAGTGCGACCCATGATCATCGTTGGCCCTGGTTTGTTGGCCCGAGAGGATGGTAAATCCGTTCTCGGACTGGCTAGGTCAGCCGCAGAAACCTTCGGGGCCGTGTCCGATGATTGGAACGGATTCAACGTCTTGCATACGGCCGCGTCGCGTGTTGGCGGCCTCGACTTGGGGTTTGTTCCCGGGCCAGGCGGCAGAGAGACAGCCGATATCCTTGACGGTGCCCAGAATGGTGATCTTGGTCTGGTATGGCTCCTCGGCGCCGACGAAATCGATATGGCTCGGCTGGGTGAGGCATTCGTTGTGTACCAGGGCCACCACGGCGATGCCGGGGCCAACCGCGCCGATGTGATTTTACCGGGGGCGGCCTACACCGAAAAAAGCGGTACCTACGTCAATATCGAAGGCCGCCCGCAACAGACGACGCTGTGCACTTTCCCACCGGGTGATGCTCGCGAGGATTGGACAATCATTCGAGCCTTTTCCGAGATCGCGGGACATAAATTGCCCTACGATTCACTGACGGATCTTCGGGAACGCCTGGTTGAAGCCAATCCGGTTTTCGGACATCTGGACGAAATCAGGCCAGCGCCATGGCAAGTCTTCGGTGACGATGGGGGCTTGCATGATGCGCCATTCGGCAGTTCGATTGCAAACTTCTACATGACCGATCCTATCAGCCGATGCTCCGAGACGATGCTCCAGTGCACGCAGATGCGGCAGGCGCTCACGGACGGCGCACGGACGGGCATGAGCGGATAGCCGCCGATGGGATTCTGGGAAGGTTACGTGCTGCCGGGAGCGATTCTGATCGGCTGGATTCTTGTCATCACGGTGCCGCTCATGATCGGCATGGCCTTGATGACATGGTTTGAACGCAAGGTCCTCGCCGCGATGATGTTGCGCAAGGGGCCGAATGTGGTTGGGCCTTTCGGTCTGCTGCAACCCTTTGCCGACGGCCTGAAGCTGTTGATGAAGGAAACAGTGATCCCGTCCGGCGCCAACCGCGCCGTATTCCTCTTTGCGCCAATCTTGACATTCACGCTGGCTCTTATCGCTTGGGCGGTGATCCCGCTGGGTCAGAGCGAAAGTGGCATTTGGGTACTCTCCAACATCAACGTGGGAATTTTATATATCTTCGCGATCTCATCGCTTGGCGTGTACGGCATCATCATGGCGGGATGGGCAAGCAACTCGCGCTACGCATTCCTGGGCTCCCTGAGGTCCGCAGCACAGATGGTGTCGTACGAGGTGTCGATCGGCTTTGTAATCATCACCGTGTTGCTGGCCGCCGGCTCTCTCAACCTGTCGGAAATTGTGCTGGCTCAGAAGGGTGGCTTCTGGAACTGGCACTGGATCCCGCTGGCGCCGATGTTCGTCATCTTTTTCATCTCGGCCTTGGCCGAGACGAACCGGCACCCCTTTGACCTGCCGGAAGCGGAAGCCGAACTGGTCGCTGGTTATTTCGTTGAATATTCAGCCTTTCCCTTCGCTCTATTCTTCTTGGGTGAATATATCAACATGATCATGATGAGCGGCATCACAGTGGTGCTGTTCATGGGGGGATGGTTGCCGCCTTTGGATGTCGCATGGCTGAACTGGATTCCAGGACCGATCTGGCTGGCCCTGAAGGTCGCGATGCTACTGTTTGTCTTCGTCTGGGTGCGCGCCACGCTGCCACGGTACCGTTATGACCAGTTGATGCGGTTAGGCTGGAAAGTCTTCCTGCCAATATCCTTGGCTGCCGTCGTCATCTACGCTGGCATCATGCTGTATGCTGGCTGGTTGCCGGGATGGAGAGAGGCAAAATGATGCTGAAGGCTGTTCGTTCCTTTCTGTTGTGGGAGATGATTGTTGGGCACTGGAAGACGCTGACCTATTTGTTCAAGCCCAAGGTCACGATCAATTATCCTTACGAGAAAGGGCCGTTGAGCCCTCGTTTTCGGGGCGAGCACGCCCTGCGGCGTTATTCGAATGGCGAAGAACGCTGCATCGCATGCAAGCTTTGTGAAGCGATCTGCCCGGCACAGGCAATTACTATTGAGGCAGAGCCGCGCGACGACGGCAGTCGTCGGACAACGCGCTACGATATCGACATGACGAAGTGCATCTACTGCGGTTTTTGTCAGGAAGCCTGTCCTGTCGACGCCATTGTGGAGGGTCCGAACTTCGAGTTTGCCACCGAAACCCGTGAAGAGTTGATGTACGACAAGGAGAAGCTGCTGGCCAACGGCGACCGCTGGGAAACCGAAATTGCGCAGGCGCTTGCTGCCGACGCGCCTTATCGATAAGCGTTGATGATCCTGCAAACCATCGCCTTTTATCTATTTTCCGTCGTCGCCATAGCCTCGGCCGTCATGGTGGTGACGGCGCGGAATCCGGTACATTCCGTGCTTTTCTTGGTACTGACATTCTTTAACGTCTCAGGTCTGTTCGTGCTGACTGGGGCCGAGTTTCTGGCAATGATCCTGGTGATCGTCTACGTTGGGGCGGTCGCCGTGCTGTTCCTGTTCATCGTCATGATGCTCGACATCAACTTCGTCGAGTTCCGTGAGGGGTTTCAGCGTTACCTGCCAATCGGCGGACTGATTTCGGCGATCCTGCTCGCTGAAATCATTTTCGTCGGCGGACTTTGGGCTCTTGTTCCTGAACTAGAGGGCGCTCTGAACGAGAAAATGCCTGAAGGGTCCAAACTCACCAACACAGAGATGCTGGGGCAACTGCTCTATACGAAATATGTTTACCTGTTTCAGCTGGCCGGTCTGGTACTGTTTGTTGCGATGATAGGCGCCATTGTCCTGACGCTGCGACAGCGCGTTGGCGTACGCAAGCAGAGAGTAAGCGAGCAGGTCCACCGCCGCCGGGCAGACTCGGTCGAGATCAAGAAGGTCCAGCCGGGAGAGGGCGTCTGACGCGATGTCGGAGATCGGTCTCCCGCACTATCTGACGGTGGCGGCGATCCTGTTCACCATCGGGATTTTCGGCATATTCCTGAATCGGAAGAACGTGATCATCATCCTGATGTCGGTCGAACTGATCCTGCTGGCTGTCAATGTCAACCTGATTGCCTTTTCCTGGGCACTGGAAGATATGGTCGGTCAGATCTTTGCGATGTTCGTCCTGACTGTTGCGGCAGCCGAGGCCGCGATCGGCCTTGCCATTCTGGTCATCTACTTCCGGAACCGAGGATCGATTGCGGTAGAAGACGTCAATGTCATGAAGGGCTGAGCCTGGCATGTATCTTGCCGCAATCTTCCTGCCGCTGATCGGCGCCATCATCGCGGGCCTGTTCGGCCGCATGATCGGCGACAAAGCGTCGATGTACATCACGTCTGGCCTGCTGACCGTCTCAGCGACTCTCGCCTCAATCATCTTTTATTTGGTCGGTTTTGCCAAGACGGGGCCGCAGGAGCCGATCGTGCTGTTCACTTGGATGACGGTTGGCGGCTTGGAGGTCGACTGGGCACTTCGCTTCGACACCTTGTCAGCCATTATGGTCGTCGTGGTGACCATCGTGTCGGCGGTCGTGCATGTCTACTCGATTGGCTACATGAACCACGACGCTCATAAACCGCGCTTCTTCGCTTATCTGAGTCTCTTTACCTTCGCCATGTTGATGCTGGTGACGGCCGAGAATTTCGTGCAAATGTTCTTTGGTTGGGAGGGTGTCGGTCTCTGTTCATACCTGCTGATCGGCTTCTGGTTCAAACGCGACAGCGCTAACGCCGCCGCCATCAAGGCGTTCGTGGTCAACCGAGTCGGCGATTTCGGATTCGCGCTGGGTATATTTGCCGTGTTTGCGGTATTCGGATCGCTGGATTTCTCGACGGTTCTGCCAGCGGCACAGAATCTGCCCGGCAACGACATCGCAAGCGTCGGCGGTTTTAAAATCGACGGCCAGACAGCGCTGAACTGGATATGCATTTTGTTGTTCATCGGGGCCATGGGAAAGTCGGCGCAAATCTTGTTGCACACTTGGCTTCCGGACGCCATGGAAGGTCCGACGCCGGTATCCGCGCTGATCCATGCCGCTACCATGGTCACAGCTGGTGTTTTCATGATCTGCCGCTTGTCGCCGATGTTTGAGTTCGCGCCGATGGCGCTGGCCGTCGTCACGGTTGTAGGCGCTGTCACGGCGTTCTTCGCAGCCACAGTCGGGCTGGTTCAGAATGACATCAAGCGGGTCATAGCCTATTCGACCTGCTCGCAACTCGGTTACATGTTCGTCGCAGCCGGCCTCGGCGCCTATCCGGTCGCGTTGTTCCATCTGATGACCCACGCGTTTTTCAAGGCGTTGCTGTTTCTCGGCTCCGGGTCCGTCATCCATGGCATGTCCGATGAACAGGACATGCGTCGGATGGGCGGAATCTGGCGCAAGATGAAGACAACATACATCATGATGTGGATCGGTTCTCTTGCTCTGGCGGGCGTCGGTATTCCCTTCGTCTTTGGCTTTTCCGGCTTCTATTCGAAGGATCTGATTCTTGAAGCTGCCTTTGGCGCGCATTCGGATCTCGGTCTGTTCGGGTTCTGGATGGGGATCGTCGCGGCGATCATGACGGCGTTCTATTCCTGGCGTCTTATCATCATGACCTTCCATGGTGAGAGTCGGGCGTCGGCCGAAGTTCAGGGTCATGTCCACGAGGCGCCAATGGTCATGCTGGCGCCACTGTTTCTTCTGGCAGTTGGCGCGATCTTCGCTGGTGTTGCTGCCGTCGGCTGGTTTACCGGCCACGACTGGCTGACATTCTGGGGCGATTCTATTTTCATGAAGGAAAAGGGCGCGATTCTGGATGCAGCCCATCATGTGCCCTCTTGGGTCAAGGTTCTCCCTGTGATCGTCGGCCTGGTTGGAATTGGGCTGGCCTATTTCATGTACATGACCAGGCCGGACCTGCCAAAGGTGCTCGCGAAGCGTTTCCGAAAGTTGTATTATTTCCTGCTGAACAAATGGCTGTTCGACGAGCTTTACGCGAAGCTCCTTGTAAAGCCGGCCTTTCTTATCGGCCGAGGGCTGTGGAAGAAAGGGGATGGCGGGACGATCGACCGCTTCGGGCCCGACGGTGCGGCGGTGGCAACCCAGAGTGGGGCGCGTCTGGCAGCCATACTGCAAACCGGTTTTGTCTATCACTACGCCTTTGCGATCCTGATCGGCGCATTCGTCTTTGTCTCTCTATTCGTTTTCGGTCTCTGGGGCTAGTGGATGGAGACGTGGCCGCTTCTCAGCGTCGTTACCTTTACGCCGCTTCTCGGGGCGGTGTTGATACTTGTCCTGGTGCGTGGCGATAAAGAAGCAACAGACCGGAACGCTCGTTGGCTGGCATTGTGGGCTTCGCTGGCGACCTTCCTCATCTCGCTGCTGATCTGGATCAACTTCGACACCGGGACATCGAACTTCCAGTTCGTTGAGAAAACCGCGTGGCTCAAGTTCCCGGGCGGATATACGCTGAACTATCATATGGGAGTCGACGGCATTTCCATGATGTTCGTCCTTCTCTCGACCCTGCTAACGCCCATCTGCATCCTGTGCAGTTGGGAAATGAAGAAACGCGTCCGGGAATATATGGTTGCTTTCCTTGTGCTCGAAACCTTCATGGTCGGCACTTTCTGCGCACTGGATCTGGTCACGTTCTATATCTTCTTCGAAGGCGTGCTGCTGCCGATGTTCCTGATCATCGGCATCTGGGGCGGCGAACGGCGCGTTTATTCGGCATTCAAGTTCTTTCTTTACACACTATTGGGTTCCGTCCTGATGCTGGTTGCCGTGATGGCAATGTATTTTCTCAGCAAAACGGGGGGGCAGGGTACGACCGATATTGTCGAACTGCTTGAATTCGCCAAGGAAACCGGCTTTAGTCCGGAAGCGCAGAAGTGGCTGTGGCTGGCGTTCTTTGCCTCGTTTGCGGTAAAGGTTCCGATGTGGCCGGTTCACACGTGGTTGCCCGATGCCCACGTTGAAGCGCCAACGGCTGGCTCGGTGATTCTGGCGGGCGTGCTGCTAAAGATGGGCGGTTACGGTCTCCTGCGTTTCTCGCTGCCGATGTTTCCCGATGCGTCGGTCTACTTCACGCCGCTGGTTTACGCACTCAGCATCGTCGCGATCATTTACACTTCCTTTGTTGCCCTGGCACAGGATGACATGAAGAAACTGATCGCCTACTCTTCCGTCGCCCACATGGGCTACGTCACACTCGGCATCTTCGCGGCGACGTCGCAGATCAACGGTGGCAAGCTGCTTGGCGAGCAAGCTGTGATTGGCGCGATCTTCCAGATGTTGTCGCATGGGATTGTTTCAGCCGCGCTCTTCCTGTGTGTCGGGGTTGTTTATGATCGTCTCCGTTCCAGGCAGATCAATCGTTATGGCGGGCTCGTGAACCGAATGCCCAAATATGCGGCGGTATTCATGCTCTTCATGCTGGCTTCTATTGGTTTGCCTGGGACGAGCGGTTTTGTCGGCGAATTCTTGGTGCTCTTTGGCGTGTTTCAGGTCAATGTCTGGGTGGCTGCCTTTGCGACTACCGGCATCATACTGGGTGCAACCTACATGCTCTGGCTGTATCGTCGCGTAATTTTCGGCGATCTAGTCAAGCCGGACCTGGCCACGCTGAAAGATCTCAACCCGCGCGAGATCGCAATCTTCACGCCTTTGATCATTCTGGTTCTGTGGCTGGGCGTATGGCCGACACCGTTCCTGGATGTCTTCGATGCGTCTGTCAACAATCTCTTAACAAGCTTCAAGGCTGGCGTCTGCCAAGTCAATGAAGCCTGTTTTTCGACGCGATAGTTAGGGCGGTACGCCATGGACCTGCCCAATCTCGAGTATGCTGCGCCAGAAATTTTCGTCGCGATCGCCTCGATGGTTCTGTTGATGATTGGTGTCTTCCGCGGTGAAGGATCGTCACGTCCAGTCGCTTGGCTGTCGATAGCTGTACTGATCGTTGCCGCCGTTGTCACCGCATTGATCACGCCTGCGGAGACGAAATACGAATTTGCCAACCTGTTTGTCAGCAGCAGCTTTACGACTTTCCTGAAGGTTGGCATCCTTCTGGCGGCGGCTGTCGGAATCATGATGTCGGTTGGCTACAATGAGCGAGAAGCCATTGACCGATTTGAATACCCTGTCCTGATTGTCCTTGCTGCTCTGGGCATGATGGTAATGGTGTCGGCAAACGACCTGTTGTCGCTGTACATAGGGCTCGAACTGCAGAGCTTGGCGCTCTATGTCGTTGCTGCTATTCGGCGCGATTCTCTGAAATCAAGCGAAGCGGGACTGAAATATTTTGTCCTTGGCGCGCTCGCCTCCGGCATGCTCCTTTACGGTGCCTCAATCGTCTATGGCTTCAGCGGATCCACAAATTTCACCAACCTTGCCGCCTTCTTGGCTGAGGGCGCGCCGCCGGCTGTCGGCCTGATTGTCGGCTTGGTATTCGTGATCGTCGGTCTGGCCTTCAAGATCTCAGCCGTTCCGTTCCATATGTGGACTCCTGATGTCTATGAAGGCGCGCCAACTCCGGTGACGGCTTTCTTCGCGGCGGCTCCGAAGCTTGCCGCGATGGGGCTGTTCATGAGTGTCCTGGTGGGCCCGTTCGGCGGACTTACGGCGCAGTGGTCTCAGGTCGTCATTGTCGTCTCGGTGACCTCAATGGTGTTTAGCGCGTTTGCCGCCATCGCCCAAACCAACATCAAGCGACTGATGGCCTACAGTTCCATCGGCCATGTGGGATATGCGCTGGTCGGATTGGCATCCGGCACGACGGACGGTTACAGTGCCGTCCTGGTATACATGGCGATCTACATCGTCATGACCCTAGGCACGTTCGCTGTAATTCTCGCAATGCGGCGGAACGGAAGCATGGTTGAAGACATCAGCGATTTGACTGGCTTGTCCAAAACCAATCCGGTCGTGGCTGCCATGATGTTGATCTTCATGTTCTCAATGGCCGGAATTCCACCGCTCGCCGGATTCTACGCCAAACTCTATGTCTTTCTCGCGGCAGTCGATGCCGGTCTCTACTTCCTCGCCGTGATCGGCATGCTGGCGAGTGTGGTGGGTGCCTATTACTATATCCGGATCGTCAAATTGATGTATTTTGATGAACCTGAAGAGACGCTAGACCCGCATCCAGGCCGCGATCTTGGCGTGGTGCAATTCGTTGCCGGTATGGCAACACTACTGTTCTTCTTGGTCCCCGGAGTGCTTGTCGGGGCTGCTGACACAGCGGTATTTAGTCTGGCTAGCGGATAACCGTTCTATGCTCCGTTCACTCAAGGTCGATAATCCCAGAATCGACCAAACAATGTCTTCCACGACACGACAGCAGATTGTTCACCGCTTTACTGTTGTTGGCAGCACGAACGACGAAGCCAAGACACTCGCTGTCGCAGGCGCGCTTCACGGTACGATCGTCCGATCGGACTCCCAGACAGCAGGGCGGGGTCGGCATGGTCGTCGTTGGGAATCGTCAGTCGGCAATCTCTACCTTTCATATATCTTCCGGCCAGAAATCCATGTTCGGACGGCAGCTCAGATTGGCTATGTCGCTGCCATCTCGGTAGCCGAGACAATAGAAGAACTCGCTGCCGATGTCGTCCAGGTCACCTGTAAATGGCCGAACGACGTGTTGGTGGATGGTAAAAAAGTCTGTGGAATCCTGGCTGAAACATCAGTATCTCCCGTTGGTGCTGTGGATTGGATCGTCCTCGGTATTGGGCTCAACCTGACTTCCCATCCGCGCGACGCGCGTCGGCCAGCTACGAATCTCCGAGCCGCCTTCAAGCAATTCATCGCGGCGGATGAAGTTTTCGAAGCCCTGACGGGCCGTCTGCATGAATGGATGGATTCATGGTTGGACGCGGGATTTGATCGAATCCGGCGGGCGTGGCTCAATCGCGCCTGGTCGGTCGACTCCGACATAACGGTGACTTTGCAAGGGCGCTCGGTGACCGGTCGGCTCGTCGGCCTCGACACGGAGGGCGCCCTCATCCTCCAGAGAGTCGACGGCGCAAAGGAAACTGTCCACTACGGCGAGATTTTTCCCGCTGAGACGCGCTGATGTTACTGGCCATCGATTCCGGCAATACCAACATTGTCTTTGGCGTGCACGACGGTGCCGATTGGCGGGGCGTCTGGCGCAGTTCCACCAAGAGTGACAAGACTGCGGACGAACTGGCCGTCTGGATGATGCAACTCTTTGAAATGAAGGGTTTGGATCGCGATGCCGTGGATGCAGCCATTATTGCCAATGTTGTTCCGAGCACGGATTTCAATCTTCGCTCCCTCTGTCGGGATCACTTCGGAATCCATCCCTTGGTGGTGGGAGACACCGATCTTGTACTCGGCATCAAGCTGCTGACTCAGGCACCGGAAGAAACCGGCGCCGACCGGGTCGTCAATACAATTGGCGCCTATGTGGCCTACGGCGGGCCCTTGATCGTGATCGATTTTGGGACGGCAACGACCTTCGATATCGTGGATGCAGACGGCAATTATTGCGGCGGCGTTATCGCACCCTCTGCTGGTCATTCAGTAGAGGCGCTCCATCAAGCTGCGGCGCAGTTGCCGCGAGTCGATGTGCGCAAGCCCGGATCAGTGATCGGTACGGCGACGGTCCCGGCGATGCAGTCCGGCATATATTGGGGCTATGTCGGTCTAATCGAGGGTCTGATAGGAAGAATCCGGCAGGAATGGGGCGAACGGATGAAAGTCATTGCCACCGGCGGGTTAGCCGAAGTGTTTCATTCGGCTACCGATGCAA
The DNA here is from genome assembly GCA_965221645.1 of Alphaproteobacteria bacterium. Taxonomy (GTDB): domain Bacteria; phylum Pseudomonadota; class Alphaproteobacteria; order Bin65; family Bin65; genus Bin65. Next base: position 2,788,378 of record OZ244899.1, read on the forward strand.
TTGACATGCTGGATCGAGATGTCACGCTGCGCGGTCTGGCTGAAATCTATCGGCGCAACCAGTGATCGTGATCGCTGGTTGCCAGAGACAGGACACATGAGCAGGGATCAACTCGTTTTCTTACCGCTGGGTGGAGCCGGCGAGATCGGGATGAACCTTAATCTCTTTGGATTTCGAGATCGTTGGTTGATGGTTGACCTTGGTATCACCTTTGGCAACTCATCGACACCAGGCATTGATGTCGTCACCCCGGATCCGCGGTTCATTGCCGAACGACGCGACAAACTGGATGGTTTGATCCTGACTCACGCCCACGAAGACCATTTGGGTGCGGTAGTCTATCTTTGGCCGCGGCTGCAGTGCCCCATATATGCGACAGGTTTCACGGCTTCCGTGTTGCGTCGGAAATTGTCCGAAGCTGGACTGGAGGAGGAGGTTAAGGTCACGCTCGTCGATGTGGGAATGCCTTTCGACATAGGTCCGTTCAATATTGAATTTATTCGCCTGACCCACTCGATTCCTGAGCCAAACGCCTTGGTCATCCGAACGCCCCTTGGATCCGTATTTCATACTGGTGATTGGAAACTGGATCCTGACCCCCTGATTGGCGAGGCCGTCGATGAGGCTGCAATTCGACAGATTGGCGACGATGGAGTCCTTGCGCTGATCGGCGATTCTACGAACGTCTTTAACGCTGGTCGTTCGGGATCTGAAGCATCTGTGCGAGAAAGCCTCAAGACCCTTGTCGCAAGGTATCAGGGGCGTGTCGCCATCGCCGCCTTCGCTTCCAACGTCGCTCGCCTTGAAACAATTGCCGAAGTCGCGAAAGCAACCGGAAGACACGCAGCCTTGTGTGGTCGGTCCCTGTGGCGGATGAATGACGCCGCTCGTGAGAACGGCTATCTGCGCAGTATTCCGTCATTCCTGACTGAAGAAGAGGCCGCGCATTTGCCACGCGACAAGGTTCTAATCGCGTGCACCGGCAGCCAGGGCGAGTCGCGCGCCGCGCTGGCTCGCATTGCTTCGGATACTCATCCGAGGATTGTCCTCAGCGAGGGTGACACAGTGATTTTCTCGTCCCGCAAAATACCGGGTAACGAATTGGCGATCAGTCGTCTTCAGAACATGTTAGTGCATCGCGGCATTGAAATCGTGACAGAATCTGATCATTTCGTTCACGTCAGTGGTCATCCGGCGCGTGACGAACTAATTGACATGTATCAGTGGATACAACCAAAGATTGCTGTACCAGTACACGGTGAGCGGCTGCATCTTCACGAACACGCCCGGCTTGCACGGCAATGTCAGGTCCCGCAGGCATTGGTGGCAACGAATGGAGACATGGTCCGTCTTGCACCAGGCCCGGCTCAAGTTGTGGAAACGGTTCATGCCGGGCGTCTTGCCGTGGAAGGAGATAACCTCTTGCCGATCGACGGCCCGGTCGTACGCCAACGCCGCCGCCTCATGTTCAACGGCGCAGTGATGGCAACCGTCATAGTTGATTGTAGCGGTAATCTACTGGATGAGGCGATCGTCACGCTGGCAGGATTGGGTGGAGAAGATGACGAAAAGGATGATGCATTGTATCAGAACGTCACCGCCGCGATCACGGACGCAATTGACGAATTGTCCCCAAATGCCCGCCTTGCCGACAATGTGCTTGAACGAGCAGCGCGCGGTGCTGTACGACGTGTTGTTCGGAAAGAAACTGGGAAAAAACCGATAACCGACGTACACGTTGTTCGGCTTACTCCAGAATTGATCACAAGTGCAGAAGCATGATCGGTCGATTGAACCATGTGGCTATTGTCGTCCCGGATCTGGATGCCGCCGCTGCAATTTACCGGAAAACCTTGGGTGCCCGGGTGTCTGCGGCAAAAGACATGCCGGAGCACGGGGTGAAAACCGTATTCGTCGAACTGGACAATACGAAAATCGAGCTTCTTCATCCGTTTGGTAGCGGATCGCCGATCCAAAATTTCCTGGACAAGAATCCCTCTGGTGGGATGCATCATGTGTGCTATGAGGTCACCGACATCATTGATGCCCGAGATCGTCTGAAGGCCGAAGGGGCCCGTGTCCTCGGTGACGGCGAGCCCCAAGTTGGTGCGCATGATAGGCCGGTGTTGTTCCTGCATCCTAAGGATTTCTGCGGCACTCTCGTGGAGCTTGAACAGATCTAGGCTAGAGGCGTGCAGTCCTTGACGGTCTTTGGCGCTATTGTTGTCTTCACGATCATCTGGTGGTTGTTCTTCTTCATGTTGTTACCATGGGGAGTGCGCCGGGAAAAATCGCCCGATACTGGACATGATGTCGGTGCACCAGTGCAGCCTTATTTGTGGCGCAAGGCAGCAATGGCCACAATTCTGGGAACGATTGTTACGGCAGCGATCTGGTGGGTCATCGAAAACTACCTTGCGATCTGAATACGCTCGTAGAAACAAGGGCACTGGTTTGCATCGTTGATCCCGCCTTGAACCATCGCGGTGATGAATTCCAAAGCAAAATGTTTCACGAACCCCTTTTTCAGAGTGGTAAAGTCACCAAGCAGGATTCCAACATTTTCAATCATTTGCGGTACCCAGACCCCTGTGAAATCAGCGCTGCTGCTGGCCAAACCAACAAGCAGGCTCGCCGATCAAACAACATAGAGCGATGGACATTCAAACCGCTTGGACAATCCGGATAGACGCTCACACCGACAGCATACAGGTCACATGCCAGAGGCTCGATAAGATTCGATGGCAGCCAAAGATCGACCGAGTTCGTGGTGGAGGATTCCACGCGGCGTTGGAATGGGGAACCTGGACCCGACAAAACCTACTACATTCAGCTTCGTCATCAGTCCCCGTCACGCGGGCCGCCACTACGACTTCGGGCTCATCAAAAAACGGCAGGCAAAAGCGCCGTTTTCAACTGCAAAAAGTAATGACATCGCAACAATGGCTCATTCTGGCCATCGCTACCGTCATGTGGTGGTCAGCCGACTGACGGACACGTGCAAGGTGATCCGCAACACAACAACTCAGCGGATGAACCGCTTCAAGGCCCTTGGGCCGATCATCAGCCGCAGACACTGCGGCAGCAGCATCTATCAACTGGCCGGGGAGTTCGAACGCAGCCGGACTAGAGCGGCTACGGATGACACATCTGAAGTTCCGATGGAACTGAATAAGGGAATCAAAAGGTCTCGTACAGGCTCAAAAGCGGTATCGCCTAGTGGCGACAACAAGTCTTCCGTCCGAACGCGAAACCGCGTCCGGAACCAATGGTGACCACCGCGGCCGAGAAGACCCTTTGAGGTTTCATTGGAATAATCTTGTTTGCTTCAGCTACTCCATGAGAAACAAATGACAGTGATCTGATTCAGGTTATTTTTTTGATCGCAATATATTTCTTCCGGGATATCGGGAAACAGAGCCAAGCTGCTCCTCGATGCGCAGAAGCTGGTTATATTTGGCCAGTCGGTCGGACCGGGAGAGCGATCCGGTTTTGATCTGACCGCAGTTGGTCGCCACTGCGAGATCCGCAATCGTCGAGTCCTCGGTTTCGCCGGACCGATGAGACATGACTGACGTGTAACAGGAGCGATGGGCAAGGTCCATGGCTTCGAGCGCTTCGGTCAAGGTACCTATCTGATTGACCTTGATCAGGACCGAATTGGCTATGCCTTTTTCAATGCCTCTAGCGATTCGTGCCGGACTGGTAACGAACAGGTCGTCGCCAACGAGTTGTATCCGGTCGCCTATGGCATCGGTCAGCGCTTTCCAGCCATCCCAGTCATCTTCGGCCATGCCGTCTTCGATCGAAACGATCGGGTAGCGCGCGACCAAGTTTTGCCAGTAAGCCACCATATCGTCAGGGGAATAGATTTTGCTCTCTCCCGCCAAGACATACCGACCATTCTTGAAGAATTCGGTAGAAGCAGCATCTACGGCAAGGACCAGATCATCCCCCAACGAATATCCTGCGGCCACAACAGCATCGGCCACGAAACCCAGCACCTCGTCGGCACTATTCAAATCGGGAGCAAAGCCGCCCTCGTCACCGACATTCGTATTGTGCCCGGCTTTCTTCAAACTCGTGCGCAGGGCATGAAAGACTTCAGCACCCATACGTAATCCATCTGCAAACGTATTTGCCCCGACCGGCATGATCATGAATTCCTGAATGTCGATCGGGTTGTCCGCATGGGCGCCACCGTTGACGATATTCATCATCGGCACCGGCAAGACCGCTGCAGCCGCACCACCCAAATAACGGTAGAGTCGTTGGCCTGACGAGACAGCAGCTGCCTTCGCGACAGCCAAACTGACGCCCAAGATGGCGTTGGCGCCTAAATTGCTCTTGTTTGTCGTGCCGTCCAGATCCCTAATGAGACGATCTATAAAGGTCTGTTCACGCGCATCGACACCGACCAACGCCTCAAGGATATCCCCGTTGACAGTGTTGACAACTTCAAGCACTCCTTTACCGCCGTAGCGTCCGGTATCACCGTCACGTTTTTCCAGTGCTTCATGGGTGCCGGTGGAAGCCCCAGAAGGCACAGCTGCGCGCCCAAAACTACCGTCCTCAAGATATACATCGACTTCAACAGTCGGATTGCCCCGTGAATCCAGAATTTCGCGAGCGATGAGCTTGACGATATCAGTCATGACAAATCTGTGTGGAAATGTTTGGAGATCAGGCGAAACTGACGGGAACTTCCTTGGCGAGAACATCAAGAGCAGCCAAGGTTCTTAGTAACGGCGGAAGTTCCTGTACTGGAACCATGTTCGGTCCATCGCTGGGAGCGTTATCCGGATCCTGGTGGGTTTCAATAAAGATAGCAGCCACGCCTACTGCAACCGCGGCACGAGCCAGAACAGATACGAACTCTCTCTGCCCGTCCGATGCATGACCTTTCCCGCCCGGTTGCTGGATCGAGTGCGTAGCGTCGAAAACCACCGGATAGCCGTTCTGCGCCAAGATGGGCAGACTGCGGAAGTCGGTTATCAGCGCATTGTAGCCGAAGCTGCTACCACGCTCGGTCTGCAGGATGTTCGTATTCCCGGTACTGGCAATCTTGGCTACAACGTTCCGCATGTCCCATGGCGCTAGGAACTGGCCCTTCTTGACATTCACGACCTTGCCAGTCTCACCTGCGGCAATCAGAAGATCGGTCTGGCGGCACAAGAATGCCGGGATTTGCAATACATCCAGCACCTCGCCAGCTATAGCGCATTGTTTTTCTGTGTGCACATCGCTCAGAATTGGCAAGCCAGTTACTGAGCGTACGTCATCAAAAATGTTGAGTGCCTTTTCCAGCCCGATCCCGCGCGGACTGTTCACGCTGGTCCGATTGGCTTTGTCAAAACTGGATTTGTAAATTGCCCGAATGCCTGCATTCTCAGCCGCTTCTTTCACGGCCGCAGCCATCTCCAGCGCGTGATCGCGAGATTCCATTGCGCACGGGCCAGCAATCAGAACAAACGGTTTGTCGTTTGTTATGGCGATATCGCGCACGGTGACGGTATGACTCAACACGGATACTATGGAACCAAGTTTTGACTTGCTATGTATGTAAAGCGTAAAATTCTGCTTGTCAGTCGCTCTACTGTCCCACCGTCTGTACGCTAATGTCAGGTAAGTTCTTGCCCATTTCACTGGTAGTTGGGGGACTTTTGTTGTTTTGCCTACTCGAAGCTTCAGGCTTGAAAAGCGAACTCGTGAAATTCTCGGAGAATTTGAATCACTCGCCGACGTCCGCATGTCTTCATCAAAAAAAGCAGGGAACTTCATCAACACTCGGACAACGTGACTTCTTCTCCTGCGCATTTGGATAACAACAGCCGTTCCTGTTCCGCTACGTAGCTTCCGCAATTCTGTGATTCGAGCAAGCTATCTGGAATATTTCGGGCGGCGACATCGGAAGAAACAGGCAGTCAGTTTTCTGTATCGAAACGCGGTCTTATGCGCCATTTGGATAGTCATGCCAGTCGATATAGCGGTGCATCAATATTTTCAGCGTGCTCATCCATACTGCATTTACCAAGCATGCATTTGCAGCAGAAGGTCATGCTGACAGTAAGAACCTTCTTGTCAGGCAGCGCCGTTTCTGGCCAGAGGGACGCTCTGCCGTTCAAAATGTCCAGCAGCTTCCTCCGGTGGATGCCAGAAATTCGAGCGATCTTCACAACGGTCGAGACAAGTCGTTTTCGACAGACTGACGCCTTGACGGCGAATGGAACGGATGATCATATTGCGCGCATATGCTGCGAGACCAACTGAAAAATTGACGGCTGTGGCAGCGCCATTCCTCTTGATGTGCTGTACTCATGATTGGCGGGAAAGTTCCTGAACGGTGCGATACGGACTGCCAATTGGATCTATTCGGCGAATGGCAGACGGCTTCAGCCCCTCCAGCAGGAGGCGTAACCCGGTATGCGCCAGCCTTACTTTCAGATGCAGAATTGGTCAGTCAACTCTCAGATGCCGGTCCGTCGGATATTGACGCGCTTTGCGTAGAGATCATCGCGCGATCCCCACCGGCTGCAGTCCCGGCATTGGAGCGATTGTGGCGCCGTTTCCAAGGCTTCGGGATCGACCGGCCGTTGCGGGAGCAACGCGCTGTGCTGGAGATACTGGCATCTTTGCGCGATCCGGAAGCGCGGTCCGCACTCAAGCGGATCGTTCTTCTGCCGAGCATGCCAACCTCGTTGCAACCGACCGCGCTTCGCGCCGCCGTCGACGCAGATATCATCCTTCCCGCCTCGTTTGTCGCCAGCTTCTTGGACCACGCCGACGCGGCGGTGCGAGGTGCAGCCTTCGACCTTGCGCTTCGAACAAAGATACCGGCAACGCGACTTCGTGATGGTTTGTTGGATGTCAAGGCTTCGATTCGCGTCGCGGCGGCTGTCGCGCTGGCCCGTCAGGGCGATGGCTTGGGCCGGGACGTGCTGGTTGCCGAACTGACAAACGCGCCTTCAATCTTGATCGTCGAGGCGCTGGGTGCGATTGGTGATGACGAGGCGATTGTCGCTCTCGGACGATGCGCCGCGCGCCATTCCACCTTTGCGCCGGACGTTATTAAAGTCCTACGCACCGTAGGCAAACTGCGTGCCGACCGGCTGGCAACTCGCTTGGAAGAGAAGTATTCCTCGCCGATTACCGAGAATGTGCCATGACGTCTCCGATCCTGCGACAATCTCCCTAATCCAACAGTAGTTTCTGAAACTCGCCATGCCCGCGCAATTCCATCTTTCGGAACAGATTGCGAGACAGCAAACTCGTTGCAGTTTCTAGCGCACCAAGGCTCTGCAGAACGAATGTACACTATGGAACCTCTGATTAATTTGCCGGATCCGGGGATGATGTGACTGTCTGGATGGTCCGGCTTGGAGGGTTCATGGAGCAAGCGACGTTTGCGGATCTGGCGCACGCTGCGAAGAAGCGCAGGACGCGCCGGGAGTTGTTTCTTGCGAAGATGGACGGGCTGATTCCGTGGGACCGTCTGGCGCGGCGGATCGCGCCGTTTTACCCGAAGTCGGGCCGTGGCCGGCGGTCGTATCCCTTGCGCACGATGCTGCGGGTTCACGGCGTCCGGTTGTTCTGCAACCTGAGCGATCCGGGGATGGAGGACCTGCTCTGCGAGGTGGGGTCGGTGCGCCGGTTTGCGGGCCTGCGGCTGACGGGTCTCTTGCCGGACGAGACGACGATCCTGCACTTCCGGCCCCTGCTGGAGAGGCACGGCCTGGGCGAGGCGCTGTTCGGGGAGATCAACGCGCCCCTGGCTTCGCCGGGCCACCGCCTGAAGCGCGGGACGATCGTGGACGCGAGCATCATCGACGCGCCGGGCGCGACCAGGAACAAGGCTGGGGAGCGGGATCCGGAGATGCGCCAGACGAAGAAGGGCAACCAATGGCACTTCGGGATGAAGGCGCCCATCGGCGTGGCCTCGGAGACGGGCCTGACGCACAGCCTGGAGACGACCTCGGCGAACGAGGCCGACGTGGCCACGGCGCACGCGGTGCTGCACGGCGGGGAGGAGCGGGTGTGGGCAAGCGCGAGGAGAACCGGGACATGGACGTGGACTGGCAGGGGGCGATGAAGCGCGGCAAGCGGCGGCAGCTGGATCCATCAGGGCCGGAGGCGGCGGCGGAGCGGCGCAAGGGTTCGGTGCGGGCCAGGGTGGAGCACCCGTTCGGCTACGCCAAGGTGCGCTGCCGGGGCCTGGCGAAGAACACGCAACGCATCGCGCTGCTGCTCGGCTTCTCCAATCTGCTCATCGCCGGCCGCCATGCGCCCGCATGACGCCGCGCCCGCAATCCGTCCGCGATCCGCAAAGGGCCGCGATGGGGCACCCGAAACCGCCCGTGGTGGCCCGTTCCGAGCAACCCTTGTAGCCCAGGCGCATATCGCCGAGGCGCGTCATGCCGGCCGAAGCCAAAGGATCGAAACCAACCGCGACTTGGCGGCAAATGCTCCCTTGTTCAGACCTTCCATAGTGTCCTGATTCCCAAGTTTTACTGATTTTCTTTTGTCGTTGTGCGGTATCCAGGGTGCGCAGGCAGAAGCGTTTGATGGTAGCGAGGATGTCGTCTGCCGACCTGGTCCAGCGAAAGGGTCTGGGGTTGGCGTTGACGGTGTCGATATGGTCTCGGATGGCCTGTTCAGGTTCCCGGGTCGCGCGATGGACCCCGCGCCGGAGCTGCTTTTCGGTCAGGGCGGCGAAGAAGCGCTCGACCTGGTCGAGCCAGGAGGCGCCGGTCGGGGTGAAGTGGAGATGCCGTCGCCGGATGGCGGGCGTCTTGCGGGTGGCGTGGTTGTCCGTCACCAGATGCCCGTCGAGGTCGTCGGGGACCCGGGCCTCGATGCTGCGCAGGAACTCACGGCTGCGGTGGCGTGGGAAGCATTGGCTGATGACCTTGCCGGTGGCGATGTCCAGCGCCGCGAACAGGGTGGTGGTGCCGTGGCGCATGGGGTCGTGGGTCCGCCGCGCGACCTGGCCAGGCCGCATGGGCAGCAGCGGCTGGGTGCGGTCGCGCGCCTGGATCTGGCTCTTTTCGTCGACGCGGAGCACCAACGCGCGTTCGGGCGGGTCGAGACAGAGGCCTGTGATGTCGCGTACCTTGTCGACGAACAGCGGGTCCGCCGACAGCCTGAAGGTCTCCGAGCGATGCGGCTGCAGGCCGAAGGCTTGCCAGATCCGGTGGATCGTCGACGGCGCAGGCTCCAATGCGTGGCCCCGGGCGGCGTCTCTTCCAAGGTGCGGGCGATGATCTCCTCGTCGCCGATCTGGCGCGGCGCCCCGGAACGCGGCGCGTCGCAGAGCCCGTCGAGCCGGTGCTCGGCAAACCGTCGGCGCCATTTGCCGACCGTCGTCGGGTCGCTCCCCACGATCGCCTTGTTCTCCAGACCTTCCGCAGCCGCCAGAACGATCCGGGCACGTCGCGCCAGACCCCGGGCCGTCTTGCGGCGGCCCGCCAGACCTTCCAACGCGCGACGCGCCGCTTCCGACAAGCTGATCGCAACCGCTACCCTGCTCACCCGTCAGCCCTCCAATACAACCAAACAAACTTGTTCCAGCAAACCTCTCGATCAGGACAGTAGAGCGGAATCGGATCATGTTGTGCAGTATCCGGTGGCGTTGAAGTAGTTTTTGCACTCTTGCGGTGAGAAGGTCCGGGAGATTTGTCCGCTGGTGTTCCGGAGACCGTCGACGGTTCTCTCGGCGGCTTTTCGGAGCCGTGCCTCGAGCTTTGCGAAAGCGCGTTCGACAGGATCGAGGTCCGGACTGCAGGGAGGCAGGAAGAGGCGTTGGGCGCCGGCGTCCTTGATCATCTTGTGGACGTCGGGTTCCTTGTGGCTTGAGAGGTTGTCCGTGACGACGCTATCGCCGGGCCTCGGTTCGGGGACGAGGACCACTTTGACGGCAGGCCTCGAAGGCATCGCGGTCGATGGCGCCGGAGAGCACGAAGGGGGCAATCATGCCGCGCGGCGTGAGCCCGGCGACGAAGGTGGTCGTGTTCCAGTGTCCGTGAGGGACGGCCCTGCGCAGACGTTCTCCGCCCGTGGGTGCGGGTCATGTTGGTCCTGGCCCAGGTCTCGTCGATGAAGACCAGCCGGTCGGGGTCGAGGCCGGGTTGGCTGTCGCGCCAGGTGCGCCGTCGGCTCAGCACGTCCGGGCGGTCCTGCGCCGCCGCGTGGCCGGTCTTTTCTTGCGCGTGATGGCGTGGCGCACGAGGAAGCGCTGTATCGACCCGTAGCTGAAGGCCAGGCCCCGGTCCCGGAGAGCCGCGCGCAACGCCTCGATGGTGATGTCCCGCCTCTCCTCAAGAAGACCCGGGATCACATCGCGCTGCGCCGCGATACGCCCCGAGCGGCGGTCCCCGCCAGGCGCCTTCGGGCGCGCATCGCCCTGTTCCCGTTCCAGGCTGCGCCAGCGGCTCACGCCAAAACGAGAGGCCGCAGCTCCATGGCTCATGCCCCCACATGCCGCCGACAGAACCCGATCGCGAAGATCAAGGGAAAGCGCTTTCGACATCACTGCCGGCCTCCTCGACCCGGACGACATCTTGAATCACAAATCCCCAGACCCGTGAATCCCCAAACGATTCAATCAGGTCACATCATGCTCTAGCTCGAAGCTCCTGCTGACTTGGGCAGCGGAAGCCCGTCATGCCGTTGATTTTGCTGACAGAATGATGTTGTGACGGCGACTATGCATGTTGCTATGTACATTGACATTGTCCCAAACCACAACTCGCCCCCGGCCGTTCACTTGTTTCATCGACGACGAGGCAAGGCGCGACGGTCTCTCCGTGGTCCTCACAAGCCTGCCGCAGACCGAACGCGAAAACGCCAGCACGGTGCGCACCTACAAGCATCCCGGCTCGGTGGAACGGGCCTTCCGCAGCTTGAAGACCGTGGACATCAAGGTCCGTCCCGCCTTCCACCGCACCGAAGAACCGCGGGTTCGTGCCCACGTCCTGTTGTACATGCTTGCTGACCGCATGGAGTGGTACATGCGTCAGAATCTCAAACTCATGCTGTTCGATGCTGAAGGCGCCGAGGCCTGGCGCCGGTCCATCGTCGCGCTGGCAACGTCATCGATGAGGGTCCGCGCCAAGGCGGCGACAGAACCACCCCCGACGGCGATCCGGTACACAGCTTTCCGTATCCTCATTGACACGCTTGCGAGCATCGCCCGAAACACCGTGGCGCCTTGCCTCGACGGAACCGAACCCTGCCAGATCACCACACGGCCTACACCGCTCCAGAAGAATATCTTGGATCACCTTGGGGTGCGCCTTTAGCATTCCCAGTAGCGACACACGCGTTTGATGCAAACGTCAACACAGTCAATGGTTTGCGCCTGACCATCGCTCAAACTTCGGGTTAGTCAGAGGTCGCCGTCGCTACACCGGCAAAGACCATGAAGCGCGATTTATGGTTTATAGCTCTTCGACGTGAATGATACCCGATATTGACTTTATTGCCTGCTGGACGGCGGTATTGGTCTTGACGGATGCGGCTAGGCGAACCCTCGCTTCCCTGTCTCTCCAAGGAACAATCAAATCAACAATTCCATGACCGCCCTGCTCGCGAGACAGGAGTCCGTTCAGTGGGGCAATCGCATCACCATCGCCAATGTATATCCTGAAGCCAGCGATGGTACTGGCGGCGGCTGAATCCAGCGGGGCGAAGGAGCGAACCAAAAGTCGAACCGAATTGCTCTCCTCCAGCCGGACATCAACACTGACCATAAGCGGTATATTGAACCTCGCAGCTTCATCAAGAAGCTTACGGCTTTCCGCTAGCGCTTCCGAAAAGACAGTCACTTCGTAGATGCCGCTGGAGTCGCTGAGCTGCACAAAGGCGAACTTGCTGCCTCTGGAATTACGTCGTTCCTTGAGGTCGATCAGGGTCCCGGCCAGCTTGGCACCGGGCGGTATCGACCCATTGGTCGTCATGGAAATCAATTCCGCATAAGTCACCACTTTCATCTTCTTGAGACGGGCAGCGAAACTGTCCAATGGATGCGCCGAAAGATATAAGCCCACGGCATCAAACTCATGGTGCAGTCGCTCGGTCACCTCCCAATCAGGAATATCCGGCAGACGAAGGGCGGCACCAGCCATATCCGAGTCGTTTTCGAACAGGGAGTCCTGCGAGTTTGACCGATTATCGGCAGCAGCCGCCGAAAGACGGGTAATCGATTCAACGCCTTCGAACAGTTTTCGCCGGTTCGACGAAAGCGAGTCCAAGGCACCGGCCTTTACGAGATTTTCGAGTTGGCGTTTGTTGATGACGGTGTTGTCCAATCTGTTTGCCAAGTCGGCAATATCCCGAAACGGGCCGTTCTTCTCCCTATCGTCAACTAGGCTCTCCATTGCGCCCGCACCAACATTCTTCAGTGCAGCAAGCGCATATCGAACAGCACCATTCTCCACCGTGAAGGATACCCCGGACTGATTTATGTCCGGTGGCAAGAGATGTATTTCTTCGCGCTTCAGTTCACGACGAAAACTTGCAATCTTGTCGGTACTGCCCAGATCGAAAGACATCGACGCAGCATAGAACTCGACCGGATAGTTGGCCTTTAGCCAAGCGGTCTGATAGGCCACAAGAGCATACGCGGCGGCGTGAGATTTGTTGAAACCATAACCAGCAAACGCCGCCATGGTATCGAATATCTGCTGCGCCAGATTTCGGCTGATGTCGCTGTGCTTGGCACATCCCTCGACGAAGGTTTCGCCCTGAGCGTCCATCTCCGCCTTGATCTTCTTGCCCATCGCACGACGTAAAAGGTCCGCGCCGCCAAGAGTATAGCCGGCCAGGTCGCGCGCCATTTGTTGTACCTGCTCCTGATAGATCGGAATACCGAATGTCTCCTTCAGGACAGCTTCCAGTTTTGGATGCTGATAGGTGACAGCTTCGCGACCGTGTTTTCGGTTGATATATGTGGAGATGTTCTCCATCGGGCCCGGGCGAAAGAGCGCCACGACGGCAATGATGTCTTCAAATCGGTCTGGTTTCAACTTGCTGAGGACATCACGCATACCGGCGCTTTCCAACTGAAATACCCCCGTCGTATCGGCACGGGACATGATGGCATAGCTCGCCGGGTCGTCCAGCGGCAGACGGTTCAGATCAACGACGACGCCACGATCTTGCAGCAGGTCAACCGCACGTTGCAGGACCGACAAGGTTTTCAGGCCGAGGAAATCAAACTTGACCAGTCCCGCTTTTTCCACGTCTTTCATGTTGAACTGGCTGACCGGCATGTCCGATCGCGGGTCGCGGTAGAGCGGGATCAGTTGGTCCAGCGGGCGATCGCCAATCACGACGCCAGCTGCATGAGTTGAAGCGTGGCGGTAAAGGCCTTCAAGTTTCAGGGCGATGTCGATCAGCCCGGCCACGCCCTCATCTTGGCGGCGATGCTCCTGAAGTTGCGGTTCCATCTTGATGGCTTCCTGGAGCGTTACTGGCTTTGCCGGGTTGTTCGGTATTAGCTTGCACAAACGATCGACTTGGCTGTATGGCATCTGGAGGACACGGCCAACATCCCGCAGGACCGCCCGGGCTTGTAGCTTGCCGAACGTGATGATCTGGGCGACCTTGTCCGCACCGTATTTCTGCTGGACATACCGAATGACCTCATCCCGGCGCTCTTGGCAGAAGTCGATGTCGAAGTCCGGCATCGAAATTCGCTCGGGATTGAGAAATCGTTCGAATAGAAGGCCCCAACGGAGTGGATCCAAGTCAGTGATAGTGAGAGCCCACGCCACCACCGAGCCGGCGCCAGAGCCTCGTCCGGGACCAACGGGAATGCCCTGTCCTTTAGCCCACTGAATGAAATCGGCAACGATCAGGAAGTATCCTGGGAAGCCCATCGATTCTATAACGTCAAGTTCAAAATTCAGTCGTTCACGATAGGGATCTGCAGCAATCCTGCGTTCCTCCTCACCCATGTTGTCCTTGTACACGTGATCGCGCAATCGATCTTCCAAGCCAGCAGATGCCATGTACCGGAGTTCACTGATTTCACTGCGGCCCGCGTTGGATTCGTAGCGAGGCAAAATTGCATCCCGGGTCTCCGACATGACGGCGCACCGCTGGGCGATTACCACCGTGTTGTCGAGAGCCTCGGGAATATCGGCGAATTGCGCCCGCATTTCCTGTGTTGTCCTGAAACGGAACTCTGGAGTCAGGCGCCGACGGTCGGGCTCGCTGACATAGGCACCTTCCGCAATACAAAGAAGAGCATCGTGAGCAGCAAACATGCCCTCCTCGGCAAAGTAGGCTTCGTTGGTGGCTACAAGCGGCAATTTGAAGGCATCAGCCAAGGCGAGCAACTTGGATTCTACCGATACTTCTTCAAGCACTCCCTGTCGGCTGATCTCGATATAGAGCCTATCGCCAAACAATCTTTTCAGGCTTTCACAGGCGGCCTCTGCCGCATCGCCTTGGCCTGCAAGAAGGTAACGACACAGAGGTCCCCGAAGACCACCTGTCAGAGCGATCAGACCATCGGCATGTTGATGAAGCATATCTCCGGTGACATGGGTTGTCTCCCCGCCCTCCGTAGCCAGAAACGCATGAGAGGAAAGCTTCAGAAGATTGGCGTAACCGATGTCATCCTGCGCCAGAAGCACAAGTTGATCGAGGAACTCTTCGACGGCCCGGCCCGGCTCTGGTGTTTCGAAAGCAACCGATAGTTGACAGCCAATGATGGGCTGCACCCCTTCCTTTGCACATGTTTGCGAAAATTCTAACGCACCGAACAAGTTGTTCGTATCAGTGATAGCTGCGGCCGGCATCCGGTTTACCCGGCAAAGCGCTACGATGTCAGGAATTTTGAGGGCGCCTTCGCTGAGGGAGTAGGCGGAATGGATCCGCAAATGGACAAAGTCGGCGTGGGCCATGATCGAACGACACGATTGGTAGAAGAACCGAAACGTTACTTGAACTGTGTCTTTCGCACAATATCTGGAGCACGCCCTGTGGATAACCCCAATTTATGGTTTCTGGCGCTCGATAATCTGCCCATCTTGTAATTCCAGAATACGATCCATCCGGTTCGCGAGTGCCAAGTTGTGAGTGACAACCAGCGCTGCGATGCGTGTTCGATGGGCCAGACTCAATATCTGCTGGAAGACCCTTTCGGCAGTGCCATGGTCCAAGTTACCGGTCGGTTCATCGGCTAGCAGGATGGATGGGTTGTTCGCGATCGCCCGCGCAATGGCGACGCGTTGCTGCTCACCGCCGCTCATCTTTGCCGGGCGATGCGTCACCCGTTCCTTCAGGCCCATCTCGTCCAACAGGTCAGTCGCATGCGCTTTGGCTGCGCCTCGCTGAACGCCAGCGAGCATTTGTGGTAGCATCACGTTTTCCAGTGCTGTGAATTCCGGAAGAAGATGATGATGCTGATAGACGAAGCCGATAAATCGGCGGCGCAGCCGCGCCCGCTGGTTGTCCAGCATGCTGTTACATTCTCGTTTCTCGATTGAAACGACGCCGCTGCTGGGCGATTCCAGCAGTCCTGCGATGTGGAGGAGTGTCGATTTGCCGACGCCGGACGGACCGACCAGTGCAACCATCTGACCGCGATGGACGGAAAGATTGACCAGCTTCAGGACCCTGACCTTCCGGTCGGCCTGCTGGAAAGTCTTCGTGATATTCGACAAGGCAAGCAGCGGTGCTTCCTCGGCCAAAGCCTCCTCCGTCGGCTCTTCTGCATAGGCCGGGATGTCGGCGCAAGCCGATTGGTCATTCATTGCGCAAGGCCATCACCGGATCAAGGCGTGACGCCCGCCAAGCAGGATAGATTGTTGACAAGAACGTCAGGACCAACGCCATGATTACAATCTGCCATACTTCATGGAAATCGACTTTAGACGGTAGACGGGACAGGAAGTAGACTGTCGCCGGAAACAGTTCTTGTCCAATGATCGATTCGATCCAGCATTTGATCTGGTCGACATTATAAGCGATTCCCAGACCTAGAAGCACTCCGCAGATTGTTCCCACGATGCCGATAGCTGATCCTGTCATGAAAAAGAGGCGCATGACGTTGCCGCGTGTCGCCCCCATGGTTCGGAGGATGGCAATCGCCTCTCCTTTCTCTTTCACCAGCATGATCATGCTGGAAATGATGTTAAAGGCTGCGACGATGATGATCAGTGTCAGAATCAGGAACATGACATTCCGCTCGACCTTCAGGGCACCGAAAAAAGTCGAATGGATATGCTTCCATGTACGAATCCGTACATACGGGATTTGTAATTGGGCAACCTTACGGGCGATATCCTCCACCTTGTCGGGGTTTTCGACCATAATCTCGATATTGGAGACGCCGTTTTCAATCCTGAAGAACTCCTGAGCGGTTGCCAGCGGCATAAACAGGTAGGCTCGATCATATTCCGACATACCGATGCTGAACCGGCCGGCGACGCCGAAGGACTTGATTATCGGGACGCAACCCAAGGGCGTCGCATCACATTCTGGCGAAACCAGTCTTACCCTGTCCTTGACGTTGGCCCGGAGATGTGAGGCCATGCGTTGTCCCAAGATTAGCGTTCCATAATCGAAACGATCTATGGCCCCGGGTGTCAGCTTGTCCTTTAGCAGCAAATGATCCCGCAAATCCTCCATTTTCATGCCCCGAACGAAGGTGCCGGCATTATGACTACCTACCGTGGCCATGGCTTGGCCGTTGACGACAGCGACCGCGGTGACAACGCCATCGATCTGACGAATCCTTGCAACCAGGTCGTCATAATCACGGATGCGACCATCCAGACCGTAGATCACCAAATGACTGTTGAAACCCAGCACGCGGGACAGCAACTCGGCCCGAAACCCGTTCATCACCGACATGACGATGATCAGAGTCGCCACCCCTATCGTGATGCCCATGAAGGCAAATGCGGCAATAACCGAAATGAAGCCTTCCTTGCGCCGCGGACGCAGGTAGCGAAATGCCACCATGCGCTCCGCAGGGGAGAATACAGCCATGTTTCTCGACCGATGGTTAACCTATTTGCTAACCGATAAGATGGCTGAGAGCGGACTCGGGAGAGATTTCTGCCCGTTCGCCGGTCTTTCGGTTCTTCAATTCCACCATACCAGTCCTGAGGTGACGGGGGCCGACGATGAGCTGCCATGGCAGGCCGATCAGGTCCATCCGTACGAATTTGGTGCCGACACTGTCGTCTTTATCATCATACAAGCAGTTCCGTCCGGCTGCTGCCAGCTTCCCGTAGAGCGATTCGCACGCTACCGCGCAGGCCTCGTCGGAGGCCTTCAGGTTGATCAGACCAACATCGAACGGCGCGACCGTTTCAGGCCAGATGATCCCGTCGTCGTCATGGCTTGCTTCGATAATTCCTCCTACGAGACGTGATACCCCGATACCATAGCTGCCCATTTCCACTGGCACTTCCTTACCGTCCGGCCCGCTTACCACTGCACCCATCGGTTCAGAATATTTGCTGCCGAAATAGAAGATATGGCCCACCTCAATACCCCTAGCTTCAACCAAGTCTTCTGGAGGCACGGGACATACATCCGGATTGTGCTTCTCGTCCGCAGCGGCGTAGAGGCCCGTGCAGTAATCGACGACGGGTTGCAGATCTCCATTATAGTCCACGCTTTTGGTAGAGATATCGAAGTCAAGCAAATCTCTGTGGCAATATACTGCGCTTTCGCCCGTTTCCGCCAGAATGATGAATTCGTGGCTCAGATCGCCCCCGATTGGTCCCGTCGCGGCGCGCAGCGGAATCGCCCGCAAGCCCATGCGGGTAAAGGTACGCAGATAGGAAACAAACATCTGGTTATAGGTATGGACGGCTTCGTCATAGTCGAGCGCGAACGAATAGGCATCCTTCATATAAAATTCGCGGCCGCGCATCACACCAAAGCGAGGGCGTATTTCGTCTCTGAATTTCCATTGAATGTGATAGAGATTCGTCGGCAAATCGCGATAGGATTGGATCGAGTGTCGAAAAATGTCTGTGATGAGTTCCTCGTTGGTCGGCCCGTACAGCATTTCCCGCTTGTGACGATCCTGTATGCGTAGCATCTCCTTACCATAGTCTTCATAGCGACCACTTTCGCGCCACAGGTCGACTGGCTGGATTGTAGGCATCAGCATCTCGACCGCACCGGCTCGATCCTGCTCCTCCCGCACGATCTGCTCGATCTTTTTCAGCACCAGAAATCCCAGAGGTAGCCAAGAATAGATTCCGGCGCTTGCCTGTCGCACCATACCAGCACGCAACATGTAGCGGTGAGAGACGATCTGCGCGTCAGTAGGCGCCTCTCTGAGGATTGGCAGGAAGAATCTGGATAAGCGCATGGAGACTCTCGGGTGTCACAACGACCCTGTCCGATCACTTGGTGGAACTGACCTTAGGGTCTTGATCCTGGCAAGACAACAGTGCGCCGCAGGCTTGCCACCAGCCGAACTGGCCTAGGCGATGGTCTGCATCCCAAGTGGCAATATGGTTAACGATTTGTCAGACAACGAAAAGCAGCATCGCCATTCATTTCTGTCGGAGAACAATAGTCAAGTAACGACTTCTGTGAGTCAATTGAGAGGCTGTACTTCCGCCATATCAGCTTGCTCAAGGCAATTTCGCCACCTCGATATCATTCATAAGACCTGTGCATGAAGCCTTGATTTTCCGGTGGTGTGCGGTGCCTGGGCATGCTGTCCGGTCCGCTGTCCCTTTTAGCGGGCACAGCGGTTCTGTCGGCGGGGTCATGCGATGGCGGGTGTTGGCGGCCTTGAGGAGGTTCTGTCCGATGGCCGCGATTGCCGGTCGGGCGTGTGTCCCGGCGAGTCCGAAGCAGCGGGCGCGGTGCAGCCCGAAGAGGCGCTTCATCGTGCCGAAGCATTGCCCGGTCCGGAACCGGCGTCTCGGGATCAGCCTGTCGAAACGTTTCCCGGAGGCTCTCGGGGGGCGGCCCGGCTGGCGCATGCCTTGTCGGCCATCACACGCTGCGCCTTCGCCCCGTCGGTCATGGTCCCGGATTCGGGGCTTTCAGCCCGGTTGGCCGGTGTCGTGCGGACCTTGTCGACAAGGCCCTCCTCGTCGCTTCGGGCAAGGGCCCTGTACCCCGGCGTGGAGGTCGATCCCTTCTTCAGCCATCGCGCCTCGGGATCGGCGCCGGAACGGAGGGCCGGATCGTCGGGCGCATCCCCTTCCGCCCGGTCCTGCGGAGCTTCGATCGTCGTGCGGGGCCGCGCGGCGGCGGCCACCAGCGTGGCATCGACGATCGCCGCTTCGGCCAGCTTCAGCCCGTGACCCTCGATCCGGCGACAGACCTCGCTCGGAAGGGCGTCGGACACACCGCCCTTCACCAGCGCATTGCGAAACCGGCAACGGGTCGTCTCGTCCGGAACCGCCGCATGCAGGTCGCGCCCGCAGGACAGCATGAAATCCGGCCGCACCTTCAGCCCGTGCCGCTGCCCGACCGGCAGGCCCTTGAACAGAACCAGGGGATCGTGACCCCGAGGCCCCGGGCCCGAACGCCCCGGGCCACGCCGCAGGATCGGCAGGAACGACCCCCGGTCCATCAACCCGTCAATCCGGACCAGAACATCGTCAGACCCGATCCGGGCTGACGCTTCACGCAAGAACAGACCCATCGGGACATGTCCCTTCGAAACCGGCCGAAACATGCCATGTTCGGGGAACAAGAGAAAACATGCCGCCAATCATGCAGAGGTCTGAGTGTCTGTCCCGAAATGAATTGAGTGATTTCCGAGAGTCATGCTTCAGTGGTTTGTGTTGAGCAAACAAGGAGGCACCACATGTGGACTGAAATCACGCGCCCGAAGCATGCCCGCACGGGGCTGCGTCACGCAAGCGATCTGACCGCTGCCGAATGGCGCGTGATCGACCCCCCATGCCGCCGCCGCAGGCTCTGGGGCGGCCGCGAAGGACGGATTTGCGAGAGTTGGTGAATGCCATCTTGCATGTTCTGCGCAGCGGTTGCTGCCGAAGGACGTCCCGCCGCGTTCGACGGTGCAGCGCCATTTCGCTCTGTGGCGGGATGACGGCCTGTGGGCGCGGCTCAATCACGCGCTCCTGATGGCGGCGCGCGCGGCCGAGGGACGCGAGGCCAGTCCGTCCGCCGGGATGATCGACAGCCAGCGCGTGAAAACCACGGAAAGCGGCGGCCCACGGGGCCTTGACGCGGGCAAGAAGATCAAGGGCCGCAAGCGTCACATTCTCACCGACACCGGCGGCCTGCTGGTTGCCGCACAGGTCCGCGCCGCCAACATTCAGGACCGCGACGGCGCCCCTGGCGTGCTCGCACACCTTATCCGTGGCGGCGTCATGTTTTCGCCGACGGCGCCTGTGCCGGACCCAAACGCGAAGCGGCATTGAAGCGGGTCGGTCGATGGACCCTGGAGATCGTCAAACGCCCGGATGGCGCGCAAGGGTTCGACGTTCTGCCGCGCCGATGGGTGGTGGAGCGCACCCTGGCGTGGCGCAAGCGCAACCGACGGCTGGCGAAAGACTTCGAGGCCATGATCGCGACCGCCCAGGCCTGGCTCCTGATCGCCAGCGGCCAACTCCTCACCCGACGGATCGCAAGATACTGAAAAACAAGAATTCTTTATGGGCCAGACTCTCAGAGCCTGAATCACAAATCATTGATATCGCCATGTTTTTATCAATACTCGCGCGACCCTGCGCATGAGGAAGCGGCAGGCGGCGCGC
This sequence comes from Alphaproteobacteria bacterium, assembly GCA_965221645.1. Classification (GTDB taxonomy): domain Bacteria; phylum Pseudomonadota; class Alphaproteobacteria; order Bin65; family Bin65; genus Bin65. The sequence goes on from OZ244899.1 coordinate 2,809,098, forward strand.
CGTGCCCAGGCCAGGGAACTCTCCAGGCTCCGCTCGAAGTCCCTGGCCAGCCGGCGGCATCGTCCCCTCCGGGCGAAGGTCCGCGCCACCACCCGGCGGCGGGGGATGACCGTGAAACCCCCGGTTTCCTTCGACCTTCCCACGATCTCCGGGACGTCGGGAAGCGTGAGTTCCTTCAGCCGGTCGCGCAGCTTGCTGTCCCTGTACCCGCCATCGGCAAACACCTTCGAGACCCCCGGTCCTATCACTGGTCCACACCTGAGACTGCACCCTTGTTGAGGCAATCTGATTTGCATGCAGACAGGCATGCGACACTTCAGTGCCGAGACGATTGCGTGGCTGGCGGGTGCGTCCGAGGCAGGGTGGGGCCGTTACCAGCTGGCTGCGGCGCTGTGTGAACGCGAGGGTTGGGTGAACGATGCGGGCCGGCCTTGCGTGACCTCGGCCCGCCTCGCTCTGCCGGAGATTGCCCGGCGTCACGGTTTCCGTCTGGCCATGGGGACGCCCCCGCCACGTGCCGGCCCTGCTTCCGGTGGATCCGTTCTCGATGGGGGGCCCGATCGCGTCTTTGCGGGTGATCTGGCGGCGCTCGGTGCCGTGCAGGTGGTGCTGGAGACGACACGCACGGGGCGGCGGGACTTGCGGGCGATGCTGGCCGCCCATCACCCCGGGGCGCACCGTACCATCCCGGTGCCGTTCTCTGCTACCGGATCCACAGCGCCCGTCTGGGGTGCATGGGCTGCCTGACCTTTCATCCGGCCAGCTGGCATCAGGCGGCCCGGGATGGTCATGTCGGCTGGAGCGACCGGGCCCGGGTTGCCAATCTGCGGCGGGTGGTGAACAATTCGCGCTTTCTGCTCCTGCCGGGCGTGCGGGTGCCCAATCTGGCCAGCCATGTGGATGCCGCGCAGAGGGGCAGCTGTTACGCCGCAGCGGGTTGGGAGATGGCGGGACATGCCTCGGGGGCCTTTGCCGGTGCGGCGACCGGGCCGGCGGTCTGGATGCGCCCCCTTGCCTCCGACTGGCGTCAGCGTCTGTGTCAGTGCCCCGCGGGTGATCCACACTGGATGACCGCGCCGGCACCGGCCCTGGCCGAAGATGCCGGTTGGCAGGAACTGGAATTCGGCATGCTCAGCCATCCCGACGGGCGTCTTCGCCAACGGATCCGGGTGATGGCGGTCCATTGGGAGCACCGTCCCGGCGAACCGGTCGCAGTTGTCTTTCCCGGCAGGAAGGAGCAGAAGGCCGCCTGCAGGCTGCTCTCGAATCCCCGGGTCACCATGGATGACATTCTGGAAAGCCACCGCGCCGCGACACTGCAGCGCTGCCGGGAGGAGACAGTGGTGCTGGCGGTTCAGGACACCACGATGCCGGATTACTCTCCCCTGCAGGAGTCAACCGGGGGCCTGGCCCGGCTCGGCGGGGGCGGAGCGGGCAGCCATGGCATGCCGACCCATGTCATACTGGCGCTGGCCACGTCCGGCCGGATGCTTGGCATCCTCGACATCAACGCCGACTTCCGTGACGGTGTGACCCCCGGGACCGATCCGGCGGCGACAGAGATCCGGCGCCGGGTCCAGCGGTGCGGCCATCACAGCCCCGGCACGCGGATCATCGCGGTCTGTGACCGGGAAGGCGATCTCTGGGCGCTGTTCGTGGCCCGGGCCCGAGACCCCGAAGCGGCGAGCATTCTGGTGCGCTGCAATGCCGGACGCCCGCGCACGGTCATCGTCGACGGGAAGCCCCGCAATCTCGGGGACCATCTCGCCGCGCAGCCTGTCGCGGGATCGCGCACGGTCAGGATCCGTGCCCGCGGCGGCATCAGGGGCACCCGCGTCCGGCCCGAACGGCAACGGTGGCGATCCGCTGCGCCGCCGTCACCCTCAAGGCACCCGGCAGCGGCACCGGAACGCTCAGGCTCACGGCCGTCCTTGCGACCGGGATCAGCAAGCCCCCCACCCGGAAACAGGCCATCAGCTGGCTGCTCCTGACCAGCGAGGGCGATGCCGACCCGGACGATGCGGGCACCATCGTCGACCACTACGCCGCCAGGTGGGCGATCGAGGAGTATTTCAAGACCCTCAGGCAGCACACACGCATCGAGGATCGCCGCCTCGATGCGGCCGATGACCTGCGCCGCTGCCTGGCCTTCGATGCCATCATGGCCTGGCGTGTCTTCGACATCCAGCGTGCCGCCCTCGACTTCCCTGGCGAAGACGAGCTGACCGCCATGGACATCGACATGCGCCACCAGTCCGGATTCGACGATGCCCGCGCCCCGCCTTTCGATGACCTCACCATCCTCCAGGCCGCGATCGAGGTCGGCAAGAAGATCAGGGGACGGAAGCGGCACATCGCGGTGGACGCGGAGGGCAGCCCGATCGTGGTGCATGTGCACCCGGCCGACGTGCAGGATCGGGATGGTGCGCCGGACGTGATCGTGGACCTCCCGGGCAGGGCCCGGGGGCTATCAATCCAACACACTTGACTCGTGGTTCTTTCCTTCCGTTTCGGTTCCGCCCCGGTCCTGCATGGCCCGGATGGCGATGACGGCACGGGACAGGATCCTGACTCCTTCCCGGAGCTTCCGGGTGCCGGGGAGGGGCTGGCGCTTCGAGGGGTGGAAGCCGGCCAGCCCGCCGGCGAGCAGGACGAAGCCCGCGACGGTCATGTCGGGGGGTCCCCGGGCCACCCTGAAGCCGTGACGGGCGGCCAGCGCGCGGAGCGCCGTGACGTCTTCCCGGGTGACATGCATGGTGGCCGGGTCGTCCGGCCTTTCCCGGGCCGGAAGGGAGAGGTCCCGGACCCGGAAGGCGGTGATCATGTCGAAGGCGAGGCACTTCTTCAGGTCGTCGGCCTCGTCGAGGCGACGATCCCCGATGCGCGTTCCGACCTCCAGGGCGTGGAAGAAGCGCGCGATCCGCCAGCGCAGTTCGTACCGGCGCAGAACCGTGCGGGCGGTCTCGAGGTCGGCGGCGCTCTCGGTGGCCGGCAGCAGCCAGTGCAGCGGCCTGCCCCCGTCTTCAGGCGCGGGGTCTCCTCGAGGGCAGAGACGGCGATCATGCGCACGGGCGCCGCGCCCTTCCGGTCCTTCGGGGGAAGCAGGTCCACGGGCGTGCAGCGCAGCGTCAGCCGTGCCGTGCGGCCCTTCCTGCGGTTCGGGCCGCCACAGGCGGGAACCTTGATCCTGCGCGTCCCGACCGGGTCCGTCCCGAGAACATGGTCCCGAAGGTCCGCGTCGCCACCCGAGGCAAGCGCCACCCGGCGCCTCGAACCCCGGCGCGCCCGCACCGGCAGCGCCGCCCCCTTTCGGCCGGGGTCTCCTGCGCGCGCGAGAGCAGGCGAGCCGCGCCTAGTCCAGCCCTGATCCCTGGCCGGGGTCTCCTGCGCGCGCGAGAGCAGGTCCCGGGAGTCACCCTCGCGGTCGCAGACCGTCACCACCCGGGTGTCCGGGCAGGCCGGTGCAAGCGCCTGCGCCCGGTCCAGGCCGGCGATCCGGCGGGTGCTGTCCTTCTCCGGGGCCTGCCGGAAGGCCGCGTCGGCCAGGAAGGCTCCCGGCGGCCGTCCGACCGCGTTCACCGCCATGCGCCAGGATGCCCGAGGTCCCCTTGCCACCCCCGCCGGGAGCGTCGAGGCCCGAGGTCGCGACCAGCCCGTCATGGTTCAGTGTCGTCCTGTCCTGGACGGCGAGCACCAGCCGCTCGGCGCGGCACCGCGCCACCGTCTGCTCGACATGCGACTCCGGCACGTGCTCCATCGTCACCGCCCCGTTCGACAGCAGTCGGTACGCCGCCGCCTGTTCCGCCCGGCCCGGGAAGAGCGCCGGCAGGGGCGCGCCGAGGCGCCGGGTCCAGGCCGCGCCCATCGCCGCAATCCGCCGCCTGACCCGGCCGTCGGGGTGCGGGCTGCGGCCATACTCCCGCGCCGCCCGTCCCCCTGCGCATGCATCGATCCCGACCAGCCGGGAACCCGTTGCGGAGCGCGGCGCACGCCCGAACGCCGCCCCGAGGTCGGCTCCGGGCAGCATGTCCATCCCGCCGCCCGGCAGCTCGGGCCGGACATCCCCGGCCCGGTGAAGGTCTGCGCCAGGACCGGGCGGACGCCGTACCCGGTCTCCCGGTCGTCCGCCACCCGCGCCGTCGCCATGCGCAGGGCCTCCGACGCCAGGCCCTTCACCCGGACGCCGGGCAGCAGCAGGAACCTGTTGTCGTGCACCACCTGGCCGATGTCGGCCACCCGGGCGTCGGCGGACCAGCCGACCAGGCGGTCGCGCGGCACGGGCTGCATCCCGGCCGCCGCGAAGCCGATGCCGCCCGGAACACCCGGAGAACGACGCCATCCCCGGGGATGATGGCTCTCCATCATCGCCTCCCGGCGACGACGATCCTCATGCCCCGTCACCACGTCCGGCACCACGGCACCAGGCTCGGCACGCGGGCACGCAACACGCGTGTCGGGAAAATCCGACGCCGCGCGCCGGTGCGCATCCGGACCCATCCCCTGCGCCGCCGGCAGAGACACCTCCGGCATCTTCGCAAGCTTCGGCAGAAACGCGCAGCCCGACGGCAGACACAACCCGCCCGTCGGACCAACCCGATGCTCACGCTCGCACAACGCACGCGCAAGACCCGTGCGCGGCAGCACACCTGTCGCGCACGCCGACCTGAACCAGTCCACCGTCTCCAACGACACCTGACGCAGGCCAATCTGCATGCACCAGACATCACACGACACAAACTCCAAGGAAAGTGTGTGTCATTGATAGGCCCGGGGGGTCTCGAAGGTGTTTGCCGACGGCGGGTACAGGGGCAGCAAGCTGCGCGACCGACTGAAGGAGCTCACGCTTCCGGACATCCTGGAGATCGTGGGAAAGCCGAAGGAAACTGCGGGTTTCACGGTCATTCGCTGCCGCCGGGTGGTGGCGCGGACCTTCGCCTGGATGGGACGATGCCGCCGGCTCGCCAGGGACTTCGAGCGGAGCCTGGAGAGTTCCCTGGCCTGGGTACAGCTCGCCGCCTGCCGCTTCCTGATGCGAAGGGTCGCGCGAGGGACAAGGGCTTGATTCATAAAAAGATAATGATGGCAAGGACTTATGATTCAGGCTCTGAAGTACCCGTACGCCAACGGCAAAGGCGTGCTGAAGGATGTCGTTCTGGCGTACATGTGGTACAACATCGCTAGTACCAACGAGGATGAAAACGCTGGCAAAAATCGGGACATATTGGAAAAACACATGTCCAGAGCCCATATCGCCCGCGCAACCGCCTTGGCACGGAAGTGCATGGAGTCGAACTACAAGACTTGCGGCTGACTCAGCCAAACAGCAACCAGCCCGTAACCGGAATCAGGTTGACGACCCCCATCGTCCCCGCCGCGATCAGCCCGATACCTTCTATCGCCCGCTGCGACAGGTACCCCAGCGCTCGCCCGATCATCGAACCGCCACACATCGCAGCGTGATCTGCTTGGGACTGTCGCGGACAACGGATTGAACGGTAAAATCCAGATCGTCTTCAACGTCACGAACCTACCAGCGCGGCTAGGGAGGCAGTGCCGCCGCTGTGACCTCCACAAAGCGCATGTTCGTATGTAGCTACAACCCCGAAATCGGATCCGTTTCCGCCGAAATGACGGGTCCCGATCACGCAACGATAGCCAGTGGAGACGGCATTGCGATGGAAGCTGGCTGGCGCGGTCTCGCTTGGCCGCCGCAACAGTTCACGCGATGTCTTCGCTATACTTTCGCCATGCTGTAATCGTGCCTTGTCATGAGCGTCTTCGCATGGATTGGTTGATCCCTTCGTAAATGCCATCGCAGCCTCGCGCTCCAGTGCTTTCATCTACTACTTCGTGATGAATGAACGCTCCATTCCGATTTCACACTCATCGTCGTTCGGGTGATCTGGTGGAATTCTGACTCTGCTGGAGTGGTGAATTTCTTGTTGACCTGCCCTGATCTATATGATTTCGATCTGCTGAGGCGAAAAATCGGAACGTTGGCATGTAAATGAAAGTCATAATTTTGCCGATGATCGCTGCCTTATGCCTGTTCTACTTGGGTTATCACACGATCCAAGGTGATCGAGGTTTGCGGGCTTGGACCTCGCTGAAAAATCGTCAGATCGCCGCTCAAGAACAGCTGAATACGACTCTTCGGAAGCATGATAGGCTGGTCCACAAGGTAGGCCTGATGCGGCTTGGCCAATCCGATCCGGATATGCTGGACGAAACCTTTCGTCGCCAATTGTATCTTGGACGAAAAGACGAAATCGTCATTCGCTATCGCAAACCTCTGCCGATCAAATAGCCGACGGGCATCGTTATGGGCCGGACGCTGGTCATGGTCGGTGAACACGTATCAAATTTAGTGCTTGTCCTGAACCTGTGACCTGTTCCATCGTGCCTCTGTCCGACCGGATCAAATATTGGGTGATGTGTAGTGGTCACTAGAGCAGCGAAAGCGGATTCCGAACTTCGAGACGAACTTCTGTCCTATTATCGGGACATGCTCATGATCCGGCGTTTCGAAGAAAAAGCCGGTCAGCTTTACGGCATGGGGTTGATCGGCGGTTTTTGCCACCTCTACATCGGGCAGGAAGCCGTCGTGACCGGGATGCAGGCCGCTATCCGAGAAGGCGATTCTGTCATCACATCCTACCGCGATCACGGGCACATGCTGGCTTGCGGCATGGACCCCAAAGGCGTCATGGCAGAACTCGCAGGCAGGGAAGGCGGTTATTCCGGGGGCAAGGGTGGGTCCATGCACATGTTCAGTATGGAAGAACGCTTCTTTGGCGGTCACGGCATCGTGGCTGCACAGGTGCCCTTGGGGACCGGTATCGCGTTCGCCCACAAGTATCGACAGGATGGCGGCATTTGCCTGACCTACCTCGGAGATGGTGCTGTCAACCAGGGTCAGGTGTACGAATCGTTCAACATGGCGGAGTTGTGGGAGTTGCCGGTCATTTATGTCATTGAGAACAACAAGTACGGCATGGGGACGTCAGTCGAGCGGGCATCATCGACTGTGGAACTGCACTTGCGTGGTACGGCTCATGGCATTCCTGGCGAAGCTGTTGACGGCATGGATGTGCTTGCGGTCAAGGCTGCAGGCGACAAGGCCGTCGCCCATGCCCGAGACGGCAAGGGTTGCTATATCCTGGACATGAAGACCTACCGCTATCGAGGCCATTCGATGTCTGACCCGGCAAAGTATCGTTCGCGCGAAGAAGTCCAAAAGATGCGAGAGGAACGCGACCCGATCGAGCGAGTCAAGACCCGGCTGATGGAGAATGGCGTCGAAGAAGATGTGCTGAAGGACATCGACAAAGGAATCAGGAAAGTCGTCAACGAGGCGGCAGAGTTTGCACAGAACAGCCCTGAACCTGACCCGTCCGAGCTCTACACTGATGTTCTCGCTGCTTGAAAAGTAAGAAGCGCCGGCAACAAGAAACATTCGATCGCGGATCAGGAATGGGGAGAATTCATGGCAATCGAAGTGCTGATGCCGGCGTTATCACCGACGATGGAAGAAGGCACTCTGGCCCGCTGGCTGGTCAAGCAAGGGGATAGTGTGTCTTCGGGTGACGTCATCGCGGAAATCGAGACGGACAAGGCCACGATGGAAGTGGAAGCCGTAGACGAAGGCGTCATCGGCAAAATCCTCGTAGCCGAAGGTACCGAAGGCGTAAAGGTCAACACGATCATCGCCTGGCTGCTGGAAGACGGTGAGGATACGAGTTCCATCGACGTTCCGGCTGTGCAATCGGCATCTTCCAGGAACGACGATATCGGTGATGCAGCACCAAGCCGACCTGCCACTTCGGCAATGGTTTTGGTTGCAGAAACCGACTATCGGGGGCCGACGGCGGAAGTTACTGTACGGGAGGCGTTGCGCGATGCCATGGCGGAGGAGATGCGCCGCGACAGTCGGGTCTTCCTCATGGGCGAGGAAGTGGCGGAATACCAAGGAGCATACAAAGTCAGCCAAGGCTTGCTCGACGAGTTTGGTGCCAAACGAATTATCGACACGCCAATCACCGAACACGGCTTTGCCGGTTTGGGAACCGGTGCGGCCTTTGCTGGTCTGCGCCCTATTGTCGAGTTCATGACATTCAATTTCGCCATGCAGGCAATTGATCACATTATCAACTCGGCCGCCAAGACGCGCTACATGTCGGGTGGCCAAATGGCGTCACCTATCGTCTTCCGTGGCCCCAATGGGGCAGCATCCCGAGTGGCGGCGCAACACAGCCAGGAGTATTCCAGCTGGTATGCTCATGTTCCCGGTCTGAAAGTCGTTGCCCCTTGGTCCAGTGCCGATGCAAAGGGCTTGCTCAAGGCGGCCATTCGCGACGAAGACCCGGTTGTCTTCCTGGAGAACGAAATCTTGTACGGCCGGCCCGGCGAAGCACCCACGGATCCGGACTGGATCGTTCCCCTCGGCAAGGCCAAGGTCGTTCGCGAAGGCAAGGATGTGACTATAACCAGTTTCTCGCTGATGATGGAGACAGCGCTTCAGGCTGCTGAGGTGCTGGCGGAGCAGGGTATTTCTGCGGAAGTGATTGACCTGAGAACCATCCGGCCGCTTGACTCCCAAACAATCGTCAACTCTGTAAAGAAAACCAATCGTCTTATATCGCTGGAGGAAGGCTGGCCATTTGCCGGCATAGGCGCAGAACTCATTGCCGTGATAATGGAACGTGCTTTCGATGATCTTGATGCGCCGGTGATCCGAGTTTGTGGAGAGGATGTGCCGATGCCCTACGCGGCAAACTTGGAGAAGCTGGCGCTACCGAACGTGGCAAAAGTTATACAGGCGGTGAAGACTGTCTGCTACATCAACTAGAAAGGACAGGGAAGCGCCGGTATGCCAATCAAGATTACCATGCCGGCCCTGTCTCCGACGATGGAAGAAGGCGCTCTTGCCCGCTGGCTGAAGCAAAAAGGCGATCAGGTCAACGCGGGCGACGTGATTGCCGAGATCGAGACCGACAAGGCAACGATGGAAGTCGAGGCCGTCGATGGCGGGGTTTTGGCCAAGATCGTCGTACCGGAAGGCGCCGAAGGGGTGAAGGTTAACGCTACGATTGCTTGGTTGCTGGAGGAGGACGAGGATGCCAGCGCCATTCCTGATGACGATCACGACGAGCCAGTCTTGGCGGCGTCTTCCGGCGTCGGTACGCTAGGCGGTCCGTCACCTGCCACACAGGTTTCGACCAAGGTGGCCGCACCGGTCGCCACGGATAATTCTGTCGCCGATCCGTCTGCAAATAACGGTGGTGATCGGGTAATTGCCAGCCCGCTGGCACGGTGTATCGCCGGACGGGCCGGCCTCGATCTGAAGTCGGTTACCGGCAGCGGCCCGAATGGCCGGATTGTCAAGGCGGACGTCGAGACGGCATTGGCAGGCGACACGCCAACTCCAGCGGTCCCGACCAGAATGTCGATTCGCGCTGAAACGATGGCACCGGCCTCGGCTCGGGAGATTCCGCACAGTAACGTCCGCAAGGTCATTGCCAGGCGTCTGACGGAAGCCGACAGGGATGTTCCGCAGATCTACCTGTCGGTTGACATGGAAATCGACCGGCTGCTAGCTGCTCGCAAGGACATCAACACGGCGCTCGACGGAGCGGCTAGGATTTCCGTCAACGACATGATCATCAAGGCATCAGCCTTGGCGCTACAGCGTGTTCCGGCAGTGAACTCCCAATGGACCGACGCGGCGATGCTTCAACTGGAATCCATCGATATTTCCGTCGCCGTGGCGTACGAAGGGGGTCTGATTACGCCGATCATCTTCGATGCCAATCTCAAGGGCTTGGCACAGATCTCCAACGAGATGAGAAGCTTGGCGGTTCGGGCCCGCGAGGGACGCCTGAAGCCGGAGGAGTATCAGGGCGGTGGTTTCTCGGTCTCCAATCTCGGCATGTATGGCATCAGCCACTTTACCTCGATCATCAACCCGCCGCAGGCAGCCATTCTGGCAGTCGGCGCTGGCGAGCAAAAGGTTGTCGCAAGAGAGGGGGAGATGGTCATCGCCACAGTAATGACGTGCACCATGACTTGCGATCATCGCGTCATTGATGGCGCACTGGGTAGTCAGTGGCTTGAGGCATTCAAGAGCTTTATTGAACTCCCGATGAGCATGATTGCCTAGTATGCGTCACATCATCAGGGGGAAGAAGGCCCGGACGCAGGATCTTGGCGCGGCTGAATGTCCAATAGATCGGGAATGACGGCGAGAACGTGACAAGGGAAAGAAAGCAACATGGCCGACATGTCCTTTGATCTCATTGTCGTGGGTGGCGGGCCGGGCGGCTACGTCGCCGCAATCCGCGCTTCGCAACTTGGCATGAAAACGGCTCTGATAGAGCGGGAGCATTTGGGCGGGATATGCTTGAACTGGGGCTGCATCCCAACCAAGGCGCTCCTGCGTACATCTGAGGTCTATCACCTCATGCAGCATGCGGACAATTTTGGTTTGTCTGCAGACAACATCAACTACGATATCGAAAAAATCGTAAGACGTTCACGCCAGGTCGCCAGCCGACTGAATGTTGGTATCAGGCACCTGATGAAAAAGAACAAGGTCACGGTTTTTGAGGGTAGCGGCAAACTGGCCGGAAGCGGTCGGCTTGCAGTAATGGCCGATGGCAAAGACGTGGCACTGCTGACAGGCAAGTCCATTATTCTGGCAACCGGTGCCCGAGCTCGGACTCTGTCAGATGTCGAGCCAGACGGCATCCTTGTCTGGACTTACAAGGAAGCGATGATACCGGCGGTCTTCCCGAAATCCCTGCTCGTGATCGGCAGCGGTGCAATTGGTATCGAATTTGCCAGTTTCTACCGCACTCTTGGAGCCGAGGTGACGGTTGTCGAGCTGTTTGATCGTATCCTGCCGGTCGAAGATGCAGAGATATCTGCTTTTGCCCATCAGGCCTTCGAAAAACAGGGGATGAAACTACTAACAGGCGCCAAGGTTACCGGAGTCCTGAAGAGGAAGGATGACATCATCGCGACTGTCGAGAGCAAAAAGGGCAGGCAGGATATCGAGGCCGAAAAGGCAATTCTTGCCATTGGCATCACTGGTAACATTGAAGAGATCGGTCTCGAAAATACGAGGGTTCAGACGGATCGCGGACATATCGTCATCAACCAGTGGTGCGAGACAGGTGAACCGGGGGTCTACGCCATTGGCGATGTAGCGGGTCCGCCGTGGCTGGCGCACAAGGCCAGCCATGAGGGTATTATTTGTGTCGAGAAGATCGCCGGCGTTGAAGGGGTACATGCATTGGATGTCAGCCGCATTCCCGGCTGCACCTATTGCCATCCCCAGATCGCCAGCATCGGATTGACTGAGGCGGCGGCCAAAGAAGCCGGCCACAAGGTCAGGGTTGGTCGTTTTCCTTTCGCTGGCAACGGCAAGGCAATCGCGTTGGGCGACGATCAGGGTTTGGTAAAAACTGTCTTTGACGCGAAGACCGGGGAATTATTGGGTGCCCATATGGTTGGTTCGGAGGTTACCGAACTGATTCAGGGCTACGGCATTGCCAGGACCCTGGAAACGACCGAAGCGGAACTGATGCATACGGTCTTCCCACATCCAACTCTCAGCGAGATGATGCACGAAGCTGTTTTGGACGCATACGGACGGGCTATCCACTTTTAGTCTGGGCACTTCAACAAGCAGGAGCCGCCGGTTTGTGTTTTGTATGACCATCAATCGGATCACGACGACGGCAATAGGAAAGCGCAGCGGCTGCAACATGGAAGGGAGGCCGGATTGAAGCCCTTGCAATTGCGACGGGGCGCCGCTCATCGAGATCAGAAAAAGCGAGACGGCGTTATTGCTCTCCAAGTGTGGAAAACTGGCCATCGCCTTCGAACAAGAAACTCCGCAGGCCAGCGTTATCCGGGAACCATTGCATTGGCTTCATCATATCGGTGATGTGCAGTCGATTCCGCTATTGTTTGCAGTTCTTGCTGTTTGACGCCTCGAATTTCATCGCCACGGCATGGGCGCGCAAGAAGTGGACGGGCGATGCTTCGATTTCCGGCATAACTCCTGCCGTCGACCTGTTTTGTGTCCGCTGGATTTGGCAATGATGCACCAGAAATGAAGTTCGCATATATTTCTTGGACAGCCTTGTCGCCGAATCCGGCCTCCGGCGCGTCTGTATTCTACCCCACCCTGGCGTCGCTCTCTACCGACAGGTCTTGTGTCTGCGCGATGGCCGTGTCGGCGCGACCCATCGACGGGGCGACGGTAATCTGCCCCGATCATCTGGTGTTTGCTTCATAAGGCCCTGATGTCGAATATTGCCGCGCGCCCAGCCCTCTCGACGCCAAATGGCGTATATGTTGTGGCAATTGCTTGCCATGCGCGCTGATCAGTCAGTTGCCCTTAACCAACCAAGGGCGGGCTCACCTCAAGCATTTAATGCTCGAATTATTGCGAAACCATGACTCAATATCCTTCCGATATAGACTGTTGGCGACGGCGCTTGACCTATCGATCATGGCATCGGGGCATCAGGGAACTGGACTTGTTGTTCGGGCCGTTCGCGGATGCCTTCATGGCCGACTTCGATGAGGTCGAACTCTATCAGTTCGACAAGTTGTTATTGGCACCGGATCCGGATGTCTACGATTGGATCGTCGGGCGCGCCGCGCCAGATGTCGAATACGATACGCCTGTGCTCGTGAAGATCGTCGCCTTTTATGACCAGCGTTATGCCTGACGCTGAAAGCCGACCATCCGTCTCTGTCGGATCGCCAACCATCCTCCATGGTGTGCCGGCGGGAGTCGACGCGCGACTGTTGGCTGGCATGGCGGCGGAAGGTGACCTGATTCATATCGCTGCCGACGATCGTCGGCTCAGCCAGATCGTATCGCTGGTGCGCTTCTTCGATCCGAAGACCTCGGTGCTGGCATTCCCTGCTTGGGATTGCCTGCCATATGACCGAACCTCACCCAATGCTGACATTCTGGCAACCCGCGCGGCCACGCTGGCGAGGCTATCGAGTCGCGGCGGCGGCAAGTCCCGCCTGATCATCACAACCGTCAGTGCTGCATTGCAGCGAGTGCCGCCACTGGAAGCCTTCCAAAAATCTTTGGTTGTCCTCCAGAAAGGAAAGCGTGCGCCAATGGATGCGCTGTTGCGATACTTGCGCCGCCAAGGCTATCGCCGGGTCGGCACCGTGCGAGAGCCGGGAGAATATGCCCTGCGCGGCGGGTTGCTCGATCTCTATCCGCCTGGCCTCGATCATCCCGCCAGGCTTGATTTCTTTGGGGACGAACTGGAGGATATCCGTTATTTCGATCCCATCAGCCAGCGTACGACAAAGACTTCTGATCGCATCGTCCTGCAACCCGTTTCCGAACTGGTGCTGACGGACGAGCGAATAACTCGGTTTCGCGAGAATTTCCGCGCAACCTTTCCCGGCGACCCGACGCGATATTCGTTGTACGAGGCGATTTCTGCTGGCCAGGTTTCCCCGGGCATGGAACACTGGCTCCCTCTGTTCTTTGACCGTATGTCGACCTTGTTCGACTATCTGCCCGCAGCATCTGTAACAATGGATTTTCAAGCCGATGACGCGGTGGGCGTCCGGCTCGACATGGTGGCGGATTATTTCCAGTCGCGGGACAGCATAATGCGGGAAGCATCACGCGAAAACGGCATCTTCGTCTATCCGCCAGTTCCTGCCGCCCGCCTGTTTCTGGATCATGACGAGTGGAGCACGCTGACCCGTTCTCGCGGCGCGCGCACCTTGTCGCCCTTCGCGGCGGCTGACGGTGCGTTGATGGCGTCAATATCGGGTAAGGTCGGGCGAGATTTTGCGGATGCCCGTGCGGCGGCAAACCGGCCGCTTGCCGAAGTGATTTGTAATCATGTCGAGGCCAAAGCCAGTACCGGGCGGACTGTAATTGTATCCGCCAACAGCGAAGGTTCGGGCGATCGTATCGCCCATCTGCTGAAAGAAGCTTGCGGGCTTGGGCTCGACAAAATCAATCACTGGTCCGGCACGGCTGGCGGCCTGTTCCTGACTGTAACGGAACTTGATCGCGGGTTTGAAGCCGATGACCTGGTCATGGTGACCGAACAGGACATGTTCGGGGAGCGGTTGAGTCAGCGGGCGCAGCGAGACCGAAAGGCGGATGCATTCCTAACCGAGCTATCTACCTTGACTCAAGGCGATCTTGTTGTCCATCGCGAACATGGTATCGGCAGGTACGAAGGCCTGGAAACGGTCATCGCAGGTGGCGCCGACCATGACTGCTTGCGTGTGACGTACGAGGGCGACGATACCTTGTTTGTGCCCGCTGAAAACATGGAAGTTCTATCGCGATTCGGAAGTGACAGCAAGACCACTACCCTCGACAGGCTGGGCGGGGCGGCCTGGCAAGCCCGGAAAGCCAAAGTCAAGGACCGAATTACGGCGATGACCGGTCATTTGATTGCCATTGCCGCCCAGCGCGAACTGCGCAGGGCTCCAGTCATCTCCGTTGCTGGTGGATTGGAAGAGTTTGCCGCTCGATTTCCATTTACGGAAACCGACGACCAGTTGCGCGCGATCGGCGAGACGTTGGATGACTTGTCTTCCGGCCGCCCGATGGACCGGCTAATCTGCGGCGATGTCGGATTCGGCAAGACGGAGGTGGCGCTTCGGGCGGCCTTCGCCGCAGTGATGGCCGGGAAACAGGTGGCGGTGATCGTCCCGACAACGCTCTTGGCGCGTCAGCATTTCAGGACATTCACCGAGCGATTCAACGGCTTTCCGGTGCGGATTGCCCATCTGTCCCGGCTTGTGTCGTCGAAGGACTCCGCACGCACCCGCAAGGAGATGAAAGAGGGGACACTGGATATCGTCATCGGTACCCACGCTCTGCTCGGGAAGTCAATTCGATTTTGGTCACTTGGGCTGGTGGTCGTCGACGAAGAGCAGCATTTCGGCGTAGCCCACAAGGAACGTCTGAAGGAATTGCGCGCCGACATCCATGTCCTGACTCTTACGGCGACGCCAATTCCACGTACCCTGCAATTGGTGTTATCCGGCTTGCGTGACTTGAGTCTGATTGCCACACCGCCGGTAGATCGGTTGGCAATCCGCACCTTTGTCCTTCCCTATGATCCGGTCATCATCGGCGAGGCAATCCAGCGAGAATTATTGCGCGGCGGACAGGTCTTCTGGGTCTGCCCGCGGATCCGTGACCTTGAACGCTTGGCCGATCGGGTTGAGCGTCTGGCGCCGGGCGTGCTTTATGCGGTAGCGCACGGCCAGATGCCGTCAGCAGAACTGGAACGGGTGATGGAATCTTTCTATGACGGCGAGGTACGCATTCTGCTGTCCACTAACATTATCGAATCAGGTTTGGATATCCCGACCGTTAACACGATCATCCTGCACCGGTCTGATCTGTTCGGACTGGCGCAGCTTTACCAGCTACGCGGTCGGGTAGGCAGGTCGAAGACCAGGGCGTATGCCTATCTCACGCTGCCGGAAGACCAGAGGATCACTATACAGGCCCTCAAGCGACTGGATGTCATGCAAACCTTGGACACCTTGGGATCTGGCTTTTCGCTCGCTAGTCACGACATGGACCTCCGCGGCGCCGGCAATTTGCTGGGGGAGGAACAGTCTGGCCATGTCCGGGAAGTCGGCGTTGAACTCTATCAGCAGATGCTTGAGGATGCCGTGGCCAATGCCAAGGATTCGGGGCAAGATGATGATGGTGCGCGGAAGCGCTGGTCCCCACACATAAATGTCGGGGCCTCGGTCCTGATACCCGAAAATTATGTCCCCGACCTCACCGCCCGTCTGGGACTATACCGTCGGGTCTCAAGCATCATGGAGCCGGCAGATCTGGACAGCTTCGCCGTCGAACTGGTGGATCGTTTCGGCGCGATGCCATCAGCAGCCAAAAACCTGATAGAGATCGTGGCCATCAAACAGATGTGCTACAGTGCGCATGTCGCGAAAGTGAATGCTGGTCCGAAAGGCGTGGTTCTGTCCTTTCACGAAGATAGCTTTCCTAACGCCGATGCTTTGATTGCCTTCATCGCTGCCGAGCAAGGCAAGATAACCCTTCGGCCGGATCAGAAGCTGGTCTTCAGGCGGCACTGGGCCGATGTTACGGCACGCATTCGCGGTGTCAAGTCGATCCTGCGCACCTTGGCTGAATTGGCTGCAATCTAGCCGTCCAAGCACTTGCTCCGCGGCATGAGCGCCTTTGCAATAAGGTGCGCCCCAACCAGACCGTGACTCTATTCCATCATGGCGGATTCAAAATGTTTGTACGCTCCCCAACGGTCCGGGGAGTCAAGATATTGCTTGATGTCAAATGACCGGCTTTTTCATCGGGTTGCCGAGATACCGACAACGCGATGAATTTCCTGCTATTATGGTCCGTGTTCTCCGCGGTTCCGGACACGAGTGCCATTCCGCGAAACTGGGTCATCTTCGGCGTCTCTGCCCCCGATTCAGTCGAGCTTGCCTCCCGCATTCGGATGTTTTTCAACCTGCAGATGTCGGTCGTCCAGCATTGCGGTTGTACCTGTCTCGCCGCAAACTCCGGTCCATGGAGCGCAGGAGCGGGAGACGGGCATGAATCATTAACCTTTGGTGGATTGCCAGGCACCTGTTAGGCAAGGCTATTCAATATTCGTGTGGTCGATGTCCGTTTCTCCCAGATTCCGTTTCGCCGTCTGGCTCAACCTGTCCTTCATCTGTTTCGCCGCGCTTGTGGGTATCGTTCGCCACTTGAGCGAGACTCATGAAATCGACATCTTCGTCATATCCTTCTGGCGAAACATTTTTTCCGTGGCTGTGTTTCTGCCTTGGCTGTTCCGTACTGGCCTGCCTGCCGTTCGCACGATCCACCACGGTCGCTTGCTGTTCCGGGCAACGCTGATGGTTGTGTCGTCGACATCGATCTTCTTCGCCTCCGTCCTTCTGCCGCTTGCCGAGGCTACCGCGCTGACCTTCACGACGCCTCTGTTCACCATTGTCCTTGCGGCTGTCTTTCTGGCTGAACGCGTCAGTACGCAGCAGGTCGCCGCCATAACCATCGGTCTGCTCGGGGTGGCCGTTATCTTACGTCCCGGCGGCGCAGTATTCAGCATTCATGCGCTGTGGCCGTTGTTGTCGGCAGCGACATTCGCCGGGGTCGTTGTGGTCTCGAAAACCCTCACCCAACGGATGACACCGGAAGCAATCGGCTTCTGGCTGGCGGCTTACATGACGCCGATATCCTTCGTGCCAGCCGTGGTCTTCTGGCAATGGCCAACGTCCATTCAGTTCGCTTGGCTCGTTGTCTTGGGCGTGGCGGCGTCACTCAACATGTACTTCATCACGCGGGCGCTGCGACTCGGCAACGCCTCGGCGACCGCGGTCTGGGATTTTGTCCGTCTGCCGTGGGTTGCGGCGGTCGGCCTGATTTTCTTTGACC
The DNA here is from genome assembly GCA_965221645.1 of Alphaproteobacteria bacterium. Taxonomy (GTDB): domain Bacteria; phylum Pseudomonadota; class Alphaproteobacteria; order Bin65; family Bin65; genus Bin65. The sequence continues at coordinate 2,826,553 of OZ244899.1, forward strand.
AGCAACCCGATCTGTGGATGTGGATCGGCGCCGCGATCATTTTTCTCGCCGTCTTCTGGACGACCGTGTCTGATGCGCGACGGGCGGCCCAATGACCCATCGTCTTGATCAGTGCCTAGCTGCAGCCTAAAATCCGAAGTCATATCGTCAAGCGCCTTTTGACGCGCGTCGCGTTCCAGCCACAGGCCGTCCATGAACGAACAGACCCGTTTTACCGGCACCGACAGCTATGTCGCTACCGAAGACCTGATGGTGGCGGTAAACGCTTCCGTTACCTTGCAGCGCCCACTGCTGATCAAGGGCGAGCCCGGAACCGGAAAGACGGTTCTCGCACACGAGGTAGCCCGATCGCTCAGCAAGAAACTGATCGAATGGCACATCAAATCCACGACCAAGGCGCAGCAGGGTCTGTACGAGTACGACGCTGTCGACCGGCTGCGGGATTCGCAGCTTGGCGAACAGCGGGTGCACGATATCCGTAACTACATCAAGAAAGGCAAACTATGGGAAGCATTTGAGGCTGACACGGCACCGGTCCTGCTGATCGACGAGATCGACAAGGCGGATATCGAATTCCCGAACGACTTGCTGCTCGAACTCGACCGGATGGAATTCCACGTGTACGAGACGCAGGAGACAATCCGGGCCAAGCACCGCCCGATCGTGATCATCACGTCGAATAACGAAAAGGAGTTGCCGGATGCCTTCCTGCGCCGCTGTTTTTTCCACTATATCCGCTTCCCCGACAACGAGACGATGGAACGGATTGTCGATGTCCATCATCCGCAACTGAAGAAGAATTTGCTGGGAGCAGCACTCAGGGCCTTTTACGATATCCGAGAGATACCGGGCATGAAGAAGAAGCCGAGTACCTCGGAATTGCTGGACTGGATCAAGTTGTTGGTGGTCGAAGATATCTCGCCGGAAGCGCTGAAATCTGACGACATGAAGACGATCCTGCCACCGCTTTACGGTGCATTGGTCAAGAACGAGCAGGATGTCCACCAGTTCGAGCGCCTGATCTTCATGGCGCGCCGTGGTCAGAATTGACGATCAGAATGGACCGCGATCCTGGTCGTGCGTGGGGTGTAAAGCAGTTCGTGATCACGTGATCCTGTTGCCATGGAAACCGAATGGTGGAAATCACGTCACAACGCTTTCGTCTCTGTGGCGGAGTTGGCGGAAAAAGAAGGCAGGAAATGTTCACCAATTTCTTTTTTGAACTCCGCAAAGCCAATCTGCCAGTTAGCATGAAGGAGTACCTCTTGCTGCTGGAGGCAGTAAAGCAGGGACTTGCGGAATACAAGGTCGATGACTTCTACTACCTGTCCCGCTCGGCGTTGGTGAAGGATGAGCGTAACCTAGACAGGTTCGACCGGGTCTTTGGTCGTGTCTTCAAGGGCCTGGAACTTCTGTCCGAACTGTTTCAGCCTGACAATATTCCTGAAGACTGGTTGCGCAAGATGGCGGAACTCCACCTCACGGAGGAAGAAAAAGCCGACATCGAAGCCATCTTTGGCTGGGAAAAGCTAATGGAGGAATTGAAGAAGCGTCTGGAGGAACAACAGGGGCGACACCAAGGCGGGAACAAGTGGATCGGCACGGCGGGTAAGAGCCCTTACGGGGCTTATGGTTACAATCCCGAAGGCGTACGGATCGGCCAGGAAGGCAACCGCAATTTTTCCGCCGTGAAGGTTTGGGACAAGCGCGAATTCAGGAATCTGGACGACAGCGTCGAACTCGGTACCCGTAATATCAAGGTCGCCTTGCGCAAACTCCGGCGTTTTGCGCGCGAGGGCGCCATAGAAGAGCTAGACTTGCCGGATACCATCCGTTCTACGGCCCGGCAGGGCTGGCTGGACATCAAAATGGTGCCGGAGCGACATAACGCGGTCAAAGTTCTGATATTCTTCGACGTCGGCGGCTCCATGAGCCCGCACGTCAAGGTTTGTGAAGAACTGTTCTCAGCCTGCAAGACCGAATTCAAGCACCTGCAGTACTATTACTTTCATAATTGCCTTTACGAACACGTTTGGGAAGATAACAGGCGCAGGAATACCGATCCGATGCCGACGTGGAACGTGTTGCACACCTATGGTAGCGACTACAAGGTAATCTTTGTCGGCGATGCCTCCATGAGTCCCTACGAAATCGCCATGCCAGGCGGCTCGATCGAGTTTTGGAATGAGGAATCGGGCGAAGCCTGGTTGCGGCGCGTCAATGACACCTACACCCACTGCGCCTGGTTGAACCCGCTCCCCAAACGGCACTGGCAATATACGCCTTCCATCGGGATGATCAGTGACCTGTTCGAAAATCGGATGTTCGAATTGACGCTAGGCGGGCTGGACGCGGCAATCAAGGAGATGAGCCATTGACGCGTCGGAACGGTGTCTGATTTCTTCATCCTCTCTTCAAGATCACACTGCCTGCGCGCCAATATCCGGGCCTGGCCATTGAAGCTCGATTCTACTGTCGAACACCTACAGGATGCCCAGCCTCTGGTAGTATCGTTACTTTGAACAGGAAGGGAGCGTTATAGTCTGTGCTACTTGTGTTTTGGCTGCCGCCGCCAAACAGACAAGGGTTCTCCATGGCTGGTTGTGTGTCTTGATGTCTGACCGAATGATCACTTTGTGCCAAGCAAATCGATTGCTGTCGCCTTATGCAGAGACGCGATGGCAAACTTCTGGTCAGGCCCACCTTGCCAAGAATATCCCCAACACGACCAGTCCACAACCCGCGCCCATCCGGAGCTTGTCTATCAAATGCCGCGTTGTCGGAAGATCCCATGTCGTCTCGGCAAGAAAGACCCGCACTCCCAAAGCCCTGGATGGCGAGAAGATCGGGCGGCGGAACAAAAACAGCTTATTCCAAACAGGAGACCGGATTCTTCCCAGAGTGCCGGTAATGCCTCGTGAAACCCGCGCCGGAAATTTGATAACTTTCCGCTAAGGTTCATCGGAGTCGTCTGCGCTATAGTTCGTCGATGCGACAAAACTACGATGCTGCAAGGTGACACCGTAATCGACCAACTACCCTTCAATCAGATCATGTCACTGCAGAAATCTCGCCCTCTTGACGGTTCTGCAAGCGGTTCGATGGTGACGCAAGGAGTCACGTGTCAGGCGGGAGTGGGATCCTCCCTGTGGTTCACGACAACCGCAAGAAGGAGCACCCCGATGCCACGGCAGGCCGCAGCGACCGGGAACCTGCCACAGGCGTTCGAGGGGGTGAAGGAGATGCAGGCAGATGGACCGGAGCGGGGCGAGGGCTGTCGCCCCCTCGGTCGCCAGGCGCCGGCCGGGATCATCAAGGGCCGGGATCATCGAGGGCCGTATGGCCGAGGCGGTGGACCGCCGGCGCGATACCCTCGACGCCGGCGCCATGCGCGACCGGCGCAACGGCACCTGCCGACGCTGCCTGCCGAGCGAGCTCGGCGACATCGAACGCGACGTGCCGCGTACCCGGCACTTCTGCCCGACCGGGGTTCCGAAGGGCTCCGCAAGACGCGCGCCGGAGATCGACCGTGCGATCCCGGCCGGCTTCGTTCCGGGGCTCCCGACCCGCAAGGTCGGCGAGGTCCTCCTCGCCCTGCCCGGGCGCCCGGTCCCGGCCGCGACGGTGAGCCGGGTCGCCGGGACGCTCGACCGGTCGGTCGACGCCTTCCACCGCCGGCTGCTGAAGAATGACTGCAAGGCGCTGATGCCCGACGGCGCGCTCGGGAGGCCGGTCCTGGTGGTGCCGGGGATCCGCCACGACGGCAGGAAGGAGATCGTCGACTTCCGGCGCGCCGGCAGCGAGAGCGCTTCCTCGACCGGCCGTACCACCGCGGCCTCACCGGCGAGGGCCTCGGGATGATCTTGCGTCGATGGCGGCAAGGGCCTGCTGGCCGCCTTGCCGAGCGTCCGGCACGGCATCCCCGTCCAGCGGTGTCGGGCGCACAGGATCCGCAACATCCTCGACAGGGTCCGCGGCGCCCACCGGGAGGCCGTCAGGGCCGACGTCCACGCCGTCATGAACGCGGACACCCGCCCAGAGGCGCTCGCCGCCGCCCGCCGCTTCGCCGACCACTGGCAGGGCATCTGCCCCGGGGCCGTCGCTTCCCTGCGCAACGATCTCGACGATCTGCTCGCCTGCTTCCGCTGCAGGACCCTTGCCGGGCGAAGGCAGGTCAGCACCACCAGCGCCGGCGAACGACGGTTCCGCGAGGTCCGCAGACGAACACGGCCCATGGGAACCTTCCGGGACCGGACATCAATGGACCGCATCCTCCACGCGGTCTTCATCCACGAAAACAGATCTCGGGGAATCGGTACCCCGGTCTCCCTGACACGTGACTCTTGACGTTGCCCGGTTCGATAGTGAAATTGATCCAGAAGACAGCATGATGTATGATCGAGTCCATAATTTCCCAGCAAGTGTGATGTCACATACGAATCCGGCGGTGGTTTTGACTCAATACAAAGAAACGTTAAGGAAGAACTCGTGATGCTTTTTCGTGATTTGATACAGCGCTGTTTCCGGACACGCTGGTTGGCATCGCTCGGTGTTGTCGCCCTCCTCGTGATTTTGCCTGTAGAGGCATATGCGGCTTTGAGCGACGAAGCGCAGTTCGTCCTGAACAGCTTTTCCTTCTTAGTCTGGGGCGCACTGGTCATGTGGATGTGCGCCGGCTTCACCATGCTCGAATCCGGTTCGGTTCGCACCAAGAATGCGTCGGTCATTTGTCTGAAGAATATTGGCTTGTACGCCATTGCCGGGCTAATGTTCTACTTCATCGGCTACAACATCATGTACGTTAGTGTGCCGGAGGGCGGTTGGTTTGGATCGTTCTCACTGTTCTACGGCACCACGTCGGACGAAGTGACGTTGCTGACCGGCGAGGACGCCGCCGCCAAGGCGGCGGCCGGCGCGGCCGTGATCGAGAACGGCCATTCGAAGATGTCCGACTGGTTCTTCCAGATGGTATTCGTCGCCACGACTGCTTCAATCGTGTCCGGGGCACTGGCTGAACGAGTCAAGCTATGGTCTTTTTTTGTATTCATCACGGTGCTGACAGCGATTATCTATCCGATCGTCGGTGCTTGGACATGGGGCGGAGGCTGGTTGTCGACCATGGGCTTCAAGGATTTTGCCGGTTCGACCATCGTCCACTCGACGGGAGGCTGGGCGGCACTCGCTGGTGCGTTGGTGGTCGGAGCGCGCAAGGGCAAGTTTCGGGCTGACGGCAGTATCAAAACGACTCCGCCGTCCAATGTGCCAGTCGTGACGCTAGGTGTGTTCATCTTGTGGCTCGGCTGGTTCGGTTTCAACGGAGGGTCACAACTGGCGCTTGGCGGCGTGGCCGACGCCGTGGCGCTCAGCAATATTCTGGCCAATACCAACCTCGCCGCCGCTGCGGGTGTGATGGTCGCCATCGCTTTGTCGCGACCTTTGCTGGGGCGGGTCGATCTGCTTGCGAGCTTGAATGGTGCGATTGGCGGCCTAGTCTCGATTACAGCGGCACCGGATATCACGGAGCATTACTGGGCCGTGATCATCGGCGGCGTTGGTGGTGGTGTTGTGGTGATTGGCCTGAAGATTCTGGATTGGCTGAAAATTGACGATGTCGTCGGCGCGGTTCCCGCCCACCTTTTTGCCGGAATTTGGGGCACTCTCGCAACGTCCATCGCTGGAGGAGGTGATCTTTTGGTGCAACTGACCGGCGTTGCGGCGATCGGTGCTTTCGTTTTTGTTACCTCATGGACTATATGGACAGTCATCAAGCTGACCGTAGGTGCACGCGTAACGCCGGAAACGGAAGATTTGGGCCAAGACGTTGCGGAATTGGGTATAGAAGCTTATCCGGAATTTGTTGTGATCCCGGAAGAAAATTGACCGAAACCGATGAACGACTGAACTCATGAAATGACGATGTTGTTTTCGGTTGTCAGGACAAACAAATAACGGCGGAGTCTGGAATCTTGTGGAGACAAATGGGATGATGAATGTAAAGACCGAACGGATGGACGATGTCTTGTCGGCCGATGTGGAAGGCCGCATCGACGGCTCCAACGTCGTGCAGTTCGAAGAAGCGGTCAGAACCGTGATCGAAAACAGCGATCGTGCAGTCATCATGAATTTCGAGAAGCTCGTCTACATCAGCAGTGCAGGTTTGCGTGCGATTCTCTTGACGGCGAAGTCTCTCCAGAAGCAGGACGCCAAACTCGTGCTCTGTTCCTTATCCGATCGTATCCGCGAGGTTTTCGAGATCAGTGGCTTTGACAAGATCCTGCCCATACACGCGACGAAGGACGATGCGCTTGCTTCGCTGGAAAGCTGATGTCGGACGCCTGTGCGCTTGCGATGAACATGCAACATCAGAGCCTCCTGACCGAAGTACGGGAAGTTAATCTGGACGGAAATCGAAACGGCGATTTCCATTCACGAAATATGGTGTTGCGGTTTTCACTGGGGTTCGGCGCAGTGCTGGCGGCTCCATGACCGTGTCGGCTCATAGTTCGACACGGATATTCTTGCAAAATGATACACAATGGAGGGCGATATCTCAAGTCAACCCGGTAAAATCCTAGTTGTAGACGATGAGCCAGACGTAGAACGTCTCATGCGGCAGCGCATGAGACGCGAGATTCGCAACAACCAATATGAATTCATCTTTGCCGGCAACGGCATTGAAGCTCTCGCCAAATTGCAGGAACACAAGGACGTTCATATGGTCCTTTCGGACATCAACATGCCCGAGATGGACGGTCTGACACTGCTTGACGAGATCCCGTCTGTCGCTCCCAATATACGGTCTGTCGTTGTGTCTGCCTATGGAGATATGAAAAATATTCGCACGGCAATGAATCGAGGTGCTTTTGATTTTGTTACCAAACCGATCGATTTCGATGATCTGCGAATAACGATCCAGCGAACCCTGGAAGCGATTGAACTCTGGCGTTCGGCGCTCGAATCGCGTGACAAGCTGGTTGTGCTCGAAAATGAGTTGAGCCTTGCCAATCAGATGCAGCAATCGATCTTGCCGAAAAGCTTTCCCGCAACCGATTCATATCAGGTCTTTGCCAGCATGAAGCCCGCGCGCGATGTGGGCGGCGACTTTTACGACATGATATTTTTGGAAAACGATCGCATCGGGCTGGCGGTCGCAGATGTCTCCGGCAAAGGCATCCCTGCTGCCATGTTCATGATGTCATGTCGTACGTTGCTCAGAGGCGCCGCTATTGGTCATTCCAATCCTTCAGAAATTCTTGGAGAGGTTAACTCACTGCTGTGTGAGAACAACGATACTGCGATGTTCGTCACGCTTTTCTTCGGCATTTTCGATTCGGTGACCGGAGAACTCATCTATGCGAACGGAGGACATAATCCGCCAGTGATTGTCGGCGCTGACGGCGCATCAAGTTTGCTTCCGGCGACGGATGGCGTCGCCTTAGGCATAAGTCCCGGCTTTGACTTCAGCGAAAGCTCGATTGAACTTTCAGCGGGCGAAATGGCGGTGATCTACAGCGATGGTGTGACCGAGGCGGAAAACAGGGCAGGGGAGCAGTTTGAACTTGACCGCCTCTATGACGTTTTTACCGGTGTGCCAAAGCGCGATGCACGCACGACCACCGTCGATGTTCTCACGGCAGTTGACGCTTTCGCAGATGGCAACCCGCAATTTGACGACATTACCTGCCTGACGTTAAGGAGGTGCTGAGTGACAGCGGAGTTTGCATTGCTGCTGTCAGCGACGCGCGACGATATTGTCAAACTTTATGAAGAACTGGAGGCTTTTGCGAAGAGAGAAGGTTGGACTTCCAAGGTAGAGTTTGACCTTAAACTCGTTCTTGAAGAACTATTTATCAATATTGTCGACTATGGCGATTGCCCCGGTACGCCAGTGCGGATCACTTTCACTTCCGAACAGGATCGCTTGACGATCGAAATCTCCGACAGTGGGCGGCCCTTCAACCCGTTGGTCGACTCTCCTGAAGTCGATACCTCATTGCCCATCGAAGATCGTTCCATCGGTGGACTTGGTGTTCATCTGGTCTTTAAATTGATGGACGAGGTGAACTATCGTCGTGAAGGCGACCTGAATTGTCTGACCTTGGTGAAATCGAGAAACGAATAGGCCGTCATGCAGGTCGGCGCGTTGCGACATGCTGGAACTGACAGCAGGATTCACAGTTTCCTGGCAGCGAGCAGTGCAACGCTTTTGCTCTCTGCAGTGTTGTCTCAGCGCAACAATGCGCTGATTTTCAGCGTCCACCCAAGCGATCAACGCCCTGATGGTCAAACGGCTCGAACCATCCGAACAACGTCCAGCGCGATTTCATCAGGGTCTGTACTGAAGCCGACGCGTTTATCGAAATGAACGTTGATCTGCCGGAAGCGTTCTGCTCCATAGCAGTAGAGCGGTCATCCGTCGATTCCCTCCCCGATTGCATAATTGAAGTAGGCTACATCGATATCGTCGTGGAGACGGCGGCATGAATCGCCGATTTCATTCAATATAGCAAGGATGGCATCGTTATCAGCCGGATTGAGATTTGGCCAATCGTAGTCGATCAATGCCGCCAGCCGACCCGCTCTCCGCCCGGCCTCTACCACGAGGGGACGCCCGCCGGATACAGCTTCAAGCGCTTGGCATATCTGCGCCGAGGCATATCGAATTGATCGGGACAGCTGTGGGTCGGCGACCAGGAAATTCAACAAGGCGCCATGCTCGTAGTAAAGCGAATGGAGTCGGCGATAGGAATCTCTGGCCGCGCAGATGCGGAGTAGTGAGAGCCAGTCCGTATCTCCACCTGAGTTAGTGTCCAAGCCGGTTTCCGAATCGTTCACCGAATAAACGGCGAACTGTGCATTGATCAGTCCAACAATCAATTGCGCCCTCTCGATGAACCGGCCTAGCTGCAGAAAATACCACCCGTCGTCTCGATACATGTTACTCTCGGCAATACCGAAAAAAGTACGCACCGAATCCTCAGTCCGACGATAGAATTCATTCGGGCGATCTTTCCAGATATCCGTAATGTCCATATCGCGCAGATCGAGGAAGGCCAGGTTGAGGCAGGCCCACAGATCCTCATCGACGACGTTGCGTACCTGGCGGGCGTTCTCGCGCGCGTTGGCGAGGCTGTTGCGGATCGAATTGGGGTTGCTGGGCTCGAACGTCAGATCGTCGGCGAGGGTATAGGCATCGACAAGCATGAACTGCTCATCATCCATGTTCGAGTTTGGTCTGCTGCCGAAAGGAACGCGATGGAGGCCTTGGAAGAGACGCTGCCAACCCTTGTCGATTTGGTTGACCGGCCGGTCCTTTATGGTTTCGAATTGGTCGGCAATCAGCCTGCAGCTGTGTTGCCCTCGCTCAAGATAACGGCCAATCCAGTAGAGGCCCTCAGCGCTTCGCGACAGCATACCCTTACTCCGACAACACCCAGAGGTCCTTGCCACCGCCGCCCTGGCTCGAATTGACGACGAGCGACCCCGCCGTGAGTGCGACACGGCAGAAGGCACCAGGAACCAAGCGGATCTCCCGCCCGTTTAAAACAAAAGGTCTGAGGTCGACATGGCGCGGTGCCGCGCCATCGTCGGTCAGGCAAGGCGTACAGGAAAGGTCGAGTACAGGCTGGGAAATGTAGTTTTCGGGCGACGCATTGATTTTCCTGGCAAACGCGTTGCGTTCCTCTGTCGTAGCGTGAGGACCGATCAGCATGCCGTAACCACCGGAACCGCCAACTTCCTTGATGACCAGATTGTCCAGATTGTCGAGTGTGTATTCGAGCGCTTCCGGATCCCGACACAGATGGGTCTCGACATTGGCGAGTAGCGGCTCCTCGTCGAGGTAATAGCGAATCATTTCCGGCACATAAGCATACATGCTCTTGTCGTCGGCCACACCGGTGCCGGGCGCGTTGGCGATTGCGACATTGCCGAGCCGATAGGCGTTGAACAGGCCGGGTGTACCGAGCTGCGAATCCGGTCGGAAAACCAAGGGATCAAGAAAATCGTCATCGATTCGTCGATAGATAACATCGACGCGTCTCAAACCGGCGGTTGTGCGCATGTAGACGAAACCGTTGCGGGCCACAAGGTCGTTGCCTGTCACCAGTTCCACGCCCATCTCCCGGGCCAGAAACATGTGCTCATAAAAGGCGGAGTTATAGATGCCGGGAGTCAGCAGGACGATGGTGGGATAGGCATTGCCATGCGGTGATAATTCAGCCAGCGTCTGGCGGAGCAATCGACCATAACCGTCAATGTTGCGTACCTTCTGCCGGCGAAAAACATCGCGCAAACTCGTCTTGATAGCTGCGCGATTGGCGAGCATGTAGGAGACGCCAGAGGGAACCCGCAGGTTGTCTTCAAGAACCATAAATCCGTCATGAGAGCGGACCAGATCGGTGCCGCAGACCGAGACATGGATGCCGTGTGCAACCTCCACGCCGCGCATCGCATTCCTGAATTGCGGGCAGCCGCGCACCATATCTGCAGGTACAACGCCGTCGTTGATGATCCGCTCAGGCCCATAAATGTCTGCCAGAAACAGGTTGAGCGCTTGAAGCCTTTGGTGCAATCCCCTTTCGAGTGATTCCCATTCCGCCGCCGCAATCAACCGCGGGATAATATCGATCGGGATAATGTGATCTTGCGCGCCTTCTTCACCGTAGACAGAAAAGGTGATGCCTTCGCACAGGAACGAGCGTTTGACACGCTCCTGCATCGTCGCGATCTCGTCGTATGGCATCGCTCCCAAGACTTTCCACAACTCGCGACAATGCTCTCGCGGCGCGCCAGCGGCGTCAAACATCTCGTCGTAGAAAGCCGGATCGATCTTGTAGCTGGCGAAAAGATGGTTTTTTTCCGTCGGCCCATTGCTTCCTGTCTGTTTGGCCGCCATTGGTTCTTGTCTCTTTCTTTACGAACTGCTCCTGCACACGGCGCGTGCCGACAAGGCAACTGCCTGATGACAGATAGCGTAAGGCGCATCTTCGCTGCAGGGCAAGCAGGATTTTTCTTCTGTTCCGCTGTTCGGTGATCTGGTGTCGCTGCAGGGATGAACGCTCTGCGGAGAAGACTTGATGGATCGGGCTCAAAGATATAAAAAATTCCACATGGACAGGTTAACTCATCCATCTTGAATGGCGTCAGACGTTCCTAGGATCCGAACGCTGAACAGCCATCAAAAATTCAACGGCAGAGAAAAGCGCGCGTGAATATTCGTCATCTGACTGGCCGTTTTGCCATCGGCATGGGTGCGCCGGATGCTGCCATGATCGCCGATATCAAGGCCCAGGGCTTCAGCAGCGTAGTCAGTCTGCGCAATGTCGGCGAGCCGAACGAGATAATGGCGCCGGAGGCCGAAGCTCAAGCTGTCGAACGGGAAGGGATGACATGGCTTCATTTCCCGCTTTTCCCAGCGCAGGTCGGAGAGGTCAATGTGACGGATGACTTGAGTCGGAAACTTCAGGATTTGCCAGCTCCACTCCTGATCCACTGTGCGTCTGGCGCAAGGGCTATCGGAATGGTGGTCGCGGTCTGCGCCGTGGGAGAGAATTGGGGATTCGAGACTGTTATGAAAAAGGTGGCTGAGGCGGGAATTACATTACCGCCATTGCTCGTTCCCAGACTCGCGGACTACGTCGCGGTGAAACAGGGCTGACGGAAAACTTGTTTGCTTCACCTCTGGCGTCCGACTGCAAGCCGATCAGTGCGAGCTAAGCCTCGCCATGCGCGGCGACATGATGAAGCCCTTGTCGACAACGCCATGGAACCGCAGATAGTGATACTCCTCTATCAGTTGATCCCATCGCCGATGTGCCAGCGCGCCCCAGGTCGAACGTACCGTGACCGCGCGTAGATCAATTGACGAACCCGGGACTGGCAACGTCGCATGACTGGCACACTGCTACATCGAAAACGAAATGACCCGCACTGAATTCATCTCACGCCCCGCACCGGGTGGACAAAAAAAACCCTGCCTGCTTATGCCACCATCTGGTAAATTCTTATCAGAACTGGAATGATCTGGTCTGCGTATTGCACAGAGCACCCCGCTTGGATCGTGTCCTCGAACGACGCGCTGACAATGTTCGTTTTCCTGCAGGCAGCTATTCGCGGGTTCTGGCGATCGTTCAACCGATCTGAAGGATGCAGGAGTTCGACAAAGAGCGGCCATAAAGGCGTAGCCGCGCGAGATAAGTCATGCGTCAGGCAACGATCCGTCCGTGAGTGAATTCGTACAAGGGAACGAGACTCCACCGGTTGACGGATATGGCAAGGCGGTGGATCGCTGCAGTATCTCTGCTGTTGGTCTGCAAGTCGGGGGCCGGTCCTGGAAGGCTGTTTTTGAACTTGTTGATCTTGGACGTCTCGAAACCGAGAACCGCCCGTCCCTGCGGCTGGCAGCATATCCGCCATGATGGTCGAACATTATTGCGTCCGTGGATAGCAGGACTACCTCAAAGACAATCCTGAAAGGGAGGAGTTATTGACGAATGCAGTCTGGTTTTCGGGCATTTCTGGTGATGGTCGCGCTGTCATTCATGGTGGGTGCCTGTTCGATTTTAGGCGGCAAGGCGGCCGAGGAACCTGCTCACCGCGTTGTTCTGAAAGACGGCGTTTTCCAGATCCGTGAGTATGGCGCCTATGCCGTTGCCGAGACAATGGTGAAGAAATCGTTCGAAACTGCGACTCGCGAAGGCTTCCGTTTGCTCTTCAACTATATTTCTGGAGCCAATCGCGGGAAGTCGAAGATCGACATGACGGCACCGGTTCTTGTTGCACCGGAAAGGATGGCGATGACGGCGTCACCGCGGTTGGCACGTGATGCGCCAGCAACACTCGACGACGCTGCAGCAGGCTGGACGATTGCCTTTGTGCTGCCAGAAGGTGTAACTGCCGGCACGGCGCCAAGACCAGCTAACGACCGCGTTGCTCTGCGCGATGTCCCTGCGCGTCGCGTGGCCATCATGCGGTTTGCGGGTTTTTTCCGCAACGCGGTGGCAGAGACGAAGCGGCGTGAACTCGTGGCCTGGCTCAAGGTGCGTGGTCTGGCCCATCGAGGCGACTGGCGCATGGCCGGATATAATCCGCCCTGGACGTTGCCATCGCTGAGGCGCAATGAAGTCATCGTCACGCTGGATGCCAACTATTGAGTTGCAAGAGCGCGGAAGGTTGCCGATAGTCGGACAAGTACTTGAGGTGGCGCCGGGGAGCACGACGATATCTGGAGACTACCGCCATCCAGCGTTCTCTTGCAGGCCTACTGCCCGGCAAATGCTGCGCATACAGGGTGCGCTAATTTTCCAGTTCGTTGTGGAGTGGCGGACAACCGTCGGTTCGATCGGGACACTGGTGCCTGATCGTCGATGCTATTGCTGAAACCACATCATCTTGTTGTCATAAACTGTCTATCATGCTAGGTCTTGCGGTGTTTTCCGGTTTATGCGCCGTTGACCTGCCAGTCCGGCAGATCCAGTCAAAAGGACTTTTTCTGCTATTTTGAACAGTTTTGCGCAAACTGTTGCCGCGCTCCATTCTTTTCTGAACGAAAGCCTGATCTGCCGTGCCCGAACCGACGACACCTGAACGCAAATTTCCGCCTGTTTCCATCGAAGAGGAGATGAAGCGTTCCTATCTTGATTACGCCATGAGCGTGATCGTGGCGCGCGCTCTCCCGGATGTGCGCGATGGCCTGAAGCCGGTTCATCGGCGTATCCTTCACGCAATGCGTGAAGGCGGCTACACTGGTGATCGAGCCTATCGCAAGTCGGCGCTGATCGTTGGCGACGTCATGGGCAAGTACCATCCCCATGGCGATCAGGCAATCTATGATGCATTGGTACGGATGGCTCAACCATTTTCCATGCGCCTGCCGTTGATTGACGGGCAGGGTAATTTTGGTTCAATGGACAGCGATCCGCCGGCGGCCATGCGATACACGGAGGCCCGTCTGGCCGGGGCGGCCGAATCGTTGCTTGAAGATATCGACAAGGATACCGTCGACTTTCAGGAAAACTACGATGAATCGCGCCGCGAGCCTGTCGTTCTGCCGGCGCGCTATCCGAACCTGCTGGTCAACGGCGCCGGCGGCATCGCTGTCGGTATGGCGACCAATATTCCGCCGCATAATCTGGGCGAGGTTGTCAGCGCCTGTCACAAGTTGATCGAAAACCCGGACACTTCCCTGGAAGAGATCATGGAAGACATACCCGGGCCGGATTTTCCGACTGGCGCCCTGATCATGGGACGTTCTGGAATCTACGAAGCTTTCCGCACCGGACGCGGCTCGATTGTCATGCGTGCGCGCCATAAATTCGAGACGGATGATAAGAATGGTCGCACGACGTTGGTGTTCACCGAAATCCCCTATCAGGTGAACAAGGAGAAGGTTCTTGAGAGGATCGGCGAACTGGCGCGCAACAAGCAGATTGAAGGCATTGCCAGCGCAAACGACGAATCAGACCGGGAAGGAGTCCGCCTGGTCGTCAACATCAAGGGCAATTCCAATGCCGATGTCGTGCTGAACCGGCTGTTCCGGTTCACTCAATTGCAGACCAGTTTTGGCGTCAACATGCTGGCGCTGAACGGTGGTCGACCTGAGCAAATGGGACTGCTGGATATCCTGAAGGCTTTCCTAGCGTTTCGCAAGGAGGTTATTGCCCGCCGCACCAGACACATGCTTGAGGAGGCGAGGGGGAAGGCCCACACTCTGGTAGGTCTGGCGGTCGCGGTTGCGAACCTTGATGACGTTATTGCCCTTATCCGCAACGCGCCGGACGCGGCGACAGCCCGCGATCAACTCATGGCCCGATCCTGGCTGGCTGAGGATATTGCCGACCTGATATCTCTTGTTGCCGACCCGGAGGGCAGAATGGGTGAGGACAACGCCTATCGCCTGACGGAAGCTCAGGCACGAGCCATCCTGGAATTGCGCCTGCATCGCCTGACGAGTCTGGAGCGGGAGAAGATCGACGAGGATCTTCGGAAGATTGTCGATCAGATTCGAGATTATCTTGACATTCTTCGTTCCCGACTTCGTGTGAAGGAGATTCTCCGCGATGAGTTGACCGA
Organism: Alphaproteobacteria bacterium; assembly: GCA_965221645.1. GTDB lineage: Bacteria > Pseudomonadota > Alphaproteobacteria > Bin65 > Bin65 > Bin65. Next base: position 2,841,625 of record OZ244899.1, read on the forward strand.
GATGCGGGAGATCTACGCCGACAACCGGCGTAGCGCTATTGAGGAAGGCGAGATCGACCAGGATATCGAAGACCTGATCCAGCGCGAGGACATGGTCCTGACTTTCACCCATGGCGGCTATATCAAACGGGTGCCGTTGACCACCTACCGGGCGCAAAATCGCGGCGGCAAGGGGCGGGGCGGGATGAAGACGAAGGATGACGATTTCGTCGATCGAGTCTATGTCGTGAACACGCACACGCCAGTCCTGTTCTTCTCGTCAACTGGCATGGTTTACAAGCTGAAGGTTTACCGTTTGCCGCTCCGCACGCCGCAATCCCCCGGCAAGGCGATGATCAACCTGCTGCCGCTCCGGCCCGGAGAAACGATATCCACTATCTTGCCGCTGCCTGACGAAGAGGAGTGGCCGAACCTTGATATCATGCTGGCGACCAGCAGCGGCAAGATTCGCCGCAATTCGCTCGGCGACTTTACCAACGTGATGGCGAACGGCAAGATAGCCATGAAGCTGGAAGAAGGCGAGTCCCTGGTTGGTGTCGAGACCTGCGATGTCGACCAGGATGCCCTGCTGGCCACCGTACACGGCAAGGCGATCCGTTTTCGGGTCAATGACGTGCGCCTGTTCAAGGGGCGAGGTTCTCGCGGCGTGCGGGGCATGAAACTGGGCGAGGGTGATCAGGTGATTTCCCTTTCGATCCTGAACCATATCGAAGCGGCGACCGGGCAACGGGACGACTATATCCGGATTGCCAACGCTCACCGGCGCGTCGTGTCGATGGCCGAGCAGGGTGAACAGCCCAATCCCGAGGATCTTGAACTAGCCTCGAAATTTGCCGTGGCTCCCTGGAGTGATCTGGCGCGGCAGGAGGAATTCGTTCTGACCGTCTCCGACGACGGTTTCGGCAAGCGGACATCGGCCTACGAATATCGCATCACCGGGCGTGGTGGGGCCGGGGTGGTCGCAATAGATACTGACCGTCCAGACGCCAAGGCCCGCATCGTCGGTGCTTTCCCCGTCCGAAATCGCGATGAACTGATTCTGGTAACCGACGGTGGTCAGATCATTCGGGTTCCAGTAGAGCAGATTCGTGTTGTTGGCCGGGCGACGAGAGGTGTCACACTGTTCAAGGTAGATGAAGACGAACGGGTTGTCTCGGTTTCCCGTCTGCGCGAAGACCAGATCGTGGTGCAAGACGCGGCGGTGGAAATGGCTTGAAGCGACTGCGCGGGTCTTGACCAGAATTCGGCGCCCCGCAAGGATGCACCGGCGTATCGGGATCGGGACGCGTCTGACATCCAACCCGTCGAATTCACACGGTTCATCCGAGACTTTGGCGCAAGGGCTGATGTGGCCGCCAGCCGGCACCAGCTGTCTGTGATACAGCACGGTCGGGCCACGCGCTGCTTTACCGATTGCATCGGCGCGCGTGCCCGCCCAGGCAGGGCGTCAGTCATCAAGCGAGGAGAACGCGGTCATGGCCCAAGACCGGATCGGGATCTATCCCGGGACATTCGATCCAATTACCAACGGTCACGTCGATATCATTCGGCGTGCGCTCAGGATTTGCGATCAGCTAATCGTCGGCGTAGCGGAGAATATAGGCAAGAATCCGTTGTTTTCGCTGGAAGAGCGGGTTTCCCTGGTCGATCATGAACTGTATCTGATCAACCAGGCCAATGGCGGTGGCCAGGCATCGACAAGGGTGTTCGGCAACCTCCTCATGCATTTCGTTGAGGAGACCAATGCTGTCATGATCATCCGCGGGCTGCGGGCGGTATCCGACTTCGATTACGAGTTCCAGATGGCTGGCATGAACGCACGTCTTAATCCGAATATCGAGATGGTCTACCTAATGGCTTCCGAACACCAACAGTTCATCGCCTCGCGGCTGGTCAAGGAGATTGCCGCCATGGGTGGCGATATTACAAGTTTCGTACCGGAAAACACCTGCAAGGCTTTGGCGGCCAAGTTTTCCTGATTTCCGTATCGTTTTCACGCAGCCGGACCAACCTGCCACAGCCATCGCTGGCGATGCAGCATCGGAGTGGAAGACACAAGAGCAGAACGGAGCATGTCGTTTCGCTGGCGCCGGAATCGGAGGCAATGGCGGGGCCATGATGAAAAAAGCCTGTCGCCTGCCCTTTCAGGATTCCCTGTCCAGGCCTCCGGCAAGTTGGCCTGTGCTACGCGACCATGGCTGACCTCTCGCTGCGTCAAGGGGGGGAGGTGTCGGGATGGATATTGCAGTTCTCTCAGTTGACCGGACAGGACCAAGACCAACCGATCAGGTTCATCGGACGATTGGTTCGGCCGAAACCGGGCCAGGATCTTCATGGACGTGAAATCGGCGTGACGGAGACCTGCCTTGATGATTTTCTGTGCGTCGTGAAAGTTGATACCTGCAGGCTGGTCAGGCACCGCCATTCATCCGCAATTTGTCAGCAGATGCCGTGTATGCTTGAATGAGGACGCCGCGCGTTCGGCTCATATCCATGGGAGGCTTTTCATTTCCAACCAGTCGCCCGACCTCGTGATCGACGGCCTGCAGTATTGCCGCTGGTCAGAAGCGATTTTCCGCCAGTTCCGAAGCGGCGGCGTGGACGCGGTTCACGCCACGATTGTCTACCATGAAGACTATTCAGGCACTCTGGCGCGACTGGGCGAGTGGGACGACCTTTTTTCGTTATTTGACCACCATGTCGTCCATGGTCGTGTCTCAACCGATATTCTGGCTTCCCGGCGGGCGGGAAAGACAGCCGTATTTTTCGGCATGCAGAATTGCAAGCCGGTCGAAGAGGACCTGTCCCGGATCACCGACCTTTACGACCGCGGCATTCGTTTCATGCAGCTCTCCTACAACACGGCGTGTTCGCTGGCGACCGGCTGGTTCGACGAGGAACAGGACACAGGCGTCACGTTAAAGGGTCGGGAGGCGATCAACGAGATGAATCGCGTCGGCATGGTTGTCGACATGTCCCATTCCGCCGAGCGCTCGACGCTGGACGCGATGGAAGCATCGGCCCGTCCCATCGCCATATCTCACGCCAATCCGCGCACTTGGCGCGATACAGGTCGAAACAAGTCCGATGACGTGTTGAAGGCGCTGGCGGATTCGGGAGGCATTCTGGGACTCAGCATTTATCCGCACCATATGAAGGATGGCTCACGGACCACCTTGGAGCAATTTTGCGAGATGGTGGCGCGGACAGCAGATCTGATGGGCGCGGAACGACTCGGGATCGGGTCGGACCTGTGCCAGGATCAGCCTGATTCTGTAGTCCGCTGGATGCGCAGCGGTGTTCGGGAGGACGAAAACACGTCGCCTCCCGAGAGCGTCAGGGATGTCCGGTTTCCGGATATGCCGTCCTGGTTCCGGTCCAACGAAGACATTCCGGGCATCGCCCGGGGGTTGCGCGCCGTCGGCTTTTCCGATCGGGAGGTTGCTGGCATCATGGGCAATAACTGGTATCGCTTCATGACTGACGCCTTCGGACCCGCCGTAGGCTCGACGCAATGACAAGGTCGACAACAACGTCCATCGGGGATCGTTTCTTGGCCGACAACATGATCTTGCGATCTCCGGCTACCGTACTTCGGCTGAGCCGTCTGGGGGCATTTCACCAGACGCGGCTGAGCTTCATCCGCGCGATGCTTCGCCACGTGGAGGCGGCCGGATACGTGTTTGATTATGGCCATTGGGCCATAGACAGTGACGGTGTAGGAGACGCGGTCCTGACGGCGCGGGGAAACGGCCAGATCTATTCGCTGGTCTGCTTTGCCCATGATCTGGCACCTGCGATGCGGACCGACCGTGTCATTGCCGAAGCCTGGGACGCCACGTACACGCTTTTTGACGGGATTCCCGATGCCGGCGAGATGTCCCGGCTGCGGGAGAATACACCGCGGCAGGAAGCAGGGCGTTATGTTCACACCGATCTGATCCTCTCGCGCACCAACAAGAGCGCCCGGCTGTTCGATGATGTGGTTGAGTGCCTGGCCCGGGGGCGACAGCCGGATGCCGCACGATTGGATGACGTCGGGTACGTCATGCGGACTACCGCGGTATACGGCAACGGCAAGTTCGGTATTGCCGACCGATGTCGATATGCCGGCCGTGACGGGTGGGGTGGACCCTTTCGGCTGGAAATGCTGACAGTCTGGATGATCCGTCAGTTTGTCGCCGATCTGATTGATCACATGGCCAAGGCGAAGGGTGGCCGCGGCGCCGTCTCGCTGGAAAAAGCCCTGCGTCGGCGCTTGGGGCTGGGCAACTCGACCGGACTTGGGCTGGGGCCTTTTATCGTCAATCATCCCGCCTTGTTCGCAAGGTGGATCGAATGCCGGGAAATTGCGCTGGCGTTGGTCTGCGCGCAACGCGATACAACGCCGGAAGCCTGGCAAATGTTCAGGGACTGGATTGACCGCGCCGAGAGGGATATTGCCGGCTGGCTGGTTCCAGATCCACTTCAATCGAAGAAGATTGCAGCGCTCCGAGAGGATTTGGCTGTCCTTGCCCAGCGGGTTGCCGCGATACCTCACGATCACGCCTTTCCCTGGTCCGCGATTTGTTCGTGGGCGGCCGATAACATGAGCCTTGAGGGTCAGGAGCTCGTTGTTTCGCTGGTCATTGAACCACATGGCGAACTTGTCGATCATCTGGCTGACGAAATGGCGGTGGATACGGCGCATGATCGCTGGTTCGACCCTTCAATGTCGGTTCTGCAGGCGCGCAGGACGATCGAGGACCACTTTGCTTGGGCGCTGAAGACCGACTACGCGAGGCTGGCCGCGCAAGCGCGGTTCTGGTACGTCTCGTCCAACAAGCTGGAGCCGCGCCTTGGCGAGCGATGGGAAGAGCCCGGTGCCGAACTGGAACTTCCACTGGCGGTCGGCCGGGACATTGCGGCTTGCCATGACGATCTTCAGAATTGTGACGATGATGAACTCGTTTCGGATTTCCTGCGCCGACATTCTCAGCATCGTCATGTTCTTCGCCGATTGCGAAACCCGCTGGCGCACCAGTTCGGACACATACAGGATAACCTGATTGGCGCTGATCTCCTGCCGCTCGACATGCTTCGGTGCAAGCTTGCCTTCTTTGGCGCCACGCGGTTCGACCCGAAGTCGGACCGCTGGCTGCGGATCAACATGTTTCGCAACGCGCCCTATCCCGATGAGGTTGGCGAAGGTCCGTTGGATGACTGGATTTTCCCGCGATCGGATGCGTGAGCCTTTGCTGTGTTCCCGTAATGAAATTCATGGTCTGGCCATGAAAGCGGCGCGTGGCGCGGGATTGCCTTGGGGTCTTGCCGAAGAGGCCGGTTGGGCAGCGTGCTGGCTCGAATCACGCGAGTTGGGCGGCGTGTCCGCGCTGTCCAGCAACCTTGAAGAGTTGGTTTCGGAAGACTGGCGTCTGGATTTCCCGGAGCCGTCGGCAGGCGAATGGTGCTCAGCATCCGGGACAACCGACGGGCTGCTCGCTGGCGTCACGCTGGCTGACCGGGCTGGTCTTGATTTGAACCCATCCGTCGGTATCCTTGTCCTGCGCAACGTCAGATGGCCGATCCTGATGGTGCCGTTTCTCGCGGAAGCTGTCTGCCCTCGCCATGTTACCCTGAGGTTTCAAGTGGAGGAGCACCCCATGCCGGTCGGAATCTTTGCCCATGGCGTTGACCCGGATGCTGAAATCCTGAAACAGAAGAGCCGATCCGTCACCGTTTTTCTGGAGGCGCGGGATCTGGATAGGGGCAACCGGGCAGTTCCGGAGCTTGACGGCAGCATTCCGATTGATGAAGACGCTTATGCAAGACTGGATTACTGGGCGCAAAAGACTTGCGTGCCTGAAAGTGCCGAGTCCCGTCAGAAAGGTGCCGGCGGCGGCGAATTGATTGAGACGGATTGACGGGAAGAGGAACATGGCCGTTGCGGAAACCGTCGCAATGACGACGGAAGAAATTGAAGACCTCGCCTTTCGAGCCTTGCAGAACGCCGGTGCCAGCGAAGCAAACGCCCGGTCGGTCGCACGATCCTCGGCGGCGGCACACGCTGACAGTGTTGCCTCCCACGGCCTGCCCTATGTTCCGATCTATTGCGAGCACTTGCAGTGCGGCAAGGTGAGGGGACATGCGTCGCCGGCAATCAGCCGCCCGAAACCGTCGGTATTGGTCGCCGATGCTGAAAACGGCTTTGCTCATCCCGCCATTGACGCCGGTTTCGAGAAGTTGGTGCCGCTGGCGAAGGAACAGGGCATTGCCTGTCTGGCCATCCGCAAGTCCTACAATTGCGGTGTCCTGGGATGGCATACGTTGCGGCTCGCGCAACGGGGGTTGATGGCGATGGGTTTCACCAACGCACCCGCATCGATGGCGCCGGTCGGCGGCGTGCAGAAGGTGGTAGGCACCAATCCGTTCAGCATCGCGGCGCCGGACGGGCAGGGCGAAGCGCGCATCCTGATCGACCAGAGCGCCAGCGTGATCGCACGCAGCGAAATCATGCAGCACGCACGCCGCGGCGACCCGCTTCCAGAAGGGTGGGCTCTGGATGGCGAAGGCCAACCCACGACAGATCCGGATGCGGCCTTGAGAGGCACGATGCTCCCTTGCGGCGGCTACAAGGGCTTCGGAGTGGCCCTGATGGTGGAATTGCTGGCTGCGGCGGCCGCTGGCGCTACACTCGGGAAGGACGCCAGCCCGTTTTCCGGCCCGGCTGGCGGCCCCCCTGCGACCGGGCAGTTCTTTATCGCCATTGATATTGATACTACATCTAACGGCACGTTCCACGGCCGTGCGGAAGAACTGGTAGCAGCTATCTCCAGGCAACCCGGCGCCCGAGTCCACGGCACGGGACGGAAGGCCGCCCGCGCGCGCGCCGCCGAAGAGGCGATCCGGGTAGATCGCGCCATCGTCGAAAAGGTCAGGGCGCTTGCCGCCTGACAGTCACACAGTTTCGGGATCAGGAAAGATGCGCACGACTTCCAGCATCCGCGACGTCGCGATGAAAGGTGCCGGGTATTATTCCAGGGCGACGACTGGCGCCAAGGATGTTATCGACAATGCCACGCCGATGGTCCTGGATGCCGCAGCGGCCCTGCCCATCCCGTCAGACGGGCGTCCGGTGACCGTTGCAGACATAGGCTGCGCCGATGGTGGCACGTCGCTGGCGATGATCGCCAAGGTGTTGCGGACACTTCGGAAAAGAGCACCCGGCGTTCCGATCCAGATGGTTTACACGGACTTGCCGCGTAACGACTTCAGCCAGGTTTTCCAGCACATCCACGGCCTGACGGATGTGAAGAGCGCGCTGCTCGACATTCCGGACACTTATTTCTTTGCCAGCGGCACGTCGTTTCATCGGAACATCTTTCCGCCAAACAGCCTTCACCTGGGCTTCTCCGCGACGGCTTCCCATTACATCAGCGAAAAGCCCTGCACGATATCCGACCATGTTCACATGGTAGGGGCTTCCGGAGATGAACGTGCGGCCTATGAGGCGCAAGGTGCCCGGGACTGGGAAGCCATGTTGCTGCAACGGTCGAAAGAATTGGTGCGCGGTGGGCATCTGGCCTTGTTCAATTTCGGAATCGACGAAGATGGCCGCTACTTGGGGAATACGGGCGGCATCAGTATGTTCAATACTTTCAATGAATTATGGCGTGATCTTGTTGATTATGGCGTGATCACGGACGACGAATACCGAGAAACAAACTTTGCCCAGTGCTATCGCACGGTCGCGCAATTCTGTGCGCCGCTGAATGATCGGTCAAATCCGGTCTACAAGGCCGGATTGCGTCTGAAGCACGTTGAAACTAGGGTGGTCCGGTGTCCGTTCGAGCGCGATTTTGCCGATCACCGCGATTCGACCAAGTTTGCCGTGGCCTATATCCCGACGCTCCGGTCATGGAGCGAACACACCTTCGTCGCCGGCCTGTCGGCCGAGCGTTCTCCGGCCGAAAAGCAGGAGATTGTCGACCAGTTCTACTGCGCCTTCGAGGATCGGGTGCGTGACAGTCCAGAGGGTCACGCCATGGACTATGTCCATATCTATCTGATTTGTGAGAAGGTCTAGTGTCCTGATTTCCAAATTTTACTGATTTTCTTTTGTCGTTGTGCGGTATCGAGGGTGCGCAGACAGAAGCGTTTGATGGTGGCGAGGATGTCGTCTGCCGACCTGGTCCAGCGAAAGGGTCTGGGGTTGGCGTTTACGATGTCGATATCGTCTCGGATGGCCTGTTCAGGTTCCCGGGTCGCGCGATGGACCGCGCGCCGGAGCTGCTTTTCGGTCAGGGCGGCGAAGAAGCGCTCGACCTGGTCGAGCCAGGAGGCGCCGGTCGGGGTGAAGTGGCCATGCCGTCGCTGGATGGCGGGCGTCTTGTGGGTGGCGTGGTTGTCCGTCACCAGATGCCCGTCGAGGTCGTCGGGGACCCGGGCCTCGAGGCTGCGCAGGAACTCACGGCTGCGGTGGCGATGTCCAGCGCCGCGAACAGGGTGGTGGTGCCGTGGCGCATGGGGTCGTGGGTCCGCCGCGCGACCTGGCCTGGCCGCATGGGCAGCAGCGGCTGGGTGCGGTCGCGCGCCTGGATCTGGCTCTTTTCGTCGACGCAGAGCACCAGCGCGCGTTCGGGCGGGTCGAGACGGAGGCCTGTGATGTCGCGTACCTTGTCGACGAACAGCGGGTCCGCCGACAGCCTGAAGGTCTCCGAGCGATGCGGCTGCAGGCCGAAGGCTTGCCAGATCCGGTGGATCGTCGACGGCGCAGGCTCCAATGCGTGGCCCCGGGCGGCGTCTCTTCCAAGGTGCGGGCGATGATCTCCTCGTCGCCGATCTGGCGCGGCGCCCCGGAACGCGGCGCGTCGCAGAGCCCGTCGAGCCGGTGCTCGGCAAACCGTCGGCGCCATTTGCCGACCGTCGTCGGGTCGCTCCCCACGATCGCCTTGTTCTCCAGACCTTCCGCAGCCGCCAGAACGATCCGGGCACGTCGCGCCAGACCCCGGGCCGTCTTGCGGCGGCCCGCCAGACCTTCCAACGCGCGACGCGCCGCTTCCGACAAGCTGATCGCAACCGCTACCCTGCTCACCCGTCAGCCCTCCAATACAACCAAACAAACTTGTTCCAGCAAACCTCTCGATCAGGACAGTAGAGCGGAATCGGATCATGTTGTGCAGTATCCGGTGGCGTTGAAGTAGTTTTTGCACTCTTGCGGTGAGAAGGTCCGGGAGATTTGTCCGCTGGTGTTCCGGAGACCGTCGACGGTTCTCTCGGCGGCTTTTCGGAGCCGTGCCTCGAGCTTTGCGAAAGCGCGTTCGACAGGATCGAGGTCCGGACTGCAGGGAGGCAGGAAGAGGCGTTGGGCGCCGGCGTCCTTGATCATCTTGTGGACGTCGGGTTCCTTGTGGCTTGAGAGGTTGTCCGTGACGACGCTATCGCCGGGCCTCGGTTCGGGGACGAGGACCACTTTGACGGCAGGCCTCGAAGGCATCGCGGTCGATGGCGCCGGAGAGCACGAAGGGGGCAATCATGCCGCGCGGCGTGAGCCCGGCGACGAAGGTGGTCGTGTTCCAGTGTCCGTGAGGGACGGCCCTGCGCAGACGTTCTCCGCCCGTGGGTGCGGGTCATGTTGGTCCTGGCCCAGGTCTCGTCGATGAAGACCAGCCGGTCGGGGTCGAGGCCGGGTTGGCTGTCGCGCCAGGTGCGCCGTCGGCTCAGCACGTCCGGGCGGTCCTGCGCCGCCGCGTGGCCGGTCTTTTCTTGCGCGTGATGGCGTGGCGCACGAGGAAGCGCTGTATCGACCCGTAGCTGAAGGCCAGGCCCCGGTCCCGGAGAGCCGCGCGCAACGCCTCGATGGTGATGTCTGAGGTGGTCCCGGAATTTTGGACAGTCTGACGGCGTTGCCAAGGTGTATTCCGTTGTCTGATCATGCCGCCAGAATCCTGTTTGTCAGATTTTCCTGCTGTTGTTGAGCCTGTGGGGATGTGGACAAGGCGGTCGCCTTGTCCATCATATCCACAGGCTGGCGCGCGCCGCAGGCTTCCGCCGGCGTTCGGCCGCCGAGCGCCGAATGGGGACGCTCGGTGTTGCAGAAGCCGGTCCACTCGCCGATGACACGCTCGGCGTGGAAGCCATCGGTGAGCTCGTGCAGATGGACCGCCTCGTATTTGAGCGCGCGCCACAGCCGCTCGATGAAGATGTTGTCCATGCAGCGGCCGCGGCCGTCCATGGAGATTGTCACTTCGGCATCCTTGAGCCGGCCGGTGAAGTCGAAGCTGGTGAACTGGCTGCCCTGGTCGGTATTGAAGATCTCCGGCCTGCCGCAGGTGTCGCGCGCCTCATTCAAGGCCTCGACGCAGAACCGGGCATCCATGGTGTTCGACAGCCGCCAGGCCAGGACCGCGACCAGATGAAGGAAGCCGCGGCTGACCGGGATGCAGGTGATGTCCGCGCACCAGACATGGTCGGGGCGCTCGATGGCGAGGCCCTTGAGATGGTACGGATAAATCCGGTGTTCCGGGTGCGGCTGGCTGGTCCTCGGCGCCCGGCAGACCGCCTGAAGACCCATCAGGCGCATCAGCCGGCGGACACGGTGACGGACCATCTGCCGCGAGCCGTGGAACGGATACCTCAGGAACAGCTCGTCGAGCCGCCGCATCAGCGCCAGCGTCTCCGCACTCTCCCCCTTCGGCTTGCAATAAAGCGAAGACCGGCTGATCGACAGAACCTCGCATTGACGGCTCAAGCTCAGGCCAGGAACATCGCGGCGCACCATCGCCCTGCGTTCCGGCCGGCTCATCGCTTGAGCCCTCTGGCCAAAAAATCCCGTTCCACCGTCAGTTGACCGATCCTGGCATGAAGATCGCGAACCTCCTCCTCATGGTCCCGGGCTGCCCGGTCGACGCCGCTCGAGAACACCTCGCCCAGGCCGTCCATCGCCTGACGTTTCCATGTACTCACCTGATTGGGGTCAACTTGGTGGCGCGACGCGATCTCCTGAATCGTCCTGTCGCCGCGCAGCGCCTCCAGCGCAATCTTCGCCTTGAACTCAGGCCTGAACTTCCGTCGCCTCGTCATCGCGTATTCCTCCGTGAACGGTGGAATACACCTTGACCAACTGTCCAAAATTCCGGGACCACCTCAGTCCCGCCTCTCCTCAAGAAGACCCGGGATCACATCGCGCGGCGCCGCAATCCGCCCCGAGCGGCGGTCCCCGCCAGGCGCCTTCGGGCGCGCATCGCCCTGTTCCCGTTCCAGGCTGCGCCAGCGGCTCACGCCAAAACGAGAGGCCGCAGCTCCATGGCTCATGCCCCCACATGCCCCCGACAGAACCCGATCGCGAAGATCAAGGGAAAGCGCTTTCGACATCACTGCCGGCCTCCTCGACCCGGACGACATCTTGAATCACAAATCCCCAGACCCGTGAATCCCCAAACGATTCAATCAGGTCACATCATGCTCTAGCAGCCAGTCTGACAGGTTCATGGCGCCATCAGACCCAATTCGCAGGCCTTGATCTGCAAAGCCAGATATTTCGAGTAAATCCGACACTGGGCAAGGCTGCCGGCGATAAACCACAAGCCCGGCTGTCTGGTCTGGACAAACATGTTGCGCAGTTCCTGCTCGTCGCCAAATCCCCAGATCGGCCCGATCCGATCTGCCACGACATCACCGAAAAGCCGCCGCACCAGGACGTCCTGGCCATGATAGCCGGTCGCCAGCACGATCAGGTCTGCGTCGACTGTACGACCGTCACTCAGGCGGATTCCGTCCGGGGTAAAGCCGATGACATTGTCATTCTGGACTAGGGCGATTGATCCGTCGGCGATCAGGTCCGAACACCCTACGTTGAAATAATAACCACCGCCGCGGGTCAGATACTTCATCTGCCATCCGGTGCCGTCTTCGCCGAAATCCAGCCGAAAGCCAACCGCTTCGAGACGATCCAGCAGGGGCTTGTCCCGCCTTCTGGCGTCTTCGGTCAGCAACTGGTGGATCCTGCGCTGGAGAGGCAGCGGCGTCGAGATGGTGATCAGATCGCAATCCTCCAACGGCGGACCGGACCAGTAGAGCGCGTAGGGCAGTTGGGCGCTGGGTTCGACCTGGACCACTAAGGTCGGTTTGCGCTGCACCATCGTGACTCGGGCGCCGGCTGACCAGAGGTCCTGCGCAATGTCATGGCCACTGTTGCCGGTTCCGACAACGATCGTCTGCTTGTTGCACCAGTCCTCTCCGTCGGCGTATTCGCTGGCGTGCAGGATCGGTCCTTTGAACATGTCGAGGCCGACCATGTCCGGGAAAAACGGAATGCCGCTGACACCGGTGGCCATCACGATGTGACGAGGCTTGAGTATCCGGGAATATCCATTTTTCAAGACTGTCGCGTTCCACCGCCCCGATGCATCGTCGTATGTTCCGCCTTCAAAGGCGGTCTCGGTCCAGATATTCAGTTCCATCGCCTCGGCATAGGCTTCAAACCAGTTCGCCAGCTTGTCCTTCGGGATGTACTCTGGCCAATTCGGCGGAAACGGCATGTAAGGCAGATGGTTTGCCTGGGTCTTGTTGTGCAGTGTCAGCGCGTGATATCGTTTGCGCCAGTTGTCGCCGATGCGCTCATGCCGGTCGACGACCAGCGTATCAACGTCGAGCTGGACCAGCCGCGCTGCGATTGCGAGGCCAGCTTGTCCGCAACCGACCACCAGCACATTCGGATCGCGATCGGCAAACGCGGCGCTCTCCCGGCGTTGATCCAGCCAGTTCGGACCCCGGAAATCCCGCGCGTTGCTGGCACCGGTGGGTCGGGTTTCGTTCAGGGGCTCTTCATGGCCAGCGATCTGGTTCAGTGCAGTCAACAGGGTCCACGCCTTCATCGTACCGTCAGCAGCCGGTTTCAGGCGCAGCACGCCTTCGCACGAACCCCTGTCGGACGTAAAGACGAAGATGGCTTCGACGACGTCTTCTCCGGCACGGGAAACCGGGGTCGCTGCGGTTCGGTTCGACGGCTGAGCAAAGGCCACTGGTCGGGTTTCCGCCAGACAGGCCGACAGCGCCATGGCTACTGCCGAGACCCCTGAGAACGTGCGTATCTGCCAGTCGCCTGCCAGCACGTCGCGCCAGTAGCAATCCGCTAGAAACAGATCGCGCAAGGCTTCCGGCCCGTCGGCGAGCGCCGCCTCGAACTCGTCCAGCCAATCCTGAACCAATCCAGCATAATTCATGTCAGTAGCGTCAGGCATCTCCGGTTCACCGGTCAGACTGCCGGAAGAGATATCGTAACGGTCGGATGGCCGTGCGCCAATCTTCGTTGATTTCGGTAGTAATTTAATTTGAAATTTTCAAGTGATTTTGTGAGCGTCAAAGGCTATCTTTGGTGCTTTGATTCATACATCTGGTGCCATTTCCTGAAGTTTCCGATGGCATCCCTTGCACGCCTCGACGAGGTCCTCCGGCTCCCGGCTCCATGGGAACGGGCGGCGTGGTGGGCATTGTGGTGCGCGATGTATCCCTCGATGGCGGTGACGCACGCGTCGAGGGAGTCGAAGACCGCATTCTTCAGCCTCTGCCTGGACAGCTTCGTGAAGAACCCCTCGACGGCATGGTCAGGCGGGTCGACGCACAGGCCAACGACGTCGCGGGATACCCTGAAAGTCCTGATCCGATGCGGCCCGAGGCCGTTCTCCTTCAGGATGGTGTGCAGACCATCCCCGGCCTCCCCGCCGGTGCCCGCACCGTCCGGTGCCGGGCATGCGGCGGGGGCGGCGACATCGCCAGGGCGATCGGGGTCTTCACCCGGTCCTCGGGGGTCGGCTTCTTCCCCGGAGGACGCGTGGCGTCCCGGAGAAGCCCGTCGACGCCCTCGGCGAGGAAACGGTCCCACCGGCGCCGGACCGTCGGCTTCGACAGGCCCGTCCGACGCATGGTCCCGGCCAGCCTGCAGCCCGAGCCGATTGCCGGGACGATGCGGGCACGCCAGACGTGCTTCCGGAGGCTCCGCGGGTTGTTGGCGATGCGTTCGAGGCGCGCGCGATCTTCGTCCGAAAGCACGATCGCCTGCCCGTTTGCCTGTTTCCTGTTTTCCCAGGCCGCGTGACGGCGGCAGCAGGAGAATGCCATGATTAGGGAAAAAGGGAACCTCTTGTTTCTGACTGACCACTAGGGTTTCAGGAGAAATCCGGTGATGCTAAAGGACCATGGGGCGAACGGCGTTCTGCCGATGTGATAGATTGCGCCGTTCATGTCGTGAAGAGATTGCTTACAGTCTGAATCACAAGTCCTTGATATCATCATGTTTTTGTGAATCAATGACTTGTCCCTCGCGCGACCCTGCGCATCAGGAAGCGGCAGGCGGCGCGCTGTACCCGGGCCAGGGAACTCTCCAGGCTCCGCTCGAAGTCCCCGGCGAGCCGGCGGCATCGGCCCATCCGGGCGAAGGTCCGCGCCACGACCCGGCGGCGGGAAATGACGATGAAACCCTTGGTTTCCTTCGGCTTTCTCACGATTTCCAGGAGGTCCGGAAGCGTGAGGTCCTTCAGCCGGTCGCGCAGCCTGTCACCCCGGTATCCGCCGTCGGCAAACACCTTCGAGACCCCCCGGGCCTTGCTCGGGAGGTCCGCGATCACCTCCGGTGCCCCGTCTCGATCCTGCACGTCGGCGGGGTGCACATGCACCACGATCGGGCTTCCTTCCATGTCCACCGCGATGTGTCGTTTCCGTCCCTTGATCTTCTTGCCGGCATCCTGTCCCGAAGGCCCGCCGCTTTCCGTCGTCTTCACCGATTGACTGTCGATGATCGCCGCCGTCGGCGCCACACCCCGGCCCGCCTGCGCCAGGGCGCGAAGCGCGTCCGGCCTCCGTTCCGGGGTCTCGTCATTCCGCCAGACGTCAAAACAGTTCCGGACCGTGGAAGACGGCGGATGACAGGGCGGAACGAGCCGCCACCGACATCCCGACGACAGCATGGACCGGATCGCATCGAACACGCGTCGAGGGTCCGCCGCCCGCGGGCGGCCCATCCGACCCTGTCGCGGGATCAGCGGAGCGATCACCATCCACTCCGCGTCCGTCAAGTCGTCTTGCCGATCATCATGCAGACGGCCATGCTGCGCTCGGGTGGCCTCGGTCCAGGCCATGGAATCCTCCATCGTCGGTGTCGAACATCCCGACAGGATACCACAGCACGAGGCCACCCGCGACTTCAGGAACAGACACTTAGATTGCAGCATCTGCACGTTGGGGAAACAGTCATGACGGTTGACGCTGATCGTTCTAAACTGAAGAGAGGACAGCCGACAGCCGACAGCCGACAGCCGACAGGAAGTCAATCGAACCCTGTATGCGGAAGATTGCCTGAATGTCCTGAATGATCCGCTGGCCATTCCGCCGCAGTCGGTCGACCTGATCTACCTGGATCCGCCGTTCAATTCCAAGAGTGATTACAACCTGCCGTTCAAGGGCAAGGACAAGTCTGCCAAACCGGTCGCCGTGTTCAAGGATACCTGGCGCTGGGGCGAACCGCAGGATGAATCCTTGGCGCGCCTTCGGGATGGACCGGCCACACGGCCAATAGCCGATCTGATTGACATTACCCGTCGGCTTGAAGGACCCACGACGGAATATCGGCTAGACGCCTATCTTGTGAACATGGCCGAGCGCTTGATCGCCGTGCGCCGCGTCCTGAAGCCAACCGGGAGTATCTGTCTTCACTGCGACCGAACCGCCGCGCATTACCTCAAGGCGCTCATGGATCTGATCTTCGGCAAGGACAAGTTCCGCAATGAGATTATCTGGTGCTACACGGGACCGTCGAACACAAAGCGGTGGTTCCCGCAGAAGCACGACAACATCTTCTGGTATTCCATGGGGGACAACTGGACATTCAACTGGGAGGCGATCCGCGTTCCCTATGTGAAGTTGGAAACGGGCGAGACATCGGGGATATTCAAGCAAGCGACAACACTGGATCCGGCTGGCAAAGTGCCGGAGGACTGGTGGTCGAAATTCTCTCCGGTGGGGCGCATTGAGCGGGAACGGCTTGGCTATCCGACGCAGAAGCCATTGGCATTGGTCGAGCGCATCATCAAGGCGTTAAGCGATGAAGGCGACTTGGTGCTTGACCCGTTCTGCGGCTGTGGGACTACCCTTCACGCAGCGCATTCGCTCGGTCGTCGGTGGGTCGGAGTAGATGTCGCCCGCTTCGCTGTCGGCTTGGTGTGCAACCGCCTAGTCAGCAATTGTAATGATTTGCAGTCGTCCGACATCCAAGTGATCGGCGTCCCGGAGACGCTACAGGATGCCTTTGATCTTGCCGAACGAGACAAGTTTGAGTTTGAAAAGTGGGCTTGTGGCGCGGTCGGCGCGGAAGGGATGTTTCATGATCCAGGAGCGAAGGGCGGAGACGGCGGAGTCGATGGCGTTCTGAAATTTTATCCGCTTCGTTGGGGGCAAAAGCCGAGTCAAAAGAAGCCTGACCTAGCGATTGTGCAGGTGAAGGGCGGAAAGGTGACGCCTGACGCCGTGAAGGCGCTTGACAGTACGGTAAGACGCTATGAGGCGACAGCCGGCGTGATGATCTGTTTTGACCGCTACATGCGCACAGTTGAAAATAACCGGGCAACGGAGACTTTCGATACCGCAACACGATCCTATCCCGTCATTCAAGGACTGTCGGTTGAAAACCTGCTGCGGGGCGAAAAACCAGATCTACCGAATCTGATGAAAACCATGAAAACGGAACAGCGTGCCACTCATAATTTATAATGAAAAATGCTTGATGTTATCTGTTCAATCCCTGTATTCGGGATATGAACAAGCTATCCGCACAGAAGCGCACACAGATCCTCGAATTGCTGGTCGAGGGCATGTCCATGCGGGCAACCAGTCGAGTTATCGGTATTTCGATTAACACGGTCTGGAAGCTGTTTGAAAACGCCGGAAAAGCATGCGCCACATATCATGACGAGGCAATTGAAGGCGTAAAGGCCGAGCGCATTCAGTGTGACGAAATCTGGTCATTCACCTCCGCAAAACAGAAGACTGTCGATAATCTAGGAGACGGAGCCGTCCGCTGCCCGGTCATCAGGCGGCCGTTGGGCTTCAGCGGCATGTGATGGCGGTTGCTCTGCTTGCTCCAGAGACAGGCGGTATCGTCGGGGCGAGAAACCGTATCTCTTCTTGAATGTTGTAGCGTAGTGACCGGCATTGAAAAACCCGGTGGCGACAGCGATTTCTGTGATGGAAAGGTGGGTCTGGCGCAGCAATTCGCGCGACTTGTCCAGCCGAATCTGGCGGTAGATGCGACCAGGGCTTTGCCCCAATCCGTGGCGAAACTGGCGAGTCAGCTGTCGATCGCCGACGCCTGAAATCGCCGCAAGTTGTTTCAGTGATAACGGATCAGCGATGTGGTTGTCCATCGCCTCCAAGGCCGACAAGACGACGGACCGCGTCGTCCCGTAGCGCTCGGCCAGCCCGGCCCGTTGGGGTCCTCCGGCCGGGCGGATGTCGGTGTGCATGAACCAGTCGCTGACCAGACGGGCGAAGGTACCGCCATGATGCTCTGCGATCAGGGCGTGCATCATGTCCAGCGGCGCGATCCCGCCAGCGCAGGTCAAGCGGTCACGGTCCATGACATACAGTCCCCGTTCGAGCATCAATCTGGGATGCCGTTCGGCCAGCGCCGCGGCGTGCTCCCAGTGAACGGTCATCCGTCTGTTGTCCATGACCCCGGCATTGGCCAGTATCGCGGGCCCGCCCGAAACACCGCCGAGGATATGGCCGCGCCTTGCCTGCCGCCGAAGCCACCGAGAGGTTTCGGCGTGATGAAAACCGACCGGATCACCGCCAGCGACGACAAACGAAAGGTCATAACCGTCCGGCGCGGCAGCGATCGGCTGGGTTTTGACGACAGTCGCTGAGGCACTTGGGCGGGCAGGGAAGTCGCTTGTTGCAGCGTGGAACAGGTCGAGCCTATAGATTACCCTGCCTGCCAACAGGTTTGCCGCACGCAAGGGTTCGCTGACGGCGGCAAACGACATCAACGCAAATCCGTCGATCAAGACGACGGCAACACGGCGGAGCTGGGACTGGTCGATCACAATGTCTGGATCTTAAAGAAAACTGTCCGGTTCTGAAAAGCAAAAAATTTGGAAACGACGCATTCCTGAGAAGGATGGATGACAGCAGATGCGCTATTCGGCATTTCGCATTCTTGAACAGGGTTTGACTGGCAACCGGGGCTGGAAACCTGTCTGGCGGGAGCCTGCCCCGAAACCGGAATACGACGTACTCGTGATCGGCGGCGGCGGTCATGGCCTGTCCACAGCCTACTATCTGTCAACAGTCCATGGCCAGACGAACGTCGCTGTCCTTGAGAAAGGCTGGCTCGGGTCCGGTAATGTCGGCCGGAATACAACGATCATCCGGTCGAACTACCTACTGCCGGGGAATCAACCCTTCTACGAATTTTCCATGCAGCTGTGGGAAGGGCTGGAACAGGAATTGAATTTCAACGCCATGATCTCTCAGCGTGGAATCATCAACCTGTTCCACACCGATTCCCAGCGGGACGCCACCGTGCGTCGCGGCAACGCCATGGTTCTTTCCGGCGCGGACGCCGTGATCCTGGATCAGGACGTGCTGCGCAAGAAGTGTCCTTTCCTGGATTTCGACAATGCCCTTTTTCCCGTTCTTGGCGGGCTCTGGCAACCGCGGGGCGGCACTGCTCGACACGACGCGGTCGCGTGGGGCTACGCCCGCGGCGCGGACCGGCGGGGTGTCGACATTATCCAGAACTGCGAGGTCATCGGCTTCGATATCCGAAACGGTGCATGCCATGGGGTCGCGACGACCCGCGGCGCCATCAGGGCGAAGAAGGTAGCGGTTTGCGTCGCCGGATATTCGGGCCAGGTCATGGGACTGGCCGGCTTGCGGTTGCCGATCGAAAGTCACGTGTTGCAGGCCTTTGTTTCCGAAGGCCTGAAACCGGTCATTCCGGGCGTCATCACCTATGGGGTCGGGCATTTCTACATCAGCCAATCCGATAAGGGCGGACTCGTCTTCGGCGGCGATATCGATGGCTACAACACCTATGCTCAGCGCGGCAATCTGCCGGTCGTGGAGAATGTCTGTGAGGGCGGGATGGCCTTGATGCCGATGATCGGCAGGGCGCGGCTGTTGCGCATGTGGGGCGGCGTGGTGGACATGTCGATGGACGGATCGGCCTTTATCGACAGGACGCCGGTCGACGGGCTCTTCTTCAACGGCGGCTGGTGTTATGGTGGATTCAAGGCAACGCCAGCGAGCGGCTACTGCTACGCTCATCTGATTGCCACGGGCACTTCGCACCCGGCTGCTGCGGAAATGCGGCTGGATCGGTTCGCCCGCGGCGCCGTTGTCGACGAGCGGGGCGTTGGCGCCCAGCCCAACCTGCACTAGCAGGGCCACGCATGATCATTCCGCATCCGCTCCTTGGCCCGCGCGACGCCTCAGAGTTCGTTTATCTGGGAGACGCATCATTGATCGATCGACCGGACCCCCGGGCCGCGGACGCGTTACAGCAGTTTCACGACTATCTTTATTTGCGAGACAATCCGGCCGGTGAACATCGGGAGTTGTGGTTTCACGAACACGGTGATCGATCCTGGCTGGTTGTCACCCGGAATACGCTGACTCACGAAATCACAGCCGTGGAACTGGCGAGAAAAGTCGCTCTGGAGCAAGGGCGCGACCGATGACTGTCCTGGAAAGATTGCCGGGCGGTCTGGTCGATCGGAATCGGCGCATCGCGTTCACTTTCGACGGGCGTCCCTATCTGGGCTGTCCCGGCGATACATTGGCTTCGGCGCTTCTCGCCAACGGCGTGAGGATGGTCGGGCGCAGTTTCAAGTACCATCGGCCGCGGGGTGTCTTTTCGGCGGGGTCTGAAGAGCCCAATGCTCTGGTACAGTTGCGTCGCGGCGCGTATCGTGAACCGAATACCCGCGCAACCGTAGCGGAGCTTTTCGACGGTCTTGATGCGACCAGTCAAAACTACTGCGGTTCCTTGCGCTTCGACCTGTTGGCCGCCAATGACCTTCTTGCTTCGTTTCTCGGCGCTGGTTTCTACTACAAGACCTTCATGTGGCCGAAAGCGTTCTGGGAGCGCCTGTATGAGCCGCTGATTCGTGCCTCCGCGGGGCTGGGTCGTCTGTCGGGCGACACGGATCCCGACGTCTACGACAGAGGGTTCCTGCATTGTGATTTGCTGGTCATCGGCTCTGGTCCTGCCGGTCTCGCCGCCGCCCTCGTTGCAGGGCGAAGCGGCGCGCGGACAATCCTCGCCGATGAGGACTTCGTGATGGGTGGTCGACTTCACGCCGAAACCCATCAAGTCGATGGACAACCGGGCGGGGGATGGGCGGCGTCTGTCGTTGCGGAGCTTGGCGCGCTGGAGAATGTCCGGCTTCTTTCCCGAACGACCGTGTTCGGTGCGTATGATCACGGCATCTACGGCGCTGTGGAGCGCAAGACCGACCATCTCCCGGACAGTGAGGGCAAACCCCGTCAGATACTGTGGCGGGTCTATTCCAGGCGAGCGATCCTTTGCGCTGGTGCGATCGAGCGGCCGATCGCCTTTGGGGCCAATGATCGACCCGGGGTGATGTTGGCGGGCGCGGTGCGAACCTACGCGAACCGATATGCTGTAGCGCCGGGCAAACGGACGGGAGTGTTTACCAATAACGACGACGGCTGGCGGACGGCGGTCGATCTTGCCGCCAAGGGCGTCGAAATCGCTGCGGTGATCGATACCAGGGAGATGGCACCGCCGGCTGACATCGCCGGCGTCGAGATTCGCATGGGCGGGCGCATCGCTACAACCTGGGGGCGCAGGGGCCTCAAGGCCGTCACGCTCGCCACGGGCGAGAAAATCGCGATGGATTGTCTGGCGGTATCCGGCGGCTGGAATCCAGCGGTTCATCTGACCTCTCATCAACGCGGCCGTCCTGTCTGGCGAGACGACATTGCTGCCTTCGTTCCCGGCGCCGGTCTTCCGGTGGGCATGGCTGTGGCGGGAAGCGCAAACGGGAACCTGTCCTGCGGTGCGGCTTTGCGGGAAGGCCATGACGCCGCTAGCGCCATCATGCAGGATCTCGGATTTGGCCTCGCCAAGGATACCCGTCCGGCGGCCAGCGATGAATCGGTCGCCGTCACGCCGTTCTGGCGCGTCACCGAGAGCAAGGGTCGAGCGTGGGTCGACTTGCAGAACGATGTCACCGTCAAGGATATTCAGCAAGCCAGCCATGAAGGCTACCGATCGGTCGAACTGTTAAAGCGTTACACCACGCTGGGGATGGCGACCGATCAGGGCAAGACCTCCAATGTCGTGGCGCTAGCCATCCTTGCCGAACACGAAGGGCGATCAATCGGGGATATTGGAACGACAATCTTTCGGCCGCCATATACCCCCGTTTCGATCGCCGTCTTTGCCGGCCGGGCGCGCGGCAAGGCTTTCCGCCCGACGCGACAGACGCCGAGTCACACGTGGGCCGAGGGGCGCGGGAGCGCGTTCGTCGAGACCAGCGGTTGGTTGCGCCCGCGATGGTATCCTGTATCCGGCGAGACCCACTGGCGGCAATCGGTAGACCGGGAAGTCAGGTTGACCCGTAATGGCGTTGGCATCTGCGACGTCAGTACCTTGGGAAAAATCGAGATTCAGGGGCGGGATTCCGCAGCCTTCCTGAACAAGGTGTACGCCAACGGCTTCGCCAAATTGCCAGTTGGCAGGGTCCGGTACGGCCTGATGTTGCGGGAGGACGGCTTCGTTTACGACGACGGAACGACCGCTCGGATCGGCGAAACGCATTTCGTGATGACCACCACGACGGCCAACGCCGGTCTGGTCTTCCGGAATCTGGAGTTCGGCCGCCAGTGCCTTTGGCCCGGTCTGGATGTTCATCTGGCGTCGGCGACCGAACAATGGGCGCAGTTCGCCGTCGCGGGACCCCGTTCGCGCGACCTGCTGGACAAGATCGTCGACCCGCTCTTCGATCTCTCGAACGACGCCTTTCCACTAATGGCTTGCGGCATCGTCACCGTCTGCGGCGGCGCGCCGGGACGGCTGTTCCGAATCTCCTTTTCGGGTGAACTGGGTTACGAAATCGCCGTTCCCAGCCGCTACGGGGTATCGTTCATGGCGGCGCTGATGACGGCTGGCGAGGACCTTGGTGCGGTTCCCTATGGCGTGGAGGCTCTCGGCGTGATGCGCCTCGAAAAAGGTCATGTCGCCGGTAACGAACTGAACGGCCAGTCCACGGCAAGGATGCTGAACCTGGAACGAATGGTCTCCAGGAAGAAGGATTTTATCGGCAATGTGCTGTCGCAACGTTCGGCCATGAACCGTGACGATGGTTTGGTGATAATGGGCTTCCGTCCGTTGGACCGTAGTGTCGAACTCACGGCTGGAGCGCATTTTCTGGCAATTGACGCTGAAGACCGGATGGAGGCCGATGAAGGCTACATGACGTCCGTCGCCTATTCTCCAGAACTGGGTTACAGCATCGGCCTCGGCTTCATCATGCGCGGTCCGGAACGCGTGGGTGAAACGGTCCGGGCTTGGGATGCCGTCAACGGGCAGGATATTCCTGTCGAGATCGTGTCACCTCATTTCGTTGATCCGCAAGGCGACCGGCTCCGTGGCTGACCATGCCCTGATCGCCGCCTCTCCGCTGGACGGCTATGCCCGAACCATCGGCGATGTCCTTCTGACCGAGGTAAGCGACTACAACTTGTGTTCCGTCTCCGCGCCGCTGGGCGAAGACGGGGCCTTTGGTAACGCCTTGGTGGAAAGCTTCGACGCGCCGCGCCCTGCGACCGGACAATCCTCCCTATCGGCGGACGGTACCATGCGGCTTCTGGGTCTGCAGCCGGATCAGATGCTCGTCCTGTTTCGCGCAGATGACCCGGACCGGGCCGCCGACCAGGTCGCTGCTGCGATGAAGACGGCTGCCTATGTCACGGATCAGTCAGACAGCTGGGTGTTGCTGGCGCTCGAGGGCAGGGGTGTATGTCCTGTCCTTGAGCGGCTGTGCATGCTCGACCTGGATTCCGCCGCCTTTCCGGCAGGGGCTGTCAGCCGGACGGTAATGGAGCATTTGTCCGTAATCATTCTGCGCGAGCGAGACAACCGGTTTCTGCTTTTCAACCCGCGATCATCGGCACGGTCTTTCCTCCATGCTGTGGAAACGGCAGCAGAAACCGTTCTTGTGCAGTCGAATGAGCCGGTATCCGTCAGACGTCGCCGTGGAACTTCCTGACGACATCGTCCGCGGCCCATGGTATCGCTGTCCTGTGCAAGGCGCGGCGTTCGGCTTCACGGGCGCTTGGGATGGCCGCCGGCATCCTGGCCACGCGCTTGCTGTAGCAGCCAGTGTCTTGGTTCGGCATGTTGAAGGCGAAAAAGCGTCCGTGGCGGCAAGGCTGACCAACCGGAACGACGGAGCGCTTGATCGTGCAGAGCAGATGGGATCTTTTCAATGTGCGATCGTCGATCGCAATCGACGTCGTTCAGGGGCGATCAGTTGCCCGGTGGAAAAGGCGGTCGCTGCGCGGGTCGGCGATTGTCGCGGTTTCCTGCTTGTACGGACGGAAACCCGCGCGCTGATACATCGGCAGGGCGCGTGGATGATCCAGGGAGCAGGTATGCAGCCAGAGCCTGTCCGGTTTCCAGGACCAGGCGATATGGATTATTTCGTGAAGGAGCCAGACACCCGCTCCGCGTCCGATTGCATGCGGCATGAGGCCGAAGTACGCGAGTTCGATATCATTACCCGAACGGCGATCCAGTTCCGCATAACCGGCAGGCGCGCCATCCATGTACAGCACATAGATTTCCACGCGGTCATCGCTGATGATGGCCTCAAGCGCGTCATCCTTCACGATTCGCCGCTCGTACCATAGCCAATCTTCGCCAACGGAGTTGTAGAGGTAGCGGTAGAATTTCACGTTCGGCGAGGAGAGGCGCAGCAGGGCTGATCTGCGCGGCCTGGCGAATGACAGAAGTCGTGGCCGGCTCGTCATCTCCAGATGAGTGATGGTCACGTCGAGCGTCCGATGGTACGCTGCTTGTTTCAGGTCCGCCGCCGATGCGTCGAACCATTTCTCTAGGGTCGTTACCCTTGCATCGACATAATTCAACGCGTCATAAAACGCGAGTACGGGCGTATTGTCCGTCCGCGCCATCAACTGGACCTTTGGTGCGCCTGCTTCGCGAAGCCAATTCTCGGCGCGGGTCATGAGGCGTCGGCCCAGACCGCGACGCCGGTGATCCGGGTCGACAGAAAGGTAGTAGACCCACCCCCTATGACCATCGTGGCCGACCATCACCGTGCCGACCACGACGCCGTTCCCGGTAGCTACGAGCAAGGCTGAGGTCGGAGTTTTCAGACAGCGGGCAATATCCTTGGCCGAGTCGTTCCAGCGTCGATAGTTGCCGGATCTTCGCCACAGCGCGTCGACGGCCCTGAAATCGGTTTCGTCGTAGGGGCGAATGCGGATCACGGCCGGGGCATCCAAGGACATTTACGGACCTGTGGCGACGGGTGCATTTTTCTGCGCCGCCCATTCGCTCCACGAGCCATCATAGACGCTGATATCCTTGTGGCCCAAGAGGTTCAACCCCAAGGCCAGTATACAGGCGGAAACGCCGGATCCGCAGGTTGTGACGACCGGCTTCTGCAGGTCGATACCGACAGATTCGAACGCAGCGCGCAGACTGTCCGTCGGCAGCATGGTTCCGGTTTCGGGATCCTGCAAGTTCTGGAACGGCAGGTTTACGCTGCCTGGAATGTGTCCGGAAGGCAGGTCCGGGCGAGGTTCCCTTGCCTTTCCAGTGAAGCGGTCGTGAGACCGGGCATCAACGATCTGGCGGTCGCCACTCTCGAAGATCTGCTTCATTTGCCGAAGGTTGCGCACTCGGGTGTTATCGACCTGCGGAGTGAAATTGCGTTCCTGCGGCATCGGCTCCAGCGATTTGGCAGGCCGACCTTCTTTCAGCCATTTCGGCATTCCACCGTCGAGCACCGCCACATCGCGGTGCCCGAAATAATGGAACATCCACCAAACTCGAGGCGCGCTGAAGATACCGGCTCCATCGTAAACGATGATCCGGTTGCCATTTCCCAATCCCAGCTTGCGGACTTGCATGGCGAACTGTTCCGGACGGGGCAATGCATGCGGATAGGGTGAGTCGTTATCGGCGATTTCGTCGATATCGAAATAGACGGCACCGGGGATATGGGCGTTGGCGTATTCCATCCTCGGGTTCCGGTTCATCGTCGGCAGATACCAGGATGCGTCGACAACGCGCATGTCCGGCGCCTGCAAGTTGTCGGCCAGCCAGTCGGTGGAGACGAGGACGGAGGGACCGGGATAGGTCATTTCTGTTTCCTGGCGGTCATTTGGGCGTCAATCCAGCCATCTGGGGGTCGGCAGACCCTTTTCACGCAGGAATGCCGGATTGAACATCTTGCTCTGATAACGGTTGCCGTAGTCGCACAGGATCGTCACGATCGTGTGGCCTGGGCCCATTTCCCTGGCGAGGCGAACCGCACCGGCAACGTTGACGCCGCTGCTGCCTCCCAGGCACAGGCCCTCCTGTTCCAGAAGGCCGAAGGCATGAACCAGAGCTTCTTCATCCGGAATCTGGAAAGGATGGTCAATCTCCAGCCCCTTCAGGTTGGCGGTGATCCTGCCTTGTCCGATACCTTCGGTAATTGACGATCCTTCGGCCTTGAGTTCACCGCGCTTGTAGTAATTAAACAGGGCAGCGCCCATCGGGTCAGCCAGCCCGATCTGGATATTCCTCTTGCGCTCGCGGAGCGCCATGGCGACGCCAGCAAGGGTACCGCCCGACCCGACGGCACAAATGAAACCATCGATCTTTCCATCCGTCTGTTCCCAGATTTCCGGTCCGGTGGTACGATAATGGCCGTTCCGGTTGGCAACATTGTCAAACTGGTTGGCCCAGATCGCCCCGTTGGGTTCGGTCCTGGCCAGTTCCTGAGCCTTGCGCCCGGAAAGCTTCACATAGTTGTTCGGGTCCCGATAAGGGACTGCCGGCACCTCGATCAGCTGGGCACCGCACAACCGAAGCATATCCTTCTTTTCCTGAGATTGGGTTTCCGGAATGACGATGACGGTTCGATAGCCGCGGGTGTTGGCTACCAGCGCAAGACCGATCCCCGTATTTCCGGCAGTACCTTCCACGATGACACCGCCAGGGCGCAGCGCTCCGCTATGTTCTGCATCTTCGATAATCGCCAAGGCAGCGCGATCCTTTACCGACTGGCCAGGGTTCATGAACTCGGCCTTGCCCAGAATGGCACAACCGGTCTGATCGGACGGGCCTTTCAACCTGATGAGAGGGGTTTTGCCGATCATGTCGACGAAACCGTCGCGTATGGGCATGGCTTTCTGTTTCCGAATTGCTTCAGCAAGGAGGAAACTAGGCGGTGGACTCGCGCCTATCAAGCGCGTCTTCAGACGTTCGTAATTCGTGAAATCGGTCAAATCCAGGAATATTTCAGTCGCGACGACGATCCTGTCTTCGCGAAGTCCATCCCGAAAATCGTCGAGTCCCGCATGTTTGCCACGCGACGACAACCTCGCATCCAGAACGCGTTGAAGAGCGCGGACAGTGAAGCGGAGCAGTTTGTCGATCGCATCTCCCGGGGGAAGTAGTAGCCTGCTCAGATGAAGCAGGTCGAGCCAATTGAACGACGTTCCCGTGACGCGCCAGATTAGCAGTATGGTCGACACCCGGAGAGGAAAGGGGCGTCCGTGGCGCGGATGAACATGGTCGGGATTGCTGAAGAACAGCTTTTAGCGCCACAATGCAGTGCACGTTGACATGTCAGCCAACTGTCTGGTTCTGCCGGGTCGATCAGCCGAGGAGGATCAGGATACACCGAATATACCCCGAAGGCTCGCCGCCGAATGCGGCTTTGTGTCAAGCGTGTATTGGAATCGGCAAGAGAACTTCGGAACCGCCATAGCCAGACGGCCAACTACCTGCGCGGCAAACACGAAGTCCAATTCTCGCTTGAGGCTTTCGTTCCGGTTTTGTCTGGAACCGAGCCAGCGCACTTTCTATTCAGCCTGAATCGCCCTCATCCTCTTCCAGCAGTGCCATTGGTTCATACACAATGGACTGGTTTGGAAAATTTCAATCCCATGTTCAAACTCGCCGGATGGATGTCAACACCAATTAGGCAATCGCGGATACGTTGAATGTCTGCTCGCGCAGCATTTCACCAGGTTCAGTTTTCAGATGTTGGTGCTGTTATCCAGTTTGCAATTGGCCTAACTTTGCGTCATGTCTTTGGAAACGGCCTCATAATGATCGTATTTGCAATGCAAACGGCTCAAGCGTCATGACGCTTGAGCCCGCTCGCCGCCGCAGTTTAGCGAAGAGCCTATGCCTACCTCGTGTTTGCGCACACACCGGAACCAGAAGCTGACCTTTCAATCGTGTCAAGGATTCTCAGACGCTGTAATACATGTCGAACTCGACCGGGTGCGTGGTATGTTCAAGGTAGTAGACTTCTTCCATTTTAAGGTCGATGTAACCGTCGATAAGATCGTCGTTGAACACATCGCCCTTTTTCAGAAAGTCCCGATCGACATCCAAGTTCTCCAATGCTTCGCGCAGAGAGCCGCATACAGTCGGGATATCCTTCAGTTCTTCTGGAGGAAGATCATAAAGGTCCTTGTCCGTCGGATCACCTGGATGAATCTTGTTCTGGATACCGTCCAGACCAGCCATCAACATGGCCGTGAAGGTGAGGTAGGGGTTGCCTGAGGCGTCTGGAAACCTGATCTCGACCCTTTTGCCATTCGGCGACGCCACATAAGGAATGCGGCAGGATGCAGAACGGTTCCGAGCCGAGTAGGCGAGAAGAACGGGTGCCTCGAAGCCCGGGATGAGCCGCTTGTAGCTGTTCGTCGAGGCATTCGAGAAGGCATTGATTGACTTCGCATGCTTCATGATCCCGCCGATATAATGCAAGCAGGTCTCGGACAGATCGGCATACTGGTTGCCGGCAAATAACGGCTTGTCGTCATTCCACAAGGACTGATGGACATGCATGCCCGAACCGTTGTCGCCCACGATCGGTTTCGGCATGAATGTGGCGGACTTTCCCCACTTATGGGCGATCATATGGACGCAGTACTTGTAGATCTGCATCGCGTCCGCCATGGTGACGAGAGGACCGAACTTGATGCCGAGTTCGTGCTGTGACGGTGCCACCTCGTGATGATGCTTCTCGGTTTCCACCCCCATCTGCTGGATCATGGTCAGCATTTCGGCGCGCATGTCGGTACCGCTGTCGATCGGTGGAACCGGGAAGTAGCCTCCCTTGATGCCAGGGCGATGGCCGAGGTTGCCATCTTCGTATTCCGTTCCCGAATTATACGGGCCTTCTTCCGAGTCGATCTGGAAGAATGTGTGATTCATGTCGGCGCTGAACCGAACGTCATCGAAGACAAAGAATTCGGCTTCTGGCCCGAAAAAGGCAGTATCGGCGATTCCTGCCTCGCCCATGTAACTGATAGCCTTCTTGGCGGTCGAGCGCGGGTCGCGACTGTATGGCTGACCGGAGGACGGCTCCAGCACATCGCAGAACAGGATCATCGTCGATTGGGCCGTAAACGGATCCATGACGGCCGTCGCCGGATCCGGCATCAACACCATGTCGGACTCGTTGATCACCTTCCAACCGGCTATTGAGGAGCCATCGAACATGATGCCGTCTTCAAAGGTGTCCTCATCGATCGTGTGCACGGCCTGGGCTGTATGTTGCCACTTGCCCCGCGGATCGGTAAATCGCAGGTCGACGAACTGAACGTCTTCGCTGCGCATCTTGTCCATTACGGATTTCACGTCTGACATGGCTACTCCTGTCTAATCAGGTGTTCGAGATGGTACGATTGAACGGGTGGAAAACGACTTCACAATTGAAGTCGATGTTCTTAAACGGCTTCGTTGCCGCGCTCGCTTGTCCGGATTCGAATTGCATCCTCGATTGGGCTGATGAATATCTTGCCATCGCCGATGCGACCGGTCTGGGCGGCCTGCTGGATGGCTTCAACGGCGCGTTCCACCATCTCGTCATCCAAGACGACTTCGATCTTTACCTTGGGAAGAAAATCTACGACATATTCAGCGCCGCGGTAGAGTTCGGTATGACCCTTCTGCCGGCCAAAGCCCTTGGCTTCGATAACCGTCAGGCCCTGGATACCGAGGTCGCTGAGGGATTCCTTCACCTCATCAAGTTTGAAGGGTTTGATGATCGCCTCGATCTTCTTCATGGCAGGTCCAGCGCAGTTTGGGTTGGGTGGCGACGGGCGAGGGATTCGGCACGGCCCGAAAAATCCTGCCGACTCGAAAAAGCATCAGCATTAGTCTCAGTAAAGCAAGTTCCATGCCAATCTGAATTGCGAACTCGGTCATTGCAGAGCAGGAAAGGTTCCTGCGAAGTCCCAACGCATCATCAGCAAGACGATTGCTTCGCTTTGCCGAATAAACAGGCAGAACGTACAAAATTTGGGCATTCAAGCTGACAGCTAACCAGCCATACGAGTCAAGGCAGTCTCGATATTTCTTGCGCTGTTGGCGCAGGAGAAACGCAGGAAGCCTTCTCCATACGATCCAAAACTCGTTCCAGCAATCACGGCGACGCCAGCCTCCTCCAGGAGACCGTTCTGGAGAGCCCGGGCGCTCTTGCCGGTCCCCTGGATGTTCGGAAAGGCGTAGAAGGCGCCAGCGGGCATCTGGCAGTCAATCCCCGGGATCGTGCTGAGCATATACGCCATCAGGGTGCGCCGACGTTCGAAGGCCGCGCGCATCGTCTCGACGATATCCTGTGGACCTTCCAACGCCGCAATACCGGCAAACTGTGCACTGGCATTGACGCAGGAATAGGTGTTGATGGCGAGGCGCTCTGCGGCGTCCACCCACGCTGGCGGCCACACGCTGTAGCCCAAACGCCATCCCGTCATGGCGTAGGTCTTTGACCAGCCATCAAGCACAATCAGGCGATCGCACAGATTTTCACGGGCGAGAAGGCTGGTGTGCGCGACGCCGTCAAACAACAGTCGCGAGTAGATTTCATCGCTCAGTACTGCCACGAGCGGAAACCGATCAAGACCTCGGACCAAAGCGTCTATCTCGGCTGTCGGGATCACGCCACCGGTTGGATTGGCGGGGGAATTGAGGATGATCAAGCGCGTTCGATCTGTGATCTGCTCGAGGACAGACTCCGCCCTGAATGCAAATCCTGTTTCTTCTGTCAGCGGTATCGGCACAGGCGTCGCGCCGGTAAACCGGATGACCGATTCGTAGATCGGAAAGCCCGGGTTCGGATACATGATCTCGGCGCCTGGTTGGCCGAGCATCAACTCTGCAAAGAAAATAGCGGGTTTTCCGCCAGGCATGATGAGTATCTGACCGGGGTCGACTTCGATGCGCCGATGACGCGCGATATCCGCGGCAACGGCTTCGCGCAGCGCTGGAAGACCAGCAGTTGGCGTATAGCCGTGATGTCCGTCGGTCAGCGCCTTCTGCGCCGCTTCGACGATGTGATCCGGCGTCTTGAAATCTGGCTGCCCGATGCCGATGTTGATGATGTCCCTGCCCTGATCTGCCAGGGCTGTAGCCCGTGCCAGTACCTCGAACGCGGATTCCGTGCCGAGTTGATCCATACGGTCGGCAAGACGGGGGCAATCATTGATCAGAACTCGACCAGCAGGTTAAAGAGCCGCCAGAGTGCGATAAACCGAATCGCGGTAAAAGGGTAGGCAAGAATGGGTAGTGTCTCGGTTTGACTTTCGGTGCCATCGAGTTGAGGGTTCCTGCGCACCATCCGCTGGACAAGGCTGCGGCGGTCGATCTGGTGAAGAAGGCCGGAACACGAAGCGCAGTTGCGCCTGGAGTCGGACAGGAAGGGAAGGATGCGCCGCAAAAACATGGTGAAGCCTCACAGGATCGGGGGGTTGAGGCGGAACGAGTGATGGCCATCAACCGGAATCTTCCGTCGGCAGGGGAAGGGCCTTTTCCGGTGGATGACGAAGATGTCCCCATGCCGCCTTCACCGGTTTTCGACCCCAAAAAGTCAAAACGAGACAATACCCAAGAATGCAAGGCTTTGAGGCTTTGACGTTCGACGTGTTCGGAACGCTCGTGGACTGGCGGCACAGTATTGCCGCGGAAGCCTTGCGTTTCCTTGGCGAGGGGAAGGGATACGACCGGGATTGGATTGCCTTCGCGCTGGTTTGGCGGGGATATCATCAACCGGCGATGGAACGAGAGCGAGCAGGTTCGCGCGACTTGGTGAAGCTGGATGTTCTGTATCGCGAAAACCTGCTCAAAGTCATGGATGATTTTTGCATTGATACGTTGGCGGAAAATGAGGTCGACCATTTGAACCATGCCGGGCACCGGTTGGATCCTTGGCCCGATGTCGTCTCGGGCATGACGCCGCTGATGGCCAGATATCTTTTGGCGGCGCTGTCACGCGCGGCGGCAAGCCCCTGCCCGCCGCTTACGTGTTGGCAACCGACACGATGGGATTGCAGCCCTCGTCGCTCGCCCTCGTGGCGGCGCACAACGACGATCTGAAAGCTTGTGGCCAGCATCGAGTTCAAGACCATTTTCGTGGCTCGCCGAACGGAATATCCCGATGTTGGACAGATCACGGATCAGGAAGCGTGGGATGGCGCCGATCTGGCGGTCGAAAGCCTGGAGGGCATGGCCGATCAGCTGCACTGTCCACAGGCTGCCACGCGTCACCCTGGCATCGGACGGGACAACACCGGGGCTTGATCATGGAACCTGATTGCAGGCAAACACATCGCCATGAAACCAGCCAATTCCATTTTGTCAGGCTACGGCACAACGGTGTTCGAGGTGATGTCCGCGCTGGCCAACAAGCACGGGTCGGTCAACCTTGGCCAGGGTTTTCCTGACGGAAACGGGCCGGATGACGTTCGCGCAGTGGCGCATGCCGCCCTGGACGACAGCCCGAACCAATATCCACCAATGTTCGGCGTGCCGGAGTTGCGGCAGGCGGTTGCACGACACAACAAGCGCTTTCATGGTCTGGACATCGAATGGCAAAGGGAAACGCTGGTAACCAGCGGGGCGACGGAGGCGCTTGCCGCCGCGCATTTCGGCCTGATCGAGCCCGGAGACGAGGTCATCCTGATCGAGCCGCTCTACGACTGCTATCTGCCGATCATCAGGCGCGCCGGCGCCGTGCCGAAGCTGGTGCGCATTGAACCACCGGACTGGTCGCTGCCCGGCACCGCCCTTGAGGCGGCGTTTTCAGACAAGACCAAGATGATCCTGATCAACACACCGATGAACCCGGCGTCCAAGGTCTTCACTCGGGATGAACTGCAGGCCATTGCCGATCTTTGCCTGGAGCACGACGCCTATTGCGTGTCGGATGAGGTGTATGAACACTTGGTCTTTGATGGCAGGAAACACATCAGCATGATGAATTTGCCTGGCATGCGCGAACGGACTGTGCGGATCGGCAGTTCGGGCAAGACATTTTCGCTGACCGGCTGGAAGGTCGGCTACATCACGGCCGCGCCGAGCTTGCTGACGCCGATTGCCAAGACGCATCAATATCTAACATTCACCACGCCGCCGAACCTGCAGCGCGCCACGGCCTACGGTCTTGGAAAGCCTGATCGCTACTTCAGGGGGCTTGCGGATGAGATGCAGCGCAGCCGGGATCGCATGCAAAGGGGTCTCAAGGAGGTCGGTTTCGACGTCATCGATTGTCATGGCACTTATTTCATTACGGTGGATATCCGGTCCATCGGTTTCAACGGCGACGATGTAGATTTTTGCCGGACGCTCACGATTGATGCCGGCGTCACAGCGGTACCGGTCAGCGCCTTTTATCGGGATAATCCGCCCCGACATTTTGTTCGCTTCTCTTTCTGCAAGGAAGACGCAACGCTGGACGAAGCAATCCGCCGAATGAAAGCCTGGGTTCATCCATCCTGACCGGGACGAGCGTGTCGGATCGATCCACTGTCCCCATGAAGATGTTTGGAAGTCGCCCCGTTCGTCGGACAATCTGACGGCAGAGTGGAGGCATCTTCCGGTTGGCATTCGGATCACCAGCAGCCTCTGTTGCGTTATCAGGCGATCTGCCCGATATCGCGCTCGGCCTTGCCAAGGGATGAGCGCCACGAACCCGGTGATGACGGTGATCCTGAGCGGCCGGCGGGGCACGAACGCGGACACGGCGCTGCGGTTGGCGCGCGGTATTTCGGGACGATGCCACAACTCCGGCTGAACCTGCAGGTAAGGTGGGAGCTTGGCCGGGCGGAGATGTGGCGGGCCACGTGATCGCTCAGTGCATGAAGCCTCGGCAATCGGCGACGACAGAGACAATTGCCGACTTCCGTGTTTCGAAGTGACTTGCTACTGCGTGGTGAGGTCGCTTGAACTGGTGTATGGCAAAGCGTATGTAACGCGGTCTTCGGGTCAGAGTGCCGAGACGGCATCCTCTGACCCGAATGCAATTCCGTTGCAAGCCCTGAACAGATCGGGGCAGCGGTTTGTGGCGGGTGTAGCTCAGTTGGTTAGAGCGCCTGGTTGTGGTCCAGGAGGCCGTGGGTTCAAATCCCATCACTCGCCCCATTTCCTTGTATCTTGCTTGCGCGTGAAACGCTGATTTCAAGATGTCATGACACCCTCTCATCCTTCCCTTTCACTCGTTGGCAAATGTATCTGGGTCGCAGTCCGTCAGGGGACGGTACGGTCCGCTCTCGTACGCCGTCTAACCATGGAAAATTGCCAAATTCCACTGAAAAATCGGCGACAGTTCGACCTTACGTGAACAGTAACTGGTTCGAGAATGGTCGTCTACCGAACGGCCGGTAGGTAACGTCAGGAGTCATGTGTCAGGGAGAGTGGGGTGCTGATTCCCTGCGACCTGTCTTCGTGGATGAAGACCGCGTGGAGGACGCGGTCCATCGACGTCCGGTCCTGGAATGTTCCCATGGGCCGTGTTCGTCTGCGGACCTCGCGGAACCGTCGTTCGATGGCGTTGGTGGTCCTGACCTGCCTTCGCTCGGCAAGGGTCCTGCGGCGGCTGGCGGTGGAAGACGTCGACCGATCGGCACCCTGTCGCTTACGGCCGGAGCCCGCACCCCGACGGCTGGGTCATGAGCCAGACCGCGCAGAGGAGCGCGGCCTGGACCCGTCGCCTCGGCGAGCACTTGCCGGCGATCTGCCCGGGTCGGGCGGAGCATGAAGGGGCCTGCCGACTGCCGTCGAACGACGGGCTGACAATGGAACACATGCTGGAGTCGCATTTCGAACAGACGGTGGAGCGGTGCCGCGCCGTGCGACTGGCGATTCCGTGGTTGTACGACGTGAGACTGGAAAAAACTGGCCGTGCTATCCGACAGGAAATTAGCAGATATTTTGGTATTTCGAATATACGAAGTGAAAAACCGGGTTGATAGCAATCGAACAGAATGGTAGCTGATGGACGCTGATACTGGTTCATGAAAACAGCTGGAAGATAGTATTTACGCATCAGCAGATAGGGATCAGCTTGTTCGTTCACGACAATTTGCCTGAGCGAGGGTTACGTTGTCACGCCGGTGGTGCCACGAGTTACTTTCGGTTTTTGACGAAAATGCAGCAGGCAGTTATTATGAATATCTGGGCAGTGTTCAGTTCTTCGTCGAGCTTCCTGAAATCAACCTTGAATGGGTTGGTTCTATGTCGCTGAACAGGGCACCTTCCCAAGACAAGTTAACGTCGTTCCAAGGAAACAGATTGTGGATGTATGCAAGAAGTTGGGTGTAGACGGTAAGGGAGTTTGCCTGTACACGGCAGGAGTTTGCTGGCATGATTCTCCTCAGTGCCGTACGTCCATATAAAGTGGTTCTTGACGGCCGACAGCGGAAATACAGAAAGTTTACCATGGCAGGTGCCTATGTTTTCGAGAGATAACAAGTCAAAAGATAATCCTGAACCGGCGGTTGCCGTGCCACAACGCCCTGTCGAGACGGCTCATGTCTCGGCCGATGCAAGGGTGCCAAACAAGTCACAGCATCAAGCGGCCGCCATGCTTTCAATTATCGGTGAAGGACTTTATGTCACCGGTAACATCAAGTCAGAAGGCGATTTACAGGTCGACGGGTCCGTTGTCGGAGATATTCAGGCTCGGCAGTTGACCATCGGGGAGAGTGGTAGAATAAAGGGTAAGGTCCTCGCCGAAGAAGTTAACCTGTCGGGTAAATTCGAAGGTGAGATGAGTGCAAAATCAATCGTCATGAGCAGGTCTGCCCATGTCATTGGTGATGTGCTGCACGACACGCTCTCGGTTGAGAGCGGCGCTGAGTTTGAAGGAAGATGCCAGCGCCGGTCGACCAGCGAGTTGGCGGCGCGGAAGTCCGTGTCTCAAACGGCAGTTCAGCAAACGCCGACTTCGCAACAGCCGGCCAAGACAGTGCCGGCCCAACCTCAGACTGCCGTGAAGACACCTTCGCCGTCCAATACTGCCAGCGCGGCGGCAAACCGGGAAAATTAGGAACTTTCTCTGGATAGCCGAGGTGGTTTGTCCAAGCAATACTCCGCGCCGACGAGCCGGAACTGGTCCAGAGCAAGTTACTGAATCATCTATTTTTTTTGCAATTTCCAGTAACTTTACATCGCTTCTTGCCAACTGGCGGACGCCATGTCGTGGTGGGTGTTGACGCCAGTTTTCCGCCCCCAAGGCGCGTTCTATACACCAATACATTGGACAGAATACGACGAACATAGTTGCGAGTTTCCCCAAACGGAATCTGCTCGATCCAGTCAACAGCGTTTACGTCCCGATCAGGCTGGCCATAGCGGTTGATCCAACGATCGACGCGACTTGGTCCTGCATTATACGCGGCGGAAGCCAATAGGTATGACCGATCGTATTTTCGCAACAATAACGAAAGGTAAGCCGCGCCGAGTCGCGTATTGTAATCGCCGTCCACCGTCAACTTGGCCGGATCCCATTTCAACTTGAGTCGTCTGGCCATCGATCGGGCCGTTGAAGGCAACAGTTGCATCAACCCCTGCGCATTGGAGGTGCTCCGTGCATCAACCCGGAATTCGCTTTCCTGTCGAATAATCGCGAGCACCAGCGCAGCCTCCACGGGCAAGGCTGATGGCAATTTTGGAGCCGGATAAGCCAGAACCCAGCGCCGTATTCCAAAGATCAAGGCGGCTCGTGCCGCCTGCAGGGCGATGTCCTGCTGGCCTAGCTCTCCAGCAATGTCGGCAATCATCGCCAACCGATATCCAGTCTTTGTCGAGGCCGAGGCTGCCGGCATGGCTCCGGTCGCCCGCGACGTTTTTTTGAACAGCCACCATAGCATCAGGCGGCTTTGGGCAATGTCTTCATTATCAGCGTAGAATTTGGCAAGCCGGGCAGCCGGCTCCCTGTCGAAAGCGGCACGCAGGTCTTCTGGAACGACCGTGTCATCCGGCAAACGTAAAGCGTCTGTTTTCAGACGCATTAGTGACATCTGGCCGTACAGACTGAAAGAAACTCGAGCAGCCACTCTGTACCACGCTGCAGCCTTGTCGCGTTGTTTTCGGGCACGAGACACTTCCCCTAGCCAGAACCCGGCCATGGCCTTCACGTCATGACGAGTGGCTTTGTCCAGGATGGCTTGGAAATGGATCACCGCTCTATCGGTCTTGCGCCGTTTCCGCAGGGCGATCCATCCGGCAAGGCTTTCAGCGCTGGAAAATTGATCTCCAGGCGCCTGTCGGTGATCGGCAGCAACAGCATAAGCCTGCAGATGTTGACGGCCGTCCAGCAACTGGCGGGTTACCGCGGATCGTTCTTGCCACCAAAGTCGGGTTGATTGGGTCACTGGATTTGGTGCAGTTGACAGATATCTGATTGCTGCGGCTACGTTGCGGCGGCGTCGATTCCAGCGGACCAGATCAAGAACAAACGCCTCGTCGGCCTTGGTTTCGGGGGGTAGTTTAGGCAGGACTCTGATCAACTTACCCACTGTCGTCTTTCGCGGCTTGCGCTGCAGGTCGATACGAACTTCCAACGGAACGGAAAGCTTCTCAGGTATCTCGATTTGCGCCAACAGGTCTTTGGCGCGAGGATACTGGCGTTTGGAAAGGTGAACCAGAACTCGGGAAGCCTTTTCTTTCGCTGACAGTCTTTTGCCGTACCGCTTGAGGAATCGGGTTTCGCCGTCAGCAGACATCGATATTGATTTCCAGCAGCGCGCAATTGCGTCGTTTGCTGACCGGTTACTTCGTTTCTCCAGCCGCTCTATCAGCCGGTTGCAGCCCAAACGGGTGGTCGGAGGGTTCTTCGTGAGCCAGTCAATCAGACGCTTGTCGGCAATCCGTCCCAGATGGGCTCCTTCCGCCCGCTGGCGCAAGGTGATCTGAAGCGGCCAGTCTGGATGCCTCTCGATAAACCGGATGATCTCTTCTGCTGAAGCATTGTTGCCTGTTCGTCGATATAGCCGAAAGAGCAACGCATCGCGCTGAAAAGGGTCAGCAACCAGTCGAATAGCCATGCGCGCTATGCGAAACTCCTGATCCTGAACAGCGGCCAATGCCTGCTTGGGCAGGTCGATTTCTAATATGGCAGATGTTTTCTGAGCACTCGCAGGCGCGACAAACGCCGAGACCACTACCATCCCGCTGGCCACCACCAAAACGGAGTAAAGTCGCGGATCTCGAAAAAATCTGTGCTTCATTACATATGGACCGTGAAAACCCTTTGCCAGCGCCTTCTTGATGGCGAGATAGCGTCAGTATACGTTAGCCGAGAAAGACAGGTGACCGCAAATCGTGGAGATATTGCGATGTTCAAAGGTTCTATGGTTGCCCTGATCACGCCTTTCAGCGACGGAGCCGTGGACGAAGACAACTTCTGCAAGTTTGTCGAATGGCAGATCAATGAAGGTTCGGAAGGTCTGGTTCCGGTCGGCACGACGGGCGAATCGCCGACGCTCAGCCATGAAGAACACATGAAAGTTGTGGAGTTGTGTGTGAAACAGACGGCCGGAAGGGTACCGGTAATCGCCGGCACAGGCTCCAACTGCACGCGTGAAGCGGTGGAGTTTGCGAAGCATGCCAAGGCGGTTGGCGCTGACGCGCAACTGAGCGTTGTTCCCTACTACAACAAGCCAACCCAAGCGGGGATGATCGCGCATTACACGGCAATCCACGACGCCACTGACTTGCCAATCATCATCTACAATATTCCAGGTCGGTCTGTCGTGGACATGACGGTGGAAACAATGGCGCAGCTGGCCAAGTTGTCGAACATCGTCGGCGTCAAGGATGCAACAGCCGTCTTGGACCGTCCGATGCAAACACGACTTGCCTGTGGGCCGGACTTCTCCATCCTGTCTGGAGAGGATGCTACGACGCTGGCATTGCTCGCACAATCTGGCGACGGATGCATATCAGTGACGGCCAACGTCGCGCCGAGACTATTGTCCGACATGCACAAGGCGTGGCGCGCCGGCAATCTCCAGAAAGCAAGACAAATCAATGAATTGCTGATGCCGTTGCACAGCGCCCTGTTCTGCGAATCCAACCCCGGACCAGTGAAATACGCCGCAAGCCAGATGGATTTGGCCTCGTCGGAAGCGCGTCTGCCGATTACCGAAATCGCTGAGGAATCCAAGCGTCAGGTCGAGGCCGCGCTGGAGCATGTCGGGTTGTGGCCCGCGCCCCGAGCCGCTGCCGAGTAAGCATCATATCCTGACAGAGCTTACGATGGCTGTCTGGATTTTTCTTTCTTGTTGCGATACCTGGTTTCCC
Source organism: Alphaproteobacteria bacterium (assembly GCA_965221645.1). GTDB lineage: Bacteria > Pseudomonadota > Alphaproteobacteria > Bin65 > Bin65 > Bin65. The sequence continues at coordinate 2,880,464 of OZ244899.1, forward strand.
AAAGTTCGATATAATTCCGCGTCAACGGAACGGTATCCCGACTCCGGGTGATCTGGATCTGGAATACAACTTGGTCCAGGCGGCGAAAGGCGAGTTCGCAGCCTGTCAAGTAGAACTCCCACATTCGGCAAAAACGCTCGTCATAAAGCGCGCGGATTTCGTCGCGGTTTGTCATGAAACGCTCGTACCAGGCGTGCAATGTTCGTGCGTAGTGCAGGCGGAGAACTTCTATGTCCGTGACCCAAAGTTTTTCTTTCTCGATCGCGGTCATGATTTCGGACAGCGCCGGGGTGTAACCTCCGGGGAAAATATATTTGTTCAGCCACGGGTTGGGTGCCGCTGGCGGACCTGCGCGACCGATAGTGTGTAACAGTGCAACGCCGTTTTCTTTAAGCAAAGCTCTCATTTTCCGGAAAAATTCGCGGTAATGGTTCACACCGACATGCTCGAACATGCCCACGGAAACGATGCGGTCGTAGAGACTGGCTTCGTCCCGGTAATCCTGCAGCTTGAACCGGACACGGTTTGCCAGTTGTGCCTTTTTTGCCCGGCTCGTGGCAACTTCGTGCTGTTCCGTTGAGAGAGTCAGGCCAGTCACGTCACCCTTGCCCTCTCGTGCCAGATAAAGTGCAAGTCCGCCCCAGCCGCAGCCGATATCCAGTACCTTCTGGCCAGGTTCCAGAAGCAGTTTGGCGGCAATATGGCGCTTCTTGTGGCGCTGGGCGTCTTCAATGGTGTCGGAATCATTCTCGAAATAGGCGCAGGAGTACTGGCGATCCTTGTCCAGGAACAAGTCATACAGCCGCCCGGACAAATCATAGTGGTGTGCCACGTTACGCTGTGCGCGGTAAGTCGGATTATACTGGTGCAGTCGGCGTGTCAGCATGCGGTATGCCGTGCCGATTTGCCCGACCAGCGTATTCTTTTCAAGTTCGTCGACCGATGCACACAGCATATCCAGCAGATTATAGAGTGACCCAAATTCAACAGTCAGGCGTCCGTCCATATACAGTTCGCCAAAAGCCAGTTTGGGATTCAAGAACAGTCTGCGCTGGGCTGCGCGATCATGCAATCGCACAACCACATCCGGTGCTCCGTCACGCTGCTGTCCGATGATATGACGTACGCCGTCGGCGTCCAGAATCATTAGCCGCCCGGCGGACACGCACTTATCCAAAAGCCGCGCCAACAGCATCATTCAATCTCCTGATTTCGGTATACTACCGTTTAACTCGTTGAAATTGCAACAGAGTGATCAGACAGCAGGGCCTTCACGGAGCGCAGAAAGGAGCCGCCGCGCGCCAAGAGTATTTTCATGAGGAGAAATCGAACTTGTGCATCAGGCACCAATCCATACAAAAGACCTCTGCATGATTGGCGGCATGTTTCCTCTTGTCTTCCGAACGTGTCATGTTTCGGGCGGTTTCGAGGGGGCCTGTCCTGATGGATCTGTTTTTGCGTGAAGCGTCAGCCCGGATCGGGTCTGACGCTGTTCCGGTCAGGATCGACGGTTTGCCGGACTGGGGGTCGTTCCTGCCGATCCTGCGGCGTGGCCCGGGGCGTTCGGGCCTGGGGCCTCGGGGTCACGGATCCCCTGGTTCTGTTCAAGTGCCTGTTGATCGGGCTGAGCGACCCGCAACCGGAGCGCGCGCTGAAGGTCCGGCTGGATTTCATGCTGTCCTGCGGGCCTGACCTGCATGCGGCGGTTCCGGACGAGACGACCCGTTGCCGGTTTCGCAATGCGCTGGTGAAGGGCGGTGTGTCCGACGCCCTTCCGAGCGAGGTCTGTCGCCGGATCGAGGGTCACGGGCTGAAGCTGGCCGAAGCGGCGATCGTCGATGCCACGCTGGTGGCCGCCGCCGCGCGGCCTCGCACGACGATCCGGCCCTCCGTTCCGGCGCCGATCCCGAGAGGCGCGATGGCTGAAGAAGGGGTCGACCTCCACGCCGGGGTACAGGGCCCTTGCCCGAAGCGACGAGGAAGGCCTTGTCGACAAGGTCCGCACGACACCGGCCAGCCGGGCTGAAAGCCCCGAATCCGGGACCATGACCGACGGGGCGAAGGCGCAGCGTGTGATGGCCGACAAGGCATGCGCCAGCCGGGCCGCCCCCGAGACCTTCCGGGAAACGTTTCGACAGGCTGATCCCGAAACGCCGGTTCCGGACCGGGCAATGCTTCGGCACGATGAAGCGCCTCTTCGGGCTGCACCGCGCCCGCTGCTTCGGCCTGGCCAGGACACACGCCCGACCGGCAATCGCGGCCATCGGGCAGAACCTCCTCAAGGCCGCCAACACCCGCCATCGCATGACCCCACCGACAGAACCGCTGTGCCCGCTCAAGGGACAGCGGACCGGACAGCATGCCCAGGCACCGCACACCACCGGAAAATCAAGGCTTCATGCAGAGGTCTTTACAATGTCGGCAGAAGCTGGGAATCCTGCAAACGGGGTGATGCCAATTTGATGAGCAGCGCGCAATCCTACGGCATGTTCCAGTCCGACCCGGACGAGGCGACTTCCGGTCCGGTCGGCATCGGCTGCCCGGTGACGCGGGCGGGTAAAGCCTTTCGGCCGTTTTCAGAGGACTATGTCCAGGATCCATATGCCTTCTTCGCGGAAGTGCGCGAAGCAGAACCGGTATTTTACAGCCCGGAATTGGATTGCTGGGTTGTCATGAATTATAATGATTGCGTTCGCGTCTTTCGCGATCCGAAAACATTCTCGCCCGTCGTCGCCTGCCATCCGGTCCGATCGTTGTGTCCGGCCGCCGCCGAACTCCGCGACAGCCTGGGAATCGGAATCGAGTCATCTCTGGTCGACGAGGAGGCGGATACGCACAAGGCCCATCGCCGCCTGTTCGGAGACGCCTTCACGCCAAAACGGATCAATGAAGTCGAACCGCGTGTGCGCGAAATCGTTTCCCGGTTCATCGACCAGATCATTGACGATGGCGAAGCCGAGCTGGTCAGCCAGATGCTGTATGAAATTCCGGCGTTGGCAATCTTCATCTTTCTCGGTGCGCCAAGCGAGAAGGCGTTGATGGTCAAGGAATTCGGTTCCAAGCGCGCCATCGTGAATTGGGGATACCCGACCGATGAGGAACAGATCGCCATCATGAAGGACATGGGGCGATCCTGGGACTTTACGGTCGAACTGGTGGATCGGGCGCTGGAGAATCCTGGAGACAATTACCTGGGCGACATGGTGCGCGTATATCGCGAGGATCCAAGCCGTTTTTCCATCAATTATCTCCGAAACGTGATGTTCTTGATGCAGTTCGCCGGACACGAAACGACCACGCAAGCATCGGCCAACGGGCTCAAGAAGCTGCTTTCAGACCGGGAGAAATGGCAGCATCTTGTTGCCGATCCGTCGCTGATCCCGAATGCTGTGGAGGAAATCCTGCGTTATGACAGCTCAATCTTCGCTTGACGCCGAGTTGCCACGAAGGATACAGACATCAGCGGCATGCCGGTACCGAAAGGGGGCAAGGTGCTGATCATGATGGGCTCTGGTAACCGCGATCCTGACATGTTCGAAAACCCGGAGGAATTCGACCCGTCGCGGTCCAACGCGAAGCGTCATCTGGGACTGGGACATGGCGCGCATTTCTGTATGGGCGCGCCGCTCGCCCGGATGGAGATGAAGGTTATTCTGGAGGAACTCGTCCGGCGTCTGCCGCATATGCAGTTGAAACCCGACCAGAAGTTCCGTTATTTCCCGACCTTGACCTTCCGGGGCGTCCAGAATCTGGAAGTGAAATGGGATGTGAGCCAGACCCGTGATTTGGCGATCCGCAAGGGAAGCAGGGGATGAAGACAGGCATGGTGGCAGTTGTGGCCATTGCGTTGACGGTTCTCGTCGTCCCGGCGCTGGCGTCTGATTTCTCCGACCTGAAACGCAGGGCGAAACAGGGCGACGCCAAGTCCCAAACCGAACTCGGGGCCAAGTACTACTTCGGCGCAGGCGTTCCGCAGGACGACACCAAGGCTCGCTACTGGTACCGCAAGGCCGCGGAACAGGGATTCGCCAAGGCCCAAAAGGAACTCGGGTTCATGTACGGTAACGGCCAGGGCGTGCCGAAGGACCACGCCAAGGCCGTCTACTGGTACCGCAAGGCTGCCGAGCAGGGCGACGCCAGCGCGCAGAACAACCTCGGGGTCAGTTACGCCAGCGGCCAAGGTGTTCCGAAGGATTATGCCAAGGCCGCCTACTGGTGGCGCAAGGCTGCCGGGCAGGGCGACGCCAGCGCGCAGAACAACCTCGGGTTCATGTACGCCAGCGGCAAAGGCGTGCTGAAGGACGTCGTTCTGGCGCACATGTGGTACAACATCGCCAGCGCCAACGGGTATGAAACAGCTGGCAAAAATCGGGATTCCCTGGAACGCCGCATGTCGAAAGCCGGTATCGAACGCGCAAACGCGCTGGCGCAAAAATGCATGGCGTCAAAATACAAGACCTGCGGGCACTAGAAGCCCGCAAGGCAGCACGGCGGGCGTCCACACCGACTTTGACCAAGTACAGCCTGAGCAAATCCGAAACGGCGTGCTCCGATTGCTTTGGTCGCTAAGCGCGGTCGTGACTGGCCGGATCCGGATTCGGCCGTCAGCATTGATACCAAATTGACGACTATCTCCGCAGAAGCGGCGAATTCTGAAGCCTATCATTGACACCAAGGCTATCCCGCAGGGATGGGGAAGCAGCTCGGCTGGACGGAAAATTACCAGATTGGCAGTTGGAAGCCAAATGATATAGCGCTTCAATGAAGCCGCTCCCAGATATTCGATTCGTAACGTCTAGCATCACGAGAATCTAAAATGACGACAATGACATGAAACCACAGCAACATGCATCGCTATCCAACCGTAACGTAAAAACGTCAAATCAAAATCCGCGTGGGACGCGCGCGGATGACGATCGGAACCGAGCCGTCGGTAGAAGGCTGGCAAAATACCTGGATCGGAAATTTTGTAAGTTCTTCAATGCTTAGCCGGCAAGGTGTTCAGGCTGTGCGTATTCGTCCTTGACCGTATTCGACAACGTCCCGATGCCGGATACTTCCACTTCCACAATATCGCCGGGAGTTAACCATTTGGGAGGTTCGAAGCGTGCGCCGGCACCGATCGGCGTGCCGGTGGAAATGACATCGCCAGGTCTTAGCGACGTGAAGGTCGAGATGTAGCTGACGAGATAGCGAAACGGAAACATCAGATTGGCAGTGGTGTCATCTTGCCGAATTTCGCCATTGACGCGGGTCGTGACCCTAAGATCGTCGTACCTGTCGAATTCGTCGGCAGTGACCATCCATGGACCAATGCCGCCAGTCCTTTCAAAATTCTTGCCTTGTGTGACGTTGAACTTGGCATGACGCAGCCAGTCCCGGATCGTGCCTTCGTTGAGGCAAGTCAGGCCGGCAATGTGGCTTTCAGCCAGTTCTTCCGGAATGCGCCGACCAGCTTTACCGACGATGAGGGCGATCTCGCCCTCATAGTCCATCTGCTCGGATTCGGGCGGCCGAAGAATCGGTTCTCGATGGGCCGAAAAGGAACCATTCGTGCGCATGAAAATGCTGGGATACTTCGGCAAATCCGAGTCGTCGTTGTATTCCGCATTCCGGTTCACGTAGTTGACGCCGATACACAGGATCTTTTCCGGAAACCGGACTGGATGTCGAAAAGCGATCTCATGCAGCGAGAAGTCGGCCTCGGCAGTCTTTATCGCTGTCTCGGCATCAGCGATTGCGTCGTCCCGTAGTAGGGCCAGAAGGTCGGCATGCCGGGGAAGTCTTGCGCCCAGATCGATTATGCCGGCCCCATCGACAACGCCCCACCTGTCCTGGCCGTTGGCATGGAAACTGAGCAGTTTCATGGGCTAACCTCCGTCTCTTTCAGGCCATGCTGTCTATGTTGCAGCAAACCTCTGATTGACAGGATCACTATCGGTCCATATTGCATGCCATGTTAAATTTTTGCTGTGGACGGGTCAAACAACGGATTTCCGCTCCCGGCCACGAGTAAGCTGATGCCCCACTTTCGTATCGAATACTCACGAAATCTGGAAGCGCCGCTGGCGCTTTCTGCGCTCTTTGAGACTCTGACCGGTGTCGCCGCGTCGACCGGCATTTTTCCTTTGGCCGGAATACGCTGTCGGGCGTTGCCGCGAGACTGGTACCGTATTGCGGACGGGCATCCGGACAACGGGTTCGTTCATGTGGAATTTCGCGTCGGCGCCGGCCGCGACGTGACAGTCTTGCGCCAGGCAGGCGAAGACCTTTTCGCGGCACTCCGGGAGCACATGGCGGAGATGATGACGGATCGACCGGTGGCGCTGTCGTTCGAGATTTCCGAAATTCATCCAGATCTGAACTTCAAGACCGGAAACATTCGGGAATACATGAAGGCGCGGGACAAGCGCGCAGAGACAGCGGAATGACCGACATGCTGAACGAGCACCTGAAACGGGTCAAGCCATACCAGAAACGTATCTGCGACGGTATCCTGCCGCACTACATTGGCGGCGCGCCTTGTCTTGGTGCATCGAAGCAGACCTTCGAGAACGTCACGCCGGTCGACAACAGCAAACTATGCGATGTTGCGCGAGGCAGCGCCAGCGATATCGACAGGGCGGCCAGGGCCGCCGAAGCGGCCTTTTCCGAATGGCGCAAGGCCAGCGGCAAGGCGCGCAAGCAGATTCTCCACAAGATCGCGGACATGATCGTCGCCCGTAGCGAGGAAATCGCGCTGCTGGAATGCATCGATACCGGACAGACGATCCGGTTCATGAAGGCTGCAGCCGAGAGATCGGCTGTCAACTACCGGTATTTTGCGGATCGTGCGCCGGAGGCTGGAGACGGCCTGGCGCTGCCCTCCGAAGAACACATGAACTACACCACGCGAGTCCCGATCGGACCTGTCGGCGTGATCACGCCCTGGAATACACCCTTCATGCTGTCGACCTGGAAAATCGCCCCGGCCCTGGCAGCGGGGTGCTCGGTCGTTCACAAACCGGCGGAGTGGAGTCCGCTGACTGCAACGATCCTGGCGGAAATCAGCCAGGAAGCCGGGTTGCCGGAAGGGCTGCACAATCTAGTCCACGGATTTGGCGAGGATGTCGGCGTTGCATTGACCGAACATGAAGCCATAAAGGCGATTGCCTTTGTCGGTGAATCTTCGACCGGATCAAAGATAATGGCGCAAGGAGCGCCGGGCCTGAAGCGGGTGCATTTCGAATTGGGTGGCAAGAATCCGGTCGTTGTCTTTGAGGATGCTGATCTCAAGCGCGCTCTGGACGCAGCCATTTTCATGATCTACTCGTTGAACGGCGAACGATGTACGTCGTCCAGCCGATTGCTGGTGCAGCGCAGTATTCATGACGAATTCGTGGCAAGGTTGGCGAAGCGCGTCCGGAACATCCGGGTGGGCCATCCGCTGGATCCCGAAACGGAGATCGGCCCCCTCATCCACCCTGTCCATTTTGATAAGGTCATGAGCTATCGGGATATCGCGCAATCGGACGGCGCCACAGTCGCGGTCGGCGGATCGCGGGCATCATTCTCCAGCGAGGGGAATTTCATCAACGCCACGCTGTTCACCGGCGCCAGGACCGATATGCGGATTGCCCAAGAAGAAATCTTCGGTCCTGTCCTCACCGTCATCCCGTTTGAAGACGAGGCCGATGCCATCCGGATCGGCAATGATGTACGCTACGGGCTGGCTGGATACTTGTGGACTCGTGATGTTGGGCGGGCGCATCGTGTAGCACACGCCCTGGATGCCGGCATGATCTGGGTGAACTCCCAGAACATCCGCCATCTGCCATCTCCGTTCGGTGGCGCCAAGATGAGCGGTATTGGCCGAGATGGCGGAGATTACAGTTTCGACTTCTACATGGAGACAAAGAACGTCTGTGTCGCCTTCGGTGACCATCGAATTCCGCAGTTGGGAGTTGCGTGACGTGAGTCTGTATTATGTCCAGAAGCTGATCTATCAGTTGAACCGGGATCTCCGTGTCCGAGAGCGCTTTGAGACGGATCGGGAGTCGCTGCTGAAGGAATACGAGCTCACACAAGAAGAACTGGAGGCAATTCGTACGCCCGATATTGGCAAGTTGTTCGTGCTCGGCGTAAACGGGCAGTTGCTCATGCATTATGCAGCACTGCATCGTTATCCGTGGTCCAACTACATTCAAGCCATGCGCGACGGGGTTGCCAAATACGGAAAGGTGCGCGAAGGATTGTATGCCATGCTGGAGAAATAGTACCATGCCACTGGTTTTTGCAGGTGTTTGCAGCCACGCCCCTGGCATTACGGGCCGGGCGCATCTGGCAGAGGATGTTGCTGAAAGGCGCGATGTCTTCTATGACAGCCTTCACAAGATGCGCGCGGCCATGGAGGCAAAAGAGCCGGAAGCCCTGGTCGTCGTTGGTGCCGAGCATTTTGCGAATTTCTTCTTCGACAACATGCCAGCCTACTGCATCGGCATGGCCGATTTCTACGAAGGACCCATCGAGGACGAAGAGTGGCTGGCCATCAAGCGCGCGCGAGTTCCGGGCGCGCCAGCTATTTCCCGGCGACTCATCACCGAAGTTATGAACGACTGTGACGTCGCCTACGCCCAGGAATGGAAATTCGATCACGGCATTGCCGTCCCGCTTCACTTTCTAACACCGCGCTATGACCTGCCGGTCATCCCGGTCAACATCAACTGCCAGGAGCCTCCGCTGACACCGTTGCATCGGGCCTGGGCGTTCGGGAAGGCGCTGCGCAAGGCTTGCGACGCCATGCCGGAACGGATCGCCCTGATTGGCACTGGCGGAATTTCTCATTGGCCATGCACGCCGGACAGTGGGACGATCAACGAGGCGTTCGACAGAGATTTTCTGGCCAAGTTTGTTAACAACAGGAAGGATGAACTGCTTGCCTACACGGATGAGGAAGTCTACCGCGATGCAGGCCATGGCGGCTTCGAGATACGAACTTTCATCAGCATCGCGGCCGCGACTGAGGGCGCGACTGGCAATCTGTGGTTCTATGCGCCGATCCCGATATTTGCCGTGGGGTGTACGGTCGCGACCATGACCGTGCAATAGAAGGCGATCATGGACGGCACGCTTGCTCACGATGATCTGGCAGACCGGCCTGTCCATATCCCTGAGGCCGAATGGCTGCTTCGGGTAGAACTTGCGGCCTGCTACAGGATTTTCGATCATCTCGGTTGGACAGAGTTGATCTACAATCACATTACTGCGCGGGTTCCAGGACCCGATGTACATTTCCTGATCAATCCGTTCGGCCTGATGTACCGGGAAGTCACGGCGTCCAGTCTGGTGAAGATTGACACGGCAGGGAATGTGATTGGCGAAACCGCTTGGGGTATCAATCCGGCCGGATTCGTGATCCACAGCGCGATCCACACGAATGTGCCCGACGCTCATTGCGTGATGCACACTCATACCACGGAAGGAATGGCTGTTGCCTGCAAGGAAGGCGGGCTGGATTGGAACAACTTCTATTCGGCGCAGATCTACGATCAGGTAGCCTACCACGATTTCGAAGGCATTACCGTTGAAGAGGGCGAGAAGGAACGGTTGGTCGCCAGCCTTGGCAGCAAGCGGTTGCTGATCCTGCGGAATCACGGCCTGTTGAGTTGGGGCGAGACGATTCCCGAGGCTTTGGTCCGGCTGTGGACGCTCAATCGCGCCTGCCAGATCCAGATCGCCGCTGAAGGATTGCCGGGTCCCTCGATCCCGTTGTCGGAGGAAGTGCGCCGGCAGTGCGCACGCGTTTCCCTGCAGTTTGATCCGCAATATGGCGGGGGGCGCGACGTCTTTGAGGCCTTGCGCCGGACTGTGGACGCCATCGATTCCAGTTACGGAACCTGACATGAGGTTTTGTGTTGTCGGCGCCGGTTCGATCGGCGGTTTCGTCGCCACACTGATGGCGGAGGCCGGCCACGAGGTTTCCGTCGTGGCCCGCGGACCGCATCTCGCCGCTATTCAGGATCGGGGGCTTCGTCTGGATTTCAATGACCGCAGGATAACCGCTTCCGTTGCCGCATCCGAATTCGCTGGCGACCTCGGCATGCAGGACGTTGTGGTCGTCTCCGTCAAGGCGCCATCCCTGCCAGGCACGCTGCCGACCGTCAAGCCGCTGCTGGGTCCGGAAACTCCGATATTGGTCGCGATGAATGGCGTGCCCTGGTGGATGTTCGATGGCTTCGGCTCACACGAGGGCCTGAGATTGCGCTCGGTGGATGGCTCCGGTGCGTTGGAGCGATTCGGGTGTCGAGATCGTCTTCTCGGCTGCGTTCTGCACGTTGCCTGCGATGTGCCGGAGCCGGGCTTGATCCGTCACAACAACCAGAACCGCATCATTGTGGGCGAGCCGAAGGGGACAATCACGACTCGCGCGACGGTGCTGGTCGAAGCCATGAAAGCGGCGGGTATCGGTGCAGAAGCCACCAGCCGAATCCAGCAGGAAGTCTGGATCAAGCTGTTGGGCAATCTTCCGTTTGCGCCCATCTCCATGATCACGGGAGCCACCAACGATGTGCTGGCGAAGGACCCGGCACTTCGCAAGGTCATGAAGGCCATGTTCGAAGAAGCATCCGAAGTTGGCCAGTACTTCGGTCTGGAGCCCGGAATGACAGGTGAAGAACGCATCGACCTGGGCGGAGCGTTGAGCGGTTTCAAGGCATCTACGCGTCAAGATTATGAGAAGGGTCGCCCCGTCGAGCTGGATGTCATTGTCAACGCGGTACGCGAGATGGGCGACATCGCCGGGATTGGGACCCCGACGATCGACATGGTATATGCGTTGGCGGCACAGAAAGCATCGGTCGCAGGGTTGTATGACTGTGATGGCACGCCGGAAACTGAATGGAATATTGCATGACTCTTCAGGACAGTTCCTTTTTCCGTGCCGATCATGTTGGAAGTCTTCTGCGCCCGCCAGCCCTCGCTGCAGCCCGAAGATCCTGGAAATCTGGTGACATGGATACAGCCGGATTTCGCGCAATCGAGGAAGCAGCACTTCGCGAGGTTGTGGCCGGACAGTGTGATGTCGGCCTGAACGCAATCACGGATGGCGAATACCAGCGTGACTGGTGGCATCTTGACTTTCTGGCTGGCTTCGATGGGATCGACATGTGGCAGACCAGTCTGGGCGGCGGCTTCAACAATGAAGAGCAACCTCCGCTTGTACGGGTTACCGGTTTGATCGATTGGCCCGATGGCGGTATCTTTGTTGAAGCCTTCAGACGGCTGAAGACCGTTGTCGAAGACCTCGCACCCGATGCCACGCCTAAACTGACTGTTCCTGGACCGGGAATGATGCAGTTGCGTGCTGGCCGTCGGGCGATCGAGCCGGTCTACACAGATCAGGATCTGTTCTGGTCTGATCTGACCGCGGCGTACCGCAAGGAGATTGCGGCGCTGGCCGCGGCGGGTTGCACCTATCTTCAGATCGACGATGTCAGTTTTGCCTACCTCTGTGACGATAACCAGCGGCAGAACCTGCGTGATCGCGGTGAAGATCCGGACGATGTATTGATCCAGTATCGTGACGCCACCAACGAGGCGCTGCGCGACCGGCCGCCGGGGATGATGATCACAACTCACATGTGTCGCGGCAACTTCAAGAGCAGCTGGGTCGCGAAAGGCGGATATGGCCGCGTGGCCGAAGTCCTGTTTCCGACGCACAAAGCCGACGGTTATTTTCTGGAATACGATTCTGATCGCGCCGGTGGTTTCGAACCGCTGACCCATGTCCCGCATGACAAGTTCGTTGTGCTGGGTCTGGTCGGGACCAAGACCGGATGTTTGGAACCGGCGGATGATATCCGCCGGCGGATCGAGCAAGCCGCCGATTTCCTGCCCATGGACAATCTCTGCTTGAGTCCCCAATGCGGTTTTTCCAGCACGCACCATGGTAACGATTTGACGGTCGACCAGCAGTGGGCGAAATTGCGGCTGGTCACCGATTTGGCTCGAGACGTTTGGGGCTGAACATCCGGTGACAAGAATCCGGCATCATTCGGGTTCGGCTGAAATTGCTCGGTTCGCCGGGTTGCTTTTGCTCGAATCCTCGACCAATTGAATATTCGGGCAACAGGCGTGGACTCGCCACGCAGCGAAGATAGTTCATGCCCGCAAGGCGCATGATGCAGTCGCCGCCGGAACTGGTGGTTTGCCACATGCAGTAATATTCGTTGCCTGTCACCGTCCGGCTGGCGCAGCCTGGGCGGCAACGACAGCCAGTTGGCGCGGACCGTTTCGCGGCGCCGCCATGTCCAACCAGGTGCAGATCAGCTGCGGCGGCGCATTCAGGGCTGTCTTCGTGACAATCATGACACTCGCGTCCGGGCTGACGGGCCAAGCCGGTCGAGATCTCGATGACTGTCAACCTTGTTTTTCCATCATATGTCGCGCTGAAGCATCGAAGGAAAAAGCGCCCTGGATGGTCGGTTGCCAGGGCCTAATTGATCAACAGGCGAAACAGGATAGGTTCAATGCCGCATCGAACCGCATTCGGCTCTATGCCCGAAAACTCCGGAAAATCCATTCTTTGTCGGCCAATCATCAAGGAACCGGTACGAAAAACGAGCGCCATGCTTCGCAAGTCTTGGGGCAGAGCCAGTTAGACCTTTGATTTCCGAGCCAATCCATCACAAAGTCGACGATATCATTTAGCTTCCGCGATAATTTGCCTTGCGTTTTTCAAAAAATGCATGGGATCCCTCGGTGTAGTCATGACTGTCCCGCAGTTTCTCGTAGGCATGGCCTTCCAGTTCCAGCCCCACTTCCTGGCTGGTATCGTAAACCGTGTTCAATACCCGCTTTACGGTGCGCAGAGACAGCGGCGACAAGGCCGTCAGGCGCTCCGCATATCTCCCGATCATCTCCGTCAACGCGCCGCCATTCTGGGCAACCTCAGTCAGGATGCCCCAATCCAAGGCCGTTTCGGCAGGAATTCGCTCGCCCATGCAGATCATCAGGTTTGCGCGGGTGAGTCCGATCAGATTGGCGAGGCGGTGCGTCCCGCCGCTGCCCGGCATCTGGCCGATGGAAACCTCCGGGAGTCCAATCAGCGTGTCCTTCACCGCTAGCCGGAAATCGCAGGCAAGCGACAGCTCGAAGCCGACTCCGAACGCGTATTTTTCCATTGCACAGATCACGGGCTTTCCGCATCGCGTGGGAGCCGCAATGTTGTAGGCCAGGTGGGACATGCCATCTCGCGGCACATCAAAGAATCCGCGAACATCGCCGCCGGATGTATAGACACCGTTCGCGCCGCGAATGACCACCACGCCAACCTCTTCATCCCGCGAAAATTCATCAAGGATTGCGGCGATCTGGACGCGCGCCTTGTAGGACACGATGTTAAGCGGTGGCCGATCAAGGATCAGCCAGCCGATTCTCTTTTCGGCATCAATCTCGACTCTCAGGCCGTCCAGTTCTTCCAGCAAGGCGGCGCGGCGGGCGGCGTATTTCTTCATGCCAATCTCTCTTTCGGGGTTGATTCAGCCCGTGGCAAGAATCCACGGGATGGCGATCTTGGATAGGCTATACCGTACTCTCGTAGCCCGCCATCAACGCGTACTCCCCGTTCCGCAACTTTCGGCGGAGGATTTTTCCGCTTGCGGTTCGCGGGATGATTTCAACGAAGGCATAGGCGCGGGGACGTTTGAAGTTTGCCAGGGCGCTCTTCTTCAGAAGGTCGTCCAGTATTTCTGCAGAAGCGCCGACGCGCGGTTCGATAAAGGCTGTCACGCGCTGGCCCATGCGATCATCCGGCAGGCCAACCACGACGGCGCCGCGGCACAGGTTCGTGCGCAGCAGCGCATCTTCCACTTCTTCCGGATTGATGTTCTCGCCCCCGGAGATGATCATGTCGTCCACGCGCCCCAGAACCCAGACGTCGCCATCCTCGTCTACCCGCCCGAGATCGCCGGTATAATACCATCCCTGGCGGATGGCTTTCGCGTCCGCATCCGGCCGCTTCCAGTAACCCGCAAAGGCGTCCGGGCTGTTCAGGTTCACGATGATCTCTCCGACATTGCCTTTCGGGACTGTTTCATCGGGCATGATGCGGCGTTCGGGATCGCCGGTGACGATCCGTATCTCTTGATAAAGACCCGGTCTGCCGGCCGCCGCTGGCTTTTCACGCTGTCTGTTGGAGGCAGCAAAGGTATAGATCTCGCTGGAGCCATAGAAATTCAGGAAGTTGTCGCCGAAAGTGTTGCAGCACTTCTCGACCAGCGATGGCGCCATGGTCATCCCGGCAAAACCCGAGCGGATGACAGAAGACACGTTTCTCTGAGCGATATCTGGCTGATTCAGGATATCATGGTACATTGTGGGCACCAGGAAAATGCCGCCTATGCTTTCCTGTTCAATCGTATCCAGCACCGCTACAGCGCTATAGTCGGGCAGGCACACCATCTTGCCATTCAACAGGGCGGATGCCTCCAAGGTACGCATGCCCATGGTGTGGAAGAGAGGCATCACGCAGAGCTGGGACAGCATCCGCGGGTATTCATTCAACATGATTTGCGACGCCGTTGCCGACCATTCCGCCTTGTGCGATCGCGGTACGCCCTTGGGGCGTCCGGTGGTGCCTGACGTGTAAAGCATGAGTGCAGTATCGGTATCAGGAGCGGAGGATGGTCTTGTGACCGGATCGGCTGACATCAGTTCGCTGAAGCCTTCTCCTGCGTCGGCGATGGCAATGGCCTTGTCGCTGGCCAGTCCCGTATCGCTACAGGCTTGGACAACCGCATTTCCGGAACTGCCATCATAGGCGCACAAAACGGCGTCAGAATCTTCGAGGCAATAGGCGATCTCATCGGCGGTGCTGCGCCAGTTGATCGGTGTGAAGATGACGCCGCTCATGTATGAAGCCCAGGCCAGCGTCGCCATTTCCCAGCGATTCTTCATCACTACCGCCAGATGATCGTTGGGCCGGACGCCTCGTGCGACCAGCCCGCCAGCCGTACGGCAGATCGTGTCATACCAATCGCCATAGGTTTGTCGCC
The DNA here is from genome assembly GCA_965221645.1 of Alphaproteobacteria bacterium. Lineage (GTDB taxonomy): Bacteria > Pseudomonadota > Alphaproteobacteria > Bin65 > Bin65 > Bin65. Next base: position 2,895,496 of record OZ244899.1, read on the forward strand.
TGTCACCGTCGACGATGGCTTCCGCATCAGGTGCTCGGGCGGCAGCGCGCTGGAAGGCTTCACCGAGGTTCATGCAGGGGTGTCCCGATTGCTTGTTCTGCACAGGCCAAAATGGCTTTCACGATTCCATCATAGCCGGTGCAACGGCATATATGACCGGACAGCATTTCTCGGACTTGCTGCTCAGTCGGGACGACACCGACGGTGGCAAAATCGTCGAGGAAAGCCTTGGCCGACATCAGGATGCCTGGCGTACAGAAGCCGCATTGCAGCGCATGATGTTCCTGAAATGCAGCCTGCAGCGGTGCCAGCGCTTCCGGTTTTCCAAGACCCTCGATCGTCTCGACCGACGCTTCATCCGCCTGAACGGCATAGGCGGCGCAGGCCCGCGTGAGCAGTCCGTCGAGAAGGATGGTACAGGCACCGCACACTGCATGCTCGCAACCGACATGGACTCCCTTGAAGCCCAATTCGTGACGCAGGAAGTCGGCAAGCAGGGTTCGCGGCGTCGCCATGCCGGTGTATCGCAGGCCGTTCACCTTGACAGCAATGGAGTGGCGCTGATCGCGGGCAAGGATTGTCATGAGTGCAGGCCTGCTCGTTCGAGCGCCTTGACAATTACGGCCAGGCCGAACTTTCGTGCCAGCGCCGATCGGTAGGGCGCATCGCAGACCGGGTCGTCTGTTGGCGTCAAGACCGCCATTGATTGTTCGACAAAATCTTTGAAATTGTTCACGGCATCGTCACATCCGACAAATACGCGCGGCGCGTCTTCGATACCGCCCAAACCCAGCCGAATCCCGTTCACTCTACCATCGTCATTCCGCCGGACGACGGCTGCCGCCGCGACGATCGCAAAATCCCCATGACGTAGCGCAAATTCGGCGAAGGCGGTACCCGGCTCCCCGGCATCGGGCCATTCCAGGCCCGCGACCAGTTCGTCAGGATGCCGAGCGGTAGTCAAGGCGGCTTCGAAGAATGCCGTTGCTCGAACGTTGCGTCGTCCTGCTGTAGATTGCAAGCAGACGGAGCCATCCATGGTTACCATGCAAAGAGGCAGTTCCGCCGACGGGTCGGCATGAGCGACTGACCCGCCAACGGTGCCTCTGGCACGAGTCTGGTAATGGCCGATACAGTCCAATGCTTCATCGACAAGCGGCATAGTCAGATCAGCTTTCAGCCGTTGCTGCAAAAACGCTTGCCGAACCAGCGCGCCGGTTTTCACGGATCGATCAGGAGACGAGCTGTCAATTTCGTGCAGGGCCAGTCGTCCCAAGTCCACCACCACTGCGGGTCTTGCCAACCGCAGGTTAAGCATTGGACCCAGCGACAGACCGCCGGCCAGCGGCGCGGCATCGTCACCATAGTTGGCCATCAGCGCCAGTGCCTCTTCCAGTGTTTCCGGCCGGGCGTAGTCGAACGGAGCAGGCTTCACGCGATGTCCTCATGGATCATGCGCCACAAGGTGGGCGGGGTGAGAGGCAGGGAGATATCCTCCCGGCCGAGCGCGTCGGCGACGGCATTGGCAAGCGCAGCGGGCGTCGTCATTGAACTGCCGTCGCCTAGTCCTTTTGAACCCAGCAGCGATTTTTCCGATGGCGTCGTCAGGTGTCGAACTGTGATCGGCGGCACTTCCATCGCGGTGGGACAGCGATAGTCGACAAATGTACCGTTCAACGGATTGCCATCCGTATCATACGAGAGTTCTTCATACATAGCGCCGCCAACTCCGTGCGCAAAGCCGCCGAGAATCTGACCCTCGACGATGAGCGGATTGAGCTGATTTCCGACGTCGTGAACGGAGACGTATTTCTCGACCGTCATTTTCCCGGTGTCCGGTGCGATGGACACGGCAGCAAGGTCGAACACAATGCCATACGTTACCGCAGAAGAAACCCGATCGTGGTCGTCCGGTGCGGTCAGCGTTTCCGGATGAATCACGGCTGTTTCGGTGAGGCCGGCATCCAGACCGTCAGGCAGGCAGTCCGGATGCCAGTGCGCGGCCGCTGCAACTCTTTTCACCGGAAGGGCCCTGTTTGGTACACCCTTGATCCGAACCTTGCCATCCGCCAACTCCACATCGTCTATCGCGCATTCAAACAGTTCGGCGGCGATCTTCCGGAGGCGCATGGAAACCCGATCGGCACACGTCACGATGGCACTGGTAACGGCGGCGGCAAAGCGGTTGGAGTAATTGCCAGACGAGATGGACCATGCATCGTTTCGGGTATCGATATCGGTTACCACATCGATATCGGCGGGGTCCATTGCCAACGCCTGCGCCACGATCTGGGCGGCGACTGTCGCGTGGCCCTGACCATTGGGAGTACTGCACAATTGCACGGTAACGGAACCGCCTGGGTCCATTTCGATGGTGGCGCTGGCATTGCCGCCGGACTTCGGGCCGGCCTGCGCACGCTCCTCTGGAGTTTGCGCGAGGCTGACATACGCCATGTTCGAGCCGGAGGGTTCGATCCCGCAGGCGAAACCGATACCGAAATAGCTTCCATTCCTTCGAACATCGGCGCGGTGCGCCTTCAGGCCTTCGTAGTCTGCGGCGGCCACCAGCATATCCATCGCTTTGTTATAATCCGACGAATCGAGGGTTGCGCCGCCCGGCGTCGTGTAGGGAAACGCCTCCGTTCGCAGAAAGTTCTGTCGGCGCAGTTCTACCGGGTCGAGGCCAAGCCTGCGTGCGGCACAATCGATCAGTCGTTCCAGCGCGAAGAAAAACTGGGGACCGCCATAGCCGCGGTTCAGGCCAACGGGGAGCGTGTTGGTGACAACCAGTCTGTTTTCCACGGCGATATGAGGTACTCTGTAGCAGCCGTTCGATGCGGCGTGCATCCGGTAGACGGATGCCGGTTCCGGCGGACGCAGGTACGCGCCCATGTTGGCGACGTTGTCGAAGCGTAGCCCTGTGAGCGTGCCATCTTCATCGAATGCGCCGTCAATCCGGCCGACGCGTTCGGCCGCGGCGGAAGACGCGGTCAGGTGTTCAAGGCGATCTTCGGTCCATTTGACCGGATGACCGGTCAACCGGCTAACCGCGGATAGCAGCATGATGTAGCCGAAGATCGCCTGCTTGATGCCGAAGCTGCCCCCGCTGGCTGGGGCCGTTATCAGACGCAATCTGTTTCCGGCGACGCCAAGTGCCCCGGCCATCAGGGGATGAAGAACGAATGGACCCTGAAAATTGCACCAAACAGTATAGCGGTCCGGTGCCTTCTCCGCATGAGCCACAATACCATAGGTTTCGATTGGCGTAGAAGCGTAGCGGTGGAAGGTATAGTCCAGACTCACCGTTCGCGCCGCCCGGGCAAAAGCCGTATCCGGGTCACCATAGCGAAAGGCCCTGAAACTGACGCAGTTGCTGCCGGCGTCTTCATGCAGAAGTGGGGCCGTGTCAGACATTGCCGCAACGGGCCCAGCTACAGGGTCGAGCGGATCAATCTCCACAGCGACCTGTTCGGCTGCATCTTCAGCAAGGTAACGGTCGCGGGCGACGACCACGGCGACCGGCTCGCCGGCAAACCGCACCTTGTCGATGCCGACAGGCATATAGCGAATCGGCGTCCGAACGACGCTGGGAACAGGTTTCAGGATAGCTGCGATATCCGAACCGGTGACGACGGCATCAACACCATGCATCGCAAGCGCCGGGGCGACATCAATGGACCGAATCCGACCATGGGCATGGGGGGAGCGGACGATGGCCACGTGCCGGAGCCCCGCAACTGGCTCCAGATCGTCAATGAAGCGCGCCTGACCGGTCAGCAATGCCGGATCTTCCTTCCGGGGAAGCGCCTTGCCGATCCAGGAAGATACCGGTTCTGTCATGGATGGTTCAGTCAAGGGTTGTCAGGCCGGACCGGTAGCGCCGGGCGTTCTCGATATAGTGGCTTGCATTTGCGCGCATGCCGTTGATCTGCTGTTCCGTCAATGTCCGCACGGCTTTTGCCGGAGCCCCGACGATCAGGCTTGCCGGCTCGAAGGTCTTGCCTTCGGTAATCAGGGCCCCAGCGCCAACCAGACAGTTCTCACTGATCTGTGCTCCATTCAGGATTGTCGACCCGATACCGATCAGCGCCCCGTCGCCGATGGCGCAGCCGTGCAAAGTCACGTGATGACCGATCGTGACGTTCTTGCCGATCGAAAGGGGGAAGCCCGGATCGGTATGCAGCATGGAAAAATCCTGCACATTGCTCCCTGCACCGACGGCGATCAGTTCGTTGTCGCCGCGCAGCACGGCCTGCCACCAGACACTGCTTTCCCTTCCGAGCGATACATTGCCGATCACATCAGCTGTCGGTGCGACCCAGCTTTCCGGATGACAGTCCGGCCGGACATCGTTGAGGGCGTAAAGCGTCATCTCGGAACTGCTCCTTCTGTCACGGCACCCGTGTCTGGGTCGCGTCCATCCACGATGCCATGACAATCTGATACTACGCCGGATGATGGCATCGCCCTGCAGTATCCGAAGCGTGGTGTTCGAGGGTCATGTCGCTCTTGCGCGGCGAAAGGTCTTGCAGCGCCTTCATCTCGCCGTCTTTTACCGGGAACCTGAGGCGGAATTCCCTTGCCAGAAAACCGACACGCAGGAGACAATTCCGACATCGGTTCCCTTCCTGACCGTCGAGTTGGGCCATGAAACGGGTCTGCATGTCACCGGTCCTTCAAGCCAATCCGAGAACGCCTTCCAGTACAGCGCCATCCAGACGAGCTGCGTACAGGTCCGCGTTGGTCAGGTTTGCCGATCTCAGGACGGCCCGTTCAAGCACGGCGTGGTTCAGTTCGGCCCCGCCGAGATTGGCTTCCGTCAGGTCGGTCGCGACCATCACGGTTCGGTGCATGAAGGCGCCGGAAAGGTCTGCGCCGCGCAGATTGGCCCGCGACAATTCGGCCCGTATCAGATCGGCACCGCGCAGCGAAGCGAACTCGAAATCCGCGCCTTCCAGCGTATGACCGTGCAGGTTGTAACCATCGAGATCGGCTCCACGGAAATCACCGCGTTCGCCGTCCTTGCCGGCTGTCAACATCCACCGCATGTGTCTTCGAAAGCGTGCATCGAATTCATTTCGTTTCATCACAGCGCCCGGCTGGCGTTCGAGGCATTTCGCCAAGACGAAACGTGTGGACTGCGAAAGGTCAAGTCCTTTTCCGGACTTCGTGGCATCATGGTCCCGATGCCCGGTTCGGATGAGGCTCGTGTGCAAGCAGAAAACCGGGTGGGTGAACGCGGGGCCGACGCTTTATGGCGGTTGCCGGATCCGATGCCTTCGTTTCACAGGTCGTGTTGCATCAGGCGTTCCCGACCGACCTGTCGGCTCCGCTGAAGGACGGGAGCGTTGCCGCTCAGCTTGAGGAAGACTGCGATATCGTCTGGCGATTGGCAAGTTGTGTGCACAGGCTGTCTGGTCGATCTCTGCCAACGCAGCGGAATGTCTTGTCGACCGGGACAGCGGACATGGCTTCAGGAAGGGTGTGGGCAGCAAGATGATTTCCGACAGGAAACGCAGTTGCCTGAGATCATGATTCCGGCAGATGCCAGTATGACGGAACCCAACCTTATCGGCAAAGATCAGCGATTGACGAGAATCGGGGTCAGGTCGTTTGATGTATTCAAAACAACCCGAATATTCCTTTCTCGGCCGGTGTGTTGGCGCAATCCCGTCATCTGATGCCCCGTATTGGCAGTGTCTCGATTTGAAAATGTCCTTGCAGGTTTTGTCGATGGGGTTTCGGTGCATCCAGGAGTGCGCCCACAGGTGCCGCCCGCCTCCGGAAGACGGGCGGCGGCGGGTCCGCGACGACCGGGACGGTGCGGCTGCCGCCACACTTATGTCAGGGCGATGGCCGCTACCGGCATCCCCACATGTTCAGCCAATTGGTGTTGTCCTGTGTGGAGCTGAACAGGGGCAGGGTGGTCTTGCGCCCGCACCAGCAGTTGCGGACATCCTGAAGGGTGAGAGGGCTGATCGCGAAGCAGCCGCTTGACCCCTGCGTTGGGCCTGAAGCGATGGGGTTGGCCGGTATGGTGTAGGTGCCGCCGGTCATGAAGCAGCGTCGGGCAAACACCTGGTCTGGATTACCCGTTGAAGTCACCCTAACTTCCAAATAATAAGACGTCTTCGCAGCCAAGTTACTTATGGTTTGGTTTTCGCTTGGGAAATTCCCGCCAGCCAAGATTTGATTGGGTTTTCTTCCCACTGTCACATTTGTGCTGGCGTTCTCGACAACGGAAACTACTGCTGCTGAGCTTGGTGCTGGCGTATCGCCAAGCCGCCCGACATATTCGTTCCATGTGATAGCCGGTGCCGTGAAGGTCACGCTGGATGTGGACAAGGCCGTGATGGGCATATTCCCAGCATTGTCCTCAGTCTGACCACTCAGGCACGCCGTGGGGCCTTCTCGGCCGTTGCTGGTGACGGTCGTCTGCGCCATGGCGGGTGCGGCGGTCAGGGCCAGGGTCGCGGCCAGCGCGGCCAGCATCGCGACCGGGAACATGCGGATGGTGTGAAAGGACATGGACAGGGCCTCCTGTACTTCATGAGGCCCCGGTATGAGGCCCCGGTATGAGGCCCCGGTATGAGGCCCCGGTATGAGGCCCCGGTATGAGATGTGCCAAAGCCTGACACGGACGGACACACCCGTCAAGGCCAGAACGGCGATGGTGACGCAAGGATTCACGTGTCGGTCGGGATACTCCCTGTGGTGAAGCAGCAGCCACGGACAGGAGCCCCCGATGCCACGGCAGGCTGCAACGATCGGGAGCCTGCCACAGGCGTTCGAGGGGGTGAAGGAGATGCAGGCCGGTGGAGCGGGGCGAGTGCTGTCGCCCGCTCGGTCGCCAGGCGCCGGCCGCCGCTTCGCCGACCGCCGGCAGGGCATCTGCCCCGGGGTCGTCGCTTCCCTGCGCAACGCTCTCGACGGTCTGCTCGCCTGCTTTCGCTGCAGGACCCTTGCCGGGCGAAGGCAGGTCAGCATCGCAATGCCATCGAACGACGGTTCCGCGAGGTGCGCAGACGAACACGGCCCACGGGAGCCTTCCGGGACCGGACATCGACGGACCGCATCCTCCACGCGGTCTTCATCCACGAAGACAGGTCCCGGGGAATCAGGACCCCGGTCTCGGTGACACATGACTCCTGACGTTACCTCCCGACGATCAGGATAATTTTTCAAACTGAGACACGACCCCCGTATTTGGTTTGTTGACAGCGGGGCGGCTGGGTGACAATGAAATGCTGGTCGAAATGTTTTCTTTGCCAGACTGGCGACCTGGTCACGTCATGGAATTGTCGGCGAGCTTGTAATTTGCCAAGATTTGATCAAGCAACGTGCCGATAAACGTCGAAAAAGAAAACTCGGGCACATCGTCGACAAGGCGGTACAGCGACTTGGAAACCAGAGCGGAAGCCTCGTCTCACAGAAAAAGTGGCGTTTTGAGAAGGATCGGCCTGGGCGCCCTGTATCTGACCAAGCTTGTCGTGCCCGTTGCCATTCTCGGCGGCGCGTTCATGGCCTTCCAGTACATGCAATCCACCAAGCCATCGGTGCAACGCAGGGCGGTTACCGAAAGAGTCTATTTCATTGATACTGTAGTCGCAGCGAAGTCAACCGTTGCGCCGCAATTGAAGCTTTACGGCATCATCGTGGCTGGTCGAGAGGTGCAGCTGCGCCCGCTGGTATCAGGACGGGTGGTGCGTGTCGGCAAGACTTTTGCCGATGGCGGCATTGTAGAGAAAGGTGACTTGCTCGTCGAAATCGATCGTTTTGATTACGAGGTCGATGTGACGGAACGCGAGACCCAGTTGAAGGAGGCGAGAGCGCGCCTCAAGGAAATCAGGGCAGACCTCGGGGGTGAACAGGCGCTGATCAGGCAGGATCGCGACCAGATCGAACTCCGGAAGCGGGATATGGTCCGGCGCACGGTCCTGCTCAAGAAGGGTGCAGGAACCGAGAAGCTTCTGGACGATTCCAAGATTGCATTGAACAGCCAGGAGCAACGCCTGAACGAGCGTATCCGCCGCGTGACAACGCTTGAAGCCAAGTTGATCCAGCAGACATCGGCTATTGCTCGAGCTGAATTGGCGCTTGCCCGAGCGCAGCGCAACCTTCGCGATACCAAGCTGGTTGCGCCGTTTGACGGCTTCCTGCGGGAGATTTCCACCGAAATCGGCAAGAGGGTCAGCGTCAATGATCCGATTGCTCGACTGACCGATGCCCGCCGGTTCGAGGCGGAGTTCCAGGTCAGCGACGCTCAGTACGGCCGTCTGGTCAGTGACGGTACCGTAATCGGCAAGCCGGCGGCAGTCGTGTGGAAAACATCCGGCAAGAATTTCTTGTTCCCGGCAGAAATCGCTCGGGTGTCAGGGCGGGTCTCCAGCGTCAGCGGCGGTGTGAACCTGTTCGCCAGATTGGCGTCGACGACCATAAAAACACCCTTGCGGCCGGGTGTTTTTGTTGAGGTCCAGATCACGGATCGCCCTTTCGAGGGGGTATTCCGCCTTCCTGACGACGCGTTGCACGATGGGCGGTACATTTATGTGGTGGTCGATGAACGTCTGGAGCGGCGTGCCGTTCAGATTGCCGGCCGCGTCGGGAATGATATCCTTGTGCGCGGCAAAATTGTCGATGGCGACAAGGTTGTCGCTCGAACCTTCCCGGAGATCGGCCCCGGCTTGAAGGTGAATGTCCCGGCGTCGAGTGCCCGAAATACGCAATGAGATTTCGCAGATGACGGAATCAGGCGAATTGTCTGAAGTCGACGTCACCAGGAGTGACGCCAACTACGGTCCACGCAGCATCCGCTCCAAGAACGATCTGATCGGCTTCTTCACACGCCATCGGACAGCAGCGAACCTGCTGATGGTGCTGATGTTGATCGCCGGGTTTTTTGGCTTGAACCGGATGACCACACAGTTCTTCCCGGATTTCGGTATCGATCTCGTGAGAGTCTCGGTGAAGTGGTCGGGTGCAAGCGCCAGCGATGTGGACAGCAATATCATTCAGGCGATCGAGCGGGAGGTCCGGTTCATCGATGGCGTGAAGGCCGTGAAATCCAGCGCATTCGAAGGGCGCGGCTCGGTCGCTGTTGAATTCGAGCCCGGGACCAACATGCAAGGCGCGTTGTCGAATGTGGAGACGGCCGTCGGGCAAGTGACAACCCTGCCGGAAGATGCAGAAACACCGACCATCAAGCGGATCGTGCGCTACGATACCCTGTCGCGGATCATGGTATCGGGACCATTCTCCGAATCGGCGTTGAAGGCGTACGCGAAGCGAATACGCGACGGGCTCCTCAGACGGGGAATTGACAAGGTCGATATTGGTGGGTCGCGGAAGGAAGAGTTGCTCGTTGAAATCAAGCCGGAAACGCTGCGAAGATTGAACCTGACGCTGAATGAGGTGGCGCAAAAGATTCGTCAGACATCTCAGGACGTGCCTTCCGGCGACGTCTTCGGTCGAGGCCAGCGACAGATACGGAGCATCGGCGCAGTCAAGTCGGCCCAGGAGCTTGGCAAGATCGAAATCAAGTCCCTTGCCAATGGCGAAAAGCTCCTGCTTCGGGATATCGCCTCCGTACGAGATTCATTCAACAAAGACGACTTCACTTTCTGGCGCGGCGAAGACAGGGCGATCGAGTTGCACGCCAAACGCACGCCAAAGGGGGATGCGCTGGCGCTATCGGATGTCGTCGACCGATATCTGGAGGAAATTCAACCCGCACTCCCGGTCAGCCTGAAGCTGGAGCGTTACGACATTCAAGCCGACCAGATCAGGAGTCGCGTCAGCTTGCTGATCAGCAATGGCATGCAGGGTCTGATCATCGTCCTGATCGTGCTTTTCCTGTTCTTGAATGGCCGCGTGGCCTTTTGGGTAGCGGCCGGCATTCCGATTTCGCTGTCCGCTGCGATGATGGTGATGTGGCTCTGGGGGCAGTCGGTAAACATGATCAGCATGTTCGGCATGATCATGGCCATCGGCATCATCGTCGATGACGCCATTGTGGTCGGAGAGCATTCGGAGGCGCTTCGGCGCCTTGGCTATGATGATGCGTTGTCGGCCGAGGCCGGGGCCCGACGCATGGCGCCACCGGTCTTCTCCGCGTCGTTGACCACCATCGCCGCTTTCCTGCCCTTGTTGCTGATCACCGATATCATCGGGACGCTCATCAAAGCCATCCCGCTCGTGGTGATCGCGATCATCATCGCCAGCCTGATCGAATGTTTCCTTGTGTTGCCGGGCCACATGCGTCATGCCCTTGGAGTTGACCAAAGACGGCATGATGTGCCCGGCTGGTTCTCGCCATTCTTCGGAGTCATCGGCCTCTCTTGGGTGTGGCCCCTGGTTCCGGTCATTCTGATCGGGCGTGCTCTCGGCAGGGTCCTGACGGCGATCAAACGGGGTTTTGAAAGGGCATTCAACGGTTTTCGTGATCGTCTTTTCGTACCTGTCGTCCGCGCGTCGCTTCGTTGGCGCTATACAACGGTAGCCTTGGCGCTTGCCGCATTGATCGGCGCCGCTTCGATCGTTGCAGGCGGGCGAATCAATTTCGTCTTCTTCCCGAATCCGGAAGTGGACAAGATTTTTGCAACCGTGGAGTTTACGGCTGGCACTCCACGGACCCGTACGCGCGCCATGCTTCTCGAACTGGAGCGAGCGCTGTTCGAAGCCGACCGGACGCTTACCGGCGGCAAGGGCGGCTTGATCAAGTTCAGTACCGGAAAGGTTGGATACCCTGTGGGCGCAGCCGTCGCCAACAACCCCGTCACTGGGGACCATGTCGGCGGGCTTTTTGTCGAGCTCATTCCTTCCGATCAGCGAACGGTCAAGGCAAGCGAGTTCGTCGTGACCTGGCGCAAGGCTGTGCGCAACATGCCCGGCTTGCAACATGTTACCATCAAGCCATCTCGCGGCGGACCGCCCGGCCGGGATGTGGATGTTCGCCTGACCGGAGCGTCAACGTTGAAACTCAAGGAAGCCGCCGAGGAACTGAAGGTCATCCTGAGGTCACTGCCTGGTGCCCGAGCGATCGAGGACAGCCTGCCGTACGGCAAAATCGAAACCATTCTGGAATTGACGCCGCGCGGCAGGGCCTTGGGCTTCACGACTGAAAGCGTCGGTCGGCAGGTTCGCAATGCGTTCGATGGCGCCATCGCCAAGCGATTTGCTCGCGGCGACGAGGAGGTACTGGTAAGAGTACGCTTTCCGGAGTCAGAACTCACGGCAGCGGCGCTGAACACCCTGCATCTTCGTGCGCCGAACGGAGTTTTCGTACCCTTGCGCGCCATTGTCAGCATGCGCGAGAAGCAGGGTTTTGCGAGGATTCGGCGCGAAGACGGCGCGCGGGAAGTTGCCATCACGGCTGATCTTGATACCGGCATCATGACAACCCAGGCGGCGATCGGCGAGATCAAGAAAGCCGGTCTCGATCGGTTGGCGACGAAGTACGACCTCCAGTATCGGTTCGAGGGTCGAGACAAGGAACAGAAGCGTACGTTCAGGGACATGACGATCGGAGCCGGGATCGGTCTAGTCCTGATTTTCGTTATTCTGGCTTGGGTTTTTGCCAGCTACATGCGCCCGATTGTCGTGATGTCGATTATTCCAATGGTCTTCGTCGGTTCCGTGTTGGGCCACTACCTGCTGGGCTTTGATCTGACGATTCTAAGCCTCATCGCTCTCATTGGTCTCTCGGGTATTGTCGTGAATGATTCGATCATTTTGGTGTCCGCAGTGAAGGAGCGGCTGGAGGCGGGTGAACCGGTCCATGAGGCCATCGCCAACGGCTCGCGCGACCGGTTGCGCGCCATTATTCTTACCTCTCTGACGACCATAGGCGGCCTGATCCCGCTGATGTTTGAGACCGACCTGCAGGCGCAGTTTCTGATTCCGATGGCCATCACGTTGATCTTCGGACTTCTGGTGGCAATGTTCCTGGTGCTGTTCGTGGTACCGGGGATGATTGCGATTCAGGAGGATTGCCGGCGTATTTTCCGACGGCCTGATCCGTATTGCGCCGGCTCGCCAATGCCGGCAGAATAGTTTTGGCAACCGTGTGGATATTCAATGTTGCCGACGCTTTACAGACGCACAGGCGTTGACACGACGCCGAATTCTGCGGAGTTGCAACCTTCGATCGTCGGCCGCGGTCGTCCCTGCCTCCGAGCAGTTTTGCTGCTGATCCACGACTTTCCCGCACCAAGGTCGAGCGTCGGCCAAGATGACTGCGTGCAGGTTACAATCTCCGGAGAATGAAATGGCGGATACCAAAGTTGTTGTTCTGTCAGCGGCCGGCAGCGGCATGGGTGCAGGCGCAGCACGCGCGTTCGCGGCCAGGGGTTACAAGGTGGGCATCCTGTCTTCGTCGGGTAAGGGTAAGGTTCTGGCGGAAGAACTGGGCGGGGTCGGCATCACCGGCAGCAATCAGTCCAACAATGACATTCAGAAACTGGTCGACAAGGTCATGGCGGCCTGGGGCCGGATTGACGTGCTGGTCAACAGCGCTGGCCATGGTCCTCGCGCGCCGATTCTGGAGATCACCGACGAAGACTGGCGCAGCGGAATGGATGTATATTTCATGTGCGTCGTGCGGCCTACCCGGATCGTTGCGCCGATCATGCAGGCGCAGGGCGGAGGCGCGATAATCAACATCTCGAGCTTCGCTGCCTTCGAGCCATCTCCTGTATTTCCGACTTCGGCCGTCTTTCGGGCAGGTTTGGCATCCTACGCCAAGCTGTTTGCCGATACCTTCGCAGCAGACGGGGTTCGCATGAACAACGTCCTGCCGGGCTTCATCGACAGCCTTCCCGAAAAGGAGGAATTCCGTAGCCAGATTCCCATGAAGCGCTATGGCACGACGGAAGAGGTCGCAGAGACGATCGCCTTTCTTGCCTCGGACGGTGGCGCCTACATCACAGGTCAAAACCTGCGCGTGGATGGCGGCATTACCCGATCAGTCTGAATTTCTTCTGTCGGATGGGGACCTACCCGGAAAGGATCATCCGCACACCCTCATCCCGTTCGAACAGATAGAGAAGTGTCCGAAGGGCCTCGCTGCGGTCGCTCGAGAGGTCCGGGTCGCGATCCAGCGCGACGCGGGCATCAGATCGGGCGATCTCCAACAGGTCGTCATGTTCCGGAAACCGTGCAAGCTTGAAGGCAGGCATTCCGCTTTGCTGGGTGCCGAGCACTTCTCCATATTCGCGCAAACGCAGGTCTTCATCGGCAATTTCGAAACCATCGCTGGTCTTGCGCAGAACGTCGATCCGGGCGCGAGCCATCTCGCCAAGGGGTGCGTCGTAAAGCAGGAAGCAGAACGACTTCCGCGCGCCGCGCCCGATCCGACCTCGAAGCTGGTGCAATTGGGCGAGACCGAAACGCTCGGCATGTTCGACAATCATGATGCTGGCATTCGGGACATCGACACCCACCTCGACGATCGTCGTCGCGACAAGGATCGCGGCGTCGTTGTTGATGAACCTTTGCATGGCAGCATCCCTCTCGACGGCTTTCATCTTGCCGTGGACCAGGGCGACCTTCGATCCGAACTCCTGCCGAAGCCAGGAATGTCGCCTGGTGGCGGCAGTCAGGTCGAGCGCTTCCGAATCATCGATCAGCGGGCAAATCCAGAAGACCTGGGATCCGTTGGCGATCCTCCGTTTCACGCTCGCGACGACAGCGTACAACCGATCCATGGGCATTGCCCTTGTATCGACCGGTTGCCGGCCGACCGGTTTGTCGATCAACTTCGAGGTTTCGATGTCGCCGTAGGCGGCCAACATCATCGTGCGCGGAATGGGCGTGGCTGTCATTGTCAGCGTATCGACACCATCTCCTTTGCCGGCCAGCGCCAGCCGCTGCTGAACACCGAAGCGGTGTTGTTCGTCAATGATGATGAGCGCCAGATCCCGAAACACGACGCCTTCTGAAAACAGGGCATGGGTGCCCACGATGATCGAGACGTCACCGCCTTCAACCGCTGCATTCAGTGCCTTTCGATCGCCGCCTCTTTTGCGACCGGTCAGCAGTTCGACGCGCAGGTCGGCGGGTTCAGCGAATCGCCGGATGGTTTCGAAATGCTGTTGCGCCAGAATCTCGGTCGGCGCCATCAGGGCAGCCTGGCCGCCGACTTCCGCGGCTCCGGCCATGGCCAGCAGCGCGACCATCGTCTTGCCGCTCCCGACATCACCTTGCAGCATCCGTGTCATGCGCGTAGGCGCATGCATGTCGGCATTGATTTCTTCCAGTGCGGTACGCTGGCTGTCCGTCAACCTGAATGGCAAGGAGTCCAAAATTCGCTGCTGCAGCTCTCCGCTACCGGAAAGCGACCGGCCCTTGATCCGACGTTGACGCTCGCGGACCAGCAGAAGCGCCAATTGTGTCGCCAGAAGCTCGTCATAGGCCAGACGACTACGGGCAACGGACCCTGATGCGAGATCCAACGGCCCTTGAGGGCGATGCGCCAGCTGCAAGGCAGCGCGCCACGACGGCCAGCGACGTTGGGCCACCAGAGTTTGATCGGCCCATTCGGGCAGATCAACGGTACGATCCAAAGAGGCATCTACCGCTTTCTTCATGGTGTGCTGGGTCAGTCCCTCCGTCAACGGATAAACCGGTTGGACCGTGCGCAAGGAGTCGGCTTCTTCCGGGGCGGCGACGAAATCCGGGTGGGTCATCTGGCGATGACCGTGAAACTCCTCCACGCGTCCGCTTACTACCCGCTGCCGGCCAACTGGATACGCTGATTCCAGCCACGCTTTCCGAGCGTGAAAGAACGCCAGCGTCATGGAGCCGGAGTCATCCGAGCAGATTACGCGATAGGGTCGTTTCGGCGTCTCGGAAACTTCGTGTGAATCGATCATGACCGTGATCGTGGCAATCTCGCCGGAAGCAGCATCCGCTATCTTCGGTGAATAACGTCGATCGATCAGGCCGGTCGGCAGCGTCCAGATCAGATCGACAATCCTGGGTCCGGCAACGCGCTCGACCGCCGTCTTCAAACGTGGCCCGATGCCGGGCAAGGCGTTGATGTCACCGAATAACGGGAAGAGCGATTCCGGACGCATGATTTGGAATGTCTAGAGCGAGACGGCAGGATTCAAGCTTCAATCGCCAAGGCCGACACTGTCATGATGGAGGATGGCCACAACACGGCGGCATGACGAAGCAGGGTTTCAGATGCCAGGACAAACGAGCCGCTACGCGCCTCGGTTTTGACTTGGTCGAACGTGTATTCCAAGACATCGGCGGGGCAGTGATTGTGATCATGTAGCAGGGTGGGCGCCTGGTCCATCATCAAGATGGGATTGTCGCAACCCGATGAACGGGTACCGTACGAGCAATGCGACCAGACAGGACGTATCTTCCCGGCGGCTTTTCGTGATGATTGTCGCCGGACAATGGATATCGATATTGCAAGTTCCACCGGAACTTTCCAAGTCAGCGGCAAACTTGCCGCAAGTGGTCTTGCCGAGCAGACAGTGCCGCAGGTCATAGAAGATCGCTCTGACCGGGACGGGGCAATTGGCGGCGGACCACTTGCTGCAAGAAATCCCATGCCCGAAATCGAATCGGCGTTGTGCCGTCAACCCGCCCGAGGGCGGAAGCGGATACCCCGACAGCCGCATCCGAACCGGCGCAGGCGGCTTTCGGAAGTGCTGATGCGATTGCGCATTTGCAACCGTCACTCAAGCGACATCGCAGTCGTTGACCCTCGCGACGGTGTGTCGATATTGCGCTGCACATCAACCATTCTCCATTGCAGAACATCATGTTGGACAAGACCTACCAGCCGGAATTGGTCGAAAGGCGGCAGTACCAGCGCTGGGAGGAGTCCGGCGCTTTCCGGGCAGATCCGACCCGGTCCGGAGAGCCCTATGCGATCATGATACCGCCACCGAATGTCACCGGCAGCCTCCATTTGGGCCACGCCTTCAACAATACGATCCAGGATATTCTCATCCGGTTTCAGAGGATGCAGGGACGCAACGTGCTATGGCAACCGGGTACCGACCACGCCGGAATTGCGACCCAGATGGTTGTTGAGCGGACGCTGGCCGAAGACGGCATTGTGCTCGACCGTGGAATTCCTCCGAAGGACATGGACGCCAAGCTGATCGGACGCGAGGAGTTTGTCGAAAAGGTCTGGGAATGGCGTGAGCATTCCGGAGGGATGATCCTCAAACAGCTTCGCCGTCTGGGTGCCACGTGCGACTGGGACCGCGAGCGGTTTACGATGGACGCGGGCCTGTCGAGGGCCGTGCTGAAGGTATTCGTGCAACTTTACAAGGAAGGTCTTATTTACAAAGACAAGCGCCTGGTCAACTGGGATCCGAAATTTCACACTGCAATCTCGGATCTGGAAGTGGAGCAGCATGAGATCAGCGGCCGTCTCTGGTACTTCCGCTACCCTGTCGACGGGGAGAATGACCGCTATGTTGTGGTCGCAACAACTCGTCCGGAAACGATGCTTGGCGATACTGCGGTTGCGGTGCATCCGGATGATGCGCGATACAGCGACCTGATTGGCAGGCACGCCATTCTGCCGTTGGTTGGACGTCGGATCGCCATCATTGGAGACAACTACGCCGATCCGGAACAGGGCAGTGGCGCAGTGAAGATCACTCCAGCCCATGATTTCAACGACTTCGAGGTTGGCAAGCGGCACGGGCTGGAGATGATCAACATCTTCGACGTTGATGCCCGAATCAACGAGAATGCTCCCAAGGCTTATCGCGGCCTGAACCGTTTCGACGCTCGCCAGAAGGTGGTTGCCGATCTTGAGAGCCAGGGGCTGCTGGAGAAGACGGAAGATCATCTGCACAGTATCCCGCATGGGGACCGCTCCGGGGTGCCTGTGGAGCCCTATTTGACTGACCAGTGGTTTGTTGATGCCGAAAAGCTGGCGCGGCCTTGCATCAAGGCGGTGGAAGAAGGCCGAACAACGTTTGTGCCGGAGCAGTTCGCCCGCGTGTATTTCCAGTGGATGCGCAATATCCAGCCGTGGTGCATTTCGCGCCAGCTCTGGTGGGGCCATCAGGTACCGGTCTGGTACGGACCAGATGGCGAAACCTTTGTGGAAGAGACGGAAGATGCTGCCCGAGCGGCTGCGGAGATACATTACGGGGCAGCACCGCAGCTGACTCGTGATACCGATGTTCTCGACACCTGGTTCTCATCGGCCCTTTGGCCCTTCTCGACCTTGGGCTGGCCGGAAAAAACCCATTCGCTTGGCCGATACTACCCCGGCAGTGTACTCGTCACTGGCGAAGACATCATTTTCTTCTGGGTTGCACGAATGATGATGATGGGCATGCACTTCATGCGGGATGAGAATGGCACCGGCCGAGTTCCCTTTGCTGATGTCTACATCCATGGCTTGGTGCGTGATGAGAAAGGCCAGAAATACTCGAAATCCAAAGGTAATGTCGTTGATCCTGTCGACCTCATGGACAAGTTTGGCGCCGATGCCCTGCGCTTTACGCTGGCGGCGCTGGCGGTTCAGGGTCGGGATATCAAGCTTGCCGAAAGCCGGATCGCCGGGTATCGCAATTTTGCGACCAAGATCTGGAACGCGGTCCGTTTTTGCCAGATAAATGACGCAGTCTACGCCGCCGGGTTCGATCCGAAGACCAACGCCAACCGCGTCAACCAGTGGATCGTCAGCCAGCTGGCGCAGCTTGAGCCGCGAGTGAAGTCGGCGATCGAAAGCTACCGCTTCAATGACGCGGCCCATGCACTGTATCAGTTCATCTGGCACAGTTACTGTGACTGGTATCTGGAATTCGCCAAACCGCTGCTGCAGTCGGATAATCCCGCAATACGCGCAGAGACGAGAGCGACAGCGCTTTGGGCCCTGCATCAGGGCCTGATCATGCTGCATCCGATCATGCCATTCCTGACTGAAGAACTGTGGGAGCAGACCGGTCCGGCGGGGACGATGCTGATCACGACTGATTGGCCGGTCATCGACCAGACGATGATCAACGCCGAAGCTGACGATGAGTTGAACTGGCTGGTGGATGTGATTTCTCGTATTCGGACACTTCGGGGGGAGATGAACGTCCCGCCGGGAGCCAGGGTTCCGCTGATTATCAAGGAGGCTTCTGCGGAAACGACAGCACGGGTGGATGTGCATCGCGCGCTGATTGATCGGCTCGCCCGGCTATCGGAGGTAACCTTTGGCGATGATGCGCCTTCCGGCTCCATCCAGGATGTGGTGGGCGAAGCTACAATCATGTTGCCGCTGGCTGATGTCATTGATCTGGAACAGGAGAAGAAGCGCCTGCAGAAAGAGATCGACAAGGTCGGCGGCGAGATCGTCAAGATCGACAAGAAACTTTCCAACCAAGAGTTTCTCTCCAAGGCACCCCCAAAAATCGTCAAGGAAAACCGTGAACGCAAGGCAGAAGCCGAAAGGGTTCGCAGCAAGCTGTCTGATGCCGTCCGCCGCTTGCAAGCAGCCCAGGGATCCCCTGAGGCCTTGACGCATTAGCTGTGCAGTCTGGACTTCCCTACATTCAATACCGCCAGGCGCTGCAGTTACTCCTGGATTGCAATCATCAAGGATCATCTGTCGGGGTACTCGTTGCAAGCCAATGACTTCGTCGTCATCATGAGTGATGTCGTCGATAGCGACGCCGCTTTTCTGGCGAGCAGTGGTGCTTCGTGGCGTACAGCTGCAAGGCATTTTTATTCTTGCATGAAGTTCACTGGAGGGCAATCCGACGAAAAACGACGATCGTCGAGGTCGGGAGGACGCGGCGCATGACCTCGGCGAGACCGCGCAGGGTGAATTTTGCATTATTGTTGACGTTCATCCGGGGCTCTCGTCTCGGTTCACTGACAGGATTTCGTCACCCGGCCGCTGCCAAAACCAATCCCGGATCGACAACCTGTTGAGAAATCACACCTAGGGGAAGAGCGATGCCTGCTCCAGACCGGTCGTTTCCGGCAGCCCGAACATCAGGTTGATGTTCTGCACGGCCTGTCCGGATGATCCCTTGACCAGATTATCCAAGGTCGAGACCAGGATGGCCCGGCCAGGCAGGCGATCCTCATAGACCTGCAGCAGAACGTGGTTAGACCCCCTCACATGGCGAGTCGCCAGCGCAGCACCCTCGGCAGGGGCCATGTGGACGAACGGCTCGTCGGCATAGCGCGACGACAGGCTGATTTGAATATCCTGCGCTGTCTTGCTGTCGGCTAACCGGACATAGGCTGTCAGCAGTTCGCCCCGATTCACCGGTATCAGATGCGGTGTGAAATTCACCAGCACGCGCTTTCCGGCAGCCAGGGAAATCTCCTGCTCTATCTCGGGTGCATGCCGATGACTGGCAACGCCATAGGGGTGGATTCCTTCGGCCACTTCGCAGAACAGAAGGCTCTCTTTCAGCCCGCGGCCTGCACCCGACACGCCGGACTTGGCGTCGATGATGATATCGTTGGCGTCAATCAGGCCGTCGGCCACGATCGGCAGCAACAGCAACAGCGCAGCAGTAGGATAGCAACCGGGACAGGCGACCAGCCGTGCCGTGGCGATTTCGCGACGATAGTATTCCGTCAAACCGTAGACAGCATCAGGCTGCAAATGTGGCGCCAGATGCTCGTGACCGTACCACTCGGCATAGGCATTCATGTCACGCAGCCGAAAATCGGCCGACATGTCAACGATTCTGAGATGGTCGGGCAAGCGGGCAACGATTTCCTGGGTCGTGCCATGGGGCAAGCCACAGACGACGACGTCGCAATCATCCCAATCAACGTCTTCGACCGCGATCATGTCCGGCAGGTCATACATGCCGAGATGCGGAAAGACCGCCTGCATCGACTTGCCGGCGCGGCGGTCGGCGGTCATCACAGTGATCCGCAATCTGGGATGAGTCATGATCAGGCGCACGAGATCGCCGCCAGTATAGCCGCTGGCGCCGAGGACGCCGACTCTGATCTCATTACCTGCCATGATCCCATTCCGTTCCAAAGTGGCCCATTCTCTCCGGGCCGATATTCATGTAGGAGGAAGACTTCCCGACGAAGGCGGGACTAATAAGACCGTCGCCAGAGGTCCAGTCCGCAATATGGCCCGTGTTTCAAAAACGCTCGTGATCCAGCGATCGGCCAACGATCTGTCCGTCTTCATGCGCTCGCTATTCTATCAATCCCATTTCCGCATCATTGACGATTCCGGATGGGCTTTCCACGTCAAGGAAGACACCGGTATTCTTGGTCGTCTATTCCGCAACCCTTCGGAGTTTGCAGTCTTCCTGAGGGAAAGCCAGGAAGACCCGGAGAATCAAACCATCGTCGATTTGCACGCTCACATGTTCGGAATTGGTCCGATCCCAAAAATCACCTTGAGAAAGCGAATCAAGGTTCTTGTGGACTATGTGGAACATGTGGCAAACCAGCCACTGCCGGAAGGCAAGGAAGATGAGGACTGAATAAAAACGGCGCTCCCGGAGAGGCCTCGGTCAGTCGGCCATCTGGATCAATCAGCGTTTCGAGAACTGGAAGCTGCGACGGGCCTTGGCCTTGCCATATTTCTTGCGCTCGACCACACGGCTGTCGCGAGTGAGGAAACCAGCCTTCTTGAGGACTGGGCGCAGTCCCGGCTCAAAGTTCACCAAGGCCTTGGAAATACCGTGACGAACCGCACCAGCCTGGCCGCTGAGGCCACCACCGGACACTGTCGCCGCCACATCGAACTGGTCTTTACGGTCGGCAACATCGAACGGCTGATTCATGACCATTCGCAGCGTGGCGCGAGCAAAATAGCTCTCAACATCAAGGCCATTTACCATGACGCGGCCCACGCCCGGTTTGATCCACACTCGAGCCACAGCGTCCTTGCGCTTGCCGGTGGCATAGGCCCGACCATCATCATCCAGCTTGGGTTCAGCCTGTTTGCCTGACGATTCCGCCGTCGTGCCTGCAACGGCGTCTGTCGGCAGCAGCGAGGCGAGTGTTGCGGCAGCCCTGTCGAGCTCGCTACCTTCCTGGTCGTCAGGTTTTTCCGCGCCGGTGTCCGTATTTTCCGTGGCGCTCATCAATTGACAGCCCTCTTGTTCTTGCTGTTGCGCCCGGCGATGTCCAGTATCGCGGGCTGTTGTGCTCCGTGGGGATGTTCTGTGCCAGCATAGACGCGCAGATTGGAAAGCTGCTGACGCGCCAGGGGGCCACTGGGCAACATCCTCTGAACGGCCTTCTGGATCACGCGTTCCGGGTGCCTGCCATCCAGGATTTGCTCGATAGTACGATCCTTGATGCCGCCGGGATAGCCGGTGTGCCAATAGAACCGCTTGTTGACGCGCTTGTTGCCCGTCAGATGAATCTTTTCCGCATTGATGATAACGACATGGTCGCCGCAGTCCATGTGCGGGGTATAAGTGGTCTTGTGCTTCCCACGCAACAAATCCGCAACTTCGACCGCGAGGCGACCAAGGATCAAATCCTCGGCGTCGATCAGCCACCATTTCTTTTCGATATCCGACGGCGTCGCCGTGTAGGTCTTCATTGATGGACTCTCGGTTCGCAAAGCATTCTTGATCGATGCACGCCGCGGCCAAGAACAATCATTCATCCGCGGAACTCTGTTTGACGACAGGTCACATAAGCATGCATCATGTCTGCGTCAAGTCTCGAATTTTCAATAGTTTCAATATTTTACATTTGTGGTATTAAATTACCAATCCGGTTTCACCATGCGCCGATGAGTGAATCTGGACCGAATACCCAGCGAGCAGAACAGCCACCGAAGTGGGAGGGGTCACCAAGGTTCCAGCCTGCCCGGATGCGGCAACGGGCGCTTCATATCCGGTGGGAGTCCAACGCCACAAGTGACGATGAAGGACCAGCAACGCCGTATCAGGTGCGTGGTCCTGGAACAAGAACGCACCGTCCGGCAGGGATGCGGCGTCGCTGATCCTGGGACGCTGACAAGGTGGCTGTTTACGCTCCGGATGGATCATCCGGTCCATGGCGTCTGCCGTCGGTCTGCGAACGCCGAAAGCATCGGTCCAGGCCCTCCGAAAGGCGACTGCATCGGCGCGCCGGCACTCGAAACAGGGCCGGTGGCCTGCCGCAAGTGCTGTTGCTTCGTCGAGAAAGAACAGTTCCGAATACCGACCGGGGCTCATGACCTTGCGGTGGCGATTCTTGAACGAAAGGGCACAGATGATCCAGTTCAAGGTCGTCCAACGCCTGCCGGTCAGTTTCCGGTTGATATCGTGCAAAACGCCCCGATTGCCCATCCATGCGCCACGCGCAGAATCAGTGATCAAGTTACCGAAGGGAGTGACCCGGTTCTGGAGTGGCATCGGTTCAAGGTAGCGCGTATGTTGCCGCGACATGGGCGACGATGCGTGGGTCATCGTCCATCGTCACCTCGATGCGGCCCATCGCCAGCCGTCGACCAAACTTGATGATGATTGCGTGGGCCTTCAACACTTTTCCAGTTGGTCTCCTCAAAAAGTGCATGGTCATGTCTGCAGTGACGGATTTTCGGCCGTTCTCGTAAGCGCTCATCACCGCCGCGTAGAGAACCAGGTCCGCGGCTCCCATGATGATCGGGCCGGCAACGGTGCCGCCTTCGCGGAGAAATTCTTCCCGAACATTCAGTTCCATCTTCGCGGTTCCCCAGCCCAGCGCGACGACGCGGCCGCCGAGCCAGGTGCCAAACCAGTGCCGATCACCTGTATCGGCATTAAACTCATCAATCGTGATCAGGGGAGGGCGGTCTGAGGAGGTCATGACGTCTGTGGCCTTGATCGCCATCTACACGCCAATGTCCGATCAGTCGACCCGGCGGCGAGGCATCTGAGAGAATAAGATCAAGTTTAAGGAATAGAAGCCGTTGCTCACAACGCTATATCCGGCTCGCCGCACGCAGGTGAGCGACCCGATCAGACAATCGTGCCAAGGGAGGTTTCCGTCAGACCGTTTCCAGACGCCGCTCTTTCGTTAGTTTTCGACGCGGGTCCTGCCATCGCCTGGCCGGTATGCCATCTGGTACAGGACGACGGGGTGCTCCGCTCGGCATCACCCGCCTTGCCCGCAGCGCCACGTCCTCCCGGACATTTCGAGCGTGACAGGAGATCGATAACGCGTGACCATGGTCTTCACCCGGCTGGTGACGCCCCGAAGGGTCGGGTCAGTGGTTCAACCCATTGCAATCAACGGCCCAGCCGGGCTCTCACACCCTTTTTGATCGCCGATCAGGGGGCCTTGACGGGTGTGTCCGTCCGTGTCAGGCTTCGGCGCATCTCTCACCGGGGCCTCTCACCGGGGCCTCTCACCGGGGCCTCTCACCGGGGCCTCTCACCGGGGCCTCTCACCGGGGCCTCTCACCGGGGCCTCTCACCGGGGCCTCTCACCGGGGCCTCTCACCGGGGCCTCTCACCGGGGCCTCTCACCGGGGCCTCTCACCGGGGCCTCTCACCGGGGCCTCTCACCGGGGCCTCTCACCGGGGCCTCTCACCGGGGCCTCTCACCGGGGCCTCTCACCGGGGCCTCTCGAAGAAGTACAGGAGGCCCTGTCCATGTCCTTTCACACCATCCGCATGTTCCCGGTCGCGATGCTGGCCTGCGTGGCATCACTCGAGGCGCTGGCGCAGTTGCCGCCACCGCCGCCGCAATGCACCACCTCTACCTGCACCATCCGACTTGCCAATGCCGGCAGCCCCGTCGTGGACGGCTGTGGCGAGCACGCCACACTGGGTCGGTTCAAGGTGACCCTGTCGAGCAGCAACCCCAACGTGACGCGGCAAAGTTTCACGACTGTCAAATTTCTGAGCACACGTAATACAAACCGCGCCGGTGCCGAGTTCACCGACTGGGAGTGGCGCACGCCGGAAGTGAACAGCAATGCCTGGCAGAATGTGCTTGGCGGGAGAGATTCCCTGACCTTCGCCGGCGGCGCGCTTGGCGAGAACATCGTCGAGGTCCGTCCCAAGGCCGGTGCCCACATCTGGAGCAACCGTAATGCCAACAACCCCATCCAGGGCCCCGGCGAGCTGGTGGTGCAGGTCATCACGCCTGCTCGTGGACGTGGGTATACGACGGCAGGCAGCACCTACTTCCTGTTCATGGGCGGCAAGGGCTGCGCGCGGGTCGGGCCGGGAGGCGAATTGCTCGGCGGCAACCAGTGACGCGGCCGGGCCGCACGGTCTATCGCGCGAGATAAGGCCCGTAGAGCGGGGCCGGTTCGGGGGTGTCTCGTATCCTCTCTGCACCCCCAACACAATCGGGCACTAGACGGGCCTTTTGCGTCAGCCGCTAGAGACGGTGCCGCCCGCCGCTCGCGACGGAGAACCCGCCGCGGCGCGACGGGCAGGTCGGCATCAGACACCATCCACACGGGGCGGCCTGCGGGTCGCCCCGTTTCGTCATTGCGACGATTTCAAACTGAGACACTACCCGTCCGTCAGGTATATAATTCCCTATCAATGACTTGTGAATCAGGCTCTCAAACAGCGTCTACCCAGGCTCATGAGCTTTTGGAATCCAACCGCCAGGTCATTCTGCAGGTTCACTGACTGCCGGATAGCATTGCCGCCAATTTTTCTTGTGCGGTTTGCCGTAATTGGTTTGACAGTTCCAGATTGACCGCTGCGGGCGGAAAAAGATCGGTTCGTGCTACCAGTTTAGCACCGGATGATCCGGTCAACCCGCGGCATTTGTCGGTTCTCCGCGCTCAACGTTTGAGAGCAAGCCTCGAAAATTCGTTGCCGGCATGCACTCGCGGATTCTCCTCAACGGAAATACTGATCTTACCGACTTGAGACCAACTGGACATCAATCTGCTGAAAGCGTAGCGGTCAGGAAGCCGACACAAACGGCGCAGTTGGTTTTGTAACGCTCACGCGTTAGCTTCATGTCATGTCGTTAACAAATTGATTTGAAACGAGGGTGCGTACGATGTCTGCGCAACTCTGGTCGCCCGATATCTGGCGCAAGAAACCGGTAACGCAGATGCCGTCTTATGACGACCCGGTGCAGCTTGCCGCCGTAGAAAAGACGCTCGCTGGATATCCGCCGCTGGTTTTTGCTGGTGAAGCACGGGAATTGACCCGTCAGCTTGGTCTGGCGGCGGAAGGGAAGGCATTTTTGCTCCAGGGTGGTGATTGCGCCGAAAGCTTCGCAGAATTCACGCCCGACAACATCCGCGATACATTCAAGGTTCTTCTGCAGATGACGGTCGTCCTGATGTATGGCGCGTCGCTGCCGGTAGTGAAGGTCGCTCGCTTGGCCGGTCAGTTCGCCAAGCCGCGGTCGTCTGATGTGGAGCGGCAGGGCGATGTGGAATTGCCGTCCTATCGTGGGGACATTGTCAACGGGATCGACTTCACCACCGAAGCGCGAATTCCGAATCCAGACCGGATGCTGCAAGCTTACCACCAATCTGCATCGACAATGAATCTGGTCCGCGCCTTTGCGCTGGGCGGCTTTGCCGACCTGCACCAGGTCCATCGCTGGACACAGGATTTTATCCGAGACGGTGCGTCCGGACAGCGCTATGTCGAACTGGCAGACCGAATTACTGACGCTCTGGAATTCATGGCGGCCTGTGGCGTCGATGCTTCGACGTCGCCACACGTGCGGGAGGCCAGCGTCTTCACCAGTCATGAATCGCTATTGCTTTGGTACGAGCAGGCACTTACCCGTCAGGACAGCCTTACGGGCGGTTGGTATGACTGTTCGGCGCATATGTTGTGGATAGGCGACAGGACTCGTCAGCCGGGATGCGCACATGTGGAGTTCCTGCGTGGCGTTGGCAATCCGATCGGCATGAAATGCGGGCCGTCGCTTGATCCTGATGAACTCATCCGATTGATCGATATCCTTAATCCTGACAACGTCCCCGGTCGCCTGACGCTGATTGCACGAATGGGTTCGAACAGTGTCCGGGAATATCTGACGCCTTTGGTACGCAAGGTGGAACAGGAAGGCCGTAAAGTAGTCTGGTCCTGCGACCCCATGCACGGGAACACGGTGAAGGCTGCCAATGGCTACAAGACTCGACCTTTCGAGAGAATTCTGGATGAAGTGCGCGGTTTCTTCGAGGTCCATCAGGCTGAAGGGACTTACGGCGGAGGGGTCCATTTCGAAATGACCGGGCAGGAGGTCACGGAATGTATCGGCGGTGCCCAGGAGATCACGGAGGAACGTCTGGGGGACCGATATCATACGCATTGCGACCCGCGGCTGAATGCAAGCCAATCTCTGGAACTCGCTTTCCTGATCTCCGAAATGCTGAAAATCGGTCGCCGGACTTCCGAGTTGGAGGCGGCGGCGTAAAACTCAGGAGCGAAGACGGCTTGATCTGAGCCTCTTGCAAGATCAGCGATCCGAGAGATGGCGTCAGTCATTTTGCGATCGGTTCAGCCGCCTCGAGGCTTTGCGGTCCATCTGGAAGATCGGACAGGGTCTGCGCGGGGTCAGGGGCGCGTTTTGCATCCGTGTCCGTTCGGGGGCACAACGCAGGATCGTCGGGTTTGGTCGTGCGGCGCCGTGAGTTGGCCCGGCGGACGATCGTATCGGCGCTCGGTGCGAGCGGGACGAACATCGGATGGCAGGCGACTTTCGTGGATCCGCGCACCCGGATATGGCGGGCGCCTAACGCGTCCTCGGTCCTGTTGTCGGTCCTCTCGACGACGGAGCGGATGCGGTATCGGAGGGTTCGGGTCGCGCGGTTCAGGGCTGGTCGGCCCGCAGGCGTGCGGCGGGGACTGGTGTCGGTGATCGGGACAGGGTCGAGGCACCGGCTTGCCTCGCGTGTTACAGGCGGCGTTCCTGAGGTCGCAGAGGTTCGCAACCCGCCCTGCGGTCACTGTCGCCGGGGTGACGACACTGAGTGGGCTCCCGTGATCAGCCGTGTCGATACGGAGCTTGCAGCCGCGCCAGGTTCTCCCCGCAGGTCGCGGGCGTTCCTCTTCGTGCCCGGTTGCAGGCTTCTGGAAGGTCGGCAAGCATGACGTCCGGGCTCATGCCGTTTGCCTGCGGGGCTTCGGCCTTCTTCGGCTTCGCCGCCGGACGCCCACGAAAAGGTCGCCTCGCCCGGAATGTCTCCGAGGCGCGACCAGCAGCACAACCGCCGCAGCGACGGGTCCGCCCCGAGCCTGTCCATCGGGGCCGCGTCGTCGGGATGTCCAGCACGGGCCTTGGCCGGAAAGGCCCGCGCAAGAGCGCACGCCGCCACGAGACGACGATGCGTCCCTGGCAGAGGACTTGCCGCCTCCGCCGGTGCCGGGAACAGCGTCCCTTGAAATCGAGGCCAGAAATCGGATAGCTTGGCACCCGGGGTTATCGGCGTCGCATCCTCGGTTGCTTGTGGCTCACAAACCCAAGATATCACAGAGCGCCCCCGGAACCCGAACCGCCTGACCCGAAATCGGCTCATTCCAGCGGAACTCACGCTCGTTCGAACGGTTTTGCAAGCGGCTCTGCATGTCTGTCGTCTCGCTTTATCGCGAGAGCGATCCAGGAAGGGTCGGGCCAGGTTGCAGCAGACGAAAAAGGTATTGAGACTATTGCTTGCCAACGCACGGTCCCGACTCTTGAAGGTGCCGAACTGGCGCACTTCGCTCATGGGGCGGAACAGGGTTCAGCATTGGGCATGCCGGGTTCGTGACAGCCGGCCAGCGATAGCTGCGGCGAAATCCGGGTGTGGCGTCCAAGGTGACCCGAATATTGATCGTTTCTGTCGGAATGCCGTGGTCACGGCCGGCGGGCTTGCCTGGTTGATGAAGGGGCGACGAATTCCTTTTTCGTCTAAGTCGAAATGGCGCGCGAACGGATTTGCCTTCAGTCGTTCATCGGCAGCCTCGCCCGCGATCCGATCGCTGCGAACAGTCGGATCCCTGACACTTGTGTCTGGTGGCGAGTGCCGCCAACGAAGAGCACTGACCGGTTTTTCGATGAAAGGATGCCCTGTGCACGTTGCGCTGGCGATCCTGGCAGTCGGTTCGGTTGGGTCGAGCAGAGGACACCCGACGCTTCCGGGTTCAAGAGAACGTCAATGCGCCACAGACACTCGCGCATTCCCGTAATCGCACTCGAATAGCTGCTTTACCAATGTCAAAGAACAACGCTCCAGTTCCTCAAGAAGCGGATGTTTCCGCTCTCACCGATGCCTACTTCAATCGATCAAAAGGCATCTTGCAGATTTTTGGCGATGTTACCGTAACTTACGCCCTTTTCATGCGACGACCGGTGGTTTCCGCCCCACGGCTGATGGTTGACTGGCTGGAAGCCATAGCCGCCGTTCGAGAAGTGACGTTCGATATCGACCTGCAATATCCGGAAGGCAAATGGGTGGGTGCCGGCGAGCCCATCCTGTATCTTACCGGATCGTTCCAGCAACTGGTCGATTTAGAAACGATATTTCTGCAAAAGCTCGGTGCAGCCTGCGTCGCCGCCTACAATGCGGACGCAATGTGCACCGAGTTACCCAATGTTTCGTTCCTGGCATTTGATGCCCGGCACTGCGCCGGTACCGACATGGCTGAACTGATGGCTTATGCCGCCAGTGTGGGTGCGAGCCGGGCCAGGCGCAAGGCGGGCGCTGCGGGCTTTGTCGGCAATGCAACGGATGCAACAGCGCACTATTTTGACCAGGCTGGCGGACTCGGGACGATGCCGCACGCCATTATCGGTTATGCCGGCTCGACGCTCCGAGCGGCAGAGATGTTCCACGAAGCCTATCCGGATGAAAAACTGACCGTTCTCGTGGATTATTTCGGCCGGGAGGTGACTGATGCCCTGGAGGTTTGCCGCCGTTTTCCCGATCTTGTCGAAGGAGGACGTTTGGCTGTACGCCTGGATACGCTGGGCAGCCGGTATCTGGAAGGTTTGGACCCTTCGACTGCCTATGCAGTGC
This sequence comes from Alphaproteobacteria bacterium, assembly GCA_965221645.1. Taxonomy (GTDB): domain Bacteria; phylum Pseudomonadota; class Alphaproteobacteria; order Bin65; family Bin65; genus Bin65. Next base: position 2,924,378 of record OZ244899.1, read on the forward strand.
TGGATAGAAACGCGCCGGAATCAATTCGTGGTTACCGCAGTGAGGCGGAACTGCGCCACCTGATCGGGCCTGGCGTATCAGCTGCCGCGATCTGGAAGATGCGGGAAGAACTTACAGATGCCGGATTTGATAAAGCCCGTATCGTGGCTTCATCCGGCTTCGGTCCCGCCAAGTGTCGCGTCATGGCGATTGCGCAGGCTCCCATCGACATTGTTGGCACCGGCAGTTTCCTGCCCCGAGACTGGCACGAAACTTATGCCACAGCGGACATTGTCGAGTACAACAGCGTGCCTCGCGTCAAGATCGGGCGGGAGTTCCTGCTGCGGAAATAGGGCCGTTTCAGGTGTATTGCGGTTGTCAGTTGACGCCGACGATGACCCTGAACGGAATTTCCACGATAACCGTGGGTCCGTCCAGCACCTGGAACTGCCAACGCCCTTCAGCCATTTCCCAGGTATAGTCAAAGCGGAACAGTTCGCGCCGCTCCTCACCAGTCGCCACGAAATGATCCACGAGCTTGGTGCCGGACCTGCCATTGGCCGGGTTGGTCATCTTCGGAAACCGGACGGTAATGGTCAGGTGCCGGCCCAGCAGTTTTGGATCGGTTATGCGGTAGCGAAAGCCGAAAGTAAGGTCCAGCTGCGCCAAAATGGTTTGAGTTCGTCTGATGAGCCTCACATCTGTAGCCGTGAAACGCTGCCCGGAAATGTCTTTGGGCGCTTCGGTATAACCCAGAACACCGTGCGAATAGATACCGTAATCCAGCACTGTCGCACCGTTCTCGCGAATGGTGGTTGTTTCGGTTCCATGAGACCGGGACGGCACCAGTGTTGTGGACGAGAATACGATGATGACTGCAGCAACACCGGCGACGACGACACGGTCGATCAAGCGGAACAATGACAAGCGACATTTCCTCATGCAGGCGTTTGCTCACTTCGAAGCAGCCGGAATGACCAGAGCCCTCGGGTGATTTCTGGGATGAGTCAAGACCGGAAACATTTATCATACACGCTGCCGTGGTTTTCACAAACCGGCTTGGTCTCGGTCTCGTATCGCCATTGAATCAAGGGAATGGTTCGTATGGGCCCTCGCCACGCGATGTCTTTGACGATTGCCTCGCTGCCGCATCACGCGCTTCCCGGCGGCGCAGGCGTGCCAAGGGATGCCGGGATCTTTGCGGCATGCTCCCGATCGAGTGTGCCCGCAACACGTCTGCGCGGCGCGTCACGCCGCCTTTCGGAGGCCCGCCGATACCCGACTGGGTGCAGGGTACAGGAACCGGATATCGCGCATGATGGCGACAGTACCTGGCGAGACACGGCTCACCAGTTCCCGGGCCCGCTTCCGTGCAAGGACGCTTATATCGAAGCGATCAAGAAGCGCCGCAGCGCGGAGGCCAGCGGCGTATCGGCGTTCATGCTGCGAGACCTGCTGAATCATCGAACGATCGCAATGGCAAACCGCTACGCGCGTCGTGCCGGCACCGCCTTGCAGCAGACGCAGGATGCCGTCGGCACGCAAATGTTGTCGCCGCTGTATGGCAGTCCCGGTGTCGAAGTCACGAGCCTTGCCGAGGCACGGTCTCGGCGTGCCTGACAGCAACGCTACCGCCTTCTGGAAAATCACCGTCGCCGCGGCGGCCGCCCGCGCTTGCCAAAGGATCGGAAGTTCGCGATGTGGGCCGCCGGCAAACCGAGAGGGCGGGCGGGATGTCGGAGCGTACGGGTGGCCCCGCTCCAAGTCACGGTATCCTCCATCGTCGGTAGCGAACTTCCCGACAAGGCACCGCAGCCCGAGGCCTCACGAGACTGAAGGAACAGGCTCTTGCGCCTGTACGAAGGCGAGCCCATCGGTCGAGGGGATGGCACGCGGGTGATGCTGGATTCCGTGCCGCGCGAGCCGGCGCACCAGTTACAGCCGCTGTGAGGGGGCCGTCCGCATTGTCATGCAGGAGGAGTTTCGGGGCCGTCACGGTCGGGAAGGCGATACCGTCGGCGCGCGTTGGTGTCGAGAATGTTACGTCCGGACGGCAACGGCAGTTCAGCCCGAGCCGTGTTGTCTGGTGCGGGATCGGGATGATGATATCGAATTTACCGTTCGATCGGCGGTTCGCGAGAAACCCAGGCGGGTAACCCTGCGATTCGTGGCAGTGCGATGAAACCTTGACATCACCTGTCGCAACAGGCGATCGACGGGCTGGCGCTTGTCGCGGCGGGGACGCTGGCTGCCAATCTTGCGCTTGCGGTCGGCTGGCCGTCGTCCGGCTAGAGATGCTCGGCGGGGGCGGGATTCAACTCAGCAAAGCCGTTCTGCATGGCTGTATCCAGATGCTTGAGGTCATCCTTGATTTCGACAACATCCTGCTTGAGGGCTTCAACATCCTGCTTGAGCACGTTCACGTCCTGCTTGAGCACGTTCACGTCCTGCTTGAGCACGTTCACGTCCTGCTTGAGCACGTTCACGTCCTGCTTGAGCACGTTCACGTCCTGCTTGAGCACGTTCACGTCCTGCTTGAGCACGTTCACGTCCTGCTTGAGCACGTTCACGTCCTGCTTGAGCACGTTCACGTCCTGCTTGAGCGCGTTCACATCGTCTTTTGTCGCCAGAGGGGCTATCGCTTCGGCGATTACGGATGACACAATCTGACGCATGGCCGCCAAGTCTGTGCTGCCGTTGAGTTTTTCATCTGCCATTGGGTGCTTCGTCCGGGTTGTTCCCGCAAGGGCTGTGCATATCCCGGAAATGCTTCAATGTGAGGCCGGGACACGCAATACCAACATACGCGTTCGTGGCGCGCCTTGTCCAGCCCATATTGTTATGCGTTGCTCCTGTGTGCTGTATTTTGTCGGCGATTTGATGGCACATTGGTGCCACGGCAAATGCCCGGCCCGCCATGTCATTGTCGAAAACTTATAACTATTTGATTTTCAAGGATTTTTGGTACGCCCACCAGGATTCGAACCTGGGACCTACTGATTAAAAGTCAGTTGCTCTGCCGACTGAGCTATGGGCGCCCGTGAGTTTGACGGATCGAGAAGTGTCGCGTCGGAAGGTCAGGGGACCAGAAAAACAGCAAAAGAAAACATATGAACGAGCGATTCTGGCGTCAAGCAAGCAGCTGCAATCATTTCTCCGTCGCGGCGGGTTATGACCGACGAAAATCATAGCTGGTTTCGACGAAGCAGAATGGGAAGTTGACCAGTGAGGTCGATTAGGACAAGAACTGCAATCTACCATGCCCCTCGAACTTCGACCCTCCGTGCTGCGATGTTTGAGGATGAAGCGATTGGTGACACGATCACTACTTGACAGGATTCCGGGGGCGCGCCACCAAGCCGGCATGTCAAACCGCTTCTTGAATACGATATGACCGGTTTCATCGATTTGCCTGACTATGCGTCGGCCATCACGTCGGACAACATCCTGCCCACCCCCGAATCATACAATTTCGGCTTCGACCTGATCGATAAACGGGCGATCGAACGGGACAAGACCGCATTTATCTATGTTGACGCCACCACCGGCGCCAAAGAGACCTATCAATTCTCAGATTTGTCCAGGGCATCCAACCGGTTTGCAAATGCATTGCAGGAGATTGGTGCAAGAAAGGGCGACTTTGCTTTCTTGATGATCCCGCGCATTCCGGCATGGTACGAAGTAATGATCGGCTGCATCAAGCTTGGCGTCATCGCCATGCCGGGCACGAACCTCCTGCAGCCCAAGGACATCGAATACCGGATAAACAAGGCCGGGGCGCGATTCGCCGTTGTCACGTCAGATCACGCCGAAAAGATCGAAGCGATTCGTGACAGGTGTCCAACCCTGGAGACGGTCGTGCTGATCGGTGCTGCCCGGGACGGCTGGGTCGAGTACGAAGCGGCCTGCGCCGCCGCCAACGAAATTCTTGACAGGGCTGATGTGGAAGTCACGCGCAGCGACGAAACAATGCTGGCCTACTTCACCTCCGGCACCACGGGCTTCCCCAAGCTGGTTCCGCGCAACCACGACTACGCCATCGCTCATGCGCTGACCTCGCGATATTGGCAGGATTTGGGCGAGGACGATGTACACTGGACCCTTAGCGATACCGGCTGGGCGAAAGCAGCCTGGGGCAAGCTGTTCGGGCAATGGCAGATGGGCGCGACTATCCTGCTCTACAATCCGGACCCCGGGTTTGACGCTGACGCACATCTCAAGCTGTTCGCCCAATATGGCGTCACCACGTTCTGCGCACCTCCCACAATCTTTCGCATCTTCGCTCAGATGGACCTGTCGCCGTATGACCTGTCGTCGCTCCGGCATACCGTTAGCGCTGGTGAGCCGCTCAATCCTGAAGCTATCCGCGCATGGAAGGACGCCACTGGCACAACAGTCCATGATGGTTACGGACAGACGGAAACCATCAATATTGTCGCCAACGTTCCGGGCATGGAAATACGTCCGGGGTCGATGGGGAAACCACTGCCCGGATTCAACATTGACATTGTTGACGACGACGGGGGAAGGCTGGGAGTCGACGAGGTCGGGCACATCGCCATACGGACAGACGGCCCCGCCTGGCCCCCCGGTTTGTTCTCCGGCTACTACGAAGACGCCGTTGCCAATGCCACGTGCTTCCGCAACGGCTGGTACTTCACCGGCGATACCGCTACCAGGGACGCAGACGGCTATATCTGGTTTGTGGGCCGCGCCGATGATCTGATCTCTTCTTCAGGGTATCGCATCAGTCCGTTTGAAGTCGAAAGTGCGCTGATCGAACATGAAGCGGTCGCCGAGTCTGCTGTCGTCGGCAAGAAGGACGACATGCGCGGCGAAATCGTGAAGGCCTACGTCATCCTGGCCGAGGGGTTCCGGGGCAGCGCCGTCATGGAAAAGGAACTCCAGGATTTCGTGAAGACGACAACGGCACCCTACAAGTATCCGCGCGAAATCGTGTTCGTCACAGAACTGCCTAAAACCATCTCTGGCAAGATTCGCCGGGTCGAACTGCGCGAGATGGCGAATGCGCAGTAAGGTCGATGTCACGATTTCTGGGCCGCCGCATGACAAGGCGCGGGAGCGCCAAGATCGAACAGGATCAGCAGGCCGCCACGCTGTTGGGCAGATACCTGACTTTATCTGACCGGCAGGCGTAACCGCGCCGGACTGTACGGGTGACTGCGCATGCGCCCGGACGTGTTGCTTCAGCAGCAGAGTTCTGCGCCCTATTCGGGCAACGGTCCGACTTTCGGCTCCCGCCCGAAAACGCGATGCACCATTGGCTCGAACACGCTGATCGGCGCAATATCCAGATTGGCGTTGACCGAGGCGAGGTCGTATTTCCTGACCCAGTTCGCTGCCCAGTCGAACCAGGGATGGCCACGCCACTTCTCTCGCAAATCGCCGTCCACGCCCGGGCAGGCGGTGCAATGGATGGCTTGGAAATACATGTGCCGCTGCAAGGTCCAGACGTGCATCTCGTCAACATAGGGGCGCAGCAGTTCGGCCGCAAACTCGCCGTGGGTTTCGTTGCAGGCTGCAAAGCCAATGTCGTGAAACAGGGTGACGACGACGGTTTCTTCATCCTGTCCGTCTTGCAGCGCCAGGGTTGCCGACTGAAGGCAGTGTTCGTAGTTGTTGATCTGATAGCCAAATCCCGGCGTGTCCTTCGAGACTGCCAGCATCTCAAGCGCCTGGGTCGCAACTTCCGTCTTGCGCCATTGCGCACGCTGGGCATTCATGTGGATCCATTCTTCAGTCGTGAAGTCGGCCAGATCAGACGACCCGACGGGAGTCCATTCAGGATGGCCCATCGGACTGGCTTCTCCGGCCGCCCTGGGTTCCTTCCGGGCAGCTTTCAGTACGGCCGACGATCGCGGCTTCATCGGCGGGGCCGGGTTGGCGGAATCGTAAATCATCAGCTCAAGGGCGCGCTGTGGGCCACGCTGTATTTCTTGAGATCGCGCCTCACGATGGTGGCCTGCGACAGGGTTTCGCGAAACACCTTCATGTGCGGCGTGACGAAGTGAGCTTGCAAAGCGTCCGTGCTTTCCCATTCTTCGAAGACCCTGAAGAAAGCAGGGTTTTCGATGTCCTGATAGAAGGCATATTGGATACAACCCGTTTCCTTTCGGGTTTCGAAGGCCATGGAGGCGGCGGCGACCTTCATGGTATCAATGTCGGCCTCAGCCAGTTCGATCAAGCCGGAGATCAGAATCATGGTATTCTCATGCTGCAGGGTTGGAGTGTTCCTAGTCGATGAACAGAGCAATGAAAAGCGCCGCATCGCAGCAGCGGGCGAGACGGTGTAGGGCCTGTCAGCGATGACCGCATGGATCGACATGCTCCCGATCGCTTCAGCGACGGGAAAACTGAAGAAGCTGTTCGAGAAGGCGAAGACGCCTCACGGGACCGTGGACAATGTCCTTCATGTCCACAGCCTGCGGCCCGCCACCATGGAGGGCCACATCGTGCTCTACCGCGGCGCACTCCACAGCGATGACAACACCTTGCCGCTCTGGTTGCTTGAGATTGTCGGCGTCTATACCAGCATGTTGAACAACTGCGACTACAGCCAGCAACACCATATCGTCAATGTGCGCCGCCTCATTGATGACGATGTCCGTTCCGGGACAATGATAGACGCGCTTCTGGAGGACAGTCCGGAAAAGGTATTTGCCGGTCGGGATTTGGCGATCCTGCGCTATGCCCGGGCCCTGACCCTGGATGTTCAGGGCATCGACAGAACGCTGGTGGACGTCATGCGGGCCGAAGGCTGCGACGACGGACAGATCCTTGAGGTCAATCAGGTCTGCAGCTATTTCAATTATGCCAACAGGCTTCTGAACGGGCTTGGGGTTTCCACCGAAGGCGATATCATCGGCTACTATCCGGACGATACAGCAAAGGAGGGTATGTGATCGGCTACGCGACCGCAAACTCGATCAATGTAGACACCATTCCCGTCATCGACGTTTCTCCGATACTTGATGGCGACGACACGGGTCTTGGAGTAGTTGCCGGGCAGTTGCGCGCGGCCGCGGAAACCATTGGATTCTTCTATATCGCCAACCACGGCGTTGAGCAGAGATGGCTGGACGATCTCCATGCCACTGGCAGGCGCTTCTTCGATTTTCCGGCCGACCGAAAGGCGGAAGTCGCGATCAACCGGCATCATCGCGGTTTCATCAGGATGGGCGAAGCCAGGATGGACGACAACGCCCGACCAGACCTCAAGGAAAGCTTCGTCTGGGGTCGCGAGGTGACCGAAGTCGATCCGGACCATGCAGCCGGCAGGCCGATGGCCGGACCCAACAACTGGCCTGCCTTCATGCCGGAACTTCAGCAGAAGTTGACCGGCTACATGGACCATTGCAACAGGCTCGGGAAACGATTGTTGCAGGCTTTTGCCTGCAGTCTTCATGTCGATCGGGATACTTTTGTCCAGACCTTTGACAGGCCTGCCAGCCGGGGGGCGCTGGTCTGGTATCCGCCGCAGGATGCCGCCATGGGCCCGCAGCAGTTTGGTGTGGCGCCTCACACCGATTACGGGTGTCTCACCTTTGTGTGCCAGGACCGGATCGGCGGCCTGCAGGTCATGACCAAGGCGGGCGAATGGGTGGTTGCCGAGCCTGTCCCCGGCGCCTTCGTGGTGAATGTCGGCGACCTCCTCGCGCGATGGACCAATGATTGCTTTGCCTCCACGCCGCATCGCGTCGTCAATGCGACGGGCAGGGAAAGACTTTCCATTGCGGTTTTCGTCGACCCGAACGAAGATACGGTGATTGATCCGGTCTGCGTTGGTGACGAGCCGGCGAAGTATCCTCCCGTTACTGTCGCCGAGCACATTGTTGGGCGCTTCGACAAGTCCTTTGAATACCGTCAGAAGGGTGCCGTAAAGGAACACAGGCCGGCTCCGGGACGCTGAGTCAGAGACCCTGGCGATCGAAAGATTGAGGCAAGGAAACGAATGAGGCCATTCGTCCTGCAGTGTCAGGAAAGCCCGCCGGGTCGGCTTCGGGGAACGGGCGCACACGTTTCCGGCCCGAGACGATCGAAGGATGCTCGGCAAGAAGCAGATCGCGCAAAGGCCGGCGCTCGGGGGCAAAACCGGGGCACGGCCGACATGGGGGCGGCTTGCAGACCTGAGCCACGGATCGGTTGATGATCGTCGACCAGGTCCGTTTGTAGGCGAACGCAGTCCCGTGTCGAACGATACCTACTGTCTTGAGGAGCAGGTCGGCTTTCTGCTGCGCCGGGCTCATCAACGGGCCAGCGCTCTCTTTGCCGCCGAATTCGCCGACCATGGCCTGACGCCAACCCAGTTTACCGCGCTCGTCAAGATCTCCGACGAAGGAGAGGTATCTCAGAACAAGCTGGGGCGCCTGACCGCCATGGACCCGGCGACCATGAAGGGCGTGATCGGACGGTTGGCCGGTCGTGGGCTGATTGCCGGTCGTGCCGACGAGATCGATCGGCGCCGGATGCAGTGGCGGCTGACCGAAACAGGACGGGCGCTGATGCGTCGGGTCCAGTCTGCAGGGTTGACCGTAACAAGGGAAACGCTTGGTCCGTTGAGCGCCCGGGAACAGAAGACCTTGTTGCGCTTGCTTCAAAAAATTGTTTGATGCTTGCGTCGCGGCACACATTTTGATATGATCCGCAGTCATTCGTATACAAATAAGTTTGGGCGTGGATCAAGAGATGCCCGTTTACCTGCGGCCGAACAATCTTGAAGAGGCTCTGGGCGCGCTGCAAAAGCAGCCGTTGACCGTGCTTGCAGGCGGCACAGACTACTATCCCGCCCGTGTCGGGCAGCCTCTGGACGACGATCTTCTGGATCTGACAGGTATTCCCGCATTGCGCGGCATCGAAGATGTCGGAGAGACATGGCGAATCGGCGCCCTGACAACCTGGACGGATATCATCCGGACGGATCTGCCAGCCTGCTTTGATGGCCTCAAGGCGGCTGCGCGGGAAGTTGGCGGCGTGCAGATACAGAATGCCGGAACCGTCGCCGGCAACCTCTGCAACGCTTCGCCTGCCGCCGATGGCGTGCCAAATCTGATGGCTCTGGACGCGACGGTCGAGTTGGCGAGAACCGGTGCTGTGCGGCGTTTGCCGGTAGCGGATTTTGTAACCGGCAACCGGACCACGGTGTTGGCGAGAGACGAGGTTGTGACGGCGATTTACGTGCCGAAACTGACGGCTGCAGCCGACAGCGCGTTCCTGAAGCTCGGCGCCCGCAAGTATCTGGTGATCTCCATTGTCATGATCGGGATCGTGCTGGTGCCGGTCGATGGCATGGTTGGCGAAGCGCGCATTGCGGTCGGGGCCTGTGCGCCGGTCTCCAGGCGACTTCGGGCTTTGGAAGAAGCGCTGAAGGGACAACGCCTTGATGCCGTTCTGGGTGAAGCGGTCGACATGACGTCAATGGCCGGGGTCCTGTCGCCGATTGACGATGTACGAGGTTCGGCCACGTATCGGTTGGATGCCGCAATCGTCATGCTGCGGCGCGGGCTCAACATCCTGGGCGCCCGGATGGGGGAGTTGCCGTGAACATCGCAACATCGCAGGTGACGCTGACTGTCAACGGCCTTGCGACCGAGTTCCGCAGTCCACCGGCGACGCGCCTCGCTCATGCCTTGCGCGATGAGCATGGCCTGACCGGTACCAAGGTCGGCTGCGACGCCGGCGACTGCGGCGCCTGTACCGTCCTGATCGATGGAGAGCAATTGTGTGCCTGCATGGTTTCTGTCGCTCAGGCCGCCGGTCGAAATGTCGTCACTGTCGAAGGTCTCGCAAAAAATGGCGATCTGTCCGATCTGCAGGCCGCCTTTCTGCGTCATGGCGCGGCTCAGTGCGGTATCTGTACACCCGGGATGCTGATGGCAGCGCACGACCTGTTGGGCAAGAAGGGCCGTCCGAGCGAACAGGAGGTAGCGGATGCCCTCGGCGGGGTCCTGTGCCGGTGTACAGGTTATCGCAAGATCCTTGACGCCATCCTGGATGTTGGCGGGATCTGCCGGGGGGATGAACCGGAGATCGGAAGAGCCGTTGGTTCCCGCGTTGCCCGGCTTGACGGCGCGCCGAAAGTGACTGGTGAAGACATGTTTGGCGCCGATTTTTCTCCCCCGGGCGCACTGACCTTGCGCGTGATCCGCGCGCCCGTTGCCAGCGGCCGGTTCCGCATCGGTGATCTCGGCGCGTTCAAGGCTGCACATCCCGGCATCTCGGCGGTTTATACGGCAGACGATATCCCGGGTCAGAATGTCTTTGGGGTGTACCCGACCGGCAAGGATCAGCCTGTGCTGGCAGACGGCCTGATCCGCTACCGGGGAGAGGCGCTGGCGGCGGTGGTGGGTCATCCGGGCGCAGTTGCAGCGCTGCGTGACAACGATCTTCCCTTGCGCTTCGAACAGGCAACGCCCGTCACCGGCATGTCTCAGGCTGCTGCCAGCGGGGCCAAGCTGGTTCATGCTGATCGGCCAGGCAATATCCTCGCCGAAGGGCGTCTGGTGAAGGGCGACACCGCCGCCGGGTTTGCGCTGGCGGACCATTTGGCGGATGGCGCATGGCAGACCAGTTCTGTGGAGCATGCCTATATCGAGCCTGAAGCCGGCTGGGCCGAGCGCATCGGCGATCGCATCGAGATCCATGTGACCACCCAGTCGCCCTACATGGACCGTGACGAGGTCGCCCACGTCCTCGGCATGGAAAAGGAACAGATTCGCATTGTTCCAACCGCATGTGGCGGCGGCTTCGGCGGAAAGCTCGACTTGTCCGTGCAGCCGCTGATTGCCCTCGCCACCAGGGATCTGGGCGTGCCGGTGCGTTGCACCTACACCCGGCCCGAAAGCATGGCGTCGTCTACCAAGCGGCATCCGGCGGCCATCAGGGCGCGTGCCGGCTGCAGCGCGGACGGCAAGTTGCTTGCCTTTGAATTTCACGGAGATTTCGATACCGGGGCTTATGCTTCCTGGGGGCCCACCGTGGCAGATCGCGTGCCGGTGCACGCAACTGGCCCCTATGTGATTTCGAACGTCAAGAACACCAGTTGCGCTCTTCTGACAAATGCGCCCCCATCGGGTGCCTTTCGGGGTTTCGGCGTGCCGCAGTCGGCGATCGCCAACGAGGCGCTGATGGACGAACTGGCCGAGAAGTGCGGGATCGACCCGCTGGATTTCCGGCTGATCAATGCCCTTCGCAAGGGAGACGAGACATCATCCGGTCAGATACTGGAATACAGCGCGGGCCTCGCCGAGTGCCTTGAAGCGTTGCGGCCGGCCTGGGACGAGGAACGAGCGGAAGCCTGCCGGTTCAATGCCACGACCGGCGATATGCGCCGCGGCGTCGGCATCGCCGGCATGTGGTATGGATGTGGCAACACTTCCATGTCGAATCCGTCGACCATAAGGATCGGGATTTCTGCAGAAGGCCGTGTCACGCTCTATAATGGCGCAATGGATATGGGGCAGGGCCCCAACACCATCATGCCCCAGATCGCGGCAGACGCTCTGGGCGTGCCGTTTGGTCGGTTCGACGTCGTTGTCGGTGATACGGACAGGACCGCCGATGCCGGCAAGTCCTCGGCATCCCGCCAGACCTTCGTGTCCGGCAAGGCCGCGCAGCGCGCCGGCGAGAACCTGCGGACCAAAATTCTTCGTCTCGCGAATGTCGGGCCGGACGCCGTGCTGGAAATCGATCGCGGCAGGATCGTCGTGCATGATGGCGAGGCGGAGCGGACGCTTGATCTGACATCCATGGCGGCCGATGCAGAGGGCGATGTCCTGACCGGTGAGGGCAGTTTCGACCCTCCGACCAAGCCGCTGGACGAGAATGGCCAAGGCGTCCCCTACGCCACCTATGGCTTTGGCGCCCATCTTGCCGTCGCCGATATCGATATGGTTCTGGGAAACGTGAAGGTGCGTCGGATCGTGGCGGCCCACGATGTCGGCCGCGCGATCAATCCGACATTTCTGGAAGGCCAGATCCATGGCGGTATCGCCCAAGGACTGGGTCTGGCGCTGATGGAAGAATACATTCCGGGCCGAACCGAGAATCTTCACGACTACCTGATCCCGACTTTCGGCGACGTGCCGCCGATCGACGTGATCCTGGTCGAGGATCCGGAACCGCTTGGCCCCTATGGCGCCAAGGGCATTGGCGAACAGGCCCTCATTCCGACCGCGCCGGCCATTTTCAACGCGGTTCGCCACGCGACCGGTGTGCGCCTGCGTCATGCGCCTGCGACGCCATGTCGAGTTCGCGACGCCATTCAGGCAGCCCGGAAGTCAAGTCATGTCTGACGGCGCCGCCGGTTCCGCCAAGGGCGCTCCAGGTATCGTCACCTGCGATGCCTGCCCGGTCCTGTGCCGCATTCGGGAGGGACGAACAGGCGCCTGCGACCGCTACGGCAACATTGATGGCGTGCTGACCCGCATGGACCCCTTCGTGGTGGCCCAGCGCGCCGGGAAAAACGGCGATCTGGTACCGTTTCGGGACCGGGAATGGGACGGGTCGTTGATCCAGGGGGCGGATACTTTCGTGACCGGTGTCGGATCAGGCACGACTTATCCGGACTACAAGCCCGCGCCTTTCATCGTGGCCAGCCGGCACGACGGCATCGATATGGTGACCGTCGTGTCGGAAGGCATCTTCAGCTATTGCGGATTGAAGGTGAAAATCGATACTGACCGATACATCGGTCCGGAAACCGCACCGGTCCGGATGAAGGGCGAGCAGGTTGGCCACGTGACAACCGCCGAGTATGGCTCACAAATGATGTCCCTCGGCGGGGTTCGCCACCTGACAGGAGGGTCCAAGAAAGAGGGTGTCGCCACTTGCGACATGATGCTGCGTCTGTCGAATGGAGAAGGCATCGACTTCAGCATTGACGGCGGGGAGGAACTCACCCTTCAGCCGGGCAAGCCCCCGATCATCGGCGGTCATCATGAGGAACGAATGCGGGTAGGTTGCGGCTCGGCGACCATCGGCATCTTCGCGAAGCAATGGTTCGGGCATGCCGACGAGGTCATTGTGGTCGATGACCACATCACCGGTGTTCTGACTGAACATCAGGCTGGCCGATTTCTGGACATGGCTCCCGGCGGAATCCGGGTGCGCGGCCGCAAATCCACTCCCGGCCGCTACTTCCAGGTTGCCGAACCGGGCAGCGGCTGGGGCGGTACCGACGTGACGGATCCGCTCGCCATCATCGACACCATCAACCCGGATATCGCCTGGCCCGGCGAGCGGCTGCTGATGGTCAGCACGACCGGCGAGGACTCGGAGTATTTCGTCCTCGACGGCGATCTCAACCCGCAGAAGACGTCAATGCCGGATTCCCTGTCATTGGTGGTCGATCGCATCGGCGAGAACTGCGAGCCCGCCATGACGACTGTCCTGTTCATGGCCGGTGCTGGCGGATCCCTGCGCGCCGGCGTGACGGAGAATCCGGTCCGGCTGACCCGTTCGGTCCGCAGCGCATTGACCCGGGTCACGGCGGGCGGAGCGCCTGTCTACATCTGGCCGGGCGGCGGAATTACGATCATGGTGGACGTCACCACGATGCCGGACAACAGTTTCGGGCACGTTCCGACGCCGGCCATCGTGGCGCCCATCGAGTTTACTCTCCGTCTGGACGACTACAGGGCATTGGGCGGGCACATGGACGCAGTGAAGCGGATCGAAGACGTGGCGGGTGATCACCGCCTGCGCGTCGAGAAATGGCATGATCGGGCTCCTTGGCCGGGAGCACCCCTGCAAGGCATTGCAGCCGACAGATGAGCAGCACGACGACCATGCCAGGCGCCGTTCGCGCTGTCCTGCCGAACAGTCGGCGGCAACACTTTCAACACGGCCCGATCGATCTGGTGATCGAGTGCTTTGGCGAATCGTCGGATGTCCGTCATGCCTACGATCAGGCCTGGGACCGGTTTGAAGGCGTCCTGGCCGAACTGGCCGGCGAACTGTCGAAATTGCGGACGGTCATCTCGGCGACGTCTGTCTTCACTGGCGCGACGGCACGACGGATGGTAGCGGCCTGTCGGCCACACGCCCGGCAATTCATTACCCCGATGGCGGCCGTCGCTGGGGCCGTCGCGGACGAGATCCTCGGCGCGCTGTCGGCCGGAAGAACCCTGCGGCGGGCTTATGTCAACAATGGTGGAGACATTGCCGTCCATCTTGCTCCCGGCGAGACTTTCACAACCGGTCTCGTGATCCTGGGCGAGACGCCTGCGGTTGCCGGAACGATTCGGTTGAGGTGTGATCAGGGCGTCCGGGGAATTGCCAGCAGCGGTTGGCGCGGTCGCAGCCTGTCCAGGGGCATCGCCGATTCGGTCACGGTCCTCGCGTCTTCGGCTGCGGTCGCCGATGCGGCGGCCACGCTGATTGCCAACGACGTCTACGTCGAAACCTCGACGGTCCGGCAGGTTCCGGCGCACAGCCTGGATCCGGACAGCGATCTGGGCGATCGTCTCGTCACGGTAGCTGTCGGCGACCTTACCAGCGCGGAGATCAGCCATGCACTGGATGCCGGAAGCGCGACGGCTCAAGCCATGCTCTCGGCCGGATTGATCCAGGCGACGTATCTGGCGCTCGCCGACAAGAGTCGCGTTGTTGGCGCAACCCCCTCCTTGATTGACCTTGCCGGACAACGGGAAACTGCATGAGCGACTTGATAACCATCCGCAAGATTGTGACTGCAACAGAAGAAATACGGCACGAGGGAGGCCCCGCGCCGGCAGCCCCGCGTCGTCGCGGCGCCATCACGGTGGTGATGAAGAACCCCTATGCCGGTCGGTACGTCGAAGATATCCTTCCCATGATGGAGGCGCTGACACCGGTCGGGCTGGACATGGCCGGACAGTTGATCAAGGCCTTGGGCGGCGATGCATCCCGGATCGACGGATACGGAAAGGGTGCGATTGTCGGCGAAGCGGGTGAACTGGAGCATGGCGCATTGTGGCACGTTCCGGGCGGTTATGCGATGCGCGAACTGCTGGGCGATGCCAAGGCCATTGTTCCGTCGTCCAAGAAGGTGGGCGGTGTGGGCACGCGCCTTGATGTGCCTATCACGCATGTCAACGCCTCCTACGTTCGGGGCCATTTCGATGCGATGGAAACCGGTGTCCCCGATGCTCCGAAGGCCGACGAGATAGCCTTCATTCTTGTGATGTCGATCGGATCGCGCATTCACGACCGGGTCGGCGGTCTCAAGGCGGCAGACATCAAGGGGGATGACGGCCTCCGATGACCGTCAGCAGCGGCCCGAACGGAAGGACGGACCTGGATTGATGAGCAACTTCGTCCTTGATGCCTGGTACCCCATCGCGTGGGGCGACGAGTTGTCCGAAGGACCGCTGGGACGCGTGCTGCTGAATGAGCCGGTCGTCGTCTTCAAGACGGAGGAGGGCACCGTGGTGGCGTTGGAAGACCGCTGCTGCCACAAGTTTCTCCCGCTGTCCAGGGGCCGGGTCCGGGGTGAGTGCATCGAATGCGGATATCACGGGATGCAATACGATCGTACTGGCGCATGCGTGAAAATTCCGGGACAGAAGCTCATTCCGGCAAACGCCAAGGTACGTTCCTATCCGGTCGCGCAGCGATTGGGGCTTGTGTGGCTGTGGACCGGTGAGATCGAGGCCGCCGACGAACAGCTGCTTTTCGACATGGCGCCCTATCGTGACCCGGCGTGGGGCGTGAACCATGGTCCCTACACCCATGTGCGCTCGCACTATCAGCAACTGACCGACAATCTGCTCGACCCTGCCCATGTCAGCTTCGTTCACCTGTCGACCCTGGGCAGCGAGGACATGGAAGAAATCCCGGTTGAGACCAGGCAGATCGGTGACATCGTCGAGGTCAAGCGATGGACGCTGGACAAGCCGCCCGTGCCCATATTCCAGGAGTTCATGCGGATCGACGGCAATGTCGACCGCTGGCAGTACTATCTGTTCCATCCGCCGTCGATCAATATCGTCGACTTCGGCATCGGTCCCGTGGGCATGGGCCATTCCGATGCCGATCGCGACGCCGGCACCCGTATCTTCTCCTGCCATTTCCTGGCTCCGGAAACCGAACGCAGCACTCATTATTTCTGGATGCAGGTCCGGAACTTCGAATCGGAAAGCCGTCAGGTCTCGGAGCGTATGACAGAACTGCTGGCGACGGCATTCGATGAGGACAGGGAAATACTGGAAGCCGTTCAGGAGGCGACCGAGGCGGCAGGAGACCAGCCGTCGGTTCGTCTGGCCATCGACAACGGCCCAAACCGAAGTCGCCGGATTGTCGACAGGATGATCCGCAACGAACAGGCCGTTCGGACCATGGCCGCCGAATGAACAGCAACAAGTCGTCGCCGGATGTCCGGCGATCCAACCGTGGAGGCAACGAACCATGAAACTGAACCTGCTACTGATGGCCGGCATGGCCTTGGGAGCCCTGTCGGCTGCTCATCCGGCAATCGCCGAGGGTGAAATCAGGATTGGCGACATCAACAGCTATACCCGCCTGCCGGCACACACGATTCCCTACAAGCGTGGCGCGCAACTGGCGATTGAAGAGATCAACAAGGCAGGCGGAGTTCTCGGCAAGAAGCTGATCCTGGTATCCCGAGATGATCAGGGCAAGCCGGGCGAGGCAGTAAAGATCGCTGAACAACTGCGGTCACGGGACAAGGTGGCGCTGATCTCCGGTTCTTTGTTTTCGCACATCGGGCTGGCGCTCGCTTCGTGGGCCAAGCAGCGCAAAATGCTGTATCTCGCTGCCGAACCGCTGGCGGACGCACTGGTTTGGGCCAAGGGCAACAAATACACTTTCCGCCTCCGGCCCTCGACGTACATGCAGGCGGCCATGCTGGCCTCGGAAGCCGCGAAGAAAGGGAATGTAAAGCGCTGGGCAACTATCGCGCCCAACTATGCCTATGGAAAGGACGCGGTGGCAGCCTTCAAGAAGGTCTTGAAAAGGCTGCGTCCGGACGTCATGTTCGTCGGCTCCCAGTGGCCCGGTCTGTTCAAGATCGACGCCGGTGCGGAAGTCCAGGCGCTCGCCAAAATGAAGCCGGACGGCATATACAATGTGACTTTCGGATCCGATCTCGCCAAGTTCGTGCGGGAGGGCAGGACGCGCGGGCTCTTCAAGGGCAAGCTGGTGGTCGGCCTGCTGACTGGCGAGCCGGAATATCTCGATCCGTTGAAGGGCGAAGCCCCGGTCGGCTGGCTGGTGACGGGTTATCCATGGGCGGATATCCGGACAGCGGCCCACAAGAAGTTCCTGACCGCCTATCAAGCGCGCTGGAAGGACTACCCGCGGATCGGCTCCATTGTCGGCTACAACACGATGCTCGCGATCAACGCCATGCTGAAAAGGGCCGGATCCGTTGACACCGAGAAGATGGTCGCCGCCATGAAGGGACTGAAGTTCGACTCTCCGTCCGGTCCGATCATGTTCCGGGCCGTTGACCATCAATCCACGATGGGCGCCTGGGTTGGCTGGACTGTCCTGAAAGACGGCAAGGGCGCCATGGCGAACTGGCAGTATCTTGATGGCGCCAGTTTCCTGCCTTCCGTCGAAGAGACCAGAAAGCTTCGCAAACAGTAGTGTCCTCGACTTCGAGTGACCGGCGCCATCAGGGCGCCGGTCATTGTCGTGACAGGTCGATTTTACCTGACATTCTGAATGCCGATGGGTGATTTCATCGTCACATTGCTGACGGGGCTTTCCAGTGCGGCTGCGCTGTTTCTGGTCGCGTCCGGTCTGTCCATCATTTTCGGCGTGACCCGGATCGTGAACTTTGCCCACGGCTCCTTCTACATGTTGGGTTCCTACATCGGCGTCACGATGGTAACCGCGCTGGGTGGCGGCGGTATCGCCTACTGGCTCGCTCTGCTGATCGCTGCTGTTGCCGTGGGACTGATCGGCGTGGTCATGGAAGTCCTGTTGTTGCGCCGTGTCTATCAGGCGCCGGAACTGTTCCAGCTCATTGCCACCTTCGGCGTCATCTTGGTCATACAGGACCTCACGTTGTGGATATGGGGCCCGGAAGACATTGTCGGACCACGCGCGCCCGGGCTCTCCGGTGCCGTGACCATCTTTGGAGAAAGGCTGCCGGAATACGATCTGGTACTGATTGCTGTCTCGCCGATCGTCCTGATCGGTCTTTGGCTGCTCTTCAATCGCACCCGGTGGGGAACGCTGGTCCGCGCCGCAACACTGGACCGGCAGATGGTGGCCGCTCTCGGCGTCAACCAGCGCTGGTTGTTTACCGGCGTTCTCTTTCTGGGCTCGGCTCTGGCCGGGCTTGGCGGCGCCATTCAACTGCCCAAGGGCGGCGCGGATCTCCTGATGGACTTCAACATCATCGCCGCCGCCTTCGTCGTCGTGGTCGTTGGCGGCATGGGCAGCATCGGGGGTGCTTTCCTGGCGGCCATGCTCATTGGCCTCCTGCAGACCTTCGGCATCCAGATCTTTCCGAACAGCACGCTGATCCTGATGTTCCTGGTGATGGCAGTCGTGCTGATCTTCCGGCCCTGGGGGTTGCTCGGCAAACCCGAGAGCCCGGGCCATGGCCCGGTCGAAGCGCCGGAAGCGCCGTTGCGGCCGGCGGACCGCAGGCTGCGAATCGTCGGCTCGATCGTCCTGGCCTTCCTCCTGCTTCTGCCGGTCGCGCACCTGCTGCTGCCCTCGATCATCGGCGATTTCACGCTGGTCTTGGTGGTCGAGATCATGATCTACGTGCTGTTCGCTGCCGCTCTGCATTTCATCATGGGACCCGGAGGCCTGGTTTCCTTCGGGCACGCCGCGTTTTTCGGCGGCGGCGCCTACGCTGCTGCCTTGATGGTGAAGTTCACCGATGCTCCGATGGAGATTGCCTTCTGGATTGCTCCGCTCGGCGCGGCCTTGCTCGCCATTCTGTTTGGCTGGTTCTGTGTCCGGCTGACTGGCGTCTACTTTGCCATGCTGACGCTGGCTTTCGCGCAGATCGCGTGGGCGATCATGTTTCAGGATGCGCCCGCGAGCGTTGCCAAGGCGCTGGGGGAATGGTTCGGCTGGACGGCGGCCGAGCAGATTACGGCTGGCGACGACGGCATCCTGGGAATCTGGCCGGCCGAATGGGCCAGCGGCCGGGTGACCTACTACTATCTGACGGTCGGCCTTGTTGTTGCCGGTCTGCTGGTGCTGCGTCGGATCCTCTTCGCGCCGTTCGGTTACACGCTTCGGGCCGGACGGGATTCTCCCTTGCGGGCTGCTGCCATCGGGATTGACCTGAAGCGGCATCAATGGATCGCCTTTACCGTATCCGGTGCATTTGCCGGTCTTGCAGGTGCCCTGTTTGTCTATTCCAAGGGCAGCGTATTTCCGACGTCGATGGAAATTGCCCGCTCATTCGATGCGCTCTTGATGGTGCTGCTGGGTGGCGTGCATTCCCTGGTCGGGCCCATCGTCGGCGCTGCAACCTTTACCTGGCTGAACGATATCTTCAATGAGCTCAGCTATTGGCGTTTCCTCCTGGGCGCCACCATCATCGCGCTGGTGCTGCTGCTGCCGAACGGGTTGGTCAGTCTGGGGGATGGCGCGGTCGGTCGTCGTCTGGGGCTGGGACCGGGGCGGGAGGCACCGGCATGAGCGACCCCATTCTTGAGGTGGCCAACCTGTCAAAGGATTACGGAGGCGTCCAGGCCGTGCAGGACGTGTCTTTCGCGCTGAGTGCGGGAGAACTCCTCGCATTGATTGGCCCCAACGGCGCAGGCAAGACCACCTGCTTCAACATGCTGATGGGTCAGATCAAGCCGGATAGCGGCGCAATTCGCCTGAAGGGCAACGATATCACGGGTTGGCCGCCGCAACGGATCTGGCGCATGGGTGTCGGGCGGACATTTCAGATCACGGCGACTTTTGCGTCCATGACGGTGCGCGAGAACGTTCAGATGGCGCTGATCAACCACCAGCATGCGTCCCGACGGTGGTGGAAGCCCGCAGCAGCGACAGGCGTCGAGCATGCAGATGCACTGCTGGAGCGCGTTGGCATGGCGGAGCAGGGCGACAGGGCATGCTCCGTGCTGGCCTATGGCGATCTCAAGCGGGTCGAACTGGCTGTCGCGCTCGCCAACGATCCGGATTTGCTCCTGATGGACGAGCCCACGGCCGGCATGGCGCCGAAGGAACGGATCGAATTGATGCAACTGGCCGCCGACATCGTGTCGGAGCGGGGTATCGGCGTCCTGTTCACCGAACACGATATGGACGTGGTATTTGCCCACGCTCACAGGATCATGGTGCTGAACCGGGGACGCCTCCTCGCCGAAGGCGCACCGGAGTCGGTTCGCGCCAACGCGCAGGTTCGCGAGATCTATCTGGGCAGCACGGTCGGGGCCGAGGTCGAATGAGTGCTGCTGTCCTTGAAGCCAAGGGTCTTCACACCTACTACGGCGGAGCCCATATCCTGTCCGACCTGTCGCTCAGTCTGCGGGACGGCGAGGTCGTGGTGCTTCTCGGGCGCAATGGCGCCGGCAAGACGACAACCATGAAATCCGTCATGGGCCTGGTGCGCGTGCGTGCAGGATCGGTAACCATGCACGGCCGGAATATTACCGGATGGGAGCCGCACGTGATAGCGCGCGCCGGCGTGGGGTATGTCCCGGAAGATCGGCGAATATTTTCGGATCTGACCATAATGGAGAATCTGGAAGTCGGGCGTCAGCCGGCACGGAAGGGCGCGCCGACCTGGACGCCGGAACGACTCTTCGAACTGTTTCCGAATCTGGCCGAGATGCGATCCCGCCCGGGTGGCCGCATCAGCGGCGGTGAACAGCAGATGCTCACCCTGGCCCGCACGCTGATGGGCAACCCCAAGGCCTTGTTGCTGGATGAGCCGTCCGAAGGGCTTGCACCGGTCATCATCGATCAGATGGCTGCGACCATAAAAGCCCTCAAAGCACAAGGTCTTTCCATCCTGTTGTCCGAGCAGAACCTGCATTTTGCAACATCGGTCAGCGACCGCGCCTATATCATCGAAAAGGGCCGGATCCGTTACGATGGCACGATGGAGGAACTGGCGGCGGATACGGAAGTCCGCAACACCTATCTGACAGTCTAGACAAGCCCGAGGTGCCGACATGAAAGCCGACATTCGCAAGACGATGGTCCTGGTTGAAGATACTCACAGGGAGATGCGGCAGGTCATTGATCCACCAACCCGCCGAGCGGTGGCCATCGCCGTGATCTCCAATCCCTTCGCGGGAGCCTATGTCGAGGATCTGGAACCCTTGATGGAGATCGGTGCCGAGATGGGTGGCTATCTCGGCGACAAGGCGGTGGCAGCCCTGGGAATCAAACCCTCTGCGGCCGAGAGCTACGGCAAGGCCGCGCTCGTTGGCGAGAACGGCGAACTGGAGCATGCTGCCGCCATCCTGCATCCTCGGCTGGGAGCGCCCTTGCGCAGGGCAGTCGAGAAGGGGGCGGCCCTTGTGGCATCGTCAAAGAAGCGCGGCGGACCGGGTACCCCGCTGGACGTGCCGCTGGGCCACAAGGATGCCGCCTACGTCCGCAGCCATTTTGACGGGATCGAGATCCGGATCCCGGATGCGCCGGCGGCCAACGAAATACTGGTCGCGGTCGCGGTAACTGACAGTGGTCGACCGTTGCCCCGGGTTGGCGGCCTGACCGTTGAAGAAATCACCGGCAAGGACGGACTTCGCTAGAGGCGACGACGAGGCAAGGAACCATGGTTTTGAGCGTTTCAACCGAAAAGCCGAAAGGCAAGACCGTCATAAGGAATGTCGGCCTCATGCTTTCCGGCGATCTGCAGAATCCGATTCTGGATGCCGACAGCGTCGTCAGCATCGACGGCCGCATCGACAGTATCGGAAAGGAAGCGGACTTGAATGTTGTTGCTGCCGATACGGTGATCGACGCCAAGGGTACCACGCTGGCGCCGGGTCTGATCGACAGTCATGTCCATCCGGTTTTCGGCGACTGGACGCCTCGACAGAACCAGACCAGCTGGATCGACAGCTTCCTGAACGGCGGCGTGACCACCATGATCTCGGCGGGCGAGGTTCATTTGCCGGGTCGGCCAAAGGATATCGTCGGCGTCAAGGCGCTGGCCGTGACCGCACAGCGCGCCTTCGACATCGCGCGTCCGGCCGGGGTGAAAGTCCATGCCGGCGCGCCGGTGATCGAAAAGGGCATGGAAGAGGAAGATTTCGCCGAGATGGCGCGTAACGGCGTCAAGCTGCTGGGCGAGGTCGGTCTTGGCGGTGTGAAGCAGGGAGAAGAAGCCAAGAAGATGGTCGCCTGGGCCCGGAAGTATGGAATACAGAGCACGATTCATACCGGTGGGCCATCCGTCCCCGGTTCCGGCCTTATCGACAAGGATGTGGTGCTGGAGGCCGATGCTGACGTGATCGGCCACATCAATGGCGGCCATACCGCCCTGCCGCTCGAACAGATCCGCTGTCTGTGCGAGGAGTGCAGCCGCGCGGTCGAGATCGTGCACAACGGCAATGAACTTGCGGCCCTGTTTGCCATGCGTACGACCATGGAGCTCGGCCAGCCGGAGCGGATTATCCTCGGCACCGATTCACCGGCAGGGTCCGGAGTTCAGCCGCTCGGTATCCTGCGGATGATTGCCATGCTGTCCAGCATTGGCGAGGTCCCTGCCGAGATCGTGATCTGCTTCGCTACCGGGAACACCGCGCGCATGCGGGATCTGGATGTCGGCCTGATCGAAGAGGGCCGCGCGGCGGACTTCATCCTGATAGACCGCGCGCAGCACACAGCTGGCAGTACGGTCCTTGAATCAATTCAGATGGGCGATGTCCCCGGAGTCGGCATGGTCATAGTCGACGGCGAGGTGAAATGCGGCAAGAGCCGTTGTACGCCTCCGGCAGAAACACTGCCGGAAGTCGTGAGGTAGTCGGGGCGAGTGTTTCTGGAGTACTCCGCTGCCGGTTCTTCTCGGCGCTGGCCGACTTCTGCCTGCGGCGCGGCTGATGGTGGAAGCACCAGGACAAGCTTGTTGTCCACAATCCCTTGACCGACCGATGCCATGGGCTACTATATCTGGCTGGTCAGGAGGGCGGTATGGCTGATGCCCGCATCGCTGTGGAAGTTCGTGATACGCCGTTGGCAGATGCCTTGGGCGAACGGTACCTCGCCTATGCGCTATCGACCATCATGTCGCGATCGCTGCCGGATGTGCGAGACGGTCTGAAGCCGGTCCATCGTCGGCTGCTTCATGCGATGCGGGAACTGAAGCTGGACCCGGTCTCAGGCTTCAAGAAATGCGCCCGGATTGTCGGCGACGTTATGGGCAAATATCACCCGCACGGCGATCAGGCGATTTATGATGCCATGGTCCGTCTCGCGCAGGATTTTGCCGTCCGCTATCCGCTGGTCGACGGGCAGGGCAATTTCGGCAACATCGATGGCGATAACCCGGCGGCCATGCGCTATACGGAAGCGCGACTCACGAAAGTCGCCGAGCTCCTGCTGGAAGGAATCGACCAGGATGCCGTCGATTTCCGAGAAACCTATGATGGTGAGGGCAAGGAACCTGTTGTCCTGCCCGCCAACTTTCCGAATCTCCTGGCCAATGGAGCGAGCGGCATTGCCGTTGGAATGGCGACAAACATTCCTCCGCACAATGTGGCAGAAATCTGTGACGCCCTGAAACTGATCCTGCGGCGCACACCCGCAAATCGGCACAAGGTGCCGATTGCCGATCTGGTCGACCGGATGTCGGGCCCCGATTTTCCGACTGGCGGCGTGCTGGTCGAGACCCGCGAAGCAATCACGGCCGTCTACGAAACAGGCCGCGGCAGCCTTCGTATTCGCGCCCGTTGGGAAGTCGAGAAACACAAGGGCGGCAGCAGGAACGTCGTCGTCACCGAAATTCCCTTTGGCGTTCAGAAGGGACGCCTGATGGAAAAACTGGACGAGTTGCTGACGGCGAAAAGACTGCCGCTGGTTGCGGACATCGAGGACGAATCCGCCGAAGATGTCAGGATTGTCATCGAACCGCGCAGTCGGAGTGTCGATCCTGTCGTGCTGATGGAATCCCTCTTCAGGCTGACGGATCTGGAAAGCCGGTTCGGATTGAACCTCAACGTGCTCGACGCCAGCCAGACTCCCCGGGTCATGAATCTGCGCGAAGCGCTGTGCGCTTTCCTCGATCATCGGCAGATCGTGTTGACGCGGCGCACGGAGTTTCGGCTGGAGAAGGTCGCCCGGCGAATCGAGATATTGCGGGGTTACATTGTCGCCTACCTCAATATCGACGAGGTGATCCGGATCATCCGGTTCGAGGATCATCCCAAGCCGGAGTTGATGTCCCGCTTTGATCTGTCAGACGTCCAGGTTGAGGCCATCCTGAACATGAGGCTGCGGACTCTGCACAAGCTTGAAGAAATCGAGATCAACAAGGAACTGGGCGAGCTTGAAGCCGAACAGGAAGACCTGATGCAACTTCTCGGTGATGACGCCCGGCAATGGAAATGCATTGCCTACGAAGTGGATCAGCTACGGCAAATGTTCGGGCCGGAAACAGAACTCGGCCGGCGCCGGACCGAACTGGGCAGTGCGCCGAGCGCGGAAATCGTCGACTTCGATGCGCTGGTCGAGAAGGAAGCAGTGACAGTCCTGTGTTCGGAAAAGGGCTGGATCCGGACTGTCGGTGGTCACGTTGCCGATACGTCTTCTCACAAATACAAGGAAGGTGATCGCGAACGTTTCAACTTGCACGCGATGACGACGGACAAGTTGGTTGTATTCGGGACCGATGGCCGATTCTATACAATCCCGGTCGACAAGCTGCCGCGTGGGCGCGGCTATGGCGAACCGATCCGCCTGTCCATCGATCTCGGCAATGACAGCGATATCGTGTCACTGATGGTGCACGATCCAGCCCGCAAGCTGCTTGTTGCGAGCAGTGACGGGCGCGGCTTCATCGTACCGGAACGAGATGTTGTGGCTCAAACGCGAGCGGGCAAACAGGTGCTCAACGTGTCAGGCGACACGGAAGCTGCCGTCTGCACCGATGGCGCCGGTGATCACGTGGCCGTTTTGTCCGAAAACCGGAAACTCTTGATATTCGCAGCCGAGGATGTGCCGGAAATGACTCGCGGCAAGGGCGTGATCTTGCAGCGTTACAAGGATGGCGGCTTGTCCGACGCCAAGACATTCCGGATGGAGCGGGGCCTGGAGTGCCGGACCGGGTCGCGAGCCCGGACGTTTGCGGCCGAAGAACTTGCTGGCTGGGTTGGCAGGCGAAGCCAGACCGGGCGACTTCCGCCCGGCGGTTTCCCCAAGAGCGGCCGATTCTAGGCCTGTCAAACGCGCAAACCGGCTGCCACGAGGCATTGCTCCCCTGCAAACCCGATGGGGATCTTGGCACCCGGGCTAGAAGTTGAGCGAGACATCCCGGTGATTGGAGAGGCAGGAGGCAACGTCCGCAGCCTGATCGCTGTTCAGCCGCGCTTGCAGGCGCAGACCGATAGTCTGGGCGACAGCCCTGTCATATTCGGCAAGCGGTTCCGAAAGCCTGGTTTTGGCCTCGTTCCGCCAGGTCACTTCGGTCTGGAACCGCGTCACCGCGTCGTTATAGTTCTTCATTGCCCTGTTGCGGTCCAGACTCCGTGTGCGCATGTGGCGTCGGGCACGGCTTAGTCGTGACTGAATGCTGCTCGTGCCGGCTACCTTGCGCATGTCCCGCTCCAGAGCGCGGATCATCTGCCCTGCCTGTTCCGGCTCTGCGCTTTCAATCAGAGACTTGAGTCCGTCGAGCCTGGGTTTCAGGGCAGCCAGCGCCGATGCTGTATCGATCAGGCTTAAGGTTTCCTGAACGGGTCCATATGCTCTGTCTGCCGTCCGGCGATATTGCAGGCGGGCATCTCGTTCCTTCCTGGTCAGTGCCGTGAATGCTTTGCGTTGCGCTTCCCACCCGGAGGGGATACTGGCCTGCAAAGCCTTTTTTTCCGCCTCCAGATCGGCGGTACGCTTTCGGTTCGCGGCTATTGCCGACTGGTCGGGGGTATCAGCATTTTCCAGTCGGCGAAGAGTACCGGCCTGTCTCTCGATCTTGCTGTTCAGAACCAGGATTTGTCGGTTGATCGATCTTACCTTGAGATGCGCAGGTCGATAGTCCGGAATCGCGGTCATGACGGCTTTCTCGGCGGTCGTGACGTCGGCCACCCGGTCAAAGACATTGCGTGCATTCTGGAAAGCATCTGTCAGGGCGGTCTGGCGGTTCTTCGGCAGATAGGAAAGTCCAGTTCCAGAAACCTTGTCGATCGCCGCCACCAGTGACTGCCTGTTTTCCGTCAGCAGTTTGAAGTTCCGCTCTTCGATACAGCGTTGAAGTCGCGGATTTCGCGGCGGTGGCGCGTTTTCGCCGCTCAACGATATCCTGTTCGGCAGATAGTTAACCAGCGACGGATACATGGCCACAATGACCAGGGCCAGCAGTTGCAAGGTGATGAAGGGCACGACACCCTTGTACATGTGGGTCGTCTTGACCGAGGCCGGTGCAACGCCACGCAGATAGAAGAGCGCGAAGCCGAAAGGCGGGGTCAGGAACGAGGTCTGGATGTTCACGCCGATCATGACGCCCAACCAGACAGCCGTGATGTTCGCCGAAGGGTCAGCCAGAAGGATCGGTGCGATGATCGGCACCACCACCACGGCGATTTCGATAAAATCCAGAAAGAAGCCCAGGAGAAAGACCACGGCCATGACGAGAGCGAACTTCGCCAGAAAACCTCCAGGCAGGCCAAACAGGAATTCGCGAACCAGCTCTTCGCCGCCGAAGGCGCGGAAGGCGGATGTCAGCATGGCCGCGCCAATCAGGATGATGAAGACCAGCGAAGTTGTTTTCGCCGTCTCGACCATGACGTAACGCAACGTGTCGTTGGTGTTGAAGACACGCCAGCCGCTCCACACCAGCGAGATGACCAGCAAGCTCACGGCTAGCGACGCCAGGATGACAGCTGTTATATCGTCAGACGTCACGATATTCTTGACGTTGATGTTGTAGATGGACAGCAGCACCAGGATCGCGATGATCGACAGGATTGCAAGAATTGACGGGTAGAATGCCGACCGTTCGCCTTCCCGGAGCCTGTAACCTGCCATGATCATGGCGCCGGCCGCGCCAATGGCGCCAGCTTGGTTCACGGTGGCGATACCTGTCAGGATCGACCCCAGAACGGCAAAGATCAGCGTCAACGGCGGCACCAGGACGATCAGGACCCGTTTTGCAAAAGCGAAGTCGAAGCTGCCCTCACGGGCGACTGGCGGCGCCATCTTCGGCCGGATGATTGCGGTGACCAGTATGAAGCCGATGTAGAGGCCCACCAGGACCATGCCGGGCAGGAACGCGCCCAGGAACATGTCGCCGGCGCTGGCTGAAGTCAGCCCGTACTCGCTCGGCATCGTGCCGGCTCCGGTGACGGCCTTGTATTCGGCCTGCCGCAGCGTCAGCGCCTGGTCCGTGGCATTCGACAACTGATCGGCAAGGATGATCAGCACGATGGAGGGAGGAATGATTTGCCCCAGGGTACCGGAGGCGCTGATCGTTCCTGTGGCAAGCGCAGGGCTGTACCTGTTGCGCAGCATGACCGGAAGAGAAATCAGACCCATCGCCACGACTGTGGCGCCGACAATACCTGTCGTGGCGGCAAGGAGTGCGCCGACGAAAACCACGGAAATACCGAGACCACCCGGAATTCGCCCGAACAACTGAGCCATCGTTACCAGGAGGTCTTCGGCGATCTTCGACCGCTCCAGCATGATTCCCATGAACACGAAGAGCGGGATTGCAATCAGTGTGTCTCGTTCAGCGTCCCAGTAGATGCCTCTGAAGTTGGATACGCCGGCGTTCAGCCACTCGATCGGTCCACCGGTGTGGAAGAAACTCGATTCGTCTCCGGTGAAGATGATTCCAGTGATTGTCGCGATCAGGATTGTCAGGATCGCTGAGCCAGGGAGTGCAAAGGCCACCGGATAGCCGGATGCCAGCGCACCGGCCATCAGAATCAGGAGAAGCAGCAGGAAGAGAATTTCCATCAGGCGACCCCTAGTGCTACCGGTGCTCGGTCAACCTCAAAAGTGCGCATCTTCTTCTGCAATACTAGCGGGAGCATCCTGCTCTTGCAGCAGGACACCAGCGTTGGACAGAAGAGAAGCCATGAACTCAATCAGCATCGTCACGGCAAAGACCAGCAGGTATCCGGCCAACATGTACTTGACGTAGAGGCCAAAACCGCTTTGAGAGACTTCGAAGCTCTGAAGAGGGCCGCTGATCACACTGAACTTGTTGGCCAGGCCCATCGTGAGCACGATCCAGCACATGATCCCACCGAGAAAGACGGAACCCAGCGCATTGACCCAAGCCCTCTTTCGCGGCCCGAATCCCGAGTACAGAACGTCTACCCGCACATGTCCTTCGTGCAACAGGGTATAGGCGCTCGCAAACAGGAACAGGCCAGCGTACCAGAAGCGGACAAGATCCGCCATAAAGGCCTGCTCATACGAAAAGACGAAGCGCAGAATGACGATCTGCAATTCAGCCACCACAACCAGCAATGCCAACCAGGTGAACCCGATGGTCCTGGAAAAAAGGGCGATTGCCATTCCGGCAAGGATCAGCGGTATGTGGACAAACTGGCCTCGGAAGGACGACTTTCCGAGATCCAGAGCAAGCTCCTTGCCGACAAGATCAGGGAGCACGCCTTCCACACGAAGAAACGAAATCGCCGCATCGGTCAAGCCAACCAGCAGGACGGACCAGAAGGCCGCTCGCGCAATGTAGGCGCCGATTGCCGACAGCCGTTGGGCATCGGTGTGCAGGGTCCTTGATCGCGTCCGCAGCACATAAAATGCGATAACAGCGACTGTGCCGATATAGGCTGCCGCCTGGAGCCCCGCCAAAATCAGGCCGTCGCCCAGAGGCTTATTGGGCGCTTCGAAGCCGAACAGGCCTGCCGAGCCAAGCAACGCAGCAATTCCTGGCCAATCCTGCCAGAAGAGCAAATAAGCGTTGACGATATATACAAAGCTCAACAGAGCGGCCGAAAGCGCGAATATACGCAGCGTTGGCTGCAGTCTGCCTGCGGCAGCGATCACAGTTGCCGTAGTGCGCTGAGCGCCCGAATCGGCAATCGGCGCTGTTGTCATGAAAATTGGCTCAATAAACTGGACGCCATGATCCGTCACCAAACCGGTGCGGCCTGGTCAAGGCGAACGACGGGGAGCAGTTGACATCACGGTCAACTGCTCCCTCAATCATTCGACCTGTCACCTGACTAGACGCCGATGACCCGGTTCCGTTGCGCCAGGTATGCCTGATCGGAAATCTTGGTCCAGGCTCCCAGTTCGACACGCGCCTTTCGGAAGCTGTCATCGACTTCCCTTGCGAGAGCGCTGTGCGAACGGGTTGCTTCGAAGACTTCTTCCGAACCCCTGCCGAACGCATCGTACACATCGTCATTGAACTGTCGCAGATTGACGCCATGATCCTTGATCAGTTCCTGCAAGGCCTTGCCGGACTTGGCGTTGAACTCGGCCATCATGATATCGTTTTCGGCCGCAGCCAGCCCTTCGATGATGATCTGATCGTTCTTCGAGAGCTTGCCCCACCAGGATGCGTTCATGCCCAGCGCCAGCATTGCACCCGGTTCGTGCATGCCCGGGTAGTAATAATACTTGGCGGCTTCGTAGAACTTCATGAACTTGTCGTTCCAGGGGCCGACCCATTCGGTGGCGTCAATCGCGCCGGATACCAGGTTTTCATATATCTGGCCGCCCGGCAGGGATACTGGCGAGGCGCCGAGTTTGGCCATGACGTCTCCGCCCAGCCCCGGAATGCGCATCTTCAGACCCTTCAGATCGTCAGCACTGTTGATTTCCTTGCGGAACCAACCGCCCATCTGACAACCGGTTGAACCGGCGCGAACGCACTTGAGGCCAAAGTTGCCGGCAACCTTGTCCCAAAGCTGCTGTCCGCCGCCCCACTGGATCCAGGCGTTTATTTCGGTGTAGGTCATGCCGAACGGCACGGATGTGAAGTAAGCCCAAGCCGGGTGCTTGCCCTTCCAGTAGTAATCTGCGGCGTGGTACATCTGGGCCTTGCCGGATGCGACTTCGTCGAACGAGGCAAACGCACCAACCTTTTCGCCTGCGGCGTAGTAGGTGACCGATATCCTGCCGTCCGTGGCGTCATTGATTCGCTTGGCCAACCGTTGGGCGCCGGTACCCAGGCCAGGGAAATCCCTTGGCCAGGTTGTCACCATCACCGCGTTGATCTTTTTCTGGGCAAGTGCGGGCTTGGGCAAGGTGCTGGCGGCGACGGTTGCGCCTGCTGCTGCTGCTCCCGAAAGGAAAATACGACGTTTCATGAACAGTCCTCTTTGACTGGTTGAGTCTCCCTAACGCAATTGTACCCTCATGAATCAGGCGGACTTGCCTGCCCGATTTCCCGGTACGCGATGCATCGCCAAAACGTTTTCAGCCTCGGCAACGCATCGTAATGCGATCAGCATCATAGGCCGATCTCATGGATTGGCAATATCTATCTAAAGACCTCTGCATGATCGAGTGGCACGATCCCGTCTGGCCCTTGGACATGGCGTGGTTTTGCAGATTTCGAGGGGTGTGCCCCGATGGCCCTGTTCTTTGGGGAAAGCGTCAGCCCGGATCGGGTCGGACGACGTTCCGGGCAGGATCGACGGACCGGTGATCCCGGGGCGTGCGGGTCCGGGGCAACGGGGCTGAAACTGAAGGAGGCCGAAGCCGCGATCTTCGAAGCCCCGCAGGATCGGGCGAAAGAGGAAGCCCCCGACGGTCACGCCGTCCGTTCCGGCGCCGGTCCCGATGTGCGAGGGGTGAAGAAAGGATCAAGAGCCACGTCGGGTGACAAGGCCTTCGCGCGAAGCGATGAAGAAGGCCTTGTCGACAAGCTCCACACCATGCCCGCTAACCGGGCAGAAAATCCCGCGTTCGACACCATGACCGAAGGGCCAGCAAGGCGTATACCGGCCGGGCAAACCGCGACGCCCTGTGCGTACGCCATCACGACGGCATCATGCGCAAGGCCGCGCGTGGCCGCCCTCTGCGACCATCCGGGAAGCAGGAAGCAGTTCGACAGGCTGATCGCGAAACGCCGGTTCCGGATCGAGCAATGCTTCGGCACGATGAAGCGCCTCTTCGGGCTGCACCGCGCCCGATACTTCGGACCGGCCAGGACCCATGCCCGACCGGCAATCGCACGAACCAGAACCGACAGATCCCTTCAGGCCCGCCCGAAGGGCAGCCGACCGGACAGAATGCGCAAGTCCTGCACACAATCAGGAAATCAAGCCATCATGCCGAAGTCCTTTACGGGTATTCTTCTGATGTTGCCATGTGGGCGCCTGTGAAGCCTTACTGTGTCGCAGCAAAGGAACCGGTTGCACGGTAGCCGTCACCGGAGGTTACGCTGAACTGGCCGCCCGTATCCCGAACCGGGTTGTTGCCATCCGAAAAGAACGAGCCGTCGATCGGTCCTGATGCGGGACTGGCGACTCCGGTTCCTGCTGTCTGGACAAGCGTGCCATGAAAGTCTCGGGGATTGGCGGTTGTCGCCGCAAGATTGCCGACGGCATAGTCCCTGCCGTCCAGGCCGGTGACGGCAGCGCTGCCTGTGCGGGTCGCAAAATTCCAGTTCATGGTGAAGCTGCCTACCGCAGCGTAGGTGGAACCGTTATTGTGGATCGCAGCCGCGGCATGTCCCGCGTAGGACGCAGTGCCGGACACAGGAATATCCGCGATGTCCGGCAAGGAGCCGACAACAAAAGTCCCGGGAAAGACATCGTCCCGGTATGTGTCCTCGCCCTCGTCCGACCTGATCCGACCACCCCACCAGCCAAACTTGACGGCCGGGCATTTGCAGTACTCCACGCCTGCCGGCAGGAGGCCGCCTGCCGGGGCTGCATCGTTGTTGTAAAGCCACATGCGATTGTCGAGGCGGTTGGGAACGAGTTTGTCGTTGACCCAGATCAAACGATTGCTTGTGACAAAGTCTCCCGACTCCGTTCGCTCCAGACCGACCGAACTGATCGCGGCGAAGACCCTGTCGCTGACGTAGGCACTTCGGGAACCCGATATTGCATTGATATCAGGATCGCTCCGTTGCGCGATCGGCAGATGGAGAGATCCTCGACCGAAAAGAACGGTCAGCCGATCGATCCCGCCGGGACCGGTCGAAGGCCCAAGCGGACCGGGGCCATCCGGATCGGGCGGGCCGAGCTGGAAGATGGCATACAGTTCGCTGGCTCGTGCATTCGTTCCCAAATTGACGTCGTCCGGCGACCGGTTCCTGTTGACGAGGCTGTAGAGAAGGGTGCTGCCTCCATCATGCCGCTCAAACAGTCCGGCCGCATAGCCTCGCCAGTTCCTTTCGCCCCGTGAACCGTAGTGCGTCACGGGTCGAGGCGGTCCCGCCAGCGTCCATTCCACCTCGGAATCCACCGAATCCCTTACATCGTCATGCGCCCGGATATAGATTGGTAACGACGTTCCCTCGAATTCGGCACCGACCGTATGGAGTGTTTCCGCCGGCTGCCGGCTGTCAAACACGGGTGACGGGTTTTTGGACCGGTCATCGACATTGTACGACCAGATCAGATACATGTCGTCGCTGGTAAGGTCGCCATCGACAAGGGTGGCGGGTCCACGTGCGGAGCCGGCCACCCAACCGTGCCACACGGCCTCGTCGCCCGGGGATCCCAGTATCCAGCCGGTCAGGACCATGCTGAGGGCCTCCTGCCCGGCACCGGTGCCGGAAAACCGGCTTCGAATCCGCAGGCCTCGATAGCCATGACGGGTGTCCTCGTCGGCGCGCCTGACGATGGTGAGTGGATGGAACCTGCTGCCGTTGATCCGCATGAACGGCAGGTCGTAATTGATGTTGGTCGTGCCGGCGTTGTATACCCAAAGTGCTGGAGATGACGGTGCAGGTGCCGACGGCTCAGGTGAGTATCGTTCATTCCGGTCCTGTATGACGCTTTGGGCTTCGTCGGAACCAGACCGATCAATGGCTCCGGGTGTGCGCGTACCGGCGACTTGCGCGGTCAGGGAACCGGAGTCCGCGGTATAGGCCGACCCGGATCTGGATACGGCTTGCTCGGTCGTCGGCTCCGATCCGTTCCCCTGTTCCTGCCTTGCCTCGAGGGCACCCAGCAGACCGTTCATCTGTGCCGGACTGGCCCGCCGCGCAGCAGAGAGGTTGCCCTTGCTTGAGACCGTCACAGCGAAACCCGGCCTGGTAACGAGCCTTGTCTCGGCGATCCTGCCGCCCGGTCCAAGGCGGGTCACCGTCATGCCATCGCCGAACAGGAAGACGGCCTGTGTCCCGTCATCTTCGCTGTGTTCGATGAGAGCGATTCCGCCGCGCACGCCGATCACCGCGACCGGGGTCACGATCGCGACATTGCCGCTCTTGCTGATCTTGCCGCCCACGAAGCGCAGGACGCCGCGCCCCAGCTTGGCCGCCATCTTGCCGGCGGAAGCCTGCGGCGCGCGCCAGCCGGTGGATATGATGGACAAGGCGACCGCCTTGTCCACATCCCCACAGGCTCAACAACAGCAGGAAAATCTGACAAACAGGATTCTGGCGGCAGGATCAGACAACGGAATACACCTTGGCAACGCCGTCAGACTGTCCAAAATTCCGGGACCACCTCAGTTTTGCAAACCCGATGCGCTGGCCCCGATGAGTACGATCCGACCTTCGAATTCGGACGCAAGAGCAGCGTAATTGGCTTCGAAAATTCTCCAGGCAGGGATTGTGCGCGTCGGTACGGGCGGAGTGACATGCAGCCACATGTCGCCGCGCGATCCGGTCGGTACCGTGAAGCGGCCGATTTTCAACTCGGTGGGAATTGCTTCGGCACCCGAAGAATCGCTGCCGATGACGGCGCTTCGCGCTACGATTGTTGTCGCCCTCTGGGCTACCCGAAGCGCTTCGACGCTGAGGGTTGGGTAAACCTTGTCTCCGACCCGCACCAGAAGCGGAATTCGGCGAACCACACCATCAGGGTCAGGAGAGATGACGAGTGAGCCTATACCGCTCGCGGTCTTCTGGAGAGGCGCCAAGTTTGTGATTGCAGATTTATAGAAGTCGAGAGCGGGTACCGGGTTGCCGCCCCTGTAGGCGAAGCCGAACTTGACAGGTGGCGGGGGCGTCCCTCCGACGTGGTCGGGAGCGAAACCAAGCACGACGGGATTGGACGAAAACAGATTCGCTAGGATACGGTCGTGATCCGGCAATAGTGACAGTGTTTCACTCAGCCGCCTTACTTCCGACGTTTGAGGCCAGTCCTTCACGGCTCGAAATGGCGAGGTTCGATCCGGCTCGGCGAAAACGATTGCAAAGGCGATTGCAGCAGCGCCGAATTCGGAAAGTCGTTCGACCAGCGTTGCAATCCGTGTACGTGGCCAGGGCCATTGACCTAGGCGTCTCAAGGACTCGTTATCAATATCGATCACGCGCACCGGTGCCTGCTCGTAGTACCGCGGTTTGATGCGCTGATACATATCGAAAACAGCCAAACGCAGCCTCAGTACAGGCAGCGGGTCGGCAACACGTAAACCAACTACGCACCCCAGTACGGCGAGGCCAATGAACAGAAGCGGCAACAGTCGTGTTCTAGGCGGTTTCAAGGAACCCAATTCCTAGGAGGCAGTCAAAAGGTTGATGTCGGAAGACTTCCAGCGTTCGAAAATTTCCTGAACCGAACGCGTGTTTCGGGCCGCTGGCAACTGAGTCGTCAGCCTGCAGGCAAACACTCGATCTCCGATGTCTTCACCAACAGATTTCCAAAGAGAGATGATCTTGCGATCAAGTCCCAAAACCGGCAGCAGGCGCTCAACTATGGGAGCAAAACCGGCGGCAGGAGGACTGGATGGTTATAGTGGTCGGCTGACGGGCAAGTGTCCAATCAGGCGCGATGCACCCAGTTTCTTCCAACGGCCGCAAGTCTACCGGTTTCCACCCTTCTTCGGTCAAGCCTTCAAGAGGCCGGAAACGCCACTTGTAAGACATCTTCCTGCTACCTTCTATCCAGTATCCGAGATACAGATAGGGAAGGCTCAATTGCAAGGACTTGGCGATCATTCGAACAATCATGTAAGTGCCCAAGCTGCGCTTATCCACGGCAGGATCGAAATAGCTGTAGACTGCCGATAGCCCGTCCTCGAGGCGATCGATCAGGGCACAGGCACGTAACCGGCCGTCGCCGTCACGAAATTCCGTGATGAAAGTACGCAGCGGGCTGTCCTGAACCATTGCTGCATAATCACCGAACCCCATGCCGGCCATTTCGCCGTCGCCGTGACGCGACGATACATACCGGATAAACAGCTCGTACTGCTCGGCAGTCGCCCGACTCGGTAGATCCTGCTCCACGAGATCGACATTTCGCCGACTGATTCGCCTGATACTGGATCCCGGCTCGAACGCAACCGCAATCACGCGAATCGGAACGCAAGCCTGACAGTCCGGGCAGGCTGGCCGATAAGCAACGTTGTGAGATCGCCTGAAGCCAGCTTGGGTTAGCGTATCATACAGTTCTATCGTATTTCGGCCTGTCAGCTCGGTGAATATGTTCTGCTCGGTTCGTCCCTTCAGATAGGGGCACGGGCGCGGCGGCATCCGATAAAAGAACCGCGGCATCTTTGTAGTCTGTGCTGTCATGAATGCCCGGCAGGTCCTTGTATTCGATTACCCAGTCGGCCGGCTGCGAGTGGTCTGCTTCGCTTTGTGCCGACGACCAGAGCGAAGCACGCAGATGTCTGCATCTACATGCTTCGCGCTGCTGCCGAGTGTCTATGATGGACAAGATGTCTGACTTTTGCAAGCAGAGTTTTGGTAGTGGCTCAGTTTGAAATTGCACTTTGTGTTGACAGGGGTATTCGGCCGCGCATTTCGCAAGTCAGATGGGGAGGATGCCATGCCGAAGCGCCCCTGGGACGTCAACAGGCCTGCCAGGACGGTTGTTGACATGAC
This sequence comes from Alphaproteobacteria bacterium, assembly GCA_965221645.1. Taxonomy (GTDB): domain Bacteria; phylum Pseudomonadota; class Alphaproteobacteria; order Bin65; family Bin65; genus Bin65. Next base: position 2,960,406 of record OZ244899.1, read on the forward strand.
GAAGGGTCACATTCCGAACGATTCGCTTGCCGAGCCTTCCGGGAAGGCCCGCGCCGCAGGGTTTTCTCCCGAACGCCGCCGTGAGATCACCATGGAGGGGGCAGGGCGCGTCCATATGCAAGGCGGGTGAAAGATGCCGCCCTGAAGCCGGGTCCGCGGGGCCCATGCAAGAAGCGGACCTCAAAATTCAAACTGAGCCACTACCTGTCAACACAAAGTGCAATTTCAAACTGAGCCACTACCCAGGGTTTTGATGGTCATTGGTTGCTGCTTTGACATATTTGTTCCCAATACGGGGTATCCATTCGTTCCCTTTCCACTGTTTGAGAAGTTTTCGCAACGCAGTACAGAAAAAATACTTCATTATGACGAATGCAGCCATCCCATATGAAGAGGTCCAGCCGCTGCAAATCCCGTATCCTGTATCGTTCCGATCAACGGATCCTGGTCGAGGAGAACGGAATTTTTCGGAGCCGCAAATTGGTTCCATAAGACAGAAGTCATGCAGTGCCAGCACGGGATTGCGCTGCAGAGACAATCCGGTCGGTCCGTTAGCGGGCGTGCGAGAAAGATCTCTTGAGGTCAGGTACCGATACTGTCTACGACGGGACTGAAAGAGTATTGGCTTGATGCTGTAGTCTTGGAAGAACCGAGGCAGTTCTGCATCCAGCCTCATCAGACCTGGATTTGCAAGGCTATACCACCGCAGCCTCTATCCCGAAGTCAGGAGCAGAAGTGCACGAGACGGGCTCCTGACCGGGGGCGATCACCGTCATCCGATCATGTTGATCGGCATGACCGAACTCCTTGCGGGTTCCGGCTTTCCGGGAGTCCGTGTCGAAGCTTTCCAGGGCAAACCATATTGCAAACGCCCTTGATATCCTGTCGGGTGGGTACTCTTGGCTCTCTGCCTCTTTCCCTGCGCTCAAACCAGCGCAAGCGCCTGATCGAGATCGCCAAGGATATCCTCGCTGTCCTCGATACCCACCGAGATTCGTACGAGGCCGTCGGTCAGGCCCCGGGCGCGCCGTTCTTCTTCCGGGACGTCAACATGCGTCATCGTCGCCGGATGGGTGATCATGGTCTCTACCGCACCCAGGCTTTCCGCCAGTGCACACAGCTTTACCGAATTCATGATCGTCTTGCCGGCTGGGATACCGCCCTTCAACTCGAAGGAAATCATTCCGGAAAAGCCATCCATTTGCGCTGCGGCAATATTGTGCTGCGGGTGAGAGGGCAGTCCCGGATAGCGCACCTTGGCGATCTTGTCGTGTGCCTCAAGATACTGGGCAACCTTCATTCCGCTCTCGTCATGTCGGGCCATGCGGAGATGCAGCGTCTTGAGGCCTAACAGGACAAGCCAGCAATCCATCGGACTGGGTACTGCGCCAATAGTCTTTTGGATGAATTTCATTTCCTGGAATATGTCTTCACGGTCTGTCAGAACACAACCGCCAATGATCTGGTTGTGCCCGGAGAGGTATTTTGTGGTGGAATGGACGACGATATCTGCGCCGAACTCCAGGGGCCGCAGGAAAACCGGTGTGGCGAAGGTCGAATCCACACCCAGCAGAATGTCGTTCTCCCTGGCGATTTCAGCCATGGCGTCCATGTCGGTGACCTTGAGAAGTGGATTGGTAGGCGTCTCTATCCACAGCATCTTGGTTTCTGGCCTGATGGCAGCCCGCACCGCTGCTATGTCCGAGGAATCAACGAAACTGAAGCTGAGTTGATAGCGCGCCAGAACGCGGTTGAAATGGCGGGAGACACCGCCATAAACGTCATCGGAACACACCACATGATCGCCAGCTGAAAGCAGCTTCATCACGCTGTCGACGCTGGCCATGCCACTGGCAAAACAAACACCATACCGGGCACCCTCAATCGCTGCCAGGTTTTCTTCCAACACCTGTCGGGTAGGGTTTGACGACCGGGTGTAGTCGAAGCCTTTGTCCTTGCCGACTTTTTCCAGTACGAACGTTGCCGTTTCATAGATGGGTGGCAGGATTGATCCTGTGGTGGGATCGGGCGTAATGCCTGCGCGGACAATACGGGTGTCGAGCTTCAAGGCGGGTCTCCAGACCAAGTGTTGGCAGATTGGGTTGGCTTATAGCGGTGAAGATATATCGGGTACAGCATTGCGCCATGATCGTCGGCGCAACGTGCTGCTTTGACGCCGTCGAACCTCGTCGCTACTTTGAGGGAGCGTCAGAAATCGAAGGAGAGGGTGCGTGGCGGTTGCTGACGACCCCAAGAAATTCCGCAATGCACTGGGGACATTCGCGACCGGCGTAACCATCGTGACGACCACGGCGCGATCCGGCGAACCGATTGGTCTGACAGCCAACTCATTCAGTTCCGTCTCGCTGGACCCACCGTTGTTGTTGTTCTGTCTTGACCGCGAAAGCTATTCATTTGGGCATTTTGAGAAGTCGAAGCATTTCGCCGTCAACGTCCTCCATGATGGGCAGGAAGACATATCGGACCATTTTGCCCGACCCTCAGAGGACAAGTGGCGCCATGTGGATTACAACGTGAGTGGTATCGGCTGTCCGTCGTTCGGCGATGCGCTGGCCATCTTTGAATGCGCGACCCACGCCATTCATGACGGCGGCGACCATATTATCGTCGTGGGCCACGTGATCGACTTCACCCACAATCCGCTCGGCAATCCACTCTTGTATTATCGCGGGCGTTATGCCCGCATAGGCATGGACGAATAGGCATACAGGATACTGTGCGTCAAACGCGGCATGATTGATGCGGCCTGAAGCCGGCGTGCGGGAATTGCAGTTCAGTGTTGAAGATTCCGATATCTGCAGCGTTTGCCTGCTTCGCCGAACCGACAACCACGTACGCTTGCCGCAATCGGGATAGCAGTCACAAGGCGGCTGATCTTGCCGGGGCGCCGACTATTATTGTCGCGTCGATTCTGCTGCAACTGGAGTTGGCGGCGATTTGGTCTTCCGACTTGATTGTTTTGTTGCAGATATCTTCGCCGCCTGTTTGCCGAACGAGGGGCGGCTACCGTCTGGGTTGTTTGATCGATCGGGCACAGACTGGATTGACGCATCCTCACCTCGGCGGACAACAGTCCACAGGCCTTCCTTCCCGGCGCCGATCAGGCACTGCCTGTGGTCACCACAGAGGAGGGTGGGCTGTCAACCAGTGCGCTGTCGGAGGTAATTCAGCAAGTCGATCCGGGTAATCAGACCCAGGAAGTTGTTACCGTCCATGACGATGGCGATCTTATCCTCGGCAAACAGAAAGGGGAGTACGTCGACTGGTTGGCCTGGATCTGTTGTTTCCAGTTTGGTCGTCATCGAATTCCTTACCGGGTTTTCGAAGCGAGATTCGTCGTCGAGGACTGTCAGCAGAATATCACTTTCGTCGATTATGCCGACGATCTTGCCGTCGTCAAAGACCGGCAATTGTGAGACGTCGTGCAGTTTCATCCGGCCAAACGCGGCCATCAGAGTTTCGGACGGGTCCACGGTGACGACGGCGCGTTCGGAATGCTTGCGGCCAATCAGGTCGCGCAAGTCGCCAGCCGGTTCTGTTTCCAGGAAGCCTTGATCGGCCATCCAGTAATCGTTGTAAGCTTTGGAAAGATACTTGTTGCCGCTATCGCAAATGAGGGCGACAACCCGCTTCGGTTCCGTCTGTTCCAGACAATGACGGGACGCGGCAGCTATTATGGCGCCAGAGGATGGACCGGCCAGGATACCTTCGTTCTTCAGAAGCATTCTGATTGTGGCGAAGGCGACGGCATCCGAGACGGTATAGGCTTTCTTGGCTAGCGACAGGTCGCTTACCGGTGGGATGAAATCCTCGCCGATGCCCTCAATCAGCCAGGACCCGACCTTGTCGCTCAGGGTTCCATGATTGACATACTGCGCCAGGATCGAACCTTCGGGATCTGCCAGAATCATCTCGGTTTTCGGTGAATGCCTGGCCATGTATCGGCCGATTCCGGTAATGGTGCCGCCAGAGCCGACACCGCAGACGATCGCGTCGACGTCGCCATCCATCTGGCGCAGGATTTCAGGTCCGGTTCCGGCTTCATGCGTGGCCGGGTTGGCCGGATTGCCGAACTGGTTGGCCCACCATGCACCAGGAATTTCCGCAGCCAGCCGCGCCGCCATATCCTGGTAGTATTCTGGGTGGCCTTTGTTGACGTCCGATCGGGTCAGGCGGACATCCGCGCCCAGCGCCTTGAGGTGAAAAATCTTCTCCTGGCTCATCTTGTCGGGCACGACGAGGATACACCGATAGCCACGGAGCGTCGCCACAAGAGCCAGTCCAAGACCGGTATTGCCAGCCGTCGCCTCGACAATTGTTCCACCCGGCTTGAGGTCGCCGGATTCCTCCGCGTCCCCGATCATGCCCAAGGCGACGCGGTCTTTGATCGACCCACCGGGGTTCTGGCTTTCCAGCTTCAGAAACAGGCGGCAGGAACCGGTATCGAAACACGTCGCTTCGACAAGGGCCGTGTTGCCGACCAGATCCAGAATGGACGCCACGGGCGCAGGCGGTACCGACATGAAGATCAAGGGGCAGGAAGAATTCACCGTTCTTAGCAAGCTGATGTCACGAGGGAAAGTCAGGTCTGGCCGAGTTGGCGACGGTGTGAGGCCGTGTCGCAGCGGTTGACAGCTACCACAATGCTAGTTCTTCGCGGAAAGCAGGGAATTTTAGGGTCTGGAGACCGGCCTTGAGCGCCGACGACAAACGCATCTATCTTTTCGACACGACGCTGCGAGACGGTGCTCAGACCCGCGGTGTGGATTTTTCGGTCAACGACAAGACGAAGATTGCGGAAGCACTGGACGCGCTGGGTATCGACTATATCGAAGGCGGATGGCCTGGCGCAAACCCTACGGATGACGTCTTTTTCGACAATCCGCCATCCCTCACGACGGCACGCCTTACCGTTTTCGGAATGACGCGGCGACCGGGCCGCAGTGCCGAAAATGATCCGGGCCTTGCCGCGATACTGTCGACGAAGGCAAGATCCGTCTGCATGGTCGGCAAGACATGGGACTATCACGTCGATATCGCCCTGGAGACGACGCTCGACGAAAACATCGCGATGATCGCTGACAGCGTCGCCTTGGCAAACCAGCGGCGTGACGAGGTAATTTTCGATGCCGAGCATTTCTTCGATGGCTACAAGATAAATCCTGAATTTTCCCTGGATTGCCTGAAGGCAGCGTATGAAGCCGGCGCCCGCTGGATCGTGCTGTGCGATACGAATGGCGGCACGCTGCCGGACGAGGTCTTCCGGATCGTTTCGGAAGTGGCGACACACATTCCGAACACATCACTTGGTATCCACACTCATAACGATACGGAAAATGCGGTCGCCAACTCCTTGGCAGCGGTCAACGCCGGTGTCCGGCAGGTCCAGGGAACCATCAATGGGCTTGGAGAACGATGCGGCAACGCCAACATGATGGCCCTGATTCCCAATCTGGCGTTGAAGACGGAGTACGACATCGGCATTCGACCAGAGCAGCTGGAAAGCCTCACCCCTGTCTCACGTATGCTGGACGAACTGTTAAACCGCAGTCCGGATCGCAGTCAGGCCTATGTTGGCGAGCGCGCATTCAGCCACAAGGGTGGGCTCCACGTTTCGGCGGTACAAAAGGACCCTCGGACTTACGAGCATATAGATCCAGCATGTGTCGGCAACCGCCGTCACATCGTGGTCTCGAATCAAGCCGGTCGATCCAACATCCTGTCTCGTCTCGCTGATGCCGGGATTGAAGTGACGGCGGATGACCCCAAAATCGGTCGACTCGTCGAGGATGTGAAGTCTCGGGAACATGACGGCTACGCCTATGATGGCGCCGAGGCGAGTTTTGAGCTATTGGCGCGCAACCTGCTGGAGGGCCTGCCAAAATTCTTCGCCATGGAGAGCTTCCGGGTTGAAACCGAACGTCGATACAATGCGCGCGGCGCCTTGACGACGGTATCGACGGCGGTAACCAAGCTGATGGTGTCTGGCGACACCTATCTCGAAGCCGGGGAGGGTAATGGCCCGGTCGATGCCCTGGATGACGCCATGCGCAAGGCGCTGTTGCGCGCTTATCCGAAACTCGCCGATATGCGTCTCACGGATTACAAGGTCCGCATTCTGACCCCGCAGGAAGGCACTGCGGCCGTAACCCGCGTGATGATCGAATCGACGGATGACAGCGGCGCGCGCTGGGTGACCGTCGGGATTTCCCCCAACATCATCGAAGCATCATACGAGGCCCTGCGCGACGCGATCTACTGGAAGCTACTGCACCACGCGGATGGCCGATAACCCCACGCCCGTCGTAATTCTTGTAGAGCCACAACTGGGCGAGAATATCGGCACAGCGGCACGTGCCATGCTGAATTGCGGCTTGACCGATCTGCGCCTCGTTAATCCTCGCGACGGCTGGCCATCCGAAAAAGCGCTCGCCGCGTCGTCAGGCGCAACTCGTGTATTGGAAGCGGCGCAGGTCTTCGCGACCACTGCGACGGCGCTGGAAGGCATCCACCACGTTTACGCCACAACGGCCCGACCCCGGGATATGAACAAGACTGTCCTGGAGCCGCGGGCGGCGGCTGGGGTCATGCGCCGGGCCGAGGCCGCAGGTGAACGAAACGGCATTCTTTTCGGCAAGGAGTCGAAGGGGCTGCATAATGACGATGTCGTATTGGCAGGCGCCATCATTGAAGCAAGACTCAATCCGGAACATACATCTCTCAACCTTGCCCAAGCTGTCTTGCTTGTCGGTTGGGAATGGTGGATGGCCGGACCGGCCAGTTCTTTTCAACATAGAGAAGACCGGGAAGCTGACCTAAAACCGGCGGCGCTACAGTCCGATATCCTGAACATGTTCGAACATCTGGAGCACGAACTTGATGAAGCCGGGTACTTCTATCCCGAAGAGAAGCGAGTCATCATGGTGCGAAACCTGCGTAATATTTTTCATCGGGCCGACATGAAGGCTTCGGAAGTACGAGGAATGCGCGGCGTCATCAAGGCGCTGACCACTGTCCGACGACGGCGTCTGAAACATGACCAGATCGACGACTGATCACGGAATGTCACAGACGCATTTCCAGCGCGCGCCGCTGGTGCCGATGTCTTGCCTGATGACCGACATGATCGCTGAGGCTGCAGATATCATGGCGGGCCGGGTAGGCGGGGGCATCGCTGCCCCCATAAGCGTCAGCTTGTTTCTGGTTCTTGTCTGAAAGAGCTGGATATCTGGTACTGGCGTCGGCGCGGTGGCTCGGCCGGGAATCTGGATATCTCGTTCCCTTCGGCGATCGTCTGCTCCGGCGGCAGGGCAGGCTCGATCGTTCCGAGGATCCGGTAGCGAGCGAATGTGAAGTCGCGCGAGGCGCCCTGTCTGCACTTGCGTTTCCATGTCGTGTCCCCAAAAGGGAAAACGGCGCTTGCGAGCCGAACCGGCTTTTCCGTCAACAGGGCGACGAAGCGTTTTCCGCAGAGCCGGTGCCCGGCCCCGAAGCCGCTGCGATCCTGAAGAAATCGCAGGCCGACGACGGAAGGCTCACGCTGTAGCGGATTTGCCACAGCGAACCGGTCCACCCTAACTCCTTCACTGCGGTCGCATCGAACACTCGAACCTGAAACCCGCCGTCTCCCGAAAGCGCAACGCATGATGCCGGAAGCCGGCCCCCGGATCCGCCTTCTTCGCACGAACCGCCGCCTTACGCAGCGAATGTCCGCAACCAGCATGCAGCAGCAGGCTCTCTGCCTACATTTCCTTGCGCAAGCCCTTCAGAGCACCGCGCTTGATCGAAAGCATGCAATCGAGACAGCCTTGACGGGTGCGTCGGGTCATGTCAGGCTTGGGTCCATCTCTTCACGGGGCCTCTTCACGGGGCCTCTTCACGGGGCCTCTTCACGGGGCCTCTTCACGGGGCCTCTTCACGGGGCCTCTTCACGGGGCCTCTTCACGGGGCCTCTTCACGGGGTCTCTTCATGAAGCACAGGAGGCCCTTTCCATGTCCCTTCGCATCATCCGCATGTTGCCGGCCTGCGCCGCCGCGCTGGCTGCGACCTTGGCCCTTTCCGCCGCGCCCGCCGTGGCGCAGATGCCGACACTCGGCATAGGCTGGACAACTTCTGGAGATCGCACAGGACAATCCGTTGAAGACCAGGATGGTGGATGCCTGGTCAACATCAGCCTCAGGCGCAGCATCGGCGCCGGGAACCTGGCGGTTGACCTGATCGCCTACACCCTGTCCGGTCCCGATCGGCTGCGGGACCATGGCGTGCCGGCGTATGCGGCTGACGGCAGTGCAGAGATCAGGACGCGCAGCCGGTTCACGCAGAATATCGGCACAGGCTGGACAACAGTTGTGGCAAGCGAGCGTATCTGCGTCGGCAACGACCGGATCCAGCAGAGACCGAGCGTGATCCGGATCCTGCTGATGCCGGGCGCCGACTACCGGGTCGACCCGGAGCGGCGGTGGATCGACATCACCGTGATCGATCTGGACAACTGCGCCATGCCGGATGACCGTACCGAAAACGGCGGTGTCGTCTACCAGTTCAACGACAGCAACGGAGCATGGGGCACCTGCACCTGCGCGACGGAGAGCCGGCACCCCAGCGTGCGGCGGGCCCTGGATCGCACCATTCCCACGCCCGGCGACGATGGGCGATACGGCACCGATGACGATGGGACCACCGACGCGCCCCCGGCGAGCACGGCTTTTCTCAGATCGCTTGCCGGGAATTTCCACGATCCCTCCTACCTCTACTGCGAGGAGTCGCCGTACAAGGGGCTGCCCGAATGACGTGATCCGACCACAGACAGGGCGCGGCTCTCCGGCCGCCCCTCGTCCGGCGGAGACGAACCTTTCCGCGCGCCCGGAACCGTGCAGTCGTCAGCGCTCTCGCACCGCCCGGACATCCCGGACCGGCAGGTGATCGACGAGAGAGAACGATCGGCGTCCGGTGCAGGTTGCCGCGAAGCCTCCTGCCATTCTAGTCTTTGTCTGGATAGAGCACCATCTGCGTCTGTGTGACAATAGCGGCCAGTTTGCCATCTTCGCGATACAGGCTGGTTTGCCAGACCTGAGTGGATCGTCCCTTATGGAGTGGAACCGCTTCGGCAGTGAGAGTGGTGCCTACCGGAACAGCGCGGAAGAAATTGGTTTTGCTTTCCAAAGTTGTCGTCCAGGCGCCGCGTTCCATGTTCACGACCGTTCCGATAGCGCCCAAGTAGTCAGCTACCGCCATGATGGCCCCGCCATGCATCATCGTTGGCGATGTGCTGAGTTCTTCGCGGACGGGAACATTGGCGACGATCTTGTCACGTTCGACGTCAACCAATTGTACCCCAAGGGTACGCGCCATGGGGACGACCTGAGCGGCGATTTTTTTCGTCAATTCGACGCTCATGCGGCCAGTTCCTGTTCAACCCAATCCAATCGATCCTGACCCCACCACATTTTTTCTCCGACAAAGAAAGTTGGCGCCCCAAATACACCTTTCTCGACGGCAAGATTGGTGTTCAATATCAAGGCGTCCTTCACATCCTGCTTCTGAACGCCCTCGACGTAGGCGGTAGCGTCCAGACCGGCTGTCGTTAGCGTCCGGGCAATCACTTCTGGATCGCCTAGGTTCTTCTCCTGACGCCAGATACCGTTAAAGATGGTGTCGTTATACAGTTCCAGTTCATGCCGCTGTTGCGCGATGATGGCACCTCGCATCAGCGGCATGGAATTAAAGATGAAGAAAGGGTTCATTTTCAGCGGGATGCCATATTTTCGGGCGTAATTTGCCATGTCAAAAAGCATCCACTTGCCCTTCGGAGCGATATTGATCGGTGTCTGGTTTCCGATGGCTTTGAACACGCCGCCCAACAGCATGGGCTGGTGGTCAACTGCAGCATCCGTTCGTTGAGCGATCTTCTTGAGTTCCCAATACGCCAGATAGGCCGTGGGACTCATTACGTCGTACCAGAACTCGACGGTCTTGCTCATTCAACGGCTTCCTCCTGAAGGCCTACCAGTGCTCGGCCCAAGGCCGCATATCCATTTCAAACGTCCATGCGGAACGGGGCTGATTGTGGATATGCCAGTACATCTCTGCAATGTGGTCCGGCATCAACATGTTGTCGTTCCATTGCCGTTCGGCAAGGAGGTGTTGCATTTGCTCTCTGGTCCAGGGCGTATCGATTGGGCCGTCGATTACTGTGTGGGAAATATGGATGCCTTGTGGTCCCAGTTCGCGGGCCATTGATTGGGCGACCGCCCGTTTGGCGTGCATGGCACTGGAAAAGGCAACAAAACCGGGATTGCCTCGGACACTCGCGGTAGCGCCGGTAAAGATAATGGTTCCGTGACCTCGCGGGATCATCTTGTTGGCGACCTCGCGACCGACGAGGAATGCACTGAATGCTGCCAGTTCCCAGACCTTGTAGAAGACCCGGGACGTCGTTTTCGTCAGATCGAATTTCACGTTGGCGCCGATATTGTGCACGCATACCACAATAGGGCCTATCTCTGATTCAACCTTGTCGACGAGTTCTACGACGGCCTCTTCCTTGCGCGCGTCGGAAGGAAAAACGTATGCCGTCCCACCCATTTTCATGACTTCATCTGCAAGAGTTTTCAGTTCTCCTGCCCTGTCACGGCGACTCCCAACAATGGTAAAGCCTTCGCGCGCAAACCGTTTGGCAATGGCGCTGCCGGTCGCGACTCCGGCGCCAATGATCAGGACAACGCCACGATCGCCCTTTGACAAGACAGACATGAATTTCTCCACCACACCTGCAAGTGCACGGTGGAGATTAAGAGAGACGGCAACGTCGATCAACTGCTCTGAGCGGGGTGTGAGAAGCACATGCCGAAGGGCGTCCTGATCGCGCTTCCAGCCGCTCAATCCGTCGGGCGACGAAGACCGTTTCGCCATCGTCGTTTGGCCCGATCGGCGCTTGAGCGTCCGCGCCCGCCGCGTTCTTGCAGGGACGGTTCCCGAACCGGGGCTCGCCCCAGGAAGATGCGCGCAATCGGCGACGAAATCGTCGCGCGCAAGCATCGCCGTCGAGACCGAGCGCCGGCAGCGCGCAGCGCCCGCGCCTGCACCATCGGTGGTCGCAAGCGTACTCGTCATGGTCACCGTCGTGACCGCGAAGTCAGTCAGCGTGAGCCAGAATGGAGCATTCCGGCGCGTCAGGGCCGGGGCGACACGCGGAGCGCAAGGCCTCATCTAGAACGCATCAGTCTGCGTCCTGGGTTGAAGTAAGCCCAACCCGATGATGCCTTGCGAACCGAGAGCACATTTCGACCATCTGCAGGCGCAGTTTCACGGGCTTCTCGACGGTCACCGCATCGCCCCAGGTGAACAGGTGCCAGCACATCTCGCGGGTGCCCCCGGCCCGGAAGCGGACGGTCACCGAACTGTCCTCGTTTGTCTCCATTTCCTGCCCCGGATGGAACAGGAAGGAACCGGCATCCACCGCGACCTCCGAGGCGAAACGCAGCGCAACGTCGACCGGCTCTTCCTGAAACACACCGAACGACCGGGTGGCGTATTCCATCAGATCGAAACCTTCGTCGAACTCGAAGCTCTCCTCGGTGACGGCGGCCTCGCTCATGTTGGCGAGCACCCAGTAGCGCATGTCTTCGGTCCAGTCGGGCCGGCCGACCAGATAGGCCCGACTTCCATAAAGAATGCCGTGAGGCTGGACGCGCTGGCAGCTCCGCCGTTCCGTCATGCGGCTGCGATACCGGAAAGAGACCATCCGTCCCGCCTTGATGGCCTCGCGCAGGGTCACTAGCAGGCCGGGCTCGATCCGCGGGCGTGGCCCGGCCCGCATCGCGAGCCCCTCGGCCATCGTGAGCGCTTCCAGATCCGGCTCGATGCGCCGCCGGTCCGCCTCCCTCGCGAGTGCGCGCAGCTTCACGGCGAGGCCACGCAGAAGGACGGCGCGCTCGTGGAGGCCCGTTCGCTCGACATCCGCGGCCGCGGTCTCCACCTCGACCAGCTCGTCGGCGGAGACGCGGATCAGGTCGCGGAGCGCTTTCGAGCGCAGCCGCCAGCTCCGCCGCCCGTCGTCCCTCTCCTCGTATTCCAGCGGCCCGAAGGCGTGCTCCACAGCGTCGCGCATGCGTTCTGCGGTCCTTCGGCTGACCTCGAATTCGGTTTTGATGTCGTCAAGCGTCAGCCCGCCCGCCCCCTGCAGGCGTATCGCGAGGCGGACGATGTCGGCAACCCGCTCGTAGCGCATTCTTTCCGTCCTTCCCGTCGATCGGTCTTCCACCATGGACGGTGCCGAAGTCCCGGCGGAAGCGCCGCCGAGAGGGGCGGCAATCACGGACGGAACCCGATCGGCCTCCGGCGCTCCTCCTTGGCGTCGCATTCCTCGCGCAGCATGCCGGCAATGGCCACCGGATCGTCCAAGCATTGCAGGATTTCCGCCTTCTTGCGAACTACCGCAAAATCGCCCGGTGTCAGGATAGCGATCTTCAATATCTCCGGCGGTGCGTCAAGACCGAAATACCGGCGGAACGCCGATGCCGCCTGTCCGGGAGCGAGGTAGTCGAGAGATATCTTGAACACGAAGCGGCGCAGGGTAGCGGCATCAAGGCGGTCCGCGAAGTTGGTCGTGCAGGCGAACGGCAGGGGATGGCTTTCCATCCAGGTCAGCATCTCGTTGGTCTGGCTGACCTCCCAGTTCCGTACGGCATGGCGCCGGTCGGCCAGCAGGGAGTCGGCCTCGTCAAAGATCAGAAATGCCTCGCTGTCGCGCGCCTCGCGGAAGGCCTTGGCGATGTTCTTCTCGGTACCTCCGACCCAGGGCGACAGAAGATCGGACGCCCGCTTCTGCACCATCTCCATCCCGAGTCGGTCGGCAAGATAGTGGGCGCAGGCGCTCTTTCCCGTGCCCGGAGGACCTTGTAGGCAGAGCGAGAACCGCTTTTCTCCACCGGCCAGTCGGTCGGCGAGCTCGACGAGATTCGTGTCCGACTGCATGAGCGCCAGATCGAACCGGTCTGCCATACCCCGAGCTGGCCTGTCGCAGTCGAGCGCGCGTGCGAGCCCCTGAAGTCCGCGACACACGGAGTCGATATTGCCGCCGGTGAGGCGCGCGGCGGCGGTAACCTCCGCCGCGACGCCGGGCGGTGCCTCGAAGGCTGCGGCAAGATCAAGCGCGTCGCCAGGTGCGGCCTCGATGCCGTTGCGGGCGAGCTGGCGCGACCAGATACGGGCCCTGATGCGCAGAGGCGGGAGGCGCAGTTCCAGCGCATACATCATGCGGCGGAGAAGCACTTTCGGGACGCGCTCCCCGGTGTTCGCGGTCCACAGCGTCGGCACCGGCGCGTTCTCCAGCAGCCGGTTCATGAACAGCTTCGATCCGTGACACTCGGCATGGCGAACGCCAGCCCAGCCGAGATTCGGCAGCAGGTCCACCATCTCGTCGAACAGGAGCAAGGCATTTTGGTCGCACGCTAGCAGGGACTGGGCGAGCAGGAGTTCGCCGAGCCGCTCGCGACGGTTGGGCTCGCAGCCCCTTTCGTCCTGCTCGCCGACGCTGAACAGGGGCACGCCGAGCCGTGCCGCGACCGTTCGACAGAACTCGGTCTTTCCGGTGCCGGGCGGGCCGTGGAGGAGAATGTTGACGCCGGTCGCCCCGGCCTGCAGCGCCCCGTGGAGGAGATCTTCAATGTGATCCCGGCCCTCCGCCACGTGATCGAAGTCCTGCCATTCGAGATCCGCCCGATCCGGCTCGCCGAGCAGAATGTCTCTGGTCCCGAGCTTCCCGGCCGGAAGATTGGTCAGTCGCATGAGACGGTCTACCAGGGACAACTCTCCGTCATCTTCGACCGACACGAGACCCGACCGCACGAGTGGCGCATCGGGCGTGAAGCGCATGGCGACCGAGCGATGCGACAGGTCAAGAACATAGGGGAGCGCCGAGTCCCGTGTGTTGAAGCTGGCCCTGCGTCGGGTCCCGAATACCTCGTCGACCAGCGATTCGATGACCGGATTGGTCTCGTAAAGCAGCATGACCTCCAAGATGCGGATGTCCGTCGCGGATATCCCGGTGATGCCGGCGAGGTGCCGCAGGTGCCGCGACATCCGGTCGGGTCGCGGTCGTCCCGCCATCCGCGCCTTGCCGGCGAGCCCTTCCTGAAACGCGACCCAGTCGTCCGCGGCAAGCCGGGGATTGTCCGGGTCATCCCTCCGCGACTGCCATCTGCGGTGCCGGCGGACGACCTCGCCGGGTTTCTGGTCGTCGAGAACGGGGGCGTTGTCGGCGACCCATGTCGCGAAATCGGGGGCAGCAGGATCGCGCCTGTCGAGGCGCTTCGCGGTGTTTGCGATGTAGGACAACAGAAGACGGCGCTGGTAAGGGCGAAGCATCGGACATCTCCGGCAATGGGATATCCCGGATACCTGACCCATCCATGCGTCAGTTCCGGTCGTGCGGACGGGAGAACCGGCTGGCCAAATGTCGCCTGTGCTGATACATTCAGATGCGGGCGGAAGACGCCTTCGGCACCCATCAGAGGCCAGACATGAGGATCTGCATCCACCGCGGAACCAGGGAAATCGGCGGCACCTGCATCGAGATCGAGGCGGAGGGCGCCCGCATCGCGCTCGACGTCGGCCTGCCCCTCGATGCCCCGGACGAAGGGCACGAGAACCTGCTGCCCCCGTCGCCGGTTTCCGGGAGCCGGACGACAGCCTTCTGGGTGTGGTGATTTCGCATCCGCACCTCGACCATTACGGCCTTGCCCGCTACATCCGGCCCAGCGTGCCGGTCCATATCGGCGAGGACGCACACAATATCATGAAGGCCGCGAGCGCCTGGATCCCCAACGGCCATGCGTTCGACAACCCCCGCTTCATCGCCCATCGGAAACCGCTGGAGATCGGGCCGTTCCGCATCACGCCCCATCTCGTCGATCACAGCACCTTCGATGCCTACTCCCTTCTGGTGGAAGCGGACGGGAAACGGGTGTTCTACTCGGGCGACTTCCGGGCCCACGGCCGCAAGGCCGGGCTGTTCGAGGCGATGATCGAACGGCCGCCGAAGGACATCGACGTCCTGCTGATGGAGGGAACCACGATCGGGCGGACGGGGACGGACGAGGGATTTGCCACCGAGGCCGACATCGAAGGGGAATTCGTGCGGGCGTTCCGGCAAACGGAAGGCATTCACCTGGTCTGGGCGTCGGCGCAGAACATCGACCGGATGGTCACGATCTTCCGCGCAGCCAGGCGGACCGGCCGGGTCATGCTGATCGACCTCTATATCGCCGTTGTGCTGGAAGCGACGGGAAGGGACACGATTCCTCAAGCGGACTGGCCCGACGTCAAGCTCTACATCCCGCACGCCCAGCGCGTGACGATCAAGGAGAAGGGCCTGTTCGCGGACCTCGACAGGCACCAGACCGATCGGATTTATCCGGAGAGCCTCCCGGAGATCAAGAACCGCGCCGTCATGCTGTTCCGCCCCCTGATGACAAGGGACCACGGTGTGAACGCCATTCTCGACGGCGCGCGGCTCAGCTATTCGATGTGGCAGGGCTATCTCGCGGACGAATCCACCGCCAGGGCGAGACAGTGGCTCGACCAGCGGGGGATACCGCTGGAGGTCATCCACACATCGGGCCACGCCTCGGTGGCGGATCTGAAGCGGTTTGCCGCCGCGCTTTCACCGCGGCAGCTTGTCCCGATTCACTCCTTCGAGACGGCGCGGTTCGAGGAATTCTTCAGCAACGTTGTCCAGCAGGAGGACGGTGTCTGGTGGGAGGTATGATGCGAGCCGCGACTGGCTCGGAACAGATTTCAACCCCTGGAAAGGAATCAATGGCAATGGCGAACTTCAAGCGCGGACTGGACGACGAATTCGTGGACCGGCTCAATGAAGTGTACCGGGCTCGTGGATGGTGGCACAGTCTCGTTAACCCGCTTTATTCATGACGGCCAGGTGAGATGGTGGCGGACGTGACGTGACCTGTTGGATTCGGGTAGAAATCCGTTTCCGAGCGGATTTCCCTCGAAGCAACGGAAGCGCCACGCCGCCATGACCGAAGATACCCTTCTCGCCTTCGATCTTCCAGCCGTACAACGCAAGAAGGTGACCGCCGATTTCGAGGGCGGGCTGGTCCTGCTGCGCGCGGCGGCGCGCCGGCTCGGGCTGGCCGAGACGCTGGCCGGCGGCATCCGGGACTGGCGCGACCCTGCGCTGGTGGTCCACACGCTGCCTGCGATGCTGCGGTTCCGGATGTTCGCGATCGCCTGCGGCTACGAGGACGCCGACGATTGCGACGACCTGCGCACCGATCCGCTGTTCAAGCTGGCGGTGGGTCGGGCGCCGGAGAGCGGCCGCGATCTCTGTTCCCGGCCCACCATGAGCCGGTTGGAGAACGCGCCCTCGCTCAGCGAGGTGGGCCGGGTGCCCTGGTCGACATCTTCTGCCGCTCCTTCCCGTCCCCGCCGGCGGCGATCACGCGCGACATCGACGACACCTGCGACCCGGTGCACGGCCACCAGCAGCTGTCGCTGTTCAACGCCTTTTACGACACGCGCTGCTTTCTCCCGGTCCACGTCTGCCATGTCGAGAGCGGCAGGCCGGTGGCGGTTCTCCTGCGCCCCGGCAAGACGCCGTCCGGGGTCGAGGTCCGCACCATGCTCAGGCACCTGACGCGGCGCACCCGGCTCACCTTCCGGGGCGACAGCCATTACGGCCGGATCGAGGCGATGGCGTGGTGCGAGGCCGCCCGGGCGCAGCATGGCCGTCCGCATGACGATGGGCAAGACGATCCGACGGACGCGGAGTGGATGGTGATCGCTCCGCTGATCCCGCGACAGGGTCGGATGGGCCGCCCCCGGGCGACGGACCCTCGACGGGTGTTCGATGCGATCCGGTCCATGCTGTCGTCGGGATGTCGGTGGCGGCTCGTTCCGCCCTGTCATCCGCCGTCTTCCACCGTCCGGAACTGTTTTGACGTCTGGCGGAATGACGGGACCCCGGAACGGAGGCCGGACGCGCTTCGCGCCCTGGCGCGGGCGCAGGCAGGCCGTGGCGTGGCGCCGACGGGGGCGATCATCGACAGAAGACGACGGAAGGCGGCGGGCCTTCGGGACACGACGCCGGCAGGAAGATCAGGGGACGGAAACGACACATCGCGGTGGACGTGGAAGGCAACCCGATCGTGGTGCATGTGCACCCGGCCGACGTGCAGGATCGGGATGGTGCGCCGGACGTGATCGTGGACCTCCCGGGCAGGGCCCGGGGGGTCTCGAAGGTGTTTGCCGACGGCGGGTACAGGGGCAGCAAGCTGCGCGACCGACTGAAGGATCTCACGCTTCCGGACATCCTGGAGATCGTGGGAAAGCCGAAGGAAACTGCGGGTTTCACGGTCATTCGCCGCCGCTGGGTGGTGGCGCGGACCTTCGCCTGGATGGGCCGATGCCGACGACTGGCCAGGGATTTCGAGCGGAGCCTCGAGAGTTCCCTGGCCTGGGTGCAGCGCGCTGCCTGCCGTTTCCTGATGCGAAGGGTCGCGCGAGGGACAGGTGTCTGATTCATGAAAACATGATGATGGCAAGGACTTGTGATTCAGGCTCTCAGGCACCTGACGCGGCGCATCCGCCGGCACTGGCCGCGCACCCGGCTCACCTTCCGGGGCGACAGCCATTACGGCCGGATCGAGGCGATGGCGTGGTGCGAGGAGAACGGCGTCGACGACATCTTCGGCCTGGCGGGGAATGCGGTGCTGCACACCCTCGCCGACGAGACCGCCGCCGGCTCGTGGGACCGCCCGCGCCGGGTGGTCGCCCGGCTCGAGGCCACCGCGCGCGGCTTCGACGCCCGCTACATCGTGACCTCACTCAAGGGCGCGCCGCGCCCTCTCCACGAGGGGGTCTGCTGCGCGCGCGGCCAGGCCGAGAACCTCATCAAGCAGCACAAGGCCCAGCGCGCCTCCGACCGAACCTCCTGCCAGAGCCCGCTCGCCAACCAGTTCCGCCTCGTGCCGCACACCGCCGCCTGCTGGCTGATGCTCGCGCTCCGCGATGCCGTGCCGCGCAGGATGGACCTCGCCCGGGCCGAGTTCGCCACCATCCGCCGGAGGCTGCTCAAGGTCGGCGCCCGCGTCGTCGAGAAGGCCGCTCGTGTTCGCATCCACTTCGCCTCGGCCTGCCCCGACGCCGCCCTGTTCCGCCTCCTGGCGGGCCGGGTCGCGACCTCCGGACCCTGACCGCCGGGGCGGCGGGCCCCACGAACCCGAGCCCGTTCAACCCCCAGCCCCAAGTTCGAAAGCGTCAAGTCCCGGCACCGTAAAGGCGCCGAACCGAGGCTCCTGCGCGCTCGAAAATCGGCCATTTAATGGACCGCTGATCAATAGATGCGGTTAACGACAGGGACCTGTTCATCGCGATACGCGACAACTACCTGAATGTATATTATCGCGGAGGCAGCGTTCTGAAACTGAAATGGTGGCCACGTGACAGGAAAATGTCTGGTGAAATTCATTACAAGTATCTTCTGAATCCTGCCAAGAAGCCGGAGTATGTCGGATTCGATCCAAGCGGCCCAATTGTGCTCTCCGGTCCAGAATCCTATTTCCTCGACAGCCTGGACGATGTTGACAAGCTCAAGAAGGCTGCAGGGCCCCATGTCGGCGACGAAAAGAGCGGAATTCATGCTTTTGTGTCTCGCGACAGGAACCCCGATGTGGTGGACCTGGAAATCGCCATCGATGGTGGAAAAAAACAGATCGACCTGGCAGCGATTCATGAGGACATCGATCGGCCCGAATCTTTCAAACTGGTTTTCCATGAAGCCAAGCACTTCGGAAACAGGGAATTGCGTTCCAAAACGGGCACAATTCCGGTTGTCGATCAGATGAGCAGCTATTCGGCGGCGATCGCGCAGAATTACGACGAGCTTGTCCGCAGCTATCGCAAGGTCTGCGGAAATCTGTCCGAACTGAAAGGTGTCGTCGTCCAGCAAAAAAGGAAGCGGTGGCTGCGAAATATCTCGACAGGTTCCGTCGAATTGCTGATCGACGATCAACCCAGACTGATCGTGTTCGGCTTCGATCAGGATCAGAAAGACGGAAAGAACTGGGGACCGCATGCCAAAAGACTTGAGGACGAGCTGACAAAAGAACGGGTCTTGTTTGTCGGGGACCCGAAACAGATAAAACTTGGTGGTGGACGGTAGCCGCGCGAGAGGTGTCGAGGCGGCCTGCCTGTGTGCTCGTGTTCTCTGCTGGAAGACACGTCCGCCGATGCGTATCCCGGGGACCGGCATGGCGGCAATGCCGCATGGACGATAATCCTGCCCAAGCGGCCCTGCGAACTTGACAGGGTGTTTCGGCGATATCAGGACAATGTCAGCGATCTTTGCGTGACACATCCGACGTGACTTTTGAAACGTTTGAAATCAGTTCACGCGGCCTGGGCGTCCAGTTCGTAGGGTGGCTTCTCCCAACCACGCGGCGACTCCGTGAATATCTCACTGCCATCAGCCGTCACCCCGATGGAGTGCTCGAACTGGGCTGACGGTTTCCGGTCCCGGGTGACTGCCGTCCAGCCGTTTCCGAGTATCTTGGTGTCGCATCCGCCAGCGTTGATCATCGGTTCGATCGTGATGAACATGCCTTCCTGCAGTATCACACCGGTCCCGGCTTCGCCGTAATGAAGCACGCTCGGTACGTCATGGAATACCGTACCCACACCATGACCGCAGAAATCTCGCACGACAGAGAAACCCTGGCCCTCGGCGTAGGTCTGGATAGCGCTGCCAATATCACCCAGGGTTGCGCCCGGCTGCACCACCTCGATCCCCTTCATCATCGCGATCCAGGTCGTGTCGATCAGACGCTGCACCTTCACACCTACCTTCCCGACCGGGAACATCCGACTGGTATCGCCGTGCCAACCGTCAAGGATAACCGTGACGTCGATATTCAGCGCATCGCCTTTCTTCAAAATCTTCTTGTCGTCGGGAATGCCGTGGCAGACGACATGATTGACAGAAGTGCAAATCGACTTGGGAAATCCACGATATCCAAGAGGGGCGGGGATGGCACCATGGTCACGGATATATTCGTGGCAAAGTTGATCCAGATAACCGGTTGAGACACCCGGTTCGACATAGGGCGTGATGAAATCGAGCGTCTCGGCCGCGAGTTGGCCAGCCTCGCGCATGCCGGTGAAGTCCTCGGCATCGTGGAGTTTCACCACCCCGCGGGATTGACCCGCCTTGTCATAAAGGACGTCGGTTCTC
Organism: Alphaproteobacteria bacterium; assembly: GCA_965221645.1. Taxonomy (GTDB): domain Bacteria; phylum Pseudomonadota; class Alphaproteobacteria; order Bin65; family Bin65; genus Bin65. The sequence continues at coordinate 2,980,679 of OZ244899.1, forward strand.
ATCGGATGCAATACGGTTACCGGGAGGGACTTTAGGTAGCTTGTCCGATCTGCACCGGCAAGGGGCCGCTCACAGCGATCCCTCGAGTTGAGAGAGTGCTGGCAACGGCGAAGAATTCCACGCCGACGCGACGCGCGTGATCGGCAGCTTCGGCATAGGTCGGATCGATATCCGCTGCCATGCGTACGGCCGAGCAGTCCATCCGCTGTACCAGATAGAGAAGAACCGCACGGTCGCCACCTTCACACACCGCCGCCAGGTCCTGAAGATGCCGCGCGCCCCGTGCGGTGACGGCATCCGGGAACTCGGCGATGTGGGGCGGATGCAGGGACCGGCGCAGCGTCACGCTTTTCACTTCCAGGAAGCAGCGGCGCCCGTCCCGGTCCTCAAGAAGGAAGTCCACCCGGGAACGCTCGCCATATCTGGCTTCCCGCCGGATTGACCGGGCAGCAAGTGCTGTACCCAATGTCTGTTTTTGCAGCGCTTCCGCGACAATGGCGTTGGCCAGTCCAGTGTTTACGCCCACCAGGCTGTCAGTGGCGGCGTCTCGTACCAGTTCCAAGGTCCAGCGCAGTTTGCGTATCGGATTTGATGTCGGCGAGAGCCAGACTTCGGTGCCCGGTTCGACCATCCCCGTCATCGATCCGGGATTGGGGCAATGCGCGACGACAACGGCGCCGTCTGGTAGTTCGACATCCGCGAGAAAACGTTTGTAACGCTTCTGCAGGGTTCCGCGGACAAGAGCGGAGGCGAAGTTCATGGAAACGGCATATGGGCTTCTCCGGTCTTCAGGGCAAGATGCTGCTCCGGCAGCGGCTTTCCTCGAAGGCGCGTCAAGGGCCGGGCAGAGAACTCGTGATCTGCTTCTGGCCGGCATTTGAATGACCCTGATTGATCGGTCTCGACATCAAGGATATCTCGCCAGCAGGCTGAAACGCCTGGCAAAGGCTTGCATTGAACATCAGGCCCCGAACGGGTGCGTTTACGGTATCAAGAGGCCGTAGCCCATGGAGCACATCGTGTCCGCCGACCCTGGCGTGAAGCGAGGAACTGCATGCTCGATCAGCCAGGGTGGCTGGAACCATTTCGGTGTTTCGGCCCCTTTCGGGATCGCGCCGGCTGTGTGACGTCCTTGATCGTGGCCGGCACTCCGACCCTGCGACCGGTTCTGTTCGGATCAGCCTGTACTTGTGTCGCGGCCCTGCCGGATTTTCCTCCATGTTGCCTTGCGGTACTCGATTGCGTTGGGCAGCGTGCGCCGGTGCCAATCCCGCAACGCGCCCGTGCAGCATCCGAGGCTGCGGTATCGTGAAGTCGACACAATAGCGGCGTTCGGGGCGGCACCGGGACTGTCCTGAAAAATCAAGATATACAATCGATCGGTGCGTTCATGATTTCATCCGGATTTTCCGCCTCCGGTGCCAGACCGGAGACGGCGACGCCTGCGGCGATCAATACGCCGGGTTCGTTGCAGTGTGGCATGTGATTAGATGTTCAACGTCTCGATTTCTCATGTGACTCCCTTCACGGGCCCGACTTCACATGGAATCTGACCGGGTCCCTTCCACTGGCAGCACAACTGGACCGGCCAATCAAGCGTGTGGTTCCCCTGTATCCTTGAACAAAACGGAAGTTTTCGGAAAATCTACGGGCTGCAGCAGGCGCCGGTCAGGCATTGCGACACGGGTGCATCAGACTATCTTGATGCGATGCCTCACACGACAAGGCTGGGCTTCATGACCGGTATGAAATCGGAATACACCGTCTGCCTGATTATCATCGGTAACGAGATACTGTCCGGCCGGACGCGTGATGCAAACCTGCAATATCTGGCAGATCGCCTGAACGGTTGGGGGGTCCGCATGCGTGAAGCACGGGTCATCCCGGATGTCGAAAGCATAATTGTCGAAACAGTAAATTATTGCCGCGAGACCTTTGATTATGTCTTCACTACCGGCGGAATCGGGCCGACTCACGATGACATCACCGCGGCCAGCGTCGCCAAGGCTTTCGGGGTCGGGCTGGTAAAAGACCAGAAGAGCCACGATCTGATGGCTGCCCGCTTCGACGATCCCGCCGATTTCAATGAGGCGCGCCAAAAGATGTGCCTGATCCCTGAAGGTGCGACGACGATCGAAAATTCTGTGTCGATCGCACCCGGATTTCAGATCGGCAACGTCTTCGTCCTGGCCGGCGTGCCATCAATAATGCGGGCTATGGTGGATACCCTGCGGAACCGGCTGGTTGGCGGCGCACCGGTGTTGTCGCGCTCGGTTGGATGTCACCTGCCGGAAGGCGCTGTTGCCCAGGGTCTGTCCGACATTCAGGATATCTGGCCTGATCTTGATATTGGCAGTTATCCCTTCTACAAAGACAACAGATTTGGGACGAGCCTGGTCCTGCGGGGCACCGATGATACCGATCTGACCGCGGCCATGTCGGCGGTGGAAGATTTGATCCTGCAGTTGGGTGAAGTTCCGATATACGAAGACATCTGATCATAACAGCAGGTCACACGCACAAAACGACTGAAGCAGTACAGTAATGTCCTGCGCTGTGTCGGGGATGATGCTTGTACTTGACGGACTGGCCCTTTTCGATTGGTCGCCCCGATGGTGGTTTGCTGCAATGTTCGCGTCCCTGCGATGGCTTCTTTTTCTGAACCCGGTATCAACCACTATGACATCAATCAGAGGGCGAATTCATCTTACGCGATCGGCGCAAGAATGCAGCAATTCCAAGGCCGATGATCCAACCGATCAATGGAACCGTGAAGATGAAATTGAACAGAAAATGTTTGGTGTCGCCGTTGGTGGCTATCACGATACCGCCCATCCAGAGCGCTGACAGGATATATCCGATCTTTTGGACGGTTTCCTTGTTTCGCCACCAAGGGCATGGCTCGGGAGCATGTTGATCAGGATTGGTCATTTTCTCATCATTTTGATCCGGTGCCTGTTCGGCAGACCGCTTTCAGGGAACATGCCGCGATGGCGATTCGGGAGGAATCTCGCGGCGATGTCGACCTGGAGGGCACTGCCGTAGCGGCGACGTGGGATCGCGCCTATTCGATCAGGACCGCGGCGGCACTGCGTCCCAGGCCTCGCTGGAAGGCAAGGGACGTTGAAGACGATCTGGAGTTCACGGTTCGATCGGTGATCCGGGACAAGCCGAAGCAGATCACGCTGCGTTGCTATCGCATAGTTCCCGCAGGACTTCCCGCGCCCGCGTGGCGTGGGTCTTCCCGACGGTTGATCGCTTCCTTCACGTATCAACGATGTTCCAGCCGCCGAGTTCGCAACGGATGGCGCTGCATCGGTCGCGGCGGGGCGGGATACGTTCTTCAAGGCGGGCTAGGCGCACGTCGATCGCGTGAACGTTTTCCACAAGCGCTTTCATCTGCTCCTGAAGGCTGCCCAGACTTGCGCGCATCATCCCGTAGAACAATGCCGCGACCGCGACGAGCGTAACTGCAAACGCACCGGCGAGTTTGGCAGCATCAATCCAGGACATGATCCAAGCATCTTTCAGAAGGGACGACATAAGCGCCCGACCGCGCTCGCGTCATGTGCCAATGTGTCCCGGCAATTCCTACTTCAGCTTGTACACAAATGTGTACACAAGGCGGGGCGTCAGATTGGCAATACTTTGTTTTCAGTGAATTTTCCGGGTCATTTAGGCAGACCGTTTTTCTGCTGAACTGGCTGCTGCACGTCGTTGATTGACAACTTTTTCGCATCCGACCGAGTGCAGAAGTCAGACACATTATCGCCAGAATGCTCGCTTCGCGGATCTGGTACACACCGCATCAAGCAATCTACCTTCCGCGCTCTTGTGCTTCGTTCCGCATTATTTTCCAGCGGAGTGGAAAAAACGCCTTGTCGGGTTGAAACTGCCGCTGACCTTGGCAATGGCGCGAATGGCTATCGTCGGGACCCGTGGTGGCGAAGACAGGGGATACCATATGGAGCGCCGCAGCGACGGCGCGGCCACGATCCGTCGCGAAATCCTCGCGCCGTGCGGAAGGCGCCCCGAGTCCTCTGTTGTCGACGATTCGAAGATTCTTCCTGTCATTCCCGCTGCGACGCACGAACGGAGTCCCGCTCGTGCCGTCGTCTCGCTACGGTCGGCGGTCGCTCCTTGCCGGGTACCTATCTTCTTCTCCTGTTTCCGAACAGGACCTGGAAGCAGGCCACCACATACGACCGGGGCGATGCCGCCGTCGACCTGCATACAACCCGGTTGCCCATGACCGTGTTCGCTTCCGCGCCCGGACATGCCGCAAGAATGGTGCGGGACTGGATACCAGGCGAACGCACGCTCGCGATCGATCTGGAGGCCATGCCGACAGGAGGGTCGGTCATTTTCCCGCAGGCGAGCGGGCATCTTCCGGGACTGAAGGGCGCGCTCAATCCCGTACGCGACGCCCGTGACTGGACCTTTCTCTGCGCGTCGAACATCGCGACCGACACAGGCTGGCCACCAGCCGGTTCACTTCATTCCCGGCGAGGAACTGCAACCGACCGATGCGAAGGGGATCGAATTGCGCGCACGGAGTTGATCGCCAACCTGGCATGACAGCTTGATTTGCAGCGGCGATTGCGCTGCCTTACTGTCATATTCACGACACCCATTCGATCAAGAACCTCGCCATGATTCCCAATCAGCTTCCCGGCCTCAATTTCGATCTCGGCGAGACCGCCGACATGATCCGCGATACGGTCATGACATTTTCTTCCGATCATGTTGCGCCAATTGCCGCCGAGATCGACCAGACTGACGAGTTTCCGCGGCATCTCTGGCCGATGATGGGTGAAATCGGAATGCACGGCATTACAGTTGAAGAGGAGTATGGCGGCGCCGGCATGGGGTACCTGGAGCATGCAGTGGCCATGGAAGAGGTGAGCCGGGCCTCTGGTTCCGTTGGCTTGAGCTACGGTGCGCACTCCAACCTGTGCGTCAATCAGATCCGCCGCTGCGCCAGCGAAGAGCTAAAGCGCAAGTATTTGCCGGAACTCATCGCCGGCAAACACGTGGGGGCGCTTGCCATGTCGGAAGCGGGGGCGGGCTCCGATGTTGTAAGCATGCGTACACGGGCCGAGAAAAAAGGCGACCGTTACGTGTTGAACGGCTCCAAGATGTGGATCACCAATTTCGAGGAAGCCGATACATTGCTGGTCTATGCCAAGACAGACATTGATGCCGGGTCGCGCGGTATTACGGCCTTCCTGGTTGAGAGGGATTTCGTCGGCTTCTCGACTTGCCAGAAGCTGGACAAGATGGGCATGCGCGGTTCGCCTACCGGCGAACTGGTCTTCGACAATTGCGAAGTACCGGAGGAGAATGTCGTTGGTGAGGTAAACAAGGGCGTTCACGTGCTGATGTCAGGACTGGACTACGAAAGGGCGGTGCTTGCCGCCGGAGCGCTGGGCATCATGCAGGCCTGCATGGACGTGGCCGTACCGTACATTCATGAGCGCAAGCAGTTTGGCAGATCGATCGGCCAATTCCAGCTGATGCAGGGCAAGCTCGCAGATATGTACACCAGCATGAACGCCGCCAAGGCCTATGTGTACACCGTTATAAAGGCCTGTGATCGAGGCGAAACTGCTCGAAAGGATGCCGCTGGCGCGATCCTGTACGCTGCGGAAAGGGCGACATGGATGGCCCTGGAGGCAATCCAGGTTCTGGGTGGCAATGGTTACATCAACGAATACCCGACCGGCCGGTTCCTTCGTGATGCCAAGCTTTACGAGATCGGCGCCGGTACCAGCGAGATCCGCAGGATGCTCATCGGACGGGAACTGTTTGAAGAAACGGCCTGATGGTTTCACCGATCTGGCAGATACAGGGGCGAAGCGCCGCGGTGTAATCTTGCCGTGTTTCGGTTGTGCGGACATGCAAATCGAGCGCCCTGATGGCTGCGCTGCGGCGGTATCTCCCGACGACATGCATTGTCGCTGAGGATGACGGTCTCCGTGCTGCCGCCCTGAGCGCCTGTGGAAGAGATCGCCGAAGACGATACCGAAACGGGAGCCGCGGAAGGCTGGAAGCTTCAAGAAGGCCGGCACAGCGTGCCGGTGAATGACCTGTGTCCGCGGAACGACAAGACATCAAGACGTCAAGAACAGAACCACCGTATCAAGCAACCAGCCCTCGCTTGATCTTGAATTCCATTGTTCGGCGCGCAGATCCTGAATATGTCGTTTAATGCCCAGCAATGGAGCGCCGCCTGATGTCCACGTCATCTGAAATCGATCCGATTGTCATTCTCGACGGCGCAAGGACGCCGATGGGCAGTTTTCAAGGCAGCCTGAAAGACAGCACCGCAACCGCGCTGGGCGCAGTCGCTGTGGAAGGCGCATTGAAGCGGTCTGGCGTGAAGGGCGGGGATGTCGACGAAGTCATAATGGGCTGTGTCCTGCCGGCAGGCCTTGGTCAAGCGCCGGCACGGCAGGCGGCGTACGGCGCAGGCATCCCTTGGAACGCCGGAGCGACGACCATCAACAAGATGTGCGGCAGCGGGATGAAAGCGACGATGTTGGCCCATGACCTGCTGAAGGCAGGTAGCGGAGACATCATTGTGGCTGGTGGTATGGAGAGCATGACCAACGCTCCGTATCTGATGGACAAGGCTCGGGGCGGCATGCGCATGGGGCATGCCAAGGTCTGGGACCACATGTTCCTGGATGGTCTGGAAGACGCCTACGATCCGGGTCGCCTGATGGGGACCTATGCTGAAGATACGGCCCAGTTCTATCAGTTCACACGGGATTCCCAAGATAATTTTGCCATTACGTCCCTCAAACGCGCCAAAGAGGCGAACGAGAACGGCTCCTTTGCGCATGAGATGGAGACCGTGACGGTCAAGACCCGAAAGGGCGAAATGACTGTAGACCGGGACGAGCAGCCTTTCAGCGCCAACCTGGACAAGATCCCGACCTTGAAACCGGCGTTCCGTCAGGGCGGCACCGTAACCCCTGCCAACTCCTCATCGATCTCGGATGGCGCTTCCGCTCTCGTTCTGACGCGGGCGTCGGAAGCGGACAGGCGCGGCCTCACGCCAAAAGCGCGGGTCGCGGCTCATGCCACGCATGCCCAGGAACCGGCCTGGTTTACCACGGCACCGGTTGGCGCCATTGAGAAGGTATTGGAAAAGGCCGGATGGCAAGCTACCGATGTCGGCTTGTACGAAATCAACGAAGCCTTTGCCGTGGTCTCCATGGCAGCGATGAAGGAGCACGGCCTGCCGCACGACATCGTCAACATCCATGGCGGCGCCTGCGCGCTGGGACACCCGGTCGGCGCTTCGGGCGCACGGATTGTCGTAACGCTGATGAACGCGATGGAGAGGCACGGCGTTGAAAAGGGTGTCGCCAGCTTGTGCATTGGCGGTGGCGAAGCGACGGCTGTCGCCATAGAGCGTCTGCACTGACCTTGGCGCTTCAGAAGCAATGCGCATCGTCCTTGCCCTGGCCAGACGATCATCGGGCGGATCCTCACATCCGCCGGACAGCAAAATTGTTTCTGCAGGTTCGAAGAACACCTTGGAACATCCTGGACAAAGCAAGCCATGAATGACGAGCGGGAAGGGGAGGGCACCTTGGACTGGGTCGAGGCGGAACTGCTGGACAGCTTCGACGAAGAACTGGAGATGGAGATCGATGATGTCCGCATTGCCATGGAGTTGCGGAGCATCAAGCGCTGGTGGTCCGACTCAACCCTGGATCGCAGACAGTATTTTCTTGAGCTATTCCGTTTGCAGGCCGAACTTGTCAAACTGCAGGACTGGATTGTTGATACCGGCCAGAAAGTCGTAGTCGTCTTTGAGGGGCGGGATGCTGCCGGCAAGGGCGGCATCATCAAGCGCATTACCCAGCGTCTCAATCCGCGTATCTGCCGAGTCGTCGCCCTTGCAGCGCCTAGTGAGCGAGAAGTCACGCAGTGGTATTTCCAGCGCTATGTCCCGCACTTGCCCGCGGCTGGTGAAATGGTTCTATTCGACCGGTCCTGGTACAACCGGGCTGGCGTCGAGCGGGTTATGGGTTTCGCCAGCGACGAAGAAGTGGATCAGTTCTTCCGTGACGTTCCGGAATTTGAGCGCATGCTTGTACGCTCCGGCATCAAACTGATCAAATACTGGTTTTCCATTACCGACGAAGAGCAGCAGTTCCGCTTCCTGATGCGGATTCATGATCCCATGAAGCAGTGGAAACTCAGCCCCATGGATTTGCAGTCCCGGGTGCGCTGGGAAGACTACACGACAGCCAAGGAAGAAATGTTGATGCAGACCAACATCGACGAAGCGAACTGGTGGATTGTCCAGGCCAACGACAAAAAGCGGGGGCGGCTGAACTGCATTGACCATTTGCTGGCGCAGTTCCCTTACAAGGAGGTGGAACGCGATCCGGTGAAATTGCCCGAGCGGGTCTTCAATCCGGACTACGAGCGTAGTTCCCTGCCATCCGAGTTGTACGTTCCGGAAAAATACTGACTCCGCGCGCGGTCTCCTGATCGGGCCGAACGTTTCGGACAGGCCTTCCGACGGCAATCGCATCCACAACGGCCGTCGCCTGTTTTTTCCTGCCTGGTTTTCCTTTATCAGGGTGTTTCAAGGCCCTTTGGACTTTTTTCAGTTTTTTCGGTAGTGTCTCAGTTTGAAAATCACCTGTGTTTACGTGGAAAAAGGGCGGTCCGCATGCCAGTACCTGTTTGTCTGACGGATGTGAGGGAGATCAGAAACCTGCGTCAGTTCCCCCGTGATATACGCCGTCTGGGTTCCCCATGTTCCGAGCAATCATAGAGGGGGCGTCATCCAATCTCCTCTCCAGTTCGTTCCATGCCATGTTCAAGGTGATCGGCGTACCAGCCTTGTTTTCCGTGCTTGGGAAAGGTTGCAATTCGTCTGCGGGCCTGTACTTGCAGACCAGGCTGCATGCATGGGCGTGGCGAAGCTGAAGATCCCCGTAGTTTGCATGAAAACCCTGCTAAGCTACATCCGCCAAAACCCTCTCAGCTAGGCAAGACCCTTCTTTTTTACAAAGACTTGTGCGGTTTTCCTCTTGATGGTTGGACAAGCCTATCCAGAGGACCAAGCTGGCTGAACGTGCGACAGCTTCACTTAGCCAGCCTTGCGATGGAGTTGGCGCTGCAGGAAAGCAGGTACATGGTCGCCCATGCCGACAACCGGTTTGTCCGTGGCGTGTTTTGAAGTCGATTTTCGGCGATCAGTCTTGTCGATGGAGCGTTGCTCACGATCAGCGTATTTGCGGGGTTTGCGCGATCTGTCGAGACCCCGGTCGGTATTGATGGCACTGCCTTCGATTTCTCCTGCAATTTCGGCTCTGGCTTCATCCAGCCGTTGGATCTTTCGTCCTATCACGCTTTCAACGGCATTCAGGAGCTTGGCGTCTTCGGGTGTCGCAATTGTAATGGCACGCCCCGATTTTCCGGCCCGTCCTGTCCGGCCGATACGATGAACATAATCGTCTGGATTGTACGGCACATCAAAATTAAAGACGTGGGAGACATCCGGGATATCCAGGCCGCGCGCAGCGACATCGCTAGCCACCAACAATGTGATTCTGCCCTCGCGGAAAGCCTCGAGCGTCGCCATACGGGTTTCTTGCGCCAGGTCGCCGTGCAATGCGCCAGCATTGAATCCGTGGCGGCTAAGTGATTTCTTCAGGACATCTACATCACGTTTGCGGTTGCAGAACACCAACGCGCTGTTGACGTCCTCGCTCCGGATGATTTTCCGCAAAGTCTGACGTTTCTCCCCTTCACGGACAACTGTGACCAGATCCGTAATGGTTGCCGCCGTGGTCGCCGATTTGGCGACCGCAATTTCCTTCGGGTTGATCAGATAGGTATCGGCCAGGCGACGGATCTCTGTCGGCATGGTGGCGCTGAACAACACCGTCTGACGCATTGGTGTCAACAGCTTCACTATTTGCTCGATATCCGGGATAAAGCCCATGTCGAGCATGCGGTCGGCTTCGTCGATGACGAACACCTTCACGTCGCGTAACAGCACCTTGCCGCGCTCCATCTGGTCCAGAAGGCGTCCAGGCGTGGCGATAAGAACATCGACGCCGCGGTCCAGAAGCTTGTCTTGGCCATCGAAGCCTTCGCCGCCGATCAGGAGTGCGTGATTCAGACGGTTATACTTGCCATACTTCTCGAAGCTCTCCGCCACCTGCGCCGCCAGTTCCCGAGTCGGCTCCAAGATCAGGGATCGGGGCATCCGGGCTTTGGCTCTCCCGGCGGCCAGGATATCGATCATCGGCAGGGTAAACCCGGCGGTCTTGCCAGTGCCCGTCTGGGCCAGGCCGACCATATCCCGACCCATCAGCATGGTCGGGATTGCCTTTTCCTGAATGGGCGTTGGGTCGGTATAACCGGTCTCGGCGACTGCCTTGAGGACGGAGTCGCTGAGACCAAGAGCTTCAAATGTCATGAAAGGAGAGTCTGGTCGGGGAAATTTTTCTTGGGCGCTTGCCAGAAGACACTTACACGTAGATTGTCTTCCTATTGGGAAAATCAACCGTTCGAAGAGATCGTGCCTCAATGGATCGCGCTTTTCGTATCCAGTGGAACATGACGGCATGATGGACGTTGCATCAAGTCAACTCGTCATCATCGATATGCAGGAACGCCTTGTGCCGGCAACCATGGATGGTGACAGCGTGGTGGCAAACGTCGAAATTGTGCTCGATACCGCCACGATCCTCGGTGTGCCGTACACGATTTCCGAGCAATATCCGAAGGGACTGGGAGCAACCGTTGCGCCTGTTCTTGCGAAAGCCGATCAGGACAGGGTGCTCGACAAGGTGCATTTCTCCTGTGCTGACGACGATCGGCTTGCGGCCTCTTTTCGGGCGCTTGAGAGACCCCAGACGATAGTCTGCGGCATGGAGGCCCATGTCTGTGTCCTTCAGACCGTGCTTGGTCTGATGGAAGACGACTACGATGTTCATGTTATTGCCGATGCCGTGACATCGCGGACAGAGCGAAACAGGAATCTGGCTCTGGACAGAATGCGAGAGGAGGGCGCAACGATCGTATCGACCGAGATGGTTGTTTTCGAGTGGCTGCGAACAGCTGGACATCCAGAATTTCGTGTCGTCTCGAATCTGATCAAGTGAGTCAAGCGGACCGCCGAGCTTTACGCTGGCGGGTCTGGACGGCAATCAAGTTGCCGATGATGACGCTGCGGCGCACAGGGTATTCAACGGCGGCATGAAGCTCGCGCCAAAGACGATCGCTGCCAGGGAGGATAGTGAATCATGACGCAATTCTGCGACTTCGGTACTCTGAAGCTGAAACCGACGCGAAACCAGTTCCTGATGTTGCCGGAGGGTTTCGCAGCCGTCGCGAAGGCTCACGAAACATCCCCTGTTTTCGGGAAGACGCCGGATGCGCTTTATGGTCGGCTTGAATCGGTGATCGCAGCCGAGCCGCGGGTCGAATGGTTGTCCGAGGACAGAAATCAGGGTCGGATGGAACTGGTACAACGCAGCAGGATATTTCGCTTTCCGGATCGGGTCAGTATTGCCGTACTGTCGGCCAACGCCAAAGCAACGCTAGCCATCTACAGCCGTGCTGAGGTCGGAGGACTGGATTTTGGCGTCAACAAGACGCGAGTTTTGCGCTGGGTTGCAGCACTGGAATCCGACTGATCGGCGATTTCAGCTATTTGAAAATGCCGCGTTTCACTTCGCGTGCAACGGACGAAATATCCTGACCGAAGCCGTCGATAGCGTTACAGGCCGACAGGCCGCCGCCCAGCGATCCAAACATGACGACCGCCAGCAAAACATGGATGAATCTTTGCAGAGACATTGATCAAGCACTCCAGAGACATTGGTGACCTATGATTTTATCAATCAATGATGTAGCGAAGAGAAGATAAAGTAAAGAGAAACATTGGCTTGCATTCGTTTGTGATCTCTTCTCTGGAATTTTCTGTTTCTTTACAGATCTACATCCTCGACAAACCGCGCCCGATCCTGGATGAAACGGAAGCGCAACTCCGGCTTTCGGCCCATCAGGCTTTCGATCAGATCGCTCGTCTTCCGCGCTTCTTCCGATTCGTGGGGATTGCTGTCTTCGGGCACGGTCACGCGAAGGAGGGTCCGTTTGGATGGATCCATCGTGGTCTCCTTCAATTGGGCAGGCGGCATCTCGCCCAAGCCCTTGAACCGGCTGATCTCCACCTGGCCGCGGCCGTTGAACTCTTCCTTCAGCAGTTTGTCCTTGTGAGCATCGTCACGGGCATAGGCAACCTTGCCGCCCTGGGCGATACGATACAGCGGCGGCAGGGCGAGATACAATTGGCCGTCGCGCACCAGGCCCGGCATTTCGCGGTAGAAGAAGGTGAGCAGCAGCGAGGCAATGTGGGCGCCGTCGACATCCGCGTCTGTCATGATAATCACGCGGTCGTAACGCAACTTGCTGCCGTCATACTGCTGGCCGACGCCACAGCCCAGCGCCATGATCAGGTCGTTGAGTTCCTGGTTTGCCCTCATCTTGTCGGCGGACGCGCTGGCAACATTGAGGATCTTGCCGCGCAGCGGCAGAACAGCCTGGGTTGAACGGTTGCGTGCCTGTTTGGCCGATCCCCCTGCCGAGTCTCCTTCGACCAGGAATACCTCGGTTCCATCTGGCGCCTTGGTTGAGCAATCGGCCAGTTTTCCGGGCAACCTCAGTCTCTTTGAGGCGTTGGCACGCTTCCTTTCCCGCTCCGACTTGCGTCTGACCCGATCTTCGGCCTTCTCGACCAGGTGTTCGATCAGGCGACGCGCGCCGGCGGTATCGCCGGAAAGAAAATGGTCGAAGTGGTCGCGAACCGCCTGCTCTACCAGGCGCGCCGCCTCCGGCATGCCCAGACGTTCCTTGGTTTGACCCTGGAATTGGGGGTTCGGAATGAAGGCCGACAGCATCACGCAAGCGCCGTCCATCACATCATCGCCGTTGATCTGACCGGCCTTGCGGATGTTGGCGAACTCGGCGTGGCTACGCAGGCCTTTGACCAGCGCCGCCCGAAAGCCCTGCTCATGGCTGCCGCCCTGCGGCGTCTGCACGGTATTGACGTAGGAATGGAGGAAGCCGCTTTCATCGCCTGGCCAGGCAAGAGCCCATTCTACCCTGCCGTCGCCGTTCAGCGGCGTCGTGCCTGAAAAGGCCGTCGCGGTGTAAGTCGCACGTTCTCCGATCGCCTCGGTCAGATAGTCCATGATCCCGCCCGGAAACTGGATGGTTTCCTTCTCGGGGATGCTGCCATCGGCGGGGAGGCAAACCGGCGCACAACTCCATCGGAGTTCGACACCGCTGATCAGGTAAGCCTTGGCCTTGACCATGCGGTAAAGCGGGACGGCCTTGAATGCAGCATCCTGGCCGAAAATCTCCGGATCCGGGTGAAAACGTACTGTCGTGCCTCGCCGGTTGTGGATCGGACCGACAGCTTGCAACTCCGACTGGGGTACGCCTCGGGAATAGGACTGGGCCCACAAGCGGCCGTCACGAGCGACTTCGACGCGCAAATCATCGGCCAGCGCATTGACCACCGAAATGCCGACGCCATGCAGGCCACCAGAGGTTTGATAGGCCTTGCCGCCAAACTTGCCCCCCGAGTGGAGCGTCGTCAGAATGATTTCCAGAGCCGACTTGTTCTTGAACTTGGGGTGAGGGTCCACGGGGATCCCGCGGCCGTTGTCTCGAATCGTGACGTACTTGTCGGCGCCCAGATCGAACTCGACGCGGGTTGCGTGATTGGCGACCACCTCGTCCATCGCATTGTCGATGATCTCCGCTGCGAGATGATGCAGAGCGCGTTCGTCGGTGCCGCCGATATACATGCCAGGACGCTTCCGGACAGGTTCAAGACCCTCCAGAACTTCGATATCCCGCGCTGTATATTCCTGCCGCTTCACTGACTTCTCGTCCTCCGTCTTGCCTCCGGCGGACTTTTTCGACGGGTCAGTGAACAAGTCATGCGTAACAGACATGGATCGGTCATTTCCCGATCTTGTGGATAAGAGGATACAGAATAACCATATTCAGCAAGCATACTCAAGATGTTGTGGGTTTCCGGTTTTGTTCGAACCGGGTTTGGCGTGCGCGACCGACATCTTGATCGGTTACATGACGATCAGTACGGGAATATGCAGCATTATTTTTTGGAGAATCATACGCCAACCTGGCCAAATGACTGGTCGATCATCCCTGAAACAGCCGGAATCTTCTTCCCTGGCCCGGTCGAAGCAGACGAAACCTGTGTGGGAGGAAGGGAAGCCGGCAAGCACTTCAACAGGAAACTCCGCGCCGGACGCGGCCCTGCCGGCAAGGCCGTGGTGGCGGGCATCAGGGATCGCGAAACCGATCGGGTTGTCGGCGAGACCGTCGCGAGGACGCCGGAGGGCCTTGTCGAGGATTTCACGGTTGAAGGGGCTTCGAAAGGTTTCAGCCGGGCACCTGCAACGCCACGTCACCCCTGGCCCGCCCCTGTGTCGTGGCTGGAACTTCTTGACAGGGGATCGAACGGACAGGGAAGATGGCCCTTTGCCGTCGGGAGGCATGGGTGATGGGTGGAGCTGGCGAGGTGACGACCGGGCGCGGATCGTCTAGACTGAAGGAGGGACAGTCCGACAGTCCGACAGTCCGACAGTCCGACAGGAAGCGAACGTCAGGAATCGGACGATCTTCTGCGACGACAACCTCGACGTTCTGCGTGGCATCAATTCGGAATGCGTTGACCTGATCTATCTCGATCCGCCGTTCAACAAGAACAGGAAGTTCACCGCCCCCATCGGCAGCAGCGCGGAGGGCGCAGGGTTCAGCGACATCTTCCGGGAGGAGGATGTCAAGGACGAGTGGCTGGTGACGATCAGGGAGGACCAGCCTGAGCTTTTCCACTATCTCAACGGCATCAGGGGCGTCGGCAACTCCTGCAACTTCGCCTATCTCGCCTACATGGCGATCCGGTTGCTGGAGTGCCACCGCGTTCTCAAACCGACCGGATCGATTTACCTTCATTGCGATCCCACCATGAGCCATTATCTCAAGGCCCTCATGGACTGCATCTTCGGAGAGGACAATTTTCGCAACGAAATCGTGTGGAAAAGACGTCAGGACACTCACAACAAGGCATCGAAGACCATGGGGGCGTCACATGACACGATCTTGTGGTACGGAGATTACAATCAGGCCGTATATCGAAAGCAATTCACCGATTACGATGAAAGATACCTGAAGACGCACTACAAGCATGAGGATGGGAGGGGGAAATACAGGGTCCTGCCATGCACCAATGAAACGGGAGGTAACGTTCGTTACAATTTTCGCGGCCTTACAAGGGCATGGCGGTTCAATGCCGAAAGGATGGAACAGATGCATGATGGCGGTCTGATCGTCCAGTTGACCGACGGCGGGCCTTTTTACTACAAGAAATATCTGGAAGACGCTGAAGGAGTGCCTCTTCAGGATTTGTGGCTGGACATTTCGCCAGCCAGAGGAAATGAGCAAGTAGGCTACCCCACCCAGAAACCTCTTGCCCTGCTGGATCGGATCATCAAGGCATCCAGCAACGAAGGCGACGTGGTTCTCGACCCCTTCTGCGGCTGCGCGACCACCTGCGTGGCGGCGGAACGACTGGGAAGACAGTGGGTCGGCATAGACGTGTCATTCAAAGCCTACGATCTGGTCAGGGAGAGATTGACCAGGGAGGCGGCCGATCCCGGTGATCTTCTGAAGTATCAGAATGAAATCCACCTGCGGACGGACCCGCCGACGCGAACCGATCTGGGCAAGGATCATCGAGAGCGGAAGTTCGTGTACGTGATCTCGCACCCGTCCTGGCCCGGAGAATACAAGGTCGGGATCGCGAAGAACTGGAAGTCTCGTCTGGACTCCTACCAGACTTCGGACCCCGATCGGCAGTACAGGATCGAGTTCAAGCTGGAGACGCCGCGCTTCCGGGAGACAGAGCGACACATTCACGAAGTGTTTCCGAACAAGCACGAATGGGTAGAGGGCGATCTGGAAGCGATCAGGGCGGAAATCACGGCTTATGCAGGAGAGCAGACATGAAATCCGGCAAAACCGGATCCCGACGCTCGCGCGGACAACCTCCCAGGCCCGCACCGGCGAGGATCGACGCCGGCCCCCCGGAGCGCATGGCCCGCGCCATGTTCTCTGCGGTGAAGCAGCCCGATCCGTCCATCCGCATTCCGAAACGGAGCCGGAAACCCCGTCTTGGCCAGTTTGGCGTATAATTCCCATTTTTTGGGGCGCAAACATGATGCAATCGACCCTCGTGGTGCAGTTGCAAGTCTGTCGTCAATGATGCCGATTCTTGCCGCTGGCATCCGCAGCAGGCCGGCATGGGAAAAGATCGGCTCCTGACCCTGTTCCCTGCGTCGATCCGCACACGGTACGGGGAAACCATCTTGCGTTTTCGGTATCCTCCCCATCGGACGCGCAAAGCAGGGACGTCATTGACGATGAAGCGGCATCAGGGTTGCGGGCGATGTCATCCTGACCGGACCCAACGGGACAAGAAATCGTCGAGGATCACTCCGATGCCGTTTTCACGGCTGCGTCGGCGAATTTTCGGAAGCCGTCGCGGGTCTGAGGCAGCTTGCGGTTCAGGATGCGGGAGGCGACCACGGTACGCAGGATCTGCGCGGTTCCGCCGGCAATTGCGAACATGCGCGCATCACGAACGTAGCGCTCCAGCGGGTTGTGTCGTGAATAGCCCGCCGCGCCCCACAACTGCAGCGCATCGTTCGTGACCCGGATTGCCATTTCCGAGGCCATAATCTTGGCCTGGGCAGCGGTTACCGGATCCAGAAAACCGGTTGGCGTGTTTCTGGCACTGGCGGCTGCGCGCCATAACATCAGGCGAGCAGCGTCGATCTGGATGCTCATATCGGCCAACATCCATTGAATGCCCTGAAATTCTGCGATCGGCCGACCGAATTGCTCGCGCCGGTTGGCATGGTCAAGACCGTGTTGAAAGGCACCAGCGGCCAATCCAAGCGCCACCGTGCCGGCTCCGACGCGCTGGCTGTTGTAGGCGTTCATCAAGTCGGCGAACCCCTTGCGCAGTCCGCGAGGCGGAATGATCATCCTGTCAGGCGTGATTTCCATATCTTCCAGGTACACCCTGGTTTCCGGGATTTCCCTGAGGCCCATGGCCGGTTCCCGTTCGCCGATTCGCAAACCGGGCGTCTCGTCCCGAAGGGCAATAAATTCGCCGATCCCTTCGTCATTGCCCCGTTCGTCGAAAACGCGAGCAAAAATCAGATACAGGCGGGATACGCTACCGCCGGTGATCCAGTGCTTCATGCCGTTGACAACATAGCGATTGCCGACCCTGTCGGCGCGGGTTGTCATCTCGGTGGCAGCGCTGCCGGCATCTGGTTCGGTAATGCAGATCGCCGGTTTGTCGTCATTCAGGACCATATCCGCCGCCATTTTCTTCTGATCGTGGCTGCCATAGGCCATGATCGCCCCGATCGCACCATGTTGGCCTCGACAACGATTCGCCCGGATGGTCCGCAGACTCTGGACATCTCTTCGATCACCAGCACGGCATCAAGGTAGCTGCGTCCCTGACCGCCATAGGTCCCCGGGATCGTCATGCCGAAGAAGCCGGCATGTGTGAGGTCGCGGACATTGTCCCAAGGGTATTGTTCGCTACGGTCGATTTCGGATGCCTTGGCGGCGAAGACGCCTTCTGCAAGTTCCCGAGCCCTGGCCTGCAAGCTGCTCTGGTCTTGTGTGAGGGTGAAATCCATCGCGTGTCCTATCGAATGGCGGCACTCGGAAGCATGGCGATGCCCTGTGTCTCCATCTGGGTTCGTGCCTGAGTCAGGGAGCCATTGGCGTCGATCGCGGCGCAGGCGTCCTCCACGACGACCGTGTCGAATCCTTGGGCCTGGCTATCGAGAGCAGAGTAGGCGACGCAGACATCCGCAGCGATGCCGGTGAAAAAAAGGCGGGTGAACCCTCGCTCCTTCAAGTAGCCCGTGAGGCCTGTCGGCGTTTTCCTGTCGTTTTCGAAGAACGCGGAATAGCTGTCGATTTCGCTGCGGAAACCCTTGCGTATCACCAGTTCCGCGCGGGAGACGTCCAACCTGTCGTGAAATTCTGCGCCGCGGGTGCCCTGGACGCAGTGGTCGGGCCACAGCGTCTGCCGACCGTAGGGCATTTGGGTCGTGTCGAATGGTGCCGCCCCCGGATGCTGGCTGGCGAAACTCCTGTGATCGCGAGGATGCCAGTCCTGGGTCAGCAGGATATGACCGAACCGTGCGCACAGGTCGTTGATGACGGGGATGATGACTTCCCCCTCGTGGACTGGCAACGTGCCGCCGGGGCAGAAGTCGTTTTGCACATCGACAACGATCAGAGCGTCGCTGACGCGGTTGAGGACGACGTTGCTCATGGTGTATGTCCTGGATGCCTGTGGATTGTGACGAGACCGGTCCGCATTGTCCGATTGATGGAGTTTCTGTTCAAGGATAGCTACGGCAAGATGACATCGGACCGATTGAGTTTGCCCGTTCTGTCTCCAATACCATACACCATGGTATCCATTCCGTGACTCGTTGCTGCCGTCTTTGAACAGGGTGTCGGTCCCGAACACCGATGCGATAATGATGCGGGCGGGGACGTGGTGTCGGCCGACAGGTCTGTCCTGGGCGGTATTGCCGACCAACGTCGCAATGGTATCGGACTCCGGATCGCCGCTCCAGGACGATCGGCGTCGGCAATCGGGCTCTCCATCCTGTTGTCTGTGAGCAATATGCCGGTAACGTCAGGAGTCATGTGTCAGGGAGAGTGGGGTACTGATTCCCCGAGATCTGTCTTCGTGGATGAAGACCGCGTGGAGGATGCGGTCCATCGATGTCCGGTCCTGGAATGTTCCCATGGGCCGTGTTCGTCTGCGGACCTCGCGGAACCGTCGTTCGATGGCATTGGTGGTCCTGACCTGCCTTCGCCCGGCAAGGGTCCTGCAGCGGAAGCAGGCGAGCGGATCGTCGGGATCGTTGCGCAGGAAGTCGACGGCCCCGGGGCAGATGCCCTGCCAGTGGTCGGCGAAGCGGCGAGCGCCTCCGGGCGGGTGTCCGCGTTCATGACGGCGTGGACGTCGGTCTTGACGGCCTGCCGGTCGGCAACGCGGACCCTGTCGAGGATGTTGCGGATCTTGTGCGCCCGACACCGCTGGACGGGGATGCCGTGCCAGACGATCGGCAAGGCGGCGAGCAGGCCCTTGCCGCCATCGACGCAGATCATCTCGAGGCCCTCGCCGGTCAGGCCGCGGTGGTACAGCCGGTCGAGGAAGCGCTCCCGTTCCGCGGTGCTCTCGCTGCCGGCGCGCCGGAAGGCGTCGACCGTCCCGGCGACCTAGGGAACCTCTGATTAATTGGCCGGATCCGGGGATGATGTGACTGTCTGGATGGTCCGGCTTGGAGGGTTCATGGAGCAAGCGACGTTTGCGGATCTGGCGCACGCTGCGAAGAAGCGCAGGACGCGCCGTGAGTTGTTTCTTGCGAAGATGGACGGGCTGATTCCGTGGGACCGTCTGGCGCGGCGGATCGCGCCGTTTTACCCGAAGTCGGGCCGTGGCCGGCGGTCGTATCCCTTGCGCACGATGCTGCGGGTTCACGGCGTCCGGTTGTTCTGCAACCTGAGCGATCCGGGGATGGAGGACCTGCTCTGCGAGGTGGGGTCGGTGCGCCGGTTTGCGGCTGACGGGTCCCTTGCCGGACGAGACGACGATCCTGCACTTCCGGCCCCTGCTGGAGAGGCACGGCCTGGGCGAGGCGCTGTTCGGGGAGATCAACGCGCACCCGGCTTCGCCGGGCCACCGCCTGAAGCGCGGGACGATCGTGGACGCGAGCATCATCGACGCGCCGGGCGCGACCAGGAACAAGGCTGGGGAGCGGGATCCGGAGATGCGCCAGACGAAGAAGGGCAACCAATGGCACTTCGGGATGAAGGCGCCCATCGGCGTGGCCTCGGAGACGGGCCTGACGCACAGCCTGGAGACGACCTCGGCGAACGAGGCCGACGTGGCCACGGCGCACGCGGTGCTGCACGGCGGGGAGGAGCGGGTGTGGGCAAGCGCGAGGAGAACCGGGACATGGACGTGGACTGGCAGGGGGCGATGAAGCGCGGCAAGCGGCGGCAGCTGGATCCATCAGGGCCGGAGGCAATCCGTCCGCGATCCGCAAAGGGCCGCGATGGGGCACCCGAAACCGCCCGTGGTGGCCAGTTCCGAGCAACCCTTGTAGCCCAGGCGCATATCGCCGAGGCGCGTCATGCCGGCCGAAGCCAAAGGATCGAAACCAACCGCGACTTGGCGGCAAATGCTCCCTTGTTCAGACCTTCCCTAGCTCACCGTCGCGTCCGGGACCGGGCGCCCGGGCAGGGCGAGGAGGACCTCGCCGACCTTGCGGGTCGAGAGCCCCGGAACGAAGCCGGCCGGGATCGCACGGTCGATCTCCGGCGCGCGTCTTGCGGAGCCCTTCGGAACCCCGGTCGGGCAGAAGTGACGGGTACGCGGCACGTCGCGTTCGATATCGCCGAGTTCGCTCGGCAGGCAGCGTCGGCAGGTGCCGTTGCGCCGGTCGCGCATGGCGCCGGCGTCGAGGGTGTCGCGCCGGCGGTCCACCGCCTCGGCCATCCGGCACTCGTTGATCCCCGCCGGCACCTGGCGACCGAGGGGCGACAGCCCTCGCCCCGCTTCGGTCCACCTGCCTGCATCTCCTTCACCCTCTCGAACGCCTGCGGCAGGCTCCCGGTCGTTGCAGCCTGCCGTGGCATCGGGGGGCTTCTTCTTGCGGTTGTCGTGAACCACAGGGAGTACCCCACTCCCGACCGACACATGAATCCTTGCGTCACCGTTTTACTCCGTAGGTGAGCGCTACAGCGCGATTTATGTTACAGTTGGCCTCCCGGTCGCTGACTCATCCATGGATTGAGCGGCCGGACACGATCCCTTCGTACAAAGGCGCCGGGAAGAATGGCGGGGGAGAACGATGGTCGCATGGAATCACTGTCCCGCTGTCGAGCGAAACCCAGACAAGGTGAGCGGCGCGTGGCTGTTTCGCGGGACCCGTGTGCCGGTCTCCTCGCTGTTCGAGAACCTCAAGGATGGTGCGACGGTCGAGCAGTTCCTCGACTGGTTCCCCGGGGTCGAGCGCTGGCAGGTCGAGAGTGTGCTGGATCATGAGACGCGGATCTTGAGCGACGCCGCGGCTTCATGAGGGTGCTGTTCGACCAGGGCACGCCGATTCCGCTGCGCAAACATCTGCCGGATCATCGCATTGAGACCGCTTTCGAGCGGGGATGGTCAAACCTTCGCAACGGAGCGCTGCTTGATCGCGCCGAGGCGGATGGCTTCGAGTTGCTGGTCACGACGGACCAGAGATTACGTCACCAGCAGAACCTCTCCGGCCGACGGCTCGCGGTACTGGTTCTGATGTCCACCTCCTGGCCGCGGATTGAGGCGCGTGTTGACGAGATCACGGACGTGATCGAACGGATCGCGTCGGGCGAGTGCATGGAAGTAGCGATCTGAAGATCAGTCCGCGCAGCCTCCGCCCGGCTTTTCCCTGACCCAAGTTGGCACTTTTCCGCTTCTTATTCCCTTCATCATATTGACTTGACACGATATTTTTCTCGACAGATTCCCACATGGCCCCACATTTTGTAGGGTTCTGTCAGTTCGTCAGGCGGGTCCTCGTGCGGTGGATGGCGGGGGTCACGCCCGTCGCCGAGGAGATTTGGGCAGCCTCGGCGACCGGGCGCGTGTCCTGGCGGTTGACGATCAGCGCGCCGGAGGCGTGATCGACGAGGGCCACGGTATCGTGGTGGCCGTCGCCGTTCCGGTTGGCGCCGCGGATGCGCCTGCCGTCGGCGGCGAGTGCTCGGGCGAGGTGGATGCGGGGCCGGGACCAGCGGCCGACCACGTCCTCCAGCGCATCGGGGTCGATCTCCTGGACCACCCGGTGCAGGGTCGACTTCGAGACCGGCTCGCGGACCCCCGTCCGCGGGTTGCGCGACGCCGGACGGCTGCGGCTGCGGGTCCAAGAGCAGCGCCCGTGCGTCGGGCCTCGGCGCCGTGACGAGGATATCCTTCGGCCTGTCGTGCGGGTCGGTGCAGCGTCCGTTCGCGCGGGCGTATCCTTTCGTCCGGCCCGGGGCCTCCCGGCCCGCCGCGCAGTACATCGTGCCCGGGAAGCGCTTCGGGTCCACGAACGTCTCGGCCGCAAGCACCCGGTGGCCGTGCGCCGCCAGCCAGTCGTCGGAGAGCCGGTGGGTCATCAGCGACAGGAAGCCGGAGGCCAGGTTCGGCAGAACCCCGGGTTCGGCGAGGATCAGACAGGATTCCATGCGCCTGCGAATCGACATGCCTCCGGTATCGCACAGGCTGCGCGGGAACGTCAGAGGAAAATCCCAAACCCGCGTCCGGGCGCGCGTTAGACGGCAGGACACCCGGCGTCAACGAAAATCGACCGGAATCAGCGTGGGAAGGTCCAGTCCATCTGCCTGCATTTCCTTCACCACCTCAAAGGCTTGTGGCAGGCTCCCGATCGTTGCAGCTTGCCGTGGCATCGGGGTGCTCCTGTCCGTGGCTGTTGCTTCACCACAGGGAGGACCCCACTCCCACCTGACACATGAATCCTTACGTCACCAATATGCCTGATGAGTTGAAGCCTTGCCGTCTTTCCAGCTATGCTGAAGGCGGTGCCTGCGGCAACAGACATTCCATGTGCCTGCGGACGCCAGGGATCGGATAACTGGGGAGGCCTCGTCGCGTGACTGACGGCATCACATTCGCAGATATTGACGGCATTGCGTTCCACTATCGGGTGGATGGTCCAGAGCATGCGCCGAAACTGGTGTTCTCCAACTCGCTGGGGACGGACTTCCGAACCTGGGACGGCGTTGTCGGGCGACTGGCGGACAGATACCGCATGTTGCGTTATGACACGCGGGGTCATGGGCTGAGCGGTTGTCCTGGCGGCGCCTATTCGATCGAGCGCCTCGGCGAAGACCTGGCCGGAGTGATGGATGCGGTCGGTTTTGATCGCGCCGTGATCTGTGGGCTTTCCGTGGGCGGCGTGACGGCCCAGCAGCTTCACAAGGCCCACCCGGACAAGGTCGCCGGGTTGATCCTGTGCGATACGGCTGCGAAGATCGGCGACACTGCGATGTGGCGGGAACGGATCGATGCGGCCTTGGGGGACAACGGAATCGAAGCCCTGGCACCGGCCATTCTGGAGCGCTGGTTTTCCGCCGGCTATCAGGCCAAGTACCCGACCGATCTCGACGGCTGGCGCAATATGCTGGTGCGTACTCCCGGTATAGGATATGCAGGCACCTGCCATGCGCTGAAGGAAGGAGATCTTCGAGACCATTGCATCAATATCACCTCGCCCACGCTGGTCGTCTGTGGCGCGGAGGACGGCGCGACTGCACCGGAGGCGGTGAAGGCCCTGGCCGATGCGATTCCTGCCGCACGTTACCTGGAAATTCCCGACGCTGGCCATCTGCCCTGTATCGAACAACCGAGGGTCCTGGCCGATGCCATCGACGCCTTCATGAAAGAACATCCCAATGGGTGAATCCGCCTACGAAAAGGGCATGGCGACACGCCGGCTGGTTCTGGGCGATGCCCATGTCGACCGGGCCACCGCGAATGCGACACCTTTCGACGAAGCCTTCCAACGGCACATCACCGCACGGGCTTGGGGAGATGTGTGGAGCGACCCCCAGCTGGACAAGCGGACCAGAAGCCTTTTGACCATCGCGCTGCTGGCGGCCCTGGGTCATCATGAGGAACTGGCGATGCACATACGCGCCGCTCGCAATACCGGCGCCACCGCCGAGGATATTCGGGAAACCCTGATGCACGTCTCGGTCTATGCCGGTGTGCCGGCTGCCAACCGTGCCTTCGCCATTGCAAAACGGGTGCAAGCGGAATTGGCCGATGACGATTGAGAACACAAGCGATGGTTGATCCCGTCCCCTACAACGCCCGAGACTGGGACGTGCATCCGGCCTATGACTACGGACCGTATGCATCGACCAGGTTGCGGGCACCGAAACATCCCCTGGTCAAGATAGACCACACGCTGTCCGAAGTCACCGGACCGTCGTTCGGTCCGGATTCTGCGCCGGCACTCGAGGCTGACCTGACGCGCAATGCCCGGATCAACGGCGAACCGCTGGGCGAGCGGATCATCGTTACCGGCCGCGTGCTGGATGAAGACGGCCGCGCTGTGCCGAACACGATGGTCGAGATCTGGCAGGCCAACGCCTGTGGCCGCTACATCCACGAAATCGACCAACACGATGCGCCGCTGGACCCGAATTTCACGGGCGCAGGCCGTACGCTGACGGATGACGAGGGGCGCTATACCTTTCTGACCATCCGACCGGGTGCTTATCCGTGGGGCAACCACTACAACGCCTGGCGGCCGGCCCACATTCATTTCTCGCTGTTCGGACCGGGATTTGCCGCTCGTCTGGTGACACAGATGTATTTTCCGGGTGACCCGCTGCAGCCGATCGACCCCATTTTCAACGGCGCGCCGAGCCCGGAGGCAATGGCAGCGCTGGTGTCCGACTTCTCCATCGACATCACGCAACCGGAATGGGCCTTGGGATTCACCTGGGATATCGTGCTGCGGGGCCGCAACGCGACCCCGATGGAAAACCGGTAGAGATCGACACATGGCCAGACAGACATCATCCCAGACCGTCGGTCCCTATTTTGCCTACGGGCTGACGCCGGGGGAGCTGACCGGCATCAATTATGCAGGCTTCACCGGCAACTGCCTGGCGAGCCCGGAAACGCAAGGAGAGCATGTTGCGATCCATGGCCGGGTGATTGACGGTGAGGGCGCGCCCGTCAGCGATGCCATGCTTGAGATCTGGCAGGCAAACGCTGCCGGCCGCTACCGGCATTCGGAAGACGAACGGGATGATGTGGCGCTGGACGAAACTTTCCATGGCTTCGGCAGGACAGGGACGGACAGGAACGGCCAATACTGGTTTCACACCATCAAGCCCGGTCCGGTGCCAGGCCGCGGAAATGCGCTTCAGGCCCCGCATGTCGTCTTGTGCGTATTTGCGCGCGGCATGCTTTCCCATGCCTACACGCGAGTGTATTTTTCCGATGAAGTCGGCCCCAACGATTCAGACCCGGTCCTGAATTCGGTAGAGGACGTCCGTCGCCCAACTCTTGTTGCCGAACGAAGCAGGTCTGGCGGACAGATTGCATACCGGTTCGACATACACCTGCAGGGCGACAGGGAGACGGTATTCTTTGACGTATAGGATGAAGGCGGCCGATTGCCATCGGCCAGGCGGGCCTCCTCCATGACTGTCGGGCCATTTGCGTCGCGCCTTCTGTCGCCGCTGGTCTCCGACCCTGACGTCAACATGCATCTGACGGACAGCGCAGCGATAATCGCGATGGTCGAGACGGAGGCGGCGCTGGCGCGGGCGCAGGGCAAGCTCGGCATCATTCCTCAAGGCGCGGCGATTCGGATTGCCTCGGCTCTGGAAGACTTTACTGCCGATTATGCCGCCATCGGGGCCCAATCGGCCATCTCCGGACTTCCGACGATCGAGTTCGTGGCCCAACTGCGCCGACAGGTCGGCGGAGATGCTGCGAACCACGTTCACTGGGGTGCCACCAGCCAGGATATCATCGATACCGGCTTCATCCTGCAAAGCCGGGCTGTTCTGGCGTGCGCTGACCGGCGACTTGCCAGCCTGGTCGGCAAGCTCGAGGCTTTGGCACAGGAGTATCGAGCGACGCCGATGGCGGGCCGGACCCGATCTCAACAGGCAGCGCCGATCAGCTTCGGCTTGAAAGTGGCACATTGGGCGCAGCCCCTGATCCGACACCGGGCGCGGCTCGCCGAGATGCGCAAGCGGGTGCTGCGCGTCCAGTTCGGGGGCGCAGCGGGTAACCTTTCCGCGCTGGGGAGCGACGGGATCGCCGTAGCCGATGCCTTGGCGCAAGAACTGGGTCTTGCGCCGGCGGCGGCCAGTTTCCATGCGGCGCGGGACGGCATCTGCGAACTGGCGGCCTGGCTTGCCCTGGTGACGGGCAGCCTGGGCAAGATCGGCCAGGATGTGGCGCTGATGGCGATGTCCGAGGTTGGCGAACTGGCGGATCGCGCCGGCGGTGGCTCCAGTACTTTGCCGCAGAAATCGAACCCGATTGCCGCAGAAACCCTGATGACACTGGCAACCTATACGGCCGCGCAACTCGTCGGCATGATGCAGGCGGCTCCCCAGGAACACGAGCGCGGGGGCGCCGGCTGGACCGCGGAGTGGATGCTTCTTCCGCCCATGCTGGCTGCTGTCGGCGGGGCGCTGCGGACTGCGGACGAGATGCTTGACCGGCTGATCGTGAGGCCGGAGCGAATGCGCGCAAACCTGGATGCCTCGCACGGCCTGCTGTTGTCCGAAGCCGCCAGTTTCGCCCTGTCCGCACACATGGGCCGCGCCGAGGCCCAGGCATTTGTGAAAAAGGCGTGCCATGATGCGCGCGACTCCGGCCTTCACCTGATTGATGTTCTGGAAGACCGGACCGGGTCGCCGGTAGACTGGGACGCGTTGCGCGACCCGACCAACAGCTTGCGGGCAGATGGTGAACTGATCGATCGAATATTCAAGGACGCCTGATCTGCCCCGTGCTTGCAAGAAACCTGGATCGAGACAACCCTTACCCGGCCCCCGCTTTCCTTGATACCGCCCCGGTCATGCCTCTCGGTCGCCGCACCGCAAGGGGAAGATCAGCTTCAAAACCCGCTCTCAGCGTGTGACCCATGACAAGACATGTTCCTGATACCTTGCCGCTCCTCCTGTGAGGAGATGAGGGCCGAAGGGGGAGGGGCGGCGGCCGTGAACGCCGCACACCCGTCCCCAGCCTCCATATGCCGTCGACGGCTCCGTTGTCGTCGAAGATGAGGTCCGATGCGTGAAGCTCGCTCGGGCGCCCGCCTGACACCCTGATGGCCTGTCCGTCATCCGGCTCGCTGCACGCCGCCGCAAATCCGTTCGGTGCCGGGGTTGTCAAGGGCAGGGTCGTTGCAGGCGCCGAGGTCGACGACGTCTTCACCCGAGGCGAAGTCGGTGACGGCGTCAATGCCCCTGACGTCGTTCGGGGTCAAGACAAGGGTGCCGTCGCCCGCGCCGTCCTCAAGACGGTCTTGCCCGAACGCACCGGATTTCGAGGCGCCGCGCAGCCGGCCGGCGGTACATCGCGCCGACTTGATCGGATCGATGAAATCGCCGAGAGTGGTCCGATGACCCAGACCGCCCGCACGCTGACACGGCTTCGCGACCTTCCCGGACCCTGCCGCCTGCCGGTGCTGGGCAACCTGCATCAGATCCGTTTCAATCGACTCCATCTGATTCTGGAAGAATGGGCGGAACGGTACGGGCCGATCTACAGGATCGGCATCGGGCCGCGGCGCATCGTGGTGATTTCAGACCGTTCGGCCATTCAGCGCGTCCTGATGCAGCGCCCCGAGGGGTTCCGGCGCACCACGATGCTCGAATCGGTGGCAGCGGAGATGCGCCTCAAGGGCGTGTTCGCGGCGGAGGGCGAGGACTGGCGCCGACAGCGGCGGATGGTGGTCGTGGCGCTCAACCGCGCCAAACTCAGGGACTTCTTTCCCCGGATGGCGGTCACGGTCGGGCGGCTGCAGCGGCGCTGGGAACAAGCCGCAGACCGGGGGGAACCCGTGGATCTGTGCCGCGATCTGATGCGTTTCACCGTAGATGTCACCGTGCAGTTCGCCTTCGGCGTCGACGCGAACACTCTGGAGACGCCAGGACCAGTCATCCAGCGCCATCTCGACAAGGTCCTCCCGGTCGTACACCGGCGCACGAACGCACCCTTCGCCTGGTGGCGCTTCGTGCGCCTGCCTTCGGACCGTGCGCTCGACCGCGCGCTGGAAGCCCTGGAGCAGGAAGTCGGGACCATGGTGCGCGAGACCAGGCGGCGCATGGCGGCCGAGCCCGAACGCCACGACGCGCCGACCAACTTTCTGGAAGCCATCCTTGCGGCAGTAGGGACAGAAGGGTCCGGGTTCACTGACGAGGACATCTTTGCCAACGCCGGCACGCTGTTGCTCGCGGGCGAAGACACGACCGCGAACACCATCGCCTGGACCGTGCACGGCTTCGCGAAGTATCCGGAGCATTTCGAGCGGGCTCGGCGCGAGGTCGATGCGCTGGTTGCGCCCGATCCGGCCATCACGAACCTGGAACAGACGGCGAAGCTCGTCTTCCTTGACGCCTTCTGCAACGAAACAATGCGGTTGAAGCCGGTCGCGCCGCTACTGATATTCGAGCCCGTAACCGATGTCGGACTGTCAGGCTGCGAGATTCCGAAGGGCACGCCACTCATGTTGCTGAGTCGGCGCATGGCGACACGGGAGGAGAACTTCGCCGACGGCGCCAGCTTCGACCCCGGGCGCTGGCTCGTCACCCCTGGATCGGACGAGCGCGCGCACGACCGCCGCGCCTTCGTCCCCTTCGGAGGCGGACCACGACTATGCCCCGGGCGCAGCCTCGCCCTGCTTCAAATCCGTCTGGTTCTCGCGATGCTGTGCCGGAACTTCGAGATGGAGATAGTGGGCACCGGCAAGGCCGTTGAAGAACATCTGGCGCTCACGATGATACCGGCAAATCTGTCGATGCTCCTGAGGCGGCGGTAACGATCACGCGCTGGATGGTGAACGCCGCCCAGGCAACCGGCACCCGGTTGGGGATCCAGTTCGACCCCGCGTGAGCCTGGAGGACCGATGACCGGCGCTGCCGTCTGCCACGCTTGACCATCATGGGCCATTGGCCTGTATCACCGTGATGGATTTCGCGTGGGCCGAAGCCGGGAACGATGCCTGTTTCGAGCGGCGCGGCTTGGATTTCGCCTGTGCCGTCCGCGTGTTCTTCGATCCGCTGCGGATCGTCGCCCGGGACGTGCGGCGGCGGGATCATGGCGAGGATCGCTACCGGCTGACCGGCATGGTCGACGGACGGGCCTGTGTCGTCGTCTGCACGGTGCGGGGTTCGGCCGTCCACATCATCTCGGCCCGCAAGGCCAACCCGAAGGAGGTGACGGACATGAGCACGACGCGCATCAGGATTGACGATCCGTCCACCTTCTCCGAGGGTCGGATCGACGCCGCCAGGGTGGACGCCACCACCGAGGCGGAGATCGCCGCGCAGGAGCGGGAAGACGAGGCCGAGGCGTTGCAGGACATGGCGCGCTACGTGCGCCGGGTCCGGCGGCGGATGGGCCTCAGCCAGACGGAACTCGCCTGGCGCATCGACGTGTCGCCGGAGACGATTCGCAATCGGGAGCAGGGCAAGCACTGCCCGACCGGCGCGGCGCGCGCCCTGTTGCGGGTGCTCGACAAGGCCCCGGAGACCGCGCTTCGCGTACTGACGTGAAAAAGTGGCGACAATGTCGCCCGGCAACCGTTTTCCGATCATCCTCCAGGCGCCGCATGAGCTTGCTGACCCGAATGTTTCATGAAGGCATGCGATTTCATCGATTTCGGTGTCTTTGGTTGGCGGTTGATGGCGTGAGCGATTTCGGGATGTCGCTTGTCGTCCAGGATGATGCTGTCGGGCGGTCTTGATTGAATTTGGGCGGACTTTGCGAGTCCCGGACGCTACCCGGGTTTCCACACCTGGTGAGACTGGCCGATCCAAGGGTGGCCGTGTCGTGCGTGGCGGCCATCACATCCCGCTTGCCCATGACCCGTCAGGCGGGCTATCTGCTTGATCGTGTCCCGACCGGTCACCCGCGGCGGGTTGATCCTGTCGAGTGCCGTCCCGTCGGCCGGTCCTGGCTGACGGTGGAAGAGGTGTCGGCAGCATGGGGGATGGCTCCAGTTTCAGCCCCTTGATGGATCGCGATTATTCGAGAGCGTGATTGCGCACGGCACACTCCAGGTCCTCGCTCGGTTCGAGTGAGAAGCGCTCACGGTTGGAAAGCGGCAAAACCTGCATGTCGGGTTTTGTACCCTTGTCGGGACAGCCCCTGATCCGGTCTTGAATGCTGCCGCATTTGCCCTCCCCAAGGGTGTCCGACAGGAGCAAGGTCCGGAACCCCGCCCGCCGCGTGTCAGTTCTTGCCGCCGAACGCCCCGGCGAGATCGTCGCGGCGCAGGGTGCCGGCCATGGCCTTATGGTCCGTCCCGAGAAACACCCCGGTGATCACCCCGGCGTCCGGGCCTGTCCGGTCCTGATTGTCAAAGCGACCGTCCGCAATCGTCACTCTGTAGTCGAGATCCCCATCGCCCCAGCGAGTGCCCCCAGCCTGTTCAAGGTCGCTGAAGGCCAGCGTGCCCGCGGTCAGATCCGCCAGCGTGACAGACAAGCGGACATCGCCCGTCACCGCGGTAACGGTGGTACCGGTGGAGGCATAGCCGAGAAACACCCCGTCCCAGTGGGCGGTGCCCGCATCGAAGTCGGCATCGCGGAGCGTATCGGTCGGGTCCGGGGCCGGCCCTTGAGCCCAGGGCTGGATGAGACCGTTGCGGTTCCAGACACCAAATGCAACGGTGCCCCCGCCCGTTGCGAACATACCCATCCGGTGGGTGGATGTCCGCGACCAGGGTCCGAGATTCGTGATGGCACTGGCCGGGTTCGCGTTGTGTTTCACCCGGGTGAAGACGGCGTGAATGAGGTCCTTGTCCTTCGCCGAGAGGACGAACGTCTCGCCGCGCTTGGCGTTGCCAAAATTGGCGTTGGAGGACAAGACCGAATCCGGATCGGTGACGTGGCCCCACAGGCCGAGATTATGCAGAAGTTCATGGACGAGGCCGTGGCGCAGGACATTCAGGTGGTCGTAGCCCCCCGGGATGTTTCTGCACTCCTCGCGGTCGCAATCCGCTCTGTGAATCTCACTGGCGCTGTTGATGCCCACCCAGCCGGCCTCGGTCCAGTTGTTGGCGGGATAGACCGGTTTGCCGGTGGAATCGACACAGTCAGAGTTGATACAGTCATGCCGCAACCGTCTGAAGGCCAGACCGTTGGAGGGCACATCGAGGTCCGGAATGACATGCCGCCACCCGCTGGCATCGACCCCCGGATCGGAGAACTCGACATGGATCTGACCTTCGGGAATCGCATCCAGCGAAGCCGGCCGTTCCACCGGGGTGGCATCAAACCGCATCTGCTGGTTCGCGGGCAATATCGAATTGAGGATGGCGACAGCCTCCCGCACGACGCCTCGGAACTCCTCCGGTGCTCCCCGGACGACTCGGACGGTTGGGGATGTGCGGAACGTGATGGGAAAGATGTCGTCTGTCGACGGCGTGACTTGTCCGGGCCCAGACGGTGTGATCTGCCCGAGCATCACAAGAATGTCGGCTTCGCTCGTGCCGTCGGGGAGCGGCCCCGCATACAGACTGATGCCGTTCCGCGACCCGGCCTCGGTCAGGCGACCCCTCCCGGGCGAGGCCTGGGTGCCGACATGGAGCGTGGAGTCGCGCTTGAACACCGGTGCGGCGGTGCGTGGCGGCGGCGCCTGGTCTGACAGGATCGATCCACCTCCGCCACCACCACCGCCTCCGCCACCACAGGCGGCGAGCAGTCCGATGAGCATTGGCAGCAGGCAGGATCGAATCCATCTTGCAGGAAGCGGCGGCATGGGCGTGTCCATTTGGCGGCGGTTTCTGTAGTTTGCGGTCGTCGGCGGCTGGGGCTTCAGGAACAGATACCGAGACTTTTTCGTGTCGTTCTACCCCGATCAATATAAAATTTGAAAGGATTGACGAAAATCAAGTGGTGGATCACGGTATAGCCACCAAAGCGATCACAACGGCCGCCACGCTCAAGGCGATCGCAATCAGGTTACTACCCACCAACAGCCATCTGCTCCGCTTCACCAGGTCATCCGACCTCTGGAACCGCTTCATGACGGCCCGCCGCAAACTTTCCATGTCCTGTTCGAGCCGGTCGATGCGGTGCCCTGCATCGTCGCCTTACATTGTCGGAAGACGTGCGCTCATGGCCATTCATATCCCCTTCGTCCGGGCTGCCTACTCGCTCCCGAAACGCCCGGTTCCGATCATCGCTCCATTTCGCCAGCACCTTGGTCACGGTGTCCGCTGACAGCGACTGCGCCCCCGGAACCGCCGCCTGAAGCGCGCCGACGGTCGGATACATATGGCCCTGCGCGTACGCCATGGCATGAAGCTTCTGCAGCATGTCCGGAAATCCGGCTTCCTCGCTGTGAAGCAGCAGCATCCTGCCCTGGGCCGCGCGCCATTTGACAAGTTCATCGCGCCGGGGCGGGGACGACCCCGGCTGGCGGCGCCCTCAGGGCGCTCAATCTCGGGGGTATCGGCCGCAAGAGCCATGTCATGCCCGTGATCCTCGACGACAGGATCGCGCTGTTCGCCGGGCTCAACGCCATGCCCAGGCGCGCGACGGTGACGGAGTACGCGTGCCGGGTCGATCCGCGCAGGCTCGGCACGGTCATGAATGCCTGGCACCTGCAGGTGGTCGCCCTCGACGCTGCCGTCAGATGCAGGGGGTCTTCGATCTCGACTTCCATAAGACTCCCTGCCATGGCGACGAGGCGCTGATCGAGAAGCGCCATATCTCGAAACGCTCCAGGCACCAGAAGGGCGTCCGCGCTTTCCTGGTCCGCGATGCCGGTACCGCAGCTTCGCTTGGGCCAACGCCACCGTTGCCAAGGACGCGCAGAACGATGAGGTGCTGCGGTTCGTCGAGGCATCGAAGGCGCGGACCGGGCAATGGCCTGCGGAACTGGCGTTCGACAGCCGACCGACCACCTGTGCCAACCTGGCCACACTCGACGCCATGGGCATCGGCTTCCTCACCCTGCGCCAGCGCGCCGTTCGGCTGGTCGACGCCCTCATGGCCGGGCCGCCGGAAAGGTGGCGGCGCGTGAGCCTGACCGACATCGCACGCCGCGCATCCTCGAAGAGACGGTCAGGCTCAGGGACTGCCCGGGCCCGGTTCGCCAGATCGCCGGACGGGATATCGGCCACGAAAGGCCGACGCCGCTGATCACCAACCGGTTCGACGCCGCACCGCGCGAACTGATCGACCGCTACGCGCGGCGGATGTCGATCGAGAACACCATCGCGGACGCCATCGACTTCTTCCACATGGACGCCCTCTCGGCCGTGATGACGATGAAGGTCGACGGCGGCGTCCAGCTGACCGTCATGGCCTCGACCCTCTACCGTCTCCTTGCAAGGCGGATCGGAAACCGGAGCGAGAACCAGAGACCGGCGCATACCTTCCGCAAGTTCTTCAACGACGACGCCGCCGTGGACATCGCCGAAAGCGAGATCGTCGTCAGCCACGGCAGGCGTGCATGCAACCCGTTCCTCTGACCGACGCAGGAGTGTTCGAGACGGCCGAAAGGCTTCTGTGGTCCGGTCGACGGACATTGCGACTCCGCGCGACCGGAGCAAATGTCATCAAGAAAAGTTCAGTGGGGAAGCAAGGCTGGCGATCCCTGTGCTGCTCAAGTGCACGATTCCATGCAGATATCCGGTTCGACATGGCCGAATCGCGGATCCAAGCGGACTCCCTGATTCGCAGTGTTGCAGGAGCCGCCGAGGGTAACTTGCCTGATGCAGCAGGCTGGAGACGATCAGGCCAGTCAGACTCGTGGTGACCAGGCGCAATCCCGGAAACCGTCGCGCTGTCAGATGTTGGCTGCTGATTGGCACGTCAGAATTCCTTGTCAACGGCGCGCCTTACGCGGCGAAAGATCGTCGGCATCGCAATCACGATAAGGGCAATTCGAATGATGTGATGGCCTGCCACGAAGGCAGCCTCGATCCCCAGAGCCAGCGCGATCAGGCTCATTTCGGCGAGTCCGCCCGGCGACAGGGCCAGCACGAGGGCAGGGATCGAGGCGTCGACGAACTGGGCAGTAACGGCTGCGAGCCCGATCGTGATGCCGATCATGACAGCTGTCGCGCCCAGGGAATGGACAATCGTGCGCAATACCTGCATCACCGGCACGCTGGCAAACCGTGCCCCGAGGGCGGAGCCGACCACGACCTGAGCCGCCGCAACGAGCGGGCCGGGCGGAGCAATTGTGCTTGCGCCCACCAGATGAAGGATCGCGCTGGCCACCATGGGACCGGTCAGGGCAGCAGCAGGAATCTTCATTGCCCTTGCGCCGAAGAAGCCGATGAGGCCGCCTGCGGTCAGAACGACTGCCTCGCGGGTCGACATGTCAGCGAAGGCCGCGCCCAGCGGCGGCTTGTCTCCCTGATCATAGAGGCCCAGCAGGATGAACCCGAACGGAACGACCAGCACGGTGATCAGCACGCGGGCTGCGTG
Source organism: Alphaproteobacteria bacterium (assembly GCA_965221645.1). Taxonomy (GTDB): domain Bacteria; phylum Pseudomonadota; class Alphaproteobacteria; order Bin65; family Bin65; genus Bin65. The sequence continues at coordinate 3,015,068 of OZ244899.1, forward strand.
CACCAGCGCCACAGTCCGGTCATCGCCGCCCATCTCCTGCGCCACCAGTGCCATTTCGTTGAGGCCGCCGGGTGTCGCTGCGCAATATGCGGTGACCGGATCGTGTCCCAGCAATCGCCGAAAATACCAGTACAACAAGGCCGTACAGACGACGATGTAGAATATCAGCGCCAGGACCGTTACCCACCATTCAGGAATGCGCGCAGCCATTTCCGGCGTGAACTGGGCACCCAGAAGAACGCCGATGATCGCGACCAGGGGCTGGCGGACCTTCTGGGAGGAATGCAGGGGTGCGCCGGCTATCGCGGCAGCAGTGGTGAACACAAGCGCGCCGATCATCCAGGCCAGCGGAAGATCGCCTCGATCGAAAAGCCAGCCGCCCACGGCGCCGATCACGAGCGTCAGGACCAATCGCACAAACCTTGCTCGCAGGGTCAGGGTCGCCACGGGCGTATTCTGTGCCGTTGGATCCGATTCGCGCCGGGCCGATCCGGTCACGACAGGAACTGTTCGCGCAGGATCCGCTCTTCCAGATTGTGTTCGGGATCGAACAGCAACGACAGCATCATGTCGGTTGTCTGCCGAACCCTCACAGTCGCCACTTTGCGCACCTCGGTCGAGTCGGCCACCGCGCTGACGGGTCGTTTTGCCGGCTCCAGGACCTCAAAGGTCACGGCCGCGGTATCCGGCAGCAACGCACCGCGCCAACGCCGCGGCCGGAACGCACTGATGGGAGTGAGCGCGAGAAGTCTGGCCCCGATGGGAATGATGGGGCCCTGGGCTGACAGGTTGTAGGCGGTGCTGCCTGCCGGCGTCGCGACCAGAACGCCATCGCAGGACAGGTTGGCCAGTCGCTCCACGCCGTCGATCAGAATGCGCAGCTTTGCAGTCTGCCGGGTTTCGCGCAGCAACGAGACTTCGTTGATGGCCACGGCTTCCACCATCTCGCCATCGACAGTCCGGGCCTCCATCATCAAGGGATGGATGTCGACGCGTTCGGCCGCCGCCAGCCGCTTGTCCAGGGAGTCGGGGTCATACTCGTTCATCAGGAACCCTATACTGCCCCGATTCATGCCATAGACGCTCACATCCCGATGCAGCGTCGTGCGCAAGGTTTCCAGCATGAGGCCGTCACCGCCCAATGCGACGATCCGATCCGCATCGTCGACCACGATTCCCGAATACCGGGCGGTCAAATCGGCCATGGCGTCCCGAGCGTCAGGGATGTCGGCGGCAACAATCGAGAAGGGCAATCCGACCATCAAAGAGGCATTTCAGGTTCTGGAACAAGCCGATTTTTCGCCCACAACCGGGACGAGAGCCAAGAGCATGATCAAGTTGTCGTCCATCGTCAAACGGACAGAGCACACTTGACGCCGTCTGCTGCCGCGCGTCTGCAGAAACGGCAGAAGTCCATCGTAGCAGCGACCATCTTCCGGCCAAAGTGAAAAAGCAGGACATCATACCCCAAATCCACAGCGACCACGGAAGAGGCGTCAGTGGCGGTCCGTACAGGATGATGAGCAGAAGCCTGCCGTGGCGGGACGGTACGCGATTCCGGGGAACAGCAAGTATTCGAAACGCGTTCTCTGCGTGAAGTCTTCGTTAACAGCGGGGTCGAGCGCCACCGTATGGACGGACCGAACCGCTGCACGAAGAATGCGCCTCGCGCATCCCTCCTTCAGAACCTGTCATGTAGCTGAGCAAAATCCTGTTTCAAATGCAGAGCGAGCCTCTTGCAAAACCGTCCGAACGAGCGTGATTTCCGGTGACATGATCTGATTTCGGGTTGGAGGCGGGTTTCGGGGTCGCCTTGTGGTATCCCGGGTTTACAACAGCCACAAGCGACCGGAGAGACAACCCCGATGACCCCGGACGCGAAGCCATCCGATTTCCGGCACAGGTTTCAAGGGGAGCTGTTCCCGGCGCCGGCGGAGGAGGTGGGCCCTCTGCTCGGGACGCGCCGCCGATTTTCAGCAACGCCTGATCTCGTCGGCGTCGAGGGCTTCGTGGGCGCGTCGGGAAGCGGGCGTTTCTGGCCAGGGCCGTGTGGGACCTTCCGACGACGCGGTACCTGATCGACAGGCTTGAGGCGGACCCGGCATTGCGGCTGTGCGGCTGGTCGCGCCTCGGGGCCATTCCGGGCGAGGCGACGTTTTCGCGGGCCTTTGCCGCGTTTGCCGAAGCCCGTCTTGCGGAGAGGATGCACGAGGCCCTGGTGGTCGAGGCGCCTGGTGAGACGCTCGTCGGTCATGTGTCGCGGGACACCACCGCCATCGACGGTCGGGAGGCGGCGGTGGCGAAGCCGAAGAAGACCAAGACGCGCAAGCGTCGGCGTGTCTGCAAGCTGCTCCGCGATGAATTCGGCAACCGCGACCGCGATGCCGGTTCCCGGAAGGGCCGCCTGAAGGACTGACGTCAATCAACGAAAACAGCGCTGATCGACTGTGAAAATCCCGATGGCAAGGATATCTGTCCCGATAAGGTCCGAGAATGCTTCACCTGACACTCCGCAAAACATAGATTGGGAATTATAGCGGAGAGTCACAACGTGACGGGTCAGGGCGACCCGTCGCGGACAAGGTGCATCGGCCGGAAGTAACGTGCGCCGGATTTCCTCGTCGTCCATCTCCGGCATGTCGATTTCCTCTTCCGGTGCTGTCTGTTGCCTTGATTCCGGAGTACGGAGCGCAATACCCGACAAGGCTTGCAGGGTCGGATTCTCCCGGATCCGATTTCCAGTCCGGAAAAACACGCCCGGCCGAAGCCGGGCGCGTGTCGTGGATCGTTCAACCACCGGCCCGTCCGCAGCCTTCGGGACGCGTGGCCGACGCCCTCGTTCTTCGCAAGGGCGCCGCGGCGGGCTGCCGTCCGGTTACTGCTACCGGATGACCCAGCCGTTTTCGTCGAGCTCCTGGCCCGACTGGTTTACCCTCGCGCAGCCCTGGCCGCCCCGCGGGTGTGCATTGATCGGGCAGCCCTCAGTCCCAGGGCGCGACCCATTTGGGGACCTGCGTCGGACTGGGCCCGGCGGGCGAACAGTTCGGGCTCCCGCTGACCCTCGTCTCGTACGAGCCGTTGTTGTCCCGGTCCTGGTCGCACTGATGCTGTTCGTAGAGAAACCCGTTCCCGTCAAAATACAGTCTGTAGCGCGAGGGGTTGGCCCTGTGGGGCACGCAATACGCCGTTGTGTTGAGATCCACCCCAGCCGGTAAAGCAAATCCAGGTAATGTTGCCGTCAGGTTGCCGTAGTGCCGCACCACTTTCCAGCCCTGCTGGGTACACTTGTCCACCCACTGCTGTTCGCTCCAGCTGCCCCTGCCCTGGGTACAATAGCGATATTTTTCCAGGGCCCCGAACATGATTGTACCTGAACCTTTTTCTCCATAAGCAGTGTTGATCCTGACCGCGACATCTGCCTGTGTGCAGTGTTGGAGCCGGGCGCAAGGAATACGTTCGAAATTCAGCAATTCAGCGCCTGAAGGACAGGTCGCCTGGGCCATCACCGCCGATGGCAGGGCAAGGGCCAGCAGGGTGGCGGCGAGAAGTGTCCGGAGAAGTGTCCGCAGGAAGGGCAGTTGGGTCATGACGGGCCTCCTTTTGCTTCATCGAGAGGCCCCGGCGAGAGGCCCCGGCGAGAGGCCCCGGCGAGAGGCCCCGGCGAGAGGCCCCGGCGAGAGGCCCCGGCGAGAGGCCCCGGCGAGAGGCCCCGGCCATGCCGTTCAACGCCATCCGTGCATTCCCTGTCTGCGCCGCGCTGGTGGCGCTGGCGCTCGCCGCCCTCGCGATGCCGGCCCAGGCGCAGTTCAATCCCAGGGACACACGAGTCCTGATGCCCGCCCCCTCATACGTCACCAGTCTGACAGCCAACCTGGTCGGCCCAGCTCCCCGTTTTGTGGGCAGGACCTGGACCGGTGTGGTCCGGAACCTGAGGATCGAGGCCCTCCCCGATTCTCAGGGCAGGATGACCTTCGGCGTGGGACCCGGCTCCCGGTGCGCCTACGGTGCGGGAGACACGGATGACAGGGTGGTCGAATTCCACAATGCGGACGGCACCTGGTCCCGCGGCGAGGCCATCGCCGAGGCCTGTCCCCACTGGGGGCCCGCCAGATGCTCGCGCACCGTGACAGTCGATCTTCGCGAGCAAGGTCAGGGAATGCGCACCTTCACCGTCAATCGCGGGTACCCGGCATGCCCTTCCTCCTGGGGCGATGCTGGCGCCCCCGCTCTTGGCGATGCTGCCGATGACGTTCCCGATTCTCGCCAGGACATTCGCGCTCGCGACGGTACAAGAGGTGTCCACAAGGGCATCTTCAGGGTCCGGATCTGGGGCAACTTCTGCGTTGGGGCCGGTGCTGTCTGTCGCTCGTTCAAGGATGGTGGGGCCAACGGTATTATTCGAGGCAACTTTGTGAATTTCGGCTACGCGGCCACCTTCAGGCCTGCCAGCAACTGCGGCCCGCCCCGCTGGCCCTCGCCGCGGTGGCAGGCAGCCGGCGGACCGGCCTATGCCGAATGGTGCGACGTCACGGTCGATGTCCGCCGCTGACGGCCGTCACGACAGGCAAGGGTGGCCACTGTCCGACGGGGGGCCGCCCCCGATCCCTGATCGGGGGAATTCCGGCGCAGGTCCCCCGGCCGGGTTTCAGCCGGACCCGCAAGGGGACGGAACGCCGGAGGAATACGCAACCTGAACCCGGCGAGGCTGGCATCGGGGACACTGATCCGGACGGGACGACATCCGCGCACGGGTCAGTGTCGCCATGTTTCCGTCCTCCAGGCTGGAATTCCCGCCGCTCCCTCTGCCACAGGCGACCTCGCTCCGGAACGGCTTTCACTGGCCTCTCCCGCACCAACCGACCGGCACGGTATCCTGCCTCCGGCAGCGCCGCTGCCTTTCGGACGATCGAGGTCGCGGAGGGCGAGTGGGCGGTCATCTGATGCACCCTGCCTTCCTTCCCGCACGAAGTGCGGATCCTTTCGCAAGGCCGTGAAGGGGTGCGCCACTCGACCTGCATGAGAGACGACACGGCGGCGGGGAATGTCTTGCCGACCTTGCCCTGGACAGGGGTGCGCATGGTCATGCGCTGGCGGTCCTTCTCGATGGCGGCCTGTTGCAGGCGATTGCAGTCGCGAATCAGGTCGTCCCTTTCGACGATGACGCTGGCGGTGCGACAGCGGTCGACCAGTTCTTTCTGGAGCACCAAGGCGAGGAAGAAGCAGAATATATGGCCGCGAACCTGGGTGTGGTCGATCGGGCAGGTCAAGTCCGTGCACGAAGCTCAACCGGTAACCCCGACGTACGCCCGGGCCCCGCCAAAACCGCCATCCCGAAAGAGACGCCACCGGCCGGCCGCATGTTCGTTCATCCAGTCAGCCAGGCAAGGCCTGAATGGGGCGTTGATTGACGTCTGGGTCGCGATGCCGGGGTAGCGGTTGTCGGCGTTGACTCCCTCGGCTTCATTCGCGCAGTGTCGGCTGTCGTTGCCATCAGATCCGTGCAACTCCGGGCGTGTACCGCAGGATGCTCATTTCTGCCTTGCCGTAACGCTTCTGGTCCAGCAACTGAAAGTCCGAAGGTATCTCCCAAGGCCTGGCCGCACCTTGTCGCTCCGACACGCACAAGGCGCCGGATCTGATCCAGCCGGCCCGGGCCAGTGCATCCAGCGCATCCGAGATCAGGTCTTTCGCGTAGGGCGGGTCCAGAAAGACAAGCGCGCACGATTCCGATCGCGGCGGTGGCGACATCGCATCGGCCTGCAGAACCGTCGAATGGTCACTGACGCCCAAGCTGGAAATGTTGCGGCGGGTGGTATCGATGGACAGAGGATCATTGTCCATGAAATAAGCCCGTCGCGCGCCGCGTGAAAGCGCTTCCAGACCGATCGCGCCGGTCCCGCAGAACGCATCCAGGACAACAGCATCGGCAAGGCTTGAGGCGCCGTCACGGGAAAAGGCTCCGTGAACCAGCCGGTTGAACAGGGATTCTCGCGCCCGGTCGGAAGTGGGTCGGATCGACGAGCCGGCCGGCGCAATCAGCTTGCGGCCTTTAAGGCTTCCGCCGACGATTCGCATGTCTCTTCCCTGATTTGTCGTCAGCATGTCTGCGCGACGCACCGGGTTTGAGGCGCAGTTTACCATGCCCCGGACCGGATGGCCGTGATCCGCCGACTGACTCCGTTCTTGCGATCGGGCGCTCCGATGAAACAGCCGGGCTTTCAGGTCTGTCGAACGCCTTCGGCGCTCTTCCACCGCCCGGCCGGGACCGGAAGTCGGTTCGTCTGCCCTCATCGGAACCGGCCGCCGCCAGGCCAGGCCAGTGCGCAAGTTGTTCGCGCAAGGTTCGTGCCTGGACCCTTTCGACCTGGCCTCGATCGAGGTGGCCGAGCTGAAACGGCCCGTAGGAAATTCGGATCAGGCGATTGACCGCCAGACCGAGATGTTCGCAAACCTTCCGGATTTCCCGGTTCCTGCCTTCCTTCAAGCCCATGGTCAGCCACGCGTTGGCGCCCTGCCGGCGATCCAGCCGGGCGAGGATGCCGCCATAACGAACGCCGTCGATGATCACTCCATTGGCGAGGGCAGCCAGGGCCTGCTCGTCCGGCCTGCCGTTGACGCGCACCCGATAGCGGCGAGTCCAGCCGGTCGAGGGCAATTCCAGGAACCGGGCGAGATCGCCATCGTTGGTCAGAAGCAGCAACCCTTCTGTCATGATGTCGAGTCGGCCGACCGTGATGACTCGAGGAAGCGTCCCGGGCAGCCTGTCAAAGATGGTATCTCGACCCTGAGGGTCGCGGTTTGTGGTCACGAGACCGGACGGCTTGTGATAACGCCAGAGGGCCGTTGGCGCGCTGTCGGGCAACGGCTTGCCATCGACCACGATCTGCTGGCCGGGCGCCACATTGAAGGCGGGCGACTCCAGCACCTTGCCGTCCACCGCCACGCGACCGGCGGCAATCCAGTTCTCGGCCTCGCGTCGCGAACAGAGGCCCGCGCGCGCCAGACGCTTTGCTATGCGCTCGCTCCCGGTGTTGTCTGTATCTGTCTTCGCAGCCATGCAAGATGGTTCCCACAGGCAGTTCTTCGGAGCAAGCGACCATCCCGCCGCGTCAGGCCGGCTTCCTCGCTCTGGCGCGCCGCAGCGGTTCAGGCCTTGTCATGCCGCCTCCTTCCGAACGGCGGGCAGAGACGCAGATGCCGATCTTCATCCAGACCGATGTCACGGATTCCTTGCCGTTACAACGCATTGAAGCTACCTCCTCGACCATGGTTACCGCTGCGACAGCCTCGCTCGAAACATCCGGAACCCCGCTGGTCGTGACCGGCGATCCGGAAAACCGTCCGACTCTTGTCGGCGCAGACAGGGCGCGGCTCGCTCAGGTGGTGTGCGATCTGGGCGAGCCGCAATTTCGGGTGAAACAGCTCTGGCACTGGATCTATCACAGGGGTGCCCGGTCCTTCGATGAAATGACCAGCATCTCGAAAGACGCCCGGGCGAAGCTGGCGGAAGGCTACACCCTCGTAAGGCCGACGCCGGCCCGGACATTGAAGTCAACCGACGGCACCTGCAAGTGGCTGCTCCGGTTCCAGGATGCGAGGGAAGCGGAGACGGTGTTCATCCCGGAGGAAGATCGGGGCACGCTGTGCATTTCTTCCCAGATCGGATGCACGCTCAACTGCCGCTTCTGCCATACTGGCACGCAGGCCTGGGTGCGCAATCTCGATGCTGCCGAGATCGTCGGCCAGTTGATGCTGGCCCGGGATTTCGTTGACGATTGGCCTTCGGCAAACGAGGACCGTGACATCACCAACATCGTCATGATGGGGATGGGCGAGCCGCTCTACAATTACGAAAACGTGGCCCGAGCCGTCGGCATCATGGTCGACGGGGACGGCATCTCGATCTCCCGCCGCAAGCTGACGCTCTCGACGGCCGGCGTGGTGCCGACGATGAAACGGTGCGGGGAGGAACTGGGCGTCAATCTCGCCGTTTCCCTGCATGCGGTCACGAACGATCTCCGTGACGAGATCGTGCCGCTCAACCGCAAGTATCCGATCGACGAACTGGTCGAGGCCTGCCGGGACTATGGCGGAATCAGCAACGCCCGCCGCATCACCTTCGAATATGTCATGCTGAAGGAGGTCAACGACAGCGATGCCGATGCTCGCGAACTGATCAGGCTTCTCGACGGCATCCCGGCCAAGATCAACCTGATACCGTTCAATTCGTGGCCCGGGGCGCCCTACGAGTGCTCCACGCAAGACCGCATTCGGTCCTTCATGACGATCTGTCTGGACGGCGGGCTGACCTGTACGGTGCGTGCCCCGCGAGGACGCGACATCCTCGCCGCTTGCGGCCAGCTCAAGAGCGCAAGCGAACGGCAGCGCGCAAGCGCACCAGTCCATTCCGAATCTCTCCGGGAAATCGGGAGGTGAGCCGAAGACCGACGCGACGTACTGACGTGCGAAAATCGCACGGAACATCAGGCGCCATTCAAGGCAGGTTGACGACCCACTCGCGGCCGCGGACCGGACGAGCCCCGCGCCAGGGGAATACGAACTTGCGGACAGGGAGACGGTTGCCGACATCCACAGACCATTCCTGATGGTCCGGCACCGCCGTCCGCCAGATCAGGGAAGCGCCAGGATTGCGGAATACCGGTCGCAAACGGACATGGCGGTTGACCGGCGAGGAATTTTCTTCCATGCAAATTGATGTCCGAAGGACATGGCCGATGGCCGTCAATCCGACAGGTGAATGCGCTTGGGCAGCTTTGCGAGAGGAGGTTCGGGAACCCGGAATGCTGTCTGTCGTGCGCAACTGACGGGCTGTGCTCGTCCCTCGTGCCGACGGCGTGACGATCGAAGAGCCGGCAAGCATGTGGCCGGCAATGCAATGCCGTCTTGAATGACAGATCGGCCCGACATGCCTGATCGGGCGGACACGGGTCCGGACCGAGAGCCGGCGCCGAACGGTACGACTTGCCGACCGTGCTGTGTTGCAGTCGATATCGAGGTCGGCAGGAATGGCCGTATTCATGCCTTTGGGGCGGTGCGTGGAGATACCGGTTGCGGCATGGCGCACTCGGGCGGCAGTCTGGTCGCCGCGCTGGCAAGGCTCGACGCTTTCGCCGAGGGAGCCGAGTTCGTCCTGGGACACAACCTGATTGCCTTCGATCTGCCTCATCTCGAGGCGGTGAAGCCGGATCTCCGGCTGCTGGAACTGCCGGCGGTGGATACGCTGCGCCTCAGCCCGCTCGCCTTTCCCCGCAACCCCTACCACAGCCTCGTCAAGCACTATCAGGACGGGGGCTTGAGGCGCGGCCGGGTGAACGATCCCGAGCTCGACTCCCGGCTGTCGCTGGAACTCTTCGGCGACGAGCTTGAAGCACTGGCGAAGACCGCACCCGATCTGCTCACCGCGTATCACTCGCTGTGCACCTCCGAGCCCCTGGGTCCGGACCGTGCCCTGGACGAGTTGTTCCGCCGGCTTCGACAGGGCGCTCGGCCGTCGCAGAGGGAGGCCGGGGAGGCGATCGGGCGAAGACTCGACAATGCCGCTTGCGCAACGCAGGCGCGTCGGATCGTTGCAGATGGCGGCAGAAAGTCCGGCTGGCCGCTGGCCTTCGCCCTGGCGTGGCTGTCGGTGGCGGGCGGCACGTCGGTGATGCCGCCTTGGGTGCGCCACCAGTTTCCGCAGGCCGGCCATCTGGTGCGGCTTCTCAGGGACACCGCCTGCACCGATTCGTCCTGCGACTGGTGCCGGGAGCGCCATGATGCAGGAAACGAACTGAAGCGATGGTTCGGCTACGACGGCTTTCGTCCCGAACCGGCGGACGACGACGGCCGGTCCATGCAGCAGGCCATCGTCGAAGAGGCGATGGCGGGACGACACGCTCTCGGAATTCTGCCCACCGGTACGGGGAAGTCGCTTTGCTACCAGGTTCCTGCACTGTCGCGCCATGACAAGACTGGCGCGCTGACGGTCGTGATCTCGCCCCTGGTCGCGCTGATGGCGGATCAGGTGGCCGGGTTGGAGCAGCGCGGTATAGGGTGCTGCGTGACCGTCAACGGGCTCTTGTCGATGCCGGAACGCGCCGACGCGCTGGACCGGATCCGGCTGGGGGATGCCGGCATTCTCCTGATTTCGCCGGAACAGTTGCGCTCGGGCACACTGCGGCGCGCGCTCGACCAGCGCGAGATCGGTGCCTGGGTGCTGGACGAGGCGCACTGCCTGTCGCGCTGGGGGCACGACTTCCGTCCCGACTACCGCTATGTGGGCCGCTTCATCCGCGAGAAGGCGGGCGACATGCCCGTGCCGCCGGTTCTTTGCCTGACCGCGACCGCCAAACCCGACGTCGTGAGCGACATCGCGCGACACTTTCGTCAGGAGCTCGGTATCGAACTCTCGGTATTCGACGGCGGCGCAGAGCGCGCCAACCTCGCCTTTGAGGTGATCCCGACCACCGGAGGGCAGAAGTTCTCCGACATCCTTCAGGTGCTGGAATTTCATTTGCCTCACGACATGCCGGGAGGCGCGATCGTCTATTGCGCGACGCGCCGGCAGACAGAGGACATCGCGGAGTTTCTGAACCAGAAGGGGGTTGCCGCAGATCGTTTCCACGCCGGTCTGCCTCCAGAGACGAAGAAGGAGGTCCAGCGGCGTTTCATCGCCGGCGATCTTCGCGCGATCGCCGCGACCAATGCCTTCGGCATGGGGATCGACAAGCCGGACGTGCGGCTTGTCATCCACGCCGACATCCCGGGATCGCTCGAAAACTACTTTCAGGAGGCCGGGCGGGCGGGGCGGGATCGTTCGGCGGCGCGCTGCGTGCTGCTCTATGCGACGGATGACGTGGAACGCCAGTTCGGCATGTCGGCGCGCTCGCGGCTCACCCGCGAGGAGATCCATGGAATCCTGAGAGCCCTGCGCAATCTGGACCGGAAGAAGCGCTTCGACGGCGATGTGGTGGCGACCGCGGGAGAAATCCTGGGCGAGGACGAGGAGCACGCGTTCGAACGCGACTCCGCGACTGACGACACCCGAGTCCGCACGGCCGTGGCCTGGCTGGAAGAAGCGCATCTCCTGACCCGCGAAGAGAACTTCGTGGAGGTATTCCCTTCTTCGCTTCGCGTGGATTCCGTGGAAGAGGCAGCAAGACGGCTCGATCAGGCGGACATCGCCGATACGTATCGCCAGAAATTGCTGCGGATCGCAAAAAGGCTGATCGAAGCGGATGCCGACGAAGGGGTCAGCACGGATGAACTCATGGGTGTCTCGGGCCTCGCTTCCGAAGCCGTGCGCGGCGCGCTCTACGATCTCGAGCGGATCGGCATTGCCAGCAACGACACGGTGCTGACCGCATTCGTCCACACCGGGGTCGACCGTTCGTCGTCCAAGCGTCTCTCAGAGGCGGCCGCGCTGGAAACCGCCCTCATCGCTCACATGCGGGAAGCCGCCCCCGACCTTGGGAAGGGGGAGGGATCATCCCTCCATCTGCGCATCGCCGCGCAATCGCTGCGGGACAGTGACCTGGCCGACCCGCTGCCGGAACGGCTGTTCCGGATCGTGCAGAGCATTGCCTATGACGGACGCGGCGAGGACAGTGGGGGCGTGGGAAGCATCAAGGTCCGCAAGCGGGATGCCGAGACTGCATGGATCACGCTTCATCGCGAATGGGACGCGCTGGAGAACTGGGCCGAGATACGCCGCGAAGCGGCCGGGCGGCTGCTGGAACACCTGCTCGACCGCCTGCCGCCAGGAAGCCGTGGCACTGATGTCCTGGCCGAGACCACGCTCGGAAAACTCCTGCAGGCTGTCGAGTCCGATCTGGTCCTGAAGAGCAGGGTCCGGAACCCGGCCAAGCTGCTGGACCGTGCCCTGCTGTGGCTCCACGAGCAGGAAGTGATCCGCCTCAACAAGGGTCTGGCGGTATTCCGCCCGGCCATGACGATTCGGTTGGAGCAGCGGGACCGGCGCGGGTTTTCAAGGGCCGACTTCGAGCCGCTTGCGCTCCACTACAAGGAGCGAGTTCTTCAGATCCACGTGATGGTGGCGTTCGCCGAACGCGGCTTGGCCGCCATGAGCGAGGCGTTGCGTCTGGCAATGGACTATTTCGCGCTGGGGGAAGAGGATTTTCTCGCCCGCTGGTTGCCCGGAAAGGATCGGGAGATCGGTCGGCAGACGACGCCGGCATCCTGGCGCGCCATCGTGGAAAGCCTCGGCAACCCGGTCCAGCAGCGCATCGTCTCCGACGACCGGGAACGGACCAACGTACTGGTGCTTGCGGGCCCCGGATCGGGCAAGACACGCGTACTGGTGCACCGCATCGCCTGGCTGATCCGTGCAAGACGGGAAAACGCGCGGGGCATTCTTGCACTGGCCTACAACCGTCACGCCGCGGTCGACATTCGCCGCCGACTCGTGGAGATGATCGGCGATGACGCCCGTGGTGTAACGGTACTCACCTGCCACGCGCTTGCCATGCGTCTGGCGGGCGAGAGCTTTGCCGGTCGTTCGGAGCAACCGGACGACGAGACTTTCCGGGACGTGATGCGTCGGGCCGTCGTGCTGCTGCGCGGCGAGGAGTTGATGCCGGAGGAGGCGGACGAACGCCGCGACCGCCTGCTCGCCGGCTTTCGGTGGATTCTCGTGGACGAATACCAGGATATCGGCGCCGAGCAATATGAACTGATATCGGCCCTCGCCGGCCGGACGCTGGAAGAGGATGCCGGCAGGCTGACCGTGTTCGCGGTCGGCGATGACGATCAGAACATATACGCTTTCAACGGCGCGTCGGTGGAGTTCATCCGGCGGTTCGAAACCGACTACGGGCCGAAGCCCGTTTATCTGACCGCCAACTACCGCTCGACTCACCACATCGTGGCGGCGGCCAACGCGGTGATCGATCCCGCGCAGAATCGCATGAAGGCGGAACATCCCATCCGTGTCGATCGCGCCCGCGAGACGGAGCCGCCGGGTGGCGTGTGGACGAGACTGGACCCGGTCTCGCGGGGGAAGGTGCAGATTCTGCCGGCTGGTGGCGACACGGTCAGTCAGGCGCAGGCCGTCATGGCGGAACTTCTGCGTCTTTCGCTGCTTTCGCCTGACTGGGACTGGTCGCGCTGCGCGGTCATCGCGCGCGAATGGGAAGATCTCGTCCCGGTGCGGGCGTTCTGCGAGGCGCGCGACGTGCCGGTGCAACTGGCGAACGAGGATATCCCCGGTTTCTGGCGCCTGCGTGAAACCCGGGCGTTCGTCGACTGGCTGCGTCGGCGTCAGGCGCGGATCGTCGACGGCGCGTCCCTGCGCGACCGGGCGAACGGCCAGCCTTCCGATCCCTGGCACGACCTGCTGCGCCAGGCCGTCGATGAACATGCGCTGGAAACCGGCGGCGGCGAGACCCCGGTGGATCACTTCATCGAGTGGCTGGCCGAGTGGGGTCGAGACATCCGCCGCCGCCAGCTGGGGCTGCTCCTGCTCACTGCCCATCGCGCCAAGGGGCTGGAATTCGATCATGTGGCGGTGCTTGATGGCGGTTGGGACCGGGTGGGCCGCGGCGAGGACCCTGACGCGCCGCGCCGTCTGTACTACGTGGCCATGACGCGTGCGCGACAGACGCTGACGCTGGCGGGACTCGACGGTTCCCGGGGCTTCCATGCCGAACTGACCGATCATCCTGCCACGATCCGCCGAGAGACTGCCGAACCTCCGCCATGTTCGGAGGCCATGAAGTTCCACCATGTCCGGACCACCCCTGGGCAGGTCGATCTGGGGTTCGCCGGACGCCGCCGTGCCGGCGATCCGATGCACGGCACCATCGCCGGCCTGTCGATCGGCGATCCTCTGGATGTGCGAGTGGGGGACGACGGGCGTTGGAAGCTGCTGGACAGGAATGCTCGGACCGTTGGGCGTCTCGCCAGGTCATTCAGTCCGCCATCGGGGATGCGGTTCCGGTCAGCGACAGTGTTCGCCATACTGGAGTGGAGCCGCGATGCTTCGGATCCGAATTGGCTCGAAGCCGTGAAATGCGATACCTGGGAGGTAGTCGTGCCCGAACTGGTGTTCATGCCGGATCGGTAGGCGAACGTCTCGCCTCCTGTCGCCATTCCATGGGACGGGCAGTGCCATTCAATGCACCGAAGAAGTGCGGGCGCGATTGCCGGAACTGGAACGCCAGATCAGAATGTCTTCTTGATGGCGCCGGTGAATGACGGTTTCGATCTTCAATGGCATCCGCTACTAGTCCCGGATGGAGTGGACTGACGACGCCATAGTGCTTTCCTCGCGCCATCACGGCGAGGCAAATCTGATCGTACAGGTGCTGACGCCGGAAAACGGACGACATGCCGGTCTGGTTCGAGGCGGCATGTCTCGCAAGCAACAGCCTGTCTTCCAGCCGGGCAACAGCGTCAGAGCAACCTGGCGCGGGCGGCTGTCAGAGCATCTGGGAGTGTTGTCGGCAGAATTGGAAACGAGTCGGGCCGGACACTGGTTCGATGATGCGGTGCGTCTTGCCGGGATCAGTGCAGCATGTGCGGTGGGAGAGTCGGCGTTGCCGGAAAGGGCACCGGCGCCGACAGTGTATCAGGGTCTCCTGGCATTGCTTAATGCACTCGATCGCGATGACTGGGGTGAAGCGTATGTAGCCTGGGAAGTCGGTATATTGAGCGAACTCGGCTTCGGCCTGGATTTGCAGCGCTGTGCAGCGACAGGACGGAGAGATCAATTGACCTGGGTGTCGCCGAAGAGCGGTCGGGCAGTCAGCCTTTCTGCCGGTCAGGAATATGCCGATCGCTTGTTGCGACTTCCGTCTTTCATGAACGCAAACGGGGAGGCCGGCATTGCCGCGGGCGATTGGGACGAGATTTCTGATGGTTTGACGCTTACCGGCTATTTTCTGGAACGACATGTGTTCAATGCCCAGAACCGACCTGTACCGGGAGCGCGAGAGAGGTTTGCCGAAATCGTCCGTAATCTGGGAGTTTGCTCCTCAAGTCGCGAGTCGCCTCAATCTCCGGTACCCTGTCGGGAGTCTGACACCAACAATGGAGGATAGCATGGCCTGGACTGAAGCTGCCCGCGACTCCAGGAACAAACTCCTGTAGAGCGGGCGGCAAACTCCCATCGAAACAGCACCTCGGCCATATTCCGATCATCTGCGCCAGCTTCCACCGGGATAAGGTATGCCTTGAACCGCGCCCGCGTGCCGTCGGCCATCCCGATATCCGAACCCTCCGATACCACATTCACACCGCCATCGAGAGAACCAGCGCCCGACTCAGGGACGCGTTCGGCACTCACCATGTCCGCATGCGCGGACCCACGAAGGTCGCCTGCCATCTCATGTTCGAACTGTGCGCTCTGATAGCCGGCCAGATCATACGCCGCGCCGTTCAGTAACCCGGTCTTTCGATCCCGCGCCGTGCTCCCGAGCGAGCACGGACGCAAAACGCGCTGCTGACTCGTCCAGGTCGCCACCCAGCCTTGCCATTGCCCGAAAGACACCCCTCGGCAGCCCAACCGAAAACAAGATTACTGCCACTGTTACTCAGCCCGATGATTCTGCGGGAGGCCCTGAATGACAAATGGTTGGAGAAACGGGACCGGAAACAAGAGAGGATGAATAAACACCATGTCATCACGAAGGCCGGATCGCATTCCTGTCCACGAAATTCTCAGACAGGCGACGATTCAAACCGTCGCCCGCGTCACTGCAGCAACGTCACCACGGCGACGATCAGCCCGCTCTGGGCGATCAGCGCGCCGAACATCCACTTCAGAAGATCGGACTTGACAGCCTCGATACCGGCCTTCGTCTCCTGCCGAAGGGCCTCGATCTCGGCCCTGATGGCCTCGATGTCGGCCTTGGTCGCCAGGTTGGCGTCGAGCAGGGCGACCTGCTGGTCGACCAGCACCTCCGCCTGCTGCTCGGTAAAGCCGCAGTCGGTCAGACGCTTCACGGAGCGATGGGTGTCGAACGCAATGGCCTCGGTCCTGGCAGGATCATGCGAACCGCGCACGCGTCGGGCAAGAGACTTCAGGCCGCGCCGAAGGGCGGGAAACGATGCAAGCCTGTGCCGCGCCTGTGGGAGATCGGCCGAGGCCCGACATTCGCCGTATCGAGCGACCAGCACTGGCAGTATCCTGGCGCTGTCTCTCGCCATGATTGCCTTGAACCAAGGCCGGTAACGCAAGGGCTTCGGATCAGACCTTGCCAATGATGTTCGTGGCCGAGCCCTGAACGTCACGGCGAGGCGGGGCTCAGACTGGTTGTGCCGGATGTAGTCGGAGACGGAAGCCGGGCGGCATTGCAATGTTCATTCTCGGAATGACGAGGCGGCCGGGAATTGCCTCCGCAATCAGGTGCGTTTGCAGCAACGCCAAGGCCGGATACTGATCGGCGGCGACAGTCCGGATGGGGATAGAATTTCCGCCAGTGGCAGTCTGAGGTGGTCCCGGAATTTTGGACAGTTGGTTAAGGTGTATTCCACCGTTCACGGAGGAATACGCGATGACGAGGCGACGGAAGTTCAGGCCTGAGTTCAAGGCGAAGATTGCGCTGGAGGCGCTGCGCGGCGGCAGGACGATTCAGGAGATCGCGTCGCGCCACCAAGTTGACCCCAATCAGGTGAGTACATGGAAACGTCAGGCGATGGACGGCCTGGGCGAGGTGTTCTCGAACGGCGTCGACCGGGCCGCCCGGGACCATGAGGAGGAGGTTCGCGATCTTCATGCCAGGATCGGTCAACTGACGGTGGAACGGGATTTTTTGGCCAGAGGGCTCAAGCGATGAGCCGGCCGATGGTGCGCCGCGATGTTCCTGGCCTGAGCTTGAGCCGTCAATGCGAGGTTCTGTCGATCAGCCGGTCTTCGCTTTATTGCAAGCCGAAGGGGGAGAGTGCGGAGACGCTGGCGCTGATGCGGCGGCTCGACGAGCTGTTCCTGAGGTATCCGTTCCACGGCTCGCGGCAGATGGTCCGTCACCGTGTCCGCCGGCTGATGCGCCTGATGGGTCTTCAGGCGGTCTGCCGGGCGCCGAGGACCAGCCAGCCGCACCCGGAACACCGGATTTATCCGTACCATCTCAAGGGCCTCGCCATCGAGCGCCCCGACCATGTCTGGTGCGCGGACATCACCTGCATCCCGGTCAGCCGCGGCTTCCTTCATCTGGTCGCGGTCCTGGCCTGGCGGCTGTCGAACACCATGGATGCCCGGTTCTGCGTCGAGGCCTTGAATGAGGCGCGCGACACCTGCGGCAGGCCGGAGATCTTCAATACCGACCAGGGCAGCCAGTTCACCAGCTTCGACTTCACCGGCCGGCTCAAGGATGCCGAAGTGACAATCTCCATGGACGGCCGCGGCCGCTGCATGGACAACATCTTCATCGAGCGGCTGTGGCGCGCGCTCAAATACGAGGCGGTCCATCTGCACGCGCTCACCGATGGCTTCCACGCCGAGCGTGTCATCGGCGAGTGGATCGGCTTCTGCAACACCGAGCGTCCCCATTCGGCGCTCGGCGGCCGAACGCCGGCGGAAGCCTGCGGCGCGCGCCAGCCGGTGGATATGATGGACAAGGCGACCGCCTTGTCCACATCCCCACAGGCTCAACAACAGCAGGAAAATCTGACAAACAGGATTCTGGCGGCATGATCAGACAACGGAATACACCTTGGCAACGCCGTCAGACTGTCCAAAATTCCGGGACCACCTCAAAATGCGCCTCATCAAGCACAACCAGAGAGTCCGCTCCGATTAAACCAGCATGGTAGGGGCGCATCTTCCGGGACACACCATACCCTGAGAACAAGAGTCGTGATCCGATCATGTCCACTGTGCCGATAACGATTGTTGGTGCGGCAGGATCTTCCAACCACTCCCGATTGTCCACATACTGACCGCGTAGGGTCGAGATAGGCAGTGCCCGGCCGTCCAAGCCCAAGCCCGTACGAACCGGCTCAAGCTCATGACAAGCCAAATTGTTGCGGAGCACTTCAGCAAAGTCGGTAGCCTGATCAACTACCACGCGGCGGTCGACAACATACACGAGGCGACGAGGCAACTCAGTTAACTTGGCCCGGGCTAGTAGCCAGATTGCCATGATTGAGGTCTTGCCGAGACCGGTCGGGATATCTACTGCTGAAGGCAGCTTCCCGATCGACAACCACTTGTCAAATAGACGACGCTGCCACGAAAAGTGCGCGTGCCCAGTCAATGCTTTGAAGGCATTTTCGAAATCGAAAGAGATGGTCATAGCCAATTATTTCCGCGCGATAGTCTTGCATATCCCTTGGCTCCGAAAGTGCTCGGGAAACTGCTTATGGATTGGGAGGCAGCCAATGAACGCCTTGACCTGCGCTGGCACTGGCGATTGTCAAAAAAGATTAGGCAAGAAATCTATGTCAACTCGAACCTCTTGCAAAACCGTCCGAACAGACGGTATTTCCGCTGACATGAACTGATTTTGGGGTGGAGGCGGGTTTCGGGGCCGCCCTTTGGTATCTTGAGTTTGTGCCCACAAGCGCCCAGGGAGACAACCCCGATGACCCTGAGCGCGAAGCCATCCGATTTCCGGCACAGGTTTCAAGGGGAGCTGTTCTCGGCGCTGGCGGAGGAGGTGGGTTCTCTGCTCGGAACGCATCATCGTTTCGTGGCGACGCTAACAATACCACGTCCAGAACACAGATGGAATCACGCCATGAAATCATGCAGAGGTTTTTCACAGGGAATCACCGCTCCAGTCTCACATCGCTCTTGGCGTCACGTCGACTGGCACTGTGATATTCTACATCATGCCGCGTGTCGGCCCCGCTTCACCTTGATTTCGTCGGCATGTTCCATGGCTTGGGCGAGATCGTAAGCGGCCTGGAGCCGGTACCAGGTTTCCGCGCCGCCGCCGAAAGCCTTGTCCAGACGGATCGCCATCTCCGGCGAGATGCCGGAATGGCCGTTGACGATGTCCGACACCTGCTTGCGGCTGACACCCAGTCGCTTGGCCGCCTCGGTAACGCTTAGGCCCAACGGCTCCAGACAATCGTGACGCACTGACAATCCCGGATGGGGGGGGGTCTTCATCGCCATGTCTTCGTCCTCCTAATGGTAGTCGACCAGATCCACGTCGCAGGCGTGTACGCCGCTAAAGCGGAAGATGATGCGCCAGTTGCGCGAGACGTTGATCGACCAGAATCCCGCCAGATTGCCTTTCAAGGGATGAAGCCGATATCCGGGCAGATCCATGTTCGCAGGCTTGATCGCCTCGTCCAGACGGGCCAGGATACGCTCCACCTTGTCGGCTTGGTCAGGCGGCACATGGCGCCGATCCCCCTTCTCGTAGAGGAGCCTCAGCCCCTTGTGCCGAAAACCGACGATCATGAAAGAAGTGTAACCCGCAACCTACCATTTTACAATTCTCGCAATGCTCTCCCTTGATGGCGACATTCCCAAACTCCCCGAATAGCCAGAGAGTCCGCACCGCAGGGGAGTAGGCGGCCTCTGGTCCTGTTCGATGATCGCTCTGACGGGTGAGCCAGCGGCGCGATACCAACAACGTGATCCGGGGTCTTCTTGCCTCTTTGTGGATACGTTTTCCCAAGGGGACGGGCAGGCCGGCACGCCGTTGCTGCCGTCGCCCACGGCACTGGATGAGGTGGTCGTTGCGCGCGGTCCGGCCTGCCGCCTGCTGATGACCGTGCCGGGGCGTCAGGCGCGGCGGATCAGAAAGCGAACCGACCGAAAGGAGGCCTGCGTGGCCTTGGCACGCCATTCCGCTGGCCGACCCCAGAAATCCAAACGGTGTGAGAACACTGACGGCAACCAGCGCGCGGAGATGACACGCTTCCGCACGAGTGGAAGGCGCGGACGCCAGCCAAGGTTACGGCAAGGACTGCGCAAACCCTCTATCCGGCAGCCACAAGCCCGAAGGAGTTGACCCGGGACACGGAACCGGACAACGCACAGAAAAGGCCGAAGGAGATGTCTCCAGCGGCCTTTCTGTAAACTGGCTCCGGAGGAGGGATTCGAACCCCCGACAGGGTGGTTAACAGCCACCTGCTCTACCACTGAGCTACTCCGGATAAGTGACGATCGCTGGATGACGCGCTGTCAGCAAACGAACCGCTATATACGAGTCACCACCGGAAAGAACGACAGTCCTCTGGTCGCATCCTGAAAATCCAGCTTGGGATATCTTTACTATGCGCGAAACAAAAAATGGAGGCCCGGGCCGGAATCGAACCGACGTACAAGGATTTGCAGTCCTCTGCATCACCACTCTGCCACCGGGCCGCGATCCTTGAATCAGCATCGCCTGTAGACCGCGAAATACAGGAGTGCGAGCAGGTCGGTCAAGAAGGCGAGAGACGCAAAATTACCAAACGGATTTTTCGGATGTTTGCGGCGGATTGGCTCCGGCGGTTTCGGCCGTTGTTTGTCGTCAAGCCCCTGCGTATAAATTTTGACTGACAACAAGGCGCCACGAAAGACGCCGAGCCATCGACAAGACCGATTTCGTGCGCACATGACAGACTTCACCGCAGCTCGGGCGAATATGGTGGAGAGCCAGATTCGTCCCAACAAGGTGACCGATCCAGCATTGATACTGGCATTGGCTACGCTGCCGCGTGAACAATTTGTCCCGATAGAGCGACGGTCTCTGGCCTATGTGGACGAGGATCTTTCCCTGGGCGATGGTCGCTATTTGATGGAGCCCATGGTACTGGCCCGCCTCATTCAGATTGCAGCGCCTCAGCCGGAAGACATTGCGATGGTCCTGGCATGCGGCACGGGCTATGCTGTCGCCGTCCTTGCCCAACTGTGCGAGACGGTGATCGGAATCGAGTCAAATCCCGATCTGGTGGAGCGTTCATCGTCGACGTTGGTCAATCTGGGCATTGACAACGCCATGATCTTTCAGGGCGCCCCCCAGAACGGTTACCCGAAACAGGCCCCATACAACGTAACGCTATTTGATGGCGGAATATCCGCTATCCCGGACACGATCATGTCCCAATGCGCGGAGGGCGGCCGGATCGTCGGTGTCGTGAAATCGAGCAGCCCGATGGGACGAGCCACGCTGGCGACCAGTTTCGGCGGCGTCATCTCGACGCGCGAGATGTTCGACGCTCAGATCCCCATGCTTCCGGAACTGGTTCGTGAGGAAGCGTTCAGTTTCTGATCCATCAACCGGATCCCAATCAACCCGGCATCAGGTTCGGGCGGTGACGGAGTGAAAAGGAATGGATGACAAATTCTCGAAGGAGCCTGTGACGGCTCATTTCCTTGCGAATGACAAGGGTGTCGCGCCTTCGGTTGCCAATCGGGTAGCATGGATCGTTGCGATCGCGACTGGTGCAGTGGCCGGTTCCGCTCTCCTCCCGAATTCCAGTGCCCATGCAGAAACGATGGCGCAGGCCATGGCCCACGCCTACAACAACAATCCGCAATTGCGCGCTGCCCGGGCGGCCCTGCGCAGCGTGGACGAGCAGGCGGCGCAGGCCTTTTCGAACTGGCTTCCTCGACTTTCGATCTCTGCCGATGCGGGACGAGTCTTCACAAGAGAGAAGGATCGACAAGCCTCCATGACGGGAAGAGGGTTTCGGGCCGACCACCGGGTGCCGGCAGGTGCATCGCTCAACCTGAGGCAGAACGCGTTTCGCGGTGGCCGCCACTTCTACCAGTGGCGTCGGGCCAGATTCAACATATTCGCCCAGCGAGCGCGCCTGGCCCATGTTGAACAGGTGGTCTTGCTGAGTGTTGTTCGGGCCTACATGGCAGTATTTCGTGATCGAACGGAACTGCAACTGAACAGAAACAACGAAAACGTCCTGGCGCGGCAACTTCAGGCTGCCCGCGACCGGTTCAGCGTCGGTGAGGTGACGCGTACTGACGTATCCCAGGCTCAGGCGCGTCTGGCTCGGGCGAGGGCGGCAACGATCCAGGCGATGGGCAATCTCCAGGCATCTCAGGCAAGTTACGTCAGCGTGGTAGGGCATTTGCCGAACCAGCTCAGCCCGCCGAAACTGAGTTTCGGTCTGCCGAAGGACATTGGCGCGATTACTCAGCGAGCCCGGCAAGACAACCCGCAGGTGTTGGCGGCGTTGTGGGCAGAGCGATCAGCTCGGGCGGCTGTCAGGATGGTCGCTGGCGAACTGCTGCCGACCGTGACGCTCAACGGTCAGGTCCAACGGCGGCTCGATCAATTTCAGCGCGATTCCGTCAACGATTCAGCAAGTATCACCGCCAACATGACGATTCCGCTCTATCAGTCAGGGGCTGTGATGTCGCGGATGCGATCCGCAAAGCAGATCGTGTTTCAGCGTCTCGACGAGTTGCGCCAGTCGCAGCGAACGGCCGTCGAGAATGCAACCCGGTCCCATGCCGCGCTACGCACAGCGCGCTCGAGCGTACAGGCCTTCATGGCGCAGCTTCAAGCCAGCCGCATTGCCCTCAATGGCGTCCGCGAGGAGGCCGCTGCCGGTCTCAGGACGATACTGGATACACTGAATGCCCAGCAGGAATTGCTGGGCGCGCAGGTCAATCTGGTACGGGCTCGCAGAAACCTGACTGTCGCAACCTACGAACTGCTGGCCACGATGGGTCAGATGAACGCAAAAGAACTGGGGCTGCGTGTCGAATACCATGACCCGGACCAGTACTACAATGAAGTACGCAACAAGGCGTTTGGCTTCGGAAAATCACTTCCTCCTTCGTCCGGCACTGAAAAGCAGTGAGCCTGCCCGTCAACCACATCTGGCAAAGGCGGCCTGATGATCATATAGTGCATCGACAATAAGACTCTCTCTTCCCGAGGTGATGACAGGCGATGACCGAATCAGAAGAATCGGCAAAACCTGACCAGCGGTCGATGGACGAAATTCTGGCGTCGATCAGGCGAATTGTTTCTGATGAGGAGAGCAACACTGGCGCCGGCGGAGATGGGGACCGGGCGTCAGGTCAGGTCGCGCAGCAAAGGGCTGCGGCACCAGTGGTTCAAGTTGACGCTGAAGCAGGCGCCGAAAATAGCTTGGCTCCGCAAGGGATTGCTTCCGAACTGGCAGCGAGTCCCACGACTTCGACCTCGGCGCTGCCATCCGGCGAAGACGACGTTCTTGAGTTGATAGACATGGTGGCCCCTGACGGTTCCGTAGTGCGTATCGATCATCGAAATCAGGCACATGGCACCTTCGACCAGACATCAGTGCAGTATTTGGCCGGAGCGAAATCGACGGGACGGGAAGCCGGACAGACAATCGACCCGACAGATACCGCAGAAATCGATCTTGCAGACACTGTCGGGGCAGCCGGTCCCCGACCGGGTGCCAGTATCGAGAACGTCACCAGCCTCAGCACCGTCCAGACCGAGACCCCGCGTACCGAACATGCCGACCGCACCGTTTGCGCGGACAGCCAGCCAGCGTCATCTGCCACACTTTCCAGAGAATACCAGATACTGGAGGCCCTGGTTCAGCGGGCTTTGGCGCCGTTGTTGAATGAATGGCTGGACAAGAACATGCCGGCAATCGTGGAAAAAATTACGGCACAAGAAATCAGGAAGATCACCGACGCACAGCGTTGAAGGTTTCCAAGACTTGGGCAGGTTCTTCCTTACTCCGGGGACGTCTCGCTGCTTGGTGCCACATGCTCTGCAAAATTGCTGAAGAACTGATCCGCAAGCTTGCGCGCCGTTCCAGCGACAAGGCGAGATCCGATCTGCGCCAGTTTGCCGCCGATCCTGGCGTCTGCATCGTAGGTCAGGACCGTGTCCCCCCCTTGATCGGCAAGCTGGACGTTCGCGCCCCCCTTGGCAAAGCCGGCGACGCCGCCTTTGCCTTCACCCTGAATTCTGTAGCCTGCCGGAGGGGTGATGTCTTCCAGTTGAACTTCGCCCTTGAACGTCGCCGAAACGGGCCCGACTTTCGTTTTGACCGTGGCGGAGAAGCTTGTATCTGACGTTTGCTCGAGTTCCTGGCAGCCAGGAATGCAGGCACGCAGAACTTCCGGATCGTTCAGCGCTTTCCAGACCGTCTCCCGATCTGCGGGAATACGATACTCCCCGGACATTTCCATTGGGGGCTCACTCCTGTTCTGGCCAGATCGCGAATAATTAGCTTTTGTTCGGTTCATGGCAAGCGAAGCAATGAAGCGGAGACCGACACCGGATCGGGCGTTGGCAAAACGCGGGCAGGTGTGACATCACGGAGCCCGGGCGCTTTGGTGGAATGTATTCCATCCGATGTTTCAGTCCGCAGCAATTGAGACAATGCGGATTGCGAATGATCTGCCGGTTCGCCGACAGATTAAAGGTCCCCGGGAGGAAACATGATGCTCAAGTCTCACCAGCATGCGGTAATCATCGTCACGGCCGCAACAGCGATTGCAATCGTGGTCACTGGCTGTGGCCAAAGTTGACGGCGATACGATCATCCTTGGATCGGCTTTCTACGAGACCGGCAAGTACTCGACGAATGGCATCCACGCCAAGAACGGCTACAACATCGCCGTCGACTTCAGCAGCAAGAAGGGCGACGTCGATGTTGGCGAAAAGTCCTGCAAGCTCAATATCCTCTGCTGTGACGATGAATCAACGCTGACCCGTGGCGCCCAGCTTGCCGAACGGCCGATCAGACGGCATGGCGTGAAATACATGCTGGGACCATACAGATCCGGTGTCACCAAGGCGATTGCGCCGGTAACTGAAAAATGCCGAATCCCGATGATGGAAGCGGAAGGCGCGTCGCGCGAGGGAACCGGGGGCTTGCTTTGTGAAAGAATGACGATGTCAAGGACTTGTGATTCAAACCCGTATGATTCAGGCCCGCAGTAATGGCGCGTGGAAACGGAATGGGCTGGCAGCCGCCCTGGAGCCTTGAAGAGCGGCTGAAATTCGCGTTGGTACCTGCGCCGCTTTACAGGCGCATCCGGTTGAGAAAGGAACGTCGCTGGGGCGAGGCGGAAATTGCTCTGCTGCCCCTGCTCGCTGACCCTGGACGGGTCAGCCTCGATGTCGGCGCAAACAAGGGGGTCTACAGTTGGCTGCTGAAAGATTTCTCACGCAAGGTCTACGCCTTCGAGCCCAATCCGAAGATGTTCCGTTTTCTGCAGCGCATGGCCGGCGACCGGATTGTGACCTCGCCCGTCGCGCTGTCCGACCGAAGCGGCCCTGCGGTCTTGAGGGTACCGCGTCACCGCCGCGGCGGTTTCTCCAATCAGGGAGCGAGTCTCAGCGACGTCAAGGTCGCAGAAGACTTCATGGGTGTCGAGGTCGAGGCGAAGCGGATCGATGATCTCGGCATTGCCGATATCGGCTTCATCAAGATCGATGCAGAGGGGTTCGAGCAGGCGATACTTCGCGGCGCGCACGAGACCCTTGAAAGGGATTGGCCGAAGATGCTGATCGAAATGGAAGAATCACACACCAGGCAACCGATCGAGGAGGCCGTTGCCGCCGTCGAAACGCTCGGCTACCGCGGCCTGTTTCTGCGAGGCGGCGTGCTGCGGCCGGTCGATGCCTTCGATGGCGATTGCCGTCACCGCCGCCCGGAACGCCGCGGTGATTATGTGTTCAACTTCATCTTTCTGCCAAAAAGATCGCGCGCCTGAAGTTGGCGACGCTCGGGTTCTGACGTGTTTCCTCCGAGACGATCACGTCGAACTCGGCCGTGAACCCCCATGAGACTGCATCGTTGCAACGTACCCTGCGCGATGCTTGCCGGAGACTGCGCATTTCCCCAGCGCCTCGGCCATCCGGCCCTCGACGCATCCGCCCGACACATCGATCCTGACGACATCGGCGTCGTTCGGACATCAAGGGTGACGCAAGGATTCATGTGTCAGGCGGGAGTAGGGTACTCCCTGTGGTTCACGACAACCGCAAGAAGAAGCCCCCCGATGCCACGGCAGGCTGCAACGACCGGGAGCCTGCCGCAGGCGTTCGAGAGGGTGAAGGAGATGCAGGCAGGTGGACCGAAGCGGGGCGAGGGCTGTCGCCCCCTCGGTCGCCAGGCGCCGGCCGGGATCATCAAGGCCGGCACTTCTGCCCGACCGGATCCGCCTTCCATCGCCGACCGCCGGGAGACCACCTGCCCCGGGGCCGTCGCCTCCCTGCGCAACGACCTCGACGATCTGCTCGCCTGCTTCCGCTGCAGGACACCTGCCGGGCGAAGGCAGGTCGGGACCACCAATGCCATCGAACGACGGTGCCGCGAGGTCCGCAGACGAACACGGCCCATGGGAACATTCCAGGACCGGACCTCTATAGACCGCATCATCCACGCGGTCTTCATCCACGAAGACAGGTCTCGGGGAATCGGTACCCCACTCCCGCCTGACACGTGAATCCTTGCGTCACCATCGACGATCGGGCCTTGACGGGTGTCTCCGTCCGTGTCAGGCTTTGGCGCATCTCTCACCGGGGCCTCTCACCGGGGCCTCTCACCGGGGCCTCTCACCGGGGCCTCTCACCGGGGCCTCTCACCGGGGCCTCTCACCGGGGCCTCTCACCGGGGCCTCTCACCGGGGCCTCTCACCGGGGCCTCTCACCGGGGCCTCTCACCGGGGCCTCTCACCGGGGCCTCTCACCGGGGCCTCTCACCGGGGCCTCTCACCGGGGCCTCTCACCGGGGCCTCTCACCGGGGCCTCTCACCGGGGCCTCTCACCGGGGCCTCTCGATGAAGCAAAGGAGGCCCTGGCCATGTCCTTTCACACCATCCGCATGTTCCCGGTCGCGATGCTGGCCGCCGCGCTGGCCGCACTCCTTGCCCTGACCGCCGCGGTGATGGCACAAACGCCGCCCAACTGCTGGTCGGGCATCTGCACCGTCACGCTTGCCAATGCCGGCAGCCCCGTCGTGGACGGCTGCGGCGAGCACGCCACGCCGGGCCGCATGAAGCTGATCCTGTCGTCCACCAATCCCAATGTGACGCGGGGGAGCTTCAATATCAA
Source organism: Alphaproteobacteria bacterium (assembly GCA_965221645.1). Taxonomy (GTDB): domain Bacteria; phylum Pseudomonadota; class Alphaproteobacteria; order Bin65; family Bin65; genus Bin65. The sequence goes on from OZ244899.1 coordinate 3,042,007, forward strand.
CATAGGGCTCATTACCTCGCAGAATGACTTCAACTCCACTTTCAGCGACTGGGAGTGGCGGACGGCGGGGCTCGGCGGCGGCCAGTGGCGCAACCCGGATTCGACAAACAAAATGAATTTCTCCGGCGGCGTGCTCGGCGAGAACATCATCGAGGTGCGCCCCAAGGCCGGCGCCCACATCTGGACCAACCGCAATCCCCGCAATATCAATCAAGGTCCCGGCGAGATGGTGATCCCGGTCTTCAGTCCGCCCGTAAACACCAGTCAGTGGACGGAAACCGGCAGAGCCCACTTCCTGTTCATGGGTGGCAAGGGCTGTGCGCGGGTCGGTCCGGGGGGCGGGCTTCTCGGGGGCAACCAGTAACCGGACGCTAGTCTGCCGCCGCGCCCTTGCCAGGAACGAGGGCGTCGGCACCGCGTCCCGAAGGCCGCGGACGGGCCGGTGGTTGAACGATCCACGACACCGCGCCCGGCTTCGGCCGGGCGTTCTCCCTTGTGACTTTCCGCCATGATCCCCAAGGGACGGGCTAACCGAAGGCGGCGGGCAGTTAGTCTGCGGCCACATCGCCGGAAACCCCCGAAAAACGCACGGGAGGCGCTTTTCGGCACCTTACCCCCCCTTCCTGCCTCTGGATGGGATATCTCCGGGCGGGAATCGGGCGGATTCCGGTGATTCCGGGGCAACTTCAGGTGGGCAACCGATCAGGTGGTTGCGACAGCCTGCAATCGTCGCCTGATTTCGGTCCAGACTGGAACGGCAGACCATGTCGCGAGCAAGGGTGCAGTCCGGCACCTCCGGCGGGGGCAAGACTGCCTGTCGGGGAAGGCGGTCGTAGAGAGGCCGATCCTGAAGGATCGGTCATGTGCTGGTATCGGGACAACTTGTCATGGCAAGGCCGGGCAGGGAATTGCCCGCAGATCCGGAGGATGGCAGGCTGTTCCCGGGAGGATGGCCGCGCGGACCGAAGTTTCGGCTATGCGAACGAGACGACCAGATAAAGCGCCATGACGGTCACGATCAACGCAACCATGCCGGCTGTCTGCCAGGTGCGGGCCAGGGTGCTTTCGGGACCGGCCAGCCGAACCAGCCTGCTGAGGACCCCGAGGGCGGTCTTTGTACTGACGATGGTCATTGTCCCGCCCAAAGGGCGCGTGGCCCGGTAGAGCATCCTGCCGATGGCGGGAAAACCGCAACGATATGTCCAGTCGATGTCCAGGTTGACCGATTTCAGTTCTGGTGGATAGAGCCCTGTCCGCATCAGAACCGCGAATGCCAGCGCCGAGAACATCAGCAGTTGCAACTGAGTGATCACGTGCGCGGTCGTGTAAGGTGCGTAGGTCACTTCGTAGGGCAGCAAGGCGTAGAGCGGCGATGGCCAGACGCCGACGCCAATGCACAGGAGTGCCGTCGCGCCCATGGCCAGCAGCATGGGCAGCGGCGCTTCCTTGCAGCGTTTGCCGGAATCATGGGCGAAGAAGGCGAAGTAGGGGATCTTGATCCCGGAATGATGGAATACGCCGGCAGACGCGAACAGCAGTACGAGCCAGACAATGACCCAGCCTTCGCCGGCCGCCGAGCTCATGATCAGCGATTTGGAGACAAAGCCGCTGAACAGAGGGAAAGAGGAGATGGAAGCTGCGCCAACGATACAGAAGGCGGTTGTCCAGGGCATCGATTTGTAGAGTCCGCCCAGTTCCGATCCCTTCACGGTACCGACCCGGTACAGCACTGCACCCATCGACATGAACAACAGCGATTTGTAGAGAATGTGGGTGAAGGCGTGAGCGACCGTACCGTTCAGCGACAGTTCCGTGCCGATGCCGACCCCGACCACCATGAAGCCGAGCTGGTTGTTCAGGCTGTAGGCGAGTACGCGGCGCAGGTCATTCTCGATGACCGCATAGAAGATCGGAAATGCCGTCATCAGGGCGCCGACCCAGATCAGAATCTCCTCGCCGGCATAACCGCGGGCAAGGCCATAGATGGCCAGCTTGGTTGTGAACGCGCTGAGGAAAACCGTGCCGGTCGGTGACGCTTCGGGGTAGGCGTCCTGCAACCAGTTGTGCAGGAAGGGGAAGGCGCACTTGATACCGAAGGCCAGGAAGATCAGGATCCCGGCAACAGTATCGAGGCCGGACGCGCCAAAGGCGATGGAGCCGGTTTCTGCCACCTGGATCAGGGCTCCGCCGAGGAGCAGAACGCCAGAGATCACCTGAATCACCAGATAGCGCATGCCGGCGCGGTAAGCAGCTTCACTCCTGCCCGACCAGATGATGAAGGCGGAAGCGACGGCCGTGACTTCCCAATACAGGAAGAGAGTGATCAGGTCGCCGGCGAACAGGGCGCCGACGGCGCTGCCCATGTAGATCAGCGCTGCAACCTGCTCAGAGGTTTCATTGATGGTGACCGCGTAAAGAATTCCGAGAAACGCCGCGATGTGGAAGATGTAGCCGAAGGCGAGGCTGAGCTTGTCGACTCGCAGCGGCTGGAGACGATAGTCGAAGAGGCTGATCGAGAGGTGAATGCCGTGTTCCAGGCCGAGCAGGTCGACAAAGCCCAGCACCGGCAGTGCCAGCATCCATGCCCAGCGCAGCCGGCCGCGCAGGAACGGGACGACCAGCGCGCCACCGATCAGCAGCAGTCCGGGAGGCAGGCTAGTGATCATAGTAGTCTTCAGGCCGCATCAGCAGCCGGCGCAACTGCTTGGCCGCCAGAACGAGGAACACGCATCCGGCAAAGCCGTAGAACCCGTAAAAGCCAAACCAGTCTTCCGCCATGTATTTGGCATGCTTGTCATAAAACAGGTCAGCCAACATCAGGCCGCCGCATGCGACAAGCAGCGCGCGGTAGATCTTGTCGACATTTTTCCTGTCGTCGAGCCAGCGTCGGCGTTCCGGAGCGGATTCCCGTGTCTTTTCCTGATCGGTCATTGCGACTGACTTTTCTCCGAGAGGCCGTCGAGCATGGGCGCCAGGAACGTCTGGACGTCACTGGCGAGCACGAAAAGCGCAAGACAGCCAACGGCCGTCAGGCATACCGGGATCAGACAGAAGAGCGGGGCTTCCCTGAGTTTCCTGTTCTCGATCGGCACTGCCATCGCGCCAACGGATTTCGCCGCCATTGGTGCAAACCATGCGTTCGCCACGATCGGCATGAAATAGGCGATATTCAACAACGTGCTGAACATCAGGGCGACGACGACGATCCAGTGCCTGGTGTCGGCGGCGGCGAGCGCGATGTACCACTTGCTCCATGTGCCCCCGCCGGGAGGCAGTCCAGCCACGCTGAGGGCGCCTATCAGGAAGGCAAGCATGGTGAACGGCATCACTCTGCCGATTCCCTTCATGTCGCTGATTTCAGTCTTGTGAAGGGATGTGTAAATCGCACCTGCACAGAAGAAAAGTGTAATCTTTCCAAAGGCATGCATGGCGATATGCATGCTGCCACCAAGGATGCTCCATTGCGTTGCCAGCGACCCTGCCAGGACGACATACGCGAGCTGCCCAACGGTCGAATACGCCAGTCGGGCTTTCAGATTGTCTTTTGTCAAGGCCACGATCGACGCCATGACCAGGGTGAAGGTGGCAATCCACATCAGCCATTCGCCGGCGCCGCTGGCGTTCAGCACATCAATCCCGAAGATGTACACGATGACCTTCAGCACCATGAAGACGCCGGTCTTCACCACGGCGACGGCGTGCAGCAACGCCGATACCGGCGTTGGCGCAACCATGGCAGCGGGCAGCCAGCGATGGATCGGCATCAGCGCTGCCTTCCCGATGCCGAACATGTAGAGGCCGAGGAACAGGAGGATCATCCCGTCGGACACCTTGTCCGTCAGGATGCCGCCGGGCCGAAAGTCCAGCGTGCCGGCGAGGAACCAGGTAACGATGATCGCCGTCAGCAACAATCCGATGGATGTCCCCAGAAGAATTCCCAGATAGGTTCGTCCGGCACGCATCGACCTGGCGTCTCCGCGATGCGTCACGAGGGGATAGGTGCTCAGTGTCAGGACCTCGTAGCCGATGAACATCGTCAGCAGATTGCCGGAGTAGGCAACGGCCATGGTGGCGCTGATGGCAATCGCGAAACAGGCGTAGAAGCGGGTCTGATGTTTCTCGTCGTTTGCCCGCATGTAACCGATTGCGTAGAACGATGTGACGATCCACAAGAATGATGCGATCAACCCGAACAGCATGCCCAGCGGTTCAATGGTGAACGCCACCGGGATCCCCTCGATCGGCTCGAGGACCTCGAGGACCAGCGTTTCGCCGTTGAAAAGCCTGACTGCCAGCAGAACGTTCGCTGCAAACAGCAGAATCGCCGTGACGATCGTGACTGTTTCCCGCCGGTTGGGTTTCCTGGCCGAAATGGAAATCAGGCAGGCGCCTGCCAGCGGGATCAGGATTGACAGCGCGATCAGCACGGAGCCGCTCATCGAACGGTCCCTGCAAGGGCCTTGGCGGCAGCGGCAGCGACATCGACGCTGCCGCTGGTCTCGAATCCGAACCAGATGTTGGCGCCGACGACGATCCAGAGCGGCACCAGCATCAAGGACGGTGCCTCACTGACGGCTTTCACCGCGTCGGACGGTTCGTGGAACCAGGCAACCTCCACGACTTTCCAGATGTAGATCACGGCCAGCAGCGACGTCAGAACGATCAGCAGGGCGACCGGCCACCAACCCTTTTCGAAAGCCGACAGTACCAGATACCACTTGCTGACGAAGCCGGCAGTGGTCGGTACGCCGATCAGGCTCAACCCGCAGATCGTGAAGCCCGCCATCGTCCATGGCATCTGCCGGCCGATGCCCGACAGGTCTTCCAGCCGACAACTGCCTGTCCGCAGGAATACGCAACCCATGGCCAGGAACAGCCCGGTCTTCATGATGGCATGATTGAAGATGTGGAGCAGGCTGGCCTGCACGCCGATCACGGTGGCAAAAGACAGGCCGAGCAGCATGTAGCCGATCTGGGCGACCGAAGACCAGGCCAGCAGGCGTTTCACGTCAATCTGGAAAATTGCCACCAGCGAACAGGTGACGATTCCGCTGATCGCGAGGATCAGCAGAGCCAGACCGAGAGGTTGACCGATGAAGCTGAATTCGAAACCGAACACCGTGAAGATGAAACGCAGGACGACGTAAAGCGAGACCTTGGTCGCTGTCCCTGCCAGAAAGACACTGACTACAGAAGGAGCGTATGCGTAAGCGTTCGGCAACCACAGGTGCAACGGAAAGACGGCCAGCTTCAGGCCCATCCCGACCACGATGAACCCGAAGGCCGCGAGGACGATTCGCGAATCGGACAATGGTTTCAGCAGCGAAGCCAGGTCCTTCATGTTGAGTGTGCCGGTCATCATGTAGAGCAGGCCGACGCCGATCAGGAAGAAGGTCGCGCCGATTGTTCCGATGATCAGATACTGATAGGAGGCGTGCAGCGCCTTGCGGTGCCGACCCAGGCTGATCAGTGCGTAGGAGGAGAGCGAGGAGATCTCCAGAAAGACGAAGACGTTGAACGCGTCGCCGGTAATCGTGATTCCGAGCAAGCCGGACAGGCACAGCAGGAACATCGTGTAAAACAAGCTGATCTGCCGGTCCGGCAGTTCACCCGATACACTGCGCATCGCATAAGGCATGACGACGGCGCCGATACCGGAAACGATGACCAGGATGAAGGCGTTCAACTCGTCGACGACATACTCGATTCCCCACGGTGCCACCCAGCTTCCCAATGCGTAGGTAATCGCTTCGGCGTCAAGAACCTGCAACAGCAAGAGGACGGCAATTGCGAAGGTCAGCCAGCTGACGAGCGTCGCCAACAGCCAGCTCGCAAACGGGTTTCGCACCAACAGGCACAACGGTGCCGCGATCAGCGGGAAGATCACCTGAAGGACCGGCAGATGCACACTCATCAATCGACGGCATCCATGTCGTTGATCTCGTCTTCCTCGATCGTGCCGTAGGCTTCCTTGAGGCGCACGACCAGCGCCAGGCCAAGCGACGTTGTTGCCACGCCAACCACAATGGCGGTGAGGATAAGAACATGCGGTAACGGGTTGGAATAGCGAGATATGTCCTGAGTGATGATCGGCGCGGTACCGTCGCTTACCTTGCCGACGCTGATGTAGAACAGGAAGACGGACGTCTGAAAGATATTCAGCCCGATCAGCTTTTTCACCAGATTGTGGCGTGACATGACGATATAGAATCCGATCATCATCAGGAAGATGACGATCCAGTAATTGTAATGGCTCAGGAAAAGGTCCCACATGACAATGGGTTACCCGTCCATCTTCTCTTCGACTGGCACCACGTCCTCGCGTTCTTCGAGAACGCCACGACGGCCGGCAAATGCAAAAAAGACGGTAATCATGACCGCCGATACCGTCACGCCCACGCCGAACTCGACGATCAGGATGCCATAATGCTGGCCATCGCCGGAGTCGGCGGAAAGCACGGAGTAATCGAGGAACGTGCCGCCAAGCAGCATGGTCACGACGCCGGTACCGGCGTAGATCAGCACGCCGAGCGCAACTCCGATCCGGGCAGCGACGGGCGGGGCGGCCTCGCGGGCGTTCTCGATGCCGTAGATGAGGGCATACAGAATGAATGCGGTTGCAAAGATGACCCCGGCCTGAAAACCGCCACCGGGACCGAAATCCCCGTGAAACTGCACATAGAGAGCGAACAGCAGGATAAACGGTGCCAGAAGCTTGGCGATTATCCGCAAAACGACATGTTGTATCATCCGTCAGCCTTGCCAGCTTCGCTTGCCTTCCCGCGACGGCGGCGTTGCCGGTAGCTCCCGCCGCCCAGAAGGATCATGACCGCGACGCCTGCAGTGAAGATGACCACGACCTCACCAAGCGTGTCGAAACCACGATAACTGGCCAAGGTGGTGGTGACGACATTTGGAATATGAACCGGCGTCGGCTTGCTCCGGCCGACCTGACGTACCGTGTCGCGCAAGTACTCCGGAGCGACCCGCGTGTGGGCTGGCGCCTGAGCGCCACCGAATTTCGGCATGCGCGGATCCAGGGTCGCATAGATCAGCGCGCTGCCCATCAGGATGACGAGCAGCAACGGACCATAGTGCGCAAATCGGTGCTTGCGCGGTCTGGCCTCGCTGTCGGACAGCAACAATGCGCCCAGCAACAGAACGGTTGTAATCCCTGCACCGACCGCGGCTTCGGTAAAGGCGACATCGACAGCATCCAGCAGGACGAAGACCGTGGCGCTGAGCAGGCTGTAGATCCCGGCCAGCATGGTCACGACAAACAGGTTGCGCATGCGGGCGATCGCGCAGGCCGTGATCACCAGGAAGGCAAGCAGTGCCAGGTTCGTGACGACAATCATGGCGCGACGCCATTGTCCTTGTCAGGATCATCGCGAACGATCGGCTTCTGTCCGCCAGAGAGCGCGCCCTTTACCAGGGCATGAGTCGACGTCGGGGTCGTGAAGAACAACAGAAGACCGATAAGGAACAGCTTGACCGTGACCAGCGTGAAACCCGCTTGGACCGCGAGACCCAGCAGGATCATGAAGGCTCCGCCAGTATCGATGACGCCAGCGGCATGGCTGCGGGTATAGACGTCGGGAAAGCGGACCATGCCGATTCCGCCAGCCGCGCACAGCAGCGCGCCGCCCGTCAGGCATAACCAACTGACCATATCGACAATCATCGCCATGTCTGGCGCTTGCTGCCGTCAGCATCCGGACTCGGGGCGCCGAGATCGCCATAACGCAAGTACTTCAGGACCGCGATCGTTCCGACAAAATTGATCAGTGCGTATAACAGCGCGATATCGAGGAAATCCGGCCGACCCATCAGGAAACCGAGGATGGCGATGGCCAGAACGGTGATGGTCCCGAAGGTATTCAGGGCGAGTATCCGATCATATACCGTTGGACCCAACAGACCGCGCAACAATGCCAGAACCATGGCGACCAGGATTCCTGCCATCGCAGCCGCAAACATCATTTTCGGCGCTCCACGCGTGTCACCCACGCATCCATGTTGCCGGCCAAAACATCGTCAGCACCAGACCGGGTCAAGGCATGCACCTCGATCTCGTGATCCCAGGTCATCATGGATACTGTGCCGGGCGTGAGCGTGATGGAATTGGCGTATGCCGCAATGCCGACGCCGGTTTTCTGCGATGTCGGCGCGCGGAAGACGATCGGGTCGATACGTCTGCCCGGCAGCACGCACAGCAAGGCGACATCAAGATTGGACTTCGCGATCTGCCACAGCAGCCACAGCCAATAGAGGACGATGGCCGAACTCAGGTGCAGGGGGTGGCCTTCATGGTCCACGATCTTCATGCGCCGGGCCAGACAGACGCAGGCGATGCAGGAGATGACACCGAAGCTGACAGTCAGCGCATCGTAGTGCCCGGACATCAAGAGCCACGTTGCAAACAGGATGCTGGTAAGGCTGACAAGCCGCACGATCGCGAGTTCCCTTTCTTGCGCGCTGATTTCGGCGGACCCTAGAGCGCGAACGCAAGCCTGACAAGATATCCGATAGGCTACTTCAGTTCGGTTGCATAGTGGGAAACCGGTTTGACCTTCCTGATGATTCCCTGCTTCTTCAGAAAGGCGGCAAACACCTCGTAGCGGCGGGTATCCAGCGCTGCGGGCCGGAGGGCGAACCGGGGCAGGGTATCGCGCCACGCCCGACGGTTCAATTCGGTATCCAGCTCCTTCTCGCGACCCTTGACGAACAGTTTCCAGCTTCTGGCGGGATAGTTCACCAGATACTGCACACCGCGTTCGACCGCATCGAGGAACCGGCGCATTTTCGGATCCCTGACCCGATCCTTGTGCGCGACATAAATCAGTTCATCGTAGGCAGGGACGCCTTCCTCCTCCACGAAGAAGGCACGACCGGGCCTTTTCTTCAGATCCATCTGGTTCAGTTCGAAATTGCGGTACGCGCCGATGACAGCGCTGACCTTTCCAGACATCAGGCTCGCCGACAGGGCAAAGTTCACGTTGACGAGTTCGATATCAGCGAGAGCAAGGCCGTGTTTGCCGAGCATGGCGCTCAGCAGGGCGGTTTCGAATCCCCCGACGGAGTAGCCGACCTTCCTGCCCCTGAGATCCGCAACCTGCCTGATCGGGCCGTCATCAAGAACAACCAGCGAGTTCAGGGGGGTGGCGACCAGGGTGCCGATGCGCATCAGCGGCAGATTCTTGCTGGTCTGAATGTGAAGCTGCGGCTGATAGGAAATCGCAACGTCTCCCTTCCTGGCTGCCACAAGGCGTGGCGGATCATTGGGGTCGGACGGGGCGATCAGGGCCACGTCCAGACCGGCTGCCGCGAAGTAACCGCGTTCCTGCGCGACAAAGAGCGGACCGTGGTCGGGATTGACGAACCAGTCGAGAAGGACGGTGAATTTGTCCGTTGCGCCGACAGGACCGGCTGCTGACAGGAAGGTGGCAACCAGAACACCCAGTACGGATATTTTTCCTCTCAACTCGGTTCTCCTTCGGACTTGGGAAAGATTCATCAGGTACTCTCGGCGCGCCAGGGGATTGCCCAGGACAGGAATCGATCCACGGCAAAGAAGAGGCCCACCGCAATGATGGCGATCAACACCAGAGCGGCAAACATGCGCGGCTCTTCGGCCTGGGCCTTCGACTGGTTCATCACATGGGCCAACCCCGCGCTGGCGCCGACCCACTCACCGACAATGGCGCCGATCGGTGCGGTGGCTGCCGCGATGCGGATGCCAGACGCCAAGGCGGGCAGGGCCGCCGGCAGCCTCACATAGCGAAGAATATCCGATCCCGATGCGCCCATGGCGCGTGCCAGATCGATCCATTGACGATCCGTGTTTCGCAAGCCGTCGAAAAAGGCCGCCGTAACCGGGAAGTAGATGATCAGCGTGGCCATCACGACCTTTGGCCAGATACCGAAGCCGAACCACAGGACCAGTACCGGAGCCAGCGCATACACCGGGACAGCCTGGCTGGCAACCAGAACGGGAAGCATCCAGCGTCGGGCAGAGGCGCTGTAGGTCATCCAGAGGGCGGTCAGGCAGCCGATACTGATTCCGAAGACCATCCCCAGCAGGATCTCGCTGATCGTGGTCAGCGCGTTGTCGGTCAGCAAGCCGGCATCATTGATCAGGGACTCGAATACCGCGTCTGGCGGCGGCAGGATGAAGGACGGGGTTCCGGTAGCCGCGATGACGGCATACCAGAAGGCAACGATCCCGACGAGGAGCATGACAAGACGCAAGAACCTTCCAGGCCGCCCGGCTTCGTCGTCCGCCAAGTCGGCAGGATATTGATTGTCGTACTTGAGGCGGGGGCGGTTTGGCCGAAGGATCATGTCACTATTCCCTACGCCGGTGCGAACCGGATCAGGTTCCAGAGGTCGTTCGCCACGATCCTGTTTCAAACAGGATCGTAAGGAACCTCTCAGCCGCCGCGACGGCTCCCTCAAGTGAGGCATCAACATTATTGCGATGCGGAACGGAATGCAAGCCCTGTTTCTGGGGGGTAACGTCAAGGGTCATGTGTCAGGGAGAGTGGGGTACTGATTCCCCGAGACCTGCTTTCGTGGATGAAGATCGCGTGGAGGATGCGGTCCATCGATGTCCGGTCCCGGAAGGTTCCCGTGGGCCGGGTTCGTCTGCGGACCTCGCGGAACCGTCGTTCGCCGGCGCTGGTGGTGCTGACCTGCCTTCGTGCGGCAAGGGTCCTGCAGCGGAAGCAGGCGAGCAGATCGTCGGGATCGTTGCGCAGGGAAGCGACGGCCCCGGGGCAGATGCCCTGCCAGTGGTCGGCGAAGCGGCGGGCGGCGGCGAGCATGCCACACCGAGGCGCATGACGTTCACCCTTTCGAGCACCAACAGCAACGTGACGCGGCAAGGCTTTGACATCTCTTTGGGTAATTTCGAAACGCACAGTGATGTCCGCGCCGGTCCTGAGTTCACCGACTGGGAGTGGCGTGGAGATGATGTTAACGGGGGTCGATGGACGGGCGTGATTGGCGGCCGCAGGCCGCAACTCCATCTCCTTCGCCGGTGGCCAGCGGCACGCCTTGACTCGCTACGGTGTGGCGCAGGTCATGGCGACCAACATCCTCGATCCCGGCCTGCCGCCGCGCCCGGGACCAGAGGCGGAGCATGCGGGACAAGCGGCCTTGAGGTTCTCCACCGCGCTGGCAATGGTACGATGAGCCGCTTGAAGATCGGCCTGGGTGATGTGCTGGAGGCCTGGGCGCCGCGCCGCTTTGAGCTTGATCGGCGGGTGACAAGGCGTCACCGTTTTCCTTGCCCGGTCGGTGACGCCCCTTGGGGATAGTCAGCGGCGCCAACTCATTGTCAGCGACGGCTCGGACGGACGCCGGCCGATCCGTCGAATGCCGATCGGGGACGAACTGGATCGTCCGAACCTTTGCGGTATGTATGGGCTACCATGGCGAATCCCGTATTCATCGGCAGCGATATCTACAGGACGTCGCGTTTTGGCGGCAAACACCCGCTGGCCATTCCTCGGGTATCGCTCACCTTCGACTTGTGCCGCGCGATGGGATGGCTGCCGGTTGACCAGTATATCGACAGTCCGGTAGCGACGGTCGATCAACTCGCCCGATTTCACGATCGGGATTACATCGCCGCGGTCAAGGAATGCGAGGAAACTCAGCACGCAAAACCGGAGCAGCGCGAGCGCTACGGATTGGGCGTCGGGGGCAATCCGGTATTTGGCGAGATCTTCCGCCGACCCGCGACGGCTGCGGGAGCGACCTTGTACGGGATCGATCGTCTTCGGGAGGGCGGAATCGTCTATACGCCCGCCGGCGGCACCCATCATGGTCTGAAAGACCGCGCAAGCGGCTTCTGTTTCTTCAACGATGCAGTGCTCGGCATCTTGTCGGCGCTGGACCGAGGCGCGACCCGGGTCGCCTATCTGGACATCGACGCTCATCATTGCGACGGTGTGGAACTGGCCGTGGGTAACGATCCTCGCGTTTTCATCGCGTCGGTCCACGAACGAGACCGTTGGCCCAGGACAGGTCACACCAGTCGACCGTCTGCCAACATCCACAATTTCCCTGTCGCACAAGGTTTTGACGACAAGGCCTTTGAAGCATTGATGCATGACGAGATCATTCCGGCGGTTTCGGCCTTTGCACCGCAACTTGTCATCATACAGTGCGGGGCTGACGCGCTGGACGCGGATCCTCTGAGCAGGCTGTCCTTGAGCAATGCAAGCCATGCCCGCTTTGTCGAATCGATCATGCGGCTGGCCCCGCGTCTGCTGGTAACGGGCGGCGGCGGCTACAATCCCTGGACGACGGCGCGCTGCTGGACACGGATCTGGGCTGTTTTGTGCAGGAAGGCGATTCCCGACCGGATCCCGCATTCGGCCGAAAAGATCATGCGAAGCGTGAACTGGAACCATTCACGTGGCCGGACTCCACCGGAAAGCTGGTTCACCACGATCGCCGATGAAAGGAGCTAGCGCAGACGGCGAGCCAGCAACAAGCCGTCACCGACCGGCACGATCGACACCTCAAAATCAGGGTGCTCGGAGGCCTTCCGGGTGATATCGCGGATTCCTTCCGTAGATTTCCGTGTGTCGGACGGATCTGTTACCTTGCCGCCCCAGAACACATTGTCGATCAAGATGACGCCGTTCGGGCGGACAAGACGGGCGCAAGAGTCGAAATAGGCTGGATAATCCTTCTTGTTGGCGTCGATAAACGCCATATCGAAGCTTCCGGCACCCATCTCCATGACCAGTTCGGCCAGCGTTTCCGAGGCAGGACCGATCCGAAGATCAATTCTGTCTTCCATTCCGGCGTCCCGCCAATGGGCCCGGCCGACTTTCTCGACAAATTCGTCTGTGACGTCGCTGGTCACGACAAGACCGTCAGAAGGCAGTGCCATGGCCATGCGCAGCGTGCAGTATCCGGTAAATGTCCCTATCTCGAGAAACCGCCGCGCACCCATCAGGCCGGCCAGCACGGACAAGAACTGAGCCTGTTCCGGCGAGCTTTGCCAGCCGTCTTCAGCCAGCTTGTGCGTGTCCTCGCGCAGGGCGCGCACAGGTTTCGGTTCATCCACGCCCCAGCGCAGCATGTGGGCGTGCAGTTTGTCAGACAGGTGATCTGTTCTTCGGGACATGTCGGATATCTTGCTGACGTACGGGCGGCAGGACAGAATGATGCGTGCGGCACTGCAATGAATGGTCAGTTGCGCTGTTGCATACCATATATCGGTGTGCGGGACTCAAGCGCTGCACCGGAGCGGCTGTCAGTTCTTGACCGGGTCGCGCAAAGCGGGGCGTAGCTCAGCCAGGTAGAGCACCTGCTTTGGGAGCAGGAAGCCGGCGGTTCGAATCCGTCCGCCCCGACCAGTCTGAGGCGGCAGTTTGCGAGATCGGGGACGTGCGGGCGCGTATCTACCTTCCAGCCAAGACGGCCACGCAATCCGGCCGTGGCAACACGACGAAATGGATTGTCGAGTACGAGCCGCGGACGGCCAGAACCCGCGATACACTGATGGGCTGGACGAGTTCGTCAGATACCGGACAACAGGTCAGACTCCGTTTTGACACCAGGGAAGAAGCGATCGCTTACTGTCGGCGGGCGGGGATCGACCATGTCGTTTGCGAACCCAGGAAAAGGCAGATACGCCCCAAGAACTATGCCGACAACTTTCGCACGGATCGGGTAACGGGCTAGGAATCGGGCCCTTGTTTGCCGTGCGTATCGGAAGAGACCTTGAACCCCTGGCGCGAAGGACTCATCTGCTGATCATGGCAAGTCCCGAGACCGCAATCGCACCGGACCGCCGCAAGAAGTTGCGGCATCCCGAAAAGGCGCATCGCTCTGACAATCCGGTCCGGCGCAAGCCGGAGTGGATTCGGGTCAAGGCACCGGTCAGCGCGGCGTACAACGCGACCCGACAGATAGTCCGTGAGCATGGCCTGGTCACGGTGTGCGAAGAGGCTGGATGTCCGAACATCGGCGATTGCTGGGCCAGGAAACACGCGACTTTCATGATTCTTGGCAGCGTGTGTACACGAGCGTGCGCCTTCTGCAACGTGGAGACCGGCCTGCCCGATCGTCTCGACCCGCACGAACCGGAGTCGGTCGGGCGGGCGACGGCCAAGCTGGGTCTGGAACATGCCGTCGTTACCTCCGTCGACCGGGACGATCTTGCGGACGGTGGCGCCAGTCACTTTGCCAGGACAATCGCGGCCATCCGGTCGCAAGCGCCGAAGACGACCGTGGAAGTCCTGACACCGGATTTTCTGCAGAAGGCCGGCGCCGCGGAAACGGTAGTCAGGGCGAAGCCGGATATTTTCAACCACAATCTTGAGACGGTTCCACGGCTGTATCCGTCGATCCGACCCGGTGCCAGGTACTTCCGCTCGCTGCGACTGTTGCAGCAGGTCAAGGAAATCGATCCATCGATCTTCACTAAGTCGGGTCTGATGGTCGGCCTCGGCGAAAGCAGGGGCGAGGTCTATCAGGTCATGGACGACCTGCGGTCTGCAGACGTCGATTTCCTCACCATCGGCCAATACCTGCAGCCGACCCGCAAGCATGCAGCGGTTGATCGTTTCGTCCATCCGGACGAATTCAAGGCATATGAGAAGATGGCATACGGCAAGGGTTTCCTGATGGTATCGGCCTCTCCCCTGACGCGCAGTTCATATCTCGCCGGCGATGATTTTGCGCGCCTGAAGGCAGCACACGACACAAAGTTGGCCCAGGGCTGACGCGATGCCGAAACATCAGGAAACGAAGATACTGCCCTACACGCCGGAGCAGATGTTCGACCTGGTCGCGGACGTCAAGCGGTATCCGGGGTTCTTGCCCTGGGTGACCGGTGCTCGGATCCGCCGGCAATCCGATACTTTGATCGTTGCGGACCTGCTGGTCGGATTCAAGATGATTCGGGAGCGGTTTACGTCGCAGGTCACCCTGTCGAAGCCGGACCGGATTGATGTTGAATACACCAAAGGACCATTCCGGCATCTGGAGAACCACTGGATTTTCCGGCCACATCCGAAGGGCTGCGAGATCGAGTTCTATCTGGATTTCGAATTCAATTCGCGCCTGCTGCAGAAGCTTATCGGTGCCTTGTTCAACGAAGCAGTGCGCAAGATGGTGTCCGCATTCGAGGGGCGGGCACGAAAGCTGTATGGCGATTCGACTGCAAAGGCCGATCCCGCGCCCGGGTCGCCGACCGAATATCCTGCCTGAGCGGAGAACCGTCCTTCTTCGATTTCAGCCGGACAGTCCGCCGCCCGCCGGCTTCATCGCCGTGATGACGTAAAGAAAGACCAGTTGTGTCGTGTTGAACGTCTGATGCAGCAGGATGCACGGCAGAACCGAGCGCGAACGTTCATAAAGCCAGGCCAGGACGCAGCCGATGAGAAACGCGAAAATCATGATCTCTGCGCGCAAATGCAGGATCGCGAATGCCCCGGCGCTGATCGGAATGGCGCTTGCGGCCGGAAGTCGGTTTCGCAACCAGGAGAAGAGCAAGCCACGAAAAAACAACTCTTCGAAGATCGGCACCAACAAGCCGGCATAGAGAATGATCGTGGCCGCCGCCAGCCACGAGAACCCGGCTGGCGCCAGGGGGTTGTCCCTCGGCGGGCTGATATGGAACACCTCCCGCAGCACGATCGACGCCACCAGCACGATCGGAACCGCAGCAAGCCCTGACCCGAAGGCCAGGCGCATCCAGTAGTCGGATACCGGTCGGACACCCAGGTCGGCCCATGAATACCCCCCGAAGCGACCCCGGACCGCCGTGATCGCCAGGCCCAGGGCGGCGACGTTGATCGCAAGAAAGAAGATCAGCAGTACCTGTTGGCGCGCGCCGTCCATGACGGTCGAGCGAAGCACCGGGAGAAACTGGGTCGCGAAGGCGTACACCAGAACGGCGACGCCGATGGCGATCAGCAGATTTCGACCGGCGATCGGTTTGATTGGCGAGTTCGGGGTTGCCGTCATGGGCGCCGGTCGACGATGGAGCGCGCGAGCAAGGCCAGAGCATGCCGCGCTGCCTGGGTGCGAACCGCAGCGCGGTCTCCGGCGAAAATCCGATGTTCGGCCGCAGCGCGCCGCCCAAGACGGGCGGTGGCGAAATGCACCAGACCGACAGGCTTTTCAGCCGAACCGCCGCCCGGTCCGGCAATACCGGTAATCGATACTGCGACGTCTGCCCCGGAGTATCTGACAGCGCCTTCGGCCATGGCGCGGGCGACAGGCTCGCTGACGGCGCCAGGGCCATCCGGGCCGGTGAGCGTCGGGTCGATCCCCAGCATTTCGACCTTTGCCTCGTTTGAGTACGTCACGAAGCCGCGCTCGAAGACATCGGAGGATCCGGCGACGTCGGTAAGCGCCGCTGCAACCATGCCGCCCGTGCAGGATTCGGCTGTCGCGATCTTGAGGCCGGCGTCGCGCGCGGCCTGCAAGACCGACGCCGGGTCGCCCGAAGGCGCCATGTCATTCATCCGAAGATTTCCCAGTCAATGACGAACCATGTCAGGCCGCCCGCCAGAATACCCGCCACCACATCGTCCAGCATCACGCTCCATGCGCCGGTATTCCGGTCGATCCACCGGATCGGCCAAGGCTTCAGGACATCAAGGACCCTGAACAACCAGAACGCCAGCAGATAATGCCACCAGACGCTCCAGGCAATCGGGATCATCGCGAGCCACTGGCCGACTACTTCGTCGACCACGATGGCGGACGAATCGTGCTGTCCACCAGCACGCTCGTAACCGGCAGCGGCCCAGATGCCGACCGGCAGCAATGCCACAGACGCTGCCGCAAGCCAGATCCATCCGGTGGGGCCGGCGACCCACAGGATCAGGCCGCCAAGCGGCAAGGCGGCGAGAGACCCCATCGTTCCCGGTGCGACTGGCGACAACCCTGCGCCGAACCAGACCGCGATCCAGCCGCCGAAGTCCTTCGGCAAGCGAGAGTCCATGTCAGTGCTCGTCCGGAACGGAAAGCGAGACGACGGCCTGAGCTGCGATTCCTTCTCCACGACCGGTGAAGCCGAGTTTTTCCGTCGTGGTTGCTTTCAGGCCAATTCTGCGTGTCGTCAATCCGGTGAGCGCGGCGAGGTTACGGATCATGGCATCCCGATGTACCTGAAGGCGGGGACGTTCGCAGATGAGCGTCAGGTCGAGATTGATCAGGCGGCCCTTGCGTTCTGCCACCAGATCCAACGCGCGCCGCAGGAAGACATCCGAGGCAACGCCACGCCATTGCGGATCGGAATCCGGGAAATGCTGGCCAAGGTCTCCTGCGGCCAGCGCACCCAGAATGGCGTCAGTCAGGGCATGCAGCGCAACATCGGCGTCCGAGTGCCCCTTCAACGCATGCGAGTGCGCGATGCGCTCGCCGCACAGCGTGACATGATCGCCGTCCTCGAAGGCGTGGACATCAAATCCCGAACCGATCAGCGTCACCGCATTGGAGATGTCGCGTACCGCAAGCCGGTTGGCGCGCTGAAGGTCGTCTGCCGTCGTGATCTTGAAATTTTCCTCGGAACCGTCCGTCATGACGACGGGAAGGCCGGCCGCCTCGGCAACGGCAGCGTCGTCGGTCAGTGTCTTCGTCCGCGCTGCCTGGTGTGCCGCCAGAATAAGACTGTAACGAAAGGCCTGGGGCGTTTGAGCACGCCAGAGACGTTCCCGCGGTACTGTTTCGAGCACCTGGAAAGCGGCGTCTGTCGCCTTGATCGTATCGACTATCGGAATGCCGGCAACCGCTGCGCCATGCCGGTCGGCGCCGTCGATGGCTGCATCAATGATGGCGTGGGACAGGAAGGGCCGTGCCGCATCATGGATGAGGACAATGTCTGGCGCGGCTTTCTCCATTGCCTTCAATCCGTTGAAGGATGATTGTTGACGCGTGGAACCACCGCGAACCAGGTAGCATCCGAAGCCGTCGGTTGCTTCTTCAGCGTCTTGCTGATCATCCGAATGGATCACCACGGAGACGGTGTCGACCCGGGGATGACTGGCGAAGGTGCGCACAGTCCGGCGCAGCACCGGTTCGCCACCGATGCGGGCATACTGTTTCGGGGTAACGCCTCCGGCCCGACGACCGCGGCCTGCCGCGACGATCACGGCAGCGCAGGACATGGTTGACCGGAGTGCATGCTCGGATAGGGTAGTGCGCATGGCGTCGCTCATAACATCAAAAGCGTCGGGTGGGCATCCTGCGCCTTCCGCCGCATGATGGCGCGAGTCCGTTGTCGACGCTGAAACAATGGCATATTTTTCGGGCTGGTGCACAAAAATTGGGCGATGCTGAAATCATGGGCATCCTGACAGTCGGATTGACTCTGCAGATGCCGACCTTCCTGACGCCGATGTCCGGCATGGTCGCGCGGTCGTTTCGACGGATCGTCAGCCTGGTTGGCGGCGGGAGGGCGTTGACGGAAAGAATCCCCGGTCAGTCGACATGGCGGGAGAAACCGAAATCGCGCCTGATGTCCGATGCATGCTTGAAAGTCTGCCCGGCGACTGTGGAGTTGGCGGCGACCGTTCCCGCAACCGTGGCGGATGGTGCGGGCCTTGACCGGTATTTCGATACTGCGGTCAACTGACGTGCCGGTCTGCATGTCGTCCTCGTGCGAAGCGATCAGGATCTCGGTGCTCAGGATCAGTCATCGCCGGGGAGAGTGACGTGACGTTGCCCACCCGCACTCTCGAACCGCGGGCTCCGGTTTCGGCGAGCCGCAAGGAGGCCGGCTGGAGCTATCTGAATGCTCTTTCGGACGCGATCCTGGTAGTTGATTCACTCCATCGAATCGAGTTTGCGAATCTGGCGGCAGAACAATTGCTGGAGTCCAGCCGGGCGATGATCTGCCGGCGGGGGCTGGGCGACTACTTCCCGGACGACAGTCCAGTCTTTTCCCTGGTCGGTCAGGCTCGGGCGACAGGAAGCACCATCGCCGAAAGCGATACGGTATTGTCTTCGAATCGCGGTGAAATTCCGCATGTGGCGATTCATGCAAGTCCGGTCAACGATGGACGGGGCGATGTCGTCGTGAGTTTTCGCGAACAATCGATCGCTCATCTGATCGACCGGCAGCTGAGTCATCGAAGTGCTGCACGATCAGTATCAGCCATGGCTGCACTCATGGCGCACGAGGTGCGCAACCCGTTGAGCGGCATCAAGGGGGCTGCCCAGCTTCTGGAACCCGCGGTCACCGCCGAGGACCGGTCTCTCATCAACCTGATTTGCGACGAAGCGGACCGCCTGAACGCCCTGGTCGATCGTTTCGAGATCTTTTCCGACCGCCCCGTCATCCGGCGCGAACCCGTCAATATCCACGAAGTCCTGGGGCGCGTGCGCCAGAGCGCAGAAAACGGCTTCGCCAAGGGCAGGCGCATGGTCGAAATCTACGACCCTTCATTGCCACCCGTGCCGAGCGACAAGGATCGGCTCATTCAGGTTTTCATGAACCTCGTCAAGAATGCTGCCGAGGCCACTCCCGCCGAAGGCGGGGAGGTCTGCCTGCGCACATCCTATCGCTCCGGAGTCCGGATTGCAGCGCCGTCCAGCGACAGTTTCATCCGCTTGCCGATCGTGGTCTCGGTGGAAGACAACGGTCCCGGAATTCCGATGGAGATGCGGCGACATCTTTTTGATCCGTTTGTCACGACGAAAGCCTCGGGGTCGGGGCTCGGTCTGGCTCTGGTCGCCAAGATTGTCGGAGAGTTGGGCGGCGTCGTCGAGTTTGAACAGGACCAGGGCCGGACGGTATTTCGCGTCATGTTGCCCGCGCAGGAGGACGCCTGAGGCGATGACCGATGCGACCATCCTGGTGGCGGATGACGATCGAAGCATTCGCACGGTCGTGAGCCACGCTCTGGCGCGGGCCGGATACGACGTCAAGGCAACGGACAATGCCGCGACATTGTGGTCATGGATCCAGGATGGCTACGGTGATCTGGCAATTACCGATGTGGTGTTGCCCGATCAGAACGGTCTCGACCTCATTCCGCGCATTCGGAAACTGCGCCCGACACTGCGGGTCATTGTCATGAGCGCGCAAAACACGCTGATGACGGCGGTACGGGCAACAGAGCGTGGTGCGTTCGAATACCTGCCAAAACCTTTTGATATCAGGGAACTGGTCTCCGTTGTGGGGCGCGGATTGACGGAGTCTTCCGCCTCTGCGACAGCCGAAAGCAACGCGAACGACGGGGATGAGAACCTCCCCCTGATTGGTCGCTCGGCAGCAATGCAGGACATCTACCGGACGCTGGCGCGACTCATGGCAACGGATCTTTCGGTGGTCGTGACTGGCGAATCCGGAACGGGTAAAGAGCTGATTGCCCGCGCCTTGCACGATTACGGCAAACGCAAGAACCGACCCTTCGTCGCCATCAACATGGCAGCCATCCCGCGCGACCTTATCGAGAGCGAGTTGTTCGGTCACGAACGCGGCGCATTCACCGGGGCCCACTCGCGGTCTCCAGGCCGCTTCGAACAGGCCGAAGGCGGGACATTGTTCCTGGACGAAATCGGCGACATGCCGATCGAGGCGCAGACGAGGCTTCTGCGGGTGCTGCAGCAGGGTGAGTATTTGCCGGTAGGGGGCAGGGCGCCGGTGAAAGCAAACGTCCGCATCGTGGCAGCGACCCATCGCGACCTGCGGGCGCTGATTCGTCAGGGACTGTTTCGGGAAGACCTGTTCTATCGGCTGAATGTCGTGCCAATCCGGGTGCCGCCGCTGCGGGAACGAACCGAGGATATTCCCGATCTCGTTGTGCATTTGCTGGCAAAGGCGGAGATGGAAGGCCTTCCCCGCAAGTCGATCGAGGAGGCGGCAGTCGACAGACTGGTTGCCGCGCGCTGGCCGGGTAACGTCCGCGAACTCGAAAACCTCATGCGACGGCTCGCCGCCCTCTACTCCGAAGAGACCATTACGGTAGGGATCGTGGAGGCCGAGCTGTCCGAACGCTGTGAAGATTCGATGGGCAGGACCGGCGAGTCAGATGTCGGTGACGAAAGCATCGGCGGCTCCGTCGAACGGCATCTGCGTGCCTATTTTGACGCCCATATCGAGAAATTGCCGCCACCGGGCCTGTATGCGCGCGTGCTTCGGGAAATCGAGAAGCCGCTGATCGAGCTTTCCCTGACAGCGACCAACGGCAACCAGCTTCGGGCGGCAAAGATGCTGGGTCTGAACCGAAACACCCTCCGCAAAAAGATCACGGAACTTGACGTTGGCGTATCCAGGGCTCGCCGGTCGATGCGCCGGCGGGAGATACGAAACACCGAGGACGAATGATGGATGCGGCAGCGCCCCGTCCGGCACGGAATCAGCGCTGGTTGCTGCGCATGGCAGCCATTGTCAACCATGCGGCGTTGTCCCGGCGGCTGGCCATCGGCTTGGCGATCGCTGCTCTCATGTTCGGTATCCTTACGTATGTCATCCTTACCGAATCCCCCTTGGGCGCGAATCCGGGCACAAATCTGACTCTGGTCATCGTCAATCTCTTGATCATACTGCCGCTTGCAGGATTGATCGCGTTCCGGGTCGCACGTCTGTGGGCAGCCCGTCGTCAGGGCAAGGCCGGCTCGCAACTTCACGCCAGGCTAGTGCTGCTGTTCAGCATCATCGCAGTCACGCCGGCAATCATTGTCGCGATCTTCTCTGCGGTCATGTTTGAATTTGGTATCCAGTCCTGGTTCAACGTCCGTGTAAGCACGGCCCTGCGCGAATCGCTGAATATCACCGAAAAATATATTGATGAGCACATTATCGCCATCCGTGAAGATCTGCGGAACCTCGGCTCGGACGTCAACGACTATGCGCTGGAACTCATGAATACGCCACGTCGGTTGCCGGAGTTCGTCAGTCGGCGGGCTCGGGAGCGGGGTATCACGGGCGCTTCGGTGTTCGACGATCGGGGCAGAATCCTGATGTCGGATGCAGGCAACTTCTCTCCCAGCAACGAGAAGCCGGAAAACCTCCGCGCAGCAATGTCCCGCATTCAGAGGGACGGAGATATCGTCGTGATCGCTCGTCGCGGCGAGCACAACATCCGGGCGCTGATGCGTCTGAAGATCTTTTTCGATTCAAATGTCTATCTGTACATCAGCAGACCCATCGAGCCGACCTTGCGGCCTCACATGGTCCGCATGCAGGATGCCGTGAATGAATATCTCAAACTGGAAGGACAGCGCTCCAGCTTCCAGATCGGTTTTTTTCTTCTGTATGCGGTGGTCTCCCTGCTTCTGCTACTGGCTGCGGTGTGGTTGGGGCTATACTTTGCCAATCAGCTCGTGCGGCCGATTTCGGAGCTGATTTCTGCTTCGGAACGGGTTGCCCAAGGCGATCTGAGTGTCCGCCTGCGCAGAAACCGTCGCGATGAAATTTCCAACCTGTCCTTGTATTTCAACAGGATGACAAGAGATCTTCAGAAAAATCATGAGAAACTTGTTGAAGCCAACCGCCAGGTCGAGGCGCGCCGCGCGTTCACTGAAAAAGTGCTGGAAGGGGTCACTGCCGGCGTGATCGGTCTGGATGCCGATCAGCAAGTCAATCTGCCGAATCGGTCGGCATCGGAACTCTTGCAGACCGATATGGAGACGCAGCTTGGCAAACCGGTGACGGAAGTCGTCCCCGAATTCGCCGACATGATCGAAAACATCAAGCGACACCCTGCGCGACACCACAGATCAGAAGTCGAGATCAGTCGTGAGGGCAGGACCCGGACTCTCATCGTCCAGTTGGCGGCAGAGCAGATAGGTTCCGAGATCGTCGGATACGTGTTCACCTTCGACGACATCACTGATCTCCAGCGGGCCCAGCGTACTGCGGCCTGGGCCGATGTCGCTCGTCGAATCGCCCACGAGATCAAGAATCCTCTGACGCCAATTCAGCTGGCGGCGGAGCGACTTCGTCGAAAATACCTCAAGCAGATCACCGTGGAGCCGGAAGTCTTCGAGACGTGCACGGCCACGATCATCCGACAGGTCGACGATATTGGTCGTCTGGTCAGCGAGTTTTCGAGTTTTGCGCGCATGCCGGCACCGCGCATGAAGGAAAACGACATCAAGAAACTGTGCCGTCAGAGCATGTTCCTGCAGAAATCCGCTCACCCGGCCATCACTTACCAGTTTGATGGCGATGCGGTGCCCCTGAACGTTCGATGCGACGGACATCAGGTTGGGCAGGCGCTGACGAACCTGTTGCAAAACGCGGCCAACGCCATTGAAGAGGAATCGGAGGATACGGACGAAGGGACGATTTCATTGGCGATACAAGAGACCGACCACAAGATCGTGGTGTCGGTAACCGACACCGGTTCCGGTCTCCCCACGGATATGATGCATCGCCTGACCGAGCCTTACATGACCACGCGAGCCAAGGGGACCGGACTGGGCCTCGCCATCGTGCGCAAGATCATGGAGGACCATCAGGGCGAGCTTCGCCTGCAGAACAATGAGGACGGAGATGAACCCAGAGGCGCAACAGTCAGCATGGTGTTCCCGGCCTCCCTTCGTGTAAACGAGCACGAGCAAGCTGCCGTGTCCGGCGCTTGAATCTCCGGATTTACCTGAGCTGACGAGTTGATGGCGGCCGAAATACTCATAGTCGACGACGAGGCCGATATCCGCAGCCTGATCTCCGGTATTCTCGTGGACGAAGGTTACCAGACCCGTACGGCCAGCAGCGCCGACGAGGCGCTGGACGCGGTCCGCGCGCGCAGACCGGCCCTGATGCTGCTGGACATCTGGCTGGAAGGCAGCCGTATGGACGGAATGGAAATTCTGGAAACCGTCAAGGGGGATCATTCGAACCTGCCGGTGATCATGATCTCCGGGCACGGCACGGTCGAAATGGCCGTCACTGCTGTCAAGATGGGCGCGTATGATTTCATCGAGAAGCCGTTCAAGAGCGACCGGCTGCTACTGCTGATCGAGCGCGCCATCGAAACTGCGCGGTTGAAGCGTGAAAATGAAGATCTGCTGCAGCGCGCGGGGGGCGAACTCGATCTTGTCGGCTCTTCCAGGATAACCACCCAGATAAGCCAGGCCATAGAGAAAGTTGCGCGGACCAGCAGCCGTGTACTTGTCACCGGCGCCGCCGGCGTCGGCAAGGAAGTCGTCGCTCGTGTGATCCACGAACGCAGCGCGCGGGGTGACGGACCATTCGTGGTGGTGAACTGCGCGACGATGCATCCAGACAGGATGGAACAGGAACTCTTCGGTGAGGAGGGTGCAAAAGGCACCAAGATCGGCATTCTGGAGCAGTGCCATGGCGGTACTCTGCTGCTCGACGAAGTGGCTGACATGCCGTTGGAAACGCAAGGGAAATTTGTTCGGGTGCTGCAAGGTCAGGGGTTCCAGCGGATCGGCGGTGCCGCCAAGGTCGAAGTCGACATTCGGATCATCGCCTCAACCAGTCGTCGGTTGGAGAGCGAGATTGCCGAGCGCCGTTTTCGGGAAGATCTCTATTATCGGCTGAAAGTCGTACCGATTTGGGTCCCGCCGCTGCGTGAACGGCGGCCGGATATTCCTGACCTCGCGCGCCATTTCATGGAGACAACAGCTGCGCGGGCCGGCCTGCCGTCGCGTCAATTGTCTGATGACGCCATGGCGGCGCTGCAGGCCTATGACTGGCCGGGCAATGTGCGAGAACTGGGTAACGTGATCGAACGGCTGCTGATCATGGCTCCGGCCAGCCCGAACGAAGCGTTGACGGCCAAGATGCTGCCGCCGGAGATATTGGGTGAAGATACCATGCTGCCGTACTTTGAGAAGGGTGGCGAGATCATGACCTTGTCGTTACCCGAGGCACGAAAGATGTTTGAACGGGAGTATCTCAATGCCCAGATCAATCGCTTCGGCGGGAACGTGTCCCGGACAGCCGAGTTCGTCGGCATGGAACGATCGGCGCTGCATCGCAAGCTGAAGCAGCTGGGGTTGACCGGGGCGAACAAGACGGCTGAAGAGAATACCGATGCCGCGGGATAGGGGCTGGCCGACAGCGGTTCGAGGCCAGGGGATCTCATGCAGGTAATCGTCTGCGGCGCCGGGCAAGTCGGCCTGAATATTGCACGTCATCTGGCGACGGAGAACAACGAAGTCACCGTCATCGACCAGTCGGAAGCGCTGGTCCGCAAGATCAGCGATGCACTGGACGTTCGAGGGATTGTCGGGCATGCGTCGCATCCTGACGTGCTGGAGCGCGCCGGGGCCCGTGATTGCGAAATGATCATCGCGGTCACCCAGGTCGACGAAGTCAACATGGTCGCTTGCCAGGTGGCGCATTCCCTGTTCAGTGTGCCCATCAAGATCGCCCGGGTGCGCGCCCAATCCTACCTGCAACGGGACTGGGCAGGCATGTTCAGTGCCGACCACATGCCGATCGACTTCCGAATCTCGCCCGAAATCGAAGTGGCGCGCGCCGTTCGCAGACGGATGCACGTGCCAGGCGCGTTTGACGTGATTTCGCTGGGGCAGGGCAGGGTTCAGGTAATCGGAACACGCCTTGGCAACAACTGCCCGATCCTCGATACCCCGTTGCGCCAGCTCTCTGCGCTGTTCCCGGATCTGGCGACGGTCATTGTCAGTATCATTCGCGACGGCAAGACCATCGTGCCCAGCCCGGACGATCAGCTACTGGTCGGGGACGAGATATATTTCGTGGCAGATGCCGATCACGTTTCGCGGGCGATGGCAGCTTTCGGACACGAGGAGCCGGAGGCGCACAGGGTCATCATTGTCGGAGGCGGCAATATCGGCCTGTTCCTTGCTCAGGAGATCGAGGAGCAGGATGAAGACGTTACTGTCAAGCTGATCGAAATGGACGAAAACAGGGCAAGGGTCGTTGCCGCCTCGCTGGCGCATACCATGGTCGTGCACGGGGACGTGCTCGAAAGCGAAATCCTTGACGAACTGAACCTCGCTCATACCGACATGATGATCACTGTC
Source organism: Alphaproteobacteria bacterium (assembly GCA_965221645.1). Taxonomy (GTDB): domain Bacteria; phylum Pseudomonadota; class Alphaproteobacteria; order Bin65; family Bin65; genus Bin65. The sequence goes on from OZ244899.1 coordinate 3,067,972, forward strand.
ACCAACGACGACGAGGTCAATGTTCTGGCAGCACTTATGGCCAAGCGCCTGGGCTGCGAGCGGACGGTCGCTCTGGTAAACACCATCCATTATCAGCCGCTGGTGACCTCATTGGGAGTGGACGTGGCGGTATCGCCCAGGGCCATTACGGTCTCGACCATCCTTCAGCATCTGAGGCGCGGACGAATTCGGGCGGTTCATTCGCTGCGCGACGGGGTTGGAGAAATCATCGAGGCGAAGGCGATGGACACGTCCAGCATCGTCGGCAAGCCGCTGAGCTTGATGAAACTGGACAAGGGTATCATGATCGGGGCGATCGTCCGCGATGAGACAGTACACATGCCACGTGGCGATACGGTGATCGAAGCCGGCGACCGAGTCATACTGTATGCCCTGCCGAGCGTTGTCCGCAAGGTGGACAAGCTTTTTTCCGTGAGTCTCGAGTTCTTCTAGGCGTGATGGTGTCGGCGCTCTTCCGATCGGCTCGAGACAACAGCATCCAGGATGACGGAGACAGGATGAATGACTTGACCGCTCCCAAGGCGATCCTGTTCGATTGGGACAACACTCTTGTCGACAATTGGGCGGCGATCGCTGGTGCCCTGAACGCCACCCTGGCTGAATTTGATCGGCCCGGGTTTACGGAAAGGAAGGTGCGAGGAATGGTGCGCCATTCGATGCGGCACAGTTTTCCCAGCATGTTCGGCGATCGCTGGGCCGAGGCGCGGGATATCTTCTATGCGAACTTTCGCGCCGATCATCTGGCGATGCTGAAGCCCTTGTCCGGGGCGTCCGACCTGTTGAAGCAACTGGCCGGAATGGAGGTGATCCTGGGCGTGGTCAGCAACAAGGGCGGAGAATACCTCCGCCGGGAAATCAGTCATCTCGATTGGGCAGATTATTTCCATCGCGCAGTTGGTGCGGGCGATGCTGTCACTGACAAGCCGGAGGTCGAGCCTGTCGACCTGGCCCTTGAGGACTCTGGAATCGAACGTTCCAGGGCCGTGTGGTTTATCGGCGATGCCGCAGTGGACCTGGAATGCGGTATCCGAGCTGGGTGCACGCCCATACTTCGCATCTCGAGCGATGAGCCGGCCGAGGCTTACAAGGACTGGCCGCCTGCCGCCATGGTCAATTCGTCAGAGGACATCTTGAGGCTTGTCGTTGAGTCCCGGCAGACCATATGACGCTGCGGGCTGGAAACAAAAGCAAGTGTATCGACCCCAGGTGCATCTGGAAAACAAAAGGAAAAAGGCATGTCCTCAGAAAAACAAAACCTGCAGGACGTATTCCTTAACAATATCCGCAAGAACAAGACACCGGTCACGGTCTTCCTGGTCAATGGCGTCAAGCTTCAGGGTATTGTGACCTGGTTCGATAATTTCTGTGTCCTGCTGCGCCGCGATCAGCATTCTCAACTGGTTTACAAGCACGCGATTTCGACGATCATGCCTGCGCAACCGGTGCAGTTGTTCGATCCGGAGGCGGCAGGAGGCGCCGAAAACGCCTGAACCCGGACCTGCGAGATTCCTACCGACATCCTGAACCCGGCTTCAGAACCGATTGCTGGCCATGCGGGCAACGGCGCGCGCTGCCTCGTCATCCATCCTTACCTGAAAGGCGACTTCCGGGCCGAGGACCGCTGCAGGAATCGTCTCGATGAAGCAGTCGGCCTCGCGCAGGCCATAGCCCTTGACATCGCGGATGCGCGACCGGCCCCGTGCAGACGCATTGCGCCGGCAACCTGGATCGGCAAGGGAGCGGTTGAGAGAATCGCCCACGAGGTTGCCGAAGCGCATCTGGAACTGGTTGTCATGGATTGTACACTCAATCCCGGACAACAACGCAACCTGGAGCGCCGCTGGCAATGCAAGGTGATTGATCGCACAGCGCTTATCCTGGAAATTTTCGGTGCACGCGCCCAGACAAGCGAAGGGCGGCTGCAAGTCGAGTTTGCTCACTTGATGTGGCAACGCAGTCGGCTGGTGCGAAGTTGGACTCATCTGGAGCGTCAGCGCGGCGGCTTTGGTTTCACGGGCGGTCCTGGCGAGGCGCAAATCGAACTCGATCGACGCCTGATCGACGAACGTATTGCCAGGCTCAAGCGCGAATTGGAAAAGGTGCGACAGCGCAGGGTGCTGCAACGCAAGGCGCGAGAGAAAGCGCCTTATCCCGTCGCGGTGCTGGTCGGGTACACCAACGCCGGCAAGTCCTCCCTGTTCAATCGCCTTGCATCTGCAACGGTCCGGGCAGAAGACATGCTCTTCGCGACGTTGGACCCGACAATGCGCAAGATCTCCCTGCCGCGCGGCCGCGAAATGATCCTGTCCGATACCGTGGGCTTCATATCGGACCTGCCGACCGAACTCGTCGCGGCCTTCCGGGCCACACTCGAGGAAGTCACGCGTGCCGACGTGATCCTGCACGTTCGTGATGTCGCTCGCTCAGATTCCCAAAGCCAGGCGGAGAGTGTCCGGGATGTACTTTCATATCTCTTGTCAAATGAAGATCTGGAAGAACGGGTGATCGAAATCTGGAACAAGACAGACCTTCTGGATCGTACAGACAGGGAACGGCTGAATAATCAGGCAGTACGGTCCAATGCGCGGGTCGTTACGGTTTCTGCGATGACAGGGGAGGGCATCAAGGCTCTCGTCGCCAAGATGGAGAGCCTGGTCGGCAGGGACAGGAAACGCTTGTCGGTCACCATTGCCTACGATCAGGGCGCGGCCCTCAATTGGTTGTACGAGCGGGGAGCGATAGTCGCGCGGCACGATGCGGCGGAAGGTATTGAACTGATTGTCGAGGTCGAGCAGCGCGACGTGCAAACGCTTCGAAGACGATTTGATCTCGAAATTGCCCCCGGCATCGCATCAACCATGAATGATCCGAATTTCGACAACAGGAATGGGAATTGGGCGTCATGATGCTCATGCTGCTTCCATTCCGTCTGCGAGAGAACCCTCGCAGACCTCGCCGCGCTCGATAACCAGCGCCCGGTTCGCCAACGACCTCAGAAAAGCGGGATTCGATTCAGTGATCAACAATGTCACTTCGCGGTCCCTGTCGCGCAGACTGCTCAGGGCATCTGCGTACCGTCGTGCAAGCGCCGGGGCGAGCCCCTGAAACGGTTCATCCAGCATGATGAGTCGGGAGCCAATCATCAACGCTCGTCCCAAAGCGACCATCTTGCCCTGGCCACCGGATACTGTTCCTGCCGGTCGGCTGGCCAGATCCTTCAGTTCGGGCAGGATTTCGTAGACGCGATCCAATCGCTCCTTCATGTGGGGGCCGGAGAAGCGGGCAACCTGCCCGGGCATGACGATGTTTTCCTCCACAGTGAAGGCCGAGAACAGGCGGCGGTCCTCCGGAGCGTAGCCGATACCCAATCCAGCCCGGCCGGCCGGTGCGGTCCTGGTCAGGTCATGTCCGGAAAAGCGGATCGTGCCCGACACCTGGGTAAAACCCATGATGGAGCGCAAGGTGGTCGTCTTTCCGGCGCCGTTACGGCCGATCAGTGCGACTGTCTCGGCAGCGTTGACGGTGAAAGTGACCTTACGCAGGATCCGGATGCTGGCGATGGACACATCGACGTTTTCGAAGTGAAGCATCAGACTTCCTCTCCGATCACATCACGAATAACGTCTGGGTGCTCAAGAATTTCCGCCGGCGGGCCGCGAAACCGAACCGCGCCCGAGGCCCAGACTGCGACCTCGTCGGCATACTTCTCGACAATCCCCATATCATGTTCGACGAAGACGCTTGTCACGTCGGCTTCGCTCAGAGCGGTGGTCAGTATGTCCATGACTCCAAACTTCTCAGAGGACGCGACGCCGGAGGTCGGCTCGTCCATCAGCAGGAGTTGCGGCTTCAAGGCCAGCGCCACGGCGATATCGATCAGCTTTCGCTGTCCCTCGGGAAGTTCGTTGACCGAGCGCTCGGCGATGGCCGCACAATTCACCAATTCAAGCAGGTGCATCATTTCGTTCCGTTCCGGTATCTCTTCGAGCCTGGCAAACGACAGCCAGCGTTTTTCCCGGGCTGCGGCAGCGATCAGCATGTTCTGAATCACAGTGTGCTCGGAAAAGAGTTGCGGAATCTGAAACGCGCGCGCCACACCCATCCGGGTAATCTGCCGAGGCGATTTCTCGGTGATGTCGCGTCTGCGAAAATATACCTTGCCGGCGTCCGGCTTGAGATATCCGGTGCAGACATTCAGGAATGTCGTCTTGCCTGCACCGTTCGGGCCGATGATTGCCAGGTTGCGACCTTTGTGGATCTGCATGTCGACATTTTCGGCCGCGATCACGCCGCCGAAATGAATGCTTATATTCCTGGCCTCCAGCAGCATCTCTGCAGTCATTTCGAGGCCTCTCCGGGCTGTGCGTCGGCGCCTGCGCCCATGCTCCTCGTACCTCTGCCCTGAAGCCGGTCCATCAGGTCAGTGTACAGCCCAACCAGACCCCGCGAAGCATAGAGGATGATCGCAAGCAGGAAGATGCCGAGCACCATCTGCCAAACGTCGGCGGCGAAAGCCGCGGCATACGTGCGCACGACCTCGTAGACCAGCGCGCCCACAAATGCCCCGGCTACCGATCCGGCCCCGCCCAGGATGGCGATGAACACCAGCTCCCCCGAGCGGATCCACCAGGCATAATCTGGCGTCACAATGCCTTGCATCACCGCCATCAAGACCCCGCCTAGTCCACACAGTCCGGCCGAGATCAAATACCCGACAAGCAGGGTCGTACGGGCCGAGACTCCCAAGTACTCGAGACGGGTCTCGTTGGTCTTGATGGTCCGCATCATGTGGCCGATGGGCGAAGAAAGATAGCGTTGCACGCACCAGGCGATCACGATGCAGGTAGCCAAGGTGGCGTAGAACAGCAGGATCTCGAAACCTTCCCGCTCCAGCATGATGCCCAAGACCGATGGCCGCGCGACCTGCATGCCGTCCGAGCCGCCCGTCAGATGATAGAACTTTTCGAGCACTGAAAAGAGAATCATCGAGAAGGCAAGATTCAGCATGCCGAAGAAGATGTAGCGATAGCGAACCACGAACAGGCCGACTATCAGCCCGATGGCCAACGACGCGCTGATGCCGAAGAAGATCATGGATACAAGCTCTCCGCCTGCGAACGCCTTGCCCAGGAACGCAGCGGCGTAAGCGGCCACGGCGAAGAAGAGCGCATGCCCGAAGGACACCTGTCCAGCTTGCAGAAGCACCACGATGCCCAGGACAGCAAGTCCCTTCGCCATCGCCAGGCTGAGAACGACCTTGGCCCACGGCACGCCAAGCGGCAGCAGAGCGATCACGGCCAACAAGATCAATGGAAGGACGAAACGCAAGGGCATGCCAACTTCCTCAGATCTTGCGGGTTTTGATCACGCCAAACAGACCTTTGGGCCTTACCAACAGGACGATCAGCATGATGAGGTAGGGAACCAGTACCTCCATCTCCGGTACCAGATAGACGGCGAAGCTGCGACCCAGTCCAATCAGGAGGGCCGCCAGCGCCGCGCCTTCGATCTGGCCGAGCCCGGCGGTCGCCGCGACCGCGAAGGACAGCACGATCATGTCCGCACCCATGCCCGGCACCACCGAGGTGGTGGCCGAGGCCAGAGCGCCGCCGAAAGCCGCCAGGGATGCGCCTACCACGAATGTCAGCAGATAGACCCTGTCGGCGTTGACACCGATCGCGGTCGCGGCTTCTCGATCTTCGGTAACCGCGAGGATAAGCTTGCCGGAGAGGGTGCGGCGGAGAAACAGCCGCAGACCGAATAGAACCAGCAGCGCCACCATCGGCAGCAGGACAAGCTGGTAGCTGGTGTAATTGACACCGAGTACTTCGATGTTGCCCAGCTGCCGCAAGGCAGTTGATTCGAAATAGGGCTGGACACCCCAAACCAGACGCTGCACGTCTTCAAGTATCATGAAGACCGCGAACGTGACCAGAAGCTGCAGCGCTTCTTCCTTTACGTAAATGCGGCGCAGCAGGAATCGCTCGATAGGTACTCCAAGGACAATCCCGACGAGGCCCGCTGCAATGAACAGAAGCGGATAGGCCAGCCAAGGCGAAAAGCCCGCCGCGAAGATCGCTCCACCCACGGACGCAGCAATGTAGGCGCCGATCGCATAAAACGATCCGTGTGCGACGTTCAGGATCCGGAGCACCCCAAAGATCAGGGTCAGGCCGACCGCAACCATGAATACCAACGCCGCGTAGGCGACGCCATCGAACATGGCCAGAGCAAACAGTTGCGTGTTCATGACGCCCGACTTCTATCTTGCATAACGGCTGCAAGAAGAAATGGAGCGGTCGCGTTTTTCGCCGTGACCGCTCCAATGGACGCTCATGGGCTGTGACTGAAGGTTTCGACCTTTACCTTCCCGAGGAAATCCCGAGTCAGGGAGCTCAACCACTTGATCGACTTCATGCCGACCGGAGTCGTGATCTGGTCGCCGTCAAACATCATCATGTCATCAAGCAGAGCGAAATCATAACCGTCAACATGTATTGTTGTGCCGAGAAGCTGGTCCTCGACCCCTTGGCCGTCCTTGCGGATGCGCACTTCACGGCCCAGGCCGGCAAAGGTCAGTCCTGCCATGGCATCAACCACCTGCTCGCGGCTCGGCCACCTGCCGTCGTTCGCTGCAATCGCCTTCTCATATGCCGCCTTCAAGGCATTCAGCGCCTGGCTGATGTGGAAAACAGGGTAGATGGGATAGGCGCCGGTTTTTTCCCTGAATGCGTTCATGAACGCCGCAAATCCCGGATCTTTCTTCTTCTCCGGATGCAGGAAGTAATGGTCGCCGCGCGCACCGACGATGTGCCCGGCCGGCAGGTCCTTGCCCAACCGCTGCAGCGAGCTCTCGGCCAGTGGCAGAACCAGCGTCGACGTCCGGGTCAGACCACGCTGCGAGGCTTGACGCACGAAGGTGTCGAGGTCACCGCCCCACGAGGTCGAGAAGACGATGTCCGGACGCAGCGCCTGCAGGCGCGATATCTCTGTCGAATAGTCGGGGGCGCCAAATTTCGGGAAGAACTCCGCAACGACCCTGACGTCAGGCTTCATGGCCTTGAGCGCAGTGGAGAAGATCGCCCAGCTGTCGCGGCCCCAGGCGTAGTCCTGATTGACGACCGCGATCGTCTTGAAATCCGGCTTCTTTTTCAGGAGATAAAGCACGGTCGACAGCATCTCAGGCGTGGCATTGGCTTGAGTGCGGAAGACGTAGCGGTACCTGTTCTCCTCGAAAATCCGCTGGGTGCCGCAATCCCACATGAAGTTGAGGACCTTGATATCCTCGGCCAAAGGCGCGATCTTGTTGCAGTTTCCCGAAGAGATCGATGCGAACATGGCATCGACGCGTACGTTTTGAACCAGGCGGCGATATTCGGCCAGCAGCGCCTCGCCGCCGGCACCTTCATCGACGAAATAGGCCTTGACCGGCACACCGCCGATGCCGCCCGACTTGTTCATCGACTCGATCATCATCTCCGCGGCAGCCTTCGCAGGCTCGCCGAACACGGAGGCCGGGCCCGAGAGGAATGCGGTGATCCCGATCTGCAGTTCCGCCGGTTTTTCGGCAGCCACCGCAAAGGATGACAGGGTCAGGGAAATGGCGCCTGCCATGCCTCCTAGAAACGTCCTTTTCATGTTTTTCTCCTCTTCATTGTTCTGGGCGCGCAACCACGGTACGCAGGGCCCCTGCAAAAAGCGGACTCAAAATTCAAACCGAGCCACTACCCATTTGTAAAATACATTGTCAAACAGTGCGAGTCTGTAACCGGTCCGAATGTGCGGGACTTTATGGGAAACTGAATTGTGTGGCAGGGTGTACCAACCAGGGGAGGATACACCATGAAGGCAATCCTTGTTGCCCTTGTCCTGATCGGTCTTGCCGTCCCGGCGCTGGCGGACACGAAAGACCTAACGCGCAAGGCACAACAAGGCGACGCCAAAGCCCAAACCGAACTCGGACTCATGTACGGCAACGGCCAGGGCGTGCTGAAGGATTTCGTTCTGGCGCACATGTGGTTCAACATCGCCAGCGCCAACGGGAATGAAACAGCCGGAAAGGTCAGGGATGAACTGGAACGCCGCATGTCGAAAGCCGGTATCGAACGCGCAACCGCCCTGGCGGGAAAATGCATGAAATCGAACTACAAGACTTGTAGGTGAACCAGTTCAATTCCGCGCGACGCAACCGCCGCACGGGTGCGGGTTTGGGTGCAGGTGAAGACGGGAAATGTCGCGACACGTTGGGACAAGACGCGCCCCCGGCTGCCGCTATTCTCGCCGCGTCGAGTTGCGGAAGGCCCCGATGTCCCAAGCCATCACGTCCAGATTCAAGAGCGACGAGTTCGCGGCCTTTGTCGAACTGGACCAGGATGCCGACTATCGCAGCCTCGACCATTACCGCGGCGAGGGCTACGGCCGGCTCCTGATGGACGTGAAGACCGGCCGCATTCTGGGCGCGGAATATCGCGATCCGGAAACGGATGAAGTGGTTGACGGCCAGCCCGTCGATTGCCGGGTGGTCCCGCCGCTCAGCGAGCAGTTGCGCCGCGCGGATGGCGACGCCGTGTGGCTACGCGGGAATTTCAGTTGCTGGACGTTCTGCGTCTATAGAGACCCTGGCCCTGCCGTGCCCGGCCCAGCCAGCCCCTCAGCCCAGCGGCGGACAGACGTGTCGAAGCCGCCGGTCTGGCGCTCTGCCTTGCCCGGCCCAGCCAGCCCCTCAGCCAAGCCAAGGCCAGCCATGCCGCAACGCAGAGAAAAGCCCTTCATTTGTACAGCCGGCCCCTCAGCCCAGCCAGCTATGCCGAGCCCTGGCCCCGCGCGATATCGGAAAACCATACTCGACGGTCTTCTGAACGTTCTTACAATAATTCTCGCGATCTCTGCCTTTTTCCCTCGCTCTTTTTCACCGTATCAGTGTTCCTTGATTGTCTGTGCGATCGGATTTGCGATCTTCGGGGCGATCAGTGCGATCTGGGAAGGCGATCCCAACAGGTTCTGGGTTGCGCTGGCCGGCGCTCTGTGGTTTCTGTGGATGGCAGTGCCGCGCTAGCTTCGCGCCCCCGCGCGACGCAACGCAGCGTGATCTGGGCTCTGGACATGCTGCGTTCCAGTTTATCCCGCATTTTGCGGGAAGGTTCAGCCCCGTTGATGCTGGCGATGGTCATCCACATGTGCGCCAGAACGAAATCCTTCGGCACGCCTTCGTCGCCGAGTTGGTACATGGCCTCGAGGCTGAATTGCGCCAAAGCATCGCCCTGTTGTGCCCTGCGTTGCAGGCTGTCATCCAGCGCCGGGCGATCAAGCCGACTGTCAGGGCAAGAGCGAGAACGATTGTCTTCATGGTTCCGGGACCTTCTTGATGCTGGTGATCAGTCAGTCTCGGGCCTCCTCGACAGAGGCTCAGGGGAATTTCAGTATTGCGACGGCGAGACCGACAATGCCGAACACGGCCAGAATGATGGAGATCTTCGCTTCGGAGATTTTCGTCTCGAGCCGGGCAATGTCGGTCTTGTATTCGGCTTGCTTGGTATTCATGCGCTCCTCAGTCGCGCGATTCGCTCCGATAGCTCTGTCATGGCGCGATCCTCCACTTCCCCGAAGTAGCCTGCCTTCGCACGGCGAGGCATGGGCGCATTGGCGCAGACGTTCCCGTTTGTTCCGATGTCAGGCAGCATACAAATTGGTACACAAGAAACATAAGATTGTTGATTTAAAAGGTATTCTTAGCCAAATACGAATTCCACCCTCTACCACAGAAAACGCCGTCAATCTAACGTGTTAGCGACGTTTCATTGAGCTGAGGTGGTCCCGGAATTTTGGACAGTCTGACGGCGTTGCCAAGGTGTATTCCGTTGTCTGATCATGCCGCCAGAATCCTGTTTGTCAGATTTTCCTGCTGTTGTTGAGCCTGTGGGGATGTGGACAAGGCGGTCGCCTTGTCCATCATATCCACCGGCTGGCGCGCGCCGCAGGCTTCCGCCGGCGTTGGGCCGCCGAGCGCCGAATGGGGACGCTCGGTGTTGCAGAAGCCGATCCACTCGCCGATGACACGCTCGGCGTGGAAGCCATCGGTGAGCGCGTGCAGATGGACCGCCTCGTATTTGAGCGCGCGCCACAGCCGCTCGATGAAGATGTTGTCCATGCAGCGGCCGCGGCCGTCCATGGAGATTGTCACTTCGGCATCCTTGAGCCGGCCGGTGAAGTCGAAGCTGGTGAACTGGCTGCCCTGGTCGGTATTGAAGATCTCCGGCCTGCCGCAGGTGTCGCGCGCCTCATTCAAGGCCTCGACGCAGAACCGGGCATCCATGGTGTTCGACAGCCGCCAGGCCAGGACCGCGACCAGACAAAGGAAGCCGCGGTTGACCGGGATGCAGGTGATGTCCGCGCACCAGACATGGTCGGGGCGCTCGATGGCGAGGCCCTTGAGATGGTACGGATAAATCCGGTGTTCCGGGTGCGGCTGGCTGGTCCTCGGCGCCCGGCAGACCGCCTGAAGACCCATCAGGCGCATCAGCCGGCGGACACGGTGACGGACCATCTGCCGCGAGCCGTGGAACGGATACCTCAGGAACAGCTCGTCGAGCCGCCGCATCAGCGCCAGCGTCTCCGCACTCTCCCCCTTCGGCTTGCAAGAAAGCGAAGACCGGCTGATCGACAGAACCTCGCATTGACGGCTCAAGCTCAGGCCAGGAACATCGCGGCGCACCATCGGCCGGCTCATCGCTTGAGCCCTCTGGCCCAAAAATCCCGTTCCACCGTCAGTTGACCGATCCTGGCATGAAGATCGCGAACCTCCTCCTCATGGTCCCGGGCTGCCCGGTCGACGCCGTTCGAGAACACCTCGCCCAGGCCGTCCATCGCCTGACGTTTCCATGTACTCACCTGATTGGGGTCAACTTGGTGGCGCGACGCGATCTCCTGAATCGTCCTGTCGCCGCGCAGCGCCTCCAGCGCAATCTTCGCCTTGAACTCAGGCCTGAACTTCCGTCGCCTCGTCATCGCGTATTCCTCCGTGAACGGTGGAATACACCTTAACCAACTGTCCAAAATTCCGGGACCACCTCAGTTCAACGCGTGCCTGTCCGGTTAGGACAGCCAGCCCCTATATGTAGGGTGCTTCCATGCGCTGGAATATAGCTCGGCGAAGGTCGGCGCCTCGGCAGTTCCCGCGATTCCGAGCAAGGAGCGGAAGGCATGGAAGGGGTAGAACCGGCGGTTGAAGCGGCAGATGAACTCGTTGAGGCAGGCCTGGAGATGCCTTGCGCTGACGCCGTGGTGGGTGCCGCCGAGCCAGTTCTTCAGGTTGCTGAAGACGAGGTGGACGATCGGCAGGAACCCTTCGGCCACCTCGGGGTCGCCGCGTTCGGCGATGGCGTGGTGATCGAAGCCCCGCGCCCGCAAGCCGCCACAGGAGCTCCTGGGCGCTGGTGGATCTCGGCCCCGTCTCGCTTGATCCGGTGGGCAACGCCGACACCCGCCGCTTGTGGGAGGCGATGATGGAGACGCATCATCCGCCGGGATGGGCGCGGCCTCCCGGTGGCCAGTTCCGCTACCGGATCCGCTCGGAGCGCCACGGCGGTCCCTGGCGGGATCGGTTTCGGATCGGCAGCCTTGCAATCCGACCGCGTGACGCGTGGATCGGATGGTCCGCCGACGCCCGCGCAGCCAACATCGCGCGTGTGATCCGGACCCATCGCCATCTCCTGCTCCCGGGCGTACGCGTCTGCGGCCTCGCGTCCGAGATCCTGCACATGGCCGCGCGGCGAGTAGCTGACGACCGGGAGAGCCGCCATTCGGTGCGACCGGTGGCAGCCTGCACCCATGTCGGCCCGGAGCACGACGGCTACTGCTGCCATTGCGCAGGCCGGACTGTCGCCGGCCGATTCCTCATGCGCGTCTGATCTGACTGCGTCACGGGCAGGTGCTCCCGTGATCCATGGGATACTTCCCCTGCATCTTCAGGACATGGTTGTTGACCGCGACGCGCAGCCGGTTCCCTTGGGTGAGACTGCCCTCCCAGCCGTTCTGATCGAAGGTTCGATTTGTGCCGCACCAGTTCGTGGGTCGCGTGCCCCAGTCGGCGAGATCGACTTCAACGCCAAAAATTGTCCTCGTTCTTCCGGGCGATTCCCACATGCAATTTTCGTTGCCGCCCGGGAGCCGCGGGTTAAACCGCTGGTTCAGTGTCTGACCTTCAAACATGTTAGTCAAGTTCCCCCGCGCCCCTCGGTTCAAGGTGAGTGCTGGACTGGTGAGGAGAGTTTCCCATGTGCCCCCGTGCGTGCGGGCCTTGATCGTTCCCGTTGCGGTGGAACCGCTGCCCGTGATCTGGATGCAGATGCGGGTGTAGCCGGTCGAGGAGCGCAGGTGGTAGGCCGGCAATTGCCTGGCATAGTTGCCGTCAATCATTCCGCTGGTCGTGTTGGCCATGGCCGGGGTCGTCAACGCTCCCAAGGCAGCCAGCGCGGCGCAGACCGGGAACATTCGGATGGTGTGAAATGACATGGACAGGGGCCTCCTTTTGCTTCATCGAGAGGCCCCGGTGAGAGGCCCCGGTGAGAGGCCCCGGTGAGAGGCCCCGGTGAGAGGCCCCGGTGAGAGGCCCCGGTGAGAGGCCCCGGTGAGAGGCCCCGGTGAGAGGCCCCGGTGAGAGGCCCCGGTGAGAGGCCCCGGTGAGAGGCCCCGGTGAGAGGCCCCGGTGAGAGGCCCCGGTGAGAGATGCGCCGAAGCCTGACACGGACGGAGACACCCGTCAAGGCCAGAACGGCGATGGGTGACGTAAGGAGTCATGTGTCAGGTGGGAGTGGGGTCCTCCCTGTGGTGAAGCAGCAGCCACAGACAGGAGTACCCCGATGCCACGGCAGGCTGCAACGACCGGGAGCCTGCCACAGGCGTTCGAGGTGGTGAAGGAGATGCAGGCAGATGGACCGGAGCGGGGCGAGGGCTGTCGGCCCCTCGGTCGCCAGGCGCCGGCGGGGATCATCGAGGGCCGGGATCATCGAGGGCCGTATGGCCGAGGCGGTGGACCGCCGGCGCGACACCCTCGACGCCGGCGCCATGCGCGACCGGCGCAACGGCACCTGCCGAGCGCGCTCGGCGACATCGAACGCGACGTGCCGCGTACCCGTCACTTCTGCCCGACCGGGGTTCCGAAGGGCTCCGCGAGACGCGCGCCGGAGATCGACCGTGCGATCCTGGCCGGCTTCGTTCCGGGGCTCTCGACCCGCAAGGTCGGCGAGGTCCTCCTCGCCCTGCCCGGGCGCCCGGTCCCGGCCGCGACGGTGAGCCGGGTCGCCAGGACCCTCGACCGGTCGGTCGCGGCATTCCACCGCCGGCCGCTGAAGAATGACTGCAAGGCGCTGATGCCCGACGGCGCGCTCGGGAGGCCGGTCCTGGTGGCGCCGGGGATGCGGCACGACGGCAGGAAGGAGATCGTCGACTTCCAACGCGCCGGCAGCGAGAGCACCGCGGAACGGGAGCGCTTCCTCGACCGGCCGTACCACCGCGGCCTCACCGGCAAGGGCTTCGGGACGATCTTGCGTCGATGGCGGCAAGGGCCTGCTCGCCGCCTCGCCGGTCGTCCGGCACGGCATCCCCGTCCGGCGGTGCCGGGCGCACAGGATCCGCAACATCCTCGACAGGGTCCGCGTCGCCCACCGGGAGGCCGTCATGAACGCAGACACTGGCCCAGAGGCGCTCGCCGCCGCCCGCCGCTTCGCCGACCACTGGCAGGGCATCTGCCCCGGGGCCGTCGCTTCCCTGCGCAACGATCCCGACGGTCCGCTCGCCTGCTTCCGCTGCAGGACCCTTGCCGGGCGAAGGCAGGTCAGGACCACCAATGCCATCGAACGACGGTTCCGGGAGGTCCGCAGACGAACACGGCCCATGGGAACATTACAGGACCGGACCTCGATGGACCGAATCCTCCACGCGGTCTTCATCCACGAAAACAGATCTCGGGGAATCGGTACCCCGGTCTCCCTGACACGTGACTCTTGACGTTACCTAAGTCTACCTTGCCTTTCTGGAATGACGACAGATGTGCTAGACTCCAACCCCAACCTGGAAAGAATTCCGATTATGGATGGTGCTTTCGTTCTGGACAGATGCCTGACCTGCCAGCCTGATTATCTATCTGGAAACATGGCCGGCAAGGGCACTGCGAAAGTGGAACGGCGGAGCCCGTAGCTGATATCAGTTCGGGACAGCTTTCCGAAACTTGATATACTGCAAGTCTGATGCCGGGAGCCGGCTTGATTCGACGGATCGGATGCATGAAAGCAGAAACTGAAGCGATTTCCTTGGAGATCAAGCAGTGCATTGAACTGCTGAGGAGGCATCTTTGACCCGGAGCGGTTGGAAGAACTGCTCGTTGCACTGAACAGACAGGCCGAAGATCCAGGTCTCTGGAACGATACCAGCCGGGCCCAGTCGATCATGCGCGCGCGCACCGTTGCAGAGAGGAAGCTGGCCGAATTCAAGGCACTTGAGCAGGAATATAAAGACAATCTTGAACTCATGGCGCTCGCCGAGGAGGAGGATGATCCGGATACCCTGGCGGAAAGCGAGAGGGCGCTGGCATCGCTCCGGATCGTCGTCGCCAAGAAACAGCTGGAAAGCCTTCTGTCGGGCGAGGCGGACGGCAATGACTGTTTCATGGAAATTCATGCCGGTGCCGGCGGAACGGAAAGCCAGGATTGGGCCCAGATGCTTGTTCGCATGTACACGCGCTGGGCCGACGTGCACGACTACAAGGTCGAGTGGCTGGAAGAGAGTCCGGGTGAAGAAGCCGGGATCAAGTCCACCACCTTGCGCATCAACGGCGAAAACGCCTATGGCTGGTTGAAGACCGAAAGCGGCGTGCACCGTTTGGTCCGAATTTCACCCTACGATTCCAGCGCCCGGCGACACACGAGTTTCGCGTCGGCCTGGATATACCCGGTCATTGATGACGATATCGAGATTGAAATCGATGAATCCAGGGTCCGGGTGGACACGTATCGGGCCTCCGGCGCGGGAGGCCAACATGTCAACAAGACAGATAGCGCCGTGCGTCTGACTCATGAGCCGACCGGCATCGTGGTACAATGCCAGAATGATCGCTCCCAGCATCGCAATCGTGCCGAAGCCTGGAAAATGTTGCGTGCGCGCTTGTATGAAGTTGAACTCCAGCGACGGGAAGAAGAGGCGCAGGAGGCACACGAAGCGAAGAGCGAGATTGGTTGGGGCCACCAGATTCGCTCCTATGTCCTGCATCCATATCAGATGGTGAAAGATCTTCGGACCGGTGTGGAAAAAGGCAATGCACAGGGCGTTCTGGACGGGGATATCGACGAATTCCTGGAAGCGTCCCTGGCGGCTAAAGTCGGCGCAAAGCGGGAGCAATAGGACAAGCCATGACAAGACGACAAGAATCGGTCCTGATCGTCGGTGCCGGACCAGGACTCAGCGCTTCCTTCGCCCGTCTGTGTGCAGCAGACGGAATGGCAGTTACCGTGGCAGCCCGTCAGGCGGACAGGCTTTCCGATATGGCTGGCGAGATCGGTGCGACGGCGCGCAGGTGTGATGCCGGCAATCCGGCTTCAGTCGACGCTCTGTTCGAAGCGGCCATTGCCGAACATGGGGTTCCCGACCTGGTATTGTACAATCCCAGCTACCGCGCGCGGGGAGCCATCACGGAAATCGATCGGGAAGAAGTCCTCAAAGCCCTGATGATTTCTTGCTATGGCGGATTCCTGGTCGGGCAGAAGGCGGCCCAGGTCATGCTGTCGAGAGGGTCCGGCTCGATCCAGTTCACCGGGGCGTCGGCCAGCGTCAAGGGCTATCCTCGGTCAGCCAGCTTCGCGATGGGCAAGTTCGGCCTGCGTGGCCTGGCCCAAAGCATGGCACGAGAGCTTCATCCGAAAGGCATTCATATTGCCCACTTCGTCATCGACGGCGGCATCAGCAAGGGCGCCGATGATCCGCGCAACGACCGCGGCGAAAACGGATTGTTGAATCCCGATGCGATCGCCGAGACCTATCTTCAAGTCCACAGACAGCATCGAAGCACCTGGGCCTGGGAAGTGGAATTGCGGCCGTGGGTGGAGAAGTTCTAGCTGGATATTTCATGAACTGGCCGCTGCGTTGCCCCGGCTCGCTCAGGCGTCGGGATTCGCGATGGATACTGCCGGCCTTCGTTGCGAGGCCCGCGGCTTCGAGATCGTCCCGGATGCAAGCCGCAGACCGAGGTGAGCATGGCCCTGTCCCCCCAACCGGCACCACATGGTCGATGCCCAAGAAGGTCTGGAGCCTTGTTCACCTGCGCCACGGCCATGGACGGTCCGAGACGTTCCCGGGCAACACCTCCACTGCGACCGGGCCGCAGCTTCCCTCCAGGAAAGCTTGAGGAAACGTCGTAGAGGATGAGCGCGGCGTTCCTCAGGTTGCTGTTGGCCAGGATACTCTCGGTCCGGGACTGGTGGTGCGCCGTCATCCCGTCGCGTCTGCCGAACATACGAGCCCGAACAGCAGAAAAAGAGATCTACCTCAATGAGGTTACCCATGTCGCCTTGAGCATCGCCTGGAAGCCTTCGACGATCGCGGGCGAGAGCCGCAGGACACTGGCGACGTCGTCTCGCACCCTCCCGCCTCGCCTCGCGAAACAGGATGGCAGTTTTCCTGCCAGACCCCGGAAAGGCCTTTGGCGAGAAGGCGCAAGCAGTCCTTGGCGTTGACCAAAGATGGAACGGACTTCATCACTGCCGTGTCGACAGACGTGCGGTCGGGTACGTCATGCGTCTGCAGCTGCCAGGACAGCGTCGGCATGACCCGGTACCTTGACCTTGCGCCAGATCTTCTTCACCGCGCCGTCGGCGCCAATCAGAAACGTGGCGCGCTCAATACCCATATACTTGCGCCCGTACATGTTCTTCTCCACCCAGACACCGTAGGTCTCGCACACATTGCCGGCCTCATCGGACGCCAGGGTAAACGGCAGGTCATGCTTTGCCTTGAACTTGTCATGCTTGGCAACAGTGTCCTTGGACACGCCGATGATCCGCGCCTTGACCTTGGAAAAATCGGGCATTGCATCGCGGAAGGCGCAGGCCTCCTTGGTGCAACCGGGCGTGTCATCCTTCGGATAGAAGTAAAGGACGACCTGTTCGCCTCTGAGGTCAGCCAAAGACACCGAACCGCCTCCGTCTGTGGGCATCGTGAAATCTGGGGCCTGATCGCCTTCGGCAAGTGCCATTTATCATTCTCCTTTGGTTCGTGGCAGTTCATCGCAGGGAGGATCGCGCGGCACGCCGGATCGGGGAGTCACCGACGATCTCCACAACCAGTTTTTCATATACGTTTCGCACCTCGGCGGCCAATTCCTTTATCTCGGCCTCGAGGATCCGAATATCTGGTCGGTTCGTTGCCCGGCAGAGAAGGGGATGCAACTCGGCTGGCGGCCGCTCGTCGGCGTCCAGCGGTGCGCCGGCCAGCCGCAGAATCGACTGAATCTTCTGCAACAGGTCAAAAGCGGTTTCGAGCGTTGCGGCGATGTCTTCGGACAACAGGCCCTCCGATCCGAGTCTGCGAATGGCTGCACGAGTTCTTGTCTGGCGAAGACCGGCATGATCGGCACTGTGCAGCAACTGGTGGAACTGCACCGTGAACTCGATGTCCAGAATGCCGCCTGTCATGTTCTTGACGTGCCAGTGGCTGGGCGCGGGCCTGTTGGCTGCCAGGCGCCGGCGCATGTGGACGACATCCGCCGCCAGTATCCTGGCCTTCCGCTTGCGACGGAAGGCGGATTCGACGATGTCCATCACACTGTCAGCCAATGACCCATGACCGGCGATCACGCGCGCGCGGGACAGGGCCATTTGCTCCCACGTCCAGGCCTGATTTGTCTGATAGTCCGCAAACGCCGACAAGCTCGATGCCAACGGACCCTTGTTGCCATTGGGTCGAAGACGCAGGTCAATCTCGAATGGCACACCTTCCGCTGTCATTGCGGTCAGCGCACTCAGCAATCGCTGGGCAAGACGGGCATGATAGTGGCTCAGTGCCAGGGGCCTGGTTCCGCTGGACTGCGGTTCCGTCATGCGGTCGTCATAGACGAAAACCAGATCAAGATCTGATGCCGCCGTCAGTTCCTGGCCGCCGAGTTTTCCCAGCGCCAGAACGCAGAATGCGCCGCCATCGAATCCGCCATGACGTTCTGCGAACGCGGCTTCCACATGGGGCAGGATGGTCGAGACGGTGATGTCCGCGACATCCGAATAGGCCTGACCGGCTGTTTCGGCTTCGATGGTGCCTTGCAGCAACTGGACGCCGATCCGAAACCGTATCTCGGCACACCATCGGCGCACGGCATTGAGGACATCTTCATAAATAGCATCCGGCGGTATGGCGCGTTCGATACCGGCGGCCATGGAAGAAAGGTCCGGCAGCGAGTCGAAGAATCCCCGATCCAGCATGGTGTCGAAAAGGACAGGCTGCCGGCCTATCGTTTCGGCAAGTTCCGGGGCGCTGCCCATGATATCGGCGATGAGGCTCAAAATGCCGGGATTGGCCTGCAGCAAGGAAAACAATTGTACCCCGGCGGGCAAGCTCCGGATGAAGACATCCAGACGGTGAAAGGTCTTGTCCGGTACCACGGTTTTGCTGATTGCGGCGAGCAATGTCGGCGTCAATTCTGTCAGGAGTTCTCGGGCCCGGTTGCTGCGCACAGACCGGTACCGCCCGTAATGCCAGGCACGGATGGATGACGAGACTCTCTTCGGTTCTTTGAAACCCAGTTCCTCCAGGGTGGCGAGTGTGTCGGGATCATGTTCGCCGCCGGTAAAGACCAGATTGCCTGGTCCGCCGAGCGGCGGCGACTCTTCGAACAATCTGGCATAATGACGCTCGACAATCTGCAGATGGTGTTCCAGGGCCGTCGCGAAGCCCGCCGGGTCAGGATAGCCCATGAAGGTGGCGAAGCGGTTGAACAGATGGTCGTCTTTTGGCAGGGCGTGGGTCTGCCGATCCTCGACCATTTGCAACCGATGTTCCGTGGTCCGCAGAAAAACGTATGCTTCTTCAAGCTCACCGGCGGCTTGCGCCGTAACCCGGTTCGCCACAACAAGAGCGCGGATTGCCTCGAGCGTTGGTTTCCGGCGGAGGCTGTCGTCGCGCCCGCCATAGATCAGCTGCTGGGTCTGGGCGAAGAATTCGATTTCCCGGATGCCGCCGCGACCGAGTTTCAGATCGTGCCCCAGAGAGGATATCTTGCTGCCGCCTCGATAGGCGTTGATCTGGCGCTTGATGGAGTGGATATCTTGTATCGCGGCGAAATCCAGGTTGCGACGCCATATGAACGGGCGGAGCCGATCGAGAAACGCGCTGCCGGCCTGCCGGTCGCCACCGACGAGGCGCGCCTTGATCATCGCTGCCCGCTCCCAGTTCTGGCCCACGCTTTCGTAATAGGCTTCCGCTGCATCGACAGACAGGGAGATCGGGGTGGCCGCAGGATCCGGCCGCAGGCGAAAGTCCGTTCTGAAGACGTAGCCATGGGCCGTCCGTTTCTGCAACAGACCGATCAATCCCTGGGTCAGCTTGACCATCTCCCACTGCAGGCGTTCTGGGCGCACGATGGGTACGATCTCAGGGTCGTAAAGGACCATCAGGTCGATATCGCTGGAGTAGTTCAACTCGCGAGCGCCGAGCTTGCCCAATCCGATCACGAACAGACCACAGTCATGAGATGGCCTGGGTTCTGTCGGATCGATCTTCAGCGCGCCGCGCCAACCGGCGTCGCGGACGAGAACGTCCAGCGCCGCATCAATTGCCCAATCCGCGAACGCCGACAGCCGCCGAGTGATCTTGTGACAGTTCCAGGCCCCGGACAGATCGGCCAGGGCGATGCCCAGAGCATTTTGCTGGCGTGCGCGCCGCAGGATTGTTTCGGTTGACGCGATCTGCGCCCCGTTGGCCAACTGCGCCGCGGCCCCGTCAATCACGGAATCCAGCGCCGCATCGCACCCGCTGGTGAAAAATGACAGCGCAAACTCGGGATTCTTGAACAGACAGTCGGCAAGAAAGGGACTGTTCCCGAAACAAGCGCGCAGGACAGGGCCTGCCGGACCGTCAATGAGCCTGGAGACCGGATCTTTAAGGGCGCTCTCCACCATGCCGGCCACAACCCGTTTCCATCTTTCGACATGCCGTTCAAGCAGATCGCGATCACCGGGGGCCGGGGGAACTGCTGGTATGGGAAGCATTTGATCGGTTGCAGTCATTTGGCGCATGCACAATCGCTTCAAGGGGCTTTGCGAGCCCGGGATCCCGAAGATTCGCGATGCCAGGAAACCATCTGATTCTGATTGGACGACGGTTCCGTGATTCGCAAGATGCTCCCGGGGAGCAGCATCGCCGCGATAACCCTGTTCTGGTCATGGTGACCAGAATCGGTATTTCGGTATGGCGCCGATATCACGGTTCAACCAGCGTCGATCCTGCAGCATACGATTTCCGACAAAGATTGTCGAATGCCGGTTGAGCAGCCATGATTCACGCAATCTGCCATATTGGACGGTTTTCATCATCTACCGCCACCAACGCATGATGCTCGCTAAGCGGCCGGTCATGCCGGCCTGATCAATACGTGCCGTTTTTTGCCGGCAGAAAGTTTGACCACGCCGCTGGCATTCAGCGCATTCGTTCCGACCAAGGCATTTTCATCCTGCACTTGAACGTCATTGACCCGCGCGCCGCCGCCCTTGATGAGGCGCCGCGCCGCGCCGCCGCTTGAAGCCAGACCTGATCGGCGAAACAGATCGAAGATCGGGAGGCCGCCTTCCAGATCTGCTACCGGGATGTTGACAACGGGCAGGCCCGGTCCCGCGGCACCCTGCTCGAATGTCTGTCGCGCCGTTTCCTCGGCGGCGCTGGCCGACGCTTCGCCGTGGAGCATCGCCGTGGCGGCCGTGGCCAGCTTTTTCTTTGCCTCGTTGATCTCTGCGCCCGACAGCGCTTCCAGCCGGGCGATCTCCTCAAGCGGCATTTCGGTGAAGAGTCGCAGGAATCTGCCGACGTCAGCATCTTCAGTGTTCCGCCAGAACTGCCAGTATTCGTAGGGGCTCAACCGATCGGCATTCAGCCACACGGCGCCCCGGGTCGTCTTTCCCATCTTGGCGCCAGACGATGTCTCGATCAGCGGCGAGGTGATGCCGAACAGTTCGCGTCGTTCAGCGCGACGGCCCAATTCTACGCCGTTGACGATGTTGCCCCACTGGTCGGAGCCGCCAAGTTGAAGGCTGCAATCATAACGCCGGGCCAGTTCAAGGAAATCGTATGCCTGGAGGAGCATGTAGTTGAATTCCAGGAAGGTCAGGGGCTGCTCCCGATCCAGACGAAGTTTGACGCTGTCGAAGGTCAACATTCGATTGATCGTGAAATGCCGACCGTAGTGACGCAAGAAGTCTATGTAGGCAAGCGTGTCCAGCCAGTCGGCATTGTTGGCAATCACCGCATCGGTCGGCCCGTCTCCAAAGGACAGAAAGGCTTCGAATACCGACCGGATCCCGGCGATGTTGGCAACAATCTGTTCTTCGGCGAGGATCTGCCTGGATTCGTCCTTGCCTGACGGGTCGCCGACCCTGGTCGTGCCGCCGCCCATCAGAACGATGGGCTTGTGACCGGTCTTCTGAAGCCAGCGCAGCAGCATGATCTGCAGCAGGCTGCCGACATGGAGGCTGTCGGCTGTCGCGTCGAAACCGATATATGCGGTCACGAGACTGGTTGCCGCCTTGTTGTCCAGAGCCGTTTCGTCCGTACATTGATGAACGTAACCGCGGTCGTGCAGCACAGTCATGAAATCTGATTTGAAGGCAGTCATGAGCTGCGGTATCTCCAGGTTGCGCCGGGTCGGATTTGCGATCTATCACAGCCCGACATGGCGGACAAAGGACGATGCGTGAAGTGGTTGCGAGGAATGGTCCATGACGATGCGGACCGCGGTCGGGCTGATGAGCGGCACTTCAGCCGATGGCGTCGACGTCGCGCTGATCCGATCTGACGGTGTCTGGAAGATAGAAGCCGGCGCTGCGGGGACCTATCCGTATTCGGCAGGACACCGCGATGAAATCTGCGCCTGTTTCGGCCAGCCTGCGGCAACCGACGCTGCAATCGCTGCCGTTACCGAAGCCCACCGTTCGGCGCTTGCCAGATTTCTCGCCGAGAAGGCATTGGATGCAGACTCTGTCGATTGGGTAGGATTTCACGGTCAGACGATATTTCACGATCCTGACCAGGCAACCACGGTGCAGATCGGCGATGCCCAGGCATTGGCAGATGTGACGGGCCTCTCGTTCGTCAGCGATTTTCGATCGGAAGATATGCGCCGGGGTGGGCAGGGAGCGCCACTGGCGCCGCTGTTCCACGCAGCCCTGTCTTGCCAAGGCCTGGACGAACGCGTTGGTCCTCGTGCTGTTCTGAACCTGGGCGGCGTCGCAAACGTCAGCTGGATCGGCAGCCAGGAGGAGAGCGGCGGCGTCGAAACATTGCCGCTGCTGGCCTTCGATGTGGGACCGGCAAGCGCATTGATCGACGATTTCATGAGCCGCCGGACGGGACAGATGATGGACTGGAATGGCCAGACTGCCGCCAAAGGAACCATTGAACATGATCGGGTCGCGGCCTGGATGAAAGATCCGTATTTCGCACAAGCGCCGCCGAAGAGCCTGGACCGAAATGCTTTCCTCGCCGATGTCGGGGATCTCTCGATCGAGGATGGGGCGGCGACACTCACCGCCTTCACTGTCGCCGCCATAAAGGCGGCGCTGGACTGGATGCCGGTAGCGCCTGTCGAGTGGCGAGTCAGCGGCGGCGGACGCAGGAATGGCACGATGATGCAATGGCTGGAGAACGCCCTTCACGTCCCGGTGCTGCCGGTCGAAGCATTCGGCTGGAATGGCGATGCGCTGGAGGCGCAAGCGTTTGCCTGGCTAGCGCTGCGAGTAGTGGATGGACGTCCAACCAGCGTTCCTGGTAGCACCGGCGTGTCAGTGCCGACTGTCGGCGGAAAGCTGCACCGGCCAGCCTGAAGTCCTGTCAGCGCCTGCCACCAATGGCCCGCTTGCGCGGGTGGGCCAGCGCCGAATCCAGATATTGCTCTACATGGCCCCGCATTTCATCAAGGTGATCCATGAAAAAGTGATCACAGCCTTCAATCACCCGCAGATCAATCACCACGCCTTTTTGCATCATCAGTTTCTCGGCCAGTTCCTGCACCGATTCTTCGGTTACAAGCGAGTCCAGTTCGCCATGGATCATCAGCCCGGAAGATGGGCAGGGGGCCAGAAAAGAGAAATCGTACAGGTTGGCAGGCGTCGCGATATTGACGAATCCGTCGAGCTCCGGACGGCGCATGAGCAACTGCATGCCGATCCAGGCGCCAAACGACACCCCAGATATCCAGCAACCAGATGCGTTGGCATTGTGCTGCTGCATCCAGTCCAGGGCCGATGCGGCATCCAGCAGTTCGCCTTCACCCCGGTCATAGATGCCCTGCGATCGGCCGACTCCACGAAAATTGAAGCGTAACGTGGAGAATCCGCGCCCGGCAAAGATGTGATATATTCGATAGACGACCTTGTTGTTCATGGTCCCGCCATGCTGCGGGTGCGGGTGCAGGATCAGCGCGAGCGGCGCGTTTGGTTTCTTGCTGTGATGATAACGGCCTTCCAGCCGGCCTTCGTGGCCGGGGAAAATGACATCAGGCATGCACCGGATCCTTTTGCAACACGAGGTCTTGTGCAGCAGGAGATCACGCATTTTGCTACGATTTTGCGCGTATTGACCGCCACACAACAAGCATTATCTGTTGTTTTGACGTGTCAAGCGCGAGAAACCTGAACTCGCGCCAGCAGACCACAGATCTCCAGCAACCAAATATGTGCAACTGCGGCCTGGAAGTTTCAAGCGCCACAATGTAGCGGAGCGGCCTTGGCCCCGGGACAACCGTCCAAGACCCACCCCGGCAAGAAGGTAGCGAGGGCACCATGTTCCGGACATTGCTTGACGAAATCGATGGGATCATGGCGCGTGATCCGGCGGCGCGCAGCAGACTGGATGTAGCCATCAGCTATTCCAGTTTTCACGCCATGTTGTTCCATCGCCTGTCCAACTGGTTGTGGCGCCGGAAAATGCGCCTGATCGGTCGATGGGTCTCGCAATGGGGTCGGTTCTGGACGGGAATTGAAATCCATCCGGCAGCGGCCATCGGCAAACGGCTGTTCATTGACCACGGCATGGGCGTGGTGATTGGCGAAACCGCCGAAATCGGCGATGACGTGACCCTCTATCATGACGTGACGCTGGGTGGAACTTCGCCGAGCGTCGAGAGCAGCGCCCAGCGCAACGTGAAGCGCCACCCGACTCTGCAAGACGGGGTAATTGTAGGCTCCGGCGCTCAGATTCTGGGGCCGATAACCGTCGGGTCCAACGCCCGCGTCGGCGCCAATGCGGTTGTCCTTCGCGATGTATCGCCGAACGTCACGGTGACTGGTGTTCCGGCCAAGACACTCATGCCAAAGAACAAGCGCATGATGAAGCAGTTCGTTGCTTACGGTGCAACGGGGGATCTGGTGAACGATCCAGTTGTACCGGCGATCGAGGCCCTTCGCCAGCAGGTCCAGGCATTGACGGAGCGAATCGAGCAGTTGGAGACCGAGAAGACGGCGGAAGCGGAAGTCGAAGCGCCAGAGGCAAAATCCGCCTGAACCCGCCGCCGACAACCCCAAGAATGTCATGCTACCGGATGACTCGCTGATGCCGGCGGGGACGCGCGTCTATCTGGATCACAATGCCAGCGCTCCGTTGCGGCCCAAGGCAGCAGCGGCAATGACTGCAACATTCACGATCACCGGCAACCCGTCGTCGGTACACAGAGAGGGGCAGGCGCTGCGCGCCAGCATTGAGGCTGCTCGCGCCGACGTGGCGGCGCTCGTCGGATGTGCGCCTGAAGAAGTGGTCTTCACGTCTGGTGCGACAGAGGCCAACGCGATGGCGATCGGCGGTCGGGCCGGTCGCGTGATCTGTGGCGGCATCGAACATCCTTCAGTCATTGAAAATATCATTAAAATCAAAATCTTGCCTTCTTGTTTTCAGGGAAAGATCAAGCTTGGACACCTCGCCGACGCACTCGCGCAGTTGCCTGCTGACGGTAGTGATCATGCCAGTGCGGTGGCCCTGATGGCGGCCAATAACGAAACCGGAGTGATCCAGCCCTTGGCGCCAGCGGCCGCCCTTTGCCGGGACAATGGGGTTTGGCTCCATGTCGATGCGGTTCAACTTGCCGGGAAGGCGGATCTGGCGCCCGTCTGGGCCTTGTGTGACAGTCTCAGTCTGTCAAGCCACAAGATCGGTGGTCCCACCGGCGTCGGCGCCCTGATCGTGCGCAAGGGGCGGTTTCTTGAACGGCTGATCGGAGGAGGGGGCCAGGAAATGAAACGACGCGCCGGTACCGAAAACGTGCCGGGTATTGTCGGGTTCGGCGTTGCGGCGCGTCAGTCACGCGGCGAAATCGATGACTGGTCCCGCATTCGCGCGCAGCGTGACCGCCTGGAAGAGGAGATGCGCCGCCACGTGCCTGAGGTTTCCATTTTCGGAGACAAGGCTGATCGATTGCCAAACACCACCTGCGCCGCAGTACCAGGTATTGCAGCGGATCTGTTGTTGATGCGGCTTGACCTGGCCGGCATCGCAGTTTCCGCCGGATCTGCCTGCTCGTCCGGGAAGATATCGTCTTCGCCGGTCCTTGAAGCTATGGGAATTGATGCGTGTCTGGCCCGCGGCGCGATTCGGATCAGCCAGGGTCTGTATACGGAAAACCGTCATATTGACCGGTTCCTGGCCGCTTGGGGGGATGCGGTTCGCCGCTTCCTGTCTCGTGAGGCAACAGCAATGGTCCGGTGACTGCACCGAGCGGAAAAGCCGAACCGGCGAAGAACGGAGGTTTCTGATGGAAATTGCGATTCAACGGGATTTGAGGCGGCGGATCAGCAAACCGGAGACGTTCGACTTCCTCGGCACAACGCATTTTTGCGATCTGTCGAGGAAGGAAAGTTCAGGGTCGATCGCAAACCCGGTTCCGCCGTACCCTGCGGCGTATCAGGGAATATCTGGCACGAAAATCGGCACGAGAGGACCAGGTGGCCTGGGCGGGTCATCAAGGGCCCCCTCGACTACGCCGCCCCCGGGAGCGGCCGCGATTTGCGGAGGTTCATGGATCAATGTTCCCAACGACTCATGCGGACCTTCCGAAGACGGTCTCAAAAGGATCGCATGGAAGCAGAGACATCGTCCTTCTGACGGTTGCCTGCTGGCCCAGGGCCGGGATCTGCCATCCATGACCGAGCCGACGGCGCGGCGTCAGGACCTGAAGGAGGGCCGGATGTGAACAGAGCACTGTGCGGGGGGAATGAGGGGCTGGGGAGACGCGCTCTCCTGCCGCGATCGTCCTCGCTGTGGTGAAGCAATATCCACAAGAAGGAGCACTCCCTCCGATGCACCGGCGAATCCCGCTCAGTGTATCGAAAAAGTCAGCAACGCCGGGGCTTCCTTTTCCGGACCATTTCCGGTTTTTCTTACAAGGGCTTTCGACAACCCGGCCGTTTGCGACAGACCCCTGTTCTAGTAGGAGAGGGCCTCTGTCAGCGTCTTCCAACGACCATTTTCGACGACCGTCAGAAATGCTTCGTTGGAGCCCTGATGATCCTTGTCTCCGAAGGTGGTGGGCGCTCCTCCCAGTTTTGACCGGAAACCCTTGATGCTGTGGACGGCCTTTATGAAGCTGTCGGTTGTCAGATCCTTGCCCGCCCGTTTCAGCGCTTCGACAAGGACCTCCGCGCTGAGGTAGGCCAATTGCGCCGCGCCGGTGTGCGGTTTGTCAAACCGTTTCTTGAAGTCGTCGGCCCATTGCTTCCTGGCGCCCCTAGCCGTGTCGCCGTAGATCATCTCGAATGACGACATGGCGTAATAGCCGTTCATGGCACCCTTCTCGAAACCGGACACGATCAGATCATAGGTCGCGATGTTACCGACAAAGATGGTATTCCAGCCCAACTTCCTGGCCGTGACGAAGGGTACGATCGTATCGGTGATGATTGTGCCCATCATGGTTGCCTGACAACCGGCCTTGCGAAGTTTCGTGATTGCGCCTGTAAAGGACCGTTCGCGCGGATTGTGCGTCGAAGTGGCAGCCAGCTTCATGCCCATGTCTTTCAGCTGATCCCTGGCCGCCTGAAAGATTTCACGACCGTAGTCCGTATCCTGATACATCGTGCAGATGTTTTTCAGACCCTTCTCCTTCACGAAATACTTCGTGGCCGCTCGGACCTGATCGTAGTAGCTGGCGGTCATCATGAATTTCAGACGATTGAACGGCATGATCATCTGCCGGGCGGAGGTGAACGGCGCGAAGTTCGGCACACCGGCCTTCAACTGACGCGGCAGTACGGCATTGTTCATCGGCGTGCCGAGCGCGGCGAACATCACAAAGACCTTGTCCCGGTTCAGCAGCTTGTTGGCCGCCTGAATGGCCTTGGGCACGAGATAGCTGTGATCCTCAACGATCAACTTGATCTTGCGACCGTGGATTCCGCCTTTCTCGTTCACTTCGGCAAACGCCATACGGGAGCCGCTGACTGAGCCGGTACCCCAGGGCGCAACCGGTCCGGTGAGAGCCGTGTGGCTGCCGACTCGGATTTCGGTGTCGGTCACGCCGCGGGTTTCCGCGAATGCCGCGCCGGACGCGACAACGATCATGCCTGAAACACCGGTCAACAGGAACCTGAAGTCTGTTTTCATGCCTTTTCTCCCTTGGTCAGGCCGACGAATCCAACCGTCAGATGTCTTTTCCAGCAAGCCCGCTGAAGCATCCACGTTACGTCGCCTGATACATCGAGTCGATCAATTCCTTGTATTTTTGACCGACAAGATTTCGTTTCAGCTTCATTGTCGGGGTCAGTTCCTCGTCTTCCGGCGTCAGGACCTGTTCAATCAGCCGGAAGGCCTTGATCTGCTCGACCCGCGCAAAGTCCTTGTTCACCTTGCTGATTTCGGCAGAAATCAGCTCCTGGACCTTGCTGGATCGACAAAGACTGGCGTAGTTCGAGAACGGAACATTGCCGTCTTGCGCGAACTTTACCACGTTGTCTTCGTCGATCATGACGAGGCAGGAAAGGAACTTTCGCTTGTCGCCGATGATGACCGCATCGGCGATGTAGGGCGAGAACTTCAACTGGTTCTCCATTTCGGACGGCGTGATGTTCTTTCCTCCCGCCGTCACGATGATGTCCCTGATCCGGTCGGTGATCTTGAAATAGCCCTCGCTGTCGACCGAGCCGACGTCGCCGGTGTGCAACCAGCCATCAATCACCGTTTCAGCAGTCTTTTCCGGCCTGTTGAAATACCCTTTGAACACATGATCGCCCTTGATGAGGATCTCGCCCTTTTCGGAGATCTTCACTTCGGTATCGGGCATGGCCTTTCCGATGGTTCCGACCTTGAAATCGGTCCGGGTGTTGGCCGTCGCCACACCGGTGTTCTCGGTTTGGCCGTAGACCTCCAGCATGTTGATGCCAAGAGCCATGTACCAGCGGATCAGGTCTGGTGAGATCGGTGCCGCGCCGGTGGCCGCCCAGCGCGCCTTGCCGAGCCCGATCATCGTCTTCACGTTGCGAAGCACCAGAAGGTCCGCCAATCCGTAGAGCATCCTGTCTTTGGCGGATGGTTCCGTTCCCCTGATCCTGTGTTCGGCGATGCGCTTGCCGATCTCGATCGCCCAGGAGTACATCGTCTTGCCGATCGCCGTGGCATCCCGAATCTGGATCGTGAAGCCCGAATAGAATTTCTCCCACACGCGCGGCACGGCGAAGAAAACATGCGGCGACACCTCGCGCACGTTTTCCGCGAACGTTTCCGGGCTTTCGGCGAAATTGACCACTGTCTTGTAGGCCATCGACAGGAACATCGAAAATCCGCGTTCGGCGATATGGCACAGGGGCAGGAAGGCCAGCTGGTTGTCTCCTTCGTGGAACTCGAGCATGGTTCGAGCGTGACCCATCTGGAAGATCACGTTCTTGTTGGAAATCATGGCGCCTTTCGGCGGGCCGGTGGTGCCGGACGTGTAAACCAGTATGGCGGTATCGTCCTGCGACGAGCCGTCGACCCGGTCGTCCCAAGCCGCAGGGTGTTTCGCGCCGTATCGACGGCCGGTTTCAAGCAGCTCATCCCATGTCATGGCGATCGGGTCGCTGAAATCGCGCAGACCTTCGAGGTCCATGATGATGACCTTGCGCAGAGACGGCACGTTGTCCCGAACCTGCAGATATTTGTCGAGCTGCTCTTCATTCTCGACGAACAGGAAGACTGTCTCGGAATCGCGAACGATGTATTCCAGCTGTTTCGCGGAGTCTGTGGTATAGATTCCGCTACTGATCGCGCCAGCCCCGATGGCGCCCAGATCGGCGAACATCCATTCCTTTCTGGTTTCGGACAAGATGGAAACGGTTTCTCCCCGCTGCAAGCCCATCGACACCAGGCCGAGGCCGATGTCTTTTGCCGTTTCGCCATACTCCCGCCATGTGATGGACCGCCAGATTCCCAGATGCTTTTCGCGCATTGCGATCTTGTCAGCCTCTTCCACGCAACGTTTGCGGAAGAGCTTCGGCAACGTATCGCAGCCGTCAAAGACAACGCCGTCTGTTTCTGTCGAACCGGTTGATCCATCCATGTCGATCTTTCCCCCGCCGACAGAAACTAGCGCCAGGTCTTCTTGCGACGCCACCGCTTCCTGCCCCGCACAGCGTCTCTCCTGACGCCCAGATAGAACTCCTTGATGTCCTCGCTTTCCAGAAGCCGGTCGCAGGTGTCGTCCATCACGATCCGGCCGAGTTCGAGAACATAGCCATAGCCTGCAATCTGTAGTGCCATGCTGGCATTCTGCTCGACCAGCAGCATCGTCACGTCTTGCTCTTTGTTCAGCCGCCGGATGATGTCGAAGATTTCCTTTACCAGGATCGGGGACAGACCAAGCGATGGTTCGTCCAGCAGCATCAGGCGCGGCCTTGCCATCAGGGCGCGAGCAATCGCGAGCATCTGCTGCTGGCCGCCCGAGAGATAGCCGGCTTGCTGGTCGGCGCGTTCCCGAAGGATCGGGAAGTAGCCAAAGACCATTTCCAGGTCAGCGCCAACACCACCTCGCTCGGTTCGGGCGAAAGCACCCATCGACAGGTTTTCGCGGACAGTCAGCAACGGAAAGACCTCTCGTCCTTCCGGCACGTGCGCGATTCCCTGGCGGGCAACCCAGTCAGGGTCATTGCCCTGAATTTGATTGTCGTCGAACGTCACGCTTCCTTTCTGCGGATCCATGACGCCGCTGACGGTCTTGAGAATCGTCGTCTTGCCGGCGCCGTTGGCGCCCAGCACGGTGACGATCTGGCCTTTCGGCACATCCAGGCTTACGCCCCGCAGGGCCATGATGGGGCCGTAGCAGGTTTCGATATTGCGAACGCTGAGCAGGTTTTCGATCATCAGGTCACGCTCCCAGATAGGCGCGGAGAACCTCGGGATGACTCTGTACTTCGGCCGAGGTTCCTTCGGCGATCATCTTGCCGTCGTTCATCGCCAGTACGCGGTCGGAAACTTCGGACACCAGCGACATGTCATGTTCGACCATCAGGATGGTGATGCCGAGGTCGTTCTTGATGTCGTCGATCCAGAAAGCGACATTCTCGGTCTCTTCGACATTGAGGCCAGAGGCCGGCTCGTCGAGGAGCAGCAGTTCTGGCTCCGTGCACAGGGCGCGACCGAGTTCGACAATCTTGCGGACGCCATACGGCAGACTGGCGATGTATTGGTCGCGATAAGGCTGAAGGTCGAGGAAGTCCATGACTTCCTCGACCTTTTCTCGATGCACCATCTCGGCCTTGCGAACGCTCGGCAGGAAGGCAAGTTCCTGGAGGACATTCGTCCGGCTCTTGCAGTGCCGGCCGACCAGCAGGTTTTGGAGGACGGAAGCGTGTTCGAACAGCTCGATGTTCTGAAACGTGCGGGCGATGCCGATGCCGGCAATCCGGTATGCCGGCATTTCCGTTATATCGTTGCCAAGAAAGAATATCCGCCCTTCGCTGGG
Source organism: Alphaproteobacteria bacterium (assembly GCA_965221645.1). Taxonomy (GTDB): domain Bacteria; phylum Pseudomonadota; class Alphaproteobacteria; order Bin65; family Bin65; genus Bin65. Next base: position 3,099,152 of record OZ244899.1, read on the forward strand.
GTGATCGATCCGACTGATCATGTTGAAGATCGTCGTCTTCCCGGCGCCGTTCGGACCCACGATGGTGCAGACTTCGCGTTCCTGTACCTCGAACGAAACATTGTCGACAGCGGCAAGGCCTCCGAAACGGATGGTGAGACTGTCTGCCGAAAGAACCGCCGTCACCGCATCCGCTCGGTCTTGAGGAATACTTTCCGGCGCTTGAAAGTGGCCTTTCGGTAAACCGGGAAAATGTCGAAGAACAACTTCAACTTGCGCCAGCGCCCATAAATCCCCAGGGGTTCGTAGAGGATGAAGACAACCAGAATCAGGCCAAAGATTCCTGGCTCCAGACCCGGCTGATGCGCGATGGCGTCCGGCAAGTAGTCCTTGGCAACGGTAATGGCCTGCGGAATCAGCGTGACGACCAGTGCGCCAAGAACGGCGCCCTGCAAGGATCCCAGGCCCCCGACCACGATCATCAGCAGGAAGGTGATCGAGATGATCAGATTGAATCCGTCCGGTGCCAGATACTGCAGCTTGTGAGCGAACAGCGCGCCGCCCAATCCGGTGATCGCCGTGCTGATGGCGAAGGCTGTGATCCTGGTGCGCGCGACGTTCACTCCCATGCTGCGGGCCGAGACTTCCGAGTCGCGAACGGCAACCATGGCGCGTCCGGTCGGGCTGCGCAACAGATTGGCGCAGACGACGAGAACCAGAATCAGGATGGCCAGAGAGACGTAGTAGAAATCCCAGCTGTCGGGGTTGAATTGGTGGCCCGCGATACTTGCCGGCTCGACTGCCTTGCCATCGAAGCCGCCGGTCACCGATTTCCAGTTTTTCAGGATCTGCTCCAGCACGACGGACAGGGCGAGCGTGCCGATCGCGAGGTAGATGCCGGTCATCCGAAGAAGCGGTATTGCCAGCAGCAGGCCGACGAGGCCGGTCATCGCGGCGGCGATCGGCATGGCGACCAGGAAGGAAATCGGCAACACGCTGAGCAGCCAGGCTTGGGCATAGGCGCCGATGCCAAAGAAGGCGGCATGACCCAGGCTGACCTGACCGGTGTACCCGACGAGCAGCATGAGACCGAGGCCGGCGACTGCAAAGCTCATGGCTTGCGACAGTTCCGCGATTTCAAAGTCGCCGAGATACAGCGGTGCGGTCACGACGACCAGAAAAAGGATGCCGTAGGACCACCAGTACCCCTCGTGCTTCAGGAACTGGATGTCCTGATTGTAGCTGGTCTTGAAGACGAAACGCATGACCGCCTAGACCTTCTTGCGCTGGATCTGCGCGAACAGGCCATCCGGCCGAACCAGCAGCACGACCAGCAAGATGACGAAGCCGGAAACCGGTGCGACTGCGCGTGCGAAATCACCGGGCAGGTAGGCTTGCGCCAACTGTTCCGTCACACCAATGATCAACCCGCCGAGAATCGCTCCAGGCAGGCTCCCGAACCCGCCGATCACCGCAGCGGCGAAGGCCGTAATGGCCAGGAAACCGACGTCGGGATCGAATGTTGCGATCTTGGGCGCCAGCAGAATACCGGCAACGCAGGAAACAGCCGCGCTGATGCCCCAGATCAATGAGAAGATGTATTTGACCGGGATGCCCATGTAGCAGGCGGCAAGCTGGTTCTGAGACGCAGCCTGCATTGCAACGCCGATCCTGGTAAACCGGAAGAAAGCGTACATGACGGCGACCAGGATGATGGTCCCCAGTATGATCACCAGATCCGAGACGTCGATGACGGTGTTGCCCGTCTCGCTCTCATTCAGCGTGACGACGGTCCTGCCATAGGGCGTCGTGAAGGATACCGGATCGGCACCCCAGACTCCGCCGGCGACAGAGCGGAAGATGAACCCCAGGGCAATTGTCAGTATCACCACCGCGAACTGCGGCTGTCCAATGATTTGGCGCAGCATCAGCTTGTCGAGGAAAAAACCGAACGCTCCGGTAACGGCGATGGCCAGGATGATGCCCAGCCACCATGACAGGCCGCCGGTCGCGATCAGCGTGAACGCTGCGAACATGCCCAGCATCATGATATCGCCCTGGGCAAAATTCACCTGTTCGGTCGCCTTGTAGATCAGCACGAAACCCAGCGCGATCATGCCGTAGACACAACCTTGCGCAACACCGGCGACCACGATCTGAATCAGCTCCAGAGCAAGCCTCCCCGACGCAATCGCTGCGGCGTGTTGGTTTCCGTCTCATGCGGCGGGCGCGCCATGGATCCAATCGACCTCACGCTGTCTGGCAAACCCTGGTCCATCTGTGCGCTGTCCTAGACTTCCGCTCGCCGAGGCAAGCCGGGCCTGCGATCGTACGACCGGCCAAATACGCGTTCATAGTCATCTTCGTCCCACAGCCCGATAAGAATGCCGGTCGGCTCCTTGCCGGCCATGCCGTTCAACTGCTCGTGGGTCATCGTCGTACGCCCGTGGGGCCGTGTCGCCCATTCCAGGATGGTGGCGTCAAAATGCTGTCTCACTTCCTCATGATCCGGATCAGCGCCCAGATCGATCAATTCGCGCGGATCTTTTTCGAGATCGAACAAGACAGGCCGGAAATCCCGAAACCAGGTGTACTTCCACCGCTTGTCGACGACCGTAACCATACCGGATTTGTCGAGTGGCGTGCCCAACTCAAGCCGCGCGGGTCGGGTTGCGATATCGTATTCCGCAAATGCCACATCCCGCCAGCCGTCAGCCGTATCGTGCAACAGTGGATCCAGCGCCAGTCCTTCGAACAGTTGCGGCTTGGCCGGCCCGCCGAAGAAAGACTGGAATGTCGGCAAGAGATCAATCGCTTCGACCAGTTCGTCGGAGTTCTGTCCCCGGGTGATGTCGGCTGCCGACCGCGGATCGTAGACGATCAGGGGCGTGCGCAGCGACGGCTCGTGGAAAAGGTCCTTCTCGCCCATCCAGTGATCGCCCAGATAATCACCGTGATCGGACGAGAAGACGATCATGGTGTTGTCCATGAGGCCCTGATCTTCCATCCAGGCAAGGAGGCGTCCCAACTGGTCGTCCAGCTGTTTCACCAGTCCCATGTAGGCAGGAATGACTTTCTGCCGTGCTTCCTCGCTGGCAAGAGCCTGACAGATCCGGGAATTCTGATAGGCCCGAAACAGAGGGTGGTCGGTCTGCCGTTCGGCATTGGATCGCACAGCCGGCAGAACATCTTCCGGCCCGTACATCTCGTGATAGGGTGGCGAGACGATGTACGGCCAGTGCGGTTTGATATAGCTCAGATGCATCAGCCACGGCTGGTTCGGCCGACTCGATTCGGCGGCTTGCATGAAGTCGATGGCCCGACCGGTGATATAGGCCGTTTCCGAATGTTCCGCCGGTACGCGCGCGGCGAGATCGGAGTATTTCAGGAACCAGCCGGATCGGACATTGCCGTATTTGTCGATGCCCGAATTGGCCCATTCTTCCCAGGGATTGGTGCTGTCGAAGCCGTTGCGGCGCAAGTAATCGTCGTAGGACGGGCGCGCCTCGTCGAAGCCATACGGATGCAGGCCATCGTCCCGCTCGTAGGGCTCGAAACCGCATTCGGCGTGGCGCTGACCCGCCACTGAATCCGGATCGATCCCCAGGCGTTTCATGCCTTCCAGATCCGGCATCATGTGAGTTTTGCCGACCAGAGCGCAACGAACGCCGATTTCGCGCATGTGGTCGCCCAGAGTGGGTTCGCCGACGCGCAGTGGAAACCCGTTCCAGGTTGCGCCATGGGAGCGACAATACCGACCTGTGTAGTAGCTGGCGCGGGACGGCCCGCAGAACGGCGACTGGACGTAGGCGCGGTCAAACCTCACGCCCTTGGCCGCCAGGGCATCGAGGTTCGGCGTGTGTAGCGACGGGTGCCCGTAGCAGGACAGGTAATCGAAGCGGAGCTGATCGGCCATGATCCAGAGGACGTTGCGTTTGCCGATGTTATTCTCGATCATGCGATTGGGTGCCGGTATGGTGATCAGGGATTGCATTCGTTCGACGCACAGGCAAGAATACAAGCCGGTTCGGAACAACATGTTCCAACCTGGAGTCGTATACACTTTTGCAGAAATGAAGGATGCCCCGCAACGCTCATCTGGTCGGTAGCGTCGGCTTGGCCGATGCCGACACGGTTTTTCGCACCGTATCCGATACTCTCGGAGAACATTGTCCACGAATTCCTGACGGAGAGACAGGTGAAAGGGGCTACTGGATACGCTGGCAGATGGCCTCGTTCGAGAACTCGGAGGCCTTCGTGAACAAGGAGGTCTCGGAAGCGCGAGAAGGCTTCAAGGATGATCTGAAGCGCGCTTTCTACAGTCTTGATCCCTCGGTCGACCCGTCGACCTTCGAGATGGCGCCGCTTGGCTATGCCGACGAGGCGCTGAATTCATGGCAGACATTTGCAGCGCTGCAGGCTTCCGGCGACATCGGTCCGGAAGTCCGTTTCCAGGTTTCGTTGCCTACACCGATCGCGCTCGTGCAGTCCTTCGTCAGGATGGAAGACCGGCTCGCCGCCGAGCCCATCGTCGAGCGGGCCATGCTTCGGGATCTGTACGCCATCCTGGAGGGCATTCCTCACGACAAGCTTTGTATTCAATGGGATGTGTGTTTCGAGGTTCTGGGCGCAGACGGCGGTCCGCCGCTGCCCTACGCCGACCCGGTGGGTGGCTCGATCGATCGTATCGTGCGATTGTGCACCAGGGTGGGGCCAGATGCCGAATGCGGCATTCATCTGTGCTACGGCGATCCGGGTCACAAGCATGTTGTCGAGCCGCCAGATCTTTCCGTCAGTTTGGCGTTCTCCAACGGCATCAGTCAGAATGCGGCAGCCTTGGGGCGCGCCATCACCTTCATCCACATGCCGGTGCCGCGGGATCGGCACGATGATGCCTATGTTGCGCCACTGCGCGGGCTCGCGATCGCGGATGACACGCGCCTTGTTCTTGGGTTGATTCACCTCACGGACGGCGAAGAGGGAACCCGTCGACGCATGGCTGCTGCGGATGGCGTTGTGACGGACTATGACGTCGCAACCGAATGCGGCTTCGGCCGACGCGACCCGGCGACGATCCCGGAACTGCTGCAGCTTCATCGAACGGTGTGCGAAAGATAGGCGCTTTCTCGGCTGCTCATCGCGGAATCCCGCAAGGCCTAGAGACTTGCGGTCAAGCCCGAGTTTCGGCGTCCTGTTCCATGCCGTGGCGCCACGACTTCCGGTGTTGTCGAGCATCCCGGCCGGGACGGCTTCCTTGCGCCGTGCAGCCACCTTCTGCCACCCCTTCCGGCACAGGCGCATCGCACGGGGCCGGGCGCTGCCGCCAGGCGGGCAAGCCAGGAAATAACCCAGGGCAGGGGACAAGGTCGAAGCCGCCGTCGTCGGCGATGCGGGTGTATGCGCAAGGGCCATGGCGGCAATGCTCATGGCTCCGCCGCCTGACCAGACAGCACCGACAGGGTGCCCGCAACCTCCAACTGACGGATTCAGGATGAATTGACGCTCGGCTCAGATCGCGCTGACGGGAAATCTGCTCGATGCCCCTTCTCTTTGACCAAATAATGGCGGCGGACCACCCTGCAGTTTCCACGCACGCCTGTTTCAGAGCGGGGACAGTGGGCTGCGTGGCTGGGGAACCTGGATTCGAACCAGGACCGACGGAGTCAGAGTCCGATGTTCTACCGTTAAACTATTCCCCACCGAGCGCCGAGCCTGATCACGGCACTTGAGCATTGCGGAGAGATAACGCCGACCGCGCCGATACGCAAGACCGTTGCCACCGCAGAGCCGGATGGCCTGTCAGCCTTTTTATGCCTTGATTTCATCAGGTTCCCTTTGAAATCGAACCGACAGCCACCTGAAACTCCCTGTGACAAGGACGGGTTGGCGAACCAGAATGACAAATCCGGGAAAATCGCTGCACGTGTTTCCGCGACCGGGGAGTTTTGAAGACTCCAGGCGATCGATTTTCGGCGCTCCGACCCTCAAGGGTCGGCTGGCGCGGCCGGCTCACGCGCCGCCAGGCAGCGCTCCGCGACCCCGGGCGGCGGCGGTGGGCAGATGGACATCCACCACCATACGGAGGGTCAAGAATACCTTGATGACGGTCCACAGTGTGACGCCGCTGGATCGAGGTTCTTCAACGTCACCAGCAAGCAGCAGGCGATGACCGATGACCGAGAGGAAGATCCTCGACTTGATCGGCTTTGCGCGCTGGTGGAAGATTGACCGGATGCGTGTCTCCGACCGGGTACTGCGCAAGGGCCTGCTGCCAGGTCTCATGGCGCCGGATGGTCATCACCACAGCGAGCAAACGGAACGTTGATCCAGCGACTGCCGTCGTCCCTGCTTCCGTTTTGCTGAATCGCGACAAAACCCTCTGTCTCACTCATTCAACTGGCGCGCTGCGTCCCGGGCAAAATATGTCAGTACGCCGTCGCATCCGGCTCGTTTGAAGCTCATCAACGTTTCAAGAATTACCCGGTGACCATCCAGCCAGCCGTTGTCGATGGCGCCGCGCAGCATCGCGTATTCGCCGCTCACCTGATAGGCGAAGGTCGGTATTCCAAAGCGATCCTTCACGCGTCTGGCAATGTCAAGATAGGGCAGGCCGGGCTTCACCATCACCATGTCGGCCCCTTCGGCGATATCCAGCGCCACCTCGCGCAGCGCCTCGTCTGAATTGGCCGGATCCATCTGATAGGTTTCCTTGTCGCTCTTCAACACCGTCGACGAGCCTACCGCGTCGCGAAAGGGTCCGAAAAAGCCGGAGGCGTATTTGGCCGCGTACGCCATGATCTGAACTTCATCGAAACCTTCGGCATCGAGCGCGGCTCGAATGGCGCCGACCCTTCCGTCCATCATGTCCGATGGCGCAATGACATCGCAGCCCGCGCGCGCCTGCACCACCGACTGGCGGCAGAGAATTTCGACGCTTTCGTCGTTGACCACGTAATCGTTGCGAATCACACCGTCATGTCCATGGCTGGTGAAAGGGTCGAGCGCCGCGTCGCAAATGACGCCCAGATCAGGATATGCGTCCTTGACCGCCTTGACGGCCTGACAGACCAGATTGTCAGGATTGGTTGCCTCGGTACCATCTTCATCCTTCAGGGCTGCCGGCGTCTGGGGAAAAAGCGCAATGGCGGGAATGCCCAGCGCGACAGCCTCTGCGGCTGCCCCGGTTACCTGATCGACCGACAGTCGGCTGATACCGGGCATCGAGGAGACGGGCTCCATGTTTCCCGTCCCGTCTCGCACAAAAATCGGCCAGATCAGGTCGTCGGGCGTCAGCGTGTTTTCCCGTACCAATCGGCGGGACCAGTCATGCCGTCGGTTGCGGCGCATCCGTGTTGTCGGGAAGGAGGCGGTCATGAAAAAAGCCTGATCATGTCGCGATGCGCTCGCAAGCCGTCCAAAGTGCGCGGCGGCGGAAATTCGGTGCGCTATTGCACGGGAGAGGGGGGGTGAACATGTGAGGATTTGTCATGACGCCGGGAAATTGATCATGTTCCTGGATGCGATGGCTGCACGATACCCCATGAAGTCCAGCGCAATGCAGCGTTTCAAACACACATCCGTTCCCGTTCAATCCTTCAAGGCAGGCGTCGTTCCCTGCATTTGTGCCGGAGTCCCGTAGACCATGCCGAATCCGATGCCGTATTCGAGCGTATCGGCGTAGATAGCTGTCCTGGGACGTGCCCCGAGGGCTTCGGCGTGAGCAGCAGCAGCGGCAATCCAGGTGTGGAGTTCCAGGGAACCGATCCCGGCCTCTGCCACGACAGCCTCGGGTTTCCAGGTGTCGAACGCCTGGATATTGCCTGTCGTGAAGATCTCGAGGAAACGCCGGTCGAATTCTGGATTGAGATGGATGTCCTCGCGGGTGCGCATGCCGTTGGTCAGCATTTCGGCGCCCTCCAGATGCATCACCCGCAGACGCTCCAGCCATTCCTCTTCCGTGAAAGTGCCGCCCCGGTCACCGGCCATCTGCCACCTGGTGACCTTGTCATCGCCTTGACCGACGATCGGGAAGTAGCGCGTCGGATGATGGGACATGCCGCCGGACCCCATCACCAGGACCCGCTTCCGGCGAAGGAGCGGCAGGGAGCCTACGGCAGCGCCAAACCGCCGGGTCCGGTCGAACGACTGCAACGGAGGCGCCATCACGTTGATGAAGATCGGGATCACCGGATAGGCGTCCACAGCGCCAAGGATGCGGTGCGCCGGTTGCGAGAAACCGTGATCGACGGTCATCGAATGGGAGACGGCCGGATCGAATCCTTCGGCACGCAGATGGTCGATCAATCCGATGGCCTCGTCCTCCGGTACCTTGAAGTCGCCCGGAAAGCCGCCGATGTCGTCAACCGCCCGGCATCTCAGACCAATGCACTGGGCCGGCATGCGATCGAGATGAAAGCCACTGTAGTGGTCGGGTCCAAAGAGGATGACGACCTCTGGGTCGAACGACCTGACAGCTTCGACCTGTCGCGCATACGCGGCCTGAATCGCTGCGTGTTCCGTCGGTTCCCTGGCATAGCACATCAGGATGGGGGAATGCGGAACGCAAACCAGATAGGTACTCATCCCGAAGCGCCCAGAGGCAAGACCGGCACGAAGTCTTCGGCGACGAATATCTTCCTGGCTGACCGGCTGGCGAAGAACCATTGGCCATCCACGCGCCGATAGGCGTCTTCGTAGTCCTGCACCAGCAAGGGTCGAGCCGGATGGGGCGGGGGACCATCTGCCGCAAACAGCAGAAGAATGCAGGATCCACGGGCTGCAGCATCGCTGACCTCGTGCAGTCGCAGATTGGTGAAGAGGTGCCGAGACGTCCGGATTCCGGCCGTGCCTTCACGACCCTTGCGCGCTGCATAAGCAGCCCGGATTTTGCTACGGCCAATACTGCGCTCCCCGGTTTCCCGGCCGTACCAGCCATCCTCCGTGAAGAGATCTGCAGCCGTCTCCGGATCACCCTGATCGATCCGCCATGCAAACTCGCTGATCAGTGCGTCGATCTCAAGTCGGAGGAGAGAATCGGTCATCGCGGCAGCCGCCAGTCACCGGATGGTGCAGGATCCCGGCGAACCGGATTGACCAAGCGGCCCAGGCCGCTGACCGACACTTCCACAGGTCCATCAAGCCGGCTCAGATCAGCCGCGTGCAGCGGTCGCGCGTCTGTGCTGGACGGGCGGAAGGCCGTCCCCATCGAAATCATGTCGCCGGCTTCCAGCGTCATGAACCGGGAGATGAAGGCGATCACTTCCTCGACCCTGAAAGTGTAGTGCCGCGTGTTATCCTTCGTAAAGACTTCGCCGTCGAGACTGCAGACGATGTCAAGATCGTGAGGATCAGCGATATCGTCTTTCGTGACCAGCCAGGGTCCGGCCGGACCGAATCCGTCAGTTCCCTTGTATCGGGCGGCATAGGACAAATGCTGCTCGACCTTTTCCACCTCGTCCGGATTATCCGGCTTCGGGTACAGGGCCCAGTAATGCACCCGGTCTTCCGCCCTCATGCCATTGCCGGTCATGTCGTTGAAAATCGTGTAGCCAAAGACTTGATCCATCGCTCGCTTCGGGTCGATGTCCTTGCCGCCGCGCCCCAGGATCACGGCCAGCTCGGGCTCCGGGTGCAGTTTGCCGTAGTGGGGCCGAACCGGAATCGGCTCGCGATGGCCAACAAGGCAGGTCGCCGGTTTCATGAAGATGGCCGGATGGTCCGGCCCGCTGATCTTGCGATCGTCGGCTGCCGAGTTGTTGAGTGCCACACCGATGATCTTTCCCGGGCGACGCACTGGCGGATACCACGCTGCTGCGCTTGACGGAATAGGCGGGCTAACGGTCGGATTGCTCCGGCTCCAGGCCAGGGCCTTTCGCGCCGCATCCAGAGCGGTGGGGCCGCATCTGATCAATTCGAACATGGACTGGACCGTCTCGCCGCCGGACGCTTCAAGGGCAATATTGAGGTCGATCAGGGTATCGTCATCAAGCGCGGCGGCCACGCGATCACGGTCATTCCAACGGATGCTTGCGAACTTCAAAACGGTACTTCCGAAATCCAACGACCGCTGCATGGTTTGACAGTCGGTTTCCTTTGTCAAGCGATGCGCGAGGCAACCCGCCGGGGATCACGCGGTGCCAAGGAGCCATGCGATCCGCCATCTTGCGTGGTGGATGGGGTCGATTATATCCGGGCCCATGCACCTTGACGTGAACAGCCTTGGTTTCAGCAAGTCGCCCGCGCAAACCCGGGTGGTCGTGGCGATGTCCGGTGGCGTAGACAGTTCGGTCACCGCCGCGATGCTTCATGACGAGGGCTATGACGTCGTTGGCGTAACTCTCCAGCTTTACGATCATGGCGCGGCGGTCGGCCGGGAGGGCGCTTGTTGCGCCGGCCAGGACATTCAGGATGCGCGACGTGTCGCCACGCAGACCGGCTTTCCTCATTACGTGCTGGATTACGAATCGCGCTTCCAGGACAGCGTGATTGAAAATTTCGTGGACAGCTATATCCAGGGGGAGACACCGTTACCGTGCGTACGGTGCAACCAGACAGTCAAGTTCAGCGACCTGCTGCAGACCGCGCGAGATCTCGATGCGGATTGTCTGGCAACCGGCCACTATGTGCGGCGCGTCGACAGTGCTACCGGACCGGAACTGCACAAGGCTGTCGATCCCGGCAAGGACCAAAGCTATTTCCTTTTTGCCACGACTCGCGAGCAACTTGCGTTTCTGCGCTTTCCGCTAGGAGAAAAACGCAAGGAGGATACGCGCCTGATTGCTCGGGAATTGAACGTTTCCGTCGCTGACAAGCCGGACAGCCAGGACATCTGTTTCGTACCGAACGGGTCCTATGCCCAGGTCGTGGAGAAGTTGCGACCGGGCGCCGCCGAGCCGGGAGATGTCGTCGACCTGAACGGTCGTGTGCTGGGGCGCCATGACGGCATCATCCACTTCACCGTGGGTCAGCGGCGAGGGATTGGGATCGGCGGCACGGACCAACCCCTTTATGTTGTTCGAATCGATGCCGAGCGGCGCGAGGTGACGGTGGGGCATCGGGGAGCATTGGCCCGCCACTCGCTGGATGCGCACACCATGAACTGGATTGGCGATGTACCGCCGGTGGGCTCCACCGTGACCGCGTTCGCGCGCATTCGCAATTCCAGCGAAGCCGTTCCCTGTCAGGTGACGCCGCGAGCGGGAGGCGGCGCCCGCATTGATTTCGAGGCGCCCCAATTCGGCGTCAGCGCAGGGCAGGCGGCTGTGCTTTACGACGGGTCTCGGATATTGGGTGGCGGATGGATCGGTAACGCCCGATGAAGGTCGACAAGACCTGATCTCTCCCTGGTCAAGTCGGGAATCAAGCTGGCTGGCGTCAGGCCTCGGTTGCCCTCGGGCGAGGCGTCCGCGGCGGTTCATTCGCACAGACGCGAGATCTGCAAGGTCGTGCGCCCCGAACGACGTTGCGGCCTGTCCCGATAAAACCGCCATGCCTGACATGCGCCCATGGCATGCGCGATTCAGCGTCCGGCTGCCTTGACAACGTATCGGACTTGACCATACCAATCGTCTTTTCGTATCAGGCTTTTCCGGCGAATCACGAACTTTGGTTCGGCGGCCCTTGATCGAGGGCAATCACCGACGCGGGGTGTTTGGGGCGGAGTAGCTCAGCTGGTTAGAGCAGCGGAATCATAATCCGCGTGTCGGGGGTTCAAGTCCCTCCTCCGCTACCAAATCTGCCACCAGGAACAAAAGGTTGCGGAAAAGCCCGGAAGGCGTCGGGCGCCGCCGAGTCGCAGACCGTCCGTGTGTCGACGGCGCAAGATCCGGGCTGCGCACTGGCCGGCAATATCAGGCGGACAAGCGACGCACCAGACAGTCGCACTCCCGTCCGGCGGGGCGCCGTTTTCGGGGGAGGGCATGAAGACCATGCAGGCTGAACGGAAGACAGATGTCGCCCGACTCACCGAAGATCAGGCAAGCATTGCAAAGACAATGTGCGCCGGCATGCCGGCCTGTGGATCGCTGGAAGCGTGCTCATGGGCGTGCTGTTTCGCATCCAGCGGACGCTGTCCTCGAATGATGCCGGCCAGGTGATCGTATCTGAAAGAAGCAGGTTCAACGGACCAGGAGCTGGAGATTCGTGTGCGGCCATGGCTGTCTCGCAGCGGCCAGAAAGAGAAGGAGGTCCGTCAGCTTCGATCGGCTCGCCCGTGCTGTCACGCGTTGGCCGATCCTCGCTTCCGTGCGGCGACTTGCGAGCCAATACTCGATTGTCTTTTCGAGCCGCTGCGCCCGATGAGAAGGCCGGAACCGGCGACACGGTATCATGACATCGGCATGACGCCGGCACCTCTGTCCGAAAGACCCTGCGCGACATCACGGGAAAAACCGGCTGCTGCCTCAGCCCACAAGACCCTGTATCGCTTGACAGATGACATTGATCGAATTTCTGTCTTCACTGAGAACTTTGACTTCCCATATCATGCCCTACCTTATCGATATCGCAGGCAGCCAGACAATCGGGGCTTGCGCCGCGGATTGAGGCGAAAACAGGGATCCAGGCATCGGATGAGCGACAAGGAGCATGATGACGACGGCCAGACTGGCGTCATTGTTCGGTCAAGGGCGCGGGTCAAGAAACCGTCCTTGTACAAGGTCCTGATGCTTAACGACGACTACACGCCGATGGAGTTTGTCGTGCACGTTCTGGAACGTTATTTCAGCAAGAACCGTGAAGAAGCCACGCGCATCATGCTCCATGTCCATCAGCGCGGCGTGGGCATTTGCGGCGTTTACACGTATGAAATCGCCGAAACCAAGGTCAATCAGACAATGAACCTGGCGCGCAAGCACCAGCATCCGCTACAGTGTACTTTGGAGAAAGAGTAGCCATCTAGAGAACGGACATGTGGCACGTCATTTGCCTGGCGTTGCGGGCGCTTCTGTTCCGCGATGCCTGTTGTCGAAAGCCGGAAAGCAGACTGTATGCTCTCAGCCAACCTGGAAAAAAGCCTTCATCATGCCCTGGCCCTCGCCAACGAGCGGAAACATGAATTCGCCACGCTGGAGCATCTTCTGCTTTCGTTGCTGGAGGATCAGGATGCCTTGTCGGTCCTGAGGGCCTGCAATGTCGACATCGACAAGCTTCGCGGCGATGTCGCCAGATATCTTGATGACGAGCTGACATCGCTGGTAACCGAGCGGGACGAGGACGCCAAGCCTACCGCCGGCTTTCAGCGTGTCTTGCAGCGGGCGGCCATCCATGTGCAGTCATCAGGCCGTGAAGAGGTGACCGGCGCAAACGTCATCGTGGCGATGTTCGCAGAACGCGAATCGCACGCGATCTACTTCCTGCAGGAGCAGGACATGACCCGCTTCGACGCGGTGAACTATATCTCGCACGGCATCGCAAAGGTGCCGAACGAGGATGGCGTCCACAATCCTGAACCCGACGGCGACAACGCAAACGACGACTCCGTCGTGAAGCAGGGCAAGGAAGCATTGGCGTCCTATTGCGAAGACCTGAACGCCAAAGCCGAAGACGGCCGAGTCGATCCGCTGATCGGACGAGAGGCGGAAGTGGAGCGTACTGTCCAGATCCTGTGTCGGCGAACCAAGAACAATCCGTTGTATGTTGGTGATCCGGGCGTCGGCAAGACGGCAATTGCCGAAGGTCTGGCTCGTCGAATCGTCAACCGCGACGTACCGGACGTGCTGCTCGACGCCACCATCTATGCCCTGGATATGGGGACGTTGCTGGCCGGCACGCGTTACCGAGGCGATTTTGAGGAACGCCTCAAGGCTGTACTGAAAGAATTGCAGAACATGCCGGATGCCGTGCTGTTTATCGACGAAATTCATACCGTGATCGGCGCGGGCGCCACCAGCGGCGGCTCGATGGATGCGTCAAACCTGTTGAAGCCGGCGCTGCAGAACGGCCAGCTGAAATGTATCGGATCAACGACTTACAAGGAGTTTCGAAACTATTTCGAGAAAGACCGGGCGCTGGTCCGGCGGTTCCAGAAGATCGACGTGAAGGAACCGTCAGTCGACGATTCGATAAAGATCCTGCGCGGTCTCAAATCGATTTATGAACAGCATCATGGAGTGCGTTATACTGGCGATGCCTTGTCTGCAGCAGTGGATTTGTCTGCTCGATACATCCACGATCGGAAGCTGCCGGACAAGGCAATCGATGTGATCGACGAAGTTGGCGCAGCACAAAATCTCGTCCCGCCTTCGAAACGCAAGAAGACCATTACAGTTCGCGATGTCGAAGACGTTGTAGCCAAGATTGCCCGCATCCCTCCCAAGAACGTGTCGCGAGACGACAAGGAGACGTTGCGCAGTCTGGAACGCGATCTGAAGCGTATGGTCTATGGTCAGGATCCGGCTATCGATGCGCTTGTAGCCGCGATAAAGCTGGCGCGAGCCGGTCTGCGCGAGCCGGAGAAGCCCATAGGCAATTACCTGTTTTCTGGTCCGACCGGGGTCGGCAAGACCGAAGTGGCGCGTCAGCTTGCCATGACCCTCGGCGTCGAACTGGTGCGTTTCGACATGTCGGAATACATGGAGCGGCATAGCGTTTCTCGCCTCATAGGAGCGCCGCCGGGTTATGTCGGCTTCGACCAGGGCGGCATGCTGACGGATGCGATCGATCAGAATCCATACGCCGTTCTGCTGTTGGACGAGATAGAAAAGGCGCACCCGGACCTGTTCAATGTCTTGCTGCAAATCATGGATCACGGCAAGCTGACCGATCACAACGGCAAGCAGGTGGATTTCCGGAACGTCATCCTGATCATGACGACCAACGCCGGCGCGGCCGATTTGGCCAAACCTGCAATCGGTTTTGGCCGAACGATCCGCGAGGGCGACGACAAGGAAGCCATCGAACGCATGTTCACGCCGGAATTCCGTAATCGCCTGGACGCAGTGATCGGCTTTTCCAGCTTGCCGCCCGAGGTGGTGCGCAAGGTCGTCGACAAGTTCGTCATGCAGCTTGAAGAACAATTGGCGGATCGTGGAGTGACGATAGAGCTTGACGATGACGCCAAGGATTGGCTGGCCGACAAGGGATACGACCCCCAAATGGGCGCACGGCCCCTGGCGCGTGAGATTCAGGAGCATTTGCGGAAGCCGCTTTCTGAAGAACTGCTTTTCGGTGAACTGACGAAAGGCGGCTCTGTCCTTGTGTCGTTGAAGGACAATGGACTATCTTTCAAGGCAATCAGGGGGCCGGCAGCGCGAAAGGGAAAATCCGGCAAGAAATCCGGATCCTCGAAGCCGGAGGCGTCGCCCCAGGCAAAGGATGCCTGAAGCATCCCCAGAGACCCTTCCCACGATCTGGCCGCGGGAGTAACCACACTCGTTTGCGCCAGCTTCAGGCTTGCGGCAGTACCGGTCGATTCGCGATCGGTTTTTCCGTGCGTGTTGTCTGGAGATTTGCCTTTCGATCGCTGCTTGATCGGACGAAGATGATCAACCTTCGCGGTTTTCGGCAGTCGATGGGGACGCGCTCTTGTCGATTGAGGATGTTGAGATAAATTTATATGTTTTTCAAATAGTTAAGTAATTTTCTTCTATCGGAATACAAGTGCCGGCACGGAGCCGTGGCGATGCCAACTCCGCACTCTTGGCCAGCCGAACGGCAGGTCACCGGCCAGTACTGCCTGAGAGCGCTCCGGTAATGTCGCGGAATGGCATCGCCCTGGAATGATGCTGAAGCAGGATCGAGTTTTTCGAGGCAGCCTTGGCCTCCGCTTTTCGGCGGGGAGCGATATTTCCTCTTTCGTCATTTTACTTGCTGTGTGGTGCCCGGTTTCCGACATGCGCTGATCCGTTCGACGCAGTTCCCGTGACCAGAATAACGATGCTGGCTGCCGTCGTGGCACCGGATGTCACGAGTTGTTGTCCTGCCGATAGGGCGAATACTCGGACATGATCTGCATTTCGTGAAGAATGGCCTGATCTTCCCGCATCAAGAAATTCTCCACTGCATTGCGAAAGCCCTTGTCAGCGATCCAGTGAGCACTCCATGTCTCCACCGGGAGGTAGCCGCGCTGTACCTTGTGGGGGCCCTGGGTGCCCGCCTCGACGCGCTTCAGGCCGTTTGCGATGGCAAAATCAATGGCCTGATAGTAGCAGGTCTCGAAATGGAGGAACTTCACCTCCACGGAGCAGCCCCAGTTGCGGCCGAACAGGGAATCGGAACCGATGAAATTCAGGGCGCCGGCAATCGGCTCATTGTCCAATGTCGCCCACATCAGGACGACCTTGTCCGGCATCCGCTCGTGCAGCAGACAGAAGAATTCGCGAGTCAGGTACGGATAACCCCATTTCTTGTCATAGGTGGCGGTGTAGAATCGATGAAAGACCTCCCAATGCGCGTCGGTCAGGTCGTCTCCAGTCAGCGCCCTGACATCGACGCCGGATGCCGCAATTGATGCCCGTTCCTTTCGGATCGCCTTGCGCTTGCGCGAGGACAGGGCACCGAGGAAATCGTCAAAGTCCGTGTAATTCTCGTTGCGCCAGTGATACTGGAAAGCGCGCCGGATCAGCAGGCCCATGTCATCGGCAATTGACTTTTCTTCGGGGGTCGGAAACGTGATGTGCAGGTTGGTTACGCCGATCTTCATGGCGATCTGGAGCAGCGACTCGATCAGGATTTGTTGCAGAATCTTGCGTTGCGGCCCCTCCGGAACTAGGAGCCGCGGACCGGTGACGGGCGTGAACGGGACAGCGACAATCAGTTTCGGATAATATTTGCCGCCTGCGCGCTCATAGGCATCAGCCCATCCCCAATCGAAGACATATTCGCCTTGAGAATGGTTCTTGAGATACATCGGCGCGACAGCCAGGACATTTCCGGAAGAATCTTGCAACGATACGTGCTGCGGCAACCATCCGGCTCGAGGCCCGACGGAGCCGCTTTCCTCCAAAGCGTTGAGGAAGTCCCATGAAAGGAATGGATTGTCTGGTCCGGCGCACCGATTCCATACTTCCTTGTCGACCTGACTGACGGACTGCAAAGTGCAGACGTTAAGTGCTTGCGAGTCGTCAGGCATCAGAACATCGGGTGGAACAGCGAACGGGGAGGTAACGCGTATGTCGGGAAATGTCGGAAAGTCGTCTGGAGAATGGTAGATCGGCCAGAGCGTCGGGCAACGTCTGCGGGGCGCCACGCTGCGCGATGTCCTGGCCCGGGACAGGCTGGCTGCATGCTGCTGTCTCGCACATCAGGACGTGCAAGAGCCAGGTCCTGGATCAACCACGTCAAATCACTCATGCGGCAGACCCTGACGTCACTCGCGACTTCGGGAACGGACACTGAAACATTTCAAGCAGTACAGCTCGGATAAAGGGAGGGATCATGGCCGTTCCATCCCCTGGCCCGTTGTCTTCAGGTCAGTTACGAGGATGTCTGGTCGGGATGATCCCTTCTCTTGCTCATGCCGCGAGTTTGGTCAACAGGTATTCCATGCCCCGGTCGCCCTTGACGGAATTGCACCGGCCGCACAGAAGCTGAAGGTTGCCCATGTGGTCGGTCCCTCCCTTCGACTTCGGGATTATGTGGTCCACCGTAAGGTTCGGTAGCTGGAAGTGTGTCCGGCATCCGTTGCAGTGGCCGCCCTGCTCGCCGTACAGCAGTTTCCTGTTCCTCATGTCGTTGTAGCGGACCAGCTTGCCGATGTCCGTGCGCTGCGGAATGTCGGTTCGGTGGACAACCGTCCTGTCGGCGAACATCCCGAGTTCGTTTTTCAGCCGGTACAGAACCAGTTCGGCGGCCTTGTCGGATATGTCGATCCCGACCCACTGCCGACCTTCGTCCTGAGCGGCGACGCAGGCCGTGGCGCACCCGCAGAAAGGGTCAAGCACCATGTCGCCGGGGTTGCTCGAAGCGCGGATGACCCGGCGAAGCAATGCAAGCGGTTTCTGGGTCGGGTAGCCGGTGCGTTCCTTGGCAGCAGCAGACAGCGGGTGAATATCTGTGACGATGTCAACGATCGGTGCGCCGGATTTTTTGGTGAGATATCGTTTGAAGGCGGGCATGGATCCCTTTTGCGGCCAGTAAACGAGACCTTGCTCATCAAGTACGTCAAGGCGTTGGCGGGCCGGCATGGCGGCATATCCGTCGGGGAAGACGAACCAGTCCGGCAATGCACGGTCAGGCGGAAGCTCCCAGTGTCGGCTGCGCTCTGCCGGGTCAATTCCACGCCACGGTTGTCCTGTGTCGCCGTCTCGAAGACCTGGCCCCGTAAGGTTGTCTGCGCGATAGCGGCCCTTTTCGTCTGTATGGCGATAAAACTTGTCCACGTATTCGGAATCAAGCGACTGAAGCACGCGGTTCCATGTCGGCTTTTCGCTTCCCCCGTAATGGAAGATGCAATCGTGAATCGGCGCCCATCGTTTCGCGCGATTGTGCGTAGAAGTGCGCTTCCATATCACTTCACTTTGAAACGCTTTCCGCCCGAAGACTGCGTCCATGAGCAGCTTGAGATAATGGCTCATGGTGGGGTCGCAGTGAAGATAGATGCTGCCGGATGGCTTGAGGACACGGCGCATCTCCAGCAACCGCACGGCCATGTAGATCAGATAGGACTTGTCGCTGTCGGTCATCGCCGCATGGATGACGCGGTTCAGCCTCGGATGCTTGGCCTCGATCAGATCAAGCCAGACAATGTCCACGTCCTGGAGCGACCACGTATCCCTGAACTCGGCCCCGGCGGCTTCGCTGCCTATCGGCGCGGCGTAGTTGGCCTTGGAATTGAAAGGCGGATCCAGGTAGATCAGATCGACGCTGGCGCTGTTCATCCCCCGCATTATCGGGAGATTGTCACCCGTCCAGATCGTCTGATGAAACCAGTTTGCTTCCTGTCGGACTGTCGGACTGTCGGACTGTCGGACTGTCCCTCTTTCAGTCTAGATGATCCGTTGCCTGTCGTCACGTCGTCGGTCCCCGTCCAGCCATCACACGCGCCTGCGAACAGCACCAAGCCATCATCCCTGTCCGTTCGATCCCCTGTCAAGTGCGGCGCGGGCCGGGGTGACGTAAGGATTTATGTGTCAGGTGGGAGGGGGTCCTCCCCATAAGCGTCAACTTGTTTTGATCAGCTCCCTGTCATGTCATTGTGCCGCGTCCGGGATTTCCGGGAGGGGCGGCATGGACGACGACCGGGAACTGCTGCCGAGCCTTTTCCCGCCGGGCCGGGAGGCTCTGGCAGCCGAGACCGGTGCCCTGAAGGGGCGGCGCAGGGACAAGTCGCCGGTGGCGCTGAAGAAGCGCCTCGCCAGGTCCGGACCGTGGCCACGCGACGGCCTCCGGCATCGGGCACGTGGCTGCCTCCGGCGGCCGTGTCATGGTGCGGGTCAGCACCGGCTCCCTCCGTTTCGTTCTGGCGGACGGTCGCCGGTTCGACCTGCGGTTTCCGCACCGGACCGCCCGGGAACGGGTCGGCGCGATCAGGAAGTCCGACGCGGCGATCGGGATCGCCCTCGAGAAGCCTCGCCGGAAGGACTCCGAAGCCGCAGTCGCCGGAGTTCGCGAAATGCGTGATCGTCTTCACCACCTTCCCCGCATCGCGGTTCGCCCCGGAGGCGGTCCTCGACTGGTACCGTCTCAGGTGGCAGGTGGAGCTGGTGTTCAAGCGCTTCAAGTCGGTCGCGCAGCGCGGGCATCTTCCGAAGCGCGGCGGCGAGGGCTCCGGGGGCCCTGCTGGCCGAAAGGCCGATCGCCCACGCAAGCGCCCTTTCCCCCTGGGGGTACGACCTCCAGGCTCCCCGAAGCCACCCCGAGCCGGTGGCACGAGTTCAGGTTCGTGCCGGACCAGGTCCGACCAACGACAGGGCCGGACATGCCCCTGCGCGAGGTGCTGACGGACTGGCCGGACATCTCCCGCGGTCTCTCGGAGCCGCCGCGAAGGCGACGCCCGCAGAGCGAGCGATACTTCCCCGACACGGTGTCCGGAAAGGACATCAAAACAAGTTAACGCTTATGGGGGTCCTCCCTGTGTGTGGTGAAGCAACAGCCACAGGAAGGAGCACCCCGATGCCACAGCAAGCTGCAACGATCGAGAGCCTGCCACAGGCCTTTGAGGTGATGAAGGAGATGCAGGCAGGCGGACTGGACTGGGGCGAGGGCTGTCGCCCGCTCGGCCGCCAGGCGCCGGCGGGGATCAACGAGTGCCGGGATCATCGAGGGCCGGATGGCCGAGGCGGTGGACCGCCGGCTCGACACCCTCGACGCCGGCGCCGTGCGCGACCGGCGCAACGGCACCTGCCGGCGCTGCTTGCTCAGCGCGCTCGGCGACATCGCGCTCAATGTGCCGCGCACCCGGCGCTTCTGCCCGACCGAGGTTCTGAAGAGCCATGCAAGGCGCGCGCCGGAGATCGCCCGCGCCATCCTGGCCGGCTTCGTGCCGGGGCTCTCGACCCGCAAGGTCGGCGAGGTCCTGCCGGCCCTGCCCGGGCGCCCGGTCTCGGCGGCGACGGTGAGCCGGGTCGCCGGGACCCTGGACGCAACGGTCGCGGCTTTCCACTGCAGGCCGCTGAAGAACGCCTGCAAGGCGTTGATGCTCGACGGCGTGGTGCTGGCCCGCAAGACCGGCGCCGGCGCACTCGGGAGGCCGGTTCTGGTGGCGCTCGGCATCCGCCACGACGGCAAGAAGGAGATCATCGACTTCCAGCTCGCCGCCAGCGAGAGCGCCGCGGAACGGGAGCGCTTCCTCACCGCGCTGCACCGCCGCGGCATCACCGGCGAGGGCCTCGGGATGATCTTGCGTCGACGGCGGCCAGGGCCTGATCGCCGCCCTGCCGGTCGTCTGGCACGGCATCCCCGTTCAGAGGTGCCGGGCGCACAAGATCAGGAACATCCTCGATAGGGTCCGCGAGGCCGATCAGGAGGCCGTCAAGGCCGGCCTTCACGACGTCATGAACGCCCCTGACCGCCGCAGGGCCGAGAGCGCCGCGCGTCGCTTCGCCGACGCCTGGGAGCAGACCTGCCCCAAGGCCGTCGCCTCCCTGCGCAACGATCTCGACGACCTGCTCACCTGCTTCCGCTACAAGGACCTCGCCGAGCGAAAGCAGGTCAGGACCACCAACGCCATTGAACGGAGGTTCCGCGAGGTGCGCAGACGAACCCGGCCAAGGGGAACCTTCCAGGACAAAACCTCAATGGACCGCATCCTCTACGCGGGCTTCATTCACGAAAACAAGTCGCAGGCAATCAGGACCCTAGTCTCCCTGACACATAACTCTTGACGTTACCGTCGGTGACGTCAATCTCGACTTTGGAAGGACGGGGAAGTAACGTGTTCATGGCGCACCTGCGAGGTGATTGAATGCTCAACGGCAATATCGCCGATTTCGCCCGCTGTGTGCGCACTTTCTACGCGCACGCTAAAGCCTTATCCGGGAAGCAGGGCAAATATACCGGCGGCACGAACATCGTCACGGCTTGCCGATACTATAGCTGCAGAGCGCCTGGCAGCGACGGTTGCGGAACCCAGAGAAAAGAATGGTTGCCTGCCACCGGCATGTTCACTGTCCGCATCTGGGGCAAGTTGTGTCATAAATCCCGTTCCAATGTGCAGCGCTGCTGGGACTTGAACAACCCCGCCCCGCCCGCGGGATCTATTAGCATTGCCCGGTTTGCAGGCTACAGCGCCACCTTCGGCCCCGGCACCAATTGTGGCCCGGCCCGCACGATTGTAGGACTGGAAGGCCTCGCACCCTATGCCGCATGGTGCGACTTCACGGTCAATATCCGCCGCCGCTGACCGCAGGCAGACCAGAGACACACAGGGGGGCGGTCGGCGCGGCCATGACGCGCATGCCGGGCTCCCTTCCGGCTCCGGCGCAAAGCCCGGCAGGTCGGCGTGTCGGTGGAAGAGTTCGTTCGCCGCCTGATCCACGAGAAACGCGCCAGGCCGGAGAATCGCCCGAAGCCGTCCGAGGCCTTAGCGCGGCATTCCGTGGAGGAGAACGGCGGCGCGCTTCTCCCCAGAGCGTTGCTGCTACAAACAGCTGTCGTTCTCTCGTGAGGGGGAATGACTGCCAAGCCTGATTGTAAGAAGCCGGCACAGATTCATGAAATCATAGTGGTTCCGTCCCACGGCTGAGAATACTCAGGTAGTCGTTGTAGACATACATCCGGCCACGCTGCCTCCCTGTCACCTCCCGCACGATACCGAGATACTCCAGGTGCTGGACCGACTTCGCTATGGTCGGAGCGGAAATGCCCAACTTCCGAACTGCGTCCGGGATTCCGACGATCGGCTTCTGCTGAAGAAGCTGGTGGACACGAAGCGCTGATGCCGCCGGACGACCCAGGTTCGCGATTCGCTGCCGATCAACGTCAAACAGGCTTAGAATCTCGCGTGCTGCCTCGGCCGCCTGCAGCGACGTTTCGGTGATGCCGTCTAAAAAGAACTCGAGCCAATTTTCCCAGTCGCCGCGCTCCCGGATTTGCTGAAGGAGGTCATAGTACTGTTGGCGGTGCGTCTTGAAATAGAGACTGAGGTAAAGGATCGGCTCTTTCAGGATCCCCTGCGTGCATAGCAGGAAGGTGATCAGGAGCCTCCCCAACCGCCCATTGCCGTCGAGGAACGGGTGGATCGTCTCGAACTGGACATGCACGAGGCCGGCTTTGATCAGGGTCGGCATTTCGGGCATGTCGGCGTGGATGAACGCCTCGAGGTCCGACATGAGATCGAGAACCTGCTCGGGAGGCGGTGGCACGAACAGAGCGTTTCCGGGGCGCGTACCGCCGATCCAGTTCTGAGAACGTCGAAACTCGCCGGGCTGTTTGGTGTTTCCCCGGCCTTTCGACAAGAGGATGTCGTGAATCTCCCGGATGAGCCGGAGCGAGATCGGAAAGCCCTTCCGGATCCGGGTAAGACCATGGTTCATGGCTGCGACGTAGTTGGATACTTCCTGCACGTCATCAAGAGGCACACCGGGCACCTCCTCACTTTCGAAGAGCAGGAGATCTGAGAGCGATGACTGCGTACCCTCGATCTGCGACGAGAGCACCGCTTCTTTCCGAACATACATGTAGAGGAACAGCGGAGTGTCGGGGAGGATTGAGGTGACCCCGTCGAGCTGCCCAAGCGCGCGGCTCGCGCTCTCGATCCGTCGATGGAGCCCTTCCATCCGCACGATCGGGATCGGCGTCAAACGTGGGGGCACGAACGCTTCCGCCTTCTCCCCGGCCGTTGAGATGATCACTTTCTGTCCGAGTCGCGAGTACGCCTGTTCTGCAGCCATGGTTGAGAAAGGATCCTTTTCTTGGCATTCTGACAACGAAAGGATAGCCTAAAATCCTTTCTTTGTCTCGAAGCTGATGAAAGGCCCCGTCTGATGTCGAGGCATCCTTGGCTGAACGCCCAAGTGAGGACGGGCCGAGCTAGCCGCGGGTAGGCACGCGAAGGACCGCCGTTGCTGGCCGGATGCGTTGAATGCTCGGATTGTTGCGGAGACGCCTGAGCCTGGCGCGAGAGTGGGTTCGGCAGCTCGGCGTCATGATCTTCGCCCGAATCATCTGTCGGTCCGGGCGCTGGCTATGGCCTCCGGCTCCCCGACATTGTGCTGTCGAGAGCGGTATGGCTGCACTTGCGCAGCTGGCAGGATTTGGCGAATAAGCCCACTTCCCAGTCTCAATCATTTCATTTATCCTCGCATTGCTGGAATCATATTCCAAGACCTCTGCATGATTGGCGGCATGTTTCCTCTTGTCTCCCGAACGTGTCATGTTTCGGGCGGTTTCGAGGGGGCTTGTCCTGATGGATCTGTTCTTGCGTGAAGCGTCAGCCCGGATCGGGTCTGACGCTGTTCCGGTCAGGATCGACGGTTTGCCGGACCGGGGGTCGTTCCTGCCGATCCTGCGGCGTGGCCCGGGGCGTTCGGGCCCGGGGCCTCGGGGTCACGATCCCCTGGTTCTGTTCAAGTGCCTGCCGGTCGGGCAGCGGCACGGGCTGAAGGTGCGGCCGGATTTCATGCTGTCCTGCGGGCGCGACCTGCATGCGGCGGTTCCGGACGAGACGACCCGTTGCCGGTTTCGCAATGCGCTGGTGAAGGGCGGTGTGTCCGACGCCCTTCCGAGCGAGGTCTGTCGCCGGATCGAGGGTCACGGGCTGAAGCTGGCCGAAGCGGCGATCGTCGATGCCACGCTGGTGGCCGCCGCCGCGCGGCCCCGCACGACGATCGAAGCTCCGCAGGACCGGGCGGAAGGGGATGCGCCCGACGATCCGGCCCTCCGTTCCGGCGCCGATCCCGAGGCGCGATGGCTGAAGAAGGGATCGACCTCCACGCCGGGGTACAGGGCCCTTGCCCGAAGCGACGAGGAGGGCCTTGTCGACAAGGTCCGCACGACACCGGCCAACCGGGCTGAAAGCCCCGAATCCGGGACCATGATCGACGGGGCGAAGGCGCAGCGTGTGATGGCCGACAAGGCATGCGCCAGCCGGGCCGCCCTGCGCGGCAGGATGCACGACGGCATCATGCGCCCCCGAGAGCCTCCGGGAAACGTTTCGACAGGCTGATCCCGAAACGCCGGTTCCGGATCGAGCAATGCTTCGGCACGATGAAGCGCCTCTTCGGGCTGCATCGCGCCCGCTGCTTCGGACTGGCCAGGACACACGCCCGACCGGCAATCGCGGCCATCGGGCAGAACCTCCTCGAGGCCGCCAACAAGATCTCCCGCAACCCCCCAACACCCGCCATCGCATGACCCCGCCGACAGAACCGCTGTGCCCGCTCAAGGGACAGCGGACCGGACAGCATGCCCAGGCACCGCACACCACCGGAAAATCAAGGCATCATGCAGAGGTCTTATTCCATATATTACGAGGATGATACCACGTCGGAAATCACAACTCGTCTGCGCTCGGCTGGATCAATTCCCGGCCGTGGCCCTACTGGGCTCGCGCCAAACAGGCAAGACCACGCTGGCCGGGCTTATCGACGAAGAGTGAGCGAGTACCTATCACGACCTTGAAAATGCAGCGGATCGCGAGAAGCTGACCGATGCGGCGCTCTATCTGTCCGGGCATGCAGAGGAACTGGTGATTCTCGACGAGGTGCAGCGTGCGCCGGAACTGTTCCAGACCCTTCGCGGCCTCATCGACAAGGAGCGCCGCAACATCCGTGCCGGCCGATTTCTCCTTCTGGGTTCCGCGTCAGTCGATCTGCTGAAGCAGTCAGGCGAATCCCTCGCTGGCCGCATTGCTTGTGTCGAACTGGAACCGCTCAACGTTCTTGAAGTCGAAGACGATGCATCCGAGACGCTCTGGGTGCGGGGCGGGTTCCCAGACAGTTTTCTTGCCGATAACGAAGAAGCAAGTGTGGTCTGGCGTGAAAATTTCATCCGTACGTATCTGGAGCGCGACATTCCGCAGCCAGGCCCACGCGTACCAGCGGAAACCCTGCGCCGCTTCTGGACCATGCTGGCACACAGGCAGGGCAGCGTGCTCAACGCAGCCCAGTTCGCGCGCAGCCTTGCCGTCGACGGAAAGAGTCGCCCGCTATCTCGATCTTCTTGTCGATCTCCTGCTCGGTCGCCGCCTGCCGCCTTTCCACGCCAATGTCGGCAAGCATCTGGTGAAATCCCCGAAGATCTACGTGCGCGACAGCGGCATCGTTGACGCGCTCCGCGGCCTTGACAACCGGGATGCGGTGCTGGGCCATCCGGTCGCGGGTGGAAGCTGGGAGGGTTTTGTGCTGGAAAACCTCCTTGGCGCGGTACCGGAGCGCGTGAGGCCGTGGTTCTATCGAACGGCTGCCGGCGCCGAAATCGATCTGGTGCTCGAACTGCCTGGCGGGGAACTGTGGGCGGTGGAAATCAAGCGCGGCCTCGCACCGAAACTCGACAAGGGATTTCACCACGCGCGGCGGGACATCAAACCGAAGCGCTCCTTTGTCGTATACTCGGGCATCGAACGGTACCTAGGGGCGACGCCGTCGAAATGATCGGACCCGGCGAACTGGCATCGCTTCTCACGAGCATATGAGACGTTGCCAAATTGCAAATTTCTGCCCGTCGCGATTTCAGACTGACCGATCTCCAGCACGCGAGCCAGTCCCGGAGCAGGGAAGCAGCGCGCACAATGGGCGGAACATTCTTCGATTTGAACTGCGGTACCTTGAAGCCCGTCTCGCATCGCCGAAGTCCTCTGCCCGGGACGTAGTGCTCGCGCTGCAGAACAGGCGCTTCCGCGTGATCGGGGAGACGCTGATACGACTGATCGGGATGGGCAGGGGCCGACGATGCGGGCTGTCAGAACAACGTGATCGCGCACTCGCGCCGACCGTTTACCGGATGAGTTCCATCAGATCGCTTTCAAGACGAGGCGATGCATTCCGATTCCTACTTGATCTCGAATACCGCATCGATCTCGACTGCAACGTTGAAAGGCAGGGACGGAGCGCCGACGGCGAAGCGTGCGTGTTTGCCCTTGTCACCGAAGATTTCGACGATCAGGTTGCTGGCACCGTTCACTACCTTGGGGTGATCTGCAAAATCCGGCGTACAGTTGACGAAGCCGCCCAACTTCACGCAGCGGCTGACCCGATCCAGATCGCCGCCGCACGCCGCCTTGAGTTGCGCCAGGATGTTGATGGCGACGATACGAGCGCAGGTCTGGCCGTCTTCGACACTGAATTTGTCACCCAGTTTGCCGATATGGCTCAATTCGCCGTTCTGGAAGGGTACCTGGCCGGCAATAAAGACCGTCTTGCCGGTCACGACCCACGGCACATAGTTGGCGGCGGGCGTCGGCGCATCGGGAATGGTAATGTCGAGTTCTTCGAGGCGGGCGTCAATGGCGCCAGTCATGGCAGCTTCCTTTCACAAGTCGTTGATTTTGCGTCATTATAATGAACAGCAACACTTGCGGGAACTTCAAGGTATTCCTTGATGTCGCGCATCGGTCTTCTGCCGTATCCCGAAAGGCCGGCACGGCGTTGCCCGACACCTTACAGGCGCGTGGCCGACAATGCGAGGGGCCAGGCCTGCGAAGGGGCGGAGCAGGGTAACAGCCTCGAAACGCCTGACATCAGGCAAACGCGGGCGGGCCGTGTTCCAGGCTGTTATCGTCATCGACGTTGCGCCTGAATCCGGTCCTGACAGACGTCATTTCAGGCACTTCCGCAGACGTAACGACGATTTTCCACATCGTCTCCAGGGCGTCCCTCAAGGCAGACGTCGATCAGATCAAGAAGACAGGGAGACCTCCCGCGGAAGCCGCGCGAACCGATTTCGTAAACGGTCGCCTGAGCAGTCGGATATCTTCGTTGGAGGTCGTTGTCGCGGAGCAAATCGGGGCTCCCGTGTTGCAACGGGCGAACCGAGCGCACGCGCCCCGGGCCAGGACCTGGACGGCGGTGATCCCGGAGATGGAATTGAATGCCGGGAGTCACTCGCCAGGCGCGAGATCGGCCAGAAGTCGGGAGCAAGTTCCGACTGGACGCCTTGATGCTGATACGGCATTCTTGATACCATGTTGACAGCCCAACAAAATGCCAGGCTGACCCGGACCGGGAAGGGAACGGTTGGCGGCTCTCTCATGCGTCGTTACTGGCAACCGGTGGCCTTGTCGGAGGAACTGGCACCGGCCAATACAGGCGGTCGACCTGTCAAGCCGGTGCGGCTGCTGGGCGAGGATCTGGTGCTGTTTCGAGACGAGCAGGACCGGATCGGCCTGATCGATCGTCACTGCTGCCACCGGGGCGCGGACATGGCCTATGGAAGGCTTGAAGGCGGCGGGCTGCGCTGTTCCTTCCACGGCTGGCTTTATGACGTGACGGGCGCCTGCCTGGAGCAGCCGGCAGAACCGAAGGGAAGCGATTTGCATACGAGGGTCCGCCAGCCGGCCTATCCCTGTATCGAACGCAACGGCATGGTCTTTGCGTTTTTGGGCGATACAGCGGCGCCGGGCCTGCCGGATCTCGATTGCCTGATGGCACCCGAATCATTCAGCTTTGCCTGGAAGGGCTGGTGGGACTGCAACTGGTTGCAGGCGCTGGAGGTCGGGATTGATCCTGCGCACGCCTCGTTTCTGCATCGGTTCTTTCATGATGAAGAGGATGAAGTCTATGGCCAGCAGTTCCGCGGCCAGACCGATTCGATCGCTCAGACCAGGGTTTTCAGGGAAAATGATCAACCCGAAATCAACGTTGAAACAACGGATTACGGTCTGCGGCTCATCACGACACGCGATCTGGGAGATGGTCGCAAGCATGTACGCGTGACCAGCCAGATTTTTCCGCACGGCATCGTCATACCGATTTCGGCAACCATGAATATCACGCAGTGGCATGTACCGATCGACGACGAAAACTGCTACTGGTATACGTTGTTCACGGATTTTGCGCATCCGGTGGATCAGGCACAGATGCGCGCGGACCGGATCAGGAGTTGCGTGCTGCCCGATTATCGCTCCATCCACAGTCGGGCTGACCACTGGGGCTACGATCCTGTCGAACAGCGGACGCGGACATATACCGGGATGGGCAACGACATCAATTTCCACGACCAGTGGGCAGTGGAGTCGCCGGGGCGAATCCAGGATCGGACAAGGGAAAACCTCGGCACGACCGACGTCGGGATCATGGCCTTTCGCCGGATGCTGAGGAAAGCATTGAGCGCGGCGGAGCAGGGTGGGCCAATTCCGCTCGATGCCGACGTTCCTCTGGAATCAGGACCGTCGGCGATCGACACGATCGGGCCGGCAGAGGACTGGAAGACTGTCTGGCTGGACCACGAGAGGGCGCGTCGCGCGCGCTCGCCATGGTTGGGGGCAGAGACAGACGAGGCTGCCGAATGACCCTGCCGGGTCCAGGTACCGGTCGGACGGGGTTTGTCGAGCGTCACGGATTCTGGACCGACGATCAGGCCGCTGCCGCCGAGGCGCTGTCGCGACGAATCGACAGCGGCGAGGTCGAAACCCTCCGCTTTTCCTTCGCCGACCAGCACGGTATCGCGCGGGGCAAGGCGTTGATCGGTGCCGCGGCCAGATCCGCCCTGTACAGTGGCGTTTCCTTGCCATCGACCCTCTTGACCAAGGATACCGCCCACAAGACGGTCTTTCCGGCCTTTTCCGTCGGATCAGGCCTGGGGCTGGATGAACTTACCGGCGCATCGGACTTCGTGATGGTGGCGGACCCGACGACCTTCGTGATGCTGCCCTGGGCGGACAGGACCGGCTGGGTTCTGTGCGACGCCTATTTCACGAACGGCCGTCCGGTGCCGTTTTCCGGGCGCCATGCCTTGCGGCAGGCGCTGGCTTCGCTGGAATCCAGGGGCGTCCGCCTGATCACTGGCATCGAGATCGAATTTCATCTGTTTCACATGAAAGATCCGAAATTGGCGCCGGAACACGCGACCCAGCCGGCAACGGCGCCCGATGTCGGCCTGCTGGCGCGGGGGTTTCACTATCTGACCGAAGTACGCCTTGACGAACTGGAGGAGGGCGTCGAACTGCTGCGGGGAGCCCTGATCGAGATGGGTCTGCCGCTTCGGTCTGCCGAATGCGAATTCGGGCCCAGCCAGGTGGAGTTTACCCTGGCCCCGAACGAGGCGATGGCGTCTGCGGACCTTATGGTTCTGTTCCGGACAGCGGCCAAGCAGATCTGCCGCCGGCACGGCCTCCATGTGACTTTCATGTGCCAGCCGGCCTTGCCGAACCTGTTTCCCAGCGGCTGGCACCTGCATCAGTCGGTGATCGACGAAGACGGACGGAACCTGCTCGCCCCGATGGCGGAAGATGCCCTGCTCTCGGACTACGGACGGCATTGGGTGGCAGGTCTTGTCGAACACGCCGCCGCATCGTCTCTCCTCACGACTCCGACAATAAACGGCTACAAGCGCTACAAACCCGACTCTCTCGCACCGGATCGGGCGGTGTGGGGCAAGGACAATCGCGGGGTCATGCTGCGCGTGATCGGAGCAGGACCCGATGATCCGGCGACGCGGATCGAGAACCGGGTCGGCGACCCCGCCGCCAATCCCTATTTCTACATGGCCAGCCAGGCAATCGCAGGACTGGATGGCGTCCTGCGGCAAGCCACCCCGACGCCGCCGACCGACGCGCCATACGAGCAGGTCGATGCGCCGACCCTGCCGCGCAGCCTGATGGAAGCCATCCCGGCATTCCGTGACAGCATGCTTTTTCGTGATGCGCTGGGCGACCTGTTCGTCGACTACTGGGTTCACATGAAGCAAGCCGAGATCAACCGCTTCCTGTCTACCGTAACGGACTGGGAACAGAATGAATATTTCGAGGTTTTCTAGAGGGTTGCAGAAAGAAGCGATGTTGGAGCTTTACCATCACGGGTCGTCCGTCTGTGCTGCCAAGGTCCGGATCGTGCTGGCCGAAAAAGGGGTGGAGTGGACAGGACACTATCTCGATATTCTCAACGGCGACCAGTTCGACCCGGCATATCTGAAACTGAATCCGAAGGCAGTGGTGCCGACCCTTGTGCATGATGGCAGGGTCATCACCGAATCCACCGTCATCTGCGAATATCTGGACGAGGTCTTTCCCGAACCGCCTCTGGTGCCGACAGAGCCGTTCAAACGGGCGAAGATGCGAACCTGGACGAAGGCGGTGGATGAAGAGGTTCACCGAGCGTGCGGGCCGATGACCTTCATGGCTTCCCATCGGCACACGCTGATGCGGTTGGGGCCGGAAAGACTGGAGGAATTCCTGGAAGGCACGCCGCCTGATTCGGTGACTTCCGACTGGAAAACCCGAAAGCGTGATTATGTGGAGCAAGGCTTCGCCGCACCCGATGCGGCACGGATGGTCCATCTGTACGATCGCTACCTGGCAAAGATGGAGGCCGAACTGGCGAGCAGCCCCTGGCTGGCCGGTGACGCCTATTCGCTGGCAGACGCCGGCATGACACCGTATCTTGCCCGCCTGGACATGCTGCAGATGCAGGCCATGTGGACGAATGGCCGGGCGAATCTGTCCGGCTGGTTCGAGCGCATCCGGGCGCGACCCAGCTATGCTGAAGCTGTCGACAAGTGGATCCCCGATCGGCTGCGCGATGACCTGAGCACGTTTGGCGCACGGAACTGGCCGGAAGTTCAGCGGATCCTGGCCTGCGGCTGACATGACGGAGCCGGCCGTCCTTGCAATCGATCAGGGCACAACCAGCAGCCGGGCCATCGTCTTCGACCTTGCCGGCAGCGTCGTCAGTCTGGCGCAACAGGAGTTTCCCCAGCAATTTCCGCGGGACGGCTGGGTCGAGCATGACCCGGAACACATCTGGCAAACGGTGGTGGAGACCAGCCGCAGCGCAGTGACCGATGCGGCGAATGCCGGGTTCGACGTGGTCGCCATCGGCATCGCGAACCAGCGCGAAACCACGGTGATCTGGGACCGGAAGTCTGGCAGGCCCATATACAATGCCATCGTGTGGCAGGATCGCCGTGGTGCCGCCTGTTGCCAAGCCCTCGTGGAAGCTGGGGATGAGCCTCATATTCGCGAAAAAACCGGACTTGTGGTGGATTCCTATTTCTCCGGCACCAAGCTCCATTGGCTGCTGAAGGAAGTGGATGGCGCCGCCGCGGCAGCGCAACGCGGCGATCTCGCCTTTGGAACGATCGACAGTTTCCTCCTGTGGCGGCTGACCGGCGGAGCAATCCATGTCACGGACGCGACCAACGCCTGCCGCACGATGTTGTTCGACATCGTGGTACAGGATTGGGATACGGCCCTGTGCGAGCGCTTTGGCGTGCCACAGGCCATGCTGCCGGAGGTGCGCGACAGCGCCGGCTCCTTCGATGCGACCGATCCGGACATTTTTGGCCGACCCATACCCGTCGCGGGCATCGTCGGCGACCAGCACGCTGCTGTTGTGGGACAGGGGTGCCTGACGCCCGGTATGGCCAAAAGCACCTACGGCACCGGCTGTTTCGTTCTGATCAATGCCGGAACGCGGAAGCCGGAACCGCAAGAAGGCATCCTCGCGACCGTCGCCTATCGTCTCGACGGCGAGACGACCTATGCTCTGGAAGGCAGCATCTTCAACGCCGGGGTCGCTGTGAACTGGCTGCGCGACGGGTTGGGGGTCATCGGCGACGCGGCAGAGACCGAAGCGCTGGCAGCCAGCCTGCCGGGCAATGCCGGAGTCTACATGGTCCCGGCCTTTACCGGTCTCGGGGCGCCCTATTGGGATTCTGAAGCCCGAGGCGGCATCTCCGGGCTGACGCGGGATACGACAAGGGCCCATTTGGCGCGTGCAGCACTGGAAGCCTGTGGCTACCAGACCGCCGATCTTCTGGGCGTGTTGGGTGGCGTCAGTTGCTTGCGGGTGGACGGTGGCATGGTTGGCAACGACTGGCTGCTGAAATTCGTGGCCGACATCGCCAACGTGTCGGTCGAACGCCCGAGGGTGATCGAGACCACGGCGCTCGGCGCAGCGCTGCTGGCTGGAGTTGGCGCGGGCCTGTATGCGTCGCTGGAAGACGCTGTCGAGCAGGTATGGCATTCTGATCGGACGTTTGATCCGTCGATGGCCGACGCAGATCGCATGGCGCTTCTGTCCGGATGGCGCGCAGCGGTAGATCAAATCCGGTCGACGGCTGGTTGATGGGGTGGCAGGCCGCAGAGGTGCCCGGTCCCTGATATTTCACGACATCGGCATTTCATGACACTGGCGGGTTCGCATTGCGTTTCGGTCAAGACGGAGATCGAAACCGAAGCGGCAAGACCGGATCAGAGGCCGAGATAGGCCTCGCGAACCCGGTCGTCCCGCAGCAGTTCCTCCCCCGAACCGGTCAACACGATACGGCCGTTTTCCAAGACATAGGCCCGGTTCGCCATCCTGAGCGAAATGGCGACGTTCTGCTCGACCAGGATGATCGGCATGCCATCTTCGTTCAGATGCTTGATGATTCCGAATACCTCCTGGACAATGGTTGGTGCCAGGCCGAGGGAGGGTTCATCGAACATGATCAACTCGGGCTGACCGAGAAGACAGCGGCTGATCGCCAGCATCTGCTGCTCGCCGCCGGAAAGCGTGCCCGCCAGCTGATCGGCGCGTTTTCGCAGGATCGGGAACATCTCAAAGACCCGTTCCATGGTCTCGGCGCGTTTGTGTCGACCCCGCTGCAGATAAGCGCCGACCTCCAGATTTTCATGCACCGTCAACCCGGCGAATATCTGTCTGCCTTCGGCGACCTGGCCGATGCCGAGGTTGCAGATGCGATGACTCGGCCAACCGGCAATGTCGACGCCCTTGTAGACGATTTGCCCCGAGCGCGGCTTCTCGATTCCGGCAATGGTGCGGATCAGCGAACTCTTGCCGGCCCCGTTCGAGCCGACAACCGCGACGATGTCGCCGGCAGCGACCTCTAGCGACACCTCGTCCAGCGCCTGGGCATCGCCGTAGAACAGGTTCAGGCTGGCGACGCTCAGAATCACAGATCCTGGTCTCCGAGATAGCACTCAAGCACTGCCGGATCCCGGACGATCGTCTCTGGCGGACCTTCGCTGATCTTCTCGCCGTGATGCAGCACGGTAATGCTCTCGGACAGCGCCATCACGGCGCGCATGACGTGCTCGATCAAGAGGATGGTGAGGCCCGTTTCATCACGCAGCTGTCGCAGGGTGGCGACCATGCGGTCGGTTTCTGACGGTCTCAGTCCGGCCATCACTTCGTCGAGCAGCAGCAGCCGAGGCCCGGTCGCCAGCGCGCGGGCGACCTCCAGGCGCTTGCGGTCGGGCAGGGTGAGGTTGGCAGCATGCTGGGTGGCCCTGGCATCGAGTTCGAGCATCTCGAGACAGGCACGCGCCGCAATCCTGGCTGCGGCAACGGTAGCGCTGCCGCGCAGCGCTGCGACCGTCACGTTTTGCAGCACGGTCATCTGGGAGAAGGGCCTGCAGATCTGAAAGGTGCGGCCGATGCCGCTATGGCAGATGCTGTTCGGCCGGCGACCGGTAATGTCGGCATCGTCGAGGCGAACCGAGCCCGCGTCGGGCGGGAATACGCC
Organism: Alphaproteobacteria bacterium; assembly: GCA_965221645.1. Lineage (GTDB taxonomy): Bacteria > Pseudomonadota > Alphaproteobacteria > Bin65 > Bin65 > Bin65. The sequence goes on from OZ244899.1 coordinate 3,133,130, forward strand.
GGCGATGACGTTGAACAGCGTCGTCTTTCCGGCGCCGTTCGGCCCGATCAGGGCTGCAATGCTGCGTTCTTCAACATCAAGAGAGACGTCATTCAGCGCTCGCAGGCCCCGAAAGCTCTTGCTGACCTGTGCGACGTTGAGCAGCGACGCCATGGCACTCAGCTTTCCGCCTCGGTTCGCATCAGACGGAGCCGGCCGCATATCCACGGCCACAGGCCCTTGGGCTTGAACAGCACGATGAGCACGACGATGAAGCCCCAGATCAGCAGCTTGAGACCGTCCAGCCTGGTTTCCGGATCAATCACCTGCCAGTGTTTCAGCAGATCGATCGCCTCCGTCACGATCTCGCCCAATGGCGTCAGGATGAAAGTGCCGAAGATCGGGCCGAACAGGGTGCCGACCCCGCCGACGATGGAGCCGAGGGTGGCCTCGATCGATCGTTCGATGTTGAACACGATCTCGGGGAACAGGCTGTTCTGGTAGAATGCGTAGAACACGCCCGCCACGCCTGCCATGCCAGCGGAAATAGCCACCGCATACATCTTGTAGCGCAACACATCGACGCCGAGCGCGTCGGCGGCTTCGGCATCGTCGCGGATGGCTTGCCAGTAGTATCCCAGCCGACTGTGCAGCAGGTAGCGGCACAGTACGAGAGCGCCCAAGGCGAGCGCCATGATCAGGTAATAGTACATCTCGGGCGTGCCGCGCAGATTCACCAGATCAACGCTGTGCCGATCCGCTTCCGTCACCTTGAGAAAAAATCCTTCGGTAGCGCCGAGCCAGGATGCATGGTCAATCATGACCCGCACGAATTCGGCAAAGGCGATGGTGAGCAGGGCGAAATAGACGCCGCCAATCGCGAAGCGGAACCCCAGGTAGCCGATCAGCAAACCCATCAGTACCGCCAGGCCAACGGCAGGAAGCACGCCGACGATCGGTGGCAGGCCGATGGCTGCGAAGAGGTAGGCCGCGGTATAGGCACCGATCCCGACGAACAGGGCATGGCCGATCGACAACAGGCCGGCGAAGCCGAGCATCAGGTTCCAGGACTGTCCGATCAGTGCCAGATAGAAGACGGTAGTGGCGACCGTCATGACGTAGGAACCGCCCCAGTAGGGTAGCAGCAGGAGCAGCAGGAAAAACGCGCCGCCCAGCCAGAGCCCGGCCGGCGCAAGCGGATCGAAGAACAGGCGGAGCGATGTCATCGGGCGGCCTTGCCCAGAAGTCCTTGCGGTCGCAGCAACAGGACGAGAATCAACAATCCGAAGCTGAAGGCGGTCTTCATCGACGGCTGGAACAGGATGGCGGCGATCGCTTCGGATACGCCGATCAGGATGCCGCCGACCAACGCGCCGAAAAGGCTGCCGAGGCCACCGATGATGACGATCACGAATGCGAGCAGCGTGTAGCCCGGCGCCAGATAGGGATGCACCTCGAACAGCAGGAGAATGATCGCGCCAGCCGCGCCGAGACAGGCTGCGCCGATGCCGAAGGTAAGCGCATAAAGTCGGTCGACATTGAGCCCGACGACCTGCGCTCCCATGCGGTTATCGGCACAGGCGCGAATCGCCTTGCCGGTGATTGTGTACTTGAAGAAGGCAAGCAGCAGGGAAGCGACGATGACAGCCGCGATCGCGGCAAACATCTTGGGATAGTCGATGATCAACTCCCCGAAGGCAAAGCTTTCCCAGGCGTAATCCACCTCCACGCCTTGCGCGTCCGGTCCGAAGATCAGCAGCAGGGCGCTGACGATCATGATCGCAAGGGCGGCCAGAAGCAGGAATTGCATATGCTCGGGCAGGTGCGAGACTCGACTGACCACGACGCGTTGCAGGACATAACCGAAGACGAACATCAGCCCCGCAGCCAAAGGAACGGACAGAAGCGGATCCATGCCCAGCCAACGGAACATGACCAGGGCGAAGAACATGCCCATCACCATGATCTCGCCGTGGGCGAAATTGACGATGCGGATGACGCCGAAAATGACCGAGAGGCCAAGCGCGCTGAGGCCGTAGACCAGCCCGATCAGCAGACCGCTGGCAACCGCATTGGTAAGAGTCCAGAAATCCAATTCCGAGTTCCCCGACCCGGTCCAGAGGAGAGCAGAACGGGTCTTGCCTGCCGCCCCGCGAGCGCCTGTGCGTCATGCACCCGGTGCAACCGGTCGCAGCCGCCAGTCAGCGTTTGGTCCAGGGCCGCATCGGCCAGATCGGCTTGGCAACCGCCGCATATTCGGGCAGCACGACCAGCGGCTTGCCGTCGCGATTCTGCACTGCAGCGCACGGCACATGGGGCACCTGGCCCTTCTTGTTGAACTTGATGCCCTCGCCTATGGTGGTGTTGTTGGTGATGTTCGTGGTCTGAAGCGCCGTCTGGAGATCAGTGTTCCTAGTCGATCCTGCACGCTTGAACGCGTCGGCGACGATCAACATGGCATCGAAGGTATAGCCATGGTTCGCGTTCATGTTGCGCCCCGGGAATTTGTTCCGGAAGGCGTCGCGCATCTTGCGCGCCATTTCCTTCTTGAAGTCGATCCAAGGCGCAAGGTTGATGACGTCGTCGCCATATTTGCCTGTCGCCTTGAGGTAGGCATCCTCGTACCAGCCGGGCCCGGTGGACAGGATCCCCATCAGATCCACGCGCTGGCGCACCAGTTCCTTTGTGATGGCGATGGCGTCGTTAAGCCGGCTGACGGCCCAAAGGGCTTCGGGTTTGGCGGCCTTGACCTTGCGCACCTCGGCTGAGAAGTCGCGTCCGTAAGGATCGTAGGAGATTTTTTCGACGATCTTGTACGGCATCTTGAATTTCGGCGTCAGCGCGAACAGCGCGCCGGCCAGGCTGGTGCCGAAAGTGTCGTTGACATGCAGCAAGGCGACACTTTTTGGCGTTGCGCCGTTCATGCCGAACAGCTTTTTCTGGTTCCGGAAAGCGTCACCGACGATCATCGGACCGGTCGGGAAACTGCGGAATACCCATTTGTAGCCAAGTTCTGTGAGCTTCGGGACCGCCGCGATATTCACTACCAGAGGAATGTTCCTCTGCTCGCAAACCTGCGCGGCAGCCATGGTCTGGCCGGAATCGAAAGCGCCGACAATGACATGGGCGCCGGCGTCGATCAGTTTTTCGGCCTGAGCCCGCGCTATATCGACCTTGGTCTCGGTATCGCCGAGCATGTATTCCAGCTCAGGATAACCCATTGCCCTCAGCACGTCCGGCGCAATATCCGCGCCGCGCTGGCAATCAATGCCTGTCTGCGCCTGTGGTCCCGATCGCGGCAAAAGGATGCCCACCTTGATTCTGCTTGCCGCCAGGCCGCGCCGTAATGGTACGGCCGCCGCGACGGCGCCTGCTCCCGCGCCGACCAGAACGGTCCGGCGACTTGCCGACGAGGTTTTCATGTCTTTCATCTTGTCGCTCATCAACCAGGTAAGCTCTCTATGAATCCAACGCTATTCGGTCACCTTGAGGATGTCAACAGAACGTCATGCCAAGCAGTGATCGTCATCACGTTGGAGGCCTTCTGCTTCCGCCCGTCGGCTTCCATCTCGGTCGATTCAACCCGGCACCGGATCGTCGGATGCAGATCGCTGCAGGCGCGCGCTTGTCCTACACCAGGTCAATCGAGCCGCGGGGGGCGCCGACTGCGCGCAGAATGGAATACCAGGTCGAATGGAGCATTTCGGAGCCCGAGACGCCGACCGCCGCCTGCCGTTTCTCGGTGCGCAGCATGCCACCGCTCCGGTCCCAGGCCTCGACCTCAGCGACCGCGCGATTCAGTGACGGATCGGCGATCAGCCGGGCTTCGCAAGCATCAAGACCGATCGAAACCAGGGCACAGGTAACCATGGTGTTGACATTGCGCGGATAAAGCTTTGCGATACCGCGCACGGGACCCTCGTACACGATTGTTTCGCCCTCGATGTCGGCGGGATCGAAACTGCTCTCGGAGAAATCCAGATTGTCCGGATGCTTGCGGAAAGTAATGCGCACTCGGTTCCAGTCGCCGCGCCGCATGAGCAGGTCGTCCCCGCCCAGAAGCGCGCCGGCCGGGACGACCAGCCGCGTTCCGTGCGCTGCCGCCGTTGCCGCCAGCCTTTCGCGCAGGGCGTCGTCTGCCAGTGCCGTCACCGAAAGAGGCATGTAATCACAGTTTTCCAGAAAGCCTTCGCCATAACGCTTAGTGATCGAAGGGTGGGCGCATTCGACGATCAGGTCGGGATTTTTGGTTTCCACCTGCCGAAGGTCGTCCAGCCGCAAGGCCTGATCCACATCCGCCAACGCATCCGCGCTACGGTTGTAAACGAAAGCTGTCTGGAACCGGCCGCCGCTCTGCGATATCCGTTTGACGATATACCGGCCGATATAACCATAGCCGATCACCCCGACATGTATGGCCGGTTTTCCCGTCCCTGTCATTACCCGAACACAATCGGCAGGGCTTGCGATGCGTACCGAGCGCCATCGGGCCAGTCAATCTCGCCGGCGATCCGATGTTTCGGGATCGGCCCGAACCATTCCCTGGTCGCAGACTGCAACTCGATAAGTGTTTGGTTCGAACCGGCGCGGATGTAGATCCGGCGACCCAGGGCACCGCAACGTTTTTCCTGGCGGTCGAGAGCGATCTCGTGGACAGCCAGGAACATCTCAAGATCACGGCTGGCGAGAGGAAAGGACAGCGGCACCGTTTTCTGTTTTCTTATCGGGAAGACGCCTGATTCGGCATTCTTCTTGATCTCGGGTATCATAATAGTAGCTGGCGAACGTGCGTCGCAAGAGTTCGTTAATCTCGGTTGCCACTGGTTTTTTTGGTACCGCCCAAGATACGGGACCAAGGTCTTCAAAAGACGTATCACGCTCATGCTGCCGGCTCCGCTCAGATCCTCCACGATCGTCCGAACGAATGCTCATCATCGTCGATATGACACCGACTGTAGTTCAGGGAAGAATAGCCGGGACAGTTTCTTCGGCGCTTGTCGATGATGACAGGCACCCGGATAACAACTCAGACGCGCCGCAACGGCGTCGGACGGTGCAATCGTCGGGGTGATGCACGCAGGTGAAACCTGCGACCGTGACATGGCCTTGCGACGTCTGAGTCCGCCCGACGATCGCCGGAATGATTTAGCGCGTCTGGCGGAGATCGCGCAGCGTCTTTACGGTCCTCGTCCTCATTCATCAGTGACGCTGGCAAGAGTCGGGTCGCAGCACTCGCCGGCTTTGCGGATCAGCGCACGGCAGAATCTCCGCTGGCTGCTTCCCGGCTCATGGCCCGCCAGACGAAACATGGTGCGGCGTAAGGGTAGCTGCCTGCCGACACATCCCTGTTTTTCCCGATACCTGAAAATCCGCCGACGTCAGGGGGCTCCGGGCACGACTGTGCATGGGACGGCTTGTCGTTTGTGGTCGCTGGGCCAGGCGGTTATATGGTGCGCGGGGCAACATTGCTTGAACCGATGGAGGACATCGCCTGATGGCCATGAAAATTGGCATTCCGAAGGAAGTGCGCAAGGGCGAAATGCGTTGCGCGGCCACACCAGATACGGTCGCACAGATCATCAAGCTTGGTTTTGATGTTACGGTCGAAGCCGGAGCGGGCAGATCGGCCAAGTTTCCGGACGCGGAATACAAGGCCGCCGGCGCGACGGTATCCAGGATGACCAAGGTCGTCTGGCAATCCGACATCGTGTTGAAGGTGCGTCCACCGGAGCATCACTCCAAGGAAGGCGTCCACGAGACAGCGCTGCTGAAAGAGGGCGCAACCCTGATCAGCTTCATATGGCCGGCTCAGAATGAAGATCTGATGAAACAGCTGGCGGCCAGGAAAGTTACCGTCATCGCGATGGACGCGGTGCCGCGGATATCCAGAGCGCAGAAAATGGACGCCTTGAGTTCCATGGCGAATATCGGCGGCTACCGCGCGATCGTTGAAGCCGCCAACCGGTTCGGCCGTTTTTTCACAGGCCAGATTACGGCCGCCGGCAAGGTGCCGCCAGCCAAGGTGATGGTCATTGGCGCAGGCGTTGCCGGCTTGGCGGCGATCGGCGCCGCCAGCAGCCTGGGAGCCATTGTCCGCGCCTTCGACACACGGCCCGAGGTCAAGCAGCAAGTCGAGAGCATGGGGGCCGAGTTCCTTGAACTGGACTTTGAGGAAGACGGCTCCGGCGAGGGCGGGTACGCCAAGGTAATGTCCAGGGAGTTCATCGAGGCTGAAATGGCACTCTTTGCCGAGCAGGCCGAAGACGTCGATATCATCGTCACGACGGCGCTCGTTCCCGGCAAGCCTGCACCGAAACTCATCACTGCCGACATGGTGAAATCCATGAAGGAAGGGAGCGTGATTGTCGATCTGGCGGCAGAGCAGGGGGGCAACTGCGAACTGACCCAACCCAACAAGGTCGTCACCAGGCACGGCGTGACAATCATCGGCCATACGGACCTGCCGAGCCGTCTTCCAACCCAGTCGAGCCAGTTGTATGGCACCAACCTGCGTCACATGTTGAGTGACCTGACGCCAGAGAAAGACGGCGTAATCGATGTCGACATGGAAGACGAGGTGATTCGCGGCGCGACCGTGATCAAGGACGGCCAGGTCACTTGGCCGCCACCTGCGCCAAAGCTATCGGCCGCTCCATCGACGGCTGCCAGGCCGGTCGAGCCGCCGGCCAAGATCGGCCCGAAGGAGCTGACGGTCAGGGAAAAGGCGATCCGCGCGGCAGTGCTGATGGTTGTTGGCGGAATTTCCCTGGCTTTTGTCGGGGCTTTTGCACCACCTTCCTTCCTCAATCACTTCATCGTCTTCGTGCTGGCGATTTTTGTCGGCTTCCAGGTGATCTGGAATGTCACTCCGGCGCTTCACACTCCGCTGATGAGCGTCACAAACGCTATCAGCGGCATCATTGTTGTCGGTGCGCTGGTCCAGCTGGACAGCAGATCTGCAAGTGTCCTCATCCTTGCGACTGTGGCTTGTCTGATCGCAACCATCAACGTTGTGGGCGGCTTCATGGTGACCCAACGGATGCTGCAAATGTTCAGGAAGAGCTAGATTCATGGACGGACTCGTAACCGCTTCCTACATCGGCGCCGCCGTCCTGTTCATTCTCAGCCTTGGCGGCCTCTCGCATCAGGAGACTGCCCGGCGCGGCAATGTCTACGGCATCGTCGGCATGGCGATTGCCATCGTCGCGACCGTGGCTACCCTCGGCACAGATGCCTATGGCATCCTGTTCCCGGCCATGATCATCGGGGCCATTATCGGGGCCTATGTCGCCCGCAAGGTCGAGATGACCCAGATGCCCGAACTGGTCGCAATTCTGCACAGTTTCGTGGGTCTGGCCGCTGTTCTGGTCGGCATCGGCAGCTACATCGATCCGGCAACGGCGCAGAAATACCAAGGCGTAGAAAAAACCATCCACAATGTGGAGGTCTATCTTGGCGTCTTCATCGGTGCGATCACGTTCACAGGTTCGGTCGTTGCGTTCGGCAAGCTGCGCGGCTCGATTTCCGGAAAGCCGCTCATGTTGCCGGCGCGCCATTTGCTGAATCTGACGGGCATTGTCGTTTCGATCGTGCTGATGTGGATTTTCCTGGCGGCTGATACGATGGAAGGAGGCCTTTGGCCGCTACTGGCGATGGCCTTTATCGCCTTCGCCATCGGCGCTCATCTGGTAATGGCCATTGGTGGTGCGGACATGCCCGTCGTCGTTTCGATGCTCAACAGTTATTCCGGCTGGGCGGCAGCGGCAACCGGCTTCATGCTGTCGAATGACCTGTTGATCGTGACGGGAGCCCTTGTGGGATCGTCTGGCGCCATTCTCAGCTACATCATGTGCCGAGCGATGAATCGTCATTTTGTCAGCGTGATTCTGGGCGGCTTTGGGACGTCTGGCGGCACGGCATCGCAAGACGAAGGCGGCGAAGTCGTGCCAACTTCGGTCGAGGAAACAGCCGGCATGCTGAATGATGCAAAGGAGGTCATCATCGTGCCGGGCTACGGCATGGCGGTGGCACAGGCCCAGGGGACGATCAGCGAAATCACAAACAAGCTGCGCAGCAAGAACGTCACCGTCCGGTTTGCAATTCATCCGGTTGCCGGCCGGTTGCCCGGGCACATGAACGTATTGCTGGCCGAAGCAAAGGTGCCCTACGATATTGTTTTGGAAATGGACGAGATCAACGAAGACTTTCCGGAGACGGATGTTGTTCTGGTGATCGGCGCCAATGACATCGTCAATCCGGCGGCGCAGGAAGACCCGAACAGCCCTATCGCCGGCATGCCGGTACTGGAATGCTGGAAGGCCAAGACGGTGGTAGTGTCCAAACGCAGCATGGCAACCGGCTATGCCGGAGTCGACAACCCGCTGTTCTACAAGGAAAATACGCGAATGCTGTTCGGTGATGCCAAGGACAGTTTCGACGAGGTGCTGCGAAATCTGTGAGTAGCCGCCACCACTGCGATACGCGGCCTGTCGTTTCGCCACACGGCGCAGGAACAAATGGATAGCGATCGCAAGCGGCATGAAATGGTTGGTGCGCGTTATTGTTCGAGAGTTGTTCAGGCCGTCGGCGCGCACCAGGCGGCGAAAATCACGATCCCGATCAACGCGGCGACCAGACACGCTCACCGGCAAAGCCTATGTCACGGACGGCGACGGAATTCGCGTGAACGGGCAGGAAGTTCGGTTCGTCGGGCTTGACGCACCCGAGTTCGACCAGATGGCAAAACACCGGGACGGCTACTGGTTCCCTCACGGAAAACGTGTGAAGAAGGCCTTGATCCGCAGGATCGGCGGCAAGTGGGTTCACGTCAGGATCGAAAACCATGACAAGTTCGGACGCGCAGTCGGAACTGTTACCTGCAACGGCGAAGAAATCGGGGAATGGCTCGTCCGGAAAGGACACGCAATCGCCGCTTACAGCGACCGATACAAGGCTGTCGAACGGCATGCGCGAGACGCCAGGCGGGAAATGTGGGACCATGCCGTCAACGTCGACCCGCGACGACACCGGCATCGGAAAAAGTCAGGGAAAAGCCCGTTGTGATTGGTAGGAAGCGCCCTTGTGACGATGAGACAAGAGGAGGTCCGGCATATCGAGACAAAGGTGAAGTTCCCAATGCCGGGACGGGTTCCGTCAAAACAGAACCATTCAAAACTTTCGCACTGCCGGCGAAACCGAGCGCGGAAAAAACGGTATTCCAGTATTTCGGCGAGCAGAATTTCTTGCGGGACTTGACAGCACCGCAGTCAGGCGCGCTCAGTGCAGTTCCGGTCGCAGGTCATCACAAACCGATTCCAGGTGAAGGAATAGGGCTATAAGGCACGTGACCCCAGCCCCTGAATTTTGGGATTATCGGTCGTGTGGCCTCGTGGTTGCCTTTCGGGTACACTTCCAACCGAAAAAGCGACCGGTTTGTCATGGATTGTTTCCGAGCCCGGTTAGCCGTCAGACGAACCAGACTGGAGTAGATGTTATCTGCAATCCGCGTTCCGGAAAGGAGAGGGCAGTATCGGCTAACGCGTTCGTTACTGATGCCTGACTGTCCTCGGCTATCGGCGGCCTGGTGACGTTTCCGCATAGGAATCAGACTTTGGCCTCTGCTGGCTTTGTTGGATCATCCTCCTCGGTCATCACTTGTTCGAAAGCACTCAGAAATACTCCCGGATCCTGAGCGCCAGAAATGTTGTATTTCCGGTTGATGATGAAGCAGGGAACCCCCTGGATACCCATCTGACGCGCCACGAGATCCTCTTTGTGAATGCGTTCGACGTCTTCGTCACTTTCCAGATATTCCAGCGTCTCGTCGATGTCGAGACTGGCATCATTGGCAATATCGGCCAATGTCTTGATATCGCCGATATCCCTGCCGTCCATGAAAAAGGCCTGAAACAGACGTTCAACGATAATGTCCTGCATCCCAAGCTGGCCGGCTCGATCAATCAGTCGGTGCGAATTGACGGTATTGGGCTGTCGGTCCATGGCCTCGAAGTCAAAATCCAGTCCGACCGAATTGCCAGCATCTCTGATCGTCTGGTAAATCCTTTTTGCCTGTTCGTCCCCGCCAAATTTTGCCGCCAGGTAAACGCGTCTGTCTCTGCCTTCAGCCGGAATATCAGGGTTCAATTGAAAGGGGCGCCAGCTGACATGAATGTCGATATCTACCGGACGCTGGGCCAGAGCCTGTTCAAGGCGACGCTTGCCGATATAGCACCAGGGACACACAGTATCAGAAACGATATCGACGGTAATTTCCTTGGGCATGGCGTGATCACCAGGTTTGTTTTCGGGTGGGGCGCGACTCTCACGTTGTGCGTGGGCGCGGCAAAGTCAAAGCATGGAGAAACGGCATGAACGAAGGTCTCTTTCAATTTCTGGCACAGGAAAGGATCATCTGGGGCACACCGGCACCGCAGGCCGTGCGGCGAGAGATAGACATCCTGGGTGCCAGACGAGCCTTGATTGTAGCCTCAACGACGATGGCGACCCGAACCAGTGCAGTTGATGACATCAAGGAGGTTCTTGGAGAAACAGCCGTCGGCGTGTTCACCGGATGTCGCGAACATACGCCGATCGACACCGTGATCGATTGCGTGACCGCCGTCCGAAATGCTGAGGCTGACGTGATCGTTACAGTAGGCGGTGGCACGCCGATCGATACCGTCAAGGCTGCAATCCTGTGTTTGGCAGAAGAAGTTCAAGATGCTGATGCCCTCAAAGACTACCGAGTCATCGTCAATGACGACGGATCCCGTACCGTCCCGGCAGTCGGGCCGTCGCCCATCAGGCAGATTATCGTGCCAACGACCCTGTCAGGCGCCGAGTTCAGCAGCCTGGCCGGTGTGAGTGATCCAGTTCGTGGCATCAAGGACGGCTATTTTTCCCGCGACAGCGCCGGCATCGCCGTCATTCTGGATTCGGCGGTTACCGTTCATACGCCGGAATGGCTCTGGTTATCGACGGGGATACGAGCGGTGGATCATGCGGTCGAAACAATCTGTTCCCGGTCCGCGCAACCCCTGCCGGATGCGACCGCTATTCATGCGCTGAAACTTTTCTCATCCGCTCTACCGCGAACCAAAGAAGCACCGGACGATCTGGACGCCCGCCAGCAATGTCAGTTCGCGGTCTGGCTTGCCGCTTTCGGACTTGGCCGAGTCGAATATGGCGCCAGTCATGGTATCGGGCATCAGTTGGGCGCGATAGGCGGGGTGTCGCACGGCCATACAAGCTGTGTGCTGCTTCCAAGTGTCTTGCGCTGGAACGCAGCGGTGAACGCCGACCGGCAGGAAACAGTAAGCGCTGCATTCGAACGTTGCGGGGACGCAGCAGCCGATGTCATCGAGGAATTTATAGCCTTGGTCGGGCAGCCGGGGTCATTGCGCGATGTCGGTATCAAGAAGGATCAGCTTGACGTAATCGCCGAAGGGAGCCTTGAGAATATGATGGTACGATCGAATCCGCGACCTATCACCAGGGCGAGCCATATCCGCGAAATTCTGGAAATGGCGTGGTAGGCAAACGTTGATAACGACGACTGCTAGTGATACGCCATCGGGGTCGTATTGCCCCGTGCGTCTCGGTTTTTGGCCCCGACAAGCATTGGATGCTTCGCGCCATGACCTTGAATGCTTTCGTTCATCATCGGAGCAATCAGGGTTTGCAGATATTTCAGCGCATTCCAGTCATGGAGTCGGTAGAACATGGTTTCCATTGCAAAGGTGCTGCCATGGCCCCCGAGCGTTCTGACGAGGACCAGTTGAAGAAGATACAGGGTAGGGCGCGGCATCCATCCCTCAGGGTTGATTTCAAGCTCATTGTCTTGGACAGGATGCCGTAACAAAGCTCCCGTGAAACCAAGATTACGTCACCAAAAAACCACTGCTATCCAGACGCCCTTGCCCTGAACACCAACGGACAAACTGAACGCCTTCTGCAAGACAGATTTGTTACGTCTCCACGGTCAATCGGGAGAAAAACAATATATTTCATAGGCTTAAAATAATAAACTAATCCATTTTCGGAGACTTGGCCTGCTGCCAGTACGCCTCCATCTCGGAAATCGATATTTTCTCAATGTCTTGGCCATCCAGCCGGACCTGACTTTCCAATGCTCTGAAACGCCTTTCGACCTTTCGGTTACCTTGTTGCAGCGCATCTTCGGGGTCGATTCCCAGTTGTCGCCCGATCTGCGCTACAGTAAACAACAGATCTCCCAGTTCCTCCTTCAACCGGACCATATCACCGGTAGCCAATTCGGCGCGAAGTTCGTCCAGTTCTTCAATGATCTTTTCCGTGATAGACTGCGCATCAGGCCAGTCAAAGCCGACACGTTGCATGCGCTTTCCCAGTTTCTGTGCTCGCTTGAGGGCAGGGAGGGCAACCGGAACATCGTCCAAGATGCTCGCCTTCGTACCGATATTCCGCGATTTTCGCTGCCGTTCTGCTGCCTTTTGATCCTCCCAGGCCCGAGATTGTTGTTCGGCATCTTCAACTGCCAAGTCGCCGAAAACATGAGGATGGCGGCGCTCCATCTTGTCGGAAATTGCCTTGACGACATCGCGGAAAGTAAAAGCGCCAGCTTCGGTCGCCATCTGAGCATGGAATACCGATTGAAACAGCAAATCACCTAACTCGTCGCGAAGACCTTCCATGTCCTGCCGTGCAATCGCGTCCGCGACCTCGTAGGCTTCCTCAATGGTATAGGGGACTATGGTCTCGAAATCCTGCTCGATATCCCAGGGACAGCCAGTCGTCGGGTCGCGCAAGGCAGCCATTATGTCCAAAAGGCGGTCCATTTGGCGAGCGGTATCCGACGCTTGTCCGGGCACCTGTATTTCTGACTCGATCCGCGCATCGGACTCAGGATCATTGCTCATGGAAATTCGATTCTGCATGGCTACGGAAATAACAGGAATTGATTCCTGATGCACTTCATATCTCTGAACCTCTTGCAGAATTGCCGGCCTGAGGTATAGCGGCAGCAGTCATGGGATCGGTTGGGCCGCCGAGGGAGGTTTTGGGAGCAACGAGAGTATCGGACAGGGTCCGTGCTGAGTCTTTGGCGCGTCTTGAGACGAGCGTCTTGCTGCCGTGCCCGTTGGGGGGCACAGCGTGGGATCAGTGGATCCGGTTGGCCTGCGCCATGGCGCGGCGAGGCGGATGATCCGGTCGGCCGTGAGTGCGAGCAGGCCGGACATCGGATGGCAGGCGACTTTCGCGGGGCCCCGCACGCGGACATGACGGGCGCCGAACGCGTCCTCGAGCCTGGCGTTGGTCCTCTCGACGACAGGGCGGATGCGGTATCGGACGGTTCGGGCGTCGGGATGGCCGGCGGCCCGCTGAGCCCGGGCCTCGCGATTCAGGGCTTGCTCGAGGGCCTTGTCGCGGCGGGGGTTGGTGGCAATGATCGGGACATGACCGAGACGTTCGCTGACCGTGTGTATCCCGTGCGCGTCACAGGCACTGTCCATGAGGTCGTGGAGGTTCACGACCCGGCCGGCAGTCATGGTGGCCAGGGGCATGGCGACCCGGGAGTCGTGCAGGGAAGCCGAGGTGAGGATGGCACCGAGCGGCACGCCACAGTCGGCCGTGCCGACAGGGAGCCTGCAGCCGCGCCAGGTCTCCCGGATCCCGCGGGCGTTCTTCTTCGTGCCCCGGTCGCAGACCTTCGGGAGGTCGGCGAGCATTGCCCTGAGGCTCATGCCGCCCGCCTGCCGCTTGAGACGGGACGGTGTCTTCGGCCTCTCTTCTCCCTTGCGCGGGCGACCGGGCCGGCGCTTCGCCACCGCTGCCTCCCGACCCTCGATGGCGGTCGCGTTCCGCGACACATGACCGATGAGCGTCTCACCAGGCGCATCGACCACCAGCGCCTCGTGCATCCTCTCCGCCAGGCGCGAGGCGGAGAACTCCGCAAACGCCCGCGAAAACGTCGCCTCGCCCGGAATGGCCCCGAGGCGGGACCAGCCGCACAATCGCCGCAGCGCCGGGTCCGCCTCAAGCCTGTCGATCAGGTGCCGCGTCGTCGGAAGGTCCCGCACCGCCCTGGCCGGAAACGCCCGCGCAAGAGCGCGGCGGTCTTCCGGATTCCGACCCGGCCCGCTTCCCGGCGCGCCCACGACGCCTTCGACGCCGACCAGATCAAGCGCTGCTGCAAATCGGCGGTGCGTCCCGAACAGCCCCCCTTGAAACCTGTGCCGGAAACCGGATGGCTTCGCGCTCAGGGTCATCGGGGTTGTCTCCCTGGTCGCTTGTAGCTTGCACACCCAAGATACCACAGGGCGACCCCGAAACCCGACCCTGCCTCTACCCCAAAATCAGCCGAAATCACGTCTGTTCGGACGGTTCTGCAAGAGGCTCGATTGATAAAAATAATGGGCCTTGCCTAGTGGTTTGATCCATGCATCTGATGCCATTTCCCGAAGTCTCCGGTGTCCTCCCTTGCACGCCTCGACGAGGTCCTCCGGCTTCCGGCTCCAGCGGAACGGACGGGCGTGGTGGGCATTGTGGTGCGCGATGTATCCCTCGATGGCGGTGACGCACGCGTCGAGGGAGTCGAAGACCGCATCCTTCAGCCTTTGCCTGGACAGCCTCGGGAAGAACCCCTCGACGGCGTTCATCCGGGACGCCGACGTCGGGGTGAAACGGAACGTCCGGTCGGGCCGGCCCTTCGGCCACGTGCGGACCCGTGCGACGAGACGGTGTCAAGGATGACATGCACCGGGGTTCCGGGTGCGATCCCCTCGGCGACAGGGTCGGGGAAGGCGAGGAACTCCTGCGAGCGGTGCCGGTGGCGACGTCGCGGGCCGCGAGCAGGCAGGTCGTGCGTCCGCGTCCCGGCATGGCCCGGCGTCACGGGCAGGGGTTTCCGCGTCCACCGGGAGAACGACGGCATGGTCGGGCGGGTCGACACGGAGGCCGACGACATCGCGGGATGCCCTGAAGGTCCCGACCCGGTGCGGCCCGAGGCCGTTATGCCGTGCAGACCATCCCCGGCCTCCCGGCCGGTGCCGGGCATGCGGCGGGGGCGGCGACATCGCCAGTGCCATCGGGGGTCGGCTTCTTCCCCGGAGGACGCGTGGCGTCCCGGAGAAGCCCGTCGACGCCCAGGGCGAGGAAGCGGTCCCGCCAGCGCCGGACCGTCGGCTTCGACGCGCCCGTCCGCCGCATGGTCCCGGCCGGCCCGCAGCCCGAACCCGGTTCCGGGACGATGCGGGCACGCCAGACGTGCTTCCGGAGGTGCGCGTGATCCGTTCGAGGCGTGCGCGGTCCGCGTCCGAAAGCAGGATCTCCTGCCCATCGGTCTGTCCCCCGCGTGACGGCGGCGGCAGGAGAATGCCGTGATCCGGAAAGGAAGGGAACCTCTCGTTTCTGACAGACCACTAGCTGAGGGGTTTTGGCGGATGTGGCGTAGCAGGGTTTTGTACTTGTCGGCTTTGAGGTGGTTGAAGCGCCATTCGGTTTCCTTGAGATGGCGGTGGAAGGTGTGCCGAGGCAGTCCCTTGAACTTCGCCAGCCGGACTTTGGCCAAGCCCGGTTCGACGCTATACACTGATGGTCATCGGGCGTATTGCGGGATGGGCGAATACAGGCATGAGGCCGTCGAACATTCGGTTGGCGAGTATGTCCGGGCGCAAGCCCATACGAACGGAATCGAGTCCTTCTGGGCGCTCCCGAAGCGAGGCTACATCGGAACGCTCCATCATTTTCGGCGAAACACATGGCCCGCTATGTGGACGAATTCGCAACCCGCCATAACCGGCGCGATTGGGACACAATGGCCCATATCGATCAAAGCCTTCGCAATACTGGCGGCGTATTGGGCTATAAAGTTCTGACCGCGAACTTGGGGGGCTGTCATGCCACGCAAATCCCGACAGCTTGTCGAGCCTATCGACGCGACGATGGACACGCTCACCGCAGCGGTATTCTCCGGCCAGCGTACGGTTCATGCGCCGCCGCTTGCATTGCCGCCGGCGCTGAAACCGAATACCCGGCTCAAGATGGACGGCCTTGAGTTTCTGTCCCTGATCCCGGCCGAGGCGATTCCCGTGGCATTCCTCGACCCGCAGTATCGCGGCGTTCTCGAAAAGCTGTCCTACGGGAACGAAGGGAAGGCGCGCGGCAAGCGCCGCTGTGCGCTTGAGCAAATGTCGGAAGCGGTGATCGCCCAATTCGTGCGCGGCATAGATCGCGCCCTGATCCCGTCCGGCCACCTGTTCCTTTGGGTCGACAAATTCCACCTGTGTCAGGGTGTGTATTCATGGCTGGACGGAACGAGCCTGGACATCGTGGATATGCTGACCTGGGACAAGGGTACTTTCGGCATGGGCTACCGCACCCGACGCCGGGGCGAGTATTGCATTGTCCTTCAAAAACAGCCGCGCAAGGCGAAAGGCGTCTGGAAAATCCACAACATTCCCGACGTGTATCAGGAGTCGGCTTCCCAACGGGACCACCCGCACGCGAAGCCGATCGACCTTCAAGGCGAACTCATGGCGGCTGTAAGCCACGAGGGCGATTTCGTGATTGACCCGGCCGCCGGTTCGTTTTCGGTGCTGGACGCTGCCAGAAACCGACGACGCACGTTCCTTGGCTGCGATTTGAGCGGATAGCTTGATGGCTCGCCTTCGCAACGCGGAACCCAAGAACACATCCGGTTCTTATGAGCGCATTTTCGACAACGCCGAACTTGGCGCTCTCGCCAGCAAGATTCAGTCCGCCGTCATTTCATCCGGCTCAGAACTGGAAGCGATGATTGTGGCGGCGGTCCCCAATATCCCAGACCTAGACGCATTTCTCGAACAGGAGATCATGCAAGAAGGCGTGTTGCTGGCGCGCAAGAGTCAGATCAAGCGTAGCGCGACGTTGGACTTTGCAGGTTCAGAGCCGGATTTCATGGTCTTTAAGCGCCGCGGCGGCGTACAGACCTGTCACATTGTCGAACTGAAAGACGGCCACGTTTTCGACACCAAGAAGGCCAGTGCCGAACGGCAGGCCATGCACGGGTTCATTGAGCACAATGCTCAGCACATCCAGTATCGCTTCCGGGCGCATTTCTGCGCCTTCAACCAAGATGATCGGCACGTCATCTGGAATGGATTCAAGCAGCGTATCGCGCTTGACGAGGCTATGACAGGGCGTGAGTTCTGCGATCTGCTCGAAATCGATTATGACGCCATCGTTGAGGCGCGCCGTTCCGATGGCCCCGACAACGTTGAATTCCTGCTATCCGAGTTGCTCAAGATCGAACCAATCCGCCAGCGGATTCTAGAACTGCTTGGCTAAAACCATACATAATTCCCAAAGATTGGCACTTGTATGCCAAGCTCTCTTCGCAGATAGCGTTAACTGTCTGGCCGAACTGCTTGTATTAACATGTGATTTACTGGATAACCAATGCTGGGCAGAGAAGGCCGGGTAACGGTCTCAAACCCTTTCTGAAAAAGCCGGTCGCGTTTGGCAGGCAGCCAGCAAAGCGGAAATCCGAAATCTTGGTTGGTGTCTATCAGCTGCTCGGCACCATAACTATTTTGCTGTTTCAGAACAGACGCTTACCCGAATGTTCGGTGCCAGCCACTTTACCGGTGTCCGTCGCGTGTTCCCTGATCAGGTCAAACACTTCGTGCTCGCCTGCTTGGCGGTTAGGGATGACCTCTGACCCAACTCGCCAATCTGACCGCATGGTTATCAAAATTTGCTAGGGCCTGTTCACACTAAATGAATTTGAGGGCATCGATGATGAGTGCGAAGTAGATGAAGAAGGTGAAGACCACATCGAGCTTGTCGAACCGGGTGCTCACGCGCCGGAAGCGCTTCAGCCGCCGGAACAGCCGCTCGACTTCGTTGCGTCTTTTGTACAACACTCGGTCATAGTCCCATGGCGAGACCCGATTGGCCTTCGGTGGCACCACCGGCTCCAGCCCCAGGTCCTCCACGAGCTGGCGGGTTTCATCGCCTTCGTAGGCCTTGTCCATCACCAGGCAACGTGCCTCATCGGGCAGCGCCATGGCGCTCAGCAGGGCGCGCCCCTCGGGCGCATCACCCGCGTGTCCCCCGGAAAGTGAGAATCCGACTGCGCTCCGGTCATCCGCGGCAACCACATGAAGCTTGGTGCTCCACCCCCCGCGCGACTTCCCGATGGCCTGGGGACCGTTTTTTTCAGCGCACCCGTCCCGTCTGGATGAACCTTCACCACCGTGCTGTCGAGCGACAGCACCTCCACCCGGACCCGAATGAGATCCAGGCGCTGCAACTCCGCAAACACCCGGTCCAACACGCCGCTCTTCGCCCAGCGGTTCATCCGCGTGCAGATGGTGTGCCAGTTCCCGAAATGGGCCGGCAGCCCGCGCCACTTGCACCCCTGCTCGGCCACGTACACGATGGCGTTGAGCACCGCGAGATTCCCCAACGAGACGTTGCCACGGTGCTTCGGGAACACATGGGCGATGCGCTCGTAGTGCGCTTGCGTGAGCTCCATGCGCTGGACTCCTCTTCATCGACCGGAGGACCAGCAGTCTATCAGAAATTGTGTGAACAGGCCCTAGCAAGTATCCGCAATCGTTTGTTTCAAAAGGTCAATTCGGATTATGGCGACCCCGGCAGGATTCGAACCTGCGACCGTCGGCTTAGAAGGCCGGTGCTCTATCCAGCTGAGCTACGGGGCCATTAAACGAACGTTTCTCGATACAAGTGATTGACAAGGAGCAGTTCGTCAAGATCGTCTGTCGTCGTTCGGCTCTTGCTACCAGCATGCCGGCATGTCGCTTGATTATTGATGGTGCCGCTGCCGCACGGATATTGTGCTGCTTGATCAGATGCATCTTTTGTTTGGCCCTTGCTCAAAGTTTCCAAAAAAGATCATCGTTTGTTTGTAAGATATACATTTAACTCATTGAAAAAAGAAATTAATAGGGTCATTACAAGTTCTGACAGGAAATACAGATGCGTGTCGACGGGAAGTCCTACAGATCGATCTGGCGAGACGGGAAGGGGATCGTGACTGTCATTGATCAGACCTTCTTGCCCTTTGACTTCGTTACTCGACCATTGCGGACCGTCGACGAGGCTGCTGAAGCCATCGCCATCATGCGCGTCCGCGGCGCTCCTTTGATCGGTGCAACAGCGGCTTACGGCATTTGCCTTGCGATGGACGCCGACCCATCTGACGAGGCGCTTGATGCCGCCTGTCAAAAGCTGCTGACTACCCGGCCGACTGCAATAAACCTCCGCTGGGCGCTGGACGACATGCGCCGTTGCTTGTGGAACCGGCCACGGTCGGAGCGGGCGGCAGCAGCTTATGTGCGGGCTGATGCCATTTGTGAAGAGGATGTCTCTACCAACGAAGCCATCGGGCGTCATGGCTTGGGCTTGTTCATGCGGCATTGGGAGGAGAAGGACGAAACCGGTCAGTTGAACGTGTTGACACATTGCAACGCAGGTTGGCTGGCGACCGTCGACTGGGGTACCGCGCTGTCGCCGGTCTTCCAAGCGCACGAAACCGGAATCCCGGTGCACGTGTGGGTGGACGAGACCCGACCCCGCAATCAGGGTGCGGCGCTGACCGCTTGGGAACTGGTCAGCCATGGTGTTCCACACACAATCATCGTCGACAACGCCGGTGGACACCTGATGCAACGGGGGGCTGTGGATATCTGCATTGTCGGAACGGACAGAACGACAGCAGGAGGCGACGTCTGCAACAAGATAGGTACTTACCTGAAAGCCTTGGCGGCCAGGGACAATGGTATTCCTTTCTATGTCGCGTTGCCCGGCTCCACCATCGATTGGACTCTTGAAGATGGCCGCGACATTCCCATCGAAGAGCGTGATCCTTCAGAGGTCACGACGCTGCGCGGTGTCGGCGATGACGGGATCGCCAGAACGTTTCACATCACGCCGGAAGGCAGCCCATCAGAAAACCCGGCCTTTGACGTGACGCCACGGCATCTGGTGACAGCGTTTGTGACAGAACGCGGAGTGTGTCCGGCGAGCCGCGACGGCCTGACGCTCCTGTATCCCGAATAGCCCGAGCGCAGACCGACCGCGCGTCCTGCGCACCAGACAGAAAGACCAAATATTCATATGGAGCGCTGCCTGGCTTTCATCCGGCAAAAATTTACCATAATACATATTATGCGAATTTCAAGTATTGCCTGACCATTGCCCGCTCATTCTACTGTCCGCAGGTCTTGTATTTTGACGCCATGCATTTTTGCGCCAGCGCGTTTGCGCGTTCGATACCGGCTTTCGACATGCGGCGTTCCAGTTCATCCCTGTGTTTTCCGGCGTTTTCAGCCCCGTTGGCACTGGCGATGTTGAACCACATGTGCGCCAGAACGACATCCTTCAGCACGCCCTGGCCTTTGTAGTACATGACCCCGAGGTTGTTCTGCGCGTCGGCGTGGCCCTGCTCAGCGGCCTTGCGCCACCAGTGGACGGCCTTGGCGTAGTCCTTCAGCACGCCTTTGCCGGAGTAGTACATGAGTCCGAGGTTGAATTGCGCGCGGGCGTCGAACTGCTCAGCGGCCTTGCGGTACCAGTAGACGGCCTTGGCGTAGTCCTTCGGCACGCCTTTGCCGGAGTAGTACATGAACCCGAGGCTGTATCGCGCGCTGGCGTCGAACTGCTCAGCGGCCTTGCGGTACCAGTAGACGGCCTTGGCGTAGTCCTTCGGCACGCCTTTGCCGGAGTAGTACATGAACCCGAGGCTGTATCGCGCGCTGGCGTAACCCTGCCTGGCCGCCTTGCGGTACCAGTAGACGGCCTTGGCATCGTCCTTCGGCACGCCTTTGCCGCTGGCGTACATGAACCCGAGGTTGACTTGCGCGCGGGCGTAACCCTGCCTGGCCGCCTTGCGCCACCAGTGGACGGCCTTGGCCATGTCCTTCGGAACGCCCCAGCCTTTGTCGTACATGAGTCCGAGTTTGTTTTGCGCGTCGGCACTGCCCTGCCTGGCGGCCTTGCGGAACCAGTGGACGGCCTTGGCATGGTCCTTCGGAACGCCCCGGCCGAACTTGTACATGTATCCGAGGCTGGTTTGGGCCGAGGCGTCGCCCTGCCTGGCCGCCTTGCGGTTCCAGTAGTCGGCCTTGGCGTAGTCCCGCGGAACGCCATGGCCGAACTTGTACATGAGTCCGAGGTTGAATTGCGCGCGGGCGTTACCCTGCCTGGCCGCCTTGCGCCACCAGTGGACGGCCTTGGCGTAGTCCCTCGGCACGCCTTCGCCTTTGTCGTACATGAGTCCGAGGTTGAATTGCGCGTCGGCGTCGCCCTGTTGTGCCCGACGCTTCAGGTCGGAAAGATCGGACGCCAGCCCCGGAATGGCAAGTGCCATTAGCGCGATGGCCACGACGGCCGCCCTGCCTTTTTTGATCCTGCTCATTCCATGCCTCCCTTCAGGGTCCGGACGAACCGTCCCGTTCTTATCCTGCCGGGCAAGCGGCCCGCAAGGCGACATGAGAAGACAATCGTAGTCATGGCCTGCTCTTTGTCCGATGGCGCGGCGATCGTCTCGGCGCAGGGCTCAGTCGTCCTCGGCGAACATGATAGTAACGACTGGCTGTGCTTCGTTGCCGGGGCCGAGGGGGAATTATCAGTCTGCGCTGATCCCGTGCCACTTCGCTTGCAGGCCGCGCACCAAGGACCTTTACCATAACGGCCATGCGCGCTGACGCATTTCACCTCGTCAATGCCCATATCCACGAGACCCAACTTGTGGATATGGCTGCCAGTCGAATAATTGAAACCAAGATTGCTGGAAGGGTTTGCAAAACTCACCTCGACGGTTCTGACGCTGTGGTGAATACTTCTGTTCAGGGCAGGAAAATCCAGGCAATACATAACTCGCAGTAACCTATCGCACAGTCAGCGGAGTAACAGAGGAGCCTCTTGCAGAACCGTCCGAACAGACGTGATTTCGGCTGATTTTGGGGTAGAGGCAGGGTCGGGTTTCGGGGTCGCCCTGTGGTATCCCGGGTTTGAGCCCACAAGCGACCAGGGAGACAACCCCGATGACCCTGAGCGCGAAGCCATCCGGTTTCCGGCACAGGTTTCAAGGGGAGTTGTTCCCGGCGCTGGCGGAGGAGGTGGGCCCTCTGCCTGGGACGCACCGCCGTTTCGTGGCGGCGCCTGATCTGGTCGGCGTCGAGGGCTTCGTGGGCGCACCGGGAAGCGGGCCGGGTCGCCCTCCGGAAGACCGCCGCGCTCTTGCGCGGGCGTTTCCGGCCAGGGCGGTGCGGGACCTTCCGACGACGCGGCACCTGATCGACAGGCTCGGGGTGGACCCGGCATTGCGGCGATTGTGCGGCTGGTCCCGCCTCGGGGCCATTCCGGGCGAGGCGACGTTTTCGCGGGCGTTTGCGGAGTTCTCCGCCTCGCGACTGGCGGAGAGAATGCACGAGGCCCTGGTGGTCGATGCGCCTGGTGAGACGCTCGTCGGTCATGTGTCGCCGGACGCCACCGCCATCGAGGGTCGGGAGGCAGCGGTGGCGAAGCGCCGGCCCGGTCGCCCGCGCAAGGGAGAAGAGAGGCCGAAGACACCGTCCCGTCTCAAGCGGCAGGCGGGCGGCATGAGCCTCAGGGCAATGCTCGCCGACCTCCCGAAGGTCTGCGACCGGGGCACGAAGAAGAACGCCCGCGGGATCCGGGAGACCTGGCGCGGCTGCAGGCTCCCTGTCGGCACGGCCGACTGTGGCGTGCCGCTCGGTGCCATCCTCACCTCGGCTTCCCTGCACGACTCCCGGGTCGCCATGCCCCTGGCCACCATGACTGCCGGCCGGGTCGTGAACCTCCACGACCTCATGGACAGTGCCTGTGACGCGCACGGGATACACACGGTCAGCGAACGTCTCGGTCATGTCCCGATCATTGCCACCAACCCCCGCCGCGACAAGGCCCTCGAGCAAGCCCTGAATCGCGAGGCCCGGGCTCAGCGGGCCGCCGGCCATCCCGACGCCCGAACCGTCCGATACCGCATCCGCCCTGTCGTCGAGAGGACCAACGCCAGGCTCGAGGACGCGTTCGGCGCCCGTCATGTCCGCGTGCGGGGCCCCGCGAAAGTCGCCTGCCATCCGATGTCCGGCCTGCTCGCACTCACGGCCGACCGGATCATCCGCCTCGCCGCGCCATGGCGCAGGCCAACCGGATCCACTGATCCCACGCTGTGCCCCCCAACGGGCACGGCAGCAAGACGCTCGTCTCAAGACGCGCCAAAGACTCAGCACGGACCCTGTCCGATACTCTCGTTGCTCCCAAAACCTCCCTCGGCGGCCCAACCGATCCCATGACTGCTGCCGCTATACCTCAGGCCGGCAATTCTGCAAGAGGTTCAATCAATTATCTATCCTTCGTGCGGCCCTGCGCAGGAGGAAACGGTTGGCCTTCAGTCACCAGACTGCTGAACTTCCATACTATTCGGAGACAGGATAAGGAAGCAAACTGCCCTCCCCCATCGGAGATTACGATCATGAGGGGCCAGGGAGGGCTCTGTTCCCTGGCAAGGGACATGATCGTCTCGGCGGCATCCTTCTCCGGCATCACGATATCGGCAGTGATCAGGTCGGGGTTGTCGTCCTGGCAGAATACCACCCCTTCCTTCCTGTCATGGGGGATCGCTACATACAGCATTCAATTCCCAGCAGGGCGTTGCTCTCGGTAGCTTGTTATCGTCAATGGGCAGAATGCCCATTGCCAGAACTTTGTGCCAACGCGACCGGTTTCGGAGTTGATTTTCGGCCATATCAAGTGATGTCATCCGATCAGACATTGTTAAGCAATTGCCATATCTTATACGGTGTAGCCGGCATCCGGAAGCTGTCAACGCCGCGCTGTTGCAAGGCGTCGGTCACTGCGTTGACTACAGCGGGTAGCGCGCCTGTGGTGCCGGCCTCTCCACATCCCTTGGCGCCCAACGGGTTGGTTTTCGTCGGTACAGGATGGTCGATCACGATCATGGAGTCGAGAACAGGCAAATCCGTTGCCCGCGGGATACAATAGTCCATCAGGGACCCGGATTGGCACTGACCGTCATTATCGAAGGCCATTTCTTCCAACAAGGCTTGGCCCAATCCTTGAGTCAGCCCGCCGTGCACCTGCCCTTCTACAAGCATCGGATTAACCACGGTCCCGAAATCGCTGACCGCAGTATACCGGTCTGCGCTCACTAACCCGGTCTCGGGATCGACCTCCACTTCGCAAACATGGCATCCGTTGGGAAAGGCCGACGGCGAGGTGTCGAAGACCAGGTTGACATCTAGGCTGTCCATGCCGTCGCCGGGCAACGGTTCGGTTTGCATCCTCCTGGCGACTTCATGCAAGGTCATGGTCCGGTCGGTGCCCGCGACCCGAAATGCGCCTTCGGCGAAATCGATGTCGGCCGCCGCCGTCTCCAGATAATGCGCCGCCGCTTTCCATCCTTTTTCGATTACCGCCTCGGCGGCGTTCAGGGCCGCCTTGCCCGAAGCCATGATCGATCGCGAGCCGCCCGTTCCGCCGCCATGTTGAAGTTCGTCACTATCACCTTGCAGCAGATCAATTCGGTCGTACGATATCCCCAACGCCGGGCCGAGCACCTGGGCAAAGGCGCCGCTGTGTCCCTGTCCGTAGTCCATTGTACCTGTGATGAAAGTGATCCGGCCGTTCCCTTCGAAACGAATTCCACCGGTTTCCCTGCCTTGCGGCGCCGTGGCTTCAAGATAGCAGGCAATGCCCAGACCGCGGATCATGCACCGCGCTTCACTGGCCGTCCTGCGTGCTGCAAATCCGGCAAAGTCCGCCGCTTCCAAGGCCTTGTTCAAGACTACTTCGAAATCGCCCTCAGCATAGACCTGTCCGGAGACTGCCGTATACGGAAAATCCTCCGGTTTCAGCAGGTTTGTTCGGCGCAGTTCGACTGGGTCGCGCCCGGTATCCCGTGCTGCTTGGTCAAGCAGCCGGTCAGTGAAGAGGTTGGCGTCCGGACGGCCTGCGCCTCGATAGGCTGCCACCGGATTCTGATTGGTCAGGACGCAGCGCATGTTCACGAAAGCTGCCGGAATCCGGTAAAGTGAAGCGCTGTTCTTCAGGATATTGGTTGATCCGGGTAACGGACCGACGCCAGACACGAAAGCTCCCATATTGGCGACGCCAGTCATGCGCAGACCCAGTATCCGTCCTTCGGCATCCAGTGCCAGTTCGCCGTCGACATGAATGTCTCTTCCGGCGGCATCGCCCAGGAAGCTTTCGGTACGATCATCCCGCCAGCGCACCGGCCGACCGGTGATTCGGGCCGCGACGAGGCACAGAACATGCTCGGGGTAAGCGCCACCCTTCATGCCGAAGGAGCCACCCACATCGTTGATCAGGACCTGAACGTCGCCTGCCTGATCGCCCACCAGTTCCGCCAGGGTGCGCGACAAGCCGAAAGCTCCCTGTCCACCTGTGTGCATGGTATATCGGCCGATATCGGCATCCCATAACCCGGTTCCGCTGCGGGGTTCCATGGATACGGCAGCGACGCGCTGGCTGGCGATCCGCAGCCGGGTAACATGGATGGCAGTATCAAAGGCAGCAGCCGTTGCCGCCTCGTTTCCGCCAACCCAGTCCAGCGCCAGGTTGCCCGGCACGCTGTCGTGCACTTGTGGCGCGTCGGGTTGCAAGGCCTGCCAAGGGTCGAGCAGCACGGGTAGCGCATCGGTTTCGAGAGTAATGGTTTCTGCCGCATCTCGCGCTTGCTCCAGGTGATCAGCAACGACAAAGGCGACTGGTTCGCCGACAAACCGGACTCGATCTTGCGCCAACGGATATCGGAGTGGTGCGTTGATGCCAGCCCCGTGACGACCCTTGATTGGCAACTTGCATGGGATCGGTCTGCAGCCGAAAGCGATGATGTCGTGCGCTGTAAGGACCAAACGGACGCCCGGCATTGTTCCGGCGTCTGCGACGTCTAGTACCCTGATGCGACCGTGGGCTTCCGGCGACCGCAGGACATATCCGGCTAGAGCGTCATCAATGCGAACGTCATCAGCATAGCGACCGCCGCCGGTCAGAAGCCTGTGATCTTCCTTGCGCGGCGCTCGGTCGCCAATACCAAAATACCGATTTTCGCTCCCACCCATACCACATTTCTCCCACTTGAGAAATCAATGGCGCCCGAAAGAGCGCCATGTTCTCAAGATAAACCCGAATGCCGAAGCCGACGAGTCATGTAGACGACTGGCAATTATCTGGTTGCCATGCCGCATCAGGTGACGCCTCGGGTGCCGCGTGTTTCCGTCGGCTACTTCCTCGGCCCGTCATTGGACATGAAGATGCAGCCATTGCATCAGCGTCTTGCTGATGCCGTTGCCAATGGCCCCTGTCACGCCAACGCCTGTTCCATGACCCAATCCGACGAGACGAATGCTGGTATTGGGGACATGAAAACAAAATAAATTCCTATGTTTGTGGAGAATATCTATGGAATTACTTCAAGTGCAACCATCCAGAGAACGCGGTCCGGCACTACCAAGGCAGTTGACCTTCATGCCGCCTGTATGTTCGAACGCGTGACATTGTCCAGGTTCGCCCCCTCGACTCTGATCAGACGCGTGCTGCCTGTCCGCTTGGGCGAATGAACCGCTCCGACGCCATAGAAATGTGCATCACCGGGGTTGAGTATGTAGGTTTTCTCTTTGACGACTCTGACGGGGTCGCCAGGCGCCACGATTCGCCAGTCCGACATTTCCGTTGTCCCGACAGCCTGTCCGTAAATGGCCCAGCTTGATCCGTGATCATGCGGTCCGCTCCCGGCCGGGCCATTGTAGACGTGCCCGCAAATGCAGAAGCCGAGGTGCGGATCTTCGTACAACACCTTTCGCGGGTGTTCGCCCGGCGCGCGATTCGGCAGGTTGCGGGCGATGAGGTCGGCGTCCCGTAGCGCAGTGCTGACCGCGGCGCACACGGCATCTGCACACTGTTCAATCGGTCTTGCGGACAGTAGGACCTTGATTTCGGCGGCGAGATTTTCGATGGTCACGGGCATGGCGAGCCTCAACGATATTTTTGGAGCAGAATCGATACTACCACGCCAACGTCATCACGCCATGGTTGCAAAGGCACTCGTCAAGGAGTGAGTCCGGGGGCGTCAGACCAGAGTCAGGTCTTGCGCGTTGTCAGGCGGTAGTTGGACAGCGCAAGTCGACGCGGCGTGTCATCCTTGGCGAAGGCATGGAATGAGGAGCGCCATCCGCATTCAACTCTGCAGAAATTCATGCAAGTAGCGACCCGCAGACGCCTTGTCCCATCAACATTGTGATCGTGTCTTTCGTCAAGTTGCAGCGTTATCCAGCACGGCCGGGATTTTCTGGCATGCCTGCTCGCGAGGCGGACTCGCACAACAACCTCATGTTCGAGTACAGATCGGGGTCGCGTGCAGGTAACATGGCATCGGCGGAATTTTTCAAAACGGCAGCACCACTCTGTTCCTATCCAGAGTCTGCGACCTGTGCAGCGGTAACGGCAATCATGTGATAGACATCGTCAGCCGTACAGCCTCGGGACAGGTCGTTCGCAGGTTTGGCCATTCCCTGCAGGATTGGCCCGAGCGCCATGGCCTTGCCCAGGCGTTCCGCCATCTTGTAGCCGATATTGCCGGCATTGAGATCTGGAAAGATCAGTACGTTTGCATTTCCGGCAACCGGAGAGCCGGCGGCTTTTGTAGCGGCGACGTTCGGTGCGATGGCGGCATCCAACTGCAATTCGCCGTCGATAATCAGATGCGGGTTCCGCAGATGGACAAGTCTGGTCGCCTCTCGTACGCGATCCACGGTCTCGTGCACAGCGCTGCCCTTGGTCGAGAACGACAACATCGCGACCCTCGGCGTGTCACCGGTCAGTCGCGCGAAGGAACGGGCGGACAACAACGCAATATCGGCCAATTCTTCGGCATCCGGGATGATCACCAGCCCACAGTCAGCGAATACATAGGCCTTGTCAGGCCAGATCATCAGGAAACAGCTGGACGCAATAACGGCGTCGGGGTGCTTCCCGATAATCTGCAACGCCGCTCGCACAACATCGGACGTCGTGGCAACCGCGCCACCCAGCGTTCCGTCGGCGTGTCCGGCGCGAACCATCATCGCGGCAAAATTGAGTGGTGCACGCATCGCTGTCATCGCCCCTTCCCGATCAATCCCCCGGTGGTGGCGCAATTTCCGGTAGGTCTCCGCATATCGGTGCAGCAACGGTGAATGCGCTGGGAAAACGATCTCCAGATCGGCAGCCGCCACATGATCATCCGGTTCTGCGAGCAATGAGATACGCGCCAAGCCATCTGATGCTGCCCGACGCGCCCCTTCAATGATTCGCTCATCGTCGCCCTCCGGCAGGACGATACGCGGACAAAGGGCCCGGGCACGATCAGCGATGGTTGCGAGGACGGACATGCAACTATGAACCCAACTGCTCCGCTCCCGGCACCTGCTGCAAGACCCGGATTACCGGTCAGGCCTATCCCGGAATCCGATTTTCGCCGTCTGGTCTCCGGTGAGCCCGTATCTTCCTTCAAGCTGCTTGCTGTGGTCGCATGTCAAGCGGGTTGATTCCGGCCACGGTTTCGGGTTTCCTCATGGCATCGCGCCGGAAGGGCTCGCCCAGTTCCTGATTCAGCATGACCTCAATAAACGTTGTCACGCCGTCCTTCATTTGGGCGTTGATGGCGGCCTTCAGTTCAACTGTCAGTTCTTCCATGCCATGCACCTGTATGCCTTTCAGGCCGCACGCATCAGCAATCTTGGAATAGCTGACTTGCCGGTCCAGTTCGGTACCGACAAAATTGTCGTCGAACCACAATGTCGTGTTACGCTTCTCTGCGCCCCATTGATAGTTCCGGAAGATGATCATGGTGATTGCAGGCCATTCCTCGCGTCCGCAAGTGGTCATCTCGTTCATGGAAATGCCGAACGCGCCATCGCCGGCAAAGCCGACGACCGGGGTATCCGGACAACCAATCTTGGCGCCGATGATGGCCGGAAAACCGTAGCCGCACGGCCCGAACAGACCGGGCGCCAGATACTTCCGCCCCTCTTCGAAAGTCGGGTATGCGTTGCCGATCGCACAGTTATTGCCGATGTCGGATGAAATGATCGCTTCCGGCGGCAGCGCGTTCTGGATCGCACGCCAGGCCATGCGTGGGCTCATCTTTTCCGGCTCGCGGGCGCGAGCACGTTCGTTCCAGGTAGTCCCCGGGTCGTCGTCTTCGTGATCCATGCTGGCCAGCTTTTGCAGCCAGGCCGAACGGGTATGATGAATCTGTGATTTGCGATCTTCGCGACCCTGATCCGCATCGCCAGCGTTTGAGACCAGTTTCTCAAGCAGTTGCTCGGCAACCATCTTCGCATCGCCCGCAATGCCGACGGCCACCGGCTTGGTGAGACCAATCCGGTCAGGATTGATGTCCACCTGGATCAGCCTTGCGTCCTTCGGCCAGTAATCGATGCCATAACCGGGCAACGTAGAGAACGGGTTGAGACGGGTTCCCAAGGCAAGAACCACATCGGCTTTGGAGATCAGTTCCATTGCGGCGCGCGAGCCATTGTAGCCCAGCGGTCCGACCGATAGAGGATGGCTACCGGGAAAAGCGTCGTTATGCTGGTAGTTGCAGCAGACCGGAGCGCTCAGGCATTCGGCCAGTTTTGCGGCCGCGCCGATGGCGCCGCTGAGCACCACGCCCGCGCCATTGAGAATGACCGGGAATTTGGCCTGCGACAGCAGCTTGGCTGCTTGCTCGATTCCCGTCCGGCCGCCGGGAGACCGTTCTATTTTCACGATCTGGGGCAGGTCGATATCGATAACCTGGGTCCAGAAGTCCCTCGGCACGTTGATCTGGGCCGGCGCGCTGCCCCGCCAAGCCTTCTCGATTACCCGATTCAGCACTTCGGCCATGCGGGACGGATCCCGGACTTCTTCCTGATAGCAGACCATGTCCTTGAATGCCGCCATTTGTTCGATTTCCTGGAACCCCCCCTGCCCGATCGTCTTGTTCGCCGCTTGGGGTGTGACCAGCAGCAGCGGCGTGTGGTTCCAGTAGGCCGTCTTGACCGGTGTCACGAAATTGGTGATTCCCGGTCCGTTTTGGGCCACTGCCATGCTCATCTTTCCGGTCGCTCGGGAATAGCCGTCAGCCATCATTCCGGCATTGCCTTCGTGGGCGCAGTCCCAGAATGCGATGCCTGCCTTCGGGAACAGGTCAGAAATCGGCATCATGGCGGAGCCGATAATGCCGAAGGCATGCTCTACACCATGCATCTGCAGCACCTTCACAAAAGCCTCTTCAGTTGTCATTTTCATCAGTAAATCTCCTTTTTGTCATCAAGTTACGCTGCATTTTTCAGATATGCCGGCAAAAGCTTCGGTATATCGCCAGGCACGTCGGCAACGTCGACGCCGGCGGCCTCGAGCGCGCGTCTCTTGGAAAGATAGTTACCCTTTCCTCCGGAAACGATGGCGCCGGCATGCCCCATCTTCTTGCCTAGCGGTGATGCTCTGCCCGCCACAAATGCAACGACGGGCTTGCCCATGGAGGCGGCGTATTCAGCAGCATCCTCCTCTGCGGTACCGCCGATTTCACCACAGATCACCACAGCTTCCGTCCTCACGTCCCGGTCCATCATCTCCAATGCCTCGCGCGTTGTCGTTCCGATGATCGAATCTCCGCCTATGCCATAGAATGCAGACTGGCCCAGACCGTTCTGGCTCAATATCAGGCTGAGCAAGGTTCCCAGACTGCCGGAGCGGGAAATCACGCCGACGTTGCCGGGGCGAAACACTGTGGCATTGAACGCAGGGAGGATACCCGCGAAAGTCTCGCCCGGTGTCACGAGTCCGGCGGTGTTGGGGCCGATAATGCGTGTGTTGCTCGCTTTGGCTGCCGCGTGCATTTCCAGCGCGTCATGCAACGGAACGTGTTCGGTCAGGCAGATCAGCAGCTTCGCGCCGGCCTCGCAGGCGTCGATGGCCGCCGCTTTCGCCATGTTGGGCGGAATGAACATCAGCGCAACGTCGAAATGCAGTGCTTTCGCCGCGTCGACTGCCGATGCATAAACCGGTTTCCCCAAGTGGCTGGCACCGGCTTTGCGCGGGTTCACGCCGCCAACGACTTGGGCACCATACTTGATCATCGCGTCAGTCCAGAAGGTGCCCTGCTTGCCGGTCACGCCCTGGACGAGGATGCGATGTTCCCTGCGCAGGATCATGCGGCTGCTCCATTTGCCGCAGAGACCGCCGCTCTCACAGCATCGTCCATCGAGTCGAAAGGCTGCTGCCCCAGTTCTCGCCGGATGAGATCAATCGCTTCCTCCTCACCGGTTCCGTGAACAGTAAAGAAGACCGGGACTTCCGGGTCGAGCTTCTTCCAGGCGCTCACGACGCCGCGGGCCATCACGTCTGTTCGGGCGAAGGCGCCGCAAAAACTGATCAACAGCGACCTGATGTCGGGGTTTTTCAACAAGATGGACAGCGCTGTTTCGGCCTTGGTATAGGCTTCGCCCCCGATCTCCAGAAAGTTTGCCGGTGCGCCACCGAAATGAGCGATGGCGTCCATGGTGGCCATGGTCAGGCCTGCGCCGTTGGCCAAGACGCCCACGTTGCCCTCCAGCGCCATATACTTGATTCCCACTGATGCAGCAGCGGCTTCCAGCGGGGTCACGCTGTCTGATACCCCTTGCGCCGCGATTCCGGCCTGGCGATTGATCGAGGAATCGTCCAGGATGTACTTGCAGTCCAGGACGATTACTTGCCCGTCTTCGGTCAGAGCCAACGGATTGATTTCCAGAAGATCTGCATCAAGCGCCCGGTAGGCGGCATAGAGACCTACAAGGAATCTGGCGATGACCTCCTTCGTTTGGCTGCGCAAATCGAGCCCGGCCAGTACATCTGAGGCTTGTGTGTCGGTCAGTCCGGTTCTGATATCGACCAGAATTCGACGCACGGCATCAGGATATGCTGCGGCAGTTTCTTCCACATCGACGCCGCCCATCGTCGAGAACAGAACGACCGGCCCGCAGCTTCTTGCATCACTGAGGACGGCAGCGTACAGTTCGGCAGCGATCGGCACCTGTTGTTCAACCAGTAGCCGCTCGATCCGATAACCGTTGATCTCCATCCCCAGAATGGCTTCCGCCGCCTCCCGCGCCTCCTCGGCGGACGCGGCAGGCCTGATGCCGCCGGCCCTGCCGCGTTGGCCTACAGGTGCTTGGGCTTTCACCACGCATCGGCCGCCAAGGGCTGCTGCCGCGTCTGCCGCAGCCGATGGCGACGTGACGATCTTGCCTTCCGGCACCAGCATGCCGAGATTTTGCAGTAAGGCCTTGGCGGCGTTTTCTTCGAATTTCATTCCAGGTTTCCGACTGGGTCGTTGCGCGGCGATGTCGGTAATAATGATTTGTTTACAAGACGGTTAGCGTCCGTACTTGATCCAATGGTTTCTGAACAAATCGGCCTCGTCTGGTTTGTCTTCCGGGATTGTCGTGACAAGATGAGTGACGTTGATGAAGTGAGACCAGTTCAGATTTTCCGAGATTGTGTTACCCGCCCAAGTGCCACCGCCCATCGACAGGGTAAACGGCATTGCATTATCGAAACTGCCGCCATTGCCGAACGTATGTGCCTGGTTGATCAATACACGCACGACATCGGTGCTTTCCGCCAGTTCCCGAGCACGATCCATATCCCGGGTATGGATACCCACGGAATGGCCCAGTCCATTGACATGCAGGATTTCTGATACGATGCGCTTTGCGTCAGCGAAGTCTCTGGCGCGGTAGACGGTCAGGACGAGAGACAGCTTTTCGTCGGCAAAGGAATGCTTGCCGCCGACAGACTCTTCCTCGACCATGAAGAATCTGAAGCCTTTGGCCTCATCGTGCAGGCCGAAAACCCTCGCAGCGACATCGGCGTCTTTTGCAAGGACATGCCGATTCAGTTCGCCATCTTTCCACAGAATTCCTGCAATGCTCGCCTTTTCCGGTGCGGAACAACAGTAGCCGCCTGCCGCAACAAGCATGGCGATCGCTTCTTCATAGATGTCATCGAGAATGATGAGGGCGTTTTCCGACGAACAGGAAGTTGCGTTGTCGAAAGTCTTCGATGCACATATCTTTTTCGCCGCGTCCGACAGGTTGGCTGTCGAATCAATGATGACCGGCACATTCCCGGGGCCGACGCCGATGGTGACGGTGCCTGACTGCATCGCCTGCCGGACGTTGTTCTGACTGCCTGTCACCACCGCCAGATCGCACTGCTTCATCAGCGCTTGGGCGAGTTCCCTGTTCGCCGGCGCGGGCAATATCTGCACGAGGTCTTCCGGATGCCCGGCCTTGGCAAGTTCCGCGCGCATCAGGCGTACGGTTTCGGTTGTCGTCTTCTGGCCCCTCGGTGATGGTGCCATGATCACCGCATTGCCACCCTTCAACGTCAACATGGCCTTGTTGACCGGAGTTGCCGCAGGGTTTGTCGAGGGACAGATTGCGCCCACCACGCCGACCGGTTTGCCATACTTTACCAGACCCCGCTCCGGCTGATCCTCGATCACCCCGACAGTCTTCACCCGCAGCAAGTCTCTCAGCGTACCGAAGGTCTTGCGGGTATTTTTGACTACTTTGCTGTCGACGTTGCCGAGGCCGGTTTCCTCGACCGCCAGTTCTGCCAGCATTCGGGCGTTTTCCGGCTTGTAAATCGACCAGGCCACGGCTGTGACCGCTTCGTCCACTCGCGTCTGATCATGATTTTCGTAAGCGATCATGGCTGCTCGCGCACGGCTGATCAGATGCGCCACAACCTGTTGCGGACCAGATGCCTCGGTATTGGTTCGCTCAGGGACCGGAAGATCCAATACAAGGTTTGAGTCGCTGGGCATCTATCTCTCTAAAACGGTTGCCAACATGTTTTCTTGTGTTGTTCCCGATGGAACGGTAGAGAATGAAAACAGGGATGCAAATGTTTTCATCTGACTGATGCGCCGACGTAAATCGCGATTGCCCGGTATTGTGGATGTCGCCAACGCAGCCGGAGTATCCCCGGCAACGGTTTCCCGGTATTTCAGCAGTCCCGACATGGTGCGCCTTCGCACCCGGTCCCGGATTCGGCAAGCCGTCGACGACCTGGGTTACGTCCGAAACCGCGCCATGCGAAGCATGATCGGCGGCGCGACCGGGAGCGTCGGTCTTGTCATCCCGACGATCGACAATGCCATTTTCTCCGAAATGTTGCAGGCCCTCTCGTCCTGTCTAGCAGCCCGCGACCGGACACTTCTCATCGCAGCGCACAGCTATGATCTGGATCAGGAAGTTCTTCTGGTTCAGTCGCTGCTGGAGCAGAGGGTTGACGCGCTTGCTCTTGTCGGTCTGGAGCACCGGCATGAAACGTTGCGGTTGATCGATCGCCTGGGCCTGCCGACAGTTTTCCTCTGGACCTTTCGCGCCAATCAGCCTTGGCCCTGCATCGGATTTGACAACGAGGAAGCAGGAAGAATCGCCGCCAGACATCTGATTGACCTTGGGCATCACGACATCCTGCTCGTGACCGGCGATGAAACGTCCAACGATCGCGCTGCCGGACGCCGAAAAGGCGCCCTTGATGCCTTCCGTCGCGTCAACATCGCGATAACGACTGACCGACAGATCACTAGTCCTTATGATATCCAGGCGGCGAAAGACAGTATCCTGAACATCCTGAAGTCCAAAGACCTGCCCACAGCGCTGCTGGCAGGTAATGACGTGATCGCCCAAGGCGCCTTGTTTGCCGCCTGCTCCGGCGGCCTTTCTGTTCCCCGGGATATCTCGATCATCGGAATCGGAGACTTTCGGGGCTCTTCCGCCGTGGAGCCAGGCTTGACGACTGTCCGAATTCCGGCACGCCAGATTGGCGAACTTGCCGCCGATGCGCTGGTGAACATGATCCACGAACCAGAGGCCGATGAAGTACATCAACATCGCTGCCCGCTTGAACTGGTCGTGCGCGGCACAACCCGTCCGATCGAGGCCTAGACGGCTTTTTTCTGGTATATCTTGGTTTTGCCTCTTCGTGAAGTCTTTCGGCGCAGCGGTCTTGTGCCGGGCAGGCGATCAGGCAGGCAATTCCACTTCCTGCTGATCGACCCATTCCGCCATGGCGTCAGCGGACGCTGGCGGAGCGGCGACCAGATGAAAATCTTCTTGGCGAAATGTCCGTTTGAGGCATCGTGGAAAATGCCGAAGCCAGCCTGATATCCGGCACGCTCTGGCTAGGGCCTGTCAACCCTACCGGAGTGCCTCGACGATGAGCGCGAAGACGATGAAGCCGAGGAACATGACGTCCAGCTTCTCGAAGCGGGAGAAGATGCGCCGGAAGCCCTTGAGGCGCCGGAACAGGCGCTCGACCTCGTTGCGCCGCTTGTACATCTCCTGGTTGTACTCCCAGGGATCGACGCGGTTGCTCCTGGGCGGCACCACGGGATCGACACCAGGGTCGAGGGCCCACTGGCGGGTGGCGTTGTCCTCATGTGCCCTGTCCATGACGAGCGCCGTGGCGTCGACGGGCCGCTGCAGCCGGCTCATGAGCCTGCGGCCCTGCGGGGCGTCGTGCGCGTTGCCGGGAGAGAGGGTGAAGGCGACCGCCGTTCGAGCATCCGCGGCAACCATGTGAATCTTGGTGTTCCATCCGCCACGGGACCTGCCGATGGACTGCGGGCCGTTTCTTTTCGAGCCCCCGTGCCGTCCGGGTGCACCTTGACGCTGGTGCTGCTCGAACACCCGGTCGAGCACGCCGCTCCTGGCCCGGCGGCTCGTTCGCGTGCAGATCGTGTGCCAGTTGCCAGACCGCTTCGGCAGGCCGCGCCACTTGCAGCCCTGCTCGGCCACGTGGAGGATCGCGTCGAGCACCTGCAGGTTCGGCACGCTGACGTTCTCGCGCTGCCTGGGAAGCAGCGGGGCGATCCGCTTGAACTGCGCCTCGGTGATTTCCATGCTTCTGACAACCCGCCACTTCTCTGGCCAAAGACGACGTGAAGCAGGATAGCATGAAATCCCTGTTTGGTGTTGACAGGCCCTAGCTTAACGCCTGGTGCACCAGAGTGGCAAGCAAGGCTATTCCGGGCTCGATCCGGTCCGTATCGATAGAGGAGAAGCCCAGCCGGTAATAGCGCCGCGGCGGCGGCTGTTCCATGAAATAGACATCCCCGGGCTCGATAATCAGACCTTTGGTCAACGCGGTTTCGGCAAGCTTGGTGGCGTCCAGATCGCGCGGGCCCCGCACCCAGCCACTGGACCCGCCCAGGCTGAGGGCACCAATAGGCCCCGGTTGCGCTACAAACGCTTGCTGCAACCGCAGCCAGCGTTCCTTGTAGGCTCGACGCAAGCGAATCACGAGCGCATCATGGTGACCGAGTGCCAGAAACAGCGCTGCCGCCCGCTGATTGTTGCTTGGTGGGTGCCGCACCATCAATCGGCGCAGCGCCCGGAGTTCGCGAACGATGTCCGCCGAAGCGACGAGATAGCCCAGCCGCAGCCCGGGAAACAGGGTCTTGGACAGACTGCCTATATAGATCACACGGCCATCAGCGTCCCCTGCCTTCAGGGCGGGAACCGCAGCGCCCACGAAATTTGTCTCGCTTTCATAGTCGTCTTCCACGATCAAGGCGTTACAGGCGGCGGCGACCGCCAGAAGCTGCCCCCGACGCTCGACCGACATGGTGACGTTGGTCGGCGCCTGGTGACTGGGCGTGGTGCAGATCAACTGGGCAACGGACAGCCGATCGTCTACCACCAGCCCCTCGCCGTCGATTGCCGCCGGAATGATACGGTCGGTCCGAAGACGAAAAATGTTGCGCAGGTCCGGATAGCCGGGGTTTTCGATCGCAACGGTAGTGCGTTCCGACACCAGCAGGCTGGAGCACATGTACAGCGCATGCTGGGCGCCCAGGGTGACGAGTATCTGATCTTCGTCGGCCAGGATACCCCGCGCCGGCAAAAGTCGCTTCCGAACCTGCTCCACCAACATCGGATCATCACGTTGTACGGCGTCAGACGTCCAGCTGTCCAACCACTTGCGCCCCAAGGCCTGGCGAACGCAATCGCGCCACTCGGCAATCGGAAACAGGGCGTGATCGACCTGCCCGTAGATGAAGGGATATTTGTAGTCGCGCCAGTTCCCTGGCTTGACGATGTTGGTCTGCGCCGAGGGCCGGATTCGCATTTGGCGGGACCAGTCGGGCGCCGGCGATGGCATTGTCGGCAAGACTGGCGTCGGCGGAGTCGGAAAATTGCTGGCGACGTAATAGCCACTGCGTTCCCGCACTTCGAGAAATCCGTCATCCAAGAGCCGCTGGTAGGCGAGAGACACCGTATTGCGGGACACGTTGAGCAAGGCCGCCAAGCGTCGGCAGGAGGGGATGCGCTCTCCGGCAGTCAGCTGCCCGGCGCAAATGGCGGACACCATGTTCTGGCGAATCTGTGCCTGCAGACTGATCGGAGCTGACGGTTTTAGCTGGAATATGATGTCCCGCATGACTGTCTTGCCGGAGCTTGGTGCCAGATTTTGCCAACATCTGGCTCTATCATGGCACCAATTTCAACGATAGCGTATATTTTTTGCTATCAGTGGTCGCCTCGGACACGTGCGCAGTTTCGGGCGACCAGAATCAATCAGAGGACGGAAATGGAATTCGTCGCGAACTCTCTGGAAGAGTACTGGATGCCGTTCACGCCAAACCGCGAGTTCAAGGAGGAACCGCGGCTGGTGGCGGAAAGCAAGGGCATTTATCTGACGGATCACAAGGGTGGTACGGTGCTGGACGGTTCGTCGGGCCTGTTCTGCGTTCCCGCGGGCCATGGGAGGCGCGAGATTGCCGATGCGGTTCATGAGCAACTGATCAAGAACGACTATACGGCTCCGTTCCAGATGGGCCATCCGGGATCGTTTCAGCTGGCAAAAATGGTATCCGCAATCACGCCGGAGCCCATTAATCACGTGTTCTTCACCAACTCCGGCTCCGAATCCGTGGATACGGCGTTGAAGATCTGCATGGCCTATCATGGCGCTTGCGGCGATCATCGACGGCAGCGCTTCGTGTCCCGCGAACGCGCCTATCACGGCGTCAACATGGGCGGTGTGTCATTGTCCGGCATGGTCAAGAACCGGGACATCTTCCCGGTCTGCATGCCCTATATCGTCAACATGCGTCATACCTGGCGAGAGAAAGATCGCTTCACCCGAGGCCAGCCCGAAAATGGCGAGGAATTGGCTAACGACCTGCAACGCTTCTGCGATACCTATGGAGGCCATACGATCGCCGCAGTCTTCGTGGAGCCTGTAGCAGGGTCGACAGGTTGCCTCGTGCCGCCGAAGGGCTACCTAGACCGCCTCCGCGAGATTTGCGACCAGAACGGCATTCTGCTGGTCTTTGATGAAGTCATCACAGGCTTCGGCAGGCTGGGCAAGCCGTTCGCCGCCGATGCTTTTGGCGTGACACCCGACATCATGACGATGGCCAAGGCGCTCACCAACGGTTGCCAGCCGATGGGCGCCGTTGCCGTCAAGGACGAGATTTACGACACGGTCGTCGATGGCGCGCCGGATGGTGCCATCGAATTCTTCCACGGATATACCTATTCCGGTCATCCGGCTGCATGCGCCGCCGGCATCGCCGCTCAAAAGATATATCGAGATGAGAACCTTTTCGCCAGAACAAGAGAGTTGACAGATCACTTTCAGAACGCAGTTTATGCTCTTGAAGATATTGATATCATTACCGATATCCGCGGCTATGGTCTGATAGCGGCCTTCGATGTGAAGCCTGGCGCCGTGGCTGGTGCGCTGGGACCGCAGATCCAGAAGCGCCTGTTCTGGAATGGCCTGCACGTCAAGTTCACGGGCGACGCCGGTATCCTGGCGCCGCAGTTCATTGCCACACGGGACAATATTGACGAGATGATGGATATCCTGCGGCGCACGCTGACAGAATTCTCGTAGACGTCAGGCGAGTGGCGTTCGGAACAGGGCAACGAGTTTGTTGGGTGGATCCCTCTTCGCATACCGCCCGAACGTCAGTGATTTCGTCTGCGGAGTATTGTAGCCGCACCAAGCGCTGAATGGTGTCCGCAGAAGGCGCCGCGCCTGGTACGTCTCCCCTACTCTTTCGGGAAAGCTGGTTTCTGACGCTTTCGGCCTTTGCCGGCTCCGGATGACCGGACATCCGGACCGCAAAGAGACAGCTGTGCCGTGCGTGCAATGACGTCATTGCAGGCACGGCGCGTATTATCCGATGATTGCGCCGTCGTCCCGCTTGATGGCAATGACAGCCGACCGCGGAACAGATTGACCACCGTCCGGCCAGTGACTGCCATGACTGCCCCGCTCACCCGGATGCTGAATGCCGACGAACAGGGTCCGACGATCACCGCTCCAGGCAAAGCCGGTCACTTCACACTGATTCGGGCCAACCAGAAAACGACGTAATTCGCCAGTCTGCGGATCACCGACCAGCATCTGGTTGTTGCCCATCCCGGCAAAGTCGCCCTCGTTCGAATAATTGCCGTCGGTCTGGATCCACAACATTCCGCTCCGATCGAACGCCAAGCCGTCCGGCGAGTTGAAGACGTTGTCCTGCGTGACATTCCCGGATCCGGCTCGTTCGTCCCGGTGGACGTTCGGATTGCCCGCAAGGACATAGAGATCCCAATCAAACTTGTCGGACGTGTGGTCACCGCCTTCAGGCCGCCAACGGACGATCTGGCCATAGCGATTGCCCGCCCGCGGATTGGGCCCGCCGACCGGCGTTGCATCGCCACCTGCATTCGGCTTCTTGCCTCGATTGTTGTTGTTGGTAAGACAGCAGTAGAGTTCCGCCTTGTTCGGGTTCGCGGCGATCCATTCCGGCCGGTCCATCGTGGTTGCCTTCACCGCGGAGCCGGCCATGCGGGTAAAGATGCTGATCTCACCCTGGGATTTCATTCCGGTGTTCTTCGGGTTCAGTTCCAGCCACCGGCCAGTGCCATCGGAATTGAACCTAGCGGCGTACAGCTTTCCGTCATCAAGCAACCGTTCGGGATCACCACCGATCGCGTACTTGTCTTTGGATACATAGCGATAGATGAACTCGCCCCGCTCGTCGTCGCCCAGGTAAACCACTATGCGCCCATCGTTATTCATGACGAGTTCGGCATTTTCGTGCTTCAACCTGCCCAAGGCGGTACGCTTTTTCGGCGTTGACCTCGGGTCCAGGGGGTCGATCTCGACGACATAGCCGACCCGATGCGGCTCGTTCGGGTGCCTGGAAACATCGAACCGTTCGTCGTACTCGCCCCAGGCGTAGCCCCAGTCCCTGATCCTGATGCCATACCGCTCGTAAGTCTTGCCAAGCACAAAGGGTTTCTTGCCCCGGCCTTTTTCGCTGGCCAGGAAGTAACCGTTGAAATTCTCTTCGCAGGTCAGATAAGTGCCCCACGGCGTACAACCGCTCCCGCAGTTGTTCCATGTCCCGAGCGTCCTTGAGCCGGTCGGATCGGCTTTCGTGCGCATCGCTGGATGGCCAGCAGCTGGACCAGTAATCTCCATAAACGTTTCTGGCGTGATCCGACGATTGAACGACGAATCCTTGACAATGGACCATTTGCCATCGTTCTCTGCGATCTCGACGATCGAGATGCCATGGGCCATCTTGCCTTTCTCGGCGTCATCCTTGTTTTCCGGCTTGCCGCTCTTGCGGTTGCCGTACATGATCCGTCGGTTGGTGTATTCGTTGTTCACCGCGAGCACCGAGCGACCGCCGGAAACAAACAAGGCCATGCCGTCGTTGTTGTCGCCAAAGGCGAGTGCTTGAGTCCTTGCCGTTCCGCGGGTTGTTTGGTCGAAGTCTGCGCCCTGCGACCAGAGGGGTTCGCCCCATTTGGCTACGACGTGCCAGTCGTAGCCTTTCGGTACCGTGACAGTGTCGAAGGAATTGGCTTTCACGGCTTCAAAGCCGAAACGATCGGCAGCGTGGGCCCGGCCAGCCATACCTGCCGTCCCCATGATGAACGAACTGGCACCAACAGTAATCAGGCCGTCCAGGAAGCCGCGACGCGAGACGGATTCCGCGACCACCCGGTCGAAATTGGTCTCTTCAGATCGCGGGCTGTTGATCTCATCTAATTCTTCGAATGAAAGGTTAATCCCTTCATGCGGGGCCTGTTGTTGGCTACCCAGTCGATCAGACATTGGTTCTCTCATTTGCTACCTCATGCGCTAACAGCTAGTGGCCTACCGGACAAGCAGCAGCAGGTAGGCGGTCGGCATTACAGTTTGGCAAAGGATTTGTGAAGTCTGGTTGACAGCCGCAAGGCGACCGCTCATACCGCCGAAAGCAAGTTGTAGCTTGTGGGACTTGTCAAGATCTTGACTGCTCTGCGGTTCCTGCTGATCTGAAGGACTTGTCGGGACTGAGACCACGGAGGGACTGGAGTCCCGATTTCAGGACAAGCATGAAAGGGTGCGCGGCGATGTGTAGGCCGATCCTGGACAAACGCCGTTGCTGACAGGTCAAGTCGATGCGCGACGCGGTCGTCGAACTCCGGCGTCTCGCGCGCCGGAAAGGCCGAGAAACGGAGCACCGCAGGCTGGCCCGGATAGACCTGGTCCACGTCGACCGGATTGATTAGTTTCGAGACCTGTATCATGGATCATGGCATCGACAACTGCCTTGGCAGACGAGCGCGATGCTACGCGTTGAAATCCAATCCCCAATAGCGATATCGCGCAGGATCGTCCTGCCACTTGTCGCGGACCTTCACGAAGAGGAACAGGTGAACGCGTCGGTCAAACAGCGTTTGCAACTCCCTGCGCGCCACGGCGCCCACGCGTCTGATAACCTGCCCGCCTTTGCCCAAAACGATCCCTTTCTGACCATCCCGCTGGACGAAGATCGTCTGTTCGATTTTCAGGCTGCCGTCTCGCCGTTCTTCCCACCCATCGGTTTCCACCGTCAGGGCATAGGGCAATTCCTGATGCAGATTGAGATACAGTTTCTCGCGGGTGATTTCGGCAGCCAGCAGTCGATCCGGCATATTCGACAACTGATCTTTCGGGAAAAGATGCCGGCTGTGCGGAAGATGAATGCTGCAATAGTCTAGGAAGTCTCCTGTCCCGCTTCCGGTCAGGCCAGAAACCATGAAAGTATCCAGAAAAGAACTTTCGTCATTAAGTCGCTGCGAAAGCGCCAGCAGACTGTCTCGCCGCACCATATCGATCTTGTTCAGCACCAGAACCGCTTGCCGGCCTTCCTTCTTCAAGCCCCTGATGATTCTGACCGTATCCGCATCGGTGTGATGCAGGGCCTTGACGGAATCCACGAGTACGGCGACAAGGTCGGCATCGGCAGCGCCTTG
Source organism: Alphaproteobacteria bacterium (assembly GCA_965221645.1). Classification (GTDB taxonomy): domain Bacteria; phylum Pseudomonadota; class Alphaproteobacteria; order Bin65; family Bin65; genus Bin65. The sequence goes on from OZ244899.1 coordinate 3,175,477, forward strand.
CCAGGCTGCAGATATCATGGCCCGGTCCAGCCGGCAGCGCGGCGCGAATATCCCGGGAGTGTCAACAAAGATCACTTGCGAAGCGGAAAGGCCTTCGCCGACCATCGTGATTCCCAGAATCCGCGTCCGGGTCGTCTGTGCCTTCCGTGAGACAATAGAAACCTTCGTACATGTCAGAGCGTTGACGAGAGTCGACTTGCCGGAGTTCGGTGCGCCGAGAAGCGCGACGAATCCGCAGCGCGAAGACGTCGTCGGGCAATCAGCCACGGACGACTAGCGTGCCGTCATACGTCGTCATCGTCCTGCCGGCTGTGGATGACGCGCAGGAGCCGCTGGGCCGCCGCCTGCTCCGCCGAGCGCTTGGACGTGCCTCTGGCCGACGACCGTGGCAGACCGCAAACAGCGCATTGCATCTTGAACACGGGCGCGTGGGCCGCGCCTTCGCGCGCGAGCACAGTATAGGTCGGCAAGGGCAAGCCCCGACCCTGGGCCCACTCCTGGAGCGCTGTCTTCGGATCCTTCGGCGGTTGGACGGTCTCCTGCATCAGGGGAATCCAGTGCCGGCAGATCATCTGACTAGCCGCGTCAATTCCCCCATCCAGATACAATGCAGCAATCACTGCTTCACAGCAATCTGCCAGAATTTGCGGGTTTTCACGGCCTCCTGTCTCTTCTTCGCTCCGGGACATCTTCATGTATCCGCCCAAGCCCAGATCCTGCGCGATTCGGGTCAGAGATTCGGTGCGAACCAGAGCGGTATGGCGCCGGGCAAGCTGGCCAACCTTCTCATCCGGAAACCTCTCGACAAGCCGGCTCGAAATGACAAGCCCCAACACCCGATCGCCCAGGAATTCCAGCCGTTCCAGATTGCGTTTGCCCAATCCCTCGCCATCCGTCGCGCTGGGATGGGTGAGTGCCTCTTCCAGCAGATCGGGCCGGTGGAAGCTGTGTTCCAGTTCGACATACAACGAGGCAAAGGGCCGTTCGACAATGCTCACGCGGATTCCCCTCGGTTCGCGTTCACTACTTGATGCCCTTGAACAGGCGTCCCCAACGAATTGCGCCGGGCCACTTCCACACTTCCCATAAGCTGGCTGATCCGTTGACGGAGAAGAACATGAAGCGGGCGTGGCCGATGAAGTTGCCAAGCGGCACCATGCCGACGGTCGAGAAGCGGCTGTCACTGGAGTTGTCCCGGTTGTCGCCCATCACGAAATAGTGGCCCTCCGGGACAGTGTAAACGCCCGTATTGTCGGAGCCGGCTTCGCGATCACTGCATTCGTAGATCAGGTGGCCCCGGCCCGACGGCAGGACCTCCCGGTAAAGCCTTGCGGCGATCGGAAGGCCGTTCAAAGACGTGCACTCGCGGCCGGTCAACGCATCGTAAGCCTTGCGCTCGCCGCTGGACGCAAGGTCAGGACGCGACAGCGGCCCGTCGCGCCGGACCATCGCACCATTCAGAAACAGTCTGCCATCCTTGATCTGAACCTTGTCGCCCGGAAGACCAATCACCCGCTTGATGAAGTCGATCTTCGTGTTGGTCGGCTGGCGGAATACGGCTACATCGCCGCGTTCTGGCTCGCCTTCAAGAATACGGCCGTCGATCATGGGCGGGCTGAACGGAAACGAATAGTTCGAATAGCCGTAGCTGAACTTGGAAACGAACAGATAGTCACCCTTGTGCAGACCCGGATACATTGAATCCGACGGAATATTGAACGGCTCGTAAAGGAACGTCCGGACGACCAGAGCAATCAGAACCGCATACAAGATGGTCTTCAATGCGCTGCCGGCTTCGGGTTTCTTGGCGGATTTATCGTCCGCTTCTGCCTTGCTCACAGGCAACTCCATGGTACATCCGGGATTACTCGTGAGGCCCAACTTGATCACAGAAAGACACTCGCGCAAGCCAAGTGCGCCGGATTGCGCCCCCGCTGTACCCCGTCTACCTGCCCGCCACAACCATCTGACCGTTATCCTCGAACTCTCTTGGCGTCGCACCCTGTCACTGACTTTCCAATGCATCGGGCCTCGGCCGATCGGTTTTCTGGGCAGTCGGGAAGGTTCCCTTTTGGGAAAGGCCTCCGGTTGCGATGACAGGAACAGTGGCCTTGATCTCAGTACACACCTGCTTCGAAGTCATTCAGGACGGCGTGACCGAGATGATAACGATCACTTGCGCCAGCGGCGGTTCGTCGGTGATGGAGACGTCGATCTGCGCTGTTGCGCCGGCCGGCAGCAGCGTTTCCAGACGCCGGGCTGCGCCACCGGTGAGCGCCATGGTCGGCTTTCCACCCGGCAGGTTGACGACGCCCATGTCCCGCCAGTAGACGCCGCGGCGGAAGCCGGTTCCCAATGCCTTGGCGCAAGCTTCCTTGGCAGCGAATCGCTTGGCGTAAGTCGCAGCCCGCAGTCGACGGCTATCCGCCCGGATACGCTCGATCTCCGTGAAACAACGATGGGTGAACCGTTCGCCGTAGCGCTCCAGCGTCCTTTCGATACGTCGGATGTCGATCAGGTCGCTGCCGATGCCGACAATCATGAGATCAGATCGATCCTGTCGGTCGGCGATCAGGCGCTACGCGCATCGGTGGCCTCGGCTCGCGCCGTGTCCATCAGCGACCGCATTCGCTTGATGGAGCTTTCGAGACCGCCGAAGATGGCCTCGCCCATCAGGAAATGACCGATATTCAGCTCCACTATCGTCGGAATGGCTGCCACGTCGCCGACGGTATCGAAGGTCAGGCCATGGCCAGCGTGGCACTCCAGACCCAGGGCCTCGGCATAGGCTGCAGCGTCGACCAGTCGCATCAGTTCCGCCTTCCGTCGTAAAATGTCGCCTTCGAGATCAGCCTCGCAGTAGGCACCGGTATGCAGTTCCACTACAGGTGCGTTCAAGGCGACCGCCGCATCCAGTGACTCCCGGTCCGGTTCTATGAATAGCGACACGCGAATGCCGACTTCCTGAAGCGCGCGCACAAAGGGCGCCAGATGATTGTGTCCGCCGACGACGTTGAGGCCGCCTTCGGTCGTGCGCTCTTCGCGCTTTTCCGGGACAATACAGGCAGCATGCGGAGAATGGCGCAGCGCGATCTCCAGCATTTCTTCAGTCGCCGCAATTTCCAGATTCAACGGCAGGTCGAGCTCGTTCACCAGCTGCAGGATGTCATCGTCGCTGATATGACGCCTGTCCTCACGCAGGTGAGCGGTGATGCCATCCGCACCCGCCTTGGCGGCGGCTTGCGCTGCGCGCACGGGATCGGGATGGCGGCCACCCCGGGCGTTCCGAATCGTCGCCACATGATCAATATTCACGCCCAGTCGTAATTGCCGCATGATCCTTGTCCTGCTTAGTCGGCCTAGCCGCGGGCTCGCTCGACCGACGTGATGATCGGACTCGCGCGCAACGCGGCAATGATGTCGGTCAGGTGGCGAACATCGTCAACATGGATGTCAACATGCATCTCGAAAAAGTCTACCGACCTGTGAGCAATACGCAGGTTGGTTATGTTGCCGCCATTCTTGCCGATGATTGTTGACAGGTCGCCCAGCGTTCCCGGTTCATTAGACAGAAAAACCTTGATTCGGGCGACATGCATTTCCTCGGCGACATCTTCGACGCTCCATGACAGGTCCAGCCAATGGCTCGGCATGCTGTTGAAGCGCTGCAGCGTGTCGCAGTCGATCGTGTGGACGGTTACGCCTTTGCCCGTGGTGACGATTCCAACGATACGCTCGCCTGGCAGAGGATGACAACAGCGGGCATAGTGCACCGCCATGCCGGGAATGAGGCCACGGATGCTGATGCCGGTCTCGTCCCGGGCAGCGCCGTTGGCTTTCTTCTTGTTGACGACGGATTTGCGCGATTTCGCCCGTTTTGAAGGAGCGATGCTGGGCGGAAACAGCCTGTTCACCACTTCCGGGCCGGAAAGACGTCCTTCGCCAATCCGGATATAGAGATCATCCTCGTCCTGGGCGTGGCATGTCTCGACGGCTCGACGGATCGCCTTGTGTGTCAGCCGGTGGTTCTCCTGCCGGAAACACTTGTCGAGAATGGCCCGACCCAGTTCCCGATATTCGTCGCGGTGCTGGATGCGAATGAAGCGGCGGATACGAGCCCGGGCCTTTCCGGTCGCGACGAACCGCAGCCAGTCGGGCGACGGTGTCTGCGCTTTCGACGTGATCACCTCAACCTGGTCGCCGTTGTTCAGACCGGTCTGCATTGGAACCATCCGCCCGTTCACCTTTACGCCGACGCAGCGATCCCCGACTTCCGAATGAACAGCGTAGGCAAAATCGATGGTCGTGGCTCCGTGAGGCAGCGCAATCAGATCGCCCCGCGGCGTAAAGCAGAACACCTGGTCGCGGAACATCTCCAATTTGGTATGCTCGAGAAACTCGTCTGGGCCTTCTGCCTGCTCCATGATATCCAGGAGCTCGCGCAACCAACGGTATTGGGGCGTATCTGCTTCACCCTTGCCATTAGCCGACTTGCCTGCGTCCTTGTAGGTCCAGTGCGCCGCCACACCATTCTCTGCAAGCCTGTGCATCTCGCGCGTGCGAATCTGGACCTCGATTCGATGCCCGTCCGGCCCGATGACGGCCGTATGGATCGATCGATAACCATTGGGCTTGGGAAGGCTGATATAGTCCTTGAAACGTCCGGGACTGACCCGCCAGGCCCCGTGAATGGCACCTAGTGCCTGGTAGCATTGCTCAATGTCGTCGACAACCACCCGGAACGCGATGATATCGCTCAACTGCTCGAATTCGACATCCTTGCGCTGCATCTTTTGCCAGATGGAGTATGGCGTTTTCTCTCGACCGTTCACGTCGGCGTTCAGACCTGTGTCGGCGATTGTCTTCTTCAGCGAAGCAATGATCCGGGGCAACAGCGACTGGCCGGCGGCCCGTAGGAAATCAAGGCGTTTGATGATTGAAGACCGCGCATCGGGATTGATCTGCTCAAACGCCAGATCTTCCAATTCTTCCTGGAGATCCTGCATGCCGATCCGCTCGGCCAGCGGACTGTAGATCTCCAGCGTCTCGCTGGCGATCTGATTGCGCTTTTCGGGTTTCTTGATGTGGCGCAGCGTCCGCATGTTATGGAGCCGGTCGGCCAGTTTGACCAGCAGGACACGAAGATCCTCCGACATGGCAAGCAGCAGTTTGCGGAAATTCTCTGCCTGCCTAAGTTCGGAGCCTGCGGTCTCAAGTTGGGAGAGCTTGGTGACGCCATCGACCAGCTTTGCGATTTCGGATCCAAAATGCCGCTCGATGTCCTCCAGCGTTACATCCGTATCCTCGATCGTGTCGTGGAGCAACGCCGTGACGATCGACGCGCTGTCCAGGTGATATCGGGTCAGAATGCCGGCAACCTCGACCGGGTGGGAAAAATACGGATCACCGCTTGCACGCTTCTGCGAGCCATGCGCCTTCATGGAATACACGTAAGCGCGGTTGATTGCCTTTTCGTCTGCAGTCGGGTCGTATTTCTTGACGGTTTCGACGAGGTCGTATTGGCGGATCATCGCAGAGCGCTCCGCCCTCACCAGAAGCCAGACGGAATCATTTGGTCAGCGCCCGACACCAGTGACAGGCCGGGCCGAGACCGATGCCGCAAGTGACCGTGAACGCTTGAGCTGCTCAGGCTCAGTCCTCCGGTTTTTCCGCCTCGCCAGTCGTCTGCACGTCCGCATTCGCGTCGGACGCCGTCTCTGTCATCGGACTTGTGGTCTCTGCATCGGCGGCAATTGTATTCGCCGTCTGATGATCGGCCGCGCCGCCGTCGATCGGAGTGGCTCCCAGAACGATCGAGTCCTGCGAAAGGGATTCGGTCACTTCCAGGTCTTCTTCCAGATCATCTCCAAGCTGCTGCTTCTGAAGGCCCAGAATCAGTGATTCCTGGAGTTCGTCGAGGGTTAGCGTGTCTTCTGCAATTTCGCGCAGAGCGATCACCGGATTCTTGTCGTTATCACGCTCTACCGTTTCCGCGGAGCCGGCCGATATATCTCGCGACCGCTGTGACGCGTACATGACAAGATTGAAACGATTCGGCACCTTGACGATGCAGTCTTCCACGGTCACACGCGCCATGCCGCAATCTCCTGACTGACATTGTCCGAGCAATGATGGCCACAGCGCAGCGACCACGATGCGTTCCGGACGGCCGAACTTACTGCCCGATTACCCTATATGATTCTGCTGCCTGCGTGAAGCAAGGACTGATGGTGCAAGAACGATCAGACGCGTCAACCGGCCTCGTCCGCGAGGCGGCATCCGTGATCTGCGGGCAACCGGGCAATCATCTCGTCAACACTCCGCCAGCTTACCGGGTGACGCCAGTCGGGGGCCACGTCGGCCAGCGGCAACAAGACAAAAGCGCGATCCTGAAGGCGGGGATGCGGCAAGACCGGTCGCCCGCCCGAGACCCGGCCGTCAAAATCGATCAGGTCCAGATCAAGAGTACGCGCAGCATTGGCGGAGTTGTCAGTGCGGGTCCGACCAAAAGCGCGTTCGATATGGTGGAGCGTGTCAAGAAGCGTCTCGGCAGACTGTGCCGTTGCGACCGTCCAGACTGCATTGCGGTAGTCCGGCTGATTCGCTCGCGGCCAGGCGGGTGACGTGTAGAGAGCACTTTTGCGTTCCACCATGACACCGGAATTCTGCAGCAAACCCAAAGCCTTGGAAAATGTTTCGCCGACATCTCGACCTTTGGAATGCGGAAGATTTCCACCGACGGCAACGATGATCATCCTGGTTGACCTGCCGACTTGCGCTGCCTGCCCATTCGCACTAACACCAGATCCTTATTGGCTCTCGCCCGTTATGGCGGGAATGTTCAGATATACCATTTCCTGCCGATACATAACCAACAGTAATAGAGGCATCACGCATGACAATTCGTAACCTGAGCATCTACACCGATGAGAAAATTGCCGTCTTCATTGATGGATCGAACCTTTATTCCGCGGCGCGGACGCTGGGTTTCGATATCGATTACAAGCGCCTTCTCGACTTTTTCCGGACTCGGGCGATCCTGGTGCGCGCCTTTTACTACACCGCGCTGATCGACGATCAGGATTACTCCCCCATCCGTCCCCTCGTCGACTGGCTTGACTACAACGGCTACACGATGGTGACCAAGCCGACCAAGGAATTCACGGACTCCCAGGGCCGGCGCAAGATCAAGGGCAACATGGACATCGAGCTTGCCATCGACATGATGGAACTCGCCGACAAGCTCGACCATGTGGTTCTGTTTTCTGGAGACGGCGACTTCCGCCGACTGGTCGAGGCGGTTCAGCGCAAGGGCGTGCGCGTCACGGTCATCAGCACAGTCAAGACATCGCCGCCCATGGTTGCCGACGAGTTGCGCCGTCAGGCGGACCTCTTCCTGGAACTCACTGATCTTGCAGAGAAAATCCAGCGCGACCCCCGCGAACGCCCAGCGCAGCGTCGCGACCGGCATGAACAGGAAGGCACCGCTGCCGCCGATGTCGGTGACTGCGGCGATCATGACGGCTACGGTGATCACGGCGACCGGACCTGACCTGTATTGAAGGTCCCGGCCCGGCAAGTGCGTTTCATGATGACGGTTCCCGCATCACCGTCCCGCGATTGCCCGCTTTGCCCGCGCCTGGTCGCTTTCCGGCATCGCTGGCGTCAGAAAGAACCAGACTGGCAAAACGCGCCTGTGAGTTCGTTTGGCGACCTGAATACACGGGTCTTGATCGTCGGGCTGGCTCCCGGCCTGCGCGGCGCCAACCGGACGGGACGACCGTTTACCGGCGATTGGGCAGGCGACCTGCTCTATGCGACGCTTGTCAGCCGAGGCTTTGCATCTGGCACCTACGATCGGCGCGGGGATGACGACCTGACACTTCTGGACTGTCGCATCACGAATGCTGTTCGCTGTGTCCCTCCGGAAAACAAGCCGACGACGGCAGAATCAAAGGCCTGCCTGCCGTTCCTTTCGGCAGAAATTGCCGCCATGCCGAACCTCAAGATCATCCTGTCCCTCGGAGGTCTTTCGCACGGTATGGTATTGTCGGCGCTTGGCCACAAGAAATCTGCCTTCGCCTTCGGACATGGGCGGATGCATGCCGTCACCGATACTCTGTTGCTGGCAAACAGTTATCACTGTTCCCGGTACAACACGAATACAGGACGACTGACTGCCGACATGTTTGACCTGGTGTTTCGGAAGATCCGCCAACGTCTTGACGTGTTGTGACGACACCGTGCTCGTCTTGAAACGCATTTGTTTCATAGTTGAAATATTCAGACATGAAGCAAATATCAGATCGTGCGCGCACCGCCTGAAGACAGGCAGGTAGAGAAGCCATGTGGAAACCACCGGAAAAGATTAGATATTCGCCAGAGCCCGGAGCCTGGCCAACGCGCGATCAGGCTGAAAATTCACTGTGGTTCAGCCCAATCCGGATAGGTCCCCTGACGCTGGCCAGCCGCACCTGGGTACCGGCCATGGTCCCTTGGCGTTCCAACGAAGAAGGCTGGGTCACCGACGACGTGCTGGACTGGTACGAGCAGTTCGCCCGCGGCCGTCCGGGTGGCCTCGTGGTTGAAGCCACCGGTGTCCGCGACATTCCCTCCGGGCCTTTGCTGCGAATCAGTCATGATCGCTATATCCCCGGCCTGAAGGAACTGGCGCAGACAGTACGCGCAGCCAGTAATGGACAAACCCGACTGTTTATCCAATGCATCGATTTTCTGGTCGTTCGGCGGCGACCGGATCCCGGCAGGTTCATGAACAGCTTTCTCGTGGTCACCGACGCGATCCGCGAAGCTCTGGACATGGAAGATGCGGACGAGACAGCAATCCGCGAAATCCTGAAGGCCATGCCGGACGACGAACTGGACGGTATTATCGACTCACGGCAACTGGAATCTCTCCGCATGGGCTTCCGGGAACGCGTCAGCGACATGCAGGCACCACACATTCGCGATCTGCCAACGGTCCTGCCCGGAATGTTTGCCGACGCCGCGCGCCGTGCTCAAGAAGCCGGGATCGACGGTATCGAACTGCACTATGCGCACGCCTACACGATGGCGTCCTTCCTGTCCCGGACAAACGACAGGGACGACGGGTACGGAGGAACGCCATCGAACCGTGTCCGGTTGCCTCTTGAGGTCTTCGGGAAAGTCCGCGAGGCCGTGGGGGACGATTACACCGTGGGCTGTCGCTTCCTGACTGAAGACATCGTTGCTGGTGGCAGTACCGTCGAAGACAGCATCTACTATGCGACGGAGTTCGCCCGCGCCGGCATGGACTTTCTTTCATTGTCGCGCGGCGGCCGCTTCGAGGACGCCAAACAGCCGAATATCGGCGAAGCCGTCTATCCCTATACCGGACGATCAGGCTACGAATGCATGCCAGCCTACATTTCCGACGAACAGGGTCCCTTCGGTCGCAATATCGGCCCGGGAAAGGCGATCCGGGATGCAGTTCGCGGCGCCGGCTTCGAGACTCCGGTCATCGTCACCGGCGGCATTCACGGCTTTGAGAAAGCGGAACAGATCCTGCAGGAAGGCAAGGCCGATCTGGTTGGCCTGGCGCGTCAGGCTCTGGCCGATCCGGAATTCTTTACCAAGGTTCGATCTGGATGTGGCAGCGAGGTTCGAGTCTGCGAATACACGAACTACTGCGAAGGCCTGGACCAGAAGCACAAGCAGGTGACTTGCAAGCTGTGGGATCGTGAAGGCCTCGATGACCTCGACGTCAAACGGACCCTCGACGGCAAGCGCCGCACCACCGCACCCGTCTGGTCCGGCGTGCAGACGGGTTGAGCCGTCAGGCGTACACAAGCCCACGTTGCCGGTTCCGATTTTCTCTTGTCGGAATTTCTCCGCTCCGTCAGCATCGAGTCCGTCTTCCTGGAACCGGATATCCGGGCGTGCGCGAAAGGCCGACAGGAATGATCTGGCGTGAACGCCCCCTTCCCGACCTCATCCGGAAAGTCCATTGGTGATCCGGGTCTTTCGGGAGATGGGCTTCGCGATTTGTGCCCGCAACCGAAAACGAGCACTGCCCATGTTTCTACCCGAGGCCCGTGGCTGCGTCAAAACAATTCAATCATGGTTGATGGCATGGAATTGCCACAGATTATCGGTCCATTCTCAGGTGGCATCTATCCATGCGGGAAGTCGACAGCCAACACTGAAACGAGGAAATCGTGGATGTACGAAACTATTCTGGTACCCGTTGAAATGGGCCAGATTGATCGCGCCGGAGCGATGCTCTCTGCTGCTTGCCACTTGCTGACGACAGGCGGAAAGACAACCTATCTGGCGGTTTTGCCGGAAACTCCCGGCCATGTCGCCGCCGATTTGCCCCGAAACCCGGACGAGAATCCGGCAGAAGAAGCCAACGCTGCGTTATCGAAGGTCATCAACGCGACTGGTGTCGCCGCCATCGACATTCAGATCGTCCCCGCGGCGCAGAGATCCTGGCAGTCGCCGAGCGGACTGGCGCCGAAGCTATCATCATCGGATCACACAAGCCTGGCCCGGAAGACTATATGCTGTGCTCGACAGCCGGCAGAGTCGTTCGTCATGCAGCCTGCCACGTTCTGGTACAGCGTCAGGCGGGGAGTGGCTTCTTCATCGGCGGCTGCTCAGATGCAGCATGCGCCTGGACGCCATCCGTCAAGGCGCAGCCGGACTCATCGGCCATCCTAGCCTTTCTCCCGCATGATTCGCGCCTTTTCGCGCTGCCAGTCGCGTTTCTTGTCGGTTTCGCGCTTGTCGTGCTGTTTCTTGCCGCGAGCAATACCCAGGTCGAGTTTTGCAATCCCGCGATCGTTGAAGTAGATCGACAGGGGGACCAGAGTTGCACCCTTCTCCTGGGAGGCAGCGATCAGGCGGGCCATTTCGCGCTTGTGGAGTAGCAACTTGCGAGGCCGCCTCGGCTCATGGTTGTGATAGCTTCCAGCACCATACTCCGGGACATAGCTGTTGTAGAGATACAGTTCTCCGCCCTGATGGCGGGCATAGCTTTCGGCAATGTTGCCCCTGCCCGCCCGCAGGGATTTCACTTCCGTGCCGGTCAGAATGATTCCGGCTTCCACGGAATCGTCTATGAAATAGGCATGACGCGCCTTGCGGTTCTGTGCGACGAGACGATAGCAATGCTGATCCTGGCTGGCCATGGTCGTATGAAGGGCTGTACAGTTGTCGTTGCCAATTGACAAAAACGACTTACACCCGTTGTTCCCAGATTGTGGATGACTTTCTTTTGGACCGGCCGGATTTTCGCCCATTCTTGCTTGTAATAGCTGATACAGGCCTTTTCTCGGCGGAAGAGAGGATGGAATGGAAGGATCAAGCCCCGGTAGCGGCCTGGAGTTGCAGCAGGACAGCGCGGCGTTCCGTACGCCACCGCATAACTTTGAGGCCGAAATGGCGCTGCTGGGCGCTCTGCTGGCCAATAATCGGGCATTTGATCGGGTTGCCGATTTTCTGCAGCCTGACCATTTCGCCGACGCTCGCCATGGCCGGATTTTCGATGCTATCCGCAAGCTGATCGAGATCGGCCAGGTCGCCGATCCGATCACTCTGAAAAATCTTTTTGAAAGCGACGGATCACTCGACGAGATCGGCGGCACCGACTATCTGGCCCGCCTGGCCGCTTCCGTGGTCACGATCATCAACACACAGGATTACGGCCGAACGATCTTTGACCGGCATTTGCGCCGGGCTCTGATCGAAATCGGCACGGATATTGTCAACGAAGCTTATAGCATCGACCTTGATCTGGATGCCTTGGCGCAGATCGAAATGGCCGAGCAGAACCTCTACAATCTGGCCACCAGTGGCGATACACGGCGTGATTTCCAAACCTTCACTACCGCGCTCGGCACGGCTATCGAACGGGCGGAAGCCGCGTTCAAGCAGGACGGACACATCTCCGGAATCGCGACGGGTTTGCGTGATCTGGACAAGCTCCTCGGCGGGTTGCAACCTTCGGAACTGCTGATCATCGCCGCCCGTCCGTCCATGGGCAAGACTGCTCTGGGGACGAACATCGCTTTCAATGCAGCGCGCGCGTACCGCGAAGAACAGGGGGATGACGGCAAGCCGGTTCGCAAGGATGGCGCGGTGGTCGCCCTTTTCAATCTGGAGATGTCGGCCGAAGAGTTGGCAACCCGGATCCTCGCCGAGCAATCCGGCGTCTCTTCCCACCGGATCAGGCGCGGCGATGTATCCGGGGAGGATTTTACACGGTTTGTTCAGGTCGCGCAGGAGTTGAATTATCTGCCGCTTTATATCGATGACAGTCCAGAACTCAATAGCGCTGCCTTGCGCAGCCGGTGTCGGCGACTGCACCGACAGCACGGTCTTTCCCTGATCATCATCGACTATGTACAGCTTCTGCGACCGGTGCCAGGTCAGCGCTCGGAAAACCGCGTACAGGAACTGTCGGAAATCACGCGTTCCCTGAAAGCGTTGGCCAAGGATTTGAAAGTGCCGGTCGTGGCGATGGCGCAACTGTCGCGAAAGGTCGAAGAACGTGAGGACAAGCGACCACAATTGGCCGATCTGCGCGAATCTGGTTCGATCGAACAGGACGCCGACGTCGTCATGTTTATCTATCGCGATGAATACTACTTGCAACGGCAGGAACCACAGAAGAATACGGAGGAGTGGACCACGTGGTCAAAAAAAATGGACCCTGCCTACAAGAAGGCCGACATCATCGTGGCGAAACAGCGCCATGGCCCGATCGGCAGCGTGAAGGTTCATTACGAAGCGGAATTCACTCGGTTCAGCGATCTGGCGCAATCCAGTTATGACGAGGGGCGCTGACAGGCCAAATCGCGCATGCGGCGGCGAAACCGGCGGTATTCTGACGATTGATCTGGATGCCTTGGCTGCAAACTGGCGCCTCCTGCAAAATCGGATGGAGGGAAAACCCTGCGCGGCGGTCGTCAAGGCCGACGGCTATGGCGTCGGCGTCGTGCCGGTTGCGCGACGGCTGGCCGCTGAGGGCTGCGAAACATTCTTCGTTGCTCACATCGAAGAAGGCGTCACGTTGCGGCAAGCTCTCCCCGGGCCGGAAATCTTCGTATTGAATGGCCTGTTGCCCGGCGGTGCACCGTCGTATGGTGCTCATCAACTGGCGCCATGCCTGAATGATATCGGTCAGGTACGCGCTTGGCTTGATCATTGCGGCGATACGGGACCGACAGCGGCAGCGCTCCATGTCGATACCGGGATGACCCGACTCGGTCTGGACCCCGATGACCTTGAGACGATCGATCTTGATGGACTCAGGGCGCTTCCAAACCTGATTGTGATGAGCCATCTGGCCTGTGCGGACGAGCCGGATCACCCGCTGAACGAACGCCAGCGCGCGGCATTCGAAGACCTGCGGATGGCTTTCCCCGCTGCGCGCGCCAGCTTGGCCAATTCCTCCGGTCTCTTCATGGGCGACGGCTACCGGTTCGATCTGGGTCGCCCTGGGGTTGCCCTCTATGGCGGCAATCCAATGCCGACGCGAGGCCATAATCCGATGCGCCCGGTGGTGCGACTTCAGGCCAGGGTGTTGCAGGTGCGCGAAATTCAGGACAGTCGCAGTATCGGTTATGGCGCGACGGCAGATGCCTTTCCCGGTACGCGAATAGCCACCCTTGCGGCCGGATATGCTGACGGGTATCTTCGCGCCATCAGCAATCGGGGTACCGCCTATGTGGACGGTCATGCCTGCCCTGTGGTTGGACGGGTCTCGATGGACCTTCTCACAATAGATGTAACGAAGGCGATTGCAGACGGCCTTGCCATCACGTCTGGCGCACTGGTGGACCTGATCAACAAGGACCATACCGTCGACGATGTTGCCGCGGATGCCGGTACGATCGGCTACGAAATCCTGACCAGTCTCGGCAATCGATTTCACCGGCGATATGTCGGTGAGTCGGGCGCATGAACTTTCTGGCGCCGGTCGGGCGCGTACTGATCCGCTTTCTGGTCGCTACCGGTCGTCTTGTCGTCTTTGCCCTGACGGCAGTCAGCCATTGCTTGCGCCCGCCCCTCTATGGCGGCCTTATCGGTCGTCAGATCATCCAGATAGGATATTTCTCCCTTCCCGTCGTCGGACTGACCGCCATCTTTACCGGTATGGTGCTGGCGCTTCAGTCCTATACCGGTTTTGCGCGCTTCAATGCCGAATCGGCGATTGCCGGCGTCGTGGTCTTGTCGATGACGCGGGAACTCGGCCCCGTCCTTGTGGGGCTGATGGTTGCCGGTCGCGTGGGTGCTGCGATCGCTGCGGAGATCGGTACAATGCGGGTGACGGAACAGATAGATGCCCTGATCACGCTATCGACCGATCCCTACAAGTATCTGATCGCCCCTCGCCTGATTGCCGGCGTGGTCACATTGCCGATCCTGGTGGTGGTCGCCGATGTGATCGGCGTGTTCGGCGGCTACCTCGTCAGCGTGTACTCGCTGGATTTCAACGCAGCGAACTATTTGAAACTGACTTGGGAGTTTCTCGAGCCCTTCGACGCCATTTCCGGTATTGCCAAGGCAGCTGTCTTCGGCTTTCTGGTGACGTTGATGGGTTGCTATCATGGCTTTCACTCGCGTGGTGGCGCCCGGGGCGTCGGAACCGCCGCAACCAATGCCGTGGTGTCGGCATCCATCCTGATCCTGGCGTCAAACTACATCATCACCACCGCCTTCTTCGCCGCCTGATCCGATGACGACGCCAAAGATCGAACTCTCGTGTCTCAAGAAGTCATTTGGACAGAAAACCGTCCTCGAAGGTGTTGACCTGACCATCGGAACGGGCGAATCAGTCGTTATCATCGGCAGCTCTGGCGCCGGCAAGTCGGTGATCCTGAAATGCATCTTGGGACTGCTATCGCCGGATACCGGGACCATCAGTATCGATTGCGCCAACGTCACTGCCCTGCATGGAAAGGCGCGTGAACGGCATACTGCCAAGATAGGCATGCTCTTCCAGAGAGCCGCGTTGTTCGATTCCCTGAAAATCTGGGAAAACGTCGCCTTCGCCCTGCGCGGTCGCTCAGGCGTGTCCCGGAAACAGGCACAGGAAACGGCGCTTTCCAAGATGGCGCAGGTGGGTTTGGGGCCAGATGTTGCGGAGTTGTGGCCGGCTGAGCTCTCAGGCGGGATGCAGAAACGCGTCGGCCTGGCCCGCGCTATCGCGACCGATCCTGAAATCATCTTCTTCGACGAACCGACAACCGGCCTGGATCCGATCATGAGTGACGTGATCAACGATCTGATCGTCGACACAGTCCGCAATCTGGGCGCCACGGCGCTTTCCATCACCCACGACATGGCAAGCGCCCGAAAGATCGCCGACCGTATCGCGATGTTGCATGACGGCCGCATCATCTGGGACGGGCCGGTCGCCGAAATCGACAATTCCGGCACCGAATTCGTCGATCAGTTCATTCGTGGCCGGGCCGCGGGGCCGATCAAGATGGCGTTGAGGCGATAAAACCGTGGCAAAATCGATCTCTCGCTTCGTATGCCAATCCTGCGGCGCTGTGCATCGCAAGTGGGCAGGCAAATGCGACAGTTGCGGCGCGTGGAACAGCATTGTCGAAGAGGTCGAGGAAAGAACGCCGGGCGGCGTCGGCAGCCGTGCGGGAGCCGCGGGCCGGAAGCTCGACTTCGCCAGCCTGTCCGGCGTCTCCTCAGGGCCAGCGCGTCGAACTTCCGGCGTCAAGGAAGTGGATCGGGTGCTGGGCGGCGGGCTTGTTTCGGGCGGGGCGGTCCTGATCGGCGGCGATCCCGGGATCGGCAAATCCACACTTCTGCTGAAAGTTGCCGCCGAAGTCTCGCGTACCGGCAGTGCGATTTACATTTCTGGCGAGGAGGCAATTGACCAGATTCGCATGCGCGCAGAGCGCATGGGCATCGCCGAAGCGCCGGTCGATCTCGCAACGGCAACCAGCGTTCGGGACATCGTTGCGACCATCGATTCGGCCGAGGCGCCGAATCTTGTGGTCATCGATTCGATCCAGACGATGTATGTCGATTCGCTGGAAGCAGCGCCGGGAACGGTCTCTCAGGTTCGCGCCTCGGCCCAGGAATTGATCCGCGCCACCAAAAGGCGCGGCACCATCTTGCTGATCGTCGGACACGTCACCAAGGAGGGCGCGATCGCCGGACCCCGTGTGCTGGAGCACATGGTCGATACGGTACTCTATTTCGAAGGCGAACGCAGCCATCAGTTCCGTATTCTGCGCGGCGTCAAGAATCGTTTCGGCCCTACCGACGAGATCGGCGTTTTCGAGATGACCGAACGCGGCCTGGCCGAAGTACCGAACCCGTCTGCCTTGTTTCTGGGTGAACAGGAGAATGGCGATGAACGGGCAAGCGGTACCGCCGTTCTGGCCAGTATGGAAGGTACCCGTCCCATGCTTGTCGAAGTTCAGGCTCTTGTGGCACCCACAGCGTTCTCGACACCACGGCGCGCCGTGGTCGGTTGGGACGCATCGCGGCTCCACATGGTCCTGGCAGTCCTGGAGGCCCGGTGCGGGCTTGCTCTGGCCGGACGTGACGTGTATCTCAACATGGCAGGAGGATTACGAGTGACAGAGCCCGCCGCTGATCTGGCGGCGGCCGCGGCGCTGATATCATCTCTGAACGACAAGCCGGTTCCCAAACGATCGGTGGTGTTCGGAGAAATCGGTTTGTCGGGCGAAATCAGGGGAGTAAGCCAGATGGACAACCGTCTCAAGGAAGCTGCGAAACTCGGCTTTGAAAGCGCCATCGTGCCGAAGCGGCGCGCATCGGGAAAGAAGATTGGCGGCGCCCGAATCGCCCTGCGCCAGAAAACGCTGGACCATCTCTCCGACCTGCTGCCCTTGTTCGAAGGCTCGATCAGGCAGGAACCCCTGACCACGGCGGTACGGAGGAAGCGCGGGTGAGCTTCACCGTTCTCGACTTCATCTTTGTTGTCGTGGTGCTGCTGTCCACGATCCTGGCGTTCGTGCGTGGATTGATGCGTGAACTGTTCACGCTTGTCGCCTGGGCTGGCGCTGCCCTCACCGCCTGGTTCTTGCTGCCCCATACCGAGCCCTATGCTCGGCAGGTCATTGACGACAAGCTGGTGGCGCAGATCATCGCGGCGACTGTTGTGTTCATCGTCGCGATTGTCGTCATCACCGTGATTGCCTCGCTGGTCACCGATCTCATCCAGAAGAGCCGGTTGGGCATGATCGACCGGATATTGGGCAGCCTGTTCGGTGTTTTGCGCGGCGTGGTGCTGGTTGTCCTGGGCTATGTCGCGCTGACCCTTGTGTATCCGGACGATAGCAATATCCCGTGGATCCGGGACGCCCTGTCGAAGCCCTATCTCCACCTCGGCCGGGAAGTGACGGAACGCCTGCTGCCGGAGGGGGTCATTCAGCCCAGCCCCGGAGCTGTCCGGAATTTGCCCGAGGGCACCGATATCAGGAAGTAGGCCGCCGACGCCCGCAAGATGGGTGATCGGGATGCAGACCACGGTGGCAGGAGGACCAACGGATCACGACAATCGTGTGCGCGGCTTATTTGACCCGGCTCTCTGTATCCGCCTTGTGTTATCCTCTTCCGGTCGCCTCGTGCCCAAGCGCAGGATTCCGATGATCACTTCGAATTCGCTCGACGATGACAAGCTGCGCGAAGAATGTGGCGTCTTCGGCGTTTTCAATCACGAGGATGCCGCCGCCCTGACCACACTGGGGCTGCACGCCCTGCAACATCGCGGGCAGGAAGCTGCCGGCATCGTAGCCTACGACGGCGACCACTTTCACATTCACCGGGCGAAGGGACAGGTCGGCGACAATTTCAACACGCCGGACGTCATCGGACGTCTTTCGGGCCACATGTCGATCGGTCACGTCCGCTATTCCACGACGGGCGACAGCATTCTGCGCAACGTCCAGCCGCTATTCGCCGACTTCGCCTTCGGCGGCCTTGCAGTAGCGCAAAACGGCAATCTGACCAACGCTCGCGCCTTGCGGGCCGAAATGGTGGCTGACGGCCAGTTGTTCCAATCGACAACCGATACCGAAGTCATCATCCACCTGATTGCCAAAAGCCGAAGTTCGAGTCTCGTGGGTCGGATCGTTGACGCCGTTACCCGCCTCGAGGGTGCCTACTCGCTCGTCCTGATCAGCCGAAAGAAGGTGATCGGCATCCGCGATCCGCTGGGGATCCGGCCCCTGGTCCTGGGCAAACTGGAGGATAGTTTCGTTCTCGCTTCCGAAACCTGCGCATTCGATATCATCGGAGCCGATTTCATTCGCGACATCGCTCCCGGCGAGATGGTGGTGCTGGATGAGAACGGCATCGAAAGCCACCGACCGTTCCCGCAGCAGCCCAGCCGGTTCTGCATCTTCGAATTCATCTACTTCGCTCGCCCGGACAGTAATGTCGAAGGTCGCAGCGTCTATAAGGCGCGCAAGTCTATTGGCGCGCAACTGGCGCGAGAAACAGGCGTCCCGGCCGATGTCGTTGTCCCCGTGCCGGATTCAGGCGTCCCGGCAGCAATGGGATATGCCGAGGCCGCCGGCCTGCCTTTCGAGTTGGGGATCATTCGCAATCACTACATCGGCCGAACCTTCATCGAGCCGGCGGATCAGATCCGCCACCTGGGCGTCAAACTGAAGCACAATCCCAATCGCGAGGCACTCAGCGGCAAGCGCGTGGTCTTGGTCGATGACAGCATCGTGCGCGGCACCACATCCACCAAGCTCGTCGAAATGGTGCGCAGAGCCGGGGCGCGTGAAGTCCATATGCGCATTTCCAGTCCGCCGACAGACCATTCCTGCTTCTACGGCATCGATACGCCGGAACCAGAAAAGCTGCTGGCTGCCAAGCACAGCGTTCAAGAGATGGCGGCGCATATCGGGGTGGATTCGCTGGCCTTCATTTCGATTCACGGCCTGCATCGTGCCATGGGGGAGCTTGGTGGTCGAAACAACGCCATGCCGCAATTCTGCGATGCCTGCTTTACCGGCGATTATCCGACACCCCTGACCGACCATGACCATGGCTCCATGGGCGACCAGCTTTCATTGCTTGAAGAAACCGTCTGAGGCTCATGGGTCGTCTGCAAGACCGGATTGCGCTGATAACTGGCGCATCCCGCGGAATTGGCGCTGCTGTCGCTGATCGCTTTGCCGCCGAAGGGGCGCGGCTGGTCTTGGCGGCGCGCACGACTGGCGCGCTGGAAGAAATTGACGATCGGGTGAGGGCCGCTTCGGGCGGACGCGGCGCAACCCTCGTTCCTTTCGACCTGAGGGAAGGCGACAAGGTCGACGAGATGGCCGCCGCCCTCGCCGAACGCTTTGGGCGACTGGACATCCTGGTGGGCAATGCCGGTATTCTGGGTGGCCTGTCACCCCTTGCTCATACTGAGCCGGCCCAGTGGCAAACTGCCATGGACGTGAACCTGACGGCCAACTGGCGCCTTATCCGGTCATTGGAGCCGTTGCTCAAGCAATCTTCGGCCGGGCGGGCGATTTTCGTCACCAGCGGCGTCGCCCGGCTCGCCCTCCCTTACTGGGGCCCTTACGCAGTCAGCAAGGCGGCGCTGGAAACGCTGGTCAGGACGTGGGCTGCAGAGCTCGAGAAAACGCCCGTACGGGCCAACATTCTCGATCCGGGAGTCATCCGCACACGAATGCGCGCGGAGGCCGTACCTGGCGAAGATCCGGAAAATCTCCCGCCGCCGACTTCCATCGCAGGAATTTTTGTCGATTTGGCGGTAGCCAGTTGCAGCCTCAACGGCGAAACAGTCGTCGTCTGACGAACGTCAATCACGACCACATCAGTTATCGAGCACGTAAGGGTTCTTGCCCTTGTGCAGATGCAGTCTGAGCGGAACGCCATCAAGCCCGAAGGTTTGCCGCAAGCCGTTGGTCAAGTACCGTACATAGCTGTCGGGCAGATCGGCCGGCTTGTTCACAAAAAGGGCAAAGGTGGGCGGGCGAGCCTTGACCTGCGTGGCGTAGCGGATGCGAATCCGCCGACCGTTCACCAGCGGCGGCTGATGCGTTTTCTGCATCACTTCGACCCAGCGGTTGAGCGCGGCTGTGCCGACGCGGCTGTTCCAAGCTGCATGGATCCTTAACACGTCGTCCATGAGTCGACGAATACCCTCACCCTCGTGTGCGCAGATGCACGCGAGCGGCACGCCGCGGAGTTGGCCAAGGGACGATCGGAGACTCGCTCGAAGCTGCTGCAGTACGCTCTGGGGTTTCGTTACCAGATCCCACTTGTTGGCGGCAATGACCAGCCCCCGTCCCTGCCGTTCTACCTGACGGGCGATGGTCAAGTCCTGTTTCTCGATTCCTTGCCCGTAGGCTTGCACGGTCCGGGCGTCGATCATCAAGACAACGATATCGGCAAATCGGATCGCTCGCCAAGTGTCCATGACCGACAGCCTTTCCAAAGCCTTATCTACCTTGGTTCGGCGGCGCATGCCTGCTGTGTCGACCAAGCGGATGGCCCTTGTGCCGTCTCCGGATGGCCATGACCAGTCGACGGCAATGGAATCCCGGGTAAGACCCGGCTCGGGCCCGGTCAACACCCTATCTTCACCGACAAGCTGGTTGAACAGCGTGGACTTGCCGGCATTCGGTCGACCGACGATCGCCAGGGAAAGCGGCCGGTCCGCACCATGATCGTCCTCGCCATGGACCGGCTCTTTCACCATGGGTGCAAGAGCTTCGTAAAGTTCGGTCATGCCCCGCCCGTGTTCGGCGGAGATGGCAACAGGTTCCCCCAGACCAAGACCGAAGGCCTCCAGACGACCAGTTTCCGAAGCCTTCCCATCACACTTGTTGGCAAGCAGAAGGATTGGTATCCCGGATCGACGGAGCAGGTTGGCGAAATGTTCATCTGCGGGCGTGATGCCAGCCCGGGCATCAACGAGGAACAAGATTGCGTCCGTCTTGTCCAATGCCTTCAGAGCCTGCTCGGACATTCGCGTTTCGACAGTATCGGCCGGGGTTTCTTCCAGACCGGCGGTATCGATGACGCGAAACTCCAGGTCGCGCAGGCGCGCGAGGCCTTCCTTTCGATCTCGGGTGACGCCTGGCGTATCGTGAACCAGAGCCATGCGACGGCCAACCAGACGGTTATACAGCGTGGATTTTCCGACGTTCGGGCGACCAACTATGGCGACTGCGCGCCTGTTTGCCATCACCGCATCGCGGTCAGTCGACCGCTGTCATCCAGAAACAAGACCGTCCGTTGCGCAACGACAGGCTGAATGAAGACGCCTTTGGTCAGGGGAATCCAGCCGATGACCTCTCCAGTATATGGCGATACGCTCAAGGCTTCGCCATGGGATCCGGCCACGAGCAGTCGGTCGCCGGCCAGAACAGGACCGGTCCAGAACGGACGACCGAATTCCAGATCCTTGTCATCCGTAAAACGGTCGAGGCGAATAGCCCACCGGACTCTTCCGTCCGACCGCTGGAGGGCAGCCAGCATCGCCCTGTTGGTCAGCACGAACACATAGTCGCCAGCCACCCATGGAGTATGCAGACCACCTATCTCGACGTCCCACAACCGACGGCCTGAAAGCAGTTCGGTAGCGACAAGCCGACCTGTATCGCTGCCGGCATACACCACGCCCCGATCGATCACCGGACTGGCAGTGATGGCAGTCAGGCCGCTGACCTGGTTCCGGCGACGGTCAGCGGTTACACTCTCGGTCCAGACGGCCTGGCCGTTTTCGACCCGCAAGGCCACGATCTCGCCGGAAGATCGGGAGGCTACCAGCATCCCTTCGTCAACGGCCGGCGATCCGCCTCCCAAGATTCCGGTTTTGGCCGCTACGCCCGCATAGCTCCACAGCTTTGTACCGTCCCTAACGTCGTAGGCAAGAACGGTGTTTTCAGCTGTCACGATGAAGATCCGCCCCCGACTCACAGCGGGCCCCGATCGAACCGGCGCATCGGTCTGTTTCCGCCAGATGACCTTGCCGTCGACAGCATCCAGTACGACGACTTCTGCCGCCCCGGTGGCTGCGACCACACGGCTGTTCTCATAAGCGACCGCGCCGCCGATATCGCCATCCTGCTCATGGCGCGGCAGCACCGATACGGACCACAACCGCCGGCCGTCCTTGAGATCGAAGGCCCGAACGATGCCTTTGGCATCCATGCTGAACACCGAGGAGCCACCGATAACAGGCTGCGCCAGCAGCCTGCGACTTCTGGAAAAAGACAGCCAGCCTCGACGTTGAGAGCCGGTCCCGATGGTTACGGACCAGGATCGCAGAGGCGACTTGCCCAACGCCAGATGGTGCATGGCATGGTTGGGATAGCCGCTGACCTGAGGCCACTCGCCATTCACGGCGGGGCGCGGCAGCGTCACCTCGACGTCGGATATCCGGGCATCTGCTTTCGGCAGGTCCGCCGTCGGCAATACTGCCAGCCGCCGACCCTTCAACGGTGGATCGGGCGTGTGAAGAAATTCCTGGATCGTGTCACAGCCGGTTACTGCCATGCCGGCAGCAATGAGCACAATGACCCCGGTCTTCTTCATCTACCCTACCCGTCTGAAGGATTGCATGGTCAATGCCGGGTCCCGATTTCTAGGACTTCCCGATGATGGAAAGAAATTCGCCTGCCCGCGTGCGAAGAGTTCGAGGCACGTCGGCATCGTTGAACAGTTGGTTGAATATACGGGCTGCGTCGGTATTGCGACCCGCTTTTCGATGATAATGCGCTGTCAGTTCGAGTGCTGTGTAACGCCATGTCTGCCCGACGGACGTCAGCGGCTTCAGTCGTTCAATTGCCTCGTCAGGACTGGCGGTATCAAGGGCATGCAGCCCCCACATCACCGTCCCGAGGTTTCGAAAGACGGCCGAAATCCTGTCATCGCTTGACAACTGCAAGTACAGCGCTGCCGCCGCCTCGACATCCCCGGCCTTCGCCACCAGCGCCGCCTGTCGCAGACGCGCCAGGGCAGCGTAGCCGCCCTCGGTTTCTCGCGCCAGTTTTTCGAATACCTTGCCGGCCTGTTGGTTGTTGCCGGCGTCGGCTAACGAGATTCCACTGGTAAAATCCACGCTTTGGGAATGCTGCGTATCGACGATGCCGGATTTGTACCACTGCCAAGCGGCCACGCTGCCGATCGCAATCAACCCGACGCCTACGAAATACTGGCCGTACTTCTTCCAGGTCTTGATATATCGTTCTTGCTTGATCTCTTCATTCACCTCCCGAATGAAGAGATCGTGCTCGCGTTCAATCTCGCTTGCCGGAACACCCCCGGATTCATCTTTGCGCTTGCGAGCCAAGAAGCGTTCTCCGGTTTCGGCGCCTCGCAGCCCACAAGAATTTTACTGGCCGTGCAAACCAGTGCTGTCTGCGGATCTGCTTCGCGATATCAAACGTATCAATCTATATTACGTTACGTTCTGCAAAGTCAAACTGCGACAGGGAGGAGTGCCGGATTCCGTGCGAGGTGCTATCCCCGCTAGAATCGAAGGCTCGACATCCGTTACAGAAGCGGCGAAACTGTTCGTAGCAAAGCAATGACAGCTTGAGAGGCCTTTGAACATGGAGAACCTGATCGATATCGAGCAAGCCCGCGTGTTCCGGCGGATCGGTTCACACCGCTCATCCGTCGGGAAGCGGGATATGTTTTTCAGTCGATCGGAACTCTTCAAGCTTTTGAACCTTTACAGTCGCCGGGTCATGAGCGGCGAATGGCGGGATTACGCCATTGATCATGATGCGACCCAAGTGACATTTTCCTTCTATCGTAACGCTGCTGAACATCCTGAATACGCGATCACCAAGATCGCTGGCCACAAGGAGCGACCTGGCCCTTTCGTGTTGCGATCCGGACCGCGCAAGATCAAGCAGTCGCAATCACTGGAAGAAGTGATCGCAGCGGTTGAAAAACGGCTGCATCTGGTGTGGTCATCGACCGTGTGAAACCTGTCGCATCGGCGTTGCCTTGCACCGTACAGCCAGTTGGCTTGCTCCACGAGGATTCCTGGAACATTCCCCTACTACGGTCGCCCTCGTGCACTTTTGTTTTGGCGGTGCAGATTGCCTGGGGTTTGTTCCAACCGAATCTGCAAGGGTTCGGAGCGCTGGTCCAGCCGGCATTCGCGTTGCAAACAGTTCTTCGAAGGATCCCAGCAGTCCAGCGTGCCATGCGGCGCTTCCATCCCGTGCCGCAAACTCACAAAGGCGCGGTCGATCGTGGTGTGGACGTTGTTGTGGGGCTGATGTTTCGGTTTCCTTCATGCGCCGCCGCCGTCATCGGCATCGCCATCAGCGCACCGGAGCGAATCCTGCCGATCAGGTCGCGCAGAAACGCATCCCGGGGGCCGGAGGGTCAACGGGTGGACCAGCGAAGCATTGGGCAATGGCCATCCACTGCCGTGCCGAGGCCCCGGCAATATCGAGGGCGACATCGGCAATGTTCCGGGTCTGTGTGACGACCTGACAGAAATCTGTAGCCGCTCCCTTGATGTAATCGCGATCACTTTCGTTATTCCACCTCCAAGTGGCGCCGGATGGAGCAGTGAGTTCAACGAAGGGCTTTGTCGACGGGCGGTCGATTTGCCGATTGGCAAAGGTCCAGCCGAAGGTCCGAACACCGAGATCGGCAATGTTGCGAATACGATCTTCATCCTGCCGCTGTACGCCGAACAGATCGAAGACTTCCTGGCCATGCGCCCAGGTTTCCATATGCCGGGCGACGATACTCATCTGGACGCTCATGTCAGGTCCGGCCCACTTGACCCGCTTCCCCGGATCAAAAGACTGCCACCGACGAGCCATATCGCTGTAGAACTCGCGCCAGGTGTCCAGCAAGGCCTGGCCCTTCAAACTACCGGACCATTCGTGAGTATACGGAAAATGCTGCGCTCCGGCTTCGCCAAAAGCGCGGAGAAACTCCTGAAACCCCGCTTCGTTCGTTGCCGAGAGATCAGCCGCATGATTCCACATGTGCAGATGTCCCAACACATCGTTAACCGACCAGTTCCTGAAAAGGGTTACCCGATCGAAATCGGAATTGTCCCTGTCCTTCAACAGATCATAGAGCAAATCGCTTTCAGCATTGAAATCCAGCGCCTGTGCCAGAATCATGATCGTTCTCCCGACTGTCCGGTTCCGCCGCTTTCAGGGAGAGAGGACATTACCGTTCCTCCGCTACCGCGATCTCGATCAGGTGATCGCCGGTCGCCACCTGTACCCCTGCCTTGTGCAGAACAGCTGCAACCGTCCCGTCGGCGTCAGACATGATTTCGTGCTGCATCTTCATGGCTTCCAGGATCAGGAGACGGTCGCCCCGGGACACGACATCGCCCGGCGCCACGACGACTTTCAGGATCTTGCCGTGCATCGGCGCCGCTACACGGCTTCCATCGACCACCTCCTCGCCCCGGCCACTCCCGACGGGCATGTTGTCAAAGCGGTGATCATGGCCGTTCGCGGAGACAAACACCGACCTTCCGTCGTGGTGGAAGAACATGACCTGCGGTCGTTCGTCGACGATCATCTTCGCACGGATGTCGTCGAGGGTGACGATCGCGACGTCTGCGGATTGTCTGTCATCGGTTACCCGAAAGGTCGCCTCGCCGGTCGGAGAAACGGCCAGGTCGAATGCCGCCTTGCCGACTGCATACCTGTATCGGCTGACCAGGGCGCCGCCACTGCTCCAATTCAACAACTCTCTGGAAAGTCCCAGACTACGGGACATCGCGTTCTTGCGATCCGCCACGAACTGCAGAACGGCTGCGGCTGCGGCCAAGTCAAAACCCGGTTCCTTCCTTGAGAGATCATCCGCCGTAAAGCGCTCCTCGATGAAGGCTGTCGTTGCCCGGCCGTCGGCGAAGACCTCGTCTTCCAGACAATCGATCAGGAAGGGCTTGTTGGTCGTCAGACCGAAGACAACAGTTCGTTCCAGTGCTCGGGCGAGACGTCGGCGCGCAATATTGCGATTTTCGCCGTGTGCGACGACCTTGGCGATCATCGGATCGTAGAACGGCGAGACGGAAAAGCCGCTGGCAACGCCGCCATCCACACGGATTCCATCGCCGGATGCCGGGAGCCATCGGGTAATATTCCCCGTCGCCGGAAGGAAATCGTTGCTCGTATCTTCGGCATACAGCCGGGCCTCGATGGCGTGTCCCGAGAAGCAGATATCGTCCTGCACCAGACCCAAGGGTCGATCCTCGGCGACCTGGATCTGGAGCGCGACCAGATCAAGACCGGTAATCATCTCCGTTACCGGATGCTCTACCTGCAACCGGGTATTCATTTCCAGAAAGTAGAAACACTTGTCGTCGTCGAGCAGGAATTCGACGGTACCGGCGCTCCGATAGCCAATGCTCCTTGCTGCGTCGACCGCCGCTGCGCCCATCGTCGCCCGCAGATTCTCTGTCATGACCGGACATGGCGCTTCCTCGATCACCTTCTGGTGCCGCCGCTGGATCGAGCAATCCCGCTCGCCGAGATGAATTGTGTTGCCCTGCTGGTCGGCAAAAACCTGAAACTCCACATGCCGGGGCCGGACGATGGCCTTTTCCAGGATCAGGTCGCCGGACCCGAACACGCCTTCCGCCTCCGAACGAGCAGCAGCCAGTGCATCCGGCAGGTATTCTTCGGAGTTGACCAGACGCATCCCCCGTCCCCCGCCTCCGGCCACCGCCTTGACCATGACCGGAAAGCCAATCTGGCGGGCTGCGGTCAGGAAAGCCTCTTCGCTCTGATCCTCCCCTTCGTATCCCGGCAAACACGGGACGCCAGCAGCCGTCATCCGGCATCTGGCTTCCGCCTTGTTGCCCATCAGGTCGATGGTCTCGGCGGTCGGACCGATAAAGGTCAGACCGGCTTCTTCGCAGGCCCTCGCAAACGCCGCGTTCTCTGACAGGAGTCCGTAAGCCGGATGCACCGCATCCGCGCCCGTCTCTTCGGCCGCCTTCAGAATGTTTTCAATGACAAGATAGCTCTCTTTCACGGGTCCAGGGCCGATCAGGGCCGACATGTCAGCCATCCGGACATGCAGGGCACCGGCGTCCTCCTCCGAGTATACCGCCGCGGTCCGGTAACCGAGCGATTGCGCGGTGCGCATGATCCTGACGGCAATCTCTCCTCGGTTCGCTACAAGAACGGTGTTGATGCGAGGCATGGCGTTATCAGGTCTTCTCGACATCGATTCGAAATGACCGCAATGCTTCTGTCGATCTGTCGCCCGACACGCACGTCGCACATGCGATCATCTCGTCCCACGGTGGGTAAATGGTCTGCACGATGGTTCTCGTCATCCTGGCATCGGCATCCACTCCGTTGTGGCGGATGTCGGCCTGAAGCGCCCGCCGGGCTGTCGGCAAGGAGCGCAACACGGCCTCCGGCGCCAGGTTGTCCGATGGGCTGCGGATGCAGCCGCAGATGCCCATTGCAATCATCTAGATCCGCGCCACGCCGAAGCTGTTGGGACGTACCGTACGCCGTCGTCCTTCATTGACGATCGACAGCAGGTACCCAAGCGTTTGCCGCGTCTCCCGCGGATCGATCATGCCGTCATCCTGCATATGGCCGGATGTGTAGAAAGCGTCTGATTGGCTGTCGAAGTGATGCGTCAGCGTGGCTTCCTGCTGTTTCCGCTTCTCCGGATCGATTTTTTCTCCTTTTTCCTGCGCAGCCCGTTCAGCGACGATGGACATGGTCCTTGCCGCCTGGTCGCCACCCATGACGCCGGTTGTGGCGTTAGGCCAGGTATAGAGAAAATCCGGATCGTAACCGCGGCCGCACATGCCATAGTTGCCAGCCCCAAAACTCGCGCCGATCATGAAGGTAAGGCGCGGCACGTCGATATTGCGTACGCTCTGGATCATCTTGGAGCCGTGCTTGATCATTCCGGCGCGTTCGTAGGCAGCGCCCACCATGTAGCCCGTGGTGTTCTGCAGGAACACCACGGGGATATCGGACTGGTCACAGAGCTGCAGAAATTGAGTGGCCTTGGCGGCGCCGTCCGGATCGATCGGGCCGTTGTTGCCGATCAGCCCGCAGGCCTGACCATCAACCTCCGCTTGCATGCAAACTGTCGAAATACCGAAGCCTGACTTGAAATCCAGGAAGTCCGAATCATCGACGATCCGCGCCACGACCTCCCGTACATCGTACGGCTTGCGATAATCGACCGGAACGATGCCGGCGATCTCATCCGGGTCGTAGGCAGGCGGACGGCCATCACGAAATCCCGACATCTCGCCGCTGTTCCAGTGCAGGCGTCGGATCACGTTGCGAGCGATATCGATTCCCTCGCCGTCATCCTCCGCCAGATATTCGACCAGGCCGGAGACGGTGGCGTGCATCGCCGCGCTGCCCAACTCGTCCTCTGTCGCGATTTCTCCCGTCGCAGCCTCGAGGAGCGGCGGTCCAGCCAGAAAGGCATGGCCCCTGCCCTTTACACCGATAACATAGTCGCTCATCCCCGGCATGTAGGCGCCACCCGCCGTGGACGAGCCGTGCAGGATCGTGATGACGGGTACTCCGGCTTTCGAGAGGCGGGCCTGGTTTGCGAAAAGCCTTCCGCCGGCCAGGAAGCCTTCGACCCTGTATTCCATCAAATTCGCACCGGCGCTTTCGACCAGATGGACGAAAGGCATTTTCTGTTCGAGCGCGATTTCCTGGCTGCGCTGGAGTCGATACACCGTGGCGCCGGTCAGGGCGCCAGCCTGGATTCCGCTGTCATCCACGGCAATCGCACAACGCACGCCGCTGACATAGCCGATGCCGGCGATCACGTTGCCGCCCGGCAACGATTCTTCCTCTTTCCTGGCATCGAACAGATATCCGGCGATATTGCCGACTGTCAGGAAAGGCATCCCGGGATCGAGCAGTCGCGTCAGCCGCTCGCGCGGCGTGATCTGGCCGCGTTGCTCGAAGCGCGGCCTGCGAGCTTCCGAGCGGCTGGCCCCGCGGCTGTTCAATTCCCGAAGCTTGTCGATCAGGCCAAGCATGCCGGCCCGATTGCTCCTGAATTCCTCGCCGGACGGATCGATCCGGGTTTGAAACCGGTTCATGCAGCCCGCTCCTCTCGCATCGATTCGGCCTGTAGCGCCAGCGCTCGTGGAACCGGAACGGTATGATCCAGCAGCAGCTGGGCATAGCCCTTGCCCTGGCTGTCGTTGCGCAGACTGGCGATGCCGCCGCCACCCAGAACGTCGTGCAAAAGGAAGTTGATCGCGTTGATGCCGGGCAGCAGGAAGCGCTCGACCGGCTGTCCGGCGGCACCGGTCAGGAAATGCGCAAAATACTGCGCAACTGCGTCCTCGGTCAGGGCCTGCCAGATCCACGGCAAGTAAGTCGCGTCACGGGCGGCGATGCCGATATTGACCTTGTCGCCCTTGTCGCCACTGCGGCCCCAGGCAATATCTTCCAGCCGAATCATCACCGTGTCTTCGGTACTCGTGACAATAAGGGGCGGCTCCGGGCGACAAGGCCAGCGCCCGTCGTCCTGCGTCACGGGTTCTGCGTATTCGAGTGATTGACCATCCACTTCGACCCGTAATTTCACGTCTTCTTTCGGTACCAGGAAGGAAAACAGACGAACCACCGGAGAAGGCTTCGGCCGTGTGCCGGCAAACCCTGAAAGCGCCGACGGAGTCGCCAATCCCATGCCGGCGGCTTCTTTCAACAGGGTATCGACGCCGACTGCTTCCGGATGCCTGGCGGCCAGCTTCAGGACGACTTCCCGGGCGCTGCCGATCCGTCGCGCGTCGCCATACTGGCTCTCGGCACCCAGAACTTCGACGCTGGTTTCGGTGAAGTCGTCCATGCTCCGGCCACGCAAGGCCGCCCGCGCCCGCGCAAGAGCGGCATTCGCAAACACTGTCGCCTTCCGATCGGCATCGCGGCCGGTAAAGGTAAAATATGCGCCGGCGCGAAACCCGTCGGCCCATGTGACGCTGGACTTGTAGGTGGACGGCGCTGCAAATCCGGTCGCGCCCGCCACCCGGACGCAATCTTCGCCGATCTGCTTCAATTCCACGGTCGAGAAGTCGCAGGAGACGTCAGGCAGCAGGTAGGCTTGCGGATCGCCGATCTCGTAAAGCATTTGCTCGGCGACCGTACCGGTCGTCACCTTGCCGCCCGTTCCTTTCGGCTTCCGCACCATGAAACTGCCGTCCCGCTGGATATCGCATATCGGATATCCGATGGCGTGGATTGTCTCGGCTATGTCCTCCCAGTCGGTGTGGTTGCCACCGGTCGCCTGCGGCCCGCACTCCAGCACGTGACCGGCCAGGCTTCCGGCCGCCAGCCGGTTCCAGTCGCCAGGCTCCCAGCCAAAGGCGTGGATACAGGCTCCCAGCGTGACCGCGCTGTCAACGCATCGGCCCGTAATGACGATGTCGGCGCCAGCATCCAGTGCCGCTGCGATCGGGAATGCCCCTGTGTAGGCATTGATGCTGAGCAGCTTTTCCGGCGGCGGGAAGGCCTGACCGCTGAACATCTCGGTCGGCACGGCGGAGGCAAACCTGTTCTTTTCCGTCAACAGGTCGTCACCATGAACCACGCCTATTTTCAGGTCGAGCCCGGCCGCGTCGCTGATTGCACGAACCGCCGCTGCGCAGGCCTGGGGGTTCATGCCGCCGGCGTTGCTGATCACCTTCACGCCTTGCGCGGCAATATCCCGGATATTCGGCCTGATCACCGTCGATACGAAATCGGTAGCGTAGCCCATGGCCGGGTCCTTCGCCCGGGCGCGGGCCATGATCGACATCGTGATCTCGGCCAGATAGTCGTAGACCAGAAAATCGACTGACCGGTCAGCAAGCAATTGCGGCGTCGCCATTGCCGACTCGCCCCAGTAACCACTCGCGCCGCCAATTCGGATCATGTCGACCAAGACACTGGCGCTCCCCTCACTGTATCAGTCACGGCAGCGGCAGCTTCATGGCACCGTACCGTGCTGTCAAGCAGCCCCTGCTGCCTGCAAACGCAACGTCGCAAGTCATCAGATCCGGAATTTTCCGTGCTGGCCGATGAACGCCCATCGCTTGCTCGAGGCGGCTTCGGAGAACTGGTCCGGTTGCAGGATTTCATTCCACCGCATGTCGGTGACATGGGATTGATGAAAAAATGACTGGAACACGGTTTGGTGATATGAGAGGGGTGTGTCTTATGGATCGGCAGGAGACCTGGTGTGATGACGACAGGAAACGGATCATTTAAGCTACAAAAGGGCCAGTCCGCCAGTCCGCCAGTCCGCCAGTCCGCCAGTCCGAATCAAGTCTGGACTGCCTGCTCGATTCCTACCGCGAAGCGTCCCTTGACGAGCGCGCAAAGGGCGCAGCCTTTGAAAGACTGATCAAGGTCTGGCTCACGACAGATCCGGTTCAGGCCCAGCAGTTCCGCAGAATCGAGACGGGCCCTGACTGGAAAGAAAGAAAAGGGCTTGCGCGTCCGGATCTCGGTTTCGACCTCGTAGGCACGCGTCACGACGGTGGCGAGGTTGCCATTCAATGCAAGTTCTACGGGCCGGAAACGAAGATCAACAAGCTCGAGATCGACTCTTTTCTTGCCGAATCCGGGAAACACGATTTTGTCCAACGGCTGATTGTCGAGACATCAGTCAAACCATGGGGAAAGAATGCCGAGGAAACGATCAGGAACCAGAAGATTCCGGTCGTCCGTATCGGCTTGCAGGATCTGCGTGACAGTCCGGTCGACTGGTCGTCATTCGGCGAGACCGGCAAGATCAGGCGCTCGGAACCGAAGAAACTCAGGGATGACCAGGTCGAGGCGCTTGAAGCGGTGCGGGCGGGGTTCGCGGATGCTGACCGGGGCAAGCTCGTCATGGCCTGTGGCACCGGCAAGACCCTGACCAGCCTGCGCATCGCAGAAGATCTGGTGCCCGAAGGCCATGTCCTGTTTCTGGTTCCGTCTCTTGCGCTGATGGCACAGACGGTGCGCGAATGGTGCGCCGATGCGGTCGTGCAGATCATCGCCTTCGCCGTCTGCTCGGACGCGCAGGTGGGCAAAAGGCGGCGCAGTAGCCACGACGTCGCGGAGATCGAGGTCACCGACCTTGCCTTTCCGGCGACGACGGATGCCGCTTCGCTCGCGCGCGCGGTCGCGGCTTCGGCCCCCGGCTCGATGCGCGTTGTCTTTGCGACCTATCAATCGATTTCGGTCATAGAAGCTGCGCAGGCGAGTCATGACCTTCCCGGCTTCGACCTGATCGTCTGCGACGAGGCTCACCGTACCACGGGCGTGACCTTTGGTGGCGAGGATCAGTCGAATTTCGTGAAGGTGCACGACAACGACGTCATTCGCGGCACCAAGCGGCTCTACATGACGGCGACGCCGCGCATCTACGGCGAGAATGCGAAATCCAGGGCGCGTGACGTGCAGGCCGCGCTTGCCTCGATGGACAATCCCGACCTCTACGGCGAGATCCTGTTTCATCACGGCTTCGCGCGGG
Source organism: Alphaproteobacteria bacterium (assembly GCA_965221645.1). Lineage (GTDB taxonomy): Bacteria > Pseudomonadota > Alphaproteobacteria > Bin65 > Bin65 > Bin65. The sequence continues at coordinate 3,207,937 of OZ244899.1, forward strand.
CCGTCGAGAGCGGCATCCTGACCGACTACCGCGTGATCGTTCTGGTCATGGACGAGGGGCAGGTCAGCGCCGCGGTGCGGAAGCGTCTCAGTGTCGAGAATACCGAGCTTGTGCTTGACGACGCGACGAAGATCGTCGGTTGCTGGAAGGCACTGTCCAAGACGGGGCTCACGGGAACAGCCGCGGACGATCCCGACCCGATGCGCCGCGCCATCGCCTTCTGCCGGAGCATCGACAGTTCGAAACTCGTTTGCGACGAGTTCCAGCAGGTGGTGTCCGAGTTCCAGGCCGAGATTGGCGACGAGGAGCGAAACGGCGTCGTCTGCGAGGTCCGGCATGTGGATGGTACCTGCAATGCTCGGGAGCGTGGTCAACAGCTCGATTGGCTCAAGGAGGATGCAGGCACCAACATCTGCCGGATTCTGAGCAATGCGCGATGCCTGACCGAGGGCGTCGACGTGCCGGCCCTCGACGCGATCATGTTCCTGCATCCGCGCAAGAGCCAGATCGATGTCGTGCAGGCGGTGGGCCGGGTGATGCGTTCCGCGCCCGGCAAGCGAATGGGCTACGTCATCCTGCCGGTCGGCGTCCCCCCGGGTGTCCCCGCCGATGTGGCGCTCGCGGACAACGACAGATACCGGGTCGTCTGGCAGATCCTGAACGCGCTCCGGGCTCATGACGAAAGGCTCGACGCGGTGATCAATCAGGGCGGCCTCGGCCAGGACATCGGCAACCGCATCGCAGTCGTCGACGGCAGGGCGTCGGCCGACAGCGTGGAACTCCAGGCGGTAACGGCGAAGGTCGAAGACCTGCCGAGCCGGTCTCGGGCGCGCGGTTCCGGGATCGGGGAAGGAGGAGGCTCACAGAAGGCGGCATCCCTCCAGGAACCGCTGCCGCTGGTCATCGACGAGTTCTCACGTGCGATAATGGCCAGGATCGTCGAGAAGTGCGGTACGCGCGACTATTGGGAAGACTGGGCGAAGGACGTCGCCGAAATCGCGGAACGCCACATCACCCGGATTGCCGGTCTCGTGCAGCAATCCGAGAGCGACGCCGCATCGTTCTTCCAGGACTTTCTTCTGGAACTCCGCGACGATCTCAATGAGTCGATTACCGAACACGACGCCATCGAGATGCTGGCGCAGCACCTGATCACTCGTCCGGTGTTCGACGTGCTGTTCGAAGGCCACGCGTTCGTCGACAGAAACCCGGTCTCGGTCGCCATGACGGAGGTCCTGTCGGTCATCGACGAGGCACAGGTCGCGCGGGAGGCCAGGACGCTCAAGGGCTTCTACGACTCGGTGCGCCGGCGGGCGGGCGGGATCACTGATCCGTCGGCGAGGCAGAAGCTCATCGTCGAGCTCTACGACAAGTTCTTCCGGGGTGCGTTTCCGCGCACAACCCAGAAGCTGGGCATCGTCTATACCCCCGTCGAGATCGTGGACTTCATCATTCGCTCCGTGAACGAGACGCTGCAGGAGGAATTCGGCCAGACGCTCGGATCTCAAGGCGTCCACATTCTCGACCCCTTCGCCGGCACGGGCACTTTCATTACCCGGCTGCTGCAATCGGGTCTGATCGCGCCGGAAGACATGGAGCGCAAGTACCGCGAGGATATCCACGCCAACGAAATCGTGCTGCTCGCCTACTACATCGCTGCCATCAACATCGAATCCGTCTTCCATTTCGTTACCGCGCGCGACGACTATCTGCCCTATTCCCGCATCTGCCTGACCGACACCTTCGCCCTGCACGAAAGCGACGACGAACTGTCTTTCTACATGAAGGAGAACACAGATCGGCGGGAGCGGCAGAAGGCGAGTGACATTACGGTGATTATGGGGAATCCGCCCTATTCTACAGGTCAGAAGAGCGAGAATGACAATGCGAAAAACGTAGTTTATTCAAGGCTCGATCAGCGAATTCAGGCCACCTACGTTACTCGGTCGGAAGCCAACAACCTGTCAGGTCTTTACGACAGCTACATTCGCGCGATTCGCTGGGGCAGCGACCGGCTCGGAGAGGCCGGGGTAATGGCCTATGTTACTAACGCTGCTTGGGTAGAACGCTCTTTCGCCGATGGCCTGCGCAAGTGCCTGGCCGAAGAGTTCGCCAGTGTTCACGTGTTTCACCTTCGCGGCGACATCCGAAAGAACATGCTGTCCGGAGGGCGCGCGGGCGAAGGCGAAAACGTGTTCGGGCAGAGCAGCATGACGGGTGTCGCCATCACGGTCTTTGTCAAGAATCCCGACGCATCGGAACAGGGCCGCATCCTGTTTCATGACATCGGCGACGACCTGGGCCGGAAGCAGAAACTCGATATTGTCCGGCGCCTCGGCAGCGTCCGCGGTATCGAGGAAGCCCGCGGATGGAACCGGATCGTCCCCGATGCGCACGGCGACTGGCTGGACCAACGCGACCGGAGTTTCGAGGCATATCCGAAGATCGGAGACAAGAAGAACAAGAATGGGAACATCCTGTTTCAAAACTACTCACTCGGCTTAAAGACCCAAAGAGATGCGTGGTGCATAAATCCGTCCCGGATCGCGCTGGTCGACAACATCGAATCGACGATCTCCTTCTACAACGCCGAGTTGTCGCGTTGGAGGGCGGCGAAGCATGACGCAGAAGCCGAGGCTGCGAAAGGCGAACTCCCCAAGATCGACGACTTCATCGACAACGATGCCACCAGGATCAGTTGGACCCGTTCGCTCAAGCAGGACCTCCGGAAAGAGAAAGAACTCCAACAACATGACGGTATGTACGTGCCGTGCATGTATCGGCCCTTCACGAAGCAATGGCAGTTCTTCAGCCGCCGACTCAATGAGATGGTCTATCAGATGCCCCGCATCTTCCCCAACGGCGAACTGCCCAACCGCGTGATCACCGTGACGGGAAAGGGCGGGCAATCCGGATTTTCGGCGCTGATGCTCGATACCCTGCCAAATCTAGATACAATCGAAAAAGGCCAGTGTTTTCCCTTTTGGCTTTACGAAAGGGACGAGAATGCCAAAGCGGACCTGCTCGGAGAGCGAAGCACCGGATACAGACGGCTTGATGCTATCACCGATTACGCACTTCATCACTTTCGATCGGCATATCCGTCGGAAGCCGTCAGCCGGGAGGACATATTCCACTATGTCTACGGGCTGCTGCATTCGGAGGACTACCGCCGCCGCTTTCGAGCCAATCTCGTCAAGGAGTTTCCGCGCATTCCCTGCGTGAAGCCGGTCGAGGACTTTCGCACATTCCGCGATGCCGGAAAACGCCTCGGCGAACTGCATGTCGGTTACGAGGACATCGAGCCGTATCCGGCGACCATCGACACGGGCGGCACACTCTCCACCGAAGACCCCGAGACAGCCTGGCGGGTTACCAGGATGAAGCATCCGGGGTCGGGCAGGAACAAGGACAGATCGACGGTGATTTACAACGCCCACGTCACCATTCGCGACATCCCTGACGCGGCATGGGAGTATGTCATCAACGGCAAGCCTGCCCTTGCCTGGGTCATGCAGCGTCAGGGTGTTCGGACCGACAAGGCCAGCGGTATCGTCAGCGACGCCAATCGCTACGCGATCGAAACCGCGGGAGATCCTCGTTATCCCCTCGACCTGTTCCTGCGAGTCATCACCGTCAGTCTGGAAACCATGAGGATCGTGCGTTCGCTGCCTGGTCTGGTAATAGACGATAGCTGACAGGAAATCGAAACGGGAAGAGGTCTCTCGAGACCTGCAGGAAGGCGGTCGACCGGACGAGATCGAACCCTATGGCTCGATTTTGGAATTGCAGGCATGTTGTTGCCCTTGCGGTCGGAGGCAATCTCTGGGCGCTGGCTGATGTCCGAGTGCAACGAGATGAACCACCTCGGATCATCTTGGTGGCGATGTCGCGTTGGCGGCGCAAGGGCGCTTGATCTGGCGATGGTGGTTGCTGACCGTCCGGATGTGCACCGCGCCCCGAACCCGTTCCGTTCGCCGGCCGAAGCATCGATGCGTTTGTGAGGGACGCCACGTCGGGCGGGCAGCAGCGGTTGGCGTCGGAGACAGGCAGCACATTCGGAGCAGGAACCGGCTCCCGCGCCTTTCCACCCTGTCTGCTTGCCGCCGGCAGCAGCGCCGGCACGCGCGAAAGGCCGCGCTTGCCGACCACGCCGCCGCGTCGGCGGAGCTCGCGATCGCGTTTCCGATCCCCCTTGCAGTTCGCAAGAACAAAGGTCTCGGCGATGCCGGCAAGCCGATCCGCCGTCTGGTGTGCCGCCGACAGAAGGCGATGGGGTCGCCGTAAACTCATCGACAAGTCAAGAGCAGTCTCCAAAGCAAAACGCAAGCTAAGGACACCTTTCATGTCTGCGATTCCAGAATTGAGCCGATATTATTGGCCAGTATCAGAACTGTTGATTGACTTGGCTTCACATTCCGTTTATTGCACGTTCCTTACTGACTATCCTGATCATTGCAACGTTGCGAAGATGCTACTGGTAGCTGGTCAATGAGGTTGCAGAAAAATCGGTGTGATCAAGTGCCAAGGTGCGAAAATGTTGCCGGTCGCGGTCCTGTGCCGAATCGGTTGATATTGCAAGACATTGATGACCGGTTCGGACGTCGACCGCTTGCAAACGCAGGTCAGCCAGAGGTCGGGCCAGGCCAAAACCGGGCAGTGAAACGTTGATATCCTTGATGGTAGCGCGTGCAACACAAATCGGCGCGATTGTCACGATGCGGTGCCTGGGTAGCCTCGCCCTCGGCGCTTGCATTCTGGGTGTTCTGGTCGTCGCAACGACCGCAGCGCAGGGACGTGTCAAATCGTCGATCACCGTGAATGCGGCAACAGGCGCGATCCTGCAGTCCAGAAATGCCGATGCCAGTCACGCGCCGGCCTCTCTCAACAAGATGATGACGCTCTATCTGGTTTTCGAGGCCCTGTCGCAACGGCGCATCCACTGGAATACCCGCGTCACGCTTTCGCGGCATGCCGTTGCTCGTACCCCGATAAGACTGAATCTTCGTGCCGGCACTCGAGTGAGCGTACGTGACCTGGTATATGCAACCGCCTTGAGATCTGCCAATGACGCGGCGGCGGCCCTGGCCGAGAAGATCGGAGGCAGCGAACGTCGATTCGCTCGTCTGATGACTTTTCGGGGGCAACAACTGGGTATGCGCCGGACGGTCTTTCGGAACGCTTCCGGCCTGCCGGCTTCCGGACAGCGCACCACTGCACGGGACATGGCCGTACTGGCCAGTGCCCTGATCCGCCATTACCCGCAATATCATCGAATTTTCGCAACCCGCTATTACCGGTTTGGCCGGAGGACGTTTCGTAACACGAATCGGCTGCTTCATTCCCATCCCGATGTTGACGGAATGAAGACGGGGTACACGCGCCGCGCGCGTTTCAACCTGGCATCGAGCGCTCGCAGAGGTCGAGAGCGGCTTGTGACTGTCGTTCTGGGTGCCAGGACCTCCGACATTCGCTATCGTGCAACCAGCCAACTGATCGCAGGCGGATGGCACAGGGCGCAGCGCATGCGGGCTGCAGGAAAACTCGGCATCCACAAGATTCACGTTGCGTCCCGTTCTCGCGTGGGCGGAAGTCTGGCGCAGCGACAGGCGAAATCGAAATCGGTTGCTTCGCGCAAGGTTGTCAATTCATCCGGACAAAAAAGAAAGATTTCGTCAGCACTTGCGAAACAAGGTTCATCCAGGAACAAAGCCCGGTCCGCTTCTGCTTCCAAGCCCGACGCAGTCGGGAAGCTGCATGGCGGGCAGCGCACCAAGCGGGTCACCCGTTACGTCAAGAGACGCGTGGTACAGTACCAGCAATCCCACGGTGTCCAGGTTGGTGCCTTTTACAACCAGCGGCGGGCGCGACTGGCAATCCGGCAAGCCAGGCAAAGATTGTCTCGGCATGACCGTTCGCGAGCACGGACATCGATCAAGCGCAGGCTCACGCGAGGGCGTTCGGTCTATATCGCCCGCCTGATGGGCTATCGCGCCAACCAGGCCCGCCGGGTCTGCGGCTCCTTGCGACGTCGAGGTATCGAATGCATTGCGGTGAGCGCCCGCATACCGGTCACCCGAACCGTTTCGCAGCGAGTGGTCGTTACCTCGGCCATGCATACCGAGCGTCGCGATCGTTCCAAGCGGCGTCGGTCGGTCTCGCCCGGAAAGTCAGCCTACGCCATCCAGGTTGGCGCTTTCAGCAAGTACAAGATGGCAAGAAAGGGGCTGAACCGGGCACAGAAAGCGCTACCCCACCGATTTACGCGGGGCAAAAACACTCGCATCCTTGCACGTCGCAAGAATTCGAACAACGCACTGTACCGAGCGCGGATCACCGGCATGTCCCGGGCTGAGGCACACAAGGCCTGTCATATTCTGAAAAAAAGGAGCTTGCGCTGCCTCGCGGTCAAGGTCTTGGCCAACAGCTAGTCCGGACTTTTCATGAAGGTGCAAGACCTGTTCGAGCAACCTGTCGTGACGGCGCGGTTGCATGGTGTCCCGCCGACGGTTGGCCTGTCGGGGTGCGGACTTGGTCGGATACCGGAAAAGAGAGCCCGGCCCCGACATTCCTCGCGGGCCGGAAAAGAAAACCAGCTCCGAGCGATCATCCGTCATCGCTGTACTCCTGATCCGGCGCCTTTCGTTTGCGAAGTCGCTTTACCCGTCGTCAGTCCTCGGACGCGCGATGAAGCGAAGTGGTCGTCAGCGTCCCGCCGAAAAGGAAATCCGCCGTCACTGCTTTCAGTCGACACGGGCTTCGACGGGTCGCCCGATCGAACTGTAGCGGAACCCGGCTTCAAGCATGTCCCGAGGATCGTAGATATTCCGAAGGTCTACAAACACCGGCGTCTTCAGCAAGGTTCTGACCCGATCCAGATCCAGGTTCCGAAACTGATTCCATTCCGTCAGGATCACCACAGCGTCGGCATTCGACAGGGCCTCATAGGCGCTATCGCACCACTGAACGTCAGGTAGCAGCAACTCTGCCCCCTGCATGCCTTGCGGATCATAGGCGCGAATCGCAGCGCCGGCATCTTGCAGCGTCGGGATCACGTCAAGACTGGGACTTTCTCTCATGTCGTCGGTGTTCGGCTTGAAGGTGACACCCAGGATCGCAATTGTCTTGCCGTCGACATCGCTGTCGCAAGCATCAATGACCTTCAGCGCCATCGATCGTTTGCGTGTGTCGTTGATATCGGCCACAGCCTCGACAATGCGCAAGGGAGAGGCGTAGTCACGGGCAGTCTTTACCAGCGCAAGGGTATCCTTGGGAAAGCAGGATCCCCCGTAGCCGGGCCCAGCATGTAGAAATTTCGATCCGATGCGTCCATCCAGGCCGATCCCGCGAGCCACCTGATGCACGTCCGCCCCTACTTTCTCGCACAGATCGGCAATTTCGTTGATAAACGTGATTTTGGTCGCGAGAAAGGCGTTTGCTGCGTACTTGATCAACTCGGATGTTTCCCGGCGAGTGAACAGAATGGGCGTCTCGATGAGGTACAGCGGTCTGTATAATCGGCGCATGACATCACGAGCGCGTTCGATGCTGGTTCCGATTACAACCCGGTCCGGGCGCATGAAATCGTTGATGGCCGATCCTTCACGGAGAAACTCGGGATTGGAAGCGACGTCGAAATCTGCATTGGGATTCGCCTTGCGAATGATCTCCTCCACCTTGCGACCGGTGCCAACCGGAACTGTCGATTTGGTTACGACGACCGTGTAATCCCGCAGCGCCGCCGAGATTTCCTCCGCCGCAGCATGGACATAGCTGAGGTCCGCGTGCCCGTCGCCGCGCCGCGATGGCGTGCCCACGGCAATGAAGACGGCGTCACTGGCCGCTACAGCTGCCTTCAGGTCAGTGGTAAAGGTCAGCCTGGCAGCTTCGACGTTTCGGGCCACCAGATCATCCAGGCCGGGCTCGTAGATGGGCATCCTGCCGGCGCGGAGCATGTCGATCTTGACAGCATCCTTGTCGACGCAAGCGACCGTCGTGCCGAACTCCGAGAAACACGCGCCGGACACAAGGCCAACATAGCCGGTTCCGATCATTGCGATTCGCATCAGGTCCTCCGGGATGGCGCGCCGTCACGCGCCAGTACAGATCATGAAGATTGAGACAGGATCTCCTGCAGGGCTATTCGCACATCCAGCAAGTCTGACCGCCGCAAGGCAAAAGCCACGTTGGCTTTGAGCCAGCCCAGACGATCGCCGCAGTCGTATCTGACTCCATCGAACCGGTAGCCGTGAAAGGGCTGATGATCAATCAGGGCGGCCATGGCGTCTGTAAGCTGAATTTCCCCACCGGCACCCTTTCTGCTGCTCTCGAGCGCGTCAAACACATTCGGCTGCAGAATATAACGGCCGATAATCGATAGCGTGGATGGTGCGTATTCCGGCCTAGGCTTCTCTACCAGCCCGTGTACCTCTACGAGGCCGTCAGGCCGCTCGTCATCGGCACCTGCATCCAGAATTCCGTAACGATCGGTTTGATTTGCCGGCACGTTCTCGACGGCTACCAGATTGCCTCCAACTTCCCGATGCCGGTCCATCATCTGTTGCAGGCACGGCGTATCGGCCATGATCACATCGTCCGGCAGCAGGACAGCAAACGGTTCGTTGCCGACGAGATGACGAGCGCACCACACGGCGTGTCCCAATCCCAGGGCTTCCGACTGGCGAACAACGCTCCAGCATACACCGGTCGGAATGATGTCTGTCAGTCTGTGCAGTTCTGCCGTCTTTCCCTTTTGCATCAAGGCTTCTTCGAGTTCGACATGGCGGTCGAAATGATCTTCCAGCGCCGATTTGCCTCGCGAATTGACAAAAATAAGATGCGTGATGCCCGCGGTTGCGGCCTCGGCAACCGCATATTCTATGACGGGCCGATCAACGATAGGCAGCATTTCCTTCGGAATGGACTTGGTCACCGGCAACAAACGGGTACCCAGCCCGGCGACGGGAAATATTGCCTTGCGAATGGTATGGGACATCAGCGTCTTGGCCCGGTTTCTGGAAGGACGAACAAGATCGAACGTACACACTGTCTTCTGCAGGTTTCCGCTTCGCGGCATGAATCAGAATATCTGAATACGCGCGAAGCAGCGGATCGGAAAGACCGGATCGTGCGAGCACGCCCTTTGTAACGCAAGCATTTCTCGGTCATCGGCACTCTGCCAATGTGCACCAACCGGCTGGCGCGCGCGAGGATAACCAGCATGCTCAGCGGCGCATCAGTATCGTGGCGTGCATCCTCTTCGGATCGAGTGACTGATCTGAACTCTGTCTGAAAATCGTTGAATGTCTCGCCAAGCTCCTTTGGCGGCAGGCTGTCTCCTCATGGACAACTTCAGGCGAATCCAGGTCGGGATCGTCAAGCATCGACGGCCGACATCAATCATATCCTGGAAAACTGCAATTCCAGGCGTCAACAGAAATGTTGACACCCGGATTGAGCCTTGGGGCCAGAAGATGGTCCTCGCCAGATCGATCTTGATTGTGCGACGACACCCTGCCTCTTGTTGCCTGGCATCAACGACTGCCGGCTGCGGAAGCGCACAACTCGGCATCTACTCGCCGAGAAGTACTTCCTTGGCCTGGTTGAGTTTTGCAGCCAGCCAGTCGGAACCGCCGCGGTCCGGGTGATGACGACGCATCATCTCACGATGCGCACGGCGGATTTCGGCGGCGCTTGCCCCCTCCTCCAGTCCAAGAACCGACAGGGCTTCGGCGCGCTCCATCGGACCGCCTCCACTGTCCGAGGATTGGGCGCTGGTGCGCCAATCGGGCCACATGCGATCGAGATAGGCTTCGATCAACCGGGCTGACTGTGCGTCGTCCTGCGCACATTCTTGCATGAGGATGATCAGATCATCCCGGACCAATTGCTCGATACGCGCACCGGCATAGCTACCCGCCAGGACGTCGCCCGTGATCCCGCCGGTCGAATGATCCAATTGCAGTCTCAGCCAAGGCGTTTCGACGGCGGAAGTACCTTTTTCAGGCCGGTTTATGTTCCATGGCAGAGCACCGCCCATGAAATAGATGATCAGAGCGCCACCCAGGCCGGCAACCGCCCAGAGCAACTTGCCGGTCAAGAGGCCAAACAGACCAAACAGAGCGGAGCATCCCAGGGCGACGGCGCGAAAAACTCTGGTCAACTGTCCCACGCTGGCCTTCGGTAACGAGAACAAGGCCAGAATCGCCGCCACGATCAGCGTGATCCCGAGAAGGAAATACCCCATTTAGTCCTTGCCGCTGATCTGCGAGGTAATCTGACGGGCAGCCCCTCCCCGGCTGCCGGCCAAATTCTCCAGCGCCGGCCTGCCGCCTGCCGCATATACGGCTACTGCGGACAGAAGATCGCGCAATTGTCGCGCGCTACCGGCATCGAAGCGGCAGCAGGCACCTCCTGTCAGCCGGGCGATCTGCCGAAATGCCCGTCCCGCTTCAGGGTTGTCGCCTTCCTGGAACAGAAAAGCGCGGGTGCCCAGAAGGCCAAGCTGACCGGCAATCTCGCAAACGGGATCGATCGCTTCCTCGAAAGCGTCTCCAACCAACACCAGTGCGCCAACCGAGGCTTTGCGAGCCTCCTTGACAGCATGTTTCAGTACCCGACCGACTTGAGTCCGGCCGCCCAGGCACCTAACCTTGATCATGCGATCGACCAGGTCACTGGAGCACGACAACCATTTCGTCGATCTGCACTCGCCGATGCCGCGATAGAAGACCAGTTGCACTTCGAGGCCACCCAACGTGTCGGTCTGTGCAAACATCTCTGCCTGGATATCGCAGGCGATGTCCCACGTCGGTTCACGGCTGGCCGTCGCGTCCATTGCAAAGATAAGGCGGCCGCGCTGTCCCGCCGATGGCACCGGCATCATCGCCATTGACTGCAGAAACGAGTCAACTTCACGTACAGAATCGGAATTTGCCATCGCGCCGCTCCGGGGCGCAACCGGTTTGGCCATCGGTCTCTCGCCTTTCACCCGTCTGCCGTAGATAGTGACCGGCCAGTCAGGCGTCCAGTGGCTTGCAGTTCTCGCCGTTTCCGCATTCCCTGTCAGAATCGGGCTTCCTTGCAACTTTGGAACCGGTCAGAATCGCTCCGTCGACCGGCACGGAAACCAGCGACGGATCGTCGTTCAACTTCAAGGCTTCAAGAAGACTTCGAATTTCCTGGCGGGCAGCGACGTGAGACAGATTCAGGGAGACATTGGCGCCTTCGTCGCGCAGATCGAGGACGGTCAACCCCTGAAGGAACAGTTGCCGGAAAATTACCCGTTCAAGAAAACCGTCGATCAGGCGAAAGCCGATCCTTGTGGCCAGTTGCTCCAGAGTAATACCAACGTTCTTCTGATTGCGTGATCCCAGAGGGCTCAAACGGTTGCGCAGAACGATCCAGTCGATCCTGCCGCCGTCCTTGACAGCACGTTCCTGCTTCTGTTCCCATACAATCTGGGCATAGACGCTGGGACCGATAATCCGGGGAGGTGTGCCGCCAATCCGTGCCAAGAGGTCAATGTCTATGAAACTGTCGTTGACCGGCGTAATCAGTATGTCGGCGAGCGATATGGCATGCCGGGCGACTGGATTGTCCGACCCGGGACAGTCCAATACCACATAGTCGTTCTCTTCCCGAAGTGCCGTCACGAGCTGGTCGACGCTGGACAACGTATCGGCGACATCGCCGCCGGGCGGATATCGAAAGAGCCTGTGGTCCGGCAACAGCAGGTTCATGTTCTTCAGGTCGGAAAAGGTTTTCCGATTTTCAACATACCTGCTGAAGGTACCCTGATGACTGTCCAGATCGACCGTGCCTACGTCATGGCCACTCCGCATCAGCGCAACCACAAGATGCATGGCTGTCGTCGATTTGCCAGTACCGCCCTTCTCATTGCCGAGTACTATGACACGTCCTTGATGAACATCCCCCTTTTGGTTCATTTCATATGTTTCTGACTATTCGCTGCCAAGACCCAAGATGTGTCCATCCTGAACAAATTGCGCGAAGTATATGGTTGGCATTTTCCAAATGTCGATCAGGTCGCTGCCAAACTCGGGACGCCATTGCCCATCTTCCCTGCGACTTCCGTGATGACGGGGTCGCGTTGTGATTTGTTGGTCATCCGGAGTACCAGGCGACAAGGAGCAGCCGCTTGCTTTTCTTCGCAAGCGATGCGTCGGATGTCACGAAGTCACAAAAGACCCAATTCCCGAAGTTCAGCCATCATTTCAGGCGCCGGGTCGTCGGCCGACGTCGCGTGACGGGCGTCCGGCGGAGCGTCATCCACTTCAAGATAGCGCCATCCCTGATGGGGGCGCCTGGGTTGGGTTTCTGTCTGAATCAGGTTCGGATCCAGCATGATTCGGCATATCCGCCCACGTTCTTCGTCCTCCCGGCGCTCCAGACCGATGATCCGTTGACGAACTCGTACATGGCCCTTGATGATCCAGTAAATCGATCCGCCATCCAAAATTTCGTCAGCCCGTCGCGGGAAATTTCGCGTATCGTGAAACAACTCTTTCGTGCGGGCCAGACGCCTGGCCTGCCATTGCGTCATCGTTTCCAGGGATTCCGATCCGACGCTCAATTTAAGCAGGTGGAGCGGCACCGGTTCCTAGGCCGCCTTCTTTCCGGAATAGGCCATCGCGACGCGCGAAGCCGGCGTTCTGCCCAGATGGTCAGTGATAAACGTGCCGGCAACAACCACGCTATCCAGGTCGACTCCAGAATTCATGCCCAGCCCGTCCAGCATGTAGATCAGATCTTCCGTCGCCAGATTGCCTGCCGCGCCCGGAGCATAGGGGCACCCTCCTAGCCCGGAAACGGAAGAATCGACAACGCGCACACCGCGGTCCAGACAGGCCAGTGTGTTGGCCAGCGCCTGACCATAGGTGTCGTGGAAATGGATGCCGATTGCCGACAGCGGCACCGAAGCGGCAACACGATCAACGAGTGCTGCAGCCCTGGCCGGCGTACCGACACCGATGGTATCACCAAGAGATACCCGGTAGCAGCCCATCTCGTGGAGCATCCCGCACAATTCGGCGACTATCCCCGGCTCGATGTCACCTTCATAAGGGCATCCGAGTACGGTCGAGACATAGCCCTGCATCTTTATTCCGCCGGCACGTGCAGCGGCGCACACGGGACGGAACCGTTCTATGCTTTCTGCAATGGAGCAGTTGATATTGCGCTGCGAAAAGCTCTCGGAAGCGGCAATGAATATCCCGACTTCCGTCACGCCAACCGCGACGGCCCGCTCGAAGCCCTTCATGTTTGGCACCAATGCCGGATAGCTGACCCCATCCTTGCGCCTGACATGGCGGAACACATCTTCCGAGTTCGCCATTTGCGGAACCCACTTGGGGGATACAAAGGCGCCGGCCTCCACGACGGACAGGCCGGCTTCGGCCAGCCGTTCGATCAGTTCGACTTTTACGTTAGTGGAAACAGTTTTCGATTCATTCTGCAGACCGTCGCGCGCACCAACTTCCTGGACGCGCACATATGTGTCCGAACTACGAGACGTCGACGTCATCTTCAGCCTTCCTTGCGGTCGAAATCCACCAGACGGGCTCCTTCCTCCACCTGGTCGCCAGCCAGGAAGTGGATCGCGGACACCGTCCCGTCGGCCGGCGCAGCGATGATGTGTTCCATCTTCATTGCCTCCAGCACAAGGATCGGCGTCCCGGCCTCCACCGCGGTCCCGGCATCAAGAAACACTTGAATGACCTTCCCGGACATCGGCGCCACCATCCGGTCGTCGCTTTCTTCGAGGCCGGCCACATCGACCAACGCGTCAAGGCGGTCGAAGATCGTTTGCCGGCCGTCCAGCCAGATTGCAACCAGAGCATCCTCGACATGGGCGCTGACAGAAAGCCGGGTATCGTCGATGCATACCCGCAAACGCTCGTCGTCCCGCTCTACCGCGCACCGGCAATGGTAACCCGGCAGGTCGAGTTCGTACCCCGTCGCTTCACGACCGACTTGCACCACGAAGGTCTGCTCGCCCTGCCCTAACCGAATTTCATGCCTGCCACTGTCGTTCAATCGCCAGCTGTTTACTTCGTTCCACGGTGACCATGGATCACTGGACTGTGCGGCCTGAGCTGCAGCCTTTTCCCGACGCTCCAATTCGATCGCCAGCACGGCACAGGCCAGCGTCCGATCGGAAGGACAAGATGGCTCGATCATCAATTCGTCAGCGTGCGTATCGATAAAACCCGTGTCAACATCTCCTTCTGCAAAGGCGCGATGATCAACGATCCCTTGAAGCAAGGAAACGTTATTGGCCAGCCCGACAATTTCCGTTCGGTCAAGCGCGCGGCGAAGCCTTCGCAATGCTCCGGCGCGTCCCTCGGGATGCCAGGCGATCAACTTGGCAATCATCGGATCATAATGTATCGAAATGGTATCTCCCTCTGCGACGCCCGAATCACAACGGATACCCTCGCCTTGGGGCAGGCGCAGCCGCCGCAGGGTTCCAGTCTGGGGAAGAAATTCACGCTCCGGATCTTCGGCATACAGGCGAACCTCGACAGCATGTCCGCGTATGGCCAGGTCCTTTTCGTGTACGGGCAGCGGTTCACCTGCCGCAACACGCAGTTGCCATTCCACAATATCCTGTCCCGTGATCATTTCCGTCACCGGATGCTCGACCTGCAATCGGGTATTCATTTCCATGAAATAAAAATTACCGTGCCTGTCAGCGATAAATTCCACGGTTCCCGCACCTTCGTAGCCGACTGTCCTTGCAGCCGAGACTGCGGCGGCGCCCATCTTCGTCCGAAGACGCTGGGACATACCCGGCGCTGGCGCCTCTTCCACGATTTTCTGGTGCCGCCGCTGAATCGAGCAATCGCGCTCGAACAGATGCACCACGTTGCCGTGGCTATCACCGAACACCTGAATTTCGATATGGCGTGGATTGGCAACGAACTTCTCGATCAGGACATGATCGTCATCAAAGGCACTGGTTGCTTCGCGCTTCGCCGATTCGAGACTGGCTCCGAAGTCTTTCGCCGAACTGACCAACCGCATGCCCTTGCCACCACCACCTGCTGACGCCTTGATCAGGACAGGATAGCCGATGCCCTTCGCCTTCTCGGCCAGAATATCCGGATTCTGATCGTCGCCGTGATAGCCCGGCACCACCGGAACCTTCGCCTTTTCCATCAATGTCTTGGCGCCGCTCTTTGAGCCCATGGTGCGGATGGTTCTGGCCGATGGGCCGATGAACTTGATGCCGGCCGCTTCACATGCATCAGCGAAGGCTGCGTTTTCCGAGAGAAATCCGTATCCGGGATGGATGGCCTGAGCCTCGGTAGACATTGCTGCTTGAAGAATCCGTTCCCCGACCAGATAGCTTTCTGCCGCCGGCGCCGGCCCGATGCGCACAGCCTCATCCGCTTGCAAGACATTCTGTGCGTCGATGTCGCTGTCGGAATAGACCGCAACGGTTCGCACGCCGAGGCGCTGCGCCGTGCGTGCTACACGACACGCGATCTCGCCACGATTGGCTATGAGGATCTTGTCAAACATTTCAGCGGACAGCCTTAATCGCTGACCTGCCAGGCAGGCTTCCGTTTCTCCAGGAAGGCGCTGCAGCCTTCCTTGCCTTCAGACGATGCGCGGGTGTCTGCAATCAGGCGGGATGTCCAGTCGATCAGATCGGGATCGACTTCCCTGTCACTGACCTGGAGGATCAGATCCTTGCAGATGCCGTGAGCCTTGGGACCACCCAGCAGCAGATGGCCAACAAATTCTTCGCCTCCAGCCTCCAGTTGGTCAGGCTCCACCACCGTATGAACCAGACTGATGGCCTCGGCACGATGGGCATCGAATATCTCGGCAGTCAGGAAATACCGGCGGCTGTGGGCCTGGCCGATCTTTCGAACGACATAGGGACTGATGGTAGCGGGTATCAGACCCAGACGCACTTCAGACAACGAAAATTTTGCAGCCGTACTGGCAATGACAATGTCGCAGCAGGCAACGACCCCCACACCGCCGCCGAACGCGTGCCCGTTGATCAGTCCAATGACCGGTTTCGGCATCGTGTTGAGCTTGTTCAGCATCCAGCCCAGCTTCTGACCGTCGGCGTGGTTTTGCTCGACGGTGTAATCTGCCGTCTTGCGCATCCACCTCAGGTCGCCTCCAGCACAGAATCCCTTGCCCCGGCCAGTCAGAATGACGGCCCTGACCCCATCGTCCGCACCCACGACGTCCACCGCATCCGCAAGGTCGCGAATCAACACTTCGTTCATTGCATTGCGAACTTCAGGCCGGTTCAGCGTGATCCGGGCAACCCCCCGGTTATCTATATCCGTCAAGACGGTTTTTTCTTCGGTCATCTGTTCGGATCCTACATCCGGAATACGCCGAAGTGCGTGTCTTCCAGCGGTGCATTCAAGGCAGCCGAAATGGCAAGCCCCAGGGTCATCCGGGTATCGACCGGGTCGATGACGCCGTCATCCCACAATCGTGCGGATGCATGATATGGGTGCCCTTGACGTTCATATTGCTCGCGGATCGGCATCTTGAAATCTTCTTCCTCTGTTGCCGACCAACTGTCACCCCTGGCCTGAAGGGCATCGCGGCGGATTGTGGAAAGAACGCTTGCGGCCTGTTCTCCGCCCATGATCGAAATCCGTCCGTTAGGCCACATCCACAGGAAGCGCGGAGAATAGGCTCGACCGCACATGCCGTAGTTCCCGGCACCGTAGCTGCCGCCAATGATGAGAGTGAATTTGGGTACCCTGGTGGTGGCCACCGCCGTCACCATCTTGGCGCCGTCCTTCGCAATCCCTCCAGCTTCATACTTTTGGCCAACCATGAAGCCGGCGATATTCTGCAAGAAAATCAACGGGATGCGCCGTTGACTGCACAGCTCCACGAAATGCGCGGCTTTCAGTGCTTCTTCCGAATACAAGATGCCGTTGTTGGCTACGAGGCCGACCGGGTAACCCCATACCCGAGCGAAACCACAGATCAGCTGCGTGCCGTAAAGAGCCTTGAACTCGTCCAGATCACTGCCGTCCACCACACGCGCAATAACTTCCCGCGCGTCAAAGGGCTTCTTCAGATCGATCGGGATCAGGCCGTAGAGTTCTTCGGGATCGTACAGCGGCGGTACAGGTTCCTTGAGTGTCGTTGTCATGGGTTTGACCAGATTCATGTCGGCAACGATCCTGCGAGCCATTGTCAAGGCATGACGGTCGTTCAAGGCGTAGTAATCCGTCACGCCGGAGCGCCTGGAATGAACGTCGGCACCGCCCAGATCCTCGGCGCTCACCACCTCGCCCGTTGCAGCCTTTACCAATGGCGGACCACCCAGAAAGATCGTCCCTTGTTCCTTGACGATAATGGCCTGGTCCGACATCGCCGGTTGATACGCTCCGCCAGCCGTGCAGGATCCCATGACGACAGCCAGTTGCGGAATGGCCATGGACGACATGCTGGCCTGATTGTAGAATATTCGTCCGAAATGATCGCGATCCGGGAAAACCTCGTCCTGGGTTGGCAGGTTGCCGCCGCCAGAATCGACGAGATACACGCAAGGCAACCGGTTCTGGATCGCGATCTCCTGAGCTCGAAGGTGTTTCTTGACTGTCATCGGATAATAGCTGCCGCCCTTTACCGTTGCATCATTGCAGACGATGACGCACTCGCGGCCGCATATTCGGCCAATACCCGTGATGATCCCGGCAGCAGGAACATCACCACCATACATGTCATGGGCCGCCAGCTGGCTGAACTCCAGGAAAGGAGAACCTTGATCAACCAGGGTGCCAACCCGTTCTCGCGGCAGAAGCTTGCCACGCGACAGATGCTTTTCCCGGGCTCGATCCGGGCCGCCCTGCTTGATCCTCGCAACAGTCTCACGCAGGTCGGCGACCAAGGCCCTGTTGTATGCCTCGTTTTCCCGGAACTGTTCGGTACGCGAATTGAGATTTGAGCGGATAGCCGCCACGGAAGCGTTCCCAGTAGATGCCAGTGACAATGATCTAGAGCATGACCGACCTGATTGGGTAGCGCGCGAATTTGGCACCGAGGGCGACTCGTCAAATTGTGGTGCCCGCAGCAACCGCGCCCATCCCGGGGCGAAAAAACACGATGATTTCAGTGAGCGTTCTTCCTTTCGGAGGCGCCTTCATACTCGCCTTGTGAAGAGCCGGTGCGATGCAATCGTGGCAAGAAGCGGATGATCTTCAGCTACTTGCCTGCACGCGGCGGTTTGAAAACATCATGATCCATACAGTAGCCGCCAGTACCATCAACAGAAGCGGCAAGACGCCGATCACCAGATTTTGCCAACCGTAATATTGTAGCGTCACGCCAGAAAAGAAGGTCGCCGTCGCCACGAAAATGAATACCAGAAACTCATTCAACGCTTGGGTCTTGGCACGCTCTGCGACCGTGTAGGTTTCCGTCAGGAGGGTCGTCGCCCCTGTATAGAGGAAATTCCAGCCAACGCCCAGCAGCAGGAGAGCTGCCAGAAAGTTCTCGAAGGCGATATCGGACATGGCGATGATCAGACAGGCGACATTCAACATGCCGCCGGCAAGCATGATGCGTTGAGGCCCGAACCTCTTGATCAGGTGACCGGTGAAGAAAGCCGGTACGTACATTCCCAGAACGTGCCACTGAATCACCTGGGTCGCTTCGGCAAAGTCCAGTCCGCACATCTCCATGGCCTTGGGCGTGATCGACATCAGGAGCACCATGATGCCGTAGCCGATGACGCCGCCCGCCACCGCCAGCATGAACTTTGGCTGCTTCGCGATTTCCATCAGCGGCCGGCCTCCACGCAGCGGCATTTTCGGCGGCTTTGCAATATTGACCATCAGCAAGATCAGCATGATCGCAAACTGCAAGCCAATCACGGCAACGTAGGCGCCGGCCAACATCACCGGCGCCAGCCAGTCGACGGAGTAAAGAGCGAGAGTCGGACCAATGATGGCCGCGACCACTCCACCGGCCAAAACCAGCGAAATGGCCCTGCTGCGGAAAGATTCCGGCACCACTTCAGCTGCCGCAAACCTGTAGTACCATTGAAATCCGGTAGCAAATCCGACCAGCAAACTGGCCAGGCAGTAGAGAGAAAAACTGCCCTCGAAGATTGCCAGTATGGCCAGGCCGGAGCCCATACACATGCATCCCGCTGCCAGCAGGAAGCCATTGCGACGCCCGACCCGTACCATGATGAAGCTGGCAGGAACGGTAAAAAAGGCCGAGCCGTACCACTGGATCGCGATCGGCAGCGCCATCAATGCCTTGTTCTCCGCCAGGCTGGCCCCGACCAGTGCAGTCACCGTCACGACAAGCATCATGGAGGTGCTGGCGAGCGCCCAGCAGACGAAAAGAAGGCTGATATTCCGCCTGTAGCGCGGAAATTCGGCATGATTGGTCGCGGATTGGGCAGTCAAGCGGATGCTCCGATCAGATGCTCATTTGATTTCAGTACAACACCGACCGCTCGCAGAACCATGCAACGATTGCAGATCATCGCCATGATCATGATGCCGTGATACCCTGGCTGGCAGTCATCTTGGCGTCACCAGCGTTTTCGGAAACCCGGCAGACGCGAACACGTCCCGGTCCGGATTTTTGCCGGATATCTTCTGGCTGTCTGAGACGCTTTCTGCACAGGCGTCGTTTTCTTGCGCTTTCAAGGGCAATGGCCTCACGAGACGGTGGCGCTGGCTTGGACATTTTCACAACTGGACCAAGGTACATGCGGGTGATGACCGGAATCGTCAGAATGTCCGTGTCAGCGGCGCGTCAAGACATTCTGTTGGCGCTGTCAGCAACAGATCCGGAAGACTTTCGATTTCCAAAGTGGCGCTGCCGGCAAGGCCGCCGTGACGACCACTATGTTTTTGGGTCAGAGACAGGCGCGAAAATACACGACCCGGCTTGAATTGGCTACCCGATACCAAGGCAGGCGCGATCCTGTGCGACCGGTTTACGGGCCGATCCAGGACGATCCGTTATCCTTGTTGTCATCAGCGATCCAGACAGATTGAATCATGTGCTCACCACGGAATCGACGTGCCGTCATAGTTGAAGAAGCTCCCGGTATCGACCATGCTTACACTGTCAATCACATGCATCAATCCATCCACGCTTTCTTCGACGGAAAGAGACGCCGATGATCCTCCCATATCCGTTCGAACCCAACCAGGGTGGACCACAACGACAGTCACGCCCTGCCCTTCAAGGTCTTTCGCGATGGTCGTCATCGCCATGTTCATCGCGGCCTTGGACGCCCGATAGGAATACGCGGCGACTCCACCCTCGCCGATGCTGCCCATCCGACTGGAGACATTGACGATCAGTTTCTTCGACGAGGCGGCAACGTTGTCGGCGAAGGCCTGCGCCACCCGAATTGGAGCGATGGTATTGACTCGCAGGACTTCCTCGAATGCCTCCAGGTCAATGTTTCCAAATGCTTCGCCGCGGTTCAACAGGATACCTGCATTGTTGATCAGAATATCGATGGGTTTATCGGCGAAACCCTCAGCAAGAGCCGAGACATCGGCATCGGATGTGACGTCGCAGACATTGATCGTCACCATGTTTCCCAAGGAGCGAAGGCTGTCCGCCTTTGCCATGTCTCGGACAGTGGCGTTGACCTGCGCGCCATCTGCAACAAAGCGTCGTGCAAATTCCAGGCCGATGCCACGACCGGCGCCGGTGATCAGGACATTGGTCATCGGATACTCCCTTTTCGTACAGTCACTTCGATCTCGATTTTCATTCGCGGATCGATCAATTGCGCGACTACCGCCGTTGCGGCCGGCCGGACAACCCCAAACCATTTCTGTATGACGGGCATCAGTCGCTGCATGTCGGCTGAATCTGTCAGCGTATACTGCACCCGCACCGTATCGTTGATTGACGCCTCGGATTCCTTCAGAACCTGCTCGATATTCCGGAAGGCCTGTTCGGCCTGCTCGACGACATCATCCGAGATGGTGCCTTCGGAGTAATTCATGCCGGTAGTACCGGCGACAAACACCCAGTCCCCGTCAACGACTGCGCGGGAATAGGCATAGTCGGCCTCAAACCGAGAGCCGGAGGAGATGAGTTTGCGCATGGACCCTCCATACTCTTGAAGTCGGCATAAAGTAAACGCAGCATGACACGAAAAGGCGTGCATCTTGATGGATGACCGCTGGACCGGTCGCCCACCGGGCCTTGCACGATTTGGTGCTCTCCGGAGCTTCGCCAGAAAGCGATGTGCAAATCAAGCGGACAACTCGGTTATCATGGACATCCGGCAGGGCCTTTGACCGCCGCCAGCGCTCGGCCGATTCGTTTGCCCGTTCGGTCGCCAAAGAGTGCGCGGTAGCATTTTCTGTGTTATGTCCTGCTTGGACATGGCCTTGTCCGAGTCGACAAGCAGTGCCCGACACCGAAAGGATTGCGCCGTGTCTGGCCATTCCCGGCAATCTGCATGATGCGCCCATGACTGTCGTTACTCGTTTCGCTCCTTCGCCGACGGGGTTCCTTCATATCGGGGGCGCCCGGACGGCGCTGTTCAACTATCTGTATGCGCGGAAGCATGGCGGACGGTTCATGCTGCGGATTGAGGATACCGATCGGACGCGCTCCACCGAGGAGGCCAAACGCGCTATTTTCGACGGTTTGCGCTGGCTGGGCCTGGAATGGGATGGCGAACCGGTTTACCAGTCGACTCGAGCGGACCGACACGTCGACGTTGCGCAAGCGCTGCTGGGCAAAGGCAAGGCTTACCGTTGCTACTGCAGCCCCGAGGAACTGGCAGCGATGCGCCAAGTCGCCCGCAAGCGCGGTAGCGGGCGTCTTTACGACGGGAAGTGGCGTGATCGGGACCCGTCAGAGGCGCCAAAGGGTGTTGCGCCAGTGATACGATTCAAGGCCCCACTCAAGGGACAGACAGTAGTGGAGGACATCGTCCAGGGCGCAGTCACTGTCCAGAACGATCAATTGGACGATATGGTGCTGCTTCGCGCGGACGGGTCGCCGACCTACATGCTGTCCGTGGTAGTCGATGATCATGACATGGCGATCACCCATGTGGTTCGTGGAGACGATCATCTGACCAACGCGATCCGGCAGAAACAGCTGTATCTGGCAATGGGCTGGGAATTGCCCGCCTTTGCCCACATCCCGCTGATTCTCGGTCCGGACGGCGCAAAGATGTCGAAGCGACACGGGGCGCTGGGAATTGACGCCTACCGCGACAGAGGATTTCCGCCGGAAGCCGTGTGCAACTACCTCGCGCGATTGGGCTGGAGCCATGGAGACGACGAGATCTTCTCCATGGAGCAGGCCTCCGGTTGGTTCGAACTCGGCGATATCGGCAAGTCGCCATCCCGTTTTGACCTCGTCAGGTTGACCAGCCTCAGCGCCCACTATCTCAAGGAGATGGACGACACACGGCTGATTGACAAGGCGGTGCCGCTGATTGCGGACAGGCTGGGTCGGGCACTGACCGGCAAGCAGCGGGATCGGCTGGCGGCTGGTCTGCCTGGGTTGAAGAGACGGGCAAAGACCCTGCTGGAACTGTCGGAAACTGCGCTGCTCTACTGTCGCGAGCGGCCACTGGAGATGGACGACAAGGCGACAAGGCTGCTGGACAGCGAGGGCAAGGCCAAGTTGGCCTTGGCGCGCGAGGCCTTGGCGGCCGTCGAGATATGGTCGGAGAATGCCGCCGAGGCGGCAATGCGCACGGCAGCCGACTCCGCCGGCGAGAAATTGGGCAGGATTGCCCAACCCTTGAGGGCGGCGCTGACAGGCGGCACGGTATCGCCGGGCATCTTTGAAGTCCTCGGAGTCCTCGGGAAAACGGAAAGCATCAGCCGGATCGATGACGTGCTCCAGCCAGTCTCAGGCTAGATGGTCCCTTGCCGCGTTCGACTTCCTGATTCGTATCAGCTCTTGATTTGCCTGAGTCTCTGAAGAGTTTATCTTCAGGCTTGATGTTGCACTGCACTCTGGATCGCAAGCAGTGGACGAGCGAGTTGAATGCGGCGCATGAATGACGGTGCGCCGCTTGAAACGATAGAACAGGAAACGGGGCAATTATGGAAAAAGTGTCCGAAGCTGTCGGCGCCGGCGTCAGGGAAACAATCACGGTTACCGATAACGTTACGGGCAAGAGCCTGGAACTTCCTGTTTTTCATGCAACTGAAGGACCGCGTGTTGCCGATATTCGGCGGCTGTACCGCGATATGGGCATTCTTACCTATGATCCCGGTTTCACCTCCACAGCAAGCTGCGAATCGGAAATCACATTCATCGACGGCGACGAAGGCGTGCTACTGCACCGGGGATACGCCATAGAGGACCTGGCTGAGAAAAGTGATTTTCTGGAAGTCTGCTACCTGCTGCTCTACGGCAGTCTGCCGAACGCCATGGAGAAAGCGGACTTTGAACAAACCATCACCATGCACACCATGGTGCACGAGCAGATGCGAACTTTTTTCAGCGGGTTCCGTCGCGACGCGCATCCCATGGCGATCATGGTGGGTGTTGTTGGCGCCATGTCTGCCTTCTATCACGACAGCACGGACATCCACGATCCGCATCAGCGGATGGTCGCATCGCACCGCCTCATTGCCAAGATGCCGACCATTGCTGCCATGGCTTACAAATATTCGATCGGCCAGCCATTCTTGTATCCACGGAACGATTACAGCTATTCGGAAAATTTCCTGCACATGACGTTTGAAGTGCCTTGTGCCGATAAACCCATATCACCTGTACTGTCTCGCGCGATGGACCGCATCTTCATCCTGCACGCCGACCATGAGCAGAACGCGTCGACTTCCACTGTCCGGCTGGCAGGTTCGTCGGGAGCCAACCCCTTTGCCTGTATTGCCTCCGGCATCGCATCCTTGTGGGGGCCGGCCCATGGCGGGGCGAACGAAGCCGTCCTGAACATGTTGAACGAGATCGGCTCCAAGGACCGGATTCCGGAATACTTGCAAAAGGCCAAGGACCGGAACGACCCGTTCCGCCTGATGGGCTTCGGGCACAGGATCTACAAGAGCTACGATCCGCGAGCCGCGGTCCTCAAGAAGTCGGCCGACGAGGTACTGGACGAGTTGGGCGTGCGCCACGAACCGCTGCTGGAACTGGCCATGGAACTGGAACGGATTGCCCAGGAAGACGAATATTTCCAGGATCGCAAATTGTTCCCGAACGTCGATTTCTACTCGGGTATCATCCTCCGGGCGATGGGCTTCCCGGTCTCGATGTTCACAGTACTGTTCGCGCTCGCGCGGACCGTCGGTTGGATCGCGCAGTGGACGGAAATGATCGAGGATCCGGTCCAGAAGATAGGACGCCCACGCCAACTCTACACTGGCAAACGACGCCGACCCTATGTGCCGTTGGACCAGCGCTAAGCGCTAGGAACGCTCCACCAACTCGATCTTGTAGCCGTCCGGATCCTCAATGAAAGCAATCAGCGTGCTGCTGTGCCTCATTGGTCCCGCCGGTCGGGGGATGCTGACGCCTGCAGCTTTCAACTTCTCGCAAGTGCGATAGA
The DNA here is from genome assembly GCA_965221645.1 of Alphaproteobacteria bacterium. Lineage (GTDB taxonomy): Bacteria > Pseudomonadota > Alphaproteobacteria > Bin65 > Bin65 > Bin65. The sequence goes on from OZ244899.1 coordinate 3,232,487, forward strand.
TGTCCGGAACGCCAAGTGCAATGTGACCATAGCCAGTGCCCAGTTCATAGGGCTCTTCCTGATCCCAGTTGTAGGTCAGTTCCAGAACCGTGTTCGATGCCTCGTCGCCATAACCGACAAAGGCCAGGGTAAACCGGCCCTCGGTATAATCGTTCTTCCTCAGCAACTTCATGCCCAGATGCTCGGTATAGAAGGCAATCGACTTGTCGAGGTTCTTGACCCGCAACATCGTGTGCAGCATGCGGAAAGCAGCTTTGTTGTCATTCATGCTCGGAGGCCTCTTTAATGATCCTCAAGATCGCCCGTGCGGCGATGTCACTTGGTTTTTGTCCTGGCACCGAAAGATGTGCAGCGGTGTCACGAATACGCTTCGCATGCTCTGCGCGCAATGACGGGTCGCGCAACAGCGGTGCCAACGCCGAAACGATGCCATCTGGCGTGCATCGGTCGAGTGCGTATTCCGGCATGATCTCTGCGGCCGCCAGAATATTGATTGCCGACACATGAGGGGTGTTGATGATAAGGCGGGCCGCCATGCCCTCGTGCCAGGGCACCTTGTAACAGACCACTGTCGGCGTGCCTGCCACCGCCAGTTCGACCGTAACAGTGCCAGACGCGGCGAGCGCTGCGTCACTGATGGCGAAGACGACATGCTTGTACTGTTCGGCCGGCACGGTTACCAGCGACGATGGCCAGTCTTCCAGAAAGGTCTTGGCGTAGTCTGCAACCGATCTGACCAACGGGACGAGGCAGGTTGGCGTCATTCCTTGCGCGATCAACCGCTGCATCACGGTGCGATAGAGCGGAAGGTGGCGCCGCACTTCTTTCCGGCGGCTCCCGGGCAGGAGGGCAAGGGTAGGTGTTGCGGTGTTTGCCAAATGGGCCAGACGAAAGGATTCAATCTCTTCATCAATCGGTGGATCCGGCTCGGCAGCTGGATGACCTACAAAAGTGGTCGACAAGCCATATGCCTCGAACCAAGGCGCTTCGAACGGGAAGATGGTCAGCAAGTGACGAAGATGGCGGGAGATGCTTTTGGCTCGACCCGCCCGCCATGCCCAAACCGTCGGTGCTACATATTGGACTAGCGGGATATTCAGCGGCTGGAGGCGCGCGGCCATTTTTTGGGACAGGGTCTGGGCATCAATCATGACGATACAGTCCGGCCGGCAGGCCACGATGTCGTCCTCCAGCTGGCGCATGCGGCGCAGGATCTGCCAGATGCCTGGCAGAAAATCGAGGCCCATGACTGAAAACAGATCGATCGGAAAGAGACTCTCCAGGCCGACTGTCGCCATGGCCGGCCCGCCGATGCCGGCGGTCGCGATATTGCCTTCCGACTGGTGTAACAGCGCCGAGATCAGGTGGCTGCCGATCTGATCGCCGGAAGGTTCGCCGACGATGAAATAGACCAGCGGTGGTTTCGATGCGCTCTCCAAGCTTTCAGCCATCGGCATCGGGGCGCATCTGGCTGTCGTCAAGTCGAATGCCGACAAGGAACATCTTGGCGCTGTCCGCTGCGGCCAGCACGGCTTCCCGGTTGACAACCAGCGTTCCGCCAGCCTGGACGACGATGCCGCGCAAGCCGGCGTCAGCCGCTTTATGGACCGTCGCTACGCCGACAGTCGGCATGTCCACGCGGCGGTCTTGGCGGACTTTCTTGATCTTGACCAGGACACCGCCACTGCCCTTGCGTTGCAGGTTCCTGCAGCGCTCAAGCAAGGCGTCAGTGCCTTCGATCGCCTCAACGCCCAACACAAGCTTCTCCTGGATGACCACGGCCTGGCCGACATCCAGATCACCGAGCTTGCGGGCCACCTCCAGGCCGCGCGCAATGTCAATCTCCGCCTTGGCATCGGGTTTTCGCCTCGTCAAGACGCCTTCGGGTGCCAACAGGCCTGTTACGAGGTCTTGGATGCCCACGACCCGGAAACCCAGTCGCTCCAGTTCGCCGATAACGGCGCGCAACAGACCATCATCACCCATCGCCTTCATCGCTGCCCGAGCCATGAAGGCAGCGCCTTTTGCGTCGGGGCGCAGTTCGCGCATTCCCGGACGTCGCACGCGGCCGATCAAGACCACATCCTGGACGCCTTCCCGCTTGGCGCTCTTCTCAAACTGGGATACGGAACCCAAACGGATACACTCGTGCGGGGCTTTGAAGACCGCCGGGTCGTCGGCATGTCCTTCCAAGGCGAAGACAAAATAAGGGCGACCCGCCTTTTCGCAAGCTTCGATGGCGAGCGCCGGTATCTCACCGCCGCCGGCGATTATGGCAAGCTTGCGATTCTCGTCGTCAGCCACTGCTTGTCGCGGGCTGGCAGATCGGCCGTACGGGATCTGCCCGCAGGAACTCGATAATCTCCTGCACGGCCGTATGCTCGCCGAAAAGGTCAGCCACATCGTTCGTGCGCTCCGTCAGCGTTCCTTCTGCGGCAAACAGCATGCGATAGGCACGTCGAAGGGTATGGATCTGATCTCGGGTAAATCCGCGCCGCCGGAGACCGATCAGGTTCAGGCCGGACAGTCCGGCCCGTACCCCCGTGACCAGGCCGTACGGAATGATGTCGGCTTCGGTTGCGGACATGCCGCCAATCATGACATGCTTGCCTACGCGGCAGAATTGCTGCACTGCCGAATTGCCGCCAATAATCACATGGTCGCCGATCGTAACGTGTCCGCCCATTACAGAATTGTTGGCCATGATCACGTTATTGCCAACTGTGCAATCGTGCGCGACGTGAGAATTTACCATGAACATGCAACTATCGCCGACCACGGTCACGCCATGCCCGTTTACGGTCCCGGTGTGCAACGTCGCGTGTTCGCGAATGATGTTGTTCTTGCCGACCACCAGACGGGTGGGCTCGCTCTTGTAGCTCAAATCCTGAGGTGGCAGACCGACACACGCATGGGGGTAAATGGTGGTTCCGGCACCAATGGTTGTATGCCCGTCGACAACGGCATGCTGCATGACCGTGACATTGTCGTGCAGAACAACATCTGGCCCGATTGTGGCATACGGTCCGATGCTGACCGATTCAGGTACCGACGCCGCCGGATCGACGATGGCTGAAGACGGGATGTCGGGCATGAGTTGCAGTCGATTTCAACCGCTGTCAGCGACGATCATGGCAGTGTACGTGGCTTCGGCCACAATGTCGTCGCCCACTTTACACTGACCATCAAATTTCCAGACGAGCTTGCGGGCGTGGCGCTTGCGAACATGAATTTTCAGTTGATCGCCGGGTCCAACTGGCTTGCGAAACCGCGCATCCTCGACCGACATGAAGTAGACCAGCTTTCCCTTCATCTCCGAGCCCATTGTCTCGACCACCAGGATACCGGCCGCTTGCGCCATGGCTTCGACCATCAGTACGCCGGGCATCACTGGCGCGCCTGGAAAATGACCTGAAAAAAAAGGTTCGTTGATCGTTACGTTCTTGATCCCGATAGCGCTTTCACCGCGGACCACATCCTCCATACGGTCAACCATCAGGAAAGGATAGCGATGCGGCAGCAGTTGCATGATCCGCTTGATATCGAGTATCGATGGAAGCTTGTCGTCAGTCACCGGTCAACCGCCCTGATGCAACGGCTCGGGAAATCCAGCCGCAGCCGCGCTATTTCTTGTCTTCCCGCGTCTGGCCGCGCCCTTGCCGGACTTCGTCCTTCTTGTTGTTTACGGGATCCTTGTATTTCAAGGGCAACTTGGGCAAGCGTTTGTTCAAGCGGGCGACGACTTTATCGGTAATATCATACTGGGGCGCCGCGTGGATCAACGTGGCCTGGTTAAGCACCAGCGTGTAGCCTGCTTCCACAGCTAGCGACTTCACAACCAGAACGACCTCTTGGCGAAACTTGGCAAAAGATTGCTGGAAAGACTGGCTCAGGGCTTCGCTGCGCGCCCGACTCTGGCGGCGCATCTTGACCATGTCCGCCTGAAGCACCCGAACCCGACGCTCGTACTCTCCACGGGACATTTCCTTGTCCGTGCGAAGTCGAGTGTACTCTGCCTGCATCTCCTTTTCGCTGGAAATGAATTCTTTTTCGTACTTCCCTCGTAACGCCTGCAACGCCTCGCGAATGGCCTGCATGGCCCGTGATGACTGCTCAACCCTTTGAACATCGACAACGGCAACCTTTGCGGTGGGGCTGCCCGACTGCGCTATGGCAGCAGACGACATGGCCATTGTCAAAGTCGCGGCAATAACCGCTAATCCGGTCTTGATCATGATCTAGAATCTGACTCCGAAACGAAAGTTGAACAATTGGGTTTGATCGAGAGACTGCTTTGCCACCGGAAAGCCGAAATTGAGCCGCAGGGGCCCCAACGGCGATCGCCAAGACAGGCCGAAGCCCACCGTGACGCGCGGCGTTGCCCGGTCCAGCAGCGCGGGACCAGAGACATCAATGCCAAACGCGCTGCCGACATCCGTAAAAACACGGCCTTTAAGTCCCAACTCCTTGGGCAGCCCCAACGGAAACGCCATTTCTGCAGTGACGACCCAGAAATTGTTGGCGCCGAGCGAATCGCCGGTCAGGCGATCGCGTGGGCCCACGCCGCCGAATTCAAACCCACGCAGGTTGTTGCCGCCCAAGAAAAAGCGTTCATGCAGGCGCACATCCTGCCCGATACCGCCAATGTGATTGGCTTCGCCGAGGAGCCAGATAACCCAGCCCTCGGTCACGGACATCCAGTATCCAGCATTGCCGGATATCTTGTAGAAGGCTTCGGACCCACCCAAGCCTGCGAAATTGCTGCCACCGCGGAAGACAAAGCCATCCGTCGGGTCAAACCGGTTGTCGCGCGTGTCCCATGTAACTGACGTGCCAATTATGGAGGTCGTCGAACTGCCGCGCTCGGCCCTGATGAATTCGGAAGCCGAAGATGCGACACCCTTCACACGTCGATTTGACAGTTCGTAGACAATGCTTTGTCGGACATCCTCTGTCAGCCAATATCCCGTGCGAAGACGACCGCCAACCGATTCGACCCGAAAAGACGAATCCTGAGAGAAGTTGCCTTGATAGCCCCGATCTATCCGAAAGACATCGACGCCAAAAGCAACATCTCGTTCCAGAAAATGCTTGTCCGTGAAACTGAAGTCGATCTGGGATGACCGTAAAGACAACTGCAGAGACAAGCGAAGGTCGTAGCCACGGCCCAAGAAATTGGTTTCCGTGACACCGATAGTGCCGAGCGGGCCGTCCTGGGTTGAAAACCCCCCGCCGATTGACAATTCTCCGGTCGACTTTTCAGTAACTTCAACCGTCAGGCGCACCTTGTCAGGCGCTGTACCGGCAGATCGGTTGATGTCGACCTTTTCAAAATAGCCCGTGTTGACCAGGCGCCGACGTGACTGGCGAAGCTTGGTGGTGTTGAAGGCGTCTCCTTCGGCAACCAGAATTTCGCGCCGAATCACGGAATCCCGTGTACGCACGTTACCGATAATGTCGATCCGTTCGATGAACACCCTTGGCCCCTGCTCCACCACAAAGGTGACATCGGCAATCTTGGCGTCTTTGTTGAGGTTGACACGTGGAAGCACCCGAACAAAAGCATACCCGTAGCTGCCGGCAACATCTGCCAGCGCGACGATGGTTCGCTGTACCTTGTCTGCACTGTAGCGGCCGCCGGCAACCGCCTTGACGGCGCCGCGAAGACGACTGGAATCGATCCGCCGCAGTTGCGATTCGATGGCCAGCTTTCCGAACCGGTAGCGCGGTCCTTCCTGTACCGTGATGGTGATGAAGAAACTCTGCCTGTCCGGCGACAGCTCGGCTACCGCCGACAACACGCGGAATTCGGCAAATCCGCGATCCAGGTAAAAGCTGCGCAGGATTTCCTTGTCCGCATCCAGCTTGGCCGGATCATAGACATCGGAACTTCCGAAAAAGCGCCAGAAAGCGGATTCCTTGGTATTGATCGCGTCACGCAGCGTGCTGTCGGAATAAACCTTGTTGCCGATGAAGCTGACCCGACGCACCAGCGTCTTGTCACCTTCCTCAATCTCGAAAACCATGTCCAAGCGGTTTTGAGAGCGTGGGATGACCTTTGGCGTGATGGTCGCTGCAAAGCGCCCGGCAACCCTGTAGGCAGCCAGCATTCGACGGACGGCCTCTTCGACCTTGGCGCGAGAATAAACGGTGCGGGGCTGAATATTGGCTTCGGACGCCAGATCCTCGTTGTTGACATGGACATTCCCTTCAAAGGCGACACGATTGACAATGGGATTTTCGACGACGCGAATGATCAAATCGTTGCCTTGGCGTCGGAATGAAACGTCCCGGAACAAGCCGGTGCCGTAAAGTGCTTTCAGGGATTCATCGATCTTGGATTGATCGAAGCGGTCCCTTTGCTTGATGATCAAATATCCGGCGATCGTTTGGGGATCAATGCGCCGCGTCCCCTGAACGATGATGTTGCGTACAAAACCGTCTCTGGTCTGGGCCGATGCGGGACTGGCGGATATTGCCGCCATGAGCCCGGCGAACAGCACTACGCCCAGCAACAACCCCGTCAATATCCGCACGCCGTCCCTTTCACAACAATTCAGCGCGATTTCCGACCTCTACCGGTAATCGCGCTGCTGGCAATATCACTAACTGTGTGCTCCGAACAGTCGGAGCAAATCGTTCCACGTTACAACGACCATCAGCGTTAATACCAAAGCCATTCCTATACGAAAACCATATTCTTGGGCCTTGGGTCCCAAAGGTTTACCGCGAAGCACTTCGATTCCATAGAACAACAGATGTCCGCCGTCCAGCATTGGCACCGGAACAAGGTTGATCAGGCAGAGAGAGAGCGATAAGGCGCCTACGAACCAGACGAAGGCATACAGCCCAATTTGCGCCATATCGCCGGACATTTCTGCGATGCGCAGGGGGCCGCCCAAATCACGGAACTCTCTTTTACCCACGATCATCTGATGGATCGCGGTGGCTGTCGTGGTCGTCAGGAACCAGGTTTCCTTCATCGCTGCCCATATTGCGGCCAATGGCGCGTGAACTTTTTTGGGCGGCGGCGCAACGCCGATTCCCAACTGACCGACAGTGCGCCTGATACCGTCGGAGTCGGTATAGTCGTGTTTCTTTGGCACGACAGTCAGCGTTACTTCCTGACCATTTCGTAGAACTCGCATGGCCATCGGTTTTTCTGGATTGGCGACGATGATCTTGCGCACTTCCTGGAAAGTGGCGACCCTCTGGCCATCAATACTCAGTATGCGGTCGTTGCTGGAAAGTCCGGCCTCGGCAGCGGCAGAATTGTCCAGGATTCGACCGACCACTGGCGCCACCATGCGCCAGGCACCCAGAAATCCGAACTCCTGCTCGTTGCCATGCTTGTCGGGGATCATGCGTGATTCTGGCGTCAGGGTCAGCGCGCGTCCAACGGCACCGCGTCGGACCACAAGCGGCATTGCCTCGCCCGGATGGAGCAGCGCCAGTTGTTCGACTTGCTCGAAACGTTCGATCGACCGACCGTTGAATTCCACTATCAGGTCGCCAACCCGCAGTCCGGCCTTCTCGGCCGCGCTGCCAGCAAGAACGTGTCCAACGATCGCCGGCGTATGCCGCTGGCCGGCAGTCATGAACAGAAGGGCGAAGACCAGCACTGCAAAGACATAATTGAAGAAGGGACCGGCAAAAACGATCGCCGAGCGCTGTCCGACGGTCTTGTGATGGAAGCTGATCTTCCTTTCTTCCCGGGTCATGGAACGGACCCTGTCATCTGACTGGCTCGCGACGTCAGCGTCACCAAACATCTTCACGTATCCACCAAGGGGAATGACGCAGAATTTCCAGCGTGTCCCGATCCGGTCATTCCAGCCGAACAGTTCCGGTCCAAAGCCGATGGAAAATACCTCTACCTTCACGCCGTTCCGGCGGGCGACATGATAGTGACCCCACTCGTGGACAAACACGAGCACCGTCAAGATGATGAAAAATGGAAGGACGTAAGTCCAGAGAACCGCAATGAATTCCATTGAACGATGACCTGATCAAGGGTGCGCCAAGGAGAAATTTCTGCTGTTGCCTGCTTTCCCTGACTTAGGTTTGGTGGGGAGCTAGTAATTTAGAATCAAAGCACTAATTCCCGTTGTTAATTGATTGCACCAATTATCACCGGCATTCCTTGAAACCGCGCCTGACGGAAGACGGGATATCTTTGATTGGCCCGTCAGCGACCGACATCATGCCGGTGTCACGGAAAATCCAGACCGAAATCTGTTACTGGGTCTTTTGCCCGTGCGGGCGAATTCGATCACTGCCTTGATCCCGAGACGAGCCATCTGGAGGGGATATTGCATGATGGTAGCGTCAATCATGCCAGCAGTTCCATCTTCAATACCCTGACTACCGTCATTGATCGACACAATCAAATTGTTCTTCTGTCTACCGGATGCCTCGATTGCGGTACAGACGCCCTTCGCCGATGGCATGCAGATTGCATCAATGACGTCGATCCTTGACTGCTCTTGGAGCAGTTTCTTCATCACGATTCGTCCGCCTTTCTCCATGCCGCCTGTCGCACCGCGACTGACGATTCGGGGAGCATTATCGTCCTGCATCGTCTCGAGATTGCCGATATCAATACCAGAACCCTTCAGCAAGCCTGATTGTGCAGCACTTCCATTGTAACCTGGGTGCCGGACCCGTCCAGCGTCAGATCCTCTCCTTCCTCGCTGTGGAGTGCCCAGCTGCGCCTTGGCCCATCTGCCGATCAGTTGGCTGGCCCGGGAAATGAAAATTGTCGGTGGCGAAGGCTGCATCAGCGATATTTGCAGGATCGAAAGGGGTATCGAGCGCGATCGCCAGCAGCCCGGCTCGGCGCGCTCTCGTGAAGGTCTCCGAGAGAGCGACAAGATACGAGGGGGCGATGAGGGTGCCTTTCGCGCCGACGGCGACCAACCACCCAGCCGCATCGGCCCAAGATCGCGTATCCCGGTCATGTCCGCCCGAGAAGATGCGCAGTTCGACGACCAGTTCGCGGGATCGGTCAGTCGCCGCGGCCCTCATCTTCACGAAGAAGGGACTGATATCGGTCTTGACGACCAAGCCAGCGATCATTTTGCCGACCTTTGCAGAGGATGTCACATGAACCGCCACCAAAACAGAAAACATATGACATAAGTAAATCATCAAGACAAAATGTCTATTCACAAAAAAATTCATGCTAATTTAAAATATTATTTGGTTTTTTGGTGAATTCGCAATCAAGTCTTCTGCGGTTTTACGCGCTTCTTGATCGACTGCTATCACTTCTTCGATCGAAGAAAGTGAGCCGCCAGACATCCGCGCCAGCGTTTCTTCCACAATTTTGGTTATTCCAAGAAAGCCGACACGATTTTCGAGGAACGCTGCGACGGCAACTTCGTTGGCAGCGTTCAGGATTGCTGGCGCGGAGGCACCCTCCTGCAAGGCGGCATAGGCCAGATCGAGGGCTGGAAAGCGCTCACGATCCGGCGCATGGAAAGTCAACGAACCGATGGCAGTCAGATCCAGCTTTGGAGACGGCGTGGCCATGCGCCGCGGCCACGCCATGGTATAGGCGATGGGCGTCCGCATGTCGGGTGAGCCCATCTGTGCCAACGTCGACCCGTCGACATATTCGACCATGGAATGGATCACCGATTGCGGATGAACGACAACGCTGATCTGATCTTTTTCGACCGGGAACAAATGCCACCCCTCGATGACCTCCAGTCCCTTGTTCATGAGGGTCGCGGAATCGACGGAAATCTTGGCTCCCATATCCCAGTTCGGATGCGCCACGGCTTGCGCAGGCGTCGCGGCGGCCATTGCTTCCTGACTCCACGACCGAAAAGGTCCGCCGGATGCTGTCAAAATGATGCGCTCCACGCGTTCAGGTTGTTCGAAATCGAAAACCTGAAAGATGGCGTTGTGCTCAGAATCGACGGGTAGCAACGTCGCGCCGCATCGCTGGATTTCTGCATGGACGAGGTCGCCGGCGCACACGAGGGATTCCTTGTTGGCCAAGGCGACTGTTTTTCCCTGACGCACTGCGTTCAGCGTCGGCTCCAACCCGGCGGCACCCACGATTGCCGCCATTATCCAGTCTGCCGGACGCGCTGCAGCCTCGGCAATCGCCGCGGCACCGGCCGCCACATCGATACTGGTTCCGGCCAGGGTTTCCTTTAGATCAGTGTAGAGGTCAGGATCGCCGATCACTGCCAGACGCGCACCGAAGCGCTTCGCCCGTTCCGCCAACAAGGGAACGTTCTGATAGGCTGTCAAGGCTTCCACGGAGTATGCGTCTGGTTGGCGGGAAACCAGATCCAGCGTACTTTCGCCGATCGAACCCGTTGCGCCAAGAATGGTAATCCGACGAGGCTCACCGGGTGTTTCAGGCAATGCTAAATCCATGGTGTCTCCACTTCGCCGCGCCACCAAGCCAGCAGTGCGACTACGATCATTGCTGAGATAATGCCGTCAACCCGGTCCAGAAAGCCGCCATGCCCCGGGATCAGGCTGCTCGAATCCTTGGCGTCAAACCGTCGTTTCAGCAGGGATTCAAACAAGTCTCCCACTTGGGCAACCAGGCTGACGACCAGCGCAGCCGCGATGTGGAAGCCGGCTGCTTCGCGATCAGCAACCAAGGCAAATACAAGTCCTGACAACGCGGCGCAGGAAAGACCTCCAAAGAATCCGGACCAGGTCTTCCGAGGGCTGACGCGCGGGGCCAATTTGGGACCACCCAGCACGCGCCCGGCCAGAAAAGCGCCGATATCGGTGAAGGAGACTACACAGAAAACCCAGACCACGACCCAGACGCCGTTCTGGAATTGGTCATACAAGGCAATGGCTGCCCAGGCGCCGCCACCAACATAGATTACACCCGCCCCCAGCCATGCCGACTCACCGAATGTCTTTTGCCGCCCGATCAAAGCAGCTGTCAGCGCTGCCAGAATCAAAGCCAAGGACGCGCCGCCATACACCCTGAAGGCGGCCAGAACGACCACGATAAGGCAGCCGAGCATCACGGCAGCACCCCCTGCCCCCACTGCGCCGCGGCCACATAGTCTCGCCCACTCCCACGCCATCAGGCCGGCCGCGCCAAAGATCAGCAAATGAAAAAATGGTTGGCCGAAGTAAATGCAGGCAATCAAGATCGACGACAGAACGAGCGAAGAAGCGGTTCGCGCCAACATTTCTCGCCCGTTGCCGGACACCTGACCTGTTACTCGATCAGCGATAGCAAGATCCAATGCCGTTCCGGGCTTACACGACAGCGCCATAGCGGCGCTCCCGTTGACAATATTCGGAAACTGCGGCGTACAGCGCCTCAGCATCGAAATCAGGCCACAGGCACTTGGTAAAAACCAGTTCGGCATAGGCGGACTGCCATAACAAGAAATTACTGAGACGCTGCTCACCGCTGGTGCGAATGACCAGATCTGGATCCGGAATGTCGTTGGTCAAAAGGTGACGTGAAAATTCTTCCTCGCAAATCGCTTCCAAATCGACAGCGCCGCGGATCACATTAGACGCCAGGCGCCGAACGGCTCCCAGAATTTCGTCGCGACCGCCGTAGCTCAGGGCAATGACCAGGGTCAGCGTATCATTTCCCGCAGTTCGCAATTCGGCGTTTTCAATCAACTTGATGATGTCTTTCGGAAGACGAGAGCGATCGCCGATGAAACGGATCTTGACTCCCTCTTTGTGCAGTTCTGCGATTTCGCTGCGCAAGTAAAACCGTAACAGCCTCATCAGATCCTTCACCTCGGCCGCCGGGCGCTTCCAGTTCTCCGAAGAAAAGCCGTACAGTGTCAGAAATCCAATCCCCGCCGCGATCGCCGCCTTGACCGTATGCCGGACGGCTTCAACGCCACGACGATGTCCCTCAGTTCTGGGCAACCCGCGGGCTGCCGCCCACCGCCCGTTACCATCCATGATGATGGCGACATGACGAGGCGGCGCATCCGTTATGGCCTGGGGCGAGATCGCTTCCATCAGCACTACTCAGACCTGCATTATCTCGCCCTGTTTCTGGGCGAGGAGATCATCAATATCCTTGACGTGCTCGTCGGTCGTCCTCTGAACGTCTTCCGACCGGGCGCGCTGTTCGTCCTGAGAGATGTCGCCTGCTTTCTCAGCCTTCTTCAAGCGCTCCATGCCATCACGGCGGACATTTCGCACGGCGACTCGTGCTTGCTCCGCATAATTGCCCGCAACTTTGACCAGTTCCTTGCGCCGCTCCTCCGTCAGTTCCGGCAGCGGAACCCGGATTACTTGCCCTTCCGTCTGCGGGTTGAGCCCAAGATCGGATTCGCGGATGGCCTTTTCGACAGCGCCAACCAGATTTACGTCCCAGACCTGGACGGACAACAACCGGGCCTCGGGTACCGAAATATTGCCAACCTGCTTCATCGGCATCTGCGCGCCGTAGGCTTCAACGCTAATCGACTCCAGCAAGCTGGTGTTTGCCCTACCGGTGCGCAGACCCGCCAGATCGTCGCGGAACGCTGCCATCGCGCCATCCATTCGACGTTTGATATCCTTGAGGATCGGGTCAATCATGGTTCAGCGTCCTCATTCTTGTTGGCGCCTTCCGCCAGCGTGTTGATGCGGCATTCCCCAGCGACGATTTTATCAGAATGGCGTGTCGGGGGAACGTCCTATTCAGAAATAATCGTGAAATCACCCTTACCGTGAACGACCTCGGCGATGGATCCGGTTCGCTGAATGGAAAAGACCAGAATCGGGATACCGTTTTCCCGGGCCAAGGCAATGGCGGTGGTGTCCATCACTCTCAGATCACGACTCAGGACATCCGAAAAAGTGAGTGCTCGGTAGCGCTTGGCGTCCGGGTTGGTCACGGGATCAGCGGAGTAGACGCCATCCACCTTGGTACCCTTGAACAGCGCATCACAAGTCATTTCTGAAGCGCGTAGCGCGGCGGCTGTATCGGTAGTGAAAAAGGGATTTCCGGTGCCGGCTGCGAAGATCACTACCCGGCCTTTTTCAAGATGTCGAACGGCGCGACGGCGAATGTACGGTTCGGAGACCGTTGACATAGGAATTGCGGACTGGACCCGGGTTTGTACACCTAGCTGTTCAAGCGCGCCTTGGATTGCCAGGGAATTCATCACCGTGGCAAGCATTCCCATATAGTCTCCGGTTGCCCGCTCGATGGCGTGTGCCGCCGACTGGATACCGCGAAAGATATTGCCGCCGCCGACCACGAGACACACTTCGATACCGATATCCCGGATAGACTTTACCTCGGCGGCGATACGCTCCAGCGTGCTGGAATCGAGACCAAAGTCTCGATGACCCATCAGCGCTTCACCGGAAAGCTTCAGAAGGACTCGCCGGTATTTCGGTTCATCCTTCATGGTCGTCTAATTCCTCGATTGTCTTGTACGCGTGATCAGAACGCCCGTATCTGGCGAGAAGCTCATCAGCCTGTAAGCTGCGCCACTTCGGCCGCGAAATTATCTTCTTTCCTTTCTACTCCTTCGCCAAGCTGATAGCGTAGAAAATCGGTAATCTCAATCGACTCGCCAAGCTCCTTGGATGTCGATTCAACTACTTCCGAAACCTTGGACTGACCGTCGATCACCCAAGTCTGATTCAGAAGCACGACCTCCTCGTAGAACTTGCGAATCCGGCCCTCAATCATCTTTTCCACAATTTCGGGTGGTTTTCCGCTGGCGGCGGCTTGCTCGCGCAGGATATCGCGTTCCTTCTCGACTATAGCAACGTCGAGATCTTTCGTTCCAACGGCTTGGGGGTCGTTTGCCGCTATATGCATCGCCATCTGCTTGCCAAGCGCCTGCAAGGTTTCCGGGTCGGCTGCAGACTTCACGCCAACCAGAACGCCAATCTTTCCCAAACCGGGCGCTGCGGCATTATGGACGTAGGAGGCGACGAAGCCCTGATCAACCGTGATGCCCGCTGAACGACGCAGGGTAATATTCTCACCGATCGTCGCAATCAGGTTGGTCATCTCTCCTTCTACCGTCCTGTCGCAACCTGGATAGCCCGCGGCTTTCAAGGCCCTCATGTCGCCGTTCACGGACAGAGCCAGATCGGCAACTTGGCTGACGAACGACTGGAAGCCACTGTTGCGCGCAACGAAGTCGGTCTCCGAGTTTACCTCGACCAGCACGCCCTTGGCGCCGTCGATCCGCAGGGCAACAAGGCCTTCTGCCGCTACCCGGCCGCTTCTCTTGGCGGCGGCGGCCAAACCCTTCTTGCGGAGCCACTCGCCGGCAACTTCGACGTCACCATCGGCCTCGACCAGTGCCTTCTTGCAGTCCAGCATGCCGGCTCCGGTACGTTCGCGCAGTTCTTTTACCATTGATGCGCTGATCTGTGCCATCTTGTCCTCTTGTGGATTGATTGTCTGGCGGTCACCGCGTCAACGCGGTTCGTGAAACGCGGCCCAGAATTATCCCGTCGCTACGTCCGGCTTCGCACCACCATCGGATCTGGCGGCGTCTGCGTTCGCGACAGCTGCATCCGCTTTCAAGCCGGCATCAGCCGTCGGCAGTTCTTCGGAGGGCGTCACCTCGGCTTCGCCAATATCACCGCCGGTCCGGGCCACTTCTTGCGCCAGGCCGTCAAGAACGGCGCCCCAGAACAGATCAAGGTACAGTTCAATCGCACGCAGTGAATCATCGTTGCCAGGCACAGGATAATCGATGCCCTTCGGATCGCTGTTACTGTCGATCACTGCGATGACGGGAATCTTCAGCTTGTTGGCTTCGGCAACGGCAATCGCTTCTTTGTTGGTATCAATGATGACGACGATCTCCGGAAGCGCAGACATGTCCTTGATCCCGCCCAGGGCTCGCTCCAGCTTGTCCCTTTCACGGGTCAGTTGAAGCATTTCCTTCTTGGTCAGGCCTTGTGTTTCCTCCTCACTCAACAATTGTGTGTCGACCGTTTTCAATCTCGTAATCGACCGTTGTATCGTGGACCAGTTGGTCAGCATCCCGCCCAGCCAGCGATGATCAACATAGAATTGTCCGCAGCGCTCGTTGGATTGCGAGATCATGCGCGAAGCCTGGCGTTTGGTGCCGACGAACAATACCCGTCCGCCGGCAGCCGCCACTTCGCGCAGGGCGTTCATGGCCCTGTGCAACATCGGCACCGTCTGTTGCAAGTCGATGATATGAACGTTATTTCGGGCACCGAAGATGAAGGGTTCCATCTTTGGGTTCCAGCGGCGCGTATTGTGTCCGAAGTGCACGCCAGCCTCAAGCAACTGGCGCATGGTGAAGCTGGGCATCGCCATGGCAATTTCCTTTACCGGTTTGACCGCCGCGGACGCTTATTCCAACCCTCTCGCCATCGCGGCGGTCTGGTCGGACACCGGATCGACAACTCCGGAATTCCCGGCTGCCGCAAGTCCGCGTGAGGTTTTGATGGACTGGGAAATTTACGGTGTCCGGTAGCTGGCGACAACCAGCTTCGGGCGCATGCGTCAAATGTCCTTGGCAAGGAGGAAAAGCCAGAACTTGTCGTGTCTGCCCGTCATGTGCCCGTGACAGCGCTCCTGAGCCTTGCTGCAGGATTTACATGAACCAGAAACATCCTGCGGGTTGGCCACCGATCCGGGGCAGACGTCGACAGGACGTTTGTCGTCCCCAGCAGAAGGAATGCCGCCCAAGATTTCTTTCAGACATGGAAATTACTACAACATCTTGGAGAACCATTGAGGAACTCCACAAAATTTAGTTGACAGATTTGCATATCACAGGTATCTGCTACGTCACAGGTGCACAGACGCGGACATGCCCTGACACAGCAAAACCCGGTTCTTTTCTACAAGACCGGGTTTTGTTTGCGTCTGATATGGTCGACACGCCGCCGAATTGACATCGTGGTGACTGACCTTGCCAGATGGCGCGCGACGAAACAGGGCCTTCGCAAAACCATGGCCTCCTTCACTGACCATAACATGCAAAGCTCTGACCGAGTCCCCGAGGTGAAGCGCCCACTTGGCCATGGGCTGATTCCGCCGCAGACTTCCGGGGTCGAATTCATGACGGTGGTCCGACGCCAAGATCTTCCGCGATTCTTGCCAACAACGGGGCGAACACCGTATTGGACCCAGACAAGTTCATTGACCCATGGCGTTGTCTGCGCTGTGCTAACGATATGCGAGTTCACCGGTATCGTCTTTGCGCACGGTTATTCAAGAGTGTGCCATGGCACTCCGGAATTGGCACCCAAGCCCAAGAGACCTGCAGGCGCTGGCTGGCAACATCTCAAGCGCCTTTCATTGTTTCGGAACCAGTGATCTTAGCCGTCAAAGAGGCAGAAGTTCGCGCCGAAGCCGGATGCAGTGACAATCGCGGGGGCATAATGCAGCAACGATTTGATCGTCGCAACAAACCGGCTTTTCGATGAAAGCCCGGATCGCCGCTGATGCTGCCTGGCGTTGCTTGGTTTCTGACTCGAGAAAAAAGAAGGCGTCAGGTGCTTCGACGCGGACGCCCTAGCATGGCTCCGAAGAGCCCCTGACAACTTCTCTGCGGCTCTGCCCGGAAGGGCTCGCCCGCATGGACCGTCGACCCGAAGGTTTCGATCCTTTCGGCGCATCCTTTCGGACGCCCCGTCCGGTCCACCCTCCTAAAGAAGTGCTTTCCGGATGCCGGTCCACCGTTCCGCTGACCCGAAAGTCCGCGATCTGCTTTCCGGCTACAGCGATCAGTGCTCGAAGGCTCCGCCCGCTGCTGCAACCCGCTTCCTTGCGGCTGCCGGTTGCTCGGAAAAACATGCAGTGCTCTTACGTAATAGTCAACAACAAATTATGACGAATACTTGGAAATTTGGTAGATAAGTCGAGTAGATTTCTTTAATTTTATCCACAACGTTGCTGAAAGCATTTGGATAAGGGTGTGTTTTTCTGTGGATAAAGTTATCCCCAAGAAATCGCATGCAAGGTAGCAACCATTGATGATCACGCAAAGAAAACCCTGAGAGTCTGGCCCATAAAGAATTCTTGTTTTTCAGTATCTTGCGATCCGTCGGGTGAGGAGTTGGCCGCTGGCGATCAGGAGCCAGGCCTGGGCGGTCGCGATCATGGCCTCGAAGTCTTTCGCCAGCCGTCGGTTGCGCTTGCGCCACGCCAGGGTGCGCTCCACCACCCATCGGCGCGGCAGAACGTCGAACCCTTGCGCGCCATCCGGGCGTTTGACGATCTCCAGGGTCCATCGACCGACCCGCTTCAATGCCGCTTCGCGTTTGGGTCCAGCACAGGCGCCGTCGGCGAAAACATGACGCCGCCACGGATAAGGTGTGGCGGAGGGATGCGCGCACGCCAGGGGCGCCGTCGCGGTCCTGAATGTTGGCGGCGCGGACCTGTGCGGCAACCAGCAGGCCGCCGGTGTCGGTGAGAATGTGACGCTTGCGGCCCTTGATCTTCTTGCCCGCGTCAAGGCCCCGTGGGCCGCCGCTTTCCGTGGTTTTCACGCGCTGGCTGTCGATCATCCCGGCGGACGGACTGGCCTCGCGTCCCTCGGCCGCGCGCGCCGCCATCAGGAGCGCGTGATTGAGCCGCGCCCACAGGCCGCCATCCCGCCACAGAGCGAAATGGCGCTGCACCGTCGAACGCGGCGGGAAGTCCTTCGGCAGCAACCGCTGCGCAGAACATGCAAGATGGCATTCACCAACTCTCGCAAATCCGTCCTTCGCGGCCGCCCCAGAGCCTGCGGCGGCGGCATGGGGGGTCGATCACGCGCCATTCGGCAGCGGTCAGATCGCTTGCGTGACGCAGCCCCGTGCGGGCATGCTTCGGGCGCGTGATTTCAGTCCACATGTGGTGCCTCCTTGTTTGCTCAACACAAACCACTGAAGCATGACTCTCGGAAATCACTCAATTCATTTCGGGCCAGACACTGAGAATTTCGCCCGATTTTGGGCGCGGAGCAAAACTCGTGCGTACGGCTCGACACCAAGTCGTCCTACTTGGCCGCCGCTATCCTGGTGAAGTCTGTCGACACAATGTGAGCCAATAACATCGTCCGGTCTGTGGCGCCAAAATACAGGACTGAATAATTGTCTTCGACGATGGTCATGGCGGTATATTCGCCTTTGACCTTCAGGATCGAGAATTTCTGGCCGCTGATCATCTTGAATTCACCCTTCTTCTCTTTCACGACCTTGGCATCCATGAAGGTATTCTTGCGGTTTTTCAGGGTCGCCGGCGTTTCGCTGCGCACCATGATCATGATGACGGGTTTATTGTCGGTGTCGAGGTAGATACGCTGGACGCGAACCTGCCCGGTTTCCATATTGTCCTCGACCCGCTCGCGGGCGCTAAATCCTTCCAACGGCGCCGGGAGGGCTGAAGCCAGTTTTTCGCCGTGGGTCGCAGGCGGATTGTTCGTATTCTGTGCGTGCGCAATGACGGCCATGTCCAGGATGAGGCCAAGGGCTGCAATGTGTGGAGCCAGTAGTTCGCCAGCTTTGCGCATCACCCGTGTTCCCGTATCAGGTTCGGAGAAATTTCCATCCGGCAATCTAGCATTGCAACTCGTCTCACGCCAGTTCCGGGGCGGCGAGCCGTCAACGGCTGAATTGTCGTCGAGCGATCTGGAAAAACCGCTTTTTCTCTCTTAAGATCGAGCCATTGACTGAGCGTCAGGCGAGTCCGCCCATGATACCGCGTTATACCCGCTCTGCAATGGCTGCCATCTGGGAGCCGGCGAACCGCTTCCGCATCTGGTTCGAGATCGAGGCGCATGCCTGCCAGGCGCAGGAAAATCTGGGTGTCATACCGCCGGGCACGACGGCAACGGTCTGGCAGAAAGGCGACAAATCCTATACGCCGGAGCGGATCGCGCGAATCGATGACATCGAGGCCGAGGTCAAACACGATGTCATCGCCTTCCTGACCGAATTGGCGGAACATGTTGGATCAGAAGCACGATTCATTCATCAAGGGATGACATCATCAGATGTTCTTGATACATGCTTCGCCGTTCAGTTGGCCCAGGCGACGGACCTGCTTCTCGATGATTTGGACGATCTTCTTGCGACACTCCGGCAACGCGCAGAGGAATACAAGTTCACCTGGATCATGGCACGGAGCCACGGCATCCATGCCGAGCCAACGACATTCGGCGTAAAGCTGGCTGGCCACTACGCTGAATTCGCCCGCTGCCGCAGGCGCATGGTCGCCGCCCGCGCAGAAATTGCCACTTGCGCCATCTCCGGTGCGGTCGGCACATTCGCGAATATTGATCCCGCTGTCGAAGCGTACGTCGCCGAACATCTCGGTCTCGATCCGGAACCGGTTTCCACACAGGTAATCCCGCGCGACCGCCACGCGATGTATTTTGCGACATTGGGCGTTATTGCCGGTGCCATCGAACGGCTGGCAGTCGAAATCCGACATCTGCAGCGCACCGAGGTTCGAGAGGCGGAAGAGTTCTTTTCCGAAGGTCAGAAGGGCTCATCTGCCATGCCGCACAAACGTAATCCGATCCTCACAGAAAACCTGACCGGACAGGCGCGTCTGATCCGCGGCATGGTCATCCCGGCGATGGAAAACGTCGCGCTTTGGCATGAGCGCGATATCTCCCATTCTTCCGTCGAACGCAATGTCGGACCGGATGCAACCGTTGCGCTGGACTTCTCTCTCACGCGGATGACGAGCATCATGGACAAGTTGATCGTCTATCCGGAGCGAATGCGAGAAAATGCCGACAGCCTTGGGGGGCTGCACAATTCGCAGCGAGTCCTTTTGGCACTCACCCAGGCGGGCATGAGCCGGGAGGATGCCTATCGCGCAGTTCAGCGCAACGCGATGAAAGTCTGGCAAGAGAGGGCCAGCTTCGCCGAACTCCTGAAAAGCGACGCCGAAATAGCTACTTGCCTGACCAATGACCGGATTGATGAGATGTTTGATCCCGACTATCATGCCAAGCATGTAGACACGATTTTTGATCGGGTATTCGGTGATTAGCGGACCGCCGAAGATCAGGGTCGGTCAATTGAGCGAATGCAGGCGATTTTGCGCCTCAGCGCTTGCACCGAACGCCATCCCGTTGCCTCTCCCGACGGTAGAGGATGAGCGCGGCGACCCAATTGCAGCCGATGAAATTCCAGAAATCTCGGGTAGTCTTATTTGATGAAAGCCGAGCGCATGTTGCTGCGCAATTAATCGACATCATCGTCGCGGGCGAGCCTGTCCTGTAACGTCTGTCCAAGAAGCACCAGACCGATGTCTGTTGGTTTGAGAGAACGAAACCGACTGCCGTCGCTGTCAATACGAGCCACTCCGTTGGTCAATTGCACGAATATCAGGCCAATCTGTCTCGACAAGTCCCGTGAGGACGGCACCGACCAAGTCGCCCGCTTGGACATGATCGGCCACCTCAATCTGACGACCGACCAGGATTTCATGGACGATCTCGCTCCTGGAGACACGTTACTGATCGTCACTTCCCGGGCTTTCAGCGCGTTCGATGCAATGCTACAGATCGGTTCCATCGATCAGTAATGAAGGAATCCATCATGCCCGGCAGCCGATATGACATCTATGAACGCCTGAAATTCGATTGGCCGGCCGACGGCGTCTTGCGGGTAACCATGCATAATCCCGACAATCCTTTGAACTCCACCGATATCAAGATGCATGAAGAACTGGGCCGTATCTGGCAAGATATTGATGCAGACCGGGATGTCGGTGCCGTGATTCTGCGCGGATCGGACAAGGCGTTTTCCGCTGGCGGCGATTTCGGCATGATTGACCAGATCATTGCCGACCATGGCTTCCGTATGAGGGTGCTGAAGGAGGCGCGCGACATCGTCTATAACGTGATTGACTGTTCACGACCTACCATCGCGGCGATGAACGGGGTTGCCGTCGGCGCCGGCTTGGCTGCAGCCATGGTCTGCGACGTCACGATCGCCACCAGATCGTGCCGAATTATCGATGGCCATACCAATCTGGGGGTGGCGGCAGGCGATCACTCGGTGATTTGCTGGCCGCTGTTGTGCGGCATGGCCAAGGCGAAATACTATCTTTTGACCTGCGATACGCTGACAGGCGAGGAAGCCGAACGGATTGGTCTGATATCACTGGCGGTCGACGACGATGCTCTGGATGTCGAATCGCTACGCGTCGCGTCGAAGCTGGCGAACGGCGCACGGACAGCCATCAGTCACACCAAGATGGCGCTGAATAACTGGCTGCGCATGAACGGCCCTTGCTTTGATGCATCGTTAGGCCTGGAGTTCCTGGCCTGGGATGGTCCGGAAGCCAAGGAAGGCATTGCGGCGCTGAAGGAAAAACGCAAACCCAATTTCGGCAAGATGCCTGTCTAGACCACCGGCCTACGTCCGCATCCCGCCGCTGGATCACGCACGATCCTCCTGGACCTGGGTCAAGCGGCCTTTATGGCCTCCTGCTTTACGCCAAGGTGGCCGGTCAGCCATTCCAGCATGGTATCGGCGTCCGACACCTCAAACGGGTCGACGGGACATTCGTCGTCGAAGCCTGACTCGACAAACATTTTCAGGATTTCACCGTCCTCTGCATACAGCGAATAACGCCACGAGCGCATGCCGAAACCAAGATTATCCTTGGTCACCAGCATGCCCATCCGACGCGTGAACAATGCCGACCCATCAGGCAGCATTGTAACTTTTTTCACGTTTTGATGCTTGCGCCACTGGAACATGACAAAAGCGTCATTGACGCTCAGGCAGATCACTTCGTCGACGCCAAGCGTACGGAAGTTATCGTGAAGTTCTTCGTAGCGGGGAAGGTGGGTTGAAGAGCATGTAGGCGTAAATGCTCCCGGCAAGGCGAAAAGGACCACATTGCGATTGAGGAAGATCTGGTCAGTCGTCCGGTTTTCCCATCGGTATGGATTGGGACCGTCGATTGATTCGTCCCGTACGCGGATCTTGAATGTGACATTTGGGATGCGCATGGCTGTGTCTCTTTCGGATGATGATGTCCTTTATCTAGAATTGTTCTAAATTAAATCAAGGTCGTCCGACGGAATTCATGTCATTGGCGGCAGCAAGTTCTTTCGGCTGGTTCGCTGTCGACCCGGACTCTTGCGGGTCGAGCAAGGCGCAAGTTCAGTATGGAATTCGAGATTGCCGCCGGTTATGACTGAAATGCAGGCGTGATATTGGTTGACCTCGCCGGAAGCCATGGACTCAATGCGAAAGAGGCGCAGTCATATCCCGGTTCCAGCCACCATCGGCTTACACCCGACATGATCTTACGTACTGCGCGGGACGGTGATGATCGTCAGCAGTTTCGGCGACTTCCGCGCTATTTGACGCCTTCCGCATTGTCCATGATTATATCATTGTCGCCGCCTGTTATGGATACCGTGCATCAACGCTTTGTAACGGCGGGTCGGCCGCCTCAAGTTGCTTGGCTGTCAGCAGTCTGAGGACATTGCAAAACAACCGGCGTGCCGAGCGCGGAAATCGAGTTATTGTTTGGACAAGGATCGACCGGTCACAGGCTTCAAGTGCCGGAATGCTCCAGTATCCGTTGCGCCGCCACTCATCTGGTTTTGAACCAGATTGGCGATTCGCAGAACAATAGCTAGAAAATGAGCGTTAATGTAAGGGGCAAATGCGGCTGTCGAGCGCGCCCATCAAGATGTTGGTCACTGAAGTTCGGGAAAACGGTTCCTTGATGCCGCGCCTTGACCGGTACGGCGGCAACCTGAGTTCAGAATTGAGCGAGGCCTCTGAATGATCCGGAAAATGCTGAAATGGGCATTCCGCGGGCTCATAGCCTTGGCATTCATGCTCGTGATCTCTGTTGTGGTCATGTTCTTCTGGTTCCGGACGTCCCTGCCGCATCTTGACGGGAAAGTTGCTGTCGACGGCATTGAGCAAGCCGTCACGATTGTGCGTGATCAAAGAGGCATACCGCACATTTACGCCAAGTCCCGGCAAGACGCTTTTTTTGCCTTGGGTTACGTGCACGCTCAAGACCGTCTGTTCCAGATGGAGATGCAGCGCCGCATCGGTCAGGGTCGTGTCGCAGAAATACTGGGATCTCCGGGCCTTCAGTTCGATCGACTGTTCCGGTCATTGGGCCTGTACCGCCGTGCCCAGGATAGCGTGAAACATCTGAAGGAGGACGAGCGCAGGGCTCTGATATCCTACGCAGACGGCGTCAACCAGTGGCTGGAAACCCGCAAGGGCAGCCTGCCGCCAGAATTCAACCTGATCGGTATGGATTTCGAGCCGTGGAAGCCCGCGGACACCTTGGTCTGGGGCAAGCTTATGGCCATCCGGCTCTCCACAAACTGGCAAGGCGAACTGCTTCGCGCGCAGATAATCCGCAAGCTGGGAAAGAATGCAATCCCGGTTCTGTACCCAAGCTATCCGGGCGACGGTCCTATAACCGTCAAGCACTACCAAGAGGGAATGCTGAAGGGCCTGAATTTCAGGAAACTGTTTGCCGCCCTGCCCCGCCAGTTGATCA
Organism: Alphaproteobacteria bacterium; assembly: GCA_965221645.1. Lineage (GTDB taxonomy): Bacteria > Pseudomonadota > Alphaproteobacteria > Bin65 > Bin65 > Bin65. Next base: position 3,255,945 of record OZ244899.1, read on the forward strand.
GCAAGGGTGCCTCAAACGCCTGGGCCATCGGGGCCAACCGTACGACGACCAGCGGCGCGATCATGGCCAGCGATCCACATCTGGGCATGGATGCGCCAGTGCTCTGGTACCTGGTCAGCGTCAACTCGCCGGACCTCAATCTCAGCGGCGCGTCAGTTCCCGGCGCGCCGGCGCTCATAATGGGCCATAACGGACATATAGCGTGGGGCCTGACCACGACTTATATTGATACTGACGACATCATCCTCGAAGCGATTGATCCCAGCGATCCATCGCGCTACCTGGCAGACAACAAGTCCATCGCCTTGAAGATTCGGACCGAAGTCATCAAAGTCCGGTTTGGCAAGGACCTCACTATCACGATCCTCGAATCGAGGAATGGACCGGCAGTCGATTTCCGGCCCGAACTGAAAAGGTTCGAAAAGGAGAACAGGCGTCTTGCCGTCCTGCGCGCACCTTGGCTGAGCCGAGCAGACACCAGTGCTGGCTCTCTGTTGGCGCTCAACAAGGCAAAGAACTGGGACGACTTCAAGAACGCCTTGAGGAGATTCGTCGGTCCTGTGCAGAATTTCCTCTACGCCGACAAGCAGGGTAATATCGGCCACTTCGTTCCCGGTCTGATCCCGGTGCGGAAGGACGCCGAATCCGGCTATCTGCCTCAGGACGGCTCAGATCCTCAAAGTGTCAGGATAGGCTACATCCCGTTCGAGAAATTGCCCCGGAGCTTCAATCCGCCGAACGGAATCCTGGTCACCGCCAACAACAGGATCGTCGGCGAGGATTACCCGTACTTCTTGTCCAGGAGTTGGGGCGATCACTATCGAGCGCGCAGGATAGAGCAACTGCTGAAGGCCAAGGAAAAATTCAGCCCTGAGGATATTGCTCGCATGCAGGCCGATCATGTATCGCTTGCCGTGCGGGCCACCTTGCCGCTGATGCTCAGGTTCGAGCCACAAACCGACCTGGAAAAACGGATCACCAACATGCTGAAGTCCTGGGACGGCTCCATGTCTCTGACCCGGCCTGAACCGCTGATCTACACTGCCTGGCTCAAAGAACTGAATACCCGGCTGTATGCTGACGAACTGGGGGATCTGGCCAAGTTCTACAGCAGCTATCGTCCAGACGTGGTAATCAACATTCTTTCCAACCACCGTGACTGGTGCAACAACGTCATGACCGACAAGATCGAGGATTGCGCGATCATCCTGCGCGAAAGCCTGTCGGCGGCCCTGGTTTTTCTTTCCGGAAAGCTCGGCGACGACCCGGTTCTGTGGCGTTGGGGCTCGCTGCACTACATGGAAATGAAGCATAGCCTCTTTGGAATGATCCCGATTCTCAAGGACCTGACGACCATCAGAATTCCCGCCAACGGATCGCCGCGGACAATAAACAAGGCAGCCATGAATTTTCGGGCAAAGAACCCGTTTGCCGCTCGTCAAGGTCCGGGTTTCCGGGGCGTCTACGATCTCTCAGACCTGTCCAGATCCGTCTACACGATCAGCACTGGACAATCCGGCAATCCGTATTCCTTCTTCTATGATAACCTTGTGAAGGATTGGCGCGATGTTCGGCACTGGCGGCTTGCGCCCAACGAAGCGACAGCCCGCGAAAACGCAGTCGGTGTACTTGTGCTTCAACCATCCGGTCAGGCCGACCGCCCGTGAAAGTTGAATGACGTCGGGAATGCGGCATTGCTGTGGGGCCTGGCACAATTCCGACCCTGTCGATCCGGTTCACCAGCCTTCTGCTTCAAGTGATCGACGGCAAGCCTTTGGTCCGATGAGGGGTGGCGCATCGAAGCAAGCCACCACAGGATGTCGGTCTTGCGCGCCAGCCAACGCGGTCTCGCTGGGACAGTGTCAATATTCTTGTTCGGCGCGATCCGGATCTAATCGGAGAATGCTGTCTACGTCTGCTCTCGGGCGCTTACGCCATGAAATCAGCCACAACCGGTCTGATGGTTCGGCAGACAACCATGAGGTTGTCGCGGCAGAAGGCATCGCGCAGGATTTGCGATAGCGCTGTTACGGGACTTTGGTTCCCCTTCCCTTGTATCCTTGCGCTACCAAGTAGGTTTCTGCTGAATCGGATCGACTGGCTGGCGGCTTGATATGCCGGACCTTGTCGAAGCGCGAGCGAACGCGTCTCAGTACATCCGTATCGGCGCCGCTCTGAAAAACCTTGACGACCAAGGTGCCGCCTTGCGCCAGTACGGCTTCAGCATATCGTACTGCATCTTCTACGAGTGCCACAATACGGAGTTGGTCAGTGCCCTTGTGCCCGGTCGTTGAAGGTGAGAGATCGCTGAGGACCACATCGACCGGTGCGCCGCCAATGGCGGCCATCAAGGCAGAGAATCCTTCTGGCGCCTGAAAATCCGCGGTCAGCACTTCGACACCGGCGATGGGATCGATTTCCCGGCGATCAAGCGCTACCACCCGACCACGAGATCGATCCGCCTTCACGCGCTCCAAAGCCACTTGCGTCCAACCGCCCGGCGCGGCGCCCAGATCTACAACGATCTGACCGGGTTTCAGGAGGCGCAACCGATCATCGATCTCGATCAGCTTGAAGGCAGCGCGGGATCGGTAGCCCACCCTCTGCGCCTCCGCGACGTAGGGATCGTTCAGTTGTCGGTCCAGCCATCGTGTCGAAGACAACCGTCGCCCTCGAGCCGTCTTCACCTGGACGCTCTTGTTGCGCCGACCACCGTTGCGGGCCGATTTCCAAGGCATACAAGAGGGTTCCTGCCAGAGTCGCCAGTATTGGATACGATATGGCCGCGCGGCCGGAGATCAATGCGGCAAAGCAGAAATCGGCTGATGCCGCCAGCGGTCCGGAGCATCACGGCTTGGGCATCACGGCTTGGGCATCGCGACCCGGCAGCCCGATTGACCCGCAATGACCATGTTCCAGGCACAGCGCTAACGGCAGACGCAACCAGATGGGAGACGACGACTGTTTCCGGCAACGGGGGCGCTTTCCAGAACCGAAACAGGTTGAAATCGGGCAACCCAAAAACCGAGCATGCGCCCTGTCGAGGCATCATGGTTCGACAAGGAAGGCCATTGCGGAACCGTTGGCAGTTCAAGGTCCTGCCTGACGGGAAACGCCGCATGATGGCAGACTCTTGGTAGGTTCCATAAGGCAGCAAGCAGTGCCTCTCAGGCGGCCAGCCGTTTTCGACGCAGCCAGTTCAAGAGGTCGGTTCGCGTCACCAAGCCCCAATATTGGTCGTTATCCCGGATCAAGGCGACGAAACCCTTGTCAAAGGTGGCCTTGAGGACATCAAGGTTGTCGTCAGGCGACAGGGTCTCGAGGCGGCGCGTCATGGTATCTGCGACAGGGGCGACAAAATTCCCTCCCCCCAGCACGGTCTGCAGCAGGTCCGATTCGTCGATCAGGCCGACCACTTCATCCTTCTCCACTACCGGCAACTGTGAAATGTTCGCCAAACGCATCTTGCCCAAGGCGATCGCCAGTGTCGCATCTGGCGGCACGGTGATATCTTCGCGCTCGTCATGCCTTCGGGCGATCAGGTCACGCAGGTCGCCATAACTTTTCTGGCCAATGAACCCCTGATCGATCATCCAGTGATCATTGTACATCTTCGACAGGTATTTGTCCCCGCCATCCGGAATGATGGCGACCACCCGCTTCGGCTGTGTCTGCTGCCGACACCACTTCAGGGCTGCGGCGACAATCGTGCCCGTGGATGAACCGCCCATGATGCCTTCGGCCTTCAACAAGTTTCGTGCAGTGGTCAGACTCTCGCGATCGTCGATGACGATCGCTTCATCAATGAGGTTCATGTCGCCGACGGCCGGCAGTTCGTCTTCACCGATGCCCTCAACAATCCATGCGCCAGCCTCCGCGATCTCACCCGTGTGCACATAGGAGGCCAGCAGCGATCCAGCCGGATCGGCGAGAACCATCTTGAGGTGCGGGGCGACTTTGCGGAAATAGCGGCCGAGGCCGGTCATCGTACCAGCCGTGCCGATCCCGCCGACGACGGAGTCGATATCACCATCCATCTGGTCCCAGATTTCCGGGGCAGTCGTCATTTCGTGAACGATTGGGTTATCATGGTTGTGGTGCTGATGGATGTACAGCGCGCCCGGCGTTCGTTCGGCAATATCCTTGGCCATGGTCTGGTAGTTCAGCGGATGGCCGGGCGGCACATCCGTCCGGGTAACGATTACTTCGGCGCCCAGGGCCCTCCCGTGCTGAATCTTCTCTTCGCTTATTTTGTCCGGGATGATCAGGATCATCTTGTAACCCTTGAGGGACGCCACCATGGCCAGTCCGATTCCGGTATTTCCCGACGTTGCCTCGACAATGGTTCCACCGGGCTTCAGCCGGCCATCCCTCTCTGCCGCATCCACCATGCCCAAGGCGATGCGGTCCTTGATTGAACCCCCCGGATTGGTTTGCTCAAGCTTCGCGAATAGCCTGCACGACCCTGTATCGAGATGGCACAATTCAACCATCGGCGTGTTACCGATGTGGGCAAGCATCTTCGCAGTACTGCTGGCGGCGGACATTGCAGGATCACTTCAGAAGCGGAAACAAGACGCTCTTGTTGAATGATTATCATTGAAGCGTTAGCGCGACAACGAGCGGAATATTCTTCGTCAAGTGGAGATTCGCGTTGACTCTGCGTCTGACAATGGCAACGCGATTGCAAGAACAAATATCAGCAACCACCAGGCAGCAAAAAATGAAAAATTCACCAGGCTGCTGGCCAGAAAGGCTCCCAGAACCGATCCGGCAGCCATCGCGCCCGGATGGCGGCGGCTCTGCAATAGGATGATGTGTCGGGCGATCAGGACGATCACCAGCGCCAGCGCCCCAACAGCCGGCCAGCCGCTTTCGGCGGCAACCTGGATGACCCAGTTGTGAGGATGCGAAGGCACATACTCAACTGTAAAGTCGGGTATCACTTCCTTGGCGCCGGGCAGCCGGCCGGAGGTCCCGAGCCCCCAGCCGAACCACGGGCGTTCGCCTGCAGCATCAAGGACGAAGGACCAGATGATCTGGCGATGGGTATCCACCATCCAGGTCGGCAAGGTCGGTTGGCTGGACATCGTGTATGGCATCTCCGGTAGATTGGAGAATACGAGAATCAGGCTTGCGATGATGCCTGCCACGAGGAAAATTCCGGCGATCCAGGTTTCGCGATTCGACAATCGTGCGAACCACCAGCACAGTACCGCAGCGGTCCCGGCACCAAGATAGGCCAGAATGGCGGACTTGTTTTCAACCAGACAGACGATCATGAAGCCGACTGGTAGGTAGGCGACGGCAGCGATGCGCCAGAGCCTGCCCAGGCGCCATCCCGCCCATAAGATGACGATGCTGAGAATGGGAACCACAGCGCCGTAGGGTTTCAGTATCAGGAAAACTCTATCTTTGTTGTCAACAGGCCGTTGTCGCAGTGTTTCGAAAATATCCAACCAGATGAAGGCGCCCACAAAGATGGTCAACGCGGCCACCCAAGCCATGACAATCATGGATCGCATGGCAAGTTCCCGGCCGTTCGGGTCATCAGCAAATCCATCGTGCAGCAGGCATCCAGCCAACAAAACACCGACGACAAGTCCCAACAGTAGCGAAGAACCCTGTGGATCTATGGTCCGAAGCGCTGCGATGGCCCAGAAGACATAAAGCAGTGCGAACGCAATTCCCGTGAGAGAACAGGCTGATCGTCCCAGATCGGCGGCCGTTTGCTTGACCCGCGGCAGGATCGTTGCCAGCCCGAAGAGACCGCCCAAGCCAATCAAGGCGAAAAACAGCCCGCGGCCACCAATCAATAAGGGAATTGATACGCCAAAAAACAGCGCCGAGGCCCGTTGAGCCCACAAGGTCGCCGAATGATATGTTTGTTTGGAACCATGCATCGCACGTGACAGGAATGAGGTGGTCCCGGAATTTTGGACAGTCTGACGGCGTTGCCAAGGTGTATTCCGTTGTCTGATCATGCCGCCAGAATCCTGTTTGTCAGATTTTCCTGCTGTTGTTGAGCCTGTGGGGATGTGGACAAGGCGGTCGCCTTGTCCATCATATCCACCGGCTGGCGCGCGCCGCAGGCTTCCGCCGGCGTTGGGCCGCCGAGCGCCGAATGGGGACGCTCGGTGTTGCAGAAGCCGATCCACTCGCCGATGACACGCTCGGCGTGGAAGCCATCGGTGAGCGCGTGCAGATGGACCGCCTCGTATTTGAGCGCGCGCCACAGCCGCTCGATGAAGATGTTGTCCATGCAGCGGCCGCGGCCGTCCATGGAGATTGTCACTTCGGCATCCTTGAGCCGGCCGGTGAAGTCGAAGCTGGTGAACTGGCTGCCCTGGTCGGTATTGAAGATCTCCGGCCTGCCGCAGGTGTCGCGCGCCTCATTCAAGGCCTCGACGCAGAACCGGGCATCCATGGTGTTCGACAGCCGCCAGGCCAGGACCGCGACCAGACAAAGGAAGCCGCGGTTGACCGGGATGCAGGTGATGTCCGCGCACCAGACATGGTCGGGGCGCTCGATGGCGAGGCCCTTGAGATGGTACGGATAAATCCGGTGTTCCGGGTGCGGCTGGCTGGTCCTCGGCGCCCGGCAGACCGCCTGAAGACCCATCAGGCGCATCAGCCGGCGGACACGGTGACGGACCATCTGCCGCGAGCCGTGGAACGGATACCTCAGGAACAGCTCGTCGAGCCGCCGCATCAGCGCCAGCGTCTCCGCACTCTCCCCCTTCGGCTTGCAATAAAGCGAAGACCGGCTGATCGACAGAACCTCGCATTGACGGCTCAAGCTCAGGCCAGGAACATCGCGGCGCACCATCGGCCGGCTCATCGCTTGAGCCCTCTGGCCCAAAAATCCCGTTCCACCGTCAGTTGACCGATCCTGGCATGAAGATCGCGAACCTCCTCCTCATGGTCCCGGGCTGCCCGGTCGACGCCGTTCGAGAACACCTCGCCCAGGCCGTCCATCGCCTGACGTTTCCATGTACTCACCTGATTGGGGTCAACTTGGTGGCGCGACGCGATCTCCTGAATCGTCCTGTCGCCGCGCAGCGCCTCCAGCGCAATCTTCGCCTTGAACTCAGGCCTGAACTTCCGTCGCCTCGTCATCGCGTATTCCTCCGTGAACGGTGGAATACACCTTAACCAACTGTCCAAAATTCCGGGACCACCTCATTCGATGCAATTTGCAAGCCTGAACGGTCGTTATGTTGCAGTCGATTCCGAAGGCGGGACGATGACCTCAGACGCCGACTTGCGGCGTTGAAGCAGATTGCGGGCTCTTTCCGAGCCCGGACGCAAAATCCGGAGCAGTTGATCGTCGAGGATCATTGGCGACGGATACTCTCTCAAGAAGCACCTGCTCGGATGCAGGCCGAGCCGTCAATCCTGGTTGCCACATCCGCGGGCCGGGCGAGCGTGCGAGGTGACGGCGGGCAGCGACCAGTCAGACGCGAGCGAAGAGGCGGCTCGCCTCGTGAACCGAGGCGTAGCAGCCGGACAGCGACTGCGCCATATCACCGCTGCAGCGAAGTTCGGGCTTCAGAGCAGTTTCCAAATCGGCGAAGCGGACCGGTGTCGCTTGCCCGCCAGCTCCCGGCTTGTGCCCCTCGATCGACGACATCAGCCAGGCTCCGGTACAACCGAGTTTCTTGGCACCGGCCAGATAGGCAGCGGCGACGACGCGTTCCATCTCCTGGAAGGCGAAGGCGCTATGCAACCAGTCAATCTTGCCGTCCAACCGATCAAGACACCAGGAAGGCAACTGGTAGACACGAGTCCTTTCGGTGCCAGGTTCGAGGACTATCTGCTCTTGGTCTCGCACATTCAGATAGTCGACAACGTCTACCGCGCCTGTCGACTTCAAATATTGCGTCGAGATGTATAACGTCGATGGTATGTCAAGATTGACAATGACCCTGATATCCGGATTCAGGCTCCAATGCGCCAAGGTGGAGAACCCGATGCCGGGGCCAACCTCCATCAACGAGCACACATGCCCGGCGGGAACCACGGCGTAGAAATCGGCGGCGCGGGCCAGGTAGATGACAAAGGCTGCAGCGACATCCTGATCCCGCCAGCGCACGAGATCGGCCCCGTCTCCCGCCGTCGTGTCGGGAAGACGCAAGGTCGAATAGCGATCCGAGACAGCGTCGAGAGTATGACCAGCCAGCCTCTTTTCTTGAGCCAGAATGGTGCCGTGCTGAGCCATCAGCAGTCGGCGATACTCCGCTATGACTCGTGAAACGCCCGGCGTCCGCTCGATCAGACGGAAGGCCATACGCTTGGCAAGATTTGACGGAAGTGCCGGTTCGGGCACGCCGCCATGTGCATACCCCTTCAGCAAACGGTAGTTGCGCCGTAATCGAGCCAGCCCCCCCCCGACGCAGCTCTTCGATCATCCGGCGATGATAGGTCGCCCAATAGGCCGTGATGCGCCACGGCTCTGGCGTCTGCGCACCATCATGCAAGAGCGCGTCAAGCAGCGCGGGGTTGTCACGGATATCGGTCATTATCCTCTTCCTCTTGTTCAACGTCAGCCAACGGTTTCCAGGTGACTTTCTCGCACTCGGGGACGCTGCTGCTCGCAGCCCCACGACACCGACAGAGGAGCAAACTAGTCGTGGGGCACTGGAACATCAAGACGGGTACGAATCCCGCGCCGTGTTCCCGAACGGGCACAGCCGCAAAACGCTCGCCGCAGCATCCCAACCTACTGCAAAGTTGCAGCCCAAGTCCCTTGGCATGACAATTCTGCAAGTGGCGCATCCAGCATGAGATTCCGCCTGAACATGTTACAGCGCAGGCAAACAGGAGCGTAGTGGACGCTTCAGGCGCAAACTGCCTGCTGATCAGTTCAGCTGGTCTGGCAACCAACGCGCAACATCGGGGATCAAGATCAGTAGCGCCAGGATCAAGAGCTTGATCAGAATGAACGGCAGCGCCGAAATCACGACCTGTCCCAGCGTCACTGCGAAAGGTGCCACGCCTTTCATCACGTAAAGCAATAGTCCAAAGGGCGGTGTCAGCAAGCTGATCTCCATGACGATCAGCATCAGGACCAGCAGGTAGATCACATCGATTCCCTGCTGCTGCGCCAGTGGAATGAAAAACGGCAGGGACAGAAGCACCATGCTGACCTGGTCCATGAATGCGCCGAGGAACAGCAGGACAATCATCATCAAGATGATCGCGAGAAGTGGCGTTAGCTCCCAAGACGTCAGGGCGCCTAGCAGACCGTTCGTGGCGCCGGAAGCCCCTAGCGATTGTGTGAAGATCAACGACCCGGCGATGATGAACAGGATCATCGTGTTGATCTTTGCCGTTTCGATCATCGCCTTCCAGATGTTCCTGAGTCCGAAATCGGCGCCGTCAATGCCGGAAATCTTGATCGTGCTGTTGAACAGCTTGAAGAGATGGCAGGCTGCGAAGGCCGCGATGCAGCCCAATGCTGCCGCTTCCGTCGGCGCTGCCAACTTGAAGAAGATGCTTCCGACCACAACGACGAAGATCATCATCAGTGGCAGAATATAGATCCAGAACGGAAGCCAACGGTTCAGGAACTGCTTGTATTTGCCATCATATGTTCCAGACCAGCGCATCTTGTCTGTGATGTTCACCTGAATGGAAACTGGTTCGTTCAATCCTGATTCATCAGGATCGTAACCGGGCGCAAGTTCCGGGTTCAGCCAGCACCGCCCGATGACATAGGCAAAGAACAGCACGGCCATCATGATACCGGGAATGATTCCGGCGATAAGCAACTTGGCAATGGACTGTTCCACGATGCTGGCCAGCAAGACGGCCAATGCCGAGGGCGGGATCAATACCGCGATGCCGCCGACCGCCATGATCGGCCCCATGGAAATCGACGGCTTGTACCCGCGCTTTACCATATCCGGCAGCAGGACACTGCCCAGGATTGCGGTGTTGGCGATCGATGACCCGGAAAGGGATGAAAAGATCGTGCCGCCTGCGATCGACACGATCGAGAGGCGCCCCGGAACCCGCGATATCAGCTTGTCGATCGCTCCGATCGCCTTGAATGCCACCCCTGTATGGAGGAGGATTTCCCCCATCAGCAGGAACAAGGCGATCGGTGTAAAGACGAACTTGCCGACGCCAGCCTGAAATTCTGTCGGCATCGATTCCAGCCCGATGTTGCCGCCCAGAAAAAGGAAGGTGCCCAGCACATTGGCGGCCATGAAGGCAAAGGCGACCGGCAGGCCGGCGAACAAGCCGATACAGGCCGTCCCGAGCAACAAAAGAAGCGCGAGCTGCCATGCCATCTCAACCAAGGTTCAGAATCCCGTTTCGGTATGTTCTTCGACGCTGTTCAGAATGGCACGTCGGGCGCGCAACAGAAACTCGGTGGTCAGAAAGAAGAAGGCCACGGCGAACGCGAGCATCATATACCAGTTTGGCAAAACCAGATCCTTGTCAGGGAGGCTCTTGTCCACGTAATCCCGAATCGTCGCCATAACGCCGTAGTAGCAGAGGAACGCACACAACATTGCGCCGAAGATATCGACGGCGAATTCCAGCGCCCGCGACGTCCTTTCAGGAAGCGACGCCGTTACCACGTCCACCCTGACATGTGCATTTTGCTGCAACACCCAGGTGGCGCCCAGGAAAACACCCAGATAAAGGATGTACTCAATGCCCTCGTAAAGCCACGGCATGTTGCCCCAGCCCAGCTTCCGGATCACCAGATCCAGCGGAATAAGGATCGCAAAGCCGGCAATCGAAACGGCGACCAGGCCTGCGATAAACGCGTTCAGGCGGCGGAAGCCCGCTTCAAACCGTTCGATCATGCTGGCCCCACGTTGGCGATAGCGATAAACGCCATCAGTTCAGGCGCAAGAGGAAATCGCCGGATTTTCAAGGGATCAGCGGATATCCTTCGATCTGTCTGGCGACTAGTTCGACGCTTTTTCGAACATCTTGCGCAGAGCGACGCCATGCTTCGGGCTCTTCTTGACGAGATCAGCCCAGCCGGCGTCAAGTGCTGCTTTCGACCACTTGGCCGTTCCGGCCTTGTCGAAGACGACCGGCTTCATGCCTTTCGACTTCATCCATTCCTTCTGCTTGTCGAGACGCTCCGGCCACTTTTCGGTCGTCGCCTCGTGCTCCAGCACGACCGCCATCAGCGTGTTTTTCTGCCTTGTCGTGAGGCTGTTCCACTTCTCCAGATTCATCATTGTCTGTATGCCCGCGCGGTAGAATCCCGGTTCAACCCAGTATTTGGCGACCTTCGCCCAACTCGGGTTCCAGCCCAGCGCCGGCCAGCCGAAGCCGACAACCGTACCGTTTTCCATGTAAGTATATACTTGCGCGAAATTCGAACGCTGGGTGGTGGCGCCGAGGGACTTGAAGAACGGCGTGTACACCGGCGCGACGCGCAGATGCAGGCCGGTCAGGTCCGGTTGGGCGATGGGCCGCGACAGGAACAGGTAGAACGGACCGAAATTGTGAGTCTGGCCCAAAAGCTTGACGCCCTTGGCGTTGAGCAGCTTGTCGAAATAGGCCCAAGCGCCGTTCTTGCGCGCCTCGGTCGCCGTAAACGGCATCAGGCGCACAGCTGCCGCTTCCGGGATCACGTTGCCATAATAGGCGTCTGGACAGCCGATGATGTCGTAGGCACCGCGCGCCATCCTGCGGGTCATGGTGAACGGGCTGCCGATGGCCGGGGCGCCACCGAGAACCTTCGCCGTAATCACGCCTTTACCCTTCTCGTTCAGCAGGGTAACGAACCGGTCGAACGGCTTTCCGGGCGGGGAGCCGACCGGGAAGCAGTTGGCGGCACGCAGGACAACTTCTTTCGACAGGGCAGGCGCGGCCGCGCCCAGAGCCGATGCAGCGGCGACCACACCGACAGAAACGAGTCCGAATTTATTCATCAAGCCAAGTCCTTCTTCCTTTGCAGCCTCGCATGCAGCGCCTGAGGGCACCGCAGATTGACTAGTGTCTCTTTTGCTTACGATATCAGGTCACGCTCCGCAACCGCTATCAGGAAAACGACAGCAGTTTCAAAAGCTCTTCTGTCGACAAGCCCCTCAAGTCTTCTGCCACGAGGCGTTTCCTGTCAGGGGAACTCGTCAACTGTCGATGGTTCCGATACAGGGCCGCGGCGACAGGAAATAGCCGGAGGATACTGCGCCAGAATGAAGACTTGCGCTGCCGGGTTGTCGATCGTGAAACGGCTTCGTTTCAGCATCTCAACAGTATACGCAGGCCAATCTCCAGCCCTGAAGTGCATCCGGCCTGGATCCCCCGATTACGCGCGATGATGGATCCGTTCAGGAATTTCACTTGCCGCCGCCGGGCTGCGCGCTAAGGTGCCCGCTTCGGACCGCGTCGGAGACTCTGGCCGGACCGGAAACCCCTCTTGACGATCCGAAAGGCAACCACGCGCGATGACCAAGTTCGGAATCGGCCAGGCCGTCACCCGTCTGGAAGACCAGGTTCTGGTTACCGGGGTCGGCAGTTATACGGACGATCGGAATATCGAGGGTCAAGCATGGGCCTATGTTCTTCGCTCCCCGCATGCTCATGCCAGGATTCTGTCGATCGACACAGCCGACGCCGCCGCGATGGACGGTGTGCTGACGATCCTGACCGGCCAGCACGTGCTGGAAGATGACCTAGGCGACCTACCCTGCCTTGTACCCGTCGAAAATCGGGATGGATCGCAACGGCCCGAAACTCCGCACAAGATTCTCGCGACCGATCGAGTGCGCTACGTGGGCCATCCGGTAGCGCTCGTAGTAGCGGAAACGCTGATACAGGCTCGAGACGCCGCCGAGTTGATCACGGTGAACTATCACGAATTGTCCGCGACGATCGATACGGAGACCTCGGCCGGCGAAGACGCGCCGCGATTGTACGACCACATCGCCGACAATCTGGGGTATGATTGGCACAAGGGCGATGAGGAGAATGTTGAAGCCGCCCTCGCAGAGGCCCATCATGTCTGTGAGGCGCGACTGGTCAACAATCGCATTGTGGCTAATCCCATGGAGCCTCGCAGCGCCCTCGCCTTCCACGACGAACGCGTGGGACGCACGACCCTGATGACCTCGACGCAGGGCGCCAGCGTCATTCAGGGCGTTCTGGCGAATACGATCTTCGGGATCGATCCGTCTGAACTGCAGGTGACGACCGGGCACGTCGGCGGCGGGTTCGGGATGAAGGTGTTTCCCCATCCCGAACAGGCGCTGGTCACATGGGCGGCCCGTCGGCTGAACCGGGCGGTCAAATGGACGTCTGAGCGATCTGAAGGCTTTCTGTCCGACCTCCAGGGCCGGGACAACATCAGCTATGCGCGCATGGGCATGGATGCGGCTGGCAAGATACTGGCGTTGCGCGTCGATACCTTCGCCAACGAGGGCGCCTACCTGTCCGCCTATGCCCCTTATGTCGCCTTCGGCGGCGTCGATATGCTGGTGGGGTTGTATGATATCCCCATGATTTATACGACAGTAAAAGGCGTGCTTACCAACACGGTTCCGGTTGACGCGTATCGTGGCGCCGGGCGCCCCGAAGCCGCCTATGTAATCGAGCGGATTGTCGACAAGGCAGCAAGGGAAATGGGTATTCCCGTCGATGAGTTCCGCCGTCGGAATTTCATTCAGCCTGATCAGATGCCCTATGACACCTGCCTGGGCGATACATATGACAGCGGTGAATTCGAAACTCTGATGGACAAGGCGCTGGCCCAGGCGGATTGGTCCGGATTCGAGGCGCGGCGTGCCGATTCCGCCCGTCGCGGCAAGTATCGCGGCATCGGTCTGGCCACCTATATAGAGCGTTGCGGCGGCGGTGCCGCGGAGACGGCGGCCGGGACATTCAGTGAGGACGGCATACTGACTGTCGCCATTGGCACGCAAGACAACGGCCAGGGTCACCAGACTTCCTATACTCAGATCCTCTCGAGTGAACTGGGCGTTGATGCGGAAAACATCCGTATTTTTCAAGGAGACACTCATCATGCCCCGCCCGGGATGACCGGCGGATCGCGGTCCGTCCCGGTCGGCGGTGCGGCCATGCTCGGTCTGGCAAAAAAAATCATCGAGAAAGGCGGGAAGACTGCTGCGGAAATGCTGGAAGTTGCAGTCGCAGATCTCGAGTACAGCGACGGCAACTATCACGTTGCCGGCACGGACCGGCAGGTTTCCCTGTTCGATGTCGCCAAGGCGGCAAAAGAGGAAGGCGAACCATTGGACGACGATTTCACGCGGATTCCAGAAGCATCAACCTATCCAAACGGCGCCCACATCGTTGAGTTGGAAGTCGATGCCGATACTGGCGAGATCGACATTCTTCGTTATACCGTCGTCGACGATTTCGGTGCAGTGATCAACCCGCTGCTGCTGGCGGGCCAGGTTCACGGTGGCATTGTTCAGGGGTTGGGACAGGCCCTGCATGAATTTACGTGGTACGATCCCGACAGCGGACAACTCGAGACCGGATCGTTCATCGACTACAACATGCCGAAAGCGGACCGCTTCCCGTTCTTCAGCTTCGATACCCGTAACGTCCGCTGCACCACGAACCCGCTGGGGATCAAGGGTTCCGGCGAGGCTGGTGCGATCGGCGCACCGCCTGCAGCGATCAACGCCTTGGTCGACGCCCTGCAGCCTGTCGCCGAAATCGACCATATCGACATGCCGGCCACGCCACTGAAGATATTCCGCGCATTGAGCGCGGCACGACAGGCCGAATAGCATTGCCGGCCCAGTCTCCATTGTCCTGTCGCCTGTCGACGCAATGGCGGGAAGCAGCGCTTCCTGTGCTCGCCCGGCAGCTGCTTCCGGCTCTTTCCGCGGTCTGGATAAAGATACCTGACCCTGAGACCGACCATGTTTGCGATGCTCGGTTCGCCATGCGGACTACAGGCGAGAAATGGGCGTCTCCCCAGTTGTCGACCCAACCGAAGCGCAGCCGGACCAGAGTCCATGGGAACCGGACGAAACGGCGGTCCTCTTGATCAAGACACTGCTTCAGCGCCTGTCGAAAAGCCCGCGCTGTGGTTGTGCAGAGACGCCGTCGTGAGCCGTCGCCAGCCTTATGACGGAATTGTTGCGACGACGCCGGTCAGCGTTCCTTACGTCCGGTTTTCGACCAAGGGGGCGCACTGGTGGATTGGTCGTGCGCTGGCGGCATTGGTGAAAGATTCCGGCCTGACCAAGGAGCAGTTTGACGGGGTTTGCGCGACCAGCATGTCACTGCATCCGGACACGGCCGTCGGCGTTGTCCAGCATCACGGCCTGAGCCCGCGTTGGCTGGACCACATTCCGATGGGCGGCGTCAGTGGGGTCGTCGCCATGCGCCGCGCTGCCCGCGCGGTCCAGTCAGGCGACGCCAACATCGTCGCTTGCATTGCCGGCGACACGAACCACATCGACAGCTTCCGCCAGGGCCTTGAGAATTTCAGCCAGTTTGGCAGGGATGCGGTCTATCCCCTTGGAACCGGCGGGCCAAACGCCAGCTTTGCCTTCCTGACCGACCATTACATGCGGGAATACGGCGCGACGCGGAAAGACTTCGGCAAGATCTGCGTGGCCCAACGAGACAATGCGCTCGCCTACCCGCACGCACTGTTCAAGACACCGCTGACCCTGGACGAGTATATGTCAGCGCGGCCTATCGCAGATCCGATTCACTTGTTTGATTGCGTGATGCCTTGCGCAGGCGCCGAGGCCTATTTGGTGATGCGCGAGGAGCAATCGATGGATCTGGGTCTGAAATTCGCGCGCATCCTGGGCACCATCGAACGACACAACGCATTCGCCGACGACCCCATTCAGTATCGCGGCGGATGGGCGGTCGATTGCGAGGATTTGTATGGAATGGCCGACGTGACGCCAGACGACATCGATTTCTTCGAAACCTATGACGATTATCCGGTCATCAACATGCTCCAATTTGAAGACTTGGGGTTTTGCAGCAAGGGTGAGGGACCCGATTTCGTACGTCGCCACACGATGACCACCGACGGCAGCTTTCCCATCAATACGTCCGGCGGTCAGCTCTCTGTTGGCCAAGCGGGTGCCGGTGGCGGTTTCCTCGGGATTGTAGAAGCGATTCGGCAAGTGACCGGCCAGGCGCTGGGCAATGCGGTACACGGTGCCGAAATTGGCCTGGTCGGCGGTTTCGGGATGATCAGCTATGATCGGGGGGTCTGCTCTGCTGCCGCCATTCTGGCGGCAGGACGCTGATCCATGGCCAGTCCGCTTCGCAGATCGAAGCGCAAGAATCCGGTCATCCGGACGCGGGTTCCGCAACTGCCGCCGATGGCGCGCAGTCGAATATTTCTCGGCCTTACGTCTGCAGCCGCCAGGGGTGTCTTCGAGTTGCAGGTCTGCCGGGAGTGCGGCGCAATCCAGTATCCGCCGCGCGAGGCCTGCCATGTCTGCCTGTCAGACGGACTGGACTGGAAAGAGCAGAGTGGTGCCGGCCAGCTGGTGGCGCACACCACGCTGCGACACGCTATGGAAAACTACTTCCGCGAACGCCTGCCCTGGCGGCTCGGTATCGTCAAACTTGACGTGTCGGACGACCTGAGGAATCCGCACCCGGCGCCCAGTCTCATCGTCCATCTGCATGGCGACTGTCCTGCGCCCCCGGCCCCGGTCCGTGTTTTCGCGATGCTGGATCGCTCAGGCCAGGCCATCCTGGTTGCCTTGCCGGAAAAGGATACACCGCACATGACCGACGATCTGCAGATGCGGGAACTGACCTGCGATCCCAAGTTTCGTAAATCTCTCGTCACGGACGGCAAGAGCCCGGTCGGCCAGGCGGTGGTGAAGGAACTGATCAAGGCCGGATCAGACCTGGTGTGGGTCGGCGAGGCTGCACCATGGAAGAAGATTCCCGGTTGGGACGAAATCAAGGCGTTACAGGACGTCACCGTTGTCGATCTGGATGTCACCAATCCGGATTCGGTAAGAAGATGCGCGGCGCAGATCGGTCAGAAGGTCGATATCCTCATAAATACCGCCGAACAGCACCGCGCATACCGGATTGACAGCCGCCATGGCACCGAAAATGCCCGAGCCGAAATGGAAATCAATTATCTTGGCTTGCTGCGCCTGGCGCAGGAATTCGGACCGGTGATGCGGTCCCGAGCGGCGGACACGGAAATCAACGCGGTAGCGTGGGTCAATATCCTGTCGATCTATGCGCTCTCCAACAATCCGAACCAGAGTACTTTCTCCGCTTCCAAGGCAGCGGCGCACTCTCTCGCCCAAGGTATTCGGGCCAGCATGCAGCAAGCCGGCGTACGGGTCGTCAACATGTTCCCCGGACCGCTGGACGTGGAATGGAATCAGGAATTGCGGCCGCCAAAGGTATCGCCCAATGCGCTTGCTCGGGAGATCGTGAAAGCTCTTCGGGGTGGCGCAGAAGACATCTATCCGGGCGATATCGCAAAGGATTGGTACAAGCGCTGGCGCGAAGATCCGAAGGTTCTGGAGCGGGAATTGGCTTTTGCAGATTGAGGCATTCCCGGTGGGCGGCATTCCGCGCTCGGCGATTGATCGGATAGCGGCGCCGCGGAAATCGGGCTTGGACTGCGAGGCGCTCAGTGCTGAGCCCGGAGGCATCGGATCCCTCGGTCGCTTCGATCGAGATGACGGTCCAGGTCGGAAAGGATGAGAAACATGCAATCCACCACCAACCCGCTACTCGATATGGTAACCGGGATCGCGCAACGGCAGATCAGGGTCGTTGATCTGACTCAGACGCTTGATCCCGATTTTCCACAGATTGAACTGCCGCCGGAAATGGGCCAGTGCTGGCCGTTCCGCCTAGAGGAAATATCACGCTATGACGACCGGGGCTCAGCCCCCTACTGGAACAACTTTTCCTGCGGCGAGCATACGGGCACCCATTTCGATGCGCCGATCCATTGGATCTCTGGTCGCAACCTGCCTGATAACAGTACCGATACAATCCCGGTTGAGAACATGGTGGCGCCAGCCTGTGTCATTGATTGCGTCAAACATGCCAGACAAAACCCTGATTTCCTGCTGACCGCCGAATTCCTGAAGAACTGGGAAGAAGAAAATGGTCGGATTCCACAAGGCTCATGGGTCCTGATGCGGACAGACTGGTGGAAACGCAACGATCCAGCCGCGTACCAGAATTTCGACGCGGAAGGGCAGCACACGCCGGGACCGGCCACAGACGCTGTCCGATTCATGGTTCGGGAACGCAACATCCTGGGGTTCGGCAGCGAGTGTATCGGGACCGATGCCGGACAAGCAATGCATCTGCGCCCTCCCTACCCCTGTCATTACTACGTCCACGGTGCGGGCAAGTATGGCTTGCAGTGCCTGACCAATCTGGATCAACTGCCGCCGACCGGCAGCGTGATCTTCAGTGCGCCACTGAAGATCAAGCAAGGCAGCGGCTCCCCGTTACGCGTCTTGGCGCTCGTGTGCGAGGGTTAGGACGGCCTTCGTGAAGGGAGCTCGTCTTCTACCCAGGCGTTTTCAGTAGCAGCGTTCTTGGGAAAAAGGGGTTCCGCGCTGGCTGACGGGACTGATCGGCTGCAGTATTTTCTCCTTGATCGTACAACGCAGCGAAGCATGAGAAACCGCTTCAATCACGGAAGAAATTCAGGATGATATGTGAACCGACTGGAAGCGAAGGGGTGCGCTGCGATCTGACCTGTGTATCATGGCGTCGCGCATTTCGCATGTTTCTGGAGACCGGGCCACGGCGGATCCGATGACGTTTGCTCCTCCCTCCAGCGCACTGCCCTCCGAGTCGCCCTCATGCGATCGGTACGACATCGTGATCATCGGTGGAGCGATTTATGGTTCGTCGGTAGCTTGGTGGCTGACCCGCAATCTGGACTTTGACGGATCGATCCTGGTGGTCGAGCGTAATCCTACCTATCAATTCGCATCCACAACGCACACGAACAGCTGCATGCGGCAGCAATATTCCAGCGAATTGAACGTCCGCATCTCGCAATTTGCCGCCACTTTCGTGAAGAACTTCCGCGAATGGATGGATAACGATCCCCGCGTCCCGGATCTGCCGTTGATCAGTACGGGCTATCTGTACCTTGCGGACACCGAAGACTTCGCCCGCGAGCTCCTGGAGGCACAGGCCATCCAGGCAAAGTGCGGCGCGGGAACCCGGCACATGCGCGTCGAACAGATTGCCGAGGAATACCCGTTCTATTTCCTGGACGATATTGTCGCCGCCAACCACAATCCGATCGACGAAGGCTATTTTGACGGCGCAACGATGTTCGACTGGTGGAAGCGCACAGCGCGGGAACGCGGTGCCGAATACATTGCCAACGAGGTCGTGGACCTTGCCGTCAACCCGGCAGGCACCTCAATAGACGCCATTATCCTCAAGTCCGGCGAAAGGATCGGCAGCGGAACAGTGATCAATGCCTCCGGACCGCGTGCAGCGCGCACCGCGAGCATGGCGGATATTGATCTGCCGGTCGAGCCACGCAAGCGATTCACCTTTGTCTTCGCGGCGGAAAGGCCGATCGATCAGCCTCTGCCCCTTACGATCAACCCATCGGGCGTTCACGTACGCTCTGACGGTGCCTACTATATGGCTGGATGTGCGCCGCAGGAGGATATGGCGGTGGATTACGACGACTTTGTTGAGGATCACGACCGATGGGAAGCGCATGTCTGGCCAGCCATCATGGACCGAATTCCGCAGTTTGATGCGCTTCGCCTGATCAATTCCTGGGCGGGGCATTATGCCTACAACAGGTTCGACCACAACGCCATCACGGGCCGCCACACCAGAATTGAGAACTTTGTCTTTGTGAACGGCTTTTCCGGACATGGCCTGCAGCAATCGCCAGCGATAGGTCGCGGCACGTCGGAACTGATTCTCTACGGCGAATACCGTGAGATCGATTTGAGTCCGTTCGACTACCGTCGTATTCCGGAGAACCAGCCTTATGTCGAGGCTGTCGTGATCTGATGGCGGCACGGCTGGACGACAACCCGCAGCGCCCTCGCAATAGACGCCTGCACGACGAGGTATTCCATGAAACCGCCCTTCCGCGCTGATCATGTCGGCAGCCTGCTGCGCCCCGATTCGCTGCTTAAATCCCGGGCGGACTGGAAGGCGGCTGTCATCGACGACACGGAATTGCGCGCCCGGGAAGACGCCGCCATCGTCGAGGTGGTGAAAAGACAGGAAGCTGTCGGCATGCGGTCGGTGACCGACGGCGAATACCGGCGGGAAAGCTTTCATTTCGATTTTATCAGCAAGATCGGCGGCATTCAGACCAATTTCACGATAAAGGGCGCTTTTGCCCAAGGGGAGAAGACCGGGAAAGGTGGCGAAAAACAGGTGCCTTTGACGGTGGAAGTCGTTGATCGGATGCAACGGCCGGCGCATGGCATCGAGGTGGAAAACTTCAGGTATCTCCAGTCCAGAGTTGGTCCGAATTCAGTACCAAAGATCACCATACCATCGCCGACCATGACGCATTTCCGGGGTGGCCGAGACGCCATCAACCGTGAGACCTATCCGGACATGGCCGATTTCTTTGCCGACCTCTCCAGCCTTTACAGGCAGGAGATTGCCGCTCTGGCCGACTCAGGCTGCCGATACATCCAGTTCGATGACACCAATCTCGCTTACCTGTGTGATTCCAAGATGCGGAACGCCGCCCGTGCCCGAGGTGAAGACCCGGATGAATTGCCACGAACCTATGCAGCGCTGATCAATGATTGCATAGCCGATCGACCCTCGGACATGGCTGTCTGCGTTCATCTGTGCCGTGGTAATGCTCGCAGCATGTGGTTTGCGGAGGGCGACTACGAACCGATCGCCGACAACCTTTTCAACCTGACCGATGTCGATGGCTTCTTTCTGGAATACGACGACGAGCGATCCGGCGGATTTTCCCCGCTGCGCTACGTGCCGAAGGGCGACAAGAAAATTGTTCTGGGTCTCGTCACAACCAAACGCGGCGAAATGGAAAGCCGTGATGAATTGAAAGCTCGCGTCGAGGAAGCCTCAAATTTTGTCGACCTGGACCAACTCTGTCTGTCGCCACAGTGCGGCTTCTCGTCGAATGCAATCGGCAACGTCATCACCGAGCAGGAACAGTTCGACAAACTCGCCATGATTATCGACCTTTCCAAGGAGATATGGGGCACAGCCTGAAGACGGCGACGGCACCAAAGGGCAGCAGAATGACGAAACTTCTGGCCTCCGGCCCTGTCAAGGTCGGCCGCCTGCCGATCACGGCGATTAGTCTGCACGATGATCAATGCAGTAAACCACTTCAGCAAACCCAGCGGCATGTCTCCCGCTTGACGTCCTGATCCGGAAGGCTCATGGCGAAGCGGCGAAGATCAGGGACGCATTGGTACCGCCAAAGCCGAAAGAGTTGGAGAGTGCCTTTCGGATTGGCCGTTCCCTCGCTGTGTGCGCAGCCAAATCTATGTCGCAACCTTCCGACGGATTGTCTAGGTTCAGCGTCGGCGGAGCCAACTGGTGTTTCAAAGCCAGAATTGAATAAATCGCTTCTGCGCTCCCGGCTGCCCCCAGCAGATGCCCGATAGCTGATTTTGTCGACGACATGGTTAGCGCATAGGCGTGATCGCCGAACAGCCGCTTGACAGCCCCGAGCTCGATCTCGTCGCCGAGCGGCGTCGACGTGCCGTGGGCGTTGATATAATCGACCTCGTCGGCATTGAGTCTGGCGCGCCGCAATGCGTTGCGCATGGCGCGGAAGCCGCCGTTGCCGTCTTCGGCGGGGGCGGTTATGTGATACGCGTCGCCTGACAATCCGTAGCCGACCACCTCTGCGTGAATGTTGGCACCGCGCTTCTTGGCATGCTCCAGTTCCTCAAGTACCAAGATGCCCGCGCCTTCGCCCATCACAAAGCCGTCCCGGTCCTGGTCCCAAGGACGCGAGGCCCGTAACGGTTCATCATTGAAATTTGTCGACATGGCCCGGGCTGCACAGAAGCCGGCCATTCCGAGGCGGCCTATCGGCGCCTCTGCGCCGCCGGCGATCATCACATCAGCATCGTCCAGCATGATAAGCCGCGCGGCATCGCCAATGGCGTGTGCTCCGGTCGAGCAGGCAGTGACAACCGCGTGGTTTGGACCACGAAACCCGTACTTGATTGAAACATGACCCGATGCTTCATTGATCAGAGCTGACGGAATGAAAAAGGGCGACAGGCGACGCGGACCGCGCTCGTGCAGCACGATCGAACCTTCATAGATCGTTTTCAGGCCGCCGATGCCGGAGCCGATCAGGACGCCGCTGCGATCCTGCATTTCTTCGGTATCCGCCACATAGCCCGAATCCGCTACGGCCTGTTCAGCCGCAGCAATGGCGTAGATGATAAAATCATCGACCTTTTTCAGATCTTTTTTCAGGATCGTTTCTTCGGCAATGAAGGGAGTTACATGCCTTGGCAGATCAGACAAATCCTCGCCAAGGTCCGGCCGCGGTATCTGACCGGCAACCTGACAGGACAAGTCGGAGACGTCCATCCGCCTGATGGCCCGGATGCCGGATCGTCCTTCGATCAGATTTTTCCAGTTTTCCCAGACCGATATTCCCAGTGGCGTCGTAAGGCCAAGACCGGTGACGACGACGCGCTTCATGCCGCACGCTCTCCTGCAGTGCACGCCGTTGCGACGCGTTGCGAGTCATCTCTAATGGGAACGCACGCCCGTTTCCAGTGTTCCTGCATGACTGGCAAGCACGGCATTGTCGGGATGTCGACCCGGGTCGTCATCCGTTGATGATCGCTGTCAGCTAATCAGGATTGCTTGTTGGAAACAAACGTGATCGCGTCTTTGACAGTCGCTATTTTTTCTACCGCATCATCCGGGATTTCGATATCGAACTCTTCTTCGAAAGCCATGATGAGTTCGACCGTATCAAGGCTGTCCGCGCCAAGATCGTCGATGAAGCTGGCGTCCTCGACAACCTTGGCCTCGTCGACGCCCAAGTGCTCGACAACGATCTTCTTCATGCGATCTGCAACGTCGCTCATATTACTCTTTCCTTGGTATTCTTCCGATGATCGATTGCCAACCGTGCCCAGCAAATCGGACAATCCGACTTGGATGACCGGACATGCGCGCCCCAGCACTCTATCGCCACGCGCCTTTTGACGCGGAAAAGAAGAGGGTTCCAGTAGTTGCCTTCAATCGTGTTCAGACGCCTTTTCAACTACCACATCTGACACGATTTGACCAGTCCGAGGGAATCAAACTGCAGCCTGATCGACACGGGTCAACCATTGGACCAGAGAAACCACCTGCCTCGCGGGCTGCTTTGCATTGCCGGAAGTCGCGCAGGAGAACAAGACCACTCCGGTTTGGATAATGGTAGAGTGACAGGATGTCGGCGACACTTGTTGCCGCTGAACAGCGGTTATCAATCCCTTTGCGAGATATGCCATGGCGAGTTCCGTCTTCTGAGACGCACTTGCCGGTTCCGGAATCGTTGCAGGCAACGTCTTGGCACAAATCAACTGCTATGGAAGGTCTGAACAAGGGAGCATTTGCCGCCAAGTCGCGGTTGGTTTCGATCCTTTGGCTTCGGCCGGCATGACGCGCCTCGGCGATATGCGCCTGGGCTACAAGGGTTACTCGGAACGGGCCACCACGGGCGGTTTCGGGTGCCCCATCGCGGCCCTTTGCGGATCGCGGACGGATTGCCTCCGGCCCTGATGGATCCAGCTGCCGCCGCTTGCCGCGCTTCATCGCCCCCTGCCAGTCCACGTCCATGTCCCGGTTCTCCTCGCGCTTGCCCACACCCGCTCCTCCCCGCCGTGCAGCACCGCGTGCGCCGTGGCCACGTCGGCCTCGTTCGCCGAGGTCGTCTCCAGGCTGTGCGTCAGGCCCGTCTCCGAGGCCACGCCGATGGGCGCCTTCATCCCGAAGTGCCATTGGTTGCCCTTCTTCGTCTGGCGCATCTCCGGATCCCGCTCCCCAGCCTTGTTCCTGGTCGCGCCCGGCGCGTCGATGATGCTCGCGTCCACGATCGTCCCGCGCTTCAGGCGGTGGCCCGGCGAAGCCAGGGGCGCGTTGATCTCCCCGAACAGCGCCTCGCCCAGGCCGTGCCTCTCCAGCAGGGGCCGGAAGTTCAGGATCGTCGTCTCGTCCGGCAAGGGACCCGTCAGCCGCAGGCCCGCAAACCGGCGCACCGACCCCACCTCGCAGAGCAGATCCTCCATCCCCGGATCGCTCAGGTTGCAGAACAACCGGACGCAGTGAACCCGCAGCATCGTGCGCAAGGGATACGGCCGCCGGCCACGGCCCGACTTCGGGTAAAACGGCGCGATCCGCCGCGCCAGACGGTCCCACGGAATCAGCCCGTCCATCTTCGCAAGAAACAACTCCCGGCGCGTCCTGCGCTTCTTCGCAGCGTGCGCCAGCGCCGCAAACGTCGCTTGCTCCATGAACCCTCCAAGCCGGACCATCCAGACAGTCACATCATCACCGGATACGGCCAATTAATCAGAGGTTCCCTAGCGCGTCCAAGATCGCACCCCATATGCGTGACAGGCAAGAAAAACCAAATCCCAAGGAGGGCCCAATGCGCACACTGGCTCCGTTGATCCTTGCCGGCGTGGCTTTTGCATTTTTCTCAACCGCGTCGCCGGTATACGCGAAATCTTTCAAGTCCAGCGTCGGAACTCTGAAAGTGGTGACCGTCGCCCAAGGCCTGTCCCATCCCTGGTCGTTGGCCTTTCTGCCGAATGACCGGATGCTGGTAACCGAGCGCGACGGCCGAATGCGTATCGTCACCCGGCGAGGCGATGTTGATGCCCCTCTGCGGGGTCTGCCTCGCATCGCGGCTTATGGCCAAGGCGGCCTTTTGGATGTTGTCGTTGATCCGGACTTTACGACCAACCGCACCATCTTCTTCGCGTTCAGCGAGCCTGGACCCGGCGGCGCGGGCACGTCCGTCGCCCGAGCCCAGTTGCAGGACGGCGCACTGGAGAATGTGACGATCATCTTTCGTATGACACCGAAGACTTCAGCCGGCCGCCATTTCGGATCGCGCATCGTCAACGCGCGGGACGGTACCCTTTTCGTCACCATTGGCGACCGCGCCGAACGAAAAAAAGCCCAGGATACGACCGATAATCGCGGTATGGTTATTCGTATCAGGAAGGACGGGTCGATTCCGACGACCAATCCCTTCGTTGGACGCAGCGGCTACCGCCCCGAAACATGGTCGTACGGTCATCGCAACCCTCAAGGCGCAGCACTGCACCCGCAGACCGGAGATTTGTGGGTCCACGAACATGGCGCCCGTGGCGGCGACGAGATCAATGTATCACGGGCCGGTCGGAATTACGGTTGGCCGACAATCAGCTACGGGCGCCACTATTGGGGCGGCAAAATCGGCGACGGAACCAGTAAACCGGGCATGGAACAGCCGGTCTTCTACTGGGACCCGTCCATTGCACCGTCAGGAATGGCCTTTGTCAGAGGTCCGGTGTTCAAGGCATGGCACGGCGATCTTCTGGTCGGTGCATTGAAATATCGCATGCTTGTACGCTTGCGGTTCAACGGCACGCGAAAGATTGAGGAAGAACGCTTGTTGCGGAATATCGACGAGCGTATTCGCGACGTGCGTATCGGTCCACGCGGCTATATCTGGCTGCTAACGGACAGTAGCAACGGCAAGATCCTTCGTGTAGAACCTGCCCGATAGACACTGTCATCCGGCCGCCAAATGCCGAGACAGCGCTTGGCTTTCGCATTGTTGCCGCGTGCGAGTCGCCGGAGAAATCGTTGGAAACATGGCCGCTCTGTCGACTCAAGCGACATCGGCACTCGCAACTGCAACCCAACCGGACATTGCTCCAAGCAGGTTGTGAAGTGTTTGGTTTCGTGTGACGGTCGCTTGGGCAGGACGAACCTTACAAGGGACTACAGCGACGACGGATAGTCCGGTCGGATCGATTTTCTCCACCGATCGGTGGGGGTTCGGTAATCGCGACGGGTTCAAGCGATTATGCCGCATACCGGTTGCACCCGAGACGGCAGGGCGAAGGCTTCGACAGGAGCGTTACATCTGCGCAGAATTGCTGCGCACCGATTTTGTCGAGTTCTTCACAGAATTCGGATCTTGCCCGTGCCGGTTCGCAAAAGATCGATCGAAGAGATCATGGGATCGGACAGGTTGGCAATTGCGCCGCCGGATGTATTGGCAGGCGTATTCCAAACCAGGCGCCGTCGATGTCGGGGGTCAGGAAGCCGCAGGGTCGGAGTAGTTTACACAGATCTTGGCGCTGTCCTGCGCGGACAGCGAATCACCGGTCAGGCCGCACATATGCACATCAGATGCAAACTGGCTCTTGCAGAAATTCGTGCAATGCGCGCACACGCCATACCGCAAGCCGTCTGTCTTGTTCTGGAGACAGCCAACCACCCGGCCGAGGAACTCGCTGGCCTCTTCAAGTTCATTACCGAGCGACTTGGCCACGGAGCTGACGCACCCCAGTGGATCGTTCTTCAGAATTGCTTCGCCCTGCTCGGTCAGGTTGAGCAATACCGCGCGTCGGTCACGATCGCTGGTTTCGCGGACGATCAGGCCTTTGCCTTCCAGAGCCTTGATGGTCTGGGACATGGTTCCGCGAGTAGTTCCCAGATAATCGCTGATTGAAGTCGGCGTACGCGAATACCGGTTGGCGCGGCCAAGATATCGAAGCACTGCCCACTGAGCCGGGTTGAGGCCATCCGAAAACTGCAAGCAATGAACCGCGCGACCCAGACGGTCGATCAGATTGGTCATGCGCGCCACAGACGCTGTATCTTCGGCATTGCTTGCGTATCTGTTCGAAGCCTTGGCATTGCATGGCGTACAGTCCTGAGTCGCTCGCTCGTTGAAGGTCGAGGATGACGATATCGGGGTTCTTGCGGACGACATATCGGTCATGAAACCCTAACTATGTCGCATCCCTAACGATGTCGAGTCGCTAATTTATGCTTGAAACTTTGTTCCCGGCGATATATTTTCGACTCGAAATCAGTTGAAAGATTCAGTTGAAGAAAGGATGCGGTAGCCCCATGGCATACGCGGATTCTGCTGCAACCGAACGGAGCAATCGGCGCTATATTTCCGCGGCGATGGATGCTCCTGTCCTTGAGCGGGAGTATGAAGTGGACCTGGCCCGGCGCTGGAAGGAAAAGCGCGACGAGCGGTCCATGCACGAGATTATCGAAGCGCACGCCCGCCTGGTCGTACGCATCGCCGCTGGCTTTAGGTCGAGCGGTTTGCCGATGGCCGATCTTATGCAAGAAGGCAACATCGGCCTGATGGAAGCGGTTGAGCGGTTTGATCCGGAACGCGAGGTCCGGTTCTCCACCTATGCCTCGTGGTGGATCGTCGCCTCAATTCAGAACTATATATTGCGCAATTCGTCTATCGTTCGCGCGGCAACGACGCCAAAGCAACGTCGTCTGTTCTTCAACCTCCGGCGCCTGCGAGCCCAGCTGAGCACAGGTTTTGACGGTCAGTTGACTACCGACGAGCGGCAGATAATCGCCGAAAAGCTGGATGTGACGGTCACCGAAGTAGAGCGCATGGAACTTCATCTCACCCGCCCAGATCAATCGCTTAACGCGTCGGTAGGGTTGGAAGATGATGGCGCTCAGTTCCAGGATCTATTGGAAGATACTGGCCCGGGACCGGAGGGAATTGCCGCTAATGCCAGTGGTCGTCGGACGCGCAAGCAGTGGCTGGAAACGGCGCTTGACAAGCTGACTCCGCGGGAGAGGCGGATCATCGTGCGACGTTTCCTGGAAGAAGATAAGAGCACGCTCGCCGAGATCGGTGTTGAGTTCGGTGTCAGCAAAGAGCGGATCCGCCAAATCGAGAGTCGCGCGCTTCAAAAGATGCATGCGTCTCTGACCCAGATGGGCGGCAATCCTACAGACCTGTTTGACAGCTAGTCCGGCCAATGGCCACAATAGCGGACGATTGGCTTGTGTAGTCCGCATCGTGACAAGCTTCCTGGAGCTGAAAGAAGGCGGTAGCAATGTCGATCAGCCGCTGTTGGGGCTGTTGGCGGCGGCTGTTGAGTGGATCGGAGGCTTGGCGGTATCGACTTCCGGGTGAATGCAACAGCGGTCTGCTTCCTTGCGGCGTGACGAAATACGACAATTCGTAGCCGTATGGTTGATCGATCATCATCGGACTGGACAAACTATTATAAATGGACTGCGCACCGACCGCCGCGCCGCACTACTCTCACTGCCTTGGCAGCACTTCCAGAAAAGTCGGTCGGAACCACGTTGCACGCTCTTGATCTGGGCACTGGCGCCGGCCGAGACATAGCGCCTATGCTTGAAGCTGGACTGAGTGTCTTGGCGGTCGATACCGCTCCAGAAGCGGGACCAACCTTGAAACGCCGCTTTCCCGAGCCTTGGCGGGATGGTCGCCTGACTTTCAAGGTCGCCGATTTCGCCAAGGACGATTTGGACCTGCCTTTTGCCATTCTGATCAATGCCAGTTTCTGCTTGCCGATGTGCCCGCCTCGACAATTTGACGGATTGTGGAATTCGATCAACAGCGCCTTGTTAGCTGGCGGTCTTCTTGCTGGACATTTGTACGGTCCACGTGACAGCTGGGCCCGGCGCGGCGACGAGCTCACAATTCACACCCGGGACGATGCAGAAGCTCTCTTCGCAGCCTGGAGAGTGCTTCTATTCGAGGAAGAAGAGAGCGATTCGATTACGCCAAGAGGGAGTCTCAAACACTGGCATGTCTTTCACATCGTTGCCCGCAAAACATAGCAGGGATGTCCACACCGTGAGAATATCAGAGGCGCCTGATACCCAATGCGCCTGATTTTCATTGTCCTTTGCGCAGCCATCGCCGGATCCACTGTTTCATGGCCAGCCTCTGCCGCGTGCCGAAAAGGTCAGTGCTGGGGCTCTGTCGCATTCAGCCGATTTACGGGATACTGGGTCTATTCAATGAACCATCCGACCGAAGTAGCCGCGCGTAGCCGAGCGTGGTTGATGTGCAACCAACGTTGCACAAATGTTGTCACTGTTCAAAATGACTGTTTGGCGCTATTCGTGGCGCCGCGCGGTCGCTTCGCGACAGCCAAAGGGCCAACGGTCGAAGCAGCGACGGATGCTGCTCGACAACTGTGCGCGGGTCGCAACAACGACTGCGTCTTCCGGATTGCGCGTTGCACGGCGGATTTTGACGAACTGAAACGCCAAGCACTGGAGCGGGCCAGGAACAAGACGCATCGGCGCAAGGCGCCACCAGAAGAGGTGCCACCCGCTCAGGTTGAAGAACTGAAGCTGTAGAGAACTGCGAAGCGGGGACTATTTGCCCTGCCCGACCGTCGTTAGGATCGGATTTTCATCTCTTTCGCTTGATGCCTTATAGTCGGCTATTGTCAGAAGGCGCCGCGGTGAATCGGAAGATATTGTCATCAACCCGCGATGATGGCCTTTGCAAGTATGCTCTAGTAACTGCACCCGTCCCGCGCAAACCTGCACATGAGAAACTGCAGGCGGCCGACCGCCAGTCGGGCCGGGAAATCCTCCTCGGTATGTTTGAAGCCTTGGCCAAGCGCTGGCATCGCCCACCCAAGAAAATGCCTACTCCACAGCCTCGCGAAGGGAGAAGAGAAAGGTGAAGATGATGATATTCTTGGGCTTTTCGATGAATCTCGAGGGGCTTTAGCAGACCCTGCCCGTTGACAACATCACGCAGATTGGAACCCCATAGCCGTCACCGATAAGTTTTTGCGCATCCGAAAAACGCCCGCCGTGGTCCAACGGCGGACGTTTTTGAAAAGAGGCTTCACCGGTCACCCGGCTCGCAGGGGATAGAGTTCAGGCCTCCTGCAAATTTACCGCCTTTGGACCGCGCGTATCATTTTCGGTTTCGAACTGTATCTTCTGACCTTCGGACAAGGTGCCGAGGCCTGCGCGTTCCACGGCGGTGATGTGTACGAACACATCCTTGCCGCCGTTCTCCGGCTGGATAAAGCCGTAGCCTTTGGTGGTATTGAAGAACTTCACGGTACCGGTTTGCATACTAGTTTACTCACTTCGTGCAGTTGTAGCGACCGATCGCCCGGACGCCGGATTGCCAATATAGCAGTGTGAACTCTCTTTAGGATCCAAGCACTTCAGTCATGTTACCGGAACGCTGGCCTAAAGGGAGCGGAAACGACTCGTTCAATCTTCTGGAGCGCCTTTACACTGTACGAAGTACGCGCATCTTTCTGTGCGCGTTGTGTCTTCACGAGAAAAACCCGCCCAGTAGGCTGTCTTACGCCGTTATCTGTGATATGGTATCGTCTTGAGAGCGCGACAAGACGCATTTTCACAAAGAATGTTCCTTTTGATCAACGGGCCACCCTATCTCGTGGTCCCAAGCTCGGTTATTTCGTGAGCCGTGGGAAGGAGTCGCCGCCAGGCAGACGCGGGGCCATCCGGAGCATCGGTGTGATATGGATGGTCCAAACAAGATCGCACTGTACAAGTTCTGGCCGTTGGCGTTGCTCTGGCTCCCGGTCGGCATGGTCATGCAGGGAGTGCTCCGTTTTGGAGCATCGGCCGGCGCGTTCGCGGACCCCGGCACGTCGCTGGCAGCGCTGGGATCACTCGCCTTGCTCGTGCCCTGCGGATTGCCGCTGGCGCTGGGCTGTCGCTGTCTCTGGCGCCTCGGCTACCGACGCTCCGCTTGGGCAGTCGGCATCGGGCTGGGCGTTGTTACGACAATGGCAGCAGTATTCGCAGGCCTGTTCGGGCCATTGGCGATTGCGGTCTGCGCGGTTGTGATCAGCCTACCCGTCTGGATCGTCTGGTGGCGGCTTGCGCGCTACGGCTGACCAAGAATGGCCACTGGCCGCCTGGAAAGCACTGGAGATGCCGCGTCTTTTCGTTGCGGAGGCAGGTTGGTGCAGGCGCAGGTTACCTCTTCGCTGACCCGGATATTTCATGAAGGTTTGCGGTTTCTTGGATTGCGGTGTTTTTTGGTGGCATTTGCGGTCCTGAGCGATGTCGGGCGCTATCCGGGTACCGTGGAGGCCGCATCACCGGATGGTGTTGAGCAGGCGAAACGGGCTGGGCCACCATCTTTGGCATGCGGTGCGGTCGGCGCAGCACCCGGTCCCCTCCCTTCGTTCGGGCGATACAGGCACCGTCCAAACGAAGGGGATTATATACAATAGTGCCCAAAGTCACGGCGCATCCCTGAACAGGTCGGCTTGCACAGCCTTGCCGGTGTCGGGGTCTGCCATCGGAGGCAGCTTCGGCATCATGCGAGGCTCCGTCATGTATTCTTGAATCGACCAGAATTGTAGGCGCGGGTATACGCTTGCGCCGATTGAATATGTGCCGCGCCTCGTCGCCTCGGCCAGCGCGTTTCTAGCTGTTGTCTTGTCCATCGCCGTGTCGTCGGGGAACATGCTGAAAAGCCGCTTGAGGGAAATGCCGTCCCTCTCATGCCTGCCGAGCGCCTTGTGAGCCATAAGTGCCTCTGCAATCGTGAGAATCTGTATAGAATAGTGCCGTAAACAGAGGGGGATGTCAAGGGTTTTGGGCACTATTGTATATAATCCCCTTATTTTAGCACTGTGACTCCGCCATAAGGACACGAAAAAGCAGAAGAGAGAGGGAATATGCTGAGGGCGAGATTCGATAAAACGCCAGCTTTATTTTAAGCTATGTTACTCGTGAATTAAGAGCGAAGTCAGCGATACTTGTGCGTTCACTGACGCGCGAACCCCTGTCTACGACTTGTTTGAGAATATCGAAAGCGGCACCGCGTGAATGAGTTCTTGGCGTAGTTCGTAGAAGTTCAGGCGTGGCAAGTTGCAGCATCCCAGATCACGTCAGTCGTCGTCCCGGATGTAGAAAAACACATGTTCGTGGGGATTGTCGACCAAAGCGATTATCAACCGGTTGGTA
Source organism: Alphaproteobacteria bacterium (assembly GCA_965221645.1). Lineage (GTDB taxonomy): Bacteria > Pseudomonadota > Alphaproteobacteria > Bin65 > Bin65 > Bin65. Next base: position 3,287,889 of record OZ244899.1, read on the forward strand.
GGATCGTCCTTGACCCGGTTATCATGTGGCGACGCAACAATAAAACCTGCAAATGCTTGGCGCGCTGATATCAAACCGCATACAAGGTTTTCGGAATGCCATTCCGGGTTAACCTGTGCTCCTACAACTTTGGCCGCAGTGTTTTTGCATTCGTTGCCGCTGCATGGGGTCGTGTCCCAGACATTCATGCAGAAACCGATTTCTTCTAGCACATTGGCATCTAGACCAAAGCAACCGGCCATCCTATCGACTTGGATCCCGTTTTCGCCGAAGTCTGAATTATTTTCATTCATGGCGCCATCACCCAGAAATATAATCTTTTTCAGGGTGAACAGGCGTCTGTCGTTGCATTGTTCTGCTGTCGGCATCTGCGCCTGCGCCGGTCCTGCAAGCAGCAGGAAGCACAGCATCGCGGCGGGCACCGCGAGGGCCGTCAGTCTAGCGGTGGGGGGGGGGGGTGAGCCAATCAAGCTGAACATTTTTGGTTCTCCTAGGTTCCCTGTTGAGAATCTGGCGAATTGCCGAAGGTCAACTATAACACAGCTTGCGCTTCAATTGCAAAAGGGGATTATATACAATAGTGCCCAAAGTCACGGCGCATCCCTGAACAGGTCGGCTTGCACAGCCTTGCCGGTGTCGGGGTCTGCCATCGGAGGCAGCTTCGGCATCATGCGAGGCTCCGTCATGTATTCTTGAATCGACCAGAATTGTAGGCGCGGGTATACGCTTGCGCCGATTGAATATGTGCCGCGCCTCGTCGCCTCGGCCAGCGCGTTTCTAGCTGTTGTCTTGTCCATCGCCGTGTCGTCGGGGAACATGCTGAAAAGCCGCTTGAGGGAAATGCCGTCCCTCTCATGCCTGCCGGGCGCCTTGTGAGCCATAAGTGCCTCTGCAATCGTGAGAATCTGTATAGAATAGTGCCGTAAACAGAGGGGGATGTCAAGGGTTTTGGGCACTATTGTATATAATCCCCCAAACGAACGCCGGAGAGCGGTCTACTGTATGGTGGGCGGTGACGGATTCGAACCGCCGACCTACTGGGTGTAAACCAGTCGCTCTGCCAACTGAGCTAACCGCCCCGGACCAACTCAACGGCTCAGCCTTCAACCGAATGCCGTTCCATACTACCCGTACACAATGGAATCACGCAACTCGGATCCTTACCGTGCAAGGATATGCCATCCCAAGCCCAACTGAACAGAGCTGTGAAATCAAGAGCCTGACCGGCAAGACGCCAAAATCGGTTCCACCAATCACCGACTGGCTCCTGGCTCTCCTTGACACCCCGACTCAGGTCGACGTCGACATGCTCTGGTGACTTGGTTTGACGTATTATTCCTGACTAGGCCTGACTCATCTGGCCGGCACCCGTAATCAGACCGATTCCATGACAAATCCATCCAGCCAGAATCGCCAGCATGCCAATAGTAGCCTGGATGCCAATAAGCATCTGAAATCCATCACCGACGGCAAGACCCGATGCTTCAGACACTCCCAGCACGATAAGAAGCAGTATAGACAATACAAAAAGGACGGTACCGATAAGGTATACGATGCCTATGCCTTTCCACAAGCCAGAAGCGATCCGGTTACCAAAGCCCAGCGCTGCCATGGCGAACCACAGCCATGCCGCAAACAATACCAGCATCATGATCAATGAGATGATTCCGACGATGTTGGTCGACCCTACCATCGCCGAAATCGACCCTATAGAGTCAAAGCCGGCACCACCTATGAAACCCAATACCAGGTTGACGGCGAGTATGCTCATGATGACCATGATTGGAATGTCAGCCTGCCGGTAGCCCCTGGCATTGAACAGACCTTTGGTCGTCCAATAAACAAAGGCAATGATCACAACGTAAATGATGTTGGAAACGGGTAAAATCGCACCACCTGTAATTTGCGGCTTGCCATCGGAGCCAATTTTGACCGCCGCAGCAGCGATGACGAAGCTCATGACAACGCCTAGGACAAGCATCACGAAGACCATGATTCCACCGGTTCTTACCATTCCTGCATTCATGGCAAACTCCAATTCTAAGAGCCTGTTCCTTCAGTTTCGTGAGGCCTCGGGCTGTGGTACCTTGTCGGGAAGCTCGACACCGACGATGGAGGGTACCATGGCCCGGACCGAGGCCACCCGGGCGCAGTATGGCCTGCTGCATGACGATCAGCAAGACGATCTGACGGGGCCGGAAGAGCCGACCGCGGGCAACCGACCTTCGACGGGTGTCCGATGCCATCCTGTCATCCGCCGTTTTCTGCGGTGCAGAACCTTTTTGAGGCCTGCGACGTCGGGGTAGCTCGGCTATCGCTCTGGAGATCCGGTTCCATTGGGCGATTGCCAGAGCGAGGGGAAGTCGAGATTCGATGGTCCGCGTGAGTTGATTGCGCATGAACGGAAAGTCACGCCAAGGGCTGTTCGGGCGCGACGGCCTCCCTGCGGTGCGTCCAGGTTCTCCTTCACCATCGTCGCATCGAATGCCCTCACATGAAAGCCGCCATCGGTCGACATCGCGACCCCTGTTCGCGAAAGAGCGCGATGCACGGAGCCCCGCAGCCAATCGCCCCGACTCCCTCAGAGCCTGTTCCTGAAGTCGCGAGTGACGTCAGGGTCTGCCGCATGCGTGATTTGACATGATTGATCAAGGACCTGGCTTTTGTATGTCCTGATGTGCGAGGCAGCAGCAGGCAGCCGGCCTGTCCCAGGCCAAGGCATCCCGCAGACGTTGCGCGATGATGCATGAAAACAGCCTTGAACCGCAGAAAACTTCGGATTGCAAGGCGAGACCGGACGCCCTGAGGGCTGCGCAGTCAATCGCCACACCCCGTCACCCACATCGTTCCACCGGTGGTCCCCCGCGCGCTCATGCGGTCCTCGGTCAACCCATCGCATCCGCCATGTCCTCGGGCAGAAACGGAAACACGACCTCCCGGTCCTCGTTCATCAGGTCCAGCACCCCCGCATTGCGCACAAGCGCACCATACGGATTGCCGACGTGCCAAACAGGTTAGCGCTTATGGTATAACCCGCAAGAAGTTGAGCAGAGCAACCGCATCCACTGCGATCGAAACCCGTGCCTGGGCGAACACCGACAGGCACAAGTCGAGGAACTGCATGGCCTCATCCCACTTGTGGTCTCCGGCACACAGGACGCACGTTGGCCTCCGCCAGTCTCAAACGCCGAACGGAGCCCCTGAAGCTTCTGTGACAAAGCCAGCCCGCTTGTACCTCGCAACAAACCTTGATGTCGCGCAAGCTTTCCCGCCAAGTCAGTTGCGCAAACGCCATGGCCCGATATCGTTCCGTACACCATTCGCTCCGCACACGACTCGCTCACATGTGATCCAAGGCAGCATCCATGGTATGAGCAAGAAGGATCCGTCTCGACATGAACGCCCCTCCGCACGAAACGACAACCATGAACATACCGTCCGACAGCGTCTCGAAGCAGCCAACAGCCTGCCAAAATCGACCCCGACCAAAAACACCCATGACTGTCTGATCCCAAAGACGTTTTCACAAATATTCTTCAACGAATTTCAATTCGCCGAAACTCATGAAACGGCTGTCCCGGCAGGCGTCGATCGAGCAACCGCGACGATTGCCATGACCATGGCCATCAGGCTGGCGGCCACAACGATTCCATAGAATGAGAGTTCGCCTGGCCAGACCGCCTCTGGTCCCAGGATCAGTTGCGCGACCGCACCCAGCGACTGGACAAGCAACCCGATACCGACTCCGAAAAGGCACAAGCCTGTCATCGCGGCGTACCCTTGTCTGCGTAGCTGCTGGCCGCTTCGCAAGATTGTCAAAGCATAGACAGCCCAACAGAACACCAGAAAGCCGACCAAAAGGCCATGCGCCATCGTTCCGGCGACAAGCTGCGCGGCGCCAAACAGGACGAGAACCAGCGCTGGCGGCATCAACGCGCCGATCAGGAGCAAGCGCCTGGTTCGGGAAACACCTGTGTAGCGGCGCACCATCAGGAATGCGATCAGGGCACCAATGACTGCGGGCGGTATCAGAATCAGAAACCGCATCATATCACCAGGAAATTCAAACCCTGCATGGCCAGCGAGCAGGTCCAGACCTAACAACAGGGTAGCAACTGCGCCTAGAGCACACAGCAACCGACCTAGCAAAACGAGAACGCGCACAGATAAGTCTTACAGTGTGATCATGGCTTCTCCGCCATCCAGCACGAAGTTCTGGCCACTGATATATCCGGCATGCGCTGAAGCCAAGAACGCGCAGGCGGCTCCGAACTCTGCCGGATCGCCAAGCCGGCCCGAAGGATTTCCATCAAAACGGCTCTGCATTTCTTGTTGAAACGAGATGCCCTTCCGCCTCGCGAGGGCCTCGACATTTGAGCGTAACCGGTCAGTATTGAACGGCCCAGGCAGCATGTTGTTGATCGTGACGTTGTGCCGTACAGTTTCGCGCGCCAGGCCGGCTACGAAACCGGTGAGGCCCGCGCGTGCGCCATTAGACAGACCCAAGCCAGGCAACGGCTTCTTCACGGCATAGGACGTGATGTTGATGATGCGGCCAAAGCGTCGTTCGATCATCGGATCAATGACCGATCTCATGAGAAGGATGGGCGTGATCATGTTCGCGTCGCAGGCGGCAACCCACTCGTCCCGCCCCCATTCTCGGAACTCGCCGGCTGGCGGACCACCGGCATTGTTGACCAAGATGTCGGGGTCTGAACAGGCCGCCAGCGCCGCTGCACGACCATCTTCGGTTGTGATATCACCCACCGCCGGTGTCACGGTTTGGCCGGTCGCAGTCGAGATTTCCAAGGCGGTGCGCTCCAGTTCTTCACCGGTACGAGCGGTGATCGTAACGCTGACGCCTTCCCGGGCAAGGGCTTCCGCACAGGCTCGCCCGAGGCCCCTACTCGCGGCGCAAACGAGCGCGCTTTTGCCTTCAAGTCCCAGATCCATGGCGCCCGCACTTTCTGACATCGTCCGCAGACGGCGACTCCGTCAGATCGTTCAGCAGGAGAGCAGCCAGGGGCCGGGTCGGTTTCCGGCGGCGCTCCTCCGATATTTTGTCGAGTCGGTCCACGAATCGGCGAATGGCAGGAAATGACCGCTCGATTCGCGGCAGGACATACCGGACCAGATCCTGTTGCACATCGAGTTGCCGATCGTTGAACTGTTTCCACATCACGGCCTCAAGAAGCCGGTCGTCCGGCAACGCTATCTCTACCTTTGGCAAAGCGGCCATACGGGATTGCAGATCAGGCAGATCAATGGGCCAGGCAGCAGGTAGCGTCCGCGACGTCAAGAGGATCGCGCCTCCAGCAAGGCGACTGGCATCGTAAAGGTGCAGCAACGCCTCCTGCCAAGCCGGAACAACAGCCAGCCGCACATCAACATCTTCCAGCAAAAGAGCATCACCTCGCTCCGCTGCCGCTCGTCCAGCAGACGTGTCCAACGCTCCGTCATCTAGCACCATGGCCTTGCTCTTACCCTGCCAGACCGCAGCCAGATGCGATTTTCCACAACCTTCCGGGCCATGCAGTATCAGGCCGGCGTTGGGCCAATCTGGCCAACGGTCGATCCATCCAACTGCCAGCTTGTTGCACTCGGCGACGGTGAAATCGTCCCGCCCGCGAGCGGCTCGGAAGGGCAAGTCCAAGCTTAGTTGTAGGGGCTCGATGACAGGGAACTCGGTCATTCCTGTTCCGATTTCAATTTCGGCACAACCCGAAGGACCCAGATGTTCTCCGACCATACGAGGCTCAGGCCGAAGGCGTGCAACAGCGAAGGCAGATCTTCCGGCGCACCTTTGTGTATCAGGGAAACAACCGCATCGTCCGCAGAAAAGCGGACAACCCCGTAATCGGTCACAGCCGGTGTCGCCTCCAGTGCTTCGAGGATACGCGCCCAAGCCTCAATGCCTTCAAAGCGCGCGGTAACGTCGGTCGTCTGAGAGGGGCCTGCCGGAAAAATAGCTTGGGATTTCCAGCGTTCCGTCAACTGACTGACCAGAGAGGCCGCCGAGCGCCTCAAGGCCTCGTCACCGCTGTGAACGACCGCATCGAGTTGCTCCACGATACCGTTGCGGACACCAAACAGCCAGGCGTCCACGCGGACTTGCCCATTGTCATCCCTGCGGGCAACGGCGACGAGAACCTGCTGCGCTTCATAGCTTTTGGCGATCGCCGCCAAGGCCTCCAGGTCCCGTCTGGCTGCCTGAGCGGCATCGATGGCTTGTAGGTCCTGGAAACCGCCATCCGGCAGAGTGACCACAACAAGACCGGCCTCGCCGTTGCGGGCTTCCCAAGTGTCGCGCCAAGGGTTGAGTCCGTCCCACAAAGTCAAGTGGCCTTCGCCACTCCAGATCGGCAGCACCAGCACTGGCCCGCTGCGCCGGGCGGACCAGCCGATACCGCTTGATTCCAGGAAAGCGCCAACTTTTTCAGTATCGAACAGGAAGCTGAGAGCGCCATCGAAAGACCGTCCCTTTTCAGCGTTCGACCGCTTGGCCCGAACAACTTCTACCCCCTTGATCATTTCGTGAGCGCGGTTGGCTGAGACTTGAGGCAGGTATGGATGATCGCGGCGCGCAGTCAAACGCCGCATAAGCTGCTGCAGCGCCTCGGCAGCGATGGCAACGGCAGCGCTGCGTTCTGCGGCAGCATCTGTCTTACCCTCGCCTTTCGCCGGCACGTCACGTATCAAAAAAAGAGCCTGATCTGCGGCGCGGACAGTAACGCTGTCGACTGTGAAGCCAGCAACTACAGCAATCATTGCCAAAAGCGGAACTGCGAAGCGAGGAAGGGAAGCATTGGTTGCAGTCAATGGTAAAGCGCCTTGGTGAATGGGATTGCATCGACGAGGAGGAGATGTCTAAATCTACGTCAGAAATTGTACTGAGGGAACAGCCGCCATCATCGCAAGTCGTTACAGGGAAGCCGGTGTGGATATTGCGGCAGGCAATCGCTTGGTCGATATCATTGGACCGGTAGCAAAATCGACGACCCGGCCAGGGGTTCTTGGCGGTATCGGCGGATTCGGCGGCCTTTTTGACCTGGCCGGCGCGGGATATCGTGATCCGATTCTGGTGTCTGCGGCCGATGGTGTAGGCACCAAGCTGCGAATCGTGATCGAGACAGGCATTCACGACACCGTCGGTATAGACCTGGTCGCGATGTGCGTAAACGATCTGGTGGTGGCTGGCGCGGAAGCCCTGTTTTTTCTGGACTATTTTGGTACGGGCCGTCTGGAACCGGACATAGCCGCCAGCGTCGTAACCGGGATAGCCGAAGGTTGTCGGCGCGCCAAGTGCGGACTGATTGGTGGCGAGACCGCTGAATTGCCTGGCATGTATGGTGATGGGGACTATGATCTTGCAGGCTTTGCCGTCGGCGCGGTAGAGCGGGACCAGATGCTGACCGGCGAAACGATCACGCCGGGCGACATCGTCTTGGGAATCGGATCGAACGGCCTGCATTCCAACGGCTTCTCGCTCGTGCGGCTACTGTGCGACGACGCAGGTATCCGCTGGTACGATCCAGCGCCATTTGATGCGGGAAAGCGGCTATCGACATACTTGCTGACGCCCACACGAATCTACGCCCGCAGCTGTCTGGCAGCAGCGCGAGCGGGTGGACTGAAGGCGCTTGCTCACATTACCGGAGGCGGCTTGATCGAAAACATTCCACGAGTACTGCCAGACGGCTTGGGCGTCGACCTTGAGGGCGGTGCCTGGTCCATCCCGCCGATCTTCGCCTGGCTGCAGGACATCGGCGAAATCGATCCGGACGAGATGGCTATTACGTTCAACTGTGGTATCGGCATGGTGGCGGTCGTAGAGGCAGCCGCCGCTGCATCGGTGGCAACGGTGCTGCGTGACCAGGGCGAGACGGTATCGATCGTGGGCGCCGTGACGCCGCGCGATGCTGATGATCAGGCTGTACGAATCGGCAACTGGGCAGCACAATGGACCGTCTGAAGGTCGGCGTCCTGATCTCAGGTCGCGGTTCCAACATGGTAGCGCTGGCCAAGGCCTGCGCCGCGACCGACTTTCCAGCCGAGATCGTTCTGGTCCTGTCCAACGGGGCCGACCCAGACGGCCTGGAACGCGCGGAAGGCCTGGGCATCACGACCGAGTTGATCAGTCATCACGGTTTTGCAAATCGGAGCAGTTTCGAAATCGCCTTGACCGAACGACTGGAGGCGGCGGGCGTGGAGTTCATCTGCCTCGCGGGTTTCATGCGTCTGCTCACCACTGGCTTCGTCAATCACTGGCGTGATCGGATGATCAACATTCATCCGTCACTGCTACCAGCCTTCAAGGGCCTTCACACTCATGAACGCGCGTTGAAGGCGGGCGTGCGGATATCGGGTTGTACGGTCCATTTCGTCCGGCCGGAAATGGACGAAGGTCCCATTATCATACAGGCTGCCGTACCGGTTCTGTCTGACGATACGCCAAACAGTCTGGCTTCCCGGATTCTGGTTCAGGAACATCGAATCTATCCCGAAGCCCTGCGCCTGATCGCCAGCGGCGCAGCAAGCGTGATGGGCGAGCGGATGCGCTTCCGAGCCGCCGTCGGCAATGACAATTTACTGGTCAACCCTGTCCCGGCGCAGCCCTGAAACCACATCTTGCACAGATCATTACATGAAGTATCGGAACTCCAATACCTGCCATGCCAGATCCGGATTTTGCTGAATGATCTCAACGCGATCCGCACCGTCAAAGCCCCATGGGCGGGCCCAGGCGCGTCAACCTGTGGCAACAATCGCCCGGGCTGGTGCTCACACTCACCTTGATTCGTGATCAAGGACTTGCGCTGGGGGGTTGGCAGAACAACTTCGTGCAGTGTACAGAACCGATAGCTGCGGAGAGGTCATTGCATTCCAGGGAGTTGACTTGATGGCTGAAGACTATGGCGAGGGCACCGCGTTTTACGAAGAGCATCGCAAAGCGTGGGGTATCTTCACGAAATGGGGTTTGCGGCTATCGGTCGTTTCGGCGCTGTTAGTGATACTTGCCTTCTGGGCAGAAGGCTGATCTCGCTTTGCAGCGCCATCACACATTCAAAAACAAATGAAACGGTTATCTGCCAAGAGGCTTCCCGGCACGCGTACGGAACCGCCGCTCAACCGACGATCTCGTCGTCCGAGAAAAAGAACCTGATCTCGTTCACCGCCGTTTCGGACGCATCCGAACCATGGACAGAGTTGCGCTCGATATTCTCGGCGTGAACCTTCCGGATCGTGCCGGAGTCCGCCTGTTCAGGGTCGGTCGCGCCCATGACAGTCCGATAGGCCACAATCGCATTTTCACCCTCCAGAACCTGTACGACGACGGGACCGGATGTCATGAAGGCAACCAGATCATTGTAGAATGGTCGGTCGGCATGGACAGCGTAGAAGCCCCTGGCCTGCTCTTCCGACATATGGATGCGTTTCTGCGCCACGATGCGCAATCCAGAATCCTCGATCATCGCATTGATGTGGCCGGTAATATTACGCGCTGTTGCATCTGGTTTGATGATCGAGAAGGTCCGTTCGAGGGCCATAGTCCGGCTGCTCCGGTTCTGAGGTGACAATGGTTATGGGGAATTGCGCCGATATAGAAAGCGATCTCAAGCCGGCAAATGCGACGGTATGGGTATGGCGAACGGAAGGCCGCCAGCGAAAAGGATTTATTCTTTCTTCTCCCAGCCGCGGTCACCTTGTTGCCAGTAGATCAGGTGGTGACCAGCGTCGAGCCAAGCCTTCCATTGGTTGCGGGCATGAGCAACGGCTTCGTCATCACGGCCGTCGAATAGATTGAAACAGCGAGCGTAGTCGCTGATAACGCCGCAATCCGCGCCATCCGTAAGGAACAGGAAATCGGCTTTGTTGGGATTGTCGTCGCCACAAGTCAGCCATATCGGCTGCCTTTCGCTGTGGCCGTCGTTTTCCGTTCCGTGAGGGAGGAAGCTGCTGTCGCGCGGTCCAGGACTCCAGTTCCAAAGGGCGTCGTCGAGTTGCCTGATACGGTCGGGGGAACAGGCCTTCACTACCGCCCGCCTGCCACGCTCGAGGGTCTTGATCAAAAGCCGGGGCAATGCCTCTTCCAGCGAGGTGCGAAGCAGATGGTAAAAGCCGATCTCGGTCACGCTTGATCCTATCTCTCGTAATTCTCCTCGACCAGCTTGTTCAGCATCTGGACGCCGAAGCCGGTACCGCCCTTGGGCACAGTCGCGGCATTCTTCTTGGTCCAGGTAACGCCAGCAATATCGAGATGCGCCCAGGGTATATCGTTGACAAAGCGCTGCAGGAATTGGGCTGCGGTAATACTGCCCGCTTCCCGCCCTCCGATATTCTTCATGTCGGCGACATCGGTATTGAGTTGCTTGTCGTAACCATCGCCCAGCGGCATCCGCCAAGCATGCTCTCCGACCGCCTTGCCAGCCGCCATGATTCGCTCAGCAAGTTCGTCATTGTTGGAGAACAGCCCGCAATTCTCGCTGCCCAAGGCAATGATGATGGCTCCGGTGAGCGTCGCCAGATTCACCATCAACTGCGGTTTGAAACGATTCTGAGTATACCAAAGGGCATCAGCAAGCACGAGACGGCCTTCAGCGTCCGTATTAAGCACTTCGATGGTCTGGCCGGACATGGAGGTGACGATGTCGCCGGGCCGCTGCGCGTTGCCGGAGGGCATGTTCTCAACCAGGCCGGCGACGCCCACCGCGTTGCATTTTGCCTTGCGACCCGCCAGAGCCTTCATCAGGCCGATTACCACGCCCGCGCCGCCCATATCCCACTTCATGTCTTCCATGCCTGCAGCGGACTTGATGGAGATACCTCCGGTATCAAATGTTACACCCTTGCCGACGAAGGCAACCGGATCCTTCTTGGCACCGCCGCCCTTCCACTGCATGACCAGCAGCTTCGATTCCCGCTTGCTGCCCTGACCGACGCCCAAAAGGGCTCCCATGCCAAGTTTGTGCATCGCATCTTCATCAAGGATCTCGACCTCGACACCCAGATCCCGCAGAGTCGCGCCTTGCTCGGCCAACGTCTCCGGATAGAGAATATTGGCTGGCTCGGAGACCAGATCGCGTGTCATGAAGACGCCTTCGGCAATCTTTTCCAAGGGCTTGAAGGCCTTGCGGGCGGCGGCGGCATTCGGGCTTCCGATAACGATTTGGCGCATCGTCGGCTTTTGTTCCGGTTCTTCTTTCGTGCGGTATTTGTCAAACCGGTAACTCCTCAACAGAGCCCCGAAGCCCGCACGCGCTGCTGCGTCGAACCCTCCGATTTTGGCGTTCTTGGCCAGGTCCAGCAGTAGCGTCGCGGCCTTGGCGCCGGTGCCGTTCAGCGCTGCCAAGGCCCGGCCGCCTACTTTCTGTGCAGCCAGCACGTCGAAGTCCTTGGGATTGCCCAGGCCCAGCAGGACAACCCGGTCGAATTTTCCGTCGCCCGGGCTGTGCAGGACCAACTGGTCGCCAACGTCGCCCTTGAAACGGCTCGCCGCCAAGGCGCGGCCGACAGCGCCGTCCAGAGCCTTGTCCACCGCCGCCGCGGAGCCGGACAACGACCCGTCCTTGATGGCTGTAATCACTATGGTGCCGCCTTCGGGCAGCGTCAGGTCATCGAAACGGATTTTCATGCCGAAAGCCTGTCGGTCTGAGAATTGTTATTCGGAATGGGCAAGACCTTGAGCATGCGCGTTTGGCCAGCGCAATTCGCAGCTTCCCCGGGGAATGGTGGAGGTGATCCTGTTTGCGCATCTGGTCGAGCACCCGGGAATACTTGAAGGATCAGTTTGTCGGCTGCGGCGCTTTCCGCGCGCCGTGCGTGGCGACAACGGCGTCAACATCGATGGCGCCTGCAGTCCTGAAAGTGAAGGTCAGCGGGACGGTCTGCCCCTTCACCAACTTCTGTTTCAAGCCCATCAGCATGATGTGCAGGCCACCGGGCCGCAATACCGATGGTTCCCCCGGTGAAACCACGATCACTTTCACCGGAACCATACCGACAATGCCGTTCCTGTCCACGACGTTGTGGATCTCGACCCGGCGGGCCAGCGGGGAAGAGACGCGAATCAGTCGATCAGCCGCTGTCCCGGTATTGCGCAACGTCGCATAGGCTGCGCTAACATTGATCGTCGTCGCACGAGCCCAGGCGCGTTCGACGACGATCGGCCCTGCGCGACCCGTGTCGTTGCTGGCGAGAGCCGGAAACGACAAGGACAGGAAGCACATGATCGCAATTCTGAAAACCATCAAGATCTCCTGGCGTTTGACATGACCAGACGAACCTGTTTTTCTGGAACAGGCACCCCCAATTCGAAATACGTTCCGGCGCGTACATTTGATTGCTGATGCGAATGCGCCTGCGGCATCGACACCTGTGCAGGAACAAGATCCAAAACTGTCTTCATACTCTGACAGTTTCAACATAGTTTCGCAACGATGATCGCCATTGCAATCTCCAATTTGCCCCAAAGATGCTGTGCTGTTGTCCATCATCACTCCTCCGGTTCTTGAGCCATTTTGCGAACTGGTAGTCGAGCTATCCGATGCCATCGAACTCGGTGAAGGTCTGGCCGGCGAGCGTCGGATCATCCCGATCATGGGCGGCAACGTTCGCGGCGACCACATTAACGGTGAGATCCTGAGCATTGGCGCCGATTGGCAAACGGTATATCGCGACGGGACGGCCTATCTGGATACCCGATATTGTATGCGTACCGACGACGGCGCCATCATTGAAATTATCAACACCGGGTATCGCCATGGCTCGCCAGAGGTCTTGGCGGCTATCGCACGAGGCGAATATGTCAGCAGGAACGACTACTACATGCGGACTCATGCTCGTCTCGAAACCGGTGACGACCGCTACAGGTGGATCAGCAACATGCTGTTTGTCGGATCTGGCGGCCGCAAGAAATCCAGGGTCGAGATAGCCTTGTTCGTGATTACCTAGCGTTTCCGGCGCAAACCTCACCAGATCACAGACCGTCCTGTGAAGGACCAGAAGCTGGCCACAATGAGACATCCGTGATTGACCGAATAGGCGGCATTGATGTTCGAATCTCTTTCGAACTGCCCTGAGGGTCGCATCTGTGACGACGGTTTTCGTGTCAATTGCGCTTCAGGGAATACGAGAAGGTGATAACCCGAAGCTGTCACGCGATTGTGAGGCTGCATCGGTCCGGCGCGCGGACGGTGGCCAGATGAGTGTGGTTGCCTGAAAACACCGCTCGTCCATATTCTTGTCCTGGAGGTCTGGCCCGCCTGCCCATGTGCAAATAGTCTTGGTCCGGTTGTCTTTTGTCTGGAAGCAATTCTGTCTGACGATCGCCCTTCCGCTTACGGAGTCATGTCATGAACGTTGCCCTCGACCCCAGCAAGATCGCCAAGGTCCCTCAAAACGCTCACCCGCCGTTCCGGTGGGACGACCCCTTCCTGCTGGACAACCAGCTATCCGAAGACGAGCGGCTGGTAATGCAGACGACACGGGATTATTGCCAGGACAGGTTGCAGCCTCGTGTTCTGAAGGCCTTCCGCCATGAGAATTTCGACCGGGCGATCATGAGCGAGTTCGGCGAACTTGGCCTGCTCGGCTCCACGATTCCTGAAAAATACGGCTGCGCAGGGATGAGTTATGTCATCTATGGTCTGGTCGCACGCGAGGTCGAGCGGGTCGACAGCGGTTACCGCTCCGCCATGAGCGTCCAGTCATCGCTGGTGATGCACCCGATATACGCTTATGGCTCCGAGCAGCAACGCATGAGGTATTTGCCAAAGCTGGCGACAGGCGAATGGATCGGCTGTTTCGGCCTCACCGAACCCGACCATGGTTCCGATCCGGGTTCCATGAAGACCCGCGCAACCGAAACTGCAACGGGCTGGCGGCTGACCGGGAACAAGACGTGGATCACCAATTCGCCGATTGCAGACATATTCGTGGTGTGGGCAAAGACGGAAGACGGGGCGATCCGAGGCTTCGTGCTGGAAAGGGGCATGGACGGCCTGAGCGCGCCGAGGATCGAAGGAAAATTTTCCTTGCGCGCATCCGTCACGGGCGAAATCGTGATGGATAATGTCGAGGTCCCACACGAGAACTTGCTGCCCAATGTGGCCGGACTTGCCGGGCCGTTCGGCTGTCTGAACCGGGCACGCTATGGCATTGCCTGGGGCGCGCTCGGCGCCGCCGAGTTCTGCTGGCATGCTGCCAGGCGGTACACGCTTGATCGCAAGCAGTTTGGTCGGCCGCTTGCCGCTACGCAGCTCGTCCAGAAAAAACTTGCCGACATGCAGACGGAAATCTCGATCGGGTTGCAGTCTTGCCTGCGTGCCGGTCGCATGTTCGACGAAGGCACGATATCACCGGAAGCAATCTCGCTGATCAAGCGGAACAGTTGCGGCAAGGCGCTGGATATCGCGCGCGCCGCCCGGGACATGCACGGCGGCAACGGCATCAACGACGAATTTCATGTCATCCGCCACATGGTGAACCTGGAAACTGTCAACACCTATGAGGGTACCCATGATGTCCACGCCTTGATCCTGGGCCGGGCGCAGACGGGGCTGCAGGCCTTCGGGTGACTTCCATAGCGGAGTCGGGCCGCGGCAAGGGAGCCGGGAGCACGTTGTGCCCTCCAGACCTGCGGTCTCTTCTTACCGGACCGGAAATCCGACGGCAGCCTCCAGTTCTTCCAGCGCAACATCCGGGTCGGCGACCTTGATCGTGGTCATGCCGATATCCCGGGCCGGCTTCAGATTAACGCCCAAATCGTCCAGGTAGACTGCGTTTGCAGGCGGGACGCCCAGAGCGTCACAGGCCATCTGGTATATTTGCGGGTGCGGCTTGCGCAGCCCCGCCCTGCTGCTTTCGATAACATGGTCGAACAACGCAAAAACCCGGGCCTCGCTGTCCACCAGACCGCCATCATCGGCATCCTCGATCGATGCCGGCCTGCTGCCTGCCGCCACATTGTTGGTGATACAGCCTACCTTGAGGCGCGCCTTACAAGCCTCCAAGGCGGATACCATGGGCTGCCGAAGGTTCCCGGCCAGCAGCGGAATGACATCCTTGCCGTCTACCGGGTACCCGAGCGCCGCGCTTTCTTCGCGAAAAGCGCTGTCGAACTGGTTGAGGTCGATCTCGTTTCGCTCAAATCGCGCCCATGCGTTTTCCAGGTGGTTGCGAGCGTTGACGCCGCGAAGAAAGTTTTCCGGAAGGCCGTTTTCCTGCTCGTAGCGATTGAAGGCGACAAAGGGACTGTCGGTCAAGACTCCGCCAAAATCCCAGATGACAGCTGCGATGGTCATGGTGAAATCTCAATCTGGATGACTGCGTACACCCGAAGCGTATCGGTTCAGGAACCCGGAAACGCGGTATCGATGAAGTCGTTCGCCATGAAACCAGCCATCGTCAGCGAATCAATCTGGCGACTTGCCAAGGCACGAGGGCTCGACATCCGCAATCGAGTCTTTTGGCTCCTTCGGTCAACAGAATGAACGGCAAGGTCGTTGTAAAGGTTTTCGACCATCGTCCAATCCCCTTCCAACGCTCCTCTGGCGGTTCATCGCCTTCAATGCTCCGACGACTTCTGATGACGGAAAGAACGACCGGAAACAGCAACGAGGAATTATCCGAACGCGCGCAGCATGGCCCGCGGGATGGCATCTGGCAGATCATCGGCCGTCATCCCCGGACCGCAGTGTCTGGCAGCGTCTGCATGGATCCAGACCGCAGCGCAAGCTGCCTCGAGCGGCGGCAGGCCTTGACCCCGCAACCCGGCGATCATTCCGGCGAGGACATCGCCTGACCCGGCCGTCGCCAAAACGGGGCAGCCATTGCCATTGATGACGGCCCGTCCGTCTCCGTCCACAACAACCGTATCGTAACCCTTGTGAACCACACAGGCACCGGTCGTCCTTGCCAGCGTCCGTGTGCGCGCAAGCTTGTCGATACTGGTACCTTGGACGTCATGTCCTGCAATTCGTGCGAATTCCCCGCCATGCGGCGTCAGAATTGTTTCCGGTCCGATGACTCGACAAAACCCTTCAAGGTCACCTTCGAATGCCGAAATTGCATCAGCATCAAGTATGAGGTTCGCAGGCTCTTCCAGCAATCCGACGAGTTGGCCGATCCTCTCGCAAGATAATCCAAAACCCTGTCCAACCAGTGTCGCCCGGACTTTCCTGTGCCGACGGAACTGGGCAACCTCGTCCACGGAGGAAAACCGGTATCGCAGGATCGACGGAGGAAGCCTGACGATCAGATCGTCCATCCTCGTCCCTTCTGCGGTTTCCAGCCAGCCGATCGTGACCATCCCGGCCCCGCTTCGAGCAGCCGCCCGCGCGGCAAGTACCGAAGCGCCGGGCATATCCCCTGCAATCACGAGGACATGACCCCGAGTATACTTGTGATCCCGAGGCCCGGGCGCGCGCCGGACATGCCGCCACAGGGATGGATCGTTCATTGCGACGTCCGGCGCGATCACGTCCAGTACCGAGGAAGGAATGCCGATATCCCGCACCACGACATCGCCACAGACTTCGGCCCCCGGCAGGAGAGCATGTCCGGGTTTTGCGCGGAAGAACGTCACAGTCAACGTCGCAGGCAGCGCCAGGCCACGGCAGGCACCGGTATTCCCGTCGATGCCGCTGGGCATGTCAACGGCGACCACGGGCACGCCCTCGGCGGCGCGCTCGATCGCGAACGCCAGGATTTCCGAGGCATGTCCATCCACTGGCCGGGTCAGGCCGGCGCCAAACATGGCGTCGACAATCAGTTCGGCGTCGGCCAACGGCGACGTCGCCCATGGTGTCGTGGCGCTTTCGGGCGCGGCAGCCATCCATCGATCGAAGGCGATCCTGGCGTCGCCGCGCAAGCGATCCGGAGCAGGCGCATGCAAGACGCTGACCGGCCAACCTGCTGTCAACAGAAGTCGGGCAACAACAAAACCGTCCCCGCCGTTGTTTCCGGGTCCGCACAGGACGGTAACCGGGCGCGGACGCCATCGCAGGCGGATTTCACGCGCCACGACAGACCCGGCATTTTCCATCAACTCGGTGCCTGGCTTCCCGCCGGCAATCGCGGCGGCGTCAGCAGCGGCCATCTGACCGTTTGAAAGCAGACAATGCCTCTGCCACGGGATCAACTTCATCGTTCAAACCTCTGGAACCGGACCGGTCTCGATACCGAATCGGGTGCGCAGCAACTGCCGGAACGAGCACGGATCCTGCTGCTTGCCCTACCCTGTTCTCTGATGTACTTGGGAGACAATGACAGAGGAAATGCCTGACGCGGATGACGGAATCGAAGCCCCTGCCGGGCCAAGGCTCGGCTGGCCCGACCGGGCTTGGGTCACCTTGCTGAGCGCCGCGATCATCGGCCTGATGCTGATCGTCGGATGGCCAACTTTCACCTGAGCCCGAACGGGTGCCGCGATCGTCGGACAGCCATCACCCTTTCGTCTCCCTTGCATCGCCGTTCCCTGATATCGCATCAAGGCAGTCCAGCCCGGTCAAACCAGATTCCGCAGAACCGGAAAGTTTGGCCGCCCCGGCAGACAAGCCTGCGCCAGAAACAGCTCGATCAGGCAACGTCGACGCACGACGGACGTCCCGCAGCCCCGATCCTTGACGAAATATCCATTCTGACGCCTTAATTTTGCTGTGTTTCACGTATTCGCGGGTTGACGGTTCTTTCCCCCTCTTTAGACTATATCATCGTAAACTGCGTTGGTCACCGCAGTTGCAGGTCGAACGCCGCCCGTTTTTCCTGTGGCTGAACGAACGATGACCCGTGTTTGTGGGAGAAAACGCTTCATGACTTTAACTGTATCGATGACGGTGAACGGAGAGTCCGTTTCCGCTGATGTTGAGCCGCGCACGCTGCTGGTGCAGATGTTGCGCGAACATCTGGGTCTTACCGGCACCCATGTCGGCTGCGATACCAGCCAGTGCGGCACCTGCGTTGTCCACGTCAATGGCGAATCACTGAAAAGCTGTACCATGCTGGCCGTGCAGGCGGAGGGCGCCGACGTCACGACCATTGAGGGCGTTGCTGACGGCGAGACGCTGCACCCCATGCAGCAGGCATTTCATGAAAATCACGGGCTGCAATGCGGATTTTGCACACCGGGCATGATCATGAGTTCGCTTGATCTGGTGAAGAACAACCCGGACCCGAGCGAACGAGAAATCCGCGAGTGGCTTGAAGGTAACCTTTGCCGCTGCACCGGTTACCACAATATCGTGAAATCCATCGATGCCGGCGCCAAGGCGATGCGTAGCTGACGGCCGTCACTCGATGAATCAAATCCACGCGGAACGGCCCGCCTTCTCACGCTGCGGGCCTCTGGGAGAAAGTGAATGACAGAGCAAGGCATCGGTGCCGCCATCGCACGCCGCGAAGACAGGCGTTTCGTGACTGGGCAGGGGCACTATACCGACGACATCAATCGCATGGGTCAGACCTACGCCGTTTTCGTACGGTCGCCTCACGCCCACGCCATCATCAACAGCATCAGTCTGGATGCCGCGAAGGGCATGCCCGGCGTTCGGGATATCTTCATTGGCCAGGATCTTGCAGACGGCGGCGTCGGCCCGCTGATCTGCGGCTGGGCAATCACCGACGTCAACGGCGAGCCGCACAAGGCGCCGCCGCACCCTGCGCTCGCCATGGGCAAGGTTCGCCATGTCGGCGACCCGGTTGCGGTGGTCATCGCCGATACCCAGCACCAAGCCATGGACGCTGCCGCCAAGGTGGCTGTGGACTACAGCGCGCTTGATGCGGCGGCTGACCCGGCAACTGCACAAGGTTCGAACGTACAGATTCATGAAGAGGCCCCCGGAAACCTCTGTTATGAATGGGAAATCGGCGACAAGGCTGCGATCGACACTGCCTTCGACAGAGCCGCGCATGTGACTGAACTGGAATTTCTCAACAACCGGCTGGTTCCCAACGCCATGGAACCACGCGCATGTGTAGCGGAATATGACGGTGGAACAGGGGATTACACCTTGTACCTCACCTCGCAAAATCCCCATGTTCACCGACTGGTGATGTCCGCATTCAACGGACTGGCGCCGGAACACAAGCTGCGGGTGGTCGCGCCGGATGTCGGCGGCGGCTTCGGTTCGAAGATCTTTGTCTACGCCGAGGAAGTGGTCCTTACCTGGGCATGCCGTCACGTCGGACGGCCGATCAAGTGGACGGCCGAAAGGTCCGAAAGCTTCGTGACCGACGCGCACGGACGGGACCATGTGACCAAGGCCGAGCTTGCTCTGGACGCTGACGGTCTGTTCCTGGCGATGCGGGTGAACACGACGGCGAATATGGGTGCCTATCTATCTACCTTCGCCTCGGCGGTCCCGACCTACCTTTACGCCACCCTGCTGGCCGGCCAGTACACTACCGGCGGCATCTACGCCAACGTGAAGGCAGTGTTCACCAACACGGTTCCAGTGGATGCCTACCGCGGTGCCGGACGTCCCGAGGCGGCTTATGTCGTCGAGCGACTGGTCGAGGCAGCGGCTGCCGAAACCGGGCGCGACCCGGCCGACCTGCGCAAACGCAACTTCGTGCGGAAGGACGCCTTTCCCTACCAAACACCGGTGGTCATGCAGTACGACTGCGGCGACTTTCACGGCTCGATGGAGCGAGCGCTGGAACTGATCGGATATACCGGCTTCGCTGGCCGCAAGGAAGCTTCCAGGGCCAACGGCAGGCTTCGCGGCATCGGATTCTCTTCCTACATCGAAGCCTGCGGGATCGCCCCTTCGGCTGCCGTCGGCTCGCTCGGCGCCGGGGTGGGCCTCTGGGAGTCGGCAAATATCCGTTTTAATCCAACAGGTAACGTCCAACTCTTCACAGGCTGCCACAGCCATGGCCAGGGTCACGAAACAGCTTATGCGCAAATCGTGGCCGACAAGCTGGGCGTACCCTACGAACAAGTGGATGTCATCCATGGCGATACGGCCCGTATCCCGTTCGGCATGGGCACCTATGGCTCACGCTCGGCGGCCGTTGGCGGTTCGGCCATCCTGAAGGCGGCCGACAAGGTCATCGAGAAGGGAAAGAAGATCGCCGCCCACTGTCTTGAAGCGTCAGAAGACGACATCGAGTTCAACGCCGGCAACTTCACCGTCACGGGTACGGACAAGGCGATGAACATCGCCGAAGTCGCCTTCACCGCTTACGTGCCGCACAATTATCCTGACGGCGTCGAGCCCGGCCTTGACGAGACAGCCTTCTACGATCCGCTGAATTTCTCGTTCCCGGCGGGTACGCATATTTGCGAAGTCGAGATTGATCCGGATACCGGCGCGGTCTCGATCGAGAAATATGCGGCTGTTGATGACTTTGGAACGCTGATCAATCCGCTGATCGTCGAAGGCCAGATCCACGGCGGCATCGCACAAGGCGTCGGCCAGGCC
Organism: Alphaproteobacteria bacterium; assembly: GCA_965221645.1. Classification (GTDB taxonomy): domain Bacteria; phylum Pseudomonadota; class Alphaproteobacteria; order Bin65; family Bin65; genus Bin65. The sequence goes on from OZ244899.1 coordinate 3,308,312, forward strand.
ATGCTGGAAAGCACTGTATACGACGGAGACGGCCAACTCGTCTCGGGCTCCTACATGGACTACACCATGCCGCGGGCCGACGACCTGCCGCACTACGATGTAGGTTTCAACAGCGTCCCCTCCCCGCTCAATCCGCTGGGCGTAAAGGGTTGCGGCGAAGCCGGCGCCATCGCGGCTCCGGCAGCGGTGATGAACGCGGTTCACAACGCGCTTCGCGACATGGGCGTCAATCATGTCGAAATGCCGGCGACTCCGCGACGCGTATGGGAAGCCATACAGGTCGCCCAGGGTGCCGCCGAGTAGTCAGACGAACCCGGACAAACGCCTGGAAACAGGCAAGAAGGAACGAAACGATGTACAACTTCGAGTACAAGAAAGCCGGCAGCGTCGCCGAAGCGGCCGGCATCATCGGCGCCGACGCGGATGCCAAGCTGGTGGCTGGCGGAATGACCTACATTCCGACGCTCAAACAGCGGCTCGCCGCTCCGACCACTGTCGTGGACATGAACGGTCTTGGCGATCTGGCGGGCATCTCTGTTGCCAGCGATACCGTGACCATCGGCGCCATGACCCGGCATGCCGCGGTCGCCGGTTCGGCCGATGTTGCTGCCGCAATTCCGGCATTGGCCGATCTTGCCGGGCATATCGGCGACCCGCAGGTGCGCAATCGCGGCACAATCGGCGGGTCGATCGCCAACAACGATCCGGCGGCGGACTATCCGGCCGGTCTTGTTGGCCTGGGCGCTACGGTCAAGACCAACAGGCGCGAAATCGGAGCCGACGATTTCTTCACCGGCATGTTCGAAACCGCGCTGGAACAGGACGAGATCGTGACTTCCGTCTCGTTCCCGAAGCCCGTCAAGGCGGCCTACATGAAATTCCCGAATCCGGCGTCGCGCTATGCCATCACTGGTGTCTTCGCGGCGCGGGCTCATGACGGGGTGCGGGTCGCCGTCACTGGTGCAGGACCATGCGTCTTCCGGGTCACCGCGATGGAAACTGCCCTGTCGTCCAACTGGTCGGCAGACGCCGTTGCCGACATCTCGGTTTCGGCCGAAGGTCTGAACGAGGACATTCATGCCAGCGCCGAATACCGAGCCCACCTGATCACCGTCATGGCCAAGCGGGCTGTGGCCAAGGCGGGATAAGCTTCTACCTCACTCGGGCTTCCCGGTCACCGAGAACCGACTTTGCGAGGGGCGGACCTGTTTCCGCCCCTCGGATGTTTCCGCTGAGCGTGCATGACAAGCATCAAACCCCTTCCCGACTCCGTCGAGGCCGCCGAAAGCCTGTTGTCCACTGGCAACTATGTAGCCGATCGATCACTTGCCACAGCACTATATCTTGCTCTCAAGCTGGGGCGCCCACTGTTCCTGGAGGGGGAAGCCGGCGTCGGCAAGACCGAAATTGCCAAGGTTCTCTCCGAGACTCTCCATCGCAACCTGATCAGATTGCAATGCTACGAAGGTCTCGACATCTCCAGCGCTGTTTACGAATGGAACTATGCCCGCCAGATGATCGAAATCCGATTGGCGGAAGCGTCTGGCGAGGCGAAACGAGACGTGCTCACCCAAAACGTCTTCGCCGAAGAATTTCTGATCAAGCGGCCATTGCTGCAGGCGCTGGAACTACACGACACAGGCCCGCCTGTCCTCCTGATCGACGAACTGGACCGGACGGATGAACCGTTTGAAGCCTTTCTGCTGGAAGTACTGTCCGACTTTCAGATCACGGTTCCGGAAATCGGCGTATTCAAGGCCAGGAAGGCGCCGATTGTCATCATCACCTCCAACCGAACCCGGGAGATCCATGACGCGCTGAAGCGGCGTTGCTTCTATTACTGGGTCGACTATCCCGACGCCGACCGGGAACTGGAAATCCTCGACAAGAAGGCGCCCGAGGCCGGCGAAACATTGCGCCGGGCCGTTGTCGCCTTTATCCAGAAACTCAGGGAGGTTGACCTGTTCAAGGTCCCGGGCGTAGCGGAAACTATCGATTGGGCACACGCTCTGGCACAACTCGACATCGTGACGCTTGATTCCGACACGCTCAACGCAACCCTGGGCACCTTGCTGAAATACCAGGACGATATCGAACGCATCCGGGGTAGCGAAGCCATGCGAATCCTGGAAGAGATCCGCACCGAAACCTCGCTGAACCGCATTCGTGGATCCTGAGCCACCGATGCCGCCAGACGCCAACCACCTGCCGGAACGGCCGGAAAAAGGCGGTCGACGGATGCCCGAAAACATCATGCACTTTGCGCGCGTGCTGCGCTCTGCCGGGCTACCGGTAGGCCCGGGACAGGTCATTCGGGCCATCGAAGCGGTCGATGTCGTGGGAATCGGGACACGTGAGGACTTCTACTGGATCCTGCACGCGGTTTTTGTGAATCGGCGCGATCAGCGGGAGATCTTCGATCAGGCGTTTCACGTCTTCTGGCGTAATCCCAAACTTCTGGAACGCCTGATGACCGTGATTCTGCCTACGGTCGAAACGCCGGATGAAGATAACCGGGAAGAGATGTCCCGGCGCCTGGCAGACGCCCTGAAGGGGATGACCGAAGCCAACAACCCGTCATCGGAAACCGAACGGGTCGACCTCGACGCCGTGATGACATGGACGGATCAGGAGGTCCTGAAGCAGCGCGATTTCGAAAAGATGTCAAAGGCCGAGATGGAAGCCGCCAGAAAGGTGCTGGCGCGCATGCGCCTGCCGGTCGAACAGATTCCGACTCGTCGCTTTCGGCCGGATTCCACCGGGTCGCGTCTTGATCTGCGCAGGACCATGCGGCAGAGCGTACGCAGCGGTGGCAACGCCATCATGCTGGCCCGTCGCCGTCGCCGGACTCGACGCCCACCCCTGGTCGTCCTGTGTGACATCTCCGGCTCCATGAGCCGTTACTCCCGGATGCTGCTTCATTTCTTGCACGCCGTGACCAACGACAGGGACCGCGTACACACTTTCCTTTTCGGCACGCGCCTGACTAACGTCACCCGATATCTCCGATACAAGGACGTGGACGAAGCGCTCGACAAGATAGGTCAGGTTGCCGAGGACTGGGAGGGCGGTACGCGGATCGGCCAAACCCTGGCGCAGTTCAACCGTTCCTGGTCGCGTCGGGTTCTGGGCCAGGGCGCGATTGTCCTGCTGATTACCGACGGGCTCGACCGGGACGGCGGCGTCGGCCTGGAAAGGGAAATGGATCGAGTGCATCGGAGTTGCCGCCGACTGGTCTGGCTCAACCCTCTTCTCCGTTACGACGGGTTCGAGCCCAAATCAGCAGGCATCCAGGCGATGTTGCGCCATGTTGACGACTTTCGCACCGTGCACAATCTCCAGAGTCTGGAACAGTTGAGCGACATATTTGCCCGGTTCGGGACCCGGCAGGACAGGAGCGTGACCCAATGGCTGCCGATGCTGAAAACCTGATGATTTCGAGCGAGGAAGTGATGCGTCAGGCCGCCAGTTGGAAGGACGCCGGAAAGCGCGTGGCGATCGCCACAGTCGTGACCACCTGGGGGTCTTCGCCCCGTCCGGTCGGAAGTCAACTGATCGTCAGCGACTCGCAGGAAATGCTCGGCTCCGTCTCCGGAGGCTGCATTGAAGGCGCTGTGGTAACCGAAGCGCAAGACGTCATCAGCACCGGCGTATCCAAGTTGCTTGATTTCAGCGTCGCCGACGATGACGCCCGGGCGGTCGGGCTGGCCTGTGGAGGCAAGGTCGAAGTGTTCGTCGAGCGCCTGACGTAGGAGCGCCCCTTTTGAACCGCGCCCTGATCGATACTCTCGCCGCCGCGAAGGCGGACCACCGACCGGTCGTGGTTGTCACCGATCTTGCCGACGGTGGCAAGTCCCTGATCGAAAATGGCGTGGGGAGAGGCGAAATCGCCATCGACGAGGAGATTCTGGCCGCGTCGGCAGAGGCTCTGCGCGACGACAGGAGCCAGACACTTGATGCTGCCGACGGCCGCCGATTATTCCTGCATGTCTTCAACCCGCCGCTGCGCCTGTTCGTGATCGGCGCCGTGCACATCGCCCAGTCGCTGGCGCCGGTCAGCACCCTCATGGGATATGACGTGACAGTCATCGATCCCCGCACATCCTTTGCAACCGCCGATCGGTTTCCGGGGATGAAGTTGACCCATGAGTGGCCGGACGAGGCGCTGACGGATATGAAACCTGATGCCCGGAGCGCGATCGTGACGCTGACCCACGACCCGAAACTCGACGATCCGGCGCTCCACAGCGCCCTGAATTCGGAGTGCTTCTACATCGGCTGCCTGGGTTCGAAGCGGACTCACGCCCTGCGTGTCAAGCGGCTCCAGCAGGCAGGGTTTTCCAATGCCCAGATCAACCGTATCCATGGCCCGGTCGGACTCAATATCGGCGCCCAGTCTCCCCCGGAAATAGCCATTTCCATCATGGCGGAGATTACCAGTCGGTTGCGCCGGTCAGCGGAATGAAATTCGGCCCGGTCCCGCTGGGCGAGGCGCGCGGCGCGATCCTGGCCCACTCACTCAAGATCGGATCGGGCCGCATCGCCAAAGGACGCGTGCTCGACGAATCGGACATCGCGGCGCTGCGGAACGCCAGCTTTGCGACCGTTACCGTGGCGCGTCTGGAACCAGGGGATCTGGACGAGGACAAGGCGGCAGCCCGGATTGCCCAATCCCTGGAACCGGACACGCTGCGCTGCGGGCCGGCAGGAAAAGGGCGCTGTAATCTTTACGCCCGAAACCCGGGGCTTGTCCTGGCAGACGCCGACCGGATTGCGGCTGCCAACCAGATCGAAGAAAGCCTGACACTTGCCACGCTGCCGCCCTTCGCGGCGGTTGTCGCCGATCAGCTGGTCGCAACAGTGAAGATCATCACCTTCGGCGCCGCGAACGACCGGGTCGAGGCCGTGGCGACGGCAGCGCGTGGGGCCGTGAGTGTTGCTCCGTACCGGCCCCGCAATGCCGCCTTGATCCAGACCCGCCTGCCGGATATGCCGGACACGCTGCTGGACAAGACGAAACGCGCCACCGCTGCCCGACTAGACACGGTGGCTGCAGCGCTGCGACACACAGCGGTAACGGATCATGACGCGGCCAAGCTGGCGGCGACACTCAAGGAAGCGGCGGAGGCGCATGCCTTGATCATCGTGATCGGCGCATCAGCCATCACGGATCGTCGCGATGTGATCCCCAGCGCCGTTCAGGAGGCTGGCGGCGAGATTCTGCATTTCGGCCTGCCGGTCGATCCCGGAAACCTCACGCTGCTGGCTCGCCTGGACAGCGCCATGGTCGTCGCCATGCCCGGTTCGGCGCGCTCGCCGCGCGAACAGGGCTCTGACTGGGTATTGCAGCGGATGGCGGCCGATCTGCCGGTCGACAGCGCCACGCTTGCCGGGTTTGGCGTCGGAGGACTTCTAAAGGAAATTCGTTCCCGCCCCATGCCGCGCGACCACGAGAAGGAAGAGCGCTCGGCGACCCAGCACCCTGTCGATGCCGTCCTGCTGGCCGCCGGCCAGTCTCGACGAATGGGACCCAGGAACAAATTGCTCGAAGCAATCGGCGGGCGAGCGATGATCCGCCGTGTTTGTGAATCCATTGAATTGTCGGGAATCCGGCGGCTGATCGTGGTAACCGGTCATGAAGCCGAGGCGGTCAGCGAAGCTCTTTCAGGGACAGCGAGCCGGTTCGTCCATAATCCAGATTACACATCGGGCATGGGCAGTTCCATTGCTGCCGGCGTGCGTGCGGCCTGCAATTCAAAGGATCCGCCGGACGCCATCATCATCTGTCTCGGTGACATGCCCGAAGTGACCGCTCACATGATCGACCGTTTGATCGAGAATTACGATGCCGAGGCCGGTCGAACCATCGTCGTCGCCACCCACCGCGGGCAACGCGGCAATCCCGTGCTTTGGGATCACCGGTTTGCTGACGATCTCGCCAGCCTGACCGGCGACAAGGGTGGTCGCGATATCCTGAACGAGCACGGCGAACACGTGATTGCAGTTGATCTGGACGACATGGCCGTTCTGCGCGATGTGGACACGCCAGAGGCCCTGGATGCCTGTCGACGCATGACCCGCGAGAAGCCTGTGCCATGATCCGAAGACTCCGTTTGTGGAGCGGTCTGATCTTGTGGGTGTTCGTGATCACCCACCTGCTCAATCACGCTTTCCTTCTGATTTCCATTGACGTTGCCAACGACGCGCGCGAGGTCTTCCGGTTCGTCTGGAGCAATCCGATGGGCCAGACGCTGCTTGTAACCGGTCTGCTCGTCCACATCGGGCTGGCATTGTGGTTGTTGTACAGTCGGCAAACACTGCGGATGCATCCGTGGGAGTGGATACAACTGGTGCTCGGCTTTGCAATACCGTTCCAGCTGATCCCGCACATCATGGGCACTGTCATTTCGGAGCAAATCCACGGGATCGTCAGCGACTACTATTATATCTTGTGGGTCATGTGGGTCCAGTCGCCCGAGGACGGCATCATCCAAATGGTCCTGATGGCCGTGGCATGGGCCCACGGCTGCCTCGGGATGCATTTCTGGCTGCACCTCAAGCCGTTCTATCAAAAATGGGCGCCCTTTCTGCTGTCCTTTGCCGTTGCTTTTCCGGTGATCGCCGCCCTGGGTGTCAATCAGGGCGGTCGGGAACTGATGGCAATCGGCATGCAGCAGACAGATATGCAAGCGATCATAGCGGATCTGAACTTGCCGGACAGCAGGGCAATGGCCGGCATCATCGAGACTACCCAATGGCTGATTTCCGGCTTCGCGGGGTTGATCGTGCTGGCCCTGGCAGCCCGGGTGATCCGTCGCCTCGTGCAGAAAATCCGAGGAGTGGTGCGGCTGGTCTATCCGTCCGCTCGAATCGTGGAGGCGCTACCCGGCATGACGGTACTGGACGCCAGCCGCGCGGCAGGTATTCCTCACGCCTCGGTCTGCGGCGGCCGCGGCAGATGTTCAACCTGTCGGGTCCGCATCGTCTCCGGCGGCGACTCCCTGCCCTCGCCGGATGACAACGAGAAGCGCGTACTGGAACGTGTCGGCGCCCCACCCAACGTGCGGCTGGCCTGCCAGATTCGACCGTCGAACACGATGGAACTGACCCCGCTCCTGCCGGCCAATGCGTCGCCGCGCCTGGCATACCAGCAGCCCTCGTATATCCATGGTGACGAACAGCAGATCGCCATTCTTTTTGCCGATATCCGATCATTCACGCAGTTTTCAGAGGTAAAGCTGCCCTATGACGTCGTATTCGTCCTGAATCGTTATTTCAGCGCGATGGGCCAGGCCGTGACACAGGCTGGCGGCTATCTGGACAAGTTCATCGGAGATGGCGTGATGGCGCTCTTCGGCATCAACAAGGAACCGTCTCAGGCTTGTGTCGAGGCGCTGAACGGAGCCCGAAACATGAGCTTGCGCCTTCGCGAATTGAACGAGTCACTGAAGAACGACCTGGAAGAGCCGCTGCGGATCGGTATCGGTATTCATTTCGGTCCGGCAATAATTGGTGAAATGGGCTATGGCAAGGCGACCGCGCTGACCGCGATCGGCGACTCGGTCAATACCGCCAGCCGCCTGGAAGCGATGACGAAAGAACTCGGCGTGCAACTGGTCGTTTCCGAAACCGTGGAAGCGCAACTCGGCAATATCCTGGCCGACTATCCGACGCATGACGTCAAGGTCCGCGGTCGTCAGGGAACTTTGGTGCTGCGCGCCGTCGACAAGGCCGCCGACCTGCCGATCTCAAGCCCTCGAATATCCTCCAATCATTGAAAAACAACAAGAAAAATTCTGATCCGCATCCGGAATGGCCGGGTCACGGACCTAGGTGTCACCCGCCAGCGCAATGGAAGCAATCCGATACGTCTCCCCGAACCGACAACCTGCGGTGGACCGGTGACAGGCAGCCCGCCCATTCGAGAGAATGTCGGGGGATTCTGCATGAAACGCACTTGGGAGATGGCCAGCAAGGTTGAGGTCATCGGCGAAGCGAAGGGTCGTCAGCGCCGAACGGATAGGTCGGAAAATCGGATTGTTGTGGAAACGCTTGAGCTTGGCGCACAGGCGGACTCGGTAGTCCGGTGCCACGATCTTCAGGTGAATCTCCTATTCCGGCGTCAGATAGCGGGGATGATGGCTGACTGGTGCTGCCAGGAGGGACGCAGATACGGAGCTAACCTCGCTTGTGGTCCGGTTGAAATGTTCCTCCGTGACCCTGGTCGGCCCCTGGCGCCATCTGTCAGTCGATCTGATGAAAGGTGGGCGTCTGGGCAGAGGCAGGGATCGCCAGCTGCACCGATACTCCGAACGGCCTCCTTTCCGACGGCATGTCACCCATCGCCCCCTGATCGTCGCGCTGATTTTTCGTGAGGCCGGATTTCGTCCTTGAGCGGTGCGGTGGAGGCCTGCCGTGTCGTCCTCAATGGTGACGGCAGGCGCTTGAAGCGTGTGCGGAGCGTGCCGGCCTGCATTTTCCGATGGTGGGGTGGTCACCGGCGTTTTGGGCGCGCACGGCACCCTCCGGCGTCGCGCCGGATCGGGTTCTCGACGTTGAGTTGGTCGCGCCGGGGTCAGCCGGGCGAGAGGACCGGCGGCGGGCTGGCGAGGATCATCCGCCGTCGCCGCCGAGCCCGCGCATGGTCTGGCGCCCGTGACGGGTGAGGCGGGCGACGAGGTGGATCCACACCGCGCGGATGCGCTTCATCCGCACCCAGCGCCACTCCCGGTGGTGGAGCCGGTGGCCGCAGGCGGCGCGGCGCAGTGGCGCCATCGCGTCGAGCGCCAGCGCCGAGAGCCACAGCCAGGCGGCGTTCGCCCCGAACCGCCCCGAGGGCATCATCCCGGCCGCGAGGTCGGACGTGAGCACCGCGTGCCCCTCCTCGCCATGGCCGCACCGGTCATGGGCCGCGGCCACCCCTTCGCGGGCATGCATCGCCTTCTCGACCGGCAGCGCGTCGGGGGCGGGGAAGTCGGTCATGCAGGCTCGGATCGCGCAGGCGGGCCTGCCGTGGGCGGCCGGGAGGTCTCCCTCCCCCGGGCCGAGCGATCCGGGAAGGGCGCGCCGGGTCGCCACGTGGCGGATCACGTGATGCGGCAGCGAGCGGCGACACTCCGACGAGACATGGGGAAGCGCGGCGCATTCGCGTTGCGGCTTGTCCGGCCCCGGCGCACCGCTTTCCGTCTCGACCGGCTCCACCATCAACTGCTCCGAGCGTGCCGCGCCGCAGATCAGCCCAATGGTTCCGAACCGCCCTGTCTCCTCGCTGCGAACGCCAGGGTCGTTGCAGGCGCGGATCACATCCTCCTGGTAGCCCGCGCCCGTTGTCGCGCTTCGCCGGCACGTTGCCGTCGCGGGCCTCCAGCCACGGAACCATCCCGGTCTTCCGGGCAGAAGGCGATGAGCGGCTGGCAGCCCCGCTCGCCCGGAACCAGACCCTCCGCCGCGCGACAGGCATGCAGGCACGCGCGCTTGCCGGACGCGATGATCGTCGCATCAAGGTCGATGGTCAGGGCGACCGCGCCCGCCTCGCGCACCCCTTCCGCCATCAGTCGCCGGCTCACTTCCCGGAACAGTTCGTGGCGTTCGGCATGCCCAGGGATGAAGGCCGTGCCCTTCTCGCGCTCCACGTCATGCACGCCCGCGACGTGGAAGCGGTCGAGCCGGTCGCGCAGCGAACGCGCCGAGGGAAAGCACCGCTCGCGCCCGCCCCGGAACCGCCGAGCAGCTTCGGCGCGAAGCGCTTCAACAGCGCGCAAGGCCCCGCATCGGTCTCCAGGGGCTCGATGTCCGACACCCGCTCCAGGCCGGCAACGTCGAGAACCAGCACCGCGAGGATCATCTGCGCGTCGCTCCACCCTTGCGCCGGGCTGCCGACCGAGCGCGGGAGGCCGACCAGAATGCGCTGCGCCGCCAGCAACTCGAACAGCAACACCAGAACGCCGCGGGCCGGCGCCGCCGTGCCCTCCCGGGACACTTCGAGCCTGATCGGAGAGCGACAAGGCGTGACCATGGTCTTCACCCGGCTGGTGACGCCCATAAGGGGCGGGTCAGTGGTTCAACCCATGGTAATCAATGGCCCAGCCGGGAACTCAGAGTCTGGCCCATAAAGAATGCTTGTTTTTCAGTATCTTGCGATCCGTCGGGTGAGGAGTTGGCCGCTGGCGATCAGGAGCCAGGCCTTGGCGGTCGCGATCATGGCCTCGAAGTCTTTCGCCAGCCGTCGGTTGCGCTTGCGCCACGCCAGGGTGCGCTCCACCACCCATCGGCGCGGCAGAACGTCGAACCCTTGCGCGCCATCCGGGCGTTTGACGATCTCCAGAGTCCATCGACCGATCCGCTTCAATGCCGCTTCGCGTTCGGGTCCAGCACAGGCGCCGTCGGCGAAAACATGACGCCGCCACGGAAAGGCGTGGCGGAGGGATGCGAGCCCGCCAGGGGCCGCCGTCGCGGTCCTGAATGTTGGCGGCGCGGACCTGTGCGGCAACCAGCAGGCCGCCGGTGTCGGTGAGAATGTGACGCTTGCGGCCCTTGATCTTCTTGCCCGCGTCAAGGCCCCGTGGGCCGCCGCTTTCCCTGGTTTTCACGCGCTGGCTGTCGATCATCCCGGCGGACGGACTGGCCGCGCGTCCCTCGGCCGCGCGCGCCGCCATCAGGAGCGCGTGATTGAGCCGCGCCCACAGGCCGTCATCCCGCCACAGAGCGAAATGGCGCTGCACCGTCGAACGCGGCGGGAAGTCCTTCGGCAGCAACCGCTGCGCAGAACATGCAAGATGGCATTCACCAACTCTCGCAAATCCGTCCTTCGCGGCCGCCCCAGAGCCTGCGGCGGCGGCATGGGGGGTCGATCACGCGCCATTCGGCAGCGGTCAGATCGCTTGCCTGACGCAGCCCCGTGCGGTCATGCTTCGGGCGCATGATTTCAGTCCACATGTTGTCCCTCCTTGTTTGCTCAACACAAACCACTGAAGCATGACTCTCGGAAATCACTCAATTCATTTCGGGACAGACACTCAGACCCTTTTTGATCGCCGATCAGGGGCCGTCGTCGTATCTGGACGATGCAGGGCGAGTGCGCCTACAATGTCTGGAGCAATCTAGGGCCTGTTAACACTATCGAAGTGCCTCGACGATGAGCGCGAAGACGATGAAGCCGAGGAACATGACGTCCAGCTTCTCGAAGCGGGAGAAGAGGCGCCGGAAGCCCTTGAGGCGCCGGAACAGGCGCTCGACCTCGTTGCGCCGCTTGTACATCTCCTGGTTGTACTGCCAGGGATCGATGCGGCTGCTCCTGGGCGGCACCACGGGGTCGACGCCAGGGTCGCGGGCCCACTGGCGGGTGGCGTTGTCCTCATGTGCCTTGTCCATGACGAGCGCCGTGGCGTCGACGGGCCGCTCCAGCCGGCTCATGAGCTTGCGGCCCTGCGGGGCGTCGTGCGCGTTGCCGGGAGAGAGGGTGAAGGCGACCGCCGTTCGGGCATCCGCGGCAACCATGTGAATCTTGGTGTTCCATCCGCCGCGGGACTTGCCGATGGACTGCGGGCCGTTTCTTTTCGAGCCCCCGTGCCGTCCGGGTGCACCTTGACGCTGGTGCTGCTCGAACACCCGGTCGAGCACGCCACTCCTGGCCCGGCGGCTCATTCGCGTGCAGATCGTGTGCCGGTTGCCAGACCGCTTCGGCAGGCCACGCCACTTGCAGCCCTGCTCGGCCACGTGGAGGATCGCGTCGAGCACCTGCAGGTTCGGCACGCTGACGTTCCCGCGCTGCCTGGGAAGCAGCGGGGCGATCCGCTTGAACTGCGCCTCGGTGATTTCCATGCTTCTGATAACCCTCCACTTCTGTGGCTAAAGACGGCGTGAAGGAGGATAGCATGAAATCCCTGTTTAGTGTTAACAGACTCTAGTATATCCGCTATGGAGGCGCTTCATGGCCACGACGATCACCACCGGGCCGATCGGCAGCGTTCTCCGCCGCGAGCCCGCCTCCAGTGAACCTGCAGAACGAAGCGGCGGGCCGTCTCCTGCAAGCGGGTTTCATGGCCTGGCTGCCTCACATCCAAGCTCGATGGAGTCAATTCCTGGAGACCCGAGGGCATGTTGACGGCGAGACCGAGACGCCGCGTCAGGCATGGCGGGAACTGTCGCGTGGGTGCCTCCCGGAGCATGCACTCCGGGTTTCCTCGATCCAGCCGAGCGACGTTGCGCAGGGACCAGGGATCATGACCGGCAAAAACGTGAAGTTTCGTCCGATCGAGACCGCTCCGGAATGGAGCCCCGAGGTCTTCGATACGTGTGCGGAATTGGCCGCACTTCTGGAAGGGCACGCGTATCGTTTTGCCAAGACGATGCCCGGTACGCCTCATTCCTACACCCTCAAGAGGACATGGCCTGTCGAGGAAGAATTCGTCGAGGCGCTACGAAAGATGAGGGCCGTAGAGCGCATTGAAGAGTTCTTCAGGGGCTACTGGTATCGCCGGTTCAACGCGAACGGCTACAAGTACTGGACAATGGGGGCGAGCCTCGACCACATCCTGATCAACCGGGCCATTGATGCGCCTGCTTTCGACCCCTATGCGGGTGTTTGCGATTCCTACGACCTCGCAATCCACGACAGGAAAGCCGATGTGGCGCGGGGCAGACGGGTGTACGAAGCGCTGAAAATCGAACCGGGGACCGAAATTCTCGACATCGGTTGCGGCACTGGCTCTCTCGTCGACTTCCGCTTCAAGGACGTCGATCCTGAGCGCTATGTCGGCGTCGATCCCAGTAGAGGGATGCTGGGTGTTTTCGGAGACAAGCACCCTGAATTCCGCGGCCGTCTGATCCGGACTTCCTTCGAGGATTACTGGCCGAAACCGGGACAGAAGTTCGACCTCGTTGTGGCCATGTTTGGCGTACCCTCCCATATCGGCGCACCCGATTTTTTCTCCGAAAAAGTCCGGTGGCTTCTCAACGCCGGTGGAAGCTCCATCCTCATGTATCATGGGAGAAAACCTGAGGAGATGGAATTCTATCGAAACCTGGGAGCGAAGGTGGAAGGCTCGGATGGTGCTCCGGTGAACGATGAATTCTGGACCGAACTACAGGACGACGACCCGGACTGGCTCACGGTTGTTGGCAGCAGGTAGTGACGAGTTTCCCAATGATGTCGTAGCATGCGTCAGCGGTTGCCGAATGGCTCGGAATGTGGGCTCACTCGAGCGGTAAAGGCACTCGACGTCATGTCTTCACGCCAAAGCTGTTCCCAACACGCCGACACCAAGGTCTTGACATTCCGTGCTTTCGCTTACACGATCAAGATAGCCAAGCGAAAGCACGGAATGTCAAGACCTTAAACTAGGAAATTGCGAAAATGAACAAATTGCACAACTCGCTTCTTATCATGAAATTATTAACCTTGTTACTGCTTACAGTAGTGGCGTTGCCGGCAACCGCAGAGAACTATTGCGGACTCCAAAACATCAAGATGTCCGCGGCTACCACCGCTAATCCCACTGGATCATTCAGGCAGACGATAAATGAAGGCGCGGGTTTGATGGATCAATGGTTTCAATTCGAGCTGAAGGGAACGTGCGCATTTCCAGAAAAGAGAGAGAAACCAACAGATAGAGGCCCGGAAAGAGAAACGGTATTCGGCACTGTTAGAGATACGATATTCACGCCGGTCTATTACGACCTTGAATTCTGCTTTCAAGTGGATCAGACCGCTGGCGAAATGATTGTAATGACCAATACGTCTGCCGATCCGGTACCAAGAATAATTGAAAATGAACAGCCAGTCTGCGCCAAATTCGACAAACTGCAGGCCAAGACTCAGAAGGTCAAGGTATACGTTCAGCCCAAAGACAACGAATGTAAAGACAGCAGATATACAAACAAGATCATCGCCTCGATGTCCAACCCCTTCGGTTATGCGTTTTTCGAGATCATCGACAATGATACAACAAGGTGTGACTAAATTCGTTCGTATTGAAAAAATCAGCAAGCAGCCTGAGGTACAGCGGCCTCATTTTTCGGATCGGTTGGGCTGCCGAGAGACGTCTTGGGGGCAACGAGAGCATCGGACAGGGTCCGCGCGGGGTCTGGGGCGCGTCTTGAGACGAGCGTCTTGCCGCCGTGCCCGTTGGGGGGCACGGCGCGGGATCGGTGGATCCGGTTGGCCAACGCCATGATCCGGCGAGGCGGATCAGTTGGTCGGCCGTGAGTGCGAGCAGGCCGAACATCAGATGGCAGGCGACTTTCGTGGGTCCCCGCACCCGGACATGACGGGCGCCGAACGCGTCCTCGAGGCGGGCGTTTGTCCTCTCGACGACAGGGCGGATGCGGTATCGGACGGTTTGAGCGTCGGGATAACCGGCAGCACGTTGAGCCCGAGCTTCGCGGTTCAGGTCGTCCTTGAGTGCTTTGTCGCGGCGGGGGTTGGTGGCAATGATCGGGACATGACCGAGACGTTCGCTGACCGCGTGTATCTCGCGCGCGTCACAGGCACTGTCCATGAGGTCGTATCTGGATAGCGATCATGGGTTGGACCGAGGCTACCCCGATTGCAGGACCAAACTCTTATAGGCCCGGGCGGTGATGAACCACCCAATCGACATGGCGGATAACGCCGTGTGGATTGGTTGTCAGACGTTTGGAGCCTCTCCGGCAGCGTCGGGGTTCGTCTTCGTGCTATCGCCGCGCGCGTCCGGAAGTTTCACTGTCCAGAAAGTGGAGCGACGCATGCATTCTGAACTGTGCGAAGGCTTCAGTCGTGCTGTTCATGACACCTTCCAGGGGTCGACGACTTCAATGCCGGTATCTTCAAAGTCCCGGACGTCGAACGGCAGGATACGATCCTCGAAATCTTCGCGCAGGATACCCTCAATAGCGAGTGCCAGCGCATCTTTTCGCCGTCCTGTTGGCAAGATCAAAACCCCGTAGCGCAACTCGGCCTCACCGACTGCTGAAAAATGCAGTTCCGTCGCCGGGCGTGCCGTAACCCAGTTTTCCACCGCTGGGTCCGGCGAAGGGCGAATCAGTTCAGACACCACATTGGTGTCGACCAGTACGGACATCTCGGCGCTCTCAGTCGAAGGACGGCGGTTCGCGCATCGATCCGCACGGTGGAAGTTCCAGATTCATCCCGTTGTCTGGTCCGAAGTGCGAACGGGCGATTTCCGCGAGGCTCCTCGTGCTCTGTCCGCGCTTGACCGAGTCCCGCAGGATCGTGCGCGCCTCTTCCTCCATCGACCGGTGATGCTCGGCGGCGCGCAGGTGTGTCTTCACATCGTCGTCGAGATTGCGGATAGTGATGTTCGCCATCGGCCTCGCCTCCTCCTGATGTATCGGACGCCCAAGTTATCGCTTGCTTGCAGTGCAAGCAAGCATGAGTGATCCGGTTGAACGCGGCCCCGGCAAGCAGGCCTATTCAAAAGTCCGTGGTTTTCCGGCGTTGGGGCGGTGCGGCCGAGGCGTCGGCGGGTTTTGGCTGGTTGGCGCGGCGCCGTTTCGCCCGCATTGGCGGTCTTTTGGCCTGCGGGGTTCGGATTCGGGGGTGGCCGAGGGCCGGCTTTGGGCGGGATGCGTCGCCCTTTGGCTGGCCGGCGGCTTGAGGACGGCGTAGTGCCGGTTGGCGGGCGGCAGGTGCCGGAACCGGCCCTCGCGGCGCAGGATGGAGATGGCGGCGCTGGTCAGGCAGGCGAGGTTGCCCGGCAGCGGTCCTCGTCGCAGGTGAAGTCGCGCACGTGGTGCAGGCGGTTCTCGATCTCCCAGTGACGGCGGACCAGGGCGGCGATCTCCTCGGGACCGGCCCGTCCGGCGTCGAGCGAGGTGAGGCCGCAGGCGGTCTCCCGGCTCTGCGTACCCTGCTTGAGCAGGCGCCGCTCCAGGCGTCCGTGGCCCTTCTCCCAGCCGCCGTCGGCGTGCCGAGCCTTGCTCCAGTCGATCGCCCGCAGGTCGTCGAGCATGGTCGGCTGGTTGTCCTTGACGGCGGCGACCACGTGGTCGGCGCCCGGTCCAGGGTGTCCGGCGGCAGCGACGACAGGATGTAGTGGAACGTGGACGCCGCCGGCTCGGGCTGAAGAACGCGCCCGCGGCCCGCAGCTGCTCCTGGTCCAGCCGCGCGGCGATCATGATCGTCGCGTGGCAGGCCAGCCCGTAGCGCACGCCGCGCGCCTTGCGGAAGTCCGGCATGTCCTCAAGGAACGCATGCAGGCTGCGCAGCGCCGCCCTCAATCTCGTACACGTGCACCTCCTTCGGCTGGCCGTTCCCCCGCCACCGCACCGAACCGCCCGGCTCCCGCGAAAAGCCCCGCGTGCGCCCCAGGCAGACCCGGTTCGACGCCCGGCAGCACGTCCCCTCGAACCGCGACGGATCCACGAACGTCTCCGCCAGCAGCACCGGGTAGCCGTGCGCATCCCGGAAGTCCCCCGCAAGCCGCCGCAGGCCAAGCCCCAGCGCACGCGACGCCAGGTTCGGCACCCTGCCGGCGGGAAGAACCGCGAACCGGGCGTTGTTCGCGATCAGCTGCCGCCGCGAACCGCCACATGACGCAGCGACTTGCCGAAAAGCCCCCGGAAGGGCAGGTGGTGGTGCGCGCGCATCAGCCCGTCCCAGCGCCGACGCTCCGCCACGCCGCGAACCGGACGCACCTCCACCTCGCGCAGACAACCCACAGCGCCACTTCCGCAAAACACCTCCATGGCGACCTTCCAACACAAAGACTTTTGAATGGACAGCAAAACAAGGACCGGAAGCCCGACCGCCGCCAGGACTTTTGAATAGCCCTGCTTGCGGGAGCCTGCCGCAGCAAGATCGGCAGGGAAGCCGTGGCACGTGCTGCGGGCCGGACTCACCTTCGATCGTCCGGATTCCGATCCGCACAAAGCCGGCGATCGTTGTCAGACAGTTCTTGAAGGACTTCACCTGCAGTGATCCTCGCGATCGCAGATGGACCCATCCGTTTCGCCTGCCATGCCGACGACCCGCCCGACCGCCCATGAACAGGAAGCAGGCGCTGCCTGTATTGGAGTATTGGGCGTTCGACGCTACTTCGAAATGCTGCACCACGATCTGGCCGCCTCTGCAAGTTCCGGCTCCCGCCTTCGGCCGCGCATCGATGCGCCCCGCCTGCGACATCAAGCGTCGATCGCGCCGGCAGCGCAGCGGCGGGCGGGGGTGTGAAAAAAGCGCCCTGCACCAACGCCGTGGCAACGTCAGGAGTCATGTGTCAGGGAGACCGGGGTGTCGATTCCCCGAGATCTGTTGTCGTGGATGAAGACCGCGTGGAGGATGCGGTCCGTCGAGGTCCGGTCCCGGAAGGTTCCCGTGGGCCGGGTTCGTCTGCGCACCTCGCGGAACCGTCGTTCGATGGCGCTGGTGGTCCTGACCGGCCTGCATCTCCTTCACCCTCTCGAACGCCTGCGGCAGGCTCCTGGTCGTTGCAGCCTGCCGTGGCATCGGGGTGCTCCTTCTTGCGGTTGTCGTGAACCACAGGGAGGATCCCACTCCCGCCTGACACATGAATCCTTGCGTCACCATCGCCGTCTTGGCCTTGACGGGTGTGTCCGTCCGTGTCAGGCTTTGGCGCATCTCTCACCGGGGCCTCTCACCGGGGCCTCACACCGGGGCCTCACACCGGGGCCTCACACCGGGGCCTCACACCGGGGCCTCACACCGGGGCCTCACACCGGGGCCTCACACCGGGGCCTCATGAAGCACGGGAGGCCCTGGCCATGTCACCTCCCACCATCCGCATGTTCCCGGTCGCGATGCTGGCCGCGCTGGCCTGCGTGGCACCACTCGAGGTGCAGGCGCAGACCCCGCCCAATTGCACCAAGCAGACCTGCACCATCACGCTGCAATCGGATTCTCAGGTCGTCGATGGCTGTGGTGACCATGCCACGCCCGGCTGCATGAAGATGACCTTTGCATCGACCAATCCCAACGTCGAGCGCCTATCATTCAATTCCGTGGTTTTCGTGACCCCGGGGAACGAGCACCGCATTGGATCCACATTTGCCGATTGGGAGTGGCGGAGCAAGAATGTCTCTGGCAATACATGGCAGAGTGGCCTAGGGGGTCAGTTTGGCGTCGCTGCACTGGGATTGGGCACCCACATCGTCGAGGTGCGCCCCAAGGCCGGTGCCCATATCTGGAGTGTCGAAAGAGGGCGCGAAGGGAATGTGACGCGATCAGCAGCCCCCGGTGGGATCATCGTGCAGACTTTTGCTTTGAGAGATTCTCCCAATGGCAGGGCCTACTTCCTGTTCATGGGCGGCAAGGGCTGTGCGCGGGTTGGTCTGGGAGGTGAGCTTCTCGGGGGTAACCAGTAGCCGGACGCAAGCTAAGCCGCGGCGCCCTTGCGAAGAACGAGGGCCGTGCGCCTTGAAAGCTCCTGGAACGGGCGCCGAACGCGTCCTCGAGCCTGGCGTTGGTCCTCTCGACGACAGGGCGGATGCGGTATCGGACGGTTCGGGCGTCGGGATGGCCGGCGGTACGCCGAGCCCGGGCCTCGCGGTTCAGGTCGTCCTCGAGGGCCTTGTCGCGGCGGGGGTTGGTGGCAATGATCGGGACATGACCGAGACGTTCGCTGACCGTGTTTATCTCGCGCGCGTCACAGGCACTGTCCATGAGGTCGTGGAGGTTCGCGACCCGGAAGTCGTGCAGGGAAGTTGAGGTGAGGATGGCACCGAGCGGCACGCCGCAGTCGGCCGTGTCGACAGGGAGCCTGCAGCCGCGCCAGGTCTCCCGGATACCGCCGACGTTCTTCTTCGTGCCCCGGTCGCAGACCTTCGGAAGGTCGGCGAGCATTGCCTCGAGGCTCATGCAGCCCGCCTGCCGCTCGAGACGGGACGGTGTCTTCGGCCTCTCCTCGCCTTTGCGAGGACGCCCACGCTTGGGCTTCTTGACACTAGTGTCCCAATGTTATCCGAATGGATTCAACTGGTCAGGGTTGTCGTGCAGGGCGATCTGCTGCCCTTCGGGGTCAAACAGTTGATCGAGAAGGGTTTTCTCGAACCTGGACAGGCTCGGGATCTGCAGGATTGTGTAGAGGCTCTGCTCGAGGTTCAGGCGTTTGCGAATGATGGCAACCAGGACGAAGACCGACACCGCGATCCAGATCTGGGTTTTGACTGCGTTCTCGGAGGTCCCGAAGAAGGACTTGATCCGGAGATGTTGCCTGATCCGCTTGAAGAACAGTTCGACATGCCAGCGGGCCCGGCAGAGTTCGGTGATCGTGAGGGCGGGCAGGACAAGGTTGTTGGTGAGAAAGACGAGGGTCTTGCCACGCTTGACGTCGCGGTAGCGGATCCGCCGTGGTTGGTCCGGAGAGTCGATCGCGCTGTGGACGCCGCTGGGCCGCACGACCTGGTCGCAGATGAGGCCGGTGGTGCGGTCGACGGGGCGGGAACAGAGGCGGCGGCGCC
Organism: Alphaproteobacteria bacterium; assembly: GCA_965221645.1. GTDB lineage: Bacteria > Pseudomonadota > Alphaproteobacteria > Bin65 > Bin65 > Bin65. The sequence continues at coordinate 3,327,725 of OZ244899.1, forward strand.
TGGTGTTGGACCTTGCCCTCAGGACGAAGAAGCTTCCGGTGCGGTGCAGGTGATGGAGACGGCGGAAGTCGAGACAGGCCCGATCCATGATGTGGAAGGCGCCGGCCTCCGGGAGGAGCATGTCCATCACGTTGACGTCGTGGAGCTTGCCATCGGAGACATGAATGAAGGCGGGAATGCTGCCGTGCAGATCGAGCAGGGTGTGGCGCTTGACGGCCGCCCTGGTGCTGCGGAAAGGCGCCCACGGGAACAGGGACAGGCAGAGGTCGATGGTCGAGGAGTCGAGCGCGTGGATGGTGCTGCCGAGGTCGAGGCCGGGAAGGTTGTCGTCGGCATGCAGACGACGGGCGGTGTGGATGAGGCGCTGCGCGAAGTCGGCGTGGATCTGCCATCCGCGGACGGCGTTGGCATGGGCGAGAGTGTTGCGGGAGACCCGGCCGCGAATGCCCATGTGACAGAGCCTGGTGGGGTGGACGCGCAGGCAAGCCTCGATGTCGCGCAAGCTGGATCGGCAGGTGAGTTGAGCGAACGCCATGCAGCGGTACTGGTCGGCGCAGGTGAACGACTTGACCTTGTGGTTGCCGCGGTAGCGGGCCACGCAGCGACGGAAACCGTGCCAGGGCAGAGGGTCCATGACCTGGGTGAACACCAGCTTGCCGGAGTACATCGCTCCCCCTTCCTGACACCGTGTGGGACAGGAAAGGCGTGCGCAACCGGCGCGGGACGCTCAAGTCGGTGACTCCCCCGAAAAAGGCCTTGTCAAGGGAATATCAAGTCCCTGGCGGAACCTGTTGCCAAAACTTTGGGACACTAGTGGTCGGTGATATTGCCGTACTGCCCGGCGTCATTGTGTGAGATCGCCCGCCGCCATATGATCTCGTTGACGAAGTTCTTCCACCCGAAGATGGCATCCATGACGGCCTTGAGGTAGTGCGAGGCAGTGGGATCGCAATGCAGGTAGATCGATCCCGTCGGCTTCAGCACCCGATGCATGGCCAGCAATCGGACTGCCATGAAGCACATGTAGGCGCCCATCCCGTCGCTGTGCGCATGACGGGCGGATTCGATGGCCTCCATGAGCCGGGGGTGATCGTCGGTGATTTCATCCACCCATTCCTCGTGAACGTCGCCCTCCCAGGACCAGCGGTCCTGAAACTTCGCGCCCGCTGCCAGGCTGTCCGGGGTGGCGTGAAAGTCACGGCCCTTGTTGAACGGCGGATCCGTCGCGATCAGGTCCACCGATTGCGAGTTCATCCCCCGAAGAAACGGCAGGTTGTCACCGTGAAAGAGCGTCCGGTTCGGCCAGTTCGCTTCCTGTCGGACTGTCGGACTGTCCCTCCTTCAGTCTAGACGATCCGCGCCCGGTCGTCACCTCGCCAGCTCTACCCATCACCCATGCCTCCCGACGGCAAAGGGCCATCTTCCCTGTCCGTTCGATCCCCTGTCAAGAAGTTCCAGCCACGACACAGGGGCGGGCCAAGGGTGACGTATGACTCCCAACCAAAAAGAGCTGTCCTGGAAGAAACACGTTGAGGCTCAATCGGTTCAACTCAGGTCGAAATGGCTGAAATGCACCCATGCAATCCAGCCTTGGACCGATCATTTCCTCAATGCGCTATCTTTCCCGACATGGCCCGCTTCCCTCCTGAGTTCCGATAATCGACCGGGCATGTAGCACCGCCGTGGTCACCAGGATCATGGCGCCAGCTTGATGAAGTGATGCCAGCCAAATTGGCACGTAGAGCAACAGCGTGGCGACCCCCAGTCCAGCCTGAACGATAACGGCAGCCACCATCCAGTTTGCCGATCTGCTGATTCTCTCACCGAATTGTCGACTGCGCCACCAGAGCATCACGACCAGCACAACTGTCACGATCGCCAAGACGCGGTGGTTGAACTGCGCCGCCACAGGATTGCTCATGAAATCGCTCAGGCCGTGATCGGGCCGCAGGTAATCTGTCGGCACAAATGTACCGCCCATCAGTGGAAAGGTGTTGTAGATCTTCCCGGCATCGAGCCCGGCAACAAGGGCGCCAGTCACGATCGTGACCGCGATGGACAGATAGGTCATGGTCGGCAGCATGCGACCGGCAATCACGACTTCGCTGTTCCTCCGCTCCAGAAGTCCGGACAGAATCCAGACAATCCATACATACAGCAAAATCGCCAATGACAGATGCGCCGCCAAACGAAATTGACTGACCGATGGCCTGTCAACCAGCCCGCTTGTCACCATATACCACCCCAGCGCCCCTTGCAGGCCACCCAGCACGAACAACGTGATCAGCTGCGGTATCAGTCGACGAGGTATCCGACGCCGAACCAGCAAATAGACAAACCCTGCGAAGAATACGAGGGCGATCAGACGGCCCAGCAGTCTGTGTAGATATTCGAACCAGAAGATCGCCTTGAAACTACCCAAGGTCATGTCCGGAAAGATCTTCTTGAACTGTGGGGTCTGCTTGTAGAGATCGAAGATGCGTCGCCAGGATTCGTCAGCAAGTGGCGGCAACCAGCCAAAGATCGGCCGCCATTCTGTCATCGACAAACCTGATTCCGTCAGCCGGGTAAGCCCGCCAACGACCACCATGACAAATATCATCCCGGCGACCAGCAGCAGCCATCGGCGAAACGCGGGATGAACGGGGCTATCGGCGGGTGCAAACATCATTACGGAACGGCGGCTGCGGCGGAGTGTCGGGGCGCGCCATGGCGTGCCACAGGAAAGATTGGCCTTGTGCTAGAGCGAAGACCTCCGCAGGAGTCCGGTGTAATTCGACGCGCCAACGAAGGCAGCCCACGAGGGAGGAAACAGCAGTGGAACCCCATACGGTTTCGATTACAAGCGAGACTGCCAACGGCGCAAAGCTAACTTTCTCTAACCCGTTCAACGTTGCAGTACCTTTCATTGATCGCCATCTGGCAGAAGGCCGGGGCAAGAAAATCGCCATCCGGACCACCACAGGCGTGTCGGTCAGCTATGCTGCATTGGCCGATCGCGTAAACCAGTTCGGCAATTTACTCAAAGAGGCCAGCATGCAACCTGGCGACCGCCTGCTGATGGTCGTAAAGGATTGCGCCGAATTCTTCTACATTTTCTGGGGAGCGATCAAGACGGGCGTCATCCCGGTACCGCTGAATACGTTGCTGAAGGCCAAGGACTACGCCTACATGATAGACGATTCGGCCGCTGCCGGTATCGTCTGGTCCCCGGAATACGACTGCGAAGTCATTGCTGCGCTGGAACAGGCTGAACACCATATGGCAAACCAGTGGCGGCAGGACGACGTGGTAGTCATGTCTGCAGCGGCGAATACGACGCTAAAACCTCATCCAGCATCGGCCGATGACGATTGCTTTTGGCTCTATTCTTCCGGATCAACCGGTTTTCCGAAAGGGGCAGTTCACCGCCATCGGAATATGGTGGTAACGAGCCAGCAATATGGCGTGGACGTACTGGGTGTCCGGGAAGATGATGTCTGCTTCTCTGCCGCCAAGCTGTTTTTTGCTTATGGCCTTGGCAATGGCATGACCTTTCCCCTGTGGGTTGGCGCCTCCTCTGTACTGGCCGCCGATCGGCCCACACCCGACATGACATTGGATGTGTTCAGCCGGTTCAGGCCTACGCTTTATTTCGGCGTACCGACCCTTTACGCTGCGCAACTGGCGGCGATCGATGCTGGCGCATCCTGTGACATGCACAGCGTCCGCTGGTGCGTTTCCGCCGGCGAGGCCTTGCCGGCCGACATCTTCCGACGGTGGAAAGAGAAAACCGGTACGACAATCCTGGACGGAATCGGTTCGACCGAAGCCCTGCATATCTTCATCTCCAACCGACCCGACCTGCAGAAGCCTGCCACCAGTGGCAAGGTCATACCGGGTTATGAGGCCCGGATATTGAACGAACACGGATCACCGGTTGCCAAGGGTGAGGCTGGCGCCCTGCAGATCCGAGGGAGTTCAACCGCGCGTATCTACTGGAACAAGCCGGAGAAGACAGATGAAACGATGCTGCCGGAAGGCTGGCTGAATACCGGCGATATCTATCGCGTTGATGAAGACGGTTGTTACGTCTACGAAGGCCGGTTCGACGACATGATGAAGGTAGGCGGAATCTGGACATCACCCGTCGAAATCGAGGCCTGTCTGGTCGATCATCCGAAAGTACTGGAAGCCGCTATCGTCGGCCGCAAGGACAATGCCGGATTGGTCAAACCGGAAGCGTGGATTATACGGGCAAACGATGTGAAAGAGAGCGATGCTGAATTGCAGGTTGAACTGTACGACCATGTGAAGACTTCCCTGGCACCATACAAATACCCGCGCTGGTGGCATTTCGTCGAAGAACTCCCAAAGACAGCCACTGGCAAGATCCAGCGCTTCAGGCTCCGTCAATAGGGGCCAAGCCCACACTAAGTTTGAAATACGGTAACGTCGTCAAAGCGGATATTGCCAATCGCCAGATGACCGCCGTCTACCTGAAGGCCCTCGCAGATGAAGACCTCCTTGAGGAGATCAAAGCGGTAAACTTCTGACTGCTGGATTCGAACATGACACATGGACTCGCAGATGAAGACCTCCTTCAAGCAGCATCCCGGACTGCTCGGTGAGTTCCATACAGTCGTCGGCCAGTTGATACGGTCCAGACAAGTTGCAGAAGAAGCCCTGTCGAAAGCGCTCGATGCGCTTGAGAGCCTGAAGAACCGGGGGCGCTAAGTCCCTGACCTATGGCGAGTGCCTTAACATCTCGTTCTCTGCTCTCTCTATGGTGCATCCAGGCGAATCAGCCACCCTCAGGATCATGTGGATGAACAAGGCATGGGAGAAGGTCACAGGAGAGAAGCTTTTTGTCGAGGCCAAAGCTGACATCGCTTCCGATTATCGCCGCTTCGCGGAGGTCTTCAGTATCATGCGCGATAACCGGCAGTGGCAGCCGGAGGGACTGGTTGGACATATAGGGATTCCTTTGGATCGCCCTTGAAAAGACTCCTGCCGAGTCGCTTGAAGCAGATACATCGCCCGACACCATTGAAGGCCGAGAAAGACCCATGCCGAAAGTGCATACGCCCGAGAACCTCATCCTCTACGGACCGCCCGGTACCGGAAAGACGTATTTGACCACCCAGGAGGCGGTCAGGCTCTGTGGAGAATCTGTTCCCGAGAAGCGCGAAGCCCTGATACAGACCTATCAGCAACTCCTCGCGGAAGGTCGGATCGAGTTCGTTACGTTTCATCAGTCGATGTCCTACGAGGATTTCGTGGAAGGCCGACAGCCCACGACCAAGTCGGACGAAAACGACACGATATCCTCCGTCGGTTTCCGGCTGGAAACGGTTCCCGGCATCTTCCGACGAATCGCCAAACTCGCGGAAATAGGCCACGGTCATCGCTCGAAGAGCGACGCGATCACCGTCACAGACCAGCATGTCTTCAAGATGTCGATTGGCGATGTGAACAACTCCGAAGAAGCGCATCTCTTCGAGGAAGCCGTCGCAGGCGGTTACACGCTTCTCGGATCTGACGACATCGATTGGAGTGACGACAAATACACCGATCGAGAAGCGATCCTCGAAGCCTGCAAAGATAAAGGCGATCAGGACAGGCACGCCGATGTCAATACTTCGGACAGTGCAGTCGTGATACCGCACGCCTTTCGAAACCGGGTCCAGCGTGGTGACATCGTGGTGGTGTCGAAGGGCAATTCGCTGTTTCGGGCGGTCGGCGAATTCACCGGACATTATCAATACCATCCCCGACCGGAGGGGAACTATCCACATCGACGCCCCGTGCGTTGGCATTGGGTGGACCGAGAAGGCGTATCCGTCAGTAATATCTACAAGAAAAAATTCACGCAGTATTCGATCTACCGACTCTCCAAGAGTGAACTCGACGTCCTCTCCCTGGAGCGCTACCTGAACAGCCAGCAAACGGATGGATCGGCGGAGCCGGAATCCTTCGTTCTGATCATCGACGAGATCAATCGGGCGAACATCTCGAAAGTGTTCGGAGAACTGATCACTCTCCTCGAACCGGACAAGCGTCTGGGCCAGCCAAACGAACTGAAGGTCCGCCTACCTTATTCCCGCGATGAGTTCGGCGTGCCTTCGAACCTGCACATCCTGGGCACAATGAACACGGCGGACCGTTCGATCGCGCTGCTCGACACGGCGCTGCGCCGGCGCTTCATCTTCCGCGAGATCATGCCCTATCCATCGCTGCTGGCCGAGGCCGCTGAAGCATGCGGGCTGGACCTGCCACGCCTCCTTGAAACGATTAACGAGCGTATCGAATATCTCTACGACCGCGAACACCAGATTGGGCATGCCTATTTCATGGGCTGCACGTCACGGGCCGATGTGGACGCTGTCATGCGACATAGAGTAATTCCGCTGCTAGCCGAGTACTTTTTTGAGGATTGGGAAAAGATCGCAGCTGTGCTGGGTGACGCAACCTCGGATGATGAGGCGGTGACCGGCGGGTTCCTCAAGCGCTCTCGACTTAAGGCGCCTCGTGGCATCGAGGATGGCGATGCCCTGCCCCGGTTTCGCTGGGAACTGCGTTCCGAAAATGAGGGCTTCGACTACACCAGACTGCTCAGCGCATGATCTGCCGTACCATCCGCGAATGGGAACCTATCGACTACGGCACCGACGAAACCGAGATTCCGGCCTCGCAGGCGAACAGGATCGCAGCGACTGCACGGGAATCCGGCTTCTCGGGGATTGGCGGAAACGAAGTGCTTGAACACAGCCAAAAAGGGCTTCGCGCCCGTGGTGTGGTAGGAGTCGTCGCCACGCCCGACTGCCAGCTTGAAATTCTGCCGAAGATCGAAGGCGCGGGAGAACGCGGTGTGAACAATGCCACGCTGCGCCAACGGCTGGTCCACATGCTGGCTATGGTTTGGAACATCCGTGTAGATATCGGGGCCATCACGCAACTCGGCTGGCAGCGTGACACGATCCTGGAATTGCTGATCCGCCTTTTCTGCAACAAACTCGCTGACGCGGTGCGCCAAGGCATGCCACGGCAGTATATCGATCAAGAAGCCGACCTCCCGGCCATCCGAGGCCGTCTCGATGTGACGCGGCAATTCTCGGCCCTCGCGATCTCGCCGCAGAAGCTCGCCTGCCGGTTCGACGGGTTGTCGCCTGACATTGCGCTCAATCAGGTCATGCGGGCGGCCGTCGGCAAACTCTCCCGCCTCGCCCGGTCTCCAGATAACCAGCGCGTCCTGCGCGAGCTGAGCTTCGCCTACGCAGACATTTCGGAGGTGTCCACCCGCGCCTTGCGCTGGGATTTGATCGTGCTCGATCGGACAAATACGCGATGGCGCGAACTTCTTTCTCTTGCACGTCTCTTTTTGGATGACCGACATCAGCAGACGACCGCCGGTTCCGTCGATGGTCACGCCCTTCTGTTCGAAATGAGTGTTCTCTTCGAGGCATACGTGGCAAGGCTTCTGGCCCGTGCCCTCGCAAGTACCGGCCTGAGTGTTTCGGCGCAAGGCGGTCTCCGCCATTGCCTGTTCGAGGGAGATACAGGCCGGTTTCAGACCCGTCCTGACCTAATCGTCAAGCGGGACGGACGGACTAATCTCATCATTGATACGAAGTGGAAGCGGATTACCCAGCGTGGCGACGATCCCCAATATGGCGTGAGCCAAGCCGATATCTACCAGCTTATGGCCTACGGTCAAATCTATGACTGCCCGCAGGTCATGCTGCTCTTTCCACATCATGCCAACCTGCTGCCCGATCCGATCCTGCAACGATATTCGATCGCAAGGCGGGCCGCGAAGGAAGACCTCTTCATCGCAACACTTGACGTTACTGGATCGCGCCGAGCGCACGAGGCCGCTCTCAGAGCATTGGTCCTGGATCGCCTGAACACGACTGTTGTCGCCTGAGCGTCGATACACACCTCGAACGCGACATTCCTAAGGGTGGTGTCTGCGGCTGCCTGCAAGAAGACTATAATGATCTGGTCTGGGTGATGGGTCACGACCGCTCTCGCCTTCAAGGCGGCTCTCAAAATCAAATGGGCCACCAAAAGCAGGCTCCTGGGCATAGCGTGCCGAACACGGCTGCCCTACTCTGCTCCCCAGTGCCCCGCAAGTCGCGGTACGGGCTGAACGAGAGAGCCGTCCGCCGATCCAGGGGTGAACGTAGCGCCCGACGCCCCCACTCTCGATAGTCCACATCCTCGCGCGCGGCCAATTCTCACCCGCCGACCACCAAAACTATTTCCAGAACGCGGGATATGATTCCCTGTTCAAACTCTTCATGCTTGAAATCCCTCTTCAGATTGCAACCGACCGAGGACCAAATCCGAGGCTGTGACAGTCCCCATTTGTCAGCAGCTGACGCGACTCGCCGCCTGCCGCCTTCTCATGCGCAGAGTGTCATGAGAGACAAGTGCCTTATTCATGAAAATATAATCATATCAATGATTTATAATTGAAACCATGAGTAAAATACTCACTTGGTATGTCACGCCCGCTGCCAAGGGCTTTGGAGATTTGCCGAGCGACTTATTTCAAGATTTGTAACGCTCGCGCCTGATCGCTGGGTTGATCATGCTTTCGATAACCACAATGCGGAAACCGGAACAGCTTGCAACTTTTCGCCGAACGATAAAGCCTTGTCGCCCGAATATAAGGACGACACCTTTCCTGAATGCCTTTCTGGTCACGGACTGCAACCGTTTCAACCCCTTGAAATCGTCTTCCCTCAATCCGACCAACGGGATGATCGACGGCAGCGACGCCAAAATGATGCCATCTTACTATCTGCAGAAGCACCTGCGACCGGGTGTCCGGAGAGTCTGCGTCGATGTCACCGGCACGACGGCCAGGCTGGCGGGGGTCGTCAAGACGCAGGACCATTCCGGCACCTGGACGGTCCTGCGGACCGTTGCGCTCCTGGCGGATTCGGGCCCGCATGAACCCCCGCCCGGGCCACCGGATGCTGCTATAGCGTCTTGGCTGGCCACCAACGCTTGGTGACGCCACAACAGGCACCCTGCTGACCATCCCGGCACGCCCCATGCCGTCAAGCCCCGTGGCGGGCGGGCGAACTGCGCCTTTTACGCTCTGGACGACCCCGGCCGGCCCGTGAACTGGTGCGAGGCGGGGTGACTTGATCAGAGCTTCCCTAGTGCTTTGATTTATGCATCTGGTGCCATTTCCCGAAGCCTCCGGTGTCCTCCCTTGCACGCTTCGACGGGTCCTCCGGCTTCCAGCTCCATCGGAACGGACGGGCGTCGTTGGCATCGTGTTGCGCGATGCATCCCTCGATGGCGGTGACGCACGCGTCGAGGGAGTCGAAGACCGCATTCTTCAGCCCCTGCCTTGACAGCTTCGAGAAGAACCCCTCGACGGCGTTCGTCCGGGACGCCGAGGTCGGGGTGAAGCGGAACGCCCGGTCGAGCCGGCCCTTCGGCCACGTGCGGACCTCGGCCAACCTGTGCGACGAGACGGTGTCGAGGATGACGTGCACCGGGGTTCCGGGTGCGATCCCCTCGGCGACAGGGTCGGGGAAGGCGAGGAACTCCTGCGAGCGGTGCCGGTCGACCGGCCGGCCGACGACCTTGCCGGTGGCGACGTCGAGGGGCGCGAGCAGGCAGGTCGTGCGTCCTTGTCCCGGCATGGCCCGGCGTCACGGGCAGGGGCCTCTTGCGTCCGCCCGAGCGCCTGCATCCGGTTCGCACGTCCACCCGGACCGGTGGCGTTCGCGTCCTCACTCTCCTCTGCCGAAAGGACGACGGCATGGTCGGGCGGGTCGATGCAGAGGCCGACGACGTCGCGGGACACCCTGAAGGTCCCCGACCCGGTGCGGCCCGAGGCCGTTCTCCTTCAGGATGCCGTGCAGACCATCCCCGGCCTCCCCGCCGGCACCAGACCGTCGGCTTCGACAGGCCCGTCCGACGCATGGTCCCGGCCGGCCCGCAGCCCGAACCCGGTTCCAGGACGATGCGGGCACGCCAGACGTGCTTCCGGACGCTCCGCGGGGTGTTGGCGACGTGTTCGAGACGCGCGCGATCTTCGTCCGAAAGCGCGATCGCCTGCCGTGTCGATCTCCTGCCCATGTGCCTGTCCCCCTCCTGTCATGCGCCGCGTGACGGCGGCGGCAGGAGGAGGCCACGATCCGGAAAAGAAGAGAATCTTCTGTTTCCGACTGACCACTAGTGACGGCGTCAAATGGAAATTTCAGCCCAGTGACACACTCGCTTTTCGGCTTCGTTTGCCTGCCGAAAATTGCACATGCCTGCTTTCGTTCAACAGCATCATGAAGAGCAACCTGAAAGAGGCCAAGGTCAGCCTGATGCATGTGGCTTCTTCGATGACTTGAGTGTGCGGCAAATGCGGCAGCGGACCTGCGCCGCAGCAGCGCCGGTGCCGCACTCTTACCGTCGCCGTCGGTCGGCCGATGGCAGCGGCGATATCGGGAATATCTGCAGATATCTTCAATGCCTCATGATACTGCAGTCGCGATCCGTCAAAGCATGGCCCCGTCTGTCACGAAATACCGGTATCGTGTTGACGTCTTTCATGTTGCATACGATCCAGGATACTGAATTTTCCATCACGGTTTTTGCTGACTCGCGCCACCCGTCGGCAGTATTCTTTTGCGCCAGATGGAAATTCAGCGCAGGCAAGAAACGGGAGGATGAGCGATGCCCGACAGAAGTATCTGGACCAACGAAGCGTTGGCCGCACTGGTGGAACCCGACAGGGTTCACCGCATGGCCTACACGGACCAGCAGATCTTCGACCTGGAGATGGAACGCATCTTCGAGCGTCTGTGGGTCTATATCGGACATGAAAGCCAGATTCCCAATCCGGGAGATTACTATCTCGCTCGGGTAGGACGCCAACCCATGATGATGACCCGGGATCATCATGGCGACATCCACGTACTCTACAACCGGTGCCCCCATCGGGGCGCACAATTGTGTAGTGCGCGGAATGGCAATGCCGGCAAGACCCTGCGCTGTTCATATCACGCCTGGACCTTTTCCCTCGACGGCAAGATCGAGAGCATTCCGGCCGTCGGCGGCTATGACGGCACCCGCTTCGACAAGAATGATCCGCAGTTCCAAATGAAGAGAGCGCCACGAGCCGACAGCTACCGCGGATTCTTTTTTGCTTCCCTGGCCGAGGATGGCCCATCCCTGAAGGATCATCTGGGCCATGCCGCTACCGCGCTGGACCAACTGATCGATCGAGCGCCAGATGGAGAGATCGAAGTCGTCGGTGACTGTTTCCGAATGGAACAGCACTCCAACTGGAAAATCTTCCTGGAGAATCAGATTGATGTTTCCCATCCGGGTGCCACCCATGAATCGACTGGCCATGCCGCAATGACCGTCGAGTCCGAACTGGAGCAGCAGGGCGAAACACCCCCGTTGGAATACAGCTTCCTTTCTGATTTCCAGCGGATCGGCATCGAAGGTTGGGACAAGTTCGGCACGACAGGACATCCTCAAGGCCATTGTACTCTGGAGGGGTACATGGGGCTACGGCCGGACGATCCGGACACCAAGGAATATGTCCGAAGGATGTATGCCGCCTATGGCGAGAAACGAGCCGAAGAGATCCTGGGAACAAACCTGCACCATGTACTGCTGTATCCTTGCAACTCGGTACAGCCCATGCTGCAGCAGTTGCGTACGATCCGGCCTGTCGCGACGAACCTCACCATGTCGGAAATCTGGCTATTCAGGTTGAAGGGCGCACCGGAAGCGATCTACGACCGGTCGTTGGCCTACTATTACCTGGTCAACTCCCCTTCGACGATGGTCAACGCCGACGACCTGTTCAACTGGTGGAAATGTCAGAACGGTCTGGAGTCGGCAGGCGGCGACTGGGTCAGCCTGCACCGTAACGCCGGCCATGACCTGCCGCCGGACGAGAGAGGAATCATCCAGTCTGCTCCGCAGACGATGAGCGAACTCCCCCTGCGCCACATGATGCACATCTGGAAGGATTACATGACCGACGGCGTCGCGACGGGCTACGGGGAAAGGAAGGGTTGACGATGGGAGAAGCCGCACTCAAGCTCGCCGAAAGCGATTCCTTCGCCATTGCAAACGTCAGCCTGGAAACCCAGCACGCGGTTGAGCAGTTCCTGTATCGACAGGTCGAAATCCTGGACGAACAAAGATGGAGCGAATGGCTGGCGCTGTTTGCGGAAGATGGCCGCTACTGGATGCCTGCAGACGGCGCACAGACTGACGGGCATCGCCAGCCCAACATCTTCTGGGAAGACCAAGACATCATGAAGATGCGCATCCGGCGGAACAATCATCCGCGGGCGCACAGCCAGACGCCGCACAATCGCCTGAACCATGTGGTTTCGAACGTCATCATCGAAAGCGAAGAAGCGAACGGCGATATCGTGGTCCGGTCGCGCTTCCACTGCACGGAGTACTTTCGATACCGGACTCGAACGTTCAGTGGAAAATACCGGCACTATTTGAAAAAGATGCCGGACAGCTACCGGATTGCCCTGCAGCGAGTCGACCTCGTAAACCGTGAAGGGCCATGGGATTACGTCCTGCAGTGGTGGCTCTAGTCGCCGACGCTCAATAGGTCGGGTCGAACATCAGGCTGGCGATATGATCTTCCAGATCGTCGGGCCGAGGCTGGCTCGTCAGCCCCCTGTTGTAGACGATGGAAGCCACCTTTACAGCGATCGCCTTCGAGACATCGCGGATGGTGCGCAGCGGCGGATAAACCGAACCGCGTTGCAGGTCCGCAGCGTCCACATGGTCTGCCAGGGTTCGGGCAGCCGCCAGAAACATCTCGTCGGTCATGCGTCTGCTTCCGCTGGACAACGCGCCCAGCCCCAGCCCGGGGAATACATACACGTTGTTTGCCTGCCCCGGCGCATACGTCACCCGGCCGCGCGCGACGGGCGGAAACGGACTGCCGCTGGCGTAGATTGCCCGACCATCGGTCCACTCGTAGGCGTCGAGTGCGGTGCACTCCGCCCGCGACGTCGGGTTGGACAACGCAAATATGCCGGGCCTGTCATTGATCTCCGCCATCAGTCTAACCGCCTCTTCGGTAAAGGTCCCGGGTACGCCGGTTGCGCCAATCAGCAGGTTCGGCTGCAGGGCTCGAATGGCTTCCTCAAGGCCTATCGGCGCATGATCGTGGGCGTAGGGCGTGACATGGTCGTCCAAGCGATCCCGGCTGGCGACAACCAGCCCGTCGATATCGACAAACCAAAGGCGCCGTCGCGCCTCTTGGGCGCTGAGTCCCTCGGCGCAAAACGCCTGACAGACCAGATCGCCGATGCCGACGGCCGCCGACCCGGCGCCAAGGAACATGATGGTCATGTCCTTGAAACGTCGGCCGGAAATACGCGTGGAGGCATACACCCCGCCCAGTACCATGGCGGCCGTGCCCTGGATGTCGTCGTTGAAGCAGAGAATCCGGTCGCGATAGCGATCAAGCAGCTTGTAGGCGTTTGGCGTGAGGAAATCCTCGAACTGGATCAGCGCGTTCGGAAAGCGGTCCTGGGTCGCGAGGACAAACTCTTCGACCAATTCATCATACGCAGTACCGGTCAGGCGATCATCCGGCACGCCCAGATAAAGCGGATCATTTCGCAGCGTTGCATTCCCGGTCCCGACATCCAGCATGACCGGAAGGCATTGCCGGGGATGAATGCCAGCGCAAGCAACGTAAAGGGCGAGCTTCCCGATCGGGATGCCCATTCCGTTCGCACCGAGATCTCCCAAGCCCAGAATGCGCTCGCCGTCGGTGACGACGATGACCTGCACGTCGTTTTCTGGCCAATTGTCGAGATTTCGACGGATTCTGCCTTTATCGCGCGGCGTCACATAAAAGCCGCGGGTCTGGCGGAAGTTGGTAGCGAACTCAAGACAGGCCTGTCCAACCGTCGGCGTGTAGACAATCGGCAACAACTCGTCGATATGCTCGATGACAGCCTTGTAATAGAGCCGCGCATTCCGACCTTGCAGCGCAAACAGGAAAATATAACGCTCAATGTCATTGGGCTTGCGCCGGACATTGGCCATCACCCGCTCAAGCTGCAGCTTCTGAGACAGCACTCCGGGTGGCAAGAGCCCACGCAGTCCATAATGCTCGCGTTCTTCTTCGGTGAAGCCGGTCGACTTGTTAAGCGCCGAATCCTGCAACAGATCGAATCCGCGAAGCGCGTTCTCGTCGGACATGGCGAGTCGCCACGGAGCCCGGGTTACAACTGGACTAACACATCGTCGCCATCGACCCTGACCTTGAAGGTTTCCAGCGGTTCCTCGCACGGCTCGTCCACGGCGGCACCAGTCTTGATGTCGAAACTGCCCTGATGGAGCGGGCAGAATATCTTGCCGGCTTCAATGTATCCTTCGGATAACATCGCGAAGGCGTGCGTGCACTCGTTGCCAGAGGCGTAGACGGCACCATCCAGCAGATATAGCGCAATGGTCTTTCCTCTGACGAACACGGCCTTGGGTTCGTCCTCATCAAGACTTGCAAGTGACGCAACGCGCGTCCACATCTCTTCAGTCATGCGGAATCTCCGAATAACGACCGGGAAATGACGACATTCTGAACTTCGTTTGCACCGTCCAGATATTGGGCAATTTTTGCGCCCACCAGATGCCGGGCGACCGGGTGATCATGTGTCAAGCCCCACGCTCCCATCGCCTGCATGCAATCGCTGAGCCGGTCGAATGCCACACGCGTCGCGTATTTCTTGGCATGCGCCGCCAGAATGGTACCTTCCGGATCACTGGCCCCCAGCGCATCTGCCGCCTTGCAGGAAAGCGCATAGGCCGCTTCAAGATCGCTGGCCGCATCAGCCATCAACCACTGCAAACCCTGCTTTCGGGCATTAGAGGTACCGAACAAGGACCGATTCGAGAGAAATCCAACAGTCGTTTCGATACCATGCCGCAGCATTCCGCAGACGCTAAAGGCCACATTGACGCGCGCCGCGTCAATTCCCTGCATGGCGGCCTTGAAGCCTGTGCCGGGCGGCAGAAAACAGGCGTGCTCGTCCAGCGTCAGATTCGTGAAGCGAAATCCGCCGGCACCCAGAGCGTGTCCGCCCAACATATGATAGGCTGGCAGTCGCTCGATACCTTCCATATCTGCAGCGGTCAGGAAACACGCTATCCCGCGGTGTCGGGCGGCAGAGTCAGTCTGGGCGTAAATGCTCAGGACATCAGCGTGACTGCCGTTTGTGACCCAGGCTTTCTCGCCATCAATACGCCATCCTGAGTCGGTCCTTGTCGCCATCGTCCGCACGTTGGCAGCGTCACTGCCTCCCTGCGGCTCAGTCAGCAGAAAGGCACCGACGCGACGCCCTGCGATCAGGTCTGGCAGATAGGCCTCCTGGTGGTGGCTCTGGCCATTGCGCGCGATGTTGGAGGCCAGATTGTTGTGCACCACCACGCTGAAGGCAAACGACAGGTCAGCAGCCGCCAGCACCTCCATGACCCGCGCCATCGCCACAAGACCCAGGCCTTCGCCGCCCAGGGTCTCCGGCACCAGCAGGCCCATGAGTCCGGCGTCGGCAGCCGCTTCAAGGACGGTTCGGGGTGCGCATCGATCCCGTTCCCAGTCGGCGGCGTGAGGTGCGACGGAGGCGGCTGCGAATTCACGAGCGACGGCAACGAAATGATCTGCTTTGGCGGTCGAAGACACGGACAAGTTTCTCTCTTCCGGCAGAATCATTACCAAACGACGAAACTCTCAGCGGATCAAGGCGGAATTGTCGCCGAGATCAAAACGAGGCGGATATACTGGCGTGCCTTTCGGCGAGCACAGGAAAACCGGGCGCTGGCCGTCGATATCATGACCAGGACACCGAACATCTGTCGGGCTCCGAGCCACTGTCGCCGTATCGCCGCCTCTCCCTCCAGGTCGAAGCGCACCGGCACCCTGCTCCTTCGCCGCTGTGGCGGGCATGTCGTCAATGCCGATTCAGATCACGCGATAGCTGGGCAATTTCAGGGCCTGTGTTGCAAGGCATTTTGTCCGATGGTGCCATGACGGATGTACCCGGCGCCATCGGCATGTCCCCAAAGAACACCGTCCCGAAATGTTGCACTGGAGGGAATGACGCGCCACAACATGGCCAATGATCAGGTCGTTCCAACGGCAAAGCGCGTTCAGCTGCATCCCTTTTCCTTCTCGTGCGGGGTATGGTCGATCAGGCTGCCGACGAACAAATGTCTTTTGCGTTGCCGCCTGTCGCTCATGTTGCAACGTGATCGCCATGAATCAGCTTTCTGAATTTAGTTTGTATTGCCAACAATCAGTATCACTGATAGTTTGATTTGCCGCACAAAAACGCTCCGGGGGACGCCGTGATGCCAAAAAAGCTCGCCAGCTTGACTCTGAACGGCAAACAACATGACGGCGTCGCGCCGGACAATATGCTGCTGCTGGATTATCTTCGCGAAGGCCTCGGGCTGACCGGCACCAAGACAGGCTGTGATGGCGGAGAATGCGGGGCTTGCACTGTCCTGGTCGATGGACGCGCGCAACTCGCCTGCCTTACGCTGGTGCGCCAGGTTGAAGGCAGGTCAGTCGAAACTGTCGAAGGTCTGTCATCCAACGGACAACTTTCGGACGTGCAGGCGGGTTTCCACGAAAAGCTCGGGTCACAATGCGGCGCCTGCACACCGGGCTTCGTGATGGCGACGGAAGGGTTGTTGCGCGCCAATGCCAATCCGACAGACGACGATATCCGGAACGCCTTGGGCAGCAACATCTGCCGCTGCACCGGCTACATCAAGATTTTGGACGCTGTACATCATGCAGCTTCCCTCCGGCGCGGAGAAAATCCCGCTCCCTACCCCACGGTCCCGGATCAAGCGGCCTGAAGAGAGACAGAACCATGAACGAGCAAGTCCAACCGGTTGTCGCTGCAGGAGCCGAACCTGTCCGGTCCGTTGGCGAATATGTGCCAATGGTCGACGGACCTGAAAAGGCGTCCGGTCGTGCCAAATACACAGCCGACTTCGTGAGTGGCGATGCGCTGGAAGCCGCGATCTTTCGCAGCCCCCACGCGCATGCGGAGATTCTGGCGGTGGATACTTCCGAGGCGGAAGCAACTCCCGGCGTCCGCGCAATCGTGACCGGGAACGATTGTGACAAGACCTATGGCGTACTTCCGATCGCGCGGGGCGAATATCCGCTGGCGCGCGAACGGGTCCGTTACAAGGGCGAGCCGGTCGCCGCTGTTGCTGCCGACGACATCCACATCGCCAAAGCGGCGATCAAGAAGATCAAGCTGAAGGTCAGACAGCTACCGGCCTATTTTCGCGCCAAGGACGCCTATGCCGAAGGCGCAATCGACTTGCACGAACATCGACCGGGCAATCTGGAACGGGAAGTGTTCTTCGAATTGGGCGACGTGGAGCAGGCGTTCAGGGACTCCGACCTGATAATGGAGAAGGAATTTCATGCCGCCGAAGTCTGTCAGGCGCAAATGGAGATGCACGGGGCCCTGGTGGAATACGATCCCGTTCGCGATCGCCTGACCTGCCGTTGCTCTACCCAGGTGCCCTACTACGTCCACCTCATGCTGGCGAAAGTGACTGGCATGGACCAGGCCCGCATTCGAGTGATAAAGCCTCATGTCGGAGGGGGCTTTGGCGCACGCACGGAAACGCTGCAGCCTGAGTTGATAGCCACTCTGCTAGCCCGCAAGATCGGCGGGAGCGTACGTCTTCTGGTGACTCGAGAGGAAACTTTCATCACCCACCGGGGGCGGCCGGAAACCGATCTGCGCCTCAAACTCGGGATGATGAGGGATGGAAAGATCACGGGCGTTGAATTCGAAAACGATCAACGTGGCGGTGCGCATTCCAGTTACGGCATCGTCACGATCCTTTACGCCGGCTCCATGCTGTACGCGATCTACGACTTGCAGAACGTCAAGTATATAGGCCGGCGCGTGCTCACGAACACGCCACCCTGCGGCGCTTTTCGCGGGCACGGCACGGTAAACGCCCGTTTCGTGTTCGAAGCGCTGGTTGACGAAATGGCGGAAAAACTGGGCCTGGATCCGATTGATGTCCGCCGCAGAAACTATCTGGAAGCCCCTACCTTCACTCAGAACGACTTGATGGTGAATTCCTATGGCCTGCCGGAATGTATCGATTGGGTCGAACAGGCCAGCGGCTGGAAAGAAAAGCGCGCCAACGGCATGCCCGATCCCGGCCCCGGCAAGAGAAAGGGTATCGGTTTCGCGTGCTCGCACTACATCTCCGGCGCATCGAAGCCGGTGAACTGGACCGGCGAACCCCATGCCACGGTCAATCTGAAACTGGATTGGGACGGGGCAATTACCGTCCTGACCGGCGCCGCGGAGATCGGCCAGGGCTCGTCAACGATTGTCGCACAGATCACGGGTGACGTGTTGGGATTGCCGCTGGACCGAATTCGCGTCATCGCCGCCGACAGCCAAGTCACCCCAAAGGACAATGGTTCCTACTCGTCGCGCGTCACGTTTTATGTCGGCAATGCGACGTTGCAGGCGGCTACCGGCCTGCGACAGATTCTGGTCAAGGCAGCGGCCCGCAAGCTCGAAGCCAGTCCCGAAGATATCGATGTGGTCGGCGAATTCTATCGCGCCGGCAGCCAGGATACCGGCATCCCCTATCAGGAAGTCGTCATGGAGGCGCTGCGGGATACCGGCACGATCACGACCAAGGGACTCTACAACACGATTCCCGAAAGTTGGGGCGGCAAGAAATACCGCGGCGCCGCAATCGGCGGGACCATGGGCTTCTCCTACGCAGCGCAGGTTGTCGAGGTCACGGTCGATGAAACCACGGGCGAAGTAACGGTTGACGATGTCTGGGTCGCCCACGATTGCGGCAAGGCCCTCAACCGTCTGACCGTGGAAGGCCAGATCGAGGGCTCGGTCTGGATGGGCATGGGTCAGGCGCTGAGCGAGGAAACCAGCTTCTACAACGGTCTGAACGTCGCCAACAATTTCCTGGATTACCGGATCCCGACGATCCACGACTCGCCGCCCATTCACACCCACATCGTCGAATCGATCGATCCGCACGGGCCTTATGGCGCGAAGGAGGCCGGAGAAGGATCCCTCAGCGGCTTCATCCCGGCGGTCGCCAATGCAATCCACGCAGCGACCGGCATCCGGTTTACCGACACGCCGATCACGCCGGACAAAGTCTTTCTGGCCATGGAAAAAGCCGCTCGGTTCCGCAAGAAGAAGGAAACTGTCTGATGGACGCGTTGCACAGCTTCGAGGTCATCCGGCCCAAGACGGTGGAGGAGGCGCTCGCCGCCCGGATCGCCCATCGTCACAGCCGCATGATCGGGGGCGGTACCGACCTTCTGGTAAACATCCGCCGTCGGATTGAAACGCCTTCCGTCCTGATCGATACCTCTGACCTCACCGATCTCAAAACCATCGACCACAACGACGCCGGCCTGACCCTTGGCGCTTCGGTTCGTCTCTTCGAAGTCGCCGAGCACCCGAACATCCAGCGATTCTATCCCGCCATCGCCCAAGCCGCAGGCTCGATTGCCGGTCCCACCCACCGCAATATGGGAACCGTGGGGGGCAACCTCTGCCTCGACACGCGCTGCATATACTACAACCAGTCGGAATGGTGGCGGGAAGCCAACGATCACTGCCTGAAAACCGAACTGGGTAACATGTGCCATGTCGCACCCAAATCGAAGGGCGTGTGCTTCGCGACCTATTCTGGTGACCTTGCACCGGCTCTGATGCTGTTTGGCGCCGAAATCGACCTGCTCGGCCCGGACGGCGAACGCACGGTGGCGATGCGGGATTTCTACATCGGCCGCTCAAGGCAGGACGGGTCGAAAGGCGACGGCATCGACTACATGGCGCTCAAGCCCGGCGAGTTTGTGGTTCGCGTCCGCGCCAGTGCACCGGGGCGACTGGTCTCTGGTTATGACAAGATCCGTATCCGCCGCTCCATCGAGTATCCAGTCGCCGGATGCGCTGCAGCCCTGATCCGGGACGACGATACGTTGACGGACATCCGGATCGCATTTACCGGAACGAATCCGCGGCCGGTCTTCCTGGAAGGCACTGCGAGCCTGACGGGCAGCACGCTGAGCGACAGCCTCCTGGAAGGCATCGACAATCTTTGCAAGGATCAGTTGATGTCGATGAAGACCACTTTCACGCCCGGTCACTATCGCCGACGCGTGGCAACGCAGATGGCCAAACGTCTGGTTGGCCAGCTTTTCAACGCCGCCGGCTGATTCTTGTCCGTATCATCGGATGCTCACAAGAGCGACCGACAAGCGACTGGATTGCCAGATGAACGTCGCCGGACCTGCCTTCCTCTTTCTCTGGACGCGACAAGCCTGGCGCGAGTGTTCCCAGAACTGCGTTTCAGGAAAATCCGGTCAGGTGGCCTGAGCGATGTTCAGCCGAGTTCACCATTTTGTCGACCAGGATCGGCGCGTGGGGAATTGCTGACTAACCGGCCGATTTGGCCAATGCCTCCCGCCTTGTGATATAGACGGCACTGGCGAAAACAATGACCCCGCCAACCCAGGTCCACAAGCTGCCGGGATCGTCGAAAATCAGCCACCCGGCGAGCACAACCAGTACCAAACGCCAGAAGTCAAACGGCGCGCAGAAGCTCGCATCGGCCACGCGATAGGCACGAGTGATGCAGACATGAGCCAAGGTACCGACGATGCCGATCCCTGTCAGCAGCCCGATCGACTGCCAGTCCTGTGGCGGATTCCACGAGAGCGCCCAAGGCGCCGCGGCGATTGTCACGAGGAAAAGGTTCGTATAGAAGACGATTCGTACTGTGGGCTCGGTTCGCGACAGGATCTTCACGGTGATGCCGGCCGCTCCATAGAAAAAGGCTGATCCGAGCGCCAAAAAGCTGGCAATGCCAATTTCCTGGAAACCAGGACGCAGGATGATCATCGCGCCAGCGAAACCGATTGCCGTCGCCGCCCACCGGCGCGGGCCTACCCTCTCCGGCAGGAACAATACAACCAGCAGTATAGTCCACAACGGGATCGTGGCATTGAGCGCCACTGCGTCGACGATATTGATCTCGGCAATGGCATAGAAATAGCTCGTCATGGCGATATAGGTGAAAATCGCACGCAGGCTCATCAGACCAGCCTTTCGGGTCCGAAACATGCTTTCCTTCACACCACGAAACATGAACGGGAGCATCACCAGCGTCCCGAACACGCTGCGCCAGAAGGTGATGTCGAAGGCCGTCTGCTTGCCGGCCAGCATGCGGATGAAGACTGCCATCAGCGCGAAACATGTCGTCGCCGCAATCATCCACAACGCACCGTGGACAGGATCGTTGTCCTGCGGCGGCCTGGAACTCATCCGGTTGCCTTGAGTCCGCGGCGCAATGATGGCTTCCGAGATCGTACAACGCCAAAGATCGAGAAAAAGACCTTCCCGGCACCGATACAGACCCACCCTGCCGGCCATTTGCCGAACAACACCTGGCCAGCGATCCCCGCAAGCGCGACGCGCAGGAATTCAAGGGGAACGGCAAAACTGATGTTCGCTGCAACAATAACCCGCGCTGGCACGTATTGCGCGCTGACACTCACCATGACGATGGCGGTAATCAAGGCTGCAGCGGGCCAGTCTGAAGCCGTCGCATCGATCGTGAGCGGGATGATAGCGAAAATGTCAACCATCAGATGGTTCATCCGGCGATCCGGATCGGTTCTATCCGGCATGGATATTTGTTGGCGGTCACGATACCGAAAATCAGTGCCGCCCGCGCCGCTGCCGCGAGCCTCTGTCCCATCTCCGGATCATGCCGCATCGTCACGATGATGCCCGGAAACCCGATACCGACAGCAACCGCCATATGCACGGGATACACTTGCCCAGGATCAGTCCGGCAAACAGACCAACGAAAAGTGTCGTTTTGCCAGTCAGGACATTTACCTCGGCAATCGTCAGACAGGCGAGCAGGAAGCTATACGCCTTCCGGGCCGTGAAGATCAGAAGCCCCCGAAAGGTAAACAGGCGCATGATCCGCCGCAAGGAGCGACCGCTGCTGCGATTGCGGTCTGCCCAAGTACATGACCAGCGGCAACATCAGCATGCAATCGGCACCTTGGCCGTCAGCTTGCGGACGCAGAGCGTTACACCTGTCCACGGAATGACCGAAAAACCATTCATGGCAGGGAATGCACGCCCCGTTTCGTCCTGGACGCGACGGCGGCAGCCAACGTTCTGATCCTTCAGCGCGAGGGGCCCTTCAGTTCGAGCGTGTTCCCCTCCGGATCCTTTAGATAGATGGAGGGACCATAGCCGGTCGCGCCATAGCGATCCGCCACCTCGCCCACATCGACGCCATGCGCCTTAAGCCTTTCACGGATGGCGGTTTCATTCCAGGGCTCGACGTACAGGCAGAAGTGATCCTGGTTATGGCCCTCCTCGCCCGGAGCGGCACCGCCTTCCTTGCCGATGGCGCCATCGACCGTCGCGAAGTCGATGAGGGCGGTGCCGGCCCGCAGTTGCCAAAGACCCAAGTCTTCCTGCACCTTTTCAACCAGACAGCCCAGAATATCCCGATAGAATGCGACCATGGCATCGGCATCCCGCACCCGCAGGACGATATGGTCGAGACCTTTTATCGGAATGTCCGGCATGCGTCAGGCAGCCGCCCGTTCGGCGGCGCTGATATCGGCAAACCGATCCAGGTGATGGTCCACGTTGCCGAACAGCGTTTCGATCATGGTGATACGCTTGAAATAGGAACTGACCGGCATTTCGCGCGTTATGCCCATGCCGCCATGCATCTGGATGGCTTCCTGTCCGACGAGACGACCTTTCTCTCCGGTATAGGCTTTCGCCGCCGATACGGCTTTCGCTGCCTGGTGCACATCATCACCGGCGGCCCGAACGACCGCCATGTAGGCCATCGATCGGGTCTGCTCCTTGTGAATGAACATTTCCGCCATCCGGTGCTGTAAGACCTGGAAAGTGGATAGAGGCACGCCGAACTGCTTTCGGGTCTTGAGGTAATTCTGGGTCTGAACGACCAGTGCCTGCATCACACCCGCGGCTTCACAACAAACCACGGCTGTCGCAGTATCGATCGCCGGATCAAGCAGCGCCATCCCGTTATCGACATCGCCGATCACCGCACCACCACCGACCTTTACGCCGGAGAGCGTGATTTCTGCGGCACGACTTCCGTCCATTGTCCTGTAGCTCCGCATCTCGACGCCTTTGGCGTCTGCCGGGACAAGGAACAGGGTGATTCCGACAGATTCAGTCTGACCACCACCGGTGCGCGCCGGAACGATCACATAATTCGCTGACGGCGCGTTGAACACGACAGCTTTCCGGCCAGTGATCGACCAATCGCCGTCATTTTGCGCCGCGCTTGTCGCAACATTGCTCAAGGTATAGCGCGACTGCGGCTCGGCGAATCCGGTAGCAAGTTGCACACTGCCGCCCATGACGCCTTCCAGCACATCGATCCGGCCAGCCCGGGCCAGAAGACCACCACCAAGGATGACGGTCCACAAATATGGCTCGACAGCGAGGCCTCCTCCCAGGCCCTCCGCGATCAGGCCGGCTTCGACCGGCCCACCGCCATAGCCACCAAGTTCTTCCGAAAAGGGCACGCCCAACCAGCCGAGTTCGACAAACCGGGACCAGTTGCGAGCGCTCCAACCGTCTCCGCTATCAGCCAGTCTGGACCTGAACTCGAAGTCGTAGTCACGCTCGACGAAGCGATCAACACTCTCCTTGAGCAGTTTTTGTTCGTCGGTCAGCACAAAGGCCATGCAGGCATTCCACACTCGTTATCCGCTTTCCGTCGGCCCACCAGCGCAAGGAAAGCAACTGTCATTGATGCACCGATCAGAAGCCCAGTACCATCTTGGCGATGATGCCACGCTGCACTTCGTTGGAGCCGCCGTAGATCGACGCCTTTCGCCAATTGAAGTAGATCGGCGACAGACTTGATGCATAATCCGGGCCGACAGACGGCTCGTTCCAACCGAACTCCCGGGCTTCCGGAATATCGGGATGGCTGTAGTAGCCGATCGCTTCCATCAACAATTCTGTCAATCTCTGCTGCAACTCCGTTGCGCGTATCTTCAAAAGCGACGCTTCAGGACCGATCTGACGGCCCCCGGATTCCGCAGCCACAATGCGCATCAGCGACATGTCCAGCGCCATGAGATCCAGTTCAGCGCGGGCAATCTTCTCGCGGAAACGGCGATCTTCAATCAGCGGGGCGCCATTGTTCTGCTCGGCACCGGCGATTTCCTTCAGCTTTTCAAGTTGTGACTTGGACCTGCCGATTTCGGCAATGCTGGTGCGCTCGTGGCTCAACAGGAACTTGGCGATGGTCCAGCCCTTGTTCTCTTCGCCCACCCGATTGGAAACCGGCACAACGACATCATCCAGGAAGACTTCGTTGACCTCGTGTCCACCCTCCATGGTGATGATCGGCTTCACTGTGATGCCCGGCGTCTTCATGTCGATGAGCAGGAAGGAAATTCCTTCCTGTTTCTTCACTGTTTCGTCCGTACGGACAAGACAGAATATCCAGTCCGACCAATGGGCTTCGGTGGTCCATGTCTTTTGACCGTTAACGATATAGTGGTCACCGTCGCGCACTGCCTTGGTCTTAAGAGACGCCAGGTCAGAGCCGCTGTCCGGTTCGGAGTAACCCTGGCACCACTGGACCTCGGAATTGATGATCTTTGGCAGGTGTTCAGACTTCTGCTCGTCCGAGCCAAAAGCCTGGATCACGGGCCCCACCATCTTGAGGCCGAAGGGCCTCAACCGTGGACAATGGCGCCGGCCGGTTTCTTCCTCGAAGATATGCCGCTGCATCGGGGTCCAATCCGGGCCGCCAAATTCCGGCGTCCAGTTCGGCGCCCCCCATCCATTCGCATGGAGTATCCTGTGCCAGTTGACGTGATCGTCCTTGTCCAGCTTGAGGCCGCGACGAACTTTTTCCCGCGTGTCCGAGGGCAGGTTGTGTTCGATAAAGTCGATGACAACCTGGCGAAAGGCTTCATCCTGCGGGGAAATCGCGAGGTCCATCATGGTCTCCTTGTCGACGCTCCCGATCCGCGCCGAGGTCTCTTCCGTAACTGATCAGCTTGGTTGATTCATATGCAACCGGATTATAGGAAGGCCATATCCTGTTGCAACCGCACCCTTCGGTTCAGACCATCGGGCGCGCCAATTTGAACCCTACTGACAGCAAACCAGGTATCCACGATGAAATTCGACGATCTGTTTCGTCTCGACGGCAAAGTCGCTCTTATCACCGGATCGTCGAAAGGCATCGGACGGGCAACGGCGGAAGCCATGGCGGCCCAAGGCGCCAAAGTCGTCATTTCCAGCCGCAAGCCGGATATTTGCGAACAGGTCGCGCGCTCAATCCGGGATGATGGCGGCGACGCCGTGGCCATCGCCTGCAACATCTCGGACAAGGCGCAGCTTCAGTCGCTGGTCGACCAGACGAACGCCCATTATGACCGGATTGACATTCTGGTCTGCAACGCGGCCGCCAATCCCTACTATGGTGCCCTGCAGGACATGCCCGACGCGGCATATGAGAAAACAACCGCCGTCAACATCCGGTCCAACATCTGGCTATGTCAGATGGTGCTTCCACAGATGGCCGAACGCCGCGACGGCGCCGTCATCATCGTTTCCTCTGTCGGTGGTCTGAAAGGTACCGGAACACTCGGTATCTATGGCATCACCAAAGCTGCCGACATGGCGCTAGCCCGAAATCTGGCAGTCGAATGGGGTGGCTGCAATATCCGTGTCAATGCGATCGCTCCGGCCATTATCAAGACCGACTTCGCCCGGGCGCTGTGGGAAAATCCGGTTATCCATGACACCGCTGTGCAGCATTATCCCCTGAAGCGGATTGGAACCGTGGAGGAAGTAGCTGGCGCAATCGTGTTTCTCGCCTCGAAGGCCGGAAACTTCACCACTGGCCATACGCTGGTTATCGATGGCGGCGCCACGATCACGGCCGGCAATTCGTGATCCTGAAGTCGTCGGGTTGACCTCCGACTGCTTCGCCCGACTCCGATGGTGCATCGCACCGCCTTGCAGCGCTAGCAGCGGGTTTCTTCGATGAGCCAGCGCGATGCTACAGGGGTTTCCGATGCGCTCCCCGACACACCCCGGCGAGTTCCTCCAGGTCCTTGACCTTCGGAATGGCGATCTCTTTCCGTCGAGGAAACAAGAACCAGCCGGCGCCCGATGTCTTTCGGCGTGGGCATGCAGGG
Organism: Alphaproteobacteria bacterium; assembly: GCA_965221645.1. Classification (GTDB taxonomy): domain Bacteria; phylum Pseudomonadota; class Alphaproteobacteria; order Bin65; family Bin65; genus Bin65. The sequence goes on from OZ244899.1 coordinate 3,354,006, forward strand.
TCTTGTCCAACGCGTCCGCTGTTCACATATTTCGATTATGACCAAAAAAACTGCGTTCGACACACAAGGCTGCGTGAAGCGTATGACCGCCGGCGGCTTTACCAAGCAGCAGGCGGAGGCGCTCGCTGAGCTATACACAGAGTTGTTCAACGCCAATCTGGCGATCAAGGGCGATGTCGCCGAAGTTGAAAATCCTGTCGAGACGATCAAGTCCGGCCCGACGGAATGACTGATCGTCGCCTTGGTGAAGTCCTTGTAAGGCCGTAGAGTCAAGCCTCCGGGCCGGAACACTGGCGGTGGCGCGCGCCATGATGAGTGCAGCGGACAATGTCCCGCCCGCTGCACGGCTCAGGGTTCAAGCAGCCCGGCAATCGCCACATTCCCAAACCCGGCACCACTATGCCTCGCCGTCAGATCCGGCGCAGTTGAAACCGCCGACAAAATATCCGTCACACAGAGAATGAAGCGCTCCCGTCGATCGGAGATCACCGCTTGCCGTCCGTCCATTCCTTGAAGGTGATGCCTTGCCCGACGATTTCTCGTAGAAGCGGTGCAGGCTCCAACCAGTCTGGATCGCGCTCCTTGGCGTAGTATTCCAGTCGCTGCAAAATGCGCGCTGGACCGATCTCGTCCGCCCAGTGCATCGGGCCGCCGCGATACCGGGGAAAGCCGTAGCCATAAATCCAGATCAGGTCGATATCCAGCGACCGGGCGGCGATACCTTCGGCCAATATCTTCGCTCCCTCGTTCACCAGCGGGTACAGGCAACGCTCCAGTACCTCGTCGTCCGAGATATGCCGACGCCTGATGCCGAGTTCGGCCGACGCTTGCTCCACCAGCGCGGTAATCTGCTCATTCGGTTTCGGCGTTCGGCTGCCGGGCTCGTAATCGTACCAACCCTTTCCAACCTTCTGTCCGTAGCGGCCCAGGTGATAGACCTTGTCGGCGACAGACGGCTCTCGCTTGTTCGTCCGGCCGTATTTCTTGATCCTCTCCTGCCGAACCAGATAGCCGACATCGATACCGGCCAGATCGCCCATGGCAAAGGGCCCCATCGGCAGGCCGAAGTCGAAGATCACTCGGTCGACATCCTGTGGCAGAACTCCTTCCTCGATCAGAAAGCCGGCCTGGCGGGTGTATTGGTACAACATCCGGTTGCCGACGAAGCCGTCGCAGTTGCCACACAAGACGGCCACCTTGCCGATCCTGGGCCCAAGCTTCATCACGGTCTGCACCGTTTCGTTCGACGTCTTGGCGCCACGGACATTTTCCATCAGGCGCATGACGTTGGCCGGACTGAAAAAATGCGTCCCGACAACAGCTTCCGGCCGCGACGTCGCGGCGGCTATTTCGTCGACATCCAGCGTCGACGTGTTGGTGGCAAGCACCGCGCCGTCCTTGCAGACCTGGTCCAGGATGCCGAAAACCTTCTTTTTGACATCCATGTTTTCGAACACGGCTTCAATTACGATATCCGAGTCGGCGAGGTCGCTGTAATCGGTGGTCCCGTTCAGCAAGGCCATGCGCTGGTTCATCGCTTCCTTGCTGATACGCCCCTTGGCCACAGTGTTGGCGTAGTTTTTCTCGATAATGCCAAAACCGTTTTCCAGTGCATCTTCCTTCATCTCCAGGATCGTGACCGGAATGCCGACATTGGCAAAATTCATGGCGATCCCCCCGCCCATCGTCCCGCAGCCGACGATCCCGGCCTTTCGGATGACCTTGGCCGGTGTATCCTTGGGGATGGACGGATGGCGGGTCGCCTCCCGGTCCGAGAAGAAGACATGGCGCATGGCCCTCGCCTCCGCCGTATCCTGCTGCCTGACGAATATTTCGCGCTCCTTCACGACAGCATCTTCGTAAGGCAGCAGGATGTTCGACACGGCTTCGACAGCTCTGAATCGTGCTTCAAATCCACGCCACCGCCGCGCCATGCCTTTCTTGTAGGTCTCGAAAAAGTCATCTGAAACATCGACAATCTTGCTGTCATCTTCGCGCAGTTTGTTGACCGGCCGTTGCAGGGCCAGTTGCGCCGCAGCCTCGACGCAATCCTCTTTCACCGCCTCGACGATGCCGAGCGAAACGGCCTTCTCTGAAGATGCCAGATCGCCGCTGACGATCATTTCCAGCGCAGCCTTCACGCCGATTAGGCGTGGCAGGCGCTGCGTCCCTGTCGCGCCGGGGATGGTGCCGAGATTGACTTCCGGCAATCCGATCAACGCCTTCGGGCCAGCCACGCGGTAGTGGCAGCCCAACGCGATCTCCAGTCCGCCGCCGGCGCAGGCGCCGTTGATCGCTGCAACAACCGGCTTGCCACAATCCTCGACTGCATGGATCGTCTCCGTCAGGCCACGCGCGTCCGGGTCTGGCGGGATGCCAAACTCGCGGATGTCCGCGCCGGCAATGAAGGACCGCCCTGCCCCGGTGATGACAACACCCTTGACTTGGCCATCCGCGGCGATCGCCTGCATGGCGTCATAGATCTGCGTCCTTACGGCGGCGCTGATGGCATTCACCGGCGGATTATCGATCGTGACGACACGGACGCCATCAGGGCGGTCTTGGGTTTCAACAACGGTTTCGATCATTGGTCTCTTCAACTTTCGCTTCGATATGTCCGCTCCGGGCGAATTCCCTGAGCGGCTGGCATTTGTCTTGTGAATTTCCGTTCGCTGCGAGCATGAGGGATCGTGACGTCAAACATGCTTGCCGATTTCCATCCGGGCGATCTGCGCCTTGTGGACTTCGTCCGGGCCGTCAGCGAACCGCAGTATCCGGCCTGCGGTCCACAGTTTTGGCAGAATCGTATCCTCCGTGAGGCCGCAGGCGCCATGGACCTGCATCGCGCGGTCGGCAACCCGCAACAGCATGTTCGGTGCCGCCACCTTGATCGCGGCAATTTCCAGCCGCGCAACCTTGTTGCCAACCGTATCCATCATGTGGGCGGCATTCAGTGTCAGCAGGCGCGCTTGATCGATATCGATCCGACTTTCGGCAATCCAGTCGCGAATCAGGCTCCGGTCGATAACTCTGGTACCGAAAGTCGTCCTTTCGCTTGCCCGCTTGATCATGAGGCCCAGCGCCCGCTCGGCCATGCCGATCATGCGCATGCAGTGATGGATCCGGCCAGGTCCGAGACGACCCTGGGCGATCTCGAAACCCCTGCCTTCGCCAAGCAGGATATTCGAGGCTGGTACACGCACATTGTCGAACGTGACCTCCCAATGGCCTTCCGGCGCATCATCGAAGCCCATCACCGGCAGAAAGCGGTGAATGGTAATTCCGGGCATATCCGGCTCCACCAGTATCTGGGATTGCTGATTGTACTTGTGGGCTCCGGGATCGGACTTTCCCATGACGATCCATATCCTGGTGCGCTTGTCGCCAGCCCCCGACGCCCACCATTTGCGGCCGTTGATGACATATTCGGCGCCGTCGCGGCGGATGGCGGTCTGGATGTTGGTGGCGTCGGAAGACGCGACGTCCGGTTCCGTCATGCAGAAAGCCGAGCGGATCTTCCCCTCCAGGAGGGGTTTCAGCCATTTCTGCTTCTGCTCTTCCGTCCCGTACCGGGTGAAGACTTCCATGTTGCCGGTATCCGGCGCAGAGCAGTTGGTAGCCTCCGGCGCGATATGAGGTGAACGCCCGAGAATTTCGCACAGATGAGCATATTCCAGATTGGTAAACCCGGCGCCATAGTCACTTTCCGGAAGGAACAAGTTCCAAAGGCCACGCTTCTTCGCCTCCGCTTTCAAATCTTCGAGGACATGCGGGGGGTCCCAACGATCGCCGGTATTTAGCTGCTCCTCGAAGACCGTCTCGTTGGGGTATATGTGGCGGTCCATGAAGTCGAGCAGGTTGTCCTTGTATTCCTGCGCGCGAGGCGTCAGATCGCGAAGCATCGGCAGGCTCTCCCTGGCAATATATCCGTGTCGTCAATTGGACTGAACCTATCGCCGGCAGTAACTTCTGACCAGCGGCAAGGTCGCGCGGAACGCTTCCGGCGACCGCAACCCGTTACGCCGATACAAGCGTCGGCCTCAAAGGTCAGATCAGGCGTTGACCGACGACCACGGACGACCGAATGCAGTCGGACAACTCGGCTTGTCGAACAACAAGCCTGTCGACCTGATCATGCCCTCGCCGAACTTGGCGCTTGCACTGTGTGCTTGCGAACCTCGTCGCACACTCTGGCCTGATGTCGATGGAATTCCGGTCATTCCCGGCGATCCTGATCGGATCGGCATGGGCATATTCTGCGCGGAGTCTGCGAATATCTTGTGGGGTGACCGTATCTGCCTCAGCTTGTTGCCGGACATCGCGTCGCCACCATCCTCAGCACCCATGCCGAAGAAAACACCATGAGGATGAATGTCCTGCTGCAGGTTTTGGTGGTCTCCGAAATACGCGGCTTCAGCCGCGCCGGTGCGGCTGTACCAATCATGTATTTGAGGAAGAAGCAGCAGGCGATGGCCAGTAGATCTGACCTTTAACCATCATGGATCAATCGGATCTGACTCCGAGTCGATGAAAGGTTTACGCCATCCGCCCATTGTGCCGAATATGGCGTGGCTGGCCGAAAACCCTGAATGCGCAGCCAAAGCCGCCACAGCACCCGCCGTCGCGCCGGGTCTGACCAGTCCCTGAAGCCGGTCCGGGTATGCAGCGCCGTATAATTATTGCATATCTGAATATCGCCCCGTTCCAGCGCCATCGCGGCATGGTGCTGCTCGGCCAGATCGGCCATCAACCCGATCGCCTCCCGCTGTCTCTCCGACATGTCCGGCGCCTCAGGCAACGCATGTCCCTTGATGATGTGTACCGGACCATAGGCAACGCACAATTTTCCCTCCAGAAAATTGAACACCGGACTTTCGTAATAGGGCTGCTCGCCGATGTCCTTCTCGGCGTGCTTCGTCCAGCAATAAGGCCTGGTCAGCACGTCCATCAGATCCGGTCTTAGCGCCAGTATCTCATTATGCAAGCGGACCGAACTCACCACCTTGGACAGCCCGCCTGTCTTCGCCGTATTGATGCACAACAGGGCAACAGCATCCGTCTGGTCGCAGTGATAATCCATCGTCACGTTGGTCTGGTAGCCGCGATGACGGGGGTCGTTGTAGTCGCGGCCGGTATCGAGGACATGACCGATCATGTCCCCATCCGGATTATTGGACTGGGCTTTGCCCATCTCGAGACCCATAGCCCAATAGATGACCGCAGCCTCCATCAGGGACAGATCATCCATCGGGAGCCCGCGATACAGCACGATACCCGGGCCGTCCCGCACTTGCTCCAGCATCGCGGCAATCGTGTTGGCGAAAGGTCCCAGATCGATCTCACCTCTTTTGAGGTCGAGCAACCGGTTGGAATCGTCACCCAGACGAGCGGCAATCACCCGCGCACGATCGACCAGCCAGTTGATTTCGGCATCAGCCGCCATGTACCGCCAGTCGCTGCGTGCCAGAAGAACGTCACCGGTCCAATCGGCCGGATCAATAACGGGATGGCCGGGGCGTGCCTCGGTTCTCCTGACAATTGTCATCGGTACGGCTGCGGGTTCAATGGATCCTCGCGTTCGTCACTGTCTGCACCAGCGAATCGAATGCTGGTCTGTCTTTGGCTCTGTTCCGGAGAATAAAGGGTCGCGGCAGCCGGTGCCAGATCGATCCTCAAGGCGAGTGGTCGTCGCCGTTTACTGGTAATCGGGAAGCCGCACCTTCATGGATCAATGAACCCAGACGCAGAGTGGAATGCGGTATGAACAAGATGCTTGGAACCCTGGTTCGGGGTATCTGTAACCTGCCGGCTTCGGCCCACTTGCGGCGGCAACAGGCAACCGTGCCCAAGCTTTTATCTTTGGGCATGATCATCCCTGCAGATACCTGCCACTGGGTGGTATCTACCTGATACACCGCACTGTGACGGTTTTTCCTGCCCTGGAACGAGACAGGGATCGCCAGCGCAACCGGATCACGAATCGGATTCCTCTGCGGGCGACTTGACCCTCACGGTCACGATATCGGTACCATGATATTGCTGATGATAGACCGACGAAGCCACGTGATGCAGTAGCCTCAGCGAAAACTCCCGTTCCGGCGGTGCCCCGGCGACTGGTTGGCCAAGCATATCTATCCTGTCCTTAAGGTTTTCGTCACTCGTTCCAGCAATGAATTCGAGAACGGCTTCAGCCTCTTCCCGATAGGCAATCAGAAAAAGTCGGCGGGGTGCGCCGTCGTTGCGGTCATCTTCCTGTTCCAGCAACGCGAGGACAGTTTCCTCTCCGGCAGTATCAAGACGGTCGGCCATCTTTCTGTTCCAGCCATTGCGCGCTGCAAAATCGGCAAGGAAACTGCGCAATTGGGGAAGGCCGGAGGCCGAGAACGGCAGTTCGGTGCGTCTCGGCCGCGCCCTGGCCAGTTCCACAAATAGAGTGAGCGACAAGGCGACCAACCCGCCAGCCGTCATACCGTTTTGCAGGAGGCCCCCGGCAAAACCCTCGAAAACCTGAGGGAAAATCAACCCGTTCTGAAACCCGACGCCCGTCCAGAATGAAACGCCCGCGATGACTCCGTTGCGATAGTCGATGCCGTCCTGGACGACGATCTTCATGCCCAGCACGAACAACATGGCCAGCAGGACTGCTATGTAAGCGCCGGCGATCGGGTTCGGAACCGCCAGGACGACTGCGAGCGCCTTGGGACAAAAGGCAAGAACAGTGAAGATGACTCCGGCCGCAATGCCGATGCTGCGCGCAGCAACACCGGTGAGTTCGGTCACCGCGATACTGGTCGAATATGTCGTGTTGGGCACCGTTCCCGTCATACCGGAAAGCAGATTGCCCACGCCGTCAGCCATCACTGCGCCCTGCACTGCGCGATAGTCCGCAGCACGCGACCGGCGCCAGGACACATGCTGGATGCCGACTGCATCGCCGATGGTTTCGAGCGCGCCGACCAAGGTAACGAAGACGAAGGCCGGCAGAAGCGACCAGAAAACCGAACCGAATTCGAGATCGAACCCTGGCCAGGCAAACGCAGGAAGGCCGATCCAATCCGCGTCGGTAACTCGATTTATGTCGTAAATGCCAAAGTATCCTGCCAGGCAGCAGGCTAATACGATCCCGATAACCGGCGCCCATAAACGCAGCCACCCGGTTGCCTTGAGGGCGATCCCCACCATGACGATAACCGTGACCAGCGCACATAACGGCGCAGCCGCAACCGGGGCATCTTCCGGTGTATCATTCAGCATGTTGAAAATTATCGGCATGACCGTGACGGGGATGAGCATGATCACCGTTCCGGCAACGGTCGGTGTGAAAATGCGCCGGAAGCGCGCCAGACGGGTGGCCAGAGCGAACTGGAACAGCGAGGAGATGACAACCAGGGTCGCCAGCATGGCAGGACCGCCCTGGGCGATTGCCGCAATACAGACAGAGATGAAAGCGCCCGAGGTTCCCATCAGCAGAACGTATCCGGCACCAATTCGGCCGAATCGAACCGCCTGCAGCACCGTCGTCACCCCGCTGACGATGACGGCAGCGAAGACAGCCCAGGACAGAAATTCGGGCATGTCGCCTGCCGCCTTGATTACGACAACCGGCGTGAGCACAACCCCGGTAACCGTGAGCATAACCAGTTGGATGCCAAGACCGAGGCACAGCGAAAAAGGCGGTGTCTCGTCGGGTTCGTAGCGAACGCGCGCGTTCGTGTCTGCTGCACCGTCGGTCATTGCTCCGTCTTCTGTTCTATTCGGCCTACCGATTCGTTCCCGAGGGCGACGATGACAGTGGGTCATCGTTCATGACTGCTTCATGAATTGCTCTCTCGCTCCCACAGCAACTTCGAGCAGCAAGCCGACCCACCGCAACGATACCAGTCTTGGAGCACGATCAAGACAAGACCCTTTTGAGTACCGGTCGCCCGTTCGCACAACCGGAGCAATTCATGTCATCATCTCTGGTATCAGCCGCAGGATCAACTGTATGTGCCTGACCCACCTCGTCAAATGACATTCCAGCCATCATCCGACCCATCGATTCGCATCGCGCGGGCTACCCGCCATCAAGATCGTCGATATGCAAAAAACTGGTCCCTGAAGCACGAAGGCCTATTCCACATCTCTCATCAGGGCAAGTATACCGGAGGTCCGGAAGGTAGAACCCCGCTCCAAATAGCGGCCAGACGGAAGAGGTTCTGCTCGGGACCGGTGAAGGCGCTTCCGGCCGGGAGAAGGCGACGATCGGCAGAAACCGGCCAGCTCCGGTCCTGAAAAACGATTGACCTTGGGTGTCGGGATATTAGTTTTTCCATTCGTGCATCATTCGGGAGCCCGGCGTGAAGAAGCTGATCGTGTTTGAGCAGGAACAACAGGACGGCAAGCCGCTGGAAAGCAACAATCCCCGGGATTTCCTGACATCAACCTGGTACATGGACTGGGAAAACCCGGTCGTACAGCAGTACACCGCCGAAAAAGCTGCAGGCGCTGATGACGATGTCAGCAAGGCGATCAAGTTATTCTATGCTGTCCGTGACGACTTCCTGTATTCGCCCTACGACATTTCGATCGATCGGGAAGACTACCGTACCAGCGCCCTGATCCAGCGCGGCCACGGCTGGTGCGTTCAGAAATCTCTGGCAATGGCAGCGTGCTGCCGGGCGCTCGGAATTCCAGCGAGGCTCGGCTATGCCGACGTCAAGAACCATCTGACAACGCCCAAGCTGCGGGAGTCGATGGGAACCGACTACTTCTCCTATCACGGCTATGCCGAAATCTGGCTGAACGGACGTTGGGTGAAAGCTACTCCTGTCTTCAACCTCACCCTGTGCCAGAAGGCAAAAGTGAAACCTCAGGAGTTTGATGGTCACGAAGACGCACTGTTCCAGGAATACGATCAAGCTGGGCACCAGCACATGGAATACCTGCAGGATCGCGGTACATATTCCGATCTGCCCTTCCACGAAATCATGACAGATTTCGCATGGCGATACCCCAAGTATCAGGAGCAGATGTGGGGAATCGTAGATGCCGAAGATTTTGCCAACGATGCGGCCCAAAATCGTCAGCCTGTAACCGCCGGCCAAGCCGCGTAACAGCCGATCCGCTAGACTTGTTGGCACCTAGCAACATCAATCGCTGGTGTAACGCCCGGGCGCTGGCGTGTCTTCTACAGACCTCCGTCAGCCCCTCATCGGTTGTCTATGTGGGAATCCGGCTTCTCGTCACAGCATTCCGTGATTTTCACGGCATCGAACCATCGGCATTCTTGAAACAGCCTCGGCATGCAGGTTACAGTGACTGTCAACAGTCGCGTTTACAAGAACGTGGACCGTACAGAAGATTGCAGGAATAACGCAATGGATTCCGCGGCGGTCAAGCAATGGGCCAGCGATCTTGGCGCTGACATGGTCGGTATCGCCGACGCCAAGACGCTCAACGAGTTTCCGCCGGATCCGCGCTGGCCGCAAACGCCGAAAAATATATCAAAGCATGTCAAGTCGGTAGTCGTGATCGTTCAGCACATTCCGGTGGCGGCATTCCGAGCCAAGACAAATATTGCCGTGCAGTATATCGACATGCTGGTGCTGCGGCGGATGGACAGGATTGCCTTCCGGATTTCGGAGAAGCTGGAGGATGCGGGTTACCCCTCGTTTGTCACCGCCGCGCAGGAGACGGACTGGAGCCTGAAACGCGCCAGCTACGGGCGCTTGTCCACCCGCCATCTCGGTATTGAGGCAGGCCTGGGTACCTTCGGTCTGGAGGTGAACATCCTGACTCCGGAATACGGCCCGCGGGTATACCTGACCGGGATACTGACCGAAGCCGAACTCACGCCGGACAAGATCATGACCGAACAGGTCTGCATCGGCGAAAGCTGTTCTCGCTGCTTGTATTCCTGCCCGTCGGATGCTGTCCGCCACTTTGGGATCGACAAGCGTAATTGCGCGACGGAAGCGCAAGAATTTGGTTTCGGCCAAATCACCAGTTTTTTCGATCGCTACATCGACCTGGACAAAGACCAGAAGCGTCACTTCAACAAAAGCCGGGGCGTATTCGGCTTTTGGCAGGGCCTTCTTCGGGTTGTCGGTTCATTCGGCGATTGCCCACGCTGTCTGGCCGTATGCCCGGTCGGCAACGACTATCATGCACACCTGACCGAAGTGCAGAAGTTCATACCGGAGAAGACAGTCGCCAAAGTTGAAAAAGCCAAAGGCTTCAGGGAAAAACGCAAGGACGGTGCGGAAATCGATGGCCTGAATGACTGGAACAAACGCTGGGTCGGGGAAGAAGGCTACAAAGGCATGGTCGCCCGCCAGGTCCAGGCCTTCAAGAAAGTACAGCGGAAGCGGGAAGAGGCGACGACCGGGGTGGAGAAATAGACCATGGCAGTCAGTGTCTTCCAGGAACGGATCACAGCAGAGGATATAAAGGCGAAAACCCGAGATCTCGGCGCCGACCTGGTCGGTATCGCCGATAGTGCCGAGATTAACGCCAACCCTCCGAATCCGGGCGATCCCCGCGTACCCTCCGACATCTCGGACCATGATGCGGATCGCGTAATCATTCTTGCCAAACGCCTTTCAGCCGGGGTCACCCGCATTCCGAAATGGAACGAGCGCCACAAATATTACAATGACGAACTGACTATGACGACGCTGGAGGAAATCGGGCTTGAGCTTGTGCTATGGCTGGAGACGAAAGGTTATCCGGCGCTGATCGTTCCGCCGACCCATGTCGATCCCTGGCGCTATCATGGCGACCCGGACGAGCATATGAAACCGCTTTTGTCGTTAGATCACTGCGCTGTCGAAGCAGGCATGGGCACGCTTGGCCTCAACCTGCAACTTCTCACACCCGAGTATGGCCCGCGCGTCATGCTTGCTGGCGTCTTGTGTTCTGCGCCGATCGAGGTGGACAGGCGAATCGAAACCGCACTGTGCAAAGGTCCGGAATGCGGCCGCTGCCTGCGTGCTTGTCCTGGTGACGTCATCAGGCACTGGGACCGGGATTGGGCGACTTGCGACAGATTCCGAGCGCCCCATGGCTTCCACCATCTTGCCGATTTCATGGACCGCATGCTTGACGCTGGACCGGCCAAACAGAAATCCATGCTGCGTTCGGAGGACACGTTTGACCTGTGGCAATCGATTCTGCGCGGGGCCGGCGCGATCACGGGCTGCCGACGCTGTCAAGATGTCTGCCCGGTCGGTGCGGATTACGATCGCCTGATCGGCGATGCCTTGGAAGAGATAGCGGAAGACAATGCGGACAAACAGGCGCGTCTGGCGGACTTCGCCACGGTTGAAGCAACTGGTGACATGCCCGAGAGTTACGTCACGCAGAAACGCTGGATCGGGTCGTTTCTCTGAAGCGGTGCGCCATCCGGTCAGGCTCGAGGTATAACCGGGATTCAGGCGCCATAACCGCTTTCTACCCTGGCATCGGATTTGCTCGCCCTGAGATGTGGCAAGCCAAAAGGATTGGCGCCATCTCATTAATTCTGGGCATACTTCACATCTTCCATGTCAACTACCGATCCGGCGACGGCGGCAGGAAGGCGCCCAGCAGGCGGGGCTCGCTCGGCCCGCGGTTCCGGCAGGGCTGGGCGCTGCCCCGACGCGGAAGCCCGGAAACTCGAATACTTCGGCATCGAGTTTCCCACGCGTTTACGGGCAGCTTCAGAATCGCCATGAGCCGCGCGACCACCGCCAGCATTCCCGCCGCTGGGGCCTTGCCGGGAATGCAGAGGGCGGCGGCGTATCCGAACGGAAACGCCGCATGAAGAGACTACTGTATCCGCGCCCTTTTCCGCTCCTGGCGCGCCCGGCGATTCGGGCGGCACATGCCGCCCTTGCCGTCCACCGGCATTTCCAGCCACGCCTTGGTGAGCCTGAGTATCCCGCTTGGTTGTCCAATTGACCTTCAGTTGCCAAGAGGCCTCTTGCGATACGTAGATCTTCCAAGGGAAGCAGCTGCATCCAACGGGGAGACGGCAGCAATGGCCGTCTCCACCATCTCATTTCTCGACATATTCATCGATTGATCTCCAGTCCCGCAGGTTGAAGTACCCCACGCAGAGGTCTGCACGATCGCAGACATCCACGGTTTCCGCCAGTGTCGGGCGGAGACGCGGCTCGATGTTGTCGAAGATATGTGGAATCAGATCGATCCTGTTTTCATGGTATCTTTCGTCATCCCGGCATTCTCAGTCGCCTGCCCTCCTCCTCGGCGACCGCAGCTTCGAGGAAGGCGTTGCAAGCGTCGAGCTCGCGTCGCGTCTCTTCCACCGAACGCCAGTCGACCGATGCGGTCCATTTCTGCGCGTAGTCGAGCATGCGGATCAGCGGGTCAGGCCGGCCAGTCTGCGACAGCGCCTTCAGCGCCGAAAGATAGTTGGCGCGGTAGACAGTGGGTACGACGATACGCTCTTCACCCGCCGAAGCCAGTTCGGCGTTCATCATGATCCGCGCCGTCCGCCCGTTGCCTTCGGCGAAGGGATGGACCTCGGCAATCAGGAACATCATGAACACCGACCGCTGGAACGGCGTCTCCAGGCTGCGGCCAAGGTCAAAGCCCTGCGCCAAGGTGCCCGCCACCAAGTCCGGCGCGACGAACACGGTCGATCCGGCACTGTTATCCGTCTGTTTGAAGGCTCCCGGCAGCTTGTCAGGACGGCTTTCCATGATCGCCGCGTGGCGGGCCTTGAGCAGCGCTTCGAACGTGGCGGCGTCCTCCGGTGTCCTGTGCATCTTCCGGTCGTCGGAGACGATACGCCAAGTACCGAGTACATCATGCGCGTCCTCCGGCCTTTCGTTGGGAATGACGTTGCGAAAGACGATGTCGGCGGCCTCGTCGACGGCGAACTCCGTACCTTCGATGAAGTTCGAGAAATAGGCCTCGAAGAAGGCAAGCGTGGCTTCGCCTTCAGGGCTTCGGGCCGGGGCCATGCGGGCCAACGGCGGATGATCGCGCAGCGCCGTGTGCAGGGCCTGAAACAACGCCGTCCGGTCGGGATCGTAAGGGCGGCCCTGACGGCGGGCAACAGCGGTGGGCGCGGTCAGTTTCGCATCGCGGGTTCCGAGCAACGTGCCGATCACGGCATCAAGCATCGCCGCCTCGTCTCCGAGATCAAGCACCGCCGACGCCGCACATATCTCGTCGCGCAGACGGTTGGCAGCTTCCTCTCCCGAGCGGCGGATCAGGGTGTCGAGGCGCTCCTCAATATCGTCCCGGCCGAGCGTGCGGGCCAGAAGACCACCCCGCGCGCGCGACGAACGCATATTTTCCAGATAGGCGCGCGCCATGGAACTCAGGAACAACCCGGCGATGAACGGCCTGTCCGTGGGGAGCGGTTCCGTACCGCGACGCGGTCGGAGTGTATGCCCCGGCAGATTGATATCCCGTCCGCTTTCGGTGACCAGACAGACCGAGCCGTCGCGCGCCGGCGCGTTCTCCAGCGCCGTGCGATCGGCGATCAACGCGCCCGGAAAATAGCCGGCAACGATATTCCACAGGTTGCGGGCGACCACCGCCTCGGGCGGGTCTGCCATATTGCGTGTATAGAGGCGCGAGGCCAGCTTGCGCAGCTTGCCGGCCTTTACTGCGCGCGATACCTCGCGCGTGATTGATTTGTCGGACACAAAGGCCTCGGGCATTCGGTCCAACGACTTTGCAACGGACATTTCCGTCATTAACGATCCTTCCGCCGCCAGATTAGAGACTTTTAGTCAAATAAGAAAGATTAAAAGAGATTTTTGTGGGCTTAAGGGCTGCTGGATACAATCTGTTTCTTTACCGAAATCCAAGGGGATTGCGGATCCCGACGGTCTGCGGCGCGGAGTTCATCGAGAGCAACATGATCCGCTGACACGAGGGCGTATATCAGTCCAGCCACCATGACCGCCCCGGTCGTCACGCTGATTTTGTTGCCGGCCGATTTTGGCTGGCACAGGGTCGATCGGTGCCTTCCGGTCAGGATGATGGTGCTTTTGGCAGGTTCTGAAAGAGATTGTGGGAGCTTGGCTGCTGAGTTTATCGCTCCCATGGCGTCGCGCGGTCATCTGGCAGTCGCGCGCTGCGTGCTTGTCCTGGTGACGTCATCAGGCACTGGGACCGGGATTGGGCGACTTGCGACAGATTCCGAGCGCCCCATGGCTTCCATCATCTTGCCGATTTCATGGACCGCATGCTTGACGCCGAACCGGCCAAACAGAAATCCATGCTGCGTTCGGAGGACACGTTTGACCTGTGGCAATCGATTCTGCGCGGGGCCGGCGCGATCACGGGCTGCCGACGCTGTCAAGATGTCTGCCCGGTCGGTGCGGATTACGATCGCCTGATCGGCGATACCTTGGAGGAGATGCCGGAAGACAATGCGGACAAACAGGCGCGTCTGGCGGACTTCGCCACGGTTGAAGCAACTGGTGACATGCCCGAGAGTTACGTCACGCAGAAACGCTGGATCAGGACGTTTCTCTGAAGCGGTGCGCCATCCTGCCTGCCAATGCTGACCGGCGGATGGCTGGTCTTCCCCGTGACGACAACAGCCCGTGGGCAATCGTCGGCCGGAAGGCAGTCTCCGATCTCACCGGTCACCAGCATCCATGGTGCCGCATCAGGGAGAATGCAGTATCGGGACGAGTTCGCATAATCGATGAAAGTCTGCATGTCCGTAAGGATACGATGCACCGAGAGATCGGCGGAGAGCCTAGGCCATTTTCCAGTGATGGGATAAGTCCTTGTCCAGCGCCCATACAGGGACAGCACAATGAACGCGTCCTGCTGGCGACCGCGCGGCACCACTCGCGCGGCGGCCATGATCCCGATGCCGCTTGCACACTTGATTTACGGGTGAGCAAAGGCAATGGAAGATGATTCGGGTTTGGCACGCATAGATGTCACTTCAGGCCTGCAGGGGGATACTTCCAGTCGGTGGGCGTGATGGCTAGCTCTTCACCCGATAGGCCGCCTTGAGCAACGGCTGACTCCTTACGATCCAAGTACGCGCCAATATCGTCGATTTCAAGAAATGAGATCGAAGCCTGTGGCTGACCGTGTGTATGAAATACTTGTCTAACGTGAGCCTCTTTCTTTGGCCAATAGGCATTGCTGCCACCGTACTGTCCATTGTTGGCAACGATCACCAGTTGAAACATGTGGTAGTGCAAAGCCAACGCCATTTGATCGAAGGTCTTCGTATCTCTGTTAAGCGCCGGTATCGCGAAAATGTCCGATTTATCTCTGAGATCAGCAGCCAAGCCGAGATCGGTTGCGTCATAGCAGACGGAAGCTGTAAGCCAAGCAGGCCGGACACTGTTCTTTGCAGACCATGGATAACCAATCAACCACTGGCATGGTCGAAATCCCCGAAGAACATTCTTCCTACCAGCGTTGAAGTCTTGCTCATTTGGGGCGAGATACTGCTTCCCTTGACGACGAGTCCTGATCTGCAGCCCGTAGGCGTTCGACCATTCAGGGATAACCCAGAGTGCTGAGTTGATGAGAGGTTGCCCTTTCACGATTTCCTCGTAGGTCAGTCCGGCGAGGATTATCGCACGGTGAGCGCGTGCGAAAGGAATAAGGTGAGTACGAACGTCCGCGGGATGGACAGCAAGCTCGGGCAAGATCAGCCAATCGAGCCGCCCTTCGCTCTGCTTGTGAGTGTCTCGCAGGACAAGCATACGATCCACGGCCGCCAGTGCCGCGGAAAGATGGTTGCGGTGCTGTCGGCGGATTGCCGTATCATTGAGCGCTAGATCGGCGGGACTAAAGTTGTTGTCGGCCGGAACCACAGTCTGGACCACACAGGCTCGCAATGATCTTGGCTTGTTCGCTGCGGTCGGTCGCCTTGCCCTTAGGGGCAGGATCAGTGTTTGGGTAGCAGAGCCGCGTTGACCCTCCAACTCAGCAACCCTCCTGTTGATGCAAGATCGCGCTGTATCAATTCCCTGTTGTAGCCACTCGAACTCCTCCGGAACACGGCAGCCGGGCCAGTGTAGCAGTGCAAGTAGGAAATTCTCCGTCCAGTCGGTGATCGGAGCCCAATCATCACCGAAATCAGGTTGGCCGTTGTAAAGGCCATACAGCCGCTGGTACCAGTGGCTCCCGGCAGGACGATAGACTGGCTCATCATCTTTCCAGCTTGCCGGGTGAACCGGACGCGTGAAATCCGGGTGCTGCGCGAGGATGAACCGCAGCAGAAATCCAAGTTGGAAGCGCCACCGCATACTGGTGGCGCACCATGTCGGCACCTCGTACATGGAGCCACTAGCATCAGTCCTGCTGCCTGTGATTTTCAGATCATCCTCTCTGATGGCTGCTGGTGTCTCGGTGCGTTTCAGCAAGACCTGCCCCGGCGTGATCACTTCCGGCCAAGACTGCAGCTTCTGCCACTGTTGCAGGAATGCCGCCGCGAAGCGCAGAAGGGAAAGCTCGTTGCGAAGGAGGCCGTTCGGTCGCACACTCAAGACCAAGTCGGCCAGGGTCTCGTGTTCAGCGCCCGAAGCGACGAAGGATAGGCCAAGATACTCGCGTGCTCTCGCCGGCAGGTTATCAATGAAGATGGAATCCGTCCCGTCTTCGATCATCTCCAAGAGGAATGACGCATCCCTGAGCATGAGTTGCCGCTTTCGAGCGGCATTGAGGCCAGGCCTCGTCAACTCAATCGCTCGGGCTCTATTGACGAATGCGCGACGAGACAGGATTGCCAAAGTCGCGAAGCTCGAACTTCGCAGTCGTTCTCTATCACCTCGCAGAAAGCGGATGATTTCCCGATAAAGGCGAGTTTCCGGCATGGTTCCGACGCGCGTAACGGGTACCCCTTTGGGGTCGAAGACAGCGAGGAACAGCAGCGCCTGCTGTCGGACATACCAGGGTATCGTTCTGGCTGGCAGATTCACCAACCGTGCGGCTTCCTTTCCTAGCTCTTGGCGATAGGCTTTCAAGTTGATTTGTGACGGCAGCGATTCCTCGTGTGGCACAAATCCCGTCTCGGTGGCTCCAGCACGCAGAACTTCAGCAAGACAGTACCAGGCGATGCGCCTAGGTTCCTTTCGGCGGCCACCCTTTTGCATGAACGGGTGGAGTTTAGCGAGAATATCGCGCAGTACTTCCACATCCGGCCAGAGGTCAAGCCCGATCCTGAGCAGGCGGACATTCGAGGGGTCTTCGACCCAGCGTTCGATCAAACCCAACGCAAATGCGCGAGCGTCCTCGTCCAGTTCGTGCTTCGTACGTGCGGATGCCGGACGCGGGACGTTCGGCATTTCTTCGCCGACATCCGACTGAAGACCATAAGTTGGTTGATCCTCAAGCAGTGGCCTGATAGATCGGAAAGTAGTCCGATATCGTCCGGCGCTAAACCTCGCGACGGTTTCGTCGCGCACGTCGGGGACTGGTGCAAATCGCCAGCCCTTGCCATCGTCCGTTCCTGGAGATTTCTGTGCGCTTATCAAGCCTTGTATCGCACGGAGTATTCCATCACCACCGACCGCATCGAAGCCCCCGGAAATTGCCGACTGGATGTGGTTCATTTTCGTGCTTTGCGGAATCAGCGGCTGATCGTCTCCTCCGAACGCGGCTACAAGCGTCTTGTCGGGCGACAGAGAAAGTCCTGGCACCTTGTCGTCCAGCACTCCATTGATCCAGTTTTCCACCTCGCTTTGGATTTCGGCCCGAGAAATGCTTTTGCCGGTGGCAGGAGCCATCACGATCCGCAAATCATCAACGTACCGACACACATCCACCAGATGGAAGCCACGAATGAACTCTGCTCCGATCGCGTCTCGCAGTACTGCGTCGAATGGCAATAGCACGGCATTCGCAAAGAATCCAGAAGCGACAAGGCCTTGGGGCAAGGCTACCCGACTGAATTCCTCAAGTTCCGCTTGCTTGGCGTACATGAGGACATCCCCTTCGTCACGGGAATCCCAACCCCAATTGAGCAACGATTTCGCCAGCGAAAAGAACGCGGAATCATCACCCTCCATGCGAATTCGGTCCAGTGTTTCGGCGAGCAAAACCGGGCGCACGCGATCATAGAATTGCCTAAGGTCGGCATGGACAATATAGACAACCTTTCCATTGGGCTTGTCACTTGATTTGGCGGACATTATCGGCCGCGACAGGAAGGTCCGATAGTCCTCATAGTACGCGCGGTAGAGCTTGGCAGACCCCCATCGATGGAAAAGCTTGCCTTTGTCTGCGTCGCAGAAGAGACGATTTCCGTATGACAAGACTCGCTTGCGTACCTCTTGATCCCTTATCGGAGAACGGCGGGAGGCCGGATCTCCCTGAAGCGTCTCAACCCGATTCGCGAGACACAGCATGATCGCCGTCGCCAACACCTGATCGATCAAGCTGACGTGGGCGAGAGGGCGAAGCCTTGCCGATTTCGATCTCTTCTTGACCGGTTCCCAAGCATTGCCCTGAACGCGCCAGCTTTGGCTCTTGGGTGCCGGCACAATTCGCAGTGGATCGTTCTGCCAAGTGTCTGAGGATTGCAGACGTTCGCGGAGTTTGCCGATAAACGATGGCAAATTTACGGACGCATAATCAAGAGCGAGCGTGTCGGAAAACCAATTGTGGTAACGGATGTAGGACGCAGTCTTCTTCCACGCCTGAACAAGAACGTACTCTTGACGGAGCAATTCCAGGTTGGGTTGCAGTTGCGCTGGCGGATTCCCGTCGTCATCGCTTTCGATATGGCTTGGCAAGGGCCGGGGTTCGCTAATTGGTTCGAGAGCGCCGAATGATCACTTGGTCGGCGAGGTTCAGATCGCTCAGAACCTGCCGGATATCCGCTTGCAGGGATTCGGCCATGGGTTGGGCAACCTCGATAGATATGTCTGTTCCGATCACCAAGTTATCGCCCGCCCGCAACTTCGGAATGAGCTTCGTGCCGAGGCGGTTCCACAACTCGGGTGGAATTGTTCCAGACAAGCGAAGAGAAACCGGCGCATCATCCGCTGGCGGCGTCGATTCGTGCTCCTTGTCGGGGCTCGGTTCGGGTTGGGGAGCCGTATCCTCCGTCTCGACAGCGATGAACGACGAGGCAGGGTCGCGCACGCTGGGCGAACAAAGTTCCCGGCTACGCGCCCGTGTCAGCAAGAACACATTTTGCTCAAACGTGACCTCCTCGATTCCGACAGTTTCTGCATACCACATGCGTTCGTATCCCCCATCCGTCTTGCTGCCCGAAGCAAGACCGAACAACCCGCTTTCTACGAACTCCACGATCTTCCGACGCAGTGCGGCATCGGGGTCGACAAGCCGGGTAAGCGAACCATTGAGAAAGCTTTGGCGCAGGCTGGTGAGCGGCCAAGCGCCTGCCTCCTTGAACGCTGGCGGCCAGTGCCGGTCGAGATAGCCGGCGCCGACAGCTTCGCTGAGCAAGGCTTCGGTCTTCAGCGCGGTAACCACCCGTCCGCAAAGCGTATGGTTCGCGCTGCTGTGGCCAGCGCCGAGATCAATGATCTTCAGTCCGGAGTTGGCCTTGTTGTCGGCAAGCGCGACGAAGCGGTAGCTGGCCCACACCTCGTCTTTTGCAGCATTCTCTGCATCCTTGACCATGGAATGCAGTTCCTGCCGGTCGGCGTGGTCAAACTCCGTCCCGAGCAGGCCTTCCGCCATTTCCCGTTCGACTCGTCTCCAGGCGAGCCACTGTTCCGCGCGGTCACGGAGTTCGCGCCCGGGCTTCCGAGCGCACCAGACCAGTGATGCGGGATAGAGCCTTGGTGATGTTCCCCGCTGGCGGGTCCATTGCGCGATGGATTCCACGATACTGCCGCCGTCCTGCCACTCCACATCAGGATCGACGATAACCAACGTCAGGCTGGGGGTATCCTGAATGGACGCGCCGTCGTCGGGGAACGGGATGATCGGGAGGCTGGCACCCCTACCGAATTCTTGCCCAACCAGCTTGCGGATGGCAGGCCGGATTTCCGTGTCCTCGTCCAGCGCGGCACGTCTGTCGCTGACGACCTTTTTCAAGGTCGCCTGATGGTGGATGCGGAAGCCATCGGTCCCGACCTTGCGGATGAAAAACCCTGACCTCTCAAGCTCCGCTGCGGCCGTATCCACGGTCGCGGTATCCACCTCCGGATCGCCGAGCGCGAAGCGCAGATCCGGCAGATGGGCTACCTTGTCTACTTGTCCGCCAGAGGACTCAAATAATATGGCTGAGCCGACTCGACGGTGAATGTCGCGAAATGGTCCGACAACATCGGCGTCCAGCGCCCGGGCATGCGCCATGTCGCCCGCAACGTCGGCGGCGATGGCCACGTCAAGCCGTTGCTCGCCAAGTTGCCCAAGCACGACGGCGCGGAACTCAGGCACATGCAGCGGCGCTGACCCAAGCGTGATCAGCGGTTCCGTTCGCGCCTCCCGGGATTGCTGGCGGGGAGTGGCCCAAGACACCCACTGGGCCAGCATGGCGAGCGTGCCGCGGGTCTGCTGGAACTGGGCAAGAGCGCTCCATTTGCGCCGGAACACCGAAAGCGTCGATGGGTGGAAGGGATAGCACGCCTCGAAGCGACTCCTGAGAAACTCCCGAGCCTTGGCCTCTGTCGTCGCGGTGTCAACCGCCATCCATTCGGAAGGAAGCCGGGCGATACGCTCGAAGCACCAGTCCGCATACATCTTCGAAACCCGCTTGCGGACGCGCTCGCTGCCCAAGTCCTCGAACAATCGCCGCCGAACGACATCGCCGATTTCCGCCTCGTCATTGGCGATCAGGTCGCGAGCCACGCGGCGCACCACCTTGGTGATACGGTCCTGCCATTGCCGGTCCCAATCGGTCATTTCCACCTGGCTGCGCGGCAGACTGATGACGGCAGCCACACCGGCCGCGCCTGTGACGGCGACGGTCAGGTTTTGAATGAAAGCATGAAAGCTGTCGGCGCGATCCCGATGACGGTTGACGAAGTTCAGCACTTCGTCGAACAGTAGCAACACTGGCGCGTCCGCAGCCGCGAAGACGCGCGCTATCGCATCGGTACCCGGCGGCGTGGTCTTCGCAGTCGACCCGAGCGCGGCCACACCGTCGTCCCCCGCGACCTGGCGGGCGAGATCGATCCACGGCGTCTCGCGACCATCTGAGGGATCCCAAGCATTGCCAACGAACACCCCTACCCGCGCCTTCGGTGCCTCGGAAACGCTCGCATGGGCAAGCAGATCGGCCACGCCCGGCAAGTTCGCGGCGTTGCGGCCAGCCCTGGCAAGGTGATAGAGCGCGGTGAGCGTGTGTGTCTTTCCCCCACCAAACTGCGTAACCAGTGTGAGTACCGGAGACGTGTTCTGCGTCTCGCCCGCAAGACGCCGAAGCACCATGCCAGCGTGGTCGTTGAGGGTGCGGGTAAAACATGTGCGCGAAAAGAACTGCGCGGGGTCGCGGTAATCCGCGGGCGCCGTGTCGGCAACAACCTGCTCCAGCGCGATCGCGAATTCGTCAGGGCTGAAGGAGCGCCCTTCTCGCACCTCACGACGGGGAATGACAATCTTGTACCAGGGGTCCCTAGTCATTGTCTAGCTCGATATTCGTGGATGACCTGATCCGCACACGGCTTCCGGTCACTACAATAATCGCTCCCTGCCGCATCGCGTCCCCATGGTGCTCGATCAGGTTTCGAATGGCGATTGCTTCTTCTTCGGCGGTTAAATCGTCAAATCTCACGATGCAAGGATGGGGCACGCGCAGCGAAAACACGAGCTCTCCAAAATCCTTGTCCTCGGTGAGCAGTACACGCTCTTCCCGGTGGGCAAGGTCAAGTAATGCACGGTCGGAGACACCTGCATAGCCGTCCCGCGCCGACAGGACATCGTGCCCGAGACCGGTCAAGGTCTTGCGCAGAACATTCGATGCGACGCATGCATCAAGAAGAAATTTCACGAAGTCTCTCGAATGGGGATGCGATCATGGACATGCTCTCCAGCCATCGACCGATGGGCTAAAACCAGACACGCTTGGATGTCCGCCGGTTCCAAGAACGGATATTCGCTGAGGATCGTCTCGGCCG
Source organism: Alphaproteobacteria bacterium (assembly GCA_965221645.1). Lineage (GTDB taxonomy): Bacteria > Pseudomonadota > Alphaproteobacteria > Bin65 > Bin65 > Bin65. The sequence continues at coordinate 3,376,022 of OZ244899.1, forward strand.
TGTCGCCTGCCGCCAGCTTCCCGAGGATATGCTCAACTGCCATACGCATGTCCCGGATGATCGGTTTACCGCCAAAAATCTCCGGCCGGACAGTGATGCGTTCGAGCAGTTCGGATTCTTGAATCATTGTGTTTGCCTTCATTGAGTGCCACCGCGATGCTGTTACCTCGGCACGGCGAGAAGCATGGCGTCGAGGAGCCGTTTCTCGCGGCTGCCGCGTGGATAGAGCGCGGACAGCGCGTTGGACAGGCGCAGGAAATCGGGTGATCGTTCCTGTTCAGCGACGATCATCGCCCGCAGCGCATTCGCGTGGCCGCCCGCCTGCAGCAGCATCGCGGCATGAACACGATCGAGCGCCGTGGCATCCGGTGACTCCAAGACAACGTCCGCACTGATCTGGCCGCCGAAGCCTGCGCGGCCCCCGGCGTTCATTTCGGGAAAGAGCGTCTCCTGTCTCCCCGCGTCCGCGCCGCTTTCGGTCCAGAAAGAGACGCTTCCGGCGCCTTCCGCGCCGAATAATGTTTTCGCGCGCTCTGCAATCGGCAGCAGGCGCACCACGCCCTTCTCTTGGGCGATCAACCGGCCCCCCGCCCAATGATCAAGGTCGATCCCCATGGGCTGAGAAAAGCGCTGCACCACATCGAAGGGAAGATGGAAGCCCTTGGCGGTCGCCTTGGCTATAGCTTCTTCCTGCTTCTCGTACGATTCCGGCGGAGAAAGCGCATCTTGGACCATCGAATGCCCGCCGCCCTCTGGCTGACTGTTGTAAGACTGGCCGTTGTAGTCATGCTCCTCCGTGCTCTGAAGCGCCCACAGAAACAGCGCCGTGAGGCGGGCATCTTCCTCTAGGGCGCCTGCCATGCCGTTTCGAGCAGAAGCTTCCGCCGTGCCGAGTACTTGTTCAAGCGCCGCGCGGCCTACTACCTCCCAGACCTTCTCCAGATACGCCGGCAGGCTGACTTCCCGGCCTTCCGCCGTCTCCACCGCACGATGGCGACTGAAGATTTCGAGAGCCGGGCCGATGCAAGCAAACACCAGATCAGCGCCGCGTACACCTTCCTCTTGCAGGTGATCCATCCAGTCAGCAACACGTAATGGCAATTCCCGTAGCACGTCGGCCCACTCACCGATGGGAGCGTCGTCCGGACGTGGTCGACAAATCAGATGAATGCTGGTGGCGAGAGCTGCCGACGCATGTGCGCGCATTCGTGCAGGTCTTTCTGTAGATATTGGCCATGAACCCGTTATGGTCCATCCTCCGCGTTGAATGCCAGCAAGAAGCGCCTCCCATCCTTCCGTGCTCTTGTGTGCAAAAACAACGGACCCCACACCGTTCTGTGAGAGAATCCGTCGGCCTTCAGCGAAGGCATTCGCCATAGTTTCTTCGAACCACTCGCGATCCTTGGGGCAACCACTGACCTCCTTAGACTCATCTTGCACTGCTTCTGCAACTTTGGGGGAGAGCGAGTTTTCTGGGTCGCTCGGATCGCTCAACATAGATCTGTTCTGAAGTGCTCTCTTCAGCCAAACAAGAAAATAGTCGGATAAGTCGGAATACGGAATAGCATCGTAGTATGGGGGATCGGTGAACCAAACCCCGGCTGACTCGTCCGGAAGTGGGTGCACGGTTGCGTCCGCAGTTTGATGCTGGCCGATTAGCATTCGAGGTAACGCTTGGATAACTCGGGCTACCCAATCTACTTGACCATTCCAATTAGCTCCGCCATTGCCAAATCCATTGGCTTCAACAAAATCCCAAACGATTGGCAAGGCTTGCCGCCCGAATGTGTGAGCCACCGCTTCAAGATCTTGGATCCACATGCTGCAAGCGCTCCAATGATCCGCACAGCGACTTAGTGAAGCCGCGGCTGCCGTTTGCGCTCTGTCGCAATCGATGGCCTTCACGCATCGTGCGAGTTCTACCAATGCCACTTTCTGCCGCGCCGTGAACAGGTCGCCCCACTTGAGCATGCCGTAGCGCTGCACGCTAAATGCTCGGCTGGCGCCAGAGCCGCCGCCTGCGGGCGTAGGCTCATCTGGAATCGGACACAAGCCTTGCTTGCCTCCGCGTTCCCATTCGTCCAGCAGACTGGAAACACGGGCCTGCGCTTCCCGCACGGCAGCGTAGTCCGCGTCCGTCGGAAGCCGATAGTGGCGCCCCTTCTCTTTCCGATGCAACGTCACTACCGCCGTCATACGGGCCCCGCCGATACGGTTGCCATCAGCATCGAACTTCACGTCGGCGCCGCCGGTGTCGGCGGCGAGTTGCAGGCGCACCCGGTCGGGCGGCAGCACCGCGCCACAACACAGGCAGGTCGCTTTGGCGCGGGTTACGGTACCAGTGTGCACTTCGCGTTCGGTCTTGGGCTCGAACACCTCGAACACGACCTCGGGAGGCGCACCATCGACACGCTCGACGCCATGCCGCAGGGCCCGCTTGCGTTTGGCCTTCTTGCAAAGCCAGAACGACCGCATGAGCGGAATTTCCGCGCCGCAGTCCGGCGCCTCGCAGCGCACCGTACGCGCCCACAGATACGCGATCGGCGTTGCACCGTCCGGGTCAGCGGGGTAGAGATCGGCCAATTCCTGCTCGGCCCGCCGCTTGATTTCAGCGCCCGCTTCCCGCAGTTCGTCTGCCAGTTCTGGTCCGTGTCGCGGAATGTCCTCCAGCATGACCTTGAGAATGAGGCAGGCCACGGGATTGAGGTCGCTCGCGAAGGCCTCGCAACCCAGCCGTAGCGCTTCCAGCGGAATCGAACCACCACCCGCAAACGGATCCACCACCAGCGGCGGATCTTCGCCATGGGCGGCGGTCACAAGAGAACGCCCCACGTCAAGAAAGGTCGAGTTCGCCGCGTTGTCCCAATTGGCGAAATCGGCAATGAACTTCAGAAGCCCGCGGCGCAGATCCGTGTCGGACTTCCCCTTACCGCCGCCCACAGTGGGCAGCAGCTTGCGCGCCGCTTCCTTGAAGTCGTCCGGGCACTGCGGATCGCAGGGATCCGGCAGCAGCAGTGCCAGAAGAACCGCCCGCGAGGACGCAAGTGGCCGCCGCGCCCACCATAGGTGCAAGGTCGAAGGGTGGCCGTGGCGAATCGACTTCTCGCGCACCGCGTGGCGCGACACAGCCGCGATCGGAAAATCCACCTCCGCAAGGCGCTTGCACTTCCGCGGGATCATGGTAAGAGATCGTCAGCCGATACGATTACAGAATCGTCAGGTATTGTGACGAATCCTAATTGCTTCCTCGACGGCATCGGAAAGCTTCCTCTTAATCCAGTTATAGCGTTCTTGACTGTTTCTACCAGTTGGGTCGTAGCACCGCGCGACGGACGATGGCCGTCCGCTCTGGTTCCCCAGAGTAATGTAATCGAAAGGATTTCTGCCCTTGGATGATGTGCAGCCTTCGCGGTTCTTGAGGCCATAGACATGTATACCGACAACACCCATGCGCTGCTTCCAGGCCTCGGCAATCTCGTAGTTGATCCATTTGCGATTGGCAGTGGCCGATCCAGCCAGAACAACACAGCAGGAGCGGCCCTTCATTTGAGCGGCTATCCATCTCTTGATGGCCGGATTCCCGCCGCGTTTTACAGCTTCCCATTCGTTGTCTTTAGCAGGTTCGTTACCCTCGATGACGCCGATGTTACGCACCTGAGCTGCCCGCCAATTATCGGGCTGATAGTGAAAGCTGTAAAACACTCTTCGCTGCATGGTTTCTTGTTCCTTCGCAATAGGGTCAGCTGAGAAAAAGGACGATTGCGACAGCTGCGGTCAAAGCTCCGTAAAACGGAAACAGCGTGATCGAAAGCGTCGCACGCCTCCAGGGACGATGAAACGCAGACGTATCCATTGAGAAGTCAACGCGATCTTCCTGTATAACACGGGCATGATCGTAAAGATCTCGAAACAACCTCTCCTTCCTGAGGAAGTAGCCGTCGAGACCCCAGAAAACCAAAACCGGCACAAAACCGATCCAGGCGAGATTCGCTCTGCTTTCCCTGATGAGCAGCACAAGAAGGGCTGAAACGAGAATCACCGCCCATCCCTTGATCCGGAATGAATCGGTGGCAAGGCGATTGATCACACCCTGAATGAACTCGAGATGCTTGACTTTCGAATTCATCGTTGACCTGCCCCGTCATCATCAATCTCTTCAAGATTCATCCAGTAGTGCTGCACCTTCTTGACCTCGTGCCACGGGAACCGGGCAGGGTTGCGGATCGGTTCCCTGAGCCTCGGCTCGCTGGCGCAATCGCTCACCACATACAGCCAAAAGCAGTCGGGGCGATCTTCCGCGATACGGCGCTCGTTGGGAGTGAGAATGATGGTGCCGGTTGATGCCGCAAGCCCTTTTATTTCGATGAGGCGCAGTTCGCCCGACCGGGGATGAAGGCTGGTGATGTCGTAGCCCAGATTCTCTTCGTGAACGTCGCGGACCGTACAGCCGCGTGCTACCTCACGATCCATAACCACGCGCATCGCGGTCATCTCAGTGTTCGGATCGGGGCGCAGCCGCCGCAGTTCCGGCGTTTCGCGGTCGGGATGCGGGAGGATCAGCGCGCTCGCCAGGCGCTCGACGCCTTGCAGAGTCACGGCGTGCTCGCGGCGGAGTTCATCGCGACGCTTCTCCCGGCGCGCAAGCGTATCCGCATGGCGTGTTTCGGCCTGCGCAAGTCGGCCCTCGGCGCCTGGCTTGCCGTTCCTTACGTCCTCGTCGGCGCGTCCGATTTCTTGGTCGGTACGATGCAGGACTTCTGTAAGGGACGTTTCAACATGTTGGGCAATCCGTTCGATCTCTTCGGATCGTTCCGTGCGAATCTTCTCCAAGAATGGCGTCAAAGCGGTTTCCATCAACCACGCGCTTGCCTCCGGCGCGGATGCGGCGGCCGGGAGTGGGTTGGGCGTTTCCGCCGGGATGAGATTGCGCAAGTAATGGGGGTCGCGCTGGCTCGGCTCGCCGTCGCCGCCGAGTTCCACGGCGAAGAGCCGCTCGTTGATCGTGCGGCCCAGGCCATCCACGGCTTTTGCGCGGTATATGTCGATGCGCGCTGGCGTCTCGTGGTTCAAGGAATGGAAGCAAGCGCCGTCGGCGAACGCGGGCCACGCGGCTTCCAGTCCGTGGCGGCGCAACGCCTCGAACAAGGGATGCCCGGGCGTGACCCACTCGAAATTGTTCGCATCCGCCGTTTCGCGGTCGGTTGACAGGCGGGGATAGCGAGATGCGAGTTGGGGGAGATTCCAGTCATCGGCCGACTCGTATCGCTTCAGTGCCGTTGGGGTGCGGCCCGGATCAAAGGTGTGCGCGAATCGGGCCAGCGGCTTCAGGCTCAAGACCGCATCCTGCGCGCATTCCTGCATGAACCGGGCGATGTTCTCCGGCACCACCCGTTGTTCCTTCGCCCGCGCGCGGCGCTCGACCAGCATTTCGAGGTTCAAGCTCTTGGATGCCAAGCCTTCCAGCGCAGTCTGGCAGATGGCGCGGAACCGCCCTTCGTCCACGTCCTGGAGCATGCGGTCTTCGAGATCAGCATCGCCGAGCTTTCCCGCGTAGTAGTCGCGCAGCACCCGCTCAACCTGCGCCGCCGGCAGGACTTCGCCGACCACGTTGAACACGGCGTCGTCATCAAGTGCGTCGCGAATCTCCTGGAGCTTGTCCAGAAGCCGGTTGAGTACCCGGCCTTCGATGGTATTGGTGGCGACGAAGTTGAAGATAAGGCAGTCGTGAATCTGTCCGTAGCGGTGGATGCGCCCCATGCGCTGCTCCAAGCGATTGGGATTCCACGGAATGTCGTAGTTGAACAGAATGTGGCAGCACTGCAGATTGATGCCCTCGCCAGCGGCCTCGGTGGCCACGAGCACCTGAATCTCGCCTTCGCGGAACTGCTGCTCAGCGTGGATGCGCGTACCGGGCTCGTCCCGCGATCCGGCTTTCATGCCCCCATGGATGCAGCCGACCTGGAAACCCCAGGCCCGGAGCCGCTCCATCAGGTAGTTGAGGGTGTCCTTGAATTCCGTGAAAAGGAGGAGCCGTTGGCCGGGGTCGTCAAAGAATCCCTCCTTTTGCAGGATGTCGCGCAGCCGGGCGAGCTTGGCCTCGTTTCCCGAGCCTTCGACAGCCTGTGCGCTTTGAGCAAGGCGCCGCAATTCTCCGATTTCCTCGCGTACTTGCTCAGCATTTCCGGCCAGGGTGATCGCGTCGACCAGTGCTTCGAGGCACTCGCGCTCCGCATCCTCCATCTCCTCAAATTCCTCGGGATCAGGAATCGAAGGTAGAGCAGTCTGGGCCAAGGCCTGCGCATGCTGAAGCCCGTCTTCCAGGCGCCTGACGCGGTTCTCAAGAGAGCGCCTCATCGCATGAGTGCTGGAGGCGAGACGCCGCTGGTACAGTGCCATGAGGAAGCCGACGGCCCGCGCGCGGGGATCATCTCCCTTCGCCGCAGCACGAACACTTTGCCGTTTCACAAAACGTGTGATCTCCCGATAGAGTTCGTGCTCGGCACCGTCGATCTTGAAATCGACGGTTTGTGGAATGCGCTTCGTGAATACGGGACGCGCGTTCCAATCTCCGTTCGGCTGGCGCTCCGGGAAATAGACCATCGCCTCCTTGGTACGGCGCAGGTAGAAGGGCGCCCGACGTTGGTCCATCGCTTCGCGAATGGATTTGACATCCGCATAGGCGTCTTGGTCCAGGAGTTGCAGAAAGAGTGTGAAATTCTCCGGATCGCCCTTGTGCGGCGTAGCGGTCAGCAGGAGGATATGATCGGCGCTGTCGCGAAGAATCTCGCCAAGCTTGTAGCGCAAACTCTTGTGTGCCTCGTCCCGGGCCGACATCCGGTGCGCCTCGTCGATAATCACCAGATCCCAGTGCGCCTGCCGCAGTCCGGGGAGGATTTCGTCCCGCTTGGCGAGATCGAGCGAGGTGATGACGCGCTTCTGTTCCATCCACTGGTTGACGCCGAACTGATCGCGGATGTCGCTGCCCTTGAGAACGAGAAACTTCTCATCGAACTTTTCGCGGAGTTCGCGCTGCCACTGGAAGGTGAGGTTGGCCGGACAGACTACGAGTATCCGCTCGGCCAGTCCACGCAACATGAGTTCGCGCACCAGCAGTCCGGCCATGATGGTCTTGCCGGCGCCGGCGTCGTCGGCGAGCAGGAAACGCACAGTGGACAGCTTGAGCAGGTGCCCGTACACGGCTTCGAGCTGGTGCGGGAGCGGATCCACGCGGGATATCGACAGTCCGAAGTACGGATCGAACTCGTGGGCGATGCCGAGCGCGTGGGCTTCCAGGCCGAGCCGGAGCAAGCGGCCGTCGCCATCATAGGAAAGGGTGGAGCCGGTGATCTTGAGACCCGCGATGTCGTTGACGGAGAGCGCGACGCTGCGGAATAGTTCCGTTTGCGTTCCGACCAAGCCCGCAACCCAGGAATCCGAGCCGTTGGTATGCACGGTTACCACGCGCATCGGCTCGCTGAACAACGGGCCGGTCAGGATTTGCCCGTCTTGAATGGGTGGATTTTCGCTCCTGGTGGTCATCAGTTGCCGTATCCCGGGACGGTTCCGGCAGTCGTCGGAAGCCCCAGCGTTCTGCTGGCAGCGATCATACGCTTGTCGAGACTGTAGATGGCCTCCGAGCCGCGGTTCCACGCGATGGCCAGATGCAGCGCATCTGCGGCCCGCAAACCGGTCTCGTAGCGGTTGAGGCATTCCCGCGCCCGATCGAAGTCGTCGGGGTTTGGCAACAGCAAGATGAAGGACTCGCGGACCATGGTTTCGAATCGCGAATCCGCTTCGCGCGCCGCCGCAGGGTCCAGACCACCCGTGCGAACTTCACGCGCCAGCAGCGAGGCGAACTCAACCCGGGTCCAATGGCTGACGGCGAAATCCCCGGATGGCAGGACGTCGAAAAAGCCTGCGACCGGTTCACTTGTGGCCTCGGGAAGGATGAGGGGCGCCAGGAAACTGGTGCCAAAATAGAGCATTCGGGCAAGCCGGGGGCCTCAAAGTCCCTCGTCTCGCGCATCGCGCAGCAGTTCGGCGGCGGGGCGCCGCAAGGGCGGCATGGACGCCCGGAACCCGGCCAGATCCGCGAGGGGCAGCGGCTTTTTGGGAGCTACGGCCGGTGACACATGCGCCACGGCCTTGCCGCGGCGGGTGATGACCACTTCCTGGCCTGCCTCCACCCTGTCGAGAATTTCGCTGAGGCGGGCTTTGGCTTGGGCAAGATTCACTGTGTCCATGACAACCTCATATGGGTCATGCAGATAGTTATGAATGATAACGGTTTTCGATCAGACACGCCACGGATTTGTCGATGCGAGGCGTCCTGCGCGGAAATTGTGCCGGGTCCGGATTGCAAACCAATACGCATTGTCGTGGACAGCCTTTGACTCGCGATACGATCGCAAAGCAAGTTCCTTTGGTCTTTGTAGATGGAAGCCTTCGATTCGATGGCCGCTTGGGCAATATGGTCAAACATCTCGTGCCGTCCCTTGCGGACCAATTCGTCGCGCTTGAGCGTCGAAAGTATTTCGACGCCACGATAAAGACGCTCGATATGGGTGGCGATTTCGGTTGGGAACTGTGGTGAAGTGAGGGCGAGTTTACCTGCGGACAGTCCCATGGCGGCGTAGCCAGCAATTTGGCGACTACCATTCCGCGCGCCCTGACCTCGTTTTCGATGCCCGTTCACTCGGAAGCGGAGAACCGGACCGAGCGCGGCACCGGCGGCTTGGGCTGTCTCAGCATGGTTTCGTGCTCGGATTCGATCTTTGGCGCGGTCGTTTTCCTTCATGGCCTCGTCTCCAATCGGTCGGCTTCAAGCCCGAACATCGCTACAGCCGTTGCACCTTTCGGGCGTTTCGGTCTTTCCAGAAACGTATATTTTGTATAGGCCGTGAGCATATGCATAGTAAGCAACTTCAATGGCATCGTGTGCTCCTGGCATACGGCATGGCGTCACTTTTGGAGCCTTGGGAGTTCTTGGCGCATGCCCCAGAGCATGCACTCGGACCATCAGCGCGGAGGCGTTCCAAGTCGCTGTAATCGTAACGGAAACACGCCGAGCGCGCCTTGTGTCGAGGGCACCCCCAACTGCATGGGATGTGCCTGTACGCCTTTACTCTGGCTCCGCCTTCGAGACAGAGTCGGTCAGGGAGCGTTCGCAACGGGAAACTCGCCGCCGGAGAACCCGGCGGGATGTAGCCGCCGTGGCGACTGAGCGGACGAGACGGGCGGACGCTGAAACAGGCAGCTTGCCGCCTCCCCGCTCTCGGCGACGCGCGCGGGCCCAAACGTCATTGCGATCAATCCACAAGATGCACTGATTTCTCGAGGTCGAAACAAATGCCCCTGACTCTTCCCGAATCCCCGGCCGATATAGATGTCATCCACCGGAAGAGACGCCGTGCCGCTGTAGAGGCGGCACTCAGGGCACCATTTCATCAGAAGCGTCTGCCCAGGGACCTGCAACTGGACAATATCCACGAGCCGGAGGAATGGGCGAAGATCCCGGTGCTGGACAAGGAAGAGCTTCGCGCCCTGTCTCCACGCGAATTCATGGATGATTTCAACATTGCCAGGCGCGAGCATGTCAAGGAATTCTGGCGCTCCGGCGGATCGACGGGAAAGCCGCTGTTCTATCCGCGGACTTTCAACGACATGGAGTACATGTTCGAAGGTTTCCGTCGCGGGATCGCCCTCGCCGGGATTGGCCATGGTGATACGGCACATATCTCCTACCCGCTGGGCATTCACCCGGTCGGTCATGTAACCGCGCGCGTCTGCCAGCAACTGGGAGCCGGGGTGAACTGGGCCGGCGCGGGATCAAGCACCCCGTCTGCCCTTCAGGTTGAGCTGATCGACCAGATAAGGCCTACCGTCTGGATGGGCATGTCGGGTTACGCTCTCCACCTGGCGAACGTGGCTGAAGCGAAGGGTTTCGATCTCGCCAACTCCTCCGTCGACAAGATCCTGTGTTCCGCCGAACCGATGTCGAGCGCCAAGCGAGTCAAGATTGAACGCGCCTGGGGCGCCAGGATATATGACGGTTTTGGCATGACCGAGATGTGTATGATGGGCGCCGAGGACGATCTGCATGACGGCTTCCGCATGTGGACCGACATGTTCTATCTGGAAGTCCTCGACCCGGATACCTACATGCCGGTCCGTGATGATGAAGAAGGCGTTCTGGTGACGACAGCGTTGTGGAACATCAACGCCACTCCATTCATACGCTGGAACTCTGGTGACCTGGTCGTCTGGCGCTCGCAGGGTAGCGAAGGTGACGGCTACGCTATCTTTCCACGGCTGAAACACACGCACCGGACCGCCGGGTTCTTCAAGGTACGCGGTATCAACATCACGCATTCGGACTTTGAAGACATGATGTTCGCGATGGGCGCCATCCAGGATTTCAAATGCGAGGCGACCGCCGGTGCCGGTGCGCTGGACGTATTGCGCGTTTCCTATGAAGTGAAACGCGGTGCGGACGGCAAGGCGCTGGCCGACGAACTGGCACAGAAGATCAAGACTTCATTTCAGCTTACTGCAGAGCTTGTTGCGCTGGAAACGGGAACACTCGCCAAGGAATTCGAAGGCGCGGTGAAGGTGCCCCGGTTTCAGGACCACCGATGACATCGCGGTGACCGAAAGGGATTGAGGTCATCTGGTGAAGGGCAGCCGACACCTTGAAAGGACAGTCCGCTCTTCTTCCGAGGATATTTCCCTCGGCGCGCTTGTCCATTGTTGATCCATTGGAGCAGCGACCGACGGCATGTCGCCGTCTTCCATCCGGCGGATCAAAGAAGTGGACCATGCGATTATTCTGAAATCTGAACGATATCCCAGAAGGCTTCTGCATCCAGGCTCGCACCGCCTACCAATAGTCCGCCGACATTCTCTACACCCAGGATTTCAGCAGCGTTATCCGGCTTGGCCGAGCCGCCATATTGAATCGGAATGCTTTCACCATCCGGACGAAGATCAGCGAGACAGGACCGGATCGTGGCATGCATGGCCGCGATATCGTCAGTCGATGCCGTCTTTCCGGTGCCGATGGCCCAGACAGGCTCGTAGGCAACGATCATGCTGCCGGCAACCGAAGGCACTGATGCCGCAATCTGGCGTCCAACCACGGCACTGGCAGCGCCGGCCTCCCGTTCTTCGAGTGTTTCACCGACGCAAACGACAGGAACAAGGCCAGCCGCCAAGGCGGCTCTCGTCTTGGCTAGGACCATTGCATCGGTTTCGCCCAAGCCATGGCGCCGCTCTGAGTGGCCGACAATCACATGCCGGCACCCGACATCCTTCAGCATCCCGGCGCTGATAGAGCCTGTGAACGCGCCGCTTTCCGTCTCATGGCAATCCTGGCCACCGAGGCCGATGCCCGAACCATCCAGCACCGCCGCTACCGCTTGCAGGACCGTAAAAGGCGGACATATCACGACATCGCACCGCAAGTCTTTTCCGGCCGATCGCTTAACAAGGTCCTGGGCGAGCGACACTGCAGCGAGCCGCAGGCCATTCATCTTCCAGTTTCCGGCTATAATTGGTCGAATAACGGACATGGCAGATATCCAGGTATCTCTTGGTGGCAACGAAGCTTCATCGTCTTCGGTCCGGCAAATGTATTCTCGGGAAATTACGTGGCAAAATCCACAGGCGGTCAGACGTCAATATTTCGCGGTTCGGAAACAGAATTGCAAGCGCACTGGCCGCGGTGGCAATCACCCCTGAATTGTATCAGCAATAGAGGCTGACGCGATGCAGTTGCGCGGCATGCTGCAAATTCTGCCACATATCCCCCTTCCCGTCAGCAGGTCCAGAAAAGCGGCTCAACCCATTGCGATGCCATCACGATTTGAATGTCAACAGCGCCCCTGCTTCACAGATGCGCTTGTAATACTGGACATTGCATCCCTACATTCCCGTCAACGTGCCGGAACGCATGCCGGCCGAGAGTGTGGCAACGAACGGAACCATGCGGTTATGCTGCAGAGCATTCGTAAAGGAGCGCGCTCCTGGCTCGGCATCGTGCTGGCCATGATCTTGATCCCGCCCTTCGCTATCGTGGGCGTAGAATATATCTTTCGTGATGGGTTCTCGCGCGCAGAAGCGGTGATCACTGTCGGCGAACAGAAAATACTGGGCAGGGATTACGAACGCGTGTTCCGCCATGCAATGGACTCGCTGCGCCAGAATACCGGGCGCGTGGTCGACTACCGGGTCGCGAAGTCTTATGGCCTGGTCGGCAGCGTTGCCAATTCGCTCGTGACTCAAGCCCTGTATCAGCAGGCGACGCGTGATGAAGGAATTCTGATAGGCGATGCGGTGGTGCGCGAGGCCGTCCGAAATCTGGACAGTTTCAAAGGTATTGATGGCCGGTTCGACGCGACCATCTACGAGAACTATCTGCAAAATGCACAGATGACGGAACAGGAGTTCTTGGACCTGCAGCGCTCGACGATCGCCACCCAGTATCTCATACAAAGCGTTACGGGCGTCGAAGCAGCTTCGTTGTCCATGGTCGACGCGGCGAACAGATACCGGAACGAAAAGCGCCAAGCCGTTTTTTTTACTATCCGGGCTGACTCCGTCAAGGATCTGCAGAAACCCTCGAAAAAGCAGTTGGCGGCGTTCCATGACAAGAACAACGCGAAATATACGCGACCAGCCAACCGGACCGTAACCTTCCTCCATGTCAAGCCCGAAGATGTCTTTGATAGAATCACCGTCAAGGAGTCCGAGATCCAGGCGGTATATCAGAGGGACATTGCCAGATACACGACGCCTGAAAAACGTACACTTCGTCAGCTTCTCTTTGCCAAGGAAGAAGACGCCAAGAAAGCGTATGCCGCCATGATTGGCGGCAAGACGTTCGATACGGTGGCCACGGATGTCGTCAAGCGAAAGCCGCTGAATCTCGGTGCTGTCTCGGCCGCCGAACTGCCCTTGGAGGAACTCGCTACGGCAGCGTTTGCAGTCGGGCAAGGCGAAGTGACCAAACCGATCAAAACGGTCCTCGGCTGGCACATCGTGGTTGTTGACAAAATCGAACCCGGTTCCGTGACTCCCCTGTTGTCGGTGAAAAAAACCATTGAACGGACAATCAAGAGAAAGCGGTCAGGAAAGATCCTCGACCAGCTTCGCGAAGACGCAGACGATGGCCTTGGTGCTGATCTGACGATGGCTAGGATTGCCGAGCAGTTGAAGCAGAGGGCTCGCACAATTCCCGCTATCGACGCCAGAGGCCGCGATGCAGCCAACAAGACTGTCGACGGCATTCCCGCAGACGGGAGTTTTTTGCGCCAGGTATTTTCACAAGAGACCGGTCGCGAAGACCGCGAAGTCATTGAACTGAAAGAAGGCGCCTTCTTCATCGTCGAGGTCAAAAAGATGACGCCCAGCCGCGTGATGCCGCTCGAGGACATCAAGAACGAGGTGATGGCAGACTGGGAAAGGGACGCTCGCATCAAGGCGTTGAAGGTGAAAGCTGACGCCTTGGTCAAAAGGATCCGGTCCGGCGCCACGATCAAGGAGGTGGCAAGAGAATCAGAAGCAGGCCTCATGACCAGTTCTCCATTAACGCGCTACGGCGCGACAGGAGATTCGAAAGTCTCCGGCGCATTGCGCGATGCCCTTTTCAAGGCAGCGAAAACCGGCAGTGTTGTTGCCGAAACCGGTGTCGACGGATATTCCATCGCAGTTCTCACCGGCATCAGGATCGGTGGCGACGCGAAGGCCCAAAGGCAGGCAGTCAGCGCCAGCCTGCGCCAATCTCTTGGACAGGAGTTGCTCAGCCAGTACCAGGCCATGTTGCGCAAGCGGTACCCCGTGAAGATAGAAAGAACTGAAATCGACCGGTTGTTTTCCCGCGAGGGCCAAGGCCAGCAAGGCATGTAGGTTGGCAACCTGACGCGGCATGGCAGACAGGAATCAGGATTTCACCCACCTCGACGACAAGGGTGCGGCTCGCATGGTCAATGTTGGCGACAAGACTGCCACCCGTCGCGTTGCCGTAGCCCGAGGCGGCGTCCGGATGGATCCCGATACCTTGAGCAGGATCAAGGCTAGCGAAATCGCCAAGGGGGACGTGTTGGCAACTGCCCGCCTCGCCGGGATCATGGCGGCCAAGCGTACCGCCGACTTGATCCCTCTTTGCCATACCCTATCCCTCGACAGCGTCAAGGTTGATCTGGTTCCGAATTGCGGCAGCCGATCCGTCGAGATTACTGCAACGGTATCCTGTACCGGCAAGACCGGTGTCGAGATGGAAGCGCTAACGGCTGTTTCCGTCGCCGCGCTTACCGTCTACGACATGTGCAAGGCGGTTGACCGCAGCATGGTGCTGGAAGCGATCAGGCTGGAAGAAAAGATCGGCGGCAAATCGGGCAACTGGTCGCGGTCTGCGCCATGATCCCGGTAGCCCAAGCCAGGCAACGCATCGTCAGCCGATTTGACCGGTTGGGAATCGAAACGGTTTCCTTTACCCAAGCCGCAGGACGGGTTCTGGCAGAAGACGTGACAGCTCGTCTTACACAACCGCCGGTGGCGGTGTCAGCCATGGACGGTTATGCAATACGGGCTTCGGATGCCCGAGGCATTGGAGCGGTTCTTCGGTGTATCGGAGAGGTGCCGGCGGGCGGACGATTCGAGGGGCAGGTCGAACCGGGAATGACAGTACGAATATTCACCGGCGCCCCCGTGCCGAATGGTGCCGACGCCATCCTGATCCAGGAGAATGCAGAACGCGACGGCGATCAGGTTCGGGTCACCGCGCCGATCTCCACAGACCGCTATGTTCGACCGGCGGGGCTTGATTTTTCCACTGGTGATGTCCTGTTACGCGCCGGCCGTCGCCTGACGCCACGAGACATTGGGCTGTGCGCGGCGATCAACCAGCCCTGGCTGCGAGTCGTGCGACAGCCAATCGTCGCGATCCTGGCAACCGGAAACGAAATCGCCCTTCCCGGCGACCCGATCGGTCCGAATCAGATTGTCAGTTCCAACAGCTGGGCGCTGAGTGCCTTTGTTGAGTGCAATGGCGGCGTGGCGCTCAACCTCGGCATTGCACCCGACGACCCGGCCGCACTGCAGACCGCGGTGTCCGGTCTGCACCAAACGGACCTGATCGTGACGACCGGCGGCGCATCGGTGGGCAAACACGACTTGATCCAGTCCGCGCTGGGTGCCATCGGCCTTTCGGTTGATTTCTGGAAAATCGCCATGCGTCCCGGAAAACCGCTGATTTTTGGCGCTCTGGAGCAAGCTGCGGCACGAACACCGTTTCTGGGTCTCCCCGGCAACCCTGTCTCGGCCATGGTCTGCGCCCTTGTCTTCATGGCACCCATCCTTCGTCGGCTGCGGGGATTGCCGGACATGGCGCTGGCCACTGAACCGGCCGAACTCGGGACAGACCTGCCAGCCAATGACGAACGGGAGGATTATCTGCGAGCGACCCTTGATCCGGCGGACAATGGCCGGCTGGTCGCGACACCCTTCGCGAAACAGGACAGTTCCATGCTCTCCCGACTCGCCGCTGCCGACGCACTGGTCGTCCGTGCGCCTCACGCGCCGCCGGCAGCAGCCGGTGAAACAGTCCGGATCGTCAATCTGGCGGCAGATGCCGTGACTATCTGACGTCGGTCGGCGGTGCGCTTGACCGTGACCGTGAACTAAAATAGAACGGGCGCGGGTTTGGCGCTTGTTCCCGTCGGTTCCAGCGATGACGCAACCGCCCTCGGTGCCGGGAGGCTCGACATGCTGACACGCAAGCAGCACGAACTGCTCGTCTTCATCAATGACCACATCGCCGAAACCGGCGTGTCGCCCAGCTTCGACGAGATGAAGGCAGCCCTGAACCTGCGCTCCAAGTCCGGGATCCACCGGCTGGTCATCGGTCTGGAAGAACGCGGTTTCATCCGGCGCCTGCCCCATCGGGCCAGAGCCCTCGAAGTCATTCGCATGCCCGAAACAGCGGCCATCGGCATCAGCCCTGGCCCCCCGGCGCAGAACAAGAAGTTTTCGCCCAGCGTGATTTATGGCGACTGCAACAATATTCTGCCTGGCAGGCTGGCCCAAGCGGCGAACGATCCCGCGGCGTTACCGCTGTACGGGAAGATTGCCGCCGGCACGCCTATCGAGGCGCTGCGCGATGCATCCCGCACGGTCGACGTACCGCCCAGCTTGCTTGGTCGCGGCGAACATTATGCCCTGGAGGTCGAGGGCGATTCGATGGTGGAAGCCGGCATCCTGAATGGTGATACCGTCGTGATCGAAAAATGCGAAAAGGCCGACAATGGAACGATCGTGGTGGCCCTCGTCGACGACTCCGAAGTCACGCTGAAGCGCTTGCGCCAACGCGGCAATTCCATTGCCCTCGAGCCGGCGAACAGGAAATACGAAACCCGCATCTTCCACCCGGATCAAGTACGCATTCAGGGTCGGCTGACAGGTCTAATACGCCAGTTCTAGGGCAGTCCGCCGCGGCGGACGACCAGACGGCCAGGGCCGCCACCTTTCATCACAATTCGTTACACAGCACACTCATGCGCAATTACCACTTCCCAGGTCGATCGGTCGTCCAAGCCATCAACGGTGTGGCGGCGACATCCAACCCATTGTCGACCTTGGCAGCCATCGACGTCCTGCGAAGCGGCGGTAACGCCATTGATGCCTCTGTGGCTGCCTGTGCCGTGCAATGTGTTGTTGAGCCGATGAGTACAGGGATCGGTGGCGACTGTTTCATGCTCTATCAGAAGGGCGGAACCGGACCGGTGATCGGGATCAACGGCTCTGGCTGGTCTCCGGCCGGGCTCACGCTAGAGCATCTGGAGGAGAGCGACGTATCGGTCATCGGCACGGAAAGTGTCGAATCCGTTACGATACCCGGCGCGATCGACGCCTGGTGCGCAATCATGGAATCATACGGCGCCTTGGGCATCGATACCGTGCTGCAACCCGCAATCCGTCTTGCCGAGGAGGGGTTCGCCATAGGCGAGGTCACGCAACAGCAATGGTCCCGACGCGTTGACGGTCTGCGGGGGAATGCAGCAGCGTCAGCGCTGTATCTGAAAGCTGGCGACGTACCGAAAACCGGCGATGTATGGCGTTCGCCCGCACTGGGACAAACCTTGCGCGTTGTCGCGAAGAAGGGCCGCGACGGCTTCTATGCAGGACCGTTGCTGGATCAGATGCTGGCCGATCTGCAGGCTGCCGGGGGCGTGCACACGGCAGACGATTTCGCCGACTATTGCTACGAAACCGTCACCCCCGTTGCATCAGGCTACCGCGGCAGGACTGTACTGGAAATTCCCCCCAGCGGTCAGGGCATTGCCGCACAGATCATGCTGAATATCCTGGAGGACTTTGATCTCGCCTGCCTTCATCCCTGCAGTGCTGAAAGATTTCACCTGATGGTCGAGGCACAGCGCCTGGCCTTCGCCGAACGCGATAAATTTGTTGCCGACCAACGTGCTACCGATGTGCCAATCGATTTTCTTCTGTCGGAGGACCTTGCAGCGACACTGCGCCGTCACATCCGGCAAGATCAAGCTATCGACTGCTTGCCCATTGTTGAGGGGCCAAAGCACGAGGACACGGTTTATCTCACCGTTGTAGACAGGGATCTGAACTGTGTCAGCTTCATCAACTCGTTGTTCTGGGGCTTTGGCAGTTGCATAGCTTCGGAAAAGACTGGAGTCGTATTCCAGAATCGCGGTTCAGGCTTCGTTGTGGAACGAGGCCATCCGAACTGCGTCGGTCCGCGCAAGAGGCCACTACATACGATTATTCCCGGTATGGTCCTGGACGGCGAAGGCAACTGTGAACTATCCTTCGGTGTGATGGGCGGGCATTACCAGCCCGTGGGTCATGGACAGGTAATCACCAACATCTGGGATCACTGCCTGGACATCCAGCAAGCCATCGACTGCCCGCGCGTCTTCCACAATGGTGCGGCAATAGAGGCTGAAGACAGCGTACCTGCCGAAACGCTCGTCCGATTGGAGGCCTTGGGACACGCCATTGAGAACGCGCCCCATCCCCATGGCGGCGGTCAGGGCATCGTGATCGACCGGGTGCGCGGCGTGCTTGCCGCTGGCAGCGACCCTCGCAAGGACGGCTGTGCGCTAGGATATTAGGTCTTGTATTGGCGGATATCGTTTGCGAGAGGCCACAATTGGCGGCATGGCGAATGCTTCGCCGGAGCAATGTCGATCGATCAGCCGTAGTCGCTGATCCGAATGCAGGATTACGGGCAAAATGGAAAGCGGCCAGGAATACCCGGCAGGGCGGAGTGATGATGAGTTCAATCACGCCAAAGGAATCGGAATGATGCCGTGTAAGCACCCGCGTCCGCCGCTGGTCGAAACCATGGAGACTTCCAAGCGTGCCGGATGCTGCGCGGAATACTCCAGCCCGATAGGCCGGCAATCAATTGATGAATACGCCGATAGAATGAAAGGGCAGAGATCACCTCAATCAAGCAGCCCGCTTGAGGTTCATGTGCGACCAGATCGCTGACAGGGAACGCGCCAGATGCTCGATATCCTCGTCACTGTGCATCGGCGACGGGGTGATCCGCAGGCGTTCGGTACCTCTGGGCACTGTCGGATAGTTGATCGGCTGAACATAGATCCCGTAATGATCGAGAAGATCGTCCGACATCTGTTTGCACATGACAGGGTCGCCAACCATGACCGGCACAATATGGCTGGGGTTCTTCATGTGGCTGACCCCGAAATCTGACAGGCGGCGGCGCACCTTGGCAACGACTCCTTGGTGCCGCTGCCGCTCCATCGCACTGACTTTCAGATGTTGAATGCTGGTAATCGCGGCGGCTGCCACAGCAGGCGGCAACGCGGTCGTGAAGATGAAGGCCGAGGCATAGCTGCGAACGAAATCCACTACAGCCGCAGAGGCAGTAATGTACCCCCCCATGCAGCCAAATGCCTTTGCAAGCGTTCCCTCAATGACATCAACGCGATCCATCAGGCCTTCCTGGTCGGCAATGCCGCCACCGCGCGGCCCGTACAATCCAACGGCGTGGACTTCGTCCAGGTAAGTCAGCGCCCCATACTTTTCTGCGAGATCGCAATACCGAGCTATAGGCGCAACATCGCCGTCCATGGAGTATACCGACTCGAAGGCAATCAGTTTCGGCCTGTTGGGATCGGCAGCCGCCAGCAAGCGCTCAAGATCGTCGGGATCGTTGTGCCTGAAGATCTGCTTTTCGGCACGGGAGTGTCTGATACCCTCGATCATGGAGGCATGATTGAACTCGTCAGAGAAGACGATGCAATCCGGCAGTTTGGACGCCAGAGTGCACAAGGCAGCAAGATTGGACACGTATCCGGAGGTGAAGACAAGCGCTGCTTCCTTGTTGTGCAGGTCGCAAAGCTCATGCTCCAACAACACATGATAGTGGTTGGTTCCGGAAATGTTGCGCGTACCGCCGGCACCGGCGCCACAGCGATCAATCACATCATGCATCGTCTGCAGCACGCGCCGATTTTGCCCCATGCACAAATAGTCATTGGAGCACCAAACGGTGACTTCGCTTTTCTCACCGCCTACCCAGCGAGTTGCCTTGGGAAACTTCCCGGCATGGCGTTCGATATCGGTGAAAACGCGATATCTGCCCTCTGAGTGAAGGTCACTGATCTTCGCCTCGAAGAAATCGTTGTAGTTCATTTCTACCTCAATAACTCCCGGCAACAATGTTGCCGTTCATTGGCCGTGCGACCGGTTATTCCGCACAACGGCGGGCATACTTTCCGAGGCTGGCGCTGACCGGGAACGCAGGCTCCACTTCCAGATATCCATCACGGGGATGGGCAATATGAGAAACCAGTGTTCCAGAACGGCCAGGCCGAGAAGGCTGGCCAGCAGAACATACGAAACCGTCTCGAAACGGGTTGCTTCGGGCGCCAGTGCAGCCACCACGAGCAGAACAGTCACGATCGTCGAGACACCGACCGAGAGCGGGAAGAACCAGTTCATCGACCGCCGCCGAAAATAGCCGTCGAGATAGGCCAGATGGGGAACGAGAAATTCGCCCGGGATGTTCGGAACGCCGAAGTAAAGGTTCAGTTTGGCGCTGAGCCGCATCCACCAAAGCACCATGAATGTCCACAGGCCAACCGTATTGGGGCCATCCCAGGTAAGCGCAACAACAACTCCTGCGGTGATCAGAAGAGCGATTTCGTGAAACAGGATCGCCAGTAGCGCCTCCTTGAACCTCGGAAATCCGGAGAGCCCGCGCTGTGCCTGGCGCCTGTTGGGGCCGGCAAGAAGTCCTGTCAAAAACATGATTTCGTGCCAGCCCCAGATCAGGATTGCACAGCCGAAAGCGACATAGGCACCAGCGACAGAAGTATCCTTGGCGCAGAGGGCAAGACCGTAGCCGGCCGCCACGAGCAGGATCGTGGCCGCCGCGAGGCTGACCCCATAGGTTCGGCGCGGCAGGCCGACCAGATAGAGGATGGCTCCGGTGCTGAACCACCAGACCCAGAGGGTAAACAATACGGGCAAGCCGTAATCTACCATCCGTGCAGTCCCTTCCCCCGCGCTGTCATCTCACCACGCGGGCGCCATCCGAACCTCCGCCTGGAGTTCGTTGCGTTTGCTGGGAATAAGATACATCCGGGCAAAGGTCGCCGCCCCCATGATCATGTAGAGCGCGCGCTTGGGACCGCTCAACAGACCGCCCTTTTTCTTCGCCGCATCACCGGCATCTGATATTCGGCGAAGCCGCTCGAGGCCGGCTCGAAAGGCCGGATGATCAATGTCGAGAGAGAGCGGAAAAATCTGCTCGGCGCAGGCGGAAGTGATCTGAAAGACCTTGTAGTCATATTCGGTCGTGTTCAGACCCAGCGCCGCGTGGAGATTGAGCCGCTTGTGATCACGCACGTACATCGTCGCATAGACTGCCTGCACGAAAAACTTGATCCAAAGCTTGTTGTATCCCTTCAGCAATTTCGGATTGGCATGCATCAAGAGGGCAAACGCCTCGCCATGCCGAAACTCGTCGTTACACCACTGCTCGAAATATTCGTAGATTGGATGAAAACGGTTTTCGGGATTGCGTTCCAGTTGACGAAAGATCGTAATATATCGGGCGTATCCGATTTTCTCGGACAGATAGGTGGCATAGTAGATGTATTTTGGCTTGAAGTACTTGTATTTCTTCTCTTTCGACAATCGCGAAAGATCGACCCCCATCCCGAAACCTTTGAGCGCGCGGTTGATGAAGTTGGCGTGCCGCGACTCATCTCGCGCCATATACCCCATCAATCGGGCAATGTCGGGATTTTTGACGTTCTTTCTGATGTTCGAATAGAGGATGCAACCCGAAAACTCGGACGTGAGCGAACTGATCAGGAATTGCAGAAACTCCTCACGGGCCGCTTCCGGGATCGATTCCAGCGGACGCTCGAATTCCGCGCCGGGGTCGAAATGATCGATATTTGAATCACGCTCAAATTCCGACATCAATTGGTCCCATTCCTTGCGAACAGGCGACATGTCCAGACGGTCAAGCGCGTCATAGTCAGTCTTGTAGAATTGCGGATCCAGGATCGCGTGTTCCTTGGCCCTTTCCGTCGATTGATCGCTTGATCTTTGCTTGAGCTTCGCGGTCATCTTTATTCCCATTCCTCCGTTAACAAGGTCACAAATCAATTCTTTTCCGACCGGGCCAGTTTCCGGCCATTGCGCACCTTAAGCGCGGCATCCAGCAACAACTCAAACGTTTTCGCGTTGCTGAGACTGAAGGCGTTCAGATAAATGGATTTGCCTGTCAGCGGATCGTTCACATGAAGCTGATTGCGCGTCGTCCGCGTCACCTCGAACGGCGCATTGCGGTCGAGCCCCCGCAGTCGGCGCTCTCGTGCCAGACCGCGCATGACGGTGCGCAGGAACCCGAAGGCGCCGGGCTTCAGCAAGGCAATCACCTGCCCCGTTTCATTCTCCAGCACGGCAACCCTGCCCGCGTGCCTGTCCTCGAACCGAAGATCGACGGCAGCCTCGATCTGACCATGCAATGCTTCTGCTGTCTTCTTCTCGATTTTCAGCGCAGGTGCAAAATAGGCGATGGCGATCGCCATCGCGCCAAGCGCGAACAGCGAAGCCAAGGCCCAGCGGGGCGGTGAACCGTGATGGTGATCTTCGTACATCTCGAAATATCCTAGGCCGGCGCTGGCGCGGCATTGGTTCGCTCATCGGTTAAACCGTCTTCAGAGGTATCCGAACCAGCCTTCGTCACCGGGCCCTCGCCGGCAGTTACGGGCGTTTTTCCGGCAGCAACCTGCGCCCACGATGTCGCCAGCATATCCGCAACTGCTGCAGCATCGGGAACACACCGCAGCATGGGTTCGGGGTGACGCAGCCGCCACGGCTTGACGTGGGGCCATAGGGTAAGATAGCCGATTCGCTGCGAACCCTTCAGCCGGATCGGGATGTCTCCGCTGCCGTCGCGGTAAAGCCGCAGGTCCGCAGCGCCGATCACCTTGAACGGCAGGTTGATCGTCATCGGCAACGCAATACCGAACCGAATCACAATCCGTCTGTTTGTGATCGTGTAGACGGTTGTCCGCTCGATCAACCATGCAATAAGAGCCAAGATCGCAATTGAGACCGCTGCAAGCATCAGGGTTCCGGGCAAACTGGCAGCCGCTTCGGCAAAGCTGTTTCCCTCGTTCAGCGAAGCCCCAACCCGCCACACGGCGATCACCAGGAAATATCCTGCGAGATGCCAGCACTTGAACAAACGCATGCAAAGCGATTTCCAGGACGGCGCTCCTTGCCAGAGCATCGTTTCGCCTTCCGGCAGTCGTTCGGGAAGGCCGCAAACCGGTTCGTCGTCGCCGCGCCTGATCATATCAGCGGCTCGCGACGAAGCGGATTGCTGAAGAGGGTCCCACCGCCGTAATAGGCGCTGACCTTCTCTTCTTCCAGCCGCGTGATCCGGTCCGGGCTCTTCAGCTTTGGAACATCATCAAACTGCCCGCCCGTGATGGCCTTCACTTGTACACGGCGGCTACCATTGTCAATCCTGGCAAAGGGAATCGGCAACAACACCATGTTCCCGCTACCTGTCTCGACCTCAAGGTAGCGAGCCATCACTTCCATGCGGTCCACCCAGACGTCCTTGACGGCGCCACCGACCGCCTTGTCTGCGCCGTAGACGGTCATCCCGATCGGGTCTGGATCCCTCCCCACGATCGAGAAACCTTCCAGTTTTCCGATCGGCTGGATTCGAGGATTTCCATGGAGGTCGACGTCCGCTTCATCGCGCCGGTTCGCATAGGCTCCCGGTCCGATACCACCTGCCATGGCGTCTCCCGTCGGTTCCAGCGGCGCGCCGGGCCAGCCGCCTACCGGCTCGCCCGGCAGGTCCATGCTGTCCCGTTCGTCTCGGGGAGCCGTTTGGGTCGTGCCGTCACCCAGATGAAACGTTTTCGGCGTCGGCATCAACGTCGGGCTCGGACTTTCCAAGACACCCGTACGATCATCTTCCAGAGGATACCCCTCTCGACGATCTTCCCGGCGAAGGTAAAATACCAACCCGGCAAAAAATATCCAGAAGGCGTAGAGGGCAATAAGTGCAGGATCAATGGTACCTATGATGTTCATTTTCCGCCTGCTTTCTTCCGCGTACTCAACTTGGCAATTCGGCAAGGCCCAAGCGCCATGACCGGTTTTCCGGCGTCTGGTTCGTGTGGCGGGCCAGAGGTCCGATGACTACCAGGGTCACCAACAACAGGATAATCTCCAACAGGTAGCTGGCCGCGTATCCGGTAGACGAATGCTGCAATGCCGGACCGATGCCGCCGGCGCTCGCTATGGCCCCGACGATATCCCGAAAAGCGCCGCCAAATGCGA
The DNA here is from genome assembly GCA_965221645.1 of Alphaproteobacteria bacterium. Taxonomy (GTDB): domain Bacteria; phylum Pseudomonadota; class Alphaproteobacteria; order Bin65; family Bin65; genus Bin65. Next base: position 3,399,908 of record OZ244899.1, read on the forward strand.
TGGCCACGCCGGCAGCGGTCGCCTGGGCCGCACCCCAAGCGCCCACGACGAGGCCAGCATGTCGTCTGTCGGCGATCGCCATGGCGGCGATCAGGGTCCCGACCGAGAACATGCCGCTGCCCAGACCGATCAGGATGGCGCCAATCTGGAACAGGAGCACGAAGCCAAAAGGCCCAGCCAGGATGACTGCGCTGAAGGCAACAATGCCAATCACGACCCCGAAGCCTGCTGTCCGGCAGGGATCTCCGCCGCGTTTCGACCCGCGAGCAGCCACCGCGAAACCCGCCAGCGCACCACCAGCCAACAGCGCAGTCAGCAATGTCGTGGCGCCGACGGAAAGGCCGAGAACCTGCCCGCCATAGGGCTCAAGCAGAATGTCCTGCATGCTGAAAGCCGCCGTTCCCATCGCGACAGCCAGCAACAGACGCCTGACCGACGATTCTGCGGTAACGTCCCGCCACAATTCGCGCAGCGGTGGTCGCACCCGATCAGAACTGGTCTTGGCGGGATCACGAACCTCCTGTTTCCAAAGGGCAATCATGTTCAGACAAATGGTGATCAACGCCGCTGCCTGGATCACCTGGATCAGCCGTAAATGACTGAAGTCACTGAGCAAAGCCCCGAAAATCAGGGAACTTGTCATCATGCCGAGAAGGAGCATGACGTAGAGCAGCGCGACGACGCGCGGACGCGCATGGGCAGGCGCCAGATCTGTCGCGAGTGCCAGACCGGCTGTTTGCGTCGTATGCAGACCGACTCCCACCAGCAAGAAGGCCGCAGCTGCCGACACCGGGCCAACAAGCGCAGGGCCATGAGTGTCTCCCGAAAGGAGGAGCAACGCGAACGGCATGATGGCAAAGCCGCCGAACTGCAACAGGGAACCCATCCAGATATATGGCACCCGACGCCATCCGAGCCGGGATTTGTGATGGTCCGAGCGATAGCCAATAAGCACGCGGAGCGGCGCGAAAGCTACCGGCAACGCCACCATGAGCGCAACCAGCCATGCATCAACGTTCAATTCCACAATCATCACGCGGTTGAGCGTTCCGTTCAGCATTACCACAGCCATACCGACGGAGATCTGGAAGAGGGACAATCGCAGGAGCCGGCCAAGCGGAAACTCGGTTGTCGCTGCATCGGCAAACGGCAGAAACCTTGGCCCCAGCCGCATCCAGCCTCTTGCAATCGGGTTTGGCCCTCGGCTCATGTCGGGCAAAGCTCCACCACTTCTGATATGTAGAAACCGCTTTTGATGCGTGCTGTTCGCGATATCAGCCAGCCTTCCAACCCTGGCTCCCGCTCAACCAGTTTGCGAATGCGAGCCTGGCTCACCGGCTGGATCGACGGAGCCTTGTTGCCTTTCGGAAACAGCTTTCCAACCGCGTGCATTGCCGCCAAAACCGGTGTCTTCGGCGCGAATGTGAAATGCAGCGAAGCGCCAGTCCGCGCCGCCAGACTGGAAAGCGCCCAGGCCATGTCCCTGGCGTCATAGTGGATGAGCGAGTCCATAGCCACGACATGGTCGAAAGAGCCCAGATCCGGATCCAACATGTCGCCATTGCGGAAAGTGACGGCCGCAGGGTCAATATCGGCAGGCAACCGTCGACGCGCGAGCGTGATGAGCGGCTCCGACAGATCGATCGCAACGACCCGAGCGCCGCGACGAGCCGCCTCCACCGAGAGGGCTCCGGTACCGCAGCCAGCGTCAAGCACCCGCGCCCCTCGAAGATCGTTGGGTAGCCAGCTCAACAAGCGATCACGCATCGAGTCACGACCGGCCCGTACCGTTTGCCGAATGCGGCCAACCGGCGCTTCCGAGGTGAGCTTCGACCACGTTTCGGCGGCGGTATGAGCGAAATACCGCTCAATTTCCCGCCGCCGCGTGGTGTAGGTGGCCTGCTGCATCAATCGTATCCCAGAAAATCGAACAGGTCGCGATCCTTCATCGGCGTGGCATCAAGCGGTTCGGTGCCCGTCCAGAGTTCCGCCGCAAGGCGCAGATATTCGTTCTGCACCGCTTCCAATTCCGGTGACGGCTCCATTTCGAACAATGTCGACTTTTTGAGGCGGCTGCGCCGGATGACATCCAGATCTGGAAAATGCGCAAGGCGATGCATGCCGGTGGCCTCGCAGAAGCGGTCGATTTCGTCCGTCGCCGCGCTGCGATTTGCCAGTACGCCACCAAGCCTGACTTCGTAATTCCTGGCCTTGGCGGAGATGGCGGCGATGATCCGGTTCATGGCAAAAATCGAATCGAAGTCGTTGGCTGCAACCACCAGGGCGCGCTGGGCATGTTGCAGAGGCGATGCAAAGCCGCCACAAACCACATCGCCAAGAACGTCGAAGATGACGACGTCCGTGTCTTCCAGGAGATGATGCTCTTTCAGGAGCTTGACGGTCTGGCCAACGACATAGCCGCCGCAACCGGTACCGGCCGGCGGCCCGCCCGCTTCGACGCACATAACCCCGTTATAGCCTTCGAAGACAAAGTCCTCGGTCCGTAATTCCTCAGTGTGAAAGCCGACCGTGTCGAGAACGTCGATCACCGTTGGCAGCAGCTGCTTCGTCAGGGTGAAGGTGGAGTCGTGCTTGGGATCGCAGCCGATCTGCAGCACCCGCTTGCCCAACTTGGAGAATGCGACGGAAAGATTGGACGACGTGGTGCTTTTCCCGATGCCTCCCTTCCCGTAAACGGCGAACACCTTTGCGGTATCGATCGACACCGAAGGATCCATCCGGACCTGAACGCTGCCTTCGCCATCCTGACGAGACGGCAAAACTCCTGCATCCATTAAAGACATGGCTTGATTTCCCGTTTGCTCATGCGGCGACCCCGACGCCCTCGACGCAATCCTCGAGTTCGTCTCCGGCCTCCTGCAATGCCTCAAGTGTTTCTCTGTCCGGTGACCAATACCGCCTTCTGTGGGCTTCCAGCAGCCGGTTCGCCATGCGCATCGACGCCGCCGGGTTCAGGGATGCTAGTCGCCGCCGCATGACGTCATCGAGCACGAACGTTTCCGAGATATGGCGATACACCCAAGGCTCCACCTGGCCGGTAGTAGCCGACCATCCCATGGTATTCGATACGTGCGATTCGATCTGCCGGACCCCCTCGAAACCATGATCCAGCATGGATTCATACCAACTGGGGTTCAGAACCCGGGTGCGGGTCTCAAGCGCGACCTGCTCGGACAGGCTTCGAACCTTGCCGCCGCCGCGTGTCTGATCGCCGATATAGACTGGCACCTCTTCGCCCTTGGCCCGTCGGGCCGCCCGACCGATCCCGCCCAACGTATCGAAGTAATGATCAATGGTCGTGACTCCGAGTTCGACCGAATCGAGGTTTTGGTAGGTCAGCTCAACCTGTCCCAAGATCGTGTTCAGCAACTCCGGCCTTGATTGAACATCGCCAGCCCGGGTGTACGCGAAGCTCTTCCTGGCGGCATAGGCATCCGCCAGTTCGTCTTCGTCGTCCCAGCGACCGCTGCCGATCAGGTGATTGACGTTGGCGCCGTAGGCGCCTTGTGCATTGCTGAAGACCCGCAGGGCGGCGGTCTCCAGATCGCAGTCGTTCTCGTCCTGATACCGGATCGTGTTTTTGCGGATGTAGTTTTGGTCTACTGGTTCGTCGGCGGTTGCCGCCAGATAGCTTGCTTCCGCCAACATGCGCGTTTGCAGAGGCAGCAGATCCCTGAATATGCCTGAAAGGGATGTCGTCACGTCGACTCGCGGCCTGCCAAGCGTTTCAAGCGGAACAAGTGAGGCGCCGGCGAGGCGTCCGTAGCTGTCGAACCGCGGTTCGGCGCCGATCAACGCGAGTACAAGAGCGATCTGGGCGCCTTCACTCTTCAGGTTATCGGTGCCCCACAACACGATAGCCATGGACTCCGGATAGGAATTCCCGTCCGCGATATGTCGCTCGATCAATCGTTCAGCCTGCCTTGCACCGTCCTGAACAGCAAATCGGCTTGGCAGCTTGAATGGGTCGAAGCCATGGATGTTCCGACCGGTGGGCAGAACATCCGGCGACCGCATGACATCGCCGCCAGCTACCGGGCGAATGAAGCGGCCTTCGAGTGCGTGAAGTATGGCCGGCGTTTCATGGTCCTTCACCAACTGGGCGTGCATGCGGGAAAGCCGTTTCATGGCTTCCACGGTCTCCGGCGTGGCTTGATGGCCGGCAAGAGCGAGGATTGCCTCGTGTGACTCTCCGTTGATCAGCGCGTCAAGCGATTCTTCGCTCATGCAGAGCCCGAACGAAGCCTCGGCGATCGCCGCCAGATAGGCGACGGTCTGCTGGCGGTCCGAAGCATCGCCGACGACATGGAGGCCATGTGGCACCAAGGCCTGCTCGTAATCGACCAGCTTTTCCCAAAGACCGGAAATCTCGGCCCCGGCATGGCCGTTCCACATCGGCGCGGCGGCCACGATATCTAGATCAGCGGCCTGGGACTGGATCAGAAGGGAAAGCTGTTCTCTCGTTTCGCCCGGCGTATCGGGCTGCATCGCGCGCCACCGCTCTATCGAGGCCTTCAAGTCGCTGAGACCCTTGTACAGGCCGGCTTCCCGAATGGGTGGGGTCCTGTAGCTGATGAGCGTGGCCGCCGATCGCCGCTTTGCAATTGTGGCTTCGGAGGGATTGTTGGCAGCGTACAGGTAGAAGTTCGGCAGGTCGCCCAACAGCCGTTCAGGCCAGCATCCTCCGGACAACCCGTTTTGCTTGCCCGGCATGAACTCCAGCGCGCCGTGTGTTCCGAAATGCAAGACTGCATCCGCTTGGAACGTCGAGCGGATGTAGGTGTAGAAGGCGGCAAAGGCGTGGGTCGGCGCGTGGCTCTTTTCAAAGAGCAGGCGCATCGGGTCCCCTTCATAGCCGAAGCCTGGCTGGATGCCGACGAAAACGTTGCCGAATTGTGCGCCCAAGACGAATATCGACTGCCCGTCAGTCTGATGCTTGCCGGGCGCCGGACCCCAGGCGGATTCCAATTCATCCAGCCAGGGTTCCCGGCTTACGTGATCGTCAACATCAATCCGGGCATGGACATTGGCCTCCGCTCCGAACTGACGTGCGTTGCCGCCAAGTATCCGGTCTTTCAGGCTGTCCACGCTTTCAGGGACATCGACCGAATATCCATCGGCCCGCAGGGCTACGAGCGTGTTGAATAGCGAGGCGAAGACGGAAAGGTGGGCTGCTGTTCCAATGCTGCCGCTGTTCGGCGGGAAATTGAACAGCACGACGGCGAGCCTTCGATCCCGTTTAAGTTGACGGCGCATGTGCACGAGGCGCTGCACCCTTTGGCCCAGCGTGTCGACGCGCTCGGGATCCGGTTGCATGACCTGCTGCCCGTCTCGATCGACGCCGCGACCACCGAACACCATGTGCCCCGAAGAGCCGTCGAGCTCGGGCAACGCGATCATCATGGTCGATTCGATCGGCAGAAGTCCCAGATCGCTCTTGCGCCATTCCTGCAGCGACTGAAACTCGACAGCCGCCGCTGCAACGTAGGGCACATCCAACCGGGCAAGAGTGGCTTCGGCAGAGGCTGCATCATTGTAGGCGGGCCCCCCCACCAGGGAAAAGCCGGTCAGCGAGACGAGCGCATCGATTTTGGTCACGGCGCCTTCAAGGAAAAACCGGTCGATGGCCGGTCTGGCATCAAGGCCGCTGGCAAACACCGGGATGCAACGAAGACCCTTCGACTCGAGCGCGGCAATGACGGCGTCATAATGGGCTGTATCGCCGGCCAGAATATAGGATCGCATCAACAGGACGCCGACGGTTCCGCCACAATTCCTAGGCGCTTTCGGCAGATCGGAAATCGCGGCGCCGACGCCTCCCCCGCTGATCGCCGGATGGTACAGCCCGACATCCGGATATTCGACCGGCAGATCCGTCTTGAAGTTGTTTCGCAGATGTCGACGCGGTCCGTCTGCGTAACGGTTGATCAAAAGCCCAACCATGCGCTCGACATTCTTGTCGGACGCCGCGAGCCAATATTGCAAGACGAGGAAATAGGCCCTCAGATCCTGCGCCGTGCCGGGAATGAAGCGCAGAAGCCTCGGAAGCCTCTTCAACATGGCCAGTTGCTTCCGGCCCGAGTTGGCGCTCATTTTGTTGCCGCCGCCCCGTAGCCGCTTCAAGAGGCGAACGGCTCGACCCTGCTTGCCGTCCATGGTGAAGTTGCCCAACCGTGTCAGCTTGATCACTTCACCGGCGGACATGCCGATAACGATGGCGTCGCAAGACGACTGTCTGGCTTTCAGGCTCGGAAGAACCGGCGTGATATGCTCTTCCATAAAGAGCATCGTCACGATCACGATATCCGCGTTTTCGATCGCCTCCCGGGCGGCGGCGAGCGCTTCCCCATCCCGCCAGTCGACCGCCGCATGCAAGGTCAATTCAAGGTTCGGAAGCCTTTTCCGAAGACGTCTTTCCGCATGCCGTGTCGCACCGGACAGATGACTGTCCAGCGTGACGATGACGACCCGTACGGCCGTCTGATCAACGTCCGAAATGGGCTTTTGCATCGTAAAGGGTTTCGATATCGATGGCGTCCCGCCCGCGATCGGTTGCAAACCGTTCGGTGTTTCGACGCGCCTTGCCACGTACGAAGAAAGGTATCTTTCGAAGCTCCTGTTCTGCTTCCGGGAGCCACGCGACCATGGCTGGACCGGCATGCCTGCCGCCTGAATCGGTTTCTGCTTTCCGGGCACCGACGTCTGTGGCTCTTGCCGTGTCCGGATCGGATTTCAGATGGCTGCCCAAATGCGACGGCGCAGCCTGGTCGTTGAATTCGAAGTCTTCCCGGAACATGCCGAGCAGATGCTCCTCCAGCCCCATCATCAAGGGGTGGACCCACGTGTCGAAAATCACGTTGGCGCCCTCGAACCCCATCTGCGGGGAGTATCGCGCCGGAAAATCTTCGACATGTGTCGGTGCAGAGATGACAGCGCAAGCCAACCCGAGCCGCTTGGCGATGTGCCTTTCCATCTGTGTTCCCAGCAGGAGTTCGGGCTGGGCTTCCGAGATGGCAGCTTCGACTTCCAGGTAGTCGTCGGTGATCAGCGGTTCGACATCATATTCTTTTGCGGCAGCACGGATGTCGCGGGCATATTCACGGGAGAACGTTCCGAGACCGACAACATCGAAGCCCAGTTCGTTCCGGCAGATGCGCGCAGCGGCAAGGGCGTGAGTTGCATCAGCGAAGATGAACACTCGCTTGCCCGTCAGGTAGCTCGAATCAACGGATTTCGCGTACCAGGGCATTCTGGTCGGCATGGATTCCAGGACAGCCGTCGCGTCCACCCCTGCCAGACCGGCGACTTCCTCGATGAAGTCCATGGTCGCGCCGACCCCCAGCGGTACATTGCTGGTAAAGGGCTGCCCGAACGCCTTTTTCATCCACCGCGCCGTAGTCTCGGCAATTTCCGGATATAGCATCACATTGAAATCGGCTCCGGGCATCGAAACGATGTCGGCAGGACGAGCCCCGAGCGGCGCAACCGTGAGAACGTCAATGCCCAGCGTCTCCAGGAGACCAGCAATCTCCCGCACATCGTCCCGGTGGCGGAAACCCAAGGCCGTCGGCCCGAGTATGTTGCAGCTCGGGCGGACTCCACTGGCCCGTGCCGGACGCTCTGCGTCCGGAGCCAGCACCTGGGAGCCGGTCAACGTCCGCACCAGCCGATACAACGTTTCGGCCGCTCCCCAGTTTTCCTTCTTCTGATAGGCCGGCAGTTCAAGCGGCACGACCGGTATTGGCAAGTCAAGCGCCTTGGCCAACCCGCCTGGATCGTCCTGGATAAGTTCAGCAGTACAGGAAGCGCCGACCAGCATCGCTTCGGGTTGAAAGCGATCATGGGCAGACTGTACAGCCCTCTTGAATATTTCGGCCGTATCCGCTCCGAGATCCTTGGCTTGAAACGTCGTGTAAGTCACCGGCGGCCGCTTTTTCAGCCGTTCGATCATGGTAAAGAGCAGATCCGCGTAGGTGTCACCCTGTGGAGCATGAAGAACGTAGTGCAGCCCTTCCATCGCAGTGGCGATGCGCATCGCACCTACGTGAGGCGGCCCTTCATATGTCCAGAGCGCAAGCTGCATGGATCAGGCCGCCAATCTTGTTCGCCGAACCATGGGCCGCGCGAACAGTTCCGCCAGATCGGATGCCTGCTCGTATCCCTGTATGGGCGTAAACAGGAGTTCGATCGACCATTTGGTCGTCAGCCCTTCTACTTCCAGCGGGTTGGCGAGACCGAGGCCGCAGACGGTAATGTCGGGCCGGGCAGCGCGACAGCGATCCAGCTGGCGCTCCACATCCTGTCCTTCGCTGTACTGCGTATTCGCCGGCAGCAGCGCCATGTCAGATGCCATGTGGAAGCGGTGCAAATACGGTGTTCCCACTTCCACCGCCTTCATGCCCATTTCCCGGACAAGAAAGCGGGCAATCGGAATTTCGAGCTGGGAGTCCGGGAAGAAGAAAACCGAGCGTCCGGAAAGTTCCGCTTGATAGCGACCCAGCGACTCGCGCGACCGTGCGATCTTGGGCGCAACGACCGAGCGAAAACGATCCGGCACAACACCAAACGCATCGGCGCCCGCTTTCAGCCATGCTGTCGTCCCCTCGACACCCAGGGGAAATGGCCCCTCGATCCTGGTCGCGCCACGCTCTTCCAGCGCCATTGCCGTGTCGGAGAGAAACGGCTGGGCCAACAGGTATCGCGTCGAGGGACCGACGGACGGAAGCTCTGTCGAATATCTGGGCGGCAGGAAGTGAACGGGCCCGATCCCAATCTCCTCGAAAAGGCGCCGAAACTGATCTTCGACCACATCCGCCAAGGCGCCCACGACCAGCAGCGAGCAATCCGAGTCCGGTGCCTCCGGCGGCAAAAGCGGTACCAGAGATGCAAGACAGGAGTCCTCACCCTGGGTAAAGGTCGTCTCGATACCGCTGCCGGAATAATTCAGAACCCGGACCTTGCCGGCAAATTCCTGAGACAACCGCGCAGCGGCGCGCGACAGATCCAACTTGATGACCTCGGAAGGACAGGAACCCACCAGAAAGAGCATCTTGATGTCAGGTCGATACCGGAGCAGACGGGCGACCAAACGGTCCAGTTCGGAGTTGGCGTCCGCCAGCCCTGACAAGTCACGCTCGTCGATGATGGCGGTTGCAAAGCGTGGCTCTGCAAAGATCATGACGCCGGCGGCCGATTGCAGAAGGTGTGCGCAGGTTCGCGAGCCGACGACAAGGAAGAACGCATCCTGAATCTTGCGATGGAGCCAGACGATGCCGGTCAAGCCGCAAAAGACTTCCCGCTGGCCGGTTTCCCGAATGATGGGAGGTGCGTCAGATTTCGCCACTGAAACCGTCAGGGGGCCGGAATGGGCTTCGCATCGGGACGTCGCTGGCTCGCGCAAGGTCATTCCGCAGCCCTGGCAAGCCCGCCATTGGCGCCGATCGCCTCCGAGCGAAACTTGCGTCCGCTCCGGAATTTCATCACGTACTGCGCTGCGTTGACAACGTATGCGCCATAAGCCGCCAGCGCGATGGACATCAGCGCATCGGCGGAAAACTGACCCGAAATGAGGGCGCCCAGATAAAGAGTATGAAGTGCCAGGACGACGATACTGAAAACGTCTTCCCAGAAAAAGGCGGGCGCAAACAGATATCGATCGAAGACAACCTTTTCCCAGACCGCGCCGGTGATCATGATCGCATACAGAAGCAAGGTCTTGATGACAATCGAGGCGGTAGCGACCTCCTCCCCGGTACCTGTCGCCAGAAATACCAGGACCAGTGCAAGACTGACCAGAAATACCGCAAACTGAAGTGGTGCCAAAATCGCCTGGACCAGCGTCCACCCGGTGGAATCGCGGCGTCGAAGCTGTTCGGCCGTATAAATCCTGGAAGTGGGTCTGGAGGGCGCACCGAACCGAACGCACTTGCCGGCCCCGGCATGCGCCGACCAGGGAGACACTGCGGCGGCGTCAACCCAGGCATCAAAGATTGATCCAAAACCAAAGACATACATCGTTTGACTCCGCGCCCTTTACTGGGTCTAGGTGATTCGATAACCAGAAAGCCACCTGTCACGAGACCTTCGGATACGCAGATTTCCATGATTTCCGTTCGGCATCCTCGGGTCTCTCGAAAACGATGCTTCTGGCTCGGTAAAGCTACATTAGTTGTATGGATCGCCATGTGTCAAGAAAATTTGACACTTGAATTTGTCAATTTTTTTGACATTATAGCGGGGAAGTGTAGACCGTCTCGTCTACGAGCCAGATTCCCCGCTGTCGGCCAACTGGAAAAGCGGATCTTGCGCGCCGGACAACCGCTTTTCGCGACTGGGCAAGCCTTCTGCTAGCCGGTCAATTTCATTGGGGAAAGCAATGCTCGGACATCGACGGACAATCGGCGCGAAATGGTACTCGGTCGTGACGGCAACGATTGTTGATGGATTGAATCTCATGGGCGCCAGAGACAATCGCCCGCTGAGCGAAGGTGATCAGCTTCACCAGGCGCAGTTGCGTCAGGCGATCGAGTCCACGGTCATCCCGCGATTGCTGAAATCCCAATCCGTTCCGCTTGATGACGCGCCTCAGGCGGAATCCGCCGATCATAATGCGGGTACGGCCATCGCCGATGCGACCGTCGTACAATTTGCCAAACTCCTCATGGACGGCAAGACCGGCCCTGCGATCAAACTTGTTGACGGCTTCCTCGACTCGGACGTCTCGGACGCGGATATCTGCATGGGCCTTCTTGCCCCTGCCGCGCGGAAGCTGGGCGATTGGTGGGTGGAGGACATATGCACTTTTGGTGATGTGACAGTCGGCTTGTCGCTGCTGCACGAGATATTGCGGGTCATCAGTCTGGCCTGGGAAGGCCCCGAGGTCGCGATTGACTCCGATCGACACATCCTGCTGATCGCGCCGCCGGGAGAGCAGCATGTCTTCGGAATCAATATGGTCGCCCAGTTCTTCCGTCGAGCGTCCTGGGATACCGAGATCACCTATCCCCAGGATTTTGACGCCGTGATCGAACTGGCTGAAAGTTCACAGGCCGGTATCGTCGGATTGACATGCAGTTGCGACGTGGGGCTTTCGACACTTGAACGTACGGTCTCCATCCTGCGCAATCATCCCGAGTCCGACCGCAGACACATCATGGTGGGCGGCCAGATCATCAACCAAAAACCGCACCTGGTTTCTGAACTCGGCGCCGATTCATTCGCACAAGACTGCGAGGAAGCTGTCAATCTGGCGAATGAGGTAATCGCCAGAACTCAAACGAAAGCAATGCAACGACAATCATACTGAGATCAGGCCAATGGCCTGTCGCGAATGAGATGGCGCGATAGCCAGCGGCGGCTCAGAAGCAGGAAACCGTTGATCGTGAACAGCCTGCAATCTCTTGAACGGGTTTTCGACGAAGCGCCCCACCCGACCGTGGCGTCGCTCTTCCGGCAAGCATGTGACCTTCTGCTCGTCATCGACAACGAGGGCGGGATCTTGGACTGCCACATTACCAAAGAGTTGTCCGGCAATATGCCGCCCCCGGGCGTCGTCGGACGGAATTGGTCGAGCCTCGTGACCATCGAGAGCCGCCTGAAGATTCAGGAGATGATCGCCTCAGCGCTGAAGCACGGCGAAGCACGCTGGCGGCAGATCAATTTCATCAGCGAAATCGAAGATGACATCCCCATGACCTTCAAGGTGCAGGCGCTGGGCTGCAGCGATCAGTTGCTTGCCTTCGGCCGCGATCTGAGCCGACTGACAAACGTCCAGCAGAACCTTGTTCAAGCGCAACTGACCCTGGAGCGGGAAACGGCCAGGCTGCGAAGTTCGGATACACGCTATAAGGTGCTGTTCCGAAGCGTCGGCGAGGCGGTTGTAATCGTCGACCCCATGACCGAAACCGTTGTGGAAGCCAACGACGCCGCCGAAGTGGTCCTGAAGCGGAGCGAACGGAAGCTGCTCAATCGCCGGCTTGGCGAAGTCTTCGCAGATTTCCACGCCGCTCTTGTCTCGGATCTTGTCGCCAAGGCCAAGGTGGCAGACAAGAGAGATTTCAGCGACATCCTGTCGTCGGATGACGGATCCCGTCACATCGTCTCGGTCCGTTACGTGCCACAGCATCCAGACTCCTTCATTCTGATCCGGATAAGCCCTGCAGATACCGCGGCATGGTCGACCAAGAGCAACGGCCACCTGCCGGCGGACAGTTTTCTTGACGCCATGCCCGACGGCATTGTCATCACGGACAAGGACGGGCGCATCTTCCAGGCCAACAGCGCCTTTCAGACCATCGCCCAACTTTCATCGGAAGACGCCGCCATCGGACAATCAATCGAAAAGTGGATCGGGCGCGCGAGTGTCGATTTCTCGGTGATGATGGCAAATTTGCGCAAATACGGATATCTCAAGAACTTCGCAACGTCCGTCCGGGACGAGCTTGGCATTGAGACCAACGTCGAGATTTCGGCCGCCGCGATGAAGGGTTCGGCATCGGGATCCTTCGCTTTTGTCATTCGCAACATCGATCAGCGAATTGTTGCTTCAAGGAATACGGAAACGATCGGCAAGACCAACGAGCAGATGGTCGAACTCATCGGCAAACTGTCCCTCAAGCAGATCGTGCGGCAAACAACCGACGAAATTGAACGCCTTTGCATTGAGTCCGCATTGACGATTACCGGCGACAATCGGGCTTCGGCCGCAGAATTGCTGGGCCTCAGCCGACAAAGCTTCTATGTAAAGATGAGGCGCTTCGGCCTGAGCGAAAAGTAACCAGCCCGGAAGTCCGCCCAGCTTCCGGATCGGAGGCCTGTACCGGTCGGGGCAGAGCGCAGGACGCGCCCGACTGACAACCGGTCCTTCAGTCACTGCGCCAGCGGAAGAACGTGGCAGATCGACTGTCAATTTCAATTGACAGTTCCAAGTGTCATTTTATACTTGCCGAATGTCAGACAAATTGCTCGCCGTACCCGGCTCTTCGTCCACATCGGAACGACCCGAATTGTCGGCAGTGATCGAACTCCTCAAACCGATCACATGGTTCGCCCCAATGTGGGCATTTGGATGCGGCATTGTGTCCACAATGCACATTGCGGGCGACCGCTGGTACGTTCTCGCCATCGGCATTCTTCTGGCTGGCCCGCTTGTGTGTGGCTGCAGCCAGGCAGTAAACGACTGGTTTGATCGACATGTCGATGCGATCAACGAACCTGGACGACCAATACCCTCGGGGCGCATTCCGGGCCGATGGGGCCTGCACATTGCCATTGGCTGGACTGTGCTATCTGTCGCGGTCGCGAGCCTGCTCGGTCTGTGGGGCTTCCTCGCGGCCGTGTTCGGCCTCGCGCTGGCCTGGATTTACAGCGCCCCACCGCTCCGGTTGAAAGCTAATGGCTGGCTGGGAAATGCTGCGGTCGGTCTTTGCTACGAGGGCCTGCCTTGGTTCACTGCAGCAGCGATCCTGAGTGGCGGCCTGCCCGATTGGCGCGTCATCGTTCTGGCGGCGCTGTACAGTATTGGCGCCCACGGCATCATGACTCTTAACGATTTCAAGGCGGTGGAAGGTGACCGGCAGTTGGGCATTCGCTCTCTGCCGGTCCAACTCGGTCAAGATTGGGCGTGCCGTCTGGCCTGTCTGGTCATGATTGTGCCTCAGGTGTTCGTGGTGTACCTGCTGTTTGACTGGAATCGACCCTATCATGCGCTGGCAATCGAAGTTCTGATCGCTGCACAACTGCTCCTGATGCTGCGCTTGCTGAAGTCGCCACGCGAACGCGCTGCTTGGTACAACGCAACCGGAACGACACTCTATGTACTGGGCATGCTGGTCAGCGCTATCGCGGTTGCGCCGCTGCTGTCAGAAGCGGCATGAAGAAAAATCCGCCCGACGGTTTCCTGAACTGGTTCGAGATTGCACGCCTCGGGTTGGTCCAAATGATGCTGGGCTCGGTCGTCGTGTTGACCACGTCCACGATGAACCGGGTGATGGTCGTGGAACTGGCCTTGCCCGCGATGCTGCCGGGCATATTCGTCGGAATTCATTATGCGATCCAGGTGCTCAGGCCGCGTTGGGGGCACAGTACTGACCAGAAGGGAGCCCGAACGCCGTGGGTCGTCGGCGGCATGGTGGTACTGGCAACGGGGGGATTGCTGGCCGCCGTGGCGACGGCCTGGATGGCAAGCAATACCGTCACCGGGATCTTGCTGGGTCTGGTCGCTTTTCTGCTGATCGGGATCGGCGTCGGCGCATCCGGAACCAACCTGCTTGTGCTCCTTGCCACTCATGTCAGTCCGCGCCGACGCGCCGCTGCGGCAAGCTTGACATGGATGATGATGATCGCCGGCTTTGTCATCACCGCGATCGTTGCCGGCAATCATCTCGACCCCTTCACGACACTCAGATTGATCGAGGTCACGGCAGCGGTTTGCGCCGTTGCCGTCATCGGCGCCACGCTCGCGGTCTGGGGTGTCGAGCGCAGGAGCCGCCTGCAGCCAGACGATCGCATGGCACCAGAAACCCGGCCGCAGACTATTCCTTTCCGAACAGCACTCCTGCAGGTCTGGGCCGAACCAGGATCGCGCCGGTTTGCGACGTTTGTGTTTGTCGCCATGCTGGCCTACAGTGCACAGGATCTGATCCTTGAACCCTTTGCCGGCGCCGTCTTCGGCATGACACCTGGCGAATCCACCAGGCTTGCCGGCGTTCAGAATGGCGGCGTGCTTCTCGGCATGCTGGTGGTGGCGCTTGCCGCATCGGCGATCAGCGGGCCACGCCTCGGATCGTTGAAGCTCTGGACCGTTGTCGGTTGCCTTGCGTCAGGCGCGGCTCTTTTAGGACTCGCAATCGGTGGCATCGTCGGCACGGATTGGCCCTTGCGCGGCAATGTCTTCATCCTCGGGTTCTCCAATGGAGTCTTTGCGGTTGCCGCCATCGGATCAATGATGGGCCTGGCGGGCAAGGGCAGACAGAATCGCGAAGGCGTAAGGATGGGCCTTTGGGGAGCCGCCCAGGCTATCGCCTTTGGCATCGGCGGGCTGATAGGCACTGCTGCCGTCGATCTGTCCAGATCGTTTATTGAGTCGACCGGAGCGGCCTATTCCGTCGTGTTCGCGCTCGAGGCAATCTTGTTTGCCCTTGCCGCGCTCATGTCGCTACGGATGTCTCGAAGTGTGAAATCAGACCATTCCGCCGGGGCGGCTTGCGCCGGAAGCCGACTGGCAGCCGATTCCACTGTTTCCTGATGGAGTACTGAGGGATGAAAATCCATGATGTTGTTGTCGTAGGCGGCGGACCGGCCGGCGCAACCACGGCAACCGACCTGGCAAGCGAAGGCTATTCGGTCATGCTTCTTGACAAGCCTGACCGCATCAAGCCGTGCGGCGGCGCAATTCCACCGCGTTTGATCCGGGATTTTGCCATTCCGGACCACCTTCTGGTGGCCTGCGCCCGGTCTGCTCGAATGATTTCTCCAAAAAACCGGGAAGTCGACATGCCGATTGATGGCGGATTCGTCGGCATGGTTGACCGGGCAGATTTCGACGAGTGGTTGCGGGAACGGGCAGCGCGCGCCGGGGCGATCCGCGTCGATGGACAGTATCAGGCTCTTCGACGCGATGAAGATGGAAAGGCTGTGATCGAATTCGCACCACACGGGTCAGGCGAGAAGAACAAACTGGAACGCGTGGGGGCGCGGATGGTCGTCGGCGCCGATGGCGCGCGGTCCCGCGTCGCACTCGACGCCATGCCAGAAACCAGGCCGCCGCGGTGCGTGTTCGCCTATCATGAAATCATCCGGTCACCCGAATCCGGCAACGGCGCCTTCGATCCCGGTCGTTGCGACGTTTACTATCAAGGTCGCCTGTCTCCAGACTTCTATGCATGGATCTTTCCGCATGGCGCCACCACCAGCATCGGCACCGGCAGCGCGCACAAGGGATTCTCTCTGCGTGGCGCTGTATCGGCTCTTCGGCAACAGTGTGACATGGTCGACAATGAGACTATCCGCACTGAAGGCGCGCCGATTCCTTACAAGGTGCGCAAGCGCTGGGACAACAGAAATGACGTTATTCTTGCCGGAGACGCGGCGGGCGCCGTCGCTCCATCCTCCGGAGAAGGAATCTATTACGCCATGCGGAGCGGCAGGCTCGCAGGCGGCGCTGTTGCAGAAGCATTGGAGAGCGGCGATAGCCGTGCCCTCGCCCTGGCGCGGAAAAGATTCATGAAAGAGAACCGCCGCATATTTCAGATTCTCGGCATAATGCAATGGTTCTGGTATTCCAGCGATCAGAGGCGTGAGCGGTTCGTCAGCATTTGCCGCGACCCCGACGTTCAGCGACTGACATGGCAGGCATACATGAACAAGAAGCTCGTCAAGGCGAAACCGCTCACCCACAGTCGCATTTTTTTCAAGGATCTTGCGCACCTTCTGCGCGTCGTTTCTCCGTGAGTTCAATTCGGGTCCAGACCTGGAAACCAGTAGCGGTTGCCGCCTGCGTAGCGCTGGTGGTTGCCTTGGTCGGCGGCAGCATGACCGACCTCGGTAACTGGTATCAGACATTGAAGCAGCCTCTCTGGAAGCCCCCGGACTGGCTGTTTGGGCCGGCCTGGACGTTGATCTTTGCTGCAACAGCGCTGTCCGCCAGCCTGATGTGGTGGAATACACAAGCCAGAATGGAGAAGCGACTCGCGATTGGCCTGTTCCTGTTGAACGCCTTCCTGAATTTGCTCTGGAGTTGGCTGTTTTTCACTCTTGAACGGCCGGATTGGGCCTTTCTCGAAGTCATATTCCTGTGGCTCAACATCGCTATTCTGATGGTGCTCGTGAGTCGGCATGATCGACGCGCCGGATGGCTATTGTTGCCCTATTTGGCTTGGGTCTCCTTCGCAGCAATGCTGAACCGTGCCGTGATTGATCTGAATGGTCCCTTCGCCTAGCGCCCACGAGCAGCCATTGCATGATCTGGACAGGGACGAACAAGGTGAAGACACATGACCGCTCTGGTCGACTTGGTAATTGTATTTTTGGTGGTGGAAGCAGTGCTTCTCTATGTCTTGCGCCGTCGGTTTCCGGATCGCTATGCAGTTTTGCTGCTTGGCCTAGCCGCTGGCGGGTTCATCGTTCTGGCGCTGCGCAGCACTCTAGCCGGTGGGGCGTGGTACTGGATCCCGGTTTGCCTGTTCCTGTCGTTGGCAGCCCACCTTGCCGACCTTGGTATCAGGTGGCGACGACATCAACGTGCGGACCAGTGATCAACCGGTGAACCGGCGCAATCCGTAGAGACTTGGCCTAGCCGCAAATTCTGTACTGGACCGTCAATCAAGGACCGTCGTATTGATCACCGACCGTAATGCCTCAAGGAAGACAACAATGAAGAGATTTGCATCGATTACCTCCGCTTTTCTTGCCGTCTGCCTGACAGCACAGCCAATGGCGCCTGCCAACGCAGACATCGCCAAGGGAGAGAAGAACTTCAAGCGTTGCACAGCCTGCCATACGATCGAGAAAGGCAAGAACCGGGTTGGCCCCAGCCTGTATCAAGTCTATGGCCGCAAGGCAGGTCAGGTGCCGAAGTTCAAATACTCGAAAGGCCTGCAAGAAGCCGCTGCAAAAGGCCTCGTGTGGAACCGCGAGAACCTGATGGAATATCTCAAAGATCCTCGCAAGTTCCTTCGCGATTTTACCGGCAACAAGAGAGCCCGGAACAAGATGCTACAGAAGTTCAAGAACGAGAAGTTTCGACAGCACGTCATCGACTACCTCGAATCTCTCAGCAAGGACCCCAAAAAATCGTAACGCTCGCTCCGTCAGGTCTCGAACGCGTCATGCGTATCCCAGCCTTTTCCTGAACCATGCCAGTACAACCCGGCAAGGTCCCGTCTTTGAGGATTCCATCTCGCTTCAATCGATACTTCAAGCATCCGGTCGCCCTGTGCCGACGCAAGGAATTTGTCGCTGTAGTCTGGGGCAAGCCGATGTTGGATTAGCCAGCGCATGACAACCCCACAGGCAGTCGTGATTGGCAGTGGTTTCGGCGGTCTGGCAGCCGCAATCCGGCTTCAATCGGCCGGCATCCAGACGACATTATTGGAAGCTCGGGACAAACCGGGAGGTCGGGCATACGTCTTCGAGGACCACGGCTTTACCTTTGATGCCGGTCCGACAGTCATTACGGATCCCAGTTGTCTGGAAGAACTTTTCGCCCTGACAGACCGACAACTATCTGACTATGTGGATCTAGTGCCGGTCGACCCGTTTTATCGATTGATTTGGGAAGACGGACGCACCTTCGATTACACCAACAATCAAGCTGAACTCGAACAGCAGATTGATGCTCTTTCACCGGCGGATGTTGAAGGGTACCGTCACTTCTTCAAGTATTCTGAAGCGGTATTCGAGGAAGGGTATTGCAAGCTGGGGCATGTGCCCTTCCCCAGTTTCTGGAGCATGGTTCGGGTTGCACCACAGCTTTTGAAGCTTGGGAGCTATCGCAGCGTACACAACGTCGTTGCGAGACACATCAAACACCCGCACCTCAGGCAGGCCTTCAGCTTCCACTCTTTGCTGGTTGGCGGGAACCCCTTCCAGACATCGGCGATCTATGTGCTGATCCATGCGTTGGAACGGAAATGGGGAGTCCATTATCCGAAAGGCGGCACCGGCGCCCTGGTGCAGGGGTTGGTCCGACTGTTCACCGAACTCGGCGGCACCCTCCGACTAAACAGTCCGGTTGATCTGATCGATACTCACGATGATCGCGTTTCCGGGGTCCGCTTGATCAACGGCCAGACTGGCGCCTTCGATATTGTTGTCAGCAATGCCGACGTCGTTCACACTTATCAAAAGCTCTTGCGCAAACATCCCCAAGGTCGCCGAGTTGGCACCCGCCTGGCAGCCAAGAATTTCAGCAATTCGTTGTTCGTGGTCTATTTCGGTCTGCGCGGAGCCTATCCGGATATTCGACATCATACCGTACTCTTTGGACCACGATACAAGGGGCTGCTAACGGATATTTTCAGGCGTGGCGTCCTGTCGGATGATTTCTCGCTTTACCTCCACGCCCCCAGCGCGACGGATCCATCGCTGGCTCCCGAAGGCTGCAGCACCTACTACGCATTGTCGCCGGTACCGCATCTCGGCAAGAATGATCTGGACTGGGAGACGCTGGGTCCCGTTTATCGCGATCAAATTCTTGATCATCTCGAACAACGGCTCATGCCGGGACTTCGAAAGAATCTCGTTACCACGCGAATCTTTACGCCAACAGATTTCCAGGATCAGTTGAACGCGCATCATGGTTCAGCCTTTTCACTGGAGCCGACCTTGATGCAGAGTGCTTACTTTAGGGTCCAAAATCGGGATGAGCGGATCGCGGGTCTCTACGTCGTCGGCGCCGGCACCCATCCTGGGGCTGGGATTCCCGGCGTCGTCGGTTCCGCCAAGGCGACGTCGGGAATCATCTTGGAGGATCATGGCCTGAACCCTGTATCGGTACCGAAAGCCGCCTGAAAATGAGCCCCGTCGTCGCCAGCAGCAAGCAGTCAATCGCGCGAGGCTCAAAGAGCTTCAGCGCAGCGGCAAGGCTGCTGGCGCCGGGAATGCGAGAAAGCACCTCGCTTCTGTACGCCTGGTGCCGGCATTGCGATGATGTCATCGACGACCAGATCTTGGGATTTGCCTCTCAGACCGAAGCTTCCCGGTCTCCTGAGGCATGTCTTGACCACCTCTACGAACAGACCCGGGAGGCTCTTGCAGGGAATCATTGCGCGGAGATGCCGTTCCAGGCACTTCAGCGAGTGGCTGTAAAACATGATATCCCGCACAAATACCCAATCGAGTTGATCGACGGGATGGCGATGGATGTTATCGCCCGCCCCTATCGAACACTTGAGGATCTACTTGACTATTGCTACCATGTAGCGGGAGTAGTCGGCGTGATGATGGCGATGGTCATGGGTGTCAAGGATCGCGCAGCCTTGATCCGAGCGGCCGACTTGGGGATTGCGTTTCAACTCACCAACATCTCGCGCGACGTAATTGAAGATGCTACCAACGGGCGCTGCTATCTCCCCGGTCGCTGGCTCGACGAAGCCGGCATTCCTCCAGACGAAGTGACTCTCCTCCGGCATCGGCCTGCGGTCGCCCGTGTTGTATGCCGCCTTCTCTCTATCGCCGAACCCTACTACAGTTCGGCACGGAACGGATTGCGGTATCTGCCGTTTCGCGCCGGATGGGCCATCGCTACAGCCAAGGGCGTGTACAGCGATATCGGAAAACGGGTTCTCGCTCGAGGGTCACAGGCTTGGGATAGTCGCATTTCAACCGGTAAGAGCGACAAGCTCTATTGGACACTGGCAGGCATGGCCATCGCCTTGCAGGCCAGTAGCCTTGATCGGCTGACCTCCCCGGGACCTCGCCCTGACTTGTGGATGAAGCCGGACTTCAGCGCCTGACATCGACCCTCGAATGATGCGGCGGATCGAGAAGCAGGATCCGGGATATGAGTTCAGCCGATCGCAGGGTCGAGGTTCATGGCGCGCGCTTGCGTCTGCCCGCAGACAGACGACGGCTTCCCGGGGCTTTGAGGCCCGCCGCGGCTCACCTGGGCGATCCGTTCAGATACCGCTGTCCCAAGGCGGCTGCTCTATGGTCACGCAGGACGGCGACGATACGGTCATCACCTTTGCCGAGAGCGACGGCTCGATCACGCTTGCCAATGTCAACCCGGGCATGCTGGACACAACCGACTTCATCTTCCACCAGAAAATCTCCGTCGACGGCATATGGAGGCTGGGGACGGGTGTGCGGCGTTCACGGCCGCCGCCCCTCCCCCTTCGACCCTCATCTCCTCACAGGAGGAGCGGCAAGGTATCAGGAACATGTCTTGTCATGGGTCACACGCTGAGAGCGGGTTTTGAAGCTGATGTTCCCCTTGCGGTGC
Organism: Alphaproteobacteria bacterium; assembly: GCA_965221645.1. GTDB lineage: Bacteria > Pseudomonadota > Alphaproteobacteria > Bin65 > Bin65 > Bin65. The sequence goes on from OZ244899.1 coordinate 3,420,870, forward strand.
GGCGACCGAGAGGCATGACCGGGGCGATATCAAGGAAAGCGGGGGCCGAGTAGCTGAGTTATCTGCGAAGAGCACTATTGCTGCTGAAGTCCAATAGACCGGCTCTGCCTGGTCTTGGGGTACCGTGTTGGTGCTTCTCTGTCAGGTGGTCGATCTTCCGACGATGCACTGGCAGGCGTCCGGTTGCAGGTGGGGGCTGCTTTGACGTATCGCACGGCAACGCCCGCGGCATCATCTGGGAAGCAGCCGCGTGCGGCTGCCGGCAGCAATAGGCGAACCGCGCGACCCGACAGATGCCGCGCCATCTCCCGCAAATCATTGAGCATGCACGCCGGAACGCCCGCGCGCAATCACGCATGAAAATGGCTCTGAACCGTCAAAAAGGACGGACAACAAGACCGCACCAGAACGCCACAGGCAATCCGAGACGAGCGTACGGCGCTGGCCTTGCCTTACGCCGGGGTCAGCGAGGCCAACGAGAGTCCATCACGCAAATCGCTTTGCCGAGGCTCGTCCATGCTGCTTTTAGTTTCCTGGGTCCGGCCATGACGCCCTCCATATCGATCTCGACTCCCGATAGAGGTAGCATTTCTTGAAGTCATCCGCGATTGCAGAAACAAACTCGTACAACGCTGCGTCTGGAGAAACCTCGCAAGTCAGGCAAAATCAGAGCGTCGGCTACCGACCGTCGCAGACGCTTGCGGCTGATATCGCTGGACGGAAACATTACCCTCCGACAAATTGTAGGTGGGTGGAACCAGTTCTTCGTCATGCCACCACCGGTGCTAGAATCTCGCGGTCATTGTTCTGCACCCTGTTGACACGCTCGCTGACCCGGTAGGGACGAAAACCCTTGATCTCTCGCGAGGAGAGAAGCGCGCGGAGATCATCATCCGAACTATCCTCAATTCCCAGCCACCGTCCGAAATTCTTGGGGTCGATAATCACCGGCATGCGATGATGGATCGGCGCAAGAACTGTGTTGGCGGAGACGGTAATGATGGTACAGGAGCGTACCGGGCCTTCCGGACCATCCCAACGCTCCCATAAACCCGCAAAAGCGAAGGGTCTCTCATCCTCATAGGCAACGCGGTAAGGGATGTTGCGGCCGCTATCTCGGTCCCATTCGTAGAAGCCATCGGCCGCAATCAGGCAACGGCGCATCTTCCAGGCAACATGAAAACTGGGCTTTTCAGCAATGGTCTCGGACCGCGCGTTGATCATCTTTGCGCCGATCTTCACGTCCTTGGCCCAACTGGGGATCAGACCCCAGCGCGCCCTCACCAAGGCGCGCGGCTTGCCGCCTTCCATATTGTCGCCACGGATCACTATCGGCACATCCGCCGTCGGCGCGATGTTGAACATGGGTGGCCAGTTGAGTGCCGGTCCATCATAGCCGAAAAGACGCTGAATTGCCTTATTCGGATCGGCAATCGAATACCGACCGCACATCAGCGCCCACCCTCTTCATGAGTGACCAAAACATACCAACAACAATTTTAGCCGCCCTGACGCTCTGCAAAAAAAGAAAATCAGAAAAATCCCCCGTTTTATCCACAGAAATCTGAGGCGTATGAGTGGACATTCTGCGGAAATAGCGAAACTCTTGTCCTGTTAGAGAAAACTCCTGAGCCATCATGAAACGCGCAATTACACGTGAGAACATCGCCATTGGGCTGGTGATTTTCAATTTCACGTTTCTGATGCTGGTCATTCTGTTTGCCTGACCATGGTGTCCCATGGATCAATTCACAATAACCCCCGGATTCATGATTGCCGCTGGATCCAGTGTCTGCTTCGCTGCCCGATAGGCACCGCCAAATAAAGTCGGACGTTGCTTTTCATACCAAGGCTGGTGATCGCGGCCTACGGCGTGGTGATGAGTGATCGTACCCCCATTTTCGATCACGGCATCTGATGCAGCACTCTTGATGATTTTCCACTGGTCCTGCATGCGGGCTTTGTCTGCCTTGCAGTGTAAGCTGAAATAGGGGGCCGGGCCGTCAGGATAGACGTGGGTGAAGCGGCAGGTGACGATACCATCCTGACCGGTAGCATCCTTGATCGCTGTGCGGGTGGCGTCCACTACGTTGCGGTGAAAGTCCGGTAACCGGTCCCATGTGATGCTGGTTTCAAACGTGTCGTTCAGAATGGCCCAAGGTGTGATGATTTCCCGGAAATAGGGCATGCGGATAAAGGCCATGCGCCAACGGCCGACTGCGTCCTCTGCGTTACCGCCGTCACCGATATTGCCACCGTGATCTGCCACCAGCTCTTTGACGCGAGCCATTGCAGTCGAGACATCAGCATGAGCGCTTTCAAAGCCGAGGATGAGCAGATGACAGCTACCGTTACTCACGCCGTTAATCTGGCATTCAGCAGCATCCACCAAACGACAGTTGGCAGGATTCAGGCCCGACTGGGCGACAGCTCGCACGGCTTCGGCGGCCTTGTAGAAGTCGTCGAACCATGCGGCGGCATTGGCTCGGTAGACTGGCCGGTCCTGCAAGCGAAGCCAAGTTTCCGTGATGATACCCACGCTGCCTTCAGAGCCGATGATGAAGCGATCGGGGCTTGGGCCGGCGCCACTGCCCGGCAGGCGGCGACTTTCCATGACACCGGCTGGCGTGACCGTCCGCGTCGACTCCACGAGATCGTCGATATGCGTATAGAGCATCGCGAAATGTCCGCCGGAGCGGGTCGCAATCATGCCGCCAACAGTTGCCATCGGGAAGCTTTGCGGGAAGTGGCGCAACGTCAGGCCATGAGGCTTCAACGCGGCTTCCAGATCGGGAACTCGGGTTCCACCGCGAATACGTGCCGCGCGAGAAGTCTTGTCAATTTCCACCAGGCCGGTCATTCGTATGGTCGAAAGCGTGATGGTACCCCTGTAAGCATCGTCAACGACAGGCTCGACCCCGCCGACGACAGAACTGCCGCCCCCAAACGGGATCAGCGCCGCCCCCGCGTCGCCCGCCCAGTCCATCAGCGCGGCTACCTGCTCTTCGGATTCTGGAAAAGCGACGATATCCGGCACGTGGGGTGCCTGACGATTGAACATCCTGACGGCATCCGGAAGGGATTTACCCATGCAGTGGACCAGCCGCGTGTAGGGATCGCTGCTGCATATCGCGACAAGAGAATCCGGCGGCGACAGACGCGGGGTTCGTAGTTTGAATTCATCTTCGGCAGGTGGCGGCGTATCAGGAAAACCATCCACTCTCAGGGCAGCGCCATAGGTTCGTTTCAGCTGGTCGATCTCGGCGTCGGTAGCACTTTCGCCTTCCCACCCCCACCCCCAGAATTTCAGCCGTCTCTCATTCATGGTGTCACCTCATGTAATTGGTCCGTAGCCACTCGACATCCTGCGCCAGCGATGGGCGCGCAAACAAAAGATTCAGGGCGGGCAAAAAGACATGTCACGAAACGTGCACAAGATAGCCACGAGGACTCGGCCGTTTCGGCCGAAACCCGGAATTGATTCGACACTCGCATTGGAACTGGATCCCCGGGCGGCATTACTCATCTCGGCAAAGCGAGCAGTCAGTCGCCTTCTGCCCAACAGAGGTCAAGCCCATTTCAACAGCAAATCATGCTCGCGAGAAAGGCCTTTTCTAGCCATTGCACTTGTCACAAACTCACTCATCGCAATGCTGCCTGAGCCAACGGCAAAGCACGCCAAAATGTCTCAGCGACCATATCCAACCCAAGGCGAGCATAGATCATCGTCTGGCAGACCTTCTCCGAGGAGAGATCACCATGGGCGTTACTTGTTGTCAGGCAGCTTTTGACATCGGCAACTATTGGCGCAACTCGTATTGTACCTGGTCAAGGCGATGCCAACGTCAGTCGTTAAAAAACTGGAGAGTCTGTAGATCAAGCGGTTGCAGATATTTCGTCCGACGCTATTAAGGATCAGAACAACATCGATATTCTCGGGTAGCCTGAACCATTTGCGAAGGGCCGGTCGTGCGCGCATCACCTTCTCGCCACTTCAACATCCGTCCCCGAATACACCGCGCCAATCATGCGCTGTACGGCCTCGGCATGGGCTGCCAAGGCGGCAGCGTCCAAGTCATCAGCCGGGTCAGGTTCCAGATCGAAGTTACCGTAAGTATCAGCGCCCCGAACCAGCATGGCGCTGTCGTTAAGCTTCAACTGACGAACGTATGTAGGGATATAGCGGATGGCTAAGCCAATGCGGCGGTCCTTGGTGGCGTTAGCGTAGCTACCGTGAGCAAGACGGACGTGATGGAGAGACATCTGTCCAGCCTTCAGGACAATGTCCTCGGCTTTCGATTCGTCGACATTTTCGAGCGCCATTTCCTGCCCTCGGGTCAGCAGGTTGTTTTCATGCCAAGTATCATGATGGTCCATTTGTCCCCAGGTATGGCTGCCGCCCAAGACCTTCATCGCACCGGATTCGAGAGGCACATCGGATAGTGCGATCCATGCGGTGACAACATCGGCGGGCTCAAGACCCCAGTAGGTCGAATCCTGATGCCAGGAAACGAAGTCTGGACTATCGGCTTCCTTGATAAAGAAATTGGTGGTCCAGCAAAGAATATCGGATCCTAGGATATCCTCCACGGCATCCAGCACCTTCGAGTGACGCACCAATTCGTTTGCCCAGCGGAATAGCAGATGCACCTTATGGCGCATATTGGATTGGATCGGTCCGCCTGTAGCAGCCTCATAAGCCTCCAACTGATGGCGATAGCTCCCCGCTTCGGAGGTCGACATTACAGGAATCGGGAATAGATAGCCGTCGCGGCGATACTGTGCGACTTGCTCCTCTGTCAGAAGCTTGGGCATGGAAGCGCTCCGCCATTCATTCATCCTGGATATACTATACCGCACTCCACCCGATCAGCGAGAGATCATATCCGCTATCCCATCGTACTGATCTTTTGAAGGCCTATTCAGAATTGCAGGAAGCAGTGTTTTCAAACCCAAGCTCCAATGCGTCACATCGGGCATATCCGCAACTGTAAGCGAGATCTAACTTGCGCTTTCCAAAAATGCTTGCCGAGTGTCATGACCATTGCGCTGCCTGATATTGAGAGCCTTGTCAATCCTGTTAGAAGGATCGCCCGGCGCGCCAGCGCGGCGATCCTCGAATACTACAAGACAGACTTGAGGATCGACCGAAAGGATGATTACTCTCCCATTACCGAAGCAGATCGTGCAGCCGACGGAATCATTGTATCGGCGCTGGAGGCGCTGACCCCAGATATTCCGGTGGTTTCGGAAGAGCGTGTGCAAAGTAACCAATTGGCGGCTGTGCAGGCAGCAGGATGTTTCTGGCTGGTCGATCCGCTAGATGGCACCAAGGAATTCATCAGCAAACGGGACGATTTCACGGTTAACATCGGCCTGATTCAGGGAGACCGGCCGATTTTCGGTGTGCTCAGCGTGCCAGTCCAGGACACCATTTATTCGGCGGCCGGACCCGGGAAAGCTAGCCGACAGGTTGGCGACGGGCCGGTAGAGCCGATCGCTGCTCGCGTCGCACCTGCAAACGGCAGCGTTGTAGCCACCAGCCGCTCCCACGCCAATAGTGACAATCTGGATGTGTTTCTGGAAGGCGAAGTAGTGGCTAAACGCATAATCGCCGGCAGCGCCCTGAAATTTTCGCTGATTGCTGAAGGTCGGGCCGACATCTATCCGCGGCTGGGTCAGACCATGGAATGGGATACAGCCGCCGGACAGGCGATTGTCGAAGCCGCCGGCGGAGCCGTACATACGTTGGACGGTCAACCCTTTCGCTACGGCAAACCCTATTTCCGTAACAAGGGCTTTGTCGCGCGGGGTTTGCCGGGCTGACGGTGGCCGCTCCATGGAACAACGACGCCACGCCGATATCCACGGCATCGCAGCAGCTGTTGCCGCTCTGCAGGACGGCAAGCTGGTCGCTTTCCCGACGGAGACCGTCTACGGCCTAGGTGCGGATGCTACCAATGACCGAGCCGTGGCGCGGATATTCAAGGCAAAAGGGCGACCCAGGTTCAATCCGCTGATTGTCCATGCTCCCGACGCCCGCGCCCATACCGCTTGGGCAAGGTTCGACGAACGCGCCGAACAGTTGATCAAGACCTTCTGGCCAGGGGAACTGACGTTGGTCTTGCCACGGCACGAGGACGCTGCGGTTTCAAGACTGACAAGTGCCGGACTTGACACCATCGCGGTGCGGTCACCCGATCATCCTGTGGCACAGCGCTTGCTGCGCGAAGTTCGCTGCCCGGTCGCCGCGCCCAGTGCCAATCGTTCCGGCCTGTTAAGCCCGACAACAGCCGATCATGTGGTAGCAGCTCTGGGTAATTCGGTTGAGCTTGTTCTGGACGGCGGCGCATGCTCTGGCGGGCTGGAATCGACTGTGGTGTCCCTGACCGGCGAGACGCCGACCCTGCTTCGGCCCGGCCTTGTAACTCGAAGAGAGATTGAAGCGGTAATCGGCAATATTGCCGTGGCATCGGACGAGACGGCTGTCGAAGCACCTGGCATGCTGCCGAGCCATTATGCGCCGCATGCACGGGTCCGGCTCAATGCCGGCGATTCTGAGCAGGATGGCGAGGTATTGCTGGCCTTCGGCGCCGCGATCGGCTGTGGCTATTCTACGGTTCTGAATCTCAGCGAAGCAGGTGACCTGGTCGAAGCAGCCGCCAACCTGTTTCGGATGCTGCACGACCTTGACGGATTGAATCCAGTTGTCATCGCCGTTGCTCCTGTCCCGGCAGAGGGACTGGGCGTCGCGATCAATGATCGGCTCCGGCGAGCAGCGGCCTAGCGCAGCCGACCGCAGAGGCGCTCGGCGGGGTCGGCTGATTTCCCTGTACAATGGCCGTAAAGGCGATCCTGCGACTCAGAATGTCGTCGGGCGGCATATTCTGGACAAGCAGGGCGAAGACGCGGATCGCAACATCAGGCCGAGTCGCGAGCAGGATATGGCGATGGAGACATTCTCGCTGCAATGTTGCGCTGTGACAGTACCAGGTTTTCATGCCGATGATCACAGGTCACTAAATACCAAGCGTGCCAGACATCGGTCGACTGTTCAATCACTCCTCAAAATCTCCGAAATCTCCTCCCTGTTGAAGCCGGCTTCGACAAGCACTTCCGTAGTGTGCTCACCTAGGAGCGGCTGGCCCCGACGGACTGGCAGGGCTTTCCTATTGTAGCGGAAGGCCGTATCTGGCAAGCACATTGGCCCTTCGGTCGGATGCTCGAATTCACGAAAAAAACCGGTCGCGGTCAGGTGCGGATCGCTATGGATGTCTTCGAGGGTATTGACGGGGCCGCAGGGAATTTCCGCCTCGCGCAGCACATTCAGCCACTCGGCTGAAGTCTTCTTGATCAGTTCGGCGCCGGATTCCATGTAAAGGGCATCCACGTGCTTTAGACGGTCGCCTATAGTAACAAAACGCGGATCCTCGGTCATCTCGGTACGGTCGACCAAGGCCCAGAATCTTTCCCATTGGCTATCGGTGTACGCAAGCAAACATATAAAACCGTCAGCGGTAGACTGCGGTCGGCGATGGGGCGACAAAACCCTAGTATAGCCCGGCGGGGTCATGGGAGGAGAGAAGATGGCGCCAAATTGATGCTCCGCTAAAGTGAAGCTGGCGACGCCTTCGAACATCGCGGTTTCCACATAGACGCCTCTACCCGTTTGGGCGCGCTGAAACAAGGCCGCGAGAATCCCATTGGAAGCCATCAGACCGGAAATCTTGTCAGCCGCCACAGTAGGGATAAGTGCAGGTACACCATCTCGCGCCTGAAATATCCCGGCTAAACCACCTTGACCCTGAATCACATCGTCATAAGCTGGCTGCCCAGCATAGGGACCACCATCGCGATAGCCATATAGCCCAGCATAGACAATGTCCGGCTTACGGGCCATGACGGCATCTGGGTCGAAACCCAGCCTGAACATTTTCTGAGGACGAATGTTGTGAACAAAAACATCGGCAGTATCGACCAGGCGCCACAAGGCTTCTTGCGCCGATGATCTTTTCAGGTTCAGCACAATGCTGCGCTTGTTGCGGTTCACGCCCAAATAGACAGCTGCCATATCCGGGCTCTTGCGCGGGCCCATCTGGCGCATGGCGTCACCGCCTGGGGCTTCCACTTTGACTACGTCAGCGCCGAAGTCGCCCAACATTTGCGTGGCATAGGGACCGTAGATAATGGTCGTCAGGTCAAGCACGCGCACACCAGCAAGCGGCAAGCCTGTGGTTGTACCCTGAGCGGCCCCGGAACTTGTTGCATCCGTCATTGTCATTTCCTCAATAACGGCGGCCACGCGGGGCGGGTCAATCTGAGGTTGCGTCGCAGGCGGCGCGCGTCGATGGAACGAAATCAGCGGGAAAGGGAATAATCAGATACACCCACTAGTGTCCCAATGTTATCCGAATGGATTCAACTGGTCAGGGTTGTCGTGCAGGGCGATCTGCTGCCCTTCGGGGGTCAAACAGTTGATCGAGAAGGGTTTTCTCGAACATGGACAGGCTCGGGATCTGCAGGATTGTGTAGAGGCTCTGCTCGAGGTTCAGGCGTTTGCGAATGATGGCAACCAGGACGAAGACCGACACCGCGATCCAGATCTGGGTTTTGACTGCGTTCTCGGAGGTCCCGAAGAAGGACTTGATCCGGAGATGTTGCCTGATCCGCTTGAAGAACAGTTCGACATGCCAGCGGGCCCGGTAGAGTTCGGTGATCGTGAGGGCGGGCAGGACAAGGCTGTTGGTGAGAAAGACGAGGGTCTTGCCACGCTTGACGTCGCGGTAGCGGATCCGCCGTGGTTGGTCCGGAGAGTCGATCGCGCTGTGGACGCCGCTGGGCCGCACGACCTGGTCGCAGATGGGGCCGGTGGTGCGGTCGACGGGGCGGGAACAGAGGCGGCGGCGCCTGGTGTTGGACCTTGCCCTCAGGACGAAGAAGCTTCCGGTGCGGTGCAGGTGATGGAGACGGCGGAAGTCGAGACAGGCCCGATCCATGATGTGGAAGGCGCCGGCCTCCGGGAGGAGCATGTCCATCACGTTGACGTCGTGGAGCTTGCCATCGGAGACATGAATGAAGGCGGGAATGCTGCCGTGCAGATCGAGCAGGGTGTGGCGCTTGACGGCCGCCCTGGTGCTGCGGAAAGGCGCCCACGGGAACAGGGACAGGCAGAGGTCGATGGTCGAGGAGTCGAGCGCGTGGATGGTGCTGCCGAGGTCGAGGCCGGGAAGGTTGTCGTCGGCATGCAGACGACGGGCGGTGTGGATGAGGCGCTGCGCGAAGTCGGCGTGGATCTGCCATCCGCGGACGGCGTTGGCATGGGCGAGAGTGTTGCGGGAGACCCGGCCGCGAATGCCCATGTGACAGAGCCTGGTGGGGTGGACGCGCAGGCAAGCCTCGATGTCGCGCAAGCTGGACCGGCAGGTGAGTTGAGCGAACGCCATGCAGCGGTACTGGTCGGCGCAGGTGAACGACTTGACCTTGTGGTTGCCGCGGTAGCGGGCCACGCAGCGACGGAAACCGTGCCAGGGCAGAGGGTCCATGACCTGGGTGAACACCAGCTTGCCGGAGTACATCGCTCCCCCTTCCTGACACCGTGTGGGACAGGAAAGGCGTGCGCAACCGGCGCGGGACGCTCAAGTCGGTGACTCCCCCGAAAAAGGCCTTGTCAAAGGAATATCAAGTCCCTGGCGGAACCTGTTGCCAAAACGTTGGGACACTAGGGCCTGTCAACACCAAACAGGGATTTCATGCTATCCTCCTTCACGCCGTCTTCAGCCACAGAAGTGGAGGGTTATCAGAAGCATGGAAATCACTGAGGCGCAGTTCAAGCGGATCGCCCCGCTGCTTCCCAGGCAGCGCGGGAACGTCAGCGTGCCGAACCTGCAGGTGCTCGACGCGATCCTCCACGTGGCCGAGCAGGGCTGCAAGTGGCGTGGCCTGCCGAAGCGGTTCGGCAACTGGCACACGATCTGCACGCGAATGAGCCGCTGGGCCAGGAGCGGCGTGCGCGACCGGGTGTTCGAGCAGCTCCAGCGCGAGCAGCTCATCCGCATCGAGATCGAGGCGCCCGGCCTGGACAGCACCAGCGTCAAGGTGCACCCGGACGGCACGGGGGCTCGAAAAGAAACGGTCCGCAGTCCATCGGCAGGTCCCGTGGCGGATGGAACACCAAAATTCATATGGTTGCCGCGGATGCTCGAACGGCGGTCGCCTTCACCCTCTCTCCCGGCAACGCGCACGACGCCCCGCAGGGCCGCAAGCTCATGAGCCGGCTGCAGCGGCCCGTCGACGCCACGGCGCGCGTCATGGACAGGGCACATGAGGACAACGCCACCCGCCAGTGGGCCCTCGACCCTGGCTTCGATCCCGTGGTGCCGCCCAGGAGCAGCCGCGTCGACCCTTGGGAGTACAACCAGGAGATGGACAAGCGGCGCAACGAGGTCGAGCGCCTGTTCCGGCGCCTCAAGGGCTTCCGGTACATCTTCTCCCGCTTCGAGAAGCTGGACGTCATGTTCCTCGGCTTCATCGTCTTCGCGCTCATCGTCGAGGCACTTCGATAGTGTTAACAGGCCCTAGTGAGATACACATTCAATTTCTGCCTGCTTCCGACGAACGGATGCGCGCGAAACAAAGGATCAAACATGACAATAAATCACTAGTGTCCGGTTAACATTTGAATAGATTCAATTGGTCAGGGTTCGTGTTCTGCTCGGAAGCATGGTCGGTTTTGAAAAGATGTTGATTTGGCGGCATTTTCTCGAACAAGGTGACGGACAGGATTTGGAGGAAAGTGTAGAGCGAGGCGTCCAGGTCGAGGCGCTTCCTGATGATGGCGACGAGGACGTACACGGACACCGCGACCCGGATCTGTGACTTCACGGCGTTCTCGGACGTGCCGTGGAACTTCTTGATGCGCAGGTGCTGCTTGACCCACTTGAAGAACAGCGCCACCTGCCAGCGGGCCTTGTACAGTTCGCAGATGGTGGGCCGAACAGGTTGGTCAGGAAGACAGGCGCATGCCCGGTGTTCGGGTCCTTGAAGCGAATGCGGCGCAGACGGTGCGGGTATTTCCTGCTGCCGCAGACCGACAGCGCCACCGTCTGGTCGCAGATGATGCCCTGCGCCCGGTCGCCGGGCGCCGAGTACACTCGGCGCAGGTCGGTGTTCGACCTGGCCCGTGTGACGCAGAACGCGCCCGCTTCGTGCCGTGCGAACAGCCGCTCGAAGTCGAGGCAGGCCCGGTCCATGACGTAAATCGCCGCCGGTTCGGGAATCAGCAGGTCGAGAAGTGTGTGCATCTTCACAGCCGCCTTGGCGCGGCGAAACGGCGCCCAGGGGAACAGCGACAGGCACAGGTCGATGGTGGTGGAGTCCGATGCGTACACCGTGTTCGACAGCTCCAGCCCCAGGTCCTCCCTGGCGCAAGGCCTTCGGGCCCGGGCGATCAGCCGCTGGGCGAACTCGGCGTACATGCGCCAGTCCCGGCGCTCGTTGGCGTCGGCCAGGGTGGAGCGCCTCACGGGCGAGCGGATACCCATGTGGTACAGCCTGGCCGACTGCGCGCAAGGGCAGGCCTCGATGTCGCGCAGGCTCTCGCGGTACGTCAACCGGGCAAAAGCCAGTGCCCGGTGCACGGGAGCACGCGGACGCGGCGGTTGCCGTCGCAGCGCTCCACGATGCGCGCGAAGGTCGTCCAGGGAAGAAAGTCCATCAACTGAGCGAACAGGGTCTTGCCGGCGTACATCGGGCCTTGGCCTCCGGGGGTGAAATCCCGAAAGGGCACCAGACAGCGTCGCCGCGTTCAAGTCGGCACCACCCAAATATGCGAAAAATGTCGTTTGTTCATCTGGTTATGTGAACCATGGACTCAGTTAACCGGACAGCAGTGACAATAAATGACCATTGTACGGAACAATTTGGCGGTCGCGGCCACGCGCAGGCAATTATTCCAGCAGCCACTACTATGGCAATTACCTTTGAGCGTATATTGCAGAGCAATCGCCTAACTTTTCAGCTTATACCCTGTTTGAAACATCCTGACACAAATCCACCACAGTGCGGCGTTCAAAACCAGCAATACCCCGCCCCCGATCAACAAGTCGCCGTCGGCACGGCCGATGAAGCCACTTCGAAACCCGTCGATCATGAAAAAGAAAGGGTTGGCGTGAGCGACGCCATTCCAGAAACTAGGTAGCCGGTCAATGGAATAAAATGTGCCGCTGAGAAACGCAGCGGGTGTAATGACGAAGTTCGTCACCGCAGACATGTGATCAAACTTGTCGGCCCAGATGCCGCCGATAATCCCGAGCAACGACAGGAGGACTGACGCCATCAGAGCAAAGAACAAAATCATGAAAACCGAATGGATATGTAATGAAACGAAGATAGCCATGGCGCCAGCCGTCACCGCGCCAACCAGTAACCCGCGCGTGGCCCCGGCGCCGACATAGGCCAGCGTCAGTTCTCCTGGCGAGATGGGCGGCATCAAGATATCCACGATGTTGCCCTGCACCTTGGACATCATGATCGAAGACGCCGTGTTCTGAAAGGCATTCTGAACCATCACCATCATAACGAGTCCGGGGGCTAGAAACTCTACGAACGGCACACCGGCAACTTCCCGAACGGCACCGCCCAACGCGAGGGAAAAGACAGCCAGAAACAGGAGTGTCGTGATCACCGGCGCCAATAAGGTCTGCATGAAGACCTTCAGGAAACGGCGTACTTCCTTCTGATACAGCGCCCAAAGGCCGAGCCAGTTGACAACGCCGATAGTGCGCGGCGCTAACGAAGCTGCGGCAATGCGAGCCGATTCGTCGTCTGAACCAGTATCGAGAAACGTTGAGTCGCGAGGTAAAATGCGGTTCATTCAGGATGCCCTGTCGCTTAGACTGAGTTTATGTAAAAAGTCGGGGTTTCAAGAATACCAGTTGATCTATGGATCGGACAGCTCAAGAAAAGGCCGGCGCAGGAAGTGCCGATCATCACGATGACGCGCAGCAAGGCAGGAAGAAGTCGCGACTGCAGCAGCAGTCACCTCGCAGGGTGACGCCGGAGTATCTGGAGCGTGCAGCACTCTACTACCTTGAACGGTATGCGTCGTCAGCGGAAAACCTGCGACGGATCCTGATGCGCAAGGTATGGCGCTCAGAGAAACACCACGGCACGGACAGTAGTGAGGCCGCTGGCTGGGTTGAGGCCTTAGTGAGCCGGTTCCGTAAGACAGGACTGCTGGATGATATGCGCTATGCGGAAGGGCGGGCTGCAAGCCTGTACCGGCGGGGCGACAGTCAGCGCTCCATTCGTCACAAGCTGCTAGCCAAGGGTCTGGCACACGACATCATAGACCAAGCGTTGGCCCATGTTTCAGCCGAGGATATCGTCGACCCTGACCTGACAGCCGCTGTGCGGTACATGCAGCGACGGCACCTTGGCGCTTTCCGAGAGTCAGGCGAGCGTGCGGACAGCCGCGACCAAGACATGGCGGCCATGGCACGGGCCGGTTTCTCGTACGATCTGGTAAAGCGCGTAATCGATAGCGAAGATCCTGAAAACATGCTTTACGAGGCTGAACAGAAAGCCCGCTTCATCACCGAATAAATTTAGAAGGATAAACACAGATCGGCGATGGGTCACGTGCAATACGACGACATTGGTCTAGACACGGGGGATTTCTACCCGATTCAGTCCGATTGACGCGGCGGCACCTTGAAAATGCGGCAGGTGAAGGCATTGAGATCGAATGCGTCTTTTCTGTAGTCGTCGGCAACCACGAACATGCGACCAAACCAAAGTGAACGGGAACGCGGCGCTATCCTCATCCGCACTGAAAGACATTCATCGGCGAAGACCATCGTTATCCTGCTGGACCGCCACCCGAACATCTTCCCGAAGGCCATCAATCATCCTGCCATGCCTGACTACTGACGCAGTAGCGCCTTGTGCTTGATAGCAACCCGACCAAACGCTACAGAACGCCTAAATCTGGGTTTATGTTTCGAACACGAATTCCGATAACGTCATCAGAAGTGTCTGTGGTATCTCAAGCGAGAAATTGTGGTAAATGTTCTGATCGCTCTTCATTACTACGCCGTTGTCGGACTTTTCCAGAGGCTATGATTAATCTCCACGTTCAGTTTTTGCGAGACTCTTGTTCGTCTCTTCATCGGCATGGTTCTCGGCACGAGGATCGAAACTGAATATGTTGGGTGAGGTGCGAGTCATGGGCACGTAATTCTCGCGATCCTCCGGAGCAACGGCTTCGCGGCGCTTCATACGCCAAAAGGTCAACAGGGCCATGGCGCCGTGCACAATGCTGGTGAATAAAAACAGGAAGGCAAAACCCAGCGTTTCCATCATTGCTGACGCAACCAGTGGACCGACGACTGCGCCACTGCCGAACACAAGCAATAGGCCAGCGCTGATTTCAACGAACTCATCCGCAGAGCCATGGTCATTCGCGTGGGCCACACAGAAGCCATACAGAGAGAACGCCGCTGCACCGAAAAGAAATATGGCAACGTAGACAATATGGATCGGCAAATGCGCTGCCATGATCAGTATCAGCCCGGCGACCGAAGCGGCGGCGCATACGGCGACGATCAGCCAGCGTCGATCGGGCAACTGGTCTGACAGGCGTCCGAGTGGGTATTGCACCACCGCCCCGCCGATGATTGCCAAGCTGACAAAGATCGCGATACCGGTCAGAGACAGGCCAAGATTCTTGGCGTAAATCGGCGCCAGACTCCAAATCGCGCCATTTGCCATTCCGTTGGTGAAACAACCCATCACTGCCACTTGGGAATTGTTCCAAAGCTTGCGCAGGTCCGGGCGCGCTTCCACTGGCAGGGGCGGCGAAGATGAGCGAGTCAAGCAAACCGGAATGACGGCGAGGGCAAACAGGATCGCCGCAAGGGAAAACAGCTTTTCGCCGCCGGGTTCTTCCAGCAGAATCAGATACTGTCCGAGGGTAATCGCCGTCAGGTTCACCATGATATAAGCGGAAAAAATCGTGCCGCGGGTTTGCCGGGTAGATGCGCCATTCAGCCAGCTTTCAATCACCATATACAGGCCGGAAAAACACAGTCCGGTGAGCATGCGAAAAACGGTCCAGGCCACCGGTGTGAGCGCCAGCAGATGCAACAACGGCACGATGGCGCCAAGAGCCGCAAAGGCTGCATAGACCCGGATGTGACCAACTCGCTCTACCAGCGGTGGCACTAGGTAACAGCCGACTACAAAACCTGCCGAATAGGCCGCGCCGATAGCGCCGATCCACGCCGCGTTGAACCCTTCCAGATCGGCCCGTAAGGGAACCAAAGTCAGAAAAAGACCATTCCCCAAAAGAAGCAGCGCCACACCGGTCAGCAAGGCGGCGACCGGTACCAGCAGCGCTTTGGGTCGGGCAAGGTTTTCAGCAAGACGCAACACGAACAGCGGGCTTTCAACACACGCGGCAAAATCCCGAGAGGACGGCATATGGATCTAGTCGGTGAAAAGCACAAGCCCAAAAAAACTCAATGCTCAAATGTACAATCGGCCGAAGCAATTCCACCACCCCGACGCTGATTATTTTAGCTGATTCTGCCGTGGATACGGCCACAAAAGCCACGAGATTTCAGCTTTTCATGCCAAGCCGACTTTACGGCTGCCTGTTTTTCTTCCTCTCAACGTCATCCGATGGCGTGGAGAGATCGTTTTTTCTCGGGCGATAGCACGACAACGCTGGATTGGCACCGAGGTAACCAACAGGACACACGCTCATCGGCCTGATCTTCCTGCAAGGCAACACAACCTGGTCAAGTGTAATGCTCGTCGTTACGAACGCCGCCGAACTGTTTTCGGCCAGAAAATATCAAAGCGCCTAAACTTATAGGCCGCGCCTACCAAAGCGTTTTGATGGGTGGTCGTATTCGCCTAATCGTCTTTCTTGGCCTTGTTGAGGGCTGCGCCCAGTATGTCGCCCAAAGACGCGCCTGAGTCAGACGAACCGAACTGCTCGATAGCTTCCTTGTCTTCAGCAATTTCCCGTGCCTTGACGCTCAACGACAACTTGCGAGCGTTCTTGTCGAGGTTGGTGACCTTGGCATCAATCTTCTCGCCAACGGCAAACCGGTCCGGGCGCTGTTCGGCACGATCACGGGAAAGATCGGCCTTGCGGATGAAGCCCTGAATACCATTGACCTTGACCTCAAGGCCCCCATCGGTGACCGCGGTGATGGTGGAGGTTACCAGATCACCCTTCTTGATTGAACTGACAGCTTCCGTCAGCGGATCTTCTGAAAGCTGCTTGATACCTAGGCTGATCCGCTCTTTCTCGACATCCAATTCCAGAATCTTTACCTTGACCATGTCGCCTTTCTTGTACGCTCCGATGGCTTCCTCACCTAGTGTATCCCAAGAAAGGTCTGACATATGCACCATACCGTCTATTTCGCCCGGCAGACCAACAAACAGGCCAAACTCAGTGACGTTACGGATTTCTCCCTCTATTTCTATCCCCGCTGGATACTGCTCGGCAAATGACAACCACGGATTGTCTTGAATCTGCTTCAACCCCAGGCTGATCCGTCGACGTTGGCTGTCGACATCCAGGATCATTACCTCAACTTCCTGACTGGTCGATACGATCTTTCCCGGATGCACATTCTTTTTCGTCCAAGACATTTCGGAAACGTGAACAAGGCCTTCGATACCTGCTTCCAGTTCCACGAACGCACCATAGTCCGTAATGTTCGTGACGCGGCCGGTAAAGCGGGCTCCTTCCGGATATTTAGTTTCCACGCTGTCCCATGGATCTGCTTCCAGTTGCTTCATGCCCAAGCTGATACGCTGCGTCTCCGAATTGAACCGAATCACCTGAACATCGACGGTCTGACCGATGGAGAGCGCTTCCGAAGGATTATTCACGCGCTTCCAGGAAATATCGGTGACGTGCAGCAGGCCATCAATGCCGCCGAGGTCGACAAACGCGCCGTAATCGGTGATATTCTTCACCACGCCCTGAAGCACTTGGCCTTCCTTGAGGTTTTCGATCAGTTCTGCCCGGGCTTCAGCGCGGGTTTCTTCCAACACTGCCCGGCGCGATACCACGATATTGCCGCGCTGACGATCCATCTTTAGGATCTGGAACGGCTGCGGCGTGTTCATGATCGGCGTCACGTCGCGGACCGGGCGAATGTCCACCTGGCTACCCGGCAGGAATGCAACCGCTCCATTCAGATCGACCGTGAAGCCACCTTTGACCCTGCCGAAGATGTGACCGGTCACGCGCTGGCCGTCGTTAAAGGCGCCTGCCAACTGAATCCACGCTTCTTCCCGTCGTGCCTTGTCACGGGAAAGAACAGCCTCGCCGTTGGCGTTTTCCAGCCTCTCCACGAAGACCTCGACTTCGTCACCAAGCTTGATTTCCGATGCGGCGCCCGGCAGTGCAAATTCCCTTATGGGCACGCGACCTTCGGCCTTCAACCCGACGTCGATCACAGCATGATCGTTTTCAATTGCCACGATCCGGCCAGCAACTACTTTGCCTTCGAATTGATCGTGTTCTTTCAGAGTTGCATCAAGCAGCGCGGCGAAATCCTCACTGGACGCCGCCGCTGTTTCTGTCGCTGTCGTCATGATTTCTCGGATGTCCTCTCGTGTTCCGGTCGACAGGTTGTCTACAATTCCGACGGATCGCTTCCCGGGGTATTGCTGTTCTTCTGCACGAATCCCGGGACGGGTCGGAAAGCAGCGCTGCCGCTACCGGATGTCCCGCACGAGATGCTCGCCATCTGGCGCGCGCTGAGCCACGATATCCAAGGCCGCCTTGAAAGCGGTTTCCACGTCAAGCGCGCTGGTATCAAGAATGACCGCGTCGTCAGCTGGCAACAGAGGCGCAACAGCGCGATTTTGATCGCGTTCGTCGCGTTCCTGTATCTCGCTCAGGACAGCCTGTAACATAACGTCTTCACCCCGTTCCTGCAACTCCGCATGGCGGCGGCGCGCCCTTTCGTCCACGCTGGCCGTCAGGAATATCTTAACTGGCGCGTCCGGACAGACCACGGAACCGACATCCCGCCCGTCCAAGACGGCACCACGCAGGCCCGCTGGCGGTTCCTGGGCGAAGCGCCGCTGGAAGTCCAGCAGGGCAACCCGCACTGCGTCGAAGGCAGCCACCTTGGATGCCGTCGCGTCCGCTTCTTTCGAACGCAATGCAGGGTCGCTCAGATTATCCACGTCCAGTTGCCGTGCCGCGGCAGCAGCCGCCTCTTCGTCAACCGGGTTGCCACCGGCTCGAACTACCAAAAGCCCGACAGCTCGATAAAGCGCACCGGTATCCAAATATGCGAGATGCAGCGCCGCGCCGAGGCGCCGCGCGAGAGTGCCCTTGCCCGCAGCTGCGGGCCCGTCAATGGCGATGACAAGGGACATGATGGGCTCCGAAGCCAAATGTCGATCCTGCAGCGACGACAACCCACCATAATCATTGGCATCCAGGCGGCCAAGGCCTTCGAAAGCGGCCCAGCGCCGCGGCATGCCAACCTGCGATGAAGGGGTTGGCGCGCCAAAAGCGACCGTCCTGTACCCGCCAGGTTGGCCTCAACTGACTTGATGTTCAGCATCTTGGAGTAGAAAATGCTGTGGTCAGAGAGAGCGTTTGTTTCATCATCATGACTTTGCTCGCTACGGTCGCCGAACTGCGCAAAAGGCGCGCCTATCAAGCGCTTGGGCAGTTTCTGTCACCACGGCGCGGAGCATATTCCCGATAGCTCAGCCAACATGTGCAACCAGTTCTGATCTTTTCGCGATGTTCGATTGTTCTCCGGCGGGACCGGCCTGCTTTCTACGATCATCGCTTTCATCTTCATGAGGAGCTAGAATACGAAGATGAACATCAAGCGGTTCTCAAGTTCTCCGGTTGTATCGTGGACGCATGGATGAAAGTCGTACTGGTGATCGGCACGACCGAAAATTTCAAGTCTCCATGCGAGGAAATTGGCCTCCTTGAGACCCCTTGAATCGAATGATGTCATGCCAGTATGCGATAGAGCCAGCTGGTTAAGGCGGCGCATTCATGTTGAACAAGCAAGAATCAACAAACAGTTCAGCGCCATCACCAGTGATGCCTCCAGCGCTAGTGATAGCTTGTCGTGGCTTCAGAAAATTGTTGAATGGATGGGTAGTGGCTCGGTTTGAAATCACGGTTTGTGTTGACAGGGGTATTCGGCCCCGTGTTTCGCAAGTCAAACGGGGAGGATGCCATGCCGAAGTGCCCCTGGGATGTCGACAGGCTGGCGAGGACGGTCGTTGACATGACGACGGGTCTCAGATCCCGAACGATTCGCTTGCCGGGCCTTCCGGGAAGGCCCGGGGCCGGCAAGGCTGGCGCCGCAAGGCTGTCTCCCGAACGCCGCCGTGGGGTCGCCATGGAGGGTGTCAGGGCGCGTCCACATGCAAGGCTGGTGGAAGATGCTGCTCTGAAGCCGGGTTCGCGTGGCCCATGCAAGAAGCGGACATCAAGATTCAAACTGAGACACTACCAGGCGATGGTTGACTTTTTCAGCCTGACCCTGGACAAGCAGTCTCCATAATTTCGTGAAGGCAACATGGGTCAATTTTTGCCGGGCCGCGAGACCAGCATGATCATTGCCTCGGCGATTCGTCGATGGCCGGGAACGTTCCGAGATCAGCAACCATCAAATTACCTGGCAGCCTGTCTGCGGCACAGCGCCGAATCTGCCGGCTCGACACACCGAGATTTTTACCTAAATACAGAAGTTGAAATTCGGTAACAGGGCAATCGTGGACCTGCATTAACCCATGTACTCGGAAACAACGTCCGGCATCGTGGTTTCGGTTGAACCGATCTATCTTGAAGATCAGTCAGAACCGGATGATAATCATTATGTTTGGGCCTATACGGTGACCATCAGCAATAAGGGTAACGAGCGCGTTCAGTTGTTGAACCGTCATTGGCAGATAACGAACGGATCTGGCAAGCAACAGGAAGTGCGTGGCCCCGGAGTGGTTGGCGAACAACCCGTTCTCGAGCCGGGGCAGAGTTACAAGTACACAAGCGGATGTCCTCTGGGCACACCCTCGGGTTTCATGGTTGGCGCGTATGAAATGACCCGTGACGACGGCAGCCGTTTCAAGGTGCGCATCCCGATGTTTTCGCTGGACAGCCCATACGTCCAGACGAAGATTCACTGAAGCCGCTTTTCCCTGCCAGCGTCCACGCTTTTCAGAACTATGCCCGCCCGAATTCTGATCTGGAAGTGATTCATGACTCGATCGAAACCAGCAGACCGGCCGACCCGTGAAGAAGCCGAAGCGGCGGTCCGAACCCTTCTCCGTTGGGCCGGTGATGATCCGGACCGCGAAGGACTGGTGGATACGCCGGCGCGGGTAGTGCGATCCTATGAAGAATTTTTCTCCGGCTACGACATAAATCCCTTGGACTTCTTGGGGCGCACCTTTTCGGAAACCGAAGGATATGACGAAATAATCGTACTGCGCGATATCCAGATCGAATCGCATTGTGAACATCACATGGTGCCAATCGTCGGCAAAGCGCACGTTGGTTACCTGCCAAAGAATCGGGTTGTCGGCATCAGCAAGATTGCCCGTTTGGTAGATGCCTATGCCAAGCGGCTGCAAATCCAAGAAAAATTGACGGCTCAGATCGCCAACACGATGCAGGACGTCCTGGATCCACGGGGAGTCGCCGTTGTCATCGAAGCATCCCATGAATGCATGACCACTCGTGGCGTTCACAAACCGGGCGCCGGCATGGTCACCAGCCGCATGCTGGGCGCATTCAGGGACGATCCCGCAACCCGGCGCGAATTTCTGACGATGATCGAAACGGGAAAATAGCTTGGTCATCAGAGCGCGGTTCGGGCAAGACCCTTGGCCGCCTGACACTTCACGCCGTATAGTCCATGTTCGCATGCGAACACCACACCCTGAGCGATTGTGATCATCTGATTGCAGGTCATCCTTGCTGGATCTTCGACCGGTATTCTTCATCTGCGGCGTACTGCTGATCATCCTGGCGGTCATCATGCTGGCGCCGATTACTTCGGATCTACTTGCCGGGAATGACGACTGGTCGGCATTCGTCAAGGCCTCCGGCGTTACTCTATTCGTTGGCGTCTCTCTCGCTCTTGCAAACTGGACTGAGAACTTCCGGCTAAACCTCCGCCAAGCCTTCGCTTTTACCTCTTTCAGCTGGCTGATTATTGCGGCGTTCGCGGCGCTGCCCCTCACATTTTCAAGGCTTGATATGTCCTATACCGACGCCTTCTTTGAAGCGATGTCAGGCATTACAACGACAGGGGCAACGGTGATTATCGGCTTGGATAGCGTTCCGCCGGGTATTCTGCTATGGCGATCAATCCTGCAATGGCTGGGCGGGATCGGCATCATCATCTTCGCTTTGGCCTTCCTGCCCATGCTGCGCGTCGGCGGCATGCAGTTGTTCCGGACCGAGGCGTTTGATACGCCGGAGAAAGTACTGCCTCGCGCTGCGCAACTGGCGGCTGGAATCGGTGCCGTCTACATCGGCCTGACGATCCTGACAGCCATCGCCTTGTGGGCTGCACAGATGCAGCCGTTCGATGCCATAAACCACGCGATGACTAGCATCGCGACGGGTGGGTTTTCGACACGCGATAGCTCCATCGGGGCCTACCCGCCTGTCATTCACTGGATCATCTTCTTCACGATGATCGTGGGCAGCTTGCCATTTGTTTTCTACATTGACGCTCTGCGTTGCAGTTTTGGCGCGGCGGGAAGAGACAATCAAATTCGCGACATGTCGTCTGAACATAGGCCCCGACGGTTTTTGTCTTGCTTCAGTCCGTTGGCGAAGGATAGTCAGGTTCGTGTATTTCTTGGCGTGCTTGCTACAGCTATTTTGCTTGTCTTCCTGTGGCTGGTTTTTGAACGGGGCGAAGGGGTTAGCACAGCGATTACCAAATCAGCCTTCAATGTGACATCGATCATGACAGGTACGGGTTACGCGACCGAAGGCTTTGACAAATGGGGTCCTTTCCCGTTTGCATTGTTTTTCCTGCTGATGTTCGTGGGGGGGTGTGCCGGGTCGACGACCTGCGGCGTCAAGATTTTTCGGTTTCAAGTCGCCTATGCCGTAGGGCTGGTTCAGATATCCCGTCTTATGCAACCGCGCGGAGTGTTCATACCTTACTACAATCGACGGCCGATTCCGGATGAGGTTACTCAGTCCGTGATGGGGTTTCTGCTCTTCTTCATGCTGTCTTTCGGTATGCTGGCGCTATTGCTGGGAATGACTGGGCTTGATCCGATCACGGCGTTATCCGGCGCGGCGAGCGCTATCTCCAATGTCGGCCCCGGTCTAGGCCCCATAATCGGCCCAGAAAGTAGCTATACCGGGCTGAACGATACTGCAAAGTGGTTACTTTCGGCGGGTATGCTGATCGGACGTCTGGAGATTTTTGCAGTGCTCGTCCTGTTTGTTCCATCCTTCTGGAAGGAGTAGCCTGTGACAGCGCAGCTTGAAGATATCCGCTCTATCTTGGAAACTATCATCGGGTTTGACACCACGTCTTCGAAATCAAACATGTCGATGATCGACTGGATAAGGGACTATCTGGACGGACTGGGAATTGAAAGCCATCTGGCTTTTGGCGTAGATGAGATGAAAGCAAACTTGTACGCCACAATCACAGGTCTTGGCACAGCGGCCGAAGAAGGTGGTGTGGCGCTCTCCGGCCATACTGATGTCGTGCCGGTCATCGAACAAACCTGGGCGACCGACCCCTTTGTCTTGACGGAACGCGACGGAAAGCTGTTCGGCCGGGGCACCGCCGACATGAAAGGCTTTATCGCCATTGCGCTTGCCATGGCACCAGCGCTGAATGAAGCGAACCTTAAGACGCCCGTGCATTTCGCCTTCTCGTTTGACGAAGAAGTCGGCTGCAAGGGCGTGCCGCATCTCATCAAACGCTTGGGCCAAGACCTGCCAAGGCCAGCCCTGGTTCTGGTGGGAGAACCGACCGGTATGCGTGTGGTCGACGGCCACAAGGGCATTGTGGCGATGCGTACGACGGTGACCGGACTGGAAGCGCATTCCAGCCGCCAGCAAGAAGCCGTGAACGCTGTTGTCTATGCATCCAGGATGATGAGAAAGATTGAGGAGATCATCGACGGTTTGCGCGTGAAGGAGGACACCGACAATGGGTTTATCCCCGCCTGGACAACTTTCAACATCGGTCGCATTGAAGGGGGAAGTGCTGTCAACATCGTTCCCAGTCATTGCCAGTTTGATTGGGAGTTCCGACCGCTTCCCGGCGTGATGCCGGAGGAAATCCTGGACCCGCTCGACGAATATATCCGCACCGAACTACTGCCGCAGATGAAGACTATCTCCCCTCTGGCCAGAATCAATACCGACATCACAGCCCATTCGCCACCAATGGAGGCGGATCCTAATTCTCCCGCAGTGGCGCTGGCCTGCAAACTGACCGGCCGGAACCATACGGAAAAAGTTGCCTACGCTACCGAAGCCGGGCTTTTTCAATATGCAGACATTCCTGCGGTGGTCTGCGGACCCGGCGACATCGCCCAAGCGCACAAGCCTGATGAATTTATCAAAATAAGCGAGTTACAGGCCGGCGCACGCTACGTCCAACGGTTGGTGGAGTGGTCGGCGGCAGATGGAAATGTAAGCAAGCTGACCTAGGGCCTGTTCACACTAAATGAATTTGAGGGCATCGATGATGAGTGCGAAGTAGATGAAGAAGGTGAAGACCACATCGAGCTTGTCGAACCGGGTGCTCACGCGCCGGAAGCGCTTCAGCCGCCGGAACAGCCGCTCGACTTCGTTGCGTCTTTTGTACAACACTCGGTCATAGTCCCATGGCGAGACCCGATTGGCCTTCGGTGGCACCACCGGCTCCAGCCCCAGGTCCTCCACGAGCTGGCGGGTTTCATCGCCTTCGTAGGCCTTGTCCATCACCAGGCAACGTGCCTCATCGGGCAGCGCCATGGCGCTCAGCAGGGCGCGCCCCTCGGGCGCATCACCCGCGTGTCCCCCGGAAAGTGAGAATCCGACTGCGCTCCGGTCATCCGCGGCAACCACATGAAGCTTGGTGCTCCACCCCCCGCGCGACTTCCCGATGGCCTGGGGACCGTTTTTTTCAGCGCACCCGTCCCGTCTGGATGAACCTTCACCACCGTGCCGTCGAGCGACAGCACCTCCACCCGGACCCGAATGAGATCCAGGCGCTGCAACTCCGCAAACACCCGGTCCAACACGCCGCTCTTCGCCCAGCGGTTCATCCGCGTGCAGATGGTGTGCCAGTTCCCGAAATGGGCCGGCAGCCCGCGCCACTTGCACCCCTGCTCGGCCACGTACACGATGGCGTTGAGCACCGCGAGATTCCCCAACGAGACGTTGCCACGGTGCTTCGGGAACACATGGGCGATGCGCTCGTAGTGCGCTTGCGTGAGCTCCATGCGCTGGACTCCTCTTCATCGACCGGAGGACCAGCAGTCTATCAGAAATTGTGTGAACAGGCCCTAGTGTCGTGTCCCAGAAATAAATGATGCTGACCTTTCAACCTTGCTGATGATTGAATCGGCGGTGGCGGTCCAGACGAAAGGGCTGGTGTTGGCATTGCAGTCGTCGACGAACCGGCTGATCCTGGCGGTGAGCTGCCTGACCGAGGTGAACGACCCGCGGCGGATGGCGCGCTGGGTGATGATCCCGAACCAGCGCTCGACCTGGTTGAGCCAGGAGGCGCAGGTCGGCGTGAAATGGATGTGGCAGCGCGGCCGCTTCGCCAGCCACGCCTTCACCTTGGCGTGCTTGTGCGTCGCGTGGTTGTCCACGACGAGGTGCACGTCGCGTGCCGGGGGGACGCTGCGGTCGATGTGCCGGAGGAAGCCGAGGAACTCCTGGTGGCGGTGGCGGCGCCTGCACTGGCCGATGACCCTGCCCGTGGCCACGTCGAGCGCCGCGAACAGCGTGGTCGTGCCGTGCCGGATGTCGTCGTGGGTGACGCCCTCGACGTGGCCGCGCCCCAGGGGCAGCACCGGCTGCGTGCGCTGCAGCGCCTGCACCTGCGTCTTCTCGTCCACGCACGGCACCACCGCGTGGTCCGGCGGGTTCAGGTACAGGCCGACGATGTCGCGGACCTTCTCGACGAAGAACGGGTCGTTCGACAGCTTGAGCATCCGCTGCCGGTGCGGCTGTACGGTGCTCCTGGACACGCCGCCGCGCTCGGCCATCGAGCGCGCCGTCCAGTGGGTGGCGTGCTCCGGCCGCGACCGCAGCGCGGTGTTGATGACCTCGGCGACGCGCTCGTCCCCGTGGCTGCGAGGCCTGCCCGGGCGCAGCGCGTCGTGCAGCCCCTGGATGCCGTGCTCGAGGGAGCGCCTGCGCCACTTGCCGACGGTGCCCTTGTTGACGCCCATGCGCGCCGCGACGGCGCTCCCGGCCTCCCCGTCGGCGCAGGCGAGCACGATCTTCGCCCTGCGCACGAGGCCGTGGGGGAGCGACCGCGAATTGGCGAGGCTGGCGAGCTGGTCGCGCGCGTCCAGGTCGAGGATGATGGGTGCGGCTTTGCCGGGCATGACGACGCCTCCTGAGGGTGCGCCTCTATTGTACTAGGGCCTGTCAACCCTACCGGAGTGCCTCGACGATGAGCGCGAAGACGATGAAGCCGAGGAACATGACGTCCAGCTTCTCGAAGCGGGAGAAGAGGCGCCGGAAGCCCTTGAGGCGCCGGAACAGGCGCTCGACCTCGTTGCGCCGCTTGTCCATCTCCTGGTTGTACTCCCAGGGATCGACGCGGTTGCTCCTGGGCGGTACCACGGGGTCGAAGCCAGGGTCGAGGGCCCACTGGCGGGTGGCGTTGTCCTCATGTGCCCTGTCCATGACGCGCGCCGTGGCGTCGACGGGCCGCTGCAGCCGGCTCATGAGCTTGCGGCCCTGCGGGGCGTCGTGCGCGTTGCCGGGAGAGAGGGTGAAGGCGACCGCCGTTCGAGCATCCGCGGCAACCACATGGATTTTGGTGTTCCATCCGCCGCGGGACTTGCCGATGGACTGCGGGCCGTTTCTTTTCGAGCCCCCGTGCCGTCCGGGTGCACCTTGACGCTGGTGCTGTCCAGGCCGGGCGCCTCGATCTCGATGCGGATGAGCTGGTCGCGCTGGAGCTGCTCGAACACCCGGTCGAGCACGCCGCTCCTGGCCCAGCGGCTCATTCGCGTGCAGACCGCGTGCCAGTTGCCAGACCGCTTCGGCAGGCCACGCCACTTGCAGCCCTGCTCGGCCACGTGGAGGATCGCGTCGAGCACCTGCAGGTTCGGCACGCTGACCTTCCCGCGCTGCCTGGGAAGCAGCGGGGCAATCCGCTTGAACTGCGCCTCAGTGATTTCCATGCTTCTGATAACCCTCCACTTCTGTGGCCAAAGACGGCGTGAAGGAGGATAGCATGAAATCCCTGTTTGGTGTTGACAGGCCCTAGCAGGCAGCGGCAAACAAGGTAAGGAAAGTTGAATTGGGGGCAATGGCAGACACTGCCCTTGGCCTGATATTCCTTTCTTACGGAACGTTCGAAAATAACGATCTGGGACGCTCTCGTAAGTCCGATACTAGGTTACTTGAACTTGAGATCAGGCCAACAAGCCCGACTTTACTGCTGATTCGCTCGAGAGAACCAGAGATGTCCATTACTTCCGGCTCGCCTGGGAAAGTCAAGCCGCCATTCAAGGTATCACGACTACTCAACATCCAGCCTAGTGGTTCAGTATCTGGCTGAGAAATTCCTTGGTCCGAGCATGCTGAGGGCTTTCGAAGAATGGGATAGGTTCATTCTGCTCAATGATCTCGCCTTCATCCATAAAGATGACCCGATTGGCAGCTTGGCGGGCGAAGCCCATTTCGTGCGTAACGCACAACATAGTCATGCCTTCCTCGGCCAGTTCGACCATCACCTCCAGAACTTCCTTGATCATCTCTGGATCCAAGGCAGAGGTGGGTTCATCAAAGAGCATGATTCGTGGAGACATGCACAGTGACCGGGCAATGGCCACGCGCTGTTGCTGACCTCCAGAGAGCTGACCCGGGAATTTGTTGGCCTGTTCGGGGATCTTGACTCGTTCCAGATAGTGCATGGCGGTTTTTCCCGCTTCTTCCTTGGGCATCTTGCGCACCCAGATCGGCGCCAAAGTCAGATTTTCTAGAACCGTCAAATGCGGGAACAGATTGAAGTGCTGAAATACCATACCGACTTCACGACGGATTTCGTCGATTTTCTTGATATCGCTCGTCAGTTCATTGCCGTCGACTATAATCTTTCCCTCCTGATGCTCCTCCAGCCGATTGATGCAGCGGATCATCGTTGACTTCCCGGACCCCGAGGGCCCGCA
Source organism: Alphaproteobacteria bacterium (assembly GCA_965221645.1). Taxonomy (GTDB): domain Bacteria; phylum Pseudomonadota; class Alphaproteobacteria; order Bin65; family Bin65; genus Bin65. The sequence goes on from OZ244899.1 coordinate 3,448,275, forward strand.
AATCACGATGCGCTCGCCGCGATATACCGTAAGATTGACGTCCTTGAGCACGTGGAACGATCCGTACCACTTGTGCATTCCGATAATCTGGATGACGACTTCGTCCTGAATTGCAGAATCCAGCACCCGGGCTTCCGCGGTATCAGCCATTTGTTCCTCCCGGTTTTCTGACTTACTGCTTGTGACCGGTAGCCAAGTTCTTCTCCAAGCTTATGCTGTATCGCGACATGCCGAAACAGAAGATGAAGTAGACGATGGCCGCAAAGACGTAGGCTGTCGCCGGTACCGTAAAGGCGGACCACTTTACGTCTTGCGTACCTGTGTTGACCGCCGACAGAAAGTCAATCAGCCCGATAATCAGTACCAGAGTCGTATCCTTGAAGAGACCGATGAAGGTGTTGACAATGCCAGGGATGACGATGGTCAGCGCTTGCGGCAGAATGATGAGACGCATGGATTGCCAGTAGCCCAGGCCGAGTGCCGACGCGGCTTCGTACTGGCCCTTTGGGATCGCCTGCAATCCGCCACGGATCACTTCGGCCATGTAGGCAGCCGAGAACAAGGCCACACCGATCAAGGCTCGCAGCAACTGATTGAAGTTGACGCCTTCAGGCATGAACAGCGGAAACATCACCGACGCCATAAACAGTACCGTGATCAACGGAACGCCGCGCCAGAACTCAACGAAGATCATGCAAAGATTCTTGATGATCGGCATGTTCGAGCGTCGGCCCAGCGCCAGCAGAACGCCCAAAGGAAGCGAAGCCGTGATGCCAGTGACCGCAATCACCAGCGTCAGCATCATGCCGCCCCACTGATTGGTCTCAACGACTGTGAGGCCAACGCCGCCGTAAAGCAGGATGAACGTCGCGACCGGGAATGGTACCAAGAATATCAGAACGCCGTAGCCACGAATTTTGCCTTTTCCGAACAGGACCATCCCGATCGACAAAACGGTCAGGACGCCAACCAAGTCCACACGCCAGCGTTCCGCACTCGGATAGAAGCCATACATGAACTGGCCAAAGCGCGAGGTTACAAAACCCCAGCATGCGCCGGCGGGATTCTTGAGGCAATCATCCTTGCTCTCTGCCGTCCAAGCCGCGTCGAAGATCGACCAGTCGAGCAAAGGCGGTACCGCGACCAGCAACAGAAAGATCGCCAAAATCGTCAAGACAGAGTTGAAGACGCTTGAAAACAGGTTTGTTCGCAACCAGCCGACGATGCCTACCGTGCTTGGCGGGGGCGGCAGGTCGGGGTGCGCTCCGGGAGCATAAGCGCCGGTTTGGAATTGACCCATCTTCAGCCGCCTCTATCGCTCGACCAGCGCCACACGGGCGTTGTACCAGTTCATGATCACCGACGTGAGCAAGCTGAGTAGCAAATAGATACCCATGGTAATGCCTACGATCTCCACGGCTCGACCAGTCTGATTTAACGTCGTGCCCATGAACACGGCGACGAGATCCGGATAGGCGATTGCCACTGCCAGAGACGAGTTCTTGGTTAGATTCAGATACTGGCTGGTCAGCGGCGGAATGATAACGCGTAGCGCTTGGGGAATGATTATCAGCCGCATGGTTGGTCCCGGCCGAATGCCGAGGGCAAAGGCCGCTTCCGTCTGACCACGGCTGACAGCTTGGATACCAGATCGTACGTTTTCCGCAATGAAAGCGCCAGTGTAGACCGACAGCGCAATCACCAGAGACAAAAGCTCCGGCAGAACTTCAATCCCGCCACCGAAATTGAAGCCCCTCAGTGCTGGTATGTCCCATGTCAGCGGCGTTCCAGCCACCTGCCAAATCAGGACAAAGGCTACAATCGGCAGGACCAAAATGAGACCAAGACCAATCCCCATAAGATCCCGTCGCTCACCCGTCAATTCCTGACGCCTGTCTTCGCGTTTCTTCCATACGACCATCGTGATGACTGCGCCGACAAGCAACGCACAGATGATCCAGAACGACCCTTGAGGTTGCGGGCCGGGCAGATAGACCCCGCGATTGTTCAGGAAGAAGATTTCCAACATCGAAAGGCTCTGCCGCGGTCCCGGCAGGGTTTTCAGGACGGCGTGGTACCAGAAAAAGATCTGTAGCAGCAGCGGTACGTTGCGGAAAACTTCAACATAAGCAGCCGCCAGATTTTTGATCAGCCAATTGGAGGACAGCCTTGCAACGCCCGCGATGAAACCCAACATCGTGGCAAAGAAGATGCCGACGATAGCCACGAGCAGCGTATTAATAAGTGAAACGAAGAAAGCCTGACTGTAAGAGGAACTGGACGTATAAGGAATGAGCGTCTGGATAATGTCGAAGCCAGCCGGTATGCTTAGGAAATCCAGGCCGAAGCCGATGTTCCTCTTTTCCATGTTGTCTTGGGTGTTGGTGACCAGATACCATCCGATTGTGATCACAACCACTAAAGCGACAACCTGAAATATTATTGATCGCCACCTGGGGTCGTTGAGAATGGCAACCCGCTTGGGCTTTGAGCCGGTAACTGCAGCTTCGGCCATCCGACATATTTCCAGTTGATCAAGAGCTTTACGAAAGAGACCCGGGTGGCACCCGCATGCGCCACCCGGGTCTTTCTTTTCGATCCTAACGGAACGGGGGGGCATACAGAATGCCGCCCTTGTTCCACAGGTTGTTGACGCCGCGCGTCAGTCCCAGCGGAGTCACATTACGATCATACATTTCACCGTAATTGCCGATGGCCCTGATCGCGCGGGCGGCCCATCCGGCGTCCAGACCGATGTAGCTGCCATACTTGCCCTTGATACCCAGAAGACGCTGGATTTCCGGACTCTTGCTTGACATCATCTGGTCAACATTCTTGGACGTAATACCAAGCTCTTCGGCGATGATCAGAGCATTGAGGACCCAGCGGGCAATGTTGCCGAACTGGTCGTCACCTTGGCGAACGGCCGGACCCAGCGGTTCTTTCGAGATGATCTCGGGCAAAACCATATGCTCGTTCGGATCCTTCAGCTTCGTACGCTGGGCAGCCAGACCGGAACGGTCGGTCGTATACACGTCGCAACGCCCACTGTCATAGGCTGCCACCACTTCGTTGGCATTTTCGAACGCAACGAGCTTCGACTTCATGCCATTGGCCTTGAAATAGTCGGCAACATTCAGTTCCGTCGTCGTGCCAGTGTTGGTGCAAACCGCGGCGCCGGAGAGATCCTTGGCGCTTTTCACGCCGAGTTTCTTGCGGACCATGAAGCCTTGACCATCATAGTAGAGAACACCGACAAAGTTGATACCCAGGTTGGTATCGCGCGTGAAGGTCCAAGTGGTGTTCCGGGACAGCACATCCACTTCGCCCGACTGCAGAGCCGTAAAACGGACCTTCGCAGACAGTGGCACATACTTGACCTTGCTGGCGTCGCCGAGAACTGCGGCCGCCAGCGCTTTGCAGTAATCCACATCAATACCGGCCCAGCTACCTTTGTCATCCGGGTTCGAAAATCCCGGAAGACCTTGGCTGACGCCACACTTCAGGACGCCTGCTTTCTTGATGTCGTCCAGCGTGGCAGCCTGCGCGGCGCAGGCCATGATGATCGCCGCGGCACCCGCGACGGTAGCTTTGAGAAAGGTTTTCATAGAAGCTCCTTCATTTCCTTGACTGCTGTTATCGTACGACGCTCGGCAAACTGCCATAGTTGTTTGAGTCATATACTTGATGGTCAACCGACCAAATCCCAATGCATCGCAGATATCGGGACACCTTATAAGCGCACTTCAGCACCCGCGGCAAATTTATACTGGTTGAGTATTTTGCAATTGTTGACGCTGGCCGAATAGATTGCCGTGGTAGCGCAAGAACACTGTGTACCAGTTTGACGCTGTGCTACTGCTTGAAGGGATCCCTAGTTATTGGGCTTTTGATGGGTGTCACGCGGCGTTTCTGGAGACCAGGGACGACTTGTGCAGTTCCCTTCTGGTACCGCGTTCGCGTCGTCTTTCCTGTTGAGAGACTCCGACATGCTGACCTTGCTTTACTTCTTCCAGGCAGGTTGGGTTTGCCGGACCCGCTGCGACGTTTCGAGATGACGGCGCAAGCGTCGACAGCCAGGCGAAAACGGGCTCGCATCTCCGCTTCCGGCGACCAAAGAGGCCCGCCGGAAGACAATATCTTCCTTGGCTCTTCCTGGCACCGAAGAAAGAATCTACGGGACAGCACCTGGCTGCCTCGGCAAACACGACAAGATTCACCAACGTCATCAATACTAGCGCTGTGAAGATAGCCGCTAACGAGCCACCCGGAGAATCACGCATGAAAACTGAAACCAAGATTGTCTCGGCCGGACGCCATCCGGAAAAACACTTCGGCGCTGTCAATCCGCCGGTCTTTCGTGCTTCTACCATTACCCGACAGACACTCGCCGAATGGAGCGATGTGCGGACCCGCATCTTCGATGATGTCGTCTATGGTCGTTTTGGGACGCCCACCAGCATGGCATTCGAGGAAGCGGTCGCAGCACTCGAGGGGGCCGATCGTGCGGTCGCCGTGTCTTCCGGCAAGGCGGCCTGCGCCGCGGCCATCCTCTCGGTCGTAAAAGGAGGCGACCATATTCTGGTAACCGACAGCGTCTATCAGCCGGTACGCAAATTCGCGAACGATTTCCTGGCCCCCTTTGGCGTGGAAACGACCTATTACGATCCCACCATCGGCGCCGACATTACCGGTCTGATCCGTGACAACACCAGCCTCATCTGGCTTGAGGCTCCAGGCTCTCAAACCATGGAGATGCAGGACATCCCATCCATCACGGCAATCGCCAGAGAACGCGGTATCAAGACCGGTATTGACAACACCTGGGCAACGCCGCTGCTCTTCAAACCACTCGACTTCGGCGTCGATCTTTCCGCCAACGCGGCAACCAAATATCTTGTCGGCCATTCAGACGCGATGCTGGGCGTAGTCAGCATGCGGGCCGAACTCTTCGAAAGCGTGAAAATCGCTGCCAACAATACCGGGAATTGTCCAGGCTCCGAGGAAGTTTATCTGGGTTTGCGCGGATTGCGAACGATGGGCCTGCGCCTGAAGCAGCATGAACAGAATGCCCTCAAAGCCGCTCACTGGTTGGAAGGTCGGCCGGAAGTCAATCGCGTGCTTTATCCGGCCTTGCCCGACGACCCGGGACACGCCATCTGGAAGCGCGATTTCAAAGGTTCCAGCGGTCTGTTCTCGACTGTCCTGGAACCGGCGTCCGAAACTCAACTCGCTGCCTTTATCGACGGCCTCCGCCATTTCGGCCTTGGCGCGAGTTGGGGCGGTTTTGAAAGCCTGGTCCTGCCGTTCGACCCGACGAGCTACCGAACCGCTACCAAATGGGAGGCCGCGGGGCCTTGTCTGCGATTCCACATTGGCTTGGAAAACATAGACGACCTGATCGGGGATCTGGAAGCCGGTTTCCATCGGATGAAAGGGGTTGCCTGACGGTATCTTGGCGTGATCTTTCAAACTGGCGGAAGAAATCACCGGAGGGTCCTTGCCAAGCTCGCTGGCTGCCGGGCGCACGCGTTAACCGCCCTTGAATTATCCGTATGACCCAACGCAAACGGTTGTGTCAGGAACACAGCTTCTGCAACCTTCTTTCGACAAGACCTCTCGGCCCCTTTGTACGGGGCTCGACCGATTGACCCCAATGGGGCCGAGCCTCTCCAGAGACTGCAACTGGAAACAAACTATCACGGTACCGAAATGCCGACGTTGAAAAAGCCCAAGTGGCCAAAGCGCGCTGTTCCGTTGCCGTCACCTATTCGGTATATGATCACCATGACTCTCCTTACCAAAGCCCTGCACGTTCGCGCGCTCTGCGCCAGGCTGGCGAAAGAAGACTTCGTCACCGTCGATACCGAATTCATCCGTGAGAAGACCTACTGGCCCAACCTATGTCTCATACAAATGGCGGGTGAAAACGAGGCAGCAGCTATTGATCCGCTGACAGCCGACATGGACCTCACCCCGATATGGGAATTGATGCAGAATCCCGCTGTCGTGAAGGTGTTCCACGCAGCTCGCCAGGACATCGAAATATTTGTTCACCTGACCGGAAAAACCCCGACGCCGGTCTATGACACGCAAGTTGCGGCGATGGTGTGCGGCTTTGGCGATCAGGTGGGATACGAGGCCCTTGTGCAGAAATTAGCGAAGGCTCGTATCGACAAAGCGAGCCGTTTTACCGACTGGGCAGCACGACCGCTGAGCAACAAGCAGCTGTCCTATGCTCTGTCCGACGTAACCCATCTGCGTACGGCGTATCGCAAACTGCGCAGACAAATTCAGTCAGAAAAACGCGAAGCCTGGATTGCCGAGGAGATGACGGCGTTAGAAGACATCTCAACTTATATCAAGAAACCGGACGAGGCTTGGCAGCGAATCAAGTGCCGCTCCTTGAAACCCAAACATCTTGCCGTTTTAAAAGAAGTCGCAGCTTGGCGAGAGTCCTTTGCCCGACAGAAGAATATCTCGAAAAATCGAATTTTTCGCGACGTAACATTACTGGACATCGCCGCCAACGCACCAAAAACGGTCGCAGAACTATCCCGTGCCCGCGGCGTCTCGAAGAGGCTAGCCGAAGGTCCAAGCGGTCAGGGGATTCTGAAAGCGATCCAGCGCGGTGTCGACGCATCGACCACCGAAATACCGACTGCTCCCAAACGCGAGGAACTGCCACCAAGGGCCACTCCAGTGGTGGAATTCCTGAAGGTGCTGCTGAAGGATCGTTGCGCGCGCAGCAAAGTAGCGCAGAAACTAGTCGCCAGCATGGCAGATCTGGAACGGATTGCCATGGATGACGAGGCGGCAGTACCGGCCCTATCCGGTTGGCGGCGCGATCTTTTTGGCGCGGACGCGATCGCGCTCAAAAAGGGCGACTTGGCGCTAGCGGTGCGAAACGGCAGGGTAGAAACGATCTGTCTTGATCGTGCTAGCGGACCTCCAGTACTGGCTCCAGACGCAACGTCCCGGCCAGGTCGTTGAAGCGCTTTGGCACCACGTTGCCGATGAAATCGCCGCCGAACTCCGGCAAGTGCAGGTTGAGCGTGCTATCTGTACGGACGAAGCGGCTGTCGTGCAGCAAATCGGGCTGGCCTGCGGTAATCGTATAACCCAGTCTCAAGGCCTCCCCCAGCGCTCTTGCATCGCGCATCCCGTTCTCATCCAGACCGATGTTCCGCGCCAGCAGCCGCATGTCCTCCTCAATACCGCCTCTGTAGCGCGCCGCGGCGACCAAGGCGAGAAAAGCGCGATCGCCGTGGTCAAGACCCATCAGCGGTGAGGTCAGTATTCGGCCCCAAGCGTGGCGGTGTCGGTAGTCTGGATGGTCAAACCAGCCGGTATCGCCCAATTCGCATGCTGCGTGGCGTAATCGGCGGCGGCGGGGCTCGTCATCGGGGAACAGGCCATCAGTCCATTGCGACAAGGCGGGTCCGACTTCCGTAAATCGGCCGAAACGCTGACCAAATTCCGCCGCACTGGTCAGTAAGGGGTCAAGAGAACGGGTCTGCAAGTCCAGGGCCTCATACAAGAGGCCCTCCCGCACACCACGGGCTATGAAGACGATCCGTTTCGGCCGAGCGATCTTGACGACACGCCGAAGGACGATGGAAGATGCCCTTACTGCTTCGGTGCGTTTCGAAGAAATTGCCGGCATTTTGGACAGCGCTTGGTCGCTCTGGCGCGCCAGCAGCTTGGCAAAGTCAGTGAAGGTACTGGCTGATACACTGTAGCCGTCGATCATGCGAAGCGAGTAGCCGGACTGAGCCATGTGAACCTTGGCCAAGGTGCGCCAAGCACCACCCACGGCGTAGAGGGTTTCGCCTTCTGCCGCATCCAGCCAGTCCAGAGTTCCCAACGATTTCTTGACGATGGCACCGATCGTCACGCCGTTCGTCATCGCTTCGTTCAGGCGCAGGGTGCCCAGAGGCAGGGTCGCCATTTCGTGAATCGCGCCAGCACTTACCCGTACCAGTTCAAGGCTGCCGCCACCCAGGTCGCCGACCAAGCCCGCGGCGTTAGCAAAGCCGGACACGACTCCATAGGCCGAAAGGCGCGCCTCGTCCTCGCCGCTCAGCACGCGCACGTCCAGCGCCAGAGTCTTCTTCAATGTCGTAATGAATTCCAGACCATCTGCCGCATCACGTACGGCCGCCGTGGCAAACGCCGATACCCGCGCCACGCCCATGGCTGACGCTGCAGCCACAAATCGGCCGAGATTGTAGAGGGCCAAATCAACCCCGCCTGGATTAAGGCGGCCGCTGGATTCCATACCCCGACCCAAGCCGCACATGACCTTTTCATTGAAGATGAGCGTTGGCGCCCTAGGTGCACCTTCAAACGCGACCAGCCGGATGGAGTTGGATCCTATGTCGATCACCGCTATCCGAGTCGCGCTGTACCGGGATCGGAGTGATTCGAGAGAAAGGCGTTCCTGATCCTCCACCCCGACAACAATATTTTCCGCAACTCTGCCCGCCATCTGGGACTGTTCCGTCGGCGTACGATGCTTACCGGCGGGCCGCGACTGGAGGATGTGGTCCGTCATCAGAATCGAAACGTTTCTTTTTCGGCCCTTAGCAGGGATGAAGCGTTAGTATATCAATTCGATGGAGGAATATAGTGGGCGTAACCAATCCTATCCACCGCATCCTAATCCTGCGGCACGCCAAATCTGACTGGACCGCTGGCCCTGCATCCGATTTCGAGAGGCCACTGAATGATCGGGGCCGACGCGCAGCGGCCACCATGGGTACCTTTTTGGCGGCCGAATGCCGAGCGCCATCACTTGTTTTGTGCTCGTCGGCAAGGCGAGCTAAGGAAACCTGGTCAATCATTGCGCATCAGTGGGCAGAGGCGCCGGAAGCGACGCTGGATCGCAGCCTGTATTTGGCAAGGACGCAAGACCTGCTCAAGCGGCTGCGCTGCCTCGAAGAAGATGTCAGCGTAGTTTGTCTGGTCGGCCATCATCCAGGTCATGACGGCTTGGCCCTTGCGCTGACCAAAGATCGGGCAGCGCCGGAAGCGATGGCCATGCAACTGAAATTCCCGACCGCGGCTCTGGTCGAGTTGTCTTATTCGGGCCTCTGGGCTGACTTGTCCCCCGGTTCAGCGCAGTTGGAACGCTTCGTCCGGCCCAAGGATCTGGTTTGAGAAACTAGGGCCTGTTAACACTATCGAAGTGCCTCGACGATGAGCGCGAAGACGATGAAGCCGAGGAACATGACGTCCAGCTTCTCGAAGCGGGAGAAGATGTACCGGAAGCCCTTGAGGCGCCGGAACAGGCGCTCGACCTCGTTGCGCCGCTTGTCCATCTCCTGGTTGTACTCCCAGGGATCGACGCGGTTGCTCCTGGGCGGTACCACGGGGTCGAAGCCAGGGTCGAGGGCCCACTGGCGGGTGGCGTTGTCCTCATGTGCCCTGTCCATGACGAGCGCCGTGGCGTCGACGGGCCGCTGCAGCCGGCTCATGAGCCTGCGGCCCTGCGGGGCGTCGTGCGCGTTGCCGGGAGAGAGGGTGAAGGCGACCGCCGTTCGAGCATCCGCGGCAACCATGTGAATCTTGGTGTTCCATCCGCCACGGGACTTGCCGATGGACTGCGGGCCGTTTCTTTTCGAGCCCCGTGCCGTCCGGGTGCACCTTGACGCTGGTGCTGTCCAGGCCGAGCGCCTCGACCTTGATGCGGATGAGCTGGTCGCGCTGGAGCTGCTCGAACACCCGGTCGAGCACGCCGCTCCTGGCCCGGCGGCTCATTCGCGTGCAGATCGTGTGCCAGTTGCCGAACCGCTTCGGCAGGCCACGCCACTTGCAGCCCTGCTCGGCCACGTGGAGGATCGCGTCGAGCACCTGCAGGTTCGGCACGCTGACGTTCCCGCGCTGCCTGGGAAGCAGCGGGGCGATCCGCTTGAACTGCGCCTCGGTGATTTCCATGCTTCTGATAACCCGCCACTTCTCTGGCTGAAGACGACGTGAAGCAGGATAGCATGAAATCCCTGTTTGGTGTTAACAGGCCCTAATCAGACTGTTTCGGATCTGCACGACTTCAAGCCTGCCATGGCAAAACACAGATAGCCCGCTGCCATGGCGAATGGCCAGACAATCAGGCCGATCACCGTAAACCAGAAACCGCCAGCAGCCGCCACAGCGATTCCGCCGCCGCGTACCCAACCTTCTGCCGGAATCAGATTCAGCCCGCCGTATATGCTGGCCCCGCCGTAAACCAACCATATGACCAAGCTGAGCCAACCGATAGTGCCGCCGTCGATATGCGGATCGACCGGGATGCCGGCAGCCAACGCCATCAGAAATAACACTTCGGCAACGCATAGAACCGTGAGGCCACGGCCCACCGACCCGTTTTTGTGATTTACCGTACGCAGCATCCAGGCCACCACCGCCAACCGGAGACCTGTAGCCAGCAAAACCAGAACCAGAACAGAGCCCAAGGCCGTCGGCAAGACCATCGTCAGAAAGGTGCAAGACGCAGCAAGAACGGCGAGAACGGCGAAGATCATGGTAGTGACCACTCGGTCACGCAGCTAGAGGAAACACTACGCACAGCAACATAGAAGCAATCATCCAATACGCAAAGGCCTATCGGGACAGTGAAGCCGCGATGTCCGATCTGCAAGAACCAGCCGACCTTCTTACCCTCTGAATCTCTCAAGCCGCCTCTCGACGCACCGACGACCATGCTGGTAGATGATACGCACTGCAAGACCTGCCTTGGAAACATGCGCAACGCGGGTGTCCGGCAAGGAGTGCGGATTAATTCCGCCGACAAAGACCCAGCAGCCGCCTCAGTGGGTACGAACGGAGCGGTCCTGAGCGCGACAATAAGGACGGATGCAAGATACCCACGCCCGAAATTTTCGGCGGCCAGCAGAACCCAAAAGAAAACGGCCGCTCAAACGAACGGCCGCATTCACCTGATATGATCCCTCGGGGAGACTCCCTAATTCAACGCGTCTTTCAATGCCTTTCCAGCTTTGAATTTTGGCTGGCGGGACGCTGCAATCTGGATGGTTTCACCCGTACGCGGATTGCGTCCCGTCGTCGCCGCCCGGTCGGTGACATGAAACGTGCCAAAACCTACCAGCTTAACCTCGCCGCCAGACTTCAAGGCATCGGCAATCGAGTTTAGCGAAGCATCAATCACCGAAGCTACGTCGGTCTTGCTCATGCCTGTGCTGTCAGCAACGGTGGCAATCAAATCATTCTTGTTCACGAAAGACCTCTCATGGTTTTCTAAGGATCAGCGACCGGTATATACCGCACCGCCAGCATTCCACTCCTTCCAAACACCCGCTGAGGATGGGGTATCTGGAGTCAAGTCTAGGATGGTTGTGAAAAGTTTACGGCGGAGTTGATACATAGGTCAATTGCTCGAAATCGCTACAAATGCGATTTTTGGGATTTTTACCGCGTGGCGAATATTGGCGTCGTCAGTGTTTTACGACACCAATTTCATCGTCAGCAACATCACCTCGCACAGCTTCGATCTTACTGTCCGCATCAGACCACTCGATTGGAGTTAGTGGGGCTGTCAAGGCATGTTCCAGTATCTGATCGACGGCGCTGACCGAAATGATCTTGAGGCGGCGTCTCACATTGTCCGGAATATCCGCCAGATCCTTCTCGTTATCCTCCGGGATCAGCACAGTCTTGAGACCACCGCGCAGCGCTGCCAGCAGTTTTTCTTTCAGCCCGCCAATCGGCAAGACGCGACCGCGCAACGTAATCTCGCCGGTCATGGCAACATCCTTGCGCACCGGCACACCAGTCAATACCGAAACGATCGATGTAATCATGGCAACACCGGCCGAAGGCCCGTCTTTCGGCGTCGCCCCTTCCGGCACGTGAACATGAATTTCACGCTTTTCGAAGATCGTCGGCTTGATCCCGAAGCTGACAGCCCGGGACTTCACGAAACTCTCGGCCGCGTGAACCGATTCCTTCATGACGTCGCCGAGTTTGCCCGTCGCTGTCACCTTCCCGCCGCCGGGCCCGCCGCCGGGCAACGTGACGGATTCTATGGACAGCAATTCGCCACCAGTTTCGGTCCAGGCCAAACCAGTAACGACGCCCACCGCGTCTTCGTCTTCGGCCAGACCGAAGCGGTGCTTCCGGACTCCGGCATATTTTCCTACATTTCGGTTGGTGACAGCGACTTTCTCAACAGCATCGCTGACGATCTCCTTAACCGCCTTGCGGGCGAGGTTGGCTATCTCACGCTCCAGGTTCCGGACACCTGCTTCGCGCGTATAGTAGCGGATTAACGAATGTAAAGCCGCCTCGTTTACCGACCACTCTTCTTCCTTCAATCCGTGCGCCTCAATCTGTTTCGGCAGAAGATGGCGCTTTGCGATCTGAACCTTCTCGTCCTCCGTGTAGCCGGGGATGCGGATAATCTCCATCCGATCCATCAGGGGCTGCGGCATGTGCAGCGTGTTGGCGGTAGTCACGAACATGACGTCCGACAGATCGTAGTCGACTTCGAGATAGTGATCTGCAAAAGTTGAATTCTGCTCGGGATCCAGGACCTCCAGCAATGCTGATGACGGGTCACCCCGCCAGTCAGCCCCCAACTTGTCGATTTCATCAAGCAGGAACAAAGGGTTTGACGCCTTGGCTTTTTTCATGGATTGAATGATTTTGCCGGGCATTGAGCCGATATAGGTGCGTCGGTGACCACGGATTTCCGCCTCGTCACGGATACCACCTAGAGACAACCGGACGAAGTTTCGCCCCGTTGCCCGGGCAATGGATTTTCCCAGCGATGTCTTCCCGACGCCGGGCGGACCAACAAGGCAAAGGATCGGCCCTTTGATCTTTTTCATCCGCTGCTGAACAGCGAGGTATTCCAGGATACGTTCCTTGACCTTCTCCAGTCCGTAGTGATCCTCATCAAGAATTCGTTCGGCGCGTTGGATATCTCGCTTCACCTTGGATCGCTTCTTCCATGGAATACTCAACAGCCAGTCGAGATAGTTTCGCACGACTGTTGATTCAGCTGACATCGGACTCATCGACCGAAGCTTCTTCATCTCCGCTTCAGCCTTTTCACGGGCCTCCTTGGACAGTTTGGTCTTCTTGATCTTTCCTTCGATCTCGGCGAGTTCATCCTTGGCGTCTTCGCCTTCGCCCAACTCCTTCTGAATCGCCTTCATCTGCTCATTCAGATAATACTCCCTCTGGGTCTTCTCCATCTGACGCTTGACTCGGCCTCGGATGCGTTTTTCGACCTGCATCACGCCGATCTCTCCCTCCATGTAGGAATAGATCTTTTCGAGCCGAGCGCCGACAGGCGCAGTTTCCAAAAGCTCCTGCTTTTCCGGAATCTTGAGGTTCAAATGGGAAGCGATGGTATCAGCCAGCTTGCCAGGCTCGTCGATCTGGTTGATCGACACCAGCACTTCGGGCGGAATCTTGCGGTTCAGCTTGATGTACTGCTCAAATTGCGAGACTGCCGTGCGCATCAACGCTTCGGATTCCTTGTCATCGTCATGTTCCTCTTCCATCGGCTCTGCGTAGGCCTGGAAGAAGTCATCGCTTTCGGCATAACGCATGATCTTGGCGCGTTGCCGGCCTTCGACCAAAACCTTGACGGTGCCATCAGGCAACTTCAAGAGTTGCAGTACGGTACCGCTGGTGCCGACGGAATAGATATCTGAAGCAGACGGATCGTCCTGGGAGGCATTTTTCTGCGCGACCAGCAAGATCTGTTTATCGTCCTTCATGACATCTTCCAGCGCCCGGACAGACTTGTCGCGACCGACGAACAGCGGCACAATCATGTGAGGGAAAACAACGATATCCCGAAGCGGGAGAACAGGGAAAAGCGTACCACCCTGAAGTTCTAACATCTGGTTCACCTGAACGGTTGGCGATTGCCCCGGGAAGTGGCAACAACCGCGACTAGCTTGACAAGCGACGTATTGGCGTTTGTCCAATGGACAACATCTGGCGTCCTGGACACCCGCGTTCAATAGTTGGCGACGCATCCATACCTAAAGCAGATAGACCCAAGAAAGCCCGTTTCCAGAGGGCATTTCAGCAGCCCCAGCCAACGGCAGGGAAGCCTTCAGGCGCTGGCTTCCGCGCTCCGCTCAGCATACAGCAACAACGGTTGCGCGCCGCCTTCGACTACTTCCCGGCTAATGGCCACTTCTTCAATGCGATCATTACCTGGTAGGTCGAACATCGAATCGAGCAGGATGTTTTCCATGATTGACCGCAGGCCACGCGCGCCGGTCTTCCGCGCAATCGCCTTGCAAGCGATCGCTCCCAAGGCGTCTTCGGTAAAGCTGAGCTTGGCACCCTCCATATCGAAAAGCCTCTGGTACTGCTTGACCAAGGCGTTTTTCGGTTCGGTCAAAATTCGAACCAGCGCCGTCTCGTCCAGATCCTCCAGAGTAGCAATTACCGGGAGGCGACCGACAAATTCCGGAATCAGCCCGAACTTCAGAAGGTCTTCCGGCTCAAGTTCTCGCAACACCTCGCCGGTCTTCCGTTCGTCGGGCGCCCGAACGTCAGCACCAAAGCCAATGGAGTTGCTCTGACCGCGGGAAGAGATGATCTTCTCCAAACCAGAGAAGGCACCGCCGCAGATAAAGAGTATGTTGGTGGTATCGACCTGCAGAAATTCCTGCTGAGGATGCTTGCGACCGCCTTGGGGCGGTACCGAGGCAACCGTACCTTCCATGATCTTCAACAGCGCCTGCTGAACACCCTCACCTGACACATCACGGGTGATCGACGGATTATCAGCCTTTCGGCTGATCTTGTCGACCTCGTCGATGTAGACAATACCACGCTGGGTCCTCTCGACATTGTAGTCCGCGACCTGCAACAGCTTCAGGATGATGTTCTCCACATCCTCGCCGACGTAGCCAGCTTCAGTCAGGGTCGTTGCATCGGCCATCGTGAAGGGTACGTCAATGATGCGCGCCAGTGTCTGCGCCAGCAGCGTCTTTCCACAGCCAGTCGGTCCCACCAGCAAGATATTCGACTTCGCCAGTTCGACACCATTTGACTGCGCGCCATGAGCCAAACGCTTGTAGTGGTTGTGCACCGCGACCGACAGCACGCGCTTTGCATGGTGCTGACCAATCACATAGTCGTCCAAAACCGCATTGATTTCCAGTGGCGTCGGTACACCGTCGCTGCTTTTGACAACGTTCGACTTGTTTTCTTCGCGGATGATATCCATACAGAGTTCGACGCATTCATCGCAGATGAACACCGTCGGACCGGCAATAAGCTTCCTGACCTCATGCTGGCTCTTTCCGCAGAAAGAGCAGTAAAGCGTATTTTTCGAATCGCCGTTCCCGGACTTACTCATCGATTTTTAGGCCCTGTCTAGATCGGCTCGCGATCACTCATCTGGATCAATCGCCCCGGCCTTCAATGTCAACGCTGATGCTTGCCACCAGAAACGTCAACATGTTAGCGTTGCGGTTGCCAGATGGCTAGTTTGAATCCTGCCTGCGGCAAGCGGCGCCACAACTGCTCTCTCAAGGTCGCGCCGAGACTTGAGCAGGATGGCGAAAAGTCAGAGTCATCGCCGGTTTTCCGGTTGACGATCAAGAACCACCACCGTCATCATCTGTCTCTTCTGGGCGGCTACTCACAACATCATCAATCAGGCCAAAGTCCTCAGCTTCTTCCGGTGTCAGAAAACGGTCGCGCTCCATTGCTTCTTCGATGACGTTCAGATCCTGACCTGTATGTTCGACATAAATGTCGTTCAGACGCGCTCGTACTGCAAGTATCTCCTTGGCGTGGATCTCGATGTCGGTGGCTTGACCCTGGAATCCCCCTGACGGCTGATGAATCATTATCCTCGCATTGGGAAGCGCAAATCGCTTTCCCTTTGCGCCGGCTGTAAGGATCAGGGAGCCCATTGAGGCGGCCTGACCCACGCAGACAGTCGACACTTCAGGACGAATGTATTGCATCGTGTCGTAGACGGACAGGCCAGATGTGACGACCCCGCCCGGCGAGTTGATATAGATCGAAATGTCCTTGGTGGGATTGTCCGCCTCCAGAAACAGAAGCTGGGCGCAGACCAGCGAAGACACATGATCCTCAATCCCGCCGGTAATGAAGACGATCCGCTCCTTTAGCAGGCGTGAATAGATGTCGTAAGCGCGCTCGCCCCTGTTAGTCTGCTCAACGACCATCGGAACAAGCGTATTCATGTATAGATCAACCGGATCGTGCATCTTGCTCTCTGTTTGATGGAACCCATTGATTCCTTGGGTTTCGTTGGGCTTCTTTCGCTTCCTGCGGCTGGAGCCTATACATAGGATTGCCTGTTCCCTACTGCCAGTTCCAAATCTCCATCACCAATCGGCCGTCGCCGGGAGCGTGTACGATTTGGCCAATCATCTGGCCGAACCATAGCCTATTTCTTCGATTTACTGGCCTTCGTCGGGCTCGGCTTCTGCTATATCGTTTCCACAGGCTCAGCGACAACCTCTTCCAAGGTCGCTTCCTTGTCGGAGATACTGGCCAATTCGACGATGTAGTCGATCACCTTTTCTTCATAAAGAGGGGCTCGAATGCTGTCTCGTCCCTGAGAGTTCTTCTGGTAGAATTCCACCACCTCTCGCTCCCGTCCCTTGAATCGTTGCGCTTCATTGATGATGGCGCGATTAACCTCTTCATCGGACACCTCGATATTCTGAGTGGCACCGATCTCGCTCAGAATCAGACCCAGGCGTACGCGACGCACAGCGATATCGCGGTATTCCTCCCTAAGAACATCTTCGGATTTCTTATTCTCGTCCTCATCCAACTGGTTCTGGGTCTTGCGCTCTTCATAGTGTTGCCAGATAGCGTCGTACTCTGTCTCGACCATGCCCGGCGGCACTTCGAAATCATGACTGTCGGCCAGAACATCCAGTAGATCACGCTTCAAGCGAGTACGCGTCAGGCCATCATAGTTTTGCTCGATGTCGCTTCGCACTGCCTGCTTCAGCGCTTTCAGATCCTCCGCTCCAACCGATTTGGCGAACTCGTCATCAATCTCCGGCTGCTTGCCGATGCGCACTTCGTTGACTGTCACTTCAAAGATTGCCTCCTTGCCGGCAAGATCGGTTGATTGATAGTCCTCGGGGAAAGTGATTTTCACTTCCTTCCTGTCGCCAGCCTTAACCCCAATCAGTTGATCGTCAAAGCTGGGGATGAAGGTTTTGGACCCCAACTTGAGGTGATGCCCTTCGGCGGTGCCGCCATCGAACGGCGTGCCATCGATCTTGCCCTGAAAGTCGATTATCGCCACGTCTCCGACCACTGCCTTGTGCGTCTTCGGCGCCGCTTCGGTATCCTGCCGGATCTCGGCAAGCGTATTGATGGCCTCGTCAACGGCATCGTCAGTAACCGGCACCTTCAGCCGTTCAAGCTTGATGGATTTGAGATCCATCACCTGCAGATCGGGCAGGATCTCCAGCGACATGGTATACTCGAGATCGCTGCCATCTTCGAAATTGTCTATTTCTACCTTTGGCTGCATGGCAGGTTTCAGGTTTTTTTCCTCAAGCGTCTTGGTCACGCTTTCTTGGACGGCCTGCTCCAGCACCTCGCCCACAAGGGATTTGCCCAATCGCTGTTTCAGCACCTGTAGGGGTGCCTTGCCCCGGCGAAAGCCGGGCAATTGCAAGTCCTTGCCCACTTCGTTGAGGCGGGTAGTCATCTTTCCATCAATATCGGAAGCGGGTATCGAAATTCTGTACTCACGCTTCAGGCCTTCGGCCGCTGTTTCCGTTACCTGCATGCTTCGGCGTTCCCAATTTGCCGATCCGGGTCAGTCAACCGGTCCGGTCAATGCGTCGTTGTCGAGTCCGAATGGTGCGGGCGGAGGGACTTGAACCCACACGACTTTCGTCACTGGCACCTAAAACCAGCGCGTCTACCTATTCCGCCACGCCCGCGTGATCACAATGTCCCCAGGTTACTCGCCCCTGAGTGAGATCACAGGTGCGCTTCCAGCGCAAAAAGTCGGTATAAGTCCCGCTTCACAACGGTTCAAGGGTCCGTAGGGAGTGAAGACTTTGCGCCGCAATGCCATTGTCGTTCGTATGAGACTGCGTGGCGGCTGTTGCACGACTACTAAACGGCATACCGCCGTTCCATTGCCTCACGAAGCCTTCTCTTGACTGTTAAAACTGGCCATGCTTGTCGTCCTTGATGCCAGGGTCGCATGAACCATTAACATTAGGCGGTTGGTCTGTTCCGACACGTCCGTCGGTTGCTGAGAACCGCTGGCTCCCGAACCACTGTCTGTGCCAAGCTGTTTCTTGCCTGCGAAAGACGATTCTCCAAGCCTGCGGCGCCAATGGAGGACGTGCACCTGCCAGTGATATCTTAAACGGCGAGCTCCTGATTGTGTTACATTTCTAGCGCGTCGTTTCCAATCGGGTTTCGTCCAGACCCATTTGCCAGAAACCGATTTCCAGGCGCGTAGCCTCGGAAAAAATTCGCTGCGCTGACACCCTTCGCGCCTCGGAACCGCGGCGTGCCCATAAATCATCCAGAGCAGTCACCGCGCTTTGCGCCACCTTCTGGTACTCGGGGCCAGCATACAATTCGATCCAGGGCTGGTAAGGATTTCCCGGCACGACAACAGCAGATCCCAAGGCATGGCCAATCTCTCCGTATCCAACGACACAGGGCGCGAGCGCAATGTGTAGATCGAGCAGATCGCCGCGCAAGCCTGTTTCCAAGACATAGCGGGTATAAGCCAGGCATGCTGGCGCCTCGGGAGCAGCCTCCATATCGGCTTCAGTCAGCCCCCAGCCGCGGCAGAATTCCACATGTAGCGCCATCTCGGTATTGGAGATACCGTTCAGAATTTCCGAGGCTGCCATGATGTCGTTAAGTGTCTCGGCCTTGTAGGCGGCCAAAGCCCATGCGCGGGAGAAATGGATGAGAAAGAGATAATCCTGAATCAGGTAGTACCGAAACGCAGCTTCCGGCAATGACCCATCCGCAATCCTTCGGACGAACACATGATCGACATATGTCTGCCAATCTGGTCCGGTGCAATCCCGCAGTGCGCTGAAGAGCGAGCCGTCATACTGCACGCTCATTCTACAGCAGCATTTTCCGGACGTCCCTAGGCAACCTTACAACCAGGCCATCCAAAGCGTCGGTCATCGTTATCTGGCAACCGAGGCGCGATGTCTTCTGGATGTCGTAGGCCAGATCCAGCATGTCTTTCTCGTCCTCCGACGGCGCGGGTAGCATCGAAAACCATGCCGAATCGACAATGACGTGGCATGTGGCGCAAGCCATAGATCCCTCGCATGCGCCTTCGATATCGACTTCATTGTCCCAAGCGATTTCCAACAGGCTCTGCCCCTCCTTGGCGTCGATGACCTTCGGCTTCCCGTTCCGCTTTATGAAGGTAACTTTGGTCATGATTGGGCGATCAACGTTCCGAAACGTCGGGATGCAGATTTCGGGAAGTGTCGGGCAGCAGTTGTCAGATAGTGAAGGATTCACCACAACCGCACCGGCCTTTTTCGTTCGGATTGCTGAAGTCGAACCGCGCATTAAAGCGGTCTTCGATCCAGTCCATCTCGCTACCGAACAGGAACATCGTTGCCGACGGCTCAACGAATATCTTGACGCCCTTGTCTTCAACGACGTCCTCGAACTTCTTCTGCTCCTTGGCGTATTCCACGTAGTAGCTCATGCCGGAACAGCCCGTAGATTTCACGCCAACACGCAGACCGAGAACATCATCATCGGCCTCCGCAATCAGGGCCTTCGCTTGGTCGGCGGCACGATCTGTCAACGTGATCACTTGAGGCACCATGATCGTAAACTCCTAACGGTTAGGTAGTACGCCATCAAGGGATTTTCCAGTTTCTTGCCACTGTAGCCGGCGTTCGGTCTCTTCAAAAAATATCAAGAATGAATTTCGCGTCATCGGTCATGTTGTCAGGCGTCCATGGCGGTGACCAAGTCAGCTTGACGCACACCTTGCCAACCCCGGAAACGGCGGCGACGGCGTTGGCCACTTCCTGAGGGAGTTCGCCTGCGACCGGACAATGCGGTGCAGTCAGAGTCATTGTGATGTCTACATCGCCATTCAGCTTTCGGTTGGCCTCGTAGATCAGACCAAGGTCATAGATGTTGACCGGGATTTCCGGATCGTGAACGGTTTTGAGCGCATTGATAACCCTTTCTCGGTCAACACGCCCGCCTGACGTCTCAAGAGGCGCACCGGCAGTTGCAGTCAACCCTTCCTCGACGGCATTGCTAATGAAGTCAGATAATCCCGGCCCTTGCGTGGTTGATTTGGGAAGATCGGTCATGGTTCAAGCTGCCTGGATACCGGCCCTGGCACCCGCCAGTTTCTGGATATGCTTCAACATCGCCATCATGCCAACCTGTCGCTGTGTCGTAAGCGCGCCGAGATTAAGCCGACGGATGTGATCCAGCTTGATTTGTTGCAACTCGCCGGTGGTCAGCCCGCTGAAGGAGTCGGTCATCACGGCGACGAGGCCCTCGACGATTGCGGCGTCGGAGTGACCGCGGAAGTAATGCCTACCCGCATGTTCGTCGTGCAGTATCCAGACTTTGGACAGACAGCCGTGCATAAGGTGTGCATCATTCATTGCCTCTTCGGGAAACGGCTTGGCCCGCTTCTTCTTGGCGATGTCGAGAATATATTCGAAGCGC
This sequence comes from Alphaproteobacteria bacterium, assembly GCA_965221645.1. GTDB lineage: Bacteria > Pseudomonadota > Alphaproteobacteria > Bin65 > Bin65 > Bin65. The sequence continues at coordinate 3,468,978 of OZ244899.1, forward strand.
ATCTCTTCATCCAGTTCTTCAAGCGTTTCCACATAGCTCTCGTAAGTACTCAAATCCATCCGAGATTTACCCCAGCAATTTCTGGGCATGGCGGATTCCCTCTGCCAAAGCATCAATTTCTTCCGTCGTGTTGTAGAGGGCCATTGATGCTCGCACCGTCGACTCAACGCCCATGCGCGCCATAAGCGGTTGAGCGCAATGATGACCAACCCGTACAGCCAGACCTTGCCGGTCCAGAACAGCGCCGACATCCATCGAATGAATCCCTTCGACGATGAATGACATAATAGCCGCCTTCGTTGGATCCTCGCCGATCAGCCGGATGTTCGGAACGTCCCGCAGCGCATCAAAGGCGTAGTCCCGAAGGTAATGCTCGTGAGCATCAATGGCATCAATGCCAATCCCTTGTACATAGTCGATTGCGGCACCCAATCCGATTGCTTGAACAAAGGGCGGTGTCCCCGCTTCGAAGCGCATGGGCGGCTCCGCATAGACAGAGCCGTTGAACGAAACCGCTTCAATCATGTCGCCGCCGCCCTGCCACGGTGGCATCGAGACTAATCGCTCTGTTCTACCGTACAGCACCCCGATACCGGTTGGTCCGTACAGTTTGTGACCGGTAAAGGCATAGAAATCGCAGCCCAGGGCCTGCACATCGACGGCTTGATGAACGATTCCCTGAGCGCCGTCGATCAGGACGCATGCGCCCTTCTCCTTGGCCAGCCGCGTCACCTCGGCAATCGGCACGACCGTGCCCAAGACATTCGATACATGAGGCACTGAAACCAGTTTTGTCCGATCGTTCAGGATAGCGGCAAACCGGTCGAGGTCGAAACAACCGTCATCTTCTACCGGAGCAATTCTGAGAATGAGCCCCTTCCGCTCTTTCAGAAGCTGCCAAGGCACGATATTGGCGTGGTGCTCCATCTCGGTAATCACGATTTCATCCCCTGCATCAAGGAATGTTTCGGCCCAGGAAAAGGCAACCAGATTAATCGCTTCGGTCACGTTCTTGGTGAACACGATAGTATCGGGTGAAGACGCATTCAGAAGGGCCGCCACCTTTTCGCGAACACCTTCGTAGGCTTCCGTGGCTGCGCCGCTGAGGAAATGGGCGCCGCGGTGCACGTTGGCGTATTCGCTCGTATAGCTGTTCTTGATGGCATCAATCACCGCTCGGGGTTTCTGAGCGCTTGCTCCGTTATCCAAAAAGCGCAGCGGCTTGTCGTAAACGGTGCGTGAAAGGATCGGGAAATCATCTCGGACCCTGTTCAGATCATAGCAATTGCGACTGTGACGATCGCGGTCGAACGCTACTATTGCGGTCATGGTCCGCTCCGCTCCGCCATCCAACGCACCACATTCTGTTCCAGTGGCAAACGCATACCGGCCAGGGCGACGGCGTCAATTGCTTCGTTCAGGAACGCTTCAACCAACAACTGCCGCGCCCTGATCTCCGGGATGCCTCGGGACCGCAAATAGAATAAAGCTTCAGCGTCCAATTCACCTGCCGTCGCACCATGGCTGCATTGCACGTTATCGGCATGAATTTTCAGTTCCGGCTTGGTACTGACTTCGGACGTTTCGGACAGCAACAAGGTCCGGCTCATCTGATGTGCTTCCACCTTTTGTGCATCTGCGTGGACCACAACCTTGCCTTGGTAAACGCCACTGGCTCGACCATCCAACACACCCTTGTACAACTGGTCGCTGTTGGTCTCCGGCGACGCATGGCTCACGACGGAGGTGTGATCGCAATGCTGGTTTTCCCGGACCAGATAGGCACCATTCAGGCGACAATACGCGCCGGGCCCTTCCAGACGCACCCGGAGTTCGTTTCGGGATATCCGACTGCCCAGAGTGAAGCTGAAACTGTCCAGTTGCGCGCTCGAATCCAGCCGCGCAGAATACAACGCAAGATGGACGGCCTCCTTCGATTCATCCTGCACTTTGCAGTGCCGCACAATGGCTTCCGGGCCGACATCGATGTCGGTAACGATATTGGCGAAATACGCACCTATGCACAATCCGACATGATATTCTACTATTGTCACGTGGCTGCGACGGCCAGCAATCACCAAGTTGCGCGGCTGATAGGCCGGTGGACGGACGCCACCTGTCCCGACTGACAGGATCTCGATCGGCATGTCGATCGTGGTGTCGTCCGGCACGATCAAGACATAGCCATCCAGCAACCAGCTGTCGTTCAAGGTCTTCAGCGAACTCCCGTCTTCGGCCAATCGCTGTCTCAGAAAACGAAGTACGCGGTCGTCACCCTCGGCAAGAGCATTGGACAGCGACGTCAGCACCACCCCGTACTCGAGACCCGGAATCGAAGAAAGACTGGGCCGAACCTCACCGTTGACCAGCACCAGACGGCAGTCGGCTTCGCGGCCAAAAACGAGTGCCGGCAGACTTTCCCGCGTCACGTCTACGGACGGCGGAGACCAATCCAGGTTTTGTTCAGCGAGGCTGGCAAGGTTGGTATATCGCCAGTCTTCAACTCGGCGGTCAGGCAAGCCCATCCGTTCGAAATTCCCGGCTGCGGTGGAGCGCGCGGACTGTAGCCATTCTGGCATCTCCGGTGCTGTCGCGGCCGGACCGGCCCGCCAGCCGGCCAGCCAGTCAGCCGGTGCCGCGCCCGGAGATGAGATGGGAATCAGGTCAGGCATGATCAGGCCGCCGCCCTCTCGGCAAAGGCCGCATATCCTTCTTCTTCCAAGTGCAGCGCCAGATCCTTGTCTCCGGACGTCACGATCCGCCCGGCAGCCAGAACATGGACATGATCGGGCACGATATAATCAAGCAGTCGCTGATAGTGTGTGATCACCAGCATGGAGCGTTCCCGACAACGCAGCGCATTGACGCCGTCGGCCACGATTTTCAGCGCATCAATATCCAAGCCGCTGTCAGTCTCGTCGAGGACTGCAAACGTCGGCTCAAGCACTGCCATTTGCAGAATTTCGTTACGCTTTTTCTCGCCGCCGGAAAACCCGACATTGACCGCCCGTTTGAGCATTTCGTCACTCATGCCGAGATCCTTGGTTTTGGCTCGAACCAGTTTGAGGAACTCCATCGCGTCCAATTCTGTCTCTCCGCGCTGGGTGCGAACGCTGTTCAACGCGTGTTTCAGGAACGTCATATTGGTGACACCCGGGATTTCAACAGGATATTGAAAGGCTAGGAACAACCCGGCGGCGGCTCGTTCTTCAGGTTCAAGTTCCAGCAGATTCTGCCCCTTGAAAACTACCGTGCCGTCGGTTACCTGGTACCCCTCGCGCCCGGACAGCACGTAGCTCAGCGTGCTCTTTCCAGCGCCATTGGGACCCATGATGGCATGTACTTCGCCGGAGGCGATCTTCAGATCCAGACCCTTAAGGATCGACATGCCATCAACGGCAGCGTGCAAATTTTTGATTTCGATCATGTTTCCACCTGAACCCGTGCTGTCGCTTGCGCTGCTGAAGTCGCCATTCGCTCCATCTCTGCCGGAACACGATCCAGGCCCAAGCCACGCAGACGGCGAAAGCGATGATGACATGAATGACTATGCCTGTGATTGACGAGCCAACGCTTGGGCAGATGATCGTCTATCAACCACCAAAATAACCATGTACAAGCCGATACAAGTCCAGCCTCCTTCAGGAACCATAGCGGCGTACGAGCCGATTGTACGGGCCTTGAAACATGCTTTCTTGTCGGCGAACAATTGATTCACCCGACGCTACCCTCCAGGCTGATTCCGACCAGTTTTTGTGCTTCTACCGCAAATTCCATGGGTAATTCCTGAAGTACTTCCTTACAGAAGCCGTTGACGATCAGCGCCACGGCATCTTCCTCGCCGATTCCACGTTGCCGGCAATAGAACATCTGATCTTCGCTGATGCGCGAGGTTGTCGCCTCATGTTCTACCTTGGCTGTTCTGTTCTTGCTCTCGATGTACGGAACCGTATGAGCGCCGCACTTGTCACCTATGAGCAGCGAATCACATTGGGTAAAATTACGCCCGTTCAAAGCCTTGGGGCCCATTCTTACCAGACCGCGGTACGTATTCTGCGCCTTGCCCGCTGAGATGCCCTTCGAAATGATCCGGGATCGAGTGCCCTTGCCCAGATGGATCATCTTGGTGCCGGTATCAGCCTGCTGCGCGTTGTTAGCGATCGCCACTGAGTAGAAATCCCCGACACTGTTATCGCCCTGCAGGATGCAGGAAGGGTATTTCCAAGTGATCGCCGAGCCGGTCTCAACCTGGGTCCAGCGGATCTTCGAATTGTCACCCCGGCAGGCACCACGCTTGGTGACAAAGTTGTAGATTCCGCCCTTGCCATTCTCGTCACCCGGGTACCAGTTCTGCACGGTGGAATACTTGATTTCTGCATCATTCATGGTGATCAGTTCGACTACAGCGGCGTGGAGTTGATTTTCGTCCCGCATAGGGGCTGTACAGCCCTCCAGATAGGAAACGTAACTGCCCTCGTCGGCAATTATGAGCGTACGTTCGAATTGCCCGGATTCCTTGGCGTTCATCCGGAAATAAGTTGACAATTCCATGGGACAGCGCACCCCCGGCGGGATGTAGACAAAGGATCCGTCCGAGAAAACCGCCGCGTTTAGCGTTGCATAGAAGTTATCGGTGTAAGGCACTACGGTGCCAAGATATTTTCGAACCAGATCGGGGTGTTCCTTCAACGCTTCCGAGATCGGGCAAAAGATGACTCCGTGGCTTTCCAGCTCCTTCTTGAAGGTCGTCGCCACGGACACCGAATCGAACACGGCATCAACCGCAACCTTGGGCGCGCCCTGCACGCCTGCCAAAACTTCCTGCTCCTTCAAAGGGATGCCGAGCTTTTCGTAAGTACGAAGCAGCTCGGGATCGACCTCGTCCAAGCTTTTAGGTCTTTCGGTCGTCTTTGGGGCGGCATAGTAGTAGATGTCCTGAAAGTCGATAGTCGGATAGTCGACCATGGCCCAAGTGGGCTCTTCCATCGTCAGCCAATGACGATAGGCCTTAAGACGCCATCCAAGCATCCAGTCGGGTTCTTCTTTCTTGGCGGAAATGAAGCGAATAGTATCTTCGCTCAGGCCCTTGGGGGCCGTCTCCATCTCGATGTCGGTTTCCCAGCCGTGCTTGTATTTGCCGATCTCTTCAACCTGGGCGACGGATTCTGCAGTTGCAGCCATGATCTAGCGACCCTCTACCTGCCATTGCGCCTGCTGCCCGGCTTTTGACGATCGAAGTGGTATGCCGAACATCGTTGGCACGGCCATGTCCTCAAGAGTGACGCCGTCCAACGCACTTTTGATTGCCTGATTGACCCGATCCCAGTTACCACGCACAGGACACAATTGCTCCACGTCACACCCCCCCTCTACACCGTCGACACAGGCAGTCAGGTTGACTGGCCCTTCCAGCGCACGGATCACTTCGAACATAGAAATGTCGCGGGCGGACCGCGCCAAAAGATATCCACCGTTGACGCCGCGCTGCGATGCCAAGAGACCCTCTTTCGTGAGGGCTTTGAGAACCTTGGCAACGGTCGGCGCGGGGACGTTTGATTCTTCGGATAATTGCGGTGCAGTAACAAGTCGCCGAGGGTCGTGAGCCATCCGTGTGAGCACAACGACTGCATAGTCCGTGATTCGGTTCAATCTCAGCACGCAAAACCTCCAAAGGCTTGATATCGGCAGCCGCGCGAGATACTGCGAGGCCAATCCGGACCAGATAGGTTCTATTTAAATGAATGCAGGAACTCCGAATTCAAGACCAATTCGGTGCGGTATTGCCGCAGTTCGCGAACAGATCAGCCATGGGAGCTTGCTGGCTCACGCCATGTTCACGGTGGATAAGAACATGGCCACTACATGAACAGCTTTTCGCCCTTCAGACTGGCATACATCGAGGCTACATAATCGCCATAGCCGTTCCAAATCTTGGTCGGAATCCGTTTGCCGGTAGCAATATCCCGCTCGCTGGCCTGACTCCATCGCGGATGATCGACCTTCGGGTTGACGTTCGCCCAGAAGCCGTATTCACGCTGTTGAAGCTTTTCCCAGAAGCTGATGGGCCGCTTTTCGGCAAAGTGAAAACGCACGATCGACTTGACATGCTTGAAGCCGTACTTCCACGGCACAGCAAGGCGCAGCGGCGCACCATTCTGTTTGGGAACGGGCTTGCCGTAAAGACCGGTGACGATGAAGGACAACTCGTTCACTGCCTCGAACATTGTCAGGCCTTCGGTATAGGGCCAAGGATACCAGGTCTGTCGCTGTCCCGGTGCGACCTTGGGATCCTGAAAACTCTGCATGACCAAATATTTCGCCTTGCCCAACGGCTTCGCGAGATCAACCAGTGCCTTCAGCGGAAAGCCCGACCACGGCACGACCATCGACCAAGCCTCGACACAACGGTGAGCATAGACCCTTTCTTCCAGCGGCATCTTTTTCAGAAGATCATCGATGTCAAACTTCATCGGCCTTTCAACGGCGCCGTCAATGGTAACCGTCCATGGACGCAGTTTCAGGCGCTGGGCCGTTGGATGGACCCGCTTGTGCGAACCGAATTCGTAGAAGTTGTTGTACGTCGTTGCGATCCGCTCAGGCGTCAACTGACGATCAACCTTGTATTTCAGATTACGTTTCACCGGATACAGGGAAGCGCTAGGGTCGGTTGCGGCCAGCGCACCGGTCGAACCCAGCACTGGCAAGGCAGCCGTCAATATGGGCCCGGCCGCAAGCACTTTGGCGAGTTGGCGACGTTGCAGAAAGACGCTTTCCGGCGTGATCTGACTATCGTGAATTTCCCAGCCGCGGCGTCGATGGACAAACATGCGCGAAACTTCCTTTGTCGTTCTTCTCTTGCGATGCAATTTACAGACTGTCTGTGAATTGTCCGTAGTTAACGCCTATCCGCTCTCACAACAATTCAACCTTCCGTCAAGAACAAAGGCCCTAGGTACGCCAAACAGCCTACAGGGAGGCGGTGCGAATGGCTCGCAATGGCTTGTCGGCAATCGGCCAGTGGAGCAAGGCCGCCACTACGCCCAGCCCCGCTGCAATCAGCCAGACCGTGTCGTAGGAGCCCGTATCGTCGAAGACCTTGCCACCTAGATAAACACCAAGGGCGGCGCCCATCTGGTGCGTGAGATAGACAAAGCCGAAAAGGGTTGTCATGTATCGGGTGCCAAATATCTGCCCGACCAAGCTGGTGGTCAGAGGCACAGTGCCCAGCCATAGCAAGCCCATCACCAAGCCGAACCCCAGCGACATGATCGGACTCGCCGGCATCAACACCAGCGCCAGAATCGCCAGCGCCCGGAGTGCATAAATGATACTGAGCAGGTACTTGCGCCGGTATTTGTCGCCCAACGCGCTGGCGACATAGGAGCCGACGATATTGCCCAAGCCAATCAGCGACAGGGTCCCGGCAGCGATCGATCTGGAGAGGCCACTGTCCTCCACATGAGCAACGACATGGGTGGCGATGAAGGTAATCTGGAATCCGCACACGAAGAATCCCGCCATCAGCAGCCAGTAGCCAGAATGGCCAAGCGCCTCGGCAACCGCTCGTTTGGCACTGGTATGATCAGCCGCTGCAGCACTCATGGCTGGTGCCGCAGGCGCCGTCCGAATGTTCCGTGCGCAGATGCAGATCAGCAGCATCACAAAGGCAAGCAAGAGGAACGCGTCGCTCCACCCAATCAGGCCGATCAGGGCCGAACTTCCCGGGATCATCAGGAACTGTCCCAGCGAGCCCACGGCGCTGGCGACCCCCATGCTCATGCCTTGACGTTCGGGCGGCGCAACGCGCCCGATGGCACCCAGAACAACGGCAAAGCTGCTCGCGGCGAGCGCCATGCCGACGACAAGGCCTCCGCCTAGATAAAGCAGGGTCTGGCTCTCGGGAAAGGCCATCAAAGCCAGGCCCAGCGCATACAGGACGCCGCCGAGAATTGCTGTTTTGGCGGCTCCGTAACGATCAGCCAGCCAGCCAAAGAATGGCTGAGTAATACCCCAAACGACGTTCTGTATGGCGATGGCGATGGAAAATACCTCTCGTCCCCAGCCCTTGGCCTCCATGACCGGCAACTGAAACAAACCAAAGCTCTGCCGCATGCCTAACGATAGAAACAGAATCACGCCGCCACCAATCATTATCCAGAGCAACGTGTTGGAACGGTGGGACGGCCGGAAATCGGAGTCTTTCATTGGTGTTGTCACGGTCATATGCTACGATCAGTCCTGCAATCGGCGCACTGGGAACCAGTTCAACCTTGCGCAACGCATCCTGGAGCCATTGCGCAACAACCGAAAGGCGGGGCATAGTACCTGCCCTCCAGACGCACAAAAGAAACAGGTCGGGAACCGCCTTGCTACGAAAGTAGAATATTTCATGGATGCTGCGGAAGACGAATTCATTCTGTCCGGTTGCGTTCAGGACGTCGGCTGCAGGCCGACCGCGGGTGTCTGGACGGCGTTCACGCCGTCGTCGGCGTGAACGTTGGTAATGACGTTGGTTATATTGAGGTCAACGGCCTGAAGAGATCAGCCACCATCCGAAACTTTCGCGAGTCGCCGGCGACTCGCATCGTCCTCGCTGGACGACACTGCCCGCCTGTATGAGAACCTTTATCAGACTGGAGTATCTTCCATGAAATTCTACGATTGCTCTACTGCGCCCTCTCCCCGGCGTGCCCGTATCGCTCTGGCCGAAAAGGGCCTGCTGGATGATATAGAGATTATTGAGATCAACCTGCGTAACAAGGAGCAGATCACGCCGGAATTCACCGCGATCAATCCGTACCGGACCGTCCCTGTTCTGGAACTTGACGATGGCCGCCGGATCACCTCTTCGACCGGCATCTTCCATTACCTTGAAGCGGCATATCCCGATCCACCGCTTATCGGTCGTTCACCGGTCGAGAAGGGGCTGGTCACCGATCTTGAATGGCGAGTCGAACTGGAAGGGTTCTCGCCGATCGGAGAATGTCTGCGCAATACCGCCAAAGGCATGATCGGACGCGCCCTGACCGGCAAGTATGACTATCAACAGATCCCGGAACTGGGTGATCGGGGCCGACTGCGTTGCGAGCGTTTCCTGCAGGATTTTGACGATCTGGTCGGCGAGCGTCGCTTCCTCGCAGGAGATAACTTCACCATTGCAGACATCACGGCCTTGGTAGCTATCGATTTCGCCAAATGGATCAAGATCGAATTGCCCAAGGACGCCACCAACGCACAGCGCTGGTATACTGAGGTCTCGAGCCGTCCGAGCGCGCTGACTGCTAGCCAAAACGTTTCGTGAAAGCGCCAGACTCTTTCGATTGACGTATTTTTTCGACACGGTTACCGACGGCGCGCCGCCCCCGATGGAGTTCAGCAAGCCATCAGCCACTCCAGCTCGGCCATCCACAGGATCACCATGAACGGTTCGCGGTCGGAGAACGGACGGTAGTCGAACCGGGTACAGAACCCCTGCGCCTCGTCGTCGAGGATACCAGCCACATCATGCGCACCCGACTCAAGGGTATCACGATCAGCGTCGAACGATGGATAGTGGCGGAGACTGCCATGTTTCCATTCAGTCCGGACCAAAATCGCACGCGGCGCCCCCAGCCATACAACCGAAGCCGGTCCTGGCCGCAGCATGGCCTGAACCGAGGCTACCCGGGCGAAGGATGGTCGGGCACATGATGATCGGCAAGACAAATTGACGGTGTCAATTGGGACCGAAAATCTCCCATTTGTTGGGATTGAAAGATTCCCACTTGGGGCGTGGCATCGTCCCCCCAGGCGCGGGGGTCTCGAAGGTACTTGCCGACGGGCGGGTACAGGGGCGACACGCCGTGCGACCGATTGAAGGGGTTCAAGTTCCAGGACATCCCGGAGATCGTGGGAAAGCAGAAGGAAACTGCGGGTTTCGAGATCCTCCCCCGCAGCCGGGTCGTGGAGCAGACCTTCGCCCGGGTGGACCGATGTCGACGGCTTGCCGGGGACGTCGAGCGGAGCCCGGAGAGTTTCCCGACCAGGGCGCAGACGGATCAAGACTTTCGGAATTTTCGTACTGGCGCACCAAGCCCGTCAACTTCTTCGTCTTCGCCCCACCGCTTGACGATACCAACATCCAGTCCAAACAAGTCCAAGGCCCGGCCGACAGTATGGTTAACGATTTCATCTATCGTTTTCGGCCGTTGATAGAAGGCGGGCACCGGCGGTGAGATAATGGCACCCATTTCCGACAACTGGGTCATCGTCCGCAAATGACCAGTGTGCAGTGGCGTCTCCCGAACCATCAGTACTAGCCGTCGCCGCTCCTTCAACACCACATCTGCGGCGCGCGCAATCAGACTTGTCGTGGTCCCGGCAGCGATCTCAGACATCGTTCGAACCGAACAGGGCGCGATAATCATTCCTTCTGTACGAAAGGAACCGGAAGAGATAGACGCGCCAATATCATGGACCGGATGAACCACATCGGCGAGGGCATTGACATCCGCGACCTTGGCCGTCATCTCGTAGGCCAGCGTGATCTCCGCAGACTTGGACATCACAAGGTGCGTTTCTACCGCCATAACTTTGAGCGCTTCCAGCATGCGCACGCCGTATATGGTGCCCGACGCACCGGAAATGCCAATGATCAGGCGACGAGGATTATGCCGAGCAGAAGTCGTCATCATTGGACCATAGCATTGAAACAATCGACCCGACTCCAATTTCTTCTGCCGGAGAGCGCTTGGCAAATCGCCAGACTTTCTTTGCCGGGCCGCAGCCATTATCTCATCTAGTGCCGTTCATCACATTTTCAGGATCGTTTAATGACCAACGCTTACATCTTTGATGCCGTACGGACCCCTAGAGGACGCGGCAAAGCAAACGGCTCATTGCATGAAATCACTCCTGTCAGCATCGCAAGCCAGACCCTTGAAGCAGTACGGGACCGCCATGATCTCGATACTTCAAGAGTGGACGACGTCATTCTCGGCTGCGTGATGCCGGTCGGCGAGCAGGGTTCGAACATCGCGCGTCTGGCAGTCTTGAGTGCGGACTACGACCAGAGCGTCACGGGCATGCAGATCAACCGCTTCTGCTCGTCGGGCCTTGATGCATGTAACATGGCGGCCGCTCAAGTGATGTCCGGCCAATCCGACCTTACCGTTGGCGGCGGCGTTGAAAGCATGAGCCGCGTGCCCATGGGCTCTGACGGTGGGGCCTACGCAATGGACCCGGCGGTTGCGATGCCGATATATTTTATACCGCAAGGAATTGGCGCCGACCTTATCGCAACCCGAGAGGGTTTCTCCCGCGACGACGTTGATGCTTATGCCGTCGAATCTCAGAATCGTGCGGCGAAGGCATGGGAGAACGGTTACTTCAAAAAAACCGTAGTCCCGGTAAAAGACGTTAACGACAGGATCATCCTGGCACGGGACGAGCATATGCGACCGGAGGCTGATATGCAGTCCTTGGGTGCCTTGAACGCTTCCTTCCAGAACATGGGCGACAACTTCGGCTTCGATGCGGTCGCCATACAGCGTTATCCGGACGTCGAGCAGATGACGCATGTGCATACACCCGGCAATTCGTCGGGTATTGTCGACGGTGCCGCGGCCGTACTGATCGGCACAAAAGAAATCGGCGAAGATCTCGGTCTGACGCCGCGAGCGCGCATTCGCGCCTTTGCCTCGAATGGTTCCGAACCAACGATCATGCTCACCGGGCCGGTAGACGTTACCAAGAAGGCACTGAAACGGGCCGGTATGGAACTTGATGATATCGACCTTTACGAACTGAACGAAGCGTTCGCGTCCGTCGTCCTGTACTACATGAAGACTCTCGGGATCAGGCACGACCAAATCAATGTCAATGGTGGCGCTATTGCGATGGGCCACCCACTAGGCGCGACCGGCGCAATGATCCTGGGTACGCTTCTGGACGAGATGGAGCGCAGGGACGTCGAAACCGGACTCGCGACATTGTGTGTCGGCGCTGGCATGGGTGCAGCGACGATCATCGAACGTGTCCACTAAGATCAATTTCAAAATTCTATTGCAGCGAAGTTTCTCCTGGAAAGAGCTGCGGGCGTCGCGGTATCAATACGACACTATTACAAGTCCTTAGCCCGCCATTTTGGTTCGAATCAGAAGGATATTTTCATGAGTCTCGCCGACGTCACGCCAAAGCTACAGGAGCGCGTGAGCGAAGCCTCCGGCTTGGATGCCACCGTCAAGTTCGACTTCGGCGATGACGGTGTTATTCATATTGATGGCACCAGTCAGCCCTATCAGGTGTCAAATGACGACAATGACGCGGATTGCACCATTACGATGTCGCTGGACGACTTCAAGGAACTGGCGACCGGCGAACTGGAACCGACAACGGCTTTCATGACGGGAAGGCTAAAGGTGTCTGGCGACATCAGTATCGCCATGAAGCTCAGTTCGGTGATTGGCTAGTTGAGTTTCAGCCAGTATCGCTGACAGTCGTTACACGGCACTGCCGTGGATGGCTTACCATACATTTGGTAACGTGGACAGTGGCTGTTCTGGTTAAGTCCAAGCGTCAAGTGCTATCCGAGGATGAAACGACCGCTCTCGGTCAATATGCAGCCCCCAAGAACCAATCGCAGGTCACGTGACGACCACGTAAACCTGTTCCATGCTATCTTGGTAGCGGCAAGAATGGCACTCACCGCACAATCCTCTCTTGCGCTGGCGTGCCCGCATCGTCCCAGCACTCGGCTCGGGCTGCGGGCCGGCCGGGACCATGCGGCGGACGGGAATGTCGAAGCCGACGGTCTGGTGCCGGCGGAGAAGCCGGGGATGGTCTGCACGGCATCCTGAAGGAGAACGGCCTCGGGCCGCACCGGGTCGGGACCTTCAGGGTGTCCCGCGATGTCGTCGGCCTCCGTGTCGACCCGCCCGACCATGCCGTCGTCCTTTCGGTGGACGAGAAGCCGCAGATACAGGCGCTCGGGCGGACGCAAGAGGCCCCTGCCCGTGACGCCGGGACAAGGACGCACGACCTGCCTGCTCGCGGCCCGCGACGTCGCCACCGGCAAGGTCGGGTCGACCGGCACCGCTCGCAGGAGTTCCTCGCCTTCCCCGACCCTGTCGCCGAGGGGGTCGCACCCGGAACCCCGGTGCACGTCATCCCCGACAGCGTTCCGTCGCACGGGTCGGCCGGGGTCCGCACGTGGCCGAAGGGCTGGCTCGACCGGACGCTCCGCTTCACCCCGACCTCGGCGTCCCGGACGGACGCCGTCGAGGGGTTCTTCCCGAGGCTGTCCAGGCAGAGGCTGAAGAATGCGGTCTTCGACTCCCTCGACGCGTGCGTCACCGCCATCGAGGGATGCATCGCGCACCACAATGCCCACCACGCCGCCCGTTCCCATGGAGCCGGAAGCCGGAGGACCTCGTCGAGGCGTGCAAGGGAGGACACCGGAGGCTTCAGGAAATGGCACCGGATGCATGAATCAAACCACTAGCTCATGCTGTCGGCTTCATCCACGGCTGCTCACGAGCAGTCCTGGTTTCATAGCTATGGATACTGGTGACCTTCTGCATCGTCAGGCCAATGTCATCCAGACCGTTCAGCAAGCAGTGCTTACGGAATTCCTCGACTTCGAACGAGATTGTCTCGCCGTCCGGGCGTGTGATGGTCTGGACTTCCAGATTGATCGTCATTGTCGCGTTTGCGTCCTTTTGTGCATCGTCCATCAATACATTGAGGTCTTCTTGCGGCAAACGGATTGGCAGGATGCCGTTCTTGAAGCAGTTGTTGAAGAAGATATCTGCAAAGCTGGTAGAAACAACACAGCGAATTCCGGCATCCAGTAGTGCCCACGGTGCGTGCTCCCGTGACGAGCCACAGCCGAAATTGTCGCCGGTGACAAGAATCCTGGCGTTTCTGTAGGCGGGCTTGTCCAGGACGAAGTCGCCGGTCACGTTACCGTCCTTGTCGGTCCGCAGTTCATGGAAAAGGCCTTTTGACAGTCCCGTCCGTTTGATCGTCTTCAGATACTGTTTCGGGATGATCGCGTCCGTATCGACGTTGACCATCGGCAACGGCGCTGCAACGCCCTTAAGGATTGTAAATTTTTCCATCGTCTCTCTTCCGGGCGGCAGTCTTGCACGCTTGGCACCATCAATCAGGGTCTCGGCTCGACGACCAACTGCACCCGACCCGCCTTATTTGCCAGCTGGTTTGTGATTTTGCGAACTCGCTTCCCGTTTTCTGCACATTCCTCGGCAGTTGCCAGCTACAGTGCTCGCACGTCCGCCAGATGTCCGTTAATCGCTGCGGCGGCAGCCATGGCTGGACTTACCAAATGCGTACGAGCCCCGCGACCCTGTCGACCTTCGAAATTTCGGTTCGATGTTGACGCGCAACGCGAGCCCATCGGCACCTTGTCAGCATTCATGGCGAGACACATCGAACAGCCGGGTTCTCGCCATTCGAAACCGGCCTCGATCATCACGCGGTCCAGACCTTCCTCTTCTGCCTGCTCTTTCACAAGACCTGAGCCCGGCACAACCAAAGCCCGAACCCCGTCGGCGACCTTGCGACCTCTAGCAACTTCTGCGACGGCACGTATGTCTTCGATTCGACCGTTAGTGCAAGAGCCAATGAATACGTAGTCAATGGCGAGATCAACCATCTTCTCCCCGCCCTCAAGGCCCATATAGTCATACATGCGGCTCCAGGCGGCGCGCTGGGCGGCGTCTTTCGCTTGGTCGAGGGTCGGCACACAACCTGTTATCGGCGCAATTTCTTGCGGGCTAGTTCCCCAAGTCACTACAGGCGGAATATCGGAAACATCCAGCAACACGTCCGTCTCATACTGGGCGTCTTCGTCAGACGGAAGCGTCTTCCAGTACCTTACAGCCGCTTCCCATTGGGCACCTTTCGGAGCTTTGGGTTTTCCCTTCAGATACTCGAACGTTGTCTTGTCGGGAGCGACCAGACCGGCCCGTGCTCCAGCTTCGATCGACATGTTGCAGACAGTCATCCGGCCTTCCATCGTCAAGTCCCGGATAGCCTGACCGGCATACTCAATGACATGACCGGTACCCCCGGCTGTCCCGATCTTGCCGATAATCGCCAGGATCAGGTCCTTTGCGGTCACGCCCGTGGGCAAGGCGCCATCCACGGTGATTCGCATGTTCTTCAGCGGCTGCTGGATCAGTGTCTGCGTCGCCAGGACATGTTCGACTTCCGATGTACCAATGCCGAAGGCCAAGGCGCCAAAAGCACCATGGGTGGCCGTATGGCTGTCACCGCAAACGATGGTCGACCCGGGTAGGGTCAGGCCTTGTTCCGGCCCGATGATATGTACAATGCCCTGGCGGACATCGTTCATGTCAAAGAACTCGATTCCGAATTCGTTGGCGTTGTCACGCAACAAATCAATCTGAATCTGCGCTTCTTCGTCGTCGACTCCCATGCCACGGCCCGGCGTCGTTGGGACGTTATGATCTGCAACCGTCAGTGTGAGATCAGGCCGCCGCACGGTCCGCCTGTTTTCCCGCAAGCCTTCGAAAGCCTGGGCGCTGGTGATCTCGTGTACAAGATGCCGATCAATGTAGATGAGACAAGTAGCGTCGTCCTGCTGGTCGACCAGATGGCTATTCCAGATCTTGTCGAAGAGGGTTTTGGGTTGGGTCATTGATACTGTTCCTGTCCTGCAATGCCGGCGGCCGTCTTGCGCCATTACCGGGAGCCGAGAGATCTCGGCGGAAAGGTCAACGACGGTCGAGAGGTTTGTTGCTCGGCAACGTCGCAGCGTTGTCCCAACGACAGAACAGGATGGTCCGATATCCCGGTCGCACAAACATGGCCGCGCCGTTGGAACCCTACTTGTTTTCTCGTGATTCGACGGCTTTGGCTTCGGCTTCCTGTTGGGCTGAGGCTTCCTTGGCCTGAGCCGCTGCCGCGGTTGCCGAAGCCGCATCGGCGCTTGTGCCTTCGATGATCACGCCCTTCTTCATGCCGCGGCCAGTGGTGCGCTCGGCAATGCGGGCGCGTTTGCCGGTCCGGCCGCGCAGGTAATTGAGTTTGGCGCGGCGCACCTTGCCCTTGCGAACGATCTCGATTGATTCGACCCGTGGACTGTACAGCGGAAAGACGCGCTCGACACCTTCGCCATAAGACAGCTTGCGGACCGTGAACGACGAATTGAGTCCGGCATTGCGTCGGGCGATACAGGCGCCTTCAAAGGCCTGCACCCTTTCGCGATTGCCTTCCACAACCTTGACGTTGACCCGCAATGTGTCGCCGGGGCTGAAGTCTGGAATGTTCTTTCCTTCCGTGACTTTGGCAATTTGTTCCTGCTCGATTTCCTGAATGATGTTCATATTCCTACGGACCTTCCGTTTTCGGAGTCCCGCCAAACCGGGCCCAGAGATCGGGTCGGCGCAGCCGGGTCAATTCCTCAGCCTGCGCACGCCGCCACTCGGCCACGCGCGCGTGATGTCCTGACCGCAGGACCGCCGGCACGTCAAGGCCACCCCAGGTCTGCGGTCGCGTATAGTGGGGATATTCAAGCAGTCCCCGCTCGAAACTTTCTTCTTCGAGTGACCGGGCGTCGCCTACCACACCCGGCAACAGGCGCACACAGGCATCAATCAGAACTTCCGCCGCAGGCTCGCCTCCCGAGAGCACATAATCGCCGATACTGACTTCTTCCAGCCCCCGCGCGAGGGTCACACGATGGTCGATCCCTTCATACCGGCCACAAAGGATGACGGCGCCAGAGCCATCTGCCAATTCCCGCGCATATTGCTGAGTCAACAGCTTACCACGCGGCGACAGATAAATCCGCGGCCGGTCATCGTCCGGTACGGATTGCAATGCCGCGTCAATGACGTCGGCACGCATCACCATGCCCGGACCTCCGCCGAAAGGCGTATCGTCGACCGTACCGTGCACATCGTGGGCAAACGCCCGGATGTCAATGGTTTCCAAGGACCACAAACCGTCGGACATTGCCTTGCCGGCCAATGAATGACCCACGCTGCCCGGAAACATTTCGGGAAACAAGGTGAGCACAGAGACCGACCAGCGTGAAGCTTGGGGCGTCATCGGGAATCCTCCCTGGCCGGAGACGCCGTAGCGTCCGCCAGCATTGCAGCATCGATCGAGACAAAGCCAGCAGCCGGATCAATAATCGGTACGGCTTCACGGGTAAAGGGCAGAAGGATCAATTCGCCGGACGGCCGGCAGATTTCAATCAGGTCACCCGCGCCGAAGTCATACAGAGCGTTCACAATCCCCATAACGTGTCCGTCGGCTGAAACGGCGGCCAGTCCGATCAGGTCAGCGTGATAGAATTCATCTTCGTCGACGTTCGGCAGGCGCTCGCGCGGTACGTAGAGGCGCAGCCCCTTGAGCGCCTCGGCGCCATCACGACTGCTCACGCCGGCAAGCCGGGCGACTACCGCTCCCTTGACCTCCCCCACTAGCGAAATGTCGAATGCGCGCATGCCATCAACGTCCAAAACCGGTCCATAGGCGGCGATATCCTTTGGTTTGGCCGTAAACGGCTTGACCTTGACCTCGCCCCGCACGCCATGGGCGTCGGCAACCGCCCCGATACACACCATCTTTCGCTCCGACATCGGCCTGGGTCGCGGCAACTGACGGCGTCAGTCTTCGGCCTTTTCCCCTTCGACCAACGCTTCATCCACAACGGCATCAGCTGCCGACGTTTCGTCCGCTGGCGCTTCCTGGGCCGAGGCTTCCGGCTCCGCCGCCGCGTCGGTCCGTGCTTCTGCCTCAGCTTCCGCCTTGGCCTTCAGCGTCGCTTCTCGTTCTTCTTGGCGAGCCTGCGTCTTCTCGCTGGGCAAGTTCTTCCTGGTCTGGCTGGGGACCTCGCGCTGGCCAGCCAGACCGGCAGCGCCCAGGAAGCGGGATACGCGGTCGGACGGCTGGGCGCCCACGCCCAGCCAATGCCTGACGCGATCTTCCTTCAGCATGACACGGTCCGGATGGTCTTTCGGCAGCATCGGGTTGTAGGAGCCGAGGCGCTCGATGAAACGGCCGTCGCGGGGCATTCTTGAGTCGGCAACGACAATACGGAAGAACGGGCGTTTCTTCGCCCCGCCTCGGGCGAGTCTGATGCGTAGTGACATGGAACAGGTCTCTTGGTTATCGTGTCCGGTGTTTCATTTTTCTGCAGTGGGATATCATTGGCCGCGAGGCGCAGCTATCTGAATTTCTTCTTGTCGAAGCCCGGCGGCAATCGTGGCAGACCACCCGGCAAGCCGAGGTTTCCACCCATCGGGCCACCCAAGCCGGGCAACTGCATGTTGTCGGGAAGCGCCCCGTCCTCAAGTTGGGACAAATCTGGCAATTGTCCTTTCTTTCCCATCTTCTTCATGCGTTTCATGACTTTGTTCATTTCCTGCCACTGTTTCAGCAGCTTGTTTACATCCTGAATGCTGGTGCCGGAGCCGGAGGCGATGCGTTTCTTGCGGGACGCATGGATTACTCTCGGGTTGCGGCGCTCTTTAATGGTCATGGACAGAATGATCGCTTCCTGGCGGCCGATGACCTTTTCGTCCACGTTGGCGGCCGCCATCTGCTTTTTCATCCTGCCAACGCCCGGCAGCAGGTTCATCAGCGAACCCAGACCGCCCATTTTCTTTAGCTGGCGCAACTGACTCAGCATGTCTTCAAGATTCAACGAGCCTTTCTGGATCTTCCTGGCGAGTTTCTCCGCCTCTTCCTGCTCGATCGTCTCGGCGGCCTTCTCGACCAGACTGACGACGTCGCCCATACCCAGGATGCGGCTGGCGATCCGGTCCGGGTGAAAAGGCTCCAGACCATCCAGCTTTTCGCCAGTCCCCATCAGCTTGATCGGCTTGCCGGTCACCGCGCGCATCGAGAGAGCTGCGCCGCCGCGCGCATCACCATCGATTCGGGTCAGGACGATGCCGGTGACGCCGACTTTTTCATCGAACTCCTTGGCGACGGTTACGGCGTCCTGGCCGGTCATCGCGTCTGCAACCAAAAGGGTCTCTACGGGTTCGGTGACCCTTGAGGCTTCAGCCACCTCCTCCATAAGTTCATGATCGATATGCAGCCGGCCGGCCGTGTCCAGAATGACGACATCCCAAGCTTCCAGTGTGCCGGTTTGCAACGCGCGTCTGGCAATCGCGATCGGTGGCTCGCCCGTCACGACGGGCAGCGTTGCGACCCGAGCCTGCTCACCAAGAACCCGAAGCTGTTCCTGGGCCGCCGGGCGTCGGGTGTCCAATGAAGCGAGAAGAACGCGTTTCCGTCCCTTGTCCGTCAAGTACTTGCCGATCTTGGCCGCTGTGGTCGTCTTGCCGGAGCCTTGCAGACCGACAATCAGTATGACCGCAGGAGGCCGGGCCTTGAGATTGATTTCCTCGACATCTCGACCCAGCGTGTCCACCAGCGCATCGTTGACGATCTTGACGACTTGCTGTCCGGGGGTGACACTTTTCAGGATACCCGAACCAACCGAGCGGTCCTTCACGCGAGCAATCAAATCTTTGACGACTGGCAGCGCAACGTCCGCTTCCAGCAGCGCAACGCGAACTTCGCGCAGGGCAGCATCAACGTCCGCTTCGCTCAGCGACCCGCGACGAGTCAGCCTATCGAAAACATCTCCCAGTCTGCTCGTCAGGCTATCGAACAAGTGTTTGTCCAGTCGCTGAATTATGGCCACCAGCCCAAACAGCGACAATGCCCGTGTGCGAACCTTCGCAGACGAGCATACCCCACTTAGGGAGCGCACCGGGCCGACATGGCACTGAAAATTGTTCAACATGTACTGCGACAAGCCCGGATGGTCAAGGCAGAAACGGGGCGTTATCGAGGTAGACAGCGTCTTAGGAAACACCATATTTCCCCTACATGAGTGAAACCGCCGCCTTTGATCCGATCGGCTTTCCTTTTGTGAAGATGCACGGTGCGGGAAACGATTTCGTGATGCTCGACCTGCGGGACGGCACAGCGGTGCCGTGCGCCCTGACGGCGGCCGGGATTGCAGATCGGCACACAGGCGTCGGATGCGATCAACTCGTCATCATCACACCGTCTCCGAACGGACTGGCGGATCATGGACTTACCTTCCTGAACAGCGACGGATCGGAATCCTTCGCCTGCGGCAATGGTGCCCGGTGCGCCGCCGCGCTGCTCATGACCGAAACCGGCGCCGACAACGTGTCGTTCGAAAGCCTGCACGGCGTTCTGGACTGTAGCCAGAATGGCAACGGCCCGATCACCGTCGACATGGGTCGACCTTCTCTGTTTTGGCAGGACATTCCGCTGTCCGAAAACCGAGACACTTTGCATCTCGGCATTCGGGAGGGACCGCTCGACGATCCGGTCGGCATCGGGATGGGCAATCCCCATGCTGTTTTCTTCGTCGACGACGCCGAGGCAGTCCCGATCACCCTAGTCGGTCCGAAGCTGGAACGTCATGAGTTATTTCCGGAGCGCGCCAATATCGGCATCTGCCAGGTCAGGAGCCGGAATCGCATCCGGCTACGGGTATGGGAGCGTGGTGCCGGCTTGACGCTCGCCTGTGGTAGCGGATCTTGCGCGGCCGTGGTTGCGGCAGTGCGCCGAGGCCTGACGGACTGCAAGGTCACGGTCGAAGTCGATGGTGGTGAACTGCAGACCGAGTGGACCGAGGATGACCATGTCCTGCTGTCCGGCCCCGTAGCGACAAGCTTCCGCGGGGTGTTGGTATGACTGCTTCAGCCAAGCCGACCATCATCACTTTCGGTTGTCGTCTGAACGCTTACGAATCCCAGGTGATTTCTAACCAGGCGGCAGTGGACGCCATCATCGTCAATACCTGCGCGGTTACTGCAGAAGCGGAACGCCAAGCGCGGCAGGCTGTTCGGCGAGCACGGCGGATGCAGCAGGATGCGCGGATCATTGTCACCGGATGCTCCGCCCAGATAGATCCGGCCTCCTGGTCGGCAATGCCGGAAGTGGATCAGGTCATCGGCAATGCCGAGAAGCTAAAGGCGCAAACGTTCCTTCCGACCAATGACGAACCCGTCCAGGTCAACGACATCATGACGCTTCGCGAAACCGCCAGCCACCTTGTTGGCGGCTTCGATGGCCGGGCTCGCGCCTGTGTCCAGGTGCAGAACGGATGCGATCATCGCTGCACTTTCTGCGTCATTCCATACGGTCGCGGAAACAGTCGCTCAGTGGCCTTGGGCTCCATCGTCAGGCAAGTGCAAGTGCTGGTGGAAAATGGTTATCGGGAAATCGTCCTGACAGGTGTCGACATTACCTCTTACGGCTCGGACCTGCCGGGAAAACCGGCGCTGGGCCAGATGGTGAAGCGCTTGCTGAATGCGGTGCCGGATCTGGAGCGTCTGCGTCTTACGTCGCTCGATAGCTGTGAGGTGGACAACACCCTGTTCCGCTTGATGGCTGAGGAGCCAAGACTCATGCCCCACTTCCATCTCAGCCTCCAAGCTGGCGACGACATGATCCTGAAGCGCATGAGGCGCCGGCACAACCGGCAGCAGGCGGTCGATTATTGTCAGCGAATTCGCGATGTCCGTCCGGATGTTGCCTTCGGCGCGGACCTGATCGCCGGCTTTCCGACGGAAACAGAGGAAATGTTTCAGCGATCGCTGGATCTTGTAGACGATTGTGGTCTTCAATTCCTTCACGTGTTTCCCTATTCCGAGCGTCCTGGAACGCCGGCAGCGAAGATGCCAGCTGTGCCGAAATCGGTCCGGAAGAAACGCGCAGCGCAACTGAGAGCCAAAGGCAGAGCGGCTCTGACGACATGGCTGGACAGGCAAATAGGTGAATACCTTTCAGTCTTGGTTGAAGACAAGGGTCGTGGAAGGAGCGAACATTATGCCAAAGTGCAGTTTGAGGGCGAATACCCGATCGGCTCTGTCGCGCCGATGCGTGTTATCGGGACCGAAAGCCAGACCCTGATCGCCGTACCCGGTGTTGAACGAATGAAAAAACCTGTTGCACCAGCACAACCCAAGGCAGAGAAAACAGGAACCCCGGACCAGACGAACGACCCTCTCTACCCTTGTTCTCATCGCTGATGGCCGTCACGGAGTGCTTGTGTCAGAAGTATTGATGAGGCACGCCTTTCAAGGCGACGGACCTGACTTCCCGGTCTTCGTTGCGCCTGGTCCGAGGCGGCGTTGTCCAGAGGCTGCTGTCTGATGGCATTGTTCCGCCGCAATAAGGGAGTGACGACGCCCGCCGACGACACTCCGAAAACTCAAGAAACACGGGATACCCTGAGGCCTGCCGCTGCGCAAGTCCCGCCAGCGGCAGAGCATTCCTCGGTCGACGAGCCGACACCCGAACCATCGAAGAAACCGGGTTGGCTATCCCGTCTGCGCAACGGTCTGGGCAAATCCTCGTCGCGCATCGCCGAAGGCATCAGCAGCGTCTTTGGCGGTGGCCGGAGACGTCTGGATGACGACACGCTTCAGGAACTCGAAGAGGTTCTGATCACCTCGGATATGGGCCCCGCGACCGCAGCAACACTGGTATCCGAAGTGGGAGCGCGCCGGTTCGATCAGGAACTCACAGAAGAAGAAATCCGCTCGGAATTCGCCCTTGAAATAGCGGCCATCCTGAAACCGGTCGCAAGACCTCTTGTCATTGATTCGATGCGCAAGCCGCATGTCGTCCTGGTGGTAGGGGTGAATGGCAGCGGGAAGACCACGACCATCGGCAAGCTGGCTAAGAACTATCGGGACGCTGGCCTCGCTGTGATGCTGGCGGCCGGCGATACCTTCCGTGCGGCGGCAATCGACCAATTGAATATCTGGGCCGAACGGACAGGCTGCAAAATCGTGGCCCGAGACCCTGGCGCGGATGCAGCCAGTCTCGCGTTCGACGCCATGAAACAGGCGAGTGCGAGTCGACAGGACCTTCTTCTGATCGACACGGCTGGCCGGCTACAGAACAAGAAGGAATTGATGGAGGAACTGGCCAAGATCGTCCGCGTTGTCCGCAAGAGAGACGAAACGGCGCCACACGACGTGCTGATGGTCCTTGATGCCACCGTCGGCCAAAATGCGCACAGTCAGGTGGTGGCGTTCAAGGACATGGCCGGAGTCACCGGCTTGATCGTCACGAAGCTGGATGGCACAGCCCGCGGCGGTGTGGTAGTCTCTCTTGCCGGAACGTTCGGATTGCCTGTCCATGCCGTCGGCGTCGGCGAAGGCGCTGACGACATGAAGCCGTTCGAAGCTCACGATTATGCTCGCAGCCTCATGGGCCTGACCGGGCAAGATGGAGAGGCCGCATGAGCTTCAAGATCGCCGCTGGAGCACAGGAAAAGTCGAAAGTCAGCCCGCTGATGCGGGTGATCATCGAGTTCGGGCCGCTGGGTGTCTTCTTCGTCTGCTACTTCATGTGGGATCTGATGGTAGCGACGGCGGCCTTCATCCCGGCAATGATCATTTCTCTCGCACTGTCCATCAGGATGGAAGGGCGCATCCCGCTGATGCCCCTCGTGACGACCGCAATTGTCGTTATCTTCGGGGGCTTGACCCTGATTCTTCAGGACGACACCTTCATCAAGATGAAGCCGACCATCGTGAACGGCCTTTTCGCCTTCGCCTTGTTCACTGGCCTGCTGTTCCGGCGTGCACTCCTGAAATACCTTTTCGGACCGGTTTTCCAATTGGATGACGAAGGGTGGACCAAGCTGTCTTTCCGCTGGGCATGTTTCTTTGTCTTTATGGCGATCCTCAACGAAATCGTCTGGCGGACGCAGACTGAAAGTTTCTGGGTGTCGTTCAAGGTGTTCGGCAACATGCCCATCACGATCGTCTTCGCCTTGTCCCAGTTACCATTGATCCAGAAATACTCGATGGATGGCAACCCACTCGCCGATATCGAGAAAAGCAAAGCGGAAAATGATTCCTGAGGCTGCACCGTAACCTGCGACGAGTCCGATGCCTGTCAGGCTTTACTCCTGACAATCGGGGAACCTTGCAGGCGAATCGAGCCTCGATGCGCATCTCTTCTTCGAGATCATGCTGTCGTTTGTCAAAAAAGGCGGCATCGTCATTCCATTGCTGCTAACAATATTCGGAATATTAGGGCATTCGTGCGTTATCGGATGAAAAACGGTGGCGCATCGCAATGTCGAAATTCGGACAAGACGGGCCAGACAAACAGGAACGTGCCGCGCTGTAGCCTCGCTGTCAGGTCCAAGAAGACAAGAGCCAACCTTGAGGGAAGCAGAAAAATTCGGCGCCAATCTGCTACGCGGCGTGATGCGTTCGGCACGCTGGGACAATCGGGACATGTCCGACATGGACCTGCGAGATGTGGATCTCAGTGGAATGAGCTTCCGAAACGCGAACCTGCGCAACGCGAACCTGCGCGGCGCAAACCTGACCGGATGCAGACTGACTCGCAGCTGGATGGTGAAGACCGACCTGTCGGAAGCACGCGTGACCGAAGCCGACCTCTCTGACGCCAACCTTGAGCGCGCTTCCCTTGTGGCAGCGGATCTGGAAGCTGCTCATTTTGTCAAATCCTTCCTTGCCCGGGCTGACCTGCGTGGCGCAAATCTGTCTGGTGCGCGGTTCTTCGGTGCCGATCTGACCGGCACCCTTTTCGATCTCGATGCCGAGCCCGATCAATCCTTTGTCCCGCCGGAGGAATCCTGGGAATGCCAATACGATACGCCGCCACGGCGCAAGAAGAGATTTTTCGGCTAGCAGCATTATTTTTTTGGAGAATCATACGCCAACCTGGCCAAATGACTGGTCGATCATCCCTGAAACAGCCGGAATCTTCTTCCCTGGCCCGGTCGAAGCAGACGAAACCTGCATGGACGGCAAGGAGAAGAACAAGCACTTCAACAGGAAGCTCCGCGCCGGACGCGGCCCTGCCGGCAAGGCCGTGGTGGCGGGCATCAGGGATCGTGAAACCAGTCAGGTTGTCGCCGGTGTTGTCGGCGAGCCCGTCGCGCGGACGCCGGAGGGCCTTTGTCGAGGATTTCACGGTCGAAGGCGCCCCGACGAAGCACCAGCCTGAAGGGGCTTCGAAACGTTTCAGCCGGGCCCCTGCAACGCCACGTCACCACCGGCCCGCCCCGCTGTCGTGGCTGGAACTTCTTGACAGGGGATCGAACGGACAGGGAAGATGGCCCTTTGCCGTCGGGAGGCATGCGTGATGGATGGAGCTGGCGAGGTGACGACCGGGCGCGGATCGTCTAGACTGAAGGAGGGACAGTCCGACAGTCCGACAGGAAGCGAACGTCAGGAATCGGACGATCTTCTGCGACGACAACCTCGACGTTCTGCGTGGCATCAATTCGGAATGCGTTGACCTGATCTATCTCGATCCGCCGTTCAACAAGAACAGGAAGTTCACCGCCCCCATCGGCAGCAGCGCGGAGGGCGCAGGGTTCAGCGACATCTTCCGGGAGGAGGATGTCAAGGACGAGTGGCTGGTGACGATCAGGGAGGACCAGCCTGAGCTTTTCCACTATCTCAACGGCATCAGGGGCGTCGGCAACTCCTGCAACTTCGCCTATCTCGCCTACATGGCGATCCGGTTGCTGGAGTGCCACCGCGTTCTCAAACCGACCGGATCGATTTACCTTCATTGCGATCCCACCATGAGCCACTACCTGAAGGCCCTCATGGACTGCATCTTCGGAGAGGGCAATTTTCGCAACGAAATCGTGTGGAAAAGACGTCAGGACACTCACAACAAGGCATCGAAGACCATGGGGGCGTCACATGACACGATCTTGTGGTACGGAGATTACAATCAGGCCGTATATCGAAAGCAATTCACCGATTACGATGAAAGATACCTGAAGACGCACTACAAGCATGAGGATGGGAGGGGGAAATACAGGGTCCTGCCATGCACCAATGAAACGGGAGGTAACGTTCGTTACAATTTTCGCGGCCTTACAAGGGCATGGCGGTTCAATGCCGAAAGGATGGAACAGATGCATGATGGCGGTCTGATCGTCCAGTTGACCGACGGCGGGCCTTTTTACTACAAGAAATATCTGGAAGACGCTGAAGGAGTGCCTCTTCAGGATTTGTGGCTGGACATTCCGCCAGCCAGAGGAAATGAGCAAGTAGGCTACCCCACCCAGAAACCTCTTGCCCTGCTGGATCGGATCATCAAGGCATCCAGCAATGAAGGCGATATGATCCTCGATCCCTTCTGCGGCTGTGCGACCACCTGCGTAGCGGCAGAACGGCTGAACCGGCAATGGATCGGCATTGACGTATCGGTGAAGGCATACGAACTGGTCAGGATGCGGCTGACCAGGGAAGCCGCCGGTCCCGGTGATCTTCTCAAGTATCAGAGCCTGAATCATAAGTCCTTGCCATCATCATGTTTTCATGAATCAAGCCCTTGTCCCTCGCGCGACCCTTCGCATCAGGAAGCGGCAGGCGGCGCGCTGTACCCAGGCCAGGGAACTCTCCAGGCTCCGCTCGAAGTCCCTGGCGAGCCGGCGGCATCGTCCCATCCAGGCGAAGGTCCGCGCCACCACCCAGCGGCGGCGAATGACCGTGAAACCCGCAGTTTCCTTCGGCTTTCCCACGATCTCCAGGATGTCCGGAAGCGTGAGATCCTTCAGTCGGTCGCGCAGCCTGCTGCCCCTGTACCCGCCGTCGGCAAACACCTTCGAGACCCCCCGGGCCTTGTTCAGGAGGTCCACGATCACGTCCGGCGCGCCATCCCGATCCTGCACGTCGGCCGGGTGCACATGCACCACGATCGGGTTGCCTTCCACGTCCACCGCGATGTGTCGTTTCCGTCCCCTGATCTTCCTGCCGGCATCGTGTCCCGAAGGCCCGCCGCTTTCCGTCGTCTTCTGTCGATGATCGCCCCCGTCGGCGCCACACCACGGCCTGCCTGCGCCCGCGCCAGAGCGCGAAGCGCGTCCAGCCTCCGCTCCAGGGTCCCGTCATTCCGCCAGACGTAAAAGTAATTCTGAACCGTGGAAAACGGCGGATGACACGGCGGAATGAGCCGCCACTGACATCCCGATGACAGCATGGACCGGATCGCATCGAACACCCGTCGAGGGTCCGTCGCCCGGGGCCGACCCGGCCGGCCCCGTGTCGGGATCAGCGGGGCAATCAGCGCCCACTCCGCGTCCGTCAAATCGTTTTGCCGATCATCATGCAGACGGCTATACTGCGCTCGGGCAGCCTCGCTCCACGCCATGGTATCCTCCTTCGTCGATGTCAATATCCCGACAGGATACCACAGAACGAGGCCGCCCGAGACTTCAGGAACAGGCTCTCAGAATGAAATCCACCTGCGGACGGACCCGCCGACGCGAACCGATCTGGGCAAGGATCATCGGGAGCGGAAGTTCGTGTACGTGATCTCGCACCCGTCCTGGCCCGGAGAATACAAGGTCGGGATCGCGAAGAACTGGAAGTCTCGTCTGGACTCCTACCAGACTTCGGACCCCGATCGGCAGTACAGGATCGAGTTCAGGCTGGAGACGCCGCGCTTCCGGGAGACAGAGCGACACATTCACGAAGCGTTTCCGAACAAGCACGAATGGGTGCAGGGCGATCTGGAAGCGATCAGGACGAAAATCACGACATTTGCCGGAGAACTGACATGAAATCCGGCAAAACCGGATCCCGACGCTTGCGCGGACAACCTCCCAGGCCCGCACCGGCGAGGATCGACGCCGGCCCGGAGCGCATGGCCCGCGCCATGTTCTCTGCGGTGAAGCGGCCCGACCCGTCCATCCGCATTCCGAAACGGAGCCGGAAACCCCCTCAGCTAGGCAAGACCCTTCCTTTTTTGGGCGGCACCCTACTCTTGCCGCGCTGCGCGGCCTTGTTGACTCGTCAAGGCGTCGACCCTATTTTATGTTTTACAAACTTGAAAGACAAGCCGATCAGGGAGTGCTTCCCATGAATATTGTCAAAGTGGTCGTTGTCGGCCTTTCGATTATCGGTTTTTCCGCAAGCACGGCCCTTGCCTGTAGCTGGAACAAAACCGCTCAGTCCAAGAAACCGACCGTGGAACAGACGGTTGTTACGAACACTACCGCTACGCAAACGGGTAGCAACTAGAGTTCGTCTGCGCTATGCCGCGGACGCGCGTCGCGGGATTCAAGCGTCTCAGGTTCAAGATGGCTCCCCGCGACGCAATTCGCGGCGGGGCCATTTTTTTGGGCCGCATATCAGGCGTTGGAAGCGAAGGGAGTGCAAGTCGAAAGCTTTACTGAGGAATGTTGAAGCGCTTGAAATCAGAGGGCAGCCGACCGGTCGCCCAACGCCAGAACATCCGAAAATCGCTGATCAATGACCATAAGGGATAGGTGAAAGTCGCTGGCCGGTTCTTCTCGACAAAGAAATGGCCTATCCAGGCAAAGAGATAGCCACTGACCAACGCGACAACGAGTAGCCACCAAGTTTGCGTAGCGATTGCAGCGATGACGGTAGCGATGCCGAGTGATGAGCCGAAATAGTGCAGATGACGCGTCATGGGATTGCGATGTTCCTTCAAATAGAAGGGCCAAAACTCTGCATAAGTCGCGATCTTGTTCTCTTTGGTAGCGGCGCTAGTCATTGCCTTGCCTTTCGAACCGAAATCAGCGGCGATCCATCTCGCGTTGAATGAACCAGTATGTCCTGAAGTACGGATGGCAATCATCCGCTTCAACCGCTAGATCAGCGAAAACCGGAGTTAGAAGCATGGGCTATCGCGTGGCTGTCGTCGGCGCTACCGGGAAAGTCGGCCGGGAAATGCTGGACCTTCTGGCGGAACGAAGGTTTCCGGCGGACGAGGTCATTCCCCTCGCCTCCTCACGGTCGGAGGGTGAGCCGATCGATTTTAACGGCAGGACTCTGGAAGTGAAAGATCTCGCCACGTTCGATTTCAAGGGAATGGACATCGCGCTCTCGTCGCCGGGCGCCAAGGTGTCCAAGGAATATGCCCCGAAAGCAGGTGCTGCTGGTTGTCTGGTCATCGATAACACCAGCCAATTCAGGATGGATGAGGACGTACCGCTGATCGTCCCGGAGGTGAACAGCGATATTCTGCCCGGATACATGGCCAGGGATAGTCGGCGCAACATCATCTCAAACCCAAATTGCTCCACGATCCAGTTGGTCGTTGCCCTGAAGCCGCTGCACGATGCAGCCGCGATCAAGCGTGTTTCCGTGGCGACCTACCAGTCCGTTTCCGGCGCCGGCAAGGCTGGCATGGATGAACTGTTCGAGCAAACGCGTACCATCTACGCTGGCAGCGGTCCCGAGAAGCAGAACTTCACCAAGCAGATTGCCTTCAATCTTATTCCCCATATTGACGTCTTCATGGATGATGGCTCGACCAGGGAAGAATGGAAAATGGTCCAGGAGATCAAGAAGATCGTCGATCCGGCCATCGAAACGATCGCAACCTGCGTCCGTGTCCCGGTCTTCATTGGCCATTCCGAAGCCGTCCACCTTGAGTTCCACAGACCGATCGATGTCGAGTGTGCGCGCGATGTCCTGAGCAAGGCGCCGGGGATTTCCGTCATCGATTACCGGGCAGACGAAGGCTACGTGACACCAGTGGAATGCGCGGGAGAAGACAAGGTTTATGTCAGCCGTATCCGCCAGGACCCGACCGTTCCGCATGGCCTCGCCATGTGGGTGGTATCGGACAATCTGCGCAAGGGCGCAGCGCTGAATACAATACAGATCGCCGAAACGATCATTGAACAGGGCGCGCTGAAGGCAGCCGCGCAATCCTGACCACAGTCGCAATGTGGCTGCCTGCCTGGTGTTTTTACGTCGGGTAACGACTGGATTCACCGCACAGAGCGTACCACCAAGGTCAGGGATATCATCTCGGCAATCATATGCCGCCGCACGCGTTCCATCGAACGGCAGAGCAAACGCATCGGCCAAGCGTGGAAGTGGCCCTTCCTTGCCGTGCAGAATTCGCTTCCTTTCGCTCAAGCAGGGTGGTGGTTGTTTCGATGATCTCGCCGGATAGGGAAACAACTCCTCCACTTGGTCAAAAAGGGATGCCATGCCCGTGATCAGCGACTCTAATGGCGTTGATCCCTTCGAGGCCGCCATCTCCAATCACCATCACCTCGATTCGCGTGGCATCCGCATCGACAGCATGACGAGCATGCTCGGCGAGGGTAAAGAAGATTTCGAGTATGAGCGATGTGCTCCAGATGATCGTCGTGAACCCGTATCTCGAAGGTCATGGCGATCACTTGGCGTCGGCCCACCTTGCCGATAGCGCTTCGGCCTGCTGCAGGACGGTTTGCACGGCGGCATTTTGCAGATCAGGCGGATATCCGTACTTGCGGAGGATGCGCTTGACCAGAACACGCATCCGTGCGCGCGCCGACTCGTAGTGCTGCCAGTCCACGGAAGCGTTGCTTCTCAGGCTGTTCAACAGCTCATGAGCGATGATGCGAAGCTGGTCGTTACCCATCACCTCGACCGCGCTCTCATTCTGGGCGAGGGCGTCGTAGAAGGCGATTTCCTCACGGCTGAGTCCTTCCTCCTCGCCGCGCCGGTGCGCGGCGCGAATGTCCCTGGCCAGTCCGATCAGTTCCTGAAGGACCTCTGCCGTGGTGATGGCGTTGCTGTGGTAGCGGGCGATCGCCTCTTC
Source organism: Alphaproteobacteria bacterium (assembly GCA_965221645.1). Classification (GTDB taxonomy): domain Bacteria; phylum Pseudomonadota; class Alphaproteobacteria; order Bin65; family Bin65; genus Bin65. The sequence continues at coordinate 3,499,593 of OZ244899.1, forward strand.
CAGCTGCTGGGAGAAGGCGCGAGTCTCGACGACGTTGACCCGGCTTCGCGAGCGAAGCTCGCCGTCGATGAGTTGGCGCAGCGCCTCCAAGGCGAGGTTTTTCTTCTCCATCCCCTGGATCTCGTCGAGGAACGCATCGGAGAGGATCGATATGTCCGGCGTCTCCAGCCCGGCGGCTTCAAGGATGTCGGTGATTTCCGTCGAGATGACGGCGCGGCTGATGATCTGCTGCACGGCCAGATCCCGCTCGGCTGAGGACTTGCCGGTGCCAGACGCGCTCTTGGCGAGCGCCATCCGTACGGTCTGGAAGAACCCCACCTCGTCGCGGACATCGCGCGCCTCGTCACTGGCTGCTGCAAGCGCGAACGCTCGGGACAGCGCCAGAACGGCATCGTTGAAGCGGCGATGGGCGCGTTTCCTGCCTTCTTCGGTCGCTTCCCCGGCTGCCTTGCGCTGCTGCATGTCGAGGATCCAATCGATGGCGCCGGCCAGCACCACGAGCCGGTCCTGCGGCGATCCGGCAAGCCCCTTGCGGTAATCGAAGCCCCCATCCGTATCAGGAGCGAACATGGCGCGCACGATCTCGTACTTCTCCAGCATCACCGCGACGGCCTCGGCTTCGTTGATGCCGGCGTGCTTCCGGTCGTTGCGCGAATACTGGCCGAGGGCCGACTTCAGATTCTGCGCGATGCCGATATAGTCCACGACCAGTCCTGCAGGCTTGTCGCGGAACACGCGGTTGACACGGGCGATGGCCTGCATCAGCCCGTGCCCCCGCATGGGCTTGTCGACATACATCGTGTGCAGGCTCGGCGCGTCGAAGCCGGTCAGCCACATGTCCCGCACGATCGCCAGCCTGAGCGCATCGTCCGGGTCCTTGATCCGCTTGGCGAGCAATTCCCGGCGCGCCTTGCCGCCTATGTGCCGCTGCCAGTCCTTCGGGTCAGACGCCGCACCGGTCATGACGACCTTGAGGACGCCGCTTTCGTCGTCGTCACTGTGCCAGTCCGGGCGTAGCTTGACGATCTCGCCATAGAGCGCGACGCAGATCCGCCGGCTCATGCAGACGACCATGGCCTTGCCCTCCATGCCGACGACGCGGTTCTCGAAGTGCTCGATCAGATCCCTGGCGACCAGGCACAAGCGCTTTTCGGTGCCCACGACGGCCTCGACGCTCGCCCATCTGCGCTTCAGCCGCTCCTGTTCGCCTTCGGCATCGTCCTCGGTGAGTTCGGCGACCTCGTCGTCGAGTATGGCCCTCTCGTTCTCGTCAAGCTCGATACGGGCAAGGCGGCTCTCGTAGTAGATCGGCACGGTAGCGCCGTCCTCGACGCCCCGGTTGATGTCGTAGACGTCGATATACTCGCCGAACACCGCGGGCGTATTCACGTCCTCCTTCTCGATCGGCGTGCCGGTGAACCCGATGAAGGAAGCGTTCGGCAAGGCGTCGCGCAGATACTTGGCGAAGCCGTAAGACATCTCTCCGGTCTTGCGCGCCATCCTTGCGCGGAAGCCGTACTGGCTGCGGTGCGCCTCGTCGGCGATGACGACCACGTTGCGGCGGTCGGTGAGCATCGGATAGTCGGTGTCGCCGGTCTCGGGCGCAAACTTCTGGATGGTCGTGAACACCACGCCACCGGAGGGGCGGGTCAGCACCTTTTGCAGATCCTCCCGGCTTTCCGCCCGCTGCGGGGTCTGGCGGAGCAGGTCGCGGCACATGGCAAAAGTGCCGAACAGCTGATCGTCGAGGTCGTTTCGGTCGGTGATGACAACGACCGTCGGGTTCTCCATCGCCGGGTGGGCAATGATCTGACCAGCGTAGAAGACCATGAGCAGGCTCTTGCCCGAACCCTGCGTGTGCCAGATGACGCCGATGCGGCGATCGCCCTCCGGGCTTGCGGCAGCGAGCGTGCGCTCGACCGCATGGCGCACCGCGTGGAACTGGTGGGAGCCGGCCACGATCTTGACGAGACCGGCGCCCGTATCCCCGAACACGGTGAAATCCCGGATCAGGGTCAGGAACCGGTTCTTCTCGAACACGCCCTGGATGACGGTTTCGAGTTCCGGCGCGCCCTTCGGGGCGATGGCGGAGCCGTCCACGGTGCGCCAGGGCATGAACCGCTCCAGATGGGCTGTCAGCGACCCAAGGCGCGCCTGAAGCCCGTCCGAGGTCATCAGCACGGCGTTGGTGCGGAACAGGGAAGGTATCTCGTCCTTGTAGGTCTGGAGCTGGTTGAACGCCCCATTGAGGGTCGCGTTCTCGTCACCGGGATTCTTCAGCTCGATCACGGCCAGGGGCAGGCCGTTGACGAACAGCACCACATCCGGGCGGCGATTGTGTTCGTGCTCGATCACCGTGAACTGGTTCACCGCCAGCCAGTCGTTGGCCTCGATATCGTCGAAATCGAGCAGACGGGCGGCATCGCCGCCCATGCTTCCGTCCCCCCGGGCAACCTCGACGGGTACGCCTTCGACCAGGTAACGGTGCAGGCGGCGGTTCTCCTCGACCAGAGAAGGAGTGTCCGTCTGCCGAACCTTGCGCAGCGCATCCTCCAGCGTCTCGGCGGGCAGGCGCGGGTTGAGACGTGCGAGGGCCTCGCGGAGCCGCCCGGTCAGCAGCACCTCATCGTAGCTGCCGCGCTCCGGTGTCGCTCCCTCCGGGCCGATATCCGGTCCGTGCAGCACCGCATGGCCCAGCCCGGCAAGCCATGTGAGGGCGGCGTTCTCGACAATGGATTCGTTCAAGGTACTCAATGGCCGAGTTCGCCGATGAGATTGACGATCAGGCGAATCATCAGATACTTGTTCGACGGTGCGCTTTCCGCGATCAGCAGTGTGAGTGCCGTCAAGGCACCAGGATCGGGGCGGTGTTCGATGCCCTCCCGCGTCATGTAGAGCAGGAACAAAAGAGCGCCGATGCGCTTGTTGCCGTCGGTGAAGGGATGGTCCTTGACCATGAAATACAGCAGGTTGGCTGCCTTTTCTTCGGGGCTCCGGTAAAGTGGTTCGCCGAACATGGTTTGCTCGATATTGCCCAGTATCGCTTCCAGAGCATCGCCGCGCGGGTTGCCGAACAGCGGCGAGGCCTCGCCCTTCGCGGTCAGATCGCGCCTGAATGCGTCTATCGCAGTGCGAACGCCGTCGATATCCAGGACGCTTGTGGTTGGTTTCGCGACCGTTGGCGATTTAAGGCGGTCTTCGTCGTACTCGAGAAGCAGGCGCCACGTGTCAGCGTATGCGGTGATGATGTGCAGCACAGCGCGTCCGGTTTCGTCTACGAGTGCCTGGTTTTTGAGCGTGCGGGTGAGCAGCTCCAGCGTTTGCCTTGCCTCGTCGAGGCCGCGTTCGGCGAGCCTTCGCTCATTCAGCGTGTAGCCGCTAACCAGGTGCTCGCGCAAGGTTCGGGTGGCCCACTGGCGGAAATGCACGGCTCGCTTCGAGTTGACCCTGTAACCGATGGAAATGATCGCATCAAGGTTATAGTGCCTGACCTTGCGCCGGACCTTTCGTTGGCCTTCTGATCGAACTACCGAGAAACCCTCGGCAGTTGCCGCTTCCTCCAGTTCACCCGTCGCGTAAACGTTTCTGAGATGCAGGCTGACATTGTCAGTTGAGGTTCCGAAAACCTCCGCCATCTGCCGCTGTGTCAGCCAGACCGATTCCTGGTCGAAGCGAACATCAACGCTCCCCTCGCCTTCCGGAGACTCGTAGACAATGACCTCGCCTCCAGGAACTGCCGGAAGGTGCTCAGTAGTCATAGCCGGCTGCCCCACTTTCGCGTTGGGCAAACGCCGCCATCCGCGCCGCGACAGTCTCGGGGGCCGTGCTGACCGAGGCGCTGCCGACGAAGCCGAGATCCGGATCGCCAGCGATGCGGGCGAAGTCCCGATACCAGTTCTGCCGTTCCTGGCAAACGTGGATCGTGTCCAGCAGATTCGGGCTGGGGCGCGTGACCGCGTGCCCGGTGAAGGTGCGGAAGTCCGGGATCGGGACAGCTTCCTTCGGCGGCTCCGAGAGGAACAGGTAGCCGATCGGTGCATGGACTGCGCTTGCGAATGCCTCGGCCTGCTTCAGCGTGGGCTGCGTTTTGCCGTCCTCCCACTCTGGCAGCTTCCTGAACTTCGCCGTCAGCTCTTCCTGAGCGATGCCCGCGCGCTCGCGCGCCCAGCGCAGGAGGACCGGATTGACGGGGGCACGGATCATGCCACGGCCTCCGTTGCCCTCTCGACGTCGCGGAGGCTGATTTCGCCGGACATGAGTTTCGGCAGGAGAATATCTCGGGTCCGGGCGAGGGTATCGCTTTCCTTGGCATTCGCAACGATACGGACGTAGAGTGGTCGAACGAGCCTATCGTAGGCTGCAAGGATTTGTACAGACGGCACCAAAACTGGAACTGGTCGGAAAGTCCTTTTGCTGATCTCGGCGAAGGTCGATCCTCCAGCAATATCTTTGATGTAGTCAAGATTAGCCTGGCACCAGAACAGCACAAATGTGTTCGGAAGCCGTTGTCGGCAAACCATGGCAATGAAACCCTGATTGACGGCGGTTGGAATTTCAGTGATCGCGAGATACCCAATTGGAGCGCGCGAGGACATGAGGATGGCACCGACCGGCAGGAGCCCGGAACTGATCTTGTTCACCCCGGCGTCAGTGATCTTTCTCTCGGTGCGAAGCAACACCGGCGTGGTCAGCTTGGAAAGATCTTTCGGGGTGGCCCAGTGGTGCATGCCACCATCCCAGTAGGATAGTTCCTTCGTACTGGGAGTCCCGCCGCCGACGACCTCGGCTTCCTCACCAATTTCAGAAAACGTCCACCCCGCCGGCTTCCCTTGGCCGTCCAGCGCATCGGGAAACAGGTCCCAGAGTTCCGGGGGTAGGTAGGGTTCCCGGCCCTCCATCCTGGCGCGGGTGGGACCGAAATCCACGAACCAGTCCTTGAAGATCGCCCGCGCCATCGCCTCCAGCGTCTCGTTCATCCGGCGGTTCAGATCGATCTTGTCGTCGAGGGCACTGAGGATGTCGCCGATTTTTTCCCTAAGTGTCAAAGGCAAGTCGGGAATTTCAATGTTCGCAATTTGTTGCCAGGACACGCGTTGTCGACCGGAAGTTCCCTCCATTCGAGAAATGGCAACTTTGCGAAAACTCTCGCTACGGGTCACGTAGTAAACGAACTTTTCATCCGAAGACTGATGCGCTCGCGCGACAATGAATTCCGACGATCCAAAACCTGCGAGCCTGTCCGGAAGGCAGGAAATCAATGCTCCCTTGCCATTTTCCAGACAAGGCGTAATACGGGCGATCAACGTATCCCCATTCCTGAAGCGCGAACCCGAACCCTTGAATCTGCGCGTGGAAAAACTGGAAATATCTCTCGCATGTGGAGGTAAATCCGCCATTTCAACGAACGGCCTGACCTCACCTTTCACCATTTCAGTCGCCGGGTTGATTTCAGCTAGTTGATCGAAGCGCAGCAAATCAACTTCGAAGGCAAGACCGTTCTTCCGGTGAGCCAAACTGAAAATGCCGGACCTTCGCCAATCCTCCAAAGCATGAAACCGCGCTGACGCATCATTTGGTCGTCGGTACAGTTCGACCCCGTCCCTGTGGACGTGCGCGCGCAAAGCTGCATCTTCCACCTGGTCGTACAGGAGAAGGTCAATTCGTTGCGGCACATTCAATTTTTCCATCGCGGCGACCAGCCGGGCCTGGTCCGTTGTCGTCAACTCTTCGCCGAACAGCGCGATGTCCACGTCCGATCCAAGGGTGAACGTCTCCGTCGCCCGAGATCCGAACAGCACCGCTCGGTCCACGCGCTCGTTTGAGCGGAGCAGGTTGACGATAGCAGTCCGGTGCTCGTCCTTCAGGCCATCCGTCATCGGTTCGCCTTTGCGCTCAGCGTTGCGTGCAGTCGCACAAGGACTGGATGGTAGCGGTCCCTGATGACCGTTTCCGCTTCCAGAGCGGCGCTTTTTCGGTAGGCGTGACTCAAGACGTTGCGCTTTTCCAGTGCCTCCAGGAGAAGTTCGCAATCCTGCTCGTCGATGTACTCGACTTCGAAGTTCCTGCGAATCGCCGAGCGGGGACCCTTCTCCTCGTAGCCTTCGTAAAACAGCAAGTCCTTCAGCACGTTCCAGGACAACTCGAAACAGAACTCGAATGTCTTGATCAGCCCAGCGCGTTCGAGGTTCGAATAGGAATCCTGGGCACACGCCTCGTCAAGCTGCGACAGCGCCAGACCGAAACTCGCGAGACGTTGTTTCCAGCGCGTTTCGTCAGTACTGCTCATCCACTACGCCCTCCCGAGAAGTCCAATGATTACCGCTTCCCGACAAGCGCAGGAATACAAGAGTTGTGAATTCGATCGATACGTGTGAGCCAGCCTTCTCCGGCTTTCACCGAACATCATGGTATTCTTTTTGGTCGCCACCTCGTCGACCGGGTAGTCGAACGCACGCCGAAAAAGATCATTCATGGAAGCATTCCTCTTGCTTCAATAGAACATGCTCCCGTTCGATTTCCCGATGAAACCGCTCGGGCAGGTGCGTCCGGTCCCAGGCCTCGACCAGAAGCGGAATTCCGGATTCCCGCATGGCTTCCTCGAAGTCGACCAACCGGTCGATCGGAATCTCCTCCAACCCCGGTGCGCGAGATCGAGATCAATCCCGTCATGGCTGCGACCGTTGAGGGGGCTGCCAAAGATGTCATGCATGACATCGTCTTCGGCGCCATCAAGTTGCTCGATCTCCTCCAGTGCCCGTTCGAGCGAGGCGAGGCATCGGTGCAGGAAACTGGTGTCGATGCTCATCCGTGATCGTCCCCGAACCCCAGCGCCCGCAGGTTGGCGGCGATGGTCTTGTCGAGCGCCGCCCCCGTCGCCTGCTGCTCGCGCAACTTGGCGGCGAGCTCCTGCATTCGGTCCTCGAACGGTTCGCCGTCGTCGTCCTGTGGCGCCGCACCGACATAGCGCCCGGGCGTCAGGACGTGGCCGTGTTTCCCGATCTCCGCCAGCGTGGCCGACCGGCAGAACCCCGGCTCGTCATCGTACGAGACCGCATCCGGTGCGCCCCGCCACGCGTGATACGTACCGGCGATCCGGGTGATGTCCTTGTCGGAAAACTCCCTCCGGGTCCGGTCCACCATGTGCCCGAGCTTGCGGGCATCAATGAAAAGCACTTCCCCGCCGCGGTTGCGGCAGGATCCGCCGGAATTCTTGTTGCGCGCCAGGAACCAGAGGCAGACGGGAATCTGCGTCGAGTAGAAGAGTTGTCCCGGCAGCGCGATCATGCAGTCCACCGCGTCGGCCTCCACCAGCGCGCGGCGGATATCGCCTTCACCGGACGTCGCCGTGGACATGGATCCGTTGGCCAGCACCACGCCCGCCGTCCCGTTCGGGGCGAGGTGGTGATGGATGTGCTGCAGCCAGGCGTAGTTGGCGTTACCTGCGGGCGGAACGCCGAACGTCCAGCGGGCGTCCTCCCGTAGCCGCTCGCCTCCCCAGTCGGAAACATTGAACGGCGGATTGGCGAGGATGAAGTCGGCCCTGAGATCCGGCAGTTCGTCCTTGTGGAAACTGCCCTCGTTGTTCCAGCGGATGTCGGCGTCGATGCTGCGCACCGCAAGGTTCATCCTGGCGAGCCGCCAGGTCGTGTAGTTGCTCTCCTGTCCGTAGATGGCGATGTCGCCGATGCGCCCGCCATGCGCCTCGACGAATTTCTCCGACTGCACGAACATGCCGCCGGAGCCACAGCAGGGGTCATAGACCCGGCCCCTGCAGGGCTCCAGCATTTCCACCAGCAGCCGGACGACGGAACGGGGCGTGTAGAACTCGCCGCCGCGCTTGCCTTCGGCTCCGGCGAAGCCGCCGAGGAAGTATTCGTAGACCCGCCCGAGGATGTCGCGCGAGCGGTCGGCCTTCTCGGCCATGCCGATCCCGGAGACGAGGTCGATCAACTCGCCGAGCATGACCCTGTTGAGCGCTGGGCGGCCGTAGTCCCTGGGCAGAACGCCCTTGAGCGAGACGTTCCTGGACTCGATCGCCAGCATGGCGTTGTCGATGTCCTTGCCGATGGTTGGCTGCCTGGCCCTGGCCCTAAAGTGCGACCACCGTGCTTCCTTCGGGACCCAGAAAATGTTCTCGGCCAGATACTCCTCAGGGTCTTCCGGGTCGGCCAGATCCTCCTCGAGCAGCGCCGCGCGCCTGGCTTCGAACGCGTCCGAGATGTACTTCAGGAAGATCAGGCCGAGAACGACATGCTTGTAGTCGGACGGCTCCATGTTGCCGCGCAGCTTGTCTGCCGCCGCCCAAAGCCTGGCTTCGAACCCGAGAGTGGTGCTCGCTTGCTTCGCCATGGAAACCTTGACCCTTCTCTTCCCGAAAGACGCCACCGGTTGACCGAACGGCCGACACCGACCCGACACATCAATACGGGAGCAAGCCGTGATCGCGCAATCCCCCGGCTGAGTGCACGAAGCTGCGAGCCCTCGCATTGGCACGTGACATTACCCTGTGGACAACCTTCCCCCGGAGCCGACTCCATGGCCGCCGAGGTTCGGGAGGTGACCCGGCGTCTCCCTCCGATTGCATACCATCCCTCAGATCGCACTCCGCGTTTCCGACCCAAAAGGGGCATTCATCTTCCGGCATAGCCAGCCGCCGGTCGACGATCAGGCACACAGGCGTGGTCGTCAAAGCGTCTGGGGCTTTGGCCTCGTCCAGCAGTCGTGGTGCTTCGGCCGTGCATCCCATAACGCGAGCGATGACGGATACGGCCTGTGCCGCGACCAGCTGCCTGCTCAGATGCGGGACCGGAGCTATGCCGACAAGTACAGTAGACAATCCGTCCATCTGGTCGCGGTGGCCCGCCAGCGCAAAGCGCGAAACCTTCTCGAAGCCAGGGCCGAACCGGTTGGCGCCTATGGCAGTTTGCAGATTCCGCAAGCGCTCTTGACATTGCCTTTTTGATACGGGTTCTTGGGATATGAAATGGAAAAATCGTGACCTGCGAGCGCTCGCAGATATCGTTTGCGGCAACGTCGATCACTTCGAGTATCGATCAAGCAGCTACATTACCGAATTCTTCGAGGACTGCGATCTAAAATACGCTCACGATGGATCAACTCGTCAGGCATGGGTGACCGATCGTTTGAAAGAAGTCGTCGCCATGCCCCACCCTGGGCCATCGCAACCGCCCGACGCTTTCATCCGCATCATCCGACGCGTTCTCGACAAGGCAGAAGCTCAAGAGGACGATCCGCAGCGCGAGAAGGCCTTGGAGGCTCTGAACCAAGTCCTCCGCCGAGAAGGATGGGAAGCCTTCTATGACGATCACAACGTCGCCCATCTACGCCATATCCAATCGAGTACAGTTGCAAATGTCGTTAACCCCCATCGGCCTCTGACATCGACTGAGCAGGAACGCAAGGATCGTTTAGCCACCTATCTCGAAGCCTGTTCGGAAGACGAATTGATTGAAGAGGTCTTGCTCCCCTTGTTTCGGCAGTTGGGGTTTCATCGGATCACCGCCGCCGGGCACAAAGACAAGGCCCTCGAGTACGGCAAGGACATTTGGATGAAATTCACCCTGCCAACCCAGCATCTCCTCTATTTCGGAATCCAAGCCAAGAAGGGAAAGCTCGACTCCGCAGGGGCTAGCCGCCAAGGCTCCGGCAATATAGGCGAGACCCTCAACCAGGTGACCATGATGCTTGGTCACGAGATCTTCGACCCAGAACAAAACAGGCGCGTCTTGGTCGATCATGCTTTCATTGTCGCTGGTGGTGAGATTACCAAACAAGCCAAGAACTGGCTTGGTGAGCGCCTGGATGCCGCCAAGCGTTCCCAAGTGATGTTTATGGATCGTACGGACCTTCTGGACCTGTTTGTGGTGACTAACCTTGCCTTGCCTAGTAGGGCCTTGCCACCGCCGCCAATATTCAGCGACTTCGACGACGAAATACCATTTTGAGTGTTTGGAAAAGCTACTCAAATTCTTGTAGAACAAAACCCTGCGGCGGTGTCCGAGTAGTGCGCCGACGGTGGTGAGCCGTTCGCCGTTCATCACGCCTTGGGAAGTATAAGTGTATCTGACGTCGTGGATGCGCCTCCGGGACTCGCGACGGGAGATAGGCAGGCTATAAATCCGTTTCGCAAAACGCCCGTTTCTCTCGGTGCGTTGCGCGCCCCCCTGTGTCGCATGCGGCAGCAAAGGCGCCCGAACCTTCTGCGAGAGCTTCGGGTTCTGTCCGTTCTCGGATCGTGAGTTGCTCATGCTGATGCTGCGCATGCCCGAGATCGCCGGGCTTCTGGGGCCATGAACTGCGCAACTGACCTGTGGAGGTCGCGCGACCCGATGCGTGACGCGCCGAATCTGCACGCTCTGTCCTAGATGAACGAAGAGCTGACGCAGGATTTGTTCGTCACGGAAGCAGAAGCTCGCACCGGCGTTGCCGATCCCGCGGCGTGGCGCTATGTTTCGTGAGAAGATGGAGAGGTAGATGACGGCACTGGCCAAGACGGAGAGACGGGCGACCTACCGGGACGTGCTGGACGCCCCGCCCCACAGGGTGGCGGAGGTGCTCGCGGGCACGCTGCACACCCATCCGAGGCCCGCCATGCGCCATGCCCGGGCAAGCTCCATCATAGGTGGCGAACTTGTCGGCCCCTATGACCGAGGGTACGGCGGCCCCGGCGGATGGTGGATCGTGTTCGAGCCGGAGTTGCATCTGGGCGACGACATCGTGGTGCCGGACCTGGCGGGCTGGCGGCGGGAGACGATGCCGGAGTATCCCGATGCGGCATACTGCGAGACCGCGCCGGACTGGGTGTGCGAGGTGCTCTCGCCCTCGACCCGGCGGCTGGACCATAACGAGAAGCGTTCCCTCTATGCCCGCGAGGGGGTCTCGCACCTGTGGTTCGTCGACCCCGACGCGAAGACGCTGGAGGCGTTCGCGCTGCACGACGGCCGGTGGGTGCTTCTGGCGACGCTGGCGGACGACGCGCCGGTCTCGCAGCCGCCCTTCGACGCGATCACCTTCCCGCTGGACGCGCTCTGGCCCGAAGGGGCACGGGGAAGCCCCGGCGAAGGGCAGGAGGCTGAGAAATAGCCGATATCCGGATACCGTCCCCAATGCCCTGGTTCAGAAGTTTCATTGCGTTTTTTCGCGGACTCGAAGCTTTCTCTAGCTTAGGCGCGACTCGCCACCTGCCGCTTCTTTATGCGCAAGATTGCACGAGGAACAAAAATTTCATTCGAAAATATAATTAAATCAATGCCTTATAATTCAAATTCTCAAATATCCAGAAAACTTCGCAGCTTTCGAGACCGACTCTTGTGCTTGAGCTTGCGTAGCGCCTTGGCCTCGATTTGACGGATGCGTTCGCGAGTGACGCTGAACTGTTGGCCGACTTCTTCAAGAGTGTGATCAGTGTTCATGCCGATGCCGAAGCGCATGCGCAACACACGTTCTTCGCGCGCGGTCAGCGTAGAGAGAACACTGGTTGTCGTTTCGCGCAGGTTGGACTGGATGGCAGCATCCAGGGGAACGACAGCGTTCTTGTCCTCAATGAAATCCCCCAAGTGGCTATCTTCCTCATCACCGATCGGCGTTTCGAGAGAAATCGGCTCCTTGGCAATCTTCAGGACCTTGCGCACCTTCTCAAGAGGCATGTGAAGCTTTTCGGCGAGCTCTTCCGGTGTCGGCTCACGGCCGATCTCGTGCAGCATATGACGCGATGTGCGAACCAGTTTGTTGATTGTCTCGATCATATGCACCGGAATCCGGATGGTGCGGGCCTGATCGGCTATGGACCGGGTGATTGCCTGGCGAATCCACCATGTCGCGTAGGTCGAGAACTTGTACCCGCGGCGGTACTCGAACTTGTCGACCGCTTTCATCAGTCCGATGTTGCCCTCCTGGATCAGGTCCAGGAACTGCAGACCACGGTTAGTATATTTCTTGGCGATGGAAATGACGAGGCGCAGATTGGCTTCGACCATTTCCTTCTTGGCCTGCGCCGCCTCTCGCTCACCCCGTTGGACCGTAAGATACACCCGGCGGAATTCGTCGACGGGCAACTCGGCGGCGCGAGAGACTTCGGCGATCCCGACTCGCAGATCCTCAACTTCCAGTTTGTGCTTTTCGATTAGTTCTTGCCAGCCCTTCGTGTTGCGCTTGTCCATCTTGTCCAGCCAGCAGGGGTCAAGCTCCGAACCACGATATTGCTCAAGGAAATCGTGGCGGTCGACGCCACAACTCAGCGCCAGACGCATCAGCTTGCCCTCCAAGCCGAGGAGTAACTTGTTGAGTTCCTTGAACTGTTCAACCAGTTCTTCAATGCGCTGGTTGTTCATTTGGATCTGCTCGACCAGACCGACGATACTGGTCCGCAGCGCGTCGTATCGGTCCTGGGACCGTTTGCCCGGATTCCTGCCTTCGCGCATCGCTTCCAGGCGGGCGAGTTGGAGCTTGCGAAGCTTCTCGTAGGTCTTGCCGACAGCATCGAAGTTGCCAATGACCTCTGGCATCAGAGAAGCTTCCTTGGCGGCCAGCGACATGTTTGCCGCCGCATCCTCGTCTTCGTCCTCGCTGGTTTCGCCCTCGCTGGTTTCCTCGTCGTCTTGGCTATCAGCGTCCGCGCCGCTCAAGTCGTCGGCGTTTATCTTGATTTCGGCTTCGGCGCCGCTGGATTCTGCAACCCTCGGCGCTGGCTCGTTGTCATTGTCGGCGGAGCCCAAGTCGGCCGCCTTGCCGTCTCCGTCATCTTCCTGTTCTTCGTCAGCCCGGTTTTCAGCAGGGCCGTTGAACGTCGCATCCAGATCAATGATGTCGCGCAACAGCACTTCGCCAGCCTGCAGGGCATCGCGCCAAGCCACTACAGCGCGCATGGTCAACGGGCTTTCGCAAAGACCGGAGATCATCTTCTCACGACCAGCCTCGATGCGCTTGGCAATTTCGATTTCGCCCTCGCGAGAAAGCAGTTCGACCGTTCCCATCTCGCGCAGATACATGCGCACCGGATCGTCGGTCCGTCCGACATCATCAGCGACGTTACCCTTGCGCTCAGCGACCTCCGTTCCGGACTCGTGCTCCTTTTCCTCGGACTCTTCGCCATCAATGATGTTGACTCCCATCTCAGAAAGTCGGGACAAGATGAACTCACGCTGCTCAGGCGTGATCTGGTCCGGCGGGATAGCACTCTCGATATCTTCTTCCGAGAGGTAACCCTGTTCCTTGCTCTTCGCGACAAACTTCCTGATGGTCGCCGCCAGGGCGTCCGTAAGCGCCTCTTCAGAATCGTTATGTGCCTCAGAGGAAACTGCCTGAGCCGTGGCTTTGCTTGCCATATAGCTTTCGTCCTCGGATTGCATGGCGCGGATCGACAGCGCGCGCGGTGATATTGAACCAATAATATGTGCGCAGAGTCATTCCTGCGCTGTCACACAATCTTGCGCCGCCTCAATCTCCGGCACGCTCCACATTCTCCGGGGACGCGGCCACGCACCAAGACGAGATATAACCCCCTCCCGCCGGACAACAAGAGCCACCGAAGCGTTTGTTGAACTGCACAACCAGCAACAATACCAGCACCTTGACGCTCATCGGGGGGCGCAACCCTGCACACTGGCAATAGCGCCGACCTGTTATCGCCGAATGGTCATGCAGCAAGCGGTTGGCTCACCCGCCGCGCCCTACTTCTTCCTCATCCGATGGCCGAGCTTGGGCTCCCAGCGCACGCAAGTATGCCCAGCGCCGTTCGTCCGGCGCATCGGCGAATGCCTGCATGGCCGCCGCCTTCTCGGCATTCAATGCACGCGTCTCGAACAGTTGGCGGTACAAGTGGCGCCAACCCTCAAGCGCTTCGTCGTCACGAGCCGATGGCGCCGCAAAAGGCGCAAGTTCGTAGACCGCACGGCTGGTCACCCGGTCGACCGTTGCGACCAATCCGGATGTCTCCAGGGCATCGGCGTCGGTTGCGCCATTACCCTCAAGCAGAAAACCGCGCAAGCGATCCAGATCACTACCTTCCGAAAAGGGTGTCTTGGCCAGTTCCTCTGCCAGGGTATCGAATAGCGCCGGGTGGTTGATCAGGGTTGCCAACAATGCCTGACGCCCGCGCAAATGCAGGCTATCCACCCTGCCGTCGGATTTCACGGCGCTTGCCAGTGTATTCGCGGAACGGCTAAGTCGATCATGCCGAAATCGGGCTTCCCTGCCTTGACCGCGATACCCTGACCGGTTCGACGCCACTCGGCCGAAAGTCTTGCGAAAACGCACTTCGATCTCGTCGAAATAAGCGTCTTGAACGCTGCGCTCGCCTATCTCAGCAATTCGATTGCGCAAGGCCTTCAGAATGGCCGTTCGGCGCTCCGGCGTATCGGATGGCCGTCCCACGGTTTCCAGTTGCCACAGACAGTCCACCAGCGGCAAAGCGCCTTCCAGTAGCCTGCGAAACGCCAGTGGCCCTTCCGCCGCAATCAGGGAATCCGGATCCTCACCAGTCGGCAGGATGGCAAACCTCAGCGACAGGCCTGGCTGAAGCCGCGGCAACGCGCGACCCACCGCTCGTGCTGCTGCACGCCGACCAGCCTGGTCGCCGTCGAAGCATAGAACCGGTTCTGGCGCGAGGCGCCACAATTCAGCGAGTTGGCTTTCAGTCAACGCCGTGCCAAGCGGGGCCGTAGAGCCTCTGAAACCGGCCTGCCACAGGGCAATCACATCCGTATAGCCCTCAGTCACGATCACGTCTGCACCATCACGGGCTGCCTCGCGCGCCGTATCCATGGCGTAGAGCAGATGCCCCTTGTTGAAGAGGGGCGTTTCAGGCGAGTTGACATATTTCGGCTTGATATCCCCCATCGCCCGGCCGCCAAAGGCAACAGCCCGACCGCGACGATCTGCAATCGGGAACATCAGACGGTTGTAGAACCGGTCCAGGGTTTCGCCGCTACCATCGGGTTTGATCAGCAAACCTGCCTCGATCAGCAAGGATTCGGGATAGCCCTCACCGATCATCGCCTGCTTCAGGGCCTGCCGTCCGCCGGGCGCCCAGCCCAGGCGGAATTGCTGGATCGTCTCGTCCTTCAAGCCGCGACGACGCAGATAGTCCAGCGCGGCGGCGCCATCGTGATCGCGCAGATGTCGCTCGTAGAATAGTGCCGCCGCCTCGCTCGCATCCTGGAGCGATCTGGCCCTCTCTGCCCGCTGCCGCTCTTGCGGTGTCGCCTTGGGCACCTGCAAACCGGCGACGGCGCTAAGCTTTTCCACCGCTTCCGGGAAGCTCAAACCCTCGGTCTCGACAACGAAGCGAATGACATCACCATGCGCGCCGCAGCCGAAGCAATGATAGAAAGCCTTGTCGTCATTAACCGTAAAGGACGGAGTCTTTTCGTTGTGAAAAGGACAAAGTCCGCTGAACTCCCGCCCCTTCTTGACCAGCTTGACCCGTTTTCCCACCACATCAGACACCGGCAGACGAGCGCGCAGTTCATCAAGGAATTGTGGGGTGATAGTCATGATGCAATGATAGCAGGCTCTGATCTGCCAAGCGAGCGCTTCGGAGCCGGTGTTACTCCGCCAATCTCGCCTTCACGATGGCGCTTGCCTTGCCGAAGTCGATTTGCCCGGCGTATCGCTCGCGCAGCGCCGACATGGTCCGCCCCATATCCTTGATCGACCCGGCACCCAATTCGTCGATGATGGCACCGATGGCCTTTTGCATGGCCGTTTCGTCCAGCTGTCGTGGCAGAAAGAAGTTGATGATCTCGATCTCTTCGCGCTCTTGCTCGGCGAGTTCCAGCCGTCCGGCCTGTTCGTAGTGTTCGATACTCTCGTGGCGCTGCTTCACCATCGTCTGGAGCATTTGCAGAATTTCGGTCTCGTCGATCCCGTCATTTACACCTTTGCTGCGCGCGGCTATATCCCGATCCTTCAGAGCCGCTGTGATAAGGCGTAGCGTGGCGGTTTTCCGATCCTCTCGCGCCTTCATCGCCTCTTTCAGTTCAGCTTTGATACGATCGCGCAGCATGACGTCAGCCATCTTTCCGTCTCCAGGAGTGGCCCGAAATCCGGCCGGTTGTCGCCGTTGTCCTCACCGACCTGTCTCTTGACGGGGGAGGCGTGCCACCATCGGTCACCGGGAGTCAACGAAAGGGTTGCCAGTTGATCCGAATTTTCGCATCCGGGAGCCAGCCGGGAATGCGGCGCGTTGTAACAAAACGCAGCTCGGGCCTGCGACTATGTTTCGACCGAGAGCGCTTGACCACGGCAGCGGGGCTGCCGTACCTATCGCCAGCGCCCGTTCTCGTCATCCGGGGGGCCTGACAGGAATTCAAAACAACAACGGGCGGTCGATGAAGACGTCCCCCCCGACAGACACGACCGCGGGTTCGGATAGCGAGCCTTCGGCAGAGAGTTCTGCGAGCCAATCCCAAAAACCTTCTTGGGCGACGGCAGGGTTGTTTCTGGACGACGGCTCGGTCTTTTGGGGTCGTGGTGCCGGCGCCGAGAAGACAGCGATCGGTGAACTGTGCTTCAACACATCAATGACCGGCTACCAGGAAATCTTCACCGATCCCTCCTATGCCGCACAAGTCATTACCTTCACCTTCCCCCATATCGGCAACGTTGGCGCCAACGCCGAAGACATTGAGACTACCGCGTCGGCGGCGATGGGCGGCGTGTTCCGGGCCGAGATTACCGAACCATCCAACTACCGCAGCGGCGGACATCTGGATACCTGGCTGAAGAGCCAGAACCTGCCGGCAGTGACCGGCGTCGACACCCGGCAGCTGACCCGGCGATTGCGGGACGGCGGCGCAACGAATGTCGTCATCCGCCACAACCAAGAAGGCGACTTTCCGGTTGCGGATCTGATCGACAACGCCCGGGCATGGCCCGGTCTGGAAGGCATGGATCTCGCGAAAAAGGTTTCCTGTACCCAGACATACCAGTGGGACGAGACAGATTGGGTCTGGCCGAACGGTTACGGCACTCAGGATTCATCGAGGTCTCATGTCGTCGCCGTCGATTTTGGAGCCAAGCGCAATATCTTGCGCAAACTGGCGACTCTGGGTTGCAAGGTAACGGTGGTCCCGGCGGCGGCAACGGCAGAGGACATCCTGCGGCATCAGCCGGACGGGGTGTTTCTCTCAAATGGACCCGGCGATCCGGCGGCGACAGGCGTCTATGCCGCGCCGACCGTCCGGCAGGTCATGAAGTTCGGCCTCCCGATCTTCGGGATCTGCTTGGGCCACCAGATCCTGGCTCTGGCCCTCGGCGCCTTCACCAAAAAGATGCATCACGGCCATCGGGGGGCAAACCACCCCGTGAAGAACCTGGAAACCGGCAAGGTGGAAATCACCAGCCAGAACCATGGGTTCGAAGTAGATGCCGACAGCCTTCCGGCAGACGTCACAATGACTCACCAGTCTCTGTTCGATGGCGGCTGCGAAGGCCTTAAGGTAGTCGGCAAGCCAGTCTTCAGCGTGCAATATCACCCTGAAGCCAGCCCTGGCCCCCAAGACAGTCATTACCTCTTCAAGCAGTTCGTAGCGAACATGGCAGCGGCAAAGCAATAGACGATGCCGAAACGTACCGATCTCTCCGCCATTCTCATCATCGGTGCCGGCCCCATCATCATCGGGCAGGCGTGCGAGTTCGATTATTCGGGGACCCAGGCAGTCAAGGCGCTCAAGGAGGAGGGTTTCCGGATCATCCTGGTCAACTCGAACCCCGCAACGATCATGACTGATCCGGGTCTCGCTGATGCCACCTATGTCGAGCCCATCACGCCGCAGACGGTCGAGAAAATCCTGGAAAAGGAGAAGCCTGATGCGCTGCTTCCCACCATGGGCGGCCAGACGGCGCTGAACACGGCACTGGCGCTGGCGGAAAGCGGAACGCTGGAGAGGCTGGGCGTGGAACTGATCGGGGCCAACCGGGAAGCGATCGCCAAGGCCGAAAATCGCCTGCTGTTCCGCGAGGCGATGGACAAGGTCGGACTGGAAAGCCCGAAAAGCGCCCTCATCGGTTCGCCGGACCAAGCCCTGGAAGCTCTGGACACGATCGGCCTGCCAGCGATCATTCGACCGTCTTTCACTCTGGGAGGCACCGGCGGCGGCGTCGCGTACAACCGGGAAGAATTCGAGGATATCGTCAGTCGCGGCCTGCGCGCCTCACCTGTCTCTCAGGTCCTGATCGAAGAGTCGGTGCTGGGCTGGAAGGAATTCGAGATGGAGGTTGTTCGCGACAAGGCGGACAACTGCATCATCGTCTGTTCCATCGAAAACATCGACCCAATGGGAATACATACAGGTGACAGCACTACTGTCGCCCCGGCGCTGACGCTGACTGACAAGGAATACCAAATCATGCGCAACGCCTCGATCTCGGTACTGCGGGAGATCGGGGTGGAGACCGGCGGCTCGAACGTTCAGTTCGCGGTCGATCCCGAAACAGGGCGCCTGGTCGTGATCGAGATGAACCCCCGAGTGAGCCGCTCTTCGGCATTGGCCTCGAAGGCTACCGGGTTCCCGATCGCCAAGGTTGCCGCGAAGCTTGCCATCGGCTACACGCTTGACGAAATCCAGAACGACATTACCGGCGTCACACCAGCCTCCTTCGAGCCGACCATCGACTATGTCGTCACGAAGATGCCGCGCTTCACGTTCGAGAAATTTGCCGGAACGGCACCAACCTTGACGACGGCAATGAAATCTGTCGGAGAGGCCATGTCCATCGGCCGGACCTTCGCCGAATCGGTCCAGAAAGCGCTCCGCTCCATGGAAACCGGTTTGAATGGTCTTGCCCCCGTAGACATTCCCGGTGGTCGCGATTCCATGATCGCAAAGTTGGCAGAGCCCTTGCCGGAACGACTGCTGGTCGTCGCTCAGGCCATGCGCGAAGGCATCAGCGATCCGGATATCTACAACGCCTGCAAGATCGATCCCTGGTTCCTGGCGCGTATCCGGGAGATCGTCGAGGCTGAAGGCGAAATCAAGGCTGGCAAATTTCTGGGCGACCGGGCCGCCTTTCTGCGCTTGAAGGCACTGGGTTTTTCTGATGCTCGGCTTGCAGAGCTTTCCGGAAAGACTCTTGTCGACGTGACGGCGGCACGGAGCAGCGCTCATATTCACCCGGTCTACAAGCGAATTGATACCTGCGCAGCAGAGTTCGCATCGATTACGCCCTACATGTATTCCTGTTATGAGAGCAGCACCCAACCGGAGTGCGAAGCCGGTCCGTCAGAACAGGAAAAGGTGATCATCCTGGGCGGCGGCCCGAACCGGATCGGCCAGGGAATCGAGTTCGACTATTGTTGCGTCCACGCGGTCTATGCGCTGAGTGAGGTTGGTTACGAGACCATCATGGTCAACTGCAATCCGGAAACCGTCTCCACGGACTACGATACGGCAGACCGGCTGTACTTCGAGCCGCTCACAGCTGAAGACGTGATCGAGATCTGCCTCAAGGAACAGGCCACCGGTACGCTGAAAGGCGTGATCGTTCAGTATGGAGGGCAAACTCCGCTGAAACTGGCGCACGCCCTGGAGGCTGCCGGTATTCCGATCCTGGGCACATCGCCGGACGCCATTGATCTGGCGGAGGACCGGGACAGGTTCCAGCGGCTGCTGCGCCAGGTCGGCCTGCGTCAGCCCGACAATGGAGCGGCAAACTCCACGGAGCAGGCCATCGCCATCGCAGATGAGATCGGCTATCCGATCCTGCTCAGGCCCTCTTATGTGCTGGGCGGCCGAGCCATGGAGATCGTCCATGACGAGTCCAACCTTCTTCGCTACATGACAGAAGCCGTCCGGGTCTCGGGTGACAATCCCGTTCTGATCGACGGTTACCTGCAGGATGCGATCGAAGTGGATGTCGATGCCGTTTCCGATGGCGAGACCGTCGGCATTGCCGGCATCATGGAACATATCGAAGAGGCCGGGATTCATTCCGGCGATTCGGCCTGCGCCCTGCCCCCCCACTCGCTGTCTGCGGAAACCATCGCCGACATCAAGCGACAGGTGGAAATCCTGGCCAAGGCGCTAGGCGTGGTCGGACTGATGAACATCCAGTTCGCAATCAAGGGCCAGACCATCTACATCCTGGAAGTCAATCCGCGCGCCAGCCGGACAGTACCATTCGTGGCCAAGGCCACTGGCGCTCCCGTTGCCAAGATCGCAGCGCGGATCATGGCCGGCGAGAAACTGACCCAGTTCGAGATCGGTATGGGACCTGCGGAAAATCATGTAGCAGTCAAGGAGGCAGTGTTTCCCTTCAACCGCTTCCCGGGCGTCGATGTCATCCTCGGCCCCGAGATGAAATCGACTGGCGAAGTGATGGGTCTCGACGCAGATTTCGGCCGGGCGTTCGCCAAGTCACAGATTGCCGCGGGCGTTCGATTGCTGGAGTCCGGCTCGGTGTTCGTGTCTGTGCGCGACCATGACAAGGATGCTTTGATCCCCATTGCGCAAAAGCTGGTCGACATGGGATTCGATCTGATCGCAACGCGCGGAACAGCCCGAAGCCTTGAAGCCCAGGGCATTCCGGCTCGATCGATCAACAAGGTCTTGGAAGGCCGTCCGCACATCGTCGACGAGATGACGGATGGCAAGGTACAGCTTGTCATGAACACGACTGACGGCGCGCAGGCCATCCGCGACAGTTTCTCGATCCGGCAGACGGCGTTGACCCGGGATATCCCCTACTACACCACCATCGCAGGGGCGCGGGCGGCGGTGCAAGCGATTGCCGCACTTCGGGGCGGAACTCTTGAAGTTGCGCCCCTCCAGTCATATTTCGGAAAGTCGTTTTGAGAACAGCCGCGCGTCGCAGCAAGCACGCAAGAAGATTTTCCGGAAAGCTGGTTTTATCTCAATGGCTTGCTGCTGTAGACACGCCAGATACCATCTGACAACAAACGGTTTTCCCGATGGATAAGGTTCCGATGACGAGGCGTGGCTATGGCCTGCTCCAAGAGGAAATGAAGCATCTGAAATCGGTCGAGCGACCAGCCGTGATCAACGCGCTGGAAGAAGCGCGGACACATGGAGATCTTGCCGAGAACGCCGAATACCATGCCGCCAAGGAACGACAGGCCTTCATCGAAGGCCGCCTGATGGAACTGGAGGACAAGATCAGCCGTGCACAGGTCATTGATCCCAGCACCATGAAGGGAAACATCGTCCGTTTTGGCGCGACCGTGACGCTCGCCGACGAGGATACGGACAAGGAAAGTACCTATCAGATCGTCGGTGAGGACGAAGGAGATATCCAGAATGGACTGCTGTCGCTGACCGCGCCGCTGGCGCGCGCCATGATCGGCAAGGAAACAGGCGACAGCATCGAGGTAACGGCGCCGGGTGGCTCCAAGGCCTATGAAATCATGAAAGTCAAATACAAGTAGTCGGCGCAAACCCGTCGAGCAATCCATGGCCTCCGACATCCGTGCAAGCTAGTTCGCCCTCTCTGGCAGGATCAGTCGATAGACCCGCTCGGCCGTACCGCTGAACAGGGCCGACTTTTCATCCGCCGTGTATCCGACGGCAAGCCGCTTGCAGGCATTCCAGAAAACCGGGTAGCTGATCGATCCCTTATCGACCGGAAAGTTGCTTTCGAACATGCAGCGATCCGGCCCGAACGCCTCCAGGCAGACATCGAAGTAGGGCCGGTAGATTTCGGCTGCCTGCGCAGATGTCGGTGGAGATTCTCCGTCTTCCAGGCCGAATCCGTTGATCGGCATCAAAAGGCCACCGAGCTTCACCACCACGTTCGGACAACTGGAAAGCTCCCGAATGTCAGACGACCAGATTTGGAAAATCTCATCTCGTCGGCCTGCGTAAGCGCCAATGCCAAGCACACCTCCGAAGTGATCCAGTATGATCGTCGTCTCTGGAAACGCCCGGGCGAGATCGGTGAGTTCACCGATCTGCGGGTGATAGAGCCAAGCGTCAAAAGATAATCCCAAGGGTTCCAGACAGGCAAAACCATCCCGAAAGTTCGAATCGGCCAGCAAGCCGGGGAATGTCCGATAGGCACTTCTCAGATTTTCATCACCATCCCAGGCACTGATGTGACGAATGCCGCGGAACCGCCGCTCGGCCGCCCTCAAATGGGCGTGCAGAACACCCTCGACCGCAGAACCCAAACGCAAATCCGCATGGCCGACGATCCCCGCGCAAATACGCCGAAAGCCATCCCGGCCACTGGCGCCGAACGCGGCAACGCCATTGACATATTCGGTCTCGCCCAACGGAGCCATTTCGGGACTGACGTCCCTGTTGTGCATTTCGAAACACTGGATGTAGACAGTCGCAACCACGTTGTGGCCACTATCCAGATCGGCACGCAATTCATCGGTCCCGTACCGACTCCCTGATCGGTCCCAAAGATGGTGATGTGGGTCAATAATTGGCAGATCCGGCTCAATGGTCGGTTCGTCGTGCCGTGCCAGCCAATCAGTATCGTATGTGTATCGACGCACTCCTCGCGGACTGATATCCGGAACCCTGTTTGTTTCGATCATGGCGCCTCTGCTCTGGAAAGCAAGCTCTGGTCGCGTTTAACCGGAGCCGGGGTGCGGACATTTGGCTATGGCAGCGCTTATACCAACCAGCCACCAAAATGCAGGTTCTGCACTATAACGTATCCGGTGTTACGCGAGAACAGGAAGACGCAGGTCGGCCAGGACGAGCCACTTGGCCAAGCCGCTTGAGGAAGATGTCCTTGATCAAAAGGTCTTCCTGTACGAAGCTGAGTCGTCGAGTCCGACATCTCTTTTGACGACAAGGGTCGGCGACCGGACCAGGAACCGCCTCCTTGATGCGGCCAGCGCCTCGCCTTCGATGCGATCATCGCATCCCGGGTCTGGGAGTTATGCCTCTTTCCCTTGAGCATAGATGCCCATGGACGCCTTCTAGATGCCGTCGCGTAGCATGGTCTTTATCTCCGCCATCGACATGGCGCAGAGACCAAGCGCCTCAAGCGTCCGGCCGGTCTGCCGGAAATTCCGTCTGTTGATCGCTCCGCCGACGGCAAGCAAGCCCTGGGCCACCGGAGCATCAACATCTGCAAAATCGGCACAGGAGCAGAGGAATGCCAGACCGATCTCAACATCTTCCAACATGTACCGGTGGGAGGCAAGATCGATATACTCCCGCCAGTCGCCGCTATCCGAGAGCTTCTCGTGGCTGCTGTTGCCGTACATCCATTCGTCACGGCTGTCATCGTAGTGATCCGCCAGCGGAAAATGAGGCGACTGATAGCCGAAGGCCTCGCGAATCGCCATGCGTTCGCCGTCAAGGACATCAGTGGTTCGGCGGATTGACGGCTGGGTACCTTCGTTGTGAATATCCCACCGATCGAAATGCTCGAGGGGACCGGCATTCATCATGATCAGCGGTGGATGAATGATCGGACCAGCATTCATCAGGGCTCCCGACAGAGCATCCTCGCATGGCTCAATGGACGGGAAGGCCTGCTTGACGACGCCGAAGGCATAATCGTGCCTCTTGGCCGGAAAGAATCCGGTGGGCAGCCGTGTCGCCCGTACGCTGATCCGGATCTCGGCCGGTCCTTGTTTCCGCACCAGCCACGGCAGCGTACCAGTCTCCCCACAGACGACACCGGCACTGTTACCGCTATCGCGCATGGCCTTGATCAACAGGTAGCTGCCGAATGTGCCGGGCGGCAGGTACACAACCTGTCCATCCGTCAACAGCGGCGCCAGGGAACTGAACAATCCGGCCTGTGCCGTTGCTGGAAGCGGAATGACGATCAGCGCAGCGTCCGTGACTGCTTGTGCCATATCCGCTGTGACCACCGGGATAGCGATATTCCGAAGACCCCGGCTGTCCTGCACCCTGATCGCTCCCGTCTCGAGAACTGGTGCCAGGGCATCGACATCCCGCCGCCAGAACCGGACGAAATGCCCCGCCTCTGAAAGGTCGGCTGCCGCCGCATAGCAGCCGTTGCCGCCACCCAATACTGCAATTTCCAAGATTCTGATCCCCTATTTCAGTTCTCTGACAGGATGTGACACATGACTAGCCCGGATAATTCATGAATGGCCGAAGTTTTTTCGATTGATGTGTTTTTGCGGTGCGGTTGCGGGCGTGCGCGATGTCGGGAGGGCAATTCAAATCCGCATGGGCCCAGCACAATCCGGGAAGCCCGCTGGGGCAGATCGGCTATTTGGTTGAGATGGTCGACGGACGCCACCCGGTCCGGACATGGCGCCTGTCGCGGGGGCGGCAAATGGACTCATCCGGCAGGATTGGCATGGCGTGTCGCCGCCATCTGTCTCGGGATACTCACGGCGATAGAGATGGCCGGCATGGGAACTGGATGTTGCCATCCTGCTGGCGCCAACTCGGCCCACAGCGCTTTCAGGACGTGCTCTACCAAAGGGACATCATCTCTGCACAGTCCTGTTCCTGCTGATCAGCGCCACCCTCTCCCCCATTTCCTGGAGACGCCGCACCTCTCGCACTCCCTCGCCGACCTGATCCTCGGCTTGGAATGTCTCCGCTGGAATGGTGATCGCAGTGGTACTTGTCATCTACATTATCCTCGGCTGCTTTCTTGAAAGCCTGTCGATGTTGCCGCTGACTGTGCCCATCCTCTGTCCGATCATGCGCGATTTGGGCGTCGATCTCGTCTGGTTCGGCATTCTGGTTGTGGTCGTGACCGAGACCGCGTTGATCACACCGCCCATCGAGTTCAACATCTTTGTGCGGCGATCCGTGCAGCCTGGCATTCCGTTGCCTGCTGTTTTCTGCGGGGTTCTCCCCTTCATCGCTGTCTACTTCGTGCGCATGATCGTGCTTGCAGTTTTCCCAAGCGTTTCCCTGCTCCTCCTGCGGATGACGGGATGAGCCGAGCAGTCCCAATTCGCCCGGTGGCCTTCAACCCACCGGATCTGGAAATCGAATGCCGTCCGGACAAGAGCCAACTCCTTCGGACCGGGGCTGCACTTGGCACCCCATTCCCGAGCCTGCCAGCGGCGCTGCGGTCGCGGGCAGCGGACCGGACGGCCATCGGCGAACAGGCCGTTGACGGAAGTTGGCGTCACATCACCTGGAGCGGCCTGATCAAGCGCTCAACCTCAATTGCTGCGGGGCTGCTAGCGCTTGACCCGCCGTCGGATCGCCCCGCCGCCATCTTCGCACGACCGTCCATCGAACACGCTGCCGTCATGTTCGGGGCGATGTCGGCTGGACGAATCGTGGCACCGGTCGCGCTAGCTTATGCAAGTGCTAATGCTGACCGGGAAAAACTTGATCACGTGCTCAGTCTTTTGGCGCCGTCAGTCGTGTTCGTCCACAATGATGTCGTCCTAGGGCCTGTCAACACTATCGAAGTGCCTCGACGATGAGCGCGAAGACGATGAAGCCGAGGAACATGACGTCCAGCTTCTCGAAGCGGGAGAAGATGCGCCGGAAGCCCTTGAGGCGCCGGAACAGGCGCTCGACCTCGTTGCGCCGCTTGTCCATCTCCTGGTTGTACTCCCAAGGGTCGACGCGGTTGCTCCTGGGCGGCACCACGGGGTCGAAGCCAAGGTCGAGGGCCAACTGGCGGGTGGCGTTGTCCTCATGTGCCCTGTCCATGACGAGCGCCGTGGCGTCGACGGGCCGCTGCAGCCGGCTCATGAGCTTGCGGCCCTGCGGGGCGTCGTGCGCGTTACCGGGAGAGAGGGTGAAGGCGACCGCCGTTCGAGCATCCGCGGCAACCACATGAATTCTGGTGTTCCATCCGCCGCGGGACCTGCCGATGGACTGCGGGCCGTTTCTTTTCGAGCCCCCGTGCCGTCCGGGTGCACCTTGACGCTGGAGCTGCTCGAACACCCGGTCGAGCACGCCACTCCTGGCCCGGCGGCTCGTTCGCGTGCAGATCGTGTGCCGGTTGCCAGACCGCTTCGGCAGGCCGCGCCACTTGCAGCCCTGCCCGGCCACGCGGAGGATCGCGTCGAGCACCTGCAGGTTCGGCACGCTGACGTTCCCGCGCTGCCTGGGAAGCAGCGGGGCAATCCGCTTGAACTGCGCCTCGGTGATTTCCATGCTTCTGATAACCCTCCACTTCTGTGGCCAAAGACGACGTGAAGCAGGATAGCATGAAATCCCTGTTTGGTGTTAACAGGCCCTAGTCAAACAGTTGCTCGCCTGCCTGCCCGTCGGAACGCCTCTCTATGGTCTTGAGGCAGACTCCCAGAGATGTGGCGTCCTGCCACTCGAGGCGCTGACGGAGACCGGCAAACCGAACCTGGTCGATGAGGCGCTTGCCCGAATCGGCCCTGACCATATCGCCAAGATCATGCTGACGTCAGGGTCCACTGGCATGCCCAAGGGCGTCATCACTACCCACCGGATGCTCATCGCCAACCTTCAAGCGACGCGGCAGGTGCATCCCTATCTCGCAGATCATCCGCCGGAGATAGTCGACTGGTTGCCCTGGAATCATTGCTACGCAGGCAATTTCAATCTCGGCCTCGCCCTCTATAATGGCGGTACCTATCGCATCGCCCGGGGTGAACCCATGCCGGGCCGTTTTGACAATGTCCTGAAGGCCTTCGCTGACTACCCGCCGACCATTCATTTGGACGTCCCGCAAGGATATCAGGCTCTGGCCGACGCGCTGGCAGCCGACGCGGCTTTCAACCGCCGCTTCTTCACGCAGATCGATCTCCTGTTCTATGCCGGTTCCAGCCTTCCGGAGCCCCTCTGGCGTCAGATCGAGACCCTGTCGATCGGCGCCATTGGGAAGCGCGTGGTAATCTGCATAGGCTACGGCTCGACTCAAACAACACCTCTCCACACCATTGCCACCCATGCCGTTCCTGGGCCGCACCATATCGGGACGCCGGTGCCTGGCTGCGAAGTTCTTTTGATCCCGGATGGCGGGCGCTTTGAAATCCGCGTCCGGGGGGACAATCTCAGAGCCTGAATCACAAGTCCTTGCCATCATCATGTTTTTGTGAATCAGGCCCTTGTCCCTCGCGCGACCCTTCGCATCAGGAAGCGGCAGGCGGCGCGCCGTGCCCAGGCCAGGGAACTCTCCGGGCCCCGCTCGAAGTCCCTGGCGAGCCGGCGGCATCGTCCCCTCCGGGCGAAGGTCCGCGCCACCACCCGGCGGCGGGGGATGACCGTGAAACCCCCGGTTTCCTTCGGCTTTCCCACGATCTCCAGGATGTCGGGAAGCGTGAGCTCCTTCAGTCGGTCGCGCAGCCTGTCACCCCGGCACCCGCCATCGGCAAACACCTTCGAGACCCCCCGGGCCCTGCTCGGGAGGTCCACGATCACGTCCGGCGCACCATTCCGATCCTGCACGTCGGCCGGGTGCACAGGCACCACGATCGGGCGGCCCTCCGCGTCCACCGCGATGTGCCGCTTCCGTCCCTCGATCTTCCTGCCGGCATCCTGTCCCGAAGGCCCGTCGGGTCCACGCCATGCCTGCGCCCGCGCCAGGGCGCGAAGCGCGTCCGGCCTCCGTTCCGGGGTCCCGTCATTCCGCCAGGCACAAAAACAGTTCCGAACCGCGGAAGACGGCGGATGACAGGGCGGAACGAGCCGCCACTGACATCCCGACGACAGCATGGACCGGATCGCATCGAACACCCGTCGAGGGTCCGCTGCCCGCGGGCGGCCCATCCGACCCTGTCGCGGGATCAGCGGAGCGATCACCATATCGCGGCAGGGAATCGGGTTACCCCGATTCCCCCGCACAGATCCAGACGTGCGCTGTTCGCATCCGGCTCCTCCCTCGGGTCGTGACGACAAGGCGCTGACCTGGCCACGGGTGGCGGATTCCGGCTTTGGGCCAGCAGGCCGCAGTCAGAAGGTCCATGTCCTTCCAGTCGGTGCGGTCCTTTTGAGAGCGCCGCCGAAGGGCACGCATGAACAATCGCGTGCAGTGGTGGATAAACCTCTGCAAGTCGCGGCTGCTCCCGGGAACGGCATGGTAGTTGAGCCAGCCATTGATGACCCGTCCCATCCACCTGGCCGTCTCGTGCCGCTTGCCCTGCCCCCGCTTGCGGCGGTTCTCTCTCGCAAACCGACCGAACTCGATGAGCCGGGTCTTGTCTGGATGCAGTTCCGGTCCATGGTGGGCCAGTCTCTCCCCGAGGTCCCGGAGGAAGCGCTTCGCATCGCCCTGATGCTGGAAGCCGCCGACAAAATCGTCCGCATGGCGCACGATGATGGTGTCGCCTTCCGCTGTCCGCTTGCGCCATGTGTCGTGAAACCGGTCCTCGAGCACGTGGTGCAGGCAGACGTTGGCAAGGCAGGCGGATACCATCGCCCCCTGCGGCGTTCCTCTGCCGGTGTCCGACCCGTCGGTCCCCTCCATGACGCCGGCGTCGAGCCACTTGACGATCAGCCTGACTACCCGCTTGTCCCCGATGCGTTTCCCGAGCATCCGGACCAGATGGTCGCGGTCGGGATTATCGAAGAACCCCCGAATGTCGGCGTCGACGATCCGGTTGACCCTTCGATGGTCTGTTCCGACCGTGACGGCGTCGAGCGCATTGTGCGTCCCGCGCCCCGGCCGGAAACCGTCGCTGAACCCAAGGAACTCCGTCTCGTGGATCGGTACCGGAATCACATCCGTCACTGCGCGCTGGAGAACCTTGTCCTCCAGCGCCGCAATGCCTGGCGGTCGTTGTCCTCCGTCCTCCCTGGGCATGAACACCCGACGGGACGCAGGCGCCCGGTACGCGCCCTTGTGAACGCGGGCGCAGAGGTCGGCCAGTCCGTCCGCATGCATCTCCCACGTCACGCCGTCCACGCCCGCCGCAGCGTCCTTCCTCGAGGAATGGAACGCATCCGACCGTCACATGGTGGAGCAGCGCCACAAGACGCTCTTCCGGATTCCTCTTCGCAGCCTGTCGCATGCGATCAGCCGCCTGTGACCCGCTTCCCCGCTTCTGCGCGCGGCACGGGCCTTGGCCAATCGTATTGCCCTTGGGTCCGGCCCTTCCCTCCAGCGACTCCGCAGGCCCCTTGTTCGCCGCCTTCGCGGGTACCATGGCCGAATCCGACTCCTTCCCATCGGTCATCATCGGGTTACGGAACAGCTCCTTTCCCCTGCGGCCCCTCCACGACAGGGGGCGACCGGAAGACCTCCCGGGTCCCGGTGGACTGCTTCGGCGCGTGCCATGGTTCTCGGACCCCCTCTTCGCCTCACCAAAACGGCTCCGAGGGTGTTGCCTTCGGCTGAGTGGACGGCCTCGGCACTCCGGATCACGACTGTTACGCGGCTCGATGGCCCGGCCCACGCCTGCCGCTCCCCAACGCTTCACCTGCCGCCTCGCGGCGACCGACGCATGGTTCACGGAGAAAGTGGTTGGTTGACCTCTCTTTCTGCCGGGACTTTCACCCGGCGGCAGTCCACCAGTTTGCCTGGCGCACCCACTCCGCGTCCGTCGGATCGTCTTGCCCATCGTCATGCGGACGGCCATGCTGCGCTCGGGTGGCCTCGGTCCAAGCCATGGTACCCTCCATCGTCGGTGTCAAACTCCCGACAGGATGCCACAGAACGAGGCCGCCCGAGACTTCAGGAACAGGCTCTCAGGGGACCGACCTCCTCGACCGGGAAGGGGAAAATGTCCCCTTGAAAGCGGTGCCGTGCCTCCGATACAAACTCTCCCACGAACATGGGCCGTCTCAATGCATGGTGTGGGTCCAACCCCCGTTCATACCGGAGGGACGGCTCCATACCTAGGCCCAGACGCCGAAAAATGCCCGCTTGCCGGGAAAAACCGCTTGACCGCGGAGTTCTGCAAGAGGCTCCGGTACCAATCCATATCCGAAAATCAGAGACAGGTACGGTGCGGTAGAAGCAGAAACGAAACAGTATATGGCCAACAAGAACATCCTTCTTGTCGAGCCGGGCTACCGAAACAAGTATCCGCCGCTCGGGTTGATGAAGATTGCCCAGTATCACGGTCCGAACGGCAAGGAGGACAATGTTCGGTTTGTGAAGGGCGAAGACTCTGTGGCCCACGCGACGGCCTGGGACCGTGTCTACGTCACCACACTGTTCTCGTTCGAATGGGAGCGCACGGCGCGCAGCATCGACCATGCGCTCGATCTGGTGGGAGGGCAGGCGCATCGCGTCTTCGTCGGCGGCATCGCCGCCTCGCTCATGCACGAAAAATTCATCGAAGAGCCCCGCTGGCGCGGAGTGCGATTCATCAAGGGTCTGCTGGGCGAAGCACCAGCCCTATCGCTCGGGCTCGATGTGTTCGATGAAGAGCTTTATGCCGATGATGTGGACGGCAAGCCTATTGAGGACCTGATCCCCGACTACAGCATTCTGGGTCAAATCGACTATCAGTATCCGGTCAGCGACGCCTACTTCACCTATGCCTCCCGCGGCTGCGTGCGCAAATGCGCCTTCTGCGGCGTGCCGAAGCTTGAGGGAGATCAGCGCGACACGAATTCCCTGCATGACGTCGTGGAAGGCGTCAGCAGGCTTTATGGCGAGAAGCGCGACCTGATCCTCATGGACAACAATGTCGTTGCCTCGGCGAAATTCAAGGAAATTGTTGCAGAGATCATCGATCTCGGGTTTGAACGCGGTGCCAAACTCAAGCGCGGAAGATACGAACTGCAGCGTCGTGTAGACTTCAATCAGGGTGTCGATGCCCGCATACTGTGCAAGGATCCGGCGTATTTGCAGCAGCTGGCGCGAATTGCACTGAAGCCGCTCCGCATCGCCTTCGATCATCTCGGCGTCAAGAGATCATACGCGCAAGCTGTCCGGTACTCAGCGGATGCCGGGCTGACCGAACTGTCCAACTACATGCTCTATAACTTTCATGATACGCCGGCTGATTTGTTTGAGAGAATGCGGCTGAACGTGTCGCTCAATGAAGAACTCGGCATCCGTATCTTCTCTTTCCCCATGCGCTACCAGCCCGTTACGCGGCCTGACCGCGGCCATGTCGGCAAGAACTGGAATTCCTACTATCTGCGCTCGATGCAGGTAATTCTTCAGGCCACGCACGGCATTGTCAGCGGCGCACCGGAATTTTTCCGCAAGGCGTTCGGTGACACTTACGATGAATTCGAGAATGTCCTCTTTCGGCCCCATCACTACATCTTCAACCGATACTGGTACGAACAATACGGTGGGCGACCGGAGTTCGACGAGTTCCAGGCAGCGATGAATTCACTTTCCGAAGCCGAGAAAACCGAACTTCTCGAATATCTCTGCACGCGCGACAAGAACGACTACGCCCGTGACCTGAATAGTCTTGCTACAGGTAAATTGCGGGAAACGGCATGGTTTTTCAAACCGATTCCCAAGGCAGACGAAGAACGTATCTGGCAAGAGCAAAAGCGTCGGCGCGTCGAGGACATCGATGCTTATCTCGTGCCCGAGGATGAACGGGTCGAAGATGCCGGTCTCACCGACGAAGAGGTGCAACCAGCATCAAAGGCCAAGAAACACCTGAAAAACATCATACAAGTCCGTGCGTAGTCAAAAGCCTGGGGCAGCGAGCATGGTTGAAGCGGCACGACAGCACGAAGACTGCCTCGAAGAACCGGACATTTTCGTTGGCAAGGACATCCTCGAGCTCCTCAGCATCTCCATGTATGTCAATCCGCTTTCGATCTTCCGCGAGTACATCCAGAACGCCACCGACGCCATCGACGATGCCTTGGCAGTCGGCCTGCTGGCTTCAATTGATGACGGCCTCGTCGAGATCAATCTCGATCACATAGACCGCCGTGTCGTGATCCGGGACAATGGCACAGGGCTGGCCAACAGGGACTTCGAGAAACGGATGCTCTCGTTTGGCGCAAGTGAAAAGCGAGGGACAGATGCACGAGGCTTCCGTGGCGTGGGGCGTCTGTCTGCCCTCGGTTACGTCCAGAAGCTTGTCTTCCGCTCCCGCGCCCAAGGCGACACGAAGGTTCTTGAGTCCACTTGGGACGGACGCATCGTCAAACATATGCTGGCTTCCAACGATACCGACTCTGATCTGATCTCAATTGTCCGTGAAGCAGTCAGGTTCAAGCGGCTGGAGCCCGATGATTATCCAACGCATTTCTTTGAGGTCGAACTCTTCAAGCCGCGTCGAATTGCCAATGACAGGTTGCTCAATGAGGTCGAAATCGAGGATTTTGTCAGCCAGGTCTGCCCCTGTCCCTTCTCACCTGAATTCTCGTTTGGGCAGGAGATTGCCGCATTGCTCGCACCGCATGGGCGCGCCGGCAAAGCCTATCGGATTCACATCAACAGTGCGGAAGAGCCAGTCTATCGACCCTATCGCGACCATGTCGACTACTCGGAAACCAAGTGCGCGTCTCTTCATAACCTGAAGACATTCGAAGTGGAAAGCATCGATGGCGCGGTGGCGGCCGTAGGCTGGCTCATCCACCATGACTATCAAGGCGCGATACCGGCGTCACAAGGCGTACGCGGGCTGCGCGCCCGTGTCGGCAATATCCAGATCGGTCATGACCGTCTGTTGCTCGAAATCTTTCCTGAAGAACGTTTCTGTTCCTGGACCATCGGCGAGGTTCATGTACTCGACGGTCGGGTCGTACCGAACGGCCGCCGTGATGAATTCGAGAGCAGCGCGCATCTGGACAATCTTGTTGCGCATCTTCGACCTGTCGGCGCTGAAGTTGCACGAGAGTGCCGGGTCTCTTCGCAGAAACGCAACAGGATAAAGACCTTCGATCTGGCTGCCGACAAGATCTATGAAAGGCTGGATGTACTGACACAGGGTGCAATCTCGGAGCACCATGCCAAGTCGATCAAGGCCGAGATCGGATCGCTATTGTCCGAGATGGGAAAGGCCCTCGAATTCGATCTTTTCGAGGATGCCGATCGCAGTGCGCTGCGCTCACGGCTTGCGACAATCAAGAGGGCGGTTGATGCCCATGCGAGCAGGGCGAAAGGCGACATCCTTGACAATCTGCCTCAACGGAAAAGGGCAACATACAAGGAGATCTTTGATCTCATTTACGACTGCTCCGTGAATCAGGTGGCGGCAAAGAGCCTCATAGACCGCATGCTGGCCAGGCTCTCGCGTTCATAGAAACGGCGTTTCATCTTGGTCTGCTCTGGGCGGCGGGAAATTTCAGGAATGTCCGGTCGCAGATTAATCGTTTGCAAGCATTGCTCACTGCACCAGACACGAACGGCCCGTGACAAGAATCTGGCTGAATCTCAATTAAGCAACATGCGCTCCGTGAGGCGTGCCTCGCCTTTTCGGAAAGTCGACGGCGCGTCAGTTCGAAAGTTTCTTGAGCAGTTTTTCGATGACAGGGCTCAGCTTCTTCAACTCGAATTGGATTTTGTTGCGGGTTTCGCCGCTGGACCGGTCCAGAGCCTGTTCAGCATCTTGCGTGGCCAGCCATTTCCGGAACCTAGCCAGTTTCGCGTACGGCGTACTGTCGGCACCGCCCTCAACCGCCGATTCGTGTGCCTCCTCGAAATCGTATTCACCTGCCTTGAACCTCTTCAGCGATTTCGGTGATTTGCAAATCACCGTCAGTTTGTCTCGGACATCAATGGCGCGAGCAATTTCCCCCTTGTCAATTTTGTCCACGATCAGCCGGTCAAAGTCTTGGTCGCGTTCCTTCTTGATAAATTGGGATTTCAGGTACTCGTCGTAATAGCTCCAGCGCGCCTTTTCTTCCTGATTGTTATCGATCATGAACTTATAGACGTTGACCATGTGGGTCACCTTCTGTCGCGTTT
Source organism: Alphaproteobacteria bacterium (assembly GCA_965221645.1). GTDB lineage: Bacteria > Pseudomonadota > Alphaproteobacteria > Bin65 > Bin65 > Bin65. The sequence continues at coordinate 3,533,304 of OZ244899.1, forward strand.
CTCCGACCTCCGATGCAAGTTGGTCAACCGGGATGTTATGGTCCATGTGCCGCCGGTAAAGGAATCCGGCTTTTTCAAAGGGTGGCCAAGCTGTCTTCCCCTTCAGGTGGTACTGTCCGAGAAGCGCAAGAATGAGCTTCTCGTCGATATCTTGGGGCAGAAGCCGCACCTTGATCATGGCCCACTTGATCGGGTCGAGTTTTGCCAGATGTCGATAAGCGGCCAGACGGCTGTTTCCCTCAAGAACTTCAAGGGTCTCGCCTCGAACGATGATGGGGTCGGTTAGTCCGCCGTCGCGCTTGATGTCCTGGATTAACTCCCTGACGTGTTCCATTTCCAGAAGCTTCCGCTGGATTTCTTCCTGGCTTGGTTCGGCGGTACCATCCTTGCGGAGAACCGAATAGATTCGGGGGTTATCGACAAAGAACCGAAGCGTATCTTGCCCGATGGTTGTCGTGATGATCGGTATCTCTTCGTTGCGTATGCGAAGCGTTTCACCATTCTGCCCTTGAAAAGCCTGTCCGGGTTCGTTCATGTTTCCTCCACGTCTTCCAATCCGAGCACATCGCGCAGCATGGCGCCGAACGCGTAATCCGCCTGCGCATCATATTCACTGCGGCCTATGTCCCCCTGCCCCAACTGAGCGGCAAGGTTCTTGGCCGAGAGCAAGGCATCGACCCAGCCGTCAATCGTGCCTGCAGCCACGAGGTTGGTTACAAAACAGGCGCGTTCCTGCGAAATTCGATGGATACGGTCCTGTGCCTGCAGGTAGTCGTCTAGGCTGAAGCTCCGATCATAGAATACTGCGTGATTTGCTACCGTGAGGGTCAGGCCCTCCTTTGCAGCGCCTGGTGTAGCGACCAACACCCGGCATGCAGGGTCTTGCCTGAAGGACGCAAGAGCTTGTTCACGCTCAGCAATACCAAGAGCGCTGTGAACGGTATGAGCACCGTATCGTTCAAGATGGTACCCGAGGAAATCCGCATTTTCCGTGAAAGATGTCCAGACGATAATTTTCTCTTCGTCGTCCATTACCTTCTGTACAAGCATGTCGAGAGCATGCAGCTTTCCGGGTTCCTGTCGGTAGGACTGATCGATCATTGCTGGATTGGACGCAACCTGAACCAGTCGCATCAATCGCTTCAAGAGCATCTCGGCGTCGTCGAGGATGGGTCTTCCGCCTTGGACAACAATCGCAGCCAGTTCTTCGCGGAACTGATTGTAGAGTTCCGCTTGGCGTGGTTCGAGTTCGCACTCCAGGTTTTGGATGGTCTTGTCCGGAAGGTTCAGCCCGGCAGACATCTTCGTCTCGCGGATGGAAAATGTGCGGATTCGCTCGAAGATTGCTTCTACGCCACTGGCAAAAATAGCTGCACGGTCGATGTCTTCACCAAGGTCGTTGGAAAGATCAATGTCGCGCTTGAATGCTGCGAAGTCCCGCCCAAGCGCATCACCCCCATCGAGAAATCTGATTTGAGACCAAAGGTCGAATGGACGATTCGCGATTGGCGTTCCCGTCATGATTACGCGTCGGACAAAGAACTCAGAAAGTTCATGCAAGGCGACAGCCACACGGGCAGCAGGGTTCTTGATCTTGTGTGCCTCGTCGAGAAGAACGCCTACCTTGCGTGTCCGAAGGAAAAGCGCGAAACGCCGTCGTTCCGACAATACTGCTTCATAATGGGCAAGATAAAGGACGACAGGGCTGTTGAAGGCGTGGAAGTTGGCTCTGCGATCCTGGCCCAAGACCCGCGGACGGAGGTGGCTATGCGCGGCGACCTCCATTTTCCAGTTTTCAATCAGGCTTTTTTTGGTAACGACCAGCACGGAATCGGCGACGCCTTGGGCAAGCCAATAGAGCGCCAAGTCAAGACCGATTTTCGTCTTTCCCAAGCCCTGTTCATGGAAAATTGCGGCAAATGGGAGATTCTTTGTAGCTTCGAATGCCTCAAGTTGATGGGGAAATGCGCTTTGTCTCGCTTCGAGATTGGCCTTTTTCCTGACGCGAAGCATCTCGGATCAGTCCGCCTTAACTGCTGAATCGTCTATAACCTCCGTCTGGGGTGCGCCCGCTCCAAGCGGTCGAGTCAACTCGTGCAGGATTGATCTTGCTCTTGGCTTCAAGGATATCGGGACCGCCAAAACGAAGAGACCTCGCGGCGTGTGTGACAGATAGTGAAGAAAAGCAGAGATCTGCGCTCGCGAATGTCTGGTGTCTAGATCCGATGCGGTCTTCGCCTCGCCGATCAAGGTTATCGTGGTGGGCACATCGGTTGCGTAGACATCGGGAATAAACCCCGAAACGTTGGGTGGTCGCCCGCTCCTGCGAGGCTGAACGGCATCTTCCTGTAACAAAATTTCACTGAGCGTCCCAACATGATGTTCTGCATGGGCGACGATTGCCTTGACCAAGCGAGCATGTCTGGCGGACTCGGGCATGTTGGCTGGCTACCCCAAGTCCCTTATGAAGTCCGATAGGTTAGCTTGAACGTCAAGAAGCGCCTCTACGGTGTCGCCCGTCGAATCAGTCCTGAGTCTTTGGTATTGCTCGTAAGGTAAAGTTGCCAGCTTCTCGCTGAGGGCGCGAGCGATCTGGCCGAGGTCATCTTCTTGCAGATTTTTGTCGAGCTCTGGTTTGTCGAGAACGGCCTCGGCTTCGCGCGCACCACTCTTCAGAAAAATATCGCGTGCCTTGGAGTCGCGCAGAATACGTGGCAAGGCACGTACGGTTCTGAGGGGAAAGAGCTTGCCGTCGCGTATCCATGTCGCGAAGTCCTTAAGGTTGAAACCGGCCTGCGCAATGGCTTGCTTTACGCCAGGCTTTTGCAGTTCAACAAAGCCACTGAAGCGTGTTGTGTCAAAATCACCATCGTCTGCAATGATCGGGCGGTAGTGGGTTTCCATATCCACGTATGCATCAATGAACGTCGAGACTTCGGTTTGGCGGCCTCCACAGAAATCGACAATCCTAGAGAATGGAAGATGATCCCTGTGCCGAAGCTCGTGGAGGTACTTCGCCTTGGAATAAGGGTCCCAGGGACGGGGGCCGACGAGATGGATCTGCAGGCGGATCGCATGCACTGCAGCGTCATCAATCTGATCGTGAACGAGCGCCGGGATGGTGCTCCATGAACCGCGCAGCCCACTCTTCAGGAAATCCTTGTAAAGCGCGACCCTTGTATTTCCTTCAATGCAAACCAAGATCCCATCCGCCCTCCGATTAAGGATGACCGGCTGGATAATGCCGCCGTTCGTGATGATCGATTGCTTCAGTTTCTGAAATGTAGGGCCATCCTGCTGTTCAGTCTCATCGTCGTTCCCCGCCCCGAGCGCCAGGAATATCTGTTCCGGTGTCGGGTCATCGCCATACATTTCGAGAAACTTGCGAATCCGAGGGTTTGAGCGGTCGAGCTCGATTTCGTCCACGGAAATCGCTTCGTGCGTGCCTGCAACTACCATGATCTCTCTTCCATGCCCCCCACTTGTGGTTCATGATTTATATTTTGGGAGAGAGTGCTCGCAACACAAATATAGCTGTAAGCCCCCGTATGGACTTACTGACACGGGGTAGATCGGTTGCGGCAATGCGTCAGGCCTGCATGAACGGGAGAATGGGTAGGCGGGCGGCCTCTATCCCGATTCCGATATCGACAGGGAATACTGCCGCGGCGTTCCGCTGCAACGGCGAACTGCTCGACCTGCTGCCCAAGGGCATCATCGCCTTCCTCGGCAGCGGCATCACTGGCAACTTAGTTGAGAAGGTGGGGCAGCGCGGCATCTCTCATTTTCCTCGGGCCCTGCGAGTTCGCCGACTCCGGTGTTTGCTTTCGCATCGCGCGGATGCTCTCCCGCTCTTGCCGGGCACAGTCGGAGACAGCAATCGGATTACCGGCGGCGCGTGCTATCCGCCAACCTTCATCCGCGCCATTAGTACCGGTCGTGCGAAAGCGGTGCCGTTCGCGTTGCCGATGTCGGTTTCGCCAAGCACCGGTCCGCGCAGTTACCCACGACTTTCCCACGCTACGGTGAACGTGTCGTTTGGCGACCAGATCGGGTATCAAGGTGACTGGCTTTAGCCAGTTCGCTGCCAGAGGTGACCGTCCGGACGCCGAAACAGCCTCTTTCCGGCCCCAAAAGCGATTCGTTTTCCGGTTTTCGCGCCGATTTGGCTGTTCATAGTCAAGAAAAACCAGCGTGGGATGGTCCCGGCAGTTACCGGGGTCGTCATGACGACCCCGGTGGCGATACTTTCTGCCGCCGTGCTTCGCATCGGCGGCACCCCGGCCGACGAAAACCTCACTGAAGGTTGTGCGTCAATACATGCTTCAGCGCGGAGCGAATTGCGAAGGGTTTCCTATCTCTGCTCGCCCCACACCTGGTTGCGTTACATCGTTGTCACCTTTGTCGCCCTGTTATAACGCGTCTACTCCTTGGCGATACCCTTTAGTATGATGCGCACATGAACGCGCCGGGCGAAAATCTCCTGATTCGTCTATGGAATACCGTCGAGAAGGGGCTCGGGGGATTACTTCATCCTTGGCAGCTTCGGCGAACAGAACAGGCGCGGAGCACAGCGCAGCGAGAGGAAGCCCTCGCTCTCGCTCAAACGGAGCGGGATATCGAGGATATTCGAGTCGGACGCAAGATATTCACTGAGGACTGGAAGCTTGTCGAAGCTTCGAGCTTCGATACACAACGATCCACTACGGCTACACAAGATTTTCGGACGCTTGCATCTGCCGTGCTGCGGGATATGTTCGTGCGGGAAATGCGCGGCAAAGCCAATGTGCACAGGGCTCTGGGTGACGTAAGGATTTATGTGTCAGTCGGGAGTGGGGTACTCCCTGTGGTTCACAACAGCCACAGACAGGAGCACCCCGATGCCACGGCAGGCTGCGGGCTGCTGTCGAACGGGAAGGTTGGCATGGACCACATTCCGGAGCCGCCTCAGGCGACGATGGTCGCGTACTGCCAGTGTGAGGGATTGGTCCTCGCGATCCAGGATACGACCACGCTGAACTGCGACAGGCGCGGAGCGACCGAATATCCTGTCGGGTTGGGCGACGGTGGCAAGGGCACGCGCGGCCGACAAGCCTAGGTGAACTCTTTCGGCACCATCAGCGCGTCCACGGCGGCGGCGCCCTTCGGCAGGACGATAAACGGATTGACGTCGATGGTTTCCAATTGATCGGCGTTGGCGGCGGCGAAGACGGAAATGCGCGCCAAGGCATTGGCCAAGGCATCGATATCCGACGGGGCGGTGCCGCGAAATCCGTCCAGCATCACACGGCTCCGGATCTCGTCGATCATCCTGTGCGCCTCCTGTACGCCGAATGGTGCGAGCCGGAACGTCACGTCTTTCAGCACTTCGACAAAAACGCCACCAAGACCGAACATGACCGCTGGGCCGAAAACCGGGTCGCTCACAACACCCATAACCGTTTCCACCCCGCCAGCCACCATCTCGGAAACCAGCACCCCTTCGACCCGAGCGTCCGGAGCATGGTCCGCGGCACGTTGCATCAAAGTCCTGTACCCCTCCTCCACCGCCGTGGCGCCGTCTACATTCAGCAGTACGCCGCCGATCTCCGTCTTGTGCAAGATATCCGGCGATACGATCTTCAACGCACACGGTCCATCGATCATGCCGGCTGCGGTGACGGCATCCATCGCCGATGACGCCAGGCTTTCAGAGGCAACAGGAATGCCGGCGCTGGCTAGAATCTTCTTTGCTTCAGCTTCTCCCACCACCATCTGCGGTACAGGCAGCATATCGACGGGCGCGGCAGGCGGCGAATCGTTGTCACGGTGTTCGAATACCTCGCCGAAACGAGTCAGCGCCGCCATGGCGCGCACAGCCAGGGACGGATCTTCAAACACTGGATATCCGAGATCTTCGTATACCTCCACGACGGCTCGGTCTCCGACAAGGCTCATGATCATTGGTTCGTCCGGATACTTGTCCTTCACCGCCCGGAACAGGTCGGCGCACACGTCCCGAGAAAAAGGCGAAGCCGGGACAGCCGTCATGAATATGATGTGGCTGTCGTAGTCCGCCTCCTCGACTGTCAGGCTGATGTTCTGAAGCATCAGATCCGGCTCGTTCAGGGCTTGGGCCGTAAAATCCACCGGGTTGCTGGTACCGGCGAAGGGAATGACGTCCTTCAATTTCTTCTGGGTCGCTTCCGGCAGGGGAACGACCTTCAGACCGTATTTCACCGCATCGTCAGCCATCTGCACTCCGACGCCACCGGAAATCGTCTGCAGGCTGATCTTTCGGCCCTTCGGATAGCTGCCGTGCTGGCAGGCATAGGCAATATCGACCAGTTCTTCCGTGGTATCCGCGCGATACACACCATATTGCGTGAACAGCGCATCGTAGATCGCATCGCTGCCAGCCAGACTCGCAGTATGACTGACAGCGGCTCTTGCGCCCACGTCGGTCTTCCCGACTTTCATGAAGATCACTGGCTTGCGGGCATCCAGCGCCCTGGCGAGTGCTTGCCTGATCCTGTCGGCGTGCTTGATTCCCTCGGCGTAGGCGACGATGGTTTCGACATCATCAGCCTGCGCATAAAACTCGATCACCTCGGCGACATCGACATCGCTCTCGTTACCAGTGGTGACCCAGTAATTGCAGCCGATTCCCCGATTCTGCATCACCAGCATGACGTGTGAGCCATATGCGCCGCTCTGGCTGACGATACCGATTGGTCCAGCCGAGAGATTCATCAGCGCGGGCGCATTGCTGAACGTGCCGTACCAGGCGTCGCTGGTCGTGAAGACACCCAGGCAGTTCGGACCGACAATCCGCATGTCGCCTTCCCGGGCGATGCGGGCGATCTCGCGCTGGGCCAATTCTCCGTCTTCACCCTGCTCGGCAAACCCGCTGGTAAAGACTACCGCCGACTTCACGCCGTTCTCTGCACAAGCACGGATTTTCTCGACGGCAATGGCGGCCGGCACGGCAATCAAGGCACAATCAACTGGTTCCGGCACGTCACCGATGGCCCTGAATGCAGGCAAGTCCTGAATGGTTTGATGCTTGGGATTTACCGGGAATATCCGGCCTTCGTAACCCATCGCCTTCATGGAATGGATCGGCCGACCGCCAATACGGGACGGCGTGTTGGACGCTCCGATAACTGCTACCGACCGAGGCTTCAGGATTGAAAGGAGGGAATTGCTCATTTTTCTCCTGGTGATCACAAACGCGGCGCGAGTGAAGCGAAGAACCGATAGTCCGCATCAATGCAGCGGAACATTCGATGACTGCTCGCGTGCGTGCGAGCCAGCGGCGACGCAACATGGTGCAGAATCCCGGCCAATGTATCAACCTGCGAATATCACGTTTGAAAACCTTTGACTCTTCTCCGGGAGAATGCCTCATGCCCGCGCTTTTGTCGGATGCCGATTTTCGCGACACTCACGTCTTCATCGCCGGTGGTTCCAGCGGCATCAACCTCGGCATCGCCCACCGGTTCGCCGAGTTCGGTGCAAAACTTTCGATTTGCAGCCGGTCGGCACAACGGGTCAAGGCGGCGGTCAGGAAACTGCAGGATCATGGCGGGAATGTATTTGGCACATCCGCAGATGTCCGGGATTATGCCCAAATCGACCAGGCATTGCAGGAAGCCGCCATCCGGAACGGTCCGATCAAGACGCTGATTGCGGGGCAAGCCGGGAATTTTGTGGCGCCGGCCCTGGGCATGTCCGCAAACGGTTTCAAGACCGTCGTCGATATCGATCTCAACGGCAGCTTCAACGTTTTCCGCGCCGGCTTCGACCATCTGGTGAAACCGGGCGCATCCTGCATTGCGATCTCGGCACCCCAGGCCGTCCACGCCTATACCTTCCAGACCCATGTTTGCGCCGCCAAGGCTGGTCTGGACATGCTGTGCCGCGGTCTGGCCTTGGAATGGGCACCGGTCGGCGTACGGGTCAACACGATCATTCCCGGGCCAATCGAGGGAACAGAAGGCATGGAGCGGCTGGCGCCGACCGAAGAGATGAAGAAATACGTCGCCAAGGGCACGCCGATGCAACGATTTGGCCAGAAATCGGAAGTCGGAGACGCCGCACTATTCCTGGCGTCACCGATGTCGGCCTACGTGACCGGCGGCAACCTGCCGGTTGACGGTGGCGTCACCCTCACAGGCGCAAGTCGCATGAGCGAACGGATGCGACAGGCTTTTTCCAGCACTTCTCAAGACCGGGCTTGAACCCGCCGTCAAATCCCGCGGCCAAACCATCGGGCTGCCAGCATGATCCACAGGATGCGGGCCGGATCAGGAGGAACCCGAGAAGTAAACAGGTCGAAGCCGGAGGCCGTCAGGCGATCCAGATACATTGCGGCTACGGGTTTCAGGACCAGCAGGCGGTCTGAAGGCTGACCAGTTGCGACAGCAGCAGTCAGAGCGTCGCGCGCCAGCGTGGCCACAGACGACGCCGCTGCCCGTACTCCATCCGTGGAGCGCTGCTGCAGCAGATCGCGGGTGTCGGTGCCGGCGTCACGCAGGAGGGAGACGGGCAGCATCTGGCGACCCTGTCGTGCCTGGAAGCGAGCAGCCCGCAAGAGGCCAGTCAGCGCCCACCCCTGCCCCAGCGATCGCATTTCGGATTGTGCGCCGGTCACTCCGGTGGCCATCGCCATGGCAGCCAGCAGCACACCGCCGGTCTTGTCGGCGTAGTCGAGCAGCGACGCCGCATCGGAGATTGGCGTGTCGTCCAGATCGCGTTCACGCCCATCGATCAACTCAGACAGCAGCAACGGGTCGAGGCGGTGGCAACGAATGGCAGCGGTCAGAGGCGCTGCTACCTCATGCGCGCGGACGGGACCGTTCGCCACGGCGGCATCCACAACCTCGCGCCACCATTGCAACCGGATGCGTCCGATCATCGGTTCACTGACAATTTCGCGCGTCCGGGCGATCTCTGCATTGAAGGCGAGCAATATCCATAACGCTTCGCGGTACTGGCGCGGTGCAAACAGTGTCGCCAGGTAACGCTCGTAGTCGAAGCAACGCGCAAGTTGCCGGCAAGCCTTAACCTGATTTTCGGCAGTGTTTCTGTTGCCTTTTGCCGTCATGAGCGCAAATTAGCGTCAGAGAAAAATTGGTCGAGCAGAGTCGGCACATTCCGTCTTGTGTGCCGCTTCCGCAGTTTTTCTGGGAAAAGACTTGTCTGGGGAGACATTATGGCAGGCGTTCTAACTAAACTCAGCAACACGGTGATCGCAGGTATTCTTGTGCTGATCATCGTGTTCGTCGTCATCGGCGCGACGGCAGGTGGCGGAGGCTTCGACGAGGCCTGGTGGCGTTTCCTTTTTCGGTACCTCCATGTCCTGGCTGGCGTGATGTGGATCGGGCTTCTCTGGTACTTCAATTTCGTCCAGATTCCCAATATGCCCAATATTCCGGATGAACAGAAACCGGCCATCGGAAAGGTGATAGCTCCGGCAGCGCTGTTCTGGTTCCGGTGGGGTGCCATGGCGACGATCATTACCGGCCTGATCCTCGCCTGGTTGAGCGGCTACCTGGTCCATGCGCTTGCTCTCGGCTTCACCGACCCGACCTATGCGCCGATCGGTGTCGGCATGTGGCTGGGCATCATCATGTGGTTCAACGTCTGGTTCGTGATCTGGCCGAACCAGAAACGGGCCTTGGGCATTGTCGATGCGGATCCGGATTCCAAGGCCAAGTCAGCGCGAACCGCCATGCTGTTCTCGCGCACGAACACACTGTTGTCGATCCCCATGCTGTTCTGCATGGTGGCGCAGCAAAACGGCGGATTTGTCGGCTTCGACAGCTGACGCTTTCGTAACATGGACTTCAGGAACGAGCCCCGGCACATGCCGGGGCTCGTTTCTTTCTTACCGCTCCGACAAGGCAGCCAGCAAAGCGCCCACAGCGTTCCTTTCACCAGCGAGCAAGTTGTAGGTTCGGCAAGCTGCACCGGTGTCCATACCCTCGAGCATCAGGCCTGCCTCTTTGAAGATGTTGCGCACGAATGCGGGAATAAGCCGGTTCGAATCGCCGAAACCGACGATCAGCATTTCAACACCGTCAGCGGCGAGGACATCAATTAGCGGCTGGGGAGGCGCCAAGTGGAAGGCGCTGTTCCAAGGCGTCACGCGGTTGGTCAGGATCAGGACCGAGCCACGCCATTGTTTACCGCTTATGCGAAAGCCACCAGGCCCATATCGCTCGACGAATGGTCGGTTGCTCCGTGGTGCTTCCGTCAATTCCACAGCAAGTCAATCAGCCGGTTGCTGCCTGGGCCGTTTCTTCCTTTTCGCTCGGTTGGCCAAGCCGCTTGATTCTCAGCATCAGCAGGACCGGTACCGCGATGCAGATCGACGAATAGGTACCTACGACAACACCCCAGATAAGCGCGACCGAGAACCCGCGAATCACTTCGCCACCAAGGAAGAACAAGGACAGCAGCGCCAGCATGGTCGTGACACTGGTCAGCACCGTACGGGACAGGGTCTCATTGATCGACAGATTCATCAGGTCTGGCATGGCGAGCTTCTTGTACTTTCGCAAGTTCTCGCGCACACGGTCAAAAACGACGACTGTATCGTTGATCGAATAACCAGCAATTGTCAGTACGGCGGCCACTGTGGCCAGATTAAATTCAAGCTGCAAAAGGCTGAACAGACCGACGGTCAACAGTACATCGTGGGTCAGGGCAACCACTGCCGCGACGCCGAACTGCCATTCAAAGCGGAACCACACGTAGACCAGGATGGCACACAAGGCCAGAAGTGTTGCGATGATACCCGCCTGGATCAGTTCGCTACCGACCTTCGGTCCTACAAACTCTTCCCGATCGATCCGGAAATTCTCGCCCAGTGCGGCCTTGATATTTTCGATCGCGGCGACTTGTTTCTTGTTATCTCCGGGTTGTTTTTCGACCCTGATCAGTATGTCCTCGTTACTGCCGAAATTCTGGATCGCAACCTCACCGAGGCCGAGTCCGTTCAGCTTGGCTCGAAGCACCCCGATATCAGTCACCCGCTTGTTTCCCTCGGCGTCAACCTCGACAGCCTGGAGTAGAATACCGCCCTTGAAGTCGATGCCGAAGTTCAGGCCCTTGGCGTAGAACATGGAGGCGCCGAGGAGCAGCAAGACCATGGAAAAGGCCAAATAGACCATCCGGAAGCGGACAAAAGGAATTTTCGTGCCGACAGGCACCAGCCGGAGCAACATCGAGGTTTCCTCCTCTCGCGCCTAGATCGGCAGGGCTTGGGGTTTTGCCCGACGCCACCAGCCGACAACGAACAACCGGGTTACCATGATCGCCGTGAACATAGACGTTGCCAAGCCGATCGACAGTGTCACACCAAAGCCTTGTACCGGGCCGGATCCGAACAGGAAAAGCAGCAGCGCTGCGATAAATGTGGTCAAATTCGAGTCGATGATGGTGGTCAGCGCGCGACGATAACCGGTGTCGATCGCCGACATCGGCGTTCGCCCGGACCGTACTTCCTCCCGAATACGTTCGAAGATCAGAACGTTGGCGTCCACCGCCATACCTATTGTCAATACAATTCCCGCAATCCCCGGCAACGTCAGCGTGGCTTGCAACAGGGACAAGGCTGCAGCGATCAGAACCAGGTTCGTCAACAATGCGACGTTGGCGAACAGGCCGAAACGGCCATAGGCCAAAACCATGAAAACGATGACCAGAATCAGACCGATGATGCTGGCAAACTTTCCGGCGTCGATGGAATCCTGACCCAGTTCGGCGCCCACCTGGCGCTGTTCCTCTATCCTCAGCGGCGCTGGCAGAGCGCCTGCGCGCAGCAGCAGTGCCAGTTCGTTGGCAGTCTGAATGGTAAACCGGCCGGTGATGATCCCCGAGCCTCCGCAAATCGCCGACTGGATTACCGGTGCAGAGATCACCTTGTTGTCCAAGACGATGGCGAATGGTCGATTGATGTTGGCCTGCGTGATCCGGCAGAACTGGCGTGCGCCGGTTGTGTCGAACCGGAATGAGACGACAGGTCGACCGTCCTGAAAGTTCTGGCTGGCGTCGACAATATGCTGCCCGTCCAAGGCCACTTCATCGACGATCAAGTAATTCTGGCGGAAACCATCCTCTCCGCGCACCAGCCGATAGCCCGCTGGCGCTTCGCGAACTTGCTCACCATCCAGAGATGAATGCAACAGATGGAACGTCATCTTGGCTGTCGTGCCAATCTTCCGGCGCAACGAATCGGGATCCTTCTCCCCTGGTACCTGGATCAGGAGCCGGTCCGTACCCTGAGCCTGGATTGTGGGATCAATGGCTCCTGTCGGATCGATCCGCTGACGCAGGATCTCGATGGCCTGCTCGACAGTGCGCTGAGCCAAGGCCGTACGGCCCGTCTCCGTCATCGTCAGAACGCCGTTGGGTCCATTGAACCGGAATTGGTAATGGGCGCTGGCCCCGGTAAGCGCATTGGCGCTCCCGCCAAGGTCTTCGATAACGACTCGGAGAGCCCGACGCGCCAGATTTTCCTGATTCGGGTCGACAAGACGAAAGGTAACCCGGTCGTTCCTGACCCGCAATCGCAGATATTTGACACGGAACTCGGCGCTCCGGAACGCCGTCCGGACCTGTTTGCGAACATCCTTCATCCGCTCGCTCACGACGCCGGACAAGTCAACCGAATACAGCAGATGAATACCGCCCTGCAGGTCGAGACCCAAGTTAAAGGTCTGGCTAGGCAGCCAGCCTGGAACTTTGGTCAGAAAATTCTTGTTCAGCGCGTTGGGAAGCGCAAAGGCCAATCCCAACAGACAGATGAAGGCCACGGCAATCACCTGTCCTCGCGAGATATTAACCATCAACAGGAGCCCTGATCGGTTGAGTGGGATTCGTGAGGCGCACAGCCCTCACCGGGCAAGTCAGCTTTTCTTGCCGCCGAACAGGCCTTTCAGAATCGACTTTTGCCCTTTGGCATCATTCGCCGCCGGCTTTGGCGCTGGCTCCGGCTTCTTGTTCAAGATGCCCTGAATGGCATTACGATCCACCGACACCTTCACGTCCGGAGCAATTTCCAGTTCGATTTCAGGACCTTCACCAGCTTTCGTGATCTTGCCGATCAAGCCGCCATTGGTCAGGACCTTGTCGTTGCGCTTGACATTGGCCACCATTTCTCGATGTTCGCGGGCGCGCCGCTGCTGAGGCCGGATCATGAAGAAGTACATGACCACAAACAACAGAACGATCATGATCAGGAACCGGAAATCCGGCGAACCTGCGCCGCCCCCAGATTGGGCCCAAGCTTCCGAGATCAGCATGACCGACTCCCAAGTGTTGTTTGTTGAAACGACGCACACTTGATCGTGTTCTTCGCCGTGTGTTGCACAGCGTATCCGGCGCGGCGTTACTTGGCGATCTCTGGTTTGACGGACAAGGCGGGCGACCGATAAAGTCGCCCAATATCCAACCTGCGTGCGGCCGTTTATATAATGTGATGGCCGCCTGATTGACACCCGACGATGACAGACCCAAACGAACGCGCGCTTCTGTCGCGGATTGCAGATGCTCTGGAAAGACTGGCGCCGCCAGCGGCCCCGCCGGCTGCTGCCCTGGAAGATGGAGACGCTTTTGTATGGCATGCCGATGGGCGTCGTCTTGAAGCCGTCGACAAGGTCAACCAGGTCGACCTTGATCTCTTGCAAGGTATCGACCGGCAGCGTGACCGCTTGCTAGAGAATACCCATCGGTTCGCTCGTGGACTGCCGGCCAACAACGCTCTGCTGTGGGGGGCTCGAGGAACGGGAAAAAGCTCTATCGTCAAGGCTGTCCACGCCACCGTGAACGCAGAAATCGGTGGCCTGCTGGCACTCGTGGAGATTCACCGCGAGGATATACCAACATTCCCTTTCCTCCTGTCGCTGCTACGTCGCAGCGATCGGCCCTGTCTCCTGTTTTGCGACGACCTGTCGTTCGACGGTGAGGACGCAGCCTACAAATCCCTGAAGGCCGTGCTGGAAGGTGGTATCGAAGGACGTCCCGCCAATGTCATTTTCTACGCTACCTCGAACCGAAGGCACTTGATGCCCCGCGACATGATCGAAAACGAACGGTCGACAGCCATCAACCCGTCAGAATCCGTGGAGGAGAAGGTTTCCCTCTCCGACCGTTTCGGCCTATGGCTCGGCTTTCACGCATGCGATCAGGAAACCTATTTCGTCATCATCGAAGGCTATGCCGGTCGTTATGGTCTTGACATCGACCGTGATGAACTTCGTGCTCAAGCAAAGGAGTGGGCAGTTACTCGAGGCTCTCGCAGCGGCAGGGTTGCATGGCAATTCATACAGGATCTGGCGGGACGACTGGGCAAGCAATTACCCTAACCCGTATACGATACGCCAACCAAGTGCAGCGCTGCTTGGTCCGCATTTGCATCAGATTGATGCGGGAGGGCCGTCGGGCAGTTGTTCAACAAGTCGGGGGGTTGAGAAGCCCGGTGCGCCCGGATTGTCGCATCATACGGCTCGACTTCAGGATGTGTCGTGAACTCGCTCCTGACCTGCGAGCCAATTTTTGGGAATATTCCTGACAGGATTGCTGGTTTTCCATGGCCGCGTTTCAGCGAGATCGCGGGTCACGTTCAAATCCTGAGGTCGCGCATAATCCCGCCGTGATGGACGCGATTACGGCACCACCCGACACGATCCGCGCCCGCCAGAGGCTGTGTTGCCGCAAGCAGGGTCGCGGTCGTGGCAAGGTTGGTTTCAGGGCCGCCCCGCGTCATTCAGGATGATCCATCCCGCCAGCCCACGTTCTATCATTTCCTTTGCATTTTCCTTGCATGTCACCACATGCGTAGCATGGGCGCTGAAAGGATCGCGACGGATCGTATCTTGGAACGTTTCGTGTTGCAGAGCAAACAGGGAACGCTCGAAGTTGACGGCTTGACCTCTTGAGAGACCTGTTGGCAGGCGCAGTAATTCGAACCAAAAAGATTGAGAAATGGCGGGAAGCGGACTGCTCGACGGCAAGGTGGCTCTGGTAACCGGTGCAGGACGTGGCGTGGGACGTGATATCGCGCTCCAGATGGCGGAACAGGGAGCGAAGGTGCTTGTCAATGACCTTGGTGGGTCCGAAACGGGAGAAGGCGCTGACGACTCACCAGCGATGTCCGTAGTCAAGCAGATCGAGGCGATGGGTGGTCAGGCTGCCGCCAATACAAATAGCGTTGCGAGCTTCACAGCGGCTCAGGAAATGGTCGATCAGGCCTATGAGGAACTCGGTGGCCTTGATGTTGTCGTCAACAATGCCGGTATACTGCGCGACGTCATCTTCCACAAAATGACGGAGGATGACTGGGACATCGTCATTGCGGTGCACCTTAAGGGCAGCTTCAACATCGCACGGGCCGCCGCAGCGGTCTTCCGCGGTCAGGAAAACGGCTCAATGGTGCACATGACGTCGACCTCTGGTTTGATCGGGAATTTCGGACAGGCAAACTACGCCGCTGCCAAACTCGGCATCGTCGGTTTGTCCAAGTCGATTGCCTTGGACATGAACCGTTTCAACGTTCGGTCCAACTGCATTTCGCCCTTCGCCTGGAGCCGCCTGATCGGGACGATTCCTACGGAAACGCCAGAACAGCAGGCGAGGGTGAAGAAAATAAAGCAGATGACTCCAGCCAAGATTGCCCCGGTAGCTGTCGCCTTGGCGTCCGACGAGGCCAAGCAAGTGACCGGCCAGATCTTCGCGGTACGCAACAACGAGGTCTATCTGATGAGTCAGGCGCGCCCGGTGCGCTCGGTGCATCGATCCGAAGGCTGGACTGCAGAAACCGTTCTCAATCATGCCTTCCCGGCCATGAAGGCGCACTTTTACGCCTTGGATCGATCAGCTGATGTCTTCAGCTGGGATCCAGTATAGGAAGCAACCATCATGGTTCTTGATACGCAGAAAATTCTGAACTGGCCATTCGAGCCAGTCACGCAATCCTACACCGAAAAAGACAGCATTCTCTATGCCCTCGGGTGCGGCTTGGGCGCTGATCCGATGGACGAGGATCAACTTCGCTTTGTTTTTGAGGAACCGGAACTACGGGCTTTGCCGTCGATGGCGGCAGTCCTGGCCACTCCGGGCTTCTGGGCTCGCCATCCGGATGCCGGCATAGATTGGGTGAAAATTCTTCACGGCGAGCAGGCGATGGAGATTCACAAGCCCTTGCCTGCGGCGGCCAAGGTCGCAGCGACAACGAAGGTGACAAACATTGTCGACAAGGGCCGCGGAAAAGGAGCGCTGCTGTTCTCTAAGCGGACTGTGACCAACGTCGATACTGGAGAAGCTTTGGCCACCTTGCGGTCCACGATCTTCGCGCGGGGCGATGGCGGTTGTGGCGGCACGATGGACAAGGCGCCGAAACCCTATACCTTGCCTGAGCGCGCCCCGGACGTGACCTGTGATCTGCCAACTGCGCTCAACGCTGCCTTGATCTACCGGCTTTCAGGCGACCTCAATCCTCTGCACTCCAGCCCCTCGGTTGCCAAGGCTGCGGGTTTTGAGCGACCGATTCTGCACGGACTCTGCACTTGGGGCATTGCAGGCCACGCAATCCTGAAGACCTGTTGCGACTATGATCCGGCACAATTGCGTTCCATGGCGCTGAGATTCTCTGCGCCAGTATATCCCGGTGACACGATCCGGACCGAGATGTGGCGCGACGGCAATGTCGTTTCGTTCCAGGCCCGAGCGCTGGAACGTGATGTCATGGTTCTCAACAACGGTCGCGCCGATACCGTCTCCCCGTAGGCCGCACCCAACATGGCGCAATGTCGACTTGCACGATATCGCGGGTTTCGACCTTGGAGATTGAATTATAGGTTATCGATATGGTGATATTTGTTCAATCAAGCCTTGATTTCCTAGGGCCTGTTCACACTAAATGAATTTGAGGGCATCGATGATGAGTGCGAAGTAGATGAAGAAGGTGAAGACCACATCGAGCTTGTCGAACCGGGTGCTCACGCGCCGGAAGCGCTTCAGCCGCCGGAACAGCCGCTCGACTTCGTTGCGTCTTTTGTACAACACTCGGTCATAGTCCCATGGCGAGACCCGATTGGCCTTCGGTGGCACCACCGGCTCCAGCCCCAGGTCCTCCACGAGCTGGCGGGTTTCATCGCCTTCGTAGGCCTTGTCCATCACCAGGCAACGTGCCTCATCGGGCAGCGCCATGGCGCTCAGCAGGGCGCGCCCCTCGGGCGCATCACCCGCGTGTCCCCCGGAAAGTGAGAATCCGACTGCGCTCCGGTCATCCGCGGCAACCACATGAAGCTTGGTGCTCCACCCCCCGCGCGACTTCCCGATGGCCTGGGGACCGTTTTTTTCAGCGCACCCGTCCCGTCTGGATGAACCTTCACCACCGTGCTGTCGAGCGACAGCACCTCCACCCGGACCCGAATGAGATCCAGGCGCTGCAACTCCGCAAACACCCGGTCCAACACGCCGCTCTTCGCCCAGCGGTTCATCCGCGTGTAGATGGTGTGCCAGTTCCCGAAATGGGCCGGCAGCCCGCGCCACTTGCACCCCTGCTCGGCCACGTACACGATGGCGTTGAGCACCGCGAGATTCCCCAACGAGACGTTGCCACGGTGCTTCGGGAACACATGGGCGATGCGCTCGTAGTGCGCTTGCGTGAGCTCCATGCGCTGGACTCCTCTTCATCGACCGGAGGACCAGCAGTCTATCAGAAATTGTGTGAACAGGCCCTAGTACGACCCTGTGCATCAGGAAGCGGCAAGGGTATGATTGCAACGGGCAGCGTCGATTGCAGGTGAATGTCGGATTTGATTGTCACGGAGGACTCCGGAGCGGAGATGGGACGGCCCGCAAAGGCGATCCCCGCGGGCCGTGAGTGTCATTGCCGCTGCTCCGGGCTAGCACGGCCGTGATGAAGAAGGCCTTCTTCGGCAGCAGGAGAAGCCGCGCTCACGGCGCAGTCGCGAGGGAAGACCGCCCTGAATTAACGATGAGACTGCGGGGACGGATCATGCGCCCATGTCCTTTCGACCAGATCAGAAACCGCTCTACATCCTGATATTGGTGGCCTGAAAAAGTGGACGCCAACTCAGGGCCAGGTTGGCGCGACCACATCATACTCTCTCTTGGGCCTTGCTGAGGCAACGCAAGGCTCCACGACTGCCCACAAGCCCGTCCCCAGCCTCCATATGCCGTCGACGGCTCCATTGTCGTCGAAGATGATGTCCGATGCGTGAAGCTCGCTCGGGCGCCCGCCTGACACCCTGATGGCCTGTCCGTCATTCGGCTCGCTGCACGCCGCCGCAAATCCGCTCGGTGCTGGGGTTGTCAAGGGCAAGGTCGTTGCAGGCGCCGAGAGCGAAAGGAAGGACCGGTCAAGCAGACTTCTTGGCGGCTACCTCAGTGCTTTCGTTGGCTGGGGTTTCGCTTCCTCGCGTTGCAAACCATCGCAAATCGCGCTTCGTCAACACTACTCCGTTCATCGCATCCAGTATGTGCTGCTCATGCCTGTATTCTGCCGGTCGGGCCTTGTCCAGGTCGATTTCCGATACCATCGGACCTTCGGTTTTCGGACCTCTTAGGCTGACCCACATGGATTCAAGCGGATTCGAGATCGACTTTTGGACCGCGGAACCCTCGTATCCACAATGGGTCATGCAGTTGGCGCATTTTTCGTAGTTTCCGGTGCCGTACAGATTCCAGTCTGTCTCGTCGATCAGTTCCTTCCAGGTGCCGACATAGCCCTCGCCGATCAGGTAGCAGGGTTTCTGCCAGCCAAAGACGTTACGTGACGGCATCGACCATGGCGTGCAAGCCAACCGCTGGTTACCGGCCAGAAAATCCAGGAAAATTGACGACTGAGAGAAGCACCATTTCTTTCCTTTGCCGCGCCGGAAGATTTCGCGAAAGAGATTCTTCGTCTTCTCTCGGCTCAGGAAATTGTCCTGATCCTCGGCACGTTCGTAGGCATAGCCCGGCGAGACCGTGATCCCCTCAACCTTGAGATCCTTGGTGCAAAATTCGAAAAATTCGGCCGCCTCGTCAGCCGTCATCTGATCAAACAGTGTACAGTTGACGTTAACGCGAAAACCGGCGACCTTCGCAGCCCGGATGGCGGAAACGGCAATCTCGAATCCACCCTCCATGTTGACGGCCTTGTCGTGATGTTCCTTCAGACCGTCGAGATGGACTGAGAAGGTAAGATACCTGCCGGGCCTGAAGAGATGCAGATTCTTCTCCAGCAAAAGCGCGTTGGTGCACAGATAAACAAACTTCTTGCGCTTCACCAGCTGGGCGACGATCTGGTCGATTTCCTTGTGCAGGAGCGGCTCGCCACCCGGAATTGACACCATCGGTGCACCGCACTCCTCAACTGCAGCAATGCACTCCTTCACCGACAAGCGTTTGTTCAGGATATGGTCAGGAAAGTCGATCTTGCCACAGCCCGAACAGGCCAAGTTGCATCGGTACAACGGCTCAAGCATCAGGACGAGCGGGTATTTTCTGTTACGCTTCAGCTTTTGCTTCAGCAAGTAGCTACCTACTCGCACCTGTTGGATGAAAGGTACACCCATTGCCTTGCTTTTGGTTCTTTGCCAGTCTGCCTGGGCAGAGATATCAGAGTGCTGCAGAGCGCAAGGCGTTTGGTAGCTTGAACTGAATATTCTCTTCGATGCCGTCCATGATGGACAGTTCCACCGGCGCAATTTCGCGCAACCGGTCAATAACCTCGCCCACCAGTCTTTCCGGCGTCGAGGCGCCAGCCGTCACGCCGACAGAGTCGACATCATCGAACCAGCTTGGGTCTACCGCCATCACATCTTCAACCAGGTAGCTGGGCTTGCCGTGTTCCCCTCCGAGTTCGCAGAGGCGGTTGGAATTCGAACTGTTCTGCGCACCGACAACGAGGATCAGATCAACATGGTCCGACAGGGTTTTAATGGCGGCCTGACGGTTTTGGGTTGCATAGCAGATATCTTTGACATCCGGCCCGACAATTTTGGGGAAACGCGTCTTCAGCACCTTGATGACATCACGCGTATCGTCCACTGATAAAGTCGTCTGCGTGACATAAGCCAGCTTTTCGGGATCAGCAGGCTTCAAGTTTTTGGCGTCTTCGACGTCTTGAACCAGATGAACGATACCGGAAATGCGGCCGATGGTGCCCACAACCTCTGGATGGCCTTCGTGTCCGATGAGGACAACATCGAAACCCTTTTCGGAATAGCGCTGGCCTTCCTTGTGCACCCTGGATACCAGAGGACAGGTCGCGTCCAGTACAGGCAGCGCCCGGTCGGTGGCTGTATCTTCCACACTTTGCGCCACGCCATGGGCGCTGAAGACGGTGATCGCGCTATCCGGAATTTCGTCCAGTTCCTCCACGAAACGCGCGCCCTTGGCCTTGAGGTCTTCCACGACTCGCTTGTTGTGGACGATCTCGTGGCGAACATAGACGGGCGGACCATAGATTTCGAGCGCCTTTTCAACGATCTCGATTGCCCGTTCGACACCAGCGCAAAATCCACGGGGCTGGGCAAGAACGACTTTCATTGTGAACTCCCAACGTGTGTAATGGGCACCTAGCCGTACATCCGTGTAGCGTCAACCGGCGCAACGTCTCATGATTATGTGGTATCGTGACGGAACCATTCAACCGCCTCCGCCAGAGATTCTCGCGCCGGCCGGTAACTGTATCCGAGTTCGATTTCCGCCCGCGCAGACGAAAACCACATCAACTTGCCCGCCATTTTCAGCCCGTCGGCGGTTAACAGGGGCTCAGCATCAGATCGAGTCAACCTCGCCCAGGCCTCGGCGCCCCAAGCCAGAGGAAAGAGTGGGCGCCGCGGCAAGCGGAGCCGGGGCGCCTTGCGCCCCGCCTCTTCCGCAATCAGGGTCAATATCTCGCGGAAGGTCAAATTCTCGCCACCCAAGATGTAGCGCCGGCCAATCCGTCCTCTCGCGGCTGCAAGGAGATGGCCGGCGGCAACGTCGTCCACATGCACGATATTGAGTCCGGTCTCGACATAGGCGGGCAGTTTACCCGCCGACGCATCGCAAATCACGCGCCCAGTCGGCGTAGGCTTGATATCGCGCGGGCCAACCGGCGTAGACGGATTGACGATGACAATCGGCGCGCCCGCCGCCGCCACGGCCGCCACGGCCTTCTCGGCCAAAAACTTGGACCGCTTGTAGTGCCCGATCATCGCTGCGATAGAGGCTGGCGTCTCTTCGTCCGCAGGCTCGCCGTTCTTCGCCGTCGCCAGAACGGCAACGCTGGAGGTATAGACGATTCGTTCAGCACCCGCCTCGGCCGCAGCGCGCATCAGCGACCGGCTCCCGTCGACGTTGACGGCGTACAGTTCTGCAGGTCGACGAACCCACAAGCGATAGTCGGCCGCCACATGATAGACGCGAACGACACCAGAAACTGCTTTCCGAAGACTGGAATCGTCGCGCAGGTCGCCCTCGACGGTCTCGATATCCAGCCCGTCCAGATTACGCCGATCACTGCCAGGTCGAACCAGCGCACGTACGGCACGCCCTTCCGCCAACAATGCCCGCACCACAGCAGCACCCACGAAACCAGTTCCTCCAGTCACCAGATCAACCATCAGGAGATCTCCAGCTGTCGACCATGCGCAAGGCGGCAGGCAACACCACCAAACTGCAGATCAGGGACCAGCCGATCGCGATCATCAGCAGTTCGCCCATGCTGGCCGTACCTCGATGAGGCGAAACGGCCAGTGTCCCGAAAGAAGCAACAGTAGTCAGCGCGCTCACCAAGACAGCCCGCCTTGTAGTCGAACGCGGCGCATCTGTTTCCTGTCGACGCCATCGCAAGACAATATGGATTCCACCTGCAGCACCCAAGCCGATCAGCAAGGGCAAGGCGATCACGTTAGCGAAATTGAAAGTCGGCCCCAGGAGGACGACTGTCCCGAGCGTAAGCAGACCAGCCAGTGCGACTGGCGCGAGAACAAGAAGTACGTCAACAATACGACGCAGGACCACTACCAGAAGCGCCAGGATGAATACAGCCGCGAGCCCTGTCGCCAATAGAAACGCTGCAATTACAGCATTGCCACTTAAAAATTCGACAACTGGAGCCCCTGTCGCAGTCGGGGCCACCTGCCGTACGGCCGCCACGAAAGCCTTGAGAACACGATTGTCCTGCAGGTTGGTATGGGGAAAGACTTCTATCCGGTGCACACCGTTGGGTGCGCGATATCGGTCGCGTAGCGCTGCGGGAAGGCTCTCGACCGTCACCTCGTCCGGCGACAGACCACCAGCGAGAGCACGCAGCCGCAGCGTGAGTCCTTCGACCATGTCCGCATTCAACCGATTGACAACCTCGTCGTCCGCATTGAGAGCAGTAAATTTCCTGATCGCCATTTCCATCCGCAGCGATGCGATCTTCAACAGCGGCGCACCGGACGTCTCCGCCGCATGGCCTGCAGCTTTTTGCAGACTGGCAAGTGCCGCTCTAGCCCGCTCCGGCGACGGCTGCAAGGTTGCGAGGTCCAGAGGTTGGTCAATCCGCCCGAATGCCGGATGGCTGGCAAATATCGGAGCGAAAAGCGCGTGCAGTTCCTCCAGGATTTCCTGCTTGCCTTCCTGATCCGTTGGCAGGAAACTGCCCAGGGTCCGCACATTGCGGACTTCCGGTACCGCCCGCAGTCTGGTCGCCATGGCATCGGCGGTCGCCTGTGATTGTGCCAAGACCTGTATCGGATTCAAGCCGTAGCGCGGATGATTGGCCAGATACGCCGCTGTCTGGATCGACTCTGCGTTTTGGTCCTTCAGATTCAGCGGGTTGCTGTCAAACTCGATGAACGGCGCAGCAACGGCGGCCGTCAAGGCGAGAACAGCGGCAACAACAAGAATAGCGCGGTCTGTTCGACCAAAACGTGGGCCGATCGATGCTGGCACAGTGTCAGGCACAGAGCGGACCGGCCGCAACGATTGCAGAGCTGGCAACAGAGAAAGGCTGGTAGCTAGCGCGATTGCCATGCCGGCGGCGGCAATCAGGCCCAGTTCGGCAACGCCTCGGTAATCCGTGAACAAGAACGAAAGAAAGGCTAACGCGGCTGCCGCCGCCGACAAGGCCAAGGCCGGGCCGACGCTTTCTGCCGCCTTCCGAAACAAGTGAACTGTGGGCGCAAGCTCGGACGCGCGCAGGGCAGCATGGATGGCGAAATCGACGCCAAGGCCAATGAACAGGACAGCAAAGGCGACAGAAATGAGGTTCAACTCGCCGACAGCCAGCACCACAAACCCCAGAGTAGTCGCCAGACCAACGAGCAGTGTAGTCGTAACGGCCAGAATCGCCCAGATCTGACGCAGCCCGGCAAAAAGCAAGGCCATAATCAGCGCGAGAGACATCAGGCTGGCCTGAGCGGCGCCTGACGACACGCTGGATATCTCCTCGCTGGAGATCGCGGCGCTACCGGTGAGCCTGACAGCGTAGCCCTCCTCAGGTGTGACCCCCAGCCGAACGGCGGCAGCCCTTGCCGACGCCATGGCCTCGCTTGCCGGAGAAAGCGAAGAGAAATTCAGGACTGGTTGCGCAACGATGACAACCGTCCGATCGCCACCGTCTCCGCCAAGCAATCCACCCCAGTCTACCGGGCTGCTGCTGTCTGCTGCTGTCGCTTCAAGAGATTCACTTACCGAATTCAGCAACTTGACGAGTCGTCCGGCAGGAATGCGAGACACGCCGACATTCTTCAGAATGATTTCCAGGCCTGCTGCCACGCCGGCAAGGTTCGGTTCACTGACGAACAGACCCAGTATTGGCTGAGCCTCGATCAGGCGGCCCGACAGGCCTTCCAGGTCTTCGAGCGACAGATAGAGAAGACCGTTACGCCGGAAAAACCGATCGCCTTGCGGGAAAAAGACCGACCGAAACAGGTTGGTGTCTTGCCGAAGAGAGATTGCCAGACGTCTCGCGGCTTGGTCCGTCAGGTCACTGGTCGGGCCCGTGACCACGATCGCCATGCTCCCCTTGCCATGCGGAAAGGCGCGACGGTATTCCGTGAACTGTTTCCGGAAATCCAGTTCCGGTGATAGCATGTCAGTTGTGTCTGTATTGATGCCCAAATTGTTCACGGACAAGACGATGCTACCCGCGGCAACCAGCAGCCAGACGACCACCACACACCAGCGCCAGCGGACCGATGCTGCAGCGATTGCGCCAAAAAGGTGCGCCCGGGGCATTGGATCAACTCCCAACCAGATCCCCTATTGCACCGTGCAAATTGTTGCCAAGATTAACGCTCATGTCCGTTTTGGTACGCTGGAGGAAGCCGGAGGTCATCCCCCTTGTCGTCACAATTGCCTCCGCTGACCGCACCAAGTGGAAAGCATCGCCATGACCCTGAGCTCAACCGAAAATCTTTTTGGCCGCTGGCGCACCGCCTGTTCTGCCGTCGCAAGTGCCCTGGCACTCGCCACAGTGGCGACTGCGACTGCGCAAGCTTCTGGACCGGCGCAAGTAATTCGGGATTATCATACCGGCCTTTTGGGCGTGATGAAGCAGGCAAAGCAACTTGGTTTCAAGGGCCGTGCACAGCGATTGAAACCCATGATCTCGCAGGTTTTCGATCTTGGGTTCCTGTCGCGGCGCATTGTTGGCAGGACTGCGTGGCGGGCGCTGAGCATGCAGCAGCGCCTGGCATACGTGGCAGCGTTTTCGCGGCTGACCGTGGCAACATATGCCGGGAGATTCAACGGATATGGCGGCGAGAAGTTCGTTACCACCGGTGTGGAGAATATCGATGCCAAATATGTCCTCGTAAAAACCGATATCGTGAAGTCGGACGGCGGTCGGATTCCACTGAGCTATCTGATGCAGCTGCGCGACGGCAGGTGGCAAGTCATCGACGTTTACCTGAAAGGTGCGATCAGCGAAGTGGCGACCCGGCGTGCAGAGTTTCGCGTCGTGATGCGCCGCAGCGGCATTAATGGCCTGATCCATACCATTGAGAAGAAGGCCAGGGCCGCGCAGACTCGCAGCTGAGTCGCGCTTGCCCAATTCGATGGCGCGCCTTTCGCTTCCGAATCACAACGACGCGGGATGCTTTGGTAGCCCAACCTTCGGCTCCCATCGGCGCAGTGTACCGTCTGCCGGCGCACACGATTGCTCGTCCCGACCCGCACGAGTCTCGGCGGCCAGATATTTTCTCCCCGACGATCTTGCATCGGCGCGGTCATGGACCCTGCAAACACGTCATGATGCGCCTAATGTCGGGCGCCTGGAACCATCCATATCGTATGGGATATCAACGAGGCCTCACGCCTCGGTGCAGCAGCGAAAAATCAATCTGGAAAAAGCCGGGAATCAACGGTTTTTCAATTCTTGATCAAAACCTCATGCTCTGATTCTGGTACCAGATCATCAACTCGTGACGGCAAAGGCAAACCTTCGGCCTGCAAATTGCCTGACCCCACCAAGACAGGGCGTCATCAAAGACGCTGGCATTGCCGGCGCTGCAGGGCTATATATTTCTGCAATGTTCGGCTGGGGTGTCACAGCGCTTCTGGCAGGTGCTGCGTCTGAGATCATACCCATCGAACCTGAACTGGGTCACACCAGCGTAGGGAGCCGCCCGAGTTGTCGTCTTCACTCGTCACCCAGCCACCCGAAACCGTCGCCGTTATCGGTGCAGGTGTGTGTGGTCTCGGCATCGGCTGGCGCCTGGCGCAAGCCGGCTGCAAGGTCGACATCTTCGATCGCGCCCAGATCGGACAGGGTGCGAGCCATGCGGCAGCCGGCATGCTTGCCGCCGGAGTCGAGACTGAGCCGCGGGAGCTTGATCTCCTGGCGCTGAACCTCAAAAGTCAGGCGGCTTGGCCCGCCTTTGCCGCCGAAATCGTATCCGCCAGCGGTATGGACATCGGGTATCGGGATGACGGTACGCTGGTGGTGGCCCTGACTCGTGATGACGAGCGCCAGTTGCGATTTATCCATGAATATCATCGCAAGGCCGGGATCGACGTATCCTGGCTCTCTGGCAGTGATGCCCGAGAGAAAGAACCCTACCTGAACCCCCGGGTTCCGGCAGCTGTATACAGTCCACATGACCATCAAGTCGATAATCGCGCCTTGATCGCCGCCTTGGCAAAGGCAGCCAGGCGTGCGGGCGCCATGCTGCATCCGGGCCATTCTGTGGACGCTGTACTGGTAGATGGCGATCGGGCAACCGGTATAGCAACCAGCGGAGTCCGGCATGCGGCTGATGCGGTGATCCTTGCTGCCGGTGCATGGAGCCAGACCATCGAGGGATTGACGCCTGACGCCAAGCCGCCGGTTCGGCCGATCAAGGGACAAATGCTGTCGGTCCAGATGCCTTCCGCGATCCCCATATTGCGTCATGTGCTCTGGGCACCAGGCATCTATCTTGTACCAAGAAAGGACGGCCGCCTGCTCATCGGTGCAACGAACGAAGAAAAGGGCTTTGACGAAACAATCACGGCCGGCGGTCTCTACGCCCTTCTGGACGCAGCCTGGCGCGCCATCCCGGGGATCGAGGAACTGCCGATCACCGAGACATGGGTGGGCTTCCGGCCAGGATCTCGAGACGATGCGCCAATTCTGGGTCCGGGTCCGATCGGCGGCCTGATCTATGCGACCGGGCATCATCGAAATGGCATCCTGCTCGCTCCGTTGACCGCCAACCTGGTCAGCCGGTTCGTGCTCACGGATGAACTGGACCCTGCCCTGCATCCTTTCACTTTGGCTCGGTTCGGTGAACCATCCGACGCGGCAGCAGCGTGACAACCATGCAGATCATCCTCAATGGCAAAACTGTTGTGACGGACGCTGTGACCATCCAGGCGCTGCTGGAAGAACAGGAGATCAATGAAGAAAACCGAGGCGTGGCCGTAGCCCTCAACGAAGCAGTGGTACCACGCAGCATCTGGGCAAATACCGACCTTTCCGAAGGCGACATTGTCGAAATTGTCCAGCCATTTCGCGGCGGCTAGGGCAGGAGGCCATGTCTTGGTAGACGATCCCCTTACCATTGCCGGTCGAACTTTCACCAGCCGACTGTTTCTGGGCACCAGCGGATATCCGAACCAGCAGGTCATGCTGGAAGCCCTGACCGCGAGCGGCGCCGAAGTCGCAACCGTTTCCATCCGGCGCATCAGCCTCGAGAGTTATGCGGAAAGCGTGATCGACTTGCTGAGCGGCACTTGGGCTTTACTCCCTAACACAGCCGGCTGCATGAGTCGCAAGGACGCGGTATTGACGGCGCAACTCGCCAGGGAATCACTGGAAACAGATTGGGTAAAGCTGGAACTGATCGGCGATCGGGAAACACTGTATCCCGATGTCGAGCAACTAGTCGATGCAGCGCGAGAACTGGTGAATGACGGATTTCAGGTTCTTCCCTATTGTACGGACGACCCGGTCGTTTGCCAGAAACTGGCCGATGCCGGCTGCGCGGCAGTCATGCCTCTGGGCGCTCCGATCGGAACAGGAATCGGAATCGCCAACCCCTACAACATTGAGTTGATCGCCAACCGAAGCCACGTGCCGATAATCCTCGATGCCGGGATCGGCACGGCGTCAGACGCCACGCTGGCCATGGAATTGGGTTGTGACGGCGTACTGCTGAATACCGCTGTTGCCAAAGCGCTGGATCCGGTCTTGATGGCGGCAGCGATGCGCGACGCCGTTGCAGCCGGTCGCGCCGCACGCCAAGCCGGACGCATTCCAAGAAAGGATCATGCCGAGGCGTCCAGCCCGCAACTGGGCCTGATCGGAAGCTGAGGCCGACGCGGTCGTGCCGGACCGAGTATCTCTTCCCGATCCGCCTCTGCTGCTCATCACGGATCGCAAGCAGGCCAGTCGTCCACTGGAAGAGATTGCCGCGGCTGCCTTCGATGCCGGGATACGCTGGGTAAGCGTCCGCGAAAAAGACCTGCCGATTCCGGATCAGACAGCGTTGGCGGTTCGCATCGCGGAAAAGGCGCCCGACGACGCCCTCGTCGGAATCCACGGCAGCCCCTACCCTGCGCTCCATGAGATCGGCGCCTGGCATCTGCCACAAGCCGGAAACCTGTCAACAGCACGTCAAAAAACCCGACATCAAGCTTTGATCGGCAAGTCATGTCACGACGTGGAAGCAGCCCGAGCCGCTTCCCGGGATGGTGCCGACTATGTCACCCTGAGCCCGGTTTTCAATACGAACAGCAAGCCTGACTACGGTCCGGCTCTTGGCCCTCGTCTGGTGCAGGAAGCCGCAGCGGCTCTAAGTGCTGCCAACTGCCGCCTGATCGCACTGGGCGGCGTATCGTTGACAACTATCGGCGTCTGTCGACAGGCCGGCGCGGACGGAATCGCCGTCATGGGTGAAATCATGCGAAGCGCAAATCCCGGGGTGGCGGCACGAGCACTGATCCAAACCTGGATCGCAGCGGAATTCCTGCGCCCCTCAGGTACAGGTGACTACGGTAGACGTTCGCTGCCGTAGAGTTTCATCACGGTGGTGATATCGTCACTGCCATGGCCCCGGTTCATCAGTTGTCGAAACAGCGTCAGGACATGGGAAGACATGGGAACGTTAAGGCCGACGCTGCGCGCGTGGTCCCAGATCGTATCGAAATCCTTGACGATGGTGTCAAGCTGGCCCAACGGCGGATCGAACGTTTCAGTTGCGTATCGCGGCGTCAGAATCTGAAACGGCTTCGAATCTGCGAACCCTCCGGAAAGCGCTTCCGGCAGCAATGTTGCATCAATACCGCATCGCTGGGCGAGCGCCACCGCTTCGGCTACCAGGACGAAGGTCCCTCCCGAAATGATCTGGTTGCACAGCTTTGTTACCTGCCCTGCCCCTGACGGCCCCATGTAAGTGAAACGCACAGACAGATGGGCGACAATCGGCGCGACCCTTTCGAAATCCGCCTTCTCTCCTCCAGCCATGATCGCCAGCGCGCCATGTTCGGCGCCCGGCACACCACCCGATACAGGCGCATCGACCCATCCCATGCCGTTGGTGTTGTTGAGACGTCCGGCAAATTCCGAGGTCAGGTCCGGCCGCATGCTGGAAAAGTCGACCAAAACCTTGCCATTTCCGTCGGTTTCGGCCACACCTCCTTCACCGAAAACAACCGCTTCCACAGCCGGAGCCGCGGTAAGGCACATCATGACGATATCGGCCTGTTCGGCCACAGCGCGCGGCCCGCTCGCCTCGATCGCGCCTGCTTCCAGCAACGGCCTCAGTTTTGCAGCCGTGCGGTTCCAGATCGTGACCGGAAAACCGGCATCGAGCAACCGACGGGTCATTGGCGCGCCCATCAGACCGATGCCAATAAATCCAAGGGCCGGTTTCAGTTTGGCCTCCGCCGTCACGACATCCCTCCTTCCATGGATCGATGGTCAGTCGCTCAAATAGCGCTCTTTCAGGTGAGCCTTGAAAGCAGACGAGCCGAGCACACGGCCCGTTGACCGCGTCAGCAACTCATTCGTCGAGAATCTCGATCCATGTTCGTGCACGTTTGACCGCAACCAGGCGAACAGCGGCGTGAAATCCCCCCGCTCAATACCTGCTTCGATATCCGTATTGGCGGCCTTGGCGGCCGAAAACAACTGTGCAGCGGCCATGGCACCCAATGTGTACGTCGGGAAATAGCCCCATGCGCCGCTATACCAGTGAATATCCTGAAGACAGCCCTGCCTGTCGTCCGGCGGTCGAATACCGAGCAAGCCAGCGAGCCCTTCATTCCACGCAGCAGGCAGGTCTTGCAGCGACAAGTCACCTCCGAGAACGGACTTTTCTATCCGATAGCGCAAGATCACGTGGGCCGGATAGGTGGCTTCGTCGGCATCGACCCGAATGACCCCCCGCGCGACCCGGGTAATCAGCGAGAGAAGATTCTCGGCGCTCCAGCCCGGTCCTTCGCCGCCGAATGCTTCGGCCATCAGCGGCGCGGCCCAGGAAACGAAGGCGGGCGAGCGGCAAACCTGCATCTCGATCAAAAGGGACTGACTTTCATGCAGCGTCATGCCCCGTGACGCGCCGACCGGTTGATGGCGCCAGGCAGCGGGCAGGCCCGCCTCATATTGTGCGTGTCCGGTTTCGTGCAATACAGCCAGCAGGCCGGCCAGAAAATCCGCATCATCGTAGCGGCTGGTAACTCGAATGTCCTCCGGCGTCCCGCCTGAAAAGGGATGGTGGCTGACATCCAGACGGCCCTTGTCGAAATTGAAACCCAATGCCGCCATGAAACGACGTCCCAGCGCTTCCTGCCGGTGTACTGGAAAAGGCCCTTCCAGCGGGACAGGCGGACAAGCGGCCTGACGATCAAGGACCCTGGCCACGAAATCAGGCAAAAAATCCGCCAGATCGTCGAAGATCGGATCAATGTCCGCGACCCGACCGCCAGGTTCGAACTGATCAAGCAAGGCGTCATAAACCGACAAGTCGAGCACAGCTGCCTGAGCTTGTCCGGCTTCGCGGGTCAGCCGGACCACTTCCTCGAGCAGCGGAAGCACCGCGGCATAGTCTGACGCCGACCGAGCACTGCGCCAGGCGATTTCGCAAGCCGAATCCGCCTTGGCGCGCGCCGCGATCAACGCTGAAGGGAGAGCGGTTTGGCGAACCCACTGGCGGCGCATCTCCCGCAGGTTGGCTCTTTGCCAGGAATCCAGAACTTCCTCCTGCGCTATATCAAGCAGATCGAGCGTATCGGAAGCCGTCACGATTTCCTGGCCAACCAGGCTGATCTCCGCGATCTGTTCGGCACGAGATTCAGCGCTTCCTTCAGGCATCATCACGGCTTGATCCCAATGGAGGATGCTCGCCGCCTCTTGGATCAGTGAAGCGCGCCGGAAGCGCGCCTCAAGCGTGGCGTAAGCGCTCATGCAGCGCCGGGCCCAGCTGGTTGCCGATTTGGTGCGGGCCGATATCGCCGATGCCACAGCACGTAGATGATCAGGCCGGTCAAGCTTATCGAGAACCAGGTGATGGCGTATTCCAGATGGGAATTGCGCACAGTCACCCGCGTCTGCCCTCCCTTGGGCCAGCCTCCGGGAGCATCATCAACGAGGTCCACATAGTACGGGCGCATGTCTTTGATGTCGGCATGCATTGCCATTTGAGAGATGTTGATCCGAAACCAGACATTCTGGACGGGATCGTTCTCAGGCACAAAATAGCCGGCTCGGGCCGGCATACGAATGACGCCGACAAGCGTCACATCACCTTGTACCTGGCCGTCGCGACGCGTTTCCGGGTTTTGTCGGACCTTGGGTACCCAGCCCCGATTGACAAGGAGCACGCCGCCGTCTACCAGCCGAAATGGCGTGATGACCTGTACACCGATAGCACCGGCAAGCAGCGATCGGGCCGGATGGTACATTTCCCTGTCTTGCAGGAATTGTCCGGTAAATCGCACCCGGCGAAACAGCAATTGTTCCGATTCGAGGTTGACCGGCAACTTCCTGAGCACCGGAAGGGTCATTCGAGACTGACGTTCAGCAATCAGAGTTTCCTTCCATGCCAGGCGCTGGACTTGCCAGAGACCCAAACCAAAGGTAAACGCGACGGCAGGCAGTGCAATCAGGGTTGGCCACAGGGACGGACGAAATCCGAAAACGGTCATGTTCATTCAGTCAGCGCGACTGGAAACCGATGCACGCCCGGATGACCTTGCTGCGCGAAAACTGCGTCCCTGTTGCTAGTGATGTGCAACCGGAGCACCGGCGCTGCCGATGACATAGACGAAACAGAAGAGAAAGAGCCACACGACGTCGACGAAGTGCCAGTACCACGCTGCCGCTTCGAAACCGAAGTGATGGTTTGGTTTGAAGTGTCCCTTCGTGGCGCGGAACAGGCATACAGTCAGGAAGATCGTGCCTACGATGACATGGAATCCGTGAAAGCCGGTCGCCATGAAGAAGGTGGACGCATAGATCCCGCCGCCCTTGATCTGCGCGCCTTCTTCCGTGATTTTCTGGCCGCCTTCGATCATTGTCACAAAGCCGAATGGAGATATCGAGTATTCGATCACCTGCAGCGTGGTGAAGCACACGCCCAGAATGACGGTCGCCGTCAGCCCCTGGATCAACGCCTTGCGATTGCCTTCTTTCAGGGCATGGTGGGCCCAAGTGACCGTACAACCGGACAATAGCAAAATCATGGTGTTCAACAGCGGCAGGTCCCAAGCGTCGAAAACGGTAATATGCGCCGGCGGCCATTGCCCGCCATTAGCCAGTTCTCGAGCGTACATCTTGGCGGCATCGCCCACCTGAACTCCACCCTCGCCCCACAGGGCGCTGTCGAAGAAAGCCCAGAAGAAGGCGGCGAAGAACATCACCTCGGAAGCGATGAACAGAACCATGCCATAGCGCATGCCCAACTGGACGACCTTGTTGTGGTAGCCGCCTTGTTCTGCTTCCCGGACAACGTCCCGCCACCAGACATACATGGTGAACAGAACGCCCAGCAGACCGGCAATGGCGACGAAAAGGCCTGCCATAGTGCCGTGCATCCAGAGAACCGCCCCACCAAACAGCGCCAGTGCCGCCATTGCGCCAACGAACGGCCAAGGGCTGGGATCCACCAGATGATAGGGATGTTTTTGGGCTTCAGCCATGGTCTTTGTTTTCCTCGCAGCCGTTCAACCGGCCAAATTTGTGCGGCGGGTCAGTTCCGGAACACGTTTCTGAACTCGGCGTCATGTATCGTCATCGCGGTTCTGGAAGCGCGGAAGAAGGTATAGGACAGGGTAATGGTATCAACATCACGAAGATTGCGGTCATTGACGATGGCAGGATCGACGAAAAAGCTGACCGGCATGGTGACTTGCTCACCGGTTTTCAGCGTCTGCTGATCAAAACAGAAACATGCGATCTTTGAAAAATAGACGCCGACCTTGGCGGGAGTGACGTTGAATGTTGCCACGCCAGTGCTTTCGCCGTCTTCGCGGCTTTTCGCGACGAAAGCAACCAGTCTACGTTCGCCAACCCTCACCTTGACGCTATCCACCTCAGGCTGAAATTGCCAATCCAGTTTGCTGCTGATATTCGCCACAAAGCGGATCGTAACGACGCGTTTGCCGACTTCAGGCGGCGCTGCCGTTGCGCGCTGGGTATAGCCGCCAAAACCAGTGACGCGGCAGAACATCTCGTACAGCGGCACAGCATACACCACGAGCAGCGTCATTCCGCACAGGATTGCCAGGACACCGAATACAGTGATGTGCTTGCCTCTGGCGGTCTTGGCGTCAGCTCTCATTGCCGCAGTTTCCTCAGCCGCTCATCGCATATTCGAACTTCACGATCGTCACGACATAGACGATCAGTACAAACGCGCCGAGAGCAGCCAGCAAGGCCAGATTGCGGCCCCGCCGCTTGTGCCCGACCATATCCTTCCGTGCTTCTGGCTTGTGCGATTCAGCAACCTCAGACACCGAAACCACTCCAGATCCAGACCGTCATGGCCCGATCGACGCCCAAGGCTGTAAACAGGCCGAACAGATACAACAGCGAAAAAAGGAACATGCTGCGCGCCACAGAGTCGCCTGCCTTGTCGGTGTCGTCCAGAAGCCGCAGTTTCAGGGCCAATCGCAGGAAGCCGACGGACAGCGCAAGCGCGGCCGCACCGTAGATCCAGCCCGATAATCCAATCAGGACCGGCGTAATCGCCAGCAACGCCAGCAGAACGGTGTAGATCAGGATCTGCCTCTTCGTCTCCTGCCGACCGGCAACCACTGGCAGCATCGGCACACCAGCTCTGGCATAGTCGTCGTCACGATAAAGGGATAGCGCCCAAAAATGCGGCGGGGTCCAGACAAAGATCAGAAGAAACATTACGACGCCGCCCCATGCGACATCCGCAGTCACCGCCGCCCAACCGATCATGGGTGGGAATGCGCCTGCTGCGCCGCCGATGACAATGTTCTGGGGAGTCCGACGCTTCAGCCACATCGTATACACGAAGATGTAGAAGCCAATCGTCAGCGCCAGAATGGCGCCCGCCACCCAGTTCACTGCCAAGCCCATCAGCATGACGGAAAAGGCCGCCAGAATGACGCCGAACGACAGCGCGCTATCGGGATCAACCTTGCCGGCTGGTACCGGACGTTTCCGGGTGCGCACCATGACCGCATCGATATCGCGATCGAACCACATGTTGATCGCGCCAGAGGCTCCGGCACCTACCGCCATGCACAATACCGCCAGAGCCGCAATCACCGGATGGATATCGCCCGGGGCCAGGAACAGACCGACCCAGCCGGTAAAAACCACAAGCGACATCACCCGAGGCTTGAGCAGGGCGACATAGTCCCGCCATTCCGCATCTACCGGAGAAGCGGTACAGGCGAACGATGCTGGGGCGGTCGTCTCCGTCATCTAACGATCCGTATCATTCCGATGCCGGACCTAACGATGAGAGCCGACTTCGACCTTCGGCAGTTCATCGAAGGTATGAAATGGCGGTGGGGAGGAAACCTTCCACTCGAGGGTCGTCGCACCCTCGCCCCACGGATTGTCCGCAGCCTTTGCGCCTTTGATATACGCGTGGAACAGGATATAGAAAAACAGTATCGTTGCAAGACCGCCGAGATACGAGCCATAGGATGCAATCGCGTTCCAGCCGGCATAAGCGTCCGGATAATCCACATAGCGGCGCGGCATGCCTGCGAGGCCGAGAAAGTGCATCGGGAAGAAGGTGACATTTGCGCTGATGAACATCAGCCAGAAATGCAACCTGCCCATCTTCTCGGAATACATCCTCCCGGTCATTTTCGGGAACCAGTAGTAGAACCCGGCAAATATCGCGAACACGGCACCCAAGGACAGTACATAGTGAAAGTGCGCCACTACGTAGTAGGTATCGTGCATCGCATTATCGATACCGGCATTGGCCAGAACCACGCCGGTTACGCCACCGACGGTAAACAGGAATATGAAGCCGAAACACCACAGCATCGGCGTCATCATCCGGATGGAGCCGCCCCACATGGTAGCGATCCAACTGAAAATCTTCACCCCGGTCGGCACCGCGATGACCATGGTCGCCGCAGTGAAGTAGGCCCGCGTATCGGCATCCATGCCCACGGTATACATGTGGTGCGCCCATACGATGAATCCGATGAACCCAATCGCCACCATGGCATAGGCCATCCCCAGATATCCAAAGACCGGCTTGCGTGAAAAGGTGGACACGATCTGCGAGATGATGCCGAAGCCTGGCAGGATCAGGATATACACCTCCGGATGGCCGAAGAACCAGAAGAGATGCTGAAACAGTATCGGATCGCCGCCGCCATCCGGTCGGAAGAAGGCGGTTCCGAAGTTTCGGTCGGTCAGGAGCATTGTAATCGCACCAGCCAATACCGGCAAGGAAAGCAGCAACAAGAAGGCGGTAACCAGTACCGACCACACAAACAGGGGCATCTTGTGCAGGGTCATGCCCGGCGCCCGCATGTTGAAAATAGTGGTGATGAAGTTGATTGCGCCCAGAATGGAACTCGCTCCAGCAACGTGCAGGGCAAAGATGGCCATATCCATGGCTGGCCCGTCATGGCCGGTGAAACCGAAGTTGGCCCCTGTAGAGGACAGCGGCGGATAAATGGTCCAGCCAGTACCGGCGCCGCCGCCGAGAACGGCGGACAACAGCAACAGGATGAAAGCCGGCGGCAACAGCCAGAAGCTGATGTTGTTCATCCGCGGAAAGGCCATGTCCGGCGCACCGATCATGATCGGGACGATCCAGTTCCCGAACCCGCCGATCAAGGCTGGCATGACCATGAAAAATATCATGATCAGCCCGTGGGAGGTCACAAGCACGTTATAGAAATGACCATCCATCAACTGCACGCCCGGATCCTGCAATTCGATCCGGAACCAGATGGACATGATCAGGCCAACCAGCCCGCCAACAACCGCAAAGATCAGATAGAGAGTACCGATATCCTTGTGATTGGTGGAATAGACCCAACGTTTCCAACCAGTCGGGACATGATCGTCGTGAGCGTGGGCCGTACCGTAGGCCATATCTGGTCCTCTTCCCAAAAATCCTCCGGCGCCCATCGGCGTCGGCGGCATCCCCTATGCCGAACGGCCGTGTGGCAATCCCGCTATCGCTTCCCGGCGGTTTCGATGGCCGTGGCCGGCGCTTGACGCAGCGCTGTTTTCTCTGGCACCCGAATGACGCTGAATCCGTCGCTTTCTTCCTGCGCCTTGCTCCACGCTTCTGCCAGCCAGGCCCGATATTCCTTTTCCGATACCACGCGCAGGGCGATCGGCATGAACGCGTGATCCTTGCCGCAGATTTCCGAGCACTGACCGTAAAACCAGCCCGACCTGGTAAAGCGAACCCAGGTTTCATTGGTCTGGCCGGGGACCGCATCGATCTTTGCGCCCGAGGCCGGGATTGTCCATGAGTGGATCACGTCGGCACCCGTCACATAAAGGCGCACGGTCGCGCCAACGGGCAGCACCATTTCGTTGTCGACATCCAGCAAACGAACAACCTTGCGCGCGTATTTGTCCTGCATCCGCTTGCTAGCAGCATCGCATTCCCTACGATTTTCCGGATCGATGTAGCCTCGACAGGCAATACGGCTTTCAAACCGCAGCTTGCCGCCTTCCGGCGTGTTGTACTCGTAGCTCCAGTACCATTGATGACCGGTCGCCTTGACCGTCATGATCTTCTTTCCGGCGGCCACTTCCGCCTTGGTCAGCTTTGGTGCCTTGTCCGTGTAATAGAGCAACCGGAAGGACGGTACCGCGATCACCACGAGAATGAGAACCGGAACAACTGTCCAAGCCACTTCCAACATCAGGTTGTGGGTCGTTTTGGATGGTGTCGGGTTTTTCGATTCACGAAACCGCACCACCACCATGATCAGCAGGACCAGGACAAAAACCGAGATAAGCGATATGATGATCAGCAGCAGGTCGTGAAAGTCGTCGACCCGCTCCATCACCGGCGTCGCCGCCTTCTGAAAACCCGTCTGCCACGGTTCGGGCTGGGCTGCGCCTGCCGCCGATGCACCTGCGCCGCCGATCACAAGCATGCCGTAACCGGCTCTGGTCAAGAGGGCGGAAGCGGCGTTGCGCGCCAGACGGAAAGGAAATGTCATCAAGTCATCCCAATTTGCCAAGGGACGTCGCTGTCGCCAACGCCTCAAAGAAATCCTGTTCCGGCGTGTTTGTCCTTTCTGCCTCCAATTACGGCGGAAAGTCCCGAACACTGATGATCAAACCCTGCTTTCCGCGCCTTTCGCCGGTTGGTAATATGATCATGCGGAAACATCGCGAAAATACGGGCCTTGCACGCATGCAAGCCAGCCGATTCTTCGCGACCTGATGTCACATAAACCATGGAAATAAAAGGATTCTGCGGCGTTTAGGCACAATTTTCAGACACGTTTCAGCGCCTCTTGGTACGGCCACAGCAATGGTCCAAAATCAGCCAGATCAGCGTGGGAAAGACCTGGCGGGCAGGCTCTTGACGTTCCAACTGGACAGAGGCGTGCTGCGCCACCCTTCCTTGTACGGCGAAGGCGTCGACCGGTACAATCCCAACGGTTCGACCCGGCACATTGCCGGAATCCATAACGAGACCAGGACCGTCTTGGGCATGCTGCCCCACCCGGAAAACGCCATCCGGGCAAATCAGGGCAGTACTGACGGGTGGGGATTGTTCGCCGGCATGCCCGCCGCCTTCGGTTAGCCCGTCCCTTGGGGATCATGGCGGAAGGTCACAAGGGAGAGCGCCCGGCCGAAGCCGGGCGCGGTGTCGTGGATCGTTCAACCACCGGCCCGTCCGCGGCCTTCGGGACGCGGTGCCGACGCTCTCGTTCCTGGCAAGGGCGCGGCGGCAGGCTTGCGTCCGGTTACTGGTTGCCGCCGAGAAGCCCGCCCCCCGGACCGACCCGCGCGCAGCCCTTGCCGCCCATGAACAGGAAGTGGGCACTGCCGTTTTCCGTCCACTGACTGGTGTTCACCGGCGGGGTGAAGACCGGGATCACCAGCTCACCGGGACCTCGATTGGGATTACTGGGATTGCGGTTGGTCCAGACACGGGCGCCGGCCTTGGGGCGGACCTCGATGATGTTCTCGCCAAGCACGCCGCCGGAGAAATTCATTTTGTTTGTCGAATCCGGGTTGCGCCACTGGCCGCCGCCGAGCCCCGCCGTCCGCCACTCCCAGTCGCTGAAAGTGGAGCCGAAATCATTGGCCGAGGTAATCAAACCGATGTTGATGTTGAAACTTCTCCGCGTCACATTGGGATTGGTGGACGACAGGATCAGCTTCATGCGGCCCGGCGTGGCGTGCTCGCCGCAGCCGTCCACAACAGGGCTGCCGGCGTTGGCAAGTGTGACGGTGCAGATGCCCGACCAGCAGTTGGGCGGCGTTTGTGCCATCACCGCGGCGGGCAGGGCCAGCGCGGCCAGCGCGGCGCAGACCGGGAACATTCGGATGGTGTGAAAGGACATGGACAGGGGCCTCCTTTTGCTTCATCGAGAGGCCCCGGCGAGAGGCCCCGGCGAGAGGCCCCGGCGAGAGGCCCCGGCGAGAGGCCCCGGCGAGAGGCCCCGGCGAGAGGCCCCGGCGAGAGGCCCCGGCGAGAGGCCCCGGCGAGAGGCCCCGGCGAGAGGCCCCGGCGAGAGGCCCCGGCGAGAGGCCCCGGCGAGAGGCCCCGGCGAGAGGCCCCGGCGAGAGGCCCCGGCGAGAGGCCCCGGCGAGAGGCCCCGGCGAGAGGCCCCGGCGAGAGGCCCCGGCGAGAGGCCCCGGCGAGAGGCCCCGGCGAGAGGCCCCGGCGAGAGGCCCCGGCGAGAGGCCCCGGCGAGAGGCCCCGGCGAGAGGCCCCGGCGAGAGGCCCCGGCGAGAGGCCCCGGCGAGAGGCCCCGGCGAGAGGCCCCGGCGAGAGGCCCCGGCGAGAGGCCCCGGCGAGAGATGGGGCCGAGACTGACACGACCCGACACGCCCGTCAATGCACAGCGACAATTGGTAACGCAGGGATTCACGTGTCGGTCGGGAGTGGGGTCCTCCCCGTGGTGAAGCAGCAGCCACGGACAGGAGCACCCCGATGCCACGGCAGGCCGCAGCGACCGGGAACCTGCGCAACGATCCCGACGATCTGCTCGCCTGCTTCCGCTGCAGGACCCTTGCCGGGCGAAGGCAGGTCTCGGGGAATCGGCACCCCGGTCTCCCTGACACATGAATCCTTACGTCACCGACCTCAAGAATGGCCTTGACGGGTGTGTCCGTCCGTGTCAGGCTTGGGTCCATCTCTCCACGGGGCCTCTCCACGGGGCCTCTCCACGGGGCCTCTCCACGGGGCCTCTCCACGGGGCCTCATCACGGGGCCTCTCCACGGGGCCTCATGAAGCAGAAGGAGGCCCTGGCCATGCCGTTCAACGCCATCCGTGCATTCCCTGTCTGCGCCGCGCTGGTGGCGCTGGCGCTCGCCGCCCTCGCGATGCCGGCCCAGGCGCAGTTCAATCCCAGGGACACACGAGTCCTGATGCCCGCCCCCTCATACGTCACCAGTCTGACAGCCAACCTGGTCGGCCCAGCTCCCCGTTTTGTGGGCAGGACCTGGACCGGTGTGGTCCGGAACCTGAGGATCGAGGCCCTCCCCGATTCTCAGGGCAGGATGACCTTCGGCGTGGGACCCGGCTCCCGGTGCGCCTACGGTGCGGGAGACACGGATGACAGGGTGGTCGAATTCCACAATGCGGACGGCACCTGGTCCCGCGGCGAGGCCATCGCCGAGGCCTGTCCCCACTGGGGGCCCGCCAGATGCTCGCGCACCGTGACAGTCGATCTTCGCGAGCAAGGTCAGGGAATGCGCACCTTCACCGTCAATCGCGGGTACCCGGCATGCCCTTCCTCCTGGGGCGATGCTGGCGCCCCCGCTCTTGGCGATGCTGCCGATGACGTTCCCGATTCTCGCCAGGACATTCGCGCTCGCGACGGTACAAGAGGTGTCCACAAGGGCATCTTCAGGGTCCGGATCTGGGGCAACTTCTGCGTTGGGGCCGGTGCTGTCTGTCGCTCGTTCAAGGATGGTGGGGCCAACGGTATTATTCGAGGCAACTTTGTGAATTTCGGCTACGCGGCCACCTTCAGGCCTGCCAGCAACTGCGGCCCGCCCCGCTGGCCCTCGCCGCGGTGGCAGGCAGCCGGCGCCCCGGCCCATGCCGAATGGTGCGACGTCACGGTCGATGTCCGCCGCTGACGGCCGTCACGACAGGCAAGGGTGGCCACTGTCCGACGGGGGGCCGCCCCCGATCCCTGATCGGGGGAATTCCGGCGCAGGTCCCCCGGCCGGGTTTCAGCCGGACCCGCAAGGGGACGGAACGCCGGAGGAATACGCAACCTGAACCCGGCGAGGTCGGCAAGGATCTGGTAGACTGGAATGAGCCGAATGGACGGGAGGATTCTAGAAACCAGCTAGCAGCCGTCCGAGCAAGGGTCGTTACATATGACCAGATGACAGGCAATGCGCGTCGGGCGTACAGCGATTATCTGGATGCTTCGCAAGAAGCCGGGAGAATATACCAAATACTTGCGGCGATTGACGCCGGACTGACGGAGCATTCGGAATGAACCGCTGATTCGGTCAGTTAACAAGGATCATTCCCCGACGGGAAGAAGATTGAACGCCCCCGCTCTATAAAGTGAAGTAAGACACCTGATGTCGTGCCGCGAGGTGGGAGCGTCAGGGTGCCATGAAAAATCCAAGTCCCGCTATTCCGCGCCTCCAATCTGCTACTATGCAGAAACTCTCGGTGTCATAGTGGCGCCAACCATGGGATTATCGTGTCTGAGTGTCTGTCCCGAAATGAATTGAGTGATTTCCGAGAGTCATGCTTCAGTGGTTTGTGTTGAGCAAACAAGGAGGCACCACATGTGGACTGAAATCACGCGCCCGAAGCATGCCCGCACGGGGCTGCGTCACGCAAGCGATCTGACCGCTGCCGAATGGCGCGTGATCGACCCCCCATGCCGCCGCCGCAGGCTCTGGGGCGGCCGCGAAGGACGGATTTGCGAGAGTTGGTGAATGCCATCTTGCATGTTCTGCGCAGCGGTTGCTGCCGAAGGACTTCCCGCCGCGTTCGACGGTGCAGCGCCATTTCGCTCTGTGGCGGGATGGCGGCCTGTGGGCGCGGCTCAATCACGCGCTCCTGATGGCGGCGCGCGCGGCCGAGGGACGCGAGGCCAGTCCGTCCGCCGGGATCATCGACAGCCAGCGCGTGAAAACCACGGAAAGCGGCGGCCCACGGGGCCTTGACGCGGGCAAGAAGGTCAAGGGCCGCAAGCGTCACATTCTCACCGACACCGGCGGCCTGCTGGTTGCCGCACAGGTCCGCGCCGCCAACATTCAGGACCGCGACGGCGCCCCTGGCGTGCGCGCATCCCTCCGCCACACCTTATCCGTGGCGGCGTCATGTTTTCGCCGACGGCGCCTGTGCCGGACCCAAACGCGAAGCGGCATTGAAGCGGGTCGGTCGATGGACCCTGGAGATCGTCAAACGCCCGGATGGCGCGCAAGGGTTCGACGTTCTGCCGCGCCGATGGGTGGTGGAGCGCACCCTGGCGTGGCGCAAGCGCAACCGACGGCTGGCGAAAGA
Organism: Alphaproteobacteria bacterium; assembly: GCA_965221645.1. Classification (GTDB taxonomy): domain Bacteria; phylum Pseudomonadota; class Alphaproteobacteria; order Bin65; family Bin65; genus Bin65. Next base: position 3,574,905 of record OZ244899.1, read on the forward strand.
CTTCGAGGCCATGATCGCGACCGCCCAGGCCTGGCTCCTGATCGCCAGCGGCCAACTCCTCACCCGACGGATCGCAAGATACTGAAAAAAAAGGATTCTTTATGGGCCAGACTCTCACCGGTAAGCCCACATACATGAAAAACATTGAAGTATCGGATCATGTACCGCTCTCATCCCAAGGCGACGATTAACCCGAGTCGAAACCTTGCCAGTCCGTAAAGACGCTGGCTGGCTCCCGTTCCGAATACAGGGCGTTGACTGGGGCAGAGGTATCTTCGTACCCTAGGCACATGCCACACAGGACAATGTGGTTTTCCGGAATCCCAAGACAACTCTTTATCGTTTCCGAATAGTCGACCCAAGCCGCCTGCGGACAGGTGTCCAGCCCGTGGCTTCGTGCGGCGACCATCACGTTCTCGATGAACAAGCCGATGTCCAGGAACGAGCCGCGTTCCATGCGCCCGTCCATATGGAAGAACAACCCAACGGGGGCATCGAAGAAGTCGAAGTTGCGGCCGTGCTGCTTGTAGGTCTTTTCCCGCTCGCCCTTCTTGATGTCAAGCAGGCCATACATATCCCAGCCTAACTTCCGGCGCCTGGAAACATAAGGCTCGAACCATTCGACGGGGTAGTAGTTGTACCCCATCTCCTGTCCGCCTCCGCCGTCGCGCTTCTCATGGATCGCAGCACAGACATCATCTCGCACATCCCCGGCCACGGCGACGACATGCCATGGCTGGATATTCGTCCCGCTTGGCGCTCGCGCTGAGACATTCAGAATTCGTTCGATCAGCCCCCGTGGCACCGGCTTGTCTCGCAGAAACGCACGGACTGACCGCCGGGTAGTGATGGCCGCTTCGACATCGTTCAGACCCGCCGCCGGGTCACGACGCCCGTAACCGAAGTCAGGAGGCGACTGGATATAGGTATCAGGCATGGTATTGCGCCTCTTCCACGAGCATCAGGCAGCCTCCGCCATATTGCGCAGCACATAGTGCAGTATCCCGCCGTTCTTGTAATAGGCGACCTCATCGGCTGTATCAATACGGCAGAGAAGGTCGATTTGGCGGTTGGAGCCGTCGGAATAATGGATGGTGCAGGCAATACCCATGCGCGGGGTGATGCCGCGGCTAACGCCTGTAATGTCGAAGATCTCGTCGCCTTGCAGGTTCAGGCTTTTGCGGGTAACTCCATTCTTGAACTGCAGCGGCAGTACGCCCATACCCACCAGGTTTGACCGGTGGATACGTTCAAAGCTTTCGACGATGACTGCTTTCACGCCCAAGAGTGTTGTGCCCTTTGCCGCCCAGTCTCGGGACGAACCCGTTCCATACTCCTTGCCGGCGATGACAATAAGCGGTACGCCCTCCGACCTGTATTTCATCGCTGCATCGTAAATCGGCATTACGTCGCCCGAAGGCTGATGCCTGGTCACGCCGCCTTCAGCGCCGGACACCATTTCGTTTCGGATGCGGATGTTGGCGAAGGTACCCCGCATCATCACTTCGTGGTTGCCGCGTCGCGAGCCATAGCTGTTGAAATCGCGCGGGCGTACCTGGTAGGTTTTCAGATAATCGCCGGCCGGACCGTCTTCTTTGATCACGCCCGCAGGTGAAATATGGTCAGTCGTGACCGAATCACCCAGCCTCGCCAGCGATCGGGCACCGACAATATCATCCACAGTACCGGACAAGATACTCATTCCCTCGAAATATGGGGGCTCCTTGACGTAGGTACTGCCGGAATTCCAGTCATAAGTCAGGCCGCCGGAGACGGCAATGTCTTGCCAGTTCTCATCGCCCTTGAAGACATCCGCGTAGCGTTCGCGGAACATGGCCGGTGTAACGCATTTGTCGATAATCTCGGCAATTTCCTGGTTGCTCGGCCAGATATCCTTGAGAAAAACATCGCTGCCGTCCTCGGCCTGCCCGATCGGATCGTTGTACAGGTGGATTTTCATGGAGCCGGCCAACGCGTAGGCCACGACCAGCGGCGGTGACGCCAGATAGTTGCCTCTGGTCAGTGGATGGACCCGGCCTTCAAAATTCCGATTGCCGGACAGGACAGCGCAAACCGTCAGGTCGCTGGCCTCAATGGCGTCATGGATGGGATCGGGAAGCGGCCCCGAGTTGCCGATGCAGGTGGTGCAGCCATAACCGACGAGGTTGAAACCCAAGGCGTCCAGGTCGTCCTGCAATCCTGCGGCCTCGATGTAGGCGCTCACGACCTGGGAGCCCGGCGCGAAGCTGGTCTTCACCCAAGGTTGCCGTCTCAGCCCTCTTGCCTGCGCTTTGCGCGCCAGCAAGCCGGCAGCCACCAGCACAGCCGGGTTGGATGTGTTTGTGCAACTGGTAATGGAAGCGATGACGACATCGCCGTCATCCAGCGTCCAGTCTTGCCCTTCGACTACTTGGCTTCGATCGTGATTTTCCAGTTTCGCGAACTCGCTGGCGGCATTGGTCAGCGCGATCCGGTCTTGCGGGCGCTTTGGTCCGGCCAGTGATGGAACGACCTCGGTCAAGTCCAGTTCCAGTGTGTCGGTGAATTCCGGATCCGGCGTGCCGGTATCGCGCCACATACCCTGGTCCTTGGCATAGGCCTCCACCAGCTTCACCCGCTCGGCATCCCGGCCGGTAAACTCCAGATAGCGCAAAGTCTCGGCATCAATCGGGAAGAATCCGCAGGTTGCGCCATATTCCGGTGCCATATTGGCAATCGTCGCCTGATCGGCCAACGTGAGATGGTCCAGGCCGGTGCCGAAAAACTCGACAAACTTGCCGACCACGCCCTTCTCCCGGAGCATCTGGGTAACAGTCAACACGAGGTCCGTCGCCGTCGCCCCCTCTTTCAAGGAGCCGGTCAGCTTGAAGCCCACCACCTCCGGGATCAGCATGGATACCGGCTGGCCCAGCATTGCAGCCTCGGCCTCTATGCCGCCGACACCCCAGCCCAGCACAGCCAGGCCGTTCACCATCGTCGTGTGACTGTCTGTGCCGACGCAGGTGTCCGGATAGGCGATGGTCTGGCCCTCTTCGTCAGTCAACCAAACGGTTTGCGCAAGATATTCGACATTCACCTGGTGGCAGATGCCGGTCCCCGGAGGGACGACCCGAAAATTATCGAAGGCTGATGCGCCCCACCGCAGGAATTCGTACCGTTCTCGGTTGCGTTCGAATTCCCGCTCGACGTTGAGACGGAAGGCATGCTCCGTCCCGAAGTGATCAATCATCACCGAATGGTCGATGACCAAGTCGACTGGCACCACTGGATTGATTTTCTCCGGATCGCCACCCAGGCTGGCAATCGCGTCCCGCATCGCCGCGAGGTCAACCACCGCCGGAACGCCGGTGAAGTCCTGCATCAAGACCCGCGCCGGCCGGTAGGCGATTTCCCGGGTTGACTTCTTCAATTTCAGCCAATCGCCAAAAGCCCGGACATCGTCAGCCGTCACTGTGCTGCCATCTTCATGACGCAGCATATTTTCGAGCAGGACTTTCAGCGAGAAAGGCAGGCGGCTGATGTCACCAAGTCCGTTCTCCGCCGCTTTCTGCAGGCTGAAATAAGTGAATGACCTGCCGTTGACGTCAAGCGTCTGGCGAGCATTGAAGCTGTTCTGGGTTCCGATGACGGGCATGAGACGGCTCCGTGGAATAAGACTGCAAGATAGGCATCGGCGCGCCTCACCAACGAATGCGAGGCCGCTATTCACGCCGGCGATGTTTATTTCGGAATGGCGTAGCGGTTACACCACAGGTATTGATCCGGTGTCCATATGATGGGGCCGCGACACATGCAGGCAGTGCTCGATCGCCTCAAGGAGAACCTACCCGCCGATGACAAGACCACAGGATGTTCTCGATTTCTGGCTGGCGCCAACGACGCGAAAACGCTGGTTTGACAAAGATACTGTATTTGATGCGGAAATCCGGCAACGTTTCGAAAAAGCTTACGCTGACGCGGCTGCAGGCCGACTGGATGGATGGATGCAGGATCGCGATGGTACGTTGGCCCTGGTGATCTTGCTGGACCAGATGCCACGCAACATGTTCCGCAACACGCCCAAGGCATTCGCTACCGATCCCAAGGCGCGGGAGGTCACCAGGCACGCCCTTGCCCGCGGGTTCGACTTGCAACTGGAGAACGAAGATCACCGGATGCTCTTCTATCTGCCGCTTGAGCATTCGGAGGAGATGGCCGATCAGGACCGGTGCGTCGCGCTCGTCCTGGAACGGGCTTCGGGATCCGAATTTCCGGATTATGCCAAAGCACACAGGGATGTCATCGTCCGGTTCGGCCGCTTCCCGCACCGTAATGCCATCCTCGGACGGCCTGACACAGCAGAAGAAGAAGACTATCTGAAGGATCCGAATGCCGGTTTCTAATTCATCCGCCAATGCATGCAGAAATTCGAGACAATGAATATTCTCGTCGTTGGATCAGGCGGCCGGGAGCACGCGCTGTGCTGGAAGATTGCTGCTTCACCCCTGTGCACGGCCTTGTATTGCGCACCAGGCAATGCCGGCATTGCGCAGGAAGCAGAATGCCTGCCGGTCAAGGCCGGGGACATCGACGGCCTTGTCGCCAAGGCGCGGCAAAAGGCAATCGATCTGGTTGTGATCGGACCAGAAGAGCCACTCTGCGCCGGCTTGGTGGATCGTATGGAGGCTGCGGGCATCGCCGCCTTCGGGCCCAATGCCGATGCTGCAATCCTGGAAGGCTCCAAGGGCTTCATGAAGGATCTTTGCGCCAAATACGATATCCCGACTGCCGCCTATCGCCGATTCAGAGATGCCGCCGAGGCCAAGGCTTTCATTGCCGAAAAAGACATGCCGATTGTGGTGAAAGCGGATGGCTTGGCAGCCGGCAAGGGCGTGATCGTTGCCCAATCGGCTGACGAGGCAGAAGCTGCCGTGACCGCCATCCTTCAGGACCGCGCATTTGGCATTGCCGGAGCGGAAATCATCGTCGAAGAATTCCTGGAGGGCGAAGAAGCCAGCATCCTGGCGTTGGTAGACGGGGAGCATTTCGTGATGCTGCCGTCTGTCCAGGATCACAAGGCCGTTGGCGAAGGCGATACCGGCCCGAACACTGGCGGCATGGGTGCCTATTCGCCGGCGCCGATTGTAACCGACGCGCTTGCCGACCGTATTCGCAAGGAGATCATGGCGCGAACCGTGGCCGCCATGGCAGCCGAAGGTCGGCCGTTCAAGGGCGTGCTGTATGCTGGTCTGATGATCGGCCCGGATGGCCCAAAGGTGCTGGAATTCAATATCCGATTCGGTGACCCGGAGTGTCAGCCCCTGATGATGCGCCTTATGTCTGACCTGCTGCCCGCCCTGATTGCGGCGCGGGACGGTGAACTGAAGGCATTCGACCTGCGCTGGTATGCCGAGTCGGCGATGACCGTTGTATTGGCGACCAAAGGCTACCCGGGCGATCATGAACGCGGCACTGAAATCTGCGGCCTGGACACCCTCCCTGACGACCCGGATACCGTCGTTTTTCACGCCGGGACATCGCGGGACGGCAACCGCATTCTGGCGACAGGAGGCCGCAGCCTAGGCGTTACCGCCCTGGCGCCAACCATCACCGAAGCCCAGAAGAAGGCCTACGCCGTCATCGATGCGATCGACTGGCCCGAGGGCTTTTGCCGCCGGGACATCGGCTGGCGGGCGGCGAAGCGCTAGTTCGGCAGGGCAGATCCACCCGCCGTGGAGTTGTGGTCTTTTTTCAGACCGGTTTCTGGATCCAGAAAAGATACATCCCTTCAAAAGCCTTCGGATGCCGGACTTCAAAGCGCTCCCACGCCCTGAGATCGTTCAGCGCGCCACGGCCTTCCTCTGCGGCAAAGGCATCGGCAACATCAGATCGCACATCCATCCGCAGAAGATCCAATTCTTCATCTTCCCGAAAATTCCGGATATGCTCCAGCGTGACCGGTTTCTCATGGGTATGAAAAAGAAGATCGCGTAAATTGCTGAGTGTATGGAAATCCGCGGACAGCGACAAAGACTTCTCGAAATCGTCTGCTGGATCAGCAAGAATTTTCGACCTGATATCACGCATGGCATCAGCATTGGACCCATCCATACCCTTGGCCGCCAGCGTCTCACGATAACGCGTCAACTCGTGACGGGCCGTGGCGCTGTAAATCCCCAAATACATCAGCCCTCCGGGTTTCAGCCGATCAAGCAGGACACGCCATCCGGCAAACGGATCTGCCAGGTGGTGCAGGACACCCACACATTCCAACAGGTCGACCGGACCGTCGAACGGTGCATCGAACTCCGGCAAAGCCATGACATCCGCTTGCCGGAACCGGAGATTGCCAACGCGGTGTTGTCGTGCCCGCATCGAAGCATACCGGAGGCTGGCGCGGCTGAAGTCGAAGGCCAGCAGATCGGCCCTTGGCGCATAGGCTTGGGCGGCACGGACAGCCTGCTGGCCGGTCCCGCAGCCGGCAATCAGGATCCGCAACTGGCCCCTGTCCCATCCGCCTTTCAGATCGACCGGGGCATCAGAGGTCATCTCCACCAACAGGCGGCGCGCGGCCCCGGGCGATGGCGACTGCATCCAGCGCCATCGCGGATAAGGGTTTTCCTCATATTGCCCGGCGACCGCCCTTCCGGTTTCGTCGACCGGTCCCGATCCGGCTGCCAGGTGGGAGTCGGCCCGCGCCATGTCGTGGGCTTCACGGTCAATGACGCGTGCAAGCGCCTTCAGGGAACCACCGATGCCGCGGCCTGGCGGTTGGTAAAGAGCAAGCACAAGGGCCGCTGCGTCGTCTCCTGTAGTCGATGCGAGACTGCGAATGGCCGCCCGTTCATCATCGGACACCGGCCAGACATATTCGTTGAGCCATGCCTGATGCGCCAGGGGAGGCAGCAGATCGTCCGGAACGCTCGTGTTCTCACCCAGAATGATTGCTTTCCGGAGGCCAACCAGTTGTGCCTCCAACGTCGGCTCTGTGACGGGCGCGGCCTGCAGCATGGCCTTCAGGAGACCGGCGAGGGCTTCGTCGTCAGACAATCCGGCGAGACCTCCGCGTTCCATCAGCAAGAGGCCCGCGGCCCGCGCGAGTGGCTCCGGCGTCACTCGGTCGAGCGAAAGTGCGGCGGCCAGCCCGGAGGCGCTGACTGTTGCAAAGGTGACGGGCGTGACAGCAGAAAACAGGTCCGAGAGCCTCTGCGCAGCGCCGGTGCTTCCGGCATTGGTCTGGAGATGCCCGGCCAGAACCTCAATGGCCTCCATGAAACAGCCCTGCGCCGCCTGGATGTCGGCAAGCAACCCCGCAATACCCGCGTCCTGTGGCGCCCTGCGATGTGCCTCGTCGAGGATTATCGTTGCGTAGTCCGGTTGTCTCCGGGCCAGTGCCGCCTTTGCCTCGGCCATCGCCTTCTTGATGCCGGGGCGTGCCATCAGTCGTTCAAGGCGCGCGGGTCCAGCGCATCCTGAAGCCCGTCTCCCAGAAAATTGAAGGCGATGACGGTGATGAAGATCATGAGTCCGGGCCAGATCATCAGGAGCGGCGCGTTTGACAATTGCTCTTGGGCGCCGTTCAGCATGTTGCCCCAACTCGGGATCGGCGGCTGGATACCCAGACCCAGGAAGCTCAGGATCGATTCGAACAGAATGATTCCGCCGACGGAAAGTGTCGTCGCCACGATAACGGGCGAGACCGCGTTCGGCAGTATGTGAACGCGCATCACTCGCCACGGGCTGGCGCCCATCGCGATGGCAGCTCGCACAAACTCCCTTTCCTTCAAAGACAACGTCGCGCCGCGCATCAGCCGCGCCACGCCGGTCCAGCCAAACAGCGCGGTGATGAAAACAATCCGATACAGGCTGATATCGCCATCATCGACAACGGACGCCTGAAAGCCAAGCTTGGTAAGGTCGACAGCGGCGAATATAATCAGGAGCGGAAGGATCGGTAGCGCGATGACACCGTCTGTGACGCGCATCAGCAGACTATCCAGGCGCCCGCCGAAATACCCCGCCAAGATACCGATGAATGAACCAATGATGGCAGAGCAAATGGCGGCCACAAGGCCGACCAGGAGCGAGATCTGCCCGCCATATAGAAGTCGCACCAGCAGGTCACGACCCAGTTCGTCGGTTCCCAACGGGTGCGCCGTACTGGGGCCCTGCTGCAGGGCATGCAGGTCTACGTCGCGGATGTCAACGCCCATCAGGCGCTCTACCAGCGGCGCAAAGGCCGATGCCAGAAACAGCATTCCCAGAATAATGGCCGAAGCGGCCGCCAGCCGGTGCCTCATGAAACGGCGCAATCGACGCCGCCGGATTTCCCGCCGACTGGCCCAGGCGACAACCCTGTCCGTCATGACAGGCTGATCCTGGGATCAAGGACCGCATAAGCGATGTCGGCACCGACATTCGCCACCAACGTGATGAAGGTTGCGAAAAGGAGGCCGACGAGCGCAAGGTTATAGTCGTTCGTCAGGATCGAATCGAAGATCATCTTGCCCATACCGGGATATGCGAACACGGTCTCGGTAATCAGCGCACCAGAAAACAGCGTCCCGAAATCCAAGGCGATGATGGTCACGGTCGGGATCATCGCATTTCTGAGAGCGTGGCCCATCATCACGCTGCGTTCACTCAAGCCCTTGGCGCGCGCCGTCCGGATGAAATCCTGACGCAGAACGAACATGGTTTCTGCACGTACAAACCGGGTGAAACCGGCGACATTCAACAGGGTCAGCGAGAGTACCGGAAGGATCAGATACTGCAGCCGGTCCCAGAAGCCGCCCTTGCCGATGGTCTCCAAACCACCCGCCGGCAGCCAGCCGAGCCAAACGGAGAAGACGAAGATCAGGATCAGAGCCAACCAGAAGGACGGTGCGGACCGACCGGCAAGGCTCAACAGGTTGACAGCATAATCGCGGAACGAGTAGGGCCGTGCCGCCGCCCAGACCCCAAGCGGGATCGCTATCAGGATGGACAGCACGAAACTCAGACCCATCAACAGAAGTGTGCGTGCAAGATGAGGCCCCATTACGGTCAGAACCGGTTCATTATGAGTGCGGGAAAAGCCCAGATCGCCGTCCAGCGCCGCCGACAGCCAATTCCAGTAGCGTTCGACAATCGGCAGATCGAGGCCGTAGAGCGCCTTCAGCCGCGCAGCGTCCTCCGGTGTCAATTTCGGATCGGACGCGATCATGATATCGATCGGGTCTCCTGGCATCAGATCAATGAGGGTATAGATCAGGAACGACATGATCGCGATGACGATAGCCGATTGGCTGAGACGCTGGATCAGGAAACCGCTCATTGGCGCTTGCGCCTTCCTCCGGTCTTGCCGCCATCGGTCACCGTGCGATCGCCAGCGGCGTACCATTCCTCCACCCATAGGGTGCTGGAATTCAGATGTCCCGTGGGCCGGATGCCCTTCAACCAGCGCGGGATAACGAAGGCATTGGCCCGGAAATACAGCGGCAGAGCCGGCAATTCTTCGGCATATATCTGCTGAATCCGCTTCCAGATCGGCAGTCGGCCATCAAGCTTCACGGTGACTTCCAGCATCTCGATCAGGCGATTCATTTCGGCGTTGCGGAAACCCGGATAGTTCTGACCGGCCCAGTTGTTCCCGGCTGTCGGAACATGGCTGGAATGCAAGGTGGCGCGTGGAACCGATTCCGGGGCGCTGATCCACGCATACATGGCCATGGCCGGGAACTGGCGCTGGCGCACCGTGCGGCCGAAATAGATCCGGGCCGGATGCGCTTTCAGGCGAATGTCGACGCCAAGACGACGCCAGTATGCCTGCAGGATTTCGCTGACTAGTTCGCGATTGCGATTGCCGGATGTCGTTATCAATTTGAGCGTCAGTCGTTCGCCTTCGGCATTGTAACGCCATCCGTCTTCGCGGCGTTTCCACCCCGCGGCATTCAGCAGTGCCGCCGCCTTCTCCGGATCGAAAGGGTATTTCCGTACGTCAGATGCCGCAACCTGATCCAGTGGGCTGATGTTGGTGTTGGCAACCGGCTGGAGACCGCGAAACAGCTTCTCGCTCATCAGTTGTCGGTCCATGCCGTAGGCCAACGCGCGCCGAACCCGCACGTCCTTGAGGATCGGATTGTCCAGATTGAAGTCGATGTGTTCATAGATCAGGCCAGCCTTGAAGATGAACGTGTATCGGTCGCCGGCTCTACGCCGCAAGCTGATAGCCTGGTCCGGCGACAAACCAAGCTCACCGGCGGCATAGTCGATCCCACCAGCGCGCAGGTTGGCTTCCAGTGCCGCCGTATTCCCGATGACCCGCACGACGATCTGTCTGAAATGAGGCTTTTTTCCCCACCAATATCTGTTGGGAACCAGAACGACGTGCGACCCGGAGACAATCCCGGCGATGCGATAAGGTCCAGAATACAGGCCTGGATTGGCCGAATCCCGGTCATAGGCTGTGCGCCGCTTGTATTCCCTTGGCACCTCAAAGTTGACTGCTTCAAGGTGAGCAGGCATCGGATCCGGTACCAGCTGGTTATAGTCAAATCGTACCTTGTTGAGCGTCTGAACAAATGTGCGTTCGTCGATCTTCCTGATATTGATCGTGCGTTGGAACGGTTCCCGGTTGGCGACACCGCTTAGTGGATGCAGTCCGATTTTCCAGGCAAAGATGACATCTTCTGCGGTGATCGGTTGACCATCGCCCCATTTTACACCCTTGCGAAACCGCCAAGTAACCCGGATACCGCGCTTGCCTTTCAGTACGCCATTCTTGAAGGTGAAGACCTTGGCATCGCCGTTTTCTACCGTCGGCACCCGCTCGCAAAGAAAACAGACAAGTTTCCAACTTTGATCAAAGGCCACGAATGGTCGCCGCACCATGGCCAGGATGTAGCTCTTTGCCAGCATCGACTCGATCATCGGGTTGAAGGTCGACGGGAATTGAGTGATGCCGATGGACAGCGTATCCCGGCGAGTGCTGTCGGCACTGGCTGACGAAAACAACAGGAACCAAGCGACACCGAAAAATATGAAAATCTGAATCATGGGCCCAAATATAATCATGCAAAGACCTCTGCGCGATGGTCCATTGCTGCTCGTACCAGGTGATGACGGTCCGTGCGGTTTCGGCGTCAGCGGCGAGCATCAGCCAGGAGAGCGTTTCCTTGCCAGCGGGCGGGTCGGGTTCGGTGGCGGACACGGCCGGCATGGCGACCGGATCCCGGCCAGGCACGGACGACGAGCCCCGCACCCTGCAACACGGCGGTTCCAGGAAAGGCCCAACCATCGGCCGCGCGTGCCCTTGCCGCCGTCGCCCGACCCGACAGGATATTCGGTCGCTGCGCGCCTGTCGCAGTTCAGCGTGGTCGCATCCTGGATCGCGAGGACCAGTCCCTCACGGATGGCGATCGTTCCGAACGCTCGACGATCCGGTCTTGCGGTTCCGGCCCCCTGAAGGGAACCGGGAACCGAATGGAGACAGGGATCGTCCTTTCGACCCTTTCCCTGACGTTTCGGGTTGCCGCAATCACCGTCTCCGGCCACAACCGGTTTTCGGACCGCCACGGCGGGAAATTCCTCAACAAGGCCGATGGTTCCGGCCTGATCGCCGCGAAGAATGGCAGCATGAGGGGCTTCGCAGAAGTGACGCTGACCAGCAAAGGGCTTGTTTCGACTGATCTCTGCTGGACGGATGACAATCTCGATACCGGTCCCAGCGAGGTCGAGGTCGTCATCCTCAACGGACCCGGCTACACGGTCCACCCGGAACGTGGCCGGTTTCGCTTCACCATCCGGGACAATGACGACTGTGCCAATCCGGCCGCCACCCCCGGCGGCGTGGTCTACAAGATGGACAGTGGCGGGCGCACCTGCATCTGTGCGACGGAGAGCCGGCACTCGAACATGCTGCGGCGGCTTGCCGATCAACCGACGAGGCAGTCCGCCGCGACGCATCAGGCCAAGCTCAGGCAGCTCGGCACCATGTTCCACGACCCGTCCCATCTCTACTGCCCGGAATCGCCCTGGAAGGGGCTGCCCGAGTAAGGGGCCTGCCATCATGATGCGGAAATCCCGCATGCCGGACACGACGGCGGATTTCTGACACAGGCACCAACGCGTTCGCCGAGCGACATCCTGACGGGAAAGGCAGCGGCACCAGTGGCCTTGTCGCAAGCATCAGGTACGGTCGAGACTCTCGGGACGGTTGACGCGCCGGGCCCGAGGACCTGCACCGAAGCCGCGCACGCCGCATCGCCTGTATCCCGAACCGGTCAGACTGCCGAGATCCGGCCTTCTTCCACGGCATGACAGGCGACTGCCGTCTCGTTGACGGGCAGCAGTTCCGGCCGCTCGGCTCGACACCGGTCATCGACATGCGGGCAGCGTGGATGAAAGGCGCACCCCGAGGGCGGATCGATCGGGCTCGGGACCTCGCCGGCAACCGGTTCGCGGTCCCGGTCGGCCATGGCGAGGTCGGGAACCGTCTCCAGCAGCAGCTGCGTATAGGGATGGCGCGGGGCAGAGAACAGGGCAGCGGCCTCGGCAACCTCGACAAAACGGCCGAGATACATGACGGCGACCCGGTCCGACATGTGGTGGACGACAGCCAGATCGTGGCTGATGAACAGGTAGGTCAGGCCCCCTGATCGGCGATCAAAAAGGGTGTGAGTTCCCGGCTGGGCCATTGATTACCATGGGTTGAACCACTGACCCGCCCCTTATGGGCGTCACCATCCGGGTGAAGACCATGGTCACGCCTTGTCGCTCTCCGATCAGGCTCGAAGTGTCCCGGGAGGGCACGGCGGCGCCGGCCCGCGGCGGTCTGGTGTTGCTGTTCGAGGCGCTGGCGGCGAAGCGCATTCTGGTCGGCCTCCCACGCTCGGTCGGCAGCCCGGCGCAAGGGTGGAGCGACGCGCAGATGATCCTCGGGGTTCTGGTTCTCGACGTTGCCGGCTTCGACCGGGTGTCGGACATCGAGCCCCTGGAGACCGATGCGGGGCCTTGCGCGCTGTTGAAGCGCTTCGCGCCGAAGCTGCTCGGCGGTTCCGGGGCGGGCGCGAGCGGTGCTTTCCCTCGGCGCGTTCGCTGCGCGACCGGCTCGACCGCTTCCACGTCGCGGGCGTGCATGACGTGGAGCGCGAGAAGGGCACGGCCTTCATCCCTGGGCATGCCGAACGCCACGAACTGTTCCGGGAAGTGAGCCGGCGACTGATGGCGGAAGGGGTGCGCGAGGCGGGCGCGGTCGCCCTGACCATCGACCTTGATGCGACGATCATCGCGTCCGGCAAGCGCGCGTGCCTGCATGCCTGTCGCGCGGCGGAGGGTCTGGTTCCGGGCGAGCGGGGCTGCCAGCCGCTCATCGCCTTCTGCCCGGAAGACCGGGATGGTTCCGTGGCTGGAGGCCCGCGACGGCAACGTGCCGGCGAAGCGCGACAACGGGCGCGGGCTACCAGGAGGATGTGATCCGCGCCTGCAACGACCCTGGCGTTCGCAGCGAGGAGACAGGGCGGTTCGGAACCATTGGGCTGATCTGCGGCGCGGCACGCTCGGAGCAGTTGATGGTGGAGGCGGTCGAGACGGAAAGCGGTGCGCCGGGGCCGGACAAGCCGCAACGCGAATGCGCCGCGCTTCCCCATGTCTCGTCGGAGTGTCGCCGCTCGCTGCCGCATCACGTGATCCGCCACGTGGCGACCCGGCGCGCCCTTCCCGGATCGCTCGGCCCGGGGGAGGGAGACCTCCCGGCCGCCCACGGCAGGCCCGCCTGCGCGATCCGAGCCTGCATGACCAGCTTCCCCGCCCCCGACGCGCTGCCGGTCGAGAAGGCGATGCATGCCCGCGAAGGGGTGGCCGCGGCCCATGACCGGTGCGGCCATGGCGAGGAGGGGCACGCGGTGCTCACGTCCGACCTCGCGGCCGGGATGATGCCCTCGGGGCGGTTCGGGGCGAACGCCGCCTCGGCGCGCTGGCGCTCAACGCACTCGCGCTGGTGCGCCTGCGGCCACCGGCTCCACCACCGGGAGTGGCGCTGGGTGCGGATGAAGCGCATCCGCGCGGTGTGGATCCACCTCGTCGCCCGCCTCACCCGTCACGGGCGCCAGACCATGCGCGGGCTCGGCGGCGACGGCGGATGATCCTCGCCAGCCCGCCGCCGGTCCTCTCGCCCGGCTGACCCCGGCGCGACCAACTCAACGTCGAGAACCCGATCCGGCGCGACGCCGGAGGGTGCCGTGCGCGCCCAAAACGCCGGTGACCACCCCACCATCGGAAAAATGCAGGCCGGCACGCTCCGCACACGCTTCAAGCGCCTGCCGTCACCATTGAGGACGACACGGCAGGCCTCCACCGCACCGCTCAAGGACGAAATCCGGCCTCACGAAAAATCAGCGCGACGATCAGGGGGCCCAGATCGTCCTGCAGGTCACGCATCAGGTTCAGAATTTGCGCCTGTACCGACACGTCCAGAGCTGACGTCGGCTCGTCGCACAGGATCAGGTCCGTACTGTCGTCGCGGTGTCGGTGGCGTCTGATTACACCCTGTTATCCGCCGTTTTCCACGATCCGGAATTACTTTCACGCTTGGCGGAACACGGGCATTCTGGAGCGGATGCTGGACGCGCTTCAAAGCCTGTCGCTTCAGCGGTTCGTCAGGCTGCGTTGCACAGGAGATGTTTGCACTTGGCAAAGACCTTATCAGACAGGGTCGGCAGGAACAGCAGGTAGGCGCCCGACCGTGCGGGAGCCTTGAAGCTTCAGGACTTTGATCAGTTCATAGGCGACCGTCAGGCAACTGCTCTCCCAGAGCAGTTCCAGTATATGTTGCCGCAACTCCATGGGCTGCACTCCGCACGCTGTACAAGGACATTACCACACAACCCGTTCAGCCGGCGTTTGCTGCCCGCGGCAGTTGGAATCAGTGCAGGACCGAAGCTGGATCAATAGGAGTATCGTCAGCTTGATTTTATTTTGAACATACTATTTTTGTAACGTTATAACGTTTCATTGATTATGCGCCCAGCCCCCTGGAAGCCGGGCGTGGCCGCCAGAAAGGGTTTGACATGGACGTAGCGGTGGTCGGAAGCCGGCTCACAGAATCAGTGCTCATCAAGTCGGGCGGGCGACGACGGCCCAGCCGTTCAGAGGCAGAAGCGGCGGTGCGGAAGCTGATCGAATGGGCGGGTGATGACCCCGACCGCGAAGGCCTCGTGGGCACGCCCGATCGCGTGGTGCGGGCCTATGAGGAGTTTTTCGCAGGATACAACGAAGATCCGGCCGCGCTGCTTGCAACGACATTCGAGGAGGTCGCTGGCTACGACGAGATGATCGTCTTGCGCGACATCCGCCTCGAATCGCATTGCGAGCACCATATCGTTCCCATCCTGGGCAAGGCACATATCGGTTATCTACCGGCAAGCCGTGTCGTCGGGATTTCCAAGTTGGCGCGCCTTGTCGAAGTGTTCGCCAAACGGATGCAGATCCAAGAGGCGCTGACCTCGCAGATCGCAGATACCCTGCAGGAGGAGCTTAAGCCGCACGGTGTCGGCGTCGTTATTGAGGCGGCGCACCAGTGCATGACCACGCGCGGAATTCGCAAGCCGGGTGTCAGCATGGTGACCAGCCGCATGCTCGGCTCCTTCCGCAACGACCCGGCGACCCGCCGGGAGTTTCTCGCGATGATCGGAAACCCCAGGAACGGCTCCGATGAATCCTGATAACTTCGTTCCGGCAACCTTCGCCGCCCGGACGACGGTCGAGCAGGTTGAGGAAGGCCTCGCCTTGGCCCCCAAATTCGGCGCTGACGGGCTGATCCCCTGCATAACGACCGACGCCGACTCGGAGGAAGTGTTGATGCTGGGCTACATGAACGGCGAGGCTCTAAGACGAACGATCACGACCAGCGAAGCGCACTACTGGAGCCGAAGCCGCCAGTGCCTTTGGCGCAAGGGCGCGACCAGCGGCCTGACGCAGCAGGTTGTCGAAATTCGCATCGACGACGACCAGGACGCCGTCTGGCTGCGCGTCCGGGTTGCTGGCTCGGGCGCCAGTTGTCACGTCGGATACCGTTCCTGCTTCTATCGGTCGGTCGAGTTAGGTGGCCGCTCTGATCGACCGGCCCGGCTTGTGTTCACGGAGTCGCGGAAATCATTTGATCCGAAGGACGTCTACGGCGATGCGCCGAATCCGACACAGCTTTGAGTGACCACCAGATGCCCTCATGCCTCCAGCGCAAGATCAGCTTGAACCGGGCGATGATGCCTTCGGGGTCGAATTGCCACGCCACCTGACCGATTCTCCAGAGAATCTGCCCATCGCAATCTCACGTTACGATCAAGTCGGCATGCCCGGTGGCACGCTGATCGACACACCGATGACCGAACTGACGACGCCTGCGTTTCGATTGGAGGATATCTCGACTGTCGAACCGTGCAGCGGAATCCCTTCCTGAGGTTATCTCGGCAAAGCGAGTCTCCCGATCGCACGCCCGGTCCGGGTTGCATGGCACTTTTTCTCGGGGCGTCAGCGTTTTGTCACCCTTTGTTTCAACGTCAATGAAGCGGGATCAACTGATGAAAGATGCCAACCTCAACGAGCGCTTGACCAATGCTTTGAGCCTCACCGTTCCACCACTGGCAATCACGTTCTCCGACGAGCCAGTGGGCGCTTCCACACCCGATGCTCCCGTGCCCGCCGGCTGCTCATTCTGGGAGTTGGGTACGAAGCAGAGCCTGACGACATCTGCTGCGGATCATCAGTTCTGTCCGATTGGAGTCCATACGCATAACCTTCGCGATGCAATGGCAAGCCATGGGACCGAACTTGAGACAGCGCTGGGGGCGATGACCGGGCTGGGTTACGTCAAGCCCGACGAGGTGGCCGGCATTCCCGTGATGAGCGAGAGCTACGCGTACGTGACTTACGGTCCACTCGCCGATACGAAGGGTTCCGTGAGTGTTGTGCTCGTCGTTGCTGATGCCAACAGAAGCCTGACGCTGACTGAGGCGGTTGCGCGCGTGGACGGCGCCGCCCCCCCTGCCATGGGCCGACCAGCCTGTGCATTGGTTCCGCAAGTTGCCAACTCGAGCGCCGCCGCGACGAGTCTCGGTTGCTGTGGCGCCCGAGCGTATATGGATTCGCTCACCGACAGCATCGTTCTGTGGGGCTTTCCGGGCAAGCGGCTCGAGGCCTACGTCGAGGCCATCGAAGTCCTCGCCAAGGCGAACACCATCTTGAGCAAGTTTCACACAGAGCGTCGGCGGGCGGTCGAATCTGGCGCATCGCCGACGATCAATGACTCACTGGACGCGCTGGGAGCAGGATGAACGGAACGAGACGCCATCCGGTCCCATCTTCGATTTTGCCGTATCACAAGGAGAAGAGAAAACATGTTGATCAGCACATCGCCCGAACCGCGGACGGTTTCGACATCTCAAGGAGGCATTGCGAGCAGCACTGGCCAAGGTCACGAAAGATCGGAGCATCCTGCTCATGATCTACGACCAACAGGCGTTGCGTCGCGGCCTGACCAAAGGTTCCCTCGAGCAAGGCTGCATAGAGCCGCGTCACGGCGAAGGTAAAGCCGTCGATGATCGGACTGACTGCTTTCCCATCTCTACACAGCGCTCGCACCTGGTTTCCCCGATTTCGTAATTACGCTCTGAAGAGTTGCCATGACCCAGCCCCTGGAACGACCCATTCTGCCCGTCACCGTACTTTCCGGCTTCCTTGGCGCCGGCAAGACCACGCTGATGAACCACATCCTCAACAACCGACAAGGCAAGCGCGTCGCAGTTATCGTCAACGACATGAGCGAGGTGAATATCGACGCAGATCTCATCCGTGACGGCGGCGCAGATCTGAGCCGCACCGAAGAGACTCTGGTCGAAATGACCAATGGCTGCTGCTGCTGCACCTTGCGCGATGATCTTCTCAAGGAGGTACGTCGGCTCGCCGAAGATGGCCGGTTTGACTACCTTCTGATCGAATCGACCGGCATTTCCGAGCCGCTGCCCGTAGCAGCCACCTTCAACTTCCAGACGGAAGATGGCGAGAGCCTGGAAGACGTCTCGCGCCTTGATACGATGGTGACTGTAGTCGATGCTGCAAACCTCCTGCGCGACTACGCGTCAACCGATTTCCTCAGGGACCGGGGCGAGGCGCTGGGCGAAGAAGACAACCGCACACTGGTCAATCTGCTCGTTGATCAGATGGAATTTGCCGACGTCATCATTCTGAACAAGATCGATGCGGCATCGCCTGAACAGCTTGATGCCGCGCGCAAGATCATCCGGTCGCTCAACCCTGATGCGGAACTCATTGAGACCAGCATGTCGCGCGTGTCGCTTGACAAGGTGCTGAACACCGGCCGATTCGACCATGACAAGGCGGAGGAACACCCTCTTTGGTTCAAGGAGTTATATGGCTTCGCCGAGCACAAGCCGGAGACCGAAGAATATGGGGTACGCAGCTTTGTGTATCGGGCACGCCGTCCCTTTCATCCCGAGAAATTCTACGCCTTCATCAACTCGTCGTGGCCGGGAGTCATTCGGGCCAAGGGGCATTTCTGGTTGGCCAACCGTCCTGAATGGGTCGGCGAGTTGAGCCAGGCTGGCGCGCTTGTCCGCCATGAGGCCATGGGCTTCTGGTGGGCCGACGTCCCCAAGGAACGTTGGCCCGATCACCCGGAATGGCGTCAGTACATGGCCAAATCCTGGGATCCCGTCTACGGAGACCGCCGCCAGGAAATCGTCTTCATTGGAACCGACATGGACGAGGCTGCAATCCGACGCCGGCTCGACGCCTGCCTTGTCGGCGATGCCAAGGCCATGCAGCCTGCTGCCTGGAAAAAGCTCAAGGATCCATTCCCAGTCTGGAAGAGGGCCGAGCCATCATGACCGTTCCGTCGGCATTCATGGAAGATGAGTCCGTCAGGACCTCCGCCATTTCGGACGTGGGCATCGCGACATGCGACGCATCAGACGACCTCGCCGTCATCAACAAGCCCGACATAGATCTCGTGATCTGGCGGCGCACGCTTCCCTTGTGGCTGCGGACCTGGCTAGACCGATTGGATGCTTCGTGTCTTCCTGACCTGCGTATTCTAGTCCAGCCCGGCGACCTTCGATGTGCGATGGAAACACAGTTGAACGAATTCGGGATGCCTCCCGGAGACATGCGAGACATGCTGATCGGAGACATTGATGATCTCGTCTCGGCTTTTGCCGACATCACCCGAAGCGATCTCGTTGATGTGAGGTTGGAGAGCATCAGCCACGATGCCTGCTGGAAGTTCCACCGGGATTGTGTGGAGGCGCGTCTCTTGACAACGTATCGCGGTCCCGCCACCGAGTGGGTCCAACCGATCCATGCGGAGCAGGCATTACGTGAACAGAAACGGTTCAAAGGACCGTTAGAGCATATCCGCAGCAACGACGTGGCGATTTTCAAGGGAAGCTGCGCGGGGCTAGGAAGCGGAATCGTGCACCGGTCGCCGCCGATCGCGGGCACTGGCTACACGCGATTGCTGCTCTGTCTCAACAAGTTATCAGCCACATCTCCGCAGCCGTGGACGAGAGGCGTTGAACACAAGACGACACTATCGTGAATGTCGGCCCGCCGGCCATTTCGGTATGCACACGCCATTGACCGCAGGGCCGGCCAGACGCTGCAAACGGTAGCGCCCGGGGGCAGTGCCGGCGCGTGTCCTGCAACGATCCCTCTCTGATGCAATTTGCCGCCACCGAATCAATGGGAATGATATCATTCCCCCAGGGAATCCCAAGTGCCGCAAGGGCAAAAAAGTCGTCAACGCCCGACCCTTTGCTCCGCTCGGGCTACGACGCCATCGCTCCAGAAAAAGCAAGCAGTTCACTTCGGAATACAGACGGGGTTCAAGACTGTCCGCTTTCCGGTCTTGCACGTCGCACCAAACCTGTTCCGGGTGCCGGGCAAATGCGATGAGGCTCAAGGTTGCACCACTCACCCCCGCTTCACAAAGCCGGCGAGTACGTTCTTCAGACCACCGTTTTCGAAGACGACCGTAAGCTTGTCGCCGTCCGCCGACTTCACGACACCCTTGCCGAACTTATCGTGACGGACGGTATCGCCCTGCTTGTAGGAACTGTCTCCGCTGCTGCGAATCAGGTTGGCATCGCCGTCAATCATCACTGCTTTATTCTTTGCCGAAGACACGCCCCGTCCGACCGGCTTGCCGAATGCATCGCGCTTGGAATGGCGCCGCCGATTGAGCGGGGCGTTATTATTCCAGCCGTCGTCGAATCTGTTCCGGCGATCCTGACCGCCGTCCCCAGAGGCACTCTGGCGATAGCCCCAATCGTCATTGTCGCCAACAACTGCCGCCCCGTAGCGAGTGAACCGGCTGCCATGGCCGCCATAATTGGCATTGCCCGAACTACTGCCCTCGCTATAACCGGCGTAAAGGCCTTGCTCCGTAGTGATCTCGATCTGGTCCGCCGGCAGTTCGTCGATGAACCGACTGGGAAGACTGGCCACCCACTGACTGTGAATCCGCCGGTTGGCAGCGAAGGAAAGATGCGCATGCTTGCGGGCGCGGGTAAGGCCGACATAGGCCAGGCGCCGCTCTTCCTCCAATCCGCGTTCGCCACTTTCGTCGAGCGACCGCTGATGGGGGAAAACGCCCTCCTCCCAGCCTGGCAGGAAAACCGTATCAAATTCCAGGCCCTTGGCCGAATGCAACGTCATGATGTTGACCATGTCGCCTTGTGCTGTAGTCGTTTCCATGACCAGAGAGATATGCTCCAGAAAACCCTGGAGATTCTCGAATTCCTCCAGGGCGCGGATCAATTCCTTCAGGTTTTCCAAGCGGCCAGGCGCGTCTGGCGACTTGTCCTGCTGCCACATGGCCGTGTAGCCGCTTTCATCAAGTACCGTTTCGGCCAGTTCTATATGGGACGCTGTCTCCATCAACCGGCGCCATCGGTCAATCATCCGGACGAAGCCGTCCAGCGCCTTGCGCGTCTGTGGGCGCAGTTCGTCTAGGTCAGCCAGCAGGCGTGCCGCCTTGAATAGCGAAACCGAACGCGCGCCTCGGATCCGGTGAAGCGCCTGCATCGCAGCATCACCCAGCCCGCGCTTCGGCTTGTTGACGATCCGCTCAAACGCCAGATCATCGTCAGTCGAGCTTACCAGACGCAGCCAGGCAACGGCATCGCGGATTTCCATCCGCTCGTAGAATCGGGGCCCTCCTACAATACGATAAGGAATGTTGAGCGCGATGAATCGATCTTCGAACTCGCGAGTCTGGAACCCTGCGCGCACCAGGATAGCAATCTCGCTCAGCGCGTGATCCCTGCGTTGCAGGGTTTCCACCTGATCGGAAATCTTGCGCGCCTCCTCGTCACCATCCCAGACTCCGGCAAGCGTCAGCTTGTCACCGCCCTCGGCCGCAGTCCACAGCGTCTTGCCCAAACGGCTGTCATTGTTGGCAATCAGGTGGGCGGCGGCTGCAAGGATCGGTGCAGTCGAACGGTAGTTCTGTTCCAACCGGATGACAGCTGCTCCGGGAAAGTCCTTTCCGAAGCGCAGAATGTTTTCGATTTCAGCCCCCCGCCATCCGTAGATCGACTGGTCGTCATCGCCAACGCAACAGATATTGCCACTCTTCTGCGCAAGCAGACGTAACCAGAGATATTGGGCGACATTGGTATCCTGATATTCATCCACCAAAATATAGCGGAAACGATTGTGATACTTCGCCAAGACGTCGTCGTGCTGCATCAGAATGGTCAGGTTGTGCAGCAACAGGTCGCCAAAATCGACAGCGTTCAGGGTCTTTAGCCGTTGCTGATAGGCGTCGTAGAACGACACCGCCCGGCCGCCAGCAAAATCGCCTGATTCGGACGTTGTCACTTGTCCGGGGCTCTTGCCCTTGTTCTTCCAGCGATCGATCATGCTGTGCAAGATGCGAGGGGGCCAGCGCTTGGGATCGACATCTTCCGCTTCGAGCTGTTGTCTGATCAGTCGGACCTGATCATCTGAATCGAGAATCGTGAAATTCGACTTGAGACCCACAAGTTCGGCATGGCGGCGCAGAATCCGGGCTGCCAGCGCGTGGAACGTACCCAGCCAGATCTCCTCGGCTGCGCCACGGCCCAATATCGGCGTCACCAACCGGCCCACCCGGTCACGCATCTCGTGAGCAGCCTTGTTGGTAAAGGTGACGGCCAGGATTTGCCACGGCGCCGCCTGGCGCGACGCCAGAATATGTGCGATGCGCGTTGTGAGCACACGCGTCTTTCCGGTTCCCGCACCGGCAAGAACCAAGACAGCGCCCTCGGTCTTTTCTACGGCCTGACGCTGTACATCGTTGAGGCTGTCCAGCCACAGAGCTTCAGTCACCGAATCCGAAGTAACGGCGGCGCGCTGGGACAGCGGAAGGTCAGAGACAGATTCGGTCATTGGGCAGCGAGAGTATATAGCGGGGACGAACAGCAAGCCACCGGGTTTGATGCAACCTTCGAACCATTTTACCGGGCAGTTTCTTCAGCAGATCGTCGCTTCAACGGCGACCCTTCTACAACGCGATCAGCCTTGATTTCGTTCATCTGCATCAGCCGGAACTGCGGACCATGGCTCTGATTGATGCAGCAGCGGTATCCGTTCTGACTGGGCATGTTCTTCGCCGAGTCTGACGACCTCTTCAGGGCGACAGACATCTCGTCACCAGCAGAGACGATCCCGTAACGTCCTCTGTTCGACTCGATCATCAGCCTTCACTGGCCTCGGCGAAGGGCTCGGCGTGGGTTTCCTTCAACAACAACCACACCACGATCCCGCCTGCGAAACAGGCCGGCAAGACGAGAAAGGCTTCTTGATAGGCAGCTAATGCATAGACCCGAGCGCCCCTGATCGTTTTACCGTCCCATGCAAGGTCCAGCAGGATCCCGACAAGCGGCTGACTGACTGCACCGCTGAGCACCGTGCACATATTGATCAGACCCAGCGCGGCGCCTGCCGCCCGAGCATCGTTTTGTTCCCGCCCCAAGGCATAGGCTGTCGCCATGGTTGAGCCGCCAAATCCGGCCAGAAAGACCATCGCCTGGAACATCTCGAATGACAGAGCCGGAAAATAGATTGCCGTCAGAATGGCTCCCAATCCGATGGTTCCGCCCATGAGCAGCGGCGGCTTGCGGCGACCCAATCGATCGCTCAGAAAGCCCCACAGCGGCCCGCCGGTCGCCACACCCAGCAGCATCATTGCCATGGTGAACCCGGCCGTCGTGTTATCGACCCCAAACCGGGATACCGTATATGGTACCCCCCAAAGCCCGCCGAATGCCAGGATCGGTACCGACATCAGGAAGGCGAAGGCGGCGATCAGAAAATTCTGCGGTCGGCGAGCCACCCGAACGAGGCTGACGCGCATGGATTCCGCCTTCTTCGGCGCCCGAGTCAGTCCGATCGGTATCGGCGGTCGGTCGCGTACAAGGAACCAGATCAGGGCGGCATGGATGACAGCCCAGCCTGCGAGCGCGAGCATGTAATCCCGCCAGCCAAGGGCAGCAACTGCGGCCGCCAGCGGCCCCTGTCCGACGACTCCGCCGGCAAGCCCTACAGCCATCCCCGCGCCACTGAAAAAGGCGAAGCGACGGGCTGGAAACCACAGCGCAGCAATCACCAGACTGCCGACAAAGGCAAAAGCCGCGCCGAAACCGATTAATGCCCGGCCGACATAAGCCAGATCGATGGTCGGGGCGAGGCCCATGGCGGCGCTGCCCAGGCCGGTCGCGATCATGGAGACCGCAAGAACCCGACGCGGACCCCAGCGATCCATCATCAGGCCACAGGGGATCTGCAATGCAGCGTAACTCCAGAAATAGACGGCCGACAGCTGTCCGACGACCGCGCCGCCGACCGCAAAGTCGCGCATGATCGGCTCGACAGTGATCGACGGCGCCACCCGCAGAATCCAGGCATAGAAGAAAAAACCCGCTGACAGCAACCACCCGATCCAGGCGAAAAACAGGATATGCCGCGAGGCGGGCGTGCTATCCGACATGAACTCTCTTGTATCGCCGATCCGGCCTCACAAGAATATCCCCGGACGCATAGGGGCTTGGCTGCAGGCGCTCAACTCCGGGAAGTCGCCATCTTGCGCAAGGCCGACCGAAGAACAGCAATTTCCTCCGGCGCGTAGTCGGCAAGAATCATGGCTTCGTGTCGGCGCGCGCGTTCGATCAGCGGCGCGACTACGGCACGGCCCTTTTCGGTGATTTGCACCCGGACGCGACGTCGATCTACCGGCTCTGTTTTGCGGTGGACAAGACCATCGCCTTCCATTCCGTCCAACATCTTGGTAAGTCGGGACTGTTCAAAGATCGTCCGGCAGGCCAGTTCTGTGACTCCCATTCCATCGCGATCCCACAGACATGCGAGAACACGCCAGACGGGCACGCGCAGACCTGCGTCCATGACAACCTGATGAAACTCACTGCTGATCTGATGAGCCGCCCGGCTGAGCAGACAAGAAAGATAACTGTCGGAAAACGGCACTTCAGCGATGTGCCGCGCTCCGTGGCCGCCGCTGCCGTCCATCCTGCCCCTTCCTGTCCGTCGGCCAGGTGAACGGCCGAGTCGATTCTTGATTACATGAATTTTCATATATATGCTGCGCCGCACGAGTCGTCCAGTTCCAGGGAGGATGTCTGCCATGTCTGTCTATCGCGAAAACCCTGAAGCCATCCGGGCGCTCGTGCGACCGCGTGAAGTGCATCGCGACGTCTACATCGACGAGGATGTCTTCGAACTTGAGATGGAACACCTTTTTGCCAATACGTGGGTTTATCTCGGCCATGGCAGCCAGGTACCGGAACCCGGCGATTTCCTGACCACCAAGGTCGGCCATCAACCGCTGCTCGTCTCCCGACACCGCGACGACAAAATCTACGTCAACTACAATCGGTGCCCGCACAAGGGTACCCAGATCAAAGCCGAGGAATGCGGCAACACCGGCCGTATCTTCACGTGTCCCTATCATGGCTGGGGCTTCAAGACCGACGGTTCTCTTGCCGGTGTGCCCTTGAAGCAGGGCTATGACGGTACCGGATTTGACGAGATGGCAGTAGGCCAAGGACTGCAGCCAGTGAAGAATGTTCAGATCTACCGTGACTTCATCTTCGTGAAGCTGAACGAGGGCGGTCTGGATTTCGATGAATTTTTCGGCGGGAGCCTGTCCACCATCGACAACATGATCGACCGGTCGCCGGAAGGGAAGCTGGAGATCGTCGGCGCGCCGCTGCGCTACATGCACCGTTGCAACTGGAAGATGCTGCAGGAGAACCAGACAGATACCTGCCATCCGATGATCGTGCACGAGAGCAGCGCCGGCACGGCGGTCAAGGTGTGGAAAGAGACCGGCCGCAACGACTTCCACCCGGCGATCGAACTGATCACGCCGTTTACGGCACCATACAAGTTCTATGATGACTTCGGCATCCGCGTCTGGCCCAATGGCCACGGCCACACCGGCGTCAGTAATTCCATTCATGCCGATTATGCCGAAATCCCGGGCTACTGGGATTCGATGGTTGAATCCTACGGCGAAGAGCGCGCCAGAGAGATCCTGGACGATGTCCGGCACAATACGGTCTACTGGCCAAACATCATGGTAAAGGGGCCGCTTCACATCGTGCGGATATTCAAGCCGATCGCAGCCGACAAGACCTTGGTCGAGAGCTGGACATTCCGGGTCGTCGGCGCGCCGGACCAGTTTCTGGAACGGACGATGCTCTACAACAGGACGATCAACGCACCGACCTCCATTGTCGGCCATGACGATCTGGAAATGTACGAGCGGATCCAGAGGGGGCTTCACGCCAATGCCCACGACTGGGTGAACGTCGCGCGCCTGTACGTCGAGAACGAGCCGACAGACGAGACTGCCGTCGTTCGTGGAACGTCGGAACGGCAGATGCGCAACCAGTTCCACGCCTGGGCAAAGTTCATGACCATGAGCATGGTCAGAGATGCGACGGAAAGCCTGAAAGAAAGCCCATTGCCAACCAGATCTGCAAGCGGCGGCGCCACCCTGGAGGTAGCTTCCTGATGGCAGTGACGGAAGAGGATCTGGTCGCCTTCATCTACCACGAGGCCCGGCTTCTGGACGCGTTGCGCTTCGAGGACTGGCTGGACCTGTTCGCAGATGACGGCCGCTACTGGCTGCCGGCCGAATGGCCCGCGACTGACCCGCTGAAACAGCCCGCCTTCCTGTATGAGGACAAGTTCCTGCTGGATGTCCGCCTGCGACGGCTTGCGGGGGCCAAGACCTACAGCCAGAAGCCCCGAAGCCGATGTGCGCATGTGCTTCAGCGCCCGATGATCGACGGCATGGATGCCGAAGCCAATCTCTACCGGACTTACACTCCCTTTCATTATGTCGAGGCACGGGCGGACCAGCGCGAGTATTACAATGGCTGGGCCCATCATGAGTTGACCGAGGTGAACGGCGCGCTGAAGATTAAACTGAAGAAGATCGACCTGGTGAACATCGACGCGCCGTTCGGCAACATCAACATGTTCATCTGAACTCGCCTCTTTGTCAGTTTCGCTTCTTCGAACAGAGCGATGAAGACGTTGGAGGAGGCAATCCTTCCGCACGACGGCAAGCCTGCCGCCTCGATCCGATCAAAAAGAAATCCCTACGTCGCCCCGGGCCGGTCGAGACGATGGCTTCCGAATTTCCAGAAAGGAACATCCCATGCAAACCTACGACGGCCCGATGACGGCAGTGATCACGGGCGGCAGCGCCGGTATCGGCTTGCAGTTGTGCCACGAAATGCTGAATGCCGGCTGGGACGTGATCAGCTTGGCGCGGCGCAAGACCGAGATCGATCACCCGAACCTGGCGTCGGTATGCGTCGACCTGCTGAACGCCAGGGAAACGGCAGACGCCGCGGCCGAAATCGGCGGCAACACGGCTGTGACCCACATTGTTCACAACGCCGGTCTGGTATGGCCCAACTTGATGCTTGATGCGAAGCCGGAGGACATTGCAGGTTTGACCCATATCCATCTGACGGCCCCCCTGGTGCTCACCCAGGCCGTCCTGCCCCAAATGCAAAAGCGCAGCTTTGGCAGGATTGTCTTCGTGACGTCACGGGCGTCAATGGGAGTGCCGACCCGAACGGCCTATTCGGCAACCAAGGCTGGCGTCCACGGTATGGCGCGAACCTGGGCGCTGGAAATGGCGCCGGATGGCATCACGGTAAACGTGGTCGCCCCCGGCCCGATTCTGACCAACAATTTCTGGAGCATCATTCCGAAAGGCTCGGAACGCGAACGGAAACTTGCCGAAAACTTGCCGGTGCGCCGCATCGGCGTGCCCGAGGACGTCACGCGAGCGGTGATGTTTTTCGCCGACCCCAAGGCCGGCTTCGTCACCGGACAGGTCCTGTTCGTGTGCGGCGGCGCAAGCCTTGGCGGGATTTCTCTCTAGCGACTCGCAAACGAACCATGCCGTAGTCCGGCGACAGCGCGCGCCGGGAAGGCAGGCTCGGCTTTCAGGGAACGATCCCGATCAGCAGGGCAATGCTTTCATCCGGAGTTCGGCGCGCCGGCGTCATCCTGTCTCCAATCCTCGGGCCCTTGATTTCCGATTATCTACTGCATAGTTGATTCACTACCTTTTGCATGCCATGATGCAGAATCCGGTTTCCGGTTCTGCAGTCAGGTTTCAATACCGGTGCGAATGCTGCGATGGCAGAGGGCTGGCGCGTCAGCGACAACCCACCCGATGGAGGAGGATGATGGCTCGGCGCTGTAGCATTACCGGCAAGGGCGTTCAGACTGGCAACAATGTCAGTCACTCGAACCGCAAGACCCGGCGACGGTTCCTGCCGAACGTGCAGCAGACGTCGCTATATAGCGAGGCGCTGGGACGCATGGTCCGGCTGAAGCTGGCAGCCAGCAGCATCAGAACCATCGAGCACAAGGGTGGGCTCGACGCCTATTTGATGGGCACGGCGGAAAAGAGGCTGACCGCAGAAGCGATCCGTCTGAGAAAGGAGATCGCCAAGGCGCGGGCTTCCGCCAGCTAGCCGGCGGCAGACATGGCTGTTACGGCGTCTCGAACATCATCAGCAATGTCCGCTGTAACGGATTGAAATTGTCGTCGCTGATCAGGTAGAGAAACCCACGCCCGTCATGACCGCGACGGGCGGCAATTCCTTCAAAATTATCAACTGTCATCGGCGCCGTCAGGTGAAGGATGAGTCGACCCTTGACGATACGCCCGGGCGCAATGGACCGGCGGGGCACGACCATCACCCGGACCGAAAAGCCAGTAGATACTTTGTATTTCCGCTCCAGTACCGCCACATTGCCGTCCGGCATCAGGGTTGCGTCGGTCGGGTAGTAGCCGGGCGTGCGCATGTAATTCAAAGGTTTCCAGTTGCGTTCGCGGCCGATCCAGCCCGCCAGGTTTCCACCGCTGGTGCGTAAATTCTCCGACAGTGCGAGCAGGAACCCACCGCCGACATGGGCAAGTGATTCGATGCCGCCATTATCCGGTGCCTTGACCAGATTTGCCGGACGGATCCACAGGACAGGGCGGCCGGACAACGGAACACGGGAAGGTGGATAGAGATATATCCGATGACGCCGCTCAAACGCGACCAGGGCCGAACCGTCAGGCAAGTAGGCCAGGGCCTCGGAATCGGCATTCAAACCCTTCAGTAGCTTGCCGTTTGGCCCCAGCAGGGCCGCCATTCGGGATTTGCCGAGGCCGGAGAGATTCCCGTCTGCGTCATGGCGAATCCGGGCGCTCATGCGGTGCCCCCTGTCGGAAATGGCGATCAGACGTTGACCGCCCGGACTGACGTGCAGGCCGGAGAAGCCTCCGAAGCGACGGTCCGACGCGCGCAACGCAATTCCGCCGCGATACAACAGCTTGCCAATCCTGATCTGTTTCTTGTCTCGGGTATTCAGGGGTACTGCTGTCGCAATGACCGCAACAGGCTGATCCGCCGATGCCGTCTGGCGCGGGGCAGCAGCGACGCCTGTCCCGACGAGCGCCGCGACGGTCAAGAACACCAACGTATCTGCCCGGTTCTTGTAAATCACGGAAGTGTGCTCCTCCTTTCAGGGCATTCCTGTCCCGGGCGATCCACATCAGGCCGGCAGGTCGACAGACCACAGGAAGACCATGAAGACTGCGACGTCTCAAGGCGCTGGATGACGCCGCCGCGCTACTTCTCTTGGCCATTCTTTCCGATACCGGCATCATGGCCGTCGTGACGGCGGACATCAATTTTTTTGCCATGTGACCAACGCCATACAGCACAAGGCCGACAAGCATGACAGCAAAGTTGCCCTGCTGCATTTGCCGCTGGACTGCTCCGCCATGGAAGTCGGGCCGTTCTTGTCCTGACAAGAAAACAGCCAGCCGCAGCGAGCGGCTTCAGGCCGCCAGATGCGGCGGCGAGCCATCATCTGTAACGAGGTGACAACGCACCTGATGGCCTTCTGCGATCAGGCGCAGACGTGGCTCTTCTGCGCGACAGCGGTCTTCCGCAAACGGACAGCGTGAGGCAAACCGGCAGCCCTGCGGCAGATCGATAGGGCTGGGCGGATCGCCCAACAGGCGGATTCTGTCAGCCCGGTCACGCAGCGCCGGATCCGCAGACGGTACGGCCGACAACAGTGCGTTCGTGTATGGGTGCAGCGGCCTGCCGAACAGGGAGAGGCGATCCGCATGTTCGATGACCTGCCCGAGATACATGACAGCGATGTCGTCACACATATGCTGCACCACGCCCAGGTCGTGACTGATGAACAGATAGGTGAGACCGAATTCTTCCTGCAAGCGCCGTAGCAGATTCAGGATCTGGGCCTGGATAGCAACATCCAGCGCCGATACCGGCTCGTCGCACACGATCAGGTCCGGCTGGGTGGCAAGGGCGCGCGCGATACCAACGCGTTGTCGCTGACCACCGGAAAACTGGTGGGGAAACAGCGCCTGCTGCTCTGGCCGCAGACCGACCAGGCGGAACAGCTCGGCGACCCGATCATCTCGTGTCTTCTCGTCGCCGACATCAAGTTGGTCCAGGGGCGCGCGCACGATCTCTCCTGCCCGAAGCCGGGGATTGAGCGAGGAATACGGATCCTGGAAGATGATCTGCATGTGCCTGCGCTGCCGGCGAAGCGGTTCGCCGGCCAGGAGGCCGATTTCCTCTCCGTTGAGACGAACGCTTCCATCAGTGATCGGCGCGAGGCGCATGACCGCCAGAGCAGTTGTCGTTTTGCCCGATCCGGATTCGCCGACCAGCCCAAAGGTCGCGCCGCGCTGTGCATCGAACGACACGCCGTCAACCGCGTGAACCCTGGGCGCCGAGGCAAAGGGGTTCGTTTTGGGCAGCGGGAAATGGACTTTGAGATCGCGCACTTCCAGCAGATTTTCCGTATCCGTCATCACGCTGCCGCCACATGGATCCAGCATGCAACCTTGTGATCATGAGCTGCGATGATCTCTGGCGGCATCTCCTCGTGACATCGATCCATCGCCTCGGCACAGCGTGGCGCAAACGGGCACCCGCCCCGGCCCAGTTCGGCCACCGAGGGAACGACGCCCGGTATTTCTGTCAGGACCTTGCGTTCTTCGCCCGGATCTGCCTCCAGATGCGGCACACAAGCGATCAGACCGCGGGTATAGGGATGCTTGGGGTTGGTCAGCATCTCGTCCACCAGCGCCTCCTCCACCTTGCGGCCAGCGTACATCACGACCACACGCTGCGCCATTTCTGCAATCGCGCCCATGTCATGGGTAATGAGGATGATCGCTGAACTGGTTTGCTCCTGAAGCTCTTTCAACAGGTCGAAAATCTGCGCCTGGACCGTAACGTCCAGCGCCGTGGTTGGTTCGTCTGCGATCAAGACCTGCGGTTGGCAGGCCAGCGCCATCGCGATCATCACTCGCTGGCGCATGCCGCCGGAGAGCTGGTGCGGGTATTCGTCGACCCGTTTTTCCGGGGCTGGAATGCTGACTGCACGGAGCATGTCGATGGCACGCTCGCGAGCGTCCCGGCGGCTCAACCCCTGGTGCAGGCGGACGGTTTCACCGATCTGGTCTCCGATTGTGTAGACCGGATTAAGGGACGTCATCGGCTCCTGGAAGATCATCGATACATCGTTGCCACGCACTTCGCGCAGCCGACTTTCCGACGCCCCAAGCAGATTTTCACCGGCAAGCGCGATCACACCCTCGGCAACGCGACCTGGCGGCATCGGAACCAGACCCATGATAGCCAGTGCCGTCATGCTCTTGCCGCAGCCGGACTCGCCGACAATGCCCAATGTCTGTCCGGCCGTCAGCGAAAAATCGAGGTCGTTGATGACCCGTGAGACAGTACCGTCCTTGAGGTCGAACTCGACAGAGAGACCCTTGACTTCCAGCAGCGCGGTCATCTCTGCCTCAGCTTCGGGTTGAAAGCGTCGTTCAGACCATCGCCGATCAGGCTGACCGACAGGACGGTAATGAAAATCGCCAGACCGGGAAATGTCACCGGCCACCAGGCTTCGAGGATTTGCGGACGGTTGACGCTGATAAGGTATCCCCAGCTCATCACGTTCGGGTCGGACAGTTGCAGGAATGCCAGACCTGCTTCAAACAGGATGGCCACACCGACAGAGAGGGCAGCAGACACGATCAGCGGCGGGGCGGCATTCGGCAAGATGATCGTCCAGATGATCCGGGTGTTGCGGGATCCGATGGCCCGCTCTGCCTTGACGAAGTCGAGTTCGCGAATGCGCAGGAATTCGGCGCGCACCAATCGGGCAGTGCTGGTCCACGAGACAATACCGATGGCAAGTGAAATGGTGACGATCGAGGGCGAAAACAGGAGCACCACCACCATGGCCAGGAGCAGGGGCGGCAACACCTGGAAGAACTCCGTGATCCGCAGCAGCACTTCCTCCACCCAGCCGCGGTAGTAGCCGGCAAGCGCGCCCACCAGGATGCCGATGGTGATCGTGATCGCGGCCGCTGCTGCCCCAACCATCAGCGTCGACTGGCTGCCGTACAGCAGACCGACCAGGATATCGCGGCCCTGCTGATCCGTGCCGAACAGGAAGCCCTTTTCTCCTGGCGGCGACAACAGCGGTCCTGCGCCGGCGAAGGGGTCGGCCGGAAATGCCAAGGGGCCCAAGAGACTGATCATGATGATTGACGACAGGATGATCAGTCCCACGACTGCAGCCCGGTTCTTCTTGAACATGTTCCAGGCTTCCAACCAGGGACGTTCTACCTGAATGGCGCCCTGTTTGTCCGGACGGGCGGATTTGTCGGAAATCACCATGCTTTGGCTCCCGTCTTGATACGCGGGTCGATCAGACGGTAGGCCAGATCGGTGAGCAGATTGGCGATGATGACGACCAGGGCGGAGAAGAACAGGATGCCCAGCAACGTCGGCGTATCGCGGCGCAGGATCGATTCGAAAGCCAGCGTTCCCAGACCAGGCCAGCTGAACACGTTTTCCACCAGAACGGCGCCGGAGAAGAGAGCACCAAACTGCAAGCCGGCAAAGGTCACAACCGGAAGAACGGCGTTGCGCAGCGCATGCTTGAAGACGACAATCTGCTCGCTCAGGCCCTTGGCGCGAGCGGTACGGATATAGTCCGCTCCCAGCACATCC
Organism: Alphaproteobacteria bacterium; assembly: GCA_965221645.1. GTDB lineage: Bacteria > Pseudomonadota > Alphaproteobacteria > Bin65 > Bin65 > Bin65. Next base: position 3,607,535 of record OZ244899.1, read on the forward strand.
ATCATGCTGGCGCGGGACAGGCGACTGTAGAACGCAAGATATATGGTCGACAGCGTGACAACCGGAAGAGTCATGTGGTGCAGCACTTCCCAGATATAGCCGACCCCCGACGCCCCGAGGGGGCCGCTGTCCATGCCGGAGGTCGGGAAGATCGGGATGAATGAAGCGAACAGGATCACCAGCATGATACCGGTCCAGAAGACCGGGAGGGCGTAGCCCAGCAGAGCCAGGACCGTGATCAGCTGGCTAAGCAGACCGCTGGGACGTCGGGCCGCGAAAACGCCCAGGCAGGTCCCGAGGATAATCGCGATGAAAAGCGAAGAAACGACCAGCAGAAGGGTTGGAACAAGCTTTTCGAAGATCAGTTCCGTTACCGGCTGGTCGAAAAACAAGCTGTGGCCGAAATCCCCCTGTGCCACCCGGTCGAGATAATTGAGCAACTGTTCATGGAACGGGAGGTCGAGGCCGTAGTCCTTGCGGATCTTGGCGAGCATTTCCTTCGATGCGCCGCCCGATTCGCCGGCGATGGTCTCGGCAACGTCGCCAGGGGCCAGATGCAAAAGCGTGAAATTCAGCACCAGCACGGCCAACAACAGTATCAGCGCGTAGCCGATGCGTCTGGCGATGGCGATCGGCAGGTTCACAACCCTTCACCCATGTCGCAAGTTCTGCTGTTGAAACAGCCATCCGCCAAAGCAAACGGGCCGGCAGCAAAAACCACCGGCCCGATGCAGGTTCCAGGCATCTTCACCGTGGAACGCGCGACTACTTGAAGTAGACGTCGTCCATCGGCGACACGATTCCCCAGATGCCGAGCGGCGCGCCGCCCAGCTTCTTGCTGTAGGCCGTATGGTATGGCAGCACGCTGATCCAGTAGACTGGCAGGTCTTCGGCCACGATTTTCTGGAACTCCACATACAGCGCCCGCCGCTTCGCAGTATCCAGTTCCTTGCCCGCCGCGTTCAGGATCTCGTCGACCTTCGGATTGCAGTATTGCTGGGTATTCGACCAGATGACCTTGCGCACATTGCTGCAAAGGTAGGTCCGATGCACGCCGATAACCGGATCACCCCAATTGAACGGCAGATCCATCGTCATCTGGAAGTTCCATGAAGCGATACGACGCGCCCATGTCGGGAAGTCCGGCGAGTTGCGCACAGTGATCTTGATGCCGATCTTTTTCAGTTGCGCTCGGGCGTATTCGGCAATGCGCTGCTGGACATCCGGTACGGCCGGGAGATAATCGATGGTCAGTTCCAGACGGGTGCCATCGGCCTTCTTCCTGTGACCGGCTTTCTCAAGCAGGGCTTCAGCCTTCTTCAGGTCGACGCCATACTGCCTGACATCGTCGGTATAAAAGGGTGATCCCGGCACGATCGGTCCGGTCGAAGCCGTCGATACGCCCTGATGCATATCCTGGGTGACGAACTTCCGATCGATCGCATACGCGATGGCCTGACGAACCCGGACGTCTGCTGTCGGACCCTGCTTCGTATTGAACGCCAACCAGGTGTTGGGTCCGATGCCGGCATAGCCCTTGTCGGTGACGATCAGGTTTTCGTTCTTTTTCAGGCGAGCGATCGCGGCGATTTCCGACATGAACGGGTAAAGCTGCCCCTCACCCCTTTCCATGGCAATGACTCGGCTCGAACTGTCGCGAATGATCTTGTAGATGATTTGATCCAGATACGGCCTGCCCTTGATGAAGTAGTTCGGGTTACGCACCAGCAAGATATACTGGCCCCGCTTGTATTCCTTCAGCATGTAGGCGCCGGATCCAACAACATCCTTGATATTGCGCGGATGCGTTTTCGGATCCTTGCCGTCACCGTAGATGTGCTTCGGAATGATCGGCAAGATGGAGGTCGACATGGCCAGCGTCAGCGCTGGATGCGGGTGGCTGAGCCTGACAACCGCGGTGAGGGCATCTGGCGTTTCGACAGCCGTTACCGGAGCAAGCGACGTCTTGAACGGATGGAATTTCTTCTGCGTCTCGATGGAGAACTTTACGTCAGCCGAGGTGACCGGTTTGCCGTCATGGAACTTGGCATCGGCATGCAGCCTGAAGGTGACGGTTTTGCCGTCTCCGGAAGTTTTCCAACTGGTCGCCAGATAAGGATGAATCTTCCAGTTCGCGTCGGCGCGGGTGAGCGTCGCGAAAATCTGCGCGCCCGGTGCCATTGTAGCGATGCCTGATTGCACGGCCGGGTTGAAGTGCCGCGGCACCTGGCTGGAAATGACCACCAGGGACCCGCCGCGCTTTGGCTTGTCCTGAGCCACTGCCGCCGCTGAACCAGCGGCCAGAGCCGCTGTGAAGGCAAGCAGTCCGAATTTTGCGAACATCATGGATTCTCCCGTTTTCTGATCGCCGATTACCAAACTGAAAAAGTCGATGCCGGCGCTGGACACGATTGATGTATCCCTCCAATCATGCCTTTCGCCATGGCCGATCACAAAAACCGAATGCGATCTGGCCCATCAATTCAAGGAATCTGGACTTATTTCGAACTCTGCAGGGATTTAAGCATATGACACAGTTGATCGTCTATACCGCGCGTATCATCCGTACCATGAACCCTTCACTGCCGCTGGCGAATGCGGTCGCCGTACGTGACGGCCGGATTGTCGAGGTGGGCACACTCGAAACGTTGCGGCCCTGGCTGGACGCTCACCGGCATACGATAGACGAGACATTTCGCGACCATGTATTGATGCCGGGTTTCATCGATCCGCATTTGCACCCGACGCTGGCAGCGGTGTTGCTGCCCTGTCATTTCATCACGGCGATGGAATGGAAGTTGCCGGATCGGAGGGCGGTTCCGGTCAAAGGACATGATGCCTATCTGAGCCGGCTAAAGGAAATCAATGAAAGTCTTGCCGATCCTGACGAACCGCTGATCACCTGGGGCTTCCACAAGATCTGGCACGGCGACGTCAATCGACGCGCATTGAACAGCATTTCGGATACCCGACCAATCTTCGTCTGGCAACGCTCGTTTCACGAGATCATTGCCAACGACGCAGCCATTGAATGGATGGGACTGAACCGGGAAGACATGGATCGGCACGAGCAGATCGATCCGGAGACCGGCCGCTTCTTCGAGACCGGCCTTTCGGTCGCCATGAATGGCATGAAAGACGTCCTGTATGCGCCGAAGCGGTTTTTGGGTGGGCTGCAGCAGGTGGCTCAGGCCGTGCACCAGGGCGGCCACACGACGATCGGCGACATGGCGGTGCCGCTGGCGGATCTGGAGATGGAGTGGCCCGCGCTGATTGACGTCCTCGACCGGCCGTCCATCCCCTTCCGATGTCAGATGATCCCGCGTGCCATCGAACGCGGGGGCATCCTTGGCCGTGAAGAGAAAGAAGTGGAGCGCGTGCGGAGCCTGGCGGAACGGAGTACGCACCGCCTGCAGTTCCAGGACGGGGTGAAGTTGTTCACCGACGGCGGCTTCTATGCCGAACTGATGCAATTGCAGGAGCCTGGCTTCATCGACGGCCATCATGGCGAATGGTTGATGCCGCCGGAACAGTTCGAAGCCCTTGCCCGCGCCTTCTGGAATAACGGGTTCCGCATTCATGTTCACTGTACGGGCGACATGGGCCTGGAACTGGCGCTGGACGTCCTGGAGAAGCTTCAATGGGAGCGGCCACGCGTGAACCACCGTTTCACGATCGAGCATTTCGGCGTGTCAACGCCGGAGCAAGTCCTCCGTATTGCCGATCTGGGCGCGCTGGTCTCAGCTAATGTGTACTATGTCCACGAACTGGCAGACGCCTATTATCAGCACAGTTTCGGCCACGAGCGGGCTTCACAGATCTCTCGCCTCGGCACCGTCGCGCGACATGGTATTCCTTTTGCCCTTCACACGGACTTCACGATGGCCCCGGCTCTGCCGCTGACATCGGCCTGGGTGGCGGTGAACAGGTTGAGTGAAAGTGGCGCGGTCATGGCATCCGAAGAGCGGATTTCGATCGATCAGGCGATGCAAGCGATCACCATCAACGCCGCCTATGTACTGGGAATGGAGCACGAGATCGGCAGTATTCGCGCCGGCAAAAAAGCCGATTTCACCGTATTGGAAGCGGATCCCTACGAAACCCCGCCTCGCGAACTGAAGGACATTCCGCTCTGGGGCACAGTTTTCGAAGGATCTCCAGCACCGATCGGACCGGCCCGCCACGATCATGCCGACAAGCCCCTCGCCAGTTAGTTACCGCGCTTGCGGGTCGGCGGCAGGCCGATGATCTGTTCCGGGGTGTAACGTTTACGGTTCATTCCGTCCTCCTTCCAAGAGGTCATAATGCGCCAAACTCTCTCAACAAATCCGGACCACTTCTAGGGGAGCACTCCAGTCCTGACCGAGATCGAATGCCGGAGCCAAAGCGCGGGCGGACCGCGAAATCCGACGCGCACAACCTGCATGAGCGCCTCGTGAAGCACGAGGAGGCCGTGCTGCGCTTCACGGGCGACCCGCATATCAGCTTCACCAACAATGCCGGAAAGCGGAAGGTCAGGATGAAGGTATCCGGTTGCTTCCGGACACCGCATCACGCCGAGGCCTGGTGCCGCATCTCAAGCCACCTGAACTCGATGGCCGCGCTCGGATACAATCCTCGCGGCGCCATCCAGATCGCCAGCGCCGGAAACGCCGCCGACATGAGCAGCGGGCACTGTCCTCAAAATGAAACCAGGAAAGGGGGGAGCAGTTACGATTTGGTAACGTCAAGAGTCATGTGTCGGTGAGAGTGGGGTACCGAGTCCCCGCGACCTGCTTTCGTGGATGAAGACCGCGTGGAGGATGCGGTCCATCGAGGTCCGGTCCCGGAAGGTTCCCGTGGGCCGTGTTCGTCTGCGGACATCCCGGTGGGCTGCGCGGACCTTGTCGAGGATGTTCCTGATCCTGTGCGCCCGGCATCTCCGGACGGGGATGCCGTGCCGGACGATCGGCAAGGTGGCGAGCAGGCCCTTGCCGGTGAGGCCGCGGTGGTACGGCCGGTCGAGGAAGTGCTCCCGTTCCACGGCGCTCTCGCTGCCGGCGCGCCGGAAGGCGTCGACCGTCCCGGCGACCCGGCTCACCGTCGCGGCCGGAACCGGGCGCCCGGGCAGGGCCAGCAGGACCTCGCCGACCTTGCGGGTCGAGAGCCCCGGAACGACGCCGGCCAGGATGGCACGGTCGATCTCCGGGGCGCGTCTTGCGGAGCCCTTCGGAACCCCGGTCGGGCAGAAGTGACGGGTACGCGGCACGTCGAGTTCGATATCGCCGCGCTCCGGTCCACCTGCCTGCATCTCCTTCACCATCTCGAAGGCCTGCGGCAGGCTCCCGGTCGTTGCAGCCTGCCGTGGCATCGGGGGCTCCTGTCCGTGGCCGTTACGTCACCACAGGGAGGATCCCACTCCCACCTGACACATGAATCCTTGCGTCACCGAACAATCGGTAGTGGCTCAGTTTGAAAATTGCCGAAACACCCGGTGTGGACAAGGCCGCCCGGCGACCGCCCGCCGCGGGTCAGTCATCATCCACGATGGGAATCCGCAAGACCTGGAACGGGTTGTGCATGTGCACGATGAGATAGTTCTGGCGATCCGCCTTGACGTTGTCATTCTGAATGCCGAACAGGAAATTGAGTTGGTGTCGGATTGGTAGTCCATCAGGTTCGGTCAGGAACTCCGTATTGCAGATCGTCGGGCCGCCGACGCGCACCCACCCGCCGGTTGCCAGAAGCCCGATGCTGCCGCGGATGAGCCCGTCACAAGTGCCTGGCGGCGCGTCCGACGGGCAGGCGGTCGTGTCCCACAGATCAAGGCAGACCATCAGCGGCTTGATCCGGGCGGGGCAGGTGGTCGGGAAAGACACGCCGATGATGGCCTGAGAGCCGCCTTCACGAAGAGGGCGTTTGTTCATTGGAAAAACCTGGACCAGCGTGGCATCGCTGAGTGTGCATTGGGTCTGCGCCATCACCGCCGATGGCAGGGCAAGGGCCGGCAGGGTGGCGGCGAAAAGTGTCCGTAGAAGTGTCCGCAGGAAGGGCAGTTGGGTCATGATGGGCCTCCTTTTGCTTCATCGAGAGGCCCCGGCGAGAGGCCCCGGCGAGAGGCCCCGGCGAGAGGCCCCGGCGAGAGGCCCCGGCGAGAGGCCCCGGCGAGAGGCCCCGGCGAGAGGCCCCGGCGAGAGGCCCCGGCGAGAGGCCCCGGCGAGAGGCCCCGGCGAGAGGCCCCGGCGAGAGGCCCCGGCGAGAGGCCCCGGCGAGAGGCCCCGGCGAGAGGCCCCGGCGAGAGGCCCCGGCGAGAGGCCCCGGCGAGAGGCCCCGGCGAGAGGCCCCGGCGAGAGGCCCCGGCGAGAGGCCCCGGCGAGAGGCCCCGGCGAGAGGCCCCGGCGAGAGGCCCCGGCGAGAGGCCCCGGCGAGAGGCGAGAGGCCCCGGCGAGAGGCCCCGGCGAGAGGCCCCGGCGAGAGATGGGGCCGAGACTGACACGACCCGAACACGCCCGTCAAGGCCAGAACGGCGATGGTGACGCAAGGATTCACGTGTCAGGTGGGAGTGGGGTACTCCCTGTGGTGAAGCAGCAGCCACGGACAGGAGCACCCCGATGCCACGGCAGGCTGCAACGATCGGGAGCCTGGCACGAAAAGTATCTCAGCGGGCGAGGCAAGAGATCTCGCCAAAGGACGAATGGCCGTGATCTATCACCACAATACCCGCCGCAAGGGCGGGCACTGTGAGGAAATCAGGTACTGGATGAGCAAATTGCCCGGCTGTACCACAACCTGGTACTGGCGACGCTGGAACAACCGGAGCTTCTTCATCATCAACCCCGATAGCCGGATGGAATGCCAACTCGCAGAATTTGCGAGACGTTGGGAAATGTGCGGCAAGCTGTTGCGCCAATGACCATACCCCACGATATCATCGGTCATCGCGCGACAGTCAGTACGCGGGGAGAGCCGCACCGAGGTTCGCTCCGGTTTCGTCGTGGGCGACCCGGAACCGGATCGCTCGGCGGATCAGTCCGATGTGAGGTATCCGCAAGATCCCGCATTGGCAACACCATGTGGGAGTTGTTCTTGCAACAGCCTCGGTAATATGCTGCTCTAGGAAATCTGTGATTTTTCCGAGCGCTCGTGATGCTAGACGAAACGTGGACCGAAACGGCTCTTCAGGCCCTACCCGAGTCCCGTCCGGAAATCTTGCCGCGGCACGCTTCTCCACCACTGTTGGATGCCCGCCCGCCACGCTGTCCGCCGTTTGTGGAAGTAACCGATCCTGATCAGTTGCTGCCCTATCTGGAGCATGTGGCGCAACGGCCGTATAATCATGGTCTGAATGCGTGCTGGGATCTGAAAGAGGGCGAGCGGGTTCTGTTGCGCGTCGACAACTGGCACAGCGATCTGGTGATCGAGGCTTGCAGGAAGATTCTCGAAAAATACAGGATCCGATACGAAATCAAATACATCGATCGTGGCGAGATCCCACAATGGGTCGGGGCCGACGAGGTCGACTACTACCTCTTCCGGACCAAGGAACTCGCCGAGTGGATGGACTGGTGGGAAGAGGAAGAGAAGAAACAACAGTACGACAAGATTTTCATGGGCTACGGCGGCCCGGTGTTGGCCGAGCGGTTCATCAAGATCCAGCGCATGCCCTTCATCACGCCGGAAATCCTGGCATCGCCTGCCCACGCCATGCCGGGCGAAGTGCTGACGGCGATCGATCGCTGGACCTGGGACCGGGTGCGCACGGCGCGTCGGGTTAGGATCACCGATCCCGAAGGCACCGACCTCAGCTTTACCAACCACGCGGAATACTGGGACAGTCGACGGGAATTCTATGCCGATGACCTGACGTCGGCGACATGGACCACGAACGAGCATTTCGGCCGTCAATACCTGCCGGGGCATATCACCGGCCGACCATGGATGTTCCATCCATCCAAGGAGGACGGCAACGGTGTCATCGCCGGCACGACCAATCACATAGCGCCCTGCGACTGGACCAAGTTGACGGTCGAGGATTCGAAGATCACCCGCATCGAGGAAGGCGGCGAATTTGGTGACAAGCTCCGAGATGTCATGGAGCAGACCAAGGACATCCAGTACCCGACTTTCCCCGGAAAGGGGCTGATGTACTGGTGGGAAGCCTCGATCGGCACCAACCCGCACATCCACCGGCCGCGCAAGGACTTCCCGTCCGGTTTCGTGAATTGCCTGTACGAACGTGTCCGATCCGGCGTCATCCACATGGGTTTCGGCACCATCATCTCGTCGATGGCAGAACGGCGTGCGGCGCGGGAAGGTCATCTGGTCGGGCACTGGCACCTGCATCTGTATTTCCCGACCTACACTGCCGAGCGCGAAGGCGACAACGAGACGGTCATCGAGAACGGTCGCCTGCTGGCGCTGGACGATCCCGAAATCCGGAAGATGTGCGCCAAGTACGGCGATCCGGAACTGTGGCTGGACGAGAGCTGGAACCCGGCCGTGCCCGGAATCAACGTGGCCGGCGACTATTGGGACCATTACGCGCGGGATCCGTTGCAGTGGGTAAAGACCGAACTCGAGGTCTGTCGCAACTACCACCCGATGTTCATGAAGATGGTCGGAGCCGACGACAAGTATTGCAATGGCGCCGGGGCCGACTGGTGGAAGGGCGGCTGCACCGAGCACAGCGGCGTGTCGCACGCGAGGCTGAAGGGAAACTGCTGCGGATAACTGCGGCGGTCGTCGCCAAAAGGGTCCGCTCAAACTGTGCCGACGGCACAATACCAAGACGAAAGGAGTACCGATATGCAGGTTTCGAAGACGGTGACAGCATGGGCAGGGGCCGCAGCAATGACCAGCCTGGCCCTGGCCGACGCTGCCAAAGCCGACGCTCTGAGCGAATTGGCCGCGGCGGCGGCGAAGGGTCCGGAGGTCCTGTGGTATGAAAGTTCCAAGGAAAGCCAGATCGACAAGGTGATCGCTGCTTTCAACAAGAAGTACCCGAACGTGAAAGTGAAGCATGTTCGCGTTGTCGGCGGCAACAAGATGGCCGGCCGCGTGGTGCAGGAGGTGCAGGGACGCGGATATACCGCAGACCTGGTTTCATCCGGCGCTGCCCAGACATGGGCGCTGAACGACCGCGATTACCTGTTGAAGATGGACTGGTCGAAGCTCGGTGTTCCGAAAAAGGTCACGCCGACCGATTTTGCCGTTGCAATTGCCGCTTCGGTCTACGTCATCCTGGTCAACACCAGGAAAGTTCCGACGGAAGAACAACCCAAGACCTGGGATGACTTGACCAAGAAGAAATGGATGGGCCGAATTGGTGGCTGGGTCCGCGCCGGTGCCCACACTCAGATGTCCAAGGTCTGGGGACAGGACAAAGCGGAAGCGGAACTGAGGAAATTCGTTGCGCTGAAGCCGTTCCTGTTCAAATCCACCTTCCCGATGGCGCAGCAGGTCGCTGCCGGGGAAGTCGATGTTGCAATCGGGTTTTTCCATACAGCACAACCGCCGATCTCTGCCGGGGCCCCGCTGAAGCGCATTGCGCTGGATCCGGCGCCCATGCACACGATCTATACCGCCGTGACCAGGTCCGCGCGCAACAAGGCAGGCGCCAAGCTGTTTCTCTCATGGCTTGCGACCTCGACAGGCGCCAAGGCTTACGAAGACGCCACCAACCGCGGCAGCCACCTGCTTGAGGGGACGCGGACCCACGCGCTGGTGAAGGAAGCCAAGACGGCTGAATATCCAGCGGAGGAGACGGGGACTTACAGAAAGGTTGCAAAGAAGTTCAACAAGATCCTGTCTTCCGCAGGCGCCGCTCGCTAGTCCGGGATGCGAATGCGGCAGCAGAACCGCTGACGCCGCATCGACAGTTGATGAACGTATCCGCTTCGGTAGCTGTCGACGGCGCGCCGTATCGCGGCGATGACCTGAAATCTCGATGGAAGCGGCGGCTCTTGAGTGTAATGCCGTCCGCTTCCTTGGGTGCGCTGCTGGTCTGGCTGGTGATCGTACCATTGGTCCTCATCCTGATCAGCAGTTTCAAGCCGACCGGCTTCCCGATGGATGCCGGCTGGACAATAGACAACTATATCAGGACCTATGCCGATACAGAGTTCTGGGCCCTCGTCCTGAACACGATCCAGTTTGCGGTCGGTTCGATGGTCGTGGCGCTGACTATCGGCACGATCGTGGCCTGGCTCGTGGAACGCACCGACATGCCGATGCGAGGCGTCGTGCGCGTACTGGTCATATTGCCGATGGCGACGCCACCGGTGCTGATGGCGATCGGATGGGTCATGCTGCTAAGCCCCCGGACCGGTTTCTTCAACGACCTTCTGCAGGGCTTGTTCGGTCTCAGCGAAGCCCCGATCAACATCTTTTCCCTGCCGGGCATGATTTTCGTCGAAGGTCTGGCGCTGGTGCCGTCGACCTTCCTGATCCTGTCCCCGGCCTTCCGCAACATGGATCCGAGTCTGGAGGAAGCGGCTTTTACCAGCGGCGCCGGCCTTCTGACGACAATCCGCAAGGTTTTCCTGCCGCTGTTGTGGCCCAGCATTGTTGCGGCTGGCGTGTTCCTGTTGATTGTCGGGTTTTTGGTCTTCGACATTCCCGGCACGATCGGCATGCCGGTCGGCATTTTCGTCCTGTCGAGTCAGGTCGTTTATCTTGCCAACGATTCACCCACCGGCCTCCCCGAGTACGGGATCATCAGCGCGATGGCGATTTTCTTCCTCGTTCTGGTGATTTCGCTTGCCTGGGCGCATCAGCGCCAGACACGTCGGCAGACCAGCTTCGTGACCATCACCGGCAAGGGGTGGCGCGCCCGGCCATTACCGCTCGGCCGATGGCGGTGGATAGCGTTCGGGTTCATCTGCATGTACTTCCTGCTCGCCGTGGTGGCACCAGTCGGCATCCTGATCTGGTCGAGCCTGACGCCGTATCAGGCGGGCGTATCGGCCGAGATGCTGGGCAAACTCACACTGGCAAACCATCTGGATTTCTTTTCCAACCGTCGGGCGGTGTCGGCCTCTATAAATTCTCTCGTGATCGCCCTCCTCGCCTCCACAGCCGTCGCGCTTCTGTCCTTTCTCGTCTCGTGGGTAGTGGTCCGAAGCAAGCTGCCGGGCCGAAAATTCATCGACGTGCTGTCTTTCTTGCCGATCGCCATACCCGGCACACTGATCGGCGTCGGCCTGATCTACGTCTACCTGACCCTCAACTTCATTCCGATCTACGGCTCGATCTGGATCATCATTGTAGCCTACACGACCAACTACCTGTCATTCGGAAGTCGGGCGACCCACGGGGTCATGCTGCAGATGCATTCCGATCTGGAGGAGGCGGCGAGGACAAGCGGTGCCGGCTGGTTTCGAACAACGAGACGGATTGTAGCGCCGCTGGCCTTCCCGGCAATTGCCGCCGTCTGGATCTGGGTCTTTGCCCACTGCATGCGAGAACTGACGTCGGCACTGCTTCTCAAGGGAGCCGACAACACGACGCTGCCCGTTCTGCTGTGGGGATATTGGACGGGCGGAGAGCCGAACAAGGCGGCAGCGGTTGGTGTCTGGCTGGTCCTTGCCATGCTGCTCTGCGTCGTCGCCTGGCAAATACTTGCCGCGCGCAGCCGGTCGGCATCCGGGCGCGAGGCCGCCTGAGCCATGCTCACCATCGATCATCTGAATGTTCATTATCAGGTGAGCGGCGGCATTTTTCATGCCGCAAAGGACGTGACCCTGTCGGTGAAAAACGGAGAATTCTTCACCCTTCTCGGCCCGTCCGGCTGCGGCAAGACAACGACCTTGCGCAGCGTCGCCGGTCTTGAGCGACCGAGCGACGGGCGGATCGTCATTGGCGACCAGGTCGTCTACGACAGTGGCCGGAAGCTTTTGAAACCGGCCCAGGACCGAAATATCGCGATGGTGTTCCAGTCCTACGCGGTATGGCCGCACATGACAGTCGGTCAGAATGTCGGTTTTCCTCTCGAGGCCGCCAGAGTCAACCGGACCGCCATCCGGTCCCGCGTGCTGAAGGCGCTGGAAATGGTCGGGCTCGAAGACTTTGCCGACCGGCCGGCGACCTTGCTTTCCGGCGGTCAGCAACAACGTGTGGCGCTGGCGCGGGCTCTGGTGCGTAACGCCGATCTCGTCCTTCTGGACGAGCCACTCTCGAATCTTGATGCCAAGCTCCGCGAGCAAATGCGCAGCGAACTGCGCCAGCTGCAGGAAAATCTTGGTCAGACGACGGTCTATGTGACCCACGATCAGGAGGAGGCGCTGTCGCTATCTGATCGGATCGCGTTCATGAAGGACGGCAAGCTTGTCGAAATCGGGACACCACAATCCCTCTACCTGGCGCCCAGCCATCTTGAGACCGCCAGATTCTTGGGTCAGGCGGAATTCTTCCCTTGCCATTCCATTGCTCCCGCCGGTCAGGGAAACGTGGCTGCGGAGACAGACATCGGCACCGTTATTGTCGAGAACTCCGAAATCAGTGCCGAAGGATGCGTGCTGATGATCCGGCCAGAGCATATCGAAATCGTATCGGCGGCAGAGACCGCCAGACCAAACCTGTTCGACGGCAAAGTAATCCGTGTCGAGTTTGCCGGAAAATCAGTCCAGTACGATGTTGCACTGCATGCACGGACAATTCAGCTACAGGCACCTTCGGTGAGGTTGCATGTTCAGGGTGAGGCGGTCAAGATTTGCTTGGCACCCAACCGTTGCGTTTTGCTGGATGACAAGCTCGGAACATGACCGGTTTTGATATCCGACCCTATCATTTGTCCCTGAAAACAAGATATCGCTGGGCGAAAGGCGATCATGACAGTCGCATGGGACTGCTGGTCAGCGCCGAGATAGACGGTTACCTCGGCTGGGGCGAAGTTGCCTTTGGCCCACATGTCGTTATCGACGGGGCCGCCCTTTCTGCCGAAACACTGGGGAAAGTGAATGCTATCGATCCGGCGTCGGACGATGTGCTGGATCGATTGGACGAAGCGGCGCTTCACAACCGAGTGCGCTGCGGCCTGGCGACTGCCGCCTTGTCAGCGAAAGCCGCTGCCGCCAGCCTGCCGTTCAATCAGTTTCTGGCAGCGCGCTGGATGCCGCACCGACCCCCGACCGCGGCAGCACCAATCAACGGTCTGGTCAACAAGGCCGATCCCGACGCAGCGATAGCCCAGGCCAAAACCTATGCCAGCCAAGGGATGCAGACCTTCAAGGTCAAGTGCGGTGCGGACCAGGCAGCCGATCTTGCGTTGGTGACGGCCTTGCGATCAGGGTTTCCCGAGGCGGTACTTCGTCTTGATCCCAACGATGCCTGGAAGACAGTCGATAACGCCCTTGAGCGCCTGACGGCATTTGCACCGCTGGGCATCGACTATGTCGAGGATCCGCTGGATACAGGAGTTGCGACACTGGCCCAAATGGCGAAATTGAAGAAGAACAGTCCGATTGCGGTTGCGTGGGACAACCCTGTCGACAATGTCACCGCCATGCAGAGGCTGCTTGACGGGGACGCTGTCGACGTCTTCGTCTTCAAGATGCCCCGCACTGGTGGACCGGATCGACAGTTGGAGATGATTGCCTTGGCCGAAAGGGCGGGAAAACGCGGGATTCTGACCAGTCCCCTGGAAAGCGCAGTCGGTACGATGGCCGGGCTGCATGTGGTGACCTGCATGCAGCCGCCGATCCCCGATTGCGGCTTCTCACTAAGTGCTCATTTCGCTGCCGATGCCGCGCCCCTGCCCCCTATCGTGGACGGCCTGCAGGCCATTCCCGCTTCGACTGGTCTCGGGATCGACCCTTCGTCCTATTGGGCAACGCTACCCAGGATCCGGAGTTGACCGGATTCCACTGGCAACGGAACCGCATCTACAGCAACGTCGGTTGATCACCACACTCCAATATTAATTCTATCGCTATCCTGAAAGAGCAATATGGGCAGGGCGGCTCCTGCTTTCACCAAAGTAAAGAGCCTTGAATCTGTCCATTTGTTTGATTTTGTCTATAAGCCCTCTCTCCTGTCTCGAATTTGAGACGTTCCTGACGAGGAATTTCGCGTCGGCATCTGTTGAACGGAGAACAAGATAGTTCGCGATGGCTGAAAATACTGAAACATCAAAGTCTCTTGCTTCTTGGGAGGCCAATACGAGAGATATTCCGAATTTTCGGCACTCTTTCGCCATGGTTGGAATGAGCTTGAGCTTGGCTGCACGGTGTGCTTCGTCGAAGACCAATGCATGAGTGATTCGGTCCTGCACTCCTCGACGGAACATATCCTTGTAAAGCCCGTAAAATACAAGATACGCGAACGCCCGTTGCAGGTTATCATTCTGTGATGTGTGGATCCGAATGATGACCGGTTGTTCACTCTCCCACACATTACCCCTTGATTCGTCACCGACGTCGAAAAATCCGTAATCATCAAGTTCGCCCAACCGGGCAAGCATTGTCCGCAATCCGCGATCTGGGCTAGTGTCGGCACGAAGAAGCTGTACGAAGCGCTTGAATGCCGGTTCCGGGGCACTCACCTCTCCAGAAGTCCAGCCTGCCTCTTCGAAGCTCTCCTTTATAGCTTTGCGAATACGTTCTGCCTGGATATCCCCGAGTTCCGGGTAGATGGCCGTGAATATATCCCGCATGGCCCCGGCAACGTCGAGATGGGCCTTCCGCGCGCCTCGGTCGATCACACTCAATGGATTGAAGCCGAGGCCGTCGAAGTCGATGAATCGAATGTCTCCGATTGCTTCCTTAAGTCTCTCGTCAATATCCTGATGATAGGAGAAGATAACGGGCGTAATGTCTGCAGCTACCATTTGTGAACACAGACTGACAAGACAGGTGGTCTTTCCCATACCCGGCAAACCGGCAATCAAAAGATGAGGATTGCCATTCACCTCCATTCGCCAGTCGACCTCCGCGTTCGTGCGCGTATCCGTACCCAGACGCAAGGAAGGTGCAGGACCGTCCTCATCGGATGACATTATTTCCGCTGTATCGGTCGTTTCCCTGTCCTCGTTCGTTCCGTGACATAGCGGTTCGCTCTCGGTACTTTGGCGATTCACCGTCGAGTAGGCTGCGGTTCGTTGGCCCGATCGTTCCGAAGGGAAAATCTCAGGCTCGAAGTCTGAGTCCGGCAGAAGTCCGGAGCCAAATAGGAATATCTGCGTATCCCAATGGTCGGGGGATATTTTCAAGGGTCGATGACCAGAATATTCCGGACAGAACACCCAACCGCGATCCCCGTCCGCAATAATTTCGAAGCTATAGTCTCCACCCTTCTCGATCATGCGATTGATCTCGGAAATAAGTTCTTGATATCGCTCCGCTGATAAACAATGCCGGTGTGCCTTATCGGCGTAAAAACGCAATACTCGAGCCAGCTTGGCGCGGCGAACGGCTCTGAATGCGGCACACTGTTCTTCGTCGCTGTACCATTGATCCCACTGGTCTCGGAGCGACTGGGTTTGCCGTTCGATCTGCTTAAGGATATCCGGGGAACGGGCGGTGCGCAGATGACGTCGGTACTTCACCTCGACGAATCGAAAGACGAGACCTTTTCGGGGCTCCAAGGTCACGTAAATCAGATCAGGACGCGTCGCTCGCCCGTTCTCGCCCTTGTCTTCGGTCAAGGGTGGCAGCAAATCCCTGACGTCATCGACCGGGATGACAAATCCCTCGTTAAGAGAGACCCAGCAGTCGTCGTTTCCTGAAGTATGTCGGCAATTGGCATGGGATACCGCCAAAGCGATCAGTTCCGACGTGGCCGGTTGATGGCCAGTTAGCCGAATGGCGAGTCGGCCGCTGAGCGACTTCAAATTTTCCAACAAGAATTCGGCGTTACGCTGGCTTCGACTCAACCCCATTTGATCAAGCGCGTTATCGAGCAGGTTGCGGACTTCCTCCAAATTGGCTGTCGATGTAATCATCTGGAGGCAACCGATATCTTCGCGCTCCGGCACGCAATCGATGACATATGCGTCGTAGATCGCAGGATTGTCTTTCGGCGAGTCGAAATATTCGATACCCGCATTCCGGTCCAATGTAACGACCCAATCGCAGAGCTGGTGCAACCCCGTGAGGCCATCCGCCTTCTCTCGGGAGATTTCCGTCTTCAACACCGGCACTCCCTTCCCCGCATCAAGGTGGGTGACGACAGCAGCTTGGACAGCGTTCTGAAGGCGGGTGAGCATTTCGGTGTGCGCCCGACGAGATGGGTGCTTTTCTCCTTCTACCGCCGTGGGAGTGGCGCTGATCCATATCGGCAAAGGCAAGCTCACATAGTGTCGATCGTAGAACGACAACAATCCGAAGGCGTGATACGGCTTCGACCGACGCCCCACTTCGGCGTCATCAACAACAACGCGGGACTCGAACGTATCGAAGGCAATAGCCATATGCGCTGCCACGCTTGGATTTTCCCCATCCTTGCGTGCCCAGCGCAACCGGGGCATGTTGACACCTCCGGGAAGGCTCAAGGACTTCAGCATCCAGCGGTCTTCTGCCGCCAGCACGCCCGCTCCACTTCGGCGTTTCTCTCGCGCCTCCGCGATGAACCGTCCCGCAACACCGCGCTGTTGGTCGGACGGATAAAGGTCCAGCGAAAACACCGGCTCATTGACAATGCTTTCATGGTCGGAACCCTCATCCGGGCTCTTGCTGTCTTGACGAAGCTGTTCGTGAACGCCGCCTAGCGATCGAGCGACGGTCAGACCGTCTCCAGCGCGGAGAGCATGGATATGCAGAAGCCGAGAAGTGTCGTCGTGGCACTTTAGGTACTTGACGATCTCTTTCGCCAGTACCGTGGCGCTTTGGCTACCCATCGTCGGCACGCTATCCGCCGCCTTGCCACCTCCCAAGGTCCGCGCCAGAATGGCCATCGCTGCCTTGGGTTCCTTGTCGGTGTCCGGCACCATCCCTACCGCGTGGAATCCGAGAGTATCGGCGAAGACGAAAGCTCCGCCGTTTGGATTCGGAAGGAATGCAGGAAACATGGCGCCGTCCAGACCTGCGAACTCGGTGCGAATGTCCTTGGCGCTTTGTTCCTGCTCGAAGGCAGTATGCAGGACGAGATTGTCGTATGCCGTATGCCATGCCACCCGCAACGGATGGCCGGGCAGCACGATGAGACCAATGGTACGCCCGGACAATGATCGTACTTCCACGGTGTTGGCGAGAGTGAGCAACGGATCCCCGGTTTCAAGTAACGCCGCCCAGGCCCGCAGATATTCCTTCGTAATATCGAATACCCCAGACGTCTCGTCATGTACTTGGCCGACTCCGCCGGTTTTTAAGAAGCGATCAGACAAACGGCGGCTGGCGACAGACACTCGATCCCATACGGGACTACCGTCACTGTCGAATGGCTCGAATTCCACACTGCCTGCGTGATCCCCGGAACCTCGTACCTTGAGCACCCATCTGCCGATCTTTCCTTCTCTCTCCGCCCACTGTCTTTCGACCTTGGCGATCAAGGAGGGGCCCAAAACCCGAAAACTCCTTCTCCTGCCCTGTTCAACCGGCGTTCGCAGCAGGGTGAATCCCTTGGAATCAACGGTTATCGAAGGAGACAGCGATGATGTAATCGTCGAGACCGTTTCTCGGCTTTCAAGCTCGGCAAGCCCCTCGCTGAATGTCCGAACTATCGTACCGACTCCAGAGGTCTCCTGTGCTGGAGGTTCTCCGAAACGAATGACGAAGTCCTCGCTTTCCTGGCGCTCTATATCGGCGTTATCAACAACCTCGACCACCACCTTGGCCGACAGAAGAGTATCCTCGCCGAGATCCGAGAAATCGTCGTCACTGAACCGACATTTCTCTCCACTTTTTCGCGCCGAATGGGGGACTGTCTGATCTGCGAGGTTGTCACCCTGATCAGTCCGAACAATGACGCGGTACTCGGCCACGTTCTTTTCGAGATGAGGCGGATCAACCTTCCACCTGATCTCCAAGGTCGAGAAACGATCCGTTTGGTCCGCATCCCGTCGCAGGACAAGAGCAGGCGGCTCGTTGTGATCTTCACCATCGACCAAGCCGGACCACTTGGCGATGGCCCCGTTCCGGTTTCGCCAGGATACAAGATCGATGCCACGAATCGACTGTGCTGGCGGTTGCGGTCGTAGGTTCCCAATCCATAGCTCTCTTTTGTCCGCAAGGCGCTCCAATGCGATGGGCAGCGGCTTTGTATCCACCAAATGCAAGAAACGCTCCAGTTCACCGCTCTCCCGCTCTGAATCCGGATCCAGTCGTATGGCCTGGATACGTGCAGCCGGTGGGCTGCTAGCGGCAGCGGGTCCCAGCAATCGATCGACAAACATCTGCGATGTGTCAAGATCGGCTGACGTTTCGGATTCCTCAGATTCCTGGATGGGCCACAGACCGAGCAAATACAGATATGCACCCGGTGGTTCGACATCCGCGGCCACTCGACAGAGAAAATCGAACTCTGTCCATCGTGACACGGCCTCGCTGCCTCGGTAACTCCGTGCCTTCTTGATCGCTCGTTCCGCGTATCGACGACTCGCAGGGGAAAGCCTCCGTGTAATCTCACTACCGGCCAGACGTCCAGCCTCCTTGAATAGCGCCGCTTCATCCACCTCCTTGGCGGCACTGTATATTCCATCCATGCCCGCACCAGCACGTTCGGTATCCACCAGAAGCAAGACTGCATCATCCTTCGCTTCACGCATCTCCACCGCAATGTCAGCGGTGACAGTCCGGCCTTCGGTGTGTTGCTCGTCTGCTACCCGCAAGACCTGCCAGCCAGCAGGCGTGAAGGATTGATCCGCAGCGAGTGCTTCGACCACATCCGGCGTCAAGCAACGCACGAAGGCCACAGCACCTTGTTGGGAAGTGCCGAGCATTCTTTCGAACGCTTTCGAGAGCAGTCGTCCGTGAAGATCAGTCCACTGCATGTCAGCTATCCGTCTGGAGCTTGAAGCGTTGCTGAAGCCGCTTCATGGCCTCTGCGTCGTTGACTCCGACGAGAAGACCCAGGTCCCGCAGGCGGCGTTCCAGTACCATGCGGTTCGAGCGGAGAAGATCGTTGGAAATGGTCATGCCTGGAGGTGCCGTATCAACATGAAATCCGTAACGGGTGCGAATCTTATCCAGAAACGCTCGCAATGATATCGGCCGTACTCCTGACGTTTTACCGCTTCGAAGGAGATGGAGATGCACAAGATAATCCAGGACAGAGTCGGTGAAGACCAGAGATCGAACTTCCCGCTGTCTCCGTCCTCTTCCAGCCACCTGCCCCCCGCTTGTCGTCTTTCGCTTGTGGGCCAGTCCGTTCGGCCGTTCAATGTTTAACGTCGAGTCGACCATTTCTATGGTGCTTTGCCGCATTTTTGCTCCTAACAGCGGGGTAAGAGCCAAGGCGAGGCGCCGAATGGGGTTACTCTCGCTCTGATCGTTGCGTAGCGCTTCCGCGGCATCCGGGTACTCCTCGCTCAATTCCTCGGCTAGCTTTTCACCGTAATCGTCCATCTGACGATGAATGAACGATGCTTCCTCGTGACATTCATGCAGGAGCGCACCGAGAAGGTTGAGCCATTCCGTGGCGTATGGACGAGTAGAGAGTTTCTTGTTCCTGATTTTCTTGTTGTCTCTCGCTGCATAATCCAGAATCCGGAGCATCATCAGGATGGCAGGAACTCGTTCGATGCGACGCATCAGGTCGTCGAGGGACCGTTCGGCCAAATTCCGCGACCGGCCATCGACGCCGCAAGAGCAATCCACAAAGATACTGGCAGGTCTCTGCTGTTTCCGCTTCGTGATTTCTCCGGTTTCCGCCCATTCGAGCAGAATCTCGACGGTGCTGGTGAGAATTGCCGTCATGCCCGTCGCGATGCAGGCTTCAAGCATATCGACAAAGGCATGACGAGGGATGACCGCCGCGTAGCCACGAACGAATCGGCGAATATCTTCCGAGAAATCCCGCGCCGCATTCTCGGAGATCGGGCGCTGGTTGGAAATTTGGCCGCCGTCCTTGTCCCGAACCTTGTCGGGTGCAGATCCCAGAGACTGCGCCAGTCGGATCATGAGCAACTGATCGACGCCAACGTCCTCCGAAAGCTCATCGAATTTGTCCGCCGCCAAATTAGCGGCATGTCCCTTTCGCTCAACTCCATGACTGAACGCGTTTAGAAGCAGGTTTTCTTCATGGGTTCCTGCAACTGGAAACCAAGTTTGTTTTCCGCTGCTTGTTGACTCCACATGCTCGCCGGACTGATCCGCAAGCATCGCCACGATCATTTCCGGTACGAAGCGAAGATGACCACTGCTCTCAGGAAGATCTACCCAACTCGCCATGTAGTGGGCAGGAGCCACTCGTTGAAGCTGCTTGTCCTGACCGAGGTCGTGCCTGCTATTTTCAAGACTGAAGCCGAGCAGGATATCACCCAGTATCGCTTTCTCCACCGTATCATCGAAACCTTCCAGGTCGGGGTTGGCAGCCAGATTTTCTGCGACGCGCTTTATCGTCGTCATCCGCCTGCGCTCCCTTGCAGTGCCTCCCTCCGGCGCGAACGTTTCCAGAAACCTGCCACGGCCGCGGCGCTGCCCGAATCGAAACATGTAGAATACTGCCGGCAGCACCGCCGAGAGCTCGAACCTGTTGAAGGTGACCGGCAATACCTTGTCGTATCGTGCCGACCAGATATCGTCGGCCATTCGTCGGGGAAGAACATTCCTGACAACGGCGCGGGCACTACTTGCCATGTGCCTCTCCCGACGATTCGAGCGGCTCAATCACCATGCGTTGTCGTGGGCCGGAGCCAGCATCTTGATCGTCAATTCGAGCGGAAACTTCGAAGATCGCATCTTCACGCATGGGGTTCCAGACCAGCATCCGGCGATGGTCTTCTCGAACCAGACGCTGCACGAAGATCGAGAGATGCGCAAAGGTGTCGTCCGTTGCCACATCTCCCAACTGATAGCCGTCATCCAGTTCGAGGAGCAAATGGAACAGGTCGGAGCCGAGACGAAGGCGCTCCTCGCGACCATCGCGGTAACGGTAAATCAGGAACGCTTGCCGGTGGAGCCGATCCAACCCTTCGCCGGCTTTCGGGATATCGGCTTGGAGGCAGAAGTCGTCCACCGACTTCTCGACCCAGAACGCCGTTTCGGTCGGTGTTCTCGGAGCAACGCGCAACGGCACTTCACCGGCTCGACCCAGCGCCTGGGGTGGGAGCAATTCGAGGCGCGAGATACCGCCGCACAAGTGCTGTATCAGCGTCGCTCGCCCATCGTCACCATCAACCCCGACCGCAAGATCTAGGAACTGACGCAGATGGCGCCCCTGAGCCAACCCAAGTGCATAAGGATCATCCGTCAAGTCCTCGATAATTTCTTTGCTCCACTCGAAATAGGCGCGTCGTCGAAGCGATACGAGATTCCGCTCTTTGTCAGGCAGTTGCACATCGACGGCGTCATCGACGGAAACTCCATAACGCCGCAAGTGACGGTCGACTTGCGGGTGAGCCTCAAGGGCAGGATCGAAACGGGGCAGTTCGCGCAGCACCTCTCCCTGCCGCCCCATTGATACGGGTGAAAAAGCACGATCCCAATAGGATTGGGGAGCCACTGCACCAGAGCCATCGCCGAAGGCGTGGTAATCGCTGCAATGATGCACACCGAAGAGGACGTAGACCAACGTCGCACGCAACTCGCGAACCGTTATGTGCGTATCGCCTCGCAGATGAACAGCCTGCAAAGCCTCGAACAGCCTCTCGCGTGCGCGATTGCGGACGGTCTCGTTGGAAAGATCATCCGGACCAAAAATCTTGGTGGCGCGGTAGACCTCGCAGCGTTCTTGGGCCGAACACGTCTGACATGGTTCCCAGATTTCGGCAGCATGTGCACCCCCGTACAGCCGATCCACCAGGCGATCGAGAAAATCCGTCTCGATGCTCCTGCCGTCCTCCGCGATACCGCCCACCAGCGAGCGCTGGTTCAGATTGACGAAACGGACATGGCCCTCGGAAGCAACAGCACGGTCTTCGAGACTGTCGGACAGGCCCTTCGTCAGCGGCGTTTCACCTTGGTGCTCTTCGACCTTCTCAATCCACTCCAACAGGCGGCCATCGTTGATCGCCAACAGATGGACGATATCTGCGGTCGGCTTGCCGTCCTGGAACGGTGCCAGAAACTCGTCAAGCAAGTCGTCGGCGGAACGACGTTTCCACGATGCCGAACCGTCAAGGTTCATGCGTACGGTCAGGCCGTCGTTCAACCTTCCCTCAAGGACGCGAGTCGCCGATTTCTGTACATTCAAGCCCAAGTGCTTCCCAAGTCGCTGGAGCAGAGCAGTTTTGCCGTCTCCAGCATTGCCGCACAGGACGACCAGGTTGACGCGCCGCTCCGTGATAGCGTTAAAGAGCGCCCGCTCGAGACTGGTTTCGACGTAGGTCTTCTCGGCAAATTCGGTGTCCAGACCGCGCGTCTCGCTGTTGCCCCAAAGCGACCCGGGATAGGATTGCAGCAGCCACTTCAGCCACTCCACTTCGTTTTCACGCCGTTCGGTTGGTTTAGGTTTTGTATCGGACGGGGGTTGTTTTCCTGCTTGGTCGACATGGTTCTCGACTTCTGTCGACCCGACATGTTCTATCTGGCTCTCGACGTACTGAGGAGGTTTGCAAATTGCCAACGCATCCGCCACGCTGGCCAGACGCTTCTCTGGATCCGGATCGGTAGCCCGATCCAGGAAAGCAGACAACGCCGGGTATTGATCTCTCTCTACTCCTGTCCAGTTCAGTCCGCGTTCCTTGGCTTGGGCTCCGCCGTACTGAAACGGTTCCTTCTCGAACACAACATGGAAGAAGCTTGCGGCCAACGCGTAGAAGTCATCGGCCGGGGTAGCGCTTTGACCTTTGTGATATGACGGAGAGCAGTACAGCACCGTGCCGGGCGCGGTTGCTCGCTGGCCAACCTTCGTCACACAGTCGTAGTCGGTCAGCACCAGATCGGTACCAAAGACGATCATGTTGCGGGGGCTGATATCGCCATGGACCAGACCGTTATCGTGTAGCACCCCTAACGCATTACAGGCCGTTCGCAACCACCCGAATGCCAGAGTCTCGCCCGAAACTTCCTGTGGATCTTCTGCCAAGAGTTGAACCATGCCGGAATATTCGCCGAGCGGATCACCCTCGACCCATTTCATCAAGGCAACAAAGCTGTTGTCTTGCCACTCGGAGGCAACTTCAAAGATTGTCGACAACGCCGAATGGCCAAGATGTGCGCGCGCCAACTTATAGGCGCGAAGAACCCGCCTTCCATCTTCTTCTTTGGGAACCACCTTGGCGACATAGGTGCCGAGATCACTCTCGGTTTCGCTGTCGATTTCTACGACTTTGAAGGTCGTTCCCACGCCCCCGGAACCAAGGCGTGACACAATACGATAGCTGTGGCCTCGGAAGGGTACGGTTTGTTCTTCCGTCCAGAACCGCGCTGGCGGAGGTGGCGGTTGCGCTACGGGCTCGCCCAACAGATCGGACAGAAACTCATCAAGGTCCGACAGGCTGCTCCTGTTTGCCGGATCGCCATCCATTCCCAAGACCATGATTTCCGCGGCTTTGACGCTGACGTCATCTTCCCGCCCGTCGAATAAGACCCCGAGGGACGCGCAAAGCGAATAGATGTCGGATCGATGGTCTGCTGCACCGCGTCCTTGGGCGCGAACTTCGGGAGCGACCGCAGAGCCCTGATCTTTCCCCGCGGATGGAGAGGCTACAGACACATCTGCCGGGATTCGAGCGTGCTCGAAACCGGTCAGGATCGGCGAATTATCGTGTTTAACCAGGATCGTGCCTGGCGCCAAGTTCCTGTGAACCATGGGTTCGCCGTCCACGCCCGCTTCATGGAGATCGGTTAGTGCTCGTATTGCGTCCCGCGCAAATTTCAACCGGGCGGTCGTATCCCAGGAGTTGTCGAGGATTCGTTCCTCAATGCTGGGCGCAGCGGGATCGGCTATCGTGAAGAAATTGATCTCGCCCGGATACCCCGGTGCGTCTTGGAAAGAATCGATGATGCGCGGTGCCCAGCCATGCTGCTGAAGCCGTTGTAGCGACTTCCACTCACGTTCCGCTTTCTCTACGGCTTTCCCGTCATCGCCTGCCGAAAGGTCGTAAAGATGCAGCATCACTTCATCCTGCCGGGAGGTATGCGTCGCCTTGTATACGCGATGAAATCGCTGGTCCTTGGGTGTCTGGAGTTTCAAGTGCGTATATCCTGCCACCCGCTTCAAAGTGCCGTCCACGGTAACGGCACTCCTGGGCCCCAGCGATTTGGCGAGCGCTCGAACCTGTTGTGTCGACAACTCGGGCTGCGCATGGAACCCGACCGCGTCGTGCCATGTCTTGAAGGTACAGAATGGAATGCCGCGAACAGCCTCGCGTGTCTCTAGCGCCCCGACCTTGGCGGGCGTCTCGGTTACCAGAAACACGCCGTCTACCCGTGGCAACTTCTCGACTTGCCTCCTCAGCGCTGTACCAATCTTGCGCGCCTTGTCTGTCACGCGCTCAGCTTCCTGCTCGACACGTTCAAGATTTCGATTAACCCATGCCGCAGTCCAGTGCTTGACCTCAACGATCTGGATTCCCGGCGGGCCGATGACGACGATGTCAATCTCGTCGGATTGACGGCGGTGGTTCGCAGAGAAGCTTAGATTCGTCAGCAAGAACCACTCGTCTCCTCCTGGCTCGCCAATCAGCCGCGCCTTGAGATGCTCGAATGCCTTGCGCTCACTTTCGTTGACTGCCGGCCCGCATGCGATATGATGCACTTTCATTGCAACATGCTACTCAAATCCTTGGAGCTAGGGAAGTTCATACATTATGAAAGTAATCATTCCATCAATCGCATCGGAAAACCGGGCTCCCCGTGTTCCTCCGCGGTCGTGGCAGGAATGCGCATTACCGTGCACTCCCCGCTCGGATCCGACCATGGCAACCTCCGTAACGGATCTCGAATTCCGACAGAGTACCAGAGCTTGAAGCTGCCCGAGACTGCGGGAACACACTCCGGTTCCCGGACAAGGCTGGTGCCGGGCCGCTCCGCGGGCGCATCAAGACGTCGGGTGCGGATGCAGCAAGTCGGGCGCTCGACGTGGGGTGATGCGGATTTGCCGACCGGACGGTTGCTTCGCTACCCGGCGCATGTGTCGGCGGTGCTGTTCCGGATGGTGGAACAGCTGGATTTGGCGCGGGCGCTCACGACTATGTCGATTGAGTGCCGCGCACAGGGGCCCGAACGACACGCAGACGCTTTGGGGCATGACCGGCCGGATCACGGGTCCGGCTCGGTCTCCTGCGCCCGTGCCCCTTCGGGCCAGAGCGCGTCCAGCGGGAAGGTGATCGCGTCGAAGGGCGGCTGCGATACCGGCGCGTCGTCCGCCAGCGTCGCCAGAAGCACCCACCGGCCCTCGCGCAGCGCGAACGCCTCCAGCGTCTTCGCGTCGGGGTCGACGAACCACAGGTGCGAGACCCCCTCGCGGGCATAGAGGGAACGCTTCTCGTTCCGGTCCAGCCGCCGGGTCGAGGGCGAGAGCACCTCGCACACCCAGTCCGGCGCGATCTCGAAATACGCCGCATCGGGATACTCCGGCATCGTCTCCCGCCGCCAGCCCGCCAGGTCCGGCACCACGACGTCATCGCCCAGATGCAGCTCTGGCTCATCCACGATCCACCAGCCGCCGGGGCCGCCCCGGCCTCGGCCAAAGGGGGTGACCAGTTCACCGCCAAGAAGAGAACTCGCCCAGGCATGGCGCGGTGCCGGTCTCGGATGGGTGTGCAGCGTGCCCGCGAGCACCTCCGCCACCACATGGGGCGGGGCGTCCAGCACGTCCCGATAGGTCGCCCGTCTTTCTGCCTTGGCCGTTGCCGTCATCCGCATCTCCGTCTCCTCTTCGAACATAGCAACGAAGCGTAAGGGCGGCAATCGCCATTATCCCCGGAAACCCGAGCTACAAGGGCGCTACGCCTGAGATGGTCGGCCTGACGCTTCTCAAGACCGGGCCCCGGAAAAGGGGTACCTTCCGCCAAGCCGCGTTCCGTCAGGTATATATGCCCTGAATTTGGCGATGCTGTCTCCGCTAGCCTCAGGAACCGGTAACTGGCTCGGTTCCGGGCGATTTGTAGCCAAGTTGATCCGGATATCGGTTCTGCTGAGGAAAATGGTGGGCCCGGCAGGACTCGAACCTGCAACCAGACCGTTATGAGCGGTCGGCTCTGACCGATTGAGCTACAGGCCCACAAGGCCGATTTGTGCACAGCACCACTGTCCTGCCGATTCGGGCCAGCGTTTCGGAGGCGGAAGACTGATGAAGCCCCGACTGTAGCGAACCGGTCGTATCGACCGCTGTTGGGATCGGTTACATAAACGAATCAAGCGGCAACTGCAAACCTTCCTGATGCGGTCAGGAGCCGCGATTCGTACTTGACAGATACATTTCCTGCTGAACCGCTTCCCGGTGTCCTGCACAATGACCGCAGTTTCAACCCCGACATTCACCACCCATCTCGAATGTTCGCTGACCGGCGAAATTTATCCGGCAGATACTATCCAAGGCCTGTCTGCAGCCGGCAAACCACTATTGGTTCGTTATGATCTGGAAAGCTTGGCGCAGACCGTGTCACAAGCAGGTTTGGCGAGGCGTACCGAAGGCCTGTGGCGCTATCGGGAATTTCTGCCTGTTCGTCGTCCGGAGAACCGCATATCGCTGGGTGAAGTGATGACGCCGCTGATCGAGTTGCCACGTGTGGCCGGCAAGGGTGGGCGCTTGATCGTCAAGGACGAAGGCCGATTGCCCACTGGCAGCTTCAAGGCCCGAGGTCTGGCGCTAGCGGTGTCCATGGCGAAGGAACTGGGCTTGGACCACCTGGCCATGCCTACCAACGGAAATGCCGGTGCCGCCATGGCGGCCTATGCCCGCCGCGCGGGCATGCGTTGCACCGTATTCTGTCCGGACGACACACCGGAAATCAACGTCAACGAAATCCAGTTTCACGGTGGTGATGTCTGGCGGGTCAACGGCCTGATCAATGATTGCGGAGCCCTGGTAGGCGCAGGCAAGGAACAGGTTGGCTGGTTCGATTGCTCGACGCTGAAGGAGCCCTATCGGGTCGAGGGCAAGAAGACGATGGGCCTGGAACTGGCGGAGCAGATGAACTGGCGATTACCGGACGTTATCTTCTATCCCACCGGTGGTGGTACTGGCCTGATCGGAATGTGGAAGGCGTTTGCCGAATTGCGGGCCGTCGGCTGGTTGCCTGACGATGTCAAGCTTCCGCGCATGGTGGCGGTTCAATCCACCGGTTGCGCGCCGATCGTACGCGCCTGGGAAAGGGGCGAGGACTTCGCGCCGCTATGGGAGAACGCCCACACTGTAGCTGCCGGTATCCGCGTGCCCGTTGCGGTAGGTGATTTTCTGATCATCCGGGCGATCGATGAAAGCCGAGGCTTTGCCATCGCCGTGGACGACGAGGCCATCCTCGCCGCCGGGGTGGAAGTGGCGCAGACTGAAGGCTTGATGCTGTGCCCCGAGGGCGCGGCGACATATGCCGCATGGAAGCAGGCGCTGGCCGACCGCAAGATCGGCGACGATGACACCGCCGTCCTGTTCAACTGTGCGACCGGGATCAAGTATCCGATGCCGACAGCGAACCAATCGCTTGATCGGCACAGGGAGATCGACTGGGAGAAATTCCGGTAGTTGCGGCGCGACAGCCGATTGCCAGAGGGCAGTATTCGTTCAACATTCTCAATAGCAGATCAGAGTATTTTTGAGCGGTTCGCCGATGTCCGACGCCTTGAACACTCCCCGCCCTGTTGTACTGTGCATCCTGGATGGATGGGGCCATCGCGTCGAAACCCGGAACAACGCCATTGCCCTTGCGAACACGCCTGTTTGGGACCGCCTGCTGGCCACCTGTCCCCAAGCGCTGGCGGCCGCCTCGGAACATCACGTGGGTTTGCCGAATGGCCAGATGGGAAACTCCGAAGTTGGGCACATGAATATCGGCGCAGGGCGCGTGACACTGCAGGATCTCCCCAAGATCGACGATGCGGTCAAAGTCGGCGCGCTCTCGACGCGGCCACAATTCGCAGCCTTTGTCGACAAGATGCGAGCATCCGGCGGGACTGCTCACGTATTGGGCCTGCTTTCTCCCGGTGGGATTCACTCTCACCAGGATCATTTCGCAGCCGTAGTCCAATGTCTTTCTGAAGCGAGCATTCCGGTATCGATTCATGCCTTTTTGGACGGCCGCGATACGCCGCCGCAAAGCGCTGACGGCTACGTCCGCAGCTTTGAAGCTTCCATCCCAGATTGCGAGAACGTCCGGATCGGCACCATAACCGGTCGGTACTTTGCCATGGACCGAGACAAACGCTGGGATCGGGTTGCGCGCGCTTATGAGGCATTGGTCGGCAACAAGGGTGAATCGGCAAGGTCAGCGACCGAGGCAATTGCGAAGGCATGGGCACGGAATGAGACCGACGAGTTCGTCTCACCGACAATCGTTGACGGCTATACGGGCATGCACGACGGCGATGGCGTGTTCATGGTGAATTTCCGCGCCGACCGGTCGCGCGAAATCCTGACTGCACTGCTGGACCCGGTCTTCGACGGCTTTGATCGTCCGCAGCGGGTCTCCTTCGCAGCGGCGCTGGGCATGACGGAATATTCCGGCGACCACAATCATTGGATGGAAGCGCTTTTCCCGTCCGAAATGCCTCCGGATGTCCTGGGTGCCGTGGTGGCGAAGGCCGGGTTGAGGCAGCTACGGATCGCCGAAACGGAAAAATACGCCCATGTCACCTTCTTCCTGAACGGCGGTCGCGAAGCGCCGTTCCCGGGAGAGGAACGAATCCTGGTGCCATCGCCAAAGGTTGCGACATACGATCTGCAGCCGGAGATGTCCGCACCGGCCCTGACCGATCGACTGGTCGACGCAGTACGTGATGGCGCATTCGACCTGATCGTGGTGAATTATGCCAATGCCGATATGGTTGGGCACACGGGGAACCTGGCCGCCGCAATCAAGGCGGTGGAAACGGTCGACAACTGTCTGGGCCGACTGGAGACCGCCATATTGCGCGCCGGCGGCGCCATGATCGTGACCGCCGATCACGGCAATGTCGAACAAATGGTCTGTCCGGATACCCGCCAAGCCCATACGGCCCATACCCGGAATCTGGTGCCCATTGTCCTGATTGGCGATGTTGCTCATGGCCGGACCTTGAAAAACGGTTGCCTGGCCGACCTCGCGCCCACTGTACTGGACTTGATGCAGATCGAAAGACCGGCGGCCATGACAGGCCTGTCTCTGCTGACACAAGCTGAAGCGGTCGCATCGGCGCCGGCGGAGACGGCCGCTGCGTAGTCCGATCCTGCCAGCATTTTTCGCAGCGCTGCTTTGCAGCAGCGCGATCATTCCGGTCGATGCAACAGCGCAAGTCAGCCGGGACAGGTTGAACGACATCCAGCGCCGCATCGAAAAAGGGCTTGGTCGCGATGCAGCCCTGTCCCGCCAGAGTGAAATGCACGCCGCAAGGATACGATCGATCCGGCACAAGGTAGTGCAGGTGGCGCGTCGGCTGCAATTGCAGGAAGCCGCCATGATGCGTGTTGAACTGCGTCTGGCGGCACTCGAAAACAATGTCCGGGTTGAAGGTGCCAACTACCGACAGAACGAGCGCCAGTTTCTGCGGATCACAGGGGCGCTGCGCCGGGTGCAGAGTAATCCACCCGGGGTGTTGGCAATGCAATTTTCCGATGCCCAGGACGCCATTCGCAGCATGATTGTCCTGCGCGCCCTGGTCCCACAACTGAAGGCCCGTGCCGAAAAATTGCGGCGCAGACTGGTTTCATACCATCACCTGCGGAACCAGGTATCAGGCGAGAAGAAGGAGATCGCAGCGCGAGCGACATCGTTACGCAAGACACGGCTTGATCTGGCGGCGCTGCTGGGAAGGCAAAATCGCCTCCTGAATCAGACCCAAGAGGAAAAGGCTGCGATACGCCGCCGTCTGGACCGCCTGACAAAGAAAGCGCGCACCATTCAGGACCTGATATCCGACATCAAACGCGAAAAATCTGCTGCAAGGCCGGGACGTCCGGTTGGCCCCGCCGCCTTGACCAAACCAAAGCGCTTGCGCCGATTTCACCTCGCTCGAGGACAGGTCTCGGCGCCAGTTTCGGGGCGGATTGCCCGGACTTACGGGAGCGAAGATCAATATGGCCTCACTGTCAATGGAATCCGTTTCATTGCGCGCGCCGGGGCCCAGGTGGTCGCGCCATATGACGGACAAATTGTTTTTGCAGGACCCTTCCGTAGTTATGGACAGATCTTGATCATCAAGCATACCGACGGCTATCACTCACTGGTTGCCGGTCTGGCCCGTATTGATGTTGTAAACAGACAATGGGTGCTTGCCGACGAGCCAGTCGGTATCGTTGGCGCCGATTCAACACTGGGAACGCGGCTGTATCTGGAACTTCGCCTGGATGGTCGCCCCATCAATCCGCAGCCTTGGCTGGCTGTCGACAAACGCAAGGTAGACGGATGAAACGCATCGCCACGGTCTTGGTATTCCTTCTGTCGGCAGCCGTCCCGGCTCAAGCTGCAACGGAGAAGGAAACCGATACATACAAATATCTGGATTTGTTCGGTGTCGTATTCGAGCGTGTCCGATCCGGCTATGTCGAAAAGGTAACCGACAAGAAGCTGATCGAGTCGGCCATCAACGGCATGCTGCAGGCGCTGGACCCGCATTCCAGCTACCTGAGCAACGATTCCTTCAAGGAAATGCAGGTCAACACAACTGGCAAGTTCGGTGGATTGGGCATCCAGGTTACAACCGAGCGCGGGATCGTGAAGGTAATCTCGCCGATCGACGATACCCCGGCAGCCAAGGCCGGAATTCAGGCCAACGACCTGATCACCCACATCGACGGCAAGCCCATCATCGGCATTTCGTTGCGGGATGCAGTCAAACAGATGCGCGGACCGGTCGGATCCAAGATCACGGTCCGGATACGTCGTGAAGGCGTTGACCCGTTCGATGTGACAATCATTCGTGCTGTCATCACCGTCAAGTCGGTGAGATATCGGGCCATTGGCAATGTTGGCTACATCCGGATAACGGCGTTCACCCAGCAAACAACATTGGGACTGCATGGGGCCCTGGCCGAATTCAAGAAGACTCTGGGCAAGAACTGGCGCGCTATTGTGCTGGACCTGCGCAACAATCCCGGTGGTCTCCTGTCCCAGGCGATCGATGTCAGCAATACCTTTCTGGAGCGCGGCGAAATCGTGTCCACCCGCGGACGGGAGGCCAAGATCAGCAGCCGATACAACGCCAAGAAAGGCGACATGGCCGGCGGGCTGCCGATCGTCGTGCTGATCAATGGCGGGTCTGCCTCCGCTTCGGAGATCGTGGCCGGCGCACTGCAGGATCATCGACGTGCCATCGTGATGGGTACCAAGAGCTTTGGCAAGGGCTCGGTCCAGACGGTGATTCCGCTCGGCAGTCAAGGCGCGATGCGGCTGACTACGGCGCGTTACTACACGCCATCGGGCAGGTCGATCCAAGCCAGGGGAATCGTGCCGGATATCATTGTGGAGCCCGCCAAGCTGACAAAGATCTCTGCCCGCAGCGGACGGCGTGAGGCCGATCTGCCGAATGCCCTGGATGTCCGCAACGACAACCAGGCAAACGAAAAAAAGGACAACGACGCCAAGGATGCCGCCGACAAGCCGCCCGTCACTGAAGATCAGCAGGATGATTACCAGCTAGCACGGGCCGTAGACCTGTTGCGCGGGATCACCCTGTACAAGACGCTGAAGATCGGCAAGTAGGTAGCCAGGCGTATCCTCAGGATCATCGGATTGAAAGCAGGCCTGATTCTTCGGCTGCGGGCGATCGCTCTCTCGTCAGTCGTACTCTGGTGGGATGTGTGGCAGGCTGGTGGTGCAACTGAAGCCCGCCTTGCCGGCCGACACCTTGGCGAAACCGGTCTTCTTCTGCGGAACTGCCTCTCCTGGCAAACGGCCATGTGGCGGGAACACCTCCGGGAAGGGCCCCGCCGTTCGCCCGCTCGGCCTCGGTCGTCAGAAAAAGACCAAGGGAAATTCTGGAGACGACGGCCTTCACCGTATCCTGATTGGCGGCGCAGTCTCAAGTTGATTGCCGCGCCGCAGCCGGAGCTTCAGCGATATTTGCGAGCCATCTGTCGAAGCCATGACAACGCCTGCATCCGCCCCACGGTCTGACAGTCCGCCGCCATTATACCGGCATGGAGTCGGTGTCATGGTGACAAACCGCAACGGTCTCGTCCTTGCGGCGGAGCGATTGGATGCGCCCGGGGCCTGGCAGATGCCGCAGGGTGGAATCGAGGAAGGCGAAGACCCTGAAGCGGCGGCGTTGCGGGAACTGGAAGAGGAAACGGGAATCCGCGAAATACGCCTTCTGTCGGAAACAGACGGCTGGCTGCGCTATGACCTTCCTCCCGACGTGCGAGACAGTGTATGGAACGGACGCTTTGTCGGTCAGGCGCAAAAGTGGTTTGCGATGCTCTTCAATGGCAACGACAGCGACATCCGGCTAGACGGCAAGCATGCGGAATTCCGCACCTGGAAATGGATGGATGCCGATGCACTGGTTAACCTGGTCGTGGATTTCAAAAAACCGCTGTACCAGGCCATTTTCGCAGAATTCGCGCCGGTGATCACCGGACTCAGGAACAAATAGCAACGTCAGCGCTACGCGATATCGCCCGGCACGGAGATGTTGCTCAGACAGCCTTGGCCTGCACAGCCACCAACTTCTGGTTCAGCCGCGCCCGTTTCTTCAGCACGGCATGCAATGCCTTGGAGATCCAGATGCACAGGCGGCCATGCGGTTTCAGGCCAGCCGCCTTGAAGGCCATCGATATGGCCCGCTCCACATGGTGGAAGCGATAAAAGCCATAGATCTTGGCCGAATACTCACGATTGAAGGTTTTCCGGTCGTATCTGGCCGAGGCATGTTTGTTGGCGGCAAAATAGGCATACGCCAACTCGTCGTCCTCAGTCTCGGCAGCCCGGGTCAGCGCCACCCAAAATCGCCGGAACTTGCCGACCTTTTCGATCTCCAGATAGCGCTTTTCGTGCTTGTAGAAGAGCTTGTAATGGCGGAGTTCATCTGCCGCGATCTTCTGGCATATCTGTTTCAGGACAGGTTCTTCGGTCGCGGCGGAGATGGCGGAATACATCGAGGACGTACCGCATTCAACGACACAGCGCGCCACGAGTTCTCCAACCCGGGAGCCTCGCACCGACTTGCCCACGTCGATCGGCAACTTGATATGCTCGGCAAAATCCTCGAATGCCGCCTGGAAGTTGAATGACGGGTCAGCCAACTCGGACCATCGACCCAAGGCGTCGCCATGCTGAACCTCCTCTGCGGCCCACCGGATCGCCGCGGCGGAAAATTCCGGGTCATCATCAAACACTTTCTGGAGGTAGCGGCCGTAATCGTGACCGTTCTTTTCGACAAGGCTGGCAGCCTTCATCACCTTGAGCAGGTCGGGATCAACCTTTGTGGCGTCGAATTTTTCCCATTCGATATCGTCGAGCGTCCAATGTTTCACGATCTTGTCTCGAACCCATCAGCGTGTGGTTGCCTGAATGTACTGGAGGCGTATGGATGATCCCCAACTTGGATAGAACAACGGAAATATAGGAGTCCGTTTTGGCGAGTCCAGTAGCGCCTTCCACATCAATGGTTGGGACTGTCGGGATGCTCTGAACGCCGAAAATTCGGTGTCTATCCGGCAGCCTCCAGCATGGCCTCACGAACGGCAATACGCGATTCCACTGCGCTCCGTTCGTCCTGTGTCCTGGCGTCCGCTGCGTCCTCGCGCAGATTTTTCAGTTCTGCTTGAACGGCGTTCTTGTCGATGTCATCGACGCGAACCCCTTCCTCCGCCAAGACAGTACAGCGTTCGGCCGTCACCTCGCAAAAACCTCCGGCCACAAAAATCCGGTCATTCACCGCATTGTTTTTCCAGACCTGGATCACGCCTCGGCGAACCGCGGAAATCAGCAGCGAATGCCGCGGCAGGACGCCGAAGTCGCCCTCCGCACCGGGCACAACGACCATGTCCACGGGTTCCGACATCAGCAATCGTTCCGGCGATACCAGTTCAAACTCGACTTTTCCGTCAGCCATCGTCCTGCCCGTCCGTCTGAATCCCGCGCCTGCGCCGCTAGGCGGCTTCGGCAGCCATCTTGCGGGCCTTCTCAAGCGCTTCGTCGATGTTGCCACACATGTAGAAAGCGCCTTCCGGAATATGGTCGTAGTCGCCGTCCACGATCCCTCTGAAACCCTTGATGGTTTCATCCAGCGGCACCTGAACGCCCGGGAATCCGGTGAACACCTGGGCGACGTCAAACGGCTGGGAGAGGAAGCGCTGGATCTTGCGCGCGCGGGCCACGACGAGTTTGTCGTCTTCCGAGAGTTCGTCCATGCCCAAAATGGCGATGATATCCTGCAGCGACTTGTACGATTGCAGGACTTCCTGCACGGCACGGGCCGTCTCGTAATGCTCTTCGCCCAGTATCCGCGGATCAAGAATACGTGAGGTTGAGTCAAGCGGATCTACCGCGGGATAGATACCCAGTTCCGCAATCTGCCTCGACAAGACCGTCGTGGCGTCAAGATGCGCGAATGAGGTGGCCGGTGCGGGGTCGGTCAAGTCATCCGCCGGCACGTAAATGGCTTGTACCGAGGTGATCGAGCCTTTCTTGGTCGTGGTGATCCGCTCCTGCATCGTACCCATATCCGTTGCCAATGTCGGCTGATAGCCGACCGCCGAGGGGATACGACCCAATAGTGCGGAAACCTCGGAACCGGCCTGCGTGAAACGGAAGATGTTGTCGACGAAAAACAGCACATCCTGGCCTTCTTCATCGCGGAAGTATTCGGCAAGCGTCAGACCTGTCAGGCCAACACGCGCACGGGCACCCGGAGGTTCGTTCATTTGACCGTAGACCAGAGCGGCTTTGGACCCCTTCGTATCGTCTTTGCCCAGCTTGATCACACCGGACTCGATCATCTCGTGGTACAGGTCATTACCTTCACGGGTCCGCTCTCCCACTCCTGCAAACACGGAATATCCACCGTGTGTCTTGGCAATGTTGTTGATCAGTTCCATGATCAGGACGGTCTTGCCGACGCCAGCGCCACCGAAAAGGCCGATCTTGCCGCCGCGCTGATAAGGGGCGAGCAGATCAATCACCTTTATGCCGGTGGCCAGCACTTCCTGTTCTGTCGACTGTTCTATGAATTCCGGCGCCGACTTGTGGATCGGCGCGGTTTTCCTGTTGCCGACCGGGCCGCGCTCATCAATCGGGTCGCCGATCACGTTGATGATTCGGCCCAGTGTTTCCGGCCCGACCGGAACTTCAATTGCCGAACCGGTATCAGTGACTTCCTGGCCGCGGACCAAACCTTCCGTCGAATCCATGGCGATGGTGCGCACGGTCGCTTCACCGAGATGCTGGGCCACTTCGAGCACCAAGGTGTTGTCCGCAAGCCTGGTATGCAGGGCGTTCATGATCTCTGGCAGTTCGCCGTCGAACTGAACGTCCACAACGGCGCCCAGCACCTGCGAGATTTTGCCGACACTATTCTTGGTCATCGATACCCCCGTTCTCTAGAGCGCCTCGGCGCCCGAGATGATTTCGATCAGTTCCTTGGTGATCTGCGCCTGACGCGTGCGATTGTAGGTCAGCGTCAATCCGTTGATCATGTCTCCTGCATTGCGAGTGGCGTTGTCCATCGCCGACATCCGTGCACCGTGCTCGCTTGCCGCGCTTTCCAGCAAGCCGCGGAAGACCTGGACTGCCAGATTGCGGGGCAACAGATCGGCCAGGATTTCGGCTTCGTCCGGTTCGTAGGAATAGACCGCCGAAGCCGCTCCATCACTGTCTTCCTCTTCGCCTTCCGGTGGTGCGACGGGTATGAGCAACTGAGTCGTCACGATTTGACTGATGACCGACTTGAACCGGTTGTAGATCATCGTGCAAACGTCGAACTCGCCTGCCGTGAACAACTCGGCCACCTGGGCAGCGATTTGGTCCGCGTCCTCGAAACTCAGCTTGCGGCGGCCCACTTCGGTGAAGGAATTGACGATCTCGTCGGCAAAATCGCGGCGCAGCTGATCCCGCCCCTTGCGACCGACGCAAATGATCTTTACCGTTTTTCCCTTGTCCCGCAGATCGTCAGCCATCTGGCGCGCCCGACGGACGATGCTGGTGTTGAAGCCGCCGCACAGACCACGATCGGAAGTGATCACCAGCAGCAGATGCGTCTTGTCGGCGCCAGTTCCGGCAAGCATCGGTGAAATACCACTTCGTCCTTGCAGACTTGCTGCCAGCGACGCGAGCATACGGTCCATACGCTCGGCATACGGCCGGGCTTCTTCTGCCTGTTCCTGTGCCCGCCGCAATTTGGCGGCAGCCACCATTTTCATGGCCGACGTGATTTTCTGCGTCGACTTCACGCTCGCGATGCGGCTGCGAAGTTCTTTGAGACTCGCCATCGCGTTGTCCTGTCCCTTGGCCGGCCCGCGGGGCCTAGGCGAACGTCTTGACGAAATTGCCGAGAAACGCCTTGAGCTTCCCTTCGGTTTCCTCGCTGACTGCACCTTCGTCGCGAATCGCAGCCAGGATGTCGGCACCTCCGTCCCGGATAGCATCAAGATACTGGGATTCGAACCGTGTCACGTCACGGATACCGATATCGTCCAGATAACCATTCACGCCGGCGAAGATGGAAACAACCTGCTCCTCCATTGACAGCGGCGCATACTGGTCCTGCTTCAGCAACTCGGTCAATCTGGCGCCACGAGCGAGTTGCTTCTGGGTGGCGGCATCGAGGTCGGACGCGAATTGCGCGAAAGCCTCCAATTCGCGATATTGCGCCAGTTCCAGCTTGATCGAACCGGCGACCTGACGCATCGCCTTGACCTGCGCCGCCGAACCCACGCGGGACACTGACAGACCGACGTTGATGGCCGGACGGATGCCTTTGTAGAACAAGTTGGTTTCCAGGAAAATCTGACCGTCAGTAATCGAAATCACGTTGGTCGGAATGTAGGCTGACACGTCATTCGCCTGGGTTTCGATGACCGGGAGCGCCGTCAGCGAGCCAGCGCCGTGATCGTCGCCCATCTTGGCAGCCCGTTCCAGCAATCGGGAGTGCAAGTAGAAGACATCGCCAGGATACGCTTCGCGACCCGGTGGGCGGCGCAGCAGCAGCGACATCTGACGATATGCGACCGCTTGCTTGGACAGATCGTCATACACGATCACCGCATGCATGCCGTTGTCGCGGAAATACTCACCCATTGTACAACCGGTATAGGGCGCCAGGAATTGCAGCGGGGCCGGATCCGACGCTGTAGCAGCGACGACAATGGAATAGTCCATCGCGCCGTTTTCCTCGAGCGTCTTCACGATCTGGGCAACCGTGGATCGCTTCTGACCGACAGCGACGTAGATACAGTGCAATTTCGTGGTCGGATCTTCCGCGGCGTTGATGCCCTTTTGGTTGATGAAAGTATCGATTGCCACGGCAGTCTTGCCTGTCTGGCGATCGCCGATGATCAGTTCGCGTTGACCGCGACCCACCGGGACCAGCGCATCAAGCGCCTTCAGGCCGGTCTGCATCGGCTCGTGCACCGATTTCCGTGGAATGATACCCGGGGCCTTGACCTCCACTCGCGCGCGCGCAGCGTCCTGGATCGGGCCCTTGCCGTCGACCGGATTGCCCAGACCGTCCACGACGCGGCCCAGCAGGCCCTCACCCACGGGCACGTCCACGATGGCACCCGTCCGCTTGACAGTGTCGCCTTCCTTGATGTCCCGGTCATCGCCGAAAATGACGATGCCGACATTGTCGACTTCGAGGTTCAGCGCCATTCCCTTGATGCCGCCAGGAAATTCGACCATCTCACCGGCCTGGACGTTGTCAAGTCCATAGACGCGAGCGATACCGTCACCGACGGAGAGCACCTGGCCGACCTCGGCTACGTCGGCTTCGGTATCGAAATTGGCAATCTGCTGCTTGAGGATTGCAGAGATTTCGGCGGCCTGGATATCCATGCCCTCAGGCTCCCTTCATCGCAATTTGCATGCGTTGCAGTTTCGTTTTGATCGACGAATCGATCATCCGGGATCCGACCCTTACAACCAGACCGCCGATCAGTGATGGGTCGACTTCGGTTTCGATGCGAACCTTCGATCCGATGACTTTTATCAGCGCTTCCGACAGGCTGGCCCGTTGACGATCCGACAAGGCGACGGCACTGGAGACATGGGCTGTCTCCTCCCCGCGGCGTACGGCCAGCGCATGAAGAAAGGCGTTGATCATGCCGCCGAGTGCAAACAGACGCTTGTTCCGGCCGACAACCCCGACGAATCGGCGGGTCAGATCGCTGGCGCCTGCCTTGCCCATCACGGCGGTGATCGCCCTGGTCTGGTCCTCACGCGCGATCAGCGGAGAGCGAACCAGCCTGCGCAGGTCTTCGCTTTCCATCAATAGCGCCTTCAGATCCCTAAGGTCCTTGGCAACCACATCAAGCTGCTTCGTCTCGTCAGCCATGTCGTACAGTGCAGTGGCATACCGCTCGGCGATGCCGCTGGTGTATGTCGATTCCGAAGCCAAAAACCGATATCCCTTTTCGCAGCAAACGCCAATTCGCCAACGCCAAGGCGCAAGGCCGTATATCTGCGAAAATTTTTGATTTTTCTAAAGAAATTCAAAGCGACAAAGCGCTCGGACTGAGCGTTGCGCAGTCAGCGAAACGCTAACATACCGGCTTCCGAACCGGCAATAAAACGGCGCTGCGTAAAGTGGCCGCAGCGATTTTCGATTCTCAGGGAGGTGTCGTAGAAGCGACGGATTCCCGAAGGTCATGCAATCATGGATGCGGCGTGCCGCCAGGCAGCGCTGATCGTGGCTCGCATGAAGGCCGGTGAAGAACCGGTCCCGGAGCCGCTGGCGGTCAAGGAGGCGAAAGGGCCGACGGCAGCCGACCTGGCGGCGATCTATCTCAAGGAAGTGGTCGATGTGCGCTTGAAGGAGGCGTCGCAGGCATCCTACCGCTGCACGATCAAGAAGCACATCCTGCCGGCGCTCGGGCCGAGGCCAGCGCTTTCGGTCGATCATGCGGCGGTGGAGATGCTGTTCTGCATCTACCGGGCCGCCGAGGAACGGGAGATGATTCCGGAGGAAGGCAATCCCTGCCGGCATATCGCGAAGAACCGGCAGCGCCGCCAAGAGCGCTTCCTGACCGACGAGGAGTGCAACGGCTCGGCCGTGTGCTGGACGAAGCGGAATGCGAGGGCAGCAGCATGATGTATACCGCGATGGCGATTCGTGTGTTGCTGCTCACCGGTTGCAGCAAGAGCGATGTCATCAAGCTGCGCTGGGAGCCTGTCGACCTGGAGGCGCGGGAGTTACGGCTTCAGGACAGCAAGACCGGTCCGAGCCGGGTACCGTTGTTGCCGGCCACTTTGGACGCGCTGGCGCTGGGCGAGAGCTTACCGATGATCGGCCGGTTTCTCGACCACGGCCTGGTGTAGACCATCGCGCGCTGTGCGCATCTGGCGCGCGATTCGATCCACGAAGCCGCGCGGCGAGTTTCCGACCGGATCGGAGCCTGCCTCTATCGGAATTGCCCAGACAGCTTGGCGGTAAACATATTTTCTCCGAAGGCTTGACTATATGCCTTGATATATGGTCTAAAATTGTTACCTATAAAGTAACGATTTCAATCCATTTCCATGGATATCGTCTTCCGAACACGCAAGTTTGCAAAGGTTCTCAATGCGGCGAATGCCCTGCAGAAGGCCTATGGCGCGAGGATGGCGAGGGTCATCATGATGCGGATCGCAGTGCTTCGAGCGGCACACAACCTTGGATTGGTACCGACGACACCGCCGGAAAGGCTGCATCAGCTCTCTGGGGACCGGAACGAACAGTTCGCTGTCGATCTCGTTCACCCATACCGGCTGGTCTTCGAAGCCAATCACGAGTCGGTGCCGCGTGGCGACGATGGAGGGATCGATACGGAGCAGGTGACAGCGATCACGATCCTTGATGTGGTCGATTATCACTGAGGGAGAAGATACAAATGGCAACAGCAACCATGGAATTCAGCCCAGATTATGCGGTTCCGCCAGGATGGATCCTTGAGGAGCGCCTTGAGGACGAAGGGATTTCTCATGCTGAATTCGCGCGTCGATGCGGCCGCTCTCCGAAGCTGGTCAGCGAGATCATCTCGGGCAAGGCACCGCTGGAGCCGGGTACCGCATTACAGTTCGAAAAGGTGCTAGGCGTCGATGCCAGCATCTGGCTCAGGATCGAGGCGGAGTATCGACTTCACCGTGCCCGGGAGGCGGAGGCTCGGAAGGCGTCGGCTTCCGCAGAATGGGGGAAGACCTTCCCTGTTCGGGACCTGGTAAAGCGAGGATGCTTTCAGCGGCCGGAATCAGATATCGACACAGTATCAAAGCTGCTGGCGTTTTTTCGCGTGGGTTCAGTGGATGCCTGGACCACTCGTTACGGTGTCGCCAATGTCGCCTACCGCCACTCTCCGAAATTCAAGAGCAATGAGGCCGCATTGGCCACTTGGCTTCGGCTCGGTGAAATCGAAGCGGAACACCAAGAGTGTGCCAACTACAACGAGAGCCGGTTCAGACGGACCTTGCGGATCATCCGCAGCCTGACGCGTGAGCCGGTCGTCGACGCTTTGCAGCAAACGACGAAGCTGTGCAATGAGGCAGGCGTTGCGCTGGCGTTAATCCAACCGCTGCCAAAGACGATGCTCAGCGGTGCGGCTTGGTGGCTGTCGCCCAAGAAAGCGGTCATCCAGCTAACCGCTCGACACAAGTCGGATGACCATCTGTGGTTCAGCTTCTTCCATGAGGCGGCTCATATTCTGCTTCACAGCAAGAAGGGAATTTTTGTCGACGAAATCAACGGGAACGGCGCAGAACAAGAGACCGAGGCGAATGAGTGGGCATCCAACATTCTTATTCCGAAGCCGGCATGGGATCAGTTTGTTTCCTCTTTGCCGAAGAGTGCGCACGCCGTCAGGGAATTTGCTGACGAGCAGGGAATTGCTCCTGGCATCGTCGTCGGCATGCTCCAACATGAGGGCCTCCTTCCCTGGACGCACTTGAACGGCCTCAAAATTCGATTGAATTGGAAGGCATAACTGTACGAAGTGAGGCTATCCCCATCTCCTATTTGAAAACGCAAATCTCAATGATGACACAACCTTGAGAAAGAGAACCTGCACCGAATGCTGGATAACAGCTGGTTTCTCGCTGCCGACTTCGACTGGGATGCCTGACGCGCAAGGGCGAGGTCGACGATGTCGTTGCGGACTAGGGGCATTTGGTGGTTGATGGATTTCACGATGCCGCCCGAAGTGAACGGCAAGAGACCGCCGATCCAGCAGCTGTATGCGGCGTTGGAAGCCGACGGGGATCGCAAAGACCTGATATTCGACAATGTGCTGCAGGCGCTGGAGGCGGGCCGTTCGCCCCTTCTGCTCACCGAGCGCAATGACCATGCCCATTGCCTGGCAGATCGGCTCGGCCGCTTCGCCCGGAACGTGCTCGTATCCGGCAGCGCCGCGAGCTCATGCAGCGGATCGACGCTATTCCCGGGACGGAGGAACGGGTTCTGGCAGCCACGGGCCGCCATGTCGGCGAGGGGTTTGACGATTGCCCGCCTCGACACGCTGTTCCTGGCGATGCCGATCTCGTGGAGGGGCACGCTCGCGCAGTATGTCGGTCGTCTCCACCGGCTGCATGCGGCAAAGCGCGAAGTGCGGGTCTACGACTACGTCGACAATGCCGCGCCGGTGCTCCGGCGCATGAGCGCGAAGCGCGTCCGGGGCTATGAAGGCCTCGGCCATATCGTCGAACAGACAGTCAGCACGCCGTCGCCGGAGACTGCCGGGGACGACCTGATGGGCCATGCAATCCCTGCCGGAATGTCATGATGCGCGCCGGCGTGCCGCGACCCCCGCCTGCCGCGACGAATGGGGAAGCCAGGCTACTACACCGGGAAGCCGCCCAAGCGCAGCCTGACAGCTTCGTGACCAGACACCGGTCATCAATGACCGTTCCTTGCCAAGTCACCATGCAGAACGGCCGCTCAATGCCAGTGACCTCCTGCTGGTCGATATCGACAGTGCGGACAGCGCACCTGTTCGCAAGACGGACTTCTTGATGGTGACAGTGCATTTTCGTCGGCTGGCATACCGAACGATCGGGCTTCGGTCCAGGCAGGGACTCGCGCGCCGGCTATCGGTCACCCTGTCAGCCTTTGCCGGCTGGCGCCTTGGAAGCCAACGCCCTAGGACGTCACCTGTCCCCGGATGCCTGCCTCGGATGCAACTCGAGGAACCAGCGCCCTCACGAGTTCTTTCATCTCCAGAACACCGACCGGCGCGCCGTCGCACATGACCATGCTCGTGTGACTGGTATCGCCGCCAGCCTGCGCGATGACATCCTCCAGGGTATCATTGTAGTCGACTTCACCGGTTGTTTCCGGCGGCGCTTGGTCATCGAGCGGACTCATGACGGAGCGGACGCGCAGCACCCGCGCCCGGTTGATGTCACTGACAAAGTCTTCGATATAGGGATCCGCCGGCTGCAGCAGAATCCGCTGGGGCTCGTCTTGCTGGACAACATAGCCATCCTTCAGGATGACGAGATGGTCGGCGAGCTTCAGCGCTTCATCCAGATCATGAGTGATGAAAACGATCGTCTTGTGCAGGTCCTTCTGGAGTTCCAGAAGCAAATCCTGCATGTCCGTTCGGATCAGCGGGTCCAGCGCCGAGAAGGCTTCATCCATCAACATGATAGGCGCATTCGACGTCAGTGCCCGTGCAATGCCGACCCGTTGCTGCATGCCGCCAGACAGTTGACGCGGGTGATGATTTTCAAATCCGTTGAGACCAACCCGCTCGAGCCATTTTCTGCCTTCGCTGTCGGCCAATTCCTGCTTTTCGCCGCGAACCCGAAGCGCGATTCCGGCATTTTCCAGAACCGTTCGATGCGGCAGCAGGGCAAACTTCTGGAACACCATGGACATCCGGAACTGGCGCAAGTCGCTCAGG
Source organism: Alphaproteobacteria bacterium (assembly GCA_965221645.1). Lineage (GTDB taxonomy): Bacteria > Pseudomonadota > Alphaproteobacteria > Bin65 > Bin65 > Bin65. The sequence goes on from OZ244899.1 coordinate 3,650,711, forward strand.
GCGGCGTCCGAATAGTCCATGATGTCTTCACCATCCACCTTGATCTCACCGTCCGTCGGATCAATCAGGCGATTGACATGGCGAATGAGGGTCGACTTGCCGGAACCGGACAGCCCCATCACCACGGTGACCTCGCCCTCGTGCATCTCGATATTGATGTCGCTCAGACCCAGCACGTGTCCGTGCTGATCCAGAAGTTCGGTCTTGGAGAGTCCGTCTCTGACGAGCGGCAGGACCGATTGCGGCTCCGGTCCGAAAATCTTGTAGAGGTTCTTGACTGAAATCTTGGTCGCTTCGGTCATCGCCCCACTCCTACTGGTCTTGGGCGGTGTTGATTCGCGCAAGTGAGGCTTTGCTGACCCGATCGAGAATGACTGCCAGCAGCACGATGGCAAAGCCGGAGATCAGGCCCACGCCCAATTCCAGGTTCCGGATGCCTCGCAGGACCAGCACGCCCAGCCCCGGAGCAGAGACGAGGGATGCAATCACAACCATGGCCAGCGCCATCATGATCGTCTGGTTGACGCCCGCCATGATGTTCGGCAGGGCCAAGGGAATTTCGACGCCGAACAGTTTCTGACGGCTGCTCATGCCGAAGGCGTCAGCCGCTTCGATGACGTCCTTGTCGACCAGACGAATGCCCAGGTCGGTAAGGCGGATCACCGGCACGATCGCATAAAGGATTATCGCGATACCGTACAGCTTCGATTCGGTGACGGAGAACAGGAAAATGAGTGGAATCAGATATACGAAGGACGGCAACGTCTGCAGCATGTCCAGCACCGGAATCATGGTGCGCTGAAACCCGTTACTCTTCGACATGGCGATTCCGACCGGAACGCCGATCAACACGCTCAGCACCGTACAGACGAAGATGATCGACAGCGTCTGGATCGAAGCGTCGTAGTGATCAATGAACAACAGGAAAACAAAGGTAGCACCTACAAACACGGTGACCCCGAACGCACGCGACGCCATGTACACTCCGATCAGGATCAGCGGAATCAGAACGAACCACGGGATGGCTGCAAACAGCCACAACGCTCCATCGAGCATCCACGACAGCGGCTGCGTGATCGGGTCGAGCAAAAATTTCAGTCCATCCTTCACCGCCAGGAATCCGTTCTCGACCGCCGAAGTCAGGTCACGCGACTGGCCGATGGCATTGCAGGATTTATTCAGGACATCAAGCGACGGGAAAGGGATGTCCCACCATGGCGTATCAGACTTGCCCCTGGCCTTGGCCAGGAGATCCGCCATCGAGATTGGCCCGCCGGCCTTGTCGCTATCGCACCATTCCCGCAATCCCAGGAAATCGAACGCCCCATCGAAGTACGCCATGATTCTCCCTTACCCCAGCTTCCATGAAGCCGACAGACCAGGCGGAATTCGCATCTGATTCTTGCTGGACGAGCGCAGAATCAGAACGGCTGGCCGACGGCAGGTGTCACAGACGGGATGCGGTCGAGCAGGCAAGGGAATGCTGCAAGAGGCGACTGTCGCCCGGATCGGGTTCTGGGCGCGATTGCGCCGCTACCGCCATATCGACCGAAGCTACTTGAGTACGGCCGCCAATCTGGTTTTGGCCGATGCGTTCAGCCAGCTGCTCCAGACGTTCTTGTACTTGTCCAGAAAGTAGACGGCGGCTTCGTCGGCGGGCGCCTTGTTGTCCTTCTTCCAGGCCAGCACGTCGCCCATCTGGGCGTTGGTGAACGCCAGGTTCTTCATCAGGGCATAAACGTCCGGATTCCTTGTCGCCAGCGCCGATGTCATCGTGGTGATCACGCGGGCGACCGGGTAGGCGGAAACACCGGGATTGGTGCATTTCTTTCCGTCTGCATTGCACGTGTGAATCGCGGGCTTGTAGTCGCCGACCTTGACCTTCGCCATCGGATATTTGCCGAGAACGGCAGTCGGTGCCCAGTAGTAGCCGAACCATGGCTTCCTTTCGGCATAGGCTGCCGCGATCGAGGCAGCAAGGGTTTCGCCGGAGCCATGGTTGAAGACTTTCATCTTCTTGTCCAGGCCCAGCGCCTTGATCACATTGTCATTGATCTTGCGGCACGCCCAGCCGTCCGGACAGTTGTGGAATTGACCGCCCACCAGCTGCGGGTTCTTGAGTACGCCCTGAATGGTCTTCAGTTCAGGGTGCTTGTCGGCCAGGTATTTGGGAATCCACCAACCCTCGACACCACCGTCGGAAAGAACATCCGTGGCCGTCCTCACCTTCCCGGCCTTTTCGAGCTTGTTGTAGGCGGGGGTCGAATTCACCCACAATTCGGTTACGATATCAGGCTTGCCGGTTTCGGCCAGCGACGTCACGGCCGTCACGGTGGCCGACGGGACTTTCTTGATGGTGCATCCGTAGCCCTGTTCAAGAATGAACTTGGCGACCGCGGTCACGACCTGAGACGAAGCCCAGTTCATTTCGGTAATGGTCACCTGGCCACAGCTGGCGGCATGGGCTGTCGCATTCATCATGGACAGACCGGCTGCCGCGCCAACCACTCCAGTAAACAATTTCCGCACAGTATCCTCCTAAACAGATATTTCGTTTCAAAAACAATCTTTTACCAGCACCTGACGGTGCATCTTCTGGAGGCGCAAAAGCGCATTCGGTATCCTTCTACGGCATCAAATCAGGGAGAGATTCCTGAAGAAACCGGACGCATATCTCGGATGACTGAAACCCCGAGTGACGCGCTTCAGGATTTTGAGCAGATACTAAAACCCACACGGCACCTCAAATGAGGTTATACTAGGAACTGCCTGGCGATGCAAATCCGGTGCCGCCAAGGCCGTCCAGTCCCCTGACGATGGGCATGACCTGTTCGGAAATGCCCGCTGGTTTCCAGGGATGGTATGTGACGGTCCATCGGCAGCACGGCGGCAGGCGCAGGCAATGCGCTATTGGGCCCGTACGGAAAGAAACACATGACAGTCACCGATCCGAGGGTGAGTTCGTTGGGTGGCGTCTTCGGCGCACAAGTAACGAACCTCAATCTGGCAGACGGTTTCGAGGATATCCTGATCGACCGCCTCACGTCTCTGGTCTACGAGCACAAGGTATTGTGCTTGCGTGACCAGCCACTGACGCCACCGCAGCTTGCCGCTTTCGGCAAGGCTGTCGGCCATCCCATTGAGCACGTGGAAGAAAACCTTCGGCTGGATGAGGAATCCACGATCATGTCCTTGTCCAATGTCGACGGGCGCGATGCGCGACAACGTAACGGTGGCGCCTTCTGGCATACCGACCTGATCTTCACGGAGGAGCCGGCCAGCCTGACAATGCTGAACGCCGTGGTGGTTCCGCTGGACGGCGGCCCCACGCGCTTTGCCGACCAGGTCGCCGCCTATGATGCGCTTGACGAGCGACAGCAACGGCTGATGGAAGACCGAATGGTGCGTCACTGCTACGAAGGCCGACGAGATGACTCCATGCCTGTGGTCAGGCATCCGCTTGTCCGCAAGCATCCGGTGACCGGTCGCAAGGCGCTGTACGGGGTCGCTGGCACTTGCCTGGAGATCGTCGGCCTGTCATTGCATGATAGTGCCAAGTTGCTGAAGGAACTGGAGGCCCACGCCACGTCACCACAATTCGTGTACACGCATCACTACCGGCCCAACGATCTTGTAATCTGGGACAATGCGGCGACACTGCACTGCGGCCCGACGCTGGAAGAAGCAGCCGGTGACGCCGCCGAAGAAGCCCGGGTCATGCACCGGTGCAGCGTGCGCGGCTGGCGGAAACCGGTGGAACACTCGACGTGACGGTTGCCTGGTTCTTGATGGCAAGAGACGATCCTGCGGATGCTACTGCAGCACAGGACTGGGCGATCGGCAAACTTGTCCCGGCAGTCATCAGCCTGCCCGGCCTTCAGTCAGCCGACTTTTTCACCCCGGAAAGCGCCTCTGATCCTTACCTGGACGATGGCCCCGGTCCGGTATTCATGCTTCAGACCGACTTTTCGGATGCATCTTCGGCCCTGGGCGCCTTGGCGACGCCAGCGCTGATCACTTGTCTGACCGGCGATGACGGCAAACCGGCCAGCCTTGGATTCAGCCATGACCTGCTGGAAACCTTGGCCTTTCCGGTGCGCGAAGACTCGGAGCCGAGACCAAGGAAGGCACCGCTGTCTTATGTGGTTCGCTATCATCGACCGGCCGAGAACGAAGCAGAATTCATTCAGCATTACATTAGTCATCACCCACCAATCCTGGGTGAGTTTCCGGACATCCGAAACATCTTCTGCTACCTCCCTCTGACATGGGACGACCCACTGGGCTTGCCGCGCGAGGACCTGATGCTGGGCAATGAGGTAGTATTCGACTCCCTGGACGCCCTGAACGCCTCGTTGGCCTCGGAAGTCCGTCACAAATTGCGCGAGGATTACAACAGCTTCCCACCTTTCACTGGTCGCAATACCCACCACGCCATGACGCGGCGGCGTCTGTATCCCGGTGTTTGAGAGGACCGTCTGCTGCCTCGGCACCCCGAACACCGCGCATGGCGACAGAGTACTCGTCCTTTGCCGGCTGTTCGATGTCGCGCATCCTATCGCGTTCCGAAGGACTTCTTCGCCAAATGAATACTGTTACCGTTTATGATGCTCTGAAGGCTGCGGCAGCCGATTCGCCAGGCCTTGATTTTTTCGTCGTGCCGCCCTCGGCATCCAAGACCTATGCGCCGGACGGCGTCTCTCTCACATTCGCCGAAGGGCTGGCGCAAGTGGACGCCAGACGGTCCGACTATGCAGCGGCAGGCTACGGTCACGGTCAGCGAGTCGCCATCCTGCTGGAGAACAGGCCGGATTTCATTGTCCACTGGCTGGCGCTAAACGCGCTGGGCGTCTCGGTTGTTCCTGTCAATCCCTACTATCAGATCGACGAGATAACCTATCTGCTGAACCATAGCGACTGCGTGCTGGCTGTGAGCCTGCCGGAGCGCGTCCACGATCTGAAGGCACCGGCGGCCCGCATTGACCGCGAATTGCCTGTCGTCGCGACAGGCGATCCGTTACCCACCGCTCCACCGCTCAGGATTTCCGGCACTCCGGGTGAGCAATCAGAATGTGCACTGATGTACACATCAGGGACCACCGGCACGCCCAAAGGTTGCATGCTGTCCAACGACTACTACCTCGGCATCGGTGGGTGGTATGTGAACCAGGGTGGCTTGTGCCCGGTGGAGCACGGTCGGGAACGCTTGCTGACGCCCTTGCCGCTGTTTCACATGAACGCTATGGCCTGCTCCTTCGTGGCCATGATCCTGGCCCGCGGCGCATCGATCCAACTGGACCGGTTCCACCCCTCGACATGGTGGGCCGATGTGCGCGAGACCGACGCCACAATCATCCACTATCTGGGCGTCATGCCGGCGATCTTGCTGAACCTGGCCGAAGACCCTGTCGAGCGAGACAATCGGGTGAAGTTCGGCTTCGGCGCCAATGTCGATCCAGGCCAGCACATCCCGTTCGAGCAGCGGTTCGGTTTTCCGCTGATCGAAGGCTGGGCCATGACGGAAACCGGCGCAGGAGCAACCATTCCCGCCAACCGCCCGCCACATGAACCGGGCCAGCGCTGCATTGGCTGGCCGTGGGAATGCGACGCCCGGGTGGTTGATGACGACGATAACGAAGTATCTGCCGGTACGCCCGGTCAACTTGTCGTGCGCAAGTCTGCGGACACCCCCCGGCGTCTGTTCTTCTCCGGCTATTACAAGGACGAGGAGGCAACGGAGAGTGCTTGGCGTGGCGGCTGGTTCCACACCGGCGATATCGTCATGCGGGCAACGAGCGGGCGCTTCTACTTTGTCGACCGGGACAAGAACATTATCCGGCGCTCCGGCGAAAATATCGCGGCGCTGGAGGTCGATACCGTGCTGTGCAGGCATCCTTCTGTGGCAGAAGTCGCCGTAATCGCCGCACCGGATCCAGTACGTGACGAGGAAGTCATGGCCTGCGTCGTGCCGACCGAGAACGTGATGCGAGACGTGGCGACAGCCCGGAACCTGGTGCAATGGTGCCTGGACCGGCTTGCCTACTACAAGGCACCAGGCTGGATTCTGTTCCTGGACAAACTGCCGGTCACCGCCACCAACAAAATCAAGAAAGCGGACCTGAAGGACCTGGGCGGCGATCCGATCAACAATCCGGAAGCCATCGACCTGCGCACGATGAAGAAAGCTCCTGTCCCTGATATTTCATGAATGCGGTCCCGCCGTGCTCCGTCTTGTGCCATGATTCAGTGGGTTAACCAGAATCTGACACAAGAGCACAGCGGTGACGGATTGTCTCCCGGATCGTATTTCGTTTCCAGCCGGTCGAGGATGCCGGATCGCGGCGCGTTCATCACCAGCGACGGCGGCGCACTGCTGCTTCGCCAGGCGAATCGTCTGGGTCTGACGGCGGCGGTGGCGCGGCGCTTGGGCGACCCACGATGTTCTGGTGGACAGCTTCATCGCCGCCTTCAAGGCACCGCCGGAATGATGAACCTGGTGCAGATATCGCATTCGGAGAGGCCTTTCTTATCCATCACAAACCCTTCTCCATTCCGCCTGACATCCAAGATCGTGTCAGGCGCCGCAGCCGCCTAAGCGTGGATGGCAAGCAGTTATTCGGTGTTCATTCCTCCGACGGCCCCAGTTCAGCCAACAGCGCATGCACAATCCGACGCCGTTCCGGCAGGTTACGTTGGGTGCAGAACCATACGCGTTCCGGATTGACCTGATCGTAGTCGTGGCTCGGGAGATTACGAAAATCCATGATCCGGCGAAGCTGGGGTATTTGCCGGGCAATTTCCGGATATTCATCATGCAGGCGGTTCAGAGCCTCGCCAACGATCTCGAACTTGCGCTCGGCCGCGGCCTGAATCATCCCATCGCGAAAAAGGTTTCCCCATCTTTCCCTTCAGCGAACCGCTCGATATCCGCGCCAGCCTGTTCAATGTCGGCGAGCAATACGCGTGGGTAACGATGCATAGACGATCTCGCGAGAGCGGTCAATGCCGCTCGCAGATACGGGTTGCGAACGACACCCGATTCTACAAGATCGACCCGCCGACCCAGCGCTCGGTCCAGGGCGTCCCTGAAGTCGAAATATCGTTCGAGCGTTCCGGGGTCCTTTCGGGCATCGAATTGCACAATGAAATCGGCGTCGCTCGTTTCGGGGCCGAAATCCGTCCCGCGCGCCGCCGAGCCGAAGACATCGAGTCGCGCTACATCGTAGCGTCGGCAGAGTTCGGCCAGTTCTTCCCGCTTGTCGGCGATGGCAGCGTGCTTCTTCAGATCGTCTTGCGCCAACAGAATGCGGCGCGTTGTCTTGGCATCATTGTAACAAGCGTCTCGGCCAAGAGTCCTTCCAAGAATTTATTCCTGAAGTCTCGCGTGGCATCAACATCTGGTACCTTGTCGGAAGTTGACACCGACCATGGAGGACACCACTGCCGAGACTGAGGCGACACTGCCGAGACTGAGGCGACCGGGGAAAAGTATGGACGGCCGGATGATGATCGGCAAGACCATCTGAGCGATGCGAAACGAGATCTTATGGTGCTGCTGATCTTGGCGCGATGCCGGATGGCCCGGCCTCGGGACCTGCCGATGCGATCCGGTCCATGCTGTCGTCGGGCTTTCAGTGCCGCCTGATCCCGTCCTGTCATCCGCCGTTTTCCGCGCTGCAGAACCATTTGGGACGACGGAACCCTGGCGCATGCCTCGCCCATATTTTATCCCCACTTCACGGTGGAAATGGGCGTCATTAAAAACATGTCGGGTTTCCGGTCGTCCGAGCTTCACTTGTAATACCTTGCCAATCATGCATGGTGCGTCTTGGAGTCGATTCGAGAAGCGATGAGGAACATGATTGGCGCGTCCCGATTTCTACCCCCCAAAATGATCGAGAGCATCATCGCCGATCTGGTCTTCAACGTGGATGGTCTGATTCCGGCAGTTTCGCAGCAGCATGATAGCGGCGAGGTCTTGATGATGGCCTGGATGAATACCGACGCGGTGCGAGAAACACTGGCAACGGGTCGCGTCTGCTATTGGTCCCGGTCACGGCAGCGCCTTTGGCGCAAAGGAGAAACGTCCGGCAATGTCCAGCAGCTGATCGACTTCCGGTACGATTGCGATGCAGACACAATCCTGCTGCTGATCGATCAAACGGGCGCAGCTTGCCATACCAACCGACCAAACTGTTTCTATCGCGCCGTTCGTCCGGACGGCATAGTGAAACTGACCGAGCCGATGGCATGAACCATGCTGGAATGGCCGGATATCGAGGCCTGCCAGCACCCCCGTCAAATGGGGACCGACAGGCCTGCACCGTTGCCAAAGAGTCGACCAGCCCCTGCAGGGAGCATTCTCGATAAGCTCGGCGACCTGCCCTTCGCCCAGCGGACTGCTGCCGGTTCACTTCATCAGTCGGCTTCATGAACGCGCTTTGATCGTCGTCATCGACAACCTCGCCTCCGGCAAGCAGCCTCAGTATTCTGCGACCACAGGATGCCCTCGGCCCGACTCAACCATCACACCCATCATGGCAAGATCATCGCGACCAGGCGTCATCAGTAGTGGATACGCTATCGCTGATGCTGGGTGAGAACCGAGAGATCTAGTTGATATTGATTTCCAAGCCATGTTGCATAGTCGCGATGATCGGCCAGGTCGTCGCCGGTGAGGGGATGCAAAAAGATATCCAGCACGCCGCGATTGAGAATCAGGAACGGCATGATTTCTCCCAAAAGGCCCGCCTTGAACGAAATCTGATAACTCCATTCCGGATGCGGCCCGACCGGAAAATTCCGCCATCGGCCCATGGTCACCTTGAACCGTCCTTCCACGGCCTCGCGCAAGATTGCCGCCTTCGGTCGTGTCTCCGCATTGTAATAGACATGAGCATGATAGCCCTTGATGGCAGGCACTCGATCAGCAGTCTCAACCATGGTTCATGCAGGCGATCGTGAGTAATCCCCCGATATAGGCCAAGCTTCGATTTGGCAAACTTGGCATTCTGCGCTCTCAGCGAGTATGGGAATATCTGACGGCGGCCCAGGCCGTCACAATCTCCACGCTTCTGCCGGCAGCGGCCACTTCAGGGGCGCATGGTCCATGAAATGTTCGAACCAGCCTGTCGAGAACCGGTCTTGACGCTTCCGGGTCGCTTTGGCACTCTTGCCTGTCGATCAGGGAACGGATGTTGCGGAAGGCTACTACCTATTGACGCCGATTCGAGGAAACATTCGCTAAAGAGGGCAGTTGCAGGCACCATGACAAAGTCGGAGTTGATAGCGCGCTTGGCCGAGCGGCACCCGGATCTGCGTGCCAGGATTTTCGAGCGAATCGTGACCACCTTGTTCGAGGAAATCTCGGATGCCCTGGAGCGCGGGGATCGTGTAGAATTGCGCGGCTTCGGGGCATTTTCCGTCAAGGACCGCGAGCCCCGGGTCGGCCGCAATCCTCGAACCGGTGCAACCGTGCAAGTGATCCGCAAGCGGGTTCCATATTTCAAAACCGGCAAGGAACTGCGCGAACGGCTGAACCCCGATCAAGTCGGCTAGCAGCCAACGGCTATGGTAAAAGTTCGGGGAACATCCCCTGTACGGCATGCCGGCGCAAAACAGGATACCCTCCATGAAACTGCTTGGCTGGACAGTTGTCGGCTCGATCAGCATTACTTTCATCATCTTTGCGACACACAACTATCACACGACTGAGATCAACCTGTGGCCTGCGCCCATCACGCTGTCGCTGCCCGCGTTCCTGGTCGTGTTTGCCGCGATCGTCATCGGCTTTGTCGGCGGCGCGCTGGTGGCATGGCTCGGCGGCAGCAATGCGCGGCGCAAGACCAGGGAAATCCGGCGAACGGCGCGGCGGCTTCAGGATCAAGCCGACACGGCCAGTCAATCTACGGCGATTCGCGCTGCCTGAGGCCAGCATTTTCCCGCAAACGGCCCTTCAGTAAACCTTGCTGTTTGCAACCGGCGCGTTCATATCATCCGCTACCAGGAAGATGGTTCAAGCCGGAGCAGTGAGGGTCCATGAGCTGGCTCGAGAATATCCGACCAAAGATCCGGGCGCTGGTTGCGCGCGACGTCCCGGAAAACCTCTGGGTCAAATGCCCGGCTTGCGATCAGATGATTTTTCATCGCGAACTGGACGCAAACCTGAAGGTCTGCCCCCACTGTGGCCATCACATGCGAATCGCCGTCCGCGAAAGGTTGGCCAGCATGTTTGATGACGGCGTCTTTCAGGAAATCGAACCGCCCAAGGCAATTGTTGATCCGCTCAAGTTTCGGGATCGCAAGCGCTACACCGAACGTCTGCGCGACGCACAATCTGCCTCCAAAGTTCGCCAAACCAGTGGTGATGCGGCCATTGTCTCTCATGGCACAATGGGCAGAATCAACGTTGTCATCATCGCCCTGGATTTTTCCTTCATGGGCGGGTCAATGGGAATCGCTGTCGGTGAGGCCTTTGTCGCTGCTGCCCGTTTGGCCGTCTTGCAGCAGGCTCCGTTGATAGCGATTCCAGCCTCCGGCGGCGCACGCATGCAGGAAGGCATACTGTCGCTCATGCAGATGCCGCGCACGGTAATCGCGGTGCAGGACGTGCGCGAGGCCAATCTACCGTTCATTTCACTGATGACAGACCCGACTACCGGTGGTGTTTCGGCATCCTTTGCCATGTTGGGCGATGTCGCCATCGCTGAACCCGGTGCCACCATCGGTTTTGCCGGCAAGAGGGTAATTGAGGACACGATCCGCGAGAAGCTGCCCGAAGGATTCCAAAGCGCGGAATACCTCTATGAACACGGTATGGTGGATATGGTGGTGCCACGGCAGGACATGAGGAAGACATTGATCCGCACGCTGCGCCACCTGTTGCGGCCCAATCCTCCCGCCAACGTCGTCCCTCTCAAGCCCGGCAAGAAAAGGGCGTTCAAGGTCGATGCGTCTGCAGACGGCAATCGGAGCGAGATCAGGTCTGAAGGCGCCACCAGGGACACGACCGGCAAGAACAACGCAGCGGCGGCGACACAGAAGACAGCGACAATGGCCAAATCGGATCAAGCTTCCGACGACGCCAAAACAGACTGACGACGTCATTGAGACAAACTGTCGACGGCCTGCTGGCGCGGTTTGAAGCCCTGCATCCACGGGTTATCGATCTGTCGCTCGAGCGTATCGAAACGCTCTTGAACAAGCTCGGCCGACCCCACGATCGGTTGCCCCCGGTCATCCATGTTGCCGGAACAAATGGTAAAGGGTCGGTCCTTGCCTTCTGTCGTGCGGCCTTCGAGGCGGCCGGCCTTTCCGTACATCAATATGTGTCGCCTCATCTCGTTCGCTTCAACGAGCGCATCATCTTGGCTGGACGGGAGATTGACGACAATCAGCTCTGCCAGACGCTGAGTGCAGTGGACGATGCCAACGATGGATCACCCATCACGTTTTTCGAGATCACTACGGCGGCGGCTTTCCATGCCTTTGCTCGGACGCCGGCAGACGTGCTGTTGCTGGAAACTGGTCTGGGCGGACGACTGGACGCCACAAACGTAATCACATGCCCGAGCGCAGTCGCCATCGTCTCCATCGATTTTGACCATCAGGGCTACCTCGGCGATACGCTGGAAGCGATTGCTGGAGAGAAAGCCGGGATTCTGCGCCGGGACGTACCAGTTCTTGTCGGTGACCTGCCCGCCCCCGCGCGAGTTGTAGTCCTGGAACGAGCGCATGATCTCGGCGCGCCGGTTCGCCAACATGGAGTCGATTGGATACCTGCCGTTTCGGCAATCGGCTGGGCGTACAACAGCAATGACCGAATCATCGACCTGCCGCTACCGGCGCTTCCCGGTGCGCATCAACTGGCGAATGCCGCGCTGGCGATTGCATTGACCGATGCCGCCAATCTGACCCTGCTGTCCGACATGCACTGGCAGGCAGCCATGACTTCTGTCAAATGGCCGGGACGGTTGCAACGGCTGACAGACGGACCACTGATCGAGACCTTGCATCGCGGTCAGGAATTATGGCTGGACGGTGCCCATAATCCGGCCGCGGCTCGGGTCCTGGCAGAATGGGTTCGTTCGCGTAACCGGCCGGTTCATGCGATTCTGGGCATGCTGAAAACCAAAGATCCGGAAAACGTCCTGCAGCCTCTGGTCCTGGAATGCGCCTCCGTGACAGCCGTTCCGATCCAAGGACATCGGTGCTTTTCGCCGGAATATCTCGCAGCAACTGCACAAGCACACGGCGCGACGACAGCCCGTACTGCATCGGATATCAAAAGCGCCATGGAACGGGTTGCGACGGAAGCTTCCTCCGACGAGATTGTCCTGATTTGCGGATCGCTCTACCTCGTAGGGCAGGCACTGGCCGGATGACGAGATCAGGTGGACTTTTCCTAAGCTCCGTCCGCCAGGATACTGTCGACCCATTCGTACAACTTGCTCTTCGGCAACGCACCCGTTTTGGTTGCAACCAGCTCGCCGTCCTTGAACAGCATCAGCGTCGGGATGCCACTAACGTTGTACTTGTTGGCAGTAGCCCGATACTTGTCGATGTCGATCTTGGCGATGGACAGTTGATCGACCTTGTCCGTTGCCATGTCTTCCAGCAATGGTGCGATCTGTTTGCAGGGGCCGCACCATTCCGCCCAGAAATCCACCAGAACAGGCTTGGACGAGCCCAGGACATCGGTCTCGAAGGATGCGTCGGTTACATTGCTCAAGGACATGCTTACCCCGTTGGATTGGTTTCGCCGACAGCGGTCATGCATATCGGCATCCGAATTCTAGAAAACGGAAAATGGCAGGTCAAGCAAGCCGAGAAGATCATGCGGCCGGCGCATGTGGATCCAGAATGTCTTCGTCCAGACGCATCAGAGACGGCGTCGCCGTCCACAACAGGAAAGATTCGATCACCCGATCCGGATACAGACCGGCCAGCAAGGCGCGATACGCCGCCATTTGGCGCAGGTATGCGCTCGGTGTGGATGTGACATCGTCTGGCGGCAGACTGTTGGTTTTGTAGTCGACCAGAGCAATTCGCTCGGACCCGATGGCCAGCCGGTCGATCTGGCCTGAAATGACGACATCGCCGATACGCCCGGCAATCGGCGCTTCAGCCATGGACCCGGGACCAAACAGCAGCGCTGCGTCCGGCAGGTCGAGAACTGCCAGCGTCTCGCGCGCCATTTCGTGCTGCTGCCTTTCGGGGAGACCGCGGCCCGGTCGGGAAAGAAACCGGGTGGCGACCCGTAACCGCTCGGCAGGCGGAATATCTGGCAAATTCTGGAGCATCTGGTGGATCAGGATGCCTCGCCGAAACCGGTCCTGGCCGGAATCGAAAGGACCGGAGACCGCCGACTCTGTGTCGATGATGCGTGACGGCGCCATCGTTGTCAGCGGCTGCGTCGCCGGTTTCGGGTGGAATTTCAGGGATGCGAGAAGCGTTGCGGCATCGACATTGTCCGAATCGCTGTCGCCTTTCGGCGATGCCGCATCGCCAGACCGGCCGTATTGCAGCACTGGCTCGTCGAATCCTGCACGTTCAATCCTGACCGCGCCATCAAGCCGTTTCAGGCCGGCTTCTACCAGTTCGTGCCAGCAGTTGCTGTCGATTCCCCGCTTGCCACGCGCGCCGCAGACGATCAGTGCATCTTCCGCACGGGTCATGGCAACATATAGCAGCCGGTTATATTCGCAGCGCTGCGCTTCGCTTGCCGCCTCCTTCATCTTCGCCGTCGCCTTGTCAGCATCGTTCTTTGACGGGCTGATCAGCGGCAAGCCAGCTACCCGAGCAGGAGTGTCGGGGTCGTCTGCCGCAGGCCACAGGAACCGGTTTGGCTTTTGGGGCAAGCTTGTTGTATCCGGCAGGATGACGATCGGCGTCTGAAGACCTTTGGATCCGTGAACTGTCATGATTCGCACAGCATCGGACACGCTTTCCATGTCCCGCTTGACAGCCACGTCCCGTCGTCGAATCCAGTGAAGGAATCCCTGCAGCGACGGTGGGTGGTCTTGCTGATACTTGAGAGCCAGGTTCAACAGTTCATCGAGCGGTTCCAAGGCGTCGGGGCCAAGCCGCGACCAGAAGAGTTCTCGACCAGACGGTTCGGAGGAGCCCGCCAATACGCCCTTGAGCAGCTCGTAGGGCTGCACGAAATCGGTCTTGGTCAGCAGTGATCGCAGGGTGTCGGCTGCTGCCTGGTACGGTGCCGGCGCAGCTTGCAGACGGGACCAGAGACTGGCCTTGCCGCGTTCATGCGCCAAGGCGAACAAGTCGTCGTCGTCCAAACCAAACAATGGCCCTTTCAAGACCGTTGCGAGAGTCAGGTCGTCTTCGGGCAGGAGCAGGAAATCGGCCAGCGCCAGAAGATCCTGAACCGCCAATTGATCGACCAGCGCCATCCGGTCAGATCCAGCCACATCAATTTCACTGGCCTTGAGCGACCGGATCATGGCGTCGACCAGATATGTCCGGCGGCGTACCAGGATCATGATGTCACTGGCCCGGGCCGGACGCCGCACAGGCGTACCCAGGGAACGGTCCCAGACCAGACAGGGATTGCCATCCAGCCAGCACCGGATCTGACCAGCAATCTGGCGCGCCAGAATTTCAGTGGTCGACAGCGTATCGGTATCTGTTTCCGGTGAGGTCCAGCGCTCCGGCAGCGGCCGGTCGACCGGTGCAATTACCGGCCACACCTCGACCAACCCCTGTTGGTTCTGCCGCCATGCGGTATGGCGCAGCGGGACATTTCCATCGGCAACGCCTGCGCGGGCCGGTCCTTCGGCAAAGGTTTGATCGACGACATCAAGAACGGTCTGTACGGAGCGGAACGAAACATCAAGGTCCACCGGATCCCATGTCTCTTTCGCTGTCTTCACCTGGGTTCCGAAAGTACCCCGCATGTGATCGAATACGACTGGGTCTGCTCCCTGAAAGCTGTAGATGGATTGCTTGATGTCACCAACTGCAAATACCGTTCGCGGCAATGGTGGCTGTGCTTCTTCGGCAGGCTTCCGCTCCACCCCGGCGCCGGCAAAGAACTCCCGGGCGATGGCTTCCACCAGGTACCATTGATCCGGGCTGGTGTCCTGCGCTTCATCGACCAGAATATGGTCGATGGAGCCATCCAGCTTGAACAACACCCACTCCGTGGCGGCGCGCCGGGTCAGCAGATCTTGTGCCTTCAGAATCAGGTCGTCAAAATCCAGCACGGCGCGGCGGCCCTTCTCCCGCTCGTAGCGTTGATGAACCGCGGCGCCCAGACGGGCCAGCGCAGCCGACCGCTCGACGACCCGCAGGGCCTTTATCCGGTCCCAGACAGCCTCCAGACGCGCCGCTTCCTTGGACATGATGCCGATCAGATCAGGCAACTGTTGAAGCGCACCTTGAGTCGCCAGCTTTGTCTGTCTTTCAAACCTGGCGGTCAGAAAGGCTCGGCAATAACCATCCAGGTGCTGCGCCCGGGATTCGGCGTCAGGCAACTGCAACCAGTCGGCGATGATCCGCGCCTTGTCGGAATCGGTAATCTTGCCGGTAGCCAGCGCAGCGACGGCATCCGCAAGATCATCCCGGTCAAAGGCGGTCTCCCGGCAAGCGTTCGCCCGCAAGGAGTCTTCAGACGCGGCCCTGTCAAAACCGGCGTCGGCGTAGAGTGCGCCGATCGCCTGCGCGACCCGCCTGCTGTCCTGAAGATGGTCGCGCAAGTGGCCGCGATAGCTCAGAAAATCGCCCAGATAGCCGGTCAGGTCATTCGGGCCGCCAACGGTGGTCAGTCGCGCCAGGTCAGCCGAATAACGCCCGGCCCCCGGGGCAGCTTCCGCCA
This sequence comes from Alphaproteobacteria bacterium, assembly GCA_965221645.1. Classification (GTDB taxonomy): domain Bacteria; phylum Pseudomonadota; class Alphaproteobacteria; order Bin65; family Bin65; genus Bin65. The sequence goes on from OZ244899.1 coordinate 3,666,546, forward strand.
GCACCTGATCTCGCGCCTGATCCAGCAGGACGCGCTGGTCGCCTTCTTCAATTACCTGAAAATGAGGCGGGATACCGGTTTCCAGAGGAAAGCGCTTCAGCAACGCCTGACAAAAGGCATGTATTGTCTGGATTCGCATGCCGCCCGGCTCATCCAGCCAAGAGGCGAACAGCGTTCGAGCTCTGGTGATTTCGGCGGCGGTCGGCTCCTGGCCGGTCACTGTCTTCAGATCTTCCCGCAGCGCGGCATTTTCCATCAGCGCCCAGGATCCGAGCTTCTGCGCGATCCGATTGGTCATCTCGGCTGCCGCAGCCTTGGTGAAAGTCAGACACAGAATGCTGGACGGCAGCGCACGACTGAGCAGCAGGCGCAGTACCCGCTGGGTCAGGACAAAAGTCTTGCCCGTACCCGCACTGGCACTCACCCATGACGAGACCTGCGGTCTTGACGCCCGGGTCTGGCGTCGCTGCGCGACAGCGCCAGGGTCATCAGACTTATGGATTGTCTCGGCGCTCATGATGCCGCTTCCGTCACGGCCCATTCGCGGATTCGCGCCAGATGTTCATAATCGTTGAACGCCAAGGCATAATCGCTCGCAGGACGGGCGACATAAGCCGTGTCTTCGCGCCCATAGCGCTCTACCAGACGCTTCAGGCCTTCCTCCGCCTGGTCGATCAGGTCGCCGGCAGACGCTTTCCCGGCTGCGCGAGCGACAAGGGGAGTCTGGCCACCACTCACCTGCCAATAGGTCAGGTCGGCGATGTTTTCGACCGGGGGCAGACCGTCAAATCCCCCATGCCGAAGGATCATGCCCTCCAGCGCCAACTGGGGGTTGAAACCATTGTCCACATTGGATTTCTCTGGAAGAGTGCCGGTCTTGTAATCCAGGATTTCGGCGCTGCCATCGCACTTCAGGTCGATGCGGTCCGCTTGACCGGTCAAGACGAAGTCGCCGTCTGGTCCAGCGATCGTCATCCGTCCCGCAACCTCGACATGGGACTGCCGCAAGCTGTTTCGTCGGGTCGCTTCCTTGATCACGAAGGCTTCGGCCGCTCGCTCGAAACGCGGCCACCAAATGGCGGCGATTCCCGGCGAATGGGCCAGGCGCTGGAAGCGCACCCTGCCGAGGTCTTTCAGCTTTGACAGGGCGTCAGCTGGCAGCGAATCGCCGAGGCGATCGGTAATGAATGCCTGAAAGATCTCGTGCAGGATGATTCCGCGGTCCAAGGTGCTTGGATCGGCATCGATTTCGCTCAGTGTTTCGAGACCCAGAACATATCGCGCGTATATCGTGTAGGGGTCGCGCAGCCACTTTTCGATTTGCGTGACCGGAAGCCGTTTCGGACGGGCACTCACGGGTGGCTTCGGTGCCGGCCGCGCGCAAGTCCGAATCGCCGCTGGCCGGTCCATGACCGCCGACGCCTCGGCATACAACAGGCCCTTGCGCCGCCATGCTGCCAGATCTTCTTCCGAAAACCAGCCTGTCATCAGGGTTTCCAGGCGTTGCAGCCAGCGAGATGCTACCGTGGGGGCGCCATCTGACTTTTCGCTGCGTGTTATTACCACTTCCGGCGCACAGAAGGCGTGGGCGAAATCGTGGGCGGAAAGCCCCAGGCGGCGTTCCGGGGACGGCAGGCCGAACTGCCGCCGCATGGGGCGACTCATCCAGGGGTCGACCGCTGGCTCGACTGGCCATGTCCCTTCGTTCAGACTGCCTAGAATCATCATGTCGGCGTGATGCAGGCGTGCTTCCAAAGGACCCAGGATAGCTATTTGCGGATGAGTGCCGTAGCGAGGCCGGACTACCCGCCCCAACATCAGCGTCTCCAATAGCACCGCCCAATCTGCGGCAGATGTTGCTTCCAGCGCGCCGCTTGCCTTGTCCAGATCGTCGACGAAGGCGGCCAGCGCCTCGCCGTTTTCGCCCTGCCAGAGAGATCGGTCGTCAGGTTCTTCGGCCGACTCGGCCAGCGCCTCCGCCGTTGTGCACAGCGCCCGGACATGGTCTTGCAGGGTGCAGGAGCCTTGATTTTCCAGTGGCGCCAGACAGGATGTCAGGCGAGCAGCCAGAGCATCCGCCATATCGAAAATCGCGTGCGGGGGACTGTGAGAATCCGTTCGCACCTCTTTCAGGCGCAGGCGCAAGCCGGCCAGCCCGGGCGCAGGCCGTGCGCCGCGCAATGCTGTCCGCTCCAGCGCGCGGACTTGCCGCCGCGTCACCGCCGGGGGCTGACCGATCGCACATAACGGATGCTTCAGTACGGAGAGCAATGCAGCAGGCTCCAAGTCTCTTGCCACCGCCTGCGCCAGAAGCAGCAGGAAGGCTGCCGGCGGTGTCGCGGACAACGGTGTGCCGGCAGAATCGTCCACCGCTATGCCCCAGCGCCCCATCTCCGCCGCCACCCGCCGACCCAGGTTCCGGTCGGGCGTAACCAGCATCGCGTTCTTCAGCGGCGTTTCAAGTACCTGCCTCAGCAGCAGCGCGATGGTTCGGGACTCGGCATCGGGGTCTTGACAACAAATGATCTGGACATTCGGGCCCAACGCATTGGCCAAACTCAGGGGTTCCCTTGGCTTGCGCGCCCAGGCATTGGTCGTGGATGCTGGCCGAAGGGCTTCGGCAACCAGGCGAACCCTGTCTTCTGGGGCCCGTGGCGCGTCGTCGCCACTTGTCCGTGCTGTTCTGGCCGACGGCCAGTCACGTATTGCCGAACGATCAATTCCCAAGTGCGCCAGAAGCCGGCAGAGACCAAACTGCGGATGGGATTCTTCCGTGCCGACAGCATCCCAACTTTCGTCATCCAGCACCTGGTCCAGGCCAGGCAGTATCACCTCGCCAGTCGGTAGACGCGCCACGGTGGTCAGCAGATCAGCCGTAGCAGGGATGCTACCGGTCGACCCTGCCGCGATGACCGGATGATCGGGCGGCCTGTTCTCCCACGCTGTGCATTGCCAAGCCAGCAGGCGAGTACGGTAGTCGACCGGATCGATTGTCCCTTCTTCGGCCAGAACCTCCGGCCATACCCGGGTTACAATCCGCAAAAATTTCAAAGTCGCCTGCCAATGGTCGGAGAGATCGCCGGGCGCCAGATCTTTCAGACCATCGAAGGACAGGCGCTCGGTCTGGACCTGATCGAGCAGTTGAGCGAGGGACCGTGCCAGCAAAACCGCCTGCTCGATAGTGGTACTGCCATCCCACTTCATGATCAGGCGGGCCAGCAACAACTGCCGTCGCAGTTCCGATACTGGCGGCGGAACATCAAAAATACCGCCGCCACAAGGGGTTGCAACGGTGTCACTCAATGTACCGACAGATGTCAGCACAAGATCGTCCTCGTCCACATCGCCAATCGGGCGTATCCGCGGCAGAAGCATTGGGGCGCCGTCACTCAACTGCAGGAATGTCTCTCGCAGCGTGCGGCACGCACGCCGCGTTGGAAGCAATACGCGAACCTGCGACAGGCTTTCGGGAGAAGCACCGAACCTGTCCATGAGGCCAAACGCAAGATCGCCAATGAAATGGCGGTTTGGCGCAATCGAATAGACGACTGGTTCCGCTATTACGGGCGCGTCACAAGACGTATCGTTGCTGGCATGGTCCATTGTCATGACAGTCAGAAATAAACTGGTTGGGTCAACTGCTCGAAAATACGGTTGGCTTGGATCAAACTTTCTGGCGTGCCGACATGATACCATCCGCCATCGTGTCGGATACCGAAAAGCCGCTCGTTTTCAAGGGCACGGTCATAGACCACGTTCAGCGAAAATCGACCCGGTTTCAGCCCCTTGAACAGCGCAGGGTCCAGAATCTGACTGCCGGTAAAGACGAAAGGCGCGACGTCCGATTCACCTCGACGGCTCAGGCGCCCTTCGACATCCATGTGGAAATCTCCCTTGCCGTCATACCCGAAGGCCGAAACCGCCGGTTGCATGAGAAGGATTGCATCCATGCGATCCGCGTCCCATGCCGCGGACAGGCGGCATAACGCCGAGGTCGGTCCCTCGTCCCAGACGGTATCGCCGTTCAGAGCGAAGAAGGGATCCGGTCCCAGATGCTCCAGCGCATTCAGGACGCCGCCGCCGGTGTCCAGAATGTCTTGCTCCGGGGACAGGACGATCGACGGCATGGAGCGGCGCTTCAGATGGGCTTCGATCTGGTCGGCAAGATAGTGCGCGTTGACGACAGCGCGGGTTACCCCTGCTGCTGCTGCCTTGTCCAGTGTGCGGTCCAGCATCGTTCGCCCCCCCACTCGCAACAATGGCTTGGGGACGAATTTCGTCAGCGGGCGCATGCGCTTGCCGACGCCGGCTGCCAGAACCATCGCCGCCTTCGGGCCGTCAGTCAGTCGGGATCCCGTCACGCAAGCCCCGTTGCATCGGGTGATCGCCGATATCGAGCCGGGATCGCGGCATTCATCCATTGCTTCATGGAAGACAGGGCCGGATGCTCCAGGTCAGCTTCCAGCAAACGCCATACTCGCGGGACATGCTTCAGGTAGACCGGTTTTGAATCGCGCACCATCAGGCGGGTAAAGATACCGATGATCTTGCAGTGCCGCTGGGCAGACAGCATCGCAGAAGCAGCCTCAAAGGCAGTACGGTCGAGGTCAGGAAAGGCGGCGCAATAGGCGTCGACCATGGCAGCGCGAATGTTCGGAGAGACGTCGCGCCGTGCGTCAGCGACGAGGGAGACCATGTCGTAAGCCGGCGAGCCGACAAGCGCATCCTGAAAGTCCAGCAGCCCGCAAGCCCTGACGCCTTCACGGCCTGACAATTCCATCAGATTGTCGACGTGATAGTCACGCAGCACCAGGGTGGCTGGCTGGTGATCGGCCAGTGGATACAGGGCGCGCCAGATTGCCCGGTACTCTCTTGCCGTTTCCAGGGACGTCGGCACGCCGGTTACGGTGGGCAAAAACCAGTCGATCAGGATATCCGCTTCTTTTTCCAGCATCACGGCGTCGTATGTCGGCAGGTCAATCGCCGTGGCGTCGGGATTTTCATGCAGGGCGATCAGTGTATCGGTAGCCAACTCATACAGCGCTTTTTCGCTGGCGCCTGCCGCCAGACGACGTGTGTAGGTCGCTTCGCCGAAATCCTCGATGATCAGAAAACCCTGGTCCATGTCCTGATCGTGGATAACCGGAGCGCTGAACCCCATCCGTCCCAGATGCTCGGCTATCTGGACAAAAGGCGCGACATCTTCCAGAGGCGGCGGCGCATCCATCAAAAGCGCCGGAGCGGGACCACCGTTCAGCCGGAAGTAGCGGCGGAACGAAGCGTCGCCAGACAACGGCGCAGCATGCGCCCGACTCCAATCGCCGGCTGCCAGAAATGCCTGACGGGCTTCGGCGCGCATGTCGGTCACCGGACAGGGGCCTCCATGCTGTCCGGAGATTCCAAAAGGCGGCGACCCGTATCGCCGTGGCCGACCAGGGTGACCTGCCGTTCCAGATCGTTGGCTGTGTGGTCAAGGTGAATATCCAATCGACTGGCAGGCAGCAGATGAGTCGCCCTGTCAGGCCATTCGATCAGACAGATGTCACTCAGCGCATCATCCAGTCCGAGTTCGCGAAGTTCCTCGGCGTCGCCGACCCGGTACAGGTCGAAATGCCAGATGACGTCATTCCCCAGAGGGTACATCTGCACCAACGTGAAGGTCGGACTCGGCACTTCGTCGACGAATTGATCGTGACGGCGGGCAAAAGAGCGGATGAATCGCCGGGCAAAGGTCGACTTGCCCGCGCCCAACGCGCCATGGACAGCGATCAGGTCGCCGGCCGTGGCGACGTTTGCCAGCTTTTTCGCCAGCACGTTCATGGCCTCCTCGGTCATGACGCGGTGAACCAGCCGGGCGTCAGTATCGGACACTTTGATCATCGGATTGGTCAGGGCAAGCTCCGAGGCAATCACACTGTGACGCTTACTGGAGGGCACCCGATGTGTCCAGTTCGCGCGTCAATTGACGGTGGTTTCCATGTGCTCCATCGGCCATCTGGCCTTCCCCGGTTCCCAAGAGCGCGCAAGCGGCAAAATCGATTTCAAGAAGCTTCCGGCGGCCTGAGATTCAATCAGCATGCACCTTGAAAACGCCGCCGGACTGGCCACCTCAATGGCGCGACCGCCATGTGCCTTGTCGGCAGTTCCACAGCAGGGAACTGGCGACGACCGGGCCACGCCGCCAGGACATGAACATGCTGTCAAAGCCCGTCGCCGGATTGGCGAAACCAGTCGCTCGTCGTTGCGTTGTCGCTCGCATGGCGACGTTTCCCTTGATCATGCCGTTCCTGTCATCCTGTGATTCGGACGGGTCGGCAACATCCCGGAATTTGGAAAACATGCTTTATCTCGAACTGAAAAATGGCCGTGTCGTCATCGAGATGTACGAGGATGTGGCGCCGAAACATGTTGCTCGAATGAAGGAGCTTGCTCGTCAGAAATACTATGACGGTATCATCTTCCATCGTGTAATTCCCGGCTTCATGGCCCAGACAGGCGATCCGACGGGAACCGGCAGGGGCGGCAGTGGCCAGAAGTTGCCGGCCGAGTTTTCAAAGGAAATCGGGTTCGATCGCGGCACGATCGGCATGGCGCGAACAGCTGACCCCAACAGCGGCGACAGCCAGTGGTTCATCTGCTTCGCCCCGGCACCGCATCTGAATGGCCAGTACACGATCTGGGGCAAGATCATCAAGGGCATGGAGCATGTTGACCAGATTGCCGTCGGTGAGCCGCCGGCCAGTCCCGACAAGATCATCAGCTTGCGTGTTGCCGCCGATGTCGAAGCGTCCAGGTAATCCCTTCTGAATTGGCCGAAGGATCGTGCCAAGGTTCCGCGGCGCGCAGAAAGCAATCAGCGCTCAACCGTCGGAAAATTCGTTACGCCAATGGATGCCGCTTTTTGCCGTCCACGCACCAGAATAACGTTCTTGTCCGATATACTCGCATAGCCAACGGCGACCGCGGCACCGTCTTGGGCGCCGGCCATGAAGATATTGAACATCGCATAGCCCAGGATCGCAACCGCCAGACCTGCCATCATGCCAAGCTGGAACAGCAGGCGCGCAAGGGTTTCGTGGCGTGGCGTCTTTCGATAGCCGACCCACGATCCGACAAAAACGATCGCCGCAAAAAGATAGATCAAGGCGATGATGGAACGGCGATTGCCGATCCCGGATTGCAAGCAGGTAACATTGATCAACTCCTTACCGGTCCAAAACATGCCGTGCGAAAATCTGCTGACCGAATGGCGGGCCATCCTTGCCAGGCCCGTTGATGAAGCAGGCCTTGCCGGAGACGATCCTGCGGACATCAAGGGTCGCAGAGCAGGTTGAATCGCTGTTCGGGGTCTTGGCCGCCCGCCGGGTCTCCGTCCGGGAGGAATCAAACAGCATGCACGACAGGATCGTGACCACGGGCCTCTTTCTCCGTTGAGTGGCGTCGCGCGTCGACAGGGTGTTGATCGGTCAACCAACCCCGATCGGGTTCTTGTACAGCGGCGCGCCGGGACGCATGTCGGTACCATCCATGCGCGGTGGCGCAGCCCGCTTTCCGGAGCCGCGGTGTGGCTGCTTCGGCATCTCAAATCCCTGCTGATGGCTGGCGCGGGTCACGATCATGAATTTCCAGTACGTACCGCCAATAATCGCGAGCATGCTGCCGATCAGCCAGACCCCTGCAGCGACGGGAAGACCGTTCTGTCCCGTATTGATTGCGATCAGACCAATCACATGCAGCGCCATTGGCAAACCGTAACCGATGACCCCCAACCGGCGGCAGACCCCGACCAGTACCTGGCGCGCCAGCGGGCCGATTCCTTTTTCTGCAGCCGTGCGTACATAGGACCTCCAAAGCAGCAGGTTGACGGCAGCCAGGAAAACAAGGATGGGGCTCGCCACCTGCATCGTCGGCAATACCAAGTCGCCGTAGATGGCCACCTGGAACGGCGTCATTGTCTGGTCGATGCTCAGCAAGGCGATGCTGATGGCGAAGGCCAGCATCAGAAAAGCAAATCCTTCAAGCAGACCTGTCGCCAAGATCATCCAAGGCATGGCCTTGTGCCGCCATGCAGGGATTCCGCGGCCGCGGTAGAGGATCATTGCCTGACAAATCAGGAAAGCCAGAGCAGTCAGGGCGGCAACGGTCTGTGCGACCGCATGCTGCGTGACGACACCGAACAGAACAGCGAGGCCAAACACTACGACAACATACAATTCGCGCGTCATCCACGAACTGTGCGGGCGCAGGATGGCGCGCCAGAACCGCGCCTTTCTGCCGATCTTCAAAAAGACGAAGAACAGGCCTGTGGCCATGATGCCGCCGCCAGAAAACTGGGCAAGCGACAGCCAGAGGCCGTAGATCGGGGCTGCCTCTGTCGGTATCCAGAAAGACATGAACCAGGCAGCGAATACGAATCCGCTTCCAACGCCACCGAACATCCAGTTCATGGCGGCGCGCCAGTCCCAGAATTTCTGTATTCTCCCGACCAGCGGATTGGCCGGATCGCTCAACCTGTCATCAGCGACATCGGCGGTTTCCGGTTCGCGCCCCGGCACTGCCGGCGTCGTGTAGAGATATTTGATCTGTGGATCTGTCCCCAATTCCTCGTGCATCTGGAACATCGGGTTATCTCGAACAAGTTGCGAGACGTTGCTGCCAGGATCGTTGTAGTCTCCGAAAGTGATGGCTGAGGCGATACAGGCCGCGGAGCATGCGGGCGTTGCGTCAGGGTCCACGCCCGGAGTCAGACCGGAGTCCAGGCCGCTATCTACCCGGTCGATACAGAAGGTACATTTCTGCGCCACACCGATCCGCCCCTCGTCGAAGACAGCCCTTTCCTGCTGCGTGATGGCACCGTCATAGTAGCCCTCGATTTCGTGCGCGATGGTCCGGGCCTGATAAGGACACGCGACCGCGCAATATCCGCAGCCGATGCAGATGTCGTAGTCCATCGTGACCAAGCCGTCATCCCGCTGCCGGGTGGCGCCGGTAGGACACACCGGGACGCAAGGAGGCTCTTCACAGTGCTGGCAGCCGGTTACCAGAAACTGTCGCTGGACATCGGGATACTCGCCTTGCTCGATATCGATCACACGCCGCCACTGAATGTCCGGCAGGGTGTTGTTCCAGTGTTTGCAAGCGATTGTGCAGGTCTGGCAACCTACACATCGATTAACGTCGATCGCCATCCCCCAACGCGGAGTATGGCCTGGGTCACTGTGGATCAGCGGTTGGTATTCCTCCACCACTATTCCGCCGCCTGTGCGAAGCTTGCGGTAGCGATGTCGCCGTCGTATTTCGGCATCTCGTCTGCAGCAAGCGGCTTCTGCAGGTGCTTTTCGGACGCCTTGTAGATTTTCACGCACACAATGTCCGATCCGGATCCGGTCGAATCGGTCAGTTTCAACGAAATGTCCGTGACGCTGTTGAGGCTGGGACGATTGAGGTCCTTTGCAAAAGGCGTCTTCCAATGATCGAACTGGCCGATCATCAGGACGGTATCGGGCCGGATGCCTTCGCGAAGCACCGCGGGGCCTTCGGTCCGGCCGGTTACCGATTCGACGACAATCTGTTCGCCATCCTTGATATCCAGTTCTCGCGCCCGGCGTCGATTGATGACGATACCGCTGTGACCGGCAACATTATCCGCCACCTCGGCAATCAGCGGCAGGCCCACGTTGGCGCCCCAGGCATACTGGAATGATCGGGCCGTCAGGGCCCAGAAGGGATATTCTTCCGGCTCGCGGTTGAAGTCGCGTACATAATCCTGCCAGATTTCCGGAAAGGACTCGTAGGTCGGCATGAATTCGTATTCGCGCAGTTGAGTTTCCCACCATTCCACGCCGATTTCTCCCAACCTAAGGGCGAGTTCCTGGCCGTGGCGGGTGAGACGTTCCTGGTAAGGCAATTCGAACCTCAGGTTCTGCTCTTCCAGGGCCGGGTAAATGTACCAATCCAGTTGTTTGTAGTCATTGAGCATGTAGCCATGTTCCTTGAACCATTCCAGATCGTGGACTTCCTCGCCCCCGGTCATGTCCCAAGATGCGGCCCTGCACATGTTGTCCCATATCTGCTCTGAAACCGGTGGCTCGCCCAGCGGCAAGCCGAAGTCATAACGGCCTTCGCGGGCCAGCTTGGTTCCCGCAGCGCCGTTGTTGATGGCTTGAATATACTCATCGAGGATCCCTGCTTCCTGCGCAAGGCGGGTGACGATGTCGGACATATCCATCGTGTCGTTGACCGGGTCGATCGCCTTGGCCCTGATGGTCCAGCCCTCGTGGTGCCAGAAATTCTCCTGGAACTTCGTGCCGCCAATGCGAATCAGCTGAGTCGATTCCAGATCGGTCGATTCCGGCAACAGGATATCGGCGAAATGGTTGGTCTCATCCATCGTGTACGAGAATGCGACGATGAACGGGAATTCCGCCAGACGGTTCGACACTTCCGGGGCGTTCCATGAACTGATCGATGGATTTGTGCGGTAGCACATCCAGATGTCTGGCGGATCGTGCCGCGGCCAGCTCTTTGGCTGGTGCTTCTGAAACAGCCATGGCAGATGCGCAGGTCCGAGAGCCGCAGACCACGGACTGTCCGAAACCAGAGGAACAAGCGTCTTGTAGGCATTGCGAATGTGAGGGTCGCGGTTCCATGCATTCGATGACGTAGCGTTGAACTGGTAGCGCATGAAACCGTCTTCGCCCGGCAATACGGAGCCGACCCGCGAAGCGGCAGGCCGAACCAGTTTCACGGCGGTCCCCAGCGTCCCGCCCGGCACTTCCAGCGCACCGACCAGAACGGCCAGCATGGTTCGTGCCCAACAGGTGTGATACCCTCCCCAGCCGTTGTTGACACTCTTGCCCAACAGGATCGCAACCGGACGGTAGGGCAAGGTCTTGCCCTCGATCTCGATCGTTTCGCCGACGCAGGCATGCGCGATGTATTCGTCGGCGACCCGTCGAATGGTATCGGCCGGTACTTCGCACTCGGTCTCGGCCCATTCCGGCGTGTACCTCGACATCAGGTCGATCATCATCTGGAAAGATGGCTTGGCTTTCACGCGTTTGTGGTCCCAGCGTTTGTTGTCCGGGCCCAGTTCGTAGCCATCGACGGCAAAGACGCCCTCCAGCGCCGCGTTCCGGATGTCGCCGTCGAAGGGCTTCGCGCTGCCGTCGTCAGCGTCCCAAATCAGCGGCTTGCCGTCTTCATTGCGTACAAAAAACCCGTTCGGCCCGACCAGGTATGGCGCGTTCGACCGATTCTTGAGGAAGGGCACGTCGCAGACGCTGGACCAGCCGCGCTCAACCACGATCCGGTGAATCAGGGCGAACAGGAAAGCTGCGTCTGTCTTCGGCTTGATCGGAACCCATTCGGCGGAGGCAGCCGCGGTGATCGACATGTGCGGCTCGACATGCACCCGCTTGGCCCCTCGCGCGCGCGCGTTGGCCTCGCGCCAGATGCCGACGACCCCGGCCTGTGCTTCGGTATTCGCGCCGCAGTTCAGAATGAAATTCACGTATGGCGTATCCGGTGCGACGATGAACGCACGGTGCCACAGTTCACCGTACAGATGTTCGGAATGGTAGCATTTCACCCCCTGCCCGGCGCCGAAACCCTGATCGATTGGGCCCCATGCCGCCATGAAGGCGGGAAAGGTCCCCATATACTGGACCGGAGTGCCGCCACCGCCTGTTGACGTCGCAAGACGCGGGTGCCCGTTTTCGTTCACCAATCCCTTCGCACGGATTTCACGGAACTTCTCTCCGATGATCCGGAACGCTTCTTCCCAGGAAATCGGCACAAAGCCTGGATCCTCTTCTCGGCTCTTTTTCGGATTGGTCCGCTTCATCGGCTGTTTGACGCGATGAGGATTGTATGTCTTCTGGATCAGGCCAAACGCCTTGACGCAGACGCGACCGCCTCCGGGATGCTCGTCCTTGATGTCGAAGTTGGCTTCCAACCGTTCGGCGACACCGTTCCGAACGGTTACTTTCGCCAGATCGGGCCCCGCCACACACTGGTAGCAATAGAAGGGCACTTTCTTGACGTCGTCGCTGGCATTGTCAGATTCGGACATGACCGGCCGCTTCCTCAAGCATCTTCAAACAAGGATGACACGGAACGCCCCAACCATATCAGGCTTCTGCCAGCCGCGCCTTCTTCTTCACCAAGCGGCTACCCTGTTTTTCGGTGTCGACAACAAAACGGATATGCCGAGCCTGCCCGACATGATCGAGTTCATCATGGATGTTGACGTCGAAAACGACGCGCGAACCTTCCACTTCGGCGACTTTAGCGGCTACCGTCACTGTCTGGCCAAGCAGGGTGGGTCCCAGATGATCGATCTCCACCCGTACCCCCAAGGAATCCTCGCCACCATCGTGGTGAGGCAGCAAAAGCTGGCGGCAGGTATGCTCGACATCAAGAACCATACGCGGCGTGGCGTAGACACGAAGGTCATCGCCCATGAAAGAGATCGTCCTATCCTTGTCGATCTTTATCTTGGCCACATGGGTCACGCCGGGTTTCAGACTGTCTTTCATGTATCACCTGGTTTTTCTCATCATGCCGACATCGAGCCGGATTCTTTCCATCAATGGAGATGCATTACCATCATTCACAAGATGCACTGCGCTGCCCCACGTAGATTTTTCCGCACCGTTATCATGCAAACGGCTCGAGTCGATACGGTAGACAATGTCGCGAAAATCCCTAGCCGATCGCCTTCTTCGACCGGAGATCGGCAATCTCGTCCGAGGAAAACCCCCAAGCGATCAAACCCTCTTCGGTGTCCGCGCCCGGAACAGATGGCGGTCGTTGCACGGCCGAGGGCGTACGGCTGAATCGCGGGGCCGGGCCGGGTTGAATCACGCCATCAAGGTCGACGTAGGAGCCGCGCGCGCTCATGTGCGGATGCTCTGGTGCTTCTTCCAGAGTCAGGACTGGCGCGAAACAGATATCGGTTCCCTCCATGAGTGCGCACCATTCATCCCGGGTTTTTGTCTTGAAGACGGACGCAAGCTTCTCCTTGATGACTGGCCAGTTCTCCGGGTTCATTTGCGCCGGCAAGTTCGCGGAAGCAAGACCGGCCTTCTCCAGCAACTCGGCATAGAACTTGGCCTCTATGGAGCCGATCGAGACATACTTGCCGTCACCGGTTTCGTAAACGGCATAGAAGTGGGCACCGCCATCCAGGAGGTTGGCGCCGCGTTCGTCGCGCCACATACCAGCCGCCTTGAGCCCGAAAAAACTCGTCATGAGTGACGCTGCGCCATCAACCATGGCCGCGTCGACGACCTGACCTCTTCCGGACTTCTGCGCTTCCAGAAGAGCGGCAAGCACACCCACGACGAGATACAGAGTACCGCCGCCAAAATCTCCGACGAGGTTGAGCGGCGGAACGGGTGCGCCGCCTTTCGGCCCGATGGCGTGCAGGGCTCCGGTCAACGCGATGTAGTTCATGTCGTGCCCGGCGGCGGTTGCCATCGGGCCGTCCTGCCCCCAGCCGGTCATACGACCATAGATCAGTTTCGGATTGATGGCGAAGCAGTCATCGGGACCCAAGCCCATCCGTTCCGTTACTCCGGGCCGGAATCCCTCGATCAATACATCTGCCTCACCAACCAGACGCTTGACGGCCGTCAGGCCGTCGGGTGATTTCAGATCAACTGCCACAGACGGGCGGCTGCGGTGCAGAACCTGATATTTCGGCGGAATCGCAACGCCCAGGCCAGCATCGGTCAGCCTATCCACCTTGATGACGTCGGCGCCCATATCGGCGAGCATCATGCAGGCCATGGGACCGGGACCAATCCCGGCCAACTCCACTACTCTTAGTCCCTCAAGCGGTCCACTCATTGGAGTTCTCCACGTCAGCGCGCTTGTTTGCCCTTGAAGCGGCAGCGTCACCTTCTCGTTCACACCAAGTGCGAAGCCACATCAATCTGGATTCGACTGGCCCTTTACCATCTATCTTGCGCCATCATCCGGCGCCATGGGTACCGGATGCAGCCTTGAAAAGGGAAGCTTCCATGGCTTTCTGCCGCCCCGCGGCCGGTCCGACCTTGTTCAACTCTGGTATCACCTCCCGCGCAAACAGGCGCATGTTGGCTTCGCCAAGTTCTTTGGACATTCCTGCATATTTGAAAACGCCGACAAAGCTCTCGGATCCGACGCGGTTCGAAATGTCGAGAATTTTCTCGTAGCACATCTCAGGCGTGCCCCAGACCTGGAGTCCCAGAAAGAAGTCTGTCGCCGCGTCGTCACCTTGTTTCTGCAGATTTTCGGCGAATTTGCCGTAATATTCGTAACCCTTGGTCGTTTTCATATGATCGCTGGCAAACTCATAATGCGCCAACACACTGTGCCAGTACCCGCCGATATACTTCCTCGCCATCTCGTAGGCGCGCGTCTCGTCGTCGTCGACGAAGACCCAGCCGCAAGTGATCGGTGCCGGCGCATCAAATCCATTTACACGCCGAAACAGAATGCGGTAGTCGGCAAGTTCTTTCGCCACGTGATCCCACGGTTTCTGCGGGATGATCAGCAGACCGACTCCAAGCCTTGCCATGATCTCGGATGATTCTGGCGAGACAGCAGCGGCATAGCTTCGACCCTTGAATGTCTTTGCCGCCCGGGGACGAATGGCAGCGCGCGGCTGACGATAGTACTGACCGTCATATTCGCAATAGCCACTCTCCAAGCCTCCCAGGATTATCTCGGCGCATTCGACAAAACGGGCGCGACTTTCGTTCATAGGAATGCCGAATCCCTCGAACTCACAGCGCCCGGCGCCGCGGCCCATGCCGAAAATCACCCGGCCGCCGGAAATCGTATCCAGCATCGCCACCTGGGTCGCCGTCCGAAACGGTTCGCGCCAGGGAAGGACGACCACCATCGTCCCCAGCTGGGCTGTCTTGGTACGCCCGGCCGCATAGGCGAGGAACTGCAGCGGGTCCGGCGACATGATGTAGTCGGTAATGTGATGCTCGGTCGCCCAGACGGAGTCGAAACCGAGCGGATCGATCAGATCCACCATTGCCAACTCGTCATTCCAAACCACGTGATCGGGCTGTCGCTTGCCGGGATTCTGAAAAATAAACGAGGCGCCAACATGCATGGCGACGTTCCTCCGAATGTGCAGAATGATTGATGCCCTGTCCTGCAATAGCTGCCTGAAGAGAGTCGTCCCAATCTTACGGAGAGCCCAAACAGGCCTCATTCCGCTGTCCGCCGTCAATTCCGTTCAGGATCCAAGGACATCTTTCCGAGACAATCGCAAGAGATTAGGTTGGAAGGCAACAAGCTTAACGTTTCGCGACCCGAACGGTCGTTTCAATTTACATGACGGCGGAGCAACTTCCGATGACCCATTGGCAAGATCTGGATCAGGCTGCGCTCGACCAATCCTACAACGCGCGCGAAAGCGTGCCGGATTTCGAGAATACCTATCTCCCCGGTTTCACGACGGACAGCCGGCGCGCGAGCAGGAATAATCCGGGGCCCCGCAACGTGCCCTATGGGCCGCACAAGGACCAGATCCTCGATATATTCCCGGCGACGCGTCAAGGCGTACCGGTACATCTCTTTATTCACGGCGGCTACTGGCGGATGCTGACCAAGGACGAGAGCAGTTTCGTTTGCGAGGCGCTGACCCCGATGGGCGCAACCGTCATGGCCAACACCTATTCCTTGGCGCCGGACGTCCATCTCGATGTCATCGTGCGTCAATGCCGGGACTTTGTTGCGTGGGCATACAGGAACGCCCACCGATATGGTGGTGACAACCGCCGTCTCTATCTTTCGGGTCACTCCGCCGGCGGCCATCTGGCCGGCATGATGCTGTCAACGGATTGGGAAGGAGATTACGGTCTGCCCCCCGACATTCTGAAGGGCGTCACGGCAATCAGCGGCCTCTACGACCTGGCCCCTCTGCAAAAGGCCTTCGTCAACGAGTGGCTGCAGCTTTCAGACACGGCGGTCAGGCGCAACTCGCCGATCCATCAAAGGCCCCCGCATCCCTGCCCCGTCGTTGTCGCCTGGGGAGAAGACGAAGTCGACGGCTTCCACTGGCAGGGCGAACGTTACTTGGAGCAACTTGCCACGTGGGGCGTCCCGGCTGAGCGGTTACTCCTGAAAGGTCGAGATCATTTTGCTGCGTGCAACGAGTTCATGGACCCCAGCGCTCCTCTGACACAGGCGGTAGCAAAACAGATGGGACTTATCTGACTTCTGCCGTCGTACAGGCCCGCCGCAGGGAGAGCCGGGAGGCTTGGCTCGTGATTACGCAATCTGCTGTCAGTATACCGCGGATGAACCTGCGAGGTCGTCTTTGAAGTCCAGATCAAGCCGGCCTGACATGTTGTGTTCCGGCATGATCGGCCGTCGTCGATCGGCGCCCGAATCACGCAACCAGAGCGAGTGATGTCATGACTATCGATCCGCAAATCCGGTGGGTGCTGGATCTGATCAGGGAGTCACCCTATCCGCCAGTCTATACCCTCGCTCCACCTGCCGCGCGGGCGCAGTATGACGAAACAGCCACCAGACTTGATATAGATGCGGCCAAAATGGATTCGGTGGTGGAGATCGCCATCGGTCGGGAAAGCCGATTTGTCAAGACACGGCTGTACACACAGGAAGCGACCGGACAGCCTGCTCCGCTGCTGGTCTGGATTCATGGCGGCGGCTGGACCATCGGCAGTCTCGATTCTCATGACCGGACCTGCCGTGGCCTGGCGCGCGACGCCTGCTGCAAGGTCTTGTCGGTGGATTATGCCCTGGCGCCGGAAAACCCGTTTCCGGCGGCGGTCGAAGACGTCATGGCAGTGTGGAACAACATTCATGCATCTGCCGCAGACTATGGTATTGACCCTGAACGTATCGCCGTCGGTGGTGACAGCGCCGGAGGAAACCTGTCTGCGGTCTTGTCCCATGAAGCCAAAAAAGCCGGCTTGCCGATGCCCTGTTTCCAACTCCTTATCTATCCGGCAACGGACATGGCTGGCACCTACGCGTCCATTACTGACTATGCGTACGGATACCTGCTGGAAAAACCTCACATGGATTGGTTCGGGGAGGGTTATCGCGGCGATGCCGATCCTGCGGACCCACGGCTGTCACCGCTTCTGAACGACGATTTCGACGGATTGCCGCCCGCTGCCGTACACACAGCGGGGTTCGATCCACTGCAAGACGAAGGCATTGCCTACGCAAGAAAACTGAAACAGGCCGGCGTGCCGGTGGTTGCCCGGCACTATCCCGGCCTTATTCATGGCTATTTCAACATGGGCGGAGCGGTGAAGGCGGCCAGGATTGCGTTCGATGACGCTGCCTCTGACCTGCGCCAAGCCTTGCATCCGTCGGGCTAGGCCGAAACAAATGTCCCGTGGAAACCTAGCGGAACAGGATATGGCAGCCATGCTTGCGCAATTGGACCTGCCGCAATCGCCGTGGCGTCGAACACCGAAATACCCGATCGACCATTCTTCCAATCCAGAACCGTACCGATCAGCCACCCGTCGTCCTCGCTCCGTCCGGATCGTCGAGGCACGAAAAGATGTTCCTCTGGCGTGATGCCGATGGGATAGCTGAAAACGTCGCTTTTGCCCTTTTCCAGATCTCTTTTCAGGATGTTGCGAAAACCCCATCCGCTGCCATTCGTCTCTGCTCCCAGCATGTATACGTACCGGTTGCGCTTGCCAACGACGACCGGCGAAATCTGGGGAAACTCCGCCTCTTCGGCCCGCATCGACACAATGGCGTCCCCCTTTGGCCGCAGTACGATCTGCGTATAGTAAGCTGGCGACGCCGCGCGCAGTTCACCCTTCATTACAAAACGCAAGGTTTCCGAAACAATCGTCGGATCCTCGGCGATACAGTGATCGAAGTGGATGACGCCGTTGTTTTCTTCCCACCCATTGCCATGATGGAAGCCGAATCCGGCCGGCAGACCATGCCAGCGCCGTTTGCTGAAATCATCCTTGCTGACGACCAGAACACGCGTTTCATCTCCCGGCTTCCAGACATGGGCGCCGAGAAAGCTGTTCGACCGAGCCTTCGCCCGGTCCAGGTGATAGGGCGGTATGACGATGACCAGCGATGTTTCGGTCACGACGAAATCGTGGACCATGCCCAGAGCGTCAAGCTTCACGATCGCTGCCTTGACCAGCTTTCCGGTACGATCGATGTGGTAGAGCACCAAGGCCGGTCTGGGCAGAAGGTTGTAGCCGAAATTCCACAAGGTGCCGTCAGGATCGACTTTCGGATGTGCGGAAAAGGCCAGGCCTTTCAGGCTGTCGTCCCAGGACTTGAACCTGCGCGCATCCAGAGTTCGCTGATCGAGAACCGTAGGTGAGCCGGCTTCCCACAAGGCCATCAGTTCGCCGCCGTGATGCAAGACCGAGATGTTGGCGACGTTGATGCTGTCTGGTCCACGGAAAGGAGCCAGATTTGGCCAATGCGTTCCGAAGCCGCCATAAAGTCGCCGACCGGCCTTGTTTTCTGCTTTCAGCTTCGGCGTTTGCATCAGGCGTCCGCGGTGCGCGACCCTGCCGCCGTCGATAACGAATTCCTGGATCATTCCGTCGGCGTCGAACCAGTGCTGATAGCGCTGCCCGAATCGGTCATGGGCGGCGGGCCCGTTCCGATAGAAGCGTCCTTTCAGACTTTCAGGCCAGGCACCACTGGTCTCGAGCGACACCGTATCCAGGCGGTCCGGAGGAGTTTTCCAGCCGATCAGCAGCGGGTTCTTTTTCAGTGCGCGCGAAAATTCGTTGCCCCAATCAGTATCGGCGGCCGCCGGTGACTGTACAAACGGCGCCATGCCGGCAAGTGACGCGACGGCCGATGCCGCGAGAAAGTTGCGACGGTCACGAAAGGCGTTCGTCATGGCAGATCTCAATATCCGATGGGCAGTCGAATACGCGCCGTGTCGATGACATCGACACTGGCAGCCTCGAACTTGGGCGGTCCAAAGCTTGCGTCGGCACCGTTCCCGAAGCCGTACCCCTCTGTCGGAATGCCAAGAACGTTGGTATCCAGCTTGCCGTTGTCATTCTGGTCGTGAAATCCGTTGATGGCGTATCGCCCCGGCGGGAAACCGGTAATCTGGACCGTGAAAGATCCCTTGACCGCCTCTCGCCAAATGCCAGCGACCATGCCTTTGTCATCCGGGAATTTGATGCCGCTGTCTGCACGGTGGACACCGACATAGATTCGACCCGTTGACGATTTGACGCCAGAAACGGTGATGGTAAGGTCGGCAGCCTTCGTTGATGGGATTGCGACAGCAGTTACCGCCGCCGCTGCGACAACTGCAATGGCCCGCTTGGCACGAAAAAGAACTGACATCATCACAATGTTCTCCGATTCAATGGCGTATGCTGTGCCGAGCCTGTGCTACACATGCTGTTCATGACAAACCACATCTACGCAGAAGCATCGAAAAATTCGCGGATGAACAGGCCAAAACCGTTCGCGCTGCGTGAATGGCTCACGTTGCAGCGCTTGCGGTGGCATCTTGTGGCGCTCGTCCTGGCGACCATCGTGTTCGCCTATCTGGGACCCTTTGGAACCTATATCCGCATGAGCTTCGGCGAGCGAGTTGCCTTTTGGGGCCTGGCGATGCTGGCAAACTGGGGGTTTGGCATCTTCTCCACCTTGGCGATGGTGGCATGGCTGCCGTCGCAGGTTCCGGTCGTTGCCCGGGTTGTCGTGGGCAGTCTTGTTGCCGCCATTCCCGGAACGGCCACGGTTGCCGGAATTCAGATTCTGTTTGACGGAAAATTTCCGCCCTCGCTCACTTTTCACACCCTGTTCTTCTCCGTTGCGATCATTCATGTAGTGCTGGGATTGATTGTTTGGGTTGCGCTCCACGGGCGTCTCGGATGCGTGGACGAGCCATTTTCGTTGGTCATATCCGAAGGGGATCGAGAAGAAACGCCACCGCCGATCCTGGAACGATTGCCGGCGCGCCTTCGTGGCACACTCCTGCATTTGCAAGTCCAGGATCATTATGTGGAAATTCATACGGATCAAGGTTCGCACTTGGTCCTGATGCGATTTGGCGATGCTCTCAAGGAACTCGGCGGAACGGCTGGAATGCAAGTACATCGGTCTCACTGGATTGCCCGGGATGCTCTCACTCGGATCACCCGTAACGACAACCGCACCATCGCTCACCTTTCGAATGGTGCTTCCATCCCGGTAAGTCGCCGCTACGCCAAGGAGTTGCGCGAGGCCAACTGGGTCTGACCTTTGGGAGCATCTCACTTTGACGTTTCGGGTCTTGTGCCTTTCCGTGTCATCCTCATATTCGGCGTCGATGACGGATGCGGGGATGAGCAAGCGTGTTTCGGACCTTGAGCGTGAGGTATCGCTGTTGAAGAACCGCCTTCAGAAGATCGAGGCTTTTGACGGGAGCCGGATGCCTGGTTCCGTGCGCCCGTTACCAACCACGCCAAGGCTTGCCCTTGCGAACGATTTCCGGGCGCAGACATGTGTCCCGCGATCATCGTCAGGCGAAGACTGGAACTGTAAATGAAAGCTCGACCGGCGCGATGTCTAGCGTTTCTGGCAATTCTACTCCTGGTAGCCGGCTGCGAGGCGAACCCCGTCACCGGCAAAAAAGAACTCGTGCTCTTTTCGACCGAACACGAGATCGCCATCGGCAGGCGGAACTTCGGACCTTTGCAACAGGCATCGGGAGGGCGCTATACGGCCGATCCGAAACTGGAAAACTATGTCGCCTCGGTCGGACGGCGCGTCGCAAGCGTCAGCGACCGCGAGTTGCCGTATGAATTCGTTGTGTTGAACAACAGCGTTCCCAACGCCTGGGCGTTGCCGGGCGGCAAGATCGCGGTGAATCGCGGCCTTCTGATGGAATTGGAAAACGAAGCCGAACTGGCTGCGGTACTCGGGCATGAGGTTGTGCATGCAGCAGCCAGACACAGCGCGAGCCGCATGAACCGTGGCCTGATACTGGGCGCAGTTGCGGCCGGCGTCGCGATCGCCAACAGGGATTCGAAATATGCCGGCGCTATTGCTGCCGGCACGGCACTGGGATCCCAACTCATTCACCGGGGATACAGCCGAGCCGACGAGCGCATGGCCGACCGCTACGGCATGAAGTACATGCATGCCGCCGGCTACGATACTGCTGCCGCCGTGACGCTTCAGGAGAAATTCGTGGCGCTGTCCAAAGGGCGGGAACCTGGATGGCTGGCCAGCTGGTTCGCCACTCATCCGCCGTCGAAGGAAAGGGTGAAATTGAACAGAGCCGCGCTCGCGGAGTTCCCTCCGGGCGGCGAGGTCGGTACCGACCGCTATCGGAGCCGCCTCGCCTACTTGCGCGCTCGCAAACCGGCCTACGAACGAGCCGACCAGGCGGCAAGACTGCTTGATGTCAGGCCGCAACAGGCTCTCAGGCTTCTGGAAAAGGCGATCAGGCAGGAACCGGGCGAGGCCCTGTTCCACGGACTCAAAGGGCAAGCCCTGGCGCGCCAGGGGCGGTATCGCGACGCGGTGGACGCCTATGACGCGGCGATCCGCCTCGATGCCGGCCATTACAGACACTATCTGGGGCGGGGTCTCGCCCGCGAAGCGCTCCGGGAACGGACGCAGGCCCGGAAAGACCTGGAACGAAGCAACCGGTTGCTGGCGACCCATCTCGCGAACTACACGCTTGGAAGAATCGCCATGGCGGAAGGGAACCGGGTGGTAGCCAAGCGTCTCTTCGGGTCCGCCAAGGGCGCCGGCAGAAGCCTCGGCACGGCGGCGTCCAGAGATTTCACCATGCTCGATATAGCGGACAATCCGGGCCGCTACATCCGCCTGAAACCGGTCTTTGCAAATGGTCGGGTCCTTGTCGATGTCAGGAACCCTACGGACTATCCGCTTCGCAACGTCAGCGTGCAAATCGCCATGGAATTCAACAAGAGACCGTTCAAGTTCCGGTTCGAGCCCTTCGACTTGAAGGCCCGATCGTCGATCACGCTGGTGAGCAGCATGCGCTATCGGCCCGGAGACAGTCTGAAAGCCAACGCGCGCCTTGTCCAGGCAAGTTTCCGGCCACCCAATGCGCACTGGGCCGGCATTTTCCGGGCCTATCCCTGACCTGCCAGAGCACCGTCCCGCAAATGAAGCCGTCAACCGCATGGTCAGGTTGGCGACAAGGACGAGCTCGGATCTTGTCTTTCGGCGCAAGGCGCGGCGTCGTCCACCGGATACTCGGGGATTCTGAGTACCGGGGGAGACATCGCCCGGCCCGCTCCGGCAGGAGCAGCCTGAGGCGGCCGGTTCGGCTATGGCAGATGCCGTTGACGTCAGCATTTTCTTCGGTCGGCCAAGTGCCTGCGATCAGGCGCTCGACATCTCGATGCGGCAGGCCACACGCGCTGCAGGCCCTCGTGGAGATGCGCGACCGGGTACGGGGTCGTACACGCGCGCCATGGTTCTGCGATGAGCCCCGATTTTTCGAAGGGGAATCATGTACGAAAACCCCAAATGTTTTCACCACACTTTTTGCGATCCGGTGAAATCGGATCCCGGTATTGGGCAATTTCAACGACCTGCCCGACCAGAACCCCCTGAAATCGGGCGCTCACTGTTGAAGTTGGGTCTGGCGGTCTGGTCTTCTACCGGGATTTTCCGGAGACATGGCGGATGCCACGGGTTGATCGAGGGCCGCATGAGCGCGCCGGGAACCACCGGCGGAACGATGTCCGTGACGGGGTGTGGTGATCGACTGCACTGCCCCCATGGCGTCAGGTTTCGCCCTGTCATCCTCAGTTTTCTGTGGTTCAAGGCCGTTTTCATGCATCGTCATGCAACGTCTGCGGGGCGGGATGGCCTGGTCCGGGACAGGCCGGCTGCATGCTGCTGTCTCGCACATCAGGACGTGCAAGAGCCAGGTCCTGGATCAACCACGTCAAATCACTCATGCGGCAGACCCTGACGTCACTCGCGACTTCGGGAACGGACACTGAAACATTTCAAGCAGTACAGCTCGGATAAAGGGAGGGATCATGGCCGTTCCATCCCCTGGCCCGTTGTCTTCAGGTCAGTTACGAGGATGTCTGGTCGGGATGATCCCTTCTCTTGCTCATGCCGCGAGTTTGGTCAACAGGTATTCCATGCCCCGGTCGCCCTTGACGGAATTGCACCGGCCGCACAGAAGCTGAAGGTTGCCCATGTGGTCGGTCCCTCCCTTCGACTTCGGGATTATGTGGTCCACCGTAAGGTTCGGTAGCTGGAAGTGTGTCCGGCATCCGTTGCAGTGGCCGCCCTGCTCGCCGTACAGCAGTTTCCTGTTCCTCATGTCGTTGTAGCGGACCAGCTTGCCGATGTCCGTGCGCTGCGGAATGTCGGTTCGGTGGACAACCGTCCTGTCGGCGAACATCCCGAGTTCGTTTTTCAGCCGGTACAGAACCAGTTCGGCGGCCTTGTCGGATATGTCGATCCCGACCCACTGCCGACCTTCGTCCTGAGCGGCGACGCAGGCCGTGGCGCACCCGCAGAAAGGGTCAAGCACCATGTCGCCGGGGTTGCTCGAAGCGCGGATGACCCGGCGAAGCAATGCAAGCGGTTTCTGGGTCGGGTAGCCGGTGCGTTCCTTGGCAGCAGCAGACAGCGGGTGAATATCTGTGACGATGTCAACGATCGGTGCGCCGGATCTTTTGGTGAGATATCGTTTGAAGGCGGGCATGGATCCCTTTTGCGGCCAGTAAACGAGACCTTGCTCATCAAGTACGTCAAGGCGCTGGCGGGCCGGCATGGCGGCATATCCGTCGGGGAAGACGAACCAGTCCGGCAATGCACGGTCAGGCGGAAGCTCCCAGTGTCGCCCGCTATTTGCCGGGTCAATACCGCGCCAAGGTTGGCCCGTGTCGCCGTCTCGAAGACCTGGCCCCGTAAGGTCGGATGCGCGATAGCGGCCCTTTTCGTCTGTATGGCGATAAAACTTGTCCACGTATTCGGAATCAAGCGACTGAAGCACGCGGTTCCATGTCGGCTTTTCGCTTCCCCCGTAATGGAAGATGCAATCGTGAATCGGCGCCCATCGTTTCGCGCGATTGTGCGTAGAAGTGCGCTTCCATATCACTTCACTTTGAAACGCTTTCCGCCCGAAAACGGCATCCATGAGCAGCTTGAGATAATGGCTCATGGTGGGGTCGCAGTGAAGATAGATGCTGCCTGCGGGCTTGAGGAGCCGATGCATCTCCAGCAACCGCACGGCCATGTAGATCAGATAGGACTTGTCGCTGTCGGTCATCGCCGCATGGATGACGCGGTTCAGCCTCGGATGCTTGGCCTCGATCAGATCAAGCCAGGCAATGTCCACGTCCTGGAGCGACCACGTATCCCTGAACTCGGCCCCGGCGGCTTCGCTGCCTATCGGCGCGGCGTAGTTGGCCTTGGAATTGAAAGGCGGATCCAGGTAGACCAGATCGACGCTGGCGCCGTTCATCCCCCGCATTATCGGGAGGTTGTCACCCGTCCAGATCGTCTGATGAGACCAGTTCGCTTCCTGTCGGACTGTCGGACTGTCGGACTGTCGGACTGTCGGACTGTCCCTCTTTCAGTCTAGATGATCCGTTGCCTGTCGTCACGTCGTCGGTCCCCGTCCAGCCATCACACGCGCCTGCGAACAGCACCAAGCCATCATCCCTGTCCGTTCGATCCCCTGTCAAGTGCGGCGCGGGCTGGATTGTATCCAATTCGCCAAGAGTGACCGCCAATAACAGATATTCACCAAGGAAACTCCTGTGGTATGGCTGGAATTCAAAGACGCTCGAACATCTTCATCAGGGAGAGCGTCACCCGATCTGAACGGGATTTTCGTATATAATTACCCTTTCCAAGATCGTCTCGATTGACCGTTGTTCCTTGATTTTCTTCATGCCTGCCCGCAACAACCGGTCACGCCCCTTCCTCGTCATCAGGTCTGCGCGCCAGACAGTCGCGCTACATCATGGAGGCTGTCCGATGCCGATCACAATCCCTAAGCTCTGACCATGAAAACTGCCCTGATCGTCCTTGTCGCCATAGCAATGACCGGCGTTGTCGCCGCGCTGCTGGCTGGGGTTGTCCTGATGGGACGCGGCGGCGATGCCAACACTCGATGGAGCAACAAGCTGATGCGCGCCCGGGTTGGATTGCAACTCGCTGCCGTCTTGCTGCTGATGCTGCTCTTCCTGACATACGGGAGTCAAGCCGGAGCATGATAAAACTGGATAAGATCTATACGCGCGGCGGCGACAAGGGGCAGACCAGTCTGGGCAACGGCGATCGCGTGCCCAAGCACGATGCCCGCGTCACGGCCTATGGCGCCGTCGATGAATGCAACAGCATCCTGGGCCTGGTGCGGCGAGATACTGGCGGCGACGAAGCGGCCGACACCATGCTCCTCCGCATCCAAAACGATCTGTTCGACCTTGGTGCAGACCTTTGTACGCCTTACGAAGAGGATCCGAAATGGCCCCCGTTACGAATATCTCAGGGTCAGGTAGATCGTCTGGAGGCAGAGATTGACGCAATGAACGCCAACATCCCGCCTCTCGAGTCTTTCGTCCTTCCGGGGGGATCGGCGGTATCTTCCTGGCTCCATCTGGCCCGGACCGTGGCTCGGCGGGCGGAACGTCACATGACCCTTCTGGCCGAGAAGGAAAAGATCAATCCGTTGGCACTTGTATACATCAACCGCCTGTCGGACCATCTTTTTGTCATGGCCCGTGCGCGGAACAACAACGGTGCCGACGACATTGTGTGGATGCCCGGCGAGAACCGCTAGCGTATCGACATTAACCCTGGTCGGCAAATGCACCAAACCAACGAGACCGACTTCCGACCACTCACCGGAAGCCCGCCATGACAGAATTCTCCATTCGCCCACGTCGCAGCATGATATTTGCGCCGGGCGACAAGCCCCGGATGTTTTCCCGCGCACTGGACATGGGCGCGGACATGGTCTGCATTGACCTCGAAGATGCCGTGGCGCCCGACGACAAGGATGCGGCGCGCGACGGCACTGTCGGGGTCTTCCGCCAATTCCAGCCCGGAACGAAGGTTCCCGAAACCCTCGTGCGGATCAACAGTTTGCATTCCCTCGATGGTCTCAAGGACGTAACGGCTCTGCTCGACCTGCCCAACCCACCGGACGGTTTCATGCTTGCCAAGGTAAAGAGCCATGGCGAAATCGTGATGATGGATGACTTGCTTGTGGAGGCAGGCGCCCAATCGGTACTGCACGTGATGATCGAGACGAACGATGCGTTGGAACACGCATTCCAGATCGCCATGGCCAGCCAACGCGTCCAATCGCTGGTTTTCGGAGCGATCGACATGGCGGCCGACCTTCGGACAACCCCGGATTGGGAGAATCTTCTATTCGCCCGCTCCCGCGTCGTCCATGCTGCGGCTGGCGCCGGCGTGGACCTTATCGACGTGCCGTGGCTGGACCTCGAGAACATGGACGGCCTGAAAGACGAGGCGCAACGCAGTGCGCGCCTGGGCTTCTCGGGCAAGGCGGCCATTCATCCCAAACAGATCCCGATCCTGAACAATGTCTTCAGCCCTTCCGCCGAGGAAGTAGATCGGGCGCGCCAGATTATTGCGGCGTTTGACGCTGGCGACGGCGGACTGGTTGTCTATGATGGCAAACTGATCGAGAAGCCAGTCCTGCGATCAATGCAACGTATCCTGGCGATCGCCAGCACGCGGTAGATGCCCACGATCCTGGTTGTTCTGCTGCCCTTTGCGGCAGGCTATTTCCTCAGCTATCTGTATCGCACGGTCAACTCGGTACTCGGCAGCGACCTGGTAAGAGATATCGGGCTCAGCGCTGCTGACATCGGCTTGCTGACGTCGGTCTATCTGCTGACTTTCGCGCTGTTCCAGATACCGCTTGGCGTTCTGCTCGACCGGTTCGGTCCAAGACGAGTCAACGCTGCCCTGCTTTTGATCGCAGCGGCAGGGGCGGCGATTTTCGCAGTCGGCGAAGATCGCAGTACGCTTGTCGCCGGCCGCGCGATGATCGGGTTGGGCGTGTCCGCCTGCCTGATGGGATCTTTCAAGGTCATTACCCAGTGGTACCCGCAGGATCGCTGGCCGGTCTGCAACGCGATGATCCTCGCCGCCGGCGGATTGGGTGCGGTTGCCGGCACTGCGCCGGTCGAATGGGCGCTATCCGTCACGAACTGGCGGGGCGTGTTCCTAGTGTTGGCGGCTGTTACCGTCATCATCTCCCTCATCATCTTCATCGTCGTGCCGGATCGTCAGGAAGGGGTCAGCAAAAGCTCCTTTCGCGAGCAATTGCAGGAAATGGGAATGGTTTATCGCAGTCCGGCCTTCCGGGCGCTGGTGCCTCTGGTGATTTCCGCCACGGCAGCCAATCTGGCGATTCAGGGGCTTTGGGCGGGGCCCTGGCTGCGCGATGTCGCCGGCCTTGATCGAGACGGTGTTGTCGGCGTGCTGGCCATTCTCAATGTCGGTCTGCTCCTGGGCGTGGTCCTGACCGGAATCGTGGCCGCCGCCGCGCGCAGACTCAATTTGACGCTGGGGCAGCTTTTGGGAGCTTATACGGTCGCCTTCTGCATTCTTCAGGGCCTGATCGTTGCCGAAGCGCCAATTTCACCGGCAGCCCTCTGGTTCCTGTTTGGCTTCTTGTCCTACGGCATGATCTACAGCTATCCGATGCTGGCCGGACACTTTCCGCTCGCCTTTGCCGGACGGGCAAATACAGCCATCAACCTTGTCGCTTTCGTCGGCGGATTCTGTGCCCAGTTCGGCATTGGCGCCATCATTGACCAGTTCGACAACCCCGGCCCTGAAACCTATGCGGCCGAAGCCTATGTGGCGGCATTTGGCGCATTGCTTGTGCTGCAGGTGGCTGCCTATCTGTGGTTCCTGATCAGTTACCGTCGCAGTCGGCCTGATACCCCCGACAGCGCTACTGCACAAGCAACCTGACCGTCACATTGGTTCGTCGTCATGCCGGTGATCCAAAGCTCCGGTTTGATCTTGCGGCTCGAACCCGGTGCTGGAAGGGAGCAGGACACTGTCTGACAGGCAATCATCTCCTGACGCGGCGCCTGTCCGCGTAGCAGTCGTCGGTTGTGGCTATTTCGGGAACTTGCATGCCCGGAAATATGCCGCTCTGGAATCTGCCGATCTTGTCGCCGTTCTGGACACCAACTCGTCCCGAGCGGAGAAGACGGCTGCAGAGCACGGTACGAAAGCAGCAACGGATCTTGATGAGGTACTGGTCCAGGTTGATGCCGTCAGCATCGTCTCGCCGACGACGACTCACCACAGCATCGCCAAGCACTGCCTTGAAGCGGGCAGAGATGTCCTGGTCGAAAAACCGATCTGTGAGACACTGGAAGAAACAGACGATCTGATCGCAGTGGCGAAGGCGAGTGGCCGCATCCTGCAGGTCGGCCACCTGGAACGTTTCAGCCCGATCATCGGGGACGTCAACACTCTGGTCGAACGACCCGCCTATATCGAAAGCCATCGAATATCCCAATATCGCGGTCGCGGGACGGACACGACGGTTATCCTGGACATGATGGTCCACGACATCGACAACATCATGATGCTGGTCGGCTGCCCCATCGAGCGGATCGATGCTGTGGGCGTACCCGTTGTCAGTGAGGCGGAAGACATTGCCAACGCCCGAATCCAGTTCGGAAACGGCTGTGTGGCAACCGTGACCGCCAGCAGGGTCAGCTGGAAAGCCCAGCGAACCTTGCGGGTGTTCCAGCACAACGCCTATGTTGTCGCCGACATGGTGGAGAACAAGCTGATTGTCATGAACCGCACGAAATCCTCCAACGGCACGCCCACGGTTGGTGCGGAGCAACGCCAGTATGACCAGGCCGACCTGATCATGATGGAGTGTGCGGATTTTGTAGACTGTGTCCGCTCTCGCCGCAAACCTGTCGTCTCCGGCGAGAGCGTACGCGATGTCATGGCCGCCGCCCTGTCGATCACTGAGCAGTTGCGCAAATGGCGCAAGGGACTGGACTGACCGCTTTCATGGCGGTGACGCACCACCCACAACACAAGTCGGCCGAGACGATCCTCGGTCCTGCCGACCCACCGCCCTTTGCCGTGTCGAATGCGCATGGGTCCGGCCGAACGTTCTTTGTCTGCGATCACGCCAGCAATCGCATACCGGCGGCACTGAAAAATCTGGGTCTGACGCCGAAACAGCTCCGGGAACATATCGCGTGGGACATCGGCGCGGCCCCACTGGCCGATACCCTTTCCCGTCGCTTCGATGCTCCATTGATCACGGCAAGCTATTCCCGTCTGGTGATCGACTGTAACCGCCAGCTTTCCGACCCGACATCAATCCCGGAAGTCAGTGATGGGGTGACGATCCCGGGCAATCAGAACCTGGATCGCGATCATGCCGCGGCGCGAGCGCGGGAGATCCTCGCCCCTTATCACGCGGAAATCGAATGGCAATTGAGTCGGAACCGGTCACCGGCGCTTCACGCACTCATTTCGGTGCACAGCTTCACGCCGGTTTTTCAAGGCCATGTGCGCCCGTGGCATGTCGGCGTTCTGTGGAATGAGGATGGACGCCTGGCGCTGCCCTTCATGGACGCCTTGTCCATGCGCGGCGACGTGGTTGTCGGCGACAACGAGCCCTACAGCGCCCGGAACAATTCTGGCTACACCATCGACATGCACGGCCGGGGCCGAAGCCTGCCCCATCTTCTCGTCGAGGTACGGCAGGATCTGATTGCCGATCCGCAAGGCATCGAACACTGGGCTTCAATCGTCAGCGACGCACTGCGCAAGACGCTGGACAGTTTCTCGCCTTAGTGGCGTCTCCGGAGAAATACTGAATGGCTCTGCAAGAACCAAGTTTCACCATCGGGATCGAAGAGGAATATCTCCTCATTGACAGGGAGACGCGCAATCTGGCTTCCGATCCGCCGCCAGCTCTGTTCCGGGAATGCGAAGACCTGCTGGGCAGTCAGGTTTCTCCGGAGTTCCTGCGCGCACAGATCGAGATCGGCACCAAGGTTTGCAGTTCAATCAAGGAAGTATCCGCGGACCTGCGCCATCTGCGCAGGACCGTTTCTTCAGTCGCCGAAAAACATGGTCTGGCCATCATGGCTGCGTCGACCCATCCCTTCGCCTCATGGGGCGATCAGAAACGGACGGAAAAGGACCGCTACGCCGGCCTGATGGAGGACCTTCAGGGGGTTGTCCGTCGGCTCGTCATTTCCGGAATGCATGTGCATGTCGGGATTGACGATGACGACCTGCGAATCGACCTGATGAATCAGGCCGCTTATTTCCTGCCGCACCTGCTGGCGCTCAGTACGTCGTCGCCGTTTTGGCAGGGTAACGATACCGGACTCAAGAGCTATCGTCTCGCAGTATGGGACGAACTTCCTCGAACCGGCCTGCCGGAGCAGTTTGAAAGCTATGGCGAATATATTCGCCACGTGAGGATTCTGGTCGATAGCGGCATCATTGAAGACGCGACCAAGATCTGGTGGGACATCCGGCCGTCACACCGGTTCCCGACCCTGGAGATGCGGATATGCGACCTCTGCCCTCTGATCGAGGATGCTCTTGCCATTGCCTCTCTGTATCGTTGCATGCTGCGGATGCTTTGGCGCTTGCGCCGCGAGAATCAGCGTTGGCGGCGCTACAACAACATGCTGATCCGCGAAAACCGCTGGCGCGCCCAACGTTATGGCACTGACGGAGAAGGGCTGATCGATTTCGGAATCGGGAAAATCGAGCCATATGCAAACCTGCTGGAGGAACTGATCGAAATCTTGCGCCGGGATGCCGAGCACTTCGGCTGCACCGACGAACTGGAACACCTTCGAACTGTCCTGGCTCGCGGGACCAGCGCTCATCGGCAGGTAGCAACATACAAAGCAGGATTGGAAAGCGAACTGGGTTCGAAGGCTGCCTTCGAAGGCGTGGTCGATCAGTTGCTCGCTGAAACGAGCGCCAATCTCTGAACGGATTGCTGCCCTGGAGCTAAAAGGCCGGCTGTGTCTGCCGCCTCCGTTGCAGCAGGATCACGAATATCAGCAACAGGATGGCCGGGATGTAGAAGATCTCCTTTGGCATCCGTCGATTCGGCACCAGGATCGCTTTGATGACTGTGGGCGTGTCATCATAGAAGTCGAAATTCTTTGCCAGTGACTTCAACGGGCTGGCCGGCAGCGGTTCGTCCAGCTTGGCCTTGCCGTCTTCCACCTTCACGATCAGGCCGGACTTGCGAAGACGCGTCAGGCCCGGTCCGGGCTTGCCGAAAGGAATCATCGCTGTCGTTTCGTCGATCCTTTCGGGATTGTTGAAGTTCGGGCCGGAGATGGTTGCCCGAAGTGCGCTGCCTTCGGGCATCTGTTCAGCTATCCTGACGATCTCGCTACCCGCTTTCCGACTGAACTCCGGCTCTACCTGATCCAGCCAGTATCCCGGGCGGAAAAGCGTGAAGGCTATCAGCAACAGGATAGCGGATTCCCAGATGCGGCTTCTGGCGAAGAAATAGCCTTGTGTCGCTGCCGCAAAGAGCATCATCGCTATCACGGCAATGACAAAAACGAAGATTCCTTGCCACCAGGTGACGTCGATCAGCAGCAGTTGCGTATTGAAGATGAACAGGAACGGCAGCAGCGCCGTGCGGATGTCGTACATGAAGCCCTGAACGCCTGTCCGGATCGGATCGCCGCCGGAGATGGCGGCAGCGGCAAAGGCGGCGAGGCCGACCGGCGGTGTGTCATCCGCCAGAATGCCGAAGTAGAAGACGAACAGGTGCACCGCGACCAGCGGCACGATCAGGCCGCTCTTGGCCCCAAGCGCAACGATCACTGGCGCCATGAGGGACGAGACGACGATGTAGTTGGCCGTCGTCGGCAGGCCCATTCCCAGGATCAGGCTCATGATTGCGACCAGCAGCAACATGACAATCAAGCTGCCGCCGGACAGGAACTCGACAAACTCCCCAACAACCTGATGCGCTCCGGTCAGAGAAATGGTGCCGACGATGATGCCTGCAGCGCCTGTCGCCACACCAATCCCGATCATGTTGCGCGAGCCGGAGATCATGCCGTCCACCCACTCGTTCAGGCCGCGCCGGAAGGCCGCGCCGAGATCGCCCTGCTTGCGGAAGAATGCTTTCAGCGGATGCTGGGTCAGCGCCACGAAAATCATCGCCATGGTCGCCCAGAAGGCGGAGAAGGTTGGCGAGAGGCGCTCCAGCACAATGGACCAGATCAGGATGACGATCGGCAGAATGTAGTAAAGACCAGTAACCGCCGTCGTCGCGACGCGAGGCAATTCCCTGATCGGTGCGTCGGGTGAATCCACCATCAGATCCGGCTGACGCGAAG
This sequence comes from Alphaproteobacteria bacterium, assembly GCA_965221645.1. Taxonomy (GTDB): domain Bacteria; phylum Pseudomonadota; class Alphaproteobacteria; order Bin65; family Bin65; genus Bin65. The sequence goes on from OZ244899.1 coordinate 3,698,918, forward strand.
CGTACCAGATCAGGATCAGATAAAGCGTGAGTACAACGAGGACGACAATAAGAAAGGAGATTCCAGGCGCGACGACCTTGATCCAACCCAGACCGAAATAGACGATCAATCCCAGGACGGCGATACCGATGAAGCCCGTGAGGACGCCGATCAGCTTCTGCGCGATCGTCATCGTCGAGGTCGGCTTCGGCAGACCCTTCATGCCTATTTTCAGGGCTTCCAGATGCACGATGTAGACCAGCGCGATATAGGACACGAGCGCCGGGACCAGTGCGTGCCTGATAATCTCGGTATAGCTGACTCCGGTAAATTCGGCGATCAGGAATGCCGCAGCGCCCATTACCGGCGGGGTCAGCTGACCGTTGGTGGACGAGGCAACTTCAACGGCCCCGGCCTTTTCCGGCGGCAGGCCAGTCCGCTTCATGAGCGGGATGGTAAAGGTGCCGGTAGTGACCGTATTGGCGATGGAAGAGCCGGAGTAGAGGCCGCTCATGGCTGACGCAACGACAGCGGCCTTGGCCGGCCCGCCGCGTCGGTCGCCCAGCAGGGCGAAGGCAATCTTGATGAAAAAATTGCCCGCCCCAGCCTTCTCGAGGATCGAGCCGAACAGGACAAACAGGAAGATCAGCGATGCGGACACGCCCAATGCCACACCGAAGACACCTTCGGTCTGCATCCAGTAATGCCACATCGCCTTGCCGAAAGAGGCGCCCTTCCACTGGACTGCGTCGGGCAGCCATTCTGCGTCGCCAAAGAACACGTAAAGCACGAAAACAGAGGCTACGATGACGAGCGGCAGGCCCAGTGCACGGTAAACGGCGATGGCCAGTACGGTCATGCCGACGCTGGCCGTGACAAGATCCCATGTTGTGGGCAGCCCGGACCGCAGGGCGATTTCGTTCTTGAAGACGAGCAGATAGAGACAGGACGCTACACCGATGGCGGCCAGCAGCCAGTCGTAGACCGGAATACGGTCGCGCGGACCGCGCTTCGACAGCGGGAAGGAAAAAGCCGCCAGCAAAAGAGCGAAGGCCAGGTGGACCAGCCGTGAATCGTTGCTGGTAACTCCGAATGGAAGGCCTGTCAGCCCCTGCAACCAATAGTCAAGACCGGATGCGATATAGAGCTGATACAAGGCCCAGACGAAAGCAATGGTGGGGATGAGTCCGCGCTGCCATCCGATCGGCGCCCGCCCGCCCATATCGACGCTGCTGGCCAGTTCCTCCGCCTTGGAGATTGTCGTTGCCGCTTCGGCCATGATCCCCGCTTTCGGCGCTGACCGGGGTGTCTTCTCGAAACTTGACAGAAAATTGGCGGGACCGCTATCGGCCCCGCCAGACAGAATGGGCTGATCTATTTCATCCAGCCGCGTTCCTTGTAGTACTTCAACGCGCCATCATGGAGTGGTGCGGACAGTGAATCCGTGATCATCTCCTTTTCCTTCAAGTTCCTGAAGGCTGGATGCAGGTTCTTGAACTGGCTGAAGTTGTCGAAAACCGCTTTCACGACCGTATAAACGACATCCGCGGGCACCTTGGCACTGGTGACGAATGTGGCGCCCACGCCGAAGGTCATGATATCGGTCTTGTTGTTGTACATGCCCGCCGGGATCACGGCGCGACGATAGAATGGCCATTTCTTGACCAGGCCGTCGATGGCAGGACCAGTAGCGTTCACCAGATGCGATTTGCAGGTCGCGAGCGATTCCTGCGTCAGCGCGGACGGGTGACCGACCAGCCAGAAATAGGCATCGATCTTGCCATCACACATCGCCTGACCGGTTTCGGCCGATTTCATTGCGGCAGCGAGTTTCAGGTCGGACCGCTTCCAGCCCAGGGCGGCTTCCATGACCTCCCAGGTACCGCGTGTGCCGGAACCGGGGTTGCCGATATTGACCCTTTTGCCTTTCAGGTCGGTGACATTCTTGATGCCGGTGCCGTCGCGGGCCAGGATCGTCACAGGTTCCGGATGCACGGAGAACACCGCACGCAGGTCCTTGAAGGCGCCAGCCTTCTCAAACTTCGACGTACCGTTATACGCGTGATACTGCCAGTCTGACTGGGCGACACCGAATTCCAGTTCGCCGGCTCGGATGGTGTTGATGTTGTATATCGATCCTCCGGTCGATTCAGCCGAGCAGCGGATGCCGGTTTCCTTCCGCATCCGGTTGACCAGACGGCAGATCGCGCCGCCCGTCGGATAGTACACGCCTGTCACACCACCGGTTCCGATGCTGATAAAGCGCTGTTTCTGGGCCGAGGCACCGGTCGTTGTCCCGGCAAAGGCCAGGGCAGCGACAGCCGTACCGGCCACAATCTTGATCATCCTTGACATGAGTCCTCCAGGTTTTCCATGTGCAAATTCCTTTTTCACCCCGTTCTGCTTGCGGGCAGAACCGGAGTGCCGGCGGCAAGATCTGAATGCCAACTCGCCAGCAAGACGGAAACATAAAGCCGATGACGCGAAAAGTTGAGCATCAAATTCCCGAAATACCAAGATTCGACGCTGAATGTTTGGTCAAGTGCCGGACATTTCTGGTACCCAGACGAATGCTTTCCCGATTTCCGGTGTTCTGAGCGAGAGGTTTGCTTGAACAGGATGATCCGTTTTCATGAGGGATTGACTGGTGGGGACCGCAGCGTCTGCAATGACTCTGCCGGCAGCGGAACGGCGAGAACTGGAGGATTTGGCAAACAAGGTTAAGCGTCGCTCGCTTGGTAGCGGACGCAAATACACTCGGCCAATGGCGTCGGCGCGATGCGCAAGATCGACGGCGAGGACGTTGCGGAGGTCATTGCCCGCCGGCATGTCCACTTCACGCCCACCGCCGTCTCCCGGCTTCGCCAGACTGCGGACTTCTTCGCGCTCCCGACTGAAAAGCAGTTCGGATGCGGGATTCATCGTGTAACCCAGAAAGGCGCGCCCGCCGTGCGCAACGATTGCATCGCCGTCAACGCCAACCGGCGACCTTTCCGATGGACCAACTCCGCCGGCATCACGCTCTCCTGTCTGCGGATTCTCGGAACTGCCGAACGCCGCATCGAAATCGGCAAAACTTCAGAATCAGGATGACGGATGACGGGTATCGCCGGTATCGAGAGTGACACGACATCCTAAAGCCGCGCGATTTCGATAAACCGGTCCACATCGTCGACATCAGTATTGAACGCACAAACCAATCGCACATTCCGCCGGTCACGACTTCCCCAATCATAGAACCCGAAGCCGGCCTGCCGCAGCCGCTCGGCGGTGCGAACAGGCAGCGTGGCGAAGATCATATTGGCGTCAACCGGATGGATAATCTCTATATCGTCGATTTCTGCAAGACCGGTCGCCATGCGCTCGGCCATCGCATTGGCGTTGGCTGCCAGATTCAGCCACAGACCATCCTCGACATACCGGGCAAACTGAGCCGACACAAACCGCATCTTGGAGAACAGGTGACCACCCCGCATACGCTTCTGACCCAAGGTTTCCTCAAGTTCCCGGTTGAACAACACGACGGCTTCGCCCGCCATTGCGCCGTTCTTCGTTGCTCCGAAGGACATCAGATCGATTCCCGCGCGCCAGGAAATTTCCGACGGGTAGCATCCCAGTGCCGAGACAGCGTTTGCAAACCGTGCGCCGTCCAGATGCACGTACAGGTCATTGGCCCGCGACACGGCGCAGATTTCCTGTATTTCGTCAACCGAATAGACAGTGCCGCACTCGGTTGTCTGGGTTATCGACACGGCCGCTGCTTCCATCATGTGAGGCCCGCCGGAACCATGGCCGCCCACGTCGTCGATTTTTCGCGCCAGGGCTTCTGCACTCATCTTGCCATTGACGCCGTCAATGGGTACCAGCTTGGCCCCGTTGGTATAAAATTCCGGAGCTCCTCCTTCGTTCGAGTTGATATGACTGTTTTCCAGGCAATAGATTGTGTTGAAGGGTTCCGCAACCAAGCTGAGGCACAGTGAATTGGCTGCCGTCCCAGTCGCTACCGGCCAGACACTGACTTGTGTCTCGAACAAGTCCGAAAACAAGCCGTTCAGGGCTTGTGTTCCCTCGTCATTGCCATAGGGCCAAGCCCCTTGCCGGGAATTGGCATCCAGGATTGCTTCCATCAGCTCTGGCGCCACGCCGGTAACGTTATCGGAAGCAAAATTGATCACCGGTTCGATCGGGGGTTCTTCAGGTTCGGACATGACGGGCAATGGTTAGATCAAGATTACTGATTCTCAGAGCTGGAAACGGAGATGCGCAGGGCGGGTTCCTTGCGGTGGATTGGCACAACGAAGATGACCTGGGTGCCGTCTGGCAAGGCTACCAGAATTGCCAGGCCACTGCGCGTATCGGTCATCCGCAGCACCTTGGTGTCAGCCGGAAGGCCCAGCGAGACAGGATCGGAACGCAGGTCGCCAACGATTTGCGGCAAGGACGATCGCGAAGTTGATACGGTCGGCGGCTCGCCAGTTTCATCAATGATGCCCACAACCAGCATTACCACAGCGATCAGGATCAACACTCCCATCCCGATGACGGCGCCAATCAGCAATCGCACCCGCATCTCGCTGAAACTCCTGCTTGTTCATGATATGGTGCCATCACAGTCAAAAGGGTTCTTCATGGGCGACACGCATCACGAAGGCAAAACAATAGCGCAGACAGCGCCGCTGTCGAGTTGTAACGTGACCATCGACGCCACGGCAGCGGGGTGCAGGCTGGATGCGGTGTTAGCAGAAGCTGTGCCGTCCCTGTCGCGCAGCCGTATCCAAGCGCTGATGAAAGCCGGAGCAGTCGCCGACAGCGCGGGCAGGCTGATAACGTCGCCCTCGTACAAGGCTTTGATCGGTCAGGAATTCACGATTCATCTGCCGCCGCCAGTCCCGGCGCGCCCAGTGCCTCAGGCGATGGACCTGCACATCGCTCATGAAGACGCTGATCTTGTGGTCATCGACAAACCTGCAGGCATGGTTGTTCATCCAGGATCGGGAAACTCCGACGATACACTGGTCAATGGCCTGTTGGCTCACTGTGGCGCAAGCCTTTCCGGCATCGGCGGTGTGGAACGCCCCGGCATTGTACATCGGATCGACAAGGATACATCGGGGCTCCTGGTTGTCGCAAAATCCGATGCAGCCCATCAGGGACTGACTGCTCAGTTCGTGGACCACAGCATCGAGCGCGCATACATTGCACTGGTATGGGGAGAGCCGCGGCCCTTGAAGGGAACCATAGACGCCGCGATCGGGCGGGACCCATCGCATCGCAGGAAGATGGCCGTCCGGCGCAACGGAGGTCGTCCTGCCATAACCCACTATGTCATTCTGGAACGTTACAGTACCGGTCTCAGCAGCATCGAATGCTGTCTCGCGACGGGGCGGACCCACCAGATCCGGGTCCATATGAATCATGTCGGCAATCCGCTGGTCGGGGATCGTCTTTATGGCGGCCAACGGTTCTTGCCTCAGCCGTGGCGGGACGAACCGGTTGGCCACGTCGTAAATTCGTTTGGGCGTCAGGCGCTCCATGCCGCCCGGCTCGGCTTTGTACATCCGATATCCGGGAAACGGATGTCGTTTCAATCCCCGTTACATCGGGATATGGAAATCCTGTTTCGCTCGTTGGAATTGCTGAAGGATGCCGAGCCCTTCCATGGCAGTCACAACGTTTTTTTCAGCCATGAACGATCTTGAAAAGCAGAATAACGATCCCCATATGAGTCAAGCTTTTAATGCCGCCAAAAAGGGCAGCGCTGACGTAAAGGAACGTGACGTCAAGATGAGTGTATCGACGGCCATCGCCACAATACCGAAAATACCGTCCGTCGGGCGGGACAGTAACCTTTCCGCGTATCTTACGCAGATTCGGAAATTCCCGATATTGGATCGCGAAGAAGAATACATGCTGGCGACTCGATGGCGGGACCGCGAAGACACGGAAGCCGCGCACAAGCTGGTCACGAGCCATTTGAGGCTCGTGGCAAAAATTGCCATGGGCTACCGCGGCTACGGCCTGCCCGTTGCCGAACTGATTTCCGAGGGCAATGTCGGGATGATGCAGGCGGTAAAACGTTTCGACCCACAGCGTGGTTTCCGCCTCGCCACCTATGCGATGTGGTGGATCCGGGCGTCGATCCAGGAATACATCCTGCACTCCTGGTCCCTAGTGAAAATGGGCACGACCGCCGCTCAGAAAAAGCTGTTCTTCAATTTGCGCAAGATGAAAAGCAAGTTGAATGCGCTTGAGGAAGGCGACTTGTCTCCGGAGAACGTTACCAAGATTGCCACTGACCTGAAAGTGGCCGAGGAAGACGTCATAAGCATGAACCGACGTCTTGCCGCGCCGGACAACTCGCTGAACGCCCCGCTTCGCAATGACGGCGATGCCGGTGGCGAGTGGCAGGACTGGCTGGTTGACGAAGAGCAGGAAAGTCAGGAGACCATCGTTGCCGACCATCAGGAGCTCAAGTCGCGTCAGACGATGTTGGCTGAAGCGATGAAAACCCTGAACAATCGCGAACGCCATATTCTGACGGAACGTCGTCTTCGGGACGAACCGTTGACTCTGGAAGAGCTGTCGCAGGAATATGGCGTCAGCCGGGAGCGCGTGCGCCAGATTGAGGTACGCGCCTTCGAGAAGTTGCAGAAAACCATGAAGAACATGGTGATCGAACGGCAGATAGCGTATTGAGATCAGGTGAAATTTCGCAAGACTGTAAGTTACGGAATTACACCAGACGTCTGTTTTTGAATGCAATTTCGGCCGCCGAATCTGACATTTCGTAAAATATCCGGGTACTGATTGCAGCATCCCGAGTTCAGGCGGCATGTAACCGTGGGCGTTGGCTTTTGTCTCGGACAACCTGATGACAGGCCGGCGGAAGGAAAGCGGAACAATCCCCGCCCACGGTCCACGCAAGAGACCCGGACAGCCTCGACCACAGCCCGGGTACGATCGACGACTATCTTCTGCCCGCCGACAGCTTCGGATCGGCTCATCCCCGTCAACGGGCAGGATGCACGAACAAACCTCAGTGTCTGTTCCTGAAGACGACGGAAAGCGGCGGGTCTTCGGGTATGATCCCAGCAGGAAGATCGAGGGAAAGGGCTTTCGACATGTCAGCCGGCGTTCTCAACCCGAACGACATCCTGAAGCACAAATCACAAGCCCCGTGAATCCCCAAGCGATTCAATCAGATCAGATCACGCTCTAATGTTCCGATGCCTGAATATCAATGAGTTGGCATCTTCGCGGCCCCCGAGTTGCGGAAGTCGGGCTAGCTCCGGTACGACCGAGGCTGCGCCTGCTCAGGGCCGCCAAGCGCAGCGCCTATCGCTGCGGGCCGTGCAGGGTAGCGTGGCCGAGCGGAAGGAACAGGCGGGTCGGGTCGTCGGTGAGTGGCGCGAAGCCGAACATCTCATAGAAGCGTTTCGCGTCCTCGTTCGCAGCATCCACGATCAGGGCGTGCATTGCCACGGATTCGCCGGCGGCCACCGTCCGCTTGACGGCATCGGCGAGAAGCATGCGTCCGAGGCCGCGCCCATGCGTTGAGCTATCGACCGCCAGCCGGCCGATCAGGGCGCAAGGCAACGGATGGCGCGGCAGTTTCCGCGACAGTTCGTCGGGCAGCGAGGTGAGGTCGATCGACTGGGCGCTCAGCGTGTAGAAGCCGAGGACGGCATCGGTTTCGCCGGCAGTGCAGACGAACACCCGGGCGATCCGGCGCCGGATGTCCTGACCGGCTTGGTGCATCAGATATAGGTCTAGCTCGGGAAGGCCGCACGAAAAGGCCGACCGGTCGTGTTGTCTTCCGAGCGGCTCGATAGTGAGCGAATCGGGATCGGTCAACGCGAGTCAACGCGCCTTGCGTGCTCCTCAAGGGCCGCGCGGAGGCGGTCGTTCGGCGGCGGCGGTTCGGCCAAGGCATCGAAGAAACGCAATGCGTCGTCGCGGGTGAGCGCCACTGTCTCGTGCCTGTCGATCGTCTTCTCGGCGGTTTCCAGAGCACTGGACAGGATGAAGGCGCTGACGGTCTTGCCTTCGACGGAGGCCGCCCGCTCAATGCGCCGCTTCGCCGTTTCGCTAAGCCGCAGGTTGATGCGCTCGCTGTGGGCCGTGCTTGCCTGAACCATCGTGTCGCCCCTTTCAGGACAAGAATGTACGTCGTTTCGGTGTCTGCTGCAAGGTCAAGTGGGGCCTAGCGATCGAGCCTCGCTCGTCCGCATCCAAAACGATCTGTTCGACCTTGGTGCAGACCTTTGTACGCATTACGAAGAGGATCCGAAATGGGTCCCGTTACGAATATCTCAGGGTCAGGTAGATCGTCTGGAGGCAGAGATTGACGCTATGAACGCCAACATCCCGCCTCAGACCCCGCCATCGGGACAAGTAATGCCGGAAAACCTCCAGCACCGCATCCCGGTCCGACTCTGTCATCTTCGTCGACATCGCAAACCCCCACGAACCGTCAACCCCTCATGAATCACACAAGTCCCCAGCCGGGAAGCCCAGATCCCATACCTGAGTCAATCCGTCCACAGGACCTAGTGAAATCCGGGTGGCCGCAAGCGACTCGCCGAAAGAATGCAAAAACGACTTCGACGCCGCTGGACACTCCGCAACATGATCGGATTCCGCTCTAGATATTCGATTGGGAAGCGATCAATGATACAGGCGTATCCGACTTGGGGTGGTCCAGCGGTAGAAAGCCCTATTTCATCGCCGCCAGCAGCCGATCTGCTAACGGTTCCAGACCGCGTATTTTGTCGGCGTTTGTCAGCACGACCACGTAGTAGTCCGAGTTATCCTCGGTATTCCGATAGATCTTGTTGATCGACGTGAAGCCGGGGAGATCGCCGATGTTGAAATATTCCTCGCGCCCCCCGCGATCCCGAATGAACCAGCCTGCCCCATACCACAAGCCGCGTTCGACGCGAACATGCTTGCCGAACATGGCCGCTCGGGCAACTGCGGAAAACAGCTTGCCGCGCATCAGTTGTCGATCGAACTTGACAAGATCGACAGCCGTCGACGTGGCGTCGGCGCTGCCGAAAAACATCGTGGGGTTCACTTCCTTGCTGGGCCTGCCCTTGACGTAGCCCTGCGCGCGCCGCCTCAATGACGTGGTCCCTATGAAACCTGACCTGGTCATCTGATTAAGGGCGAAAACTTCGGTTTTGATGTAGTCCTGGAAGAATATTTCCAGGCCGACTTCGATGGTCTGAGCGATCAGAAAATAATTGGAGTGACTTTGCTGAAACTGCGAACCGGGCATGAAGGCGAGTTCGCGACCCTTGACGAAGTCCAGAATCTTCTCGGCCTTGACGTCGGAGTACAGGCGTTCCTGAAAAAAAACCGATTCGGTCAACGGCGGCAGACCGGACGTGTGTGTCAGCAGATGGGAAAGCTTCATTCCCTGCCAGTGCGCCACACCGAAGAAGTATTCCGATACCGGATCGTTGACGCGCACGATGCCAGCGCTACGATATTTGCGGTCTTGCCACCAAAGCAGCGCTGCGGCGGTGAATTGCTGTGAGATCTTGCCGATCGGATAGATGGTGTTCTTTCCCGACGGCAAGCCCGGCCGCGCCTCTCCGAAACCCGTCGCGATCAATAGTCTGCCGTTTCTGCCGACGGCCATCGAAAGGCCCTTGATGCCCAGGCGGCGCATGAAACCACGTGCTATTGCCTCCACCTGTGCCTGTCTTGTGGCGGAAATGAACGATTCGGTTCGATCGTTGTTGACGCGTTGGGCCTGCAGGGGATCCCCAGCGGTCGCCAATATGCCCGCTGCCATCACCACAGCGGCAATCAAGGTACGCAGCATGCCCGATTCCCTCCGAGCGGCAGCCCGCCGTATCACGCTGTCTGCGTGATACGGCTAGAGACAGGCTGCCTGCAACCGCATTGCGTCAATCCGCATACGGATCGTGTACCATGATCGTATCGTCCCGTTCCGGGCTGGTCGACAGCAAGGTGACGGGTGCCTCGATCAGTTCTTCAACCCGCCGGACATATTTAACTGTCGTGGCAGGCAACTCGGCCCAAGATCGAGTGCCCATTGTACTGTCGGACCAACCTTCCAGTTCTTCCCACATGGGTTCGACGGCATCCTGCTCGTTTTCGCTGGACGGGAAGTAGTTGATCGATTTGCCGTTCAGGCGGTAGCCGGTGCAAATCCTGATTCTCTCGAAGCCGTCCAGAACATCCAGCTTGGTAAGCGCAATACCGTTGATCCCGCCCATCTTGACGGCCTGGCGCACCATCACGGCATCGAACCAGCCGCAACGACGCTGCCGCCCCGTCACTGTGCCGAATTCGTGGCCACGTTCTCCCAGAAGAGCGCCGATATCATTCTTCTGTTCGGTTGGAAATGGACCAGCGCCGACGCGGGTGGTGTAGGCCTTCGTGATGCCCAGGACATAACCGATGGCGCCGAGGCCTTGACCGCTGCCAATGGCCGCCTGTCCGGCCACGGTATTGGATGAGGTGACGAAGGGATAAGTGCCATGATCGACGTCCAGCATCACGCCCTGCGCGCCTTCATAAAGGATTCGCTTGCCGGCCCGCCTCAGACCGTCCAGCCGTTCCCAGACACGTTCCAGGAACGGCGTGATCCGTGGCGCAACAGCCATCAGGCTGTCGAACAAGGCCTCGCCGTCGACCGGCTCGGCGTTCATACCGGCACGCAGGGCGTTGTGGTGCCGCAACGCACGATCGATCCGACTGCGCAGGATCTCCGGATGGGCCAGGTCACCCGCACGAATCGCCCGGCGAGCGATCTTGTCTTCGTAGGCTGGTCCGATGCCGCGGCCGGTCGTTCCGATCTTGCCGCTGCCGCTTTCGGCCTCTCGCAGATTATCCAGTTTGCCATGCATCGGAAGGATCAGCGCCGCATTCTCTGCAATCCGGAAGCTGTCCGGATTGATCTCTATGCCTGCGCCGGATACCGTCTCGATTTCCTTCAACAGCGCCCAGGGATCTACCACCACGCCATTACCCAGCAGAGACAGTTTGCCCGGACGCACGATACCAGACGGCAGCAGGCTCAGCTTGTAGGTCACACCGTCAATGACCAGCGTGTGCCCGGCGTTATGACCACCCTGAAAGCGCACGACAACGTCGGCACGTTCAGAAAGCCAGTCGACGATCTTGCCCTTGCCTTCGTCACCCCACTGGCTACCCACAACAACGACGTTGGTCATAGTCTATCCCGACCCTTCGGCCGCCAGATTACGCGGCATGCCGTTTTCGATGATTTGCCGACAACCCAGATGGCGCGCTTCTGCTTCCGGATCGTCTTCCGGCTCCAGTCCAGCGACAACCACCATCCCGTCGGCGCGAAGTCTTTCAACCGCCTCCAACGACATCCCGTAGGGTGCATAGACTTGGGGCGGAGCCTGCGGGGTGCAGAGGCTACGGATGATCGTATCCAGGAAAAGGGTGAATCCGGTTGCCGGCTCCGTCGTTCGCTCCCTGAAACCGGATCCGGCAAGATATCGACCGCCTGCGCCGATCTCGCCACGCGTTCCGTTCCTGTAAATCGTGAAGCCGATTCCTGCATGATATTCAAACCCGCGGTATTCGACCGGATCAAGCGTCAGGGCCAGGTCCGGCACGGCATCGCGCAGCCGGGACGCGACATCGACCAGGTGATCGATCATTTTGCGCGGGCCCTGGGGCAATGCCGCGTTGTCAAGTATTGCAAGCCCCGCCTCCGCCGGACCCGTCGCCTCCAGAAGCGCCAGGAACAGCGTCCTTGCATCGGATGCGTCGGGCAACGCATCGAGAACCGCGTTGCGATCCTTGCTGTCCAGCGCGGATCTCAGGCGGTCTTCCTGTTTTCCACCGATTTCCAGTGCCTGGTAGAGGCTCGAAATCAGCGTGGGGAATGTCAGATCCACGGACAGGCGATCCAGACCGATAGCCCGCAAGGCGCGAACTGCCATCGCGACGACTTCGGTGTCAGCCGCCGGTCCGGCAGCACCGATCAGCTCGCCGCCGACCTGCACGAACTGGCGCTCGGGGCGTAGCTGCGAGCCGCGAACCCGCAAGACATCACCAGCATATGAAAGACGCAGCGGTCGTGGATCTTCCTTCAGCCGGCTCGCGGCAATCCGGGCAACCTGCAGCGTCATGTCGGTGCGGATGCCCATCATGGACTGGCTTACCGGGTCCATGAGGCGAAAGGTTTCGCTGGACATTGCCGCACCCGCGCCTTCCAGCAGCGAATGTTCAAATTCCACCAGCGGAGGCTTCACCCGCTGGTATCCCCACGTGGCAAAGGTGCCGAGCAGATGTTCGACCATTGCGGCTTCATGCGCAGCGTCAGGCGCGAGGACATCCTGCAGCCCTGCCGGGAGGAGTGCGCTGTTGGGAGGGTTTGCCATGGATCAGAATTGCGGCGCAGGCAGCCTACTGGAAGCGCAATATCTTGGCCTGGGTTACATTGGGCAAGGCGCACAACTGTGTCAGGACAGCCTCCGTTACCTCGCCATCGACCGACAACAGCGCCATCGCATCGCCACCAGGCTTGCTTCTGCCCAAATGGAACGTTGCAATGTTGATTTCAGCATCCGAGAGGACCTTGCCCAGCGCTCCGATCATGCCCGGTCTATCCTTGTTGCGTACGAACAGCACGATGTCGCTCAACTCGGCTTCTATCTGGATTCCTTCAATTTCGACAATCCTCGGTTTGTCGCCATGCACCAGTGTGCCGGCAATCGTCCGCCGCCGCTTTTCGGTCGTAATCGCAAGATGAATTCGGGTCTGGTAGCCGGATACCTGCTCGTCGGTTTCCACAGCGACCTCGATATCGTGTTTGCGCGCCATGTAGGGAGCATTGACAGGATTGATGCTGCCATTCAGCGGCGACAGGAGACCGGTCAGCACCGCGGCGGTCAGCGGCGTGGTGTTCAGTTGAGAAACCTGACCTTCGTATCGTATCTTTACGTCCACAAGCGGACTTTCGGTGATCTGGCCCGCGAAGTTGCCCAATTGCCGCGCCAACTCGCCATAGGGGCGGAGACCCAGGGTTTCCTCCTCGGACACGGCGGGCATGTTGATTGGATTGGTAACGGTGCCATTCAGCAGATAGTCGGCTATCTGCTCTGCAACCTGCACCGCAACATTTTCCTGAGCTTCCTCGGTCGAGGCGCCAAGATGCGGCGTGGCAATAACCCTGTCCGAGCCGAAAAGGATGTTTTCCCTGGCCGGTTCGGTTTCGAAGACATCCAATGCAACTCCGGAAACCCGCCCGTCTTCCAGAGCGGCATGCAGTGCCGCTTCGTCAATCAGCCCGCCGCGGGCGCAATTGATGATGCGGACGCCCCGCCGCATCTTTTCTATCGCGACAGCGTCGATCATGTGACGCGTGCCGTCGGTCAGCGGCGAATGCAACGTGATGAAGTCCGCGCGGCGCAGCAGGTCATCCATCTCGACCTTTTCAATGCCCATTTCACTGGCCCGCTGAGGTGACAGAAACGGGTCGAACGCCACGACCTGCATCTTCAGGCCTCGTGCTCTGTCTGCTACAATCGATCCGATATTACCGCACCCGACAATCCCCAGAACCTTGCCGGTCAGTTCCACACCCATGAACCGGGATTTTTCCCAAAGGCCGGCCTGGGTGCTTTCGTTGGCTGCCGGCAATTGGCGGGCAAGGGAAAACATCAGCGCGATGGCATGTTCGGCTGTCGTGATCGAATTACCGAACGGGGTATTCATCACAAGGACGCCCTTGGAGGTAGCCGCATCAACATCCACGTTGTCGATGCCGATCCCGGCCCGGCCTATGACTTTCAAGTTCTCCGCTGCATCCAGAATTTCTGAAGTAACGCGGGTTGCCGATCGGATAGCCAAGCCGTCATAGCCACCAATGACTGCCTTCAGTTCATCTGGCGGCATGCCGATCCTGACGTCCACCTCCATTCCGTGTTCGTGCAATATCTCGGCGGCGCGCGAACTCAGCTTATCGGAAATCAGCACTTTGGGCATGGCTGCGTCATGATGATCGTAGCGGGAAGCTTCCGAGCCTGGAAGAGTCAGGCGGTGCCGACTTCAGCATACGCCCAGTCGAGCCACGGCAAAAGTGCCAAAATATCAGCGGTTTCAACCGTGGAGCCGCCCCAGATACGCAGGCCGGGCGGAGCGTCGCGATAAGCATCGATATCGTAAGCAACGCCGTCGGCCGCCAAGAGACCGGCCATGGCTCTCGCAAGGGCTTTCTGGTCCGCATCCGGCAGACCGGTCACGGACGGGTCCGCAAACGTCAGGCAGATTGACGTGCTGCTGCGCGTCGCCGGATCGACCGCCAGGAAACGGACCCACGACGTTTGCGCGACCCAGTCTTCCATTGCCGCCAAATTGGCCGCTGATCGCTTGATCATGCCGTCCAGCCCCCCCACCTGCTCCGCCCAGCGCAGGGCATCCAGGGCATCCTCGACGCAGAGCATGGAAGGCGTGTTGATTGTGTCGCCACGGAACACGCCTTCAATCAGCGCGCCGTTCCTGGTGAGCCGAAACAGTTTCGGCAACGGCCAGGGAGGAACGTAGCTTTCCAGGCGCTCCACGGCGCGCGGGCTCAGAACCAGCATGCCGTGCTGGGCCTCGCCGCCCAGAACCTTCTGCCACGACCAGGTGGTGACATCCAGCTTGGTCCACGGCAACGGCATGGCAAACACGGCCGATGTAGCGTCGCAAATCGTCAGGCCGCTGCGGGAATCGGCAATCCAGTCGCCATTTGGCACACGCACGCCGGATGCGGTACCGTTCCAGGTAAACACGACATCGTGGTCCGAATTCACGAGGTCCAGGTCCGGCAATGCGCCATAGGGCGCATCAATCGTCCGCATGTCGTCCAATTTGAGGTGCCTGGCGACATCAATCACCCAACCCTTGCCGAAGTTTTCCCACGCCAGCATGTCTACGCAGCGCTGGCCCAGGAGACACCACATCGCCATCTCGACAGCGCCGGTGTCCGACCCGCCGACAATCCCGACATGATAGTCGTCCGGAATGCTCAGGATTGCACGAGTCCGATCTATGACTTCGGCAAGCCTTGCCCTGCCTTCGCCAGATCGGTGAGAGCGGCCCAAGAAGGCATTCTCGAGCGCTGCAACCGACCAGCCGGGGCGCTTGGCGCAGGGGCCCGATGAGAAGTTGGGATTGCCCGGCCGCACGGCGGGTTTGGTACGCTGCGTCATCATGGTGCCCTTTCGGGTGGTCGGCTCGGCATGATCGATGCTGCGACTGGCTGAAGGCGATCGATCGATTGCCGAAACGATGGAAAGCGGCGCAAAATGATTGGAAGGGACGCCAGACGCGCTGACAATGTGCCGCAAAAACCGGCGGGCTGCAATCGGTTCCGGTTTCCCCGGATTTTGTGGTTTCGTTCAAGTCCTCCGACGGGCGGCGCGTTCCGCGATGTGGTCATCCTGTTTGAGCCAAGCGCCATCCGACCTATCTCTTCTCCCGGAAGAATGCGTTCAAGCGCTTGTCTGCCGGATCGGATGCCAAATCAGGAAACATTGCATGGTTAGAGTCCTTTATGATCTTGCCGGCGCCGACGATCGCCGCTTCAGCCCCCACTGCTGGAAATCAAAGATGGCGCTCAAGCACAAGGAACTCGATTTCAAGACCGAGCCTTGTACGTTCCTGGAGGTCAAGGAGAAGGTCGCGTTCGCCGACTGGGAACGGGTTCCGGCCCTTGCCGATGGTGACACGAATGTTGGCGACAGCTGGGCCATCGCAGAATATCTGGAACGAACCTATCCCGATGCGCCGAGCCTGTTCGGCAGCAGCGAAGGCAAGGCCTTCGCCCGTTTCTCCAACGAATTTGCCAACACGGTTCTGCACCCGCAGATCGCCGGCGCCATCGTTTACGATATCCACGATCGCCTCGTGGAGGCCGATCGGGAGTATTTCAGGATCTCCCGCGAGGCAGCGTTCAAGCGCAGCTTCGATGATCTCCGTAACGACAGGGAAGCGTTCGTCACCCGCCTGCGCGCTGCACTGGCGCCCGTGCGAAACATCGTCAGCCATCACCCCTTCTTGAGCGGTGAGAAGCCTACCTATGCCGACTATTGCATATTCGGCGCATTGCAGTGGGCGCGTTGCAGCAGCGACTACCCGTTGCTGTCGGCCGATGATCCTGTGCTGGCATGGCGGAATCGCATCCTCGAAATGTTCGGCGGCTATGGCGCCAGCGAGCCGGCGGCTCTGGCGGCATGACCCGCAGATTCATCACCGCCTTCGTGTTCCTGTTCGGCCTTGCGGCTTCGCCTGCGCTGACACAGGACAAACCTGTCTCCAGGGACGACCAGACGGCAGCCTGGAGCACTCCCACCGTGCCGTATTCGGCCGACATGGTCTTCACCAGTGACAAGGGACGATCACGAACAGCTCGGATGTACTACACGCCGGAGAAGCAGCGGCTGGAGTTCAAGGCGGGTAACGAGATTGTGGCGATCATTTTCGATCAGGGTGCCAACAAGGCTTACCAGCTGTTGCTCAACGCCAGAGGCTGGCGTCCGGTCGCCACCGCTGTCCCGCAATTCAATTTCGGCATCTCCGATCCGTCTTCTTCACGAAAGAAGCTGGCGACCGAAAGGATGGGCGGGTTGTCGGTCACAAGGTACCAGGTGTCCTCCAAGACCAGGATGGGCGATGAATTTGACGGAACAGCATGGGCAACCGAAGACCGGATCATCGTCAAGATCATCGGTGTCGTTGCGCGCAAGACACTGAAGCAGCGGCTGACAATGGAGTTGCAGAATCTGAAGGTTGGGCCAATCGACAACGCTCTTTTCGTGGTACCGGCCACCTACAAGAAACTGCCGCCGCTGGAGATGCGCAACTGATTGTGCCACGAGGGCTGCGCAAGGCGTTGAGACAGCTTGCGTTCCAGATAGTACTCGGCCCGATTCTGTCGGCAGCGGCAGCAACTTCGGCGATTGCAACCGAGGATGCCGCAAGGCGGCCCAAGGGACCTTTCGCCGGAGATCTGGTGGTCCAGCGGCCAGACCGGCAACCCTTCAGAATCAAGATCTACTATGGCAAGGATCATATCCGAATGGATATGCCTCTCGCCAGACAGCGGTTGGTGACAATTGTCGACAGGATCAGGCGGGAGACAGTGCTGCTGCTGCCGCATCGGCAGGAATTCATGCGCATCCCGTCATCCCGTCGCTCCCGCGCCGCGGTCGATCACCTCGTCGAGGTCAGAGGCGGTCTGAAGGCCATTCGACAGGAGAAAGTTCGTGGCATCGTGGCGACCAAATACGCGCTGACGACAAAGACGGCGACTGGTGCTGCATTTGAGGGTCATGTCTGGTTGACGGCGGACAACATCATGATCCTGACGGTCGGCCAGACACCCAGGGGACCGGTCAAGATAGCCCTCCACAATCTGCGCCGCGGGCCCGTTGATCCGACTCTGTTTGTTGTACCAAGCGGCTATGTCGAGAAAGTGCGGTGAGAGATCCGTCGGGTTGCCGATTTGCTGCACCCGGACAATACTGGCTACGCAGATTCCAGACGCGCCTCAGGAGTTCCGGACCCGCAATATATGGACACATTCACAGGTCAATACTTTCTCGCCGTGCTGGTTGATGGTCCTGTGATGCATGGTGACAGCGCCCCGGTCCGGTTTGGATTCGAACCGGCGAACAGACAGCACTTCCGTTTCCACATGCAGAGTGTCGCCGGGTCGAACCGGTTTCAACCAGCGCAGCTTGTCCAGCCCGGGACTGGCGAGGGCCGAGGCCCCGATGATGCCATCCATCTGAAACTGGCGAAAAGTCATGCAAAGGGTCTGGAGACCGCTCGACATCAGGCCGCCCTGAGCCTCCGTGCGCGGGTGAACCCGATTGGTGTGATATGGCTGTGGGTCCCATTGCATCGCAAAGTCGATGATCTGGCTTTCAGTCACCGTCTCGCCAGTGGATACGAAACGGTCTTTGGGCTTGAAATCCTCCAGGAAAAGGTCATAGCCGCCCATGCATTCTGATCCGTGAAACCGAGCCACAAAACGAAGTAATGATATTAAAGGTTTACTGTGCCCATCGTCTACTGTCGCCCTGACGAATTGTCGAGTGGTCCTATCTTGATCGGCACATGACGCGAGTACGTGTCAAGAAGCGGCAAAGTCTGCTCGACGATTCGATACCTACCGGGAGGCCTCTGTACTGACAGTGACGTCAGACACGACAGGTCGGCCGTGTCCTTGCCGGGATGCTTGTCCTTGTCGGTTGGCCGTGGCCAATATTTCTCCCTGCGAATCTCCTGCCTGTACTGTGGCAATCGTTGCCGGTCCGCTCATGTCTGTGCTTGTTCAATGTCATGTCGCAATTCTTTTTGTCGAAGGCTTTCCCACAGACAGTGCGTCTGAAAGACGTAGGTTGGACCGATCGCCGCTCCGAATTCCGTGATTCGGGTCGCTCTGCGTGCAGGTGAACACCGAGCGGTCACCGTGCGCGGTCCCCACCGAATGTGTCGCCGTTGCAATTCCTTGGCGACGCTGCCGCCCCGATGTCAGCAATTCCTCACGACTGCGAAACTGGAGTGCTCGCGCGGTCAAGTCGAACTCTTGGGCAAGACCAGAAATGGAAGGCGGGTCGTTGACCTTCGACCTGTACTAACTGCCCATACTCAGACCGTGCTTCACAAATCCTCCGCGTTACCATCATCCGGAGCCGCTTTTGGCTGTCTGACGCTGATGTGGATATTGGTCAGCTTCCATATACGGCCATCCCGCCGAAGAATGATCCGAAACAGAACCCGCGATGGCCGGGTCGCAAACCAGCCGATGACCTGGAGGCGGCCTTCGTCATCAACCCGTGGCGCCGGCGCAATCCGGGGCTTTTTCGTCGAGATGATACCGAGATCCACCTTTTTTCGACGGAAAACACTAAAGATTTTCGATAGCTGTTCCGGTGAGTAACGGACGCTGAAGCGCGGGTGCAGCAAAGCGTGAAAAACTGCATAATTTCCGGTCATGTTTGCGTGATTGAAGGCCAACAGATACCGCTTGATCAGGGTTTCCAGCACCACGGCATCGGGCGTTCCGGCAGATTGTGCATTGGCATTACTGTCAGTCGCACCAGCAACTGTCGTCCCCAAAACGACTACAACAAGACCTGCCCGCAACCAACGACGTATCAGGCGAGACTTCACGTCTGACTGCAATATGTCGCCCATGAAGTTAGATGTCACGCTGACCTTGGCCACTCCGAGTCAACGATTTCGTCGAAACACCACGCTTCGGTTCCGTCACGAAATCAGCTCTTCCCGGAAATGCCGAAAGATCGACAACAGCGGATTTGCCGCGGCCTGACCCAGGCCGCATATCGAGGCATCGGCCATTGCCGCGGAGATTTCGGTCAGAAGCGCTTCGTCCCACGTCGGCCGCTGCATCAGCTTGACAACTTTTTCAGTACCGACCCGGCAGGGCGTGCATTGCCCACAGCTTTCCTCCTCGAAGAACCTGATCAGGTTCAGGGCACAAGCCTTTATGTCGTCTTGATCAGAGAGGATTACCACAGCATGCGATCCGACCAGCGAGCCATGCTTCTCCAGTTCACCGAAGTCCAGAGGCAGGTTCGCCATCGAAGCTGGCAGAATCCCTCCTGATGCACCACCGGGGAGATAGCCTTTCAAGATGCATCCGGGCTCCAGGCCGCCGCAATGTTCGTCGATCAGTTCGGCGAGCGAGATACCCGCCGGAGCCAGTTTCACGCCTGGCCTTGCCACCCGGCCGGAAACGGAGTAGCTGCGCAGACCCCTGCCTCCGTTTCGACCGTGGCTGGCAAACCAGTCTGCGCCTTTTTCCACGATCACCGGGACCCAGTACAGGGTCTCGACGTTATTTACCAAAGTTGGTCGACCAAAAATACCATTCTGCGCCACATAGGGTGGCCGGTGACGCGGCAACCCGCGCTTTCCTTCGATCGATTCGATCATGGCGCTTTCTTCGCCGCAGATATAGGCGCCGGCACCGCGACGAAGGTGAACCTCGGCATGGGGCGACAGCCCGTCAACCTGCAGCGCCGCGAGCTCACGCAAAAGGATTTCCCGGATATGGGGATATTCGTCGCGCAGATAAAAATAGACCGCTTCGGCTTTCACCGCCCATGCCGCCACCAGCATACCTTCCAGTATCCGATGCGGTTCGGTCTCCAGATAGAAGCGGTCCTTGAACGTGCCGGGTTCGCCTTCGTCGGCATTGACTGCCATGAGGCGCGGGCCAGGTTCGGCGCGGACGAACTGCCACTTCCGGCCGGTCGGGAAGCCCGCGCCACCCAGACCGCGCAGATCTGCATCGCTCAGAATGTCGATCAGATCCTCGGGCGTGCGTTCCCCATCCAGGCACGATCGGAGCAGTTCGTATCCTCCGGAAGCGCGATACGCATGCAGGTTCTGGTATTCAGGTATGTCGGGATGGTCATGATGACCGCCGTCGATGACAGCCTGCACCTTTTCTGTCGTCGCTGATACGACGTGACGGAGACCAACTTGCACGACAGGAGCGACTTCGCAGCGCCCCATGCATGGCGCTCGCACCATTCGGACGCTCTGCGGATCGATTCCGGCGGCCAGCCCGTCAATCAGATCGTCCACACCGGCGATCATGCAACTGAGACTGTCACACACGCGAACCGTCAACGGCGGCGGCGTTTCGCCTTCCTTCACGACATGGAAATGTGCGTAGAAGGTGGCGACTTCATAGACTTCGACTTGTGAAAGCCGCATCTCTGCCGCAAGTGCCACAAGGTGGGCGGCCGAAAGATGCCCATAGCGATCCTGGATCAGATGCAGATACTCGATCAGCAGGTCGCGCTGTCGGGGTGCGTCTCCCAACAGGCTCCGGATGTCAGCGAGCGCTGTCGCGTCGACTTGACGCCCTCTTGGCCTGGCACGGGTTTTGCGTCTCCCGGTTTTTGCTGCTTCACGCGCAATTTCCGTCATGGCTTGGACCTGCAGAAACTCAGGGCGGCGATGGCCCTTAATGCCCGGCGACGGTTCTGACTAGCGAACATGACAAGCCAAGTCGAGATGCGAAAAGCGTCAGGATGCATGACAGGACAAGACGGCGGCGCACCAGACATCGACCGGCAGCAAGGTGATGGTTTCTGACCAAGGAACCTAGTCGCGCGGAAAGCTTCCAGGGCCGACGAGTTGGTTGAAAGTCACAGCCCGATCGATCAGCAGCAGCATTTCAGCATTCCATGGTACACTGAACCCGCATTTCCGGTCATGAAGATATCCGCCGATGGTCGGCGACAAGCAAACCAGCCGTCAGTTCGGTCTTGAGAAGCTGAAGCGCGGGCCAGATCCGGGTTGCTGAAATCGCGGGCTGCTCAGGCCGTTCATCTGTAAGCGTTCGTTCAGGCGGTGGAGAGGGTCATCCTGGCGTTGGCATGGCTGAGCACATGCCGCCTCCATGGGGCTCGGATTCCAGCGGTTCAGGGCGCGCCGCCAATCCCTTCTGGGAGGTCGGAGCCAGACGTCCTTGCGCGGTTTGTCGTGGAGCTTGTCGCGGTCGTAGCGACCGCGCCCCTGGGTGGTTCCCACCCGTATCCAGCCCGATGCCCGGTAGACGGCGCCGGTGTGGCGCGGGGTCTCGACGAAGGTCTCGATCAGCACCGGCGCGACATTGTAACGCTCGGTCCAGTCCCTGGGCAGGCGTCGGCGCACGAGGGCGAGGATGTGCGAGCCGATGTTGGGGATCTCGATCCAGGGCAGGATCAGGAACCGCGGGTTGTCGACCACCAGCGGCAGGTTCTTCTCGCGCATCTCGGGCGTCCATCCGATGACCCTGTCGCGCGGAGCGAGCTTCCAGGCGGCAGTGGAGAAGCCGAGCATGGCGAGCGGCCATCCGTTCCGGTCGTGGACGGCGTAGCGCATCTGGGCGCCGACCAGGGTCTTGTATCCGAGATAGTGGTAGCGGGCGACGAACTCGTTCCACGATCTGCCCTCGCGGGTCTCGCGAACGACGGGGCGCATCTCCAGCGGGCGGACCTCGTCGAGGTCTGTCGGGGCCGGGAACAGCGGCGGTTCGGTATCGGGTCCGAAGACGATCGGGCGGGGCGGGTTGCGTCGCCCTCTCGGCGGCGGCAGAGCGATCACGCCGTCGCGGTGCATGGCGAGCATGGTGACGCGGGCCATCATGTCCTTGAGGCCGCCGTCGGGCTCGAGCCAGCCGATGCGCCGGCAGAAGTCCCTGGACAGGGCGGCGGGTCGGCTGCGGGTCGGCGGCGATCAGGGCGCGCAGCAGCGCCATCTCATCGGCGGTGAAGTTGCGCCCGTAATACCGGCACTCGACCGCGCCGGCGGTCCTCGCTCATCGACCACGGCAGCCAGGGCGACAGGTCGTCCGGCGGCTGCCGACCGTTCGCGGCGCATGCCGCCAACCACGCTTCGAGCCAGCGCAGGACGTCGATGCCGTTCATCGAGAGCGTGACCGGCACCGAGTACGTGATCGCCGTGAACTCGGCACCCGTCTCGCTGTCGGAGCCGAATGACAGTCCCCGTCCGATTGCCGGCCCGCGCAAGAGTCTTTCGGCGCGGTTGTTGTCCATTGGGGTCTGGGGCCGATCGACGAAGACGCTCAGCCCCTCGCGGTGATCGAGGAGCGAGCGCAGCGCCCTCGCGTGCCTGGTCCGGCAGGCCGGCCAACTCCTCCCTGGCGTCTGCGAACAAGCCGTCGAGCGCGGCCTGCATCGCGTCGAACGCCGGCGCCTGGCGCTTGAGACCAGGGTCGTGGTGCTCCAGCCGCGCCTCGTTCAACCGATGGATTTCCGCGATCCGCTCGATCCAGCCCTGGCACCATCGGGTCAGCTTCACCTGGCCGGCCGCGCACTCGACAAGGTCTCTCCGAACGTGGCTCCAGCAGAACGCAAGGATGACCAAGCCTCCGAGAAGGCTCACCAGCCGTTTGCAGGCGCTGTATCGGTCGCAGACGATGACCGTATGCATGAGGGCTCCGGCGAACAGCTTGTGCGCCGCTTCGGCGCTGCGCGAAGGATCGATGCGGAAGCAAACCGCGTCGCTGCTGACCGAGGCCCACAGCCAGGCCCGGCTCGACCGGTCGTCTCCGCGAAGCTCCTGGACGCGCCAGCTCGTCTCGTCGGCATGGCGCAGCGCCGCGGTGTTCTGGTGCGCGAGGATCGCTTCGAACAGCGGCACGAAGCGCTTCAGGCTGTCGGCCAACGTCCCCGGCGAGACCGGCAGGCCATGGCCGGAGAACCACGCCGCGACGCGGTGAACCGGCCGGAAGCAGGCGCAGTGTTCGAAGAGGAAGCGCGCCCGGAAGCTGATCCCGCAGGGCGTTCGGACAAACAGCCGCGGTACCGGAGGCGCCGACACCTCCATGGCCGAGGACGCGCACTCGCACGTCCGGCGCCAACGGGGACGGCCGATCACGCGCTTGCAAGCCTTGACCTCGATCTCGACGAGGCTGGATTCCTCGGCTCCGTTCGGCGCGCAGGGTTGGCCGCAGCTCGCGCAGACGCATGCATCCGGCGGCGGGTCGTGTTCCTCGCGGCGCTCATCGAGCCCGGGCCGCTGCGTGCGGCCGTGGCCGGGCGCGCCACGCTGCTGGCCGCGCTTTCGTTCCGAGCGAGGCTTGTCCTGCTGCGCGCTCTTTCGTCCGTGGAGCTTCTTCGACAGCACGGACCCGGCCGCGCGCAGCTTGTCAAGCCCGGCTTCCAGTATCTCGATCCGACGCCGCGTTCCCTTGACCGCCCTGCGCAGCCGGGTATTCTCCTTGTGCAGCCGACGGATCGTGGTCTTCTGGCGACGCGACCGCCTCAGGACGTTGCGCAGATGAGCGGCCTCGTCGAACGGAAGCTTCGTCAGCGTTGCCGCGCGGAATCTGGCAATCCGGGCCGTCAGCTTCCTGTTCGTGAACCGGGACCCTTCCAGCGCAAGGCGCAGCCAGCAGTTCTCGTCAGTCACCGCCCGAACCCTGGCCGCTGTCTCACCCGGTATCCTGTTCTCCCTGTGCAGGCTCAGGTTCTCGCGCGACAGCATCTTGGCGGTCTCCCTGATGCTCTCCGCCCGCTCCTTCTCCTTGTCCGGCTTCTTGTGGAAGTCGCCGGTCGCCTTGTTCCCCCGGCCCACATCCCTGCTCAGCCGGGTGACTTCCTTGCGCAGCGCCTCGATCGTCGCGACCTCGCCCGACCGGGCGCCCAATTCGGAAAGAAGTGCCTCCAGGCGTGCCACCTGAGCCCGCAAGGAGGGTACGTCGCGTGCCGCGCTGCGGAGAACTCCTTCGCCTCCTCCTCGGCCTCGCTCAGCCTTTGCCGGCAGGACCTGAACCGCCATTTCCACGAACCGGCATCGCAACGCGCTTCGGCCACGTCCGCCCGCGCCCGTTGCTGTTCATGCAGGGTTTGGAAATCTTGCGGCGGGGCCGTCTCGGTCGACTTGGGCGACGACCAAATCCCCGCGCCGTCCTCGACCAGCGTCGCGCTTGCGGAGAAATCATCGTCCAGAACCGCCATGCACTCGACCATGGCGCAGGTCAAATCGTGTTACCAGACCCCTTGTGAGCCCTCGATTCGATGTCGATGATCGCTCGCAAGGGGAATCTGCACGGCCTGAACCAACGCTTACATGATCGGTCACTCCACAGCATGACGGTTGACGTGGGCCAGCATTGCTTTTATGCTAGCGCAATGCTGGCATAATGAAGTCAAGCAGGCGAGGCTGCACAATGGGTAATATCACGATTCGGAACCTGGACGATCGGGTGATCGAGGCTTGGAAAGCGCAGGCGAAAACCAACCACCGTTCGCTAGAAGCGGAACTGCGCCATGAACTCACGCAACGAGTGAACCGGCGGCTCATTATGGCGGTATTTCGAGAACGCACCGCCGAGATCGCACGCGAGACCGCCGGGACGTGCCAGACCGACAGTACGGACTTCATTCGCGAGGATCGCGACGGGTGAAGTTCACTGTGGATGCTAGCATCGTCGTCAAGTGGTATATATCGGAGAACTGTTCGGACGAAGCGCGCTTGCTGCTCGCTCACCGACTTGAACGCCATGCTCCCGACTTCCTTCTCGTAGAATACGCCAGCACGGTCTGGAAGAAGGCTCGCCGCGGCGAAGTTGCTGATCCCCGAACGTATCTGGATGAACTTCCCGAGCTAGGGAATGTGATCAATCTCCACGCGGACCGAGATCTGGCCCAGCGCGCGGCCGGGCTCGCGGTGGCTATCGACCATCCGGTCTACGATTGCCTCTACCTTGCCTGTGCGGAAGCGACTGGCTCGCGACTGATCACCGTCGACCGGAAATTCGCGGACAAGGTCGTTGGCAGCCTGCCGGACGCGGATGTCCGGTATATCGGGGCTGAGGGCTTAGCGGACGAAATCGCCATCGCCGCCACCGCCTTCGTCATATCGCGGGAAAAGATGGAGGAACTCGTTGCAGCGCACGATTTGCTCGTGGCGACCGACGAACACGTTCGCTCGGCCCTCTACGACGGAAAGACGGGTCTCAAGATTGTTTCCCCCGAAGACATGGCGCGGATTCTCGACTCCCCGGCGGGCAGACGCTTGGAAGCTCTGTTCGACGAACTGACCGAGGAAGAATACATCGATCTCCTCGCGCTTGGCTGGTTAGGCCAGGGTAATTCCGGCACGGAGTGGCAAGCGATCTTCGAGCGTGCCTGCGCAATGATCGACTTGTATGCTAACGACCGCTGGCGTTATATCCTCAGCCTGGGAGCGTACTGGCGGGCGGGATTAGGGCACTTGAATGGAACGTTTCTTTAGCCCGAGGATTGGCTATGGCGCCGGTCGTCATGCACGGCCCGCCGACACCTCATCCCCTTTTGCCGTTGCGTTATATCGACCGGAGCCGCGCGAAACCCAACGGATCGAAAATATGTCCCGGGCACGACATGACAGATCGCCGTCTTGAGGCGTTTGCGCTGTTGTGGCTGGTTCGCTCCACTATGCTTCCGAGGCGGACTTCAGCGTATAACCGTATTCGCGGGCGGCATCAATCAGCCAATTCCGCAGGAAGCGGGCATTTGATCGACTGACGACCAGATCGAAAGCCCCTGCCCTGTCGGCGTTTGTGCAGGTGACGATGACGGTCACCCGACCCAACAGGGTTCGCGCCACGGAATCGACCGGAAAGACCTCCGGATGCAAATCGATCGTTGCTGCTTTCGCCAGGACATCGCGCACGCGCGACCCGGAAAGACAGATGGCGACATAGGCGTCGGAAATATCTGTAACGGCGACCGACGTATCGTCAACTGTATCCAGCAATTGATCCGCCAGCGCGCGGCTGTGGCATCGCAGCTGCCACCAATCGGGACCCAAACGAGACAAGCTGGCCTTCGCATTCGTTTTCCGCGCTGCAACGGTCGGCGACCCGAGCCCGGTCGGCTCGTTCAGGAATGCGTTGAGCGCTGTCTTGTCACGACAGCGCAGGTCCAGCAGCACCAATGGCGGCTCCGCAGACAAGATGGCGCATGCCGGATCAGGTCCGGCTTCACGGCTCGGAAAGGACAATGGATGGGAAGGGGTCAGAATCTCAGCCACGCATCCGCGCCCCGTCCTTGTCGTAAAATACCGGCTCGACCACCCTGGCCTGACAGGCGTCATCGTCCAGCGACAGGACATGTATGGTATCGCCGCTTCGATTGCGGCCGTTTTTCAACAACGCCAGCGCAATGCCGCTGTTCAGCGTTGGCGACCAGTAGCTTGACGTCACATGCCCCAGCATCGTCATCGGCGTTTCCTGGTCCGCATCGTCGACAATCTGGCCGCCTTCCGGCAGGACAGTCATCTTGTCAACCGGGAGGAGCCCTACCAGGTGTTTCCGGTCCTGACGCGCCGTGTCTTCCCGGACATGGGACCGTTTGCCGATAAAGTCCTTCTTCTTGCTGACGGCCCAGCCCATGCCAACGTCGAAGGGTGTTACCGTACCATCCGTCTCCTGTCCGACCATGATGAAACCCTTTTCCGCACGCAGCACATGCATGGCCTCGGTACCAAACGGAATTGCGCCACGGACGACCAGCGCTTCCCACAGCGCCATGCCGTAACGGGCCGGCAGGTTGATTTCGTAGGAAGTCTCTCCAGTGAAGCTTACCCGGAAGACGCGGGCCGGAACGCCCATGATCTTGCCGATTCGCGCCGTCATGTGGGGGAATGCATCGTTGGACCAATCAATGTCGCTGTCCAGTGACGACACCATATCCCGGGCCGTCGGCCCTGCGACCGTAGTGGTCGCATAGGCCTCCGTGATCGAAGTTGCAAAGACCTGCATGTCCGGCCATTCGGTTTGCAGCCACTCTTCCAGCCAGGCCAGGACGGTCGCGGCATTGCCGGAGGTCGTAGTCATCACATAGTGGTCTTTCCCGAGCCGAGCCGTTACGCCATCGTCAAAGATCATGCCGTCTTCGCGGCACATCAGTCCGTATCGGGCGCTACCTACCTTCAACGTGTCCCACCGATTGGTGTAGATCATGTTCAGCAGCTTGACGACGTCGGGGCCCTTGAGGTCGATCTTGCCCAGCGTTGACGCGTCCATGATGCCGACACCATGGCGAACCGCCAGCACCTCTCGCTTGACTGCCTCTTCCAGGGCCTCGCCCGGCTTCAGGTAGGCATAGGCCCGCTTCCAGAGTTCGACATCTTCGAAGATCGCTCCGTTGGCGACATGCCAGTCGAACATGGGCGTTTCGCGGACCGGATCGAACAATTCCCCCTGATCCCGGCCGCCCAGTGCACCGAAAGGGATTGGAGTATATGGCGGACGAAATGTTGTGACACCGACGGTCTCAGGCGCACGAGCCGTCTGCTGCCCCATGAGGGCGAGACCTGTCACGTTGCTGGTCTTGCCCTGGTCAGTGCCCATACCCAGTGTCGTATAGCGCTTCAGGTGCTCGACCGAGCGATAGTTCTCCCGAGCCGCAAGGGCAATGTCCCTGGTGGTTACATCGTTTTGGAGATCGACAAAGGCCTTGCCGCGTTTGCTGCCGGGCTGTCGGTTGTCGACCGCCCATACCGTCTGAAGGGGCGCAGGATCAGCGACGTCATCGGCCTTGATGACGGGCTTGCGGGTTCGCCTGATCTTGCCGGCAGCCTTGCCGGCGGCTCGACCTGCCGCATGACCCTGATCGAGGCAGTCGGCAAGCGCACCCACGCCTGTGACAGCGCCCGCTGCGTGGATACCCAGAGCGGTCAGGTCACTCGGAGCGAAACAGGCCCGTGTTTCGTTCCACACCGGTTTGGCACCGCGATGAGAAGCCAGATGCAATGCCGGGTTCCAGCCGCCGGATACGCCGACGAGATCGGCCTCCACGCTGCGCGGCGCACCGGCGACCGCGCCATCGCGCAGGATACGGCTGATCTCCGCCCCACAAACCTTCTTGCTGCCCCGAACGGCGGAAATGGCGAAACCCGTTTCGACCGTCACGCCGACTCGGGTCACCGCATCGACCAGCGAAGGCGGCGGCGCTTCGCGTGAATCGGCCAGGAGAACGTCGAGACCGGCTTGCGCCAGCATCCGTGCCGTCCGGTAGGCCGAATCGTTGGTGGTGCCCAGCAGGATCCGTCGACCCGGCACGACGCCGTAGCCCCCTGCATAGTGACGGATCGCGTGTCCCAGCAGAACACCCGGCACATCGTTGTTCGGAAAGACATAGGGCCTTTCGTGAGCACCGGTCGCCAGAACGATTTGCCGGGTGCGGATGCGCCACATACGCAGACGCGGCAGACGGGAGGGCGCCTGCGGCCCGTGGCGCTCACCAACGCTTTCGATCGCGACAACAAAATTGTCGTCATACAGACCGGCGACCGCGGTGCGGTTCAGAACGCGTACATCCGGCGCCTTCGCGAGAGTCTTGAGCGTGGTACCAACCCAATCCAGGGCCGGTGCGCCGTCAATCTTCCTGTCACCGGCCAGAAGGTCACCGCCCATCCCGGTCTGTTCGTCGGCGAGGATTACCCGGCACCCCATCTTGACCGCCGCCGCCGCTGCGGCCAGACCGGCCGGACCCGCGCCGACCACCAGCACGTCGCAGTGAGCGTTCACCCTTTCGTAACGATCCGGGTCTGGTGCCGAAGGAGCCTTGCCAAATCCCGCGGCGCGGCGAATCGACGACTCGAAGAGCCGCCACCAACGACCGGCAGCGACTCCGCCGCCCATGAAAGTCTTGTAGTAGAAGCCCGCCGGAAGGAGGGGCGACAACCAGTCGTTCACGCGCATCAGGTCAAAATTGACCGACGGCCACGCGTTGACGCTTGTGGCGATCAGGTCTTCATACAGTTCGATCTGGGTCGCGCGCAGGTTCGGCTGGGTTCGTCCACCGGTCTCGAGCTGGACCAGCGCATTCGGTTCTTCTGCTCCAGCGGAATAGATGCCGCGCGGCCGATGATACTTGAACCCGCGGCCCACCGGAAACGCGCCATAAGCCAGCAAGGCCGACGCCAGCGTATCTCCGGCATAACCGGTGAATTTTTCGCCATTGAACCAAAAATCCAGCGGCTTGTCCTTGTCGATCCGGCAGCCGTCCAGCACGCGACAGGTTGCTCCCTCCATCATCCGGCCTCTGGTTCGACGCCGCCGAAGACAGTCACGTCGCCATGTTCATGAGTTGTCGTGTCGCGCACCATCTTGAACCAGCGGCCACAGCCATGCGTGTGGACCCAGCGCTCCCTGAAGCGGCCCTTCGTGTTGGTCCGAAAGAAGACGTAATCGGCCCATTCGGCATCCGACAGCTTTTCGGGGTTTTTGGGCCTGACGATGTCCGCCTCGCCGCCGTAGTCGAATTCGGACTCGTCGCGAGGGCCGCAATAGGGACATTGAATCAACAACATGACGCCGCTCTGCTAGTGCGCCACGGCCGCCGCGCCGTGTTCGTCGATCAGCGCTCCGCTGGTAAAGCGGTCCAGCGAGAAGGGCGAGTTGATCGGATGCGGCTCGTCCCTTGCAATGGTATGGGCAAAAGCCCAGCCGGACCCTGGCGTCGCCTTGAAACCGCCAGTACCCCAGCCGCAATTGAAATAAAGACCCTCGACAGGCGTCTTCGACACGATCGGGCTGGCGTCCGGGCATGTGTCGACAATGCCGGCCCAGGTGCGCATCAGCCGAACCCGGGAGAAGATCGGAAACAGTTCCACCAGCGCGCTCATCTGGCTCTCGATGACGCCCCAACTGCCCCGCTGGGCATAACTGTTGAACGCATCGATACCGGCCCCGATGACCAGTTCGCCCTTGTCCGACTGGCTGATATAGACGTGGACGGTGTTGGACATCACCACGCAGTCCAGTATCGGCTTCAGCGGTTCGCTCACCATGGCCTGGAGCGGGTGACTTTCCACAGGCAGGCGGAAACCCGCCATTTCAGCCAGGACGCTGGCATGGCCCGCGACCACCACGCCAACCTTCCCTGCCTTGATCGTACCCAGCGTCGTCTCGATCTCGCTGACCCTGCCACCGTTGCGCTTGATGCCGGTAACGTCACAGTTCTGAATTATGTCGACGCCGAGAGCGTCCGCGCCCCGTGCAAAGCCCCAGGCGACAGCATCATGGCGAGCGATTCCGCCTCGCCGTTGCAGGGATGCGCCAAGGATCGGGTACCGCATGTTCCTGGAAGTGTTGATCGCCGGGACAAGTTTCTTGATCTGCGCCGGCGTCAGGATTTCCGAATCCACGCCATTTCCGCGAATCGCGCGCACACGACGCGACATTTCCTTGAGATCATGTTCGTTATGCGCCAGGTTCAGCACACCGCGCTGGCTGAGCATGATGTTGAAGTTCAGTACGCCGGTCAGGTTTTCGTAGAGCTTGAGCGACTTCTCATAGATCGCCGCGCTTTCGTCCCACAGATAGTTGGACCGGATGATCGAGGTGTTCCGCCCGGTATTGCCGCCGCCGATCCAGCCCTTTTCCAGCACAGCGACGTTGTTGATCCCGTGTTCGGCCGCAAGGTAATATGCTGTTGCCAAGCCATGTCCGCCGCCGCCTATGATGATAACGTCATATTCCTGCCGGGGTGCCGGGCTGCGCCAAGCCTGCGGCCAGTTCCTGTGGCCGCTCAGCGCGTTCCGGGCTAGCGAAAAGATGGAGTATCGCTGCATCGGAGTGCTTTATGACACGGGTTGATGGTCGTCAAGCACAGGCCCTGATTCCCGGACAAGGTTTTGGCCGAACTGAAGAAAATGCGCACGCTGCGGGTAAGATCGGCGATATTGCCAGTGACGATGCAATCACCTCGCAGGTACCCGATGAGCACGACATTTCCCCGGCCTCCGAGAGTCGAGATGGATTTCATCGACGCGCAACTGACCGGCTTCGGCGGCGGGTCGGTTCCGGGCCGGATGGCGGAGCGGCCTGGTCTGCCGCGGGCTCTGTCGGCAGTGTCGGTCAAGCGGCGAGCGACCCGGAGACACTGTGGAGCCCGATCGCCTCGCCGGAACGACGGTTTCCCTCATGCCCCACCCGGCAGACCCGGCAACCACCGACCGAATGATCGCCATCATCAACAGTCTGGCCAGCCACGACCCAGACTGCGTTGCGTCCCTGCGAAGTGGGAGAGGTTGAGCGAGGCAGTATGGATGAAGCGGTTGTCGGAGAGCCAACGGATATGGAACATTCGGCATTCGAAGCGGGAGGAAAAGCGCAAGCTCCGGCGCAAGAACAAAAAGTGGCAGCGCGACAGGGGTGTGGGTGCCTATGAAGAGGTGCTGCTGGATGTGCCCGAGGAATTCAATCTCGGCGACAATGTGAAAGACAGCCTCGACTTCTTCGATCGGCTTCGACAATCGATTCTCGTGGACCGCAAGCGCGGGAAGATCGATTTCCGAACCTGCAACAGCATTTCTGCTGGTGCCGGTTTCGTCTTGGCGGCCGAGGTCGACCGATGCCGCCGACTTCGATACCGGGATGGGCGACCAGCCTTGACCGGCACCTATCCGAGCGACGAGGGGATGGGTCGGTTCCTGGACGATCTCGGTTTCTTCAGGTGCCTGAAAATACAAAGCCCCCCATATGAACGTGACAATTCCTCGCCGGTCAGATTCATCGCCATGCGTTCGGGTTGCCGCGATCGGGGCAAGGAAATGCACTATGTCACCGAGGTGCTGGGCACCGGCTCGGTGAAGCTCGACAGAGAAGCCAGAAAGACGTTGTACGAAGGGCTTTTGGAGGCGATGAACAACGTCACCTCCCACGCATACCCCGTGAAAGGTCGGAGCACGTCTCTTCCAGTGCTGCAAGGGCAATGGTGGGCGGGCGGTTACTGGGACAATCAGCGAAAAGAGGTCGGCGTACTGATGTACGATCAGGGCGTAGGCATTCCGGCGACGCTGCCGAGCAGCCGTCACGGCGACCTGCTCACCGGAATCCAACGCCGGCTGGGCTTGGGAAACACTGATCCCGATCGTATCCGTGCAGCGATGGAGATTGGCGCGTCGAGCTCGCGCAACGAGCATCGGGGCCGCGGGATGGCGTCGCTGCGCCATGCCGTCGGTCTGGTCGCCGACGGGCATCTCTTGATCTTGAGCGGCGCGGGCGCATGTCTTTGCACATCAGGCAGACCTGAGAAGACCTTCGCGTTGCGCACCCCGATGGGTGGGACATTCATCGAATGGCGCATCCGCGACGAAAAACCGATTGCATGGGGCGATGGCTGAAGACGTGACGATCGATGTCGCAAAGGATTTCGGGCGCTTTCCGGCTGGACGATTCCGCACGGACGGGCGTTATTCCGGACAGCGCTTTCGCGAGGAATTCCTGGTTCCAGCCCTGAAGAAACAGGGCACGGTCACGGTCGAGATGGACGGTGCGGCCGGCTACGGCCCCTCCTTCATCGAGGAAGCGTTCGGAGGGCTGGTCCGCAAGGAAGGGTTTGATAAAGATATCTTGTCTTGCCGGCTGAGGATCGTTACCGGGCGTGGGAACCGCGAGAGCATGATACGTGACGACATCGCCAACGCAATCCCGGAAGCGGCGGCCAAGAAATAGTCACTCCGGTGTGGGAACTGCGGGCCTTGGATCTCGTTACATGGGCCGTACTCGCTGCGGGCTGGATAGTGTTCGACTGGTTGGCACGTGCACGCGACCGGACCAACCGATGCTCCTCGCAGGTCGATGACGCGGTCGCCAGGGTCGAAGAGATTGAGGAATCGGCGCTGCGGTTCTGGCATTCTCCTGGCGCCGACTCGGACCAGCAGGATCTTCAGCGGCGCATGATGATCATGAAGATCGATCATTTGGAACGGCGCGTTACCGAACTCGGCAACAAAAGGTCGAGCTTCGGCTGCAACTCGGAAATCAACGGCTTCTTGAAGTCGATCCTCGATGACGACGGGGAGTCGCTGGATCGCGCCGCGCTGCGGTCCGATGACCCGCGCTTCGAGCGCATCGCCGAAGCGGCGAAGATATTGACGAACAAGCTTCGCACCGCGCGGTAGTCCGGCCTTGGCCTGACGAGTACGTACGGACTGAATCCCCGGCCTGGATATTTCGCGAACAAGGCCTTGCCGTGCAAGCGCCAGGGTGCGAAGCGCATCCAGCATCACGCCAATACCGGATGCCGCCAGCGCCATCCGGCAGGAATGTCGTCAGAACTTCCCGATCCGGTAGTTTCTCGGTTTGAAAATCAGCCATCCCTTTTCATATGGAGAGCGTGCATGGCGTCGTGGGCGAGAAAGGCACGGCGTTCATCCCGACGCACACGGAGCGCCACGAGTTGTTCCGGGAGGCTGGCCGACGCCCGGTGGCCGAAGGCGTACGGGGAACTGGCGTGGCGGTGCCGGCCGCTGATCGCATTCTGCCCGGAGATCGGGGTGACGCTCCGGTTGGAGACCCCCGCGACCGGATACGGGCTGAAGCCGCAGCATGCGATCCGCCATGTCGCGACCCGCAGCGCGCTCCCCGGCAAGCTGGGCCTTGGATCGGGAGAACTGCCGGCGGAACGGTGCCGTCGGGGCGAGCGCGCCCGGCTGTGGCTCTCGGTGCCGACACTCGACGCGATGGCGCTGGATACGGATGAAGTGCATCCGCGCGGCGTGGGTCCACCTCGTCGCCCGCGTCGTGCGTCACGCGCGCCAGACCATGCGCGTGCTCGGTACCGCGGCCCCCCACCCAATCTCATGGCGGCGCGTCAGCGCATGATCCTCGCCATGCCGCCGACGGTCCTCTCGCCCGGCTGACCCGGCCGCGACCGGATCGACATCGAGAACCCGATCCGGTGCCACGCCGGAGAGGACCGTGCGCGCCCAAGATGCCGGGGACGACCCCACCATCGGAAAAATGCAGGTCGCCCCGATCCACACACACCTCGAGCGCCCGCCGCCGGCCTCGTCAGCGACCCGACAGAACCCAAAACGCCACGCCAAACCCCGAAATCGGGCCGCAGGAAAAATCAGCGCGCCGATCGGACGGATTGTCGGGTAGTGGCTCGGTTTGAAATCACGGTTTGTGTTGACAGGGGTATTCGGCCCCGTGTTTCGCAAGTCAAACGGGGAGGATGCTATGCCGAGAGGATGCTATGCCGAAGTGCCCCTGGGATGTCGACAGGCTGGCGAGGACGGTCGTTGACATGACGACGGGTCACAGATCCCGAACGATTCGCTTGCCGGGCCTTCCGGGAAGGCCCGGGGCCGGCAAGGCTGTCTCCCGAACGCCGCCGTGGGGTCGCCATGGAGGATGTCAGGGCGCGTCCATATGCAAGGCGGGTGGAAGATGCTGCCCTGAAGCCGGGTCCGCGGGGCCCATGCAAGAAGCGGACATCAAGATTCAAACCGAGCCACTACCGATCGACGTTTGGCCTGTCGCTAACATTTTGAGTTGTCCGGTTGAGGTACCATGCTGATTGTCCGCTTCGGTTGGTGACGCAGCAGTTCCCCTCGGAGGGAGCCGCAGGCGACCGGAGAGGGGAGCTGCTGCGTTCGTGCGCGTCGAAGCGGGTCACGCGGCTTTCCTGGTGGATGTTTCGATCGGCTCTCCGTTGCCCTGGTCGTGCGCGAGACAGCGTGGGCCGTGGAAGACGGCAAGCGTTCCGTCGGGACACGCGTGCACCCGAACCCTCACCTTGACGCCATGATGGCAATGGCGGTCGGGCGGGACCTGCAATGTCAGGCGCTTGCAGCGCACGGTGTTGTCGTTGCCGACGATGCGGTCCGCATGGATGCAGAGGACATCGCGCACGGACCCGGCAAGGGGCACGAAGGCGGAGGCGTCATCCTCGGGCGCCTTGACGAACCGGGCGTTGTGCGCGGGGACATGAACCTCCTTCGGGAACCGGTTGGCCTGGCCCATGGTCGTGATCCCCCGGGACCGCAGCTCCTGCGGCAAGCGCTTCCGAAGCGTCCCGGACATGCGCTCCGGACGCCCGCGCGCCCCGATCAGTGCAGGGCGAACAGAACAGCCCGTGTGTCTCGCTTCCCCTCGGTGATCCCCGTGAAGCGGCTCGTGGTGCCCTCCTCCGGGACAGGGAAGGCCGAGCAGATCCGGCTGCTGGCGTCGACCGGATCCCGCCACTGATCCGGGACCTGTTGATGCGTGGTGCAGCATCATGCCGACCATCGGACGCCGGGGTCGTTGGCGCGGCGCACCCGGTTGCAGCCGTGTGCAAGGCCAGGGTCGGCCACCGGCTTCGCGTGGAAGTGCCCGGGCGTGCAGTCCCGGTACCGGGTATCGAACAGCGCCGGCATCGCCATCGCCGTGTCGGCGGGAACACGGGTGTTGGCCTCATGACGCTCTTCCCGGCGGCGCAGGGTGCGCACCGGGATGCCGGGAAGCCCTGCTGCCTGCTCCCGGGTCAGCTTGCCCGCAGTACGCCTCGAACAGACATCATCAAACTTCATCAGTCGAACTTCCTGCAACACTTCTGCCCGTCTCGTCGCGCCTCCTTTCAAGGGACCGACGATACCGGACAGATCACATGTTACCGGAACCGGACATGGCGCATGTTATCGTCACCATCGCCGTTCTGGCCTTGACGGGTGTGTCCGTCCGTGTCAGGCTTCGGCGCATCTCTCACCGGGGCCTCTCACCGGGGCCTCTCACCGGGGCCTCTCACCGGGGCCTCTCACCGGGGCCTCTCACCGGGGCCTCTCACCGGGGCCTCTCACCGGGGCCTCTCACCGGGGCCTCTCACCGGGGCCTCTCACCGGGGCCTCTCCATGAAGCACAGGAGGTGCTGGTTTGTTGAGGTCGATTTCTCGTCGTATCGGGATCTGTCTTCTCTTCGCTTTCGCGGGGAGCGCGAGCCTTTTCGCACCCGGGGAGGCGCAGGCGCAGTGCACGACGTCCTTAGCCAACGGCGTCAACACCCGAACCTGCACCGGTACCATCACGGGTCAGCAGCAGGTGCGCGGCGGGAACACCGAGGAAAAGCTGATCCTCGAGAGCGGCACGATCACCAATGAAGGCGGCAACGGCATCCTTGGCCGCGACGACAGCGGCGCCGGCAAGGTCACCGTCCAGATAGACGGCGGCACCGTCGACGCCAGCGGCAACGGCATCAACTTCGACATGGGGCGCAGTTCAAGTCATCCGAACGGCCACTCCAATGTCGATATCAACGGCGGCACCATCGAGGCTGGCGGTACGGGCGTCAACATCAACCACCGGGACAACAGTACCGGCGGCCGTATCACCTTCGACATGAGCGGCGGGTTGATCGGGGCCGCGAGCGATGACCGGATCGGTGGCACCGGCCTCTCGGCAGGCATCCAGGCCACGACCAACAGCAACGCCATCGATATCGACATGACCGGCGGCAGCATTTACGCTACCCAGCGCGGCATGAGCCTGTCCCACAGAGGAACCGGCACCATCGACGTCGATATCGGGTCAGGCGCTACCATCGATACCCTGGGCCAGGGTAGCCGCGGCTCGGGTCTCTGGATCTCGCGCAGCGGCGACGGCAACATCGAGGTGGGCAACGCCGGCAGGATCGTCTCCGCGGGCCATGACGGCATCTTCATCCTGAACGAAGCCGACGGCGTCATCACGATCAACCACATGAGCGGAGGGAGCATCGAGGCCGCCGCCAACGGCATCTATGTCCGGCAGGGCAGTAACGATGCAGGCGGCGTCGGCGCTGTCAGCGTCACTTCGGGCGGCAACATCATGGCGGGCTTGATCGGCATCTTCCTTGATCTGAACCGCGGCGACGCGATGGCTACGGATCGGATAGACGTCAGCCTGACGGGCGGCACGATCAGGGCCGGCAACACGGGTGTCCAGGTCAACAGCAGGACGAGAGGCGGCCTCGTGTTCGACATGCGGAACGGCGCTTCCATCGGCGCCCCCGATGCGGTAGTCGGCCAGATTGGCGCGTCGCTTTCACTCAACAATACGTCGAACGCAAACAACCTTGATGTTGACAGCGGCGGGACCATCCATGCCCGCTGGCGCGGTCTGTCTCTCTCGCATGCCGGGTCCGGCGACATCGATATCGACCTCACACGGAACAGCCGCATCAATACGCAAGAAAGTCTCATCACCGTCGGAGACCGCACCCTGACACGCGGCGCGGGCGTCTTTGCCTTCCACAGCGGAACTGGTGACATCGATATCGACCACGCGGGTACCATCAATTCGGGCCGGGGCACCGGCATCTACGCCCAACACGCTGGGACCGGCAATCTCTCCATCGTCAATTCGGGCATGATCGACAGCGGATTCCAGGGCATCGACGCTCGCCGCTCCGGTGCCGGCCGGCTTGACATCACCCACAGCGGCAGCATCACGGCATCCTTCGGTCCCGGCATCTTCGCCCGGCACGATGGTGCCCGAACATCGAACCGGTATGACGTCTCCATCACCATCGAGGGAGATGTCACGACCACGGACCCGCTGCAGGCCGCCGTTCGTACCTACAATTCCCAGCCCGCTGGCAACGCCGGCGTCCGGATCCGGCACACCGCCGGAACGGTCACGGGCTTTTGGGGTATTGTCGCCTCGTCTGCCCGCTTCAGCGGCTCGACATGGAGCGGGCAGACTCCCGCCGATTTTACCGTGCCCACGGACTATCCGGCGTCCGACCAGCCGGAGTTTCTCGTCACGGTGGGCGGCGGCGATGCCACGGCCCGCATCGTGGCCCGCGGCCTGCCGGGGAGCGACGAGGACTTCGCGGAGGCCCAGACACCGCACCAGGTGGGTTGGGCATCGCGCAGCCTGGCGGGGACCAACGACATGCCCTCCGGCATCACGGTGGGCGGCGGGGACTATCAGAGGATGGCACAGGCCATCGCCGCGGGAGACAAGGAGCAAACGGGCGTCACGCCCGAACTCCGGTCCCAGTTTCGGGCCATTTACAGAGCCGCACAGGCGTATGGCGCCGAAGGAAGACAGCAAGGCAACATTCTGGACCCTCGCAACCTGGTGAGCGGGTTCACCGGCGATCCGCAGAGCGATGCGGACATCGACGCCTGGCTCACGGGTGAGAAGCTGAGCCTGTTTCGCGAATTCACGCTGACAGCCGAGGAAAAGGCCGTCCTGGAAGCGGCTTTCGGCCGCGGCGATCTCGACGACGCGCTTGATGCCATGCCGGAAAGTTACAGCGACGACTGGAAGAATACGGTTCGCTGGTATAATGGCGCCTACAACAGCGCCGATTTCAGGGTCGAGGTCCGGAGGAACGGGATCATCGAATCCGAGGGCGACGGCATCCGGCTCATCCGCAGGGTCTTCAGCGACGACAACGGGGCCTCGTTCGTCCTCGTCGGAGAGGGTGCCCGGGTCATCGCCCGCCGATACGGTGTCCGCATGGCCGGGGCGGGCATCGATGAGAGCACTTCCATCCCCGAGGATCCCGATTCTCCCATACCCGAGGGCACGGTCATTCCGCTGCGCAAGCAAACGGTCGTGGTCCGGGGACACCTGGAGAGCACGGGGCCCGACGGTGTTGCCATCGCCCTCCGCGGGGGGGGCTACGTGATCGTCGGGCCCGATACCACATTGCGATCCGCATCCGGCACGACGATAAGGATCGACGAAGCCGATCCGGGCACCAACCTGATCGTCGAGATCCAGATGAAGGAAGGCGAGGATATCAGGGGCACCTTCCGGCGCGCCGTGCCGGGCCGGATCGTCAACGCCGGCAGGACCCGTATCTGGGTCGAGAACGACGGCCGGTATTCCCTTCTGTCCGTTCGGAACCGGGCGGGCTCGAACCCGCCAGCGGACCCCGCTGACCGCACGGTGCTGGGGGCCTACGATTCATGGATGGATTGCGATGGAGCCGGATGCGGGGCGCAGGCGATTCTTGCCCCCCGCGCGCGCGTTTACGAGGCCCTGCCGGCCATGCTTCTCGACATGAACGACGTGTCGGGCCCCCACATGCGGGCCGGCATCCGGCGCGACGGGACCGGGGCATGGATCGGTGTCATCGCGTCTTCCGCCAGGCGGGACTTGAGACGCTCGACAGCGAATACATCCTACAACGCCACCCGCCGGGGCGTGATCGCGGGCTGGGATTTCGGGACGGATGACACCGGCACGCTCGGCCTGTTTTTCCATCACCAGTCGGGTACGGCCAAGGTTTCGGACGGGGGCAAGATCGACAACAGGACGACGGGGGTGGGCGTGACATACCGCCGGGACATCAATCCCCTGACCATCGGCCTGCGAGCCTCCGTGGCATTCTTCAGCAACGATCTGAAGTCCTCCCTTCGCGGGCCACTCGCCAACGAACTTTCCGGGATCGGGTATACCGTCGGCATCGACGCCGGATCCGACATCCCTCTCCCGGAAGGCATGCTACGCTGGGAAGCCGGGTTGACGCACGCAGCGGTAAGAACGGACGATTTCACCTCCGTTCTTCGGGATCCCAACGCGTTGAGCGGGACGTCCGCGGTGAGGGTCACCGATGTCAAGGGCAGGGAAACCCGGCTGCATGTGCGGGCGGCGTATGAATATCGGCTCGACGCAACGACATTCCTCATCGGACCCGGTTTCGAGGTCCCGCTGGACAGCCGCGCGACCGTCAGGGCCGGAAACACGTCCCTGTCATCCGCGAAGAGCATCAGCTTCAGTCTGCATGGCGGCATTGCGCTTGACGATGTCTTCGGCGGCGGAGGGAGTGCTGCCCTGTCGCTCGCCTATGTCGGGCAAAGCGGGGGTGGAGACATCCGCATGAACCTGGCCTACCGGTTCTGAACGACCCGGTTCGACAGGACTGGCCAGGAGAGGCTTGCATCGACGACGGGCCCGCGCAAAGCGGCGGAATCGAACGGCCGTGCGCCTGAGGTGACAAGGCGTGACCGTTTTTTCGCCCGGTTGGCGATGCTCCTCAAGGAGGGGAATGCCGCCATGACCCACTGTCGAGTCTGCGGCGTCCGCGCAACCGCACCGGTGACCAGCACCGCCTGCTGCTGCAGGGTGGTCCCGGTACAAGCGTCAGCTTGTTTTTGGTTCTTGTCTGAAAATCCGGATTTCTGACACTGCTGGCGGTGCGTGGGATTGGCCAGAGACATGGATATCTTCTCGTTCCATTCGGCAATCACCTGCGCCAGCGGCGGAGCGGAGCGCCAGCTCGGTTTGGCCGAGACGCTGGCCGATTGCATCCGGGAGTGGCGCGATGCGGTGCGGCGCGGACGATCCGCAGCCTGCCCACCATGCTGCGGTTTCGGATGTTCGCGATCGCCTGCGGCTGCGAGGACGCCGATGATTGCGACGACCTGCACGCCGATCCGCTGTTCAAGCTGGTGGTCGGCCGGGGTCGAGGTCCGTACCATGCTCAAGCACCTGACGCGGCGCCTCCACCGACACTGGCCGCACACCCGGCTCACCTTTCGGGGGGACGGCATGGCGCGAGGCCGCCAACAGGATCACCCGCTCCCCAACACCGGCCATCGCATGAATCCGATCGACAGAACCGCCGTGCCCGCCGAAAGGACAGCATGCTCAAGGCAGAACCGCAAAGTCAGGATCACACCCGTCACGCAGAGGGCCTTTGCCTGACAGGACGGCGGTCAGGTCTTCCGCGATCATCTGCGGGCGCTTTTCGCCGCGCTACCCAGACCGGTCTTCCCGCCCGTCTCGTGCGGGGTCAGTCGTCGTCGCGGATGGGGTTCCGCGGGTATCTATCGGGTCGGATTGTACATCACGACAATGAGATGGTTCTGCCGGTCCGCCTTGACGTCGTCGTTGGAAATCTGGAACAGAATATTCAAATCATTGTACACGGAATCATTCGTGCCGTCCCGGTCCAGGTCATGCTCCACGCCAAAGTTCGAACTGCAGACCGTCGGGCCGCCGACCCTCACCCACCCGCATCCCGTTCCAAGGCCGGCACTGCCGCGGACATTGCCCATACATTGATCCGCTGGCGCACCCGGCGGGCATTGGGCCTGGACCGCCGCTGGCAGAGCCAGCGTCAGTGCCGCGGTCAGCATCGCGGCGCAAGCCGAGAATGCACGAACGGCATGAAGGAACATGGGCAGGGCCGCCTCCTGTGCTTCATGGAGAGGCCCCGGCGAGAGATGCGCCAAAACCTGACACGGACAGACACGCCCGTCAGGGCCCTTCCCTTGATGGTGACGCAAGGATTCATGTGTCAGTCGGGAGTGGGGTCCTTCCTGTGGTGAAGCAACAGCCACCGACAGGAGCCCCCCGGTGCCACGGCAGGCTGCAACGATCGGGAGCCTGCCACGGAACTCCGGGGTGCACGCGCCGCCAATGACATGATCGATGCCCCTGCGCCTACTGATCGTGGCCCGCGCGTCAAACCACCGTTACGCCATGATCCGCACACCCTCATTCCGGATTTGGTGCCGGACAGCGCTTCACGATCTGATCCATAAGCCCGACATATTGGGGTGACGCTATAACAAATCCTCAAGATGCGGGTGATTGAAAGGCTGTCAATCCCGAGCATATACTGTCGAACCACGGGTGAAGCGCGTTGACTCAACAGCTTCTGTCAGGCGGGGATGATTGTCGGTGAGTGTGTCTTTCCACTCTTGACGTACCGGGTCTTTCCAGCGCCAACGGTCCTGAAATTTTGCACCTCCGGCGAGCTTGTGGGGCGCGATGTGGAAGTCCCTGGTACTGTTGAACGGCAAATCTGTGGCAATCAGGTCCACCGATTCCGAGTTCATGGCCTGACGGCCCCCGGAAGATCGGGGATACCATTCAGAGATTCCTGCCCCACCTGATCAATAGGACGGATGGCAAACTGATGCGGCATCGGCGCGAGTTGCCACCCCAGCGCCCATAAGCGTATTGATCGTACCCCAAACTCTTCGGTATTGCCCTTGGCCTGTCAGCCGTTTGGCAGCCAACTCCCCAATATGTAATCCGGCATGCCTCTCCTTGCCCCGTCAAAATCCCGTACACTGCTTGAGATTGGCCGTGAATTGCAGGCTGAGGTCGTCGGCGATGTCAATTTCAGCGTTACAGCTGTGGCGCATCCTGTCTTTGCAAAGCATCGCAAAACTGTCGCGCTTGCCATGGACAAGGGATCATACGCTCTCCTGAAATCGACCCACGCCGGCGCGGCCGTCGTGTCGAAGGGCATGGAGGTCGATCTCGACCAATTTGCCGGCGGTATCGTGATCGCTGAAAGGTATCGGGTCGCTCTGGCCTGGCTCACGCAGGCCTTTTCACCGAGTTTGCATTTCGTGTCAGGCGTTCACTCCAGTGCCGTGGTCGATCCATCGGCAACGATTGGTGACGGGGCTTCTGTCGGAGCGCTGTGCGTAGTTGGCGCGGAAGCCCGCATCGGCGCAAACGCAGTGCTTCTTTCCCAGGTCACTGTTGCGGCTGGCGCCGAAGTTGGGACCGGCACCCTGCTGCATCCCGGAGCGCGGGTCGGCACCAACTGCTCGATCGGCAATGACTGCATCTTGCACCATAACGTATCGATCGGTGCCGACGGTTTCGGATTTGTAACTTCCGACGAAGGCAGCATCGAGCGCGCACAGAAGACTGGCAAGATCACCGCCTTCAACCACGACATCCGGAGAATCAACTCGCTGGGCAACGTCATCATCGGTGATTCGGTGGAGATTGGTGCCGGCAGTTGCGTCGATCGCGGCACCTTGGGCCCGACCCAGATTGGCAATGGCACGAAAATAGACAACCTCGTGCAAATCGGACACAATGTAACGATCGGCGAGAATGTACTTGTCGCTGGCGGCGTCGGCATTGCCGGCAGCGCCAAGGTCGGCGACCGGGTCGTCATCGGCGGCAATGCCGGCATTGGCGATCACAGGTCCATCGGCGACGACGCCATCGTCGCCGGCATGTCTGGCGTCATGACTGACCTGGAGCCCAGAACGGTCTATGCCGGTTGTCCGGCTCGGCCGATCAAGGAAACGCAAAGGTTGGAGATAAACAAGTTGCGAACCGGCAAGGCGTTGCGCGACCTGAGCAGTCTGGCACAGAGAGTGGAAAAATTGG
Organism: Alphaproteobacteria bacterium; assembly: GCA_965221645.1. Lineage (GTDB taxonomy): Bacteria > Pseudomonadota > Alphaproteobacteria > Bin65 > Bin65 > Bin65. Next base: position 3,742,293 of record OZ244899.1, read on the forward strand.
AGAAACAAACCGGAAAACGGTGGGAACAGTCTGGGGACGTCGAATGACAGACGAAGAGATCGAAGAAAAGATCCACGACATCTTCGAAAACGAGGGGAAGATCGACCGGGCTTCGCTCGACAAGGACACTGTCCTGGAAGATTTGAACATCGCGTCCCTGGATATGGTCCAGATACTGTTCGGAATCGAAGAGACCTTTGATGTATACGTTCCGCAGGACGATGAGAATTTCAGACTTGGAACCATGCAAGACGTTCTGGATGGCGTCAAGAAGTTGATCGAGGAGAGGGCCCATTCCTGATTTTTCCGATGCGCGGCAGCCGCTTCAGCCGCATCGTGTTGTCGTCACCGGAATTGGCAGTATCTCATCGCTGGGACACGATATTCCCGAGATATGGAACTCCATGATCAACGGCCGATCGGGCGTGGCGAAGATATCGCGTGCCGATTCCGACATGCTGCACGTCAAGATCGCAGCAGAGGTCAAGGATTACGATCCCGCCGATCACTTCGAGAAAGCTTCTCTCACTTACGACCGGTTCTGTCAATTTGCGCTGATTTGTGCGCGGCAGGCCATTGAGGATTCAGGGATCGATTTCCAGAATGACGGGCTGTTCGAGGAAACAGCAACGATCGTCGCCTCCGGCGTCGGCGGTTGGTCAACGGTCGACGAGGCCTTCATGCGCATGTTCAAGAGTGGTCGCGCGCGTGCACATCCCCTGACAATACCCCGTATGATGATCAGCGCTGCCGCCAGCCAGGTGACCATGAATTTTGGCCTGAGAGGTCCGACATTCTGCGTGTCCAGCGCGTGCTCTTCGAGCAACCATGCGATCGGCGAAGCATATTGGATGATACGAACCGGCAGGGCGCGCGCCGCGGTAACCGGCGGATCGGAAGCGGAAATCTCCGTCATCTCCCAACGCGCCTGGGAAAGCGTTCGTGTCCTGGCGCGTGATGCCTGCCGGCCGTTCAGCAAGAACAGGCAGGGCATGGTGATCGCCGAGGGCGCTGGTGTGATCATTCTGGAGCGATTGGAGGATGCCCTGGCTCGCCGCGCCAAAATCTATGCCGAAATCTGTGGCTATGGCCTGAGCGCCGATGCGGGAGACATCGTCGTACCGGACCGGAAGGGCGCAGAAAAAGCGATGCGAATTGCGCTTCACTCTGCCGGCATGGCACCGGAAGAAGTCTCCTATATCAATGCCCACGGCACTGGCACACAGATAAATGATGCGATCGAGACGGCCGCCATTCGCAATGTCTTCGGCAATCACGCCAATTCCCTCAAGATCAGTTCCACCAAAAGCATGCATGGCCATGCGTTGGGCGCCGCCGGCTCATTGGAAATCGTTGCAGCGCTCAAAGCCATCGAGACCGGCATCCTGCCACCGACGATCAACTACACAGAACCGGACCCCGAGTGCGATCTGGACTACGTACCGAACGAGGCGCAGGAACAGCCTGTCACCGGCGTACTGTCGAATTCCCTTGCGTTCGGCGGGCTGAACGCTGTGATCGCACTGCGAAAATTCGACTGAAGTCCCTGTATTGCACCGGCAATGCGCGGGGATGATGGAACCGTAATACACGTGCGGCGCTAGCCCTTCGACGACCCGGCCAGACTGTCCAGTCTGGAAGCCAACAGGCTTAGAGCCTTTTCCTGAAGTCGCGGGCGGCCTCGTGCTGTGGTATCCTGTCGGGAGTTTGACCACCGACGAAGGAGGATGCCATGGCGTGGAGCGAGGCCGCCCGAGCGCAGCATGGCCGTCCGCATGACGATGGGCAAGACGATCCGACGGACGCGGAACGGGCGCTGATTGCCCCGCCGGTCCCGACACGGGGCCGGCCGGGTCGCCCCCGGGCGACGGACCCTCGACGGGTGTTCGATGCGATCCGGTCCATGCCGTCGTCGGGATGTCGGTGGCGGCTCGTTCCGCCCTGTCATCCGCCGTCTTCCGCGGTTCGGAACTGTTTTTGTGCCTGGCGGAATGACGGGACCCCGGAACGGAGGCCGGACGCGCTTCGCGGCCCTGGCGCGGGCGCAGGCGGGGCGTGGTGTGGCGCCGACGGGGGCGATCATCGACAGAAGACGACGGAAGGCGGCGGGCCTTCGGGGTACGACGCCGGCAGGAAGATCAGGGGACGGAAGCGGCACATCGCGGTGGACGCGGAGGGCAGCCCGATCGTGGTGCATGTGCACCCGGCCGACGTGCAGGATCGGGACGGTGCGCCGGACGTGATCGTGGACATCCCGGGCAGGGCCCGGGGGGTCTCGAAGGTGTTTGCCGATGGCGGGTACAGGGGCAGCAGGCTGCGCGACCGACTGAAGGAACTCAAGCTTCCGGACATCCTGGAGATCGTGGGAGAGCCGAAGGAAACCGGGGGTTTCACGGTCATCCCCCGCCGCCGGGTGGTGGCGCGGACCTTCGCCCGGAGGGGACGATGCCGCCGGCTCGCCGGGGACTTCGAGCGGAGCCTGGAGAGTTCCCTGGCCTGGGCACAACTCGCCGCCTGCCGCTTCCTCATGCGAAGGGTCGCGCGAGGGACAGGTGTCTGATTGATGAAAACATGATGATATCAAGGACTTGTGATACAGGATCTGAGGTAATCCCGCGGCTCGTCGCCACCTGATTGCGCCTTCCAGGCCGCCACGCCGGACGAGCTGGCACAACGAATTTCCGACTGCGTTGCGTGTCTGGACTCAACTTGAACGCGTGCCGCCCGACGACATTGCGGTCCTCGTTGCCACCGAGACAGCAATCGAAAGAATCGCGCCAGGCAGCCCTTGGGCGAGTTTCGTACGGCACGCTGAGACGAACAATCCGAAGGCCGGATAGTCGTGACAGTATCAGGCGCTTCAAAGGACTTGAGCGCCCGGTCGTGGTGATCACGGCGACGCCGGACACCGTCATCGACAAGGAACTGCCCTATGTTGCGCTCTCACGAGCGCGCGCACATCTGATCGTTGTTGGGCCCGACAAGGTTCTGACTCGAATACGAGACGCGGCCGCTGCATGAGGCGATTGATACTCAAGGTGCAACCACGAGCTTCGCGCCGGTACTGGCTGATAGCCGAGGTTTGATGCCGATATCTGGACACCTTTCAGACAACGCATGCCGCGCTGTCGATGCCTGCCGAGGCTGCGCGGACGGCTGCCGAATTTCTATCTTCATGGATCAATACCGAACAAAGCGGGAATGAGGCGATCAGCGCTCCACGTTCAATTGGTCTTGAAACGCAGAGATCGTTTCTTCTTGGCTTCACGAAGTGGCGCAAGTGTGATTTCAGGTGGCACCCATATGGTACCTGGACGCGAAGAAATCCGTCTCGTCCGAGGCGGGCTTTTGGCACAATCGATTGTAGATACTGCAAGAATTTTGTTTCGGGGGCACGCAACCACCGAGACCGACATTTGATTGAAGTCGCGGTCTGACTTTCCATAACCCTTTGATATAAAAAAGAAATATGTAAGTACGTAGCTCGCCACTGGCTATGGTGTGCTACTCGTAAGCTGCTCGCCACACGCAGGTCCAGACCACTGCGCCGTACGCTCACCTGCCGCGAGATTCGATCCAGAACGCTGCGGCACGGATCACCGGCAGCATCGGCGGGAACCTTCCGGGAGAGCACGAATCCGATAGATCCTTGCTTTCCGAGTGAGCCTAGTCGACGCTCGAATCCGAGCGTCAACCTATAGTGTCTCGACATTTAATTCGCTTGCTTCATTTATTTCATTCAAATACCTTCACTCCGTGGAATCACGCCTTCCAAGGAGGCCCGCATGAACACGTTAGCTCATCGGCAACTCCCGCCTACGCCTCGAGACGCTGCGATCGCACGAAGCACTCACGAGGCTCTGTCTCCCTACGGCGGGATGGATCGACCCTTGAAGCTGCGCCTCAGGGACAACGAACAGGAACAACCCATCGATCTCCCAGCCGGTGCGGTCGACCTACTCATGCATGTCTTAGAAGCTATGGCCGCGGGCCAGGGTGTGACGCTGATTCCCGAGAGTGCCGAGCTCACAACGGTCCAAGCGGCCGACGTATTGAACGTCTCACGCCCGTTTCTCATCAAGCTCCTCGACCAAAAGGCCATCCCTCATCGGAAAGTCGGCAAGCACCGCCGGATTCGCATGGAGGACGTCATGGCATACAAGAATGCCATCGACCGTGAACGCGAGCAGGTGCTCGACCAGTTGACCCGGGACGCCCAGGTTCAGGACATGGAATATGGCACCCGGTGACGGGCTTCACCGCTCTTCTCGACGCCAATATTCTCTATCCCGCACCGATGCGGGATATTTTTCTGCAATTGGCGGCCGACGATGTCATTCGCGCCAAATGGACCGAAGACATTCATCGGGAGTGGATGGAGGCCCTGATCCGCAACGAACCGCACCGTGATCGGACAACCCTTGAGCACACCCGCGATCGCATGGATCAGGCGACACGGGACAGCCTAGTTACTGGGTACGAAACGCTTGTCCCCACACTCGACCTTCCCGATCCCGACGACCGTCATGTTCTTGCCGCCGCCATAGTTGGACGCTGCGACGTGATTGTCACCTGCAACCTTCGTGACTTTCCAGAACACGCGGTCTCCCCCTATGGACTTGAAGTCCTTCATCCCGACGACTTTCTGACCAATCACCTTGATCTGACGCCAGGTCCTTCTGCAACGCCGTGCGCAAGATACGTGGTCGGTTAGTAGCACCCCCCTCTCCCTTCAAGACTATCTTTCCATCCTTGCCGCATTGGGGCTCGTCACCACCGTTGCTGAATTGGCCCGGTATTCGGAGCGGCTCTAAGAGCCTGTTCCTGAAGTCTCGGGCGGCCTCGTGCTGTGGTATCCTGTCGGGAGTTTGACCACCGACGAAGGAGGATGCCATGGCGTGGAGCGAGGCCGCCCGGGCGCAGCATGGCCGTCCGCATGACGATGGGCAAGACGATCCGACGGACGCGGAACGGGCGCTGATTGCCCCGCCGGTCCCGACACGGGGCCGGATGGGTCGACCCCGGGCGACGGACCCTCGACGGGTGTTCGATGCGATCCGGTCCATGCTGTCGTCGGGATGTCGGTGGCGGCTCGTTCCGCCCTGTCATCCGCCGTCTTCCACGGTCCGGAACTGTTTTGACGTCTGGCGGAATGACGAGACCCCGGAACGGATGCCGGACGCGCTTCGCGTCCTGGCACGGGCGCAGGCAGGCCGTGGCGTGGCGCCGACGGGGGCGATCATCGACAGAAGACGACGGAAGGCGGCGGGCCTTCGGGGTACGACGCCGGCAGGAAGATCAGGGGACGGAAGCGGCACATCGCGGTGGACGCGGAGGGCAACCCGATCGTGGTGCATGTGCACCCGGCCGACGTGCAGGATCGGGACGGTGCGCCGGACGTGATCGTGGACATCCCGGGCAAGGCCCGGGGGGTCTCGAAGGTGTTTGCCGATGGCGGGTACAGGGGCAGCAGGCTGCGCGACCGACTGAAGGAACTCAAGCTTCCGGACATCCTGGAGATCGTGGCAAGGTCGAAGGAAACCGGGGGTTTCACGGTCATCCCCCGCCGCCGGGTGGTGGCGCGGACCTTCGCCCGGAGGGGACGATGCCGCCGGCTCGCCGGGGACTTCGAGCGGAGCCTGGAGAGTTCCCTGGCCCGGGCACGGCGCGCCGCCTGCCGCTTCCTGATGCGAAGGGTCGCGCGAGGGACAAGTGTCTGACCCACAAGAACATGATGATGGCAAGGACTTGTGATTCAGGCTCTGAGACTTGCGCGCTCGAAATCCAGGTCGTCCCGAGCCACCGTGGATGTGCTTCGGCGTGGGGACTTCATTTCCCTGGCGACTTCCCGAGCCAGCCGAGCCACGGTTTTCACCGTCGCCTTGTCGACCGGCTCCAGAATCACTTCTTCATCCATCATTGCCGTTGCAAAATGATCGAAATTCACCGTGCGGAGATGTTCAAGCTTCGCATCCAGTTGCTGCCAGTCCGGGGACCAGGCTGCCCACAGCGATGCTCGATCTTCGTCGGAATTTCGAGTTTTCTCCAGACGCACCATGATGCGAACGAATTGCCAGGTATCGAAAACGATCCGCATGCCGTCGTTACAAGAGAAAGACAGTTGCCAGACCCGGAAAAGTCAGGAAACCGATCACATCCGTTATCGTCGTCAAGACCACCGTCGACGCCACGGCCGCGTCAATTCCCCGACGATCGAGCAGGAACGGCACCGTGGCAGCACACGAACCTGCCATCACGAGATCGAGGACCATAGCGACGGCAATCACAACCCCCAGCATCCGGTCGCCGAACCAAAGGCAGGCGAATGTCACCGACGATGACGGCGAACAGCGCACCGTTCGCCAGCCCGACCGAGACTTCCTCAAGGACAAGCCGGGACGCCCTGCCCGGCCCGAAATCCAGCATGGCGATCGCTCGCACTGTCACGGCAGGACGCAGAGCGACGCCGCGACGTTGTTGTTCTTTTTTTGCTGACGTACTGACCGTGTCGGCCATATCCAGCAGCCTCAACGAGGTGACAAACCTGAACGTGTGGCTCCAGCGGCCTGTCCCCGGCATGCCAGGAAGCGCCGGCGTTTCGCCTGGATATGGTGCGGTCGAGAAGACTCGAACTTCCACGGGCTTGCGCCCACAGCGACCTCAACGCTGCGCGTCTACCAATTCCGCCACGACCGCGTCATGCAACCTGTCTGATCGAAACAGACGTCGATGTAAAGCGCCTGTCTGGCACCTGTATTGCCTGATTATCCGGCGTATATAGTCATCACGCTTCAGTCACCCAAAGACCAAATGGGCGCAACAGAGATCAGGAGCCGACTCCCCGTGCCCGCATCACCACTACAAGCTCATTTACCGAAAGGAACATCAACCGGCCAAGCCACTCCCCCGGTCTGGATGCATTCTGAGTCTCCAGTTGCCTATGTTGACGCTGTCGCGCGGATGGAAAAACGTGTCGATGCCATCCTGTCGGGCGATGCACCGGAGACGATTTGGCTGCTGGAACACGAGCCTGTCATTACTGCCGGCACCAGCGCCAGCAAATGCGAACTGCTCGACCACAGGGGTATTCCTGTCGTCACGACGGGCCGAGGCGGCCGATACACACTGCACGGACCAGGCCAGCGAATCGTTTACGTGATGCTCGACCTCACACGCCGACGACGCGATGTCCGCGCCTTGATCCGGGCCCTGGAGACATGGGTTTCCGCCGCCCTTCTGGACATCGGCGTCGCAGCGGAACCTCGTGATGGGCGTATCGGCTTGTGGGTGGACCGTTCCGCAGACAAGGGCGTCGGCCATGAAGACAAGATTGCCGCGATCGGACTTCGCCTCAGGCGCTGGGTAAGCTTTCACGGCATATCGATCAACGTGAATCCGGACCTCGGCGAGTTCGACCGTATCGTGCCATGCGGAATCGACGATTCGAGATACGGAGTCACTTCGCTTGCCGGTCTCGGCGCGAACGCGTCGATGACTGCGCTGGATGAAGCACTGACAGACACGTTCACCCGGACGATCGGCCGTCTTCTCCCGACAACTTCTTATTGACGAAAAGGACAAGCCAGATCGCGTTCAGCGCGGTCTTGCCGGTCTTCTCGATGATGATCGAACAGCGCGACTTGAACCGCCATTTTCCGGCACCACGCGGTTTGACCTCCAGCAGATGAGAGAGCATCTTGATCCGGTCGTCGACCACGACCGGCGCAAGGAAGCGCATGCGCTCAAATCCCAGATTGATGGCATAGTCCACTCCTTCCGGCTGCAACGCGCCCTTCCACGACAGATGGGTCATCATCGACAACGTCAGGAAACCGTGGGCGATGGTGCTGCCAAAGGGACCGTTTTCTGCCGCCCACTCCGGATCGACGTGCAGCGGATTCCGGTCTTCCGTCGCCTCGCCGAACATGTCGATGCGCGTCTGGTCGATCGACATCCAGTCGCTTTCGCCCAGCGGCCTGCCGACATATGCCTCGCAATTGTCGATGTGATACGGAACACCCTCGATCAACGAAAGGCTCATACGCGTCCACTTTCCTGTTTCATGGCAGCAGCCATTGCCGGACTTCAACGTGTTGATGGCCCTCTGGGCGAGAGCGATGCAGCGTTTTCATCGGCGCCAACGTCAACTCTGGCAACCCGGAGCGTCGGGGCCCCGATCATCCGCAGCCTCAACACCGCAGTCAAAGCGACCCTCAGATCGCCGCCGGTATCGACGCCTTCCGCAATTTCGGCCAGCCGGCCGCGACACAGGCATCCCTTCACAGCCCAGAAGATACAAAGTCCGTCCGGATCCACGATCGTCATCGAGCGGTTTCATACCCCAAAGAACATGCGAGAGAAACTCTCAAAAACGACGGGTAGGGCCATGCCTCGTCGGTCAGACGAACTCGATGATCCTTTGATTGACAGACAGTGAATCACCCGGATTGCAGTGCACGATCTTGATCTCGCCATCCTGATCCGCCCGCAGCACGTTTTCCATCTTCATGGCCTCGACGACGGCCAATTCTTCGTTGGCCTTGACCTTCTGTCCGACCTTCACGGCAACCGTCACCAAAAGACCTGGCATCGGCGACAGAAGGAATTTCGATGTGTCTGGCGGCTCCTTCACAGGCATCATGGCTGAAAGCCTCGCCACATGCGGCGGCAACACCCGGATGCTGCAGACCAGGCCGCCATGGGCGATCCGCCAACCGACACCTTCCGTATCGACCTGCGCAACGATCCGGACGCTGCCGACCTGACCGGAGAACAGAACATCGCCGGGCCGCCACCCCGTGAGCACCGGAACCACCAGCGCCTCCGCCTGACCGTTCGCTCTGCCTACGGTGACCTGCATATCGCCCGGCCGGCCCTCGATCGTGATTGGAACCTGTGCGCCGTCGACTTCCACCACCCACTCTGACGCTTCTTCGCCGAAACTGCGGTCATCAGGAGTGATCGAGTTTTCTCGCATGTGCGAGACGTGGGCGACAGCCGCTGCGACGGCGACAATGGTGTCTGTTTCGGTATCGCCAGCCTGCAGCCCGTCAAATCCATCGGGAAATTCTTCGTCGATAAATCCGGTGGTCAGGCTTCCGGCCAGAAACCGCGAGTGCCGCATCACCGCCGACAGGAATTGCATGTTGTGATCGATGCCACGGACGACATAGCTGTCCAGAGCCCGACGCATCTCGTCGATTGCCGCGTGCCGCGTCTCGCCGTGGGTCACCAGCTTCGCGATCATGGGATCGTAAAATATCGATATTTCGGAGCCCTCTCGAACGCCGGTATCGACGCGCACCGACTCGGTTTCTTCCGGTGGAACGTAACGGACAAGCCGACCGATCGACGGCAGGAAATTCCGCTGCGGGTCTTCGGCATAGACCCGGCTTTCCATCGCCCAACCGGTCAGCGTGACATCTTCCTGCTTCAGCGACAGGCGCTCGCCTGCCGCTGCTCGAATCATCTGCTCCACCAGGTCGAGTCCAGTGATCATTTCCGTTACGGGGTGCTCGACCTGGAGCCTGGTATTCATCTCCAGAAAATAGAAATTCCGTTCCTTGTCCATGATGAATTCGACGGTACCCGCAGAGCAGTAGTCCACCGCCTTCGCCAAGGCGACGGCCTGCTCGCCCATGGCCGCGCGCGTCACCTCGTCGAGGAACGGGGACGGCGCCTCTTCGATGACCTTCTGATGCCGCCGCTGGATCGAGCACTCGCGCTCGCCCAGATGGATTACGGTGCCGTGGCTATCGGCCAATACCTGAATCTCTATGTGCCGCGGATCTTCGATGAACCTCTCGATGAACACCCTGTCATCGCCGAAGGAACTCCTGGCCTCGTTGGCGGCAAGCCGGAATCCTTCCGAGACCTGGTCATGGGACCGGGCAATCCGCATGCCCTTGCCGCCACCGCCCGCAGATGCCTTGATCATCACCGGGTAACCAATATCGCTTGCAATCTTCACGGCTTCCTCGGCGCCGGCGATCGCTCCTAAATGGCCGGGTACGGTGCTGACCCCGGCATCCCGGGCAATCCGCTTGGACTGGATCTTGTCGCCCATGGCGGCAATGGCGCCCGGCGGCGGACCGATGAATGCAATCCCGGCCGCTTTCAATGCTTCGGCAAAGGCGGCATTCTCGGACAGGAACCCGTATCCCGGGTGGACGGCATCGGCGCCCATCCGCCTGCAGGCATCAACGATCCTGTCGGCGACCAGGTATGATTCGGCTGTGGGCGCCGGCCCGATCGCCACGGCTTCGTCCGCGCCGTCAACATGCAGTGCACCCCTGTCGGCTTCCGAATAGACTGCGACCGTCGGTATGCCCAGCCTTCGGGCCGTCTTCATCACACGGCAAGCGATTTCTCCTCGATTGGCAACGAGGATCTTCTTGAACATCAGGTTTGATCACCCAGACTGGAATGGCATCGAAAGACTGCAACCACGTTTCTTGACGCGTCGATGGGGAATGGTCAAACGCCGGTTCGCCGCGATACGCCACGGTCGCGCCAGGGAGGAACGTTGCTCCGGGAAATTCGAGACCTCGGGCCAGACGAACACCCGTACCCGGTCAAGGTTCCTGAACGTCACGGCCCATCGGACCGCTTCGACCAGAATGACGGTTTCTTGCCGTAACCCTAGTGCGCCGCCGCCCAGTTGTCTGCCGCGCCGGCGTCCACAACCAGCGGTACTGACAGCTCGACAGCCGGCATCGGCGCGCTTTCCATCATCGGCCGGAGAACAGCGACCGTTGCGTCCACCTCCGCTGCCGGCACTTCGAACAGAAGTTCGTCATGCACTTGCAGCAGCATCCGGGCGCCCAGTTCTTCCGCCTCCAGCAAGGCCGGGACACGGATCATCGCGCGCTTGATGATGTCCGCAGCGCCCCCTTGCAACGGCGCATTGATCGCCTGACGTTCGGCGAAACCTCGTTGGGACGGGTTCTTCGAGTTGATCTCCTTCACGTGGATCTTCCGACCGAACGGCGTGATGACATAGCCGTTGCGACGGGCAAATTCCTTCGTGTCCTCCATGTAGTCACGAATGCCGGGGAACCTCTCAAAATAGGCATCTATGAAGGCTCGCGCCTCCGGCCGCTCGATGCGCAGCTGGTTGGCAAGCCCGAAAGCCGAGATGCCATAGATGATGCCGAAATTGATCGCCTTGGCCTGGCGACGGACCGTCGGATCCATGCCTTCCACCGGAACGCCAAAGACTTCCGAAGCGGTCATGGCATGAATGTCGATACCGTCGCGAAAGGCATTCTTGAGGACTTCCATGTCGGCGACGTGAGCGAGCAGGCGCAACTCGATCTGGGAATAGTCCAACGACACCAGCTTGCAACCGTCGTCCGGTATGAACGCTTCGCGAATGCGTCGGCCATCCTCGGTCCGCACCGGAATGTTCTGCAGATTGGGATCGTTGGACGACAACCGCCCGGTCGACGCCACCGCCATTGCGTAGGATGTGTGAACCCGCCCGGTCTTCGGGTCGATTTCGTTCACCAGGGCATCGGTATAGGTGCTCTTGAGCTTGGCGAGCTGCCGCCAGTCCAGCACGCGGGCGGGCAGGTCGTGGCCCTGGGCTGCCAGTGTTTCCAGAACGTCAGCCCCGGTACCCCAGGCGCCGGTCTTCGTCTTCTTGCCCCCTTCCAGGCCCATCTTTTCGAACAGGATTTCGCCCAGTTGCTTGGGCGAACCGATCGAAAACTCCTCCCCGGCCAGTTCGTGTATCGCCACCTCATGCCCGGCTATGCGTTGCTCCAGATCGCCGGACATGCGCCTCAGCCCGGTCGCGTCGACCCTGATGCCGATTCGCTCCATCTGCGCCAGCACGGGGATCAGCGGGCGTTCCAGCGTTTCATAGACCGCCGCAACCCTTTCGCTGACCAGACGCGGTTTCAGGAACTGATGCAGGCGCAGCGTGATGTCCGCATCTTCGGCAGCGTAATCCAGTGCCTTGTCCAGCGTGACCTCGGCAAAGCCGATCTGGTTCCTGCCGGTCCCGCAGATCTCGCTGTACTTGATGTTCTGGTGTTCGAAATGACGCCGCGCCAGTTCGTCCATGCCGTGCTTGTGTCGGCCGCCATCGGTGACGTAGCTCAGCAGCATCGTGTCATCGACAGGCGCGATATCGACACCGTAACTGGCCATCACCACCATGTCGTACTTGATGTTGTGACCGATCTTGAGCGTCGCCGGGTCTTCCAGCAGTTCCTTCAGCATCGCCAGGGCCCGGTCGAACGGAATCTGCTTCGGTGCATTGCCGTCCAGCGCCAGTCCGTTGCCCCCGCCGGAGCCTGGCGCGACATGCGCCAACGGCACGTAGCAGGCGCGGCCCGGCTTGACGGACAGCGAGAAACCGACCAGTTCCGCCCGCATTTCCTTGAGGGACGTCGTTTCGGTATCGAAGGCCACCATGCCGCGGTCCCGGGCATTCCTGATCCAGTCAGCCAGTGTCGTCTCGTCCTGCACCAACTCGTAAGCCGTCTCGACCGGCGCGACGGATTCCAGGTCGGCCTCGAGACGCGCGGTAAGGGTTCGGAATTCCTGCGCGCGCACAAAACCCAGGAGGACATCGGGGTCCGGGGCCTTGAGCTTGAAGTCCTCCACCTCCTCGGTCGTCGGCACGTTATCTCTCAGACACACAAGATCGCGGGAGACGCGCGCCTGATCGGCGAATTCGATCAGGTTTTTCCGCCGTTTTTCCTGTTTGATCTCGCCAGCCCGCTCCAGCAGCGTATCGAGGTCGCCATATTCCCTGATCAATTGCGCGGCAGTCTTGATCCCGATCCCGGGAACGCCGGGCACATTGTCGGTGCTGTCTCCGGCAAGAGACTGGACGTCGACCACCTTTTCCGGCCCGACACCGAATTTCTCGACCACTTCCTTCGGGGTGATGCGTCGTTCCTTCATCGGATCCAGCATCGTGACCTTGTCCGTCACAAGCTGCATCAGGTCCTTGTCTGACGAAACGATCGTGGTTTCGAAACCCTTGGCCGTGGCTTCCCTGGCATACGTTGCTATCAGGTCGTCTGCCTCGTACCCCTCGATTTCGATACACGGCAGGCTGAAGGCCCGGGTCGCTTCGCGCACGAGCGCGAACTGCGGGCGCAACTCGTCCGGCGGTTCGCTGCGGTTGGCCTTGTATTCGGGATAGATTTCGTTCCGGAACGTGACCGAAGATGCATCGAAGATCACCGCGACATGGTCTTCTGCCGTATCCGATCGCACTTGCTTGATCAGCTTGACGATCATGTTGCAGAAGCCGTTGACAGCATTGGTGTGAATGCCGTCGGACCGCTTGAACCTGTCCACGGGGGACGCGTGAAAGGCGCGGAAGATGAACGCGGAACCGTCAACGAGATAGAGTTGTGGAGCGGACATGGGCTGCTGTCTGTCTGGCCCGACACGATCGGGCGCGCGCGAAGCTCCTGTATCCCACGCCTTGACCTCGGGTGTCCACCCGGGAACGAACCGGAGATTCAGGAATATTGCCGTCGTGCGTCGCGCTCTGCCGGTTCTCCGTCGCAAGGGAGGGGATTTGTGTTTCCCGCGCCTTGCGAAGGCGACCGTTCGGCAATCCGTCATCGCGGCTGCCGAGCCCCGTGCGTCGCCGACAGTGTGCCGATCATCTTCAGACCGAACCGGGCATTTCCGAACGCCGTCCGACCCGGCCGAAAAGGCCCCGCGGCAGAGACGATGAAAGGCTGCGATGATCCGCCAGCGACCTGCCGCCCCGCTGTCCCGACCTCGCCCGACAAGGGAAAGGGGCGATCCGAAGATCGCCCCTTCCATGGGCGACAGGTGGCGCGGTCGGGTCAGTTCATCGTGACGGTGAAGGTCCGCGCTTCAGTGAGATTACTTGCAGGCCTCATCTTCCGCAGACGTTGGCGCAAGCCGATGGCCTTATCTTTGAAGATCGCTGATTTCCCGGTTGGTCGTGTCCGGTTCGGATTGCAGCTCTTTCCGTTCGGACTCCTTGCTCATGGTGTACCCGCCCCTGCGTCGAGACTTGTTGTGCAAGGACATGCCCTCCAGCGAATACACCTCCGATCACCTGGCTGTGCCTCGATAATCGTACCCTCTGCTTCTGCTGTTGGCTCCGGATGAATAACGGTTATACTTGGAGTCTTCAGGTGCGCTCCGGCTTGTGGGTCCGTCCAGTGCGTTCGTGATCGTCGCGGTCACCGTCTTCGTCAGTGGAAGGCCCTCGACACGCCACCAGTCGGTCCACACATATGCTCCCCATACTTTTCCGTATCCTTTTGTCTTGGGGTTGGACAGCACAAGCTGAAAACTGTTTCTGTCTATGACATTGTCCTTGAGTGTCCTGATAGGAAGCGGCATGAATCGCGTTCCGGCCGGAATCACGATATCCCCGTTTTCCGCCACGTAATCCTTGCCCGCCCTGGCAGTCCCGTCGCGGGTTTCGTACCTCCACAGGATGTCAAAATCGAGCGGCCGGGACAGTATGAGGACAAACTTCGCATCCGCGCCCTCTCTGACCTGGACGTCGGCTACTCTCAGTTCCGCCGTCACTCCCTCTACCATTCTGTATGCAGCAGCCGGGTAGCCGGCACCAAGCGCGACAGAGAATACAGCCATCGCCATCGTCAACCGTTTCATGTCAACATCTTCCATCAGTTGCCTTGAGGTGCAAACAAGCCTGACACGAACGGATACCCCCGTCAATGCCAAAACGGCGATCGGTAACGGCAGGATCGATGTGTCGGGGAGACGGATGTACAGATTTCCCGAGACCTGTTCTGGTGCTTGAAGACCGTGTGGATGATGCGGTCCATGGAGGTCTTGTCCCGGAAGGCTCCCGTGGGCCGTGTTCGTCTGCGAACCTCGCGGAACCGTCGTTCGATGGCATTGGCAATCCTGACCTGCTTTCGCTCACAAGGTGTCTTGTCGCAGAAACAGGTGAGCAGATCGTCGAGATGGTGGTTTTTCCGGGTGACGAAGCAGCACAAGACAGGCCAGCATCTTGAGCATTCCGTCGGACGCGAAGCGCGCCATGACAGGGGCATCGAAAGGTGCGTGCCTGATCTGCAAAGGCAATCGTCCGTCAGGCATCGGCTCGGCCATCATCCTTTCGGTCCGCGGTACCCGTTCCCGCAACCTTGTGAAAATGCTGTCCAGATGCTCAGGATGTTGTTCGGAGAGGTATTGGATGACGTTGGCGAGGTTCCCCTACCGGTTCGGCTGAACTGCTCGTGCGGGCCGATCTCGGGTTGACGTCACGGTTCATCCGTCGACAGACAGGAGAGATGCCAGCCGCGGAACCCCTTCGCGCTGCTCCTGTTCGTCGGGCACTTCGCCAGAGACGACCCTTCCCGCCCCTTTTTCGTACTCCATGAACCGAAACGGTCTGCCCCGGCCCTTGCGACGGCACTGCAACCATTCCCTTTTGACAAGGGGTTTTCCTTTTTTCTCCTCGATTTCCAGGTGATGGATGATCAGTGGGCTCCTGGGGGCCGTGGCTCGTTCGCGGTACCTGATCTCGATCATGATCGGTCCGGTCTGTCCACGCGTCTTCAATTCCCGCGCGCGCCCACGCTTGTCCCAGGCTTGACGAAGCCCGCTCCGGAAACGTCCGGAAAGAAACGCGAAGACAGTGGACTTTCCGCCCCCGTTCGGACCGAGAAAAACCGTCAGCGGCGTCAGTTCCCTGATATCGACACTCGCCATTGCCCTGAAATTCCTGACCGCAAGCCGTCCAATACGGGCGGGCGCGGCATGCGTATTCATCAGGCGTCTCCATCACGAGGCACGGCAGTGACGACGGGGTGACACCTGCTTTCCGACATCCGGAACTGTGGGAGCAGATTCCTTCGGCGTCGTCATCCGTTGGAGCCATGGTTGTTATTCCTCGAAACCGAAGGACCGGTCATCCAGCTTGAGGTCGCGAGCATTGGCCTTGACGGTATCGACGACATCTTCGGGATAACCCTGCTCGACGGCAGTACCTTCAAGTTCAAGAGTGAGTCGCAGGGACGATCCACCGGTACGAGTGAGCTCGACCAGCAGCCCGTCCATGATGCGGGCGACTTCGAGCCCGGCGCGGTCCGCATCTATATCTATGCTCGCGAAGAACCTCCTCGGCAGGCGCCTGGGGGCGACCGGTTCCGGCGTGTTTCCCGATCGTTCGGAGCGCGCCGCATCAGTCGCTGTATTGCCGGCGGCATATCCGGCGGCGGGCTCCGGTTCCACCGGCCTGATGGCTTCGCGGCGGACCAGAAGTCCGGAGCCCGGGTCGCCGATCAGTCGGGCCGAACGGCCGATTCCTTCATAAAGGCCGGTTTCCTCGCTGAACCCGGCAGCATGGGCATAGGGAGCAGCAAGATCGGCGAACAGCTGTTCGAATGCCCTGCCGAGGGTTGCATCGTCCCTAAGCCTCGGCATGTAGACATAGGATGCGAACCAGTCGCGGATTTCGTCCAGCGGAATATGCTGCCTGTCCTGCGGCCACAGGGGTTCGAGTTCCTTTGCGAGATTGGCCGGGCCCAACGTCTCCAGAACGACACCATCCGAACTGACGTTTTCCCAGACCGCCTGCGGAATCGGTTTTGCGCCGCTGCGGTTCACAAGACGCCTGGCGCGGATCGTATAACCGGTCGCCATTCCTGCGCCGCGTTCTTCCTCCCCCGGCTGCTCCGGATGCAGGACATGAACCCAGGCGCTTCGAACACTCTGGCGCAGGGACTCGAAAGCGCGTTCACACTGGGTTTCGGCGTCCTGGGTCTGTGCGCCAGTCAGGCTCTTCGGGATATCCTTGTCGTCGAGAATCGATTGCCAGGCGCGTTCACGGCGGGCGTTCTCGCGAGCGGCATCAAGAGCCGAGGCGTCCGCTGCCACGAAAACCAGAGCGTTGCGGTAACGTCTTTGTCCGCTGCCGCGCCGCTCGATCGTCTCCCCGGCCCGGATCGCAGCCTGCGAGGCAGCACCGTTGCCGGCATCGTGAGACGCAGAAGGCGGCAGGATGACCAGCGCCGTCGCGCGGCGATCCTCCATGTCGGTCGGATTGTCGGGCGCGGCATGCACGCGCGGAAAGCCGGCGCGGTGCCGCTGCTCCTCCCGCAAGAACTCGAGAATTCGCCGGTCGGCCTGCTCGTCGGTCACGTCCCGGGCGCGATCGGCGACCAGTTTGTTCAGCGTCGGTTGCGGCGAGAACCAGTAATTGTCGCCGTCGCGATAGAGATGAGCCGAACGGGTCGCAATCTCCTGCAAGGCTTCGCCGAAGATCGCAATCTGGTCGCCGGGTCGTGCGCAGGACAGTCGAATTGCGGTTCCGCTCAGTCCGCCGCGCGCTGCGCCGGCATGCGGCGCCGTCGCAAAAAAGACAGCGCGCGCAGCGGATCGCGCTGCCTTCGACCTGGAGAAGCGCGGACGTTGCGCCTCGATTCGAGCCGTCAGCGACTGATCGCCGTCGACTTCGGATTGCAGGATCGGACCGAAAGCCCGGTCCAGCGGCTCCAGCAATGCGGTGCGCACCTTGTCGTCGCGGAACGGCAAAAGGGCCGGTGTGATGAGCGGCGCATCGCTCTCGCCGCTCCAGAGCGCATAGACAGCGTTGGCCATGATCTTGAGGATCCCGCGCGTACGCTGGAACTTGTCCAGCAACGACCAGTCACCCGAGAAACGCCGCAGCAGCTCGGGATGGAGCGGATAGGCCCGCCGCATCTCGTCCTCATAGGCACGCTCCCGCACCTCCGGCGGAAACTCCCTGCGATGGTCCCGATAGAGCTTGCGAAAGGCGCTGATGGTATCGTCGCGCGCCTTCTCGCCCGCCTCGTCCAATGGCTGGAACAGGCGGCGGCGAACGATCTCGAAGGTCTCGGCACCGCTCGCCGGCGTCCATGCCGATTGCACGCGCCCGAAGATCTTTTCGAGACGTCGGAGCGCGTCGCGGCCCTGTTCATCGCCGACTTCCGCGCCTGATTCCGGCAGGGACCCGACGACGACCGCGCCCCTTACCGCTGCAGCCGCCTCGGTCAGCGACTGGATGAAGGCGTGGAATGCGTCGTATTCGAGATCACGCAACTGACGCGCGAAGGCTACCACCTCGTCCATCAGGATCAGGCAGGGCGCGGCGTCCTGCAGAATCGGGATCAGCCGCTCCGATCCGGGATTGGTACCGGCCCTTTCAGAGGCGGCGATGCGCTCGACAGCGTCCCAGCCACCGAGCCGCCACGCGAGGTAGCCCCACAATGTACGGATTTCGCGGCCGTCTTCGACATGCATCGCCTCCGCCGTGCCCTTGTGAGTACCGACGAACACGGCCACGCTGACCCGATCAAGCGTCGAAACGCCGGCATCCTCGAAAATCGGCTTCAGACCCGGAAGATCCTCTGGCCGGTATCCTGCCTTCACCGCGCCGGCGAGGTGATACAGCGCCAGCATGGTATGGGTCTTGCCGCCGCCGAAATTGGTTTGCAGGCCGATCACCGGCTCTCCACCGCTCCCCGCCAGCCGCGCAAGCGTCGCGACAAGGACGCGCCGAAGGCCTTCCGTGACATAGGTGCGGCGGAAAAACTCCCGCGGCTCGTTGTATTCCTCACTGCCTAGGCTCTGATCCACCTGCGCCAGATCGGCGGCGAATTCGGCATCGGTGAAGCGCGCCGCCAGCACATCGGGATGGGGCTGACAGACGTCGCGCCAGGGCTTGAGCCGCTCCGGTGGAGGAGGCTCGTCCAGAACCAGTGTCTCCGGTCCGGAAGTCCCGATGCCGTCGGCACCACGCTGTTCGTTGTAGAGTCCTTCGATGATTGTCGCCTGCTGCGTCGCGCCGACTGCAGCCGACAACTCGCGCATGGCGTCGAGGTAGCGCAGCGCCTCGCGCGCAGGAAATTCGCCGGAATAGTGCGCAGCTCTGTTCCTTGCATCCATGGAGAGCGAAATGAAGGCGCGCGCCCTTCGCAACTTGTCGTCGTGCCGGAACAGGTCGTGCCAACTGTCGAGCAATGTCTTCAGCAGCGCATGGACATCAAGGTCTCCCTGCTTCTCGCCACCTCTCGCGCGGCTGGCCTGTTGGCGCCAGTGATCGCCGTACCGGGCGGTCATGTGTCTGGCGACGTACGGGCCGAGCCCGATGCGAAGAGCTTCGAGCCCCCCTTCCACCCGCTGCCTGGCGGCCAGGGCCGCGTCTGAATTCGTTGCAGTGCTCACGATGTTCCTGCCCAACTGTGATTGCGATCGACCCGGCCGGATCGCTTCGTGTCAGCCTTTCGGACTAGCCGGCTCTGATCGACCGCAGCGGCAAGGCTTCGGTCTCCAGCGTCGAAAGGTCGAGGCGCCGCGACGCCTGGTCGATGTCGAAGCCTACCACGCCGCCGTCGGCATCGAGGTCAACATTGAGGCCGTCCGAAATCTCGCGGGTTTCCGTTCCCGGTCCGGATCTGAACTCGATGTAGAGGCTGTCCGTTTCGGGGTAGTAATGAAGCTTCATGATTGCTCCTTCCTGAATCCGCGGTCGAAAAATGCGTCATGCGCCGTTTCTCCGTCTGCCAGCGTGACAACACGCAATATACGCGGCGCTTCTTCCTGTGGCCGTCTGATCTCGCCCCAAAAACGAATCCGGCCGTCGGGCTGCAACGTGCGTCGGAGCGGAGAGGCGATGACTTCGGCACACCATGCGGGATCGAGACAAGGGCGTTTTCGCAGAACCTGTTCTTCGAAATATCGCGTGGTCTTCATGCCTTCCCCGGACCGAGGGTGTTCTCTCACGGTCGTCTCTAGAGCAACAGAGGTCCCTCCGCCTCCTGCGATTCGATATCTGCCGCTGCCGCCTCGATGGCCGGCCATTCCCTGGCAAGCATGTTCCAGATCTGGGCTTCCTCCGTCCGGCCCTTGCGCTCGCAGATTTCGTAGAGGCGGTAGGCAAGGTCCCGCGCCGCGCCACTCCGCTCCGGTGGCATTCGGGCATAGAGCCGGCCTGCGGCCTCGATCCCGCCGGAAGATGAATTCTGTACCCGCGCCAGATGCTGAGCGCATTCCCAGTCAGTCAGGCGCTTGTCGGTCTTCGGATCCCAGTCCATCGGCAGTTCGTCCCGACGCAGCAGCCGCGCCGTGCCGCCCTGTGCACTGAATACCTCGGCAGTCTCGAGATCGCCGATCCCGATCCCATAGGCCTGGGCCAGGGTAATTGCCTCGCCCGACTTGCCTTCCGCCATGCCGAAGGCCTCGAACCAGTCGATGCAAAAGCGGGAGTCGGGGTCATGACCTGTCGCCTGCTCGCCAGAAATTTCGTCCCGCACCTGGTTGATCAGCGCAATGGCGGTACGCACGGTCATCGGCGTATCGTCGGGCTCCAGCACCTGGGACGCCGCCGTGAAGATGCCCATGCCGGGGCCTATCGAAGCCTGCGCCATGTCCACCGGACCGACACCACCCGCACGGATTTCGGCGAGCGAGGCAGGCAGTACTTCGCGAAGCTGCGCAACGAATTCCCGGCGCGTGATGACAGGCGCTTTCGGCCGCCTCTTGCGGCAGACAAGAACGATGGATGCGGCAAGGACGTTGGACCCTGCGCTGATGATTCGGTTGGTCAGCTCTGTCCTCACCGGCCATGTTCCGTCGATCAGATAGCCGGCATCGCATACGGCTTGCAGAAAGGTTGCCCAGCCTGGCGAGGTCAAGCCTTCCTTTGCGACTTCTGCCTGCTTGAAGGCATAATAGATCGTGATCGGGAATCCGTCTTTGCCCGACGCATGCATGTTGGCGAACGCCTTGCTCATGCCCTCCATGAAGAAGCGTTCTGCGGCGTCTTTCCCGCCGTGTCGGTAGGGGGTTGCAACGAGTTCTTCTTGCTTTGGTACCAGCACGCGGCGGAACAGATCGGGCCAGACATCACGCAGGGTACGCCTCTGCCACACATAGAAAAAGTCCGACAGATCGGCATAGCCAATATTGTCGTAATAGGGAGGATCGGTCGCGACAACTGCATCATCTACCAGATTGGTATCGCCCGCGGCGTCTCGCCTGATAACTGCCGCGGAAGCGCGATTACGCGGCAGCGTACCTACGGCCTTTAGAAGGTTGCCAGTGCTTGTACCGTAGTCGCCAGCTGCTTCGCTAAACACGTTCGGCTCTGCGAAATCCCAAACCATGGGAATTGCTTGGCGGGTGAATAAATGTCTGACTTGGGTTTTCGAGCTTTCCCAGCCGCATAACGCGTTACAGATGTCGCTGAGTCTACTCAACCCCAACCCCAAATAGGTCGCCACCGCCTCGGCATAGGCCTGGGCACCGGTACCACCGTCGCGAAGGGGAGTTAGATCGTCAGGGAAACCGGCGGCCAGCGCATCCGCCAGCACCTTCTCCCGCGCCTCGGCAACCAGGTCCGAAAACGTCGTCAGCGCCACCAGCTGCCGGTCGGTGAACAAATCAGCAAAGGTGTTTAAACCATAGAGCACACACCAAATGGCGCGCGGATCATTGGGCAGAGACTCGACCGGTCGCCATTCGGGCACAGCATTCCGCGCGGCGGCCTCCATTGCCAAACTTGGGTTTAAGTAAATTCTCCCTTTGTCACCCTCCGCAACGATGGCCATCAAACGAGTGCCCATTCGCTTGGCCATGCCTTCTGACTTCACGAAGTCCGGCGCGATCGGCGAACCGGACATTACGCACCGAAAATTCGAGCCGCGAGAGAGCTTTGTCCCTGTCTTTGCCTCTGGGGGTGGCGTTCCGACCCTGACCTCGAACCGGTAGCCCCGGCCCTCGATCACCGGGTCGACCCATGCCTCCTTCCCCTTCCTGCTCGACAGCACGAACGAACTCGCCAGCGGCACCTCCACATCCGCAAACGCAGGGTTCGGACTCCGCACCGTGCGCGCCCACAGCCACGCGATGACCGTCAACTCCCTGCCCACATGAGGCCTGAGGTCCGGGCGCCCCGCCGCCATCTCCGCCGTGACGGCAACCTTCGGATACAGGTGTCCGATGCGCGAATGGGCTTCATCACGCATCCATTTGCCGTAATGGCGGATGTCCTCTGCCAGACCCTGCGCGCCCTTCCATGTCACATGCGGGTCACGCTCCGGATTGACGGGCGGCACCCCGGCGAATCTGGGCGGAATCTCGCAAGTCGCCTTGGAGACCAGTACCGCAACCGGGTTGAGGTCCGAGCCGTGGGCTCGAAGCCCGAGCCGCTGCGCCTCCAGCGGGATCGAGCCTCCGCCGCAGAAGGGATCGCAGACCGGCGGCGCATGCTCCGCCAGCCACGCCAGCACGGCTTCAGGGTTCTCGCGCGGCGGTGGCTCTTCGCCCCGGTCGCGGGCGAGTGAGCGGGCGATCTCATGGCGCGCCCTGTTCAGGATGCGCTCGTCATTGGTCGCCTCCCACGGCACCATTTCGGCGATGATCCCGTGCAGGCGTGCCCGCTCGCGCGCCTGTTCCTCTTCGGTCGGGAACTCCGCCGGCCAGGAGGACGGGTCGTCCACCAGTTGGGCGAACAGCACCGCCCGGCAGGCCGCCAAGGGTCGGCGGGCCCACCACAGATGCAAGGTCGAAGGATGCCCGTGACGAATCGATTTTTCCCGCGCCGAAGCCTTGTTGATCGCCTCCAGCGGCATGGAGACTTCAATGAGCTTTCTGCGAACTGACCCCATTTTTGCCTCTTGATGACCTACCTGAGCAGACCGGGGTTCTGCATCGGCGCCAGTCCGTTCGGGACCGCCTGGACAATGCCGGGTTGAACGGCCGGCAAAGGCCGAACGAAACGCTGCCTGATGAAGGCGCAATCCGCATGATTTTCCACGATCTTTACCGAGCGAGTGCCGGCAAAGGCACGAGTCCCGGCATGAAATACCGAAGGCACTACATGCTCCAGCTCTCGATCATTCTCCAGCCGGAATACCCTCAACTTGCGTTCCTCCATCCCGGTCCGGGGAATGTGTGTGAAGCGGTTCTTGAAATTGTAACGGCCGACGATCCCGGCAGAAATCCCTTCGGCTCGTCTGGTTCGTTTCGAACGGTTCTTTCTCCCGGAACATGCAGGTTTCCAGCCATGTTCCGGCCACCTCCCTGAAATGTCCGATACAGACCCGCACCGGGCGAGGAGTTCCGGTCCATACTGCCTCGGCATCGACAACAAGACCTGCACCCCTGACGGACCGTCATTCCCTCCGTGCCCGATCGAACTGGCCCGGAATCCGCCTGGGGAGGGATCGCCTCCGCGCCCGAACAGGCCTGAAACAGAAGCTGGAGACGGCAGGACCGAGGAAGGAACGCTCTCCCGGAACGATTTCATCGCCGATCGAAACCTCAGAAAGCAGCGCATCCTCCCTTCGCAGCCAACCGGAGGCATGAAGGATGACCTTGTGCCCGGAATGTCGATGGAGTTCGGCAAGATGTTTCCGGCGACCGGCATTGAAGGCCGATGCATGTCCCTGTTCTTGCATGCCGGCCAGTTTTGCTGAAATCTCGCTCCGGATCGGCAACTCGCATCCTTGCCACTGGCTCGATCAGCGGGGATTAGAAGAATCCGTCGTTATGGTGTTCCAAGCCTCTTTCGCAGCAGAACGCCAGGCGTCGAGGCCCCGATCCTTCTCCTGCCAGTTGCCATGAACCTTCATGATTTCCCGGACACCCGGACGAGCAAGCGCTGCTTCAAGCATTTCTGCGTGCTCCCGCCCGCGCCCGGACGGACGGCGGGCGTCGGTATATTGCTTCGTCATGTCGTCTCCCCTGCATTCGTTACGGCGCGGATGCCCCCATGGCAGGATGGCGTCGTGTCATGCGACCGTACCCTGACGCCCCTGCAACCCGGCAGAAGCTTCGCACAGTTCGATGGTTCGAGTGGCAACCGTGGATCACCGCTCACAACTCGATCCTTTCATCACGGGCATCCCCCGCCGATGCCCGATGTCGCATCTCGTGATATAGGCAACGACTTCGGCCATGTCACGCATTCGCTGCGCGCGTGATCGCATTCATCGAAAACGCCCGAGACACCTCTGCGAATCCCGGTTCCGATCCGAAGACAGAGGCCGGGTTCCGGACATAGATCGGCTGGTGGACGACATCCCTTTGAACGAGCACCACGGCCAGTATGAACGAATCTGCCGCGTTCAGCGCTGCCAGCATCTCGTTACGCGTGATCGTGACGGTCTCCGCGTCGGCACGTCGGCCCTTGACCTCGATGAAACGCAGGCCGCCTTTTTCCGGATCGCGGCTCTCGATGTCGTAGCCGCGTTTTTCGCCTGAAACGTCATAGGGCTCGAATCCCAGGCCCCGCTCCTTCGCCATGACCGCCTCCATCGCAAGGGCTTCCACCTCGGCACGGGAAAGCGGATCTGCCAACTCGTCACCGCCATTCGCCGAGACGCTGTCGTTGTCCGCTGCCTGCAACATCCCGGAAGGAACGACCAGGGCGGCGGCGCATAGTTCCGGCGGCAGCGGAGCGATATCCCGCTGTCGCGCGATATCGGCAAGGCGCCGCTGCAGCCGGTCTGAAAGGGTCTCTGCCTGACGCCGGATGTTTTCCGAGTTGAGCCGGGGGCGCTTGCCGGCGCGTTCCTCGGCCTCGACCTCGAGGGCGCGATGCTGAAGATGTGTGATCTCCCGGCGCATGCGCTCCCTGACGGCTTCCTCCACCCTGTCGAGATCGGCGGTTCGCCGTTTCTTCACCTCGCCGAGGTGGCGCGGCACGAGATCGGTGATCGCCAGCGTTCGGGCGCGTTCCTCCAGGGGCCCCTTCAGCCACGCCGCGTCCAGGAGAGAGTCCGCAATTTCCCGCTCGCCATCCTCGACCGGGCGGCAGTCCAGATAGGGCGCCGGGCCGGCATCGGCAGCCTGGCCGTTGCTGTCCAGCCACACGAATTGCAATCTTTCGGATATGGTCTGAGGTTGGCCGTTACGAGTGGTTCGTCCATCGCGAATCGCATGACGCAACGCGACGAGAACCCGCGGGTCGTCATGGGTGTCCGCCGCATCCACCAGCACCACCCCGCGGGTCAGCAGGTCGCGATGACGTTCGAGCGTCAGATCGATCAACGAATCGAGCAACGGATGTCCCGGCGTCACAAGCGCTGCCTGGGGCTGGCCGGGGATGCAGGCCTTGTCGAAGCAGATGCGGCGATAGCGCTCGAGCACGGGATCGCCGCGGCCGATCAATCGGTCGCGATCGCGCAGAAGCGGCGGAACGCGGGTAATCTCCACCCGTCCTTTTTCGCGCGGGCGCATCCGTCCTCCTGCCTCCTCGAATGCTGCTTCGAAAAAGGAACGGATGTGGTGAGGCTGGAGACGGCGTGCGGCGGCGCGTTCCATGACATCCCGAACATCGCGCACGGTGGCCGGGTCGAGAGCCTCATGGGTCAGCTTGTTGCGCGCGACCAGCTCGTTGATGTTGTCGACATCGACCACACCGTCGATCGCCTGGAACAGCCTTGCCCGGACTTCCGGCTGTTCCCCGTAACGGATCGCTTCCATGAACAATTCGCGCAGCGGTCTCGCCTCGAACAGTTCACCGAGCACGTCGTAGACCTTGCCGCCCAAAGTCTCTCTGGCAGTCTCCAGCTTTTCGAGCAACCGCTGATAGACGGCGCCTTCGCGTGTCTTGTTTGCCAGCAGGTTCCAGAGGTGACAGACTTCGGTCTGTCCGATCCGGTGAATGCGGCCGAAACGCTGCTCCAGCCGGTTGGGGTTCCACGGCAGGTCGTAATTGACCATCAGGTGGGCGCCGCGCTGCAGGTTGACGCCTTCGCCAGCGGCATCATTGGCGAGGAGGAAGCGAACGGCGGGATCGTCGTTGAAGGCGGCGATGGTCGCACGACGGCGATCGCGGGGCACACTGCCGTGGATGATCGCAACGCTCTCGGGCTCACCGGTCCTGTCGCGAATCCGTCCGGCGAGATATTCGAGCGTGTCGCGCGCCTCGGTGAAGACGACAATCTTGCGGCGGACGCCTCCTTGCGGATCGATTGCCAAGGGGTCGTCGAGAATACGATCGAGTTCGCGCCACTTGGTGTCCTCTCCGGAGCGGCGCAGCATGTGCGCCATCCGCTCGAGACGTTGAAGTTCGACAATCTCGGCCTCAAGCTCGGCGATGGTCTGCGCGGCTGTTGCACGGTCGACAAGCCGATCCTCGTGTGCCTCCAGTTCCTCGCCGTCCGCTTCCTCAAGGTCGTCCTCGTCGAGAACCGGCTCCGGCGAAGGCTGCGAAATCGAGTCGCCGGGTTGCCGGCCGGGGCGGCCTTCCTTTTCTTCTTCCAGCCGTGCTTCGAGACGCGCCAGCCGGCGTTTCAGCGACTCGTGGATTGCCGCGGGTGATGACGCCAGGCGGCGCTGCAGGATCTGGAGTGCGAAACCCACATTGTTGCGCCGTCTGGCACCGTCTTCAGCCAGACGGTCCGCGCGATTCATCTCTTCGCGCACATAATGGGTTACGGATTCGTAGAGTTCGGACTCGCCCGGCGACAGATCGTAGGAGACGGTGTAGGCTCGGCGCTCCGGAAACAACGGGCTTCCGTCGAACCGGTACAGCTCTTCCTTGGTCAGGCGGCGCATCATGTCCGAGGGATCGATCTTGCGGACGCCTTCCCGGAAGCGCCCTTCGAAACGATCGGCGTCGAGGAGGCCCATGAAAAGCTGGAAATCCTCTTCCTTGCCGTTGTGCGGCGTCGCCGTCATCAACAGGAAATCACGGGTAAGGCGACCGGCCAGGGCACCCAGTTGATGACGCCTGGTGTATCTGACCTCCTGGCCGAAAAAGGACGCCGACATGCGGTGCGCCTCGTCGCACACGATCAGATCCCAGGGCGGCGCAGCTTCCAGCCTGGCTTTCAGGTCGTCGTTGCGGGCAAGCATGTCGAGTCGGGCAATCAGACGGGGACGCTCGGCAAAAGGGTTGCCGGTCACGGACGCTTCCGTCTGTTCGCGGCTCACGATATCGAAGGCGAGATCGAACTTGTCGTTGAGTTCGTCCTGCCATTGTTCGACCAGACTCCCGGGCGCGATGATCAGGCATCGTTCCAGGACGCCACGAATCAGCAGTTCCTTCATCAGCAGGCCGGCCATGACGGTCTTCCCCGCGCCCGGATCGTCGGCCAGCAGGAAACGCAGGGGCTGGCGATCCAGCATGGCGCCATAGACTGCGGTGAGCTGGTGAGGCAGCGGTTCGATCTGCGAGGCATTGACCGCAATGTGGGGATCGAAGAGATACGCGAGACGGATACGCAGCGCCTCCGAAACGAGACGGAACAGGCGACCGTCTCCGTCGAAGCCGAAACGGCGCGCCGGGGCGACCTCGCGGAGGCGGGGCTCGTCTTCCCGATAGAGGATGCGCTCGCCGAGGCCGTCAGGTCCCTTCCAGGTGACCTCGATCGCGTCGGGGCCGTAGGGACGCGTGGCGACGACTTCCACCGGGCCATCACCGAGAATGCCGGCAAGGCGAGCGCCGGAAACGATGCTTTCAAGTTTCATCCTGACATTGGAATACAGGTTTCATGACGCTCGCGCCATGGACGCGTGCAGAATGGTCAATTATGTTCATTGGGCGTCGTTACCGATGCGGGGTCTGATTTCGGGTACGTTCACACCCTGCGTGGCGGCACGGTCGCCGCGAACAATCCGACGCTGGGTGCTTCGCACCTGCAAGCGTGATGATCGACAGCAACCGGGCGCTGTGCCAGCCACCTTTGCCCGGCGGCTACACTGTGATTCGAACAGGACGACGACAGGAAACCTTGCGCGACGCGACATCACCAGACGCCGGGCGATCCAGGCCTCGACCGGGTCTGGCTGACGATACCTTGTTCGAGGCCAGGCGGACCGGCCTCGTCAGAGTCCTGTTCGCGATCCTGCATCCGCGCCATGCCAAGGCGGCCTCGGTGACCGCCGAAGCGGTCCGGCTGTCGTTCGGTTCACGCCGTGACGACGTATCGCTGGGCGACGTGGAAGCGGTCGATGTAGCAGACGGATGGCTCTGGTCCAGCGTCCTTATCCGCCATGCCGCAGGAAATGTCGATTTTTCGGGCTTGCCCCGAACGGCGGCAAACGCCTGTGCCGATGCGCTTGAAACCGCGAGATGCGACTGGTGGCACCGGACGCTCACACCGCAACTGGAAACGCTCCGTTCCTTGCATGAACGGCTGACGGCATTGGCCGATCCGGACAGATACCTTGCTGCAGACGCCCTTCGCGACATTGAGGCCGAGGCTCGAGCAGTTACCGGCGGGCTCGCGGCGCGGTGGCCGGATGCCCTGTCCGCTACCCCGGAAATCCTCATGCTGCGGGGCATCATGGAGTTCCTCGAGGCACCGGAGAGCGCCAGGTCGAAGGCAAACAAGACATTCGTCGCTAGCGAACTGGTCCGGTCGCGCGATCTGTTCGACCGGATCGAGGCCCGACCGCTGACCGATGAGCAACGCAGGGCGGTAGTTGTCGACGAGAAATGCAATCTGGTGGTCGCCGCCGCGGGCAGCGGCAAGACTTCGGTCATCGTGGCGAAAGCGGGGTGGCTCGTCCGGCGAGGATACCGGAAGCCGTCCGAACTCCTGCTGCTCGCCTTCGCACGGGATGCCCGGAACGAGATGGAGGAGCGTGTCCGCGCGCGCCTCGGGGCGGACGCTGCCAAGGGCGTAACGGTCCGGACATTTCACAGCCTGGGCATGACAATCATCGGCGAGGCCGAAGGCAAGCGTCCGGCGCTGGCCCGGACGGCGGAAAGCGACCGTGCGCTGTTCGACCTGCTCAGGCGCATCGTCGCCGACCTGCTGGCCGACGGCGCGCTCTCGGAAGCCCTGCTCGAATGGTTCCAGGACCAGTTCGCGCCCTACAGGAGCGTGCACGAGTTCCCGAACTGGGGCACCTACTGGAACTACATCCGCTGCAACGACATCCGCTCGCTGAAGGGCGACGAGGTGAAGAGCCACGAGGAATGCGAGATCGCGAATTTCCTCTATCTCAACGGCATCGCCTACGAATACGAAGCGCCCTACGAGCACGAGACGGCGACCGCCGAGAAGCGTCAGTACAGGCCTGACTTTTTTCTCCCCGACCCCGGTATCTACATTGAGCATTTCGGGCTCAACGCCGAGGGAAACACGGCACCGTTCGTCGATCGGGAGAAGTATCTCGAGGGCATTGAATGGAAGCGTCGGCTCCATGCCGAGCATGGTACCGTCCTGATCGAGACCTTCAGTCACGAAAAGACCGACGGGAGATTGCTCCGGAACCTGGCGAAGAAGATCGAGGACCAGGGCGTGACCCTTTCACCCATCCCGCGCGAAGAGGTGTTTGCGGTTCTCGAAGAAAAGGGACGGGTCGATCCGTTCATCCGCGTGCTGGCGACCTTCCTGCAGCATTTCAAGGGTAGCAGGCTGTCCCTGGAGGACGTCGCCCGACGCGCGCGCTCCCTCGAGGACGAAGGGCGGGCCGCAGCTTTCGTGACGGTGTTCGGGCCGGTCTTCAAGCGCTACCGGCAGACGCTGGCCGACGCCGGGGAGATCGACTTCCACGACATGATCAACCGGGCGACGGAGCATGTGGAAGCCGGGCGTTACCGCAGCCCGTTCGGCTACATCCTGGTCGACGAGTTCCAGGACATCTCGCCGGCCCGGGCAAGGCTGTTGAAGGTGCTGCTCGACAACTCGCCTGGGGCGCAGCTCTTTGCGGTCGGGGACGACTGGCAGGCGATCTACCGGTTCGGCGGATCAGACATCGCCGTCATGCGGGAATTCGGGGAGCGGTTCGGCGTGTTTGAACGCATCGACCTGGAAACCACGTTCCGCTGTGCGGACCGCATCGCCTCGGTCGCCACCGACTTCGTCCTGCGCAATACCGCGCAGATTCGCAAGACGGTGCGCACGACGCGAAAGGTGGACGGCCCGGCCGTCCATGTTGGCCTTCCAGGCGAGGGCGATCTCTCGCTGCTGAAGGAGACCTTGGACAGGATCGCCGAGGACGCCGCCACGCATGACGGAACGTCGGACGTGCTGCTGCTGGGCCGCTACCGGCACTTGCAACCCCAGAACCTCCACAGCCTGAAGAAGCAGTATCCGAAGCTTCGCTTTACCTGGATGACCGTGCACCGCTCCAAGGGGCTGGAAGCCGACTATGCCGTGGTGCTCGGGCTGTGTGCGGGCAAATTCGGGTTCCCGGTCGAGATGGCCGACGACCCGCTGCTCGACCTGGTGATGGCGGCGCCCGAGGCGCATCCCAATGCCGAAGAGCGGCGGCTGCTCTATGTCGCGCTGACCCGTGCGCGCCGGCAAGCGTATCTGCTGGCCGAAGGCGGTTCTCCATCCGCATTCGTGACAGAACTGATCGGCGGAGAATACGACGTCACCGTGTTCGGCCGCCCGCCGGAAGGCGACGTGCCTTGTCCGGTGTGCAAGGAAGGCCGGGTGGAACGCCGGGAAAACCACCGGAACGGGAGCGTCTTCTACGGCTGCTCCAACTGGCCGTATTGCGAGTACAGGGAGCGCCCCTGTCCGAAATGCGGGACTGGCCTGCCGATCAGGTCCGGCGACGGCTTTCGCTGCCGGGACTGCGGCGGGTCGATCGAGGGATGTCCCTCTTGCGGAGGCTGGCTCGAAATGAGGATGGGCAAGTTCGGCCGTTTCCTCGGTTGCTCGAACTATCCCGATTGCGACTATACGAGAAATCTGCAGCGATCCGGACCAAGAGGTGGACAACCGCCGAAAAACAGGACAGGGCCAGGCCGGAAGATGCGTTGACCTGTCGTGTGGAGGAAATTGGCCGTTGCCGCCAGAGGAAGGACCCACGCTGGCGGCCGCTTGGGGGCGCTCGCGGAACTGCTCGCAGGGCCCATTCTGATCTGAACGTGATGGTCCTTGATGGCCCGGAGGTCGTGGAACTGGGAGTATGTGAGCGCGGGTCGGATCGTGTGAAATTCCGCGCCGCCGATCTGTTCGGTTCCCGGGACGTCGCGGGTGATGCGGTAATTCTTGCACGGATCCCGCACGACTGGGACGACGCTCCTGCCCTTCGCCTGCTGCGCAACGCACATGGGCCGTTGCACCCCGGCGGGCGGGTGTTCGTGAGCGAGATGATCCCGCTGGCGTACGCCCCGGCAGGCGCCCTGTGCGACCTCCATCTTCTGGCGGTTACCGGAGGCAGGGATGGAGGCTGGGATCGCACCCGGTGCGAGTACGCTGCGCTGCTCGAACTCGCGGGGTTTGCTTTCGTCGCACGTCGGCTGCCGGGCGTTCTGTCCGTCATCGCGGGGGAGGCGCGCCGAGGTTCCGAGGTCTACGGTCCGCAGCCTGTGATCACCAAGGAATCGAGGGCTGTTCGTTCGTGATATAATGGCCGGCAGAGCCGCCCGCCGGGAGAGGGCAGAAGGCAACGAAATGAGTGTGCATGACAAGTACATGAAGAAGACTGTGAAGATGACGGGAACGGGTGTCGTGGAACTTGGCGGCCCGGCCATCGAGATCAAACAGGAAACGGGAGGCACCTGCCCGAATTGACGGAGCGTTGAAGGGATGTATCGCTGTCGAAATCGACAACCAGCCCCTGGTTTTTCAACTATGATGACGCTCATTGAAAGCTGGGCCGAACATCTCCCCGATTGCCCCCTATCGCCGCAGTGGTCACGGGTTGATGGAACGAATGTGAACAAGCGGCATGGAGACCTTGATTGAATCTGTTTGCGTCATGAAGACGGACCTGGATCGAGAATGACCAATCTGCCGCGAATACGGATGAAATACCCTGCATGAGTACTTGATGACCTGTCCTTTGTCCGCGTCCCTGATTCTGGCCGTCGCGCCGAACGGCGCGCAGAAAACTCCGGCAGACCATCCGGCCATTCCTGTAACGGCAGACGAGATCGGCCGGACGGCCGCAGCCTGCCAGGATGCTGGTGCTTCGATGATCCATGCTCATGTTCGAGACCGCGACCTGCGCCATCTGCTGGATGCCTCCGCGTACCGCGATGCAATTGCTTCCATCCGGCGCGAATGCGGGCCCGATCTTGTCATCCAGGTCACGACCGAGGCAGCCGGACGGTATGACACGTCAGCGCAAATGGCGGTCGTGCGGGATCTGAAGCCCGAAGCCTGCTCGGCCTCGATTCGAGAATTTGCCGGAAAGCCGGCACAGGAACGCGCGGCTGCCGACTTCTTCGCCTGGATGCTGCGGGAGAGCATCCATGTCCAGTATATCTTGTATGACATGGAGGACCTTCACCGCCTCATCGCCCTGCATCGGCGCGGCGTTGTTCCGCACGCTCGACCTTGCCTGTTGTTCGTTCTGGGGCGTCATGCGAAGGACCGGCAGTCGACGCCGTCCGACCTGCTCCCATTCCTGGCGGTAGACCTGTCGTTTGAGGTCGACTGGTTCATCTGTGCGTTCGGGCGGCTTGAGGCCGCCTGCGCCCTGACAGCGGCGGCTTTCGGTGGTCATTGCCGGATCGGGTTCGAAAACAACACGCTGCTCGCAGACGGCCAGACGGCACCGGACAATGCGGCCTTGATCCGCCAACTTGCGTCGGTGGCACCCGTTGTCGGTCGCCCCCTGGCAAGCGGGAAACAGACCCGGGACATCCTGGGAATTCATCGGGGATAGGAGAAACTCATTCGCGACACATTCATTACCTGGGTCGGGTCGCCGACCTGCAGCCGACGCAGGTACCAAACCCTGGAGGAACTGGCGGGGCTTTTCCGGTCTTCGAAACAGCGCGACGACGCCAGTCCCCCGCTGCCTTGGCACGAGTGCGAAGCACCATGGGTGAGACGGCGAAAGCCGCCGGACGACCTCACGCCTTGGCGATCTTCGCCCAGCTGTCGCGCAAACCCACGGTGCGGTTGTACACGGGGCGGTCCGGTGCACCGTCCCGGTCGGCAACAAAGTACCCGTTCCGCTCAAACTGGACCGTTTCCCCGACATCAGCGTCGGCCAGCGAAGCTTCCAGCTTGGCACCCGCGATCACGGCAAGCGAACCGGGATTGATGTCATCCAGAACATCCCGCCCGTCCTTGCCGGGCACTTCCTCGGTGAACAGCGGATCGTAAAGGCGTACTTCCGCCTCCACCGCGTGCGCGGCAGACACCCAATGAATCGTGCCCTTGACCTTGCGCCCGTCGGATGCACGGCCGCCGCGGGAGTCGAGATCGACCTTGCACCGCAGTTCGACGACCTTACCGACGTCGTCCTTCACGATTTCTGAAACGGAGACGAGGTAGGCATAGCGCAGACGAACTTCGCGGCCCGGACCCAGACGGAAGAATTTCCTTGGAGGGTCTTCCAGGAAATCGTCGCGCTCGATCCACAAGACACGGCTGAAAGGTATCCGACGCATGCCGCGGTCCGGATCAGCCGGATGGTTCGGAACATCCAGCCAGTCGATCTTGTCTTCCGGCCAGTTTTCGATCACGACCCGCAGAGGGTTCAGCACAGCCAGCCTTCTGGGTGCATCGGCATTCAGGACATCCCGAACCGCAGCATCCAGCTGGGCCGCTTCCACGAAACTGTCAGCCCTGGAGACGCCGATCCGCCGCACAAACTCGCGGATGCCGGCAGCCGGTATGCCGCGACGGCGCAAGCCCGCGATCGTCGGCATTCGCGGATCGTCCCAACCGGAAACATGACCTTCTTCCACGAGCCGGATCAGTTGGCGTTTTGAAAGAACCGTATGACTGAGGTTGAGGCGAGCGAACTCGTACTGTCGCGGTCGGGAAGGTACCGGCAGGTGCTCTACCAGCCAGTCGTATAGCGGCCGATGATCCTCGAACTCGAGGGTGCAGATCGAATGGGTAATGTACTCCATGGCGTCAGACTGGCCGTGGGCGAAGTCATAGGTGGGATAGATGCACCATGTATCGCCCGTTTTTGGATGCGACGCGTGGAGGATGCGATAAAGCACCGGATCCCGGAGGTTGATGTTGCCACTGGACATGTCGATCCTGGCGCGCAGCACCCGTGCGCCGTCCGGAAACTCCCCGGCCTTCATCCGGCGCAACAGGCCCATATTCTCGTCGACGCTGCGATTGCGGAAAGGGCTGTCGATCCCCGGCTCGGTCAACGTACCGCGATTTGTCCGCATGACATCCGCTGGCTGATCGTCGACATAGGCGAGACCCTGTTCGACGAGATGCTCGGCCCAGGCATAGAGCTGGTCGAAATAGTCCGAGGCATAGAAGAGATTGTCACCCCAGTCGAAACCCAGCCAGCGGACATCCTCCCGGATCGCGTCGATATACTGCTGCTCTTCCCTGGCCGGGTTCGTGTCGTCGAAGCGCAAATGGCATTGACCGCCGAATTCTTCGGCAACGCCGAAATTCAGACAGATCGACTTGGCGTGGCCGATATGCAGGAAGCCGTTCGGCTCAGGCGGGAAGCGCGTGACGACGCGGTCGTGGGCATTGCTTTCCAAATCGGCGTGAATGATGTCGCGAATGAAATCGCGGGGGCCGTCTTCGGGAGGCGTGTCGGTCATGACGGATTGGTGCGGCTGCGTGGAATTGTCAGGATGAGTGCCAGAAGACGATGCTTCTGGAAAGCGGCCAAGTGCGCCAACCCGCAGCAAGATCAACACCCGCACGGACCGACCCGGCAGGTCGATACAGCCGATGGCCCGATCGCAGTGGTTGAACCGACAGACAAGTACCGTCACCTGCTTCCGCGCTGTGCTGGTCAGTGTCTTCCGGCTCTCCAGGTCCTCAAGTCGGTATTGCAGCACGCTGCAGCGCGATCACTGGCAGGCATGCTGAACCGGCACCGGTTGGCTATCTCGTCAAAGTGCGCTAGGTCGGAAAAAATCAACCTGCCTGGACCGAAACGATGACTGCAAGCGTTAACCCTTATGCCCCGGATCCGGAAATCGACGCGATTCGCGAGTCCGTTCGCAAGCTGTGCGAGGATTTTCCCGGAGAGTACTGGCAGGAGAAAGACCGAAACCGCGATTATCCGACAGAATTTGTCCAGACGCTGACTACAGCCGGTTTCCTGGCAGTTCTCATCCCGGAACAGTATGGCGGCAGCGGCCTGGACCTGCGGGCTGCCGCAGCGATCATGGAAGAAATCCAGAAAAGCGGCTGCAATGGCGCGGCTTGCCACGCCCAGATGTACATCATGGGCACGATTCTGCGGCACGGCAGCGAGGAACAGAAGGCGCGCTGGCTGCCCCGCGTCGCATCGGGAGACCTGCGCCTGCAGGCTTTCGGCGTTACCGAACCGGCCAGCGGAACCGACACGTTGTCCCTGCGCACTGTCGCCGAAAGGAAAGGCAACGACCGCTATGTCGTCAATGGCCAGAAGGTCTGGACATCCCGCGCCGAACATTCGGACCTGATGCTGCTTCTGGCACGGACCACGCCGAAGGAAGAGGTCGGGAAGCGGACCGAGGGCCTGTCCGTGTTCGTGGTCGACATGCAAGAGGCCCTGGGCAACGGTCTGACGATCCGGCCGATCCGGACAATGATCAATCATGCCACGACCGAAACCTTCTTCGACGACCTGGAAGTCCCCGCGGAAAATCTGCTGGGCGAGGAAGGCCAGGGGTTCGGATACGTTCTGGAGAGCATGAACGCCGAGCGGGTGCTGATCGGCGCAGAATGCATCGGCGACGCCCGCTGGTTCATCGGCAAGGCAAGCGCCTATGCAAGCGAGCGCAAGGTCTTCGGTCGTCCGATCGGCCAGAACCAGGGCATTCAGTTTCCGATCGCCGAAGCCTACGCCGCAACGGAAGCCGCCGACCTGATGGTACGGAAGGCCGCCACCCTCTTCGACATCGGCGAACCCACGGCGGCAGAGGCCAACATGGCCAAGATGCTGGCTGCGGACGCCGCCTGGAAGGCCGCGAATGCCTGCCTGCAGACCCATGGAGGCTTCGGCTTTGCCGAGGAATATGACGTGGAACGGAAATTTCGCGAAACCCGACTGTATCAGGTCGCGCCGGTTTCGACCAACCTCATCCTCAGCCATCTCGCCGAGCATGTGCTGGAGATGCCGCGATCGTTCTGAAGGGCCGGTCCCGAAGTCGCGGAAGGCTCCGCAGGGTCGGCGCGCCGCTTCAGTGTCGCGACGAGGCGTCACCACGCCCTTCACCCGGACCGGTGACGCCCCGTGGCGCGGGCCGGAGGTGCAACCCTCGTCGGCCCGGCATGCGGCCTTGCCGGCCATCCTTCGGCGCGGCGTGAAGTCTCTTGTGCAAGGCGTGCGCGGTTCGTATGATTCTGCCATGACCGAGGCCATTGCGTTCGACACCCATCGCTTCGTGAAGCGTCTGACCGACGGCGGCTTTACCGAGCAGCAGGCGGAGGTGCTGGTCGACGCGCAGGTCGCCCTGCTCGACGCCCATCTGGCGACCAAGGCCGACATCGAGGCCATCAGGGCCGAGATCGAGACCCTTCGGCAGGAGACCAAGGCCGGCATCGAGATCCTCAGGCAGGAGACGAAGGCCGAGGTCGCGAAGGTCGAGGCACGCGTGGAAACCATCAAGTCCGATCTTCTGAAGTGGATGTTCGGCGCGATGATCGCCCAGGGCGGGCTGATCGTCGCCCTGGTGAAGTTGCTGCAGTGACGCGCGCGGTCGTTTCGATGTCGTTCGGTTCGTCGTTGCCGTTGGCCTGCCGGACCGGCACCTGAAGACACCCGTTCCTTCCGGGGCAGCCCGTACCGGGCACGATCCGTGTCGGCCGACGGGCGCACCATGGTGCGGTGACGCTATGGCCTCGGTTCGTCCGGTCTTCCATGCCGCAACCGCCGCGCTCCACGCCCGGTTGGCTCTCGGGTCGATCCCGAAGATGGGAAGGCCCTCCGCGTCGGCGCCGCCCGCCGCTTCGCCGACCGCCGGGAGACCACTTGCCCCACGACCGTCGCCGCGGCCCAGGGGAGCAAGAAGCGCCCCGGGCGTCCGTTCTCGGAACTGTTACGGTCGGAGGCTGACATCGTGCCCGAACCGGGGAACGGCATTCTGCGGGGGCGCATCCTCGGCACCGCCGGCCTGCTCGACGAACTCAACCAGACCCGAACGTTCTTCCCCACAACCGGACTGCCCATGGTCTGCGAACTGCCCGAGGTCGCACGGACCACCGGACAAGAGGCATCACGGTCATTGTAGAAAATATGCTCCGATGTCAGGACGTCTGAGGTTGTCCACCAGTTAGGCGGGATAATACACGCCTCCGTGGGAACCTGAAAGACAGTCGAGGGACAAAAATACCCTTTTATCATAATGGATTAGGAGAAAATATGAGAATACAGGAATCGGAGTTCTGGCGGAAGAGGGTGGGAGTCGAACCCACCAGACACGCGCTGGCGCGTCTCAACGGGTTTGAAGCCCGCGCGGCCCACCGGGCGCCGATCCTCCTCCCCTTCCACGGTAGTTGCTATCATGTGCTCGCCCTCATGACGAGCTTTTCTCGAACATGTCGGTAGCAGCTCTCAGGATGACCCGTTCGTTGCCGGCGCGCCGGGTGAATCCGGCTCGGTCGAAATATTCCAGCATCTCGATACTCAAATTACGCCCCAGACCAGACCAGTCGCGGAAACTGGCCGCCGTAAATCGATCTCCGCCCGCAGATCGGAGCCCGTTTTCCGCCGTCTCCGCCAACAACAGCAATGCGGACGGAGTCATGAACCGATTCTTCGAGACCTGGTTTACCAGGCCGACCGCCTGCGCTCTCTTCAGAAAGCGGATCACATCGACTTGCGACATGTTGATTTTTTCCGACACTTCCCAAACGGTTTGCGGCCGACCGTCAACCAGGAGCGCCGGTTCTACCCTGGCCCACAATTCTGCATCTTGCGTCTCCAGCCGCATCTTCTGACCAGCGATCATGATCTTCTGGCCCGCGCGCACAATGGCGCCGGAGCGTACGAGTTCATCGACCGCCGCCTCGATCACTGCCGGCCGTACTTGCCTGGGCAAGTGTCGCGCCAGGGACCCGATGGCCAGTCCCGGATCACTGGTGTTGCCCGTCATGCGTTTCATCAGTTCCTGTCGGATGGTATCGGCTGTCTGGGCCAGATACCGGTCCAGGATCGCCACCGGCTGTTCGGCAGGACCAAGGTTGATCGTACCCGACAGGGAAAGTGCGCCGATTTCGGTCGGCAAGAGATTGCGATTGCGGGCAAAGGCCGACAGATCCACCCCGCCGGGGGTGGCGTCCAGCAACGCAGCCAATGCTTCGTGGTGTGCATCGCGTCGGTGGGCCTTGACGGCCGACAAGCGCGAGGGCGCCGCCCGGCCACGCCGCGGACCGGCAGCGTCCAGGACCATGCCGCCACCAACCGTGCGCCAGGCCGATTGGTCTCGAACGATGACAGCGTCACCCCGGCAGACACACACCAGTCTGTCGAGGACCAGTTGCGCAACCGCTGTTTCACCGGGGGCCAGTGTCGCCGCTTCCAGCAAGGCAATCCGGCCGGGAATGTCAGCCGTGCCGACATGGACGTGAACCGGATGCCAATGACGTATCGGACGATCTTCGGACTCGAGCAACCGGAAATCGACGTCGATTCGTCGACTGGTCGATCGACCAGCCGGCGTGACCAGCCATTGCCCCCGCCCCACCGAGGCTTTTTCAACGCCAGACCCGACAAGGTTGATCGCACAACGATCGCCAACCTGCCCTGTCTCCGTCGGCGTGTTCTGCACGCGCAAGCCGCGTACCCTGGCTTCCAGACCTTCAGATCCCGAAGGACTGACTACCAATCTGTCGCCTACCGCCACCGAACCCGACTGCGCCAGGCCCGTTGCCACAAGACCGGCACCCTCAACCACGAAACTGCGGTCGATGGCCATCCGGAAGCCTCCTTCCGCGCCGGAGATTCCGGAATCGATCTTGCGAATGGCGTCGACCAGGGCGGTCAGCCCTTCCCCGGTTGCAGAAGAAACCGGATGGATCGGCGCCCCGGCGAGCGTGGTGCCCTCCAGAAGCGCCGCAATGTCATTCGCCACTGCATGCCTTCGACCGGCATCGACCAGATCGGTCTTGGTAAGTACGACAATACCGGTTGTTGCGCCCACCAGGTCCAGGATAGCCAGATGCTCACGAGTTTGCGGCATGGGGCCGTCATCCGCGGCCACCACCAGCAGAGTTGCGTCAATGGCGGTGACGCCGGCGAGCATGTTGTGGATGAATTTCTCATGGCCGGGCACATCGACGAAACCTGTCGTTTCTCCCGGCCGCAGGTCGGTCGAATAGGCAAAACCCAGATCGATGGTGAGGCCACGCCTTTTTTCTTCAGGAAGGCGATCGGCATCGACCCCGGTAAGGCGCTTCAACAGGCTTGTCTTGCCATGATCCACATGACCTGCCGTCGCGATGATCACGGCGGGCCCGGCCAGCAGAACGCATCCAGCTGCTCGACCAACTGATCCGGCTCTTCGAGAGTTCGCATGTCGAGCCAGAAAGCGCGTTTCTCTATTCGGCCGACAACCGGGACAGGCAGGTTGCGAAAGCTGGCGGCAATGTCCGAAAGACGCCTGCCCATCCCCTTTTTCGGACCGATTGGCATCAGCCGAACGGCAACGCTAGGCAGGGATTCCGTCGGGAGCGCACCGCTGCCGATCTGACTGAAGCAGTCAGCAACATCAACCCTCCACTCGTCCTGCGGCGCCCCCGGGAACGCCTGTTCTACCGACTCCGCGGTCCACCGGATATTTTTCAGGGATCGCGCGAGAAGCCGCAGCGACGGCACTGTTTCCGCCAGTTTTTCCGGATGTTGATACAAGGCAAGCGTTGCATCAAGGGCCGCAATCGTCGTCTTGTCCAGCCGTAGCGCGCGCCGCATGGGGTTTTTCCTGATTCGGGCGATCAG
This sequence comes from Alphaproteobacteria bacterium, assembly GCA_965221645.1. Lineage (GTDB taxonomy): Bacteria > Pseudomonadota > Alphaproteobacteria > Bin65 > Bin65 > Bin65. The sequence continues at coordinate 3,782,037 of OZ244899.1, forward strand.
GTCTGGTCGCCCCGCGATCACGCCGGCCTGCGGACCGCCCAGCAACTTGTCGCCACTGAAGGTCACAAGATCTGCACCGTGGGCCAGCGCCTCTTGCACCGTGGGCTCCTGCGGCAGGCCAAACTGCTCCAGATCGACGACAGTCCCACTTCCCAGATCAATGAAAAATGGCACATCGTGGCGCCTGCAAAGCGCTGCAAGCTCTTGCTCATCCACGGCCTTGGCGAAACCAACCACGGCGTAGTTGCTGGTGTGCACCTTGAGGATGACAGCCGGTCTTTCGCTCATCACCGCTTCGAAGTCCGCGAGATGAGTCCGATTCGTGGTGCCGACCTCCACAAGGCGGGCTCCAGCCCGGCGCATGATGTCCGGGAGCCGGAAACCGTCGCCGATTTCCACCAGTTCACCGCGCGATACCGGCACGTTGCGCCGGTTGGCGAGCGTATTCAGGACAAGCAGGACGGCTGCGGCGTTGTTGTTGACGACCGTTGCAGCCTCGGCACCGGTCAACGAGCAGATGCGTCGTTCAAGATGGCTGTCGCGGTCACCCCGTTTGCCGGCCTCCAGACTGTATTCGAGGTTCACCGGCTCACGCGCCGCAAGGGTCATTGCATTGATGGCGGCCTCGGAGAGCGAAGAGCGCCCGAGATTCGTATGAATGACGGTTCCGGTCAGATTCAGGACCGGCCTGAGAGAAAATTCGGCCATGGACGCGATATGGGCGACGACTCTGTCCGGAATTCCGGCGACATCAAGCTTCCGACCCGCAGCCAGGTCCGCCCTGCCCTCGTCCAGAACGGCGCGCACTCCATTGACAACACAGCTGCGCCCCAGCCGGTCGGCAAGATCCGCAAGACGCGCATCCTGCAAGAGTCGATCCACGCTGGGCAGATCAGCCGGGCTGCCGATCGAAATGGTCTCGACTCCGCTCATGGCTGCCGACTTTAGCATGGTTGATCCGGCAGGTGAACGCGTACGTCTGCGAGAACCCCGTGCGCGCAGAACGAGAAGACCTGCTCAGGATTCGGAGTGTCTTTCGACTGGCTCATGCAGAGGCCTGCAAGGCAAAAGGCAGAATGACGGCTTCTTCGCACGCAGCAGGAAATCGCCATGAACGACAGCGCCACCATCCTCATTGCCACTGTCTCTCCGGTACCGTCCTCGCCTTGTCAAACGCCATCGACGACAGCCGGTCCGTCATGGACGGGCGGGCATGCGCTCACGACCGAACCCGTTCGGAAGTCGGGTCGTAGAGCGGCTTCGACGAGATGTCGGCGGCAATGCGAACGCCAGCAATTTCGATCTCGTAATCGGAGGAGAGCTGTTGCTCCACGGATTCCCGGTCGGGGCACGGCACGTATCCCAGTCCGACCGCGCCGCCCAGAGCGTGGCCGTAGTTGCCCGATGTCAGAAAGCCGACAATCTCGCCGTCGCGCACGATCGGCTCGTGATGGAACAGCAACGGATCGGGATCGCGCAGGCGAAACTGCAGCAGCCGCCGGTCGAGACCCGCCTCCCTCTTGCGAAGAACGGCATCGCGCCCGATGAACTCGGGTTTTTTCGTCTTCACGGCAAAGCCGAGACCCGCCTCGAGGACATGGTCCTCGTCGGTAATGTCATGGCCGAAATGCCGGAAGGCCTTCTCGATCCGGCAACTGTCCATCATGTGCAGGCCGCACAGTTTCAGGCCGTGGCCAAGACCGGCCTCCTCGACAACTTCGAACACGTGGCCGGCCATGTCGGCCGGAACGTATAACTCCCATCCCAGTTCTCCCACGTAAGAGACCCGATGCGCTCGCGCCAGACCCATGCCGATCTCGATTTCCCGAACGGAACCAAACGGGAAAGCATCGGTCGAGAGATCGGCGGGCGAGCAGGTGCCCAGTACATCCCGGGCTTTCGGCCCCATCACGCAGATCACAGCTTCACCCGCTGTCACGTCGGTAATCACCACGTGGATGTCATCCGCAAGATGGCGACGCAACCACGACAGTTCCCGTTGAACCGTCGTGGCCGTCGTGACGATCAGGAATCCCGTTTCTGACAGGCGTGCAACGGTAACGTCTGCTTCGATCCCGCCACGGTTGTTGAGAAACTGCGTGTAGGCTAACCGGCCCGGATCGATCGCCACATCGTTTCCGCACAGGCGGTTCAGGAATGCTTCGGCATCGCGCCCCTCCACACGCAACTTGCCGAAAGACGACATGTCCAGCAGGCCGACGCCCTCCCGCACCGCCATGTGTTCGTCTCTCGAATACCCGAACCAGTTCTGGCGCTTCCAGGAATACCGATACCTTGGCGCCACGCCGTCCGGGGCGAACCAGTTGGCTCTCTCCCAACCAGCGGTCTCTCCGAAACACGCGCCGCGCGCCTTCAGATGTTCGTGCAATGGAGAACGTCGGACGCCCCGCGCCGTCGCCGGCTGGCGATAGGGAAAGTGATCGGCGTACAGGAGGCCAAGCGTCTCCGATACGCGCTGCTTCAGGTAGAAGCGGTTTTTCTGGAACGGCTGGGCGCGACGGATATCGGCTTCCCACAGGTCGAAAGGCGCTTCCCGATCGTTGATCCACTGCGCCAGGGCCATGCCAACACCGCCCGACGAGACAATGCCGATGGAGTTGTAGCCGGCAGCCACCCAGTAGCCGCCCAGTTCGGGCGCTTCGCCAAGGTAGTAGCGGCCGTCCGGTGTGAAGCTTTCCGGCCCGTTGAAGAAGGTGTGGATTCCCGCCTTGCCGAGCAGCGGCATCCGGTTGACCGCCTGTGCAAGGACCGGTTCGAAGTGTTCGAAGTCTTCAGGCAACTGATCGAAGCAAAAATCTTCCGGGATGCCGTCGCTGCCCCAGGGTTTGGCAACCGGCTCGAAGGCCCCCAGCAGCATCTTGCCTGCATCTTCCTTGTAGTAGGCGCACTCGTCGGGCACCCGCAGAACGGGCAATACCCCAAGGTCGGGAATCGCTTCGGTGACGACATAGAAATGTTCGCAGGCGTGAAGCGGAACGTTTACGCCGTTCATGGCGCCAAGCTCTCGAGCCCACATGCCGCCGCAATTCACGACAATGTCTGCTGTAATCTCGCCCCGGGCGCCGTCTGTTTCCCAGGACACTCCGGTAACCCGACTGTTCGCCTGACCGACTCCCGTCACCCTGACGCCCTCGATCAGCCGGGCGCCGTTCTGTCGAGCGCCCTTGGCCAGCGCCAGGGCGATGTTGGCAGGATCGCACTGTCCGTCCAGCGGCAAATGAACTGCACCAACCAGATCGTCGATATTGAGGTGAGGATAGAGGTTCCCGGCTTCCGAGGGCGAAATCTCCATGACATCCACATCGAAGGCCCGGGCGAGCGACGCCTGACGGAAGATCTCTTCCTTTCGCTCGTCGGTCAGCGCTACGGTGATCGAGCCGTTCTGGCGCATGCCGGTAGCAATGCCGGTCTCCTCCTCCAGCCTGAGATAGAGGTCGGCCGAGTACTTTGCCAGACGGGTCATGTTCTGACTGGCGCGCAATTGTCCGATCAGGCCGGCGGCATGCCAGGTCGTGCCACAAGTCAGCTGTTTCCGTTCCAGCAGAACCACATCGGTCCAGCCCAGCCTGGCCAGATGATAGGCAACCGAGCAGCCGGACACGCCGCCACCGATGATGACAATGCTTGCCTTGGCCGGAATATCAGCCATGAATCTCTCCTTCAGGTGCGCGACTCTCACTGCAAGGAACTGGCGCTCCGATCCCGGATCGGGTTTCTTCAAGGGCGGGATTTGGCGTCGATTTTCAGTTACCTGGTGTGACTCTTCCGTGGTCCGGATACGCATCCGTCATCAAGGCGAATGCGGATTTTTTCGAAGTCGGGACGGCCCCGAGCGGCGGGAGGCGTCAATCGTGTCGTGTTCGGCGATGCCGGCAAGCTGGACCGGCGGGCACCGGCGATCAGCGACAGGCTGCCGCCTCCACCGTCCTGCGCAGCGTGGACAGCAGGAAGTCGTTCCGCTTCTCCTGCCGGGAGATGGCGTCCTTGCCGATGCCGAGATCGCGCGACGCTCGCCCGGGTCGGCGTGCCGGCCTTGTGCAGTTCGCGCAAGGCCATTTCCTGGGCGATCGACTCGGCTGCCCGTTCCTCGATCCTGCGGCAGCGATCGGGGTCGAGCCCGGCGATCGCGCCTTCCGCATCCGGTGCCAAGGTGATTCTCCTCCTTCCCTGTCAGTCCGCGAGCCGGGCAAGATGCCGGTCGAACCGCTCGTCTGCCTTGCGGATCAGTTCGCGGCAGAACCGCCGCTCGCTCCCGACCTGCTTGTCGCCCGCGACCAGAAGCGTGGCGCGGCGCGGTTGCAAGTGCTCCCGATGTTCGGGGGATCTTGTGCACCGCCGCAATACCACCCCGGGACCGGCGTCAATCGAGAACCTCTCGCTTTCAGCAGGTGCGGCGCGACCGGCGAATGTCGAAACGACATCCTGGGCAAGGCGACATTTCCTTGCGGTCACCGAAGAGTGGCGGGTTGGTGCAGGCGATTGGTCCATCGTCATCGATCCGCCGGGGACTTGCCGCCCGCTCTGCCTTGTCGGCAGGCTCCCTCGGCATTGCATTGAAGAACACCCGACTTGTGCCTTGCGCCGAGAACGGGTCTGCCCCAAACCTTTCCAACCGCTGCTCGCCGCACCCTCCCCCGAGATCCTGCCACAGGCGTGTCGGACCTGTCGATCAACTGCTCCCTTGTCCATGAAGATGGCGAACGGGAGCGTGCGGAAGCGCGCGTTACATGTTCCGGCGATATTTTCCCCCCACCTCAAACAGCGTCCGTGTGATCTGCCCCAGGGAGCAAACCCGCACGGCGTCCATCAGCACCTCGAAGACATTCGCGTCGGCCCGCACGGCGTCTCTCAACCGTTCAAGCATTGCCGGCGCCTCGGCGGCATGAGTTTCATGGAATCCGGCGAGCGCCTTCAGGGTGCCCTGCTTTTCGTCTTCGGTGCCGCGGATGAGTTCGAGGGTGGTTTCTTCCCAGTCCTGAGCTTCAGGATTCCGGAAGGTATTGACGCCCACAACAGGCAGGTCGCCTTCATGCTTGAGCGTTTCGTAGTAGAGACTTTCTTCCTGTATCAAGCCGCGCTGATAGCCGAGTTCCATGGCGCCCAGAACGCCGCCGCGCTCCGAAATGCGGTCGAATTCGGAGAGTACCGCATCCTCTACCATGTCGGTCAGTTCCTCGATCACGAAGCTGCCCTGGTTCGGGTTCTCGTTTTTTCCCAAGCCCCATTCCTTGTTGATGATGAGCTGGATCGCCATCGCGCGTCGAACGCTTTCCTCCGTCGGCGTGGTGATTGCCTCGTCGTAGGCGTTGGTGTGCAGGCTGTTTGTGTGATCGTAGGTCGAGATCAGCGCTTGAAGCGTCGTGCGGATATCGTTGAAGCCGTATTCCTGGGCGTGCAGCGAGCGGCCGCTGGTCTGGCTGTGGAACTTGAGCTTCTGGCTGCGCTCGTTGGCACCGTATTTCTCGCGCATGACGATGGCCCAGATGCGGCGGGCAACGCGGCCGATAACGCTGTATTCCGGGTCCATGCCGTAGGAAAAGAAGAAGCTGAGATTTGGCGCGAAATCGTCGATGTGCATGCCCCGCGCCAGATAGCTTTCCACGTAGGTGAAGCCGTTCGAGAGTGTGAGCGCAAGCTGGGTGATCGGGTTCGCGCCAGCCTCGGCGATGTGATAGCCGCTGATCGAGACGGAGTAGAAGTTGCGAACATCGTGCTGGACGAAGTAGCTTGCGATGTCGCCCATGACCTTGAGCGAGAACTCCGTGGAGAAAAGGCACGTGTTCTGGCCCTGATCTTCCTTCAGGATGTCGGCCTGGACCGTGCCTCGAACGGTCGACAGCGTCCAGGCACGAATCTTTTCGATCTCTTCGTCCGTTGGCGTGCGGCCGTTATCCTGCCGGAACTTGTCGATCTGCTGATCAATGGCAGTATTCAGGAACATCGCCAGGATCGTCGGCGCCGGACCGTTGATGGTCATCGAAACGGATGTCGTCGGCGCGCACAAGTCAAAGCCGCCGTAGAGAACCTTCATGTCCTCCAGAGTGGCGATGGAGACACCGGATGTGCCAACCTTCCCGTAGATGTCCGGCCGCAAATCCGGATCATGACCGTAGAGAGTCACCGAATCGAAGGCGGTGGAGAGGCGCTTGGCGTCGGAACCGGCGGAGAGATAGTGAAAGCGCTTGTTTGTGCGAGCAGCGTCGCCCTCTCCAGCGAACATGCGTGTAGGATCCTCGCCCTCCCGCTTGAAGGCAAAGACGCCGGCGGTATACGGGTAACTGCCCGGCAGATTTTCGCGCAACAGCCATTGCAGGATTTCACCGTGATCCTGGTATTTCGGGAGCGCGACTCGAGGTACCAAGGTGCCGCTGAGGCTCTTGAACTTGAGATTGTAGGTGAGTTCCCGGTCTCGGATCTTCACCTTGTACTGGTCCCCGCCGTAGTCGGCTTGCACCCGGGGCCAGATGTCGAGCAGCTTCTCTGCCCGCGGATCGAGCGCCTGATGCCTTTCGGCGAACAGCGCATCAAGAGCCTTTGGCGATTCCTTCTCTCCCAGCATGTCCCGAGTTGCCGCCACCTGCTGCCGCTCACGCGCGATCTGCGCCTGTTTGCGGGCCCACTCGTGGTAGTTGCGGACGGTTTCCGAGACTTCGGCCAGATAACGCGTGCGATCTGCCGGAATGATGGCGCGACTGTCTGACGAGTGGCGGCGGTCCGATGTCGGCCAGCGGCTCTTCCAGGTCGCCAGGCCCTTGTCGCGAAGGGTGGTGAGCAATCCCTGGTACAACGCCGTCACGCCGTCGTCGTTGAAGCGGCTGGCGACAGTGCCGTAGACGGGCATTTCCTCCGGACGCTGGCCGAAGGCTTCGCAGTTGCGCTGGATCTGTTTGGCAACGTCGCGCAGCGCATCCTTGCCGCCCCTGCGATCGAACTTGTTGATTGCCACCAGATCGGCGAAATCCAGCATGTCTATCTTCTCAAGCTGGCTGGCCGCGCCGAATTCCGGCGTCATCACATAAAGGGACGCATCAACGCAGGACACGATGCCGGCGTCGCCCTGACCTATTCCCGGCGTCTCGACGATCACCAGATCGAACCCGGCGGCCTTGCAAACCTCGACAGCCTGCGGCGTGACCGGCGGCACCTCGCCTTCCGCAACCCGGGTTCCGATGGAGCGCATGTAGACATGACTGCTGTCGATGGCATTCATGCGGATGCGATCTCCCAAGAGAGCGCCGCCCGTGCGTCTGCGGGTCGGGTCGATGGCCAGCAGCGCGATGTGCAGTTCCGGCCGGTCCAGCCGAAAGCGCTGCACGATCTCGTCGGTGAGCGAACTCTTGCCCGCGCCGCCTGTGCCGGTAATCCCGAGAACCGGCGCTCCTGATCTGGCGGCTCGTTCCCTGATCTCGGCAGCCATGTCCTTCGGCAGGGCGCCACTTTCCAGGCAGGAGATCATTCGGGCGATGACGCCAGTATGCGCGCAATCCAGCGCCTTCAGGTTCTTGGGCGGCCGAGCGGCGAGATCGGTACCTGCGGTCGCCAGCATGTCGCGAATCATGCCGTCAAGGCCGAGATTCTGCCCGTCGTAAGGGCTGTAAATCCGCGCGACGCCGTGCTCGTGCAACGCGCGGATTTCCTCCGGCACGATGGTGCCGCCGCCGCCGCCAAACACCTTGATATGTCCGGCTTTCAGTTCATCGAGCCGGTCGACCATGTATTTGAAATATTCGACATGTCCGCCCTGGTAGGACGACACCGCGATACCATGGGCGTCTTCCTCGATCGCCGCCTTGACGATCTCGTTGACCGAACGGTTGTGACCCAGATGGATCACCTCCGCCCCCTGCGCCTGCAGGATGCGCCGCATGATGTTGATCGACGCGTCATGGCCGTCGAACAGCGACGCGGCCGTGACGAAACGGACGGGGTTCGTCAGCGAAAGAGACTGATCGGCGGAAGCCAGGGCGGAGCGGTTTTCATCGGGCATGGGCAGATGCAGCCTCCGAATCGAAACAAGTCGAATTCGCGTGTTTGCAGAAAAATCTAGATCCCCCGCACGCCAGGGGACAGAGGCGGCGATGGCGCGGACGGAACAACCGCTTTCCGACAGGAATTCAACTCTTGAATGTTCTGAAACAAGGACATGCAGCAACTAACCACATTTCCGGGGATTTCTGTAATTCATTTGCAGATGCGCCAATCTCTGGCCAGGAGTCGGAACAAGACAGCTGGACGAGCAACATCGGCGCCGCCGCGATAACCGATGATGTTCACGTTGTCAAAATCGACCATTCGCCGGTCAACGGCCGGCGGCGGGTGCCCCTTCTCTAGTCGGAACCGGCGCACCATGTTCACGTCAATCCCTGTCAAGCCAAGCACCGGACCTGTTACTTCCATGAACGACGAAAAAGCCGAGATACCTTCCCTGCCCGCCGACTATACCGTTCCCAGGGTCTGGGAATGGAATACTGATAGCGGCGGCCGCTTTTCCAACATAAATCGGCCGATTGCGGGGGCGACCCACGACAAGGAACTGCCGATCGGCAAACACCCCATCCAGCTCTATTCACTGGGGACGCCCAACGGTGTGAAAGTCACCGTGATGCTGGAAGAACTGCTGGCGCTGGGTCACCAAGGTGCCGAATATGATGCCTGGTTGATCAAGATTCATGAAGGCGATCAATTCGGCAGCGGATACGTCGACATCAATCCGAATTCCAAGATTCCGGTGATGGTCGACCATTCGGTCGACCCGCCGCAACGGGTATTCGAAAGCGGCTCCATCCTGCTGTATCTCGCAGAGAAATTTGGAGAATTCTTGCCGGAGAACCATGCAGGACGAACCGAGACACTGAACTGGCTGTTCTGGCAAATGGGCAGCGCGCCCTACCTCGGAGGCGGTTTCGGTCATTTCTATGCCTACGCGCCGATCAAGATCGAATACGCGATTAATCGCTTTGCCATGGAAACGAAGCGCCAAATGGACGTGCTGGACCGCCGTCTGGGCGAAAGCGAGTATCTGGGCGGCGACAGCTACACGATCGCCGACATGGCGGTATGGCCATGGTATGGCGCATTGGCCAAGGGGCTGATCTACAATGCTGGAGATTTCCTGGCGGTCCACGAATATGCAAACGTCAATCGCTGGACAGACCAGATCGCGGCCCGGCCAGCGGCGCGACGTGGACGCATGGTCAACCGGAGAACCGGCGATCCGGCCAGCCAACTGCATGAGCGGCATGACGCCAGCGATTTCGAAACCAGGACACAGGACAAGATCGGCGACGCGAAAGCGGCCTGACCCGAACTCAGCCCGGTCCGGCGGAGAACAAGCCCGCAGTCACCGGCCTGCCCCTGTTATCGGCGCATGGCGCTTCGGGTCATGAACAATAACGCGACAGCGCACAGCCACACGACGCAGGCCATGACGAACAGGAAGCCGTCATCGCCCTGCACCTCGATTCCCAGCGGTGTGAACAGATGAAAGAATATGGCGCCGGAAATGACGCCCAGCGCAATCAGCGCGCCAAGACCGGTGATCAGCCACGGCCCGAAAAACAATCCTGTGAGCAGCAGCAGCGAGGCAATCAATTCGGCCGTGCCGATAACATAAGCGTTGAACGGTCCCGGCGGCAGAAACCAGCCATCCAATCCCAGTGAGGCTGCCGCCCATGTGTCCAGGGTCCCGAATATATATTCCGTTTCAGGCGCGGCAGAGAACTTGAAGAACAGCGATTGAATGAAGATAACGGCGATCAACAAACTGAAGATCGCCTTGGCGATGATCCGTACGGACATGATTGATGTCTCTGGTTTGATGAGCTTCGTGTGCCGCACACCTTACGCCAGTCTTGACCTCACGGGCAAATCAAGCGCGCGACATATCGGCGATGCAAGCGCATGACGGATGAAAACAACTGGCTTGGGACCGTTTTCCTGGCAATCCGTTCAGCAGTCACCAGGCCGGAAAACCAAGGCGTCATTTGCTGCACTTTGGGTTTCAGGACAATGACTCGTTGTTGCCGGATGCGATATCGCCCGGACATCGCCGCAAGCGTCCGGGCTATTCTTTCGATGGATCTTATGGAATGTCACCGCAAAAATGGCAGGATCGCCCCGGTGCCGACCGGCACCACGCCGTCGAACATAAAGGCCTTGCAGACGTTGTTCAAAAGCCTGCGGCGGAAGGCTTCGACCGACAGGTCGAGCGTCCTGGCGACCTGGCTCACGGTCGCGACGGAGCAGGACATCGCCGACCTTGCGGGCCGAGAGCCCCGGCACGAAGCCGGCCGGGATGGCACGGTCGATCTCCGAAGCGCGCCTTGGGTGGTTCTTCGGAACCTCGGTCGGGCAGAGGCACCAGGTGCGCGGCACGTTGACCGCTATGTCGCCTGGCGCGATCAGGAAGCTGCGTCGGCGTCCAAGGTGTCGCGCGGGCAGTGGCACTCGACAGGGACCGGGAGGGGGTCTTCGGCAAGTGTATCCATGAGGGCATGCTGCCGGGGCCGGACCCGCGGGCCCCGGATGACGCAAGGGTCGCCCGGTCGATGGCCCTCGGCCGCCGGATGGCAGGGTCGGCACGACGGACGGATCACGCGCGGGTTGTGTCCCTGCGCCCCGGACCTGCGCAATGTCGCGTCTCGCGGGAGACCTTGCGGAGGCGCGCGCGGCCGACGGGGCAGGCCCCTCTTCGCGTCATCTCACCGGCAGAGCGTCCGGTGCAGCGCGTCGAACTCTGTCGTGAAGTGCTGCCGGCAATTGCGGATGCCCTCCTGATACCACTCCGTCATCTTCCCAAGATTCCCGTTATGGACATCGACTACCCACCGGCGCGCCCAGGCGCCCCAGAAGTCATCGAACTCCGCCATCCGGCGGTTGTGCCGATCTTGCATTATCTTCCTTGTCGCCGCCATCATTTCGTTGCCGTCAGCGGCGCAGGCATCAACGTAATCGTCCTTCAACTCTTTCAGCCGGGCCTCGGTCCCCACCTTCTCCCGGGCGGCCCCGACATACCGGTCCGGGACGACGCCGCTCCAGCCCATGAGCCTGTATCTGTTCAGATACACCTGTTGTTGGCATGCCGACAAGGCACCCGGCATCATGAGTGGCTGCGACCCGGGGCCGGTCGTGTTGTTTTGCGCCATGGCCCCGCCTGCCACCATCGTTACCATCACGGCGACCAGGATCGTTGTGCCTTTCATCATGTTTCCTGCTCCGTCGATCAGTCGTTGTCCCGGATCACCACCCGGAACGAGAGGCGGGACGGTACATGGTGGCTGCCGCCATGCCGCACCCAGTCGCCTCCGGGCCTCCTGACCTCGGGGTTCGTCAACTCGATCATAAAGGACTCGTCGCCCTCCCGACGATCATCGTCCCACGTCGGAACATACAGCCTCAGACGCTTGGTGAACGGGCCAAGGCTTTCCAGCGCAAACGGCGTCCCGCACAGGCCCATGTAGTCCGGCTCGCGACCGCGCTCGATGGGCTGAAAGCCGGAAAATCTCAGGCCCGTCGCCGTGCCGTCCTTTATGCAGATCGAGTAGCGCACCCCTGCATAGCCTTGGGAAAGGCGCCGCGCTTCGTGCGGTAAGGAAGGCAGGGTGTACGAGATGACCACCCACTCGCCCTCCGCGACCTCGATCCTTTGAAAGGCAGCGGCACTGCCGGAGGCGATCAGGCAGGCCCCGAGAAGCCCGCCTGCCACCCCCAGCCGGAAGCGGGATGCCGTGCCTGCGCCGGATCCATGTCTCTTCATGTCGCATCCTCCTTGCGTTCACTCGTTCGGGACCGCGGCGGGTCACTCGCCCCAGACCGTGCCGGTATAGCCTTGCCCGTATTTCTCCTCTGCGTAGGACGCGTGCTGGTGCCGCGGCGTCGCATCCCTGATCGTGGCCGTCCTCACGCCCTCGAACTTCCAGCTGGAAATCGGGGATGGTCTCCAGGACGTGTGGCCAAACCTGCCACGATACTGCACCTGCACCTTCCGGATCCGGATGCTGAAGGTCTCGTCGCCTTCCACGGCGTCATCCTGGAACGTCCTCACCGAGATTGTCATCGGACTTCCCGCAACACCCATCACGTTGTGCGCCCAGGAATGCGCCGTCTCGTAGTCCGTTCCCTCGACCGCCGTACCACCATCCGTGTCGTACCACAGGCGGACGCGCACGGAACCGACCGCACCCTGATGATGGAACTTCGGGGCTGGCGTGATCTCGAACTGCGCCGTCTCGCCTTCCGGAACACTCATGTTCCCGGCATGGGCCGGCACCGCCAGCATCAGGGCGCCGATCAGGGTCAAGGGGGCAAGGCTTGTCATTGCGGTCTCCTTTCGGGTGCATTCATGTCTACGTCGTCTCTGTAAGGCCCTTGCAATCAACTGGCAAGAGACTGGGTTCAACAAGTTGCCTATCTTCAGGCAACATCAGGAGTCATGTGTCGGTGAGGCAGGACTTTCCCAAGCTACGGTGAACGTGTCGTTTGGCGACCGGATTGGGTATCAAGGTGACTGGCTTTGGCCGGTTCGCTGTCAGAGGTGACTGTCCGGTACGGACGAACGTGCCTTGACTCCTAAGAGCCTGAATCACAGGTCCCTGCCATCATCATGTTTTCATGAATCAGGCCCTTGTCCCTCGCGCGACCCTTCGCATCAGGAAGCGGCAGGCGGCGCGCTGTACCCGGGCCAGGGAACTCTCCAGGCTCCGCTCGAAGTCCCCGGCGAGCCGGCGACATCGTCCCCTCCGGGCGAAGGTCCGCGCCACCACCCGGCGGCGGGGGATGACCGTGAAACCCCCGGTTTCCTTCGACCTTCCCACGATCTCCGGGATGTCCGGAAGCGTGAGTTCCTTCAGCCGGTCGCGCAGCCTGTCGCCCCGGTACCCGCCATCGGCAAGCACCTTCGAGACCCCCCGGGCCCTGCCCGGGAGGTCCACGATCACGTCCGGCGCACCATCCCGATCCTGCACGTCGGCCGGGTGCACAGGCACCACGATCGGGCTGCCCTCCGCGTCCACCGCGATGTGCCGCTTCCGTCCCCTGATCTTCCTGCCGGCGTCGTGTCCCGAAGGCCCGCCGCCTTCCGTCGTCTTCTGTCGATGATCGCCCCCGTCGGCGCCACACCACGGCCTGCCTGCGCCCGCGCCAGGGCGCGAAGCGCGTCCGGCATCCGCTCCGGGGTCCCGTCATTCCGCCAGACGTCAAAACAGTTCCGGACCGTGGAAGACGGCGGATGACAGGGCGGAACGAGCCGCCACCGACATCCCGACGACAGCATGGACCGGATCGCATCGAACACCCGTCGAGGGTCCGTCGCCCGGGGCCGACCCATCCGGCCCTGTGTCGGGATCAGCGGGGCAATCAGCGCCCGTTCCGCGTCCGTCAGATCGTCTTGCCCATCGTCATGCAGACGGCTATACTGTGCTCGGGCGGCCTCGCTCCACGCCATGGTATCCTCCTTCGTCGATGTCAATATCCCGACAGGATACCACAGAACGAGGCCGCCCGAGACTTCAGGAACAGGCTCTAAGGGGCGTGTCTCGCTTCGAACCGTGCCCTGCCCTTCGGCCAGGACGAAGCCGCAGCGCCGTCACGCGACACGACCGGATGGAGAACCCGTCATGATCCGCCTGACTGCCCCGAAGCCGGTGACCGCCCTGCTGCTGGCCGTCCTCGCCGGGCCCGCGGTGGCGCAGACCCCTGCCATCCCGGACATCACCGCCGAGGCCTGGCCCCACCCGGTCGGGGACCATCTCCCGCTGCGCGTCATCATGACAGACGCCGTGCGGGCCCGCCACTACTCCGAAGGCTCCCGGGTGCATGGCGGGGTCCTGAAAGTCGATTACCGGATCAGTTGCGAGGGTGACGATTGCCCCGCCCCCACGCTGCGCACCGGGACGACCGTCATTCCCTGCGGGCAACAGGAGGGCGGCGTCCTGCACTACAGGATCGCCCATCTGAGAGGCCGGGGCGACCTGACCATCAGGCTCCACATCACCGGAATCCGGTTCGAGCCCTGGAGACGGGAGTGGATCGACCGCGTCAACGCCCGACATTCCCCCTGGCCGAATGGCGACCCGGTCTGCGGCGATGGCACATACAGCCCGGCCCGGGCGAGCACCGGATCCCACTGGACCAGCGCCCCCGCAACGGTGCGCTGATGGCCCGGCACCGTCCCGCCCGGTGAAAGACGCGGCATCGGGGACAGCGGGCCTGATGTTCGGATCGCACCATCCGGAGGGGCCGGCGAAGACATCGTCGACGAGCGGTTCGAAGACCGGGCGTGCAGCGTTCCGGAATGCCGGCACCCGTGCGACAGGCCGGTGGTTTGCGCGAGGTGCCGGAGAGCGCCTGTCGCGCGTCCCCATCGCCGGTCTCCAGGGCGAGTGAGGCACCCCGGGGAAGACCTCGCTCCCGCCTGAGAGCCTGATTCAAAACTCTTCAAGGTCATGATGTTGTGGTTTTGCCGAGGGTTTCGGTTCGTCCGAGGCGCCGAAGCAGTATCCGGACGACGGCCAAGTGGAGCCACGCCAGTGCGCTGGCGATGGTGCGCTCGAAGTCCCTGGAGAGACGCCGGCAGCGTCCCAGCCAGCCGAAAAACCGTTCAACGACCCAACGCCGCGGCAGCACTACAAACTCTTGCTGGCTCTCGGGTTTTGGCACGATCTCGAGGTCCGGGGCGTCTGGTGTCTCGGCCAAGGCCGCACCCAACTTCGCTCCCCCATAGCCGCCGTCCGCCCAGATCTTGCTCACACTCGGCATAGCCTGACGAAGCGCTGCAATCACTGCCGGCGCACCGTCTCGATCCTGTATGTTGGCCGGATGCACCTGCATCACCAGCGGCAGCCCCAGTGTGTCCACCACCACATGTCGTTTCCGGCCCTTCACTTTTTTGCCAGCGTCATGGCCAACCGGTCCGCCACTCTCCGTCGTCTTCACCGACTGGGCATCGATGATCCCGGCCGTTGCCGCCGGTAGCTTCCCTTCCAGAGAGTGCGCACCGGGCCCCGCAACGACGCTACAAGGGCCTCATACAGGCCTTCATCGCGCCACCGATAGAAATGGTAGCGAACTGTCGAAGACCTGGGGAAACAAGGCGGTAACGCCCACCACTGGCAGCCCGTCATCAACTGGTACAACAGCACGTTCACCACTTCGCGAGGCGCAACCTGCCGCGGACGACCCGTCCGCGAAGGCAACGGAAGCAGCGGCAACAGCCACCGCCATTCCACGTCCGTCAAATCACTCTCGAAGCGCTGCGATACACGGCTATACCGCGCGCGAGCGGTCTCGGTCCAGGCCATGCCAGCCTCCTGATCTAGGGCCTGTCAACACCAAACAGGGATTTCATGCTATCCTGCTTCATGTCGTCTTTGGCCACAGAAGTGGAGGGTTGTCAGAAGCATGGAAATCACCGAGGCGCAGTTCAAGCGGATTGCCCCGCTGCTTCCCAGGCAGCGCGGGAACGTCAGCGTGCCGAACCTGCAGGTGCTCGACGCGATCCTCCACGTGGCCGAGCAGGGCTGCAAGTGGCGCGGCCTGCCGAAGCGGTCTGGCAACTGGCACACGATCTGCACGCGAATGAGCCGCCGGGCCAGGAGCGGCGTGCTCGACCGGGTGTTCGAGCAGCACCAGCGTCAAGGTGCACCCGGACGGCACGGGGGCTCGAAAAGAAACGGTCCGCAGTCCATCGGCAGGTCCCGTGGCGGATGGAACACCAAGATTCACATGGTTGCCGCGGATGCTCGAACGGCGGTCGCCTTCACCCTCTCTCCCGGCAACGCGCACGACGCCCCGCAGGGCCGCAAGCTCATGAGCCGGCTGGAGCGGCCCGTCGACGCCACGGCGCGCGTCATGGACAGGGCATGTGAGGACAACGCCACCCGCCAGTGGGCCCTCGACCCTGGCGTCGACCCCGTGGTGCCGCCCAGGAGCAACCGCGTCGACCCCTGGGAGTACAACCAGGAGATGGACAAGCGGCGCAACGAGGTCGAGCGCCTGTTCCGGCGCCTCAAGGGCTTCCGGCGCATCTTCTCCCGCTTCGAGAAGCTGGACGTCATGTTCCTCGGCTTCATCGTCTTCGCGCTCATCGTCGAGGCACTTCGATAGGGTTGACAGGCCCTAATAGGACGCCGCCGAATACGCCCCGGACGACCTTCCCGACGGGGTCGTCGTCAAGGGCCGGGGCGGCACCGACTTCCGTCCGGGCTTCGAGTGGCTCGGCGAGCATGACGTCCGGCCCGCTGTTTGCCTCTACTTCACCGACATGGAGTGCAACCACTTCCCCGAGACGGAGCCGCCGTTCCCGGTAATTTTCTGCAACTGGAGCGACCCGCCCGAAGACCGGAACCGCGAGCCCTGGGGCAAGCGCATCGATATCGGCGCGCCATAAATGCGGGCTGCGGCGCCACCCGTGGCGGCCCCAGGTCCCGGCATTGCTGGAGCCGGAACATCTCGGCGTAGACATCTATCATGCGACTGAGCTACGTTGTGGCACAATCTGGAGGATCGACACATGCGCACCGTTGTTCGCGCCCGCATCGATGAGAAGACCAAGCAGGAGGCCGCCGCCGTGCTCGACGCCATCGGCCTCACCGTCTCCGACGCCTTCCGCCTGATGATGGTGCGGATCGCGGCCGAGAAGCGCTTGCCCTTCGAGCCCCTGGTGCCGAACGCGGAGACCGTCGCGGCCATGGAGGCCGCGCGGCGCGGCGATCTGGTTACGGTCGGCGACGTCGACGGCCTGATGGCCGACCTCCATGCGGACGATTAGGCGGACCGCGGCCTTCAAACGGGACTACAGGCGCGAGAGGAAAGGCCGCTTCGCCGGGACCGTAGATGCCGAGTTGGCCCGTGTCGTGGCCGACTTGGCGGAGAACCGGGCACTGGTGCCGCGCCACCGCGACCACGCCCTTGTCGGGCAATGGAAGGATCACCGGGACTGCCATGTCCGGCCCGACCTGGTCCTGATCTACCGCAAGCCCGACGCCGAACACCTTGATCTGGTGCGCCTCGGCTCTCACAGCCAACTCGGCCTCTGACCGGCCATATCACCCGCGAGGCCGCGATCTCCGCCGTCCCATAGGGGGGCCTGCGTCCCATAAGCGTCAACTTGTTTTGATCAGCTCCCTGTAATGTCATTGTGCCGCGTCCGGGATTTCCGGGAGGGTGCGGCATGGACGAGGACCGGGAACTGCTTCTGAGCTTTTCCGCCGGGCCGGGAGCGGCCGAGACCGGTGCCCTGAAGGGGCGGCGCAGGGACAAGTCGCCGGTGGCGCTGAAGAAGCGCCTCACCAGGTCCGGACCGCGGCCACGCGACGGCCTCCGGCATCGCGCACGTGGCTGCCTCCGGCGGCCGTGTCATGGTGCGGGTCAGCACCGGCTCCCTCCGTTTCGTTCTGGCGGACGGTCGCCGGTTTGATTTGAGGAAGGCCGTTTCCGCACCGGACCGCCCGGGATCGGTCGCCTCCCGGGATGTTGCGACCGCCGGGGCCTCCGTCGACGGACGGGTCTGCGCGATCAGGAAGTCCGACGCGGCGATCGGGATCGCCCTTGAGAAGCTTCGCCGGAAGGCGGCCAAGAACGGCAGGACTCCGAAGCCGCTGCCGGAGGCCGAACGCCACCCACGCGCCATGCTGCGTCAAGGATCAGGTCGAGGATGCGCTGTTCGCGCGCCGTCGGAACCTGTTCACCGTGCGCGACTTGGTCTTCTTCGACACCACGTCGCTCTCTTTCACCGGCCAAGGCGGCCGAACCATCGGGCGCCGCGAGCGCTCGAGGGGTCTTCGTCCGGACTGCCCGCAGATGGTGCCGGGCCTTGTGCTGACCCGGGACGGGCACCCCGTGTGCAGACTGAATTCCGCAGTCGTCCCCATTACAGTTGCAATAACGAGGGCCAAAGAGGTCTTGATGTTGTCGGGAGGAATGCGCGCCCGCGCCCGGGCAGTCCCATGTGTGCCACTATTCCGCTGTCGATCGGGAGGCGCGAGATTGTCCTGGCCGTCGCACCGGCACGCCGCCGAATTTCAGGCCTGTCTCGCTACCCGCGCCACGATTGCGGCCGCGCCGTTGTCGTACGCTTCAGCCTTCAGGGCCTCAACCGCCAGGCCGCTGCCGCCCCTGGCCAGCGCCCCACGTGTTCCGAATCCCGGCACGCACTGTCTTGGTCTCGGGAAGGCCATTGACCACCCAACGCCCGGTCCACACATACCCGCCCCAGACCTTTCCGTAGCCGTGCGTCTCGGCGTCGGACAACACCAGCTTGAAATGGTCGTTGTCGACGATGTTGTCCTTGAGGGTCTTGACGCGGACCTGTGCAACTCGTTTTCCTGCGGGAAACACGACATGGCCCTGTCTGGCTTGGTAGTCCTTGCCGGCCTTGGCGCTGCCGTCCTGCGTGCGGTAGGCGTACCGGAGACTGAAATCGAACGAACGGGACAGTACGAATGTGAAAATCGCGTCCTCGCCTTCCCTGACCTGAATGTTCGATGCCTTCAGTGCCGCCGTGACACCCTTGACAGGCCTTGTCTCCATTGCCGCCGCCGGTTGAGCCAGCATCAGGACAGCAAGACCGGCTCCTGCTCCCCGCAGGAGCCGGGATGTTGCGCGGGCGCTTCTGTCTGCTTGGTAACCCTTCATGTCACATCCTCCTTTTGCGGTGCGTCCTTGGCCCGTACCATGGATGGCAGCAGTGTAGGGCCGATGCGGCAGACAGGCAAGCGGCAATCGTCACGGGTGTCTCCAGCCCATGATTTGCCCGGTTCAGGCAGCACACGCGTTGTCCGGTCTGGTGTCTCCATGAGGAGGTGCCGTGATGAACCGGACGACGTGCCTGCCGATTCTCACCAACGTAGTTCTCACCAACGTAGCCGGCGTTTCTCGATCAATGTAGCCAGTGATTCTCAGAAGGTAGCCACCCAATCTCACCAAGGTAGCCGCCCCGGCGCGCAGCGACGCGATCACGACATTATCGGCAGGTCTCCTTTCGGGATTCGGGTTTCCACGGTAGCACCCCCGAAGGGCTGGGGGCAAGGCGGTGGGGCATGGTGTGGCACGACATCGCCTCCGGCTCCGACGCCCCGGAGCGCAGCGACGCAGGCGCCGCGCCCCGCGCGGCGCTCCCTCGCCACGTTCATGCCTTCGTGCCGGCGCCAGCGTCGTCGGTTCGCATGGACGTGCCGTGCAGCTCGAAGCGGATGGCGCCATGAACGAGGCGATCGAGGGTGGCGTCCGCGAGGGTTGGATCATTGAGTTGCCGATGCCAGTCGGCCACCGGCAGTTGCGAGGTGACGATCACCGAGCAGCGCCCGAAGCGATCGTCGAGGATTTCGAGGAGATCGCGTCCTCGGGCCGCATCGATCGGCGCCAGTCCCCAATCGTCCAACACAACGACTTCGATCCGGGCGAGGTCGCGGCAGAGCTTTGGAACCGTGCCCTCGCCATGGGCGATCCGCAGATCGGTGAGCAGGCGTGGCACGCGCAGATACCGAGCCTGGTGGCCTTCGAGGCAGGCCTTGTGGGCGAGCGCACAAGCGATCCGGCTCTTGCCCGTGCCGCACGGGCCAGTGATGAGGATATTGGCGCCGTTGCGGACCCAGGCGCAGTCGCCGAGGACGACGCTGCGGTCGAGGCCGCGCGGCCGGCTCAGGTTGATGTCCTCGAAGCAGGCGTCCTGGTGACGCAGCCGGGCCTTCTTGAGGCGGCGCTGCAGGGCTCGCGAGCGCCGCTCGGCGATCTCCCGGTCGATCAGCAGCGCGAGCCGGTCTTCAAACGTCATGTCGTCGAGATCGTGGCGCGCCATCTGCTCGAGGAACGCGGCGTGCATGCCGGGCAGGCGCAATGAGGCGATCCGCTCGGCGAGGGGATGGAATATCCCGTTCGTGTCGGTCATCTGTAGTACTCCGGTCCTCTGATGCTGGAATGATCGATCGCTGCGGTCTCGGGTTCCCGCTCGGCGGCGGCGAGATCGGCGCCGGTGCGCAGGATGCTGTCGAGCCCGCGCCAGGTTCGGGTGCCGAGCTCCATGGCGTAGCGGCAGACCTCGTCGAAGCGTTCCGGCTGGTGACCGTTGGCCAGGCGGAGAACGCCGTAGCAGGAGCGGAAGCCGAACTCCGGATTGGGATTGCGCTCCATGATCGCGGTGACGAAGGCATGGACGTGCGGGCCGATATCCAGAGCGCGCTTCTCCAGGCGAGCGCGGGTGTCCTCGACGCCAGCGCGCTGGTGCGTCTGGGGCTGATGCTCCTTCAGCGTCGTGGCGCGGCCCCTGGCATCGCTTCGCAGATGACTGGCGATCTGCCGCCCGCGGTGGAAGACGTCGATCACGGAGCCGCGCAGGCGCACGTCAACCGCCTTGCCGACATACTGGCAAGGCACCGAGCAGAAGTGCCGGTCGATGGCGATGTGGTAGTCGGGATGGACCGTATTCTTACGCCACACCGTGCGCTGCCAGCGCCGGTCCGGCAGGGGCCGCATGTCGGGCAGATCGACGGTCTCGAAGCGGATGTTCCGGGTCTCGCCGGTGCCGTCGGCACAGGGCCTGGCATTCAGCTTCCGGACCCGGGCGGCGATCGCCCGGTTCAGCGACGCCAGGTCGTGGAAGACATGCTTGCGCAGCGGTGCCAGGACCCGGCGTTCGACGTGGAGCACCGCTTGCTCCACGGCGCCCTTGTCACGCGGCCGCCGGACGCGCGCCGGGAAGCCCTGGACGCCGTAATGGTCGAGCAGATCGGCGCAGGTCTCGTTCAGCACCGGCTCGTAGCGCGACGGCTGGGTGACCGCCGGCTTGATATTGTCGGGCACCACCAGCCGCGGTCCCCAGCCCATGTCCTCGAAGCAGCGCACGTGCGAGGCGCACCAGTCCTCGATCTTCCGGGTCAGCGTCGCTTTGGCGCAGAGGCGGCCCGACACGCCCATCGAGGCGACGAACACCTGCGCCTGGTGCTCCTTGCCGTCGATCACGAGCGGCGCGGTCATACCGGCATGATCGACGAACAGCCGCTCGCCGGGACGGCGGTTCTGGCGCATCGTCACGTTCCGCCGCGGCCGCCAGTCCCGGAACCGGCGGCACCAGGTCGGATAGCTCATGCCGTCGCGATGGGTCTCGCGCCACTCCTCCCACAGCAGCATCAGTGTCACGCCGCGATCCGACAGGGCCTTCTCGACCGACGCCCAGTCCACCTCCGGCCAGTCCGAGGCCCGCGACCGGCGATACAGCGCCGCCTCCAGGGCCTCCTCGTCCATGTCGCGGGCCTCGGCCCAGTTCAGACCCGATTCCGCGAACCGCTCCAGGGTCTGCGCCACCGAGCGGCGCGCAATACCGCAGTGCATCGCGATGGCGCGAGCGCTGCGATCCTCATCGAAATGAAATCCAGGAACCTTCTTCACCTTCCTCATCGGCAGCCTTCCCTGCGCCATTCCATACCTCTCGGATCGATCGCGAAAATCCGAGACGCAGGACGGCACCCTGAGTCGCACCAAAATCTTCCACCCCGCCGGGGCGGCTACCTTCGTGAGAACGGGTGGCTACCTTCTGAGAATCACTGGCTACATTGAGTGAGAACGGGTGGCTACCTTCGTGAGATTCGGCACTTGACGGGTGTGTCCGTCCGTGTCAGGCTTTGGCACATCTCATACCGGGGCCTCATACCGGGGCCTCATACCGGGGCCTCATACCGGGGCCTCATACCGGGGCCTCATACCGGGGCCTCATACCGGGGCCTCATACCGGGGCCTCATACCGGGGCCTCATGAAGTACAGGAGGCCCTGGCCATGTCCTTTCACATCATCCGGATGTTGCCTGCCTGCGCCGCCGCGCTGGCCGCACTCCTTGCCCTTTCCGCCGCACCCGCCATGGCGCAGGTGCCGGAAATCGGCTTGCGAATTGTCTTTGGCCTGAACGACATGACAATGGAGGGGGCTGATTGCGCTCCCGGCAATTCGGATGGCATCTCGATCAGCGTCGGTCAGGCCGATCCAGCCACACCGTTTGCATCAGCCGTGGATGCCCGGGTCTTTGCCGTGGTCCTGTCCGGTCACAACCGCTTTGCGGACCGCCACGGCGGCAAGTTCCTCAAGAGGGCCGACAATGGCGAATTGATCGCCCCCAAGAATGCCGGTATCGGCAGCAGGGGCCGCGTGACGTGGGCGGCGGGTGCCCGGTTCAACCAGCTTCCCCTGGGGGAAGGCGGACAAGGCATCTGCTGGAGCGATGACAATCTGGACACCGGCGACACGGAGGTGATGATCGTCATCGCCAATGGCCCCGGCTACACCGTCGACCCGGAGAATAGCAGACACACCTTCACCATCCGGGACAATGACGACTGTGCCAATCCGGCCGCCACCCCCGGCGGTGTCGTCTACAAGATCAATGGCGGGCGCACCTGCACCTGTGCGACGGAGAGCCGGCACCCCAGCGTGCGGCGGGCCCTGAAGCGGCCGACGAACATCCCGGGTCAAACCGTCCCCACGCCCGGCCCCGACGGGCAGATTGGCACCGACGACGATGGGACTGCGCCCGTGCCATTCCCCCCGGCGAGCACGGATTTTCTCAGATCGCTTGCCGGGAATTTCCACGATCCCTCCTACCTCTACTGCGAGGAGTCGCCGTACAAGGGGCTGCCCGAATGACATGATCCGACCACAGACAGGGCGCGGCCTTCCGGCAGAGACGCATCCGTCACCGGGGGCATCGTGGCGTTCGTGCGCCGGAAGCCGCCAGGGGGCCACACAGGGACCCCCTCGACACATGGGCGGCCCGAGCAACACAGCGCGCGGGAGCGCCCGGCGGGGACGAACCTTTCCGCTCGCGCAGTCGTCAGCGCTCTCGCACCGCCCGGACATCCCGGACCGGCAGGTGATCGACGAGAGAGAACGATCACGGCCTCGTCTTGCGGGCGGTGGCCGCATCGTCTTCATCGAACAGGGCCGTCAGTTCGTCCATGATCGTGCCGCCCAGTTGCTCGGCGTCAACCAGCGTGACGGCGCGACGGTAATAGCGCGTGACGTCATGGCCGATGCCGATGGCCAGCAGCTGCACCGGCGACATCGCCTGAATCCATGCGATCGTGTCGCGCAGATGCCTTTCCAGATAGTTGCCGGGATTGACGCTCAGCGTGCTGTCGTCCACCGGAGCGCCGTCGGAAATCACCATCAGGACCTTGCGCTGTTCCGGACGGCCAATGATCCGGTCGTGCGCCCACAGCAACGCCTCGCCGTCGATGTTTTCCTTCAGGATGCCTTCGCGCAGCATCAGGCCCAGATTCCTGCGAGAACGGCGCCACGGAGTGTCGGCGGACTTGTAGATGACATGACGAAGGTCGTTCAGACGGCCCGGACTGCCAGGCTTGCCGCCCGCCAGCCAGCTTTCCCGAGACAGACCACCCTTCCACGCTCGTGTCGTGAAGCCGAGGATTTCGACCTTCACCGCACATCGCTCCAGCGTGCGGGCCAGAATGTCGGCGCTCATCGCCGCCACGGAAATCGGCCGCCCGCGCATGGAACCGGAATTATCGACCAACAGGGTGACGACGGTGTCGCGGAACGTGATGTCCGTCTCCCGCTTGTAGGACAGAGGATCCATCGGGCTGACAACCACACGATCCAGGCGGGCGGTATCCAGGATGCCCTCCTCCAGATCGAATTCCCAGGACCGGTTCTGCTTGGCAAGCAGTTTGCGTTGCAGGCGGTTGGCCAGGCGCGCAATCACGCCCTGGAGATGCTGGAGTTGCTGGTCCAGGTTCTGACGCAAGCGGGACAGTTCCTCCGGATCGCACAGGTCTTCCGCCGCCACGATTTCGTCATGCGTGGTGCACCATGCCTTGTAGGCCGTCTCGTTGTCCTGATTCTGGTTGTGATCGTGGCGCGGCATCTGGCTGGGGCCAGCCGGGTCCTCGTCACCTTCGTCGGACATGTATTCGGTGTCGCCACCGTCGGACGTACCGTCAGCATTCTCCGTTTCGTCCGCTTCCGTCGTCTCGGTGGGGACACTGGCTTCCGCTACATCCTCACCGTCTTCGGAGCCTTGGCTGTCGTTTTCGCCGCCGCCCTGTTCTTGCTCGTCATCTTCCTGGCTGTCCTGATCCGACCGAGCCTGTTCCGCCTCGTCTTCCAGGTGCAGATCTCTGATCAGCCTGCGCATCTGTTGTGCAAAGGCGTCCTGGTTGTGCAGCAGGCCGGACAAGTCGTTCAACCCCCGCCCGATCTGCCGCTCTATGGAAGCACGCGCCAGATCCACCATCGAACGAGCAGCAGGTGGCGGCGATTCCCCGGTGAAGGCTTCCCGGGCAAGGTAACCGATGACCTCCGGCAAGTCCTCTTCGCTGCGTTCGGTGATTCGATCGAAGCCTTCCTCGCGACACCGCGACTCATGAGCCGCCGCCAGATTCTCACGGAGCCCGATCATCCGTCGGGCACCAATGGCCTCACAACGCGCCGTCTCCATCTTGTCATAGACCTGCCGAGCCATCTCGTTCGTCGGCATTCTGCGGTCGTGAGTTTCGGCGTTGTGATGACGCATGCGCAAAGCCATGGAATCGCTCTGGCCACGCACCTCCGAGATTGCCTGATAGTTCAGGTCGCGGGATGGCGCAGGCAGCTTTACCTGGGTGCCGGCGGCGTGCGGCGGCTCCTGCCCGAACGTGATGTTCAACTCCGGCTCGCGTGCGATCGCCCGCATGGCAGCGCCCGTCACCCGGCACAGGATTTCAAGTGGATCTTTCTGGTCTGCCACGGCGATCTTGTCGATGCGATGGTTCTAGGGCCTGTTCACACAATTTCTGATAGACTGCTGGTCCTCCGGTCGATGAAGAGGAGTCCAGCGCATGGAGCTCACGCAAGCGCACTACGAGCGCATCGCCCATGTGTTCCCGAAGCACCGTGGCAACGTCTCGTTGGGGAATCTCGCGGTGCTCAACGCCATCGTGTACGTGGCCGAGCAGGGGTGCAAGTGGCGCGGGCTGCCGGCCCATTTCGGGAACTGGCACACCATCTGCACGCGGATGAACCGCTGGGCGAAGAGCGGCGTGTTGGACCGGGTGTTTGCGGAGTTGCAGCGCCTGGATCTCATTCGGGTCCGGGTGGAGGTGCTGTCGCTCGACAGCACGGTGGTGAAGGTTCATCCAGACGGGACGGGTGCGCTGAAAAAAACGGTCCCCAGGCCATCGGGAAGTCGCGCGGGGGGTGGAGCACCAAGCTTCATGTGGTTGCCGCGGATGACCGGAGCGCAGTCGGATTCTCACTTTCCGGGGGACACGCGGGTGATGCGCCCGAGGGGCGCGCCCTGCTGAGCGCCATGGCGCTGCCCGATGAGGCACGTTGCCTGGTGATGGACAAGGCCTACGAAGGCGATGAAACCCGCCAGCTCGTGGAGGACCTGGGGCTGGAGCCGGTGGTGCCACCGAAGGCCAATCGGGTCTCGCCATGGGACTATGACCGAGTGTTGTACAAAAGACGCAACGAAGTCGAGCGGCTGTTCCGGCGGCTGAAGCGCTTCCGGCGCGTGAGCACCCGGTTCGACAAGCTCGATGTGGTCTTCACCTTCTTCATCTACTTCGCACTCATCATCGATGCCCTCAAATTCATTTAGTGTGAACAGGCCCTAGGACATCGAGACTTTCGCGGCGCTTTCCGGCAACTCCGAACCAAAGCAGCGCTGATAGTATTCGGCGATGACCGGTCGCTCGATCTCGTCGCACTTGTTCAGGAATGTTACCCGGAAGGCATAGCCCAAGTCGCCGAAAATGGTGGCATTCTGAGCCCACGTGATCACCGTTCGCGGCGACATGACAGTCGAGATATCGCCCGCCACAAAGCCCGAACGGCTGAGCTCGGCGACGGAAACCATGGCGCTGATCTTCTCTCGACCTTCCCTGGTGTCATATTCCGGCGTCTTGGCGAGGACGATCTGCACCTCTTCCTCGTATTCCAGATAGTTGAGGGTCGCCACAATCGACCAACGGTCCATCTGGCCCTGATTTATCTGTTGCGTACCATGGTAGAGGCCTGTCGTGTCGCCCAGGCCAACCGTATTGGACGTCGAGAACAGACGGAAAGAGTGATGCGGGCGGATCACTCTGCTCTGGTCAAGCAGGGTCAGCTTGCCCTCGACTTCCAGCACGCGCTGAATCACGAACATGACGTCGGGTCGTCCCGCATCATATTCGTCAAATACCAGAGCCGTCGGCCGCTGCAGGGCCCAAGGCAGGATGCCTTCGCGGAATTCCGTGATCTGCTTGCCGTCGCGGACAACGATGGCATCCTTGCCGACCAGATCAATCCGACTGATATGGCTGTCCAGGTTTATCCGGATACATGGCCAGTTCAGGCGCGCGGCGACCTGTTCGATGTGGGTCGACTTGCCAGTACCGTGATAGCCCTGGACCATGACCCGGCGGTTGTGGGCAAAACCAGCCAAGATGGCAAGCGTGGTTTCATGGTCAAAATGATAGGCTGGATCCAGGTCGGGCACATGGTTGTCCTGCTGGCTGTAGGCCGGCACTTCCCAGTCGATATCCAGGCCGAACGTCTGCCTGACATCGACCCTGATGTCAGGATCGCCGACCGTGATCTCACTCATCGGCGCGGCGTCGGTCATACTGGCGGGGGCGTCACGCACTGTCTCGTCTTTCTGTGTCAGGCTGTGCATGCGGCTGCTCTCGTCATCCGAAGTCACCGTCCGTGCGGCGGTACGCCGAGAGTCTTTTTCAGAACCGTATAGGCCTCGTTTATGGCCTTCAGACGGTTTTCCGCTGCCGGGTCGCCATCATTGGCATCTGGATGATATTTCTTGGCGAGCGCCTTATAGCGCTCCTTGATGTCTGTCATATCGATCGTGCCGGACAACTGCAAGGTTTGCAGGGCGCGTTCTTCTGCCCTGAGGGGACCATGACTTGTACTGGTCCCTGCGCGTTCCTTCCCGTTTTTCTCGAACAGACGCTCGGCTTCCCTGAAGTCGTCGCCTATGGTACCGAAATGGCGAGCCATGCGACCGACGCGCATGGCAAACGGCCAGGTCGGCCGCCGACCCAGAACATCGCGCTGGATTTCCCGCTCGATTTCATCTTCGGTCAGGCCCTTGTAGTAGTTCCAGGCCTTGTTGTACTCAGTGACATGCTGCAGGCAGAACCAGTAATAGTCCTTGAGTTCCGTGGGCGATTTCGGTGCTCGGTATTCAGCCTTTTCCCCGCATGCGGGATAGTCGCAAATCTTGCCCGCCGCCGGCTTCTTCAGACCCAGCGCCTCTCCAAGCGTGTCAAAGGATTCAAGCGGTACTTTGCGCATGCTCCATTATGCATTTTCTCGGCCATGGAGAACAAGGAATTGAAGGCCGCAGCACAGATTCAGGAAATTGCCTACCAAAGTCACCAGCGTTGGGTCAGGATCTGATTCTGCTGGAAATGTCCTTATTCATGAGAGTGTCGTCGGTGATTTTGGGGGGCGGCGAATTCTGGTGGAAACGAAAATGGGGAACCGAACAAAATCGTTACGGTCCAACCTGGATATTTCATGAAGCAAGTCTTGCCGCATCCGTTTGCATGATGATCAATCCGGTCGGGATGACGTTGAGACGAGGGCCCAGCGAGGAAGGATGGTCATCAGGGACCAGTTTTCTTTTCCGACCTGTCAGGAACATCAGGTCGAGGTCGGGCTTCCGGATATCTGGTCAAAACCATTTCAAGTCTGCGCACTGGCAGGCCGGTCCGGCGGCGGGACGCCATGCAACCCGGCAGCCGCGCTGCCACAACACCTCAGTCGAAAAAGTCACATACCGTCACGAAAGGTGCGGGCCGCAACCCGGTTGATATCCGTGTCGTCTCCGGTGCCTGCTTGCCACGTGACAGGGTCATGCGTCCGTATCGAAATCGATCCGCTCGGCTCCCGACAGCGCCATGAACCGTTTGCCCCGGGCCCGACCGATCAACGTCAGGTTGGCCTCCCGGGCGAGATCGACCCCCCAGGCTGTAAACCCCGAACGCGATACCAGGATCGGGATTCGCATCTGGACGCATTTGATGACCATCTCGCTGGTCAGCCGGCCTGTCGTGTAGAAGATCTTGTCATCGGGCGCGATATCGTGCAGCGCCATATAACCGGCTATCTTGTCCACCGCGTTGTGACGGCCAACGTCTTCCATGTAGAGCAGCGCCCGGTGTTCCCGACACAGCACACAACCGTGGATTGCGCCCGCCGCGAGGTACAAGCTGGGCGTCGTACCGATCGTTTTGGTGAGTGCATAGAGCCAGGAAGTCTTGATTCGCGCCGACGAAGATAACGACACATCCTCAAAATTCTCCATCAGGTCGCCGAATACTGTGCCCTGTGCGCAGCCCGACGTACGTACCTTTTTCTGAAGCTTTTCCTCGTAGTCGGTCTCCTGTTCGGTTCGGACGACAACCACGCCCAGGTCCTCGTCATGATCGATGCTGGTGATCTGGTCGTCATCTCGCAGCATGTGCTGGTTCCTCAGATAGCCGACAGCCAGCCAATCCGGATGATCGCCGATCGTCATCATCGTGACGATCTCCTGCCGGTTCAGGAACAGGGTCAGAGGCCGTTCGACCACCACACGCGCTTCCACCGAGGCTCCGGTCTCGTCAATGCCGACAACCGCTTCTGACAGAGAGGGATTATCGGGGTCCGGCGCAACCGTATAACAGTCGGAGTCGATCATGGCCTGACTATGGGTTGTACCCGCGCCTGCGGCAAGGCTGCTTCCGCACCCAACTGCAGCTTTCCCCCGGTACATTTCGAGCGTGTAGGATGAGTGGCGCTGGAGCGAGTTGCAACATTCGTCGAGCAAGCCCTTGTGACGGGTGCGTCAACCGCCGGCACGACTGCTGAGTCCAGTGCGATGCTGCCAAACCGGTTCCCAGAGCAGCAGTGCTATATGGCTGCCGAGCAACGCAGGCGATCAGGTCAAGCCTGCATATCCTGGTGCAAGATCAACCTCGCATGCACGAGCCGCCGGCATGATGGGCTCTGTGTGATCGGCAAAACGCGCCGTCACGCAATGTTTTCGCAACAAGACAATGGGCAATGCCGCACCAAGGATCACTCTCCTCACCACCACCCACGGCACTTGGCACTGATCATGCCCGGCGAGGGTTGCAACACCAAGGTGAACAGCCTAAATCGCCAGCCATGCCTGACGATGTTCGTCCACTGGAGCAAACTGCGCCGCTGATCGATCCCTTTGCACGGGCGATCACCTATCTGCGCGTCTCGGTAACGGATCGGTGCGACTTCCGCTGCGTCTACTGCATGGCAGAAGACATGACGTTTCTGCCGAAGTCGGAAGTGCTGTCCATCGAGGAACTCGAACGGCTGTGTCGCGCGTTTGTGCGCCTTGGCGTCCGCAAGCTGCGTCTGACCGGGGGCGAACCGCTGGTGCGCCGCGGCGTCATCACCCTGATCGAACGGCTGGGCCGTCTGATCAGTCTCGGCCATCTGGATGAACTGACCCTGACCACCAACGGCTCCCAACTGGCCAGGCACAGCGATGCGCTGTTCAAGGCCGGTGTACGCCGAGTCAACGTATCTCTGGACACGCTCGACCCCGACAAGTTCACGGCCATTACCCGCTGGGGCGATCTGGGCAAGGTACTCGAGGGTCTGGCGGCAGCCAGGGCCGTCGGCTTGGCCGTCAAGATCAACGTCGTAGCGCTCAAGGGCGTCAACGAGGATGAAATTCATCGGCTGGTCGAATGGGCCGGTACGGAAGGTTTTGATCTGACCTTCATTGAAGTCATGCCCCTGGGCGAGATCAGCGCTGACGTTGGCACTGCCAACCGGATCAACCAGTTCTTCCCGCTGTCGATGGTTCGAGCCAAGTTGAAGGAACGCTGGACTCTGGAAGAAACCGACCATGCCACTGGCGGCCCTGCGCGCTACTGGACCGTACGGGAAACCGGCCAGCGCCTGGGCTTCATCACTCCCCTGACCCACAATTTTTGTGAAGCATGCAACCGCGTACGCCTTACCTGCACCGGCACTCTCTACATGTGCCTCGGCCAGGAGGACGCCGCCAACCTGCGGGCGCCCCTGCAGACAAGCGAAGATGACAGCCTTC
This sequence comes from Alphaproteobacteria bacterium, assembly GCA_965221645.1. Taxonomy (GTDB): domain Bacteria; phylum Pseudomonadota; class Alphaproteobacteria; order Bin65; family Bin65; genus Bin65. Next base: position 3,812,120 of record OZ244899.1, read on the forward strand.
TTGACGAGACGATTCGCGAAGCGATTACCCGAAAGCCGAAAGGTCACGACTTCGTCATCGACCGCCGTCGGACGACACCGGCAGTCGATCGACACATGAGCGTCACGGGCGGCTGAGGCGGATGTTGTCCCTGTAGCCCGGAAAGCTGCCGGAAACCCGCCAATCCCGGGGCTTGTTTCGTCGGCATCCCTGTCGGATCCGCAAGACTGGACATCCATTGGCATGCCTGCATTTCATCAATTCGGAAATCCTGGCCACTGTGGGCCGGCATGCCTTGACCCCGCTGAAGATATGCCCGACTCTGTCGTGCCGCGTTCCCCGTTGTCGTCATCGCCCTGTCATGTCTGACCGCGACATTGCCATTTCCTTCGATCTCAATGCGATCGGGCCGGATTTCGTCTCTGATCCCTTTCCGGTTTATCGTGCCCTTCGCGAGCACGCGCCGGTTCACCGGATGCCTGACGGCACCTACTTTCTCAGCCGATACGACGATGTAGTGCAGGCTTTCAGGCATCCGGGCATGAGCTCGGACAAGACGGTCGATTTCAAGCCGAAGTTCGGCGACGGGCCGCTGTACACGCACCACACCACGAGTCTGGTATTCAACGATCCGCCGATCCACACGCGAGTACGCAAGTTGCTGGCCGGTGCCTTCACGCCCCGCAAGATCACCGAGCTAAACCCGCTGATCCACCGAATTGTCGATGACCTGCTGGACGAACTGGCGACGCGCAGGACGTTCGACGTGCTGCAGGACTATGCACTTGCACTGCCGACGGCCATCATCTCCTACATGCTGGGCATTCCAGAGAAGCACCGACACAAGCTGCATGGCTATTCCAGCCTGATCCTCGGCGCATTGGACCCGGTGGTCCGGCCGGACAAGCTGATGGCCGGGCACCATGCCGTCGATGAATTCGGCGCAATGCTCGAAGAATTGATCGCCAGACGTCGAGAACAGCCGAATTCCGCGAGTCAGGGCGAAGTGCTGGCTGCATTGATCTTCGGCGAGGTGGATGGCGAGAGGTTGACGGCGGTCGAACTCGTTCAGAACTGCATCTTCCTGCTGAACGCCGGACATGAAACGACGGCCAACATGGTCGGCAACTGCATGGACATGCTGCTTGATTTTCCGGACCAGCTTCAGCGACTGCAGGAGGATCCGGATCTGATCGCCACGACCATGGAGGAAGCCTTGCGCTGGCAGAGCCCCCTGCAGATCGGCAACCGCAAGGCCACGGAAGACGTGGAATTTGGCTCGTCGGGCCGGCGCACGACGATTCCGGCGGGCGCCTTCATCCATTGCGGGGTCGCTGCCGCGAATCGGGATCCAGAAACCTTTGACGACCCGGAAACGGTCGATATCGGCCGCAAACCCAACCCGCAGATTGCCTTCGGGACCGGAAAACATGTATGCTTGGGCAACACCCTGGGCCGAATCGAAGGTCGAGTCGCCATCGGCAAGTTCGTGAAGCGGTTCCCCAACCTGCGTCGCAACGGGCAATCGCAACTGCACGGTCGGGCTCGCTTTCGCGGCCTCAGTACCCTGCCGGTAGCCGTATGAGGCCGACGACACGACAGACGACTCTGGAATGACCTGAACGCACAGCCAGCTGCCCATGCGCCAGAATTGATTGACCGAAGTCCTTTTCTGCAACGGGCTGCCGTCGTACCTCCGCTTCGGCTACGTCCCTTTCTTGGAAGGCCCTCTGCACACCTTGACGTCCGCTCTTGCCGTGACGCACATCATCCTGCAACCGGCAACGACAAAATCAAACGCGAGAACCGACGAACGCTCCCCTTACCGCTTCATCACGAACCGGTTCGTATACAGGTTCGCCAGCGGCGTCTTCTTCCGCACGATGCCCTGGCTGACATAGAAGTCCTGGAGCTTGCCCAGACGCTCCCGATCGATCGCGCCCGGCACCTTCTGGCCCGGATAAACCAGTTCGACGTAGTAGTCGAACACGGCCTTGATGTAGCCTTCCTTTCCCTTCCATACCGGAACAGCCTTGGCGAAGGCGTTCGCAGAACCCTCCGGATCGTCCATGATGTCCTTCATGCCTCTCAGAACCGCGCCGACAAACTTGCGGATCAGCGTCGGCTTTTCCTCGATCAGCCTGTCGGACGCCAGCACCGCCTGCGCCATGTGCGGAAAATAGTCCTCAGACCTGATGATCCGGACTTTCACCCCGGCAGCGTGCAGCGGCGGAATCCAGTCCGGCACGCACGCACACCCCACAGCCTTGCCCTCGATCACCATCGCCGGCACGCCGCGCGGACCCACTGCCATCGCATTGATGTCCTGAGTCTTCAGGCCGACGGCGGACAGCATGCCGCGCAGGGCGTAATAGGTGGTATCCTGATACGACAGCACTGAAATGCTCTTCCCCTTCAGGTCCGCCGGCGTCCTGACGCCCGAATCCTCACGCACAACCAGCTGCATGAAGCCACGGCCGCCAAAGGCCGCCACCGAGCGCACCCGGATGCCCTGGGGCCGCACGATGATCGGGCTGTCGGCCAGAGCCCCGCCCAGTTCCGCATTGCCCACGCCAACCTGCTTGGCGACGTCCACGCCGCCCTTGGCCTTGGCGAACTTTACTTCCAGACCCGCCGCCTTGAAGTACCCCTTGTGTCGAGCAAGCTGGATCGGGCCAAACGCAGGAAGAACCGGAGGTGCCGGAAACAGATAGGTCATCGACTCGGCCCGAACCGCACCGGACGACACCGTGGCGGACAGCATCCCAGCAATCACAACTGCGCCAAAAAAGCGAAGACGTTTCATCCCGTTTCTCCTGTTGTCTCGTCTCAACCCACGCACCTTGGCACCAAACTGACGACCGTGGCAACACAACAATCCCGCATATGCAACAGCATGAGGTCGTCCCCACGCCAGGCCCGGCCGAACGATGCTGCTCGGTCGACGGCCATGCATACCCGTGCTTCAGGGGATCGCAGAGACGGAGAAGTCCAGATCCGGCGGGAAGTTCAGCAGCACTGCCGGAGCGGCGGGACCATCAGCCCATGACAACACCGGCTTCCAGCGATTGGTACTTTATCCGGCCCGGGATGCCCGGCCGCACTGCGGCTCGAATGTGAATCAAGCCATCGCCTTGATGCGGGCATTCAGGCGGCTGATGCGACGTGAGGCCTTGTTCTTGTGCATGATACCCTTGGAGACGCCGCGCATGATTTCCGGCTGCGCCAATTTCAGCGCATCACGGGCAGCCGACTGATCGCCGGCGGCAATGGCGCTTTCCACTTTCTTCAGGAAACCACGCACGCGACCGCGGCGAGCGATATTGATCTGCGTCCGGGCGCCATTACGGCGGATTCGCTTTTTGGCCGATTTGTGATGGGCCATGAGTCTGCTGTTTCCGTTTTGCATTCCGATACATGAAAACACGACAAGCTGAAGAGCCGCGCTTTTCGTTTATATCTATAAAGGTCTGCAACTCCAAAGGTCAAGGTTCCCAATTCTCGCCTCAAGCCGGGTCTGATCGTTGAGCATCGCGCGAGTGTACGGGGCGCCAGGGAACGTGACGAGGTTGCCGAAAGCCTTTTCGTTCCGCCAAATGCGCCGCCAGACAGCCATGACCATGAGACGGAGGGCAGGCGAAGGCGGTTCGGCCCGCACCTGGCCGCGCAAAAGAGCGCCATTGCAGCATTGTCTGCCCCGTGCTCTGTGCACAATGATCCTCCAATGCCCGGAAACCCCAGAGTGGGCCAGAAATCCCCTTTTCCGATCACCGGAAAACTCGTCATTGCCAGCCACAATGCGGGCAAGGTCCAGGAGATTGCGGACCTGTTGCGACCCTTGGGCGTGACAGCCGTCTCGGCTGGCGATCTGGCCCTGCCAGAGCCGGAAGAAACGGAGAAGACGTTCGTCGGCAATGCGCTGCTGAAGGCCCGCGCCGCCGCGGACGCCGCAGGCCTGCCGGCGCTGGCCGACGATTCGGGCCTGAGCGTCGAAGCCCTGGGTGGCGATCCGGGCGTGTATTCCGCGCGCTGGGCCGGGCCGAAAAAAGACTTCCGGCGGGCGATGCAGAAAGTGAACGAGGCGCTGGGCACCGCACCGAACCGTGCGGCCACCTTCGTCTGCGCGCTGGCCGTGGCGCGCCCAGGGAACGGAGAAGCGACCTTCGAAGGAACGGTGGAAGGACAATTGACCTGGCCGCCGCGCGGGAGCCACGGATTCGGCTACGACCCGATCTTCATGCCCGATGGTTTCAGAATCACGTTCGGCGAAATGGAGCCGCACCGGAAACACGCGATCAGCCACCGGGCCAATGCATTCGCCAGGCTGCTGGCAGCCTGGCGGGCCGCATGAACGATCCGGACACACTGGCGGTCTATATCCATTGGCCGTTCTGCCTGTCGAAATGCCCTTACTGCGATTTCAATTCCCATGTCCGGGAGGAAGTCGACGTTGCTGCCTGGAAGAATGCCTACATGCGTCAACTGTCGGCCTATGCAGAACGGACAGGGCCGCGCCGGGTCGCCAGCGTCTTTTTCGGAGGCGGGACACCCAGTCTGATGCCGCCGGCGCTGGTCGAAGCCATCATTGATACGGTAATCGCATGCTGGAATATCGACCCCAGGGTCGAAATCACGCTGGAAGCCAATCCGGCCGCCGTCGATCGGGAGCGCTTCGAAGGTCTTGCGGCGGCAGGCGTCAATCGGGTTTCGATCGGCGTGCAGTCTTTCGACAACGCGGCGTTGGCCTTTCTGGGGCGCGGCCATTCAGGCGAGGATGCCCGTCGCGCCGTGGAACTGGCAGGTCGCCTGTTTGGGCGTTTTTCCCTTGACTTGATTTATGCCCTGCCAGAACAGACTGTAGCCGACTGGCGGCGTCAGATGGATGATGCTCTGATACTCGCAGACGGGCATCTGTCACTGTATCAGCTGACGATCGAGCCCAGGACAGCCTTCCATTCGGCCTGGCGACGCGGCAAACTGACGGTTCCGGACGAGGATGCGGCCGGCGCACTGTTCGAGACCACGCAAGAGGTGATGGAAGCGAGAGGTCTGCCCGCCTACGAAATTTCAAATCACGCCAGGCCGGGAAACGAGTCCCGTCATAACCTCACCTATTGGCACTACGGCGACTATATCGGTATCGGACCTGGCGCGCACGGTCGCTTCCAGACCGATGAAATCCGCCATGGCACCCGCCATCACCACATGCCGGAAGTGTGGCTGGATCGAGCGCTGAACGACGCGAACCCGATGGCGCCCGAACAGGGCTCGTCAATCATCGTAGATGCAGAAGCTCGCCTGGAAGCGGTCATGATGGGATTGCGCACCGTCGAAGGCGTGTCGCTGGCAATGGCAGGCGTTCCCGGCGAACCCGAATCTCCTCTGGACGCTGACGTCATCATGGACCTGACGGGAAAGGGCCTGCTGACCTGCGACTCCGAACGGTTACGCACCACTGCTGCCGGACGGCAGCGCCTGAACGCAATTCTGGCTGCAATCCTGCGATAAAGCGCCTAGTTCGTCGGTATGGCGAAGGCGTTGCGCGGCAGGCCAATGACCTGAAAGTCGTCCGCCGCCACTTCGAGGACGGCAAGGCCACGTTCCGTCAGGCCGTTCCTGGCAAATCGAAACAGGCCGTCCGATCCAAGGAAACCTCGGGCATCGGTGAGAGCCTCCTTCGTATAGGGGTTGGTTTGGGCGTGATTGACGTTCCTGGCCAATGTAGCCGCCAGGGCGATCGCGTCGTAGGCAAGACTGGCAAGGCGAACCGGCTTCTCCTTGAAGAACTGTTCATAGCGATCGACAAACCGCCTTCGCGCCTCCGGATCGGTTGCCGCAAACCAGCCGCCGCGAAGGTTCGATTCCGTCCAGATTCTCGAATGCTCCCACAGCGATGTGCCGAGATACCGGACTTGTGGCTGCAGGACATCGTTGAACGCCAGGAAGCTGACCAACGTCCGCAGGCTGATGCCGCCGGCGTGAATCAGCACGCCCGTGAAAGGCTGGCCGACCGCAAAAGCGTTGATCTGGGCAGTCATCTGCAGCGTGTCGTCGGAATAGTAGCCGACCCTGGTGATGGTGGCGCCGTAACGTGCCGCCGCTTCCCTGGCATAGATCACGATCTGTTCCCCGGAACTGGAACCCGGTGCCAGAACGCCGATCTCGTTGACTCCGTTCTCTGCCGCATACTGAATGATGCGATCGACCTGCTGTCGCAACAGGAAGCTGAGCAGGAAAACGTTGTCGCCGGCAACGCTCTCGCTGTTCGAAAACGCCACGACATTCAAATCGGCTTCAGCAGCCTTTCGCTTCACCGCAGCTACGGTTTCTCGGAACAATGGGCCCATGACAAGCCTCGCGCCGCCCGCGATGGCCTTTTCGACCGCGTCCACGGCCCCCTGGGGGGTTCCGCCGGTATCGAAGAACAGGACATTGAGTTCCTTGTTGCGGATTTCGAGGACCGCCATCTGTGCAGCTCGCTGCATGGACTTGCTGACATCGGCATAGTCGCCCGTGAGCGGCAGAAGCATGGCAACATTGATGGAGCCGTCCTGCGACGCCTTGCCGGAGTCCCGACCGCTTGTCTCCGGTTTTCCCGTCTCGCCTGCGGATCGGCCGAGATCGCCTCCGCCGCAGGCGGCGACACCCAGGAACAGGAACAGGGCGAATATTCTCGGGATCGATGCCAAGGCGCAGGTCATCGTTGCCGCAAGGCTCAAAGTTGCTGGTGTCTTCATGGGCGAGTTGGCATACGCTGACGTCACATGTTGTTCCTTCTTGCTGCCCGGCATCACGACGAGCCCGACACCATGTGTCTCGAGTCCCGATTGCAGGTTAGCGACCGCCCAGATCATTGTAAACGATCGCGGGCGGGTGATGTCTAGTCGGGACCCTGGGCGACCGGCGGGCGCACCGGTTTACCCCGTGTCGTCATCCCTCGAACCGGGCCTCTATCTGGTAGCCACGCCGATCGGCAATCTGCGCGACATTACCCTGCGGGCCCTGGATACGCTGACGCAGGCAGACCTTGTCGCCTGCGAGGACACGCGGATCACCAGAAAGCTGTTGGCGCAATTTCAGATCAGCACGCCAGTGCAATCCTACAATGACCATAATGCGGCGCGCAAAAGGCCGGGAATCCTGGCGGCCCTGGCTGCTGACAGGCGGGTCGCTCTGGTCAGCGACGCCGGATCGCCACTTGTTTCCGACCCGGGCTACAAGCTGGTCCGCGAGGCGATCGCTGCCGGCCATCGTGTCGAAGCGGTGCCGGGGCCGGCAGCGGTCATCGCCGCCCTTCAGGTGTCCGGTTTGCCGACCGACCAATTCCGCTTTGCCGGCTTTCTGGCGGCAAAGGGCAGCAAGCGCCGCGAGCAGCTTTCCGGTCTGTCGCAGGAGAGGGCAACGCTGGTTTTCTACGAAGCCGGTCCCCGGCTGGCGACCTCTCTGACGGACATGGCCGCCATTCTGGGCGATCGTTCGGCAGCGGTGGCCCGTGAATTGACCAAGCTGCACGAGGAGGTCGTCCGTGGAACGCTGGGAGATCTGATTCGCCGATTTCAGGCGCCACCCAAGGGTGAGATCGTCGTCCTCGTGGCCGGCGCATCCGGACGGGCGACGGATGCGGACGCGATCGATGCGATGATCCATGAGGCATTGCAGGCAGGAGAAAGCACCCGCAGCATCGCCGATGCTGTCGCAGCTGAAACGGGCGTCCGGCGGCGAGACGTTTACCAGCGCACACTGGCACTCACCCAGGCGCGGATCCCGCAACAGGAATCGACAGAGACCGGCAAGGAATCCTGCGGGCCGAGTTGTGGGCCGAAACAGCCACGCCATCGCGGTGATCTCTGAAAGGATCCGGAATCAAGAGCCGTGATCTCCGCTTGCGCATTGCAATGAGACCTTACTGGCAGCGCGAACGCTCAGGAAGGCGGCAGCCGCGGAAGTGAAGCCGCGCGGCCATCGGGGTGATCCCTCGATGGCGCGATCCCGCAGCAACCACGGAAACGATCGCTTGCTGCCAACAGTGCAGCACACGGGCTGCACCGTATCGACCCCAAGCAAAGGTATTGCTGGTCCTCCCGTGGAAATTTCCGGTACATTTTCCAGATTCCCGGGGAAGACAGAAAGGCAGCGTATCGTGATCGACAATCGGCAATCCGCATGCAGCAGAACATTCGCTGGTTCGCGTCCCGGACAAGACAACTGACTTGACCGGCAGAACCTTGACACTGGATGCATTGGAGCGGTCCCGGCAATCCCCGGATCGGGAAACTTCTCGTCCGGAGCAGATGGCTGGTGCCCTGCGGCGGCATTTGCCGTATTCTGACCCGTCGCGGTCCGCACGGATCGAGGCCGTCGCAGCCGTTCCGTTCGGTATCCATGAATCCCGAAATAGCCAGGAATTCGATGACAATCCATGCAATGCCGACCACCGGCTGATCCCTGGCGCCGGAACCGTGGATCGTCAACAAGGAACGAGAATTCTCAAGGCAGCAGACATGATCCGGGCCTTGCCGATCAATGACCGGGCGTACCGGACCGACCTTGTCGGCCGCCCCTTGAGGGCCTGACGATCACCAACGAAGGAGGCGGCCGCTGAAGACGTGCGCAAGGCACGACAACTTGTGAGGGCAGAGAGGCCGGACCGCGCTCCGCCGCGCCGGTCCGGCGGAGCGGGAAGCTCGCCGGGACCGAAGCGGGCATCTGCCTGCCCGGGCCATCACAACCTGATCGTTTCTTGCAGAACCGAAGGCGACCTTGCAAACGAACATGGCCTTGCGCGTGGCAATCCAGATGGATCCGATCCGTTCTATCGACATCACGGCCGACAGCACGTTTGTGCTGGCGCTGGAGGCGCAATCACGTGGCCACCGGCTGTTCTACTACACGCCCGAGAACCTGAGCTTTCGGGACGGCGTGCTGAAAGCGCCGATGCAGGCGCTTTCGGTACAGGCCGTTCAAGGCGACCACGCAACATTGGGCGCACCGCTGATCACGGACCTGTCCACAATGGACGTCGTGTTGCTGCGCCAGGATCCGCCTTTCGACATGGCCTACATCACGACGACTCACTTGCTGGAGCAGATCCACCCCGACACACTGGTCGTCAACGACCCGATCGAAGTGCGGAATGCGCCAGAGAAGATTTACGTCACCAAATATCCGGATCTGATGCCGCCGACGTTGATCACCAGCGATCCCGCGTCTGTCAGAGCCTTCCGCAACGAACACAAGGACATCATCCTGAAGCCGCTTTACGGTAACGGCGGCGCCGGCGTGTTTCATTTGAAGCCGGACGACGAAAACCTCGGATCGCTGCTGGAAATGTTCGCCGCACAATGGCGCGAGCCCTTGATCGCCCAACGCTACCTGCCGGAGATCCGTCAGGGCGACAAGCGCATCGTTCTGGTGGACGGCAAGCCGGCCGGGGCAGTCTTGCGCATGCCGGACGACAATGAGGCGCGCGCCAATTTCCATGCCGGCGGCACAGCACTGGGGGCAGACCTGACGGATCGGGAACAGGAAATCTGCGCCCGCATCGGTCCCGAACTCAAGGCGCGCGGGCTGATCTTTGTCGGAATCGACGTGATCGGCGGTTACCTGACCGAAATCAACGTCACTTCGCCAACCGGCATCCAGGAGATCAACCGTCTGTCCGGCGCCAGGATCGAAGCCCTGATCTGGGACGCGATCGAACGGCGGCGCGAAAACTGACGCCTCACTTCTGAAGGATGTCGCTGACTTCCTTCAACTGTGTTCGCGCGCGCAGCAGATAAAACCCCTGGGCCGCCAGGTGATTGGGCTGAAACATGCCGTCGGGGGAACCGTTGCGGACGATCAGCGGCCGCAGGATCGCGGCGCGGCGAAGGCTTTCGATCATCCGTTCCCAGACCTTCTGGGCCTGGCGCTCTTCCAGGATCCTGCCGAAATCCTTCCCGATCTCGCGCAGGATCATGTAGTGACCGTAGACCCGGCCCTTGGTGCGATAGAAAAGGTCATCGGACCGGGTATCGAAAAAGATGCCGCCAAACTTCTCGACCCGCGCCGCAATGCGTGCCGAATCCGAACCGATGTCGGCATTCACCCGGTCAATCAACGTCTGAAGGTTGTCCGCACGTCTGTCGAAGGTCGCCTTGCCTTCGGCCAACTGCCTGTTGTAGCGCAGCAATGACCGCATGGCCGCCCGATACTGGGCCTCGGTGGATGATGTCGGCCAGATACTGACCGTCGGATCCCAGGCCCAGGTAAACGGCGAGTAGCGCAGTTTTCCCATCGCATCTTCCAGATCGGGGTCGACAACACTGGAGCCGCGAGTCCGACCGATCTTGTCCGCCATTTCGATGGCAAACCGGCCGAGCGCATCGCGAATGCCGACCTGGAAGTTGGGCAGGTTGTCCAGCGCCCAGGTCGGATAGACGAATGGATCGTTGGGCGTCCAGGAATGCTCGACGACTTCGCGCTTGATCAGTGCGGCGGCAATGGCCACCGCCCGGCTCGATCCCGGCTCGGCCCGGACAGTCAGCCTGGTATCGTCGCCGATCCTGTGCATCACCACCATGCCGACGGGATGGTACAGAACGATGACGGCCAGCAGCGCACGAAAACCGTATCGAAAGAGGCGCCTGTGCATCCCGCGCCCGGGCGCGCCCGGTCCTTGCGGCGGCTGCCATTGTCCGGGCTTGCGACGGAGCAGCCGCCCGAAAAAACCTTCTTTTTCCGGGCCTCTCGCGTTCAGGACACCGGGATCGATGCGCGATTCGTCGGGATTGTCGTCAAATAACGGATCTGATTTTCGAGGCATGAACTGCACCTGCGGTCAGCCCGGATCACCGCGTCGGATCCATGCAGGGCCCGGCTCCGGCATGGGGCGCGGCGTCGGCGTCGGGCGCAACGGGTATTCGAACGCCCAGGGCACGACCGGCGGCGCACTGCTTTCCACCGCCTCGGGGCACGACCGCCAACATCCGGGCCTATGCCTTGAGAAATCCGACAATACGATGGATCTCTTCCAGGATGGGCGCAGTAATCTTGCGCGCCCTGATCGCTCCTTCCGCCAGAATCCTGTCAATTTCGGCCGGGTCGCTCTCCAGGCGACGCATTTCCGCGCTGATGCCGCCCAGCTTCTCGATGGCCATGTCTGCCAGGGCAGGTTTGAACTCGCCGAAGCCCTTTCCCTCGAACTCCGTGAGAATGTCGGCCATGGATCTGTCGGAGAGAGTGGAATGGATACGCAGCAGATTGAAGGCTTCCGGCCGCGCTTCTTCGATCTCGGCGCTTATCTTGCCGTCGTCGCCCACAACTTCCGGTCCGGGCAGCGGTGCCGAATCGGTCTTCGCCTTGCGGATTTTCCGGGCGATGGCGTCGGCATCGTCCGTCATGTTGATCCGGCTCATTTCGGACGGGTCAGACTTGGACATCTTCTTCCTCGCGTCGCGCAAGCTCATCACGCGAGTGGACCCGCCGAAGATCATCGCATTTGGCAAGGGGAAAAAATCCACGCCGAAGTCGTGATTGAATTTCTGACCGATGTCCCTCATCAGTTCGACGTGCTGTTTCTGGTCCTCGCCGACCGGCACCTGGTGGGCGTGATAGATCAGGACGTCGGCCGCCTGGAGCGCCGGATAAGCATAGAGGCCAAGCGAGACCTTCTCTCGGTCCTTGCCCGCCTTTTCCTTGAACTGGGTCATGCGGTTGAGCCAACCGAGCCGCGCCACGCAATTCAGGATCCAGGCGAGCTGGGCATGCTCCGGCACCGCGGACTGATGAAACACGATCGAGATCTGCGGATCAATGCCGGAAGCAAGCAAGGCCGCAGTGACCTGCCGCGTCTGGTCAGCCAGCAGCCCCGGATCCTGCCAGACCGTGATCGCATGCAGATCGACCATGCAATAGATGCAGTCGTAGTTCTGATGTTGCAGGCGTTCCCAGTTCCGGATTGCACCCAGATAATTGCCCAGCGTGACGCCGCCGGACGGCTGGATACCCGAAAAGACCCGTTCTCTTGTCATGAATTTTCGTATCGGACAGGACCGGCGGAACCGGCGCCGGACGCGATTGGAAAGATCGTCCTTCCCTTAAGCCCGAAGCCGGAGAGGCGGTCAAGGCCGCACAATGGCTTCTTCCCGGGAAGATGAATCTCGAGTTGCCGCCATCTTTCAGGTGCGGGCCCTGGACCGGCCCAGCATGCCCTTGACATCGCTGACGGAAGCGGCGCGCAGCAGGATGCACGAGGCGCCGTAGACCGCGACGCCACCGAAGATGACAGCAAGCATCGACAGTATGCGCTGCCACATGGTGCCGGACAGCCATGGCCACAAGACCTCGGCTGCCGGCCACAGGACGCCGGCCATGACGAGCGATGCGAGCGCCAGCCTCGGCAGGACACGCCGCAGCCGATCGTCCAGCGACAGGTGCCCGCGCCGCACCAGAAACCAGGCAAGCAGCGCAGTATTGATCCAGGCAGCGACCGACGTGGCGATCGGGATGCCCAGGTAGCCGACGCCCAGCGGCCAGACCAACAAGGGCGACAGGACAATGTTCACGACCATCGAGACGACGGCATAGATCATGGGGTTGCGGGTGTCATGCCGGGCAAAGAATGCCGGCGACAGAACCTTGATCAGGACAAAGGCAGGCAGGCCGGTGGCAAACACCGCCAGGGCTCCTGCCGTGAGCTCCGCCGCTTCCGCCGTGAAGCGGCCATACTGGAACATCACCGTGATGATCGGCAAGGCTATCACCATCAGCGCCGCGGTCGCCGGCAGGATCAGCAGCATGGCGAGTTCGATGGCCCGATTCAGCACGGTGTTGGCCCGAGCCTTGTCGGTCTGCAGCGTGCGAGAGAGTTCTGGCAGCAGGGCTGTTCCGATGGCAATCCCGACCATCCCGAGCGGAAACTGGTACACCCGGTCGGCAAAATGGATGTAGGTGACAACGCCCGTCAGGAAGGTGCCGATAACGGTCCCGACCAGAATATTCATCTGAGTCATGCCGCCGCTGATCAGGCCGGGGATCATCAGCCTGATCAGGCGCCTGATGGCCGGGGTGAACTGCGGCCGGCGCAGTCGCAGATCGAGGCCGGCCCGGCGGCAGGACCAGGCGAGCCAGAGATACTGACCGATACCGGAGATTGTAACGCCCCAGGCCAGCATGTGGGCCGGCGTGGCAAACCATTCCCTGGCAAATGACAGGCCCAGAATCAGAGTGACGTTCAACAGGATCGGGGCCGCCGCCGCCGCGGCAAACCTGTAGGACGAATTGAGCATTCCGCTCATCATCGCTACTATCGCCATGCACAGAAGGTAAGGCAGCGTCAGCCGTGCAAGCAGCACGGCAGTGTCAAAGAGTTCCGGCCGTTCCGTGCTGAAGCCCGGCGCCACGACCAGCATGACCTGGGGCATGAAGATTTCGGCGAAGACGGTGAAGACAGTCAGAAGCAGGACCAGCACGGAAAAGACCTGGTCGGCGAACAACATCGCCCGCTCCTTGCCGTCACGCTCCAGCTGTTTGGAGAACACCGGAACGAAAGCGGCGGCAAAGGCCCCTTCAGCGACCAGACGCCGAAACATGTTCGGCAATCTGAAAGCGACGATGAAGGCTTCGACGACGCCCACCGCCCCCAGGTAGCGCGCCAGCAGGACGTCGCGGACGAAACCGAGGATTCGACTGGCCAAGGTCCAGAACGCGACGACTGCAGAGGAGCGAAGCAGCTTCATGGCAAGCGTTCTAGCGCGCTGCCGAGCGTACGGAAACCGGCCAGAACGCCAAGCGACGGCTTTTGGGCGATGCTACGCAGCCGCGCTCTGGCTTTCCACATTCAGCGACGCCAGGACAGCCTTGCGGATCTCCGATTGTTTCTGTTCGTTGGTGATCTTCATGCCGAAGATGTCCTTCACATAGAAGACGTCCACCACTCGCTCGCCATAGGTGGATATCTTGGCGCTGGCAATCTGTATGCTGGTTTCGGTCATCGCGCGGGTCACGTCATGAAGCAGGCCGGGTCGATCACGGCCATTCACTTCGATCACGGTGAAGAAGTTGCTGGCCGCGTTGTCGATCAGCACGCGCGCCGGAACCTCGAACACGTCGCGCGCGCGCCGGGGCAGGGATTCCTTTCCGGCCAGATTGCGCCATGGCACCAACTCGCCGGTCAGGCTGTCTGCAATGCGCCGTTTCAACTTCTTCAGATCGCCTTCGCCCCTGACTGCCTTCCCGGCCGCATTCTGGATCGTGAAGATGTCGAGCGCATGGCCGTTCGCCAGCGTGAAGACGCGCCCCTCGACGATCGAGGCGCGAGACAGCGCCATGGCCCCGGAAATCCGGGAAAACAGTCCAGGATGGTCCGGCGTGTAGACCGTCACCTCGGTGACCGAACGTTTTTCATCGACAACAATGTCGATGACCATCATCGACGCTTCCTGTCGCGCCTTGCGGGTGATTTCGGCATGTCTGGCCTGAGTTTCCGTATCCAGCGACAGCCAGTAGGCGGTGTAGCCCAGGTCGAGGTAGGCGGCGATATCGTCTTTCGGCCAGCCATTCAGCCGTTCGGCGACTGCCGCCTTGGCGCGATCCACCCGGGCAGCGACGCCGCCGACTTCGACGTTCCCGCTCAACAGTTCCTCGGTCCGGTAGTACAGGTCGCGCAGCAATGCGGCCTTCCATCCGTTCCACACTGTCGGGCCTGTGGCCCGCATGTCCGAAACGGTCAGTACGAGAAGCAGCCGCAACCGCTCGGGCGATTGCACGTGATCGGCGAAATCGCGAATCGTCTTGGGATCGTCGATGTCCCTTTTCTGGGCCGTGTTGCTCATCAGCAGGTGATGGCGTACCAGCCAGACCACGGTTTCCGTCTCATCGCTGTCGAGGCCGAACCGCGGGCACAATTCCTCCGCCACTTCGGCGCCCAGTACCGAATGATCGCCTCCGCGGCCCTTGGCAATGTCGTGCAGAAGCATCGCGACGTACAGCACGCGCCGCGACACTACCTTGTGGATGATTTCGGTGGCGAGCGGGTGATCTTCCGCCAGGTCGCCACTTTCTATCCGGTGCAGCAAGTCGATCGCCCGGATGGTATGCTCGTCCACGGTAAAGACATGGTACATGTCATGCTGCATCTTGGCGACCACCCGGCCGAAATCCGGCACGAACCGACCAAGAACACCCGCCTCGTTGAGGCGTTTCAAGGTCAGCGCAGGATCGTTCTTCGAAGTCAGCATGGCCAGAAAACTGGCGTTCGCCTTCGCATCCTGGCGCACGCCCTTGTCGATCAGCTTCAGCGATTGGGTCACCCGGCGCATCGCCGCCGGATGGATGTCCAGTCCCCGGGCCTGCGCCGTTTCGAACAGGCGCAGCAGGTTTCCGGGATCGTCCCTGAACGTCTGCGCCGTCCTGGTGGTCAGGCGACCGCCTTCCGATACAAACTCGCCGAACTCGCGACGACCGCCCAGCCTGCGCGGCAAACGCACCCAGGGACGCCGCCTGGTTTCATCCTCCAGCGCCGCGCAGAAAATACGCGTCACGCCGCCGACATCCTTGGCGACAAGATAGTAGTGGCGCATGAACCGCTCGACCCCGCGCTGCGCCTTCCGGTCACCATACCCCATCTGACGGGCAATCTCCGGTTGCACGTCGAAGGTCAGTCGCTCTTCCGGCCGACCGTTGAGATAATGCAGATGACAGCGCACCGTCGTGAGGAAGGCGTGCGCCTTGCTGAACAGCTCGGACTCGCGTCGGGAAAAGACCTTGCGTTCCACCAGATCGTCGACCGCATCCACGCGGTAGAGATACTTGGCAATCCAGAACAGGGTGTGCAAATCGCGCAGGCCACCCTTGCCGTCCTTGATGTTCGGCTCCAAAAGGTAGCGGCTATCGCCCATCTTCTCGTGCCGGTCATCTCGCTCGGCCAGCTTCTGCGCCACGAAGTTGCCTGACCCGTCCGAGGCGATGAATTCGCGGAACCGCTTGCGCAACGAGCGATAGAGCACGGCGTCACCCCACAGGTAGCGAGCTTCCAGCAGGGAAGTGCGGATGGTCAGATCGGATTTGGCGAGGCGAATGCACTCGTCGACAGACCGGATGGCGTGTCCCACCTTCAGGCCCAGATCCCACAAGGTGTAAAGCAGGAATTCCACAATCTGCTCCGAATGCGCCGTCAGTTTCCAGCCCACCAGGAACAGCAGATCAATATCCGACTGCGGAGCCAGTTCACCGCGACCATAGCCGCCGACAGCGATGACTGCCTGTTTTTCCCCTTCCGTAGGGTTCGGCAGCGGATAGGCGTGCTCGTAGGCGAAGTCATGCAAGACGCGGAGGATCTGATCGATCAGAAAACAATGAGCCTGAACGCATCGAGGGCCGCGCAGGGCGGTATCGGCCTCGCCGTCGAAACGACGGCGGATTTCCGCACGACCGTCCTCCAGAGCGACCTTGAGCACTTTCAGGGCATGGCTGCGCAGGGCAATCTGATCCCGCGTGTCGGCCGCAAGATGGTCAAGCTGCTCGATCAGGCTGCGGCGATCGACGATGCGCCGTGGCGCGGCGATCTGGGCGGCATTGGAAAAATCCATCGTCAAATCCGGACCCGCTGTATCATGCGTCGACAAGGCAACGGCAACCTCCGTACAACCTAGCATCGAACCGGTCACGGGACATCGGGTACCGATGGCGCAGAAGCGGCAGGGAGAAATGGATGTTCAAACGACTGATCGGCGGGTTTTGCGGACTGTGCGTGATGGCGGGCGCATGCTGGGTCGCCGCCGTGATTTATGTCAATGCCGACGGGCGCCGGCTCGCCGAGCGCTATCTGCAGCCGTTGAGCGGCCGCGGCGAGGTGACCTACGGCGCCGTCGAGAAATCCCTTTTTTCACAGGATCTGGTGATCCGTGACATCAAGATGCGAACCGCGGACGGTCGGCGCCTCACGATTGCCGAGGTTCTTGTACGCCGGTATGACTGGCTGAGCGCGCGCAACCCGGCCTTTGCCGACGTCACCGTCACCAGTCTGATGGCCAGCGCCGCCGCCCTGGGGCCTGAGGTGGAAGCCCGGGCCGCCAGAGCCGGTCTGGAAAGGATCGACGCCGACATCCGCTATGCTTTCGAGTACGATGCCGAGGCCAGATGGCTGCGCATAGAGACGCTGCGGATTGCGATCAAGGAAATAGGCACACTGACCCTGGAAGCGGCCCTTGCCGGAATGCCGAAACCGGACCTGTCCCGCACAGGCTTGAACAAGGCAATGTTGACTGCGAAAATCGCCAGAGCCCGGGCCGTTTTCACGGACAGGGATCTGGCAAGCCGGATTGTCGATGCCAAAGCCGCCGCGTCCGGGCTTTCGAATGACAAGGCGAAGGCGGCCTTGATCAGGGACCTGGGCGCGCGCCGGAAGACGGCCCGCAACACCCTCTTGAAACAGATATATGGTGCTGTCGGGTCGTACATCGCCAGACCGGGAAAGATCACCATCGCCATCCAGCCGGACCGCCCGGTGCCGCTAGCCGGCCTGGTGCCTGCCTTTCTTTTCGGTCGCGGGGAAATCGGGCGGATGCTGAACCTGAGAATAACGACCGGCGGAATACAACCCTGAAGGGCAACCGCAGCGAGCATCGAAGCACGAAAAGACAGCATGACAACAGCTGCAGGAACTGTCTGCGGGGCCGGCCTTGCTCCGGCTGTCTTCGAGGCGACCACGCCGGACGCCCGTCCGGGCTGGATTCCCGGGAGCGGCGCACAGGCGAAACGATCGGTCATGCCGCCCGCCCCGGCCCTAGAGCGAAGGCCTTTTGCATCGCTTCGCTTGCGAAAGACGGAACCATGTCAACACCGGCAGGACCGGCTCAGGCCGCGATGCCTTCCATCAGCATCAGGTGGAAGGATCAGCCTCGAGAAGAAGGTCTGGCGCCAAGGCACGGAAGTCTCCCGGTCACCCCGGATCGCGATCGATCCAGGATGATACAGGATCGGCCAGATCGTGGTAGAGGTCGCGCCATGAAGAAAACTGACATCATCGAATTCTACAGCCGCCTCGAAGCCCGGGTGCCCGAACCTGAAGGCGAGTTGAACTACGTCAACGAATATACGCTGCTGGTTGCCGTCGTTCTGTCGGCCCAGGCAACCGACGTGGGCGTCAACAGGGCGACAAGGATCCTCTTCGAGCAGGTAACGACACCGGAACAGATGGTGGCGCTGGGCGAAGAAGGCCTGAAGGAACATATCCGGACGATCGGCCTGTTCAACGCGAAGGCCAGGAACGTCATTGCGCTCAGCCGGATTCTCGTCGACGAGCATGGCAGCCAGGTGCCACAGGATCGAGCCGTGCTCGAAACGTTACCGGGAGTCGGGCGGAAGACGGCAAACGTCGTGTGCAACATTGCGTTTGGCCAACCGACGATCGCGGTCGATACCCACATCTTTCGCGTTGGCAACCGTACCGGCCTGGCCTCCGGCAAGACACCCCTCGCGGTCGAAAGGAAGCTCGAAGAGGTTACACCGGCGCGTTTCCGTCACCACGCACATCACTGGCTGATTCTGCACGGACGTCATGTCTGCAAGGCTCGAAAGCCGAACTGTCCGGGCTGTATTGTCAGCGATCTGTGCCGCTTCAAGGCGAAAACCATCTAGGCGGTGCCTTCCTCGCGTCGCCAGATCGCGTGAAAGACGTGGGTCATGTAGGCCGCTGCAACCACTGGCATGACGAGATTGAGGATCGGGACAGTCATCAGGACGGCGACGACAAAACCGCTGCGGAATACCCGGCCGGCATTGTCGCGGCGCAGCGCGAGGCGAGGCTTGTTCTCAAGCCGACGCATGGCGACCAGATCATAATATTCCCGACCGGTCAGATAGCCGTTCAGCGTCCACGAAATCAGGAAATTGATCCCCGGCAACAAAAGGTAGAGTGGCAGCACGAGCAGGTTCAACAGCAGCAGAAGGCTGGTAAACCGGGCCAGGTAGATCAGATCCTCGCGGATCGAGACATCGCGGGCTTCCGGCAGGTCGGGGTAGTGCCTTCGCTCTACCGCGGCCACGACATACGTCAGAAAAAAGCCGGTGATCATCAGCAGAACTGCTGGAGCAACCAGCAGCATCGTCACGAAAATCGCCAGACCCGTGAGCTTGTCGATGATCCAGTTCGCCCAGGCCCAGCTCAGGAAATCGAACCCCGTCAGCAGCCAGCCCAGAAGCTTCCACAATCCGAACAATGCCAGAAGCGTCAGGACGAGGCTTGCAATCACCACCCAGGCGATCCGCGGATTGAACAGGACACCGAAGGCTCGGACCAGGGCCCCGGCAGAGTGGACGGCTTCGTTGGGAGGCATCGTCGGATTCCGTGAGCGTGAGGATTGACCGGAAGGATGGCAGCAGATGCGCGCTATCGCCACCGGGTATCGCTGACTATACTTGGTGGCTTCGTGGCGAAATTCTACCAGATCGGACATCCACCCCATGAATGAAGCCCAGTTTGACGTTGTCGGCGTTGGCAATGCGATCGTCGACGTCATTTCACAAGCCGATGATGACCTCATCAAGAGACATTCGCTGCCCAGGGGCGGCATGACCCTGGTGGATCGCGACACCTCCCGTGCCTTGCATGACGACATGGGCCCGGCGACGGAAGTGTCCGGCGGCTCCGCAGCCAACACCATGGCCGGTCTGGCGTCCCTGGGGGGGAGAGCGGCCTTCTTCGGCCGGGTTTGCGATGATCAGCTCGGTCACGTCTTCACTCACGACATTCGCGCGATCGGAGTCAGTTATGAAACGCCGCCGGCTGTCGGCGGCGCACAGACCGGCCGGTGTCTGGTCCTGGTGACGCCGGACGCGCAGCGTACAATGCAGACCTACCTGGGATCTTCTGCCGAATTCGGCCCGGAGGATGTCGACGAAGCCGTCATCCGGACAGCGGCAGTAACCTATCTGGAAGGGTACTTGTTCGATCCTCCGCCGGCCAAGGCGGCTTTCCGCAAGGCGGCGGAAGCAGCACATTCCGCCGACCGCCAGGTGGCGCTGACCCTGTCGGATTCGTTTTGCGTTGCCCGGCATCAGGATGAATTTCGCGATCTGGTCGACGGACATGTCGACATCCTGTTTGCCAACGAGGACGAAATCACCATACTGTACGGTACCAGCGATTTCGATGCGGCGATCGAGGCGGTGCGTGGAAAATGCGGGATCGCGGTGCTCACGCGCGGTGAGAAGGGCGCTGTCATCCTCGCGGGCGAGGAGATGTACACGAATGCGCCGGAGCCGGTAGCGCAGGTTATCGACACTACCGGCGCGGGAGACCTGTACGCCGCCGGCTTCCTGTATGGCATGACACATGGTTGCGATCTGCCGACCTGCGGACGCATCGCTGGAATCTGTGCCGCCGAGATCATCGGTCACTTCGGAGCGCGCCCGGCCGTATCCCTGAAGGATCTGGTAGCGGAAAGACTGGGTTGAGCGATCTGCGTCGGCACGTTCCATGAAAGACGCGGCGAAGACCGAGGCAAGGCCCAGGCCGTCCTGGCGACAGGCCATGGGGGCCTATCGCGATCCGAGGATCGTCACCATGTTCTTCATGGGGGTCTCGGCCGGCCTTCCGTTGATCCTGGTTTTCGCCACCCTGTCGGTGTGGCTGCGGGATGTCGGCGTCAGCCGCACCTCTATCGGGTTCTTCAGCTGGATTGCTGCAACCTACGGGTTCAAGTTCCTGTGGGCGCCCCTGGTCGACCGGTTGGCGCTTCCGGCACCCCTCTCGTTGCTCGGCCGACGCCGAAGCTGGATCGTCCTGGCCATTGCCGGTGTCATGATCGGGATCATCGGGATGGCGTTTACTGATCCAGGGTCCGCCCTTTGGCAAATGGCTTTGTTTGCCTTCATCGTGGCGACAAGTTCGGCGACCCAGGATATCGCGCTGGACGCCTTTCGGATCGAAAGCGCGCCGGAAGAGATGCAGGGTGCTGCGGCGGGAGCCTATCAGGCCGGTTACATGCTGGCCATCAAGATCATCGGCGGTGCGCTGGCGCTTTATCTGGCGGAGTACATCAGCTGGAGCGCCGCGTATCTTGCCATGGCCGGTTTCATGCTGATCGGACTTGTCACCATCCTGATACGTCCGGAACCTCGAGCAGCCAACACTGAAGCGACGGATGCCCTCCTCACCAGGATCCGGGAATTTTCGGGCATCAGAGGAATCCAGAGGAATCCGACGGGAAGGGTCGCAGCCTGGTTCATGGCTGCCGTGATGGGGCCGTTCAGTGAATTCTTTTCCCGCAACGGCTGGTGGGCTCTCCTGATCCTGGCGTTGATCGGGGTTTACCGGCTGTCCGATATTACACTCGGCGTCATGGCAGGACCTTTCTACATCGATCTGGGTTTCACAAAGGACCAGATCGCCAACGCCACCAAGCTGTTTGGCCTGTTGGCAGCGATCGGTGGGGCCTTGTTCGGCGGCTTCGTCGTGGTGCGAATCGGCGTGCTGCCCGCGCTTTTTGCAGCAGCAATCACCGTGATTGCCACGAACCTGCTGTTCGGGTTCATGGCGCTGGTCGAAACCACGAGCTTCTGGCTGCTCACAGTCATTGTCAGCGCCGACAGCATTGCGGCCGGGATGGCCGGCTCGGCGTTCATTGCCTACCTTTCTTCTCTCACCAGCATCCAATACACAGCCACTCAATATGCGCTGCTGACGTCAATCATGCTGTTGCCAGGCAAGTTCGTCGCCGGATTCTCAGGTGTGATTGTCGATGCGGTCGGATATGTTCTGTTCTTCGCCTATGCCTCGGTTCTGGGCGCGCCGGCGTTGATTTTGGTGCTGGTGCTGGCACGAATGGAACGTCGCGGCATTATCCGACGAAAAGGCGACCCCGCTCCATTGTGAAGTGTATCGTCTGGCATGAGAGATGAGGGTTGCCCTGTCGTCCTATGTCAGGTTGCGGTCGGATGGCAGTGCCGGTCTCGGTATCGAAGCCGGGAGACTGTCATGCCGAAAAACTCCCGCCCTCTGCCCTGTGCCGCGCAATGCCAGATCGAGGCGCGGCAGTCATTGGCGCGCCAGTTCGACCGCCACCCGTCGTCGATCGCGCGCATTGCAGCGCACCGGCGGTTCCACAATGGC
This sequence comes from Alphaproteobacteria bacterium, assembly GCA_965221645.1. Classification (GTDB taxonomy): domain Bacteria; phylum Pseudomonadota; class Alphaproteobacteria; order Bin65; family Bin65; genus Bin65. The sequence continues at coordinate 3,834,192 of OZ244899.1, forward strand.
ATCTCGTTGACGATTCGGCATCATTTCCTTGAAGAGTGTCAACTGCCGGACATGACGCCGACAGGTTGTCGGCACTCCTTGGTGGGTTGATATGGATTCAGGCTGTGGCGCTTCTCCTTCTGTTTCACGTGCTGACGGGCTTCATGGATTTTCCGGGACAGGACCGGCGGCCGTGCACTCTGAGGAAGCGCCGGCCATGCAAGCGAGGAATGGGTCGAGGTTGGCAGGGTGAGAAGGGTCAGGGAACCCGCCAGGGTCGGCCAGGACCGAAAGCCGACCTCTGATGGTGGCGGTCCGGAATTTCACAAGCAGCGCCTGGTTGGGCACCCGTCAGCACTGTCCTGCGGCCCCTGTTCTTGCCACAGTGAGCACCGCGGCAGATCCGGACACTGTACTTTCCTGCACCCCAGGCAGGCGCACGAACCTCCGGTTGGACGCCGGGCGTCGATTTCCGAGCGCGCGCGTTCCGTGGAATCGATGCCAGCAGACCTGCTCGAGTCGGACAGTTTGGGGGAGTAACGGAGTTGGTCCTGGCCGGACACACTACGAAACCAGGTTGACCATGACGCGGCAGTCGACAACACGCGCCGCTGGCACGTCCGCGCCAGGTCAGCATCCTCACGGAGGAAAGCGATGAACAGACGATTGACGGCGATTGTCGAGCGTGAAGGAACAGGCCATGTCGCGCTTTGTCCGGAAGTTGACGTGGCCAGCCAGGGAGACACCGTTGCGGAGGCCCGCGCGAATCTTGAAGAAGCACTGACCCTTTTCCTTGAATCGGCATCTCCGCAGTAGATCAGGCGTCGTTCGAAAAGGGAGTTCTGCGTCACCGACGTCGAAGTAGCCGCTGGCCAAGCTGAGAACGCTCTACGGGCCGAGGGGCGGATGCCATGGCCATTCGAATGGGCCCGACTCCGTGACCCGTCCGACAGTGCTGGTGCGCGGCCCGGTCATGCGTGCAGCGCGCGCACGCGCCGTTGTTCAGCGGCGATTCGGTCGCGGCGTGCCTGCGCAAGCTCGTAAGCAGCCTGCATCCGCATCCAGTGCCCGGCGGTGCTCCAGCCGATTTCCTCCAGCGCCCGCGCCATGTTCGCCGACACGCCCGCCTTGCCATTCAGCAGCCGCGACAGCGTTCCGCGCTCGCACCCGAGACGCGCCACCGTCTCGGTCACGTTCCAGCCCGCATCGTCCATGCTCTCGCGGATCAGTTCACCCAGATGCGGCGGGTTCAGCATCGGGCCGACGCGATTGTTCGCAATGTCGTTCATGGTCATCGCTCTCCTCGTGTCAGTGGCAGTCGATCAGGTCCACGTCCACGACCTCTCCGTCCTCGAAGCGGAACACCACGCGCCAGTTTCCGGCGACGCGAACGCTCCACTGGCCCGCACGGTCGCCCTTCAGCGGATGCAGCCGAAAGCCCGGCGCATCGGCATCGCCCCGATGCGCCGCAGCCGTGGCACCAGACCGGCAGGCAGCCGCGCCGCGTCGTCGCGCTGGTGCAGTGCCCGCAATCCCTTGTGCCTGATCTTCATGATTCACCGCAGCGCGCAGCGTTACACGCCGCAAGCGTTTGTCGCGCCGTCGCCGACAGAGCAGAGCGAGCGAATGACGCTGACGGTGAGCGCGACTTCCTGCATTGCCTTGTTACCTCCTGCTTCCTGTAGCGCCGCTCGGAAGCCGCGCGGCGGTCCGGGGACTGTCTCCGCAAGCACGCGGCCGGTGCTGCTGCTCAAGCGCCGCTCGGGCCAAATGCCGATGGCAAAACGGCTTTCATCGCCCGATAGTTTGAGCGGTCAGGAAGTATGATTGGAACACCTTCCGGCACGTCGGTGCTGCACCCTACGCATCAAGGCTGCCGAGACATTACCAAGAAGCACGATCAACGTACAGACGAGCAACGACATCAAGACAGACATCGCCAAACTGATTGACATTCGGATCAGGCGTAATTCCAAAAGGCGAGGGAATGTAATCCAAACAGAGGCGACGATATCTTGGACACACGCTTTCGGGCCGAATCGATCCCTTCTCTGAACGCGATGGTCTCCAGCCACGCTCGAGTGAAGCCATCCGCTGACGCAATAGTAACGCCAGAACGGATCATTTCATTTGGCGAGTTCGAGGCAAGAATCATTGCGTCGGCAGATCAGCTTTCTGTCCACGGAGTCACCAAGTGGAGTCGGGTGGGCGTGGCGCTGGGTGAAACGTCCGCTCATCTGGTCCTGCTATTTGCGATTGGTCGGCTTGGAGCGGTAGCAGTACCGCTGGACAAAAGGTGGACCGTTTCGGAGAAACAGAAAGTCGCGAGTGCATTTCATGCAGATGTCGTCTTGATTGACGACGATGAAGAAGACCTGTCACCGCTGTCAGTCGTCCAAGTCTCCAAGGACTGGACCCATGGGCAACCCTCGACAACAGGAAAGCGTCAAGAACAACCAGGCCCACATGACCCTTTCATATTCTCTCTTTCTTCCGGGACGACCGGTTCGCCAACGGGCCCGGCATTGTCGCAGGCGCAACTCTTTCATCGGTTTGTCAATCAGTGGATAACATTACGACTTAATGGCGGCGACAGATTCCTGGCGGCGACTCCTCTCTATTTCGGCGCAACCCGGTCATTTTGCCTGTCCATTCTCTGTGCCGGCGGCACAGTCATTCTATCGACGCCTGGCATGGCTATTGAAGATCTGGTTCGATTATTGGTCGACTCCAAGGCAACGGCCACGTTCCTGGTTCCAACATTGCTCAGAAGACTGCTCGCTCTGGATGACGCCAGTCTGGCACCGCTGCAACAGTTGAGGGTGCTCATTTCGAGCGGTGCCGTTCTCCACGATGACGAGCGTGACGAGGTCAGGCGTCGTATCTGTCCCAGCCTCTTCAATTACTACGGCACAACCGAAGGCGGCGGGATCAGTATCCTGACACCGGAGGATGCCGTAGCCGGGGCAGGATCGGTGGGACGGGCGGCTTTCCTGGTCGACATTGAAACAGTCGACAGGAACGGTGTGCCCGTCCCGGACGGAGAGGTTGGGCGTCTTCGATATCGAGGCCCGGGAGTGGCGGGCGGCCCCATCTACGGAGCAGACGATATCGTCGAGTCGAATGAAGACGGATGGTTCTATCCCGGTGACCTGGCTTCGATCCGTGACGACGGATTTGTTTTTCTCCGGGGCCGCGACAAGGAGATGATCATGCGTGGCGGGGTCAATGTCTATCCGGTAGAAATCGAAGCGGAAATCAGCCAGCTTGACTCTGTAATCGACGTTGCCGTCGCCGGCTATCCGTCCCGGGAATTTGGCGAAGAAGTTGCTGCGTTTGTCGTTGCTCAACCGGCTCTGACCGAAGCAACAGTCATGGCGCACTGCAGATCGAAACTGGCACCCTACAAGATACCAAGCCGCATCATTTTCTGCGGCAGCTTTCCCAGATCGGAATCAGGGAAAATCAGGAAGCAGGATCTGGTCAAGATGCATATTTCATGACGACGATTTTCTTGTGCGAAGTAGCGGGTTCCCCTTTACAATCATGCCGCCGCCTGCCATGATTTTCTTTCTTGATTGCAAGATGTGGTGGAAGAAAAATGACCGAAATCGCAGAATTTGAAAGAATACACCGCCGAGAAATGCTGGGTCGCACGGTCGCTGGCGCTGCCGCTGGGGCTATGGCAGTATCTGCAATTGCACCTTCTGCTCTGGCGGCGGAGAAGCTGAGCTTCGTGACGCCCTTTCGCTACCTCATTGGCTTCTCGCCGGTACTGAATGCGCACTCGGGTGGGCACTTCAGAAAGCAGGGATTCGATAGCGAGGTCATAGGCGGGAACGGTTCCGCCAGCGCCTTGCAGCAACTCATCGCCGGCCGAGCAAAATTTGTCCGCACCGGATCGGTGGACATCATGAAAGCGGTCGCCAATCAGAATGTGCCGCTTTTGGCTGTATCGACGATCGTGCAGGCATCGACTTTCAATGTTGTCAGTCCGGCGAACAGGCCGATCAAGTCACCCGAAGACATGAGAGGCAAGAAAATCGGCGTCGTATCGGTTGGTGGCGCGACAGAGAATTTGCTGAACATGATGCTTGTTCGCAGCGGCATAGATCCGAAATCGGTGCCGCGTCAACGTGTAGGCAACAGCCCGGGCGCCTTCGGACTGGTCAAGCAGGGACGGATCAGCGCTTACATCATCAGCACTGGAAGTGTCATCGCGCTTCAAAAAAGCGGCGAGGACATCCATCACTGGAGCACGCACAAGTACGCCCCCATTCCATCGCAGGTCTACTCCTGCACCAAGGCTACTGCCGAACAGGAACCTGAAACGGTTGTACGTTTTCTGCGCGCGGTGAAGGCATCCGTCACCGAAATCTCCGGCGGCGACAAGGGGAAGTTGCTCGATCGAATGTTGAAAGACTTCAACATCATCGGCGCAAAACGCCGGGAGACCACGATTGCCTCTCTCGAAGCCGAGATGAAACTCTGGCTTACCGAAGGCAAGGAAAACCTGCTCAGGAACGTGCCCCAGCTATGGGCCAACGCCCGGGATCTTACAGCCAAGGTCGGAATCGCCAAGATCGGCAATGTCGAGGCACTTTATACGAACCGGTTCATCGACAAGGCCTGAACCACCGACACATTGATGTCATGAGTTCCGGCCTGTCTGGTCTGACCGGATGCGGGCTGGTGGTCATTGATCTGCAGCGTGCATTTTGTCTGAAAGATGGCTCTGTCGCCCGACAAGGACGCGACATTTCGGCCTGCAAAGAGGTGGTCGACAAGTGCAAGCCGCTCGTTGTCGCAGCCAGGATGGGAAACGTGCCCGTAATCTGGACGCGGATGGTGTTCCGTCCGGATTATGCCGACGGCGGCGTTCTGGTTCATTCGTTGCGACCAGGAATGAAGCAGGTCGGGGCGCTGCGAGCGGGAACCGAGGATGCCGAGTTCGTTCCGGATCTGGATGTTCGGGATGAAGATTTTGTCATCGAAAAGGCGCGATTTTCAGCGTTCATCGGTACATGTCTGGAGTTGACGCTCCGTCAACTGGCCGTACAACGTCTGTTCGTCTGCGGCGTGACAACTTCCATGTGTGTCGAAAGCACGGTACGCGATGCCAGTCAGCGCGACTTCAATGTTTATGTGATTCAGGACGCGTGTGCCGAACTGGACCGGATACGGCACGAGGCATCAATCACCGCAATGGCGTTCGGCTTTGCGAAGATTGTCGATATCGAAAAGGCGACGGCGATGTTGTCCGGCCGAGAAACAGTGGATTGAATGACCGCAGTAGAGATCGAACTTTCCGGAATCGACAAGGTTTTTCCGACTCCTGAAGGCGATATCCATGCCTTGGCGACGACAAGTCTCAGCATAAACGCCGGGGAGTTCGTTGTCTTGCTCGGGCCATCCGGATGCGGAAAGACGACACTTCTGCGTCTGATCGCCGGTCTGGTGCGCCCGACAAACGGACAGATACGCATTGGCGGCCGTGACTTGTGGCCGGGAAAGTCACGGAACAGACAGGCAATCCAGGACATGGGAATTGTCTTTCAGGAAGCCAACCTGTTTCCGTGGCTGACAATCGAAAAGAATATTTCATTGCCTCTCAGCCTGAAAGGCGCACCGAAATCAGCCCGCAGTGAAACCACACGGCGATTGACGAAGCTTGTCGGGATCGAAGGATTCGAACGCCGATGGCCGCGGGAACTGTCCGGCGGGATGCGTCAGCGCGCAGCGATTGCGCGCGCGTTGAGCTACGATCCCCAAATTCTGCTCATGGACGAGCCCTTCGGGGCTCTGGACGCCATGACGCGCGAGGGCATGAATCTGGAGTTGCAGCGGATCTGGATGGCCACGCAGCGGACAGTTGTTCTGGTCACGCATTCAATTGCCGAAGCCGTGTTTCTGGCGGACCGGATCGTTCTCCTATCTCCGCGGCCGGGCCGGATCGATACAGTCATGGACGTGCCCTTCGAGCGGGAACGCGATGTTCGCCTTCAGACGTCCGGCGAATTTCAGGAAATTATCCGTGTACTTCGGGACCGACTGGAGCACGCCTGATGGCCCAAAGAATATCAGAAACACCCTCACGCGGTGGCGCAAGACATCGAAAACGTGTTCGCATGCCGTGGACCGCATGCAGCACGATTCTGCTGCTTGCCGTCTTTCTCGGCACCTGGGAAGGTTATGTTCGCTTCTTCGGCGTATCGAGCCTGATTCTTCCACCGCCCAGCGCCGTGGTTGGCGGTCTGATCGTGATGGTCGGAGAAGCCGAGACCTGGAGCCACGTCTGGACCACGGTCTACGAAACCGTTCTCGGATTCCTCTTTGCAACTGTGATCGGCATCAGCCTCGGGGCCGTCCTTGGCAAGATTCTCTGGCTTGAGAAAACACTCAATCCATTCATCATTGCGACACAGGTAGTCCCGAAAGTGGCGCTTGTGCCGCTCTTTGTGGTCTGGTTCGGTTTCGGCCCTTCGTCGAAGGTCATCGTATCAGCCGTACTGGCATTCTTCCCGATATTTACCAACACCCTGCTGGGCGTAAAGTCCGTTGATACAGGTCATCGTGAGGTCATGCGGAGCTTGAATGCCAACCGTTGGCATACCTTCTGGCGCCTCGAGCTGCCAAGTGCCCTGCCCTATGTTCTCACCGGCATGGAAATCGGCGTCGTGCTGGCAATCATCGGCGCGGTCGTCGGCGAATATCTCGGAGGCAATGCCGGCCTGGGCCACATGGCCGTCGCTGCAATGAATGCCTACCAGACCAACCAGCTCTTCGCGGTGATCATCCTCCTGACCGGTCTGGGGTTCAGTTTTTACGTGACAATTACCGCACTGCGTCGGCTGATCGTGCCATGGCACGAATCGGTGTTCGTCAATCGCGATCAGGGATAGGCCCTATTTGTCCGGATCCATGCCGTAAACGGCGGCGGCATTCTCCCTCAACAGCTTGCGCAACACCTCTTCCTTGAGGTCCAACGCGTCAATTTCCTGCCGTGTTCGCTCAAAGCCCAATACCGGAAAGTCTGTGCCGAAAAGTACCTTGTCCTGCCCGTAGCTGTTGAGAAATTGCACGAAATTGGCAGGCCAGTACCTGGGCGAGTGGGCGTCGCTGCCGATGAACACGTTTTCATGCTTCCAGGCCATGGCGATCATCTCGGCTTCCCAGGGAATGCCGATGTGAATGCCGATCAGCTTCAGTTCCGGAAAATCGCAGGCAACCGCATCGAGCATGATCGGACGCGCTACGCTGCGAAGGCGCTGCTGCGGAGTATAGATGAGAGACTGGCCGACTTGCAGCTGGATCGGCACATCCAGTTCCACGCATTTTGCATAGAACGGGTAGTAGCGCGCGTGATCCGGAGGAAGCTCATACCAGTGCGGATAGGAATGAGCACCGACGAAGCCCAATTCCGTAACGCCCCGCTCCAGTTCTCGAACGGCTTCCATTCCCTGGGTGGGATCGATTCCAGCCAGTCCGCGGAATCGCTTTGGATGACGGCGCACCGCGTCAGCCACCATTTCATATGGCAGGTGCCAGCTGCCAGGGAGACCCAATCGACCCGTGCGGGTTGCGACGAGAAATGCAATCTCGACGCCTGCAGCGTCCATCATCTGCAACATTTCTTCGAGAGTGACGCCTAATGCTTCGTTTTCGGCGCGTTTGACTTTTCCTGTGTAGAAACCGCGCGCCCAATCAGGTCGAATCGCCATGATTTCTGGCGTCATCGGGTTTGCAACGATGTCGATCGCGCGAATATCGCTCAATTCAGGCATGGCTTCCGTAGTTCCGAACTCTTCTTTTTTTGGCATATGATGTCTCCAGCCGCCAACGGCGAGCAAGGATGAGCAGCGCCGCTTTGACCGCTTCCGCGAAGACTTCAACGAATGCCGCCCGCATGAGGCGCTTAGCCAGCAGCCGCCCGCGGCCTTGGCCAGCCAGAAAACTTACAAACACTGTCATCCATATAACCGGTCCATAGTGTTACCCATCTATCCGGTTAATCATAGGAGCGGCCCGGATCACCCGCCGCGCGAACCTCGTCGAATAGCCGCCGCGCCGACAGCCGGGGAAACTCCTCAAGACGCGCGTCGATGATCGCCTTGTAGATATCCACTTGTGAGCCACCGGAGGGTGCAGCGAATCTCCTCGCGGACCGGCCAGCAGGTCCCGGTCCAGCGGCCCTGTCTTGATCCAGTGGGGGATCATCGTGCGATTGATCCCGAAACGACGCGCCAGCGCCATCTTCGAGGCGCCCTAGTCGAGAGAGTGTTTCAGCAACATCCTGGTTTCCCATCCGGGCATCCGTGCCCCGCGGCCAGTTCTGTTGGAAAGCCAGCACAGCAGACCGGGAACCTCGGAGTCGACACGCCAAAACGGTCGGGTTTTGGATAGCCACGAAGGTCGGATTTACAGTTGCCATCAACAACATTCGCTTCCAGCTGTGCACTGGCCGCTAGGGCCCCCATCGCATTTTCGTCCACCATCCGATCCTCTACATGAGCCGTCATACAGATCACCAGTTCGGTCGATTCGGCAGCACATCGGTAGACGGAGCGTTCGCCCCGATCTGCTGCCTCGGAACCCCGGGCCCGATTACCCTTTCGGCGGAAATGGGTCATTTCCATGCGAGTCGCGCTTTCGGATGGTCCCGTCCCGCCGGTGGATGAACAGTTCGGATCTCTGGTTCCGGGCGATGCCCCGCGCCCTGTCGATCGCCTCTTGCTGGGTGTCGTGGACCGAAGACGGTTTCGACCCGCCCGACGGTTTGACGGCCCAGACCCCATCATGAGGTACGACATGCTGATTTTTCTTGGACATTTCTCTCATCTTTTTACCAATTAAGAAAATTTCATTTACATTATCAGAAATATGATTGTCAACAGAAATATTTCTGTTACCATGGCTGGCGGCACAGAGAGTAGGAAAGAACTCGTGTGACCGTTGATCCAAAGGATATCATCGAGCTAACGGACGCAGCTCTGGCTGCCGACTACACGCGTGTTCGTCGTGCCGCGAACCTGATTGCCCGCGGACTCTCAACGGCAGGTGAAGATGCGGCCGCCAAGCAACTCCGTTCGGTCGCACGCAAGCGAGGAGTGCCGCTTCGGGCATCCGGCTACATCGAAACCGTGCCGGTTGACGCCAAATCGCGCCTCCCTCTCCTCGAGGAGCAGCCGTGGCCCGATGCGCCGCTGTTCCTGGGCAAGGAAGCGAGTCAGGCCTTCAATGACTTCGTGAGGGCCGCTCGGCACGTCGACGAACTGAGTGCCAAGGGGCTGGCTTCCCGTCTGGGCCTCCTTCTGTCCGGGCCGCCCGGAACGGGCAAGACACTGATGGCCGCCCATGTGGCCGCCCAGCTATCCCGCCCTTTCTACGTCGTGCGTCTTGATGCCGTGATTTCGTCCCTGCTGGGCGACACAGCCAAGAACGTCCGAACCGTCTTTGACTTCGTCCCTTCACAGAATGCGGTTCTCCTCCTCGACGAAATGGACGCCGTGGCCAAGTTGCGCGACGACCGTCACGAACTCGGCGAACTGAAGAGAGTCGTCAATACCGTGATTCAAGGTCTCGACAGTCTTGACCAACATGCTGTCGTCGTTGCAGCCACCAATCATCCACACTTGCTCGATCCAGCAATCTGGCGACGGTTCCCATACAAGATCGAGCTCGGATACCCGGATGCCAGCGTCCGGGAAGACCTTTGGCGGCACTTTCTCTTCGAAGACCACGACGAACACAATTTTTCGGAACTGCTCGCGACCATCTCGGCTCGCCTGTCCGGCGCGGATATTGAAGCAATCGGGCTGACCGCCCGGCGCCATGCATTGCTCGACTCCAGGCCAGTAAACATCGCTTCCGTGGCGCTCGCCACCATCGAATCTCAGGCGAGCAAAGTGGCTCTCCCACAATCCGGCGAACTCAGCACGGATCAGAAGAAGGCTCTCGCCCAGGAATTAAGAGGACGAAGCGAGATCAGTGGCGCCAACATCAGCCGCTTGATCGGCGTCACGCGTCAGGCTGTCTACGGCTATCTTCGGCAAGACGAAGGGGCAGAACATGGCTGAAGAAGGCAATCTTCCACTTCTCAACCCGGTACTCAGCCTTCAGATGGAACCGGCACCTGAGAGTCGTATCGGTGGAGGAAAGGGGCAACACAGTGTCGTCAATGGTCGTCTCGACGAGCAGAGGAAAAACTCAGCGGCCAAGCGCAGGCACTTCATGCCTCCCGTGCAGAATTCTTGACGTTTGGAGGAAAGACACTGCTGACTGTGTGCATGTTCCCCGACTCTCTGGCCCCAAGTCACACACCGACAGACCTCTTTGCTGCAGTGCATGGTTGCCGGTTCGTGGCACCGCTGCACAAGGGTTACCTCGTCGAGGCCGACCTCGGCCAGTTCGGGAGCGTTGTTGCAGAGATCCGAAATCCTCGTAGCATCGCGGCAAGATCCTAGCCTTTCAGCAGCGCGCACAACCGCCATGGTCATGACCCATGCCCGTTCATGGCTGTCCACCAGGAGTGTTTGCGACATCGGCGTTTTCTTTTCTGCAAAATGCAGTGTTTCTTTCTTTTCGGCAGAAAGCAATATGGCCAGCCGTGTTTCGGCACGGCTTGATCGAGGCGCTGGATGAAGCTAGGATCTCACAATGAATGAGGAGCGCGATAACGCCCTGGCGATTGCCAAGCAGGAAGGCGAGATGAAAGCAATCAGAGCGGAGAACGAAGCAATGGAATCTCGAATTGATGCGGGTTTGGCAAAGCTTCGCGAAGATATCGCCAAGCGCGAAACGCGGTTGATCCTGGCTATGGCCGGTATGCTCGGCCTCGCGGTGGCCATTTTGGGGCTGTGGCTCGGCTAGTGGCTTGATTCATTCATCCGGTGCCATTTCCCGAAGCTTCCGGTGTCCTCCCTTCCACGCCCCGACGAGGTCCTCGGGCTTCCGGCTCCAGCGGAACGGTAGGGCGTGGCGGGCATCGTTGTGCTCAATGCAGCCCCGATCGCCGCGGCGGGGAAGCCGGGGATGGTCTGCACGGCATCCTGAAGGAGAACGGCCTCGGGCTGCACCGGGTCGGGACCTTCAGGGTATCCCGCGATCCGGGGTCCGGGATCAGGGCCCGCGACGTCGTCGGCCTCTGCATCGACCCGCCCGACCATGCCGTCGTCCAATGGCATTCGGACAAGGATTCCATGCGTTCGGACAAGGAAGGCCCCGCGCTTCGGGCGTGAGCCGGAAGCCGGGGCCTGCATCGGGGGCGGTTCGGCGCGTCAGGCGGCGGCGCGCCGGGTCCACTTGCTCCTTGGCCGTTTCGATTTCCTCGGGTAGCTGCGTCCAGATCTCTCCCGCTGGAGGCAGCGCGAGGGCCCGGTCGTGATCCGCTGAACGGCGCGAGGAACATGGCCTCGACCTCCCCGTCGACGAAACGCGGTGGATACCGGAAGCAGTTACGCAACACCCCTCATTTCCTCGCTTGCCGCGCATACGTTCGACGTATTGCGCAGCCCGACGCCCGATCTGGTGAAGGCCCTGTTTATCAACGCTGCGGAGCTCGATGAGCACGATCCTGCCCTTGGGTGGGGAGCGCCCTATCAAGGCCTCATGCCATGGAGTTGTGCACCGGGTAGCGTGACATTGGCCTGGCGCGCGCGGTTGGAACCTGGCACGGCCTACTATTGGAACGACATTCCCATTCCGCCCGAGCTTGTTCGCAACGGGCGTCTCTTCGGAAAGGCGCGTCTGACTGCCGTTCTGAATCCTCTTGTTTCTCCCTTTGCGGGAGCAAATTACTTCTCTTCACGGTTGGAAACGGCGCTCCAATACGTCGATAAAGCGGGCGCAGACTGGAAATCGCTTCTTGGCTCCATGAAGGAATCGACCATTCGCGAAAGCGAAGCTCGTAAGGAATTGAAGAAATGGAATCCAGTCCGGCGTCATTCTGCAAGTTTCGTCGGACGTGGGCGCCAACTTACGGGGAGTCATTTCCGGCTCTACGCCCGTGTATACATCCGGGACCTTTACCAGTTCGGCTGGCACCACCATAGCCAAGCCGGCCCTCAGGAAGTCGCATTTGTCCTTACTCTCTGGAGCGGAGAACAGCGTCGTTCGATCTACGATTCCATGGTGCAGGCCTTGGGTACATTTGTGGAGAGTGCAGTGCTCGAACAGAAAATCGAACAGGAGCTCGAGCAATAACGAAATGCGGGCGGCCTCCAGGACATTTATAACGCCAAGCCAATGGTACTGCGCTTGACGGACCGAAGAGCCTGCGAATTCAAAACTGTCTCGCCGCTGCCGTCTCCCCCTGATAGTCCCGATAGAGGCCCTCCTCAATCCTGTCGGACCCCCGCCGCCCGGACTCGCATATCGAGTCCCGATCTAGATGCGCATATCGAGCGGTTGTCTGCATTTGGCTGTGACCGAGTAGGCAGCCGATCATCGGCAAGCTTTCGCCAGCGCCCGCGAGACGAAGGAGTGTCGGCAGTCGTGCAGGTGCAGTGATTCGCTCTACCCACAACGTCGTCGCAGACAATTGCGGCAAGTAACGTAGCGCGCTACGTCTCCCTTAACTTCTCCAAAGCGTGCACCAACGAGAACACGGTTGCTTTCAGATCGATTGCAGACCTGCGGTGGTGGCGCATTGTTACGGAACAGGCGAAAATGGCAACATATGTGTCTTCATATGCCAGTATGACGAAACTTCCTGACGCCCTTCCGGATCTATTGAGACCTGGTCTCGACTTGGTGATCTGCGGTACAGTTGCCGGCTGGCGCTCTGCTTCTGATCAGGCGTACTATGCTGATAGCCGTAATCGCTTTTGGCGGATACTTCATGAAGTCGGGCTGACGCCTCGAGCACTGTCTCCCGAAGAATACAGAAAGTTGCTGGAATTCGACATCGGACTAACCGATCTCGCGAAACACTGCAGCGGTCCTGATTCTGGGCTGAGGGATAATGATTACGATATTGCCGGATTCAATGAGAAGATAAAGGCCAACCAACCTCGAGTGCTGCTGTTCAACGGCAAGCAGGCTGCCGCGAAATTCTTTCGTATCCCTACTACAAGGCTTGAGTATGGTTTTCAGAAAGAGGAAATCGGTGTGACGGCCCTGTTCGTCGCGCCATCAACCTCTGGAAGCAACGGTCATTGGAAGCCTTGTCCATGGCATGATTGTGCCAGACACATCCAAGGAATACGCCAAGAGCAAAGAAATCTGTGTTGAATGGCAAATGCACAAGCCAGTACCTGCAGATTTCATCTTGTCGATGAAGGACATTAGGATGTTTGCGTAGTTGAAGGGGCGATGTGGTTGCATGAAGCAGGTGCTCCGGGATATCCGGGCCGTTACTTGCGAACTGCACTTCACTTTATTCCTGCCGTCCATAAGGAGTGCCGGAAGCCATCGCCAGTGAACCCGTACGCCGTTGGCAAGGCCCTACCACACTCGACCACACTCGTGCAAATAATTGGCTTTCATCCACTTTTGGCCAAATCTCGACTGGTTCCTGCCCAGTCGAAGGCTTCCAGCCTGGGATCGGTTTGCCAGACTTCAGGCGGGAGATTGAATTTTATGCTCTGAAACTCGCAGAGGGCATGTACGCCTGCCTTGTTGAACCAGAGATGCCAAGTCTGGTTTTGGGTTGGCCCCGATACTGCAAGGGCATCACAGGTGAGAATGGCCGCATTTGGACTGTGGTCCGGATTACGGACAGAGGCATGGCGGACGAGCTGGATGCCCTGGGCGCGCGGGCTTCTTCGAACTGCTGACAAGGCTCATAGTCCACAGGGTGCATCCATATATCGCTGACAGCGCTGAACGGTTTGGCCATCAGATCAATGGCGTTTGCCGTCTTCACCGATACATCGAATGCGCTGAGTTCGCTGGGTCGGGACGGAAAGGGTGTGCCCGGAGAGTCAGCATGGAGCAGAAGAAGATGAAAAGCGGTCTCGATGATCGCTGTCGCAGGTACTTCGGATACGTAACAGACGCCAGGGGTTGGTCCGGGTCTTCGAAAACGTGAGCCGTTCGGATGGAGCCCGTGGCGAAATGGTACCATGCAGAGATAGCGAAGACTCTCGCACGCTGGCAGAACCGGCGGCGTGGCTTCTTCGAGAATGTCTTCCAGCGGGTGTTGCTCGTCCAGCGTATCGACAAGCTGACACGTGGAGACGACATGCTGCGCCTCCACGCACCGCCAGAAGGTTTCGTCGACGGCCCTTTGCTCAGAGCGGAGCGCGTCTGGAATCCAGACAGGCAAGCCCATTGGTCAGTCCGGAAATCGTCTTGATCTGATCGAGTGGACGACCACCAAGTGCCCGGTTCTCATTGCGCAGCCAGACATCAGCAACCTTGGCGTCACCGCCCGTGATCGCATCGAGCGAGCGGAACAGGCGAACAAACAACGCGCCGAGTTCGAAGGCTTTTGAGCCTTCCTCCAGCCGAAACTCATCCTTTCGCATCTGCGATACGGTTGGTTCCGGAAGCCCCGGAATCGCGGCAAGATCCCTGCCTGAAAGGCCCATCCTTTCAGCAGCGCGCACAACCGCCATGGTCATGACCCGTGCCCGTTCATGGCTGTCCACCAGGAGTGTTTGTGACATCAGCGTTTTCTTTTCGGCAGAAAGCAATATGGCTTGTCTACTCGGCGCAACCAAGGTGGCACAACTGCAACATCATCCTCAACGCCCCGAAACCCTGTCCGGGACAAAGGTGGGGTTCGACCGCATCGCGCAGATCCATGCCATCGAGAAGAATATCCGGGGCAAGCCGCCGGCGACGCCGCCAGTTCGCTGGTGAACGCCTTCGGCCTGTGGCTCGGCGAGAAGCTGTCCTGTGTCGCCAACCAGTGGGACGGGCTTCTGGTCTTCCTGCATGACGGGCGCGTCGAGATGGACAGCAACTTCGTCGAAAACCACCTCCGGCCGATCAGGCTCACCGCGAAAAACGCGCTGTTCGCCAGCCACGACGAGGGCGCGCACGCATGGTGCCGCATCGCCAGCCTCATCGAGACCAGCAAGATGAAACGCGTCGAGCCTTGCGCATGGCTCAACGACACGCTGGAGAAAATCGCCACGGAGCATCCCGACAGCCGTATCGACGAGATGCTCCCCTGGAACTTCGTCCCGCCGTCAGGCTGAAAGCCGCGTGCCTCTCACGCATCGCTTGCGAAACACCTATCGCGGCACCCTCTCTTCAGTACGGCCTTCAGTCTTTCTCAAAGGCGTGAGTATCCAGACGCAGACTGTTACTGTTTTCGGTAACGATCCGTTCGACATTCTCCGGTACGCCAGAAGGGACCTTCACCTCGATCTCGAGTGTGATCTGCACTTCCGAATCTACCAGGCCACCCAAGTGAGAGACCACCTCTTCAGCAATGCGGCTGGCTTCCGGGCCAATACGAGCATGATTGAGTATTTTCGTCGCGTAGAACCGGCGAGAGGCCACTCGCTCGCGGTTCGGTGTTTCGGGTGGCTGACCGGGCTTGTTCGGCTCGGAAGCGGGCAGAGAGGAGACCCTTGGCTGAGTCGTGTTCGGGGCTTCAGTATCGATCTGGGAGCGTGCAATTTTTGGTTTGACAATGAGGCCGCTACTGTCGCGAGTGATGTCGAAACCCTGTCCAATTTGCAGTCCACGATAACGCTTCGCCATATCGTCAAATCCGTCGGCGAACGCGAACGTATCTTGCTCCCAGGTCAGGAGCCCGACACCATTCTTGACTGTACCAATGAGCACGTCCGCACCAGTGAGTCGTGGAAGGTACAAGTATTGTCCGAAGTCTTCTATTAACTGGCGTACGCCGACATGATCACCGCGCCAGAGGGGTACGTTGTCCAGGTGCAGTCGAAGCACGGTAGGACCCAGATCCGCCACCAGAAGTTCCGCCTGCAGAAGCCGCCGTGAAGCCCTTTCCGCCAGAGGGCCCGATGCGGACAGGTTCAGAGACTTCCAGGATATGTCGGAATTTGGTGACTGCTGCTCAGGAACGAGCAACCATCGATAGGTCTCCGGAATCCTCGCCTGAACCGTAGCGTTCGCCGTCTCCTGTTGAGCCCGAGCTTGCCCTGCCTGATGGGGGTCCAGGTTGAGCTTCTCCACGTCCTTGATGATTGACTTCCAGGCCAAGAACCGTCTCAAGGCGTCGTCCAGTTCCTGAAATCGCGCTCGGTCGGCTGCGAGGAATACCAGTGCATTGCGGAACATCCTCGGAGCCGTGCCGCGGGACTCCAGGATCCTGGCAGCAAGCTCTTGAGCGGGATTTTCCGCTCCGCTGACATGATGGGTATCCGGCGGCAGCAAGACCAACCTGGCATCGCTTTCGTCGGCCACATCCGCAGGTGATTTGGGGAACGTGTGAATGCGTGCGAAGACGCTTTTTTCACGCAAATCCTTCCTGAGTCGGTCTTCAAGCTCTGATTCCACCTTGTCCGGTTCGCGTCGAAACTCCTCCGCTCGATCCTCTGCCAGCTTGGCCACCGTCGGTTGGGTGTCGTACCAGTACCGCGTACCATCCTGATAGAGATAAGTAGCCTGAACCGCGAGGCGGCGAAGGCCATCGCCGAAGACAGCTGGTGCCTCCGACGGCACAACGCAGCCGAGCTTGATCCTCGTGTCCTCGATTCCGCGCCGCGCCGCCTCCGCGATCGGTGCGGAGCCCAGGTAGATCGTGCGCGCGACCCGCTTTGTGGCGTTGAGTTTTCCGAGATTGGGTGCATCGCTGTCGATCGCCACTGGCAGCGAACTGGTGCCGTCGACATCCTTTTCGATCACAGGTGTCCAGTTGTCGGAAAGGTACCGCGTGAGTTCGTTCTGCACGCGCGGATTGTCGAGATGGATGTTCCAAGGCTGTATCAGGGGGCTGCGGTCGCCAGTCTCCCAAAGACTGTGGATCACGGCTGCCATCAGGCGCAGCACGCCTCGGGTACGCTGAAACCTCGCCAGGGAGGACCAGTCGGAATAGAGGCGGTCGAACACCTCCGGATGGATCGGATAGGCTGCCTGAATACGCTGTTCGTATTCGAGGGTCGCGCAGGGAGCAGGAAATTCCGCGCGGTGCTTCAAGTACAAGTCGGCGAAGGCTCGCGCGGTGACGTCTCGCTGCTTGCGGGCCTCCCCGTCGGCAAACGGCTTGAACAATCGACGCCTCACAATCTCGAATCCTTCCTCGGCCGTGGCCGGCCGCCAAGGCGATTCAACACGCGCGATCACGTTGCGAAGGCGCTCAAGTGCATCGTGGCCACGTATGCCTCCCACCTCGGAATCATCGACATCGGCACTGGCCCCTGCAGCCTGGTCCGACGCGGGAAGGGACACCATCAGCAGACAGTTTTCCGTCAGCTTGACAGCCTCTGTCAGAGCTTGTGCGAAGGTGAATTGAGTCTCGAACGTTCCGCCCGGCAGGCCTGGTTCGTCGTGAAGCTGGCGGGCGTACGCCACCCACTCGTCTATCAGAATCGCGCACGGTCCATGATCATTCAGCAGCTTCCGCAGCTTGTGTCCGGGGTTGGTCGCGCGTTCGTCATCGACACGCACGCGCTCATAAGCCTCCCGGCCGCCAAGCTGGTACGCCAGTTCACCCCAGAGCGTTTGTGCAACCGTGCCATCAGCCTTGGGTTCCGGATCGCCGGGAGAAATCTGGGTTCCTACCAGGACTACCAGGCGGGCGGGTTCGACGCGAGTGACCCCGGCCTCTTCGAGCACTGTAGTCAATTCCGGCACCATCTGCGCATCGATGCCCGAGAACAGATGGTAAAGAGCCAGCATGGAGTGCGTCTTGCCGCCTCCAAAGTTCGTCTGAAGCTGTATGACCGGATCGCCATCTCCGCCCGAGAGACGACGGACCGCGCCGACCAGCAAAGACCTCAGACTGGCAGTCAGGAATGTACGCCGAAAGAACTCGGCCGGATCGCGGTACTCGTCTACACCCTGGCCCCGGTGCACCTGTCCCAGATCTGCCGCGAATTCCGCCTGCTGATAGCGTCCGGTCGCCACATCGTCATGGGGTTCGACAACGTCACGCCAAGCCTTGACGCCGGAAGTCGTCAAGGCGTCGAACTGGCGGGAGGCAACCCGCCGAGTCTCGCCGCGCACCTGCTCGTCGAGCACCAAGCGGCGAAGGTCCATCTTCATCCGCCCGACCTCTGCTGCCTGCGATGCTGACACCGCTACGAGTATGCGCTCTGCAGAGTCGAGTGCGCGATCCGTGTCATCGCTCGAGAATCGTTCCTGATGGGCCCACTTGTTCCGCCAGTCACGCAATTCGGAAACCAGACTGCGACCGCTGTGACCGAGAGTGTCTTGGAATATCTCGCGCCAGGTGTCGGTCATCAGCACCAGAAGGCCCGAAGCGTCCCACTCCTTGATCGGCTTGTCCCGTTGACGCGGATCGTCCGTTAAGCGCTGGATGCGCTCCAAAGGCACCCGTTTCGACTTGGCGCGAATCTCGCGCTCCACGTACGGAGCGAGTCCAGAGCGGAGAAGTTCCAGCGCCGTGCCGACGCGTTCGCGGTTGGTCGTCGCCATAGAATCCCTCGTGGGTAAGTGTCCCTGACACGGTCCGGCGGCAGGATCGGGCCAGCCACAAGACCGCAACCGCACCTCTGCCAATGAAGATTTGGTTACATCATGGAGCAAAACGCCTTGAATGAAAAGTCAACAGCCCTGTTCGGACCTCTGGCCGATTCGGTGATACATCGCCAGTCACGCCAGTGGAAGCCACGCACGCTGGTGGTCAACCGCTGCTATCTGCGCAATCAGATCATGCCGTTCTTCGCACAGAGACCTGTCGCCGAAGTTTCGTCGGGCCATGTCCGACAGTGGTTCGCCTCCCTGCACGCCACGCCGGCGGCGGCGAACCGCGCCCTGCCCGTGCTCTCGGCAGTGTTCCGTGAAGCGGAGCGGTTGGGACTTCGCCCCGCAAGCAGTAATCCCTGTGCCGGTGTACGGCGCTACCGGGTGCCAGGACGCAGCCGCTTTCTTACCTCCGCAGAGACCAGTCGACTCGGTGCCGTACTGGAAAAATACCAATGCGACGCCCCGGATGCTGTTGGCCTTGTGCGGCTGCTGATCCTCACCGGTTGCCGCCAGGGTGAGATTCGGCATCTGCGGTGGGACGATTATCGCGAAGGAAATCTGTACCTTCCCGATGGCAAGACCGGGCCGCGAACGGTATGGCTCTCCAACGCGAGTCGCCTCGTCCTGGCCGCTCTCAGCAAGACATCCGCTTGGGTCTTTCCTGCCAGGCGTTACGACGGCCCCATGCGCACGGAAACCTTGTACCGACACTGGCGGAGAATTCGGTTGGCGGCCGGATTACCCGACGTTCGGCTCCACGACCTTCGGCATTCGTACGCCAGCTTCGCCCTTAGCCGGGGTGAGACCGTGTTGACGATTGGTCGCCTGCTTGGGCATCGCGACGCGGCCACCACGCTGAGGTATCTCCACTTTGATGATTCACTTGCGATACAGTCCGTGCAGACAGTCGCTGCCGCCATGACGTATCGGCCATGACGACGTTCGCCGATTTCGTGGCGGCACCGTGGACTGCTGCATGTCATCAGCCGTGCAAGCCCTCCACAAGGCGCCGGGTCGAAAGTTTGCTGCGAACGCAACTCCTCCCCGAGTTCGGGTCGATCGACTTGAACCGGCTTGGCCATGAAGACATATTCCAGTGGTTCGACATCTACTCAAGGACTGCGCCTGCAGGAGCAAACCGTGCGTTGGATGTACTATCCCAAATTCTCAGCTTCGCTGTTGAATGTGGCCACCTCACGGCGAATCCTGCCCACACAATCCAGCGCAATCCGCGACTCAGGAAGACACGTTTCCTGACCCGATCAGAGATCAGACGTCTCCGCCGGGCGCTGGACGCGCATCGCGGGAGAGGGTCTGGCGTTCAACAGGCGGACATCATCCGCCTCCTGTTGCTTACCGGGTGTCGCAAGGGCGAACTGATAGCCTTGCGCTGGTCGGAAGTCCGCGACGACAGGCTGATGCTGATCGATTCCAAGACTGGCCCCCGGACGGTCTTTCTTGGCTCCGAGGCTCAGGACATCCTTGCGAAGCAGTCCCGCGTTGGACCATACGTCTTCCCGTCGGCCACCGACCCGTCCACAAGTCGCTCGGCGGAACTCTCACTCTGGCGAAAAGCGCGCCGAGCCGCGGGTATCGAGGACGTACGCCTGCACGACCTTCGCCACACTTTTGCCAGCCATGCCGTCATGGCGGGCGTTCCCCTGCCTGTAGTGTCACGCCTGCTGGGTCATGCGCAGATGCGAATGACGCTACGCTATGCGCACATAAGCGACCGCGAGACTGAAGCTGCCGCGGAGCGCATCGGATCGGCAATCTCTGCTGCCTTGACCGGAGCCAGCGGTTGACACGAACCAACCCTTGGCGGAAACTTTCTTACAGAGGCTACCTTGGGTCAACAATCCTTCGGGAGCATCCACGATCCTGTTCCGAGAGGGTCCATTGCGCAAGAAAATCATTGAGGTCGCGCTCCCGCTTGACGAGATCAATGCGGCTGGTGCACGCGAGAAATCCATCCGCCACGGTCACCCGTCCACCTTGCATCTCTGGTGGTCCCGCAAGCCTCTGGCTGTTGCCCGTGCGGTGATTTTTGGTCAGCTGGTTGACGATCCCTCGTCGGTTCCGGAGGAGTTTCCGACCGAAGCGGAACAGGCGGTCGAGCGTGAGCGCCTGTTCGGCATTCTGCGGGAACTGGTGCTTTGGGAGAACACCGGCAACGAGACGGTGCTCGGCAAGGCGCGCGCCGAGATACGCCGGAGCTGGCGGCGGACCTGTGCCGACAATGCGGACCATCCACGCGCCGCTGAACTGTTCGACCCCGAGAAGCTGCCGGCCTTCCACGATCCCTTCGCGGGCGGCGGTGCGCTGCCGCTGGAGGCGCAGCGGCTGGGGCTGGAGGCGCACGCGTCCGACCTGAACCCGGTGGCGGTGCTGATCAACAAGGCAATGATCGAGATTCCGCCCAAGTTCGCGGGTCGGCCGCCGGTGAACCCGGAGGACCGGGCGAGTCTTGCTGGCGAAGGCGGCTGGCCGGGGTCGTCCGGGCTCGCGGCCGATGTGCGCCACTACGGTCGGTGGATGCGGGACGAGGCGGCCAGGCGGATAGGACACCTGTATCCGAAGGCGGAGGTCACGGCGGAGATGGCGGCGGGGCGCCCGGACCTCAGGCCTCATGTGGGCAGGGAGTTGACCGTCATCGCGTGGCTGTGGGCGCGCACGGTGCGGAGTCCGAACCCTGCGTTTGCGGATGTGGAGGTGCCGCTGGCGAGTTCGTTCGTGCTGTCGAGCAGGAAGGGGAAGGAGGCATGGGTCGACCCGGTGATCGAGGGCCGGAGCTACCGGTTCGTGGTGAGGGTCGGAACGCCACCACCAGAGGCAAAGACGGGGACCAAGTCTGGTGGTAGTGGCAGCCAGTTCCTGTGCCTGATGTCAGGTTCGCCGATGCCTTTCGACTACCTGCGATCCGAGGCCAAAGCCGGTCGGATGGGTGCATGTCTCCTGGCCATCGTCGCTGAGGGCGTTAAGGGTCGCGTCTATCTGAGACCTACGTCAGCACAAGTAAAGGCTGCCAGCGAGGCACGACCCGATTGGACACCTGACACAGATCTGCCTGCGCGTGCGCTTGGTTTTCGCGTCCAAGAGTACGGCATGCGCCAATGGCGGGACCTCTTCACCGACCGGCAGCTGGTGGCGTTGACGACGTTTTCGGACCTGGTTGCCGAGGCGCGGGAGAAGGTGCTGGCGGATGCACTGGCCGCCGGCATGGACGCCGATGCGCCCCGGCTGTCCGAGGGCGGTGCCGGTGCCCAAGCCTATGCCGAGGCGGTGGGAGTGTATCTCGGTCTGGGAGTCGGGCGTGCAACAGATTTCTGGAACGGTAATGCTACGTGGGAGCCAAGTGTAGTTTCTGTTGTCCACGCATTCACCCGCCAAGCCATTCCAATGGTATGGGATTTCGCGGAAAGCAATCCGTTCAGTTTGAGTAGTGGCAACTGGACTGACACCGGAGTTGGTTGGATTCCAAAGGTCTTGGATTTACTTTCGACCAACTGCGTCCCCTCGTTCTCGCAACAGATAAACGCCTGCGAGTTGGGCGGACGGGGTGCTGTCATATTTTCCACAGATCCACCCTACTACGACAACATTGGGTACGCTGACTTGTCAGATTTCTTCTACGTCTGGCTCCGGCATACACTAAGGGCTATTTTTCCTGAGCTATTTGCGACTGTTGCTGTGTCCAAGACTGGAGAGCTGGTTGCCACACCCTACCGTCACGGAAGTAAGGAGGCTGCTGAAGAATATTTTCTCGTAGGCATGAAAAAGGCAATCGGTACCATTAGTTTGAGGGCTCACCCCAGCCTACCGGTGACCATCTATTATGCCTTCAAGCAGTCTGAGACGAAGAAGGACGATTCAAGTCCAGTTAGTACCGGATGGGAAACCTTTCTTGAAGCCGTTATCAAGGCTGGGTTCTCCATCAGTGGCACTTGGCCGATGCGAACTGAGCGAAGCGCCCGATCAATCAGCATTGGCGCTAATGCACTTGCTTCCTCAATCGTGCTGTGTTGCCGAGTGAGTACCAAGAGTAAGTCGATAGTTACGCGTCGAGAGTTTCTTGCCGTACTACGATCCCAACTACCCAGTGCTCTCCGCCTCCTGCAATCCGGCAACATCGCCCCTGTCGATCTCGCCCAGGCTGCCATCGGCCCGGGAATGGGGGTATACACGCGCTACGCCCAAGTGCTCGACGCGTCGGGCAAACCGATGACTGTCCGTGACGCACTTGCACTCATCAATCAGATTCTCGACGAGGTACTGGCAGAGCAGGAAGGCGACTTCGACGCCGATAGCCGATGGGCGCTTGCCTGGTTCGAGGAGTTTGGATTCACTGAAGGCGATTTCGGTCGCGGAGAAACCTTGTCCAAAGCGAAGAACACCAGTATCGCAGGCATGGTCGAAGCGGGGATCCTCATTTCGCAAGCTGGGAAGATTCGTCTTCTCAAACCGCAGGAACTTCCCGGGGATTGGGACCCGCGAACGGACCTGCGGCTGACTTCGTGGGAGATCGTGCATCACCTGATTCGAGTCTTGGAGACGGACGGGGACGAAGGGGCTGCGAGGCTCGTGCGTGCACTTGGTGGCGCCGCGGATACGGCACGTGAACTCTGTTACCGCCTCTACGCGCTGGCTGATCGGAAGAACCGCGCTGCGGAGGCGCTCGCCTATAACACCCTCGTTAGAAGCTGGCCGTCGATTTCCGAGCGCGTGCGTTCCACGGAATCGATGCAAGCAGACCTGCTCGAGTCGGACAGTTTGGGGGAGTAACGGAGTTGGTCCTGGCCGGACACACTACGAAACCAGGTTGACCATGACGCGGCAGTCGACAACACGCGCCGCTGGCACGTCCGCGCCAGGTCAGCATCCTCACGGAGGAAAGCGATGAACAGACGATTGACGGCGATTGTCGAGCGTGAAGGAACAGGCCATGTCGCGCTTTGTCCGGAAGTTGACGTGGCCAGCCAGGGAGACACCGTTGCGGAGGCCCGCGCGAATCTTGAAGAAGCACTGACCCTTTTCCTTGAATCGGCATCTCCGCAATAGATCAGGCGTCGTTCGAAAAGGGAGTTCTGCGTCACCGACGTCGAAGTAGCCGTTGGCCAAGCTGAGAACGCTCTCAGGCCGAGAGGTGTGTCGAATGCTCGAAACGCATGGATTTACCGAAGTCCGAAGGCGCGGCAGTCACGCCATCATGCAGACATCTGGACCAAACGGAACCGTGACGGTTCCCGTACCGGATCATCAAGAGTTGCGGGTGGGCAAGCTGAGGGCGATTGTTCGCCAGTACGGCTTACCCCGCATCAAGTTTGAAGAAGGATCATGAAGCGTCTGCCTCGGAAACCTTCAAATGAGCGGTTCGATACCATTCAGTCAAGCTGCAAGCGCCAACCGCTCGTAGCGCGTGTATACCCCCATTCCCGGGCCGATGGCAGCCTGGGCGAGATCGACAGGGGCGATGTTGCCGGATTGCAGGAGGCGGAGAGCACTGGGTAGTTGGGATCGTAGTACGGCAAGAAACTCTCGACGCGTAACTATCGACTTACTCTTGGTACTCACTCGGCAACACAGCACGATTGAGGAAGCAAGTGCATTAGCGCCAATGCTGATTGATCGGGCGCTTCGCTCAGTTCGCATCGGCCAAGTGCCACTGATGGAGAACCCAGCCTTGATAACGGCTTCAAGAAAGGTTTCCCATCCGGTACTAACTGGACTTGAATCGTCCTTCTTCGTCTCAGACTGCTTGAAGGCATAATAGATGGTCACCGGTAGGCTGGGGTGAGCCCTCAAACTAATGGTACCGATTGCCTTTTTCATGCCTACGAGAAAATATTCTTCAGCAGCCTCCTTACTTCCGTGACGGTAGGGTGTGGCAACCAGCTCTCCAGTCTTGGACACAGCAACAGTCGCAAATAGCTCAGGAAAAATAGCCCTTAGTGTATGCCGGAGCCAGACGTAGAAGAAATCTGACAAGTCAGCGTACCCAATGTTGTCGTAGTAGGGTGGATCTGTGGAAAATATGACAGCACCCCGTCCGCCCAACTCGCAGGCGTTTATCTGTTGCGAGAACGAGGGGACGCAGTTGGTCGAAAGTAAATCCAAGACCTTTGGAATCCAACCAACTCCGGTGTCAGTCCAGTTGCCACTACTCAAACTGAACGGATTGCTTTCCGCGAAATCCCATACCATTGGAATGGCTTGGCGGGTGAATGCGTGGACAACAGAAACTACACTTGGCTCCCACGTAGCATTACCGTTCCAGAAATCTGTTGCACGCCCGACTCCCAGACCGAGATACACTCCCACCGCCTCGGCGTAGGCCTGGGCACCGGTACCACCGTCGCGAAGGGGAGTTGGATCGTCAGGGAAACCGGCGGCCAGCGCATCCGCCAGCACCTTCTCCCGCGCCTCGGCAACCAGGTCCGAAAACGTCGTCAGCGCCACCAACTGCCGGTCGGTGAAGAGATCACCCAGATTGTTCAGCCCATAGACCGGACCCTGAAAATTGCGATGCTTCTTGGGCAGTTCGCAGTCCGGACGCCACGTCGGTTCGGCTTCGCTTGCCGGGTCGGCGAATATATCCAGCGGAGGCAGATATATCCGGCCACGGTCTCCTTCCGCCACGACCGCCATCAGTCGGGAACCCAGCTTCCCCGCCTGCCCTTCCGTGCGGATGTGCGGGTACGACAACGGAACTCCCGACAGGAGACAACGAAATGCCTGCCGCTTGCCGGCGGAGGTCCCTGTCTTTGCCTCTGGGGGTGGCGTTCCGACCCTCACCACGAACCGGTAGCTCCGGCCCTCGATCACCGGGTCGACCCATGCCTCCTTCCCCTTCCTGCTCGACAGCACGAACGAACTCGCCAGCGGCACCTCCACATCCGCAAACGCAGGGTTCGGACTCCGCACCGTGCGCGCCCACAGCCACGCGATGACGGTCAACTCCCTGCCCACATGAGGCCTGAGGTCCGGGCGCCCCGCCGCCATCTCCGCCGTGACCTCCGCCTTCGGATACAGGTGTCCTATCCGCCTGGCCGCCTCGTCCCGCATCCACCGACCGTAGTGGCGCACATCGGCCGCGAGCCCGGACGACCCCGGCCAGCCGCCTTCGCCAGCAAGACTCGCCCGGTCCTCCGGGTTCACCGGCGGCCGACCCGCGAACTTGGGCGGAATCTCGATCATTGCCTTGTTGATCAGCACCGCCACCGGGTTCAGGTCGGACGCGTGCGCCTCCAGCCCCAGCCGCTGCGCCTCCAGCGGC
Source organism: Alphaproteobacteria bacterium (assembly GCA_965221645.1). Lineage (GTDB taxonomy): Bacteria > Pseudomonadota > Alphaproteobacteria > Bin65 > Bin65 > Bin65. Next base: position 3,860,023 of record OZ244899.1, read on the forward strand.
AGCGCACCGCCGCCCGCGAAGGGATCGTGGAAGGCCGGCAGCTTCTCGGGGTCGAACAGTTCAGCGGCGCGTGGATGGTCCGCATTGTCGGCACAGGTCCGCCGCCAGCTCCGGCGTATCTCGGCGCGCGCCTTGCCGAGCACCGTCTCGTTGCCGGTGTTCTCCCAAAGCACCAGTTCCCGCAGAATGCCGAACAGGCGCTCACGCTCGACCGCCTGTTCCGCTTCGGTCGGAAACTCCTCCGGAACCGACGAGGGATCGTCAACCAGCTGACCAAAAATCACCGCACGGGCGGCGGCGAGTGGGCGCCTCGCCCACCAGAGATGGAGAGTACTGGGGTGCCCATGCCGGATCGACTTCTCCCGCGCCGAAGCCGCGTTGATGGCGTCGAGCGGCAACGCGACTTCAATAAGCTTTGTCCGCGTCAAGGTCATGGCCGTCTCCTGTCGTGGCTAGACACTTTCATGAAGGTTCCTCGGCGCGCGCGAGCAGTTCATCCATGCGGTAGTTGGCGCTGGTCACAGCCCAGTCCGGCTCCCTTTCAAATGGCCGCCGGATGTAGCTCACGCGGTGGTTTTCGCCGTCAAGGAACTCGACGATGGCCAGAATGAAATCGTCCGGCTTGTTGAGAGCCGTGAGGATCTCGTTCTTGGTAACCGTGACAGTATCCGCTCCGGCCACGCGTCCTTTCACTTCGATGAACCGCAAGCCGCCGGAATCGGGATCCCGGCTCTCGATGTCGTAGCCGAGCCGCTCGAATTCGCGGTCGACCGGTTCGAACCCGAGACCCCTCTCCACCTCCATCACGGCATCCCTTGCCCGAGCGGCCGCTTCCTGGGTGTCCACCGCTTGTGACAGGGTGATGCCCTTCATGCGTGCAATCAGTCCAGCCGGAACGATCACGGCAGCGCCAAGAACTGCGGGCGGTAGCGCTGACACCTGTTCCTCCCGCTCCAACTGGGACATGCGGTGGGAGAGGCGCTGCTGAAGTTCCTCGGCACGTCGACGGGCCTCGCCGGAGTTGAGCCGCGCACCGGCTTTGCCCGCACGTTCCTGCAGACGGAGTTGCTCGGCACGATGATACCAATGGGCGATCTCCTTCGTCAGGCGGTCCTTGACCGCCGCCCGCGTCTTTTTTACCCATTCCAGCCTTCTGGTCCTGACCTCCGAGAGGTGGCCCGGAACCAGCCAGGCAATCGCCTCATCTCGCGCTTTCTGCTCAAGGCGTCGGTCGATCCAGCCCAATTCAGGCAGCGCCAGAATCTCCTGGATGTCCGGGTCATCTTCCCTGAGCGGACGATAGTCGAGGTATGGTGCGGACCCAAGCAGCCGCCGGTTCGCATCGCCGTCCATCTCCACATGGAGCATTCGTTTCGAAATCACGCGACCCGCACCGTCTTTGACGCTTCCGCCATCCTGAATCTCGTGCTCAAGAACAAAGAAAATCCGTGGCGACAAACCAATGTCCCCGTCGTCCACCAAAATGGTGCCGCGCCCAAGCAGTTCACCGTTCCGTTCCAACGTGAGATCAAGAACGGCGGACAGGAGCGGATGTCCAGGACACACAAAGGCTGCTCGCGGCTTGTCGGACAACGCCAGCAGAGACTTCTCGAATGCGATGCGCTCGTATCGCGGCAGCACCGGCTCGCTGCCTCCGGTTTGGCGACCGCGGCTGCGTACCGGCGCCGGAACGTGACCAATCTGATAACGCCTCGGTTCACGCTGATGCACTGTACCGCCCAGCCTTTGGAAGGCCTCCAGGAAGAACGACTCGATGAAGTGCGGCTGCAGCCGCCGGGCCTCCGCACGATCGAGGTCCTCCCGCGCGCGGGCGACGCGGCTCGTGTCCATCGCGTCGTGAACCAGAGCGCGCTCTTCAATCAAGTCCTGGAGGTGTTCGCGGTCGCCGGCGGCGTTGATCGCGTGATCAAGTCGCGCGCGAACCTCCGGCTGGTCGCCATAGCGAACCGCCTCGATGAGCAGTTCACGAAGCGTCTTGCCTTCGAACTGCAGCTTGCCCAGGACATCGAATACTTGTCCGCCAAGCGCGTTTCGTGCCTGCTCCAGCTTCTCGAGAAGTCGACGGAAGACATCGCCCTCCCGCGTATCCTCAGCGACCAGGTTCCACAGATGGCACACCTCGGTCTGGCCGATCCGGTGTATCCTGCCGAACCGCTGCTCGATGCGATTGGGATTCCAAGGCAGGTCGTAGTTCACCATGAGGTGCGCTCGCTGGAGGTTGATGCCTTCCCCGGCAGCATCCGTGGCCAGCAGGATCTGGACGTCCGGGTCGTGCATGAACGATTCCTGCGCCTCGCGCCGCTGATCTCGTCCCATTCCACCATGAATCTGCACCACGCTTTCGGATTGCCCGACCAGCGTGCTGATGCGGTGTGCAAGATAGTTCAGGGTATCCCTGTGCTCGGTGAAGATCACGAGCTTCTGGTTGGGCGACGTCTTGGGAGATGGGAGACATCCGCGCTTGCAAGGCTGCTGGTCTTCTGACGTCTGTTGGGCAACTCCGGCCTGCGCTAAAGTCTTCATCAGCACGTTGGCGAGTTCGCGCCATTTCGTGTCCTCGCCGGTTCTGCGGATTTTCACTGCCATCGACTGGAGTTCCTTGAGGGATTCGATCTCGGCTTGAAGCTCGGCAATCGTGCTTGCCGCCGTAGCGTGATCAAGAACGTCGCGTTCAATGGCCTCCAACTCATCGTCGAGGACATCGTCCAGGTCGTCGAGATCTTCCTCGTCGACATCGAGGTTCGTATCGACAGCATGAAGTGTAACGCCACGCTGGATCGACTTGACTTCTTGCAGACGATTTTCGAGCCGATTTCGTCTGCGTGTCAGGGACTGGTAGATCGCCTCCGGTGATGATGCCAGCCGCCGCTGCAGCACCGTGAGTGCGAAGCCCACCGTTCCTGCCCGCTTGTCGTTCTGCAAAGCCTCGGCCCGGTTGAACTCTTCACGAACATAACCCGTGACGGCGCGATACAGCTGTGCTTCGTCGTCCGTCAGCTTGTACGGTACCGAGTACGCGATCCGCTCCGGAAATAGCGGACGTCCGTCGAACTTGCGGAGGTTCTCCTTGACCATCCGCCGCATGAGATCGGTGACATCGACATGGTGCGCGCCGTCTCGGAACCGGCCTTCGAATCGGTCGCCGTCGAGGAGCGCAAGGAACAGCTGGAAGTCCTCTTCCTTGCCGTTGTGCGGGGTGGCCGTCATGAGCAGAAGGTGCCGGGTCAGCCCAGACAGAAGCTGGCCGAGGCGATAGCGCTTCGTGTATTTGATCTCTCCGCCGACGAAGGTTGCCGACATCTTGTGCGCCTCGTCGCATATGACGAGATCGTAGTGGCAGTCACGCGCCGCGAGTTTCTCCTGGAGGTCGTCATTTCGTGCGGCTTTGTCGAGACGGGCGATCACAAGATCGTTCTCCAGGAACCAGTTCCCGGTGCGTGCTGTTTCCAGCTTGTCGTTGGTCATGATCTCGAAGCTGAGATCGAATCGGCGGTACAACTCGTCCTGCCATTGCTCGACGAGACTGCCAGGGCACACCACCAGGCATCGGACCAGATCTCCGCGCGCGATCAGTTCCTTGATGAGGAGGCCCGCCATGATCGTCTTGCCGGAACCGGGGTCGTCAGCAAGAAGGAACCTGAGCGGCTGCCTTGGCAGCATGGCTTCGTAAACCGCCGTGATCTGATGCGGCAAGGGATCCACCAACGACGTGTGGACCGCCAGCATCGGATCGAAAAGGTGTGCGAGTCGGATTCGCTGCGCCTCCGCCACGAGGCGGTACAAAGCGCCGTCTCCGTCGAAATTCCACGGACGAACTCGGGACACCAGTTCAAGGCGCTCCTCGTCATCCCGGAAGAGGATCTCTTCTCCAACCTTGCCGGATGCGGTCCGGTACAGGAGTGTCAAAGCGTCGGATCCATGCCACCTGACATCAACGACGGTGGCCGTCTCGTCTGGACGTACGCCGCCAACAGTGCAGTCGGGTTGGATGTCTTCCAGCTTCAAGGCGTATCTCCCTTGCTTGTTGCCAGAGCATACCGAAGCAGCGGCGTTAACGGAACAGCTTGAGGAATTCAGAGTCGCTCAAGGTACCGTCCGCGCTTTCGGTCATTCATCGCCTGTCCCAAGAACGAACGCCCTGTTCCTTGTCCAATGCACATAAAGCCTGCCCGCTCGAACGGAGACGTAAGATGGGTCACGCATGGAGTGCTATCGCAAAACCTTCTCCGATAGTATCCATTACACAATGGTGGACACTATCAACCCCCAGACATCCCATCGGAAACTGCAGCTTCGAACGGATCCGCCACAAGGCTGGTCAGGCTGGGCACTTACCTCGCTGGAACGTTGGTCCCGGCGCGGGCGGGCTGTGTCAACGCATTGGCGTCGAGACGTCGGGCCAATGACGCCCAGCCCCAGCTGATGCAACATTGGAGGCGTCTCTGGAGATTACCCGTCACCGCCGCGAGCATCAACTGCGGCCCGCGCGGGTTCGCGACTGAACCGAGCGGTAGACGCCCCATCGCACACTACTCGGGTCGTCACACGGCAATCCGTCGTCCGACCGCACGAACGCGATACCAGCAGGAGCACGAGCAAGAGTTGACGGCCGCCTGTTTTACGGACGACGTAAAGTAAGCGCAATATGGTCGATACACATGATTCGGAGATTCAAGGATCGGGATGCGCGCCGCTTCTTCGAGGGGCGGCGCGTCGCGGCATGTCATGGCTTCGCCGGCCAAGCCGTGCGCCGACTGGCCTTGCCGGACAGCGCGGCGACCGCGCCGGTCGGCACAGCATTCGGATCAACGCGCAATGGCGCGTCTGCTTTCGTTGGGCAGACGAAGGGCCGTGCGATGTGGGGATCGTGGACTACCATCGAGGGAGTTTGCCATGAACGCCAGGAACGGAATGAACCCGGTGCATCCCGGCGAAGTCCTGCGCGACGAGTTCGATGAGCTCGGGCTGTCGGCCAATGCGCTGTCGAAGGCGCTGGGCGTACCGGTGAATCGGGTGACGATGATCCTGAACGGCCAGCGGGGTGTGAGTGCGGACGCGGCGCTGCGGATGGCGCGGTATTTCGGGACGACGCCGCAACTCTGGCTGAACTTGCAGAAGACGTGGGAGCTTCGCCAGACGGAGATCGCTGCTGGCCACGAGATCGCCAGGTGCGTGACGCCCCGGCAGTCAGCGGTGACAGAGACCGTGGCCGATGTCCGTCCCTGACTTCCAGTCACTGATGCTTCGGCCCTCAGGGAGTTCGCCGAGGGTGAGGAGCCGTCGCTTTACCAAGTCCGCGAACGTATCGCTGCTGCGAGGGACTCTGCACAGAAGATGTCCGGACCTGTCGACGAACGGCTGGCAGAAGGTTTTCGTGAACTGCATGAGATGGACCGTGATTTGCATGTCACGGGCGGGTTGTCCGGACACCGACTCGCCAGCACCACTAACCGCCATGTCCATCTTGATGACGTGACCCTTAGCCAAGACGCTGAGCGAATTGCAGTAGAGATCACGCGAAAGTCTAGCTACTGTCAACGGGATCATTTTGTCAGGCATACTGGAGATTCTCTTGGCAAAAGGTAACGACGGAAACTACCTGCAGCATTGCGTTGAAATCGAGGCGGCGGTGCGTCTCTCACAAGCCGACCGCCGCGGCAGGCTCCATGTCGCGCTGACCCATGGCATGGCACCGTTTGAAAAACTCGAAGAAGCAAAGGCCAACAAGGGTCTCCTCCATGGTGCCTTGTGCGAAGCTGCTGGCGAACCCAGATGCAATGAACGGGAGATTGTGAGGGCTTATCGGAGGTCATGGGCGTCGCAAGCGTATCGGCCCGATATTGCGAATCTGTTCGATGAGTTGAAGTCGGAAAAGCACTACCCCAACTCTGCGGAACTCCTGCGGGCGATCATTGGAAGAGACCAGCTATCGGATGGCATCACCGAAAAAATGCAGCCAGGTATCAGGAGGTCGAGAAGGCCTGGGCCGGTACGGAAATCGAGGTTGCCCGGTCATCATGGCGCAAGCAACTGGGCCCGGACGGCGCGTTGGGCTGCCCCGAACATCTTGATGTGCCGTGGCTGTTTTCGATGGATCCGATGACCTACAAGAAAAACAGCGATAACGACGATGCCAATCTGCATCGTTCAGATCTGGACCTGCTTACACCTGCGCTTGAACGATACGTGAGCAGCGAACAACCCGGCATTGCATGCTTCTTCGTTTATGGCATGACGGGCACTCAAGAAGGCAGGAAATTACAGCGTCAATTCTGGGAATTCATGGACAAACTCGCCGGGCACCTTGGCTTGCAGACATCCTCATATTGGGTGCGTCACCAAGGCGGAAACATCAACCTGGCCGGGTTGTTGTTCTCGGACCAGAAACTCGCCCGGGGGTTCGCGACGCCTTGCATCGAAACAGGTCGGGGAAAGCAGATTTTTCCTGCCGCCACCGCCGGGCCTGTCTGCGGTGCCCCCGCCCCCTGCCACGGGAGCGACCCATGACCTCCAGACGCCTGCCCATCGGCATCCAGGACTTCGAGACGATCCGGAGCGAGGGCTTCTGCTATGTCGACAAGACGCCGCTGATCCGGCAGCTGGTGGACGAGGGTCGGCACTACTTCCTCTCCCGCCCGCGGCGGTTCGGCAAGAGCCTTCTGGTGGACACGATCAAGGCGCTGTTCGAGGGCAGGAAGGAACTGTTCGAGGGTCTGGCCATCCATGACCACCGGGACTGGTCGGTGACCCATCCCGTCCTGCGCCTGAGCTTTGGTGGAAATTACAATACACCTCCGGACATCGAGGGAGACATCATCGAACAACTGGAGAGTGCCGAGCGCGAACACGGCCTCACCCCGGCCTCGACATCCGATACCGGCCCGAGACGCCTGCGCAACCTTCTGGACCGTCTCCATCGCGCCACCGGCCAACGGGTGGTGATCCTCGTGGACGAGTATGACAAGCCGATCCTCGACGCGCTCCATGACCCGGACCTGGCCCGGGCCAACCGGGACTACCTGCGGGGCTTCTACGGCATCGTCAAGGACAGTGCCGCGCATGTCCGCTTCGTCCTCGTCACCGGCATCAGCATGTTCTCGAAGGTCAGCCTGTTCTCGGGCCTCAACAACCTCGAGGACATCAGCCTCGATCCGCGCTACGCGACGCTCTGCGGCTACACGGACGAGGACATCGACACGGTGTTCGCCCCGGAACTGGACGGTCTGGACCGGGACGCGATCCGCACCTGGTACAACGGCTACCACTGGCTGGGCCGGGAGCGTCTCTACAATCCCTTCGACGTGCTGCTGCTGTTGCGGAAGCGGGAGTTCAAACCCTGGTGGTTCGAGACCGGCTCGCCGCGCTTCCTGTTCGAGACGCTGCAGGAGAAGTCCGTCAGCCCGCTGGACCTGGAGGGGCGTCTGGCCGAGATGTCCCTGGTCTCCCGGTTCGACGTGGACGACATCAGTGCCGAGGCGCTGCTGTTCCAGACCGGCTATCTGACGATCACGGAAGAGCGTCGGGAGGGGCACAGGACCTTCTGCCGTCTGGACTACCCCAACCTGGAGGTGCGGCTCAGCCTGAATGACCAGTTGCTGGCCCATCTCGACGGGCGGAACCGGGTGCCCCTCGAGGAGGGCAGAAGCCTCCGGACGCATCTCGAAGCGCATGAGTTCGGAAGGTTTGCCGCCACGCTCAAGGCCTGGCTTTCGGGCATACCCTACCAGTGGCACGCGACGGGGGACCTGGCGCGCCACGAGGCATGGTATGCGAGCCTTCTGCACATGTGCTTCCGCGCCATCGGGGTGGATGTGCGTTCGGAGGAGGCCACCAGCCACGGGCGGGCCGACATGGTGGTTCCCCTGGGGGACGAGGTGTTCGTGATCGAGTTCAAGATGGCGGAGGGCGCGGACGATGCCGAGGCGGCGCTGGCTGCCGCGTTCGCCCGGATGCGGGACCGGGGCTACGCCGCCAGGTATCGCGGGCAGCCCGTCCATCTGGTCGCCGTCGCCTGCGGGCGCGAGGTGCGGAACCTGCTCGAAGTCAGGGCCGAACCGCTGGGGGAATGATGCCTGACGGATCGGCGGCTTTCCGCGACGGCGAACGAGACGATGTCCCGGGTCGTTTCATCCGAGATGAAGCCGGATGAGGGCATCCGCAATTCGCCGGGCCGCGTGCGGGCCGGTTTTCGAATCTTCGAGGTTTGACGCACCCGCGCCGACATTGCGTCAGCGCAGATTCAGAACTTCACCGCGGCAGCAGCCGGGTCGCGGCGACGGCCTCGGGCCAGCGGGCTTCGCGGACGTCGAGCGCACGCCCGAGGCGGGCCAGTTCCGTCTTCATCAAGGAGGCAGGCAACCTGTTTCCCGGGGTTCCTGGCGATGCCGAGACAGGGGTTGATGTCCCGCTCGCGCAATCCCCACTCTTCGGCCCGGTTCATCATCACGCGCAGGATTTCCAGCGCGCGGTTGGCCGCGCCGGGCTTGTCCCTGCTCGCTGCGCCGAACCACGCGGCCATGTCCTCGGGACAAATGGCATAGAGCGGCATCCTGCCGAAGGGGGCAAGATGCGCGCCATGAGATAGATGCGCGTGGTCCTGCGCCCGGAGGGCTTCCAGTGCGGTTCGCAGCGCCGCAGGTATTCGTCCGCAAACGCCCGCAAGGTCGGGGTCTGCTTGTCCTTCTGGATGTCGTCGGCGGAATTGTCACCCGCACGGATGTGGGCGAGCATGTCGCGGGCGCGGCAACGGGTCTCCGCAAAGTCCATCTCGCCATGGCGCGGGATGCCGTCGATGACTGCCCGGGCGGAGATCAACAGCCACACTGTGCGCGGCCATGATCTGGAGTCGGGAAGATGGATGCGCTTGTCCTTGATCCAATCCCATCCATTCGAGGGACGCGATCTCGCCGAAGCGGCAGCCGGACGATGGCGACGACATCCGGGCACCGGAACTCGTCGCGGGTCAGCACGGCGTTGAGCCGGGCCATCTTGTCCGCCGTCAGAAACCGCTCCTTGGGTTTCATCTGGTATCGCCTGGCGTTCTTGCACGGATTGGAGTTGTGGGCGCGGTATCCCCAGAACTCGGCCATCCGCATCATCGACGGCACCAGCATGGCGCGATTGGCGACGCCGGGCCGCTCGGCCATGGACGCAAACCAGTCCTTGACGTGCTCGGCCGCGAAGGCGTCCATTGGATGCCCCGACGTCCTGGGGTCGCCGTCGTTCTTCGCCGTTTCCGTGAAGGTGGCGATCAGCCTGCGGGCCTCGCGCCGCGCCTCGGGGACGGTCATGGTCTCGGCGTCGCCGATGGTGGCGTAACGCCTGCGCCCACGCACCGGCGAAGCTGCGCGCTCGGAAGGGAAGACGCGCAGGGTGAGACCGGGGATTACGTCGTCGCGGATGTCGTAGCCGCTTGTCGCGCGGCTTGGCGGCGCGGACGCGCCGGGCGAAGGCGGATCTGGTCTGGTGGCTCATGATCGCGGCTCTTCGTTCGGGCCGCGCGGCTGGGCAGTAGCACAGGAAGCCGCCGCCGCGGCGTTTCGTCGTGGAAGCCGTGCGGCGGCGGGGGACGAGACAGGTCGTAATGCCCTGTAATCGCGGGGTTTTCTCCGGTTCATGAGACGCCGAACGGAGGCGAGAAAGGCACCCTGGGTGCGTCGGGTGTGAATGAGCGGTCGAGTTTCCGACGTCGTTACAGGCGCCGGAAAAACGCAAACGGCAGCCGCCTGTCCAGTTCCATTGATGCCATGCGGATGTTACCAGAAGGGACGGCGCAGAAGCAGGAACGATTGCCAAGAGCGAACGACCTGGCTACCAGATATCCCTTCGCCTTTGATTTACCGACCAGCAGGATCCAGGGAGCCCGTCATGTCCGCCAGCCTTGTCCTCCACGAAAAACATGGCCGCGTGGCCACGATAACGCTCAACGACCCGGAGAAACGGAACCCGATTTCCAGTCAGGCGATGATCGATGCGCTGGTCGGCACCATCAACGCCATCCAGAATGATACGGACATCTCGGTTGCGATCCTGACTGGCGCCGGCTCGGCGTTTTCCTCCGGCGGGGACGTCAAGGCGATGCGTGATCGATCCAGCATCTTTGCCGGCCCGCCGCAGCACGTCGCCGAAGGTTACATGTATGGAATCCAGCAGATTCCCTTGGCGATATACGCCTTGGACGTGCCGACGATTGCCGCAGTCAACGGCCCGGCGATGGGCGCTGGATGCGATCTGTCCTTCATGTGCGATATGCGTATCGCGTCGACGACGGCCGTGTTTGGCGAGGTCTTTGTCAATCTCGGGATCATTCCGGGAGATGCCGGGAGTTGGTTCTTGCCGCGCCGCCTGCCTTGGGAAGTCGCGGCCGAGATGACCTTCACTGGCCGACCGATCAAGGCAGACGAGGCGCTGAAGCGGGGTCTTTGCATGAAGGTGGTCGATCCGGAAGCCCTGATGGATGAAGCCCGCGCGCTGGCCGATACCATGGCATCGAAGCCGCCAAAGGCGCTCCGTCAGGCCAAACGCCTGATGCGATCTGCCATGAAGATGGACTTGCCCAGTTTTCTCGAGATGGCTGCCGCGAACCAGGCTCTCTGCCATCACAGCGAGGATCACATCGAAGCTGTCAACGCCCTGCTGGAGAAGCGAGAGGGAGTGTACAAGGGCCAGTGATCAACGACGGCTCTCGCGTGAGCAGGACAAAGACAAGAACGACAAGGGCGTTTGGATAGCGAACGACAACGGGTGCCAACAGGTGTCTTCCGACCCGCTGTAAGATCGGCATTGACGTCGAAAGTGGAACGGCAATCGACAACATCGCGCAGCGGCACCCGGTCAAGAGAACTCCGACGACTGAACCGATGCTTCGACCTCTTCCAGGATCATGGCGACCGGGAGCATGAACAGCGTGCATGCTGCAGAGAGGGCGGAAACACGCTTCTGCGTGTCCTGCGCCATTCGCGCCGTCCGAGCGGGAGCGCAACGGGAAGCAAAGAGGCGCCATCGTCGTCTGGGCCGGGCAGCGAAGTTCAGACCTGCCACCTTGTGTTCAGACTTCTGCAGGCCTTGCCGGGCCTGTGAAACTGGGCGATTGAACACGAGCGCTTCAAGTCCGTGATGTTACCGTCGCTGAAGACGCCTGTCGCGTACCGCGCCAGCCGCAGGTGCCGACATGCGGGACAAACCTTTCAACATCATGCACGGCCAAAAACAGAAGCAGCAGCCGACCAGGAAAACTCTTGCCGGAAACTCGAAGGCAGCCATATACGCCGCCACGAGAACATGAACTGCCTGGCGCAACGACGCTTGCGCCATGTACTTTCCTTGCAGGTCCGATATAATCGAAAGCTGCTGGACATCCCGTTTGGTTGCTGTTGACCATGAAGACAGCCGAACTCTGATCATGACAGTGCCGGACCGGTTTTCCGAAGGGGCTTTGCGCCATTGCCTGGAACCGGCGCCGACGTGTTGCACCTGCAGCCGTGAAGCGGACAGGCCGCTTGAGCGTAGCCGTTCCAGGTACATGTGGTAACGCCGATGAAAAAAGATGTCACCTTCACGCTGGACGGAGCCATCGTCACCGCCGCGCCAGACGAGTCGATCTGGCAGGTCGCCGCGCGGCACGGTACCGAAATCCCGCACCTGTGCCATGCACCGGATCCCGGATACCGGGCAGACGGCAACTGCCGCGCCTGCATGGTCGAGATCGAAGGCGAACGGATCCTGGCAGCCTCCTGCATCAGAAGGCCCGTGAGCGGCATGGTGGTCCGCACGGCGTCAGATCGGGCAAAGGCATCGCGAAAGATGATCTTCGAGATGTTGCTGGCCGACCAGCCCGCCAAGGAGAAGGCGCGCGATCCCGAGAGTCGCTTCTGGGACTGGGCCGACAGAATCGATCTGACCGTCAGCCGTCTGCCTGAGCGCGAAATGCCGGCTCCTGATGTCAGCCATCCCGCCATGGCCGTTCATCTGGATGCCTGCATTCACTGCAACCTGTGCGTCCGCGCATGCCGTGAGGTCCAGGTCAACGACGTGATCGGCATGGCGCGACGCGGGCACCGCTCGGAAATAGTGTTCGACATGGGCGACCCCATGGGCGCCAGCACCTGCGTTGCGTGTGGCGAGTGCGTCCAGGCCTGCCCGACCGGGGCGCTGATGCCGGCCAACCTGCTGGATGAAGACGGTATTCGCAACGAGTTCGCGAACGAGGCAGTGGACAGCGTCTGCCCCTACTGCGGCGTCGGATGCCAAATCACCTACAACCTGAAAGACGGCAAGCTGTTGTATGTCGAGGGCAGAGACGGACCGGCGAACGAACAACGCTTGTGCGTGAAAGGCCGGTTCGGCTTCGACTATGCTCACAATCCGCAGCGTCTGACAAAACCACTGATCCGCAAGGACGATGTGCCGAAGTCTGCAGACATCCTGATGGATCCGATGCGACCGCTGGATTGTTTTCGCGAAGCATCGTGGGAAGAGGCGATCGAGCGCGCGACCGCCGGCCTGAAGGCTGTCCGCGCCCGAAAGGGCCCCAGGGCGCTGGCCGGCTTCGGATCCGCCAAGGGATCGAACGAGGAGGCCTACCTGTTCCAGAAGCTGGTCCGGACAGGGTTCGGCTCCAACAATGTCGATCACTGCACACGGCTGTGCCATGCCACGTCGGTTGCAGCGCTGAACGAAGGTATCGGCAGCAGTGCCGTGACTGCGCCGTTCACGGCCTGCCGGGAGAGCGATGTCATCTTCGTGATTGGCGCAAATCCGGCGGAAAACCACCCTGTTGCGGCCACCTATTTCAAACAGGCGGCGAAAAATGGCGCGACACTCATCGTCGCCGATCCCCGTGGTCAGGCCCTGGAGCGTCATGCCGCCCACATGTTGCGCTTCAAGGGCGGTACGGATGTTGCGATGCTCAACGCGCTCCTCAATGTCATTGTCGAAGAGAAGCTCTACGACGAGCAGTATGTGCAGACGCACACCGAGGGCTTTGCCGCGTTCGTCGACCACATCAGGAAATTCACACCGGAAGAGATGGCCCCGATTTGCGGGATCGGTGCTGATGAACTGCGCACCGTTGCACGGAAGTTCGCCACGGCAGAGAAGGCCATCATCTTCTGGGGAATGGGCATTTCCCAGCACATCCACGGAACCGACAATTCCCGCTGCCTGATCGCGCTTTCGCTGATCGGCGGACACATGGGTCGGCCGGGCACCGGTCTTCATCCCCTGCGTGGCCAGAACAACGTTCAGGGCGCCTCGGATGCCGGCCTGATTCCGATGTTCCTGCCGGACTACCAGCCGGTCGACAATGCAGACCTGCGGGCGCCGATCGAGGACCTCTGGGGTGGCACGCTGGATCCGGACAGGGGTCTGACGGTTGTGGAAATTGTCAACGCGATCCTGACCGGAGAAATCAACGGCATGTACATCATGGGAGAAAATCCCGCGATGTCCGATCCGGATACCGCCCATGCTCGCGCTGCGCTGGCGAGCCTTGATCACCTGGTCGTTCAAGACATCTTTCTGACCGAAACCGCCTGGCATGCAGATGTCGTCCTGCCGGCGTCGGCCTGGCCGGAGAAGACCGGGACAGTCACGAATACCAATCGTCAGGTGCAGATGGGCCGGCAAGCTCTGGCGCCGCCGGGCGACGCTCGCCACGATCTGTGGATCGTCCAGGAAATGGCCCGCGGCATGGGCCTGGACTGGACGTATGGAGGACCGGCCGACGTCTTTGCGGAAATGGCTCAGGTGATGCCGTCGCTCGACAATATTTCGTGGGATCGGCTGGAGCGGGAAAACGCCGTCACCTATCCATGCGACGCGCCCGACAAGCCGGGAAGCGACATCGTCTTTGGCAACGGCTTCCCCACGGCCAGCGGTCGCGCCAGACTTGTGACCGCGACGCCGCAGCCGCCGGGAGAGGTGCCCGATGACGAATACCCGATGATCCTGACGACCGGACGGCAACTGGAGCACTGGCATACCGGCACGATGACCCACCGTGCGAGCATTCTGTCCACGCTGGAGCCCGAAGCCGTTGCCTCGCTCAACCCGACGGATATCCGGCGCATCGGCATTGCGCCGGGCGACCCGATCCGGGTAGCGACACGGCGCGGCTCGATCGAATTGACGGCACGGATGGATATGGCGGTACCGGTCGGCTCGGTATTCATCCCGTTCTGCTACACCTCTGCGCCGACCAACATGCTGACCCATTCACAGATCGATCCATGGGGAAAAACCCCGGAATTCAAGTTCTGCGCTGCGCGGGTGGAAAAGGCTGCGGTGCAGGCAACTTCCGGGGAATGACCTTCGGATCTGCCAGGAGCGCTTCGCAAGCTGATGCGATCGCAACGGCTTCCCGCCGGTGTCGACGAGATGATGCATTTCAGGTCAGAGGGCGCTGCATCGGCGACCGGGCCAGGCTTGACGACCAGGCGGCGCCCGCGCCCGTCGGGGAATGTCGAGTTTCAACGCCCGTTCCTTCGGTTGGGCGCCACGAATGCTCGTGTCTGTCAGAACACGCGCGTGTCTGATGCCACGCCGCATGTCGGCGCCGACAAGCGATCTTCAACGACATCGGTCGTCGGTGAATCGACGAACGCCGGATCCGGGAAGGAATCCAGCACCTTCAAACCGGGATGTGGTGCCGATGGAGGGACTTGAACCCCCGACCTGCGCATTACGAATGCGTTGCTCTGCCAACTGAGCTACATCGGCCCGCCGCGATCGGATCGCAGGCATTTAGACATCGAATGATTGTCGGTCAACAAACGGCAGACGACTCACCGGCGCGCTGTCGCCGCACCCTTGCGGAAGCGCTATGGTCGCGGCGCTTCCAGCGCAAGATCGCTTTCGGGCATATCCGTGTCTTCCAGCATGGTCGGCTTGCCAGGCACCGGAGCAGTGCCCCTCCCCTCGCCTTCCTCGATCATGGAAGCTTCCATGGCCCGCATGACCCGGGGAAGCGTTGTCCAGCGAAGGGTTTCAAACGCGCCACAGTGGCCGCACAAGGCCGACCACTCCTGGGCCGTAGCCCCGCAATTGCTGCACAACCAGGACGGTGCGCGCGGTGCTTCCGATATCCGACTCAGCCAGTCCCGCGCCCCCGCTGCATCGCCGTGCTCGGCCTGCTCCAACTCCGCGAACAAGTGGCAGAAAGCGGCATCGGGCGCATCGCCGCCGCCGATCTCCAGATGCTTGCGTGCCTGGCCCCATAACCTGGCATCCAGGAGGGCGCGCGCCATCATCAACCGCGTTGCTCGTGCATCGGGAACGAGTGCAGCCAGCGTCTCTGCCGCCTTGAGGCGGGATACGGGATCGCTGCCTCCCGCCACCTGCAGGTACAATCGGGCAAGATCCGGATGGGGCTGGACCTGCCAGGCATTTTCCGCCGCCTTTCGTGCTGCACGGTCCTTGCCGTCGGCATGGAGAAGGGCAACCAGTTGCAGGATGCCTGGCAGAAAGGCGGGCTCGGCCTTGAGCGCCTTGCGCGCCCGCTCCAGCGCGAGTCGCCGGTTGCCAGTCCGTTCGGCCATCAGGCTCAGCTGTACCAGCAGCGCCGCATCCCGCCGCAAGCCGTCCTTCTGGGAGACGACATCAGCCGCCATTGCGTCGCGCAAGGTCGCTTCAGCCTCTTCCCAGCGCCTTTCCTTGATCTGAAGATGAAACAGGCGGGTGATGGCCCAGGATGCCTGAGGATTGAGTCGGCAGGCCTTCTCGGCCAGCGCCAGAGCTGCTTCGTCATCACCGGACTTTTCAGCCAGGATCAGCAGACCCCGCACGCCCAGCACTTCCGTTTCTCGAGCACCCAGCATCGCTTCGTAAAATTTCCGCGCGACACCAGGCTTGCCTTCCATTTGTGCTGCCTGAGCGCCGATCAGCAATGCACCCGGCGGACGGCCAAGAACCTCGCTGGCCTTCTTCGCCTGGCGGCGGGCCTCGGCCGCGTCCCCAGCGGCGACCGCAACCATGCCGCGGGTCAGCGCCAGATATCCTTCTTCCCGCCGGCGCGCAGCGCGATTGTCCAGCAGGACTTTCGGCGCGCGTCGGAACATGCGCCAGATATTGGCGAGGACCACGCTGACCGCCACAAGCATGACGGCCAGCAGCGACAGGACGGCCACGGATGTATCGATTCGCCAGCCGTGCCAGACGAGGGTGATGCTGCCGGGCGTTTCCACCAGCCAGGCGGAAATCGCGGCAACAGCCACCGCGCCCAGCAGAAGGATCAGAACCTTGAGGAACAAGGACATGATGATGCTCGCTCCAATCCTACCGACTCTTGCCAGCGTCACCGGAGAGGGATGGCATCAGGGTGTCGAGGCGAGCGAGAGCAGCATCGATGGCCGCCCGTCGGTCGGCCCTGGTCAGCCAGTCGGCGGCCGCCTTCTGCGCCAGTATCGGCAGTTTGCGCACCAGGGCAAGGGCGGCGGCAAGATCGCCATCGGCCAGTGTCACTTCAGCCCGGGCCACGAGGGCAGCTGGGCTGTCGCCCTTCACGTCCCGGCCAGTCCGGCGCACCACAACCGTGGACTTCACCTTGTTCCATACCCGGTCAACCCAGCTGTCGCCTTCAGTGTTCGCGGCAGCGGCGATCAGGTCGGATGACAGGGCATCGAACTCGCCGCGCAACACCGGCAAGGTGGGCGCGCCCGTCCTGGCAACTGGTGCCAAGTCTCTCAGTATGCCTGCGACCGCAACGTTGCTGCCTGCCATTTTCTGCGCTAAGGACAAGGCGGAGTCATAGGCGCGGCCGGATACAGCCATGTTCCGGAGCTGGCCAAGCGCAACGATCGATTCCACCTGTTCGCGTGCACCGGCCTCGATCGTTTTCAATCGACTTTCCATGGCGGCCATCCGCGTGCCCAGTCCTGCGATGCTCCGGGCAGACTGCCTAGCAGCAGAATCTCCGGGCAGGTCGGCAACCGTGGCCGACAGGTCGGCCACCCTATCCGACAACTTCCTGATGGCGGCCTGTGCTTGCGCCGACGGCGCCGCCAGGATCGCTCCATCTCCACCGGTTCCCGGGCCGGATGATCCCGACCCCTGGAGTTCGGCAACGGCAGCTTGCAATTTCGCGACCTCGGCTGCCAGCGTCTCGTTCGAGACGACCTTCAACGTCTTGCCCAGAGCCTCTAGATCGGCACGCATCTTCTTGAAGTCGTCTTGCAGCAAGGCAAAAGCCTTCCGGCCATCCACCGGCACGGACTCCTGCAGCCTTGCCACCTGATCGGCAACCGAATCGAGTTGTGCAGCCAGGGTATCCGTACGAGCCGTGGCCGTCCTGGCTCCTGCCATCGCATCCAGTGTCGCCTTCTCGGATGCCGCCAGCCGCTTTTCGAGAAAGGCGGTCTGTTGGTCATCGGCATCGTCGCCGAGCCAGGCATCGCGCAGGAACCAGCCGGCGGCTGCACCAGCGAGCAGGACGACAGCGAATCCGGCGCCGAAGGAAAATGCGCGACCGCGACCGTCTGACCGGTGCGCCGTCTGGCTGATGGCCGGGCCTCCTTTTCTTGACGTATCGGATTCCCTGACTCCGCTGGCCGCGCCGGAAACCTTCTCCGCCCGCACCTTCCGGGAAGGCCCTCCAGTGGCCGATGCAACCGAAGTCCGTGACGAGGCGCCGCTGGCGCCGCCACTGTCCTTCGTCCTTTCAGCATCGCTTTCTGCCGCAGGATCTGGGACGCCCAGAGCGAAAAGGTCGATGCCTTCAAGCCTGGCGGCTTCCCGAACCTGGTCCAGGCGCTGCACAGGGATCGCGTTGCGTTCCTTCCAGCCTTGTATCGTCGTCGCCGCCACGCCGAGTTTCTTTGCCATGGGGCGGATGCCGCCGAAAGCCTCAATCACTCGTGCGGCGTCATCGAGTATCGGATCATTCATGCCAGCGCGTTCCCGTCTTGAGGTTCATGCGATGATCAGATCAGTCGGGATGCTGATTGACCCTGCCTGCCGTTTGCTGGATCGCTCTTGCCATGGCGGCAGCTTTCGATGCGTCGGCAACAATGATACGCTTCCACCGAAGGCGCTTTGCGCCGCCGCGCAAGGCCGAGGCAACGGCGTCGCTGAGGCACCACGCCTGCATGCCAGAAATGAAGTCCTGATGACCAGCCGAAACCGCCAACGAGCAAAATATGGCGGCATTACGCGTCGAGAAGAAAGCTGCGCCGGCGGATGTACGCGTACGCAGGGCGAATTCTGCGGATTCCGTCAGTCTTTCGACCGCAGCCGCATGGTAGATCGGATGCTGTATGACAGTATATCCCTTGCGTCTCAGCGCGCCGGCCAGATCGCCTGCGACATCAAGCGCGGCCGGATAGCCGATCGATCCGGCCTCCGGCGGACATTCCTGCGCAACTGTCCTTGCCAGCCCGTTCACATCCGATGCAGCGTCGTGAACGGCATGGAATCCTGCTGCCCGGGCCTCGGCTGCTGTTGCAGAGCCCACGGCAAAAGCCGGAATCTGCCGCGGACCATTCAGCCGGGAGTAGATTCGCACGGCGTGAGCGCTGGAGAACGCAACAGCCTGGAGGTCTGCAGGCCATTGAATGTCCTCGACGATTGGCCTGATGATCGTTACAGGGCATGGAACCGCGTCGATACCCAGGTCCGTCAGGCATTGCGCAAAGGCCCCGGCGCCGGGCTCGGTCATGACCACCAGGACCGTCATTCCGCCCTACTCCGACGCCACAGCCTCCGCAAGGCTGCGGTCGGGCGCCGCAAGCCTTCACGCTTGCCGGGCCAGGATGATCGGAATGAACACCTCGAGATACAGAGCAACCGCATGTCGGCGAATTAACGATTTCCATGAAAGTCGCAAAGGGGCGGGGTGGCGCATCGCGGCGGGATGACTATCTTCCAGCCTTCCGGTCCCGACCGGATCACCACGTCGACGCCCTGGCGCGGAACCAACCTCAGAGCAGACGAAAAGAGGAAGATGGCCGGGAATCATCGCACGAACAATGGAGGTTCCGCCATCCAGACTCGCAGCCGGAACCCGTCCTGGCGATGGAGACCGGCATCGGGTTCTTCCCGTGTCGGCAGCCATGAAACCCATCACCGCAAGACCATCCGTTCACCAGTTCGCGAGCAGATGGACGATGTCTGACGCGCCGCGCGCTTGCGCCGTGTTGGGTATCGAAACGAGTTGCGACGAGACGGCCGCCGCTGTGGTTCGTCGTCATCCGTCCGGCTTGGCGGAGATTGTCTCGGAGACTTTGCTGTCACAGATCGAGGACCATCGTCCTTACCAGGGCGTGGTGCCGGAAATCGCCGCGCGCGCACACCTGGAGCATCTGGACGGCCTCATTGACCGGACCATGACGGAAGCGGGCCTGACATTCCGCGATCTGGATGCCATCGCAGCGACCGCGGGGCCGGGTCTCATCGGCGGCGTGATGGTGGGCGCGACAACCGGCAAGGCCATTGCGGCGGCCACAGGCAAGCCGTTCGTTGCCGTCAATCACCTGGAAGGCCATGCCCTCAGCGTCCGGATGACCGATGATGTTGCCTTCCCCTACCTTCTGCTGCTGGTTTCCGGCGGACATTGCCAGCTGCTTCTCGTACACGGCGTCGGCCACTACAGCAAACTCGGCGCCACGATCGATGATGCCGTCGGTGAAGCGTTTGACAAGGTCGCGAGATTTCTGGACCTGGGCTATCCCGGCGGACCCGCCGTCGAGGCTGCGGCCGCCCGCGCAGGAGACCCGGACCGCTTCAGCCTGCCCCGGCCCCTGCGTGGTCGAACGGGGTGCAATTTCTCCTTCTCCGGCCTGAAGACCGCCGTATTCAACCATATCCGCGCGCTGGACCGCTTGCCGTCGCCGGCCGAGGCTGACGACATGGCGGCGGCCTTCCAGAAAGCTGTGGTCGATGTCCTGCTGGAGCGAACAAGGACGGGCTTGTCCATGGCGCGAGCAGAGGAGCCGCATCTCGCTGCTCTGGTCGTCGCCGGTGGCGTTGCCGCCAACCGCACGATCCGGACGTCTCTGAGGTCTCTGGCGACGGAGGAAGGCATTATCCTGGTGGCGCCGCCCATTCGCTACTGTACCGACAATGCCGCAATGATCGCCTGGACCGGAGCAGAACGGCTCGCGCTCTGCATGACGGATTCGCTGGACTTCGCACCACGACCGCGCTGGCCACTCGACACCCTGAAAAATTCCGCGTAGGCGGGCCGCCATGGACATCACACGATGACGAAGATCGCGGTAATCGGCGCAGGCGCATGGGGTACGGCGTTGGCAATGGTTGGCGCGCGCAGCGGTTGCTCCGTCGGCCTGTGGGCACATGAGCCGGAAACTGTCGCATCGATCCGGAACCGGCGCCAGAACATGCTCTTCCTTCCGGGCTTTGACGTCGACAATAGGATTGTTGCTACCAACAGCATCGAGGAAGCCGTTGCCGATGCAGAAATTGTGCTGCTGGCAACGCCGGCACAGCATGTCGGCAGGGCATCGGCGGTCCTGGCAAATCTCGACGAGCAACCACCGGTCGTCATCTGCGCCAAGGGGATCGAACGCGAGTCCGGGCGCTTGATGACCGAGGTCGTCGGGGAAACACTACCTCGGCGTCCGGTTGCCGTGCTGTCCGGGCCGACCTTTGCGGCGGAGGTGGCGCAAGGCCTGCCCACAGCGGTCACCGTCGGTTGCCGGGTACGCGGTCTGGCCCAGAAAATTGTCGACCTCCTGGGGGCGCCGCGTTTTCGAATCTATCTGTCATCCGATCCGACCGGGGTGGAGATCGGTGGTGCGGTGAAGAATGTGATCGCGATTGCCTGCGGAATCATCGTCGGCGCCGGCCTGGGCGAAAATGCGCGCGCCGCAGCCGTCACGCGCGGACTCGCGGAGACCATACGTCTGGCGGTCGCCAAGGGCGGAAGGGCGCCGACCCTTTCCGGCCTGTCCGGAATCGGCGACATCATGCTGACCTGCAATTCATTTCAGTCACGCAACATGTCTCTCGGCGCGGAGTTGGGAAGGGGACGCGCACTGGAGGAAATCCTCACCGGGCGAAACACGGTGGCTGAAGGCGTATGGACGGCGCCGGCTGTCGCTGCCCTGGCGGAGCGGTTCGGTGTGGAAATGCCCATCTGCGAGGCGATCAACCGGCTCTTGCATCACGGCATGTCCGCGGAAGAAGCGATCGAAGGCTTGATCGCCCGCCGTTTCCGAGAAGAATGAATGTCCGATTTCAGTCCTTGTGAATGCCGAGATCAACGATTGATGCCTTGCTGCTGCACAAGGGGCAATCGGGATCGCGGCGCACGGTCATGTCGTGGAAGCCGGCGCGTAACGCGTCATATATCAGCATCCGACCGGTCAGGGGCTCGCCCAGACCCAGGACCAGCTTCAGGACTTCGGCTGCCTGCAATGTCCCGACAACCCCGGCGACGGCGCCAAGAATTCCCACTTCTTCGCAGCGCGGGACAAGCCCTGCCGCCGGCGGCGCAGGAAACAGGCAGCGGTAGCATGGATGATCGTCACCCTCGCGCCATGCCTGGAAAGTCGCCGCTTGTCCTTCGAAACGCAGCAGTGCGCCGGAGACCAGCGGCTTGCGCGCGAAGTAACAGGCGTCATTCAACAGGTAGCGCGTCGCAAAATTATCCGAACCGTCGACCACGACATCGAAGTCGGCGACCAGTTGCTCGACATTGTCGGCCGTCAGTCGTTCTTCAAAGCGCGTGACAGCGACCTCCGGATTGATCGCTGCCAGACTCTCCGCCGCGCTGTCGACCTTCGGTTGACCGATCCGATCCGTCGTATGGATGATCTGACGTTGCAGGTTGGAAAGATCGACCATGTCGTCGTCTATGATCCCCAGCGTCCCGATTCCCGCAGCGGCCAGATACTGGAGTACTGGTGCGCCAAGTCCTCCGGCGCCCACGACCAGCACGCGACTGGCCAGCAAGACTTCCTGCCCCTCCTCGCCGACGTCATCCAGGATGATGTGTCGGGCATAGCGCTCCAGTTGGGCGTCCGTGATCGTCATGACAAATGGTCTGCGCTTGCCTTGTCGGTCGAACCAAAGCCACTCGCACCGCGCATTGTGACATCTAATGAATCTGTTTCATGCCAGACTGCCTGTTCCATCGGCGCGATCACCATCTGGGCAATGCGCATGCCATGCTCCACGACAAAGACCTCGGCTCCATGATTTATCAGTAAAACCCTGATCTCCCCTCGGTAGTCACTGTCGATGGTGCCAGGCGCATTGACCATGCCAATGCCATGCCGGAGTGCAAGGCCTGAGCGCGGTCGAACCTGGGCTTCGTAGCCCGTCGGCAGGGCGATAGCGATACCGGTAGGTATGGCGTCCCTGGCGCCGGGCGCCAGTTCTATTGCGGAGTCGCAAGCAGCCATCAGATCCATCCCCGCACTGCCCGGTGTGGCATAGGACGGCAAGGGCAAATCGGCGCCGTTCGGCAGCCGGCGAATCGCAACCAGCGTTCGCGCTCTCATTCCGCAGCTTCTACCGGTGACGCGCACACGGAAGATTCGGCATTCAATGTCGTGGCGATCCGGTCGGCAAGTCGCTCGGCCACCTTGGTTTTGGACAACCGCGGCCAGTCTTCGACGCCGCCAGCATGAACAAGGTGCACCGTATTGGCGTCGCCGCCAAACGTATCAGTCGAGAGCGATACGTCATTCGCGACGATCCAGTCGCAGCCTTTTCGATTGCGTTTGGAATGTGCGTTGGCAATCACGTCTTCGGTTTCAGCAGCAAACCCGACAACCAGCCTCGGGCGTTGCGCGGAATGGCTGAGCTTCTCAAGAATATCGGGATTTTCCGCAAGAGAAAGCGCGGGCGGACCCTTGCCTTCCTTCTTGATCTTCTGGCTGGCGGCCCGATCCGCCCGCCAGTCAGAAACTGCTGCGGCGCACACCAGAATATCAGCCGGCAGCGCCTTCTCGCTGGCGGCCAGCATCTCGCAGGCGCTTTCAACATGGACTGTCCGGACACCCGGCGGATCACTTTCTGCAACCGGACCGGCGATCAGAATGGTTTCTGCCCCCAGCGCGGCCAAAGCCCCGGCGATCGCGTGACCCTGCTTGCCGGAAGATCGATTGCCGATGAACCGGACCGGATCAATCGGTTCAAACGTCGGGCCACTGGTCACCAGCGCCCGAAAACCTGCCAGCGGCTTGTGCGCGGCAGCGGCCAACCCGTCTTCGATAGCGGCGAGAATTTCTTCCGGTTCGGCGACGCGACCCGGCCCACTTTCGTCCTCGGCCAGTTGCCCTTCGTTGGGACCGACCCGCAAGATGCCCCTCGCTTCCAGAATTGCCATGTTGGCTGTAGTAGCGCGATGTCGCCACATACGATAATTCATGGCGGGCGCTACCAGGATCGGCGCATCGGAGGCCAGCAGTACTGTGCTCGCAAGGTCATCAGCCAGACCATTGGCCATCTTTGCCAGGATATCAGCAGTCGCTGGCGCCACCACGACCAGATCGGCATCCTGAGACAGGCGCAGGTGTCCCATTTCCGCTTCATCAGTCAGCGAGAAGATATCGGTATAGACCCTTTCGTGGCTGAGCGCCGAGACGCTGAGCGGCGTCACGAACTGTTCGCCGCCCCTGGTCAGAATCGTGCGAATGGTTGCGCCGCGATCACGCAGCCGACGGATGAGGATCAGGCTTTTGTAAGCCGCGATTCCTCCGGTAATGACCAGAAGGATGTTCTTGCCGTCCAGCATGATGAAAGACGTAAGTAATGTGCGGGCGGCGCTTGAGCAAGCCGCTCGCCGTCCCCTGTCGCCAGCCCCTGATGTGTCCGGTTCAGGGAGCCCGTGGGTTGTCCGGTTTGGTGTCTCCATGAGGGCGGTACCGCGACTAACCGGACACCGTCGCTGGTCACAAACCCGCTTCGACAAAACGTCCCCGACAGGCTGGAAAGGAAAGACGATCCGGGATACAATCCGTCACCGCCGACCTCCCGTGTCAGATCCATTCAACCAACTGAATCATGACACAAAACGGAGCACGGCGGGGCCGCATTCATGAAACAGCCGGGCTAATGACCAATGGTACGTGTAAAGCTTGATCGTTGCTCATTCTCGTCAAAAGCACGATTTCGGCGTCCGGTCTTGTCTTGGAATCAGGATACGCAGGCCAAATTCTTTGAGATACTCTATGGCGTCCTTGAGAAGGACGCGGGTGCCGAAGCAGGTGATTTTTTTGGTCACGGCGGCACATCTTTGGGTGATGTGACCGTCGGTGCAAACATCTTCGGCGGCACGAATCGCATATTTATGTCTGCCGATGCGATCTCTGCATCCCTACCAATTGTAGCTGCGGACAATGTTGAACTTTACAGTAATCTCATCAGAGCTGCGTACGTGAGTTTTCGTCAGGGATTTCCAGAGATCGACATTGCGAGTATCGCGACCACTGCCGCATGCCACATCCGTGCGAATGATGACCAGGATCTCTGCCAAACAATTCTCGACGGCCATCAAAGCAGTTTGTTCGAAAGTTCGGACTCTTTCCAAGTGGAAACGCTCGCAAAGATGAGGATCAATGAAAATTCTGGAGCGTGGTTCGTATTGATCGACGTGGATCGCTCGTTGCAGTTGGAGAGAGGCCTCTTCTTGTCACGAGAGATCAATGTGATTCAGCAAGAACTCATAGACAATCCAGACGAGCTGTTTGCACTCGTCGACAAGATAGACGGTCAAGTGCTCGCAGATCTCGGACTAGATTTTTCGGAGGCTCATCATGGCTGACAATGCGCTTCGCGAACAGGTCCAAATGGGGCGAGCTGGTAACACGGGCGCTTTGCAAGTAGCGGGAGGGAATTCCCACCATTTGAGTACTCACGAGACAAGCGTGTCGAACGGTATTTTTGGAGGGTTTCATCCCACCACCTTCCAGGATATGCTTCGAGTTCCACGGGAGGTAAATTGTGTGCCGCCCGAAGAAAGTTACCGACAACGAATCTCAGCTTCAGTTGAACAGGCTGGAACGCTTACGAATCGAGCACTTCGGTCCGATCAACAGTATCAAGTCGATCTGGACAATTTGACCGTTTCGATCGGGAAGAATCGGCGGACCTCGAAAATCAAACGATCAGGTCTCGTCGAGGGATTCTTTGGTGCTGGTGAACGTTGGCATTTTTCTGACGAGGAAATGTCAAAGGTTCTTCATCTTGAGGATGACATCGGAATGTATCGGTCTATCAAGCGAGGGGGCTTGAGAATGATTGGCGGTGACCTCAAAGACAGAATGACGCTATTCATCAGCATTGGCCTGAGCCTCGTCAGCTTGTTCAACAAGAATTTGAGCGCCGAGACCGACTGGTTAAACCAACCGAGGGATGAACTCACCGGAGTTTCTCCGAAAGAGTATCTGCAACTGGGGCCGGTTGAGAACATCAAACACGTAGTAGATCTGTTGAGGGCAGAGAGAGGTTTGCGTGTTTGATGGCTTGCAACCAACGGGCCTTGATGTAACCGTATACCATATGGCGTCGATAAAAGGTCCAACCATTGAGAAACTTGCCGTGTTGGGCGTCTCAGTCGACAATTTTCGCGAGGTTATCGAGGAACTAAGAAAGATCGGCGAGGCGCTCTCCGCCGATGACATCGTGTCAAACACCTTCCGGCCCAGCGAAGGCTCTCTGACACTCTTCAATCCAAGTCGCTTCACTGATGGGCGTTATGGCGTTCTTTACACCGCACTTGAAACTGAAACGTCTATCGCTGAGATCGAATATCACCAACGCAAAGCCGGTTACTTTCATCGTCTGGAAAATGATGAATCCGCTCCAAAACGTTACTTCGATATCCTCAAGCTCGACTTTTCCGGATCGCACTTCGACTTGTTCCCGATTGCCGATGAAGTTCCCGAATTGACAAGTGAAGAGGATAGCGGTTACCCGAGGTGTAGAGAGATCGCACAAGAAGCCATCGACGCTGCTGCCGATGCATTGCTGACGCCGTCTGCAAGGGCTGAAGAGGGAAAGTGCCTGCCTGTGTTCTCCGCAAGCTCTTTCGAGGGAGATGCGAAGATAGTTGGCAGTGGTTATTTTCTTCACTACGAGGGACAAATAGTCTTTCGAAACCAAGAGTAGATTTGATCGCCTGAGGTGGTCCCGGAATTTTGGACAGTTGGTTAAGGTGTATTCCACCGTTCACGGAGGAATACGCGATGACGAGGCGACGGAAGTTCAGGCCTGAGTTCAAGGCGAAGATTGCGCTGGAGGCGCTGCGCGGCGACAGGACGATTCAGGAGATCGCGTCGCGCCACCAAGTTGACCCCAATCAGGTGAGTACATGGAAACGTCAGGCGATGGACGGCCTGGGCGAGGTGTTCTCGAACGGCGTCGACCGGGCCGCCCGGGACCATGAGGAGGAGGTTCGCGATCTTCATGCCAGGATCGGTCAACTGACGGTGGAACGGGATTTTTTGGCCAGAGGGCTCAAGCGATGAGCCGGCCGATGGTGCGCCGCGATGTTCCTGGCCTGAGCTTGAGCCGTCAATGCGAGGTTCTGTCGATCAGCCGGTCTTCGCTTTCTTGCAAGCCGAAGGGGGAGAGTGCGGAGACGCTGGCGCTGATGCGGCGGCTCGACGAGCTGTTCCTGAGGTATCCGTTCCACGGCTCGCGGCAGATGGTCCGTCACCGTGTCCGCCGGCTGATGCGCCTGATGGGTCTTCAGGCGGTCTGCCGGGCGCCGAGGACCAGCCAGCCGCACCCGGAACACCGGATTTATCCGTACCATCTCAAGGGCCTCGCCATCGAGCGCCCCGACCATGTCTGGTGCGCGGACATCACCTGCATCCCGGTCAACCGCGGCTTCCTTTGTCTGGTCGCGGTCCTGGCCTGGCGGCTGTCGAACACCATGGATGCCCGGTTCTGCGTCGAGGCCTTGAATGAGGCGCGCGACACCTGCGGCAGGCCGGAGATCTTCAATACCGACCAGGGCAGCCAGTTCACCAGCTTCGACTTCACCGGCCGGCTCAAGGATGCCGAAGTGACAATCTCCATGGACGGCCGCGGCCGCTGCATGGACAACATCTTCATCGAGCGGCTGTGGCGCGCGCTCAAATACGAGGCGGTCCATCTGCACGAGCTCACCGATGGCTTCCACGCCGAGCGTGTCATCGGCGAGTGGATCGGCTTCTGCAACACCGAGCGTCCCCATTCGGCGCTCGGCGGCCGAACGCCGGCGGAAGCCTGCGGCGCGCGCCAGCCGGTGGATATGATGGACAAGGCGACCGCCTTGTCCACATCCCCACAGGCTCAACAACAGCAGGAAAATCTGACAAACAGGATTCTGGCGGCATGATCAGACAACGGAATACACCTTGGCAACGCCGTCAGACTGTCCAAAATTCCGGGACCACCTCAGTTCTCTGGTAAATTGGAATCAGGCGGAAATTTGTTGCGAGGTGGTGGTGCCCAAGCACGTCCACCAGAAGGAAGAACGTCCCTGAACGCCATATAGGCTTCAGGCCCGCCGGCCTTCCCTCCGGTCAAGTCCGCGGCTTCCCACGGACCGCGATTGTCTCTGCGCCAATTCTGTCCGTAAGATGGATCAAAAGGATCGTATTGTTGATTCCAAATCGGTTTCTTGCTCTTGCTGAAATAGAGAACCCGATCACAATTTCGGACATATTTGGTAGGATTCAACCCTTTACTGGTTGTCCGTTTCCACACTATTTCATTCCTGAAATTCTCCTTACCGAAGATCGAATCCATCAGCATCTTGAGGTAATGGACCGCAACATCGTCGCAGTGAAGGTAGATGCTGCCGGTGGGCTTGAGAATGCGTTGCATCTCCAGCAACCGGACGGCCATCATGATGAGATACGACTTCATGCCCTTGCCGTGGGCAACGCCTGCCGCATTGATAATGGCATACAGTCCGGGATGGCGGTCGGCTATCTCGCCATGCCATGCCTCGTCCACGTCATCGAGCGTCCATGTATCCTTGAAGGCGGCCCCGGCAGCTTCCGATCCGATGGGAGCAGCGTAGTCCCGGTTGCTGTTGAACGGGGGGTCCAGGTAGATCAGGTCAACCGAATCGCTGTTCATGCCTCTCATGACGTCAAGGTTGTCGCCAGTCCAAAGCGTCCGGTTCTGCCAGTTCGCTTCCTGTCGGACTGTCCCTCCTTCAGTCTAGACGATCCGCGCCCGGTCGTCACCTCGCCAGTTCCACCTATCACCCATGCCTCCCGACGGCAAAGGGCCATCTTCCCTGTCCGTTCGATCCCCTGTCAAGAAGTTCACGGCCACGACAGCAGGTGCTTAGGCGACATCTTGTGACTTTGGTATATAACTCCGTATGGAAAACCTTAGAGCCTGAATCACAAGTCCTTGATCTCGTGATGTTTTTGTGAATCAAGCCCTTGGTTCTCGCGCAACCCTGCACATGAGGAAGCGGCCGGCGGCGTGCTGTGCCCGGGTCAGGGAACTCTCCAGACTCCGCTCCAAGTCCCTGGCCCACCGGCGACATCGCCCCGACCGGACGCTCCGCTTCACCCCGACCCCGGCGTCCCGGATGAACGCCGTCGAGGGGTTCTTCCCGAGGCTGTCCGGGCAGAGGCTGAAGAATGCGATTTCGACTCGCTCGACGAGTGTCTCGCGGTGACCGAGGGATACATCGAGCACCACAATGCCCACCACGCCCGTCCGTTCCGATGGAGCAGGAAGCTGGCAGACATCGTCGAGGCGTGGAAGAGCGGCCATCTGAAATTTCAGGAAATGGCACCAGATAAATGAGTCAAAACACCAGGAAGGCCGCGTGACCCACTTCTACGCGACCGGAAGGATCCCTGTAGATCAGGGGACAGCCGCGCTGCGCGCCTGACCACTTCACCACAGGGTCAACAACTGCAACAGAAGCGGACAAATCTACTTTGCTTTCGACTGCCGCTCGCCATCCCGGCTCGACGCGCTCAGACCCGCTCCAGAGCCTGCTCCAGATCAGCAATCAGATCCGCCGCTGCCTCGATCCCGCAGGAGAGGCGAACGAGATTCCCAGGTGTCTTGGAATCCGGCGACTCAACGACGGCGCGGTGTTCGATCAGGCTCTCCACCCCACCAAGCGATGTCGCGGGAATGAACATTGCCGTCGATCTCGCCACGGTATTGGCCGCCTCGTATCCGCCCTTCAGCAGCAGGGACAACATGCCGCCGAACCCGCCCGTCATCTGTTGCACCGCCACGGCATGGCCGGGATCATCCGGCAAGCCGGGATAAGCGACCCGCTCAATCTTCGGATGATTGCGGAAGTGCTCGGCCACGGCCATCGCATTGGCGCAGACGGCGTCCCAGCGTATGGCTAAGGTACGCATGCCGCGCAAAAGCAGCCAGGCTTCGAACGGCCCCATCACCCCGCCGGAATATTTCCTGACCTCTGCCAATTCGCACCAAAGAGCATCGGTCTCTCGGGTGACAACGACCCCACCGAGTATGTCGGAATGGCCGTTCAGGTATTTGGTCGATGAATGAAAGACATAGTCAGCGCCATGATCAAGTGGCCGCTGGGAGACGCCTGGCGCGACTGTGCTATCTACCGTCAAAACCGCACCAGCCTGATGCGCCGCTTCCGCGGCCGCCGCGATGTCTGTTATTTCCCAGGTAGGATTTACCGGCGTTTCCACCCAAACCATCGCTGTTTCGCCATGTCGGATGGCCGCTTCCAGCGCGCCGGGCTGCGACTGGTTATACAAGGTCAGACCAATGTTTCTCGTCTTGGCGATCCGTTTGATCCAGGCTTGGGCACCGAAATACATGACTTCGGGCGCTACAATATGCTGGCCGCTCTTAACCAGTTCGACCAGAGCCGCCACGCCGGCCAGGCCGCTGGCGAACAACATGGCCGCCGCGCCGTTGTCCAGCCTGGCAAGCAGGGTTTCGACCGGGGTGAAGCTGGGATTGCCGTAACGGGTATAGAAATACTCGCTGATCGGCGTGTAGTCGCCATCGCGGGCGTAGGTGACCGACAGGTGAATTGGCGGCGTAACCGCCCCGGTCGCTTCGTCAAGAAAATGCCCCGCCTGGGCCAGCAGACTGCGAAAATCATGATTGGTCCGGGTCATGATCGGCTCACCGCGCATCTACAACATGCTTGCGATCGGGCGGCAGCCTCGGCAAGTGCTCGATCCATCGTCATCAGCAGTATGTCTTGCGTATCAGCCGAATCAATCAGGGCGTCGCGCCCGGCTTCTTCTTTCATGGCGTCAAACTGATTTTCCAGATGATGCATGCGCTGCCTCGCACTCCATGCCACCGAACCTTGCCGTCGATCAGTCTCATCTCGCGGCCGATCTACCATGCGCCGCCTGGGTTGCCAGGGCCACGGACATGACGAGAGACCCGGTGTTCAAGCCATATGCAGTGTGGCATCCATCGTGTCACGACAAACAGCAGATCACCGGATTTTCCGTACGCATTTGGTCGCAATCCCTGTCGGGGATTCGGGGCAGAGCGTTCGGTCAGGCGCGACGTCCTGCAATGGTCGCAACGCAATTCCGGCAGAACAACAACCAGTCCGGCCATACCGGTGACGCCATGCTTCGTCATGCCGGACAAGATCGAAATTCCTTTTTCGACTTCCCGCCGACTTCAACGCGCAAGCGGGCGATACGGGCAAAATGCAACCCGTCCTGTTCCACCTTCTTGAGTTGCTTGACATGCGTCTGCGTCCTGAATGGACCGCATCCTCCACGCGGTCTTCATCCACGAAAACAGGTCTCGGGGGAATCAGTACCCCACTCTCCCTGACACATGACTCTTGTGAGGGTACAGGCAGTCAGGTGAAGGATCCGGTCGGGTTCATTGCATGGCGGGGTTTCTTCCGGATTGCCGGTCTGCTCGACGGCCGGGTTGCCTTGCAGCCAGGTCGGAACGCCCTTCGCATCGGTTGCGCCAGTGCGCATGCCCAACTCTTGTCCGGGGGGCTTTCGGCGGCCGAGCGCCGAACCCTTCCCTCGATCCCGCCTGCTGCGGGCGCAGCGTTCCGGATGCGGGGCCCATCTCCTGATTGACGTCTTCAGCCCGACAGATGTTCGGCCACCCGGCCCGGCGCCGACCGCGGCTCCCGACTTCACCACCGCATCGCGCCCGGCCGCGACCTGCGCGATCCGCTGAATCTCCTGCCGGGAACGGTTCGCCGTACGCCGTCTTCACACCGGCAAGACCCGCCTCGAAGGCCTTCGAACGGGGCTGCAGGTCGAAGATGCCATGCAGAAGCCCCCTGATCGCGTGCGTCGGCGATGTCCGCTCCTTCACCAGGCGCTGGTGCTCCTCTTCTTCGACAGTCGGCACCCGCACCTGGCCCGACACGGCCGCGTCGCCACGGTCGTGGGCGAGAAGCGCGCGCACCATCCTGTCCGATCCGTCCTGCGCCGCTTCGCCTTCCGGTTGACCGGAAGGCTCGCGGGATCCGGAACCACCGTGTCGAGGGCCATCGCGTCGTCGAGCCGGCCGGAACGCGCCTTTCCTTCCCGGGAACCCGTTCGGCCCTGGCGCCATGACGCGCGATCAGGTCCCGCAGCGCATCGACGTCCGCGGCGGCGATCCCGACCACCCGGCTCGTCCTGCCTGCCCTCACGATCACCGAACTCTACCGGGCCCGCTGGCATGTCGAACTGTTCTTCAAGTGGATCAGGCAACATCTCCGGATCAAGTCCTTCTTCGGGACCTCCGAGAACGCAGTCAAAACCCAGATCTGGATCGCGGTGTCGGTCTTCGTCCTGGTTGCCATCATTCGCAAACGCCTGAACCTCGAGCAGAGCCTCTACACAATCCTGCAGATCCTGAGCCTGTCCATGTTCGAGAAAACCCTTCTCGATCAACTGTTTGACCCCGAAGGGCAGCAGATCGCCCTGCACGACAACCCTGACCAGTTGAATCCATTCGGATAACATTGGGACACTAGTGAGTCGAAATGATTATAACATCACCGGGCCGAAAGCCCCGGAGTGGGTCGTGAATCCCGGTTGGCGGCAGTCTCGCGGTATGATCAGGCGCCACCCTGACCGGAATGTCCGGGTTCATTCCCCGTGCCCGTCTTCCCGGGACGGACCGCCCTCTCCGGCATCGGGCGTCTGCCGGGCCGCACCGGCAGCCCCTTCGGGCCAGAGCGCGTCCAGCGGGAAGGTGATGGCGTCGAAGGGCGGTTGCGATACCGGCGCGTCGTCCGCCAGCGTCGCCAGAAGCACCCACCGGCCGTCGTGCAGCGCGAACGCCTCCAGCGTCTTCGCGTCGGGGTCGACGAACCACAGGTGCGAGACCCCCTCGCGGGCATAGAGGGAACGCTTCTCGTTATGGTCCATCCGCCGGGTCGAGGGCGAGAGCACCTCGCACACCCAGTCCGGTGCGATCGCGAAATACGCCGCGTCGGGATACTCCGGCATCGTCTCCCGCCGCCAGCCCGCCAGGTCCGGAACCACGATGTCATCGCCCAGATGCAGTTCCGGCTCGTCAACGATCCACCAGCCGCCGGGGCCGCCCCGTCCTCTGTCATAAGGACCGACAAGCTCGCCACCGATGATGGAACTTGCCCGCGCATGGCGCGGGGCCGGCCTCGGATGGGTGTGCAGCGTGCCCGCGAGCACCTCCGCCACCACACGGGGCGGGGCGTCCAGCACGTCCCGGTAGGTCGCCCGTCTCTCCGTCCTGGCCAGTGCCGTCATCTGCCGCTACCTCCGTCCTGCATCCCATCGTAGCGCAGGGCCGGAGGATCGGCAATCGCAACTGTCTTCGAGGCTTCTGCGGCATCGTCAAGAGCAGGGCTCTTCGGCGTCATTGCCGGGCACCGTCGCCGTCTCGCGGGGTTTGGACGTCGGAAAGGGACCCGCGGAGACCTTTGCCCGAACTCGCCCGTTCCACGCTCCGGGGACCGGTCTCCCGCCGGACGGCGCCGCGCGAACCCCCCACACAGAGAGGCTTTGCGTGTCCACCCCGACCGGCCTGGCCCGGATGGGACGATGCCACCTGCTGGCCAGGGAGTTCGAGCGGAGCCTGGAGAGTTCCCTGGCCTGGACGTATTGACTTCCTGATCAACTGCGCCGGTACCAACGTGCCCGAGCGCAGATCGATCGACGAATCCAAAGTCAGCGGCGTCGCCATGGCCAGCACACGGCTACAGCGAAAACGAAATGACCGTTGCCGAAATCACCTCACGACCCGCGCCCGGCGGATAAAAAAGAGCCCTGAGTGATGATCACCGTCCTTGGCCTGTGGCCGGGATAGGTGGTATTTGCCGACGTTTGGAAATTTCGGCAGGGCTCTCAACTGAATTGCAGCCGTCACAACACGCACTTCCCGAAATTGACCCCGTCGGATTACCCCCGAATTGCGCCTGATGGTTCTTTGGGCAGGAAGTCGCCGCTTGAAGGAGAACCCGGCCGCGCAGCTCTTGGCTTGACTTCCGGTTCATGGGCAACCAACTCGGGCCCGCCGTTGAATGCACAAAATCCCAAAGTGCTTCAGTCGCACGGCCCTGTTGGACACCTTGTCGTCAATGAATGCTTTCGCCGTTTAGAATGAGAGAATGACAAGAATCGCCAAGAAGCGCATCGACCACCTGCTGGTAGAGCGCGGACTCGCGAAAAACCGGAGCAAGGCGCAGGCGCTGGTATTGGCCGGATTGGTGTTTCGCGGCAGCCGGCGAATCGACAAGCCCGGAACAATGGTTCCCGAGAACGCCGCTATCGATGTTCCTGGCCAAGACCTTCCATGGGTGTCTCGTGGCGGCCTCAAGCTGGAGCATGGCCTGTTGCATTTCGGCTTCAAGCCCGAAGGCCGCGTCTGTCTTGATATCGGGACATCGACCGGTGGTTTCACGGATGTCCTGCTCCATCACGGTGCGGTTCGGGTCCATGCAGTCGATGTCGGGTACGGACAACTGGCGTGGAAGCTGCGCACTGATGACCGCGTGGTGGTGCACGAAAAGACCAATGCCCGCTATCTGGATCAGACTCTTGTCCCGGACCCGATCGACGCCATTGTCTGCGATGCCAGTTTCATCGGGCTGCAAACTGTTTTGCCTGCGTCCATGGCGTTGGCGGTACCGGACGCCTGGATGGTTGCCTTGATAAAACCGCAATTCCAGGCAGACCGCGACCAGGTCGGCAAGAGCGGCGTGGTGCGCGACCCGGCAATCCACCAGATGGTTTGTGACGCCGTCCGTACCTGGCTTGATGGCCGCCAGGGGTGGACGGTCAACGGCATTGCAGAAAGCCCGATCACCGGCCCCAAGGGCAATCGCGAATTCCTGATTGGTGCGACGCTGGCCGACAGCACAGCTGCGTCCGCATGAACCCGCTCCAGGCAGAGGTCACCATCGACAGGATTGGTCGGCACGGCGACGGGGTTGCGGCGCTCGACATTGGTACGGTCTATGTGCCCGCAACGGCACCGGGCGACCGCGTCAGCGTCGCGCTGACCAACCAGGGCCTGGGGCGGCTCCAGGGACGGATGCTGGAAGTGCTGTCGCCGGGTCCGGCACGGATCAAGCCACCTTGCCCGCACTTCACTCAGTGCGGCGGGTGCAAGCTGCAGCATCTTGAGGATCAAGTCTACGCCAACTGGAAGCGCGGCCTGCTGCTGTGTGCACTGAACCGCAACGGCCTGACAGCCAATACCATTGAAGACCTTCATCGAAGCGCACCCGGCAGCCGACGACGCGCCACTTTTGCCGTCGTGCGCCGCAACGCCGATACCATTGTCGGCTTCCATGCGCATCACAGTCGTCAGGTGATCGACTTGGCGGTATGCCCGGTAGTCGCGTCGCCCATCGCCAACCTGATCCCGGCCATCCGGCGCTGGGCTGCAACCGCGCTGAAGGCCGACGAGGCGGCGAATGTGTTCGTGGCGCAGACGGACAGCGGGCTCGATCTGTTGGTCCGAACAGCAGCCTGCTTGAGCAGTGATGGCCGGGACAGCCTCGTGGGACTACTCTCGGAACACGACCTCGCTCGCATTGCCTGGGCCCCTTCCAGGCGGGACGGGGCGGAAGTCTTGGCCGAAGCCCGGCAGGTCCGAGCCGTTCATGGCGATACTCCGGTTGATCTCGCGCCCGGGGCGTTCGCACAGGCGACGCCGGATGGCGAAGCTGCGTTGGTCGGCTTTGTCCGACGGGAAGCCGATGGTGCGAGGAAGGCCACCGACCTGTTCTGCGGCTCCGGCGCATTCGCCCTGCCACTGGCCCGAAACGGCTGTGAGGTATTCGCCGTGGACATCGACAAGACATCTGTCGCCAATCTTCGCGCTGCAGCGCGCCAGGCTCGCGTGCCGAACCTTGGCGTTGAGCAGCGCAACCTGATGCGCAGGCCGATACCAGCCGGCAGGCTGACAGGCAACGATGTTGTGATCCTTGATCCGCCACGCGTCGGAGCAAAAGCGCAGATGGCCGAAATTGCCACGTCGCAGGTGCCGTGCATCATAGCGATCTCATGCAATCCTGCTAGTTTCGCCCGTGACGCCCAAATCCTGATCCACCAGGGATACGTGCTTTCTCGGATACTTCCGGTGGATCAGTTTATCTGGTCACCCCACTTGGAGATTGCTGCCCGCTTTGACTTTGCTGGATGAGCACAGGTCAGCAAACACCGGAGGGTGGCTCCTGTCGCGATATGACCGCCGCGTTACGCCAGCCATGAAGACCTCGCGGAAATCATCCGGTACCGCTTCACCGCGCCGAAGGCGACGCATCACGAGCTGTACGGATGGCTAGTGTTCGATGTCCTGTGCGGCAACATCGACGACCACGCCCGCAACCATGCGGGCTTCCGGGACGGCGAGAACACCTGACCCTGACGCCTGCCTGTGACATCTGCCCGCAAAGCCGTTCGGGAAATGTGGCCAGCCAGGCGATGCCGGTCGTCGGAGTCAACCGGACGAGCACGCTTGCGACCTGCCGTCTGGAGGACGCGCCGAATTTCCAGCTCGGCGAGAGGGCGGCGAAGGACATCATCGCCCGGCACATCGGCGTCATCCGGGACGCATGGGACGACATCTGCGAGGAGGCCGAATTGACCGCGGTCGAACGCAACCTGTCCGACCGACACATCTTTCTCGATGACCATGTCTTCGAAGAGACGCCCAGGCACCTGTGGTAATGGCGTCATGGATCGCGCAAGTGCTGTCAACCACTGTGTCATTGCAGTTGAAGAGCCTCGCTACCCATCAGCTACCGACCCCTGACTCGAACGGATTGCCGTCGTCGCGGGGGCCAAAGCCCAGAATATCGAAAGTCTCCGCCATATGTGGCGGCAGTGGAGCCTCGGCATTGATCCAGCCACCATTCGGATGAGGCGCAACCAGGTTATTTGAGTGCAAATGCACTTTATTTGAAAGCCCTGTGACAAAGGCATCGCTCCCGCCATATTTTCCATCACCCAGAATGGGCGTGCCGATGGCACTGGCATGAACACGCAACTGATGTTTTCGCCCGGTCATCGGCATGAGGGCCAGCCAGGTAACATGGCTGGCGCCGCAATCGATCACGGCATATTGCGTGCGGGCCCGTTGCGCATTGTCTGTATGGACGTCCTCGGCAATGACCATGCGCTCTCCGCCGGCACTGCTGCGTTTGATCAGGGGCAGGTTGATGAATCCGCGCCGCCGAGCGGGCATACCGACGACCGCAGCCCAGTAGAGTTTTCGCACGCTCCTGCTTCGAAACGCCTTCGCCAACGCGCCGGCCGTCTTCCGGTTCAAACCCACGACCATGACGCCGCTCGTATCCTTGTCCAGGCGGTGAACCAGTCGCGGCAGGTCGTCTGACCGCGTCCAGTTCCGCAGCATGACGTCCAGACTGTCTTTCTGTCCCAA
The DNA here is from genome assembly GCA_965221645.1 of Alphaproteobacteria bacterium. Lineage (GTDB taxonomy): Bacteria > Pseudomonadota > Alphaproteobacteria > Bin65 > Bin65 > Bin65. The sequence goes on from OZ244899.1 coordinate 3,896,830, forward strand.
CCCACCTTGAACCGGCAGTCCGGGCGGCTTGTTCAATACCAACACAGCCTTGTCGCGATAAATCGTCATCGCCTCAATCAAATCCCGGTCTGCCCGAACATTCCGCCGTCGAACGCTCTGCGCCGTGGCCTTTGGCCCCGGCGACGCTGCCGTACTATCCAGAGGCGGAATGCAGACGGTTTCGCCCGCGGAAAGCCTGTGTGCGGCCTTGACCCGTTTCCCGTCGACGCGGATTCGGCCCGTGCGGAGCAGCTTTTCCAACCGACCGTGACCTAGACCGGGATATCGATGCCTGAACCACCGATCAATCCGCTGGCCGCCCTCCACTCCGGTGATCGTGTGTTCAGTAATGGGCATCTGCAGCACCTACCCGAACAGGATACGACCCAGGCGCTGACCGCCCCAGAATGTCAGGATTGCGCCGGGAACCGACATCAGCACGTAAAAGACTGCGCTGCCGACCGCCCCTCGTTGCATCAGCGTCGTGGCGTCCAGCGAGAATGCGGAGAAGGTCGTAAAGGCGCCCAGGACCCCAACGGCCAAGAAGGCGCGCCACTCGGCAGGAAGTTGTGTCCGCAAGGCCATATAGCTGATCAGCAAGCCCAAGATCAGGGATCCCGTAACATTTACGACGACCGTCGCCCAGGGAAAGCTGTGACCCAAGACCCGCCCGGTCCAGACGCCGACGCCGTACCGGGCGACGGCGCCGATGGCGCCGCCCAACGCCACCGCCAGAAGCATTTTCATTCTTCGGTCCCTCGCTCCGCCAGCGCCGCATCCTGCTGCTCCGATTGCCGACGATCTCTCAACCGCGCCCAATAGTCCAAGCGTTTTCGGATATCCCGCTCAAAGCCCCTTTCTGCCGGTTTGTAGAACTGCTGCGGGCTCATGTCGTCTGGAAAATAATCCTGTCCCGAAAAACCATCCTGGGCATCATGATCGTAGGCATAGCTATCGCCGTACCCGAGATCTTTCATCAGCCGGGTCGGCGCATTCAGGATGTGTTTGGGCGGTGCCAGCGAACCCGTGGCCTGAGCGCTCTTCATGGCGGCACTCAACGCCCGATATGCAGCATTGGACTTGGGCGCAGTCGCCAGATAGATTACCAGTTGCGCCAATGCCAACTCGCCTTCCTGCGGCCCTATACGCTCAAACGCCTGCCATGCAGCTATCGCCTGAGTCAGCGCATTTGGGTCGGCAAGCCCGATGTCTTCGACGGCAAACCGCGTCAATCGCCGAGCGATGTAGTGTGGATCCTCGCCACCGGCCAGCATGCGAGCCAACCAGTACAGCCCGGCATTGCAGTCCGAACCACGCAGACTTTTGTGGAGGGCGCTGATCAGGTTGTAATGGCTCTCATGCCCTTTGTCGTACAGAGGCGCGCGGCGATGAACAAGCATGGTCAGGATATCGGTGTCGATGGTTCCTTCGTATGCGGCCGCTCGGATCGTCTCAACCATGTTCAACAGGTATCGGCCGTCCCCGTCCGCCATCGCCTTCAGCGCAGCACGCGCATCGGTTGCAAGCTTGAGAGGCTGCCCGTCCGTCGCTTCTGCCCGGTCCAGCAAGGCTTCCAGAGCCTCGTCGTCCAGGCGGTTCAGCACCAATACCTGACAACGGGACAACAAGGCCGGATTCAGTTCGAACGACGGGTTTTCGGTTGTCGCGCCAACCAAAACGATCGTTCCGTCTTCGACGACTGTCAGGAAAGCGTCCTGTTGCGATCTGTTGAATCGATGAATCTCGTCAACCAGCAACAACGTACCCTGTCCGCCGGTTCGGCGCTGACGCGCCGTCTCAAAAATCTTGCGAAGCTCTGTGACGCCAGAGAAAATCGCCGAAATCGATTCGAAATGCAGCGCCGAATGGTTGGCCTCAAGCCGGGCAATCGTCGTCTTGCCGGTTCCCGGCGGCCCCCACAGTATGTGGGAAACCAGCGAATCGTGCGCCAGCATTCGGCCGATCGGCGCATCAGGGCGAATCAGGTGATCTTGACCTACTACCTCCGACAATGTCACCGGGCGCAAACGGTCAGCCAAGGGCCTCGGCGCTTGCTCGTCAAAAAGCCCGAAGGAGGCACCGGATACAGCCATCCGACGAAAGCACCTAGAGGGAAAGCCGACGGCGGATCAGTAACCGGCCACGACGTACGGTAAAGTGCCAACTGTAGTCGTCGCTGCGCCGCAACGCATTCTGAAGCTGCCCAACGGTCATGATTCGCTTGCCATTGATCTCCAGCACGATGTCGCCAGGACGAAAACCGTTGTAGTGACTGACGCTCCTCCGCCTGATGCGCCGGACAACCACGCCGTCGGTCTCTCGAACTCCAAGCTCGTCCGCATGGGTTGGCGACAGGTTTTCGACCTGCGCACCCTGCATTGGATGCTGTCCGGTCAGGATCGTCAGGCTGCGTGACGGGATCCCGGAGGCACCCTGCAGCACCAGGCGTAATATCCGCGGCTTGCTCGAACGAACGATGGCCAGTCTGACAGTAGTACCCAGTTCCATTGTAGCGAGACGAAAACGCAGCGCCTGAATATCATTCACTTCGCGATCGTTGATGCTGACAATGATGTCGTTGACTTCAAGGCCCGCCTTGGCACCGGGACTGCCCGCGACCACTTCGCGGACAATGACGCCACCCACGCGATTCAGGCCTAGCGCCTTGGTGATCTCCGCATTCACTGCCTGTCCTGAAATGCCGAGCCATGGCCGTTTCAATTTGCCGCCTTTCTCGGCCACTCTCAGGACGGCCTGTACCATGGTTGAAGGGACGGCAAAGCCGATGCCAACCGACCCGCCTGAGCGGCTGTAGATCGCGGTATTGATGCCGACGACACGGCCATCCATTGTGATCAGTGGACCGCCCGAATTACCGGGGTTGATTGCGGCATCCGTCTGGATGAAAAATCGGTAATCGGTAATGCCGATCTTGGTACGCGCAAGGGCAGAAACGATTCCGCTGGTCACGGTCTGGCCAACACCGAACGGATTTCCGAAGGCGAGAACCAGATCGCCAATCTCCAGCCCGTCGGCATCCCCGAATTCCAGGAAAGGAAATTTCTCGCCGTCCCCGTCAATCTTCAGGATCGCAAGGTCAGTACGCTTGTCCTTGAGGACGATCTCGGCGGCAAACTCTCGCTTGTCGGCCAGAATGACCTTGATCTCCGCCGCACCACGGATGACGTGGTTGTTCGTAACGATCATGCCGTACGGACGAATGACGACACCGGATCCCAGCGAACGATGTGGACGCTGTGCTCTTGGTTCCCGGTTACCGAAAAAACGTCGAAAGAAAGGATCCCGGAACATCGGACTGGAAGCTGCGAAATCCATCCGCCGGGTCTGAATGTTGACCACGGCCGGAGAAACCCGCTTGACCACAGGCGCATAGCTGAGCGTGATCTGGGTTCGACTTGTCGGGGCCTTTTTCTCGTGTGCGATTGCCGGAGTCGCAACCGCAATGACCGCACAGACAAACACGCCAGGGGAAAATTCGAGAATCGCTGGTTTCGGCCTGACACCGACAGGGATCATGGCGTGCTCCCGTCAAGGAAGACTACGATCAAGCGACCACCCAGATGTACAGGGCGATGGCTACCGTGGCCAGCGTAACCGTATCGCCGCGCTCAGCTTTCTTCAGCTTCCTCGGTGACGATTTCCTGGACAGGCCCGCTGTCCTGGCCTTTGGCGTCTATATCGCGGTCAACCAGTTCAATCACCGCCATCGGCGCCGAATCGCCGTAGCGAAACCCTGCTCTCAGGACCCGGGTGTAGCCACCCTTGCGCGAAGTATAGCGCTCGGCAAGAGTCGAGAACAGCTTGTCGGTCAGTTGTCGGTCTTTCAGCACCGAGAGCGCTCGGCGACGGTCATGAAGACCGCCCCGCTTGCCCAGGGTGATCAGGCCATCGACAACGCTTCGCAGATCCTTCGCTTTTGGCAATGTCGTCCTGATCTGCTCATGCTTGATCAGAGCAGCCGCCATATTGGCAAACATCGCCTTGCGGTGGCTGCTGGTCCGGTTGAGCTTCCGGCCGCTTGTTCTGTGACGCATTGTTCTGTTTCCCGGAAGCTGCAGCGGGTAGCTGTGTCTTGTCAATTTCTTGCTGAAGCGCCCGCCGGCTTCATTTTTTCAGAGAACGATTCAGTAGGGCTCTTCCAGTTTGCGAGCGAGATCCTCGATATTCTCCGGCGGCCAATCGGGAACTTCCATGCCCAGCGCCAGACCCATTTGAGAGAGTACTTCCTTGATTTCGTTCAGCGACTTCCGACCAAAGTTTGGAGTTCGCAACATCTCGGTCTCGGTCTTCTGAACCAGATCGCCGATATAGATGATGTTATCGTTTTTCAGGCAATTCGCTGAGCGTACGGAGAGTTCCAGTTCGTCCACCTTGCGCAACAGGTTCTTGTTGAACGGAAGACCGCCTTCCTTCTCTTCCTGAACAACCTGCTTCGGTTCCTCGAAGTTGATAAACATCTGGAGCTGGTCCTGAAGGATACGCGCTGCCAACGCCACTGCATCCTCCGGGTTCACGGCGCCATTCGTCTCCACGGTCAGAGACAACTTGTCCAGATCGGTCACCTGACCCACGCGAGCATTCTCGACTTTGTAGGAAACCTTCTTGACAGGGCTGAAAATTGCGTCGACCGGGATCAGGCCGATGGGCGAGTCCTCGGCACGGTTCTGAACCGCCGGCACATAACCTTTGCCGCTTTCGACTTTCATTTCCATGGCAATCTCGACCTCCCGATCCATATGCATCAGCACGTGGTCGGGGTTCAGGATCTCGACGTCGTGGGATACCTCGATCTGACTGGCCGTCACGGGTCCCGGTCCCTTGGCGTGCAGACTGAGACGGCGGCTACTTTCGCCGTGCATGCGCAGTGCCAGCGCCTTGACGTTCAGTACGATGTCGGTCACGTCTTCCAGTACGCCCGGGATCGACGAAAACTCGTGCAAGACACCCTCGATCTGGATCGACGTCACGGCGGCACCCTGCAGCGACGACAACAGCACCCGGCGGAGCGCATTGCCAAGCGTCAGGCCGAAACCACGCTCCAGAGGCTGCACAACGATTGTAGCCCCGCGATCAGGATCCTTGCCATATTCGGTCGCAAGTCCGTTCGGCTTGATAAGATCGGTCCAGTTCTTTTGTTGTACGTTCATGTCCCAAGCCCACTATTGCCGGTCGACCGGCCTTTCTCGTTATCGGCCGCAGCACCGCCCTTCAGCAGTATGCCGCGGATCTTCCTTGATATTGGCCGTTAGACGCGGCGGCGTTTGCGCGGACGGCACCCGTTATGTGGAATCGGCGTCACATCACGAATTGCAGTGATATTGAAACCAATGGCCTGCAAGGCGCGCAAGGCCGATTCACGACCACCACCGGGCCCTTTCACTTCAACTTCCAGAGTCTTCATGCCATGTTCCTGGGCCTTGCGGCCCGCGTCTTCAGCAGCAATTTGCGCTGCATACGGCGTCGACTTCCGCGATCCCTTGAAACCCTGAGATCCGGCCGAAGACCAGGAAATGGCGTTACCTTGCGCATCGGTAATCGTGATCATCGTATTGTTGAATGATGCGTTCACATGCGCAACGCCAGACGTGATGTTCTTCCGCTCGCGGCGACGTACCCGAGCTGTGGTCGGACTGGCCATGCAATACTCCTACCTGGGGCCGGCCCAGCGTTTGAAACTGGCGGGCCGTTCTCGTGTTGCTCCGTGGCGCAGTCGCAATGAGCCGCGCCAGACCACAATTACTTTTTCTTGCCAGCGACCGGTCGGGCCTTGCCCTTCCGGCTCCGCGCGTTGGTATGGGTCCGCTGACCGCGAACCGGCAAGCCCTTGCGATGGCGCAGGCCTCGGTAGCAGCCGAGATCCATCAGCCGCTTTATGTTCATCGCTGTTTCACGGCGCAAGTCGCCTTCGACCTGATACTCCCGGTCGATGGTTTCCCGAATACGCACGACCTCGTCGTCGGTCAACTCGTTAACCCGCTTTTCAGTCGGCAGCCCGACGCCCTCCACAATACGACGGGCGCGAGCCGGGCCGATCCCGTGGATATATCTCAAGGCGATCACCACCCGCTTCGAGGTTGGAATGTTGACACCAGCAATACGCGCCAAGACGCACCCTCCTCTTTCACACAGAAGCAATCTCTCGCGGGAGCGTTGTGCAGGCACATCCCGACAATTGCCTGCCAGGAAAGCGCCAACACGAACTGGCCCCAAAGAGTCCGTTTTCCTTGAAGCCGACTCCAATATAGCCTGCGCCCGGGCGGTGTCAATCTGTCCGCAGTGTTATGAGGTCGGATTTCCAAGAACTGCTTCAAGTTGCATCGTGACATCATTGATCGACGCCATGCCATCGATCGTGTCCAGGCGCCCGGCCCGCTCATAGTAGGACAGGATCGGCGACGTCCGCTCCCGATACACGACGATCCGCTTCTTCAGTGTCTCTGTATTGTCGTCGACGCGCGCGCCATCTGCCATCTCGGCTGCTCGTTTTTCAATGCGCTCAAAGAGGGTCGCTTCATCCACCTTCATCTCGATGATGTAGTTGATGCCGACCTGTTTCTCGATCAGGACCTCATCCAGTTTCTGGGCCTGGGCGACAGTTCGCGGAAAGCCGTCCAGAATGAAGCCTTGGGTCTGCACATCGGTATCCTGGATGCGATCCAGGACAATTCCCACAACCACATCGTCCGGCACCAGGTCGCCGCGGTCCATGACTGTCTTGGCTTTCAGGCCCATTTCGGTCCCGGCATCCACGGCGGCGCGCAACATGTCGCCGGTCGACAGCTGGAGCATGCCAAACTTGTCCTGAAGGCGCCGTGCCTGGGTTCCCTTCCCGCATCCGGGTGGACCCACCAGGATGATGTTCACGACTTCTTGCCTCGTAATCGAGACTTCTTGATCAGCCCCTCATATTGATGAGCTACCAGATGTCCCTGGATCTGCGCCACGGTATCCATGGTCACCGAGACCACGATCAGAAGCGATGTCCCACCAAAATAGAACGGAATTGCATATTGGGTGATCAACACTTCGGGCAAGGCGCATACCGCACACAGATAGATCGCGCCTACAACGGTAATCTTGGTCAGGACGCTGTCAAGGTAGTCCGCAGTCGGCTTTCCGGGACGGATTCCGGGTATAAAGCCGCCATATTTCCGCAGGTTGTCGGCTGTTTCCTGAGGATTGAACACGATTGCCGTATAGAAGAACGTGAAGAAAGCAATCATACCGATGTAGATCAGCAAGAAAAGTGGCTGGCCACGCCCCATCAGGGAATTGATCAGATTGAGCCATTCAGGACCGCCCTGCCCCGAGAAGCCGGTTATTGTCGCCGGCAGCAGCAGAAGCGAACTGGCGAAGATTGGCGGGATTACGCCAGCCGTGTTTAGCTTCAGCGGGATATGGGACTGTTCCCCGCCCATCTGGCGGTTACCCTGCTGCCGTTTGGGGTACTGAACCACGATCCGGCGTTGTGCTCGCTCCATGAAGACCACGAAGGCAACCACCAGCACGGCCATGAGGATAAAGGCAATGATGGCAAAGGCCGACAGGGAGCCTCGGCGGCCCATCTCGAACAGCTGCGCCATCGCGGCCGGACCACTCGCCACGATACCGGCAAAAATGATCAGGGAAATCCCGTTGCCGACGCCGCGGGCGGTGATCTGTTCTCCCAGCCACATCAGGAAGACCGTCCCGCCGACCAGCGTAATGACTACGGTCGCGCGGAAAAACAGGCCCGGATTGGCAACTGCATTACCGGCGCTGGAACTGGCACCTTCAAGGCTGACAGCCACGCCATAGGCCTGCACTGCCGCCAGAAGCACTGTGAGGTAGCGAGTATATTGGTTGATCTTCTTGCGGCCAGCCTCTCCTTCTTTCTTGAGTGCGTCAAGCTTCGGTGAGACGGCGGTCAGCAATTGGATGATGATGGCTGCCGAAATGTAGGGCATGATGTTGAGCGCAAAGATCGTCATGCGCTCCAGCGCACCACCGGAGAAGGTGCTTAGAACCGTCAGCAGACCGCCGCCCTGATTGATCTGCTGAAAGATGTCGGCAAAAATCTGCTGGTCGATACCGGGGATCGGAATGTAGGTGCCGAGCCGATAGACAATCAGCGCGCCGAGCGTGAACCACAATCGTTTCTTGAGATCGGTTGCCTTGGAAAAGGCGGTCCATCCCATGCCTGCGGCCATTCTGTCTGTGGCTGTCATCCAGTTATTCCGTCGCGTGTCCCTGAAACGGTCCTGAGATATCTTTATCCGGCCCGGCGATCTTCTTGCCCTTTTGCGCGTGCAGCCTTCTTCTTGTTCTTCGGCAGCTTTCCTTCCGGTTTGGGCCGAGCCGCGATGACATTGACGTTACCGCCTGCCCTTTCAACAGCCTCGACCGCCGACTTCGTCGCTCCATTGACAGTGATTTCGATCCTGGTCTTGATTTCGCCGCCGCCGAGCAATCGCACACCGTCCAGGGTCCGCCGGATCACACCCGCTTCATTCAGCACGTCAGCATCGACAGGTTTCCCGGGATCAATCTTCTTGGCGTCGATTGCCTGCTGCAGGCGACCAACATTCACTTCTGCAAAATTCTTGCGGAAGATGTTGTTGAAGCCGCGCTTGGGCAGGCGCATGTAAAGAGGCATCTGTCCGCCCTCAAAGCCCTTCAGGGAAACGCCGCTACGGGACTTCTGTCCCTTCTGTCCGCGACCGCCGGTCTTGCCCTTTCCAGAGCCGATGCCGCGACCCACACGCATTCGCGATTTGCGGGCGCCCTTGTTATCCGCGAGTTCATTGAGTTTCATTGGTCAAGTTCCGCCTTGCCCGCCTGCCGCCGGCGCCGGGCATTATCACTGTTCCTGGTCTTCGACTCGCACCAAGTGGCGCACCTTGTCGATCATGCCGCGTACTGCCGGCGTGTCTTCAAGCTCGCGGGTTCGGTGCATCTTGTTGAGACCCAGCCCAACAAGCGTGGCTTGCTGATCCTTGGGACGTCCGATCGGGCTGCCGATCTGCATCACGCGCAGCGTCTTTTTCTTCTCTTCCATCCACCTGCTCCTGCGGCCGAACTGCGATGCCCGCGCCAATCGTATTATGTCCGCTATTCACGACCCTCGCCGCCTTCCTTTCGACGACCGACAATGTCACCCAACTTCTTGCCGCGCCGCGCCGCCACGTCGCGTGGCGACTGGATCCGCGCAAGCGCGTCAAACGTTGCCTTCACCATATTATGCGGGTTCGATGTTCCAACGGACTTGGCCACGATGTCGTGAATGCCGACGCTTTCAAAAATGGCGCGCATCGGTCCGCCGGCGATGATGCCGGTACCCGAGGGAGCCGCTCGCAGAACGACCTTCCCGGCCCCGTATCGTCCCTTCACATCGTGATGCAACGTCCGCGCCTCGCGGAGCGGCACCCGGATCATCTGACGCTTGGCCTGCTCCGTCGCCTTCCGGATCGCCTCCGGAACCTCGCGGGCCTTTCCGGCACCATGCCCGACGCGGCCCTTGCTGTCACCAACCACCACGAGTGCGGCAAAGCCGAAGCGCCGACCGCCCTTGACCACCTTGGCCACGCGGTTGATGCTGACGAGCTTTTCGACGAACTCGTTTTCCTCACGGTCTTCGCCACTGCCCCTGCGGCGATCATCACGCCTGTTCTCTCGAGCCATGCCTGTCTTGTTCCGTCTTAAAACTTCAGGCCAGCTTCGCGCGCCGCATCCGCCAGCGCCTTGACCCTACCATGATAAACATACCCGCCGCGATCGAACACCACTGTCTCGACCTTGGCTTTCAGGGCCCGTTCCGCAACCAGTTTCCCTATGGTTTGGGCCGCCTCAATATTCGCCCCGCTTTTGACTGCGCTCTTGAAGCCCTCCTCGACCGTCGAGGCGGAGGCCTTGGTCTTGCCTGTGAGATCATCGATCACCTGAGCATAGATGTGCCTTTCGGAGCGGAAAACGGATAGCCGCGGCTTGCCGTTTGCCTTCTTCTTGATTGCGTATCGATTGCGGCGCTGCCGCCGTGCAAACAGCTTTTTTTCTTTTCCTGCCATCGTCGACAACCTCTCCCCAAAATCAGGACGACAAACGATGCCGCCCTGCCAACGCTTGAACCGACGTCTATTTCTTTTTGCCTTCCTTGCGCATCACATATTCGTCGCGATACCGCACGCCCTTGCCCTTGTAGGGCTCCGGCGGGCGAAATGCCCGAACTTCGCTGCAGAACTGGCCGATAACGGCCTTGTTCGCGCCTTTCACTTCAATTGCCACGTTTCGGTCCACTGACACGCTTATACCATCCGGGATCGGGTAGTTGATGTCATGACTGAACCCAAGCTGAAGATTCAGCGTACGGCCCTGAACGGCCGCGCGATACCCGACACCCTGAATTTCCAGGTTATAGGTAAATCCTTCAGACACGCCCGTCACCAGGTTCTGGAGCTGGCTGCGCGTCGTTCCCCACATTGAACTGGCGCGCTTGCCGCCACGCGCCGGTGCAACGGTGAGCTTGCCATCCTCGTGTATGACGCTCACGTCATCCGTGAGTTGATAGCTTTCTTCTCCCAGCCTGCCTTTGGCAGTCACAAGCAGGCCGTCGATCTTCACGTCTACCCCACTCGGCACTTCCACCGGTTCCTTGCCAATCCGCGACATTGTTCTTCCGTTCTTCTCTCCGGTTCTGCTCCTGCCTGTCTTCTGATCAGAAGACGCGGCAGAGCACCTCGCCGCCCACATTGGCAGCACGCGCGGCGCTGTCTGACAGCACGCCCTTGCCGGTGGACAGAATCTTGATACCCAAACCGCCGCGCTCGCGCGTTAGGTCGCCAATGGCCGAATACACGCGTCGACCAGGAGTCGAGATTCGCGAGATATCGCGAATCACTGGCGCGCCCTCATGATACTTGAGTTCGACAACGATTTCCGCGACGCCTTTTCTGACTTCACGTTTGCTGTAGCCGCGAATGAAACCTTCGTCCTTCAGCACGTTCAGCACATTCGTTTTCAGCGTTGAATGCGGGCAGACGATACTGGTCTTGGATGCGCGTTGCCCGTTCCGGATCCGAGTCAGCAAATCACCCAGAGGGTCACTCATGGCCATCGTCTTGTCCTTTACCAGCTTGACTTTACGACGCCCGGCAACTGACCCTTCGAGCCAAGTTCCCGCAGGGCAATCCGCGAAATCCCGAACTTGCGATAATAGCCCCGCGCACGCCCGGTCACGGAGCACCTGTTCCGGACCCGATTCCTGGCGCCGTTCTTCGGCAGCTCGTTCAGCTTCAAACGCGCCTTGAAGCGTTCTTCCGGCGGCAAGGATTTGTCCTTCGCCATCGCCTTCAGCGCAGCACGCTTCCCAGCATATTTGTCGACCAGCGCACGCCGACGCCTGTTCTTCTCAATCGCACTCTTCTTCGCCATCTTCGGTCTCGTCTCTCGCGTTTGCAATCAATTCGCGCGGAAAGGCATGTTGAAGCCCTTCAAAAGCGCCAGCGCTTCTTTGTCCGTCGGCGCAGTCGTCACCACAATGATGTCCATACCCCGGATGGTATCCATCTTGTCGTAGTCGATCTCCGGGAACACCAGTTGCTCCTTGATACCCATAGCAAAGTTGCCTCGACCGTCGAAACTTTTCGGATTCAGGCCGCGGAAATCGCGCACCCGCGGAAGGGCGATCGTGATCAGGCGGTCCAGGAATTCGTACATGCGCGTCCGGCGCAAGGTAACCTTGGCGCCAACCGCCATGCCTTCACGCAGCTTGAAAGTAGCCTCTGACCGTGTCGCACGGGTAACCAACGGCTTCTGACCCGATATGCGCGTGATGTCGTCGACGGCGCCATCGATCTTTTTCCGGTCCTGAGTCGCTTCACCCACACCCATGTTCAGCACGATCTTGTCCAGACGCGGAATCTGGTTCGGGTTTCGGTAGTTGAAGGCTTCTTTCAACTCGTCCCGCATCGTCACCTTGTAATGTTCGTACAATCTTGGCGAAGACATTCCCTGTCTACTCCCCCTTGCGCCTGCCCTAACCGTCGATAATCTCGCCGGAGCGCTTGGCAAACCGGACTTTCCTGCCGCCATCCAGGAAGGTATAGCCGACACGCGTCGCCTTGGATTCGTCAGGATCCACCATGGCGACATTGGAGATGTGGATCGGGGACTCCCGGTCAATGATGCCGCCTGGGTTGGTTTGCGTTGGCTTGGTGTGACGCTTGATCATATTGGCGCCGCCCACGATCACACGATGGTCGCCCGGCTTGTCGCCGACGATAACCTTTGTGATCTCGCCGGCCTTGCCCTTGTCCTTGCCGGCCGTGATGACCACGCGGTCACCCTTCCTCAGTCTGATTTTGGTAGCCATCGTTACGACCGTTGTCTTTTTTGCTCGTGCTGTCCGCGCCCTACAGGACTTCCGGGGCGAGAGAAATGATTTTCATGTAGCCCTTGCCACGCAATTCTCGCGTGACAGGGCCAAAAATGCGGGTGCCGACCGGCTCGCCGGCATTGTTGATCAGGACGGCGGCATTGCGGTCGAACCGGATGGCCGTTCCGTCGTCCCGTCGCACCTCCTTGGCGGTCCGCACAATGACCGCACGATGCAGGTCGCCCTTCTTCACGCGGCCCCTCGGAATGGCTTCCTTGACGGACACGACAATGACGTCGCCCACGCCGGCAGTCCTGCGCTCCGAGCCGCCCAGCACCTTGATGCACTGCACCTTTCGGGCGCCGCTGTTATCTGCGACTTCCAGCTTGGATTGCATCTGGATCATTTGTTCGGTCCCTTGATTTCGGCTTCCGACCGGAATTTGCTCTAGACATCACTGGCCAGAATCTCCCAGCTCTTGCGTTTGGAGTGTGGTCGGCATTCCTGGATCGACACTCGGTCTCCTGCCTTGCAGGCATTGTTTTCGTCATGAGCCATGAAGCGTTTTGAACGGCGAATGAACTTCTTGTACAGCGGGTGCATGATTCGGCGCTCGACCTTGACCACGACGGTCTTGTCCGCCGCATCGCTGACCACGACGCCTTGAAGAATTCGTTTCGGCATCTGCCTTAACTCCCTTCAGCGACCGAGGCATCGGTCCGCCGTTTCTCATTCATGACCGTCTTTACCCGAGCGATATCCCGGCGAACCTCGCGGGCGCGCACCGTGTTTTCCAACTGCCCGCTGGCCGCCTGGAATCGCAGGTTGAACTGCTCTTTCTTCAGGTCTTCCAGCGTCTCGATCAGCTGATCCATCGACTTGGGACGAAGATCGCCAGCATGCATGATGCCTATTCCTCTTCCAGTCGCTTGATGAATTTGGTCTGTACCGGCAGCTTCGCCGATGCGAGATCGAACGCGCGGCGCGCAACGTCTTCCGGCACCCCATCGAGTTCGAACATGATCCTGCCGGGATGCACCCGGGCCGCCCAGTATTCCGGAGAACCCTTGCCCTTGCCCTGACGGACTTCAGCCGGTTTCTGGCTGACCGGCACATCCGGAAAGATGCATATCCACAGCTTGCCGACTCGTTTCATGTGACGGGTAATCGCCCGGCGAGCGGCTTCGATTTGACGGGATGTCACCCGATCCGGTGTTATGGCCTTCAGACCATAGACACCGAAGTTCAGCTTCGTCCCACCCTTGGCATTGCCGTGGATGCGGCCCTTGTGCTGCTTCCGATATCTTGTGCGTTTTGGGCTGAGCATTTCCCTAGTTCCTGCCGCCGGCCTGTTGATCCAGGGCACGCCGCTCCTGGGCCTGAGAGTCGTGTTGCATTATATCGCCCTTGTAGACCCACACCTTGACGCCACATACGCCATAGGTGGTTCGAGCTTCGGCTTCGCCGTAGTCAATGTCGGCCCGCAGCGTATGCAACGGCACCTGGCCTTCGTGGTAACGTTCGGCGCGAGCGATTTCCGAGCCGCCCAGCCGGCCGCTGCAGATAATGCGAATGCCGCCAGCGCCTAGGCGCATGGCCGATTGCACCGACCGCTTCATCGCCCGGCGGAATGCCACCCGACGTTCAAGCTGCTGGGCTATGTTTTCAGCCACCAGTTGACCGTCGATCTCCGGTTTGCGAAGCTCGACGATGTTGAGACTGACCTCGTCACCGGCAAGCTTTGACACTTCCTTGCGCAGGATCTCGATATCGACGCCCTTCTTGCCGATGACCACACCCGGGCGGGCCGTATGGATTGTCACGCGGGGCTTTCGCGCCGGACGCTCGATCACGATCCGGGAGACTGCAGCACTGTGCAATTTCCTCTTCAGATATTGCCGAAGTTTCAGGTCCTGTTCGAGTATTTCGGCATAGTCGCCGTCGGCAAACCAGCGGGAATCCCATGTCCGGTTGATGCCCAAACGCATCCCGATCGGATTGACTTTCTGACCCATGTCTCAGGCCTCCTGGCGCTCTTCAACAATCACAGTCAACCTGGAAAAGGGCTTCTTCACCTGTCCGGCCCGGCCCCGTGCGCGCGCCCTCCAACGCTTGATCACCAGCGACTTGCCAACGAACACTTCCTTCACCCACAATTGATCGACGTCCAGGCCATGGTTGTTCTCCGCGTTGGCAATCGCCGACTCCAGAACCTTCTTCACGTCGCCGGCGATACGGCGCCGAGAGAAGGTGAGATCTGTCACGGCCTTTTCGGCTTTCTTGCCACGAATCATGGCAGCAACCAGATTCAGCTTTTGCGGGCTGACACGCAACTGCGTCACGACCGCTTGAGCCTGATTGTCGGCCAGCCGTCTTTCGGCCTTCGGCTTACCCATTGCCCCTCAACCTCGCTTCACCTTCTTGTCTGCGGCATGGCCGTAGTAGGTCCGAGTGGGCGCGAATTCGCCGAACTTGTGGCCGACCATGTTTTCGGTCACCAGAACAGGAATGAACCTTCGGCCGTTGTGCACGCCAAAGGTCAGACCCACGAACTGCGGTAATATCGTCGACCGCCGCGACCAGATCCTGATAACTTCATTGCGGCCCGATTCACGAGATTTTTCAGCTTTCTTCAGCAGATAGCCGTCGATGAACGGACCTTTCCAGACTGAGCGCGACACGGTCTTCTCCTATCGCTTCTTTCGCACGTGGCGACTGCGAATGATATACTTGTCCGTCGCCTTGTTGCTGCGCGTGCGCCGACCTTTCGTCGGCTTGCCCCATGGCGTGACCGGATGACGCCCACCGGACGTTCGGCCTTCGCCGCCGCCATGTGGGTGATCGACGGGATTCATGGCCACGCCGCGGACCGACGGACACTTGCCTTTCCAGCGGTTGCGGCCAGCCTTGCCCAGGTTGATGTTCTGGTTGTCCGGGTTGGACACCGCGCCTACAGTCGCCATGCATTCCTGGCGCACCATGCGCATCTCACCGGAAGCCAGACGCAACTGGGCATAGCCGCTGTCCAGGCCGACGATCTGCACGTAGGCGCCGGCGGCCCGAGCAATCTGGCCACCCTTGCCGATCTTGATTTCCACATTGTGAATGATCGTGCCAACCGGAATCTTCCGCAACGGCAGTGCATTACCCGGCTTGATGTCGACGTCCGGACCCGCCTCGACCGTATCGCCGCCTGCCAAGCGTTGCGGCGCCAAGATATACGAAAACTCACCGTCCTCATACCTGATCAGCGCGATAAAAGCTGTCCGATTCGGATCGTATTCCAGCCGTTCGACGGTCGCCTTGCCCGGCTTGGTTCGTTTGAAATCGATGATGCGATAACGCTGCTTGTGGCCGCCGCCGCGACGGCGCGCCGTGATCCGGCCCGCATTGTTGCGGCCACCCTTTCGGCTCTTGCCTTGCGTCAGGAATTTGACGGGCTTGCCCTTGTACAGTACTGACCGGTCGACCAACACCAGACCACGCTGGCCCGGAGTCGTCGACTTGAATTGCTTGAGCGCCATCGCTGTGCTTCCTGCCCGCTTTTCGTCAAATGCCGGTCGTGATGTCGATGGCCTGATCACCCAAGAGGGTGACAATCGCGATCTTTACATCGTTTCGGCGACCGGTACGGCCGCGGAACATCTTTTCCTTGCCCTTGCGTACGTGGGTGTTCACCGACTTCACCCTGGCGCCGAACAGCACTTCTACAGATGACCTGATTTCGTGCTTGGTCGCATCCATGGCCACCTGGAAGGTAACCTGCGCGTGCTCGGAACCACCGGAAGACTTTTCGGTCACGACCGGCGCACGGATGACGTCGTACATTCGCTCCCTGGTCGGGCGGGCCTTGTTGTGATATCTCCAACTCATCTCAAGCGCGCCTCCAGCGCTTCCACGGCATCAATGGTCAGTACAAGCGTGTCGTGACGCAGGATTTCGTACACATTCAACCCTTGCTGAGGAAGAACATGGATGTCCTGCAAGTTCCGGGCCGCGCGAACAAAGCCGTCTTCGACTTTTGCCCCAGTAATGACCAGCGGACGCGACCAGCCCAGCTTCTTCAGGCTATTGGCCAGATCCCTGGTCTTGCCCGACTTGAGTTCGGCAGCCTTCAACACGACGAGCTGACCACCTGCCTGCTTGGCAGATAATGCGGTCTTCAGACCAAGTCGACGTACCTTTTTCGGCAAGGAATACGCATGACTGCGCGAAGTCGGCCCCATCGCAACACCGCCGCCGCGCATCTGCGGCGCTTTCATGTTGCCGGCGCGGGCGCGGCCTGTACCCTTCTGCTTCCAGGGTTTCTTGCCGGTCCCCCTGACATCGGCCATGCCCTTGACGGCATGAGTACGGGCACGGCGCTTGGCAAGCTGCCAGCAAACGACACGGTGGAGGATATCCTTGCGCACCGACAGGCCGAACACTGCGTCATCAAGTTCTATATCGCCGGCAGCTTTGGCCGCCATGTCCACGGATTTGATCTTAATGGCCATCAGTTTTTCCCTCACCCATCCCGGCGCTGGCGCCCTAGCCGGCGTCATCCGTGATTGTTTCAACGGGCGCCGCGCCATCTTTCAGCGCAGCCGGCGTCGGCAAGCCCTTCGGCGCCGGCATTTTTCGGGCATCCCGGATTTCGACCAGCGTACCCTTGGCACCCGGCACTGCACCCTTGACCAGGATCAGGCCCCGGTCTGCGTCGGTTCGGACGATTTCAAGGTTCATGATGGTCTGACGGCGCGCGCCCATATGACCGGCCATCTTCTTGCCCTTGAACACTCGACCCGGGTCCTGACACTGTCCGGTAGAGCCATGTGAACGATGGGATATCGACACGCCATGAGAAGCCCGGAGACCGCCGAAGTTGTGCCGCTTCATCGACCCGGCAAAGCCTTTGCCGATCGTCACGCCGGTGACATCCACAAACTGTCCGGCCAGGAAGTGTTCGGCAGACAGTTCAGCGCCAACATCGACGAGGTTTTCTTCGCTGACGCGGAATTCCACGAGCCGGCGCTTCGGCGCCACCTTGGCCTTGGCATAGTGACCGCGCATCGCACGGCTGACATTCTTGGTCTTCGCCAACCCATGGCCCAACTGGACAGCGGTGTAACCGTCCTTGTCGTTTGTCCGGTTGGCGACAACCTGACAGCTGTCGATTTGCAGGACGGTGACGGGTATATGCCGTCCGTCGTCTGCAAAAACGCGGCTCATGCCTTTCTTTTCGGCGATGAGTCCGGTGCGCATCACGTTTCTTCCTTGAGCTTGATGTCAACATGAACGCCAGCAGCAAGATCCAGCTTGCCTAACGCGTCAACGGTTTGCGGAGTCGGATCGACGATGTCGATCAACCGCTTGTGCGTACGGGTCTCGAACTGCTCACGGGATTTCTTGTCAATATGCGGCGAGCGGTTCACCGTATATTTCTGGATACTGGTCGGCAACGGAATGGGACCGCGAACCTGCGCACCCGTCCGCTTGGCCGTGTTCACGATCTCACCCGTCGAAAGGTCGAGCAGGCGATGATCGAATGCCTTGAGCCGGATCCGTATCGTTTGACTGTCCATCGTCAATCCCAATCAAAATGCCGCCGATTTCAAAAGGCCCGCCAGCATTCGGCCACAACCAGTTATTTCTTGATGCTTGTGACGACGCCTGCTCCGACGGTTCTTCCGCCTTCTCGGATGGCGAAGCGCAGGCCTTCGTCCATGGCGATCGGCTGGATCAGCGTCACGTCCATCCGAACATTGTCACCCGGCAGGACCATGTCGGTCCCCTCCGGCAGCGTCACCGCACCCGTCACGTCCGTCGTCCGGAAGTAGAACTGAGGACGATAGTTCGACATGAAGCTCGTGTGGCGACCGCCCTCGTCCTTCTTGAGAATGTAGGCCTCGCAAGTGAACTCCGTGTGCGGCGTGATCGATCCCGGCTTCGCCAGAACCTGACCCCGCTCCACTTCCTCCCGCTTCGTGCCGCGCAGCAGAACGCCCACATTGTCGCCCGCCTCGCCCTGGTCCAGAAGCTTCCGGAACATCTCCACACCCGTGCACGTCGTCTTCGTCGTCTCCTTCAGACCGACAATCTCGATCTCGTCCCCGACCTTCACAAGACCGGTCTCGATGCGCCCCGTCACAACCGTACCCCGACCCGAAATCGAAAACACGTCCTCGATCGGCATCAAAAACGCCTGGTCCACAGGACGCTCAGGCTGCGGAATGTACGCGTCAACCGCCGCCATCAACTCCATGATCTTCTCACGACCGACAGACTCGTCGCGGCCCTCCAAGGCCGCCAGCGCAGAACCCATCACGACCGGAATGTCGTCGCCCGGAAACTCGTAGCTCGTCAGCAACTCGCGAACCTCAAGCTCGACAAGCTCCAGAAGCTCCGCGTCGTCCACCTGGTCCACCTTGTTCATGAACACCACTATCGCAGGAACGCCAACCTGACGCGCCAGAAGAATGTGCTCCCGCGTCTGAGGCATCGGACCGTCCGCGGCGTTCACCACCAAAATCGCACCGTCCATCTGCGCCGCGCCCGTGATCATGTTCTTCACGTAGTCGGCATGACCCGGACAATCCACATGCGCATAGTGACGGTTCCCCGTCTCGTACTCCACGTGAGCCGTCGCAATCGTAATGCCACGCTCACGCTCCTCAGGAGCCTTGTCAATCTGGTCAAACGCAATCGCCTCGCCGCCGCCAGCCTCCGACATCACCTTCGTAATCGCGGCCGTCAGCGTCGTCTTACCATGGTCAACATGGCCAATCGTGCCAACATTCGCATGCGGCTTCGTACGCGCAAACTTCTCTTTCGACATTTCTCTGCCTCTACCTGTCTCCCCACGGGGAGTCGCTTTCATTCAGACGGTTGGTGTTCGAGCCCTCAGGCCATCTTGGCACGGACTTCTTCCGCAACGGCCTGCGGAACCTCCTCATAATGATCGAACTGCATGGTGTAGGTCGCACGGCCCTGGCTCATCGAGCGCAGGTTGTTCACGTAGCCGAACATGTTGGCAAGCGGCACCATGGCCGAAATAACCTGGGCATTGCCGCGGGCGTCCATACCCTGCACCTGACCGCGCCGGCTGTTAAGATCACCGATGATGTCGCCCATATATTCGTCAGGCGTCACCACCTCGACCTTCATCACCGGCTCCAGCAATTTCGGTCTGCCTTTCTCCATGGCTTCGCGGAATGCAGCGCGCGCCGCGATTTCAAAGGCCATGACGCTGGAGTCTACATCGTGAAAGGCGCCGTCATACAGTTCGGCCTTGAAGTCAATCACCGGAAAGCCCGCCAGTACGCCAGACTCCTTGGCACCGACAATGCCCTTTTCGACACCCGGGATGTATTCGCGCGGAACGTTGCCGCCGGTTACCGAGCTCTCAAAGACAAAGGCTTCACCGGGCTCGGCTGGTGAAAAACGTATCTTGACGCGGGCAAATTGGCCCGAACCACCGGTTTGTTTCTTGTGGATGTAGTCGATGTCAGATTCGCGCGAGATCGTTTCGCGGTAAGCTACCTGCGGGGCGCCAATGTTGGCGTCGACCTTGAACTCGCGCTTCAGACGGTCGACCAGAATTTCCAGATGCAATTCACCCATTCCGGCGATGATCGTCTGGCCGCTTTCTTCGTCTGAACTGACCCGAAAAGACGGATCCTCGGCAGCTAACCGGCCCAGCGCCACGCCCATCTTGTCGTGGTCGGCCTTGGTTTTCGGCTCGATTGCAATCTCGATGACCGGTTCGGGAAACTCCATCCGCTCCAGGATGATTGGCCTGCTGCCGTCGCACAGGGTATCACCGGTCGTGACTTCTTTCAGGCCAGCGAAAGCAACGATGTCGCCGGCCCGAGCTTCCTTGATGTCTTCCCGGCTGTTGGCGTGCATCAGCAGCATGCGACCGGCACGCTCCTTCTTGCCCTTCACCGTGTTCAACAGCGAATCGCCAGTGTTCACGATGCCGGAATAGATCCGCGCAAAGGTCAACGAACCGACATAGGGATCGTTCATGATCTTGAACGCCAGCGCCGAGAACGGCTCCTTGTCGTCACTCTTTCGTTCGGACGGCTGGTGACCATCCGGCAGAACACCAGCTATGGCCGGCACATCCAGCGGTGACGGCATATAGGCCACAACCGCATCAAGCAGCGGTTGCACACCCTTGTTCTTGAAGGCCGAACCGCACATTACCGGCACGAAGGCTCCCGCGATCACACCGTTGCGAATGCAGGCCTTGAGAGACCCTTCGTCGGGCTCATTACCTTCGAGATAGGCCTCAAGCACGGCATCGTCCTGTTCAACGGCTGTTTCCAGGAGCTTTTCGCGGTACTCTGCTGCCTGGGCCCTCAGTTCTTCCGGAATGTCCTGGTCGTGATATTCGGCACCCAGCTGTTCACCGGACCAGACAATCGCCTTCATGCGCACCAGGTCGATGACGCCTTCGAATTTCGATTCTGCGCCAAGCGGGAGCTGAATGACCAGCGGGGTCGCGCCCAGTCGATCCTCGATCATTCCCAGGCAACGATAAAAATCCGCCCCGATACGATCCATCTTGTTGATGAAACACATGCGTGGCACGCCATACTTGTCGGCCTGACGCCATACGGTTTCGGACTGCGGTTCGACCCCCGCAACGGAATCAAACACCGCAACTGCGCCATCAAGCACTCGCAGCGACCGCTCTACTTCTATAGTGAAATCAACGTGACCGGGCGTATCGATGATGTTAACGCGGTGATCCTTCCAAAAGGCGGTCGTCGCTGCAGACGTGATGGTGATACCGCGCTCCTGTTCCTGTTCCATCCAGTCCATCGTGGCGGCGCCATCATGCACTTCGCCGATCTTATGGGACCGGCCAGTGTAGTACAGAATGCGTTCGGTGCACGTTGTCTTACCAGCATCAATGTGAGCCATGATGCCGATATTTCGGTAACGCTCGATGGGAGTGGTGCGTGCCATGGTTCTGAATCCGTTGGGGCAGCTTTTTCAGTGCAGCCTCAATTTTCCTTGTAACTTCGTGCTACCAGCGATAATGCGAGAAGGCTCGGTTGGCCTCCGCCATCCGATGCGTGTCCTCACGTTTCTTGACCGCAGCGCCGCGATTGTCTGCCGCTTCCATCAACTCGGCCGACAGACGGTCGGCCATCGTGCGCTCCGCGCGGCCTCGGGCCGCCCCGATCAACCAGCGAATCGCAAGAGCCTGGGCACGATCCTGTCGCACTTCGACTGGCACCTGGTATGTGGCACCGCCGACGCGGCGGGACCTGACTTCGACCGCGGGCCGGACATTTTCCAACGCATCGTGGAAGACGCGGAGGGGTTCTGACCGCATCTTGCTTTCAACACGGTCCAGCGCGCCATAGACGATTCGCTCCGCCACCGACTTTTTGCCATCAAGCATGATGCTGTTCATGAATTTCGTCAGTACTACGTCGTGATATTTGGCGTCTGGCAGAATTTCGCGTTTTTCTGCACGATGGCGACGGGACATGGATCAATCTCTCCTGATGGTCGGCCCCTTCCCAATCGGTTGTGGCCGACGCAGCTTTTTCTCGCTAGCGATTACTTCGGCCTTTTGGCACCGTATTTCGAACGGCGTTGGCGACGATCGGAAACGCCTTGTGTATCCAGCGTGCCGCGGATGATGTGATAGCGAACGCCCGGCAGATCCTTCACACGGCCGCCCCGGATCATCACTACGGAATGTTCCTGGAGGTTATGACCTTCGCCAGGGATATAGGAGGTTACCTCAAAGCCGTTCGTCAACCGGACACGCGCCACTTTCCGAAGCGCCGAGTTCGGCTTTTTCGGTGTCGTCGTATATACGCGGGTACACACGCCACGCTTCTGTGGACAAGCCTCCATTGCAGGTACCTTGTTTCGCTTGACCGGCGCTTTGCGTGGCTTGCGAATCAGCTGATTGATTGTCGGCATAACGCCCCCGATTTCCTGACTCGGTCGTTTACCTGCAAGACGCACGCGATCGCGTTACCGATCAAGCGCGTTGCCAGCGTTCCTTGTCTTCATCCACCGGTCCGCTCAATCTGCGCGCGAATGCGCAGCATGCAGACGATACAAAACACCGACTCTGAAGCGTCCAACTGCTTCAGGCCGGTGCAACGTCGACCCGACGGTTTCCGGCGAGCATCGTGCTCCACTCGCCAACCGGCCGGATCGATGGATCGGCTTTCCAAATAACATTGGGAGCGGCTTACATCACGAGCACAGGGCCCGCGACCAAAGCCACTCCCGTTGATCACCCGCACAAACTATCGACAATTGCCGTTTAGTCAAGCGGCAAACTCACCATACCCCCCGGCATGCGACAGTTTTGAGAAGTCAGAGGCCAACCGAACCACATCCAGACTTCTCTGCACACAAGCGACAAAGCCGTCGGGACGCCGATTGACACCAGGGGATTGTCGAAACAACCAGATCAGGCAGCGTCGACTTCCGCTGGCGGCCGAGGACCTTCCAGCGCCTCGGTGACTTCGGCTTCAGCCCGGGCCGCGCGATCGGCAATGATCTGCTGATCACGGTTTGATGCCTCATGCCGCAGCCGCTTCATGACGCTGCCGGTACCAGCCGGGATCAGGCGACCTACGATGACGTTCTCCTTCAGGCCGGTCAAGCGATCAACCTTTCCATTGACCGCCGCCTCCGTCAAAACGCGTGTGGTCTCTTGGAACGACGCGGCGGAGATGAAGCTCTTGGTTTGCAGGCTTGCCTTCGTGATGCCTTGCAGCACCGGGACGCCCTTTGCCGGCGCGCCCTTCTCCTTGACCACTCGCTCATTTTCCCGATCGAATTCGTAGCAGTCGATCTGCTCACCAACGAGGAACGTTGAGTCGCCCGGTTCAACCACCTCCATCTTCTGCATCATCTGGCGTACGATCACTTCAATATGCTTGTCGTTGATCGGCACGCCCTGCAGGCGATAGACCTCCTGAATCTCGTTGACCAGGTAATCGGCAAGAGCTTCGATGCCCAGCACAGCCAAGATGTCGTGCGGCACTGCGTTGCCGTCCATCAGCAAGTCTCCAGGCTTGACCCAATCGCCTTCCTGGACCGTGATGTGGCGATCCTTCGGGATCAGATATTCACGTGGGTCGCCTTCTTCCGGTTTGACCACAATCCGACGTTTGGCCTTGTAATCCTTGCCGAATTCAACCCGGCCGGCGATCTCCGAAATAATGGCGAAATCCTTGGGCTTTCGCGCCTCGAAAAGTTCCGCCACTCGCGGCAGGCCACCGGTGATATCGCGAGTCTTTCCCGATTCTCGCGGAATCCGAGCCAGCACCTCGCCAGCTTCGACCTTCTGACCGTTCTCGACCGACAGGACCGCACCCACCGACATGAAGTAGCGAGCCTCCTGACCATTTGGCAGGACTACCACTTCACCGTCCTCGTCGCGCAACGTGATGCGCGGGCGGAATTCCGTCCCCTTCGGCTGCTGACGCCAATCGACAACCACTTTGCTTGCAATACCTGTCGCCTCGTCCACATCCTCCCGCATGGAAACGCCTTCGACTATATCCATGTAGTTCGCGGTACCGGCCCTCTCGGTAATGATCGGCATTGTGTAGGGATCCCACTCAGCCAAGGTCTGGCCGCGTTCAACCGGCAAGCCGTCATCCACATACAGACGCGCGCCGTAAGGCATCCGGAAGCGCGCCCGTTCGCGGCCAGTCTCGTCCTTCAGAACAATTTCCGAATTGCGCGCCATCACAACCAGGCGACCGTCCGAGGCCTCCACGACATTGCGATTGGTGATTGCGACTGTCGAATCGATGGTCGCCTCCACGCTGGACTGTTCAGCGCCGCGCTGAGCTGCACCACCGACATGGAAGGTCCGCATCGTCAGCTGGGTACCTGGCTCACCGATCGACTGGGCAGCGATAACGCCCACAGCCTCACCGACATTCACGGGCGTGCCACGGGCCAGATCGCGGCCATAGCATTTCCCGCAGATACCGTTGCGAGCCTCGCAAGTGAGCGCAGAGCGGACCTTGACCTCATCAACGCCAGCGGCTTCGATCGCCTCCGCTTCCTCTTCTTCAATCAGTTCGCCATCAGCAACCAAGACCGATCCATCAGCCGGATTCAGCACATCACCTTGCGCCGTCCGACCCAGGATACGCTCAGACAGCGAGACCACCATGTCCCCGCCTTCCACGACGGCGCGGATATTGATTCCGCGGTCCGTACCGCAATCCGCTTCGTAAACAATGCAGTCCTGCGCCACGTCCACCAAACGCCGCGTGAGATATCCGGAGTTTGCCGTCTTCAACGCCGTATCCGCGAGACCCTTCCGGGCGCCGTGAGTGGAGTTGAAATACTCCAGAACCGACAATCCTTCCTTGAAGTTGGAGATGATCGGCGTTTCGATAATTTCCCCCGACGGTTTTGTCATCAGACCGCGCATGCCGGCCAGCTGCTTGATCTGCGCAGCCGAGCCACGGGCGCCGGAATGAGCCATCAGGAAGACGGAGTTGGTCGGCTTGTTTTCCTCGACCGCTTGCATCGCCTCCATCATCTCGTTGGCAACAAGGTCTGTACAGCGCGACCAGGCATCAACCACCTTGTTGTACTTTTCGCGCTGCGTGATCAGGCCGTCCTGATACTGCTGTTCGTATTCCTTCACCTGGTTTTGGGTCTGGGCAATCAGCGCATCCTTTGCAGCCGGGATCTTCAGGTCATCCTTGCCGAACGAGATGCCGGCACGGCAGGCGTAGGAAAAGCCCAGTCCCATGATCTGGTCGGCGAAGATCACCGTCTCCTTCTGACCGCAGTGGCGGTAGATGATATCAATGACGCTGCCGATTTCCTTCTTGCTAAGCACCCGGTTGACCAGTGCGAACGGCACATTGGCATGCCGAGGCAACACATCGCCAATGATCATTCGCCCAGGGGTGGTAATCACCTGCTTGATCGTCTCGTTGCCATCGGCATCCTTGGATCGCCACAACGCCTTGATCCGCGTGTGCAGATCCACCATGCCGTTGTCCAGAGCAAGCTGAATTTCGCCGAAATTGGCAAAACGCGGGATCCGATAGGCTGCCAGTTTGCCGGACTTCAGGTCCTTGAGTGTCATCCTGACGTTGGTAACCTCGACCTCTTCCAGAGGTTTCTTCGGGTTCTTGACAAGAATGTCGCGTCGCTCCACCGCCGCCTTCAAGGCATCTTCCGACGTGATTTCGACCTGCGGGCCAGTCACGTCCGGGCGTTCGTAGGACAGGTAGTAGATTCCGAGCACGATATCCTGCGACGGTACAATGATCGGCTTGCCGTTGGCGGGGCTCAGGATATTGTTCGTGGACATCATCAGCACGCGAGCTTCCAGCTGCGCCTCCAGCGACAACGGCACATGCACCGCCATCTGGTCACCGTCAAAGTCAGCATTGAACGCCGTACAGACCAGGGGGTGGAGCTGTATTGCCTTCCCTTCCACCAGAACCGGCTCGAAGGCCTGGATGCCAAGGCGGTGCAGCGTCGGCGCACGGTTCAGCAGGACCGGGTGTTCGCGTATGACCTCTTCCAGGATATCCCAGACTTCCGGCAATTCCTTTTCAACCTTCCGCTTGGCAGCCTTGATTGTGGTGGCCAGCGACCGCTCCTCCAGCTTGGCGTAGATAAACGGCTTGAAAAGTTCCAGCGCCATCTTCTTTGGCAGGCCGCACTGGTGCAGCTTCAATTCCGGGCCGACCACAATGACCGAGCGACCTGAATAATCGACCCTCTTGCCCAAGAGATTCTGCCGGAACCGACCCTGCTTGCCTTTCAACATGTCGCTCAGAGACTTCAGCGGCCTCTTGTTGGCGCCTGCGATCACCCGGCCACGACGACCGTTATCGAACAGGGCGTCGACGGATTCCTGCAGCATCCGCTTCTCGTTGCGGATGATGATGTCGGGCGCCCGGAGTTCAATGAGCCGCTTGAGGCGATTGTTGCGATTGATGACACGGCGGTACAAGTCGTTCAGGTCCGAGGTTGCGAAGCGTCCGCCGTCCAGCGGCACCAGCGGGCGCAGTTCCGGCGGAGTGACCGGCACGACATCCATGATCATCCATTCCGGACGGGCGCTGGAGTTCAGAAACGCTTCGACCAGCTTCAGACGCTTGACGTATTTCTTGCGTTTGGCTTCAGATTTGGTTTCCTTCAGATCATCGCGAAGGGTCTGGCGCTCCTTCTCCAGATCAATTTCCAACAGCAGATCCTTCAGGACCTCCGCACCGATGCCCGCCTCGAATGCATCTTCGCCGAACTCGTCCATGGCGGTCCAGTACTGCTCTTCGTTCAGCAACTGATACTTGCTCAGCGATGTCAGCCCCGGTTCCGTGACCACATAGCTTTCGAAATACAGGACACGCTCCAAATCCTTCAGCGACATGTCCAGCAACAAGCCGATACGGCTGGGCAGCGACTTCAGGAACCAGATGTGCGCCACCGGCGACGCCAGTTCGATATGGCCCATTCTTTCACGGCGCACTTTCTGCAGTGTCACTTCAACGCCGCATTTTTCGCAGATAATGCCGCGGTACTTCATGCGTTTGTATTTGCCGCACAGGCATTCGTAGTCCTTGATAGGACCAAAGATACGAGCACAGAACAGACCGTCCCGCTCCGGCTTGAATGTCCGATAATTGATGGTCTCGGGCTTTTTGATTTCACCCCACGACCACGATCGAATCTGCTCCGGGCTTGCAATGGATATCTGGATTTGGTCGAAATCCTCCGTCTTGCGGACGGGACCAAAGACGTTCATCACTTCGTTCATGCAAACAACTCCAGCGGTTTGTGGTGACATGCGTCGACGGTGCGAGCCGGGAACGGGCTCAAGGGCGTTGGGCGTCTTCTCCAACCGCCCTGTGCCGTTTTCCCCTGATTAAAACGCGTCCTGCTTCAACTCGACATTCAGGCCCAACGAGCGCAGTTCCTTTACGAGCACGTTGAACGATTCCGGGATTCCGGCTTCGAATGTGTCCTGGCCTCGAACGATCTTGGCGTACACGTTGGTCCGGCCCGCCACATCGTCCGACTTCACTGTCAGCATTTCCTGCAATGTGTAAGCGGCACCATAGGCCTCAAGAGCCCAAACCTCCATTTCGCCGAAACGCTGGCCGCCGAACTGGGCCTTGCCGCCCAACGGCTGCTGGGTGACCAGACTGTAGGGGCCAATCGACCGGGCATGGATTTTGTCGTCCACAAGGTGATGCAACTTGAGCATGTAGATATACCCGACCGTAACCTTGCGGTCGAATTGTTCACCAGTTCGACCGTCGACAAGCGTCACTTGTCCCGACACGTCCATGCCCGCCTGGCCCAACAGGCCGACGATATCGTCCTCTCGGGCTCCATCAAATACCGGCGTCGCCATTGGCACCCCGGTCTGCAGACTGCGGGCCAGGCCAATGACGTCGTCATCACCCAGGCCGGCCAAGTTTTCCTTGTAGCTGTCATCGCCCAGAACCGTCTTCAGGTGATGACGTAACTCCTTTGCGGCTTCCTTCTTGGTAACATCCAGGGAAGTCTCGATCATCTCCCGGATTTGGCGGCCCAGACCAGCCGAGGCCCACCCCAGATGGGTTTCCAGGATCTGCCCGACATTCATGCGCGACGGCACACCCAAGGGATTCAGCACGATGTCAACAGGCGTCCCGTCCTTGAGATAGGGCATATCCTCAACCGGCATGATCTTGGAGACGACACCCTTGTTTCCGTGGCGGCCGGCCATCTTGTCACCGGGCTGCATTTTTCGTTTCACCGCAACAAAGACCTTCACCATCTTCATCACGCCCGGCGGTAACTCGTCGCCGCGCTGCAGCTTGTCGACCTTGTCTTTGAAGCGTTCCTGCAACTGCGCGATCGACGAATTGAAGACTTTCGACAGGCTCTCGATCTGCATGGCGCGCTTGTCGGCCTTGACGGCAAACTCGCGCCAGTCGTATTGCCTGTACCTTTCCAGCACCGCTTCGGTTATCTCGCTGCCCCTCTCGAAACCGTTCGGACCATTCTCGCCTGTCTGCCCGAGCAGCAGTTCCCGCAGGTTGGCGTAGTAGGTGCGCTCCAGAATGGTCCGCTCGTCGTCACGATCCTTGGCCAGACGCGCAATCTCCTGTCGTTCGATCGCCATGGCGCGTTCGTCCTTGTCGACGCCACGGCGAGAGAACACCCGCACCTCGACGACCGTACCAGCCACACCGGGCGGCAGACGAAGCGAGGTATCCCGAACATCCGAGGCCTTTTCACCGAAGATGGCGCGCAGCAACTTTTCTTCCGGCGTCATTGGCGATTCGCCTTTAGGCGTTACCTTTCCAACAAGGATATCTCCGGGCTGGATTTCGGCACCGATATAGACGATGCCGGCCTCGTCGAGGTTCTTCATCGCTTCTTCGCCAACATTCGGAATATCGCGCGTGACCTCTTCTTGGCCCAGCTTGGTATCACGGGCCATTACCTCGAATTCTTCGATATGGATCGAGGTGAAGACATCCTCACGCACGATTCGCTCGGAAAGCAGGATCGAGTCCTCGAAATTGTAGCCATTCCAAGGCATGAACGCGACAAGCACGTTCCTGCCCAAGGCCAATTCGCCCAGGCTGGTAGATGGACCGTCAGCAATGATTTCACCCGATTCCACTTCGTCACCCACCTTCACCAGAGGCCGTTGCGTAATCGAGGTATTCTGGTTCGAGCGCTGGAATTTCAGCAGGTTGTATATGTCGACGCCAGGCGAGCCGGCCTGAATATCGTCTTCCCGCGCCCGGATCACGATGCGGGTCGCATCCACCTGGTCAACGACGCCAGCCCGCCGGGCGGCGATCGTAGCGCCGGAATCGCGGGCCACGCGGCCTTCCATACCCGTACCAACCAGCGGCGCTTCCGGCTGTAGAAGCGGTACTGCCTGACGCATCATATTCGAGCCCATCAAGGCGCGGTTGGCGTCGTCGTTCTCCTGGAACGGAATCAGCGATGTCGCCACGGACACCACCTGCTTCGGCGAGACGTCGATATACTCTATCTCGCTCGGCGGCATCATCAGATAGTCGCCGGCCTTCCGGCAGCTGATCAACTCGTCGACGAAATGGCCCTTGTCATCCAGTTCGGCGTTGGCCTGGGCTATGGTAAATCTACCTTCCTCCATCGCCGACAGATAGACGACATCGTCGGACACCTTACCACTGTTGACCTTGCGATACGGCGTCTCGATAAAGCCATACTTGTTCACCCGTGCATAGGATGCCAACGAGTTTATCAGGCCGATGTTCGGGCCTTCTGGCGTTTCAATCGGACATATCCGACCATAGTGCGTGGTATGCACATCGCGTACTTCGAAGCCGGCGCGCTCGCGGGTCAGGCCGCCAGGTCCAAGAGCCGAAAGACGTCGCTTGTGAGTGATCTCCGACAGCGGGTTGGTCTGGTCCATAAACTGGCTGAGTTGCGACGAACCGAAGAACTCACGAACCGCGGCGGCGGCCGGCTTGGCGTTGATCAGATCGTACGGCATGACGCTGTCGATCTCGACGGTCGACATCCGCTCCCTGATCGCTCGCTCCATTCGCAACAGACCAACCCGATATTGGTTCTCCATCAGTTCGCCGACGGACCGGACCCGGCGATTTCCCAAGTGGTCGATGTCGTCAATGTCGCCGCGGCCGTCCTTCAGTTCCAGGAGCAGCCGAACAATCTCGATGATGTCCTCGCGGCGCAAGACCCGAACATTGTCCGGAACGTCGTCGTTAGAGAAGTTGAGGCGCGCATTCATCTTCACCCTGCCGACAGCCGAAAGGTCATAGCGTTCCGGATCGAAGAACATCGACCGCAGGAGGTTTTCCGCAGCTTCCACAGTCGGCGGCTCGCCCGGACGCATGACGCGATAGATATCCATCAGCGCTTCGTTGCGGTTCACGTTCTTGTCGGCCGCCAGCGTATTGCGCAGATACGGACCGACCGTCACATGATCCACAGCCAAGATCGGCAATTCCTTAACGCCGGCCTGGACGAGATTCTCGAGCAGTTCCTCGGTAATTTCCTCGCCGGCTTGGGAGTAAATGGCGCCGTTTTCGCTGTTGACCAGGTCGCGCGCAACGTACGAGCCAATCAGTTCTTCCGGCGATGCGATTCGGTCTTTCAGGCCGCCATCCTTGAGGCGTTTGACCAGTCGCGGCGTCACTTTCTGACCAGCTTCGGCCACGACCTCGCCAGTCTTGGCGTCGATCATGTCAGCCACCAGTTTCTGATCGGCCATGCGATCAGCATCGAAAGGCGTCTTCCATCCTTTCTGCGACCTGGTGAATGTCACCACATCATAGAAGTAGCCCAGCAGATCGTCCTGACTGTAACCGACCGCATCATACGAATCGAGTTCCTGGCCTTCCTCGACCAGTCGGGCGCGCTCTCCGGCCGTGGCGTCATTGTCCAAGGCCAGCAGCAGCGTCGTCACCGGCAGTTTGCGGCGGCGATCGATGCGGACATGCACGATATCCTTGGCATCGAACTCGAAATCCAGCCAAGAGCCGCGGTAAGGAATGACGCGCGCGGAGAAAAGCAACTTGCCCGAAGAATGCGTCTTTCCCTTGTCGTGATCGAAAAAGACGCCCGGCGAGCGGTGCATCTGGGAAACGATCACTCTTTCCGTGCCATTCACGACAAAGGTGCCGTTCTTCGTCATCATGGGCATATCGCCCATGTAGACATCTTGCTCCTTGATATCCCGGATCGACTTGGCGTCGGTTTCCTCGTCGACGTCCCATACCACCAGGCGGAGGGTCACCTTCAAAGGCGCAGCATAGGTCATGCCGCGCTGCTGGCATTCTTCGACGTCGAATTTCGGTTTTTCGAACTCATACCGAACGTATTCCAGCATTGAGCGTTCGGAGAAATCGCTTATGGGAAATACCGACTTGAAAACAGCCTCCAGCCCCCAGTCACCGCGCCCGTCGGGTTGAGTCTCCTTCTGGAGGAAATGGTCGTATGAGGTCTTCTGGACTTCGATCAGATTCGGCATTGGCACCACTTCGGCAATACGACCGAAGTTTTTGCGAATGCGGGTGCGGCCCGTGAAGGTCTTCGCCATCGATATTCCTTTTCTTTTTCCCACGCTTGTCCGACCCGTACCGTGCGGCTCATCGGGTAAACGGCTCGGCCGATCTTCAACTCTCTCGCGTTCCTGGTGGGACAACTTCCTTGATTCAGACACACAAAACGCCGCTAGGGCCACAAAGACAAATCCTTGCAGCCCAGCGGCTTTTCAGACGGGCTACAAGCCCGCGCCAAAGGTTGCGGCAGCGCTACTCAAGATCCACCGACGCGCCCGCTTCCTCCAATTTCTTCTTGATCTCTTCAGCCTCGTCCTTGCTGGCCCCTTCCTTTACCGGTTTCGGTGCGCTTTCAACCAGGTCCTTGGCTTCCTTGAGGCCCAAGCCGGTGATCGCGCGGACTTCCTTGATGACATTGATCTTCTTGTCGCCCACACCGGTCAGAACCACGTTGAAGTCCGTCTTCTCTTCGACGGCCTCGCCGGTATCTCCGCCAACTGCTGCTCCCGGCATGGCGCCAGGCATCATCATCATGCCGCCGCCGGCCGAAGCCTGCACACCCCATTTTTCTTCCAGCAACTTGCTAAGTTCTGCCGCTTCCAGAACAGTAAGCGACGACAGATCTTCTGCGATTTTTTCCAGATCAGCCATTTGACATCACTCCAGTAAGGTAGATTAGATTGATAAATCGGCCAGCAGGCATGAAAAATTCCCACACCCGCCAGTTGAATCCGAGCG
Source organism: Alphaproteobacteria bacterium (assembly GCA_965221645.1). Taxonomy (GTDB): domain Bacteria; phylum Pseudomonadota; class Alphaproteobacteria; order Bin65; family Bin65; genus Bin65. Next base: position 3,928,975 of record OZ244899.1, read on the forward strand.
TCTCTTTCGGTCCTCTGCTATTGCTGCCCGCGAACAGCCAGCACCCCGACCATGTCGCGCGCAGGCGCTTCCAGTACACCAACCATGTTCCGGGGGGGTGTCTGAAGCACGCTGGCCAATTTGGCGGCAGGGGTCTGGAGAAGGCCGAGAAGCTGGGTGCGAAGCGCGTCCAGTGAAGGCAGCATTGCGAGCGCTTTAAGCTGGTCGACGTCCATTACCTTGCCGCCCAAGCCGCCACACAGAATGACCAGCTTGTCATTCTTCTTGGCAAAACCCAGCGCCACCTTGGCGGCAGACACCGGATCCTTGGTACAGGCGATCGCCGTAGGGCCCTTGAACTGATCAACCAGCCCGGCGTGTGGCGTGCCTTCCACGGCAATCTTCACCAACCGATTCTTGGTCACTTTGAAACGTGCGCCGACTTCCCGCATCTCCGCGCGAAGGCTTGATGTCTCGGCCACAGTCATTCCGCTCTGGCGGGTGACGATGACAAGCTCGGCCTCGCTGAAGATGTCGCGCAAATCGGCAACCTGTTTCTCTTTTTTTGCGCGGTCCACGTTCTCCGTCTCCGACACTTGCTTGGCCCTCGGTTACTCGAAATGAGTAAACTTGAGGCCGGTTCCATTTGCCATGTTGTGGGCGATCCCCATCAACCTGACCGAAACCTGTCCCGGAGAACGCTGGCCCCGCTCCTTGCCGGACCGACACCGTTTCCTCCGCCTCATGCTGGCCGCCGGATGGGGCGATTAAGCCTGACCGTCATGATGACGGCGAGACGCCTGCAATCTCGGACAGGGGTCGACAGCTTGTTCTGACCGAAATTATCCAGCCAGGGTCTGCCGTCGCATCACCAGACTCTTGGAGTCTGGCGAATTCCTTCAGCAGCACCTAGGCGCTGCTCAACGCCGCCAAGTCCAGTTGGACCGACGGACCCATTGTTGAACTCATTGATACTTTCTTGATGTAGGTACCTTTCACACCACTCGGCTTGGCGGCGCTGATAGCGTTGAAGAAGGTCTTTGCATTCTCCACCAGTGCTTCGTCACCAAAACTCGCCTTGCCGATACCGGCATGGATGATACCCGCCTTCTCGGCCCGAAACTGAATCTGACCGCCCTTGGCATCCTGGACGGCCTTGGCAACATCCTGTGTCACCGTGCCAACCTTGGGATTCGGCATGAGGCCGCGCGGGCCCAGTATCTTGCCCAAGCGCCCGACCACCGGCATCATGTCTGGCGTGGCAATCACTCTTTCGAAATCCGACTTGCCATTCTGAATCTCTTCAGCCAGTTCTTCAGAACCGACGATATCCGCACCCGCTCCCTTGGCCTCCTCAGCCTTTGCGTCGCGGGCGAACACCGCAACCCGCAATGTCTTGCCCGTGCCATTCGGCAATGTCACTGCGCCGCGAACCGTCTGGTCGGCGTGCCGAGTGTCAATACCCAGGTTCAGAGAAATTTCGATGGTTTCATCGAACTTCGCCGTCGCACGTTCCTTGATCGCGGATATGGCTTCTTCTATCATATAGAGCTTCCCGGCATCCATGCTTTCAACGGCGCGGCGCATGCGTTTTCCAGCTTTGGCCATGGCTATCCCAACACCTCAATGCCCATCGACCGGGCAGAACCTGAAAGGATCTCGATCGCCGCTGCCACATCATGGGCGTTCATGTCTTTCATTTTCTGCGCGGCTATTTCCTCAAGCTGTTTACGTGTCACCGAGCCGGCAACGTCACGGCCCGGTTCTTGCGATCCCTTCTGCAGTTTGGCAGCCTTCTTGATGAAGTAGCTGGCCGGCGGCTGCTTCGTTTCGAACGAAAAGCTGCGATCGGCGTAGATCGTGATGATCACCGGGATCGGCATACCCGACTCCATATTCTGGGTGGCCGCGTTGAAAGCCTTGCAGAATTCCATGATGGTGATGCCGCGCTGGCCCAAGGCAGGTCCGATGGGAGGGGACGGATTAGCTTGACCCGCCGGTATCTGAAGCTTCAGATATCCGTCGATTTTTTTTGCCATCTCTCTATCAACCCCTGTTGTGGTGCCGGACTATCGGCCTGCACCGGCTGTTGAAGCGCGGTGTGGCTCCGATGGCCCCCGCACACTTGACCGACGCACGGAAACGCCTGTGCCGTATCATGGATACGGCCAACTATCCTTTTTCAACCTGGGTGTATTCCAGTTCGACCGGCGTCGACCGCCCGAAGATGGAGACAAGGACCTTCAGCCTGGACCGCTCTTCGTCCACTTCTTCCACCATCCCGTTGAAACTTTCGAAGGGACCGTCGCACACCCGCACCTGCTCACCAACTTCAAATGTAATGGATGGCTTGGGCCGTTCCACCCCTTCCTGAACCTGCCGCAGAATCTGCCGCGCCTCTCGTTCGGTAATCGGTGACGGCTTGCCACCACTGCCCAGGAAACCGGTTACTTTCGGTGTGTCCTGGACCAAGCGCCAAGTCGCATCTGTCAGTTCCATATTGACCAGAACATAACCCGGAAAGAACTTCCGCTCCGCATTCACTTTCTGACCGCGCCGCATTGTGACCACTTCCTCGGTCGGAACCAGCACATCCGCAATCAGATCATCCAGCGCTTTGGCCTTGGCCTGTTCCTTGATCGATTCAGCAACTTTCTTCTCGAACCCGGAATAAGCATGAATGACATACCAGTTCATCGCCATCGACGACTACCTCCCGAACCCGAGGATGGTTTGTACCAGCGAGCCCAGCAACCAGTCGACAATCATAAAGAACACGGCAATCAGCACCACCATGATGAATACCATGATGGTTGTCTGAATGGTTTCCTTGCGAGTCGGCCAGGTGACTTTGCTGGTTTCCTGCCGCACTTCGCGAAAAAACTTCGCCGGATTCATAATCTGTCTCTCTCGTTCACCAGAGGCTGCCGCAGCTTCCGTCGCGGACAGTCTGGCGATTGGCAGGAGTGGAGGGGTTCGAACCCCCAACCCCCGGTTTTGGAGACCGGTGCTCTGCCAATTGAGCTACACTCCTAGCCGTCCAATCACGGAATCTTTCCAATCCCATACGATAAAATAGCGGCGGGCCACCAAATGAAAGTAGGCACCGCCGCCGAATTCAACTTGTCAAGATACGCTGCCTTACCATCGCAATCAAGCTAACGTATTGCCGCGCCCGAGCCATCTGACGAGCAGATCAGGAGCGTTTGTTTTCCTTTCCTGTCACTACCTGGCATCTATTTCTTGATGCTTGTGACGACGCCTGCTCCGACGGTTCTTCCGCCTTCTCGGATGGCGAAGCGCAGGCCTTCGTCCATGGCGATCGGCTGGATCAGCGTCACGTCCATCCGAACATTGTCACCCGGCAGGACCATGTCGGTCCCCTCCGGCAGCGTCACCGCACCCGTCACGTCCGTCGTCCGGAAGTAGAACTGAGGACGATAGTTCGACATGAAGCTCGTGTGGCGACCGCCCTCGTCCTTCTTGAGAATGTAGGCCTCGCAAGTGAACTCCGTGTGCGGCGTGATCGATCCCGGCTTCGCCAGAACCTGACCCCGCTCCACTTCCTCCCGCTTCGTGCCGCGCAGCAGAACGCCCACATTGTCGCCCGCCTCGCCCTGGTCCAGAAGCTTCCGGAACATCTCCACACCCGTGCACGTCGTCTTCGTCGTCTCCTTCAGACCGACAATCTCGATCTCGTCCCCGACCTTCACAAGACCGGTCTCGATGCGCCCCGTCACAACCGTACCCCGACCCGAAATCGAAAACACGTCCTCGATCGGCATCAAAAACGCCTGGTCCACAGGACGCTCAGGCTGCGGAATGTACGCGTCAACCGCCGCCATCAACTCCATGATCTTCTCACGACCGACAGACTCGTCGCGGCCCTCCAAGGCCGCCAGCGCAGAACCCATCACGACCGGAATGTCGTCGCCCGGAAACTCGTAGCTCGTCAGCAACTCGCGAACCTCAAGCTCGACAAGCTCCAGAAGCTCCGCGTCGTCCACCTGGTCCACCTTGTTCATGAACACCACTATCGCAGGAACGCCAACCTGACGCGCCAGAAGAATGTGCTCCCGCGTCTGAGGCATCGGACCGTCCGCGGCGTTCACCACCAAAATCGCACCGTCCATCTGCGCCGCGCCCGTGATCATGTTCTTCACGTAGTCGGCATGACCCGGACAATCCACATGCGCATAGTGACGGTTCCCCGTCTCGTACTCCACGTGAGCCGTCGCAATCGTAATGCCACGCTCACGCTCCTCAGGAGCCTTGTCAATCTGGTCAAACGCAATCGCCTCGCCGCCGCCAGCCTCCGACATCACCTTCGTAATCGCGGCCGTCAGCGTCGTCTTACCATGGTCAACATGGCCAATCGTGCCAACATTCGCATGCGGCTTCGTACGCGCAAACTTCTCTTTCGACATGGTCGCCCAATTCCTGCCAGTTCACTGACCACCGGTTGCGCGTCAGCAGTCGCGTAAGCTGCGGCGGCATTTCCAACACGCCTTTGAAACTAATCGCTCGAATGCGATTGCCAAGGTCACGATTTACGACCCCGAGGGTCTGGCGATCATGGCCCGGGCTCGCAGTTCTGGAGCGGGTGGCGGGAATCGAACCCGCATAACCAGCTTGGAAGGCTGGGGCTCTACCATTGAGCTACACCCGCACCTGCAGATCCGATGAAACTCGGTCTGGAGCGCATTGGTGGAGGGGGTTGGATTCGAACCAACGTAGGCTAAGCCAACGGGTTTACAGCCCGTCCCCTTTAACCACTCGGGCACCCCTCCCCTCAGGGCCGGCAACTGCTGACCGAGACAAACCGGCGGTCGTTCGGTGAACGGCAATCCGGAAATCGCGATGTGATGAACCACTCCGCAGATGTCAACTCACCTGAACCCGAAGCAAGCTGCAGAAGCTGTCTCTATCACCAGTTAGCAACCGTTATTGCGGCTTGCTTTCTTTGCAGGCACGGCTATTAAGCGATTCGATGGTCAAGCGCAAGCACCCACGCAGGCAAACGTCCAGGACATCTTCCGGCGCGGCGACACAACTGCTGATCTGGGGTCGCCATCCGGCCCGGGCTGCACTTTGCAATCCTGATCGCCGCGTCACAGCCTGTCACGTTACAAAAAATGCGTCAAACGCTCTGTTTGCCGACAACATGCGACCGTCAGGTCTACCCATCTATCAGACGTCGACCCGGGAACTGGCCACCCGTCTGCCTGCCGGCGCCATCCATCAGGGCGTCGTCCTGGATGTCGATCCTCTGCCTCGACCTGGTTTGAATGCTGTTCTTGAAGGCCCCGGGAAGGGCGGGCCTCTCGTCATCCTTGATCAGGTCACTGACCCTCACAATATCGGCGCAATTCTGCGCTCCTGCGCTGTTTTCGGCGCGCTGGCCCTGGTAACTACCAATCGGCATGCGCCGCCGGAAACCGGGACACTGGCCAAGGCTGCTGCGGGCGCATTAGACGTGGTACCCTGGATCAGGGTCGGCAATCTGGCTCAAGCGCTGGACGATATCCGCGACGCCGGCTGGTGGGTGGTCGGCCTGTCCGGCGACGCCGAGACCTCGATCGGTGATGCACGACCAGATGACAACGGATCAAGACCTGCTGTGGTTCTTGGCGCTGAAGGCAGGGGAATACGACGGCTTGTAAAAGAAAAATGTGATATTCTACTACGGATTTCCATATTGTCTGAAAACATGATCAAATACGATAAGGTTATTGATAGCCTGAACGTCTCAAATGCAGCCGCCATTGCACTATATGAGATCAACCGGAATCGTGCGGGTACTCAAACTTAATGAAGTCGATGTTATAAAGAGTCGGCAAACTTATGCGCGGACTTACAATATCCCAGTATAAAGACCTCTGCACGATTGCATGGCGTGATTCCATCATGGAGATGACGGCAGTTCGATACGCCCGCCTTATAATGGTGTTAATGTCTGCTCATGACCGAGAAGCGCAAACTGACCCATGATCTTGAGGCAATCAAAGCCGTCTTCTCAACGGTTGCGGAACTCAAGGCCACGGGTTCTGCGCTGAGAGGTTCGGCGTCCTTGGGCTTCGGAAGTCATGAGGTCGTGACGGTGTTATTTCCATAAGTCGATGACATCCTGAGCTGATCACAGCGTTTGGCAGAATGTCTGCCATTATGTGCCATCGGAGCAAGGGACGTTCTACGTCAAGTTCATTGCAGATATCGTAACCAAGTTTCTGTTGTCGTTCAAGGAAAGGGTAATGGATAATCCGACTTGCCCGGAGACGAGCCAACCGATGGTTCGCGGCGTACAACTGATAACCATCACCTGTAGATGATGACCATGATGAAGATCAAGCTGATAGACTGGAAAGACTAGTGTCAGCGCTACGCGACAATACTGATATTATCGGAGTGGACGTGGCTATCACGAATCTTGGAAAATACGTTGGCCTTGCTTTTATTGTCGCCGGATTTATCGGATATATTCGGGGGGGTGATTTGTCTGCGTTCTGGGTACGCATAGGAATAGGTCTTTTTTTGTCGATCTGGGCTTGAAAGGGAGGAAAAGGCCATTCAGCAACCTTCGAGATGCCGGGGTGGTATTGCGAGGCGAGTGGAGAGAGCCTTCACACCGGTGAGGACATGAAAGTGTCTGACCGTGAGCTTAACTGAAGGCCAGGGTCGAAGGTCTGCTGTTGCCAGAAGATGTGCGCCGGATCAGGAAGATGCTGGGACTAACGCAGAAAGTCGCGGGCCGATTGATCGGGAGCGGCCTCAATGCGTTTTAGGCTGAAGTTCCAAGGAGTAGATGTGTTAACTGGTTGATATGATTTGGGGTTACAGGTTTTGGGGGAGGCTTTACTGGCTACATCGGAGTCGGACACCGAGCAGGTTGAAGGCTTTTTTCTGGAGCGGCGTGGGCTTGGTGATGATGTCGAAGGTCTCGGCGCCGGGCAGCCGCGGGGCGACGGTGTTGCGGCAGACGGTGGCGAGGTCCTGGAGCAGTGTCTGGAAGCTGTGGACCGGCTGTGCGTCGGCGGTCTGTCGTGTCCGTGCCTTGCTTGCGGCGCTATCGGAGCGCCGGGCCGGGGTGACAGGGGAGGGTCTTTGTGCCTCGGCAGCCTCGGGCTCCTCGTCGTCGAACAGCATGGAGCATAGCTTCCCTCGCATGTGCCATTCGACATGGTAGGCCAGCATGCAGATCAGGACATGGGCCCGGACGCGGTCGGCGGTGCGGCGGAAGACCGGTCGGACCTTGAGATCGACGGTCTTGAGGCTCCGGAAGGCGCGTTCCACGGTGCCGGGGCCATCGAGTTCGGCCTCGGACAGGCTGGTGCGGATCGCATAGAGCCCGTCCAGGGCGGCGATGGCCGCGTCGCGGCGCCGGTATGTGAAGAGGCCGTGCTCGTCGATCGACCACTCGAAATGCTTGGCCATCTTGTATTTGCCGACGACCTTGCCGACCCGCTCGCCGATCTTCGCTGCACCCTTCAGGCGCCGTTGCGTCCGCCGGGTTGCTGCGGCAATCGGCTCCAGCATCGCCTCGGTGGCCGCCAGCAGGGCCTCGCGCTTGCGCGCGCGCTCCTCGGCGAGCAGCGGATTGCGGCACAGGATGAGACGCTCGCCGGGACAGACGTCAGTGCGTATCTCCACCAGGTCGCGTTCGTCGAACAGCGACAGTTGCACCGCGCCCGTGTCCACCAGGGAGCGGATCGCCGGGCCCCTGAGGGCGTTGATCCAGTCCAGCCCGGCCGGTCGGACATCCTCACGCAGCCGCGCCTCGGTCAGCATCCCCCGATCGCCCACCAGCACCACGCGCGACAGACCGAACCGGACGCGCAGCTTCTTGACCTGCGCCGCCACTGTGGCCGGATCGGCGGTGTTGCCGGAAAACACCTCCACCGAGACCGGGCAGCCCTCCCGGTCGCACAGCAGCCCGAAGGTGATCTGCAGCTTGCCCCGCTTGCCGTCGCGGGCGTGGCCGCGCCGGGCCAGCGGGCAGCGCCGGCCCTCCATCCACACCGAGGTCAGGTCATGCAGGACCAGGGTCCCGTCCCGCAGATGGCGCTTCGCCAGACGCCGCTCAAGCCCGTCCTGGCGCGCCAGCAGCCAGTCCATCGCCGCATACAGGTCATCCTCGTCCAGCACCCCGAGCGCCAGCTCCGCGGACAGCGTGTCCCGCGCCGTGGCCGCCTCCAGCCCCCGGGCCGCGGCCAGCTTCGAGCCAGGATCCAGAAGCCGCGCGGCGATCATCGCCAGCACACACGCGCGCTCCGGCGACGGATCAGGATCGATCAGCCGGTCCAGGCCGAGCTGCCGGATCGTGCCCAGCACCGCCGCCACATGGCCGTGCGGCAGCGAGCGGGTGATGTCGAAGGCGGCGTCCAGGCGGGACACCGCGGTGCCGCCCTTGAGCAGGATGCGGAAGTTCTCGACCAGCGCGGCGGGCCACCGCGACAGGTTGGCGAGGGTGCGCTTCTTGACCTTGCCGTCCTCCCGGCAGGACTCGCGCAGGAGGATGGCGGGCGGCGACGAGCGGTTTGGGACGGCCTCGATATACATGGTCACATGTAATCGACAAAAAATCACCAATGCCAACTACTATTCCACATAATACATGGCTACAAATACCGAGCCCAATGGACCCGAAAATCCCGCAAAATCAACCCCATACCTCGACTATACGGCAAAAATCAAAGGGAACTTCAGTTTAGGAATATGAGAGCGGCGATGTTCTGGCAAACCATGCCATGACGAGCGCCTTGGTTCTTCTCGACCGCGGACCTGCTGGTTTGACCGCTCTCAAGAAGCAGGGGATCGACAGTCAAGCTGCATAACCTAGACGACATCCAGCCGGGGCAGGCTGTTCCAGGGCGCGCCGACCCCGCGGCTCCATCTCCCAGAATGGATGCAGACCGGCGATCCGTGGGCCCGCCTTGGCAACCGCCGCCGCGATGGCAGCGATCTTCCTGCAGGTCATGATAGTCTCCTCTGGTCACCTGTTACGGAACGCTTGGGCAATGATGAGCTTTCCTGCTCGGAAAAAACGTCGTCGTTTGCCCGGCCGACCGATACCGGCCGAAGGTGCAAGGAGAAAATTTCGAGCCGCGAACGGCTTGCGACACTGCCCGGAATGCCAAAATTCTGACCGTATCTGCTGGATCAGTTGGCTTCCGACAGCCGGATAGCCATCTCGGGCGAGGGCCGTTGAGCAGCAACGACAGCATGTTTCATGAGGCCGCGAGATCCTTTGCAGCCTCAGCACCGTAAGTCCAAGGCACTGACGTCGGATGACGGCGCCAGGATGGGGTGGATCATTCATCGGCATGGACATTGCATTCCTGATAATGATCCAGATGGTCGATATGGGCGGCGCGCTCCTCCTCGAACCGGAAGATCACCCGCCAACTGGCGCCGACCGTCAAAGCCCGATGCCCGAACCATTGACGTGAAAGCTCTTCGTCTCGGCCGCCATACCCTTCAGAAAGACTTCAGGATCAATACAGCAAGTTCGGCAGCCATAGGGCCAACCCCGGAATCAGAACCAGCAATGAAATTAGCGCGGCATCAGCAAACAGAAAGGGAACGATGCCTCGATAGACAGCGCCCAACTGGATATCCGGCATCTGGGCCCGAATGACGAAAATGTTCATGCCGACCGGCGGCGTGATCAGGCCAACTTCCGCGACGACGACGACGAAGATCCCGAACCAGACCTTGTCGTAGCCAATCCCTTCGGCCAACGGCAGGAAGACCGGCACGGTAATCAGGATCATGCTGAGCCCGTCAAGAAAACATCCCAGGATCAAGTACACCGCCAGCATCAGCAGCACTACCAGCCATGGGTGCAGTTCGCCTGCCCCAAAGATATCCGTGACTGCGGTCGGTAACTGGGTCAGGACCATGAACTCCTTGAACATGAACGCACCCAGTACAATGAAGAACAGCATCGCGGTGGCGGAGACGGTCTCGCCGACACAGGTGCGAAAGCCCGCCCAATCCAGTGATCGCGTGAACACGGCGATCAGGATTGCGCAAAGCGCACTGACCGCTGCCGCCTCGGTGGGACTGAAGATGCCGAGATAGATGCCGCCGACAGCGATCGCAAACAGCAAGGCAATCTTCCAGAGGCCTGCAATCGGTTTCAGTCGCTCGACCCAGGCCAGACCGGGCATTTTAGGGAGCCGCTCCGGCCAGATTTTGCCAATGATGGCGATCACCAGGACATGCAGGGCCGCCAACACCAGACCCGGTAACAGGGCCGCAGCAAACAGTTCCGGGACGCTCGCCTCGGCAATGATGGCATAGAAGACCAGGATGACCGATGGCGGTATCAGGATGCCCAAAGTCCCGCCAGATGCTACGGTGCCGGTTGCTAGCGCCTCATCGTAGCCGTATTTGCGCATCTCCGGGATAGATACGCGAGACATGGTGGCAGCCGTCGCTAGCGAGGAACCACAGATCGCGCCAAAACCGGCGCAGGCCCCGATTGTTCCCATGGCCAGAGCGCCGCGCAACCCACTGAAAAGAGCGTTGGCCGCTCGGTACAAGTCACCAGACATACCGGATTTCGTCGCCACCACGCCCATGAGGATGAACAGCGGCACGACCGTAAGACCATAGGCGCCTTCAGCCACAAGGTAGGATGAAGTCTGCCCTGCCACGAGCCCGGCATTTCGCCATCCATCCATCACCGTGTAGCCTAGCAAGCCGGTAATCCCGAGCGCTGCTCCAACCGGCACCCGGACCAGAATCATCGCCAGAACGACCAGCAACCCAAGCAGCCCGTACAGTTCACCCGACACGTTGATTTGTCATCCGTCAGGGAGGCTGGCTTGACTCACTCTGGTCGGGGACTCCTCCGCGCCACCATGAAAGGGCGACCACGACTGCGGCCAGAGTAGCGCAGGCCAAACCGACAAGCATGGGTAGCCAATACCAGAACCGATTGATGTCCAGGGACATGGTGGTTTCGCCAAACTCCATCTTTTCCAGAGCAACCGGCACGGCCTTGTAGAAAGAGATAGCGAGAAAGATCATGACCAGCACCAGCCCGAACCAACGCATGACCATAACAGTCCGTTTTGGCGCGATGTGGTCGACGAGGTCGACCACCACGTGTTCGTCCCTCAAGGTTACCGCAGGCAGGGCAATGAAGATGCAGGTTGCAAAGGCCCACACCATGATGTCGACGTCATTTTCCCCGGTCCAGTTCGCCACATAGCGCAGCGTAACCGACAATGTGGTGAATATCATCATGAAGACGAGAAAGATCGCAGCGGCAAGCGAGAATGCCCGCGCCGCACCTTCCCTCAGACCCGTCCTTTCCGCCATGAATTCGGACGCCGACGACGACATCTTATCTCATGAAGTTTCGGGATGTCTTGGCGTGCTTGGCCGAAAGCTCCTTCATCATGGCGTAGACCGCGCGAGCCGGCAAGCCCTTGTTCTCCAGCTTGACCAGATGCTTCTCGGTGACCTCTGCTCCGACCTCTCGAAACTTCCTGGCCTGCTCGGCAGACAAGATGATCGGTTTGGTTCCCGCCTCCATCATGATCTTCTTCCCGATGGCGTCCAGCACGTCGAAAGCATGGCCGATTTCTTTCTCGCGGCCAGTCATCGTGTCGTCGACGACCTTTTTCAGTTTTGAAGACAGGGCGGCATAGGCTTTGGCATTCATGCACACACAGAAGCTCGTGACATAACTGTACATCTCCGTCGTGTACTTGGTCACCGGACCCATTCGGAAAGCGATGCCCGCTCCGCCGTAGTCGATAAAGGCACCGTCTAACGTCCCTTTCTGCATCTGATCAACAATCTGGGTTGGCGGCAGGCCGCGGGGAGTACCTCCCAACGCACGGATGAACTCGCGAATAGTCTGCGAAGCAAACCGGATGCGCAGGCCTTTCATATCCGCAATCGCTTGAACCGGCTTACTCGCAGTATGAATATTGCCCGGCTGGTGCGTCATTAGCGCCAGGACTTTTACACCGCGGTGCTCCTTGTCCAGATACTTGTCCCGCAAAGTCCTGTCGTTCAGCACTTTGGTGCCAATTTCGGCGCTGCCGATCAGGAATGGCATATTGGACAATTCCGTTAGCGGAAACCGGCCCGGTGTAAATCCGTGGGCAGACCAGACGACTTCCGCGCGGCCCGTTCGCGCGATGTCATAATATTTCGGCGGCGGCCCCATCTGGGAGCCCGGAAAAATCTTGAACGTTATCTCGCCGCCAGACTTCTGCTCGATTTCCTTGGTCCAGTCGACCAGCCATTTCGAGAAACTGTGTTTCGGCGTAACAAAATGAGCCAGTTTCATTTCAATCTTCGCGACAGCCGGCCCAGCCGTCATCAAACCAGCAACGACAGCCAGCGTGCCTAATGCAGTTAATCTCATCAGATTGAGCCTCCTTGACTATCCGGCGAGAAGCCGGAACCATGCATTTTCCATCCCTTGAAATCCTAGAGAGTCGCACGCGCATCTGCAACGGTATTCCCATGCCCACCTGTATCGTCGTCCGATGGCAGCCACTCGGCCGCGCAAGCAGAAATCGACCAGTTCACGCCCGGTGCCAAACGACAAGCCGGTTAATCTGGAAGCCTCCAGCTTTGTCCATCATGAAAATATCCCGGCTTCGCCGAATCTGATCGACATCGTCAGGGGTCGTGCTTCGCGGACATTCATGACGTGACATGGTCCGTCCGGTCTTTGTCCGGCTTGTTTGGCGTGGAAGATGTGCCGGTGTCGAAAGCCGAACCGCAGGTCCGATTGTTCAATGATACTGTCCTAGACCTCGTTGCCAGCCATACAGACCGATTTTCCAGGATGCTGTCGTGGAATCTTTTGGCGATTGCCTCAGGCTCGCCGCGTTGCGGATATGACTGATAATTGCCACGCGGTCGAAATCAGATGCCGAACCAGTCATCTTGAGCTTGGTCTGCCGGAACGTCCACGCGCGTCCAGTCCATTGATCATATCTTGATGCCGCTTCCGATGATGTGGTCGACAGGCGATAGCAGTGACAGCCCGGCATCTGTTCAAGCATGTCGTTGTCACGCCAACCGATACGCTGCAATTCAAGGACAAAGGCTTGCCTCACCGCAGATGTGGCGACCAGGTACCGGCTGCCCAAACATGCATCAGAAAATCGGACGTCACGGCGATGCCGGCATCGGACAACCGAACGGCGTGGCAGGCCATGCGAGCCAATGCGGCGAACCGCGATGATGTTCATGGCGCCAAACACATCACTTTCGCCAACTCAAGGTTGATCCCGCCTGTCGGTAGGCAGCATTGGGAAGCTGGCTCCCTCACCCACCAGGTATCCAACCCGTATTCTCCGGCAAAACGGAAGCGATGCCCTGTCGGACGCAGATGTCTCCTCGGTCGACAAGACAGAGAAATTCATGTCAAGGACGCACGTCCGTGAGCGGTTGACCCGGGTTGCGCATCGGGTGATGGGGCCAAGTCGTTGAACAAGCAAGAACCCTGAACCGGGAAATTCCCCTTTTTATTCCCATTCGATGGTACCGGGCGGCTTGCTGGTTACATCGTAGACCACGCGATTGATTCCACGGACATTGTTGACGATTCGTGTCGCCGTGCGGCTTAGGAAATCATGGGTAAAGGCATAGCTGTCAGCTGTCATCCCGTCGGCCGAGGTTACCGCGCGCAGCGCGCAGACCCAATCATAGGTCCGCTCATCGCCCATAACGCCAACCGTGCGTACTGGCAGAAGCGCGGCAAACGCCTGCCAGATTTCGTCGTAAAGACCAGCATCGCGGATTTCTTCCAGGAAGATCGCGTCCGCGAGCCGGAGCATTTCGGCCTTCTCGCGGGAGACCGGCCCGGGAATGCGAATCGCCAACCCTGGACCCGGAAACGGATGGCGGCGAATGAAATCTTCGGACAGGCCCAGTTCGCGGCCCAATGCGCGCACTTCGTCTTTGAAGAGGTCGCGAACCGGCTCGACCAGGTCCATGTTCATCCGCTCCGGAAGGCCTCCGACATTATGGTGGGATTTGATGGTTGCGCTGGGTCCGCCAGCGGCTGGCATTGATTCGATTATATCGGGATATAGCGTCCCTTGAGCCAGGAACCGCGCCCCTCCTATACGGATCGCCTCCTCTTCGAAAACGTCTATGAACAAGCCGCCGATGATCTTCCGCTTCTTCTCGGGATGATCGACACCCTCCAACCGACCCAGGAACAGGCTCGACGCATCCCGGTGGATCAGAGGGATATTGTAGTGATTGCGAAACAGTCCCAAGACCTGCTCGGCCTCTCCTAAACGCATCAGGCCATGATCGACAAAAATACAGGTAAGCTGCTCCCCGATCGCCTCGTGCAACAGGACGGCGACAACCGACGAATCGACTCCCCCGGAGAGACCGCAGATTACCCGTTCCTTGCCAACCTTGGCGCGCACCTTCTCGATGGCTTGCTCCTTGAAGGCAGCCATGGACCAGTCACCAGAGCATCCAGCTATGGCATGGGTAAAATTTTTCAGAAGCCCTGCACCGGATGGCGTTTGGACGACCTCGGGATGGAATTGCAGGCCGTAAAAGCGGCGGGCTTCATCCGCGATAGCAGCAAAGGGCGCGCCTTCGCTGGTCCCCACGGTGGAAAAACCTTCCGGCAGCGAAACTACCCGATCGCCATGACTCATCCACACCTGGTGCGTTTCGCCGGCCTGCCAGACGTTGTCAAACAAGTCACAGTCGCGATCGACATGAACTGTCGCCCGACCGAACTCGCGATGGTCAGATGACTCGACCCGGCCGCCCAAGCGATCGACCATGGTCTGTTCGCCATAGCAGATGCCCAGAACGGGGAGACCTAGATCGAATACAATTGCTGGTGCCGCCGGTGAGCCTTCCGCAGACACGGAAGCAGGGCCGCCAGAAAGGATGATGGCCTTGGCGCCGAAGTTGCCAATTGCATCATCGCCGATGTTGAAGGGATGGATTTCCGAATAGACGTTGGATTCCCGAACCCGCCGGGCGATCAACTGTGTGTATTGAGAGCCAAAATCGAGGATCAGTATCCGGTCTGTCATGCTGTAAAGGCTGCTGGCGGATGGAAATAAACGCTGCCATTTATATCAATCTGTCCTGCAAGGCAGCCAGGAGGGAAATCGGCAGCACGTCAAATTTAACGCAGATCCCGCCACAGATGGCTGACTTCCTCGCAACATCGTCATCCCACGAGTTTTATGTCGGCTCGGACGCCCGAACCGCGCCTTCCGTCTTAAGGAAAAGCGAGAGGGATTGTCCACAATAGCACACAACCGGATCCGGTCAGGTAGATATCGACTCAGGGCGTTGTGTGTCGACGATGCCATGGTCCGGCAAGGCACAACTAAGGATGGCCGCCAGCTTGCTGCGTGCATCTTTGGCTAGCACTCCCGCAATGCTCTGACCGGCGCGTTTGATCAGAACACCGCTTCTTCCAGTGAAGCGCCTACATCTGGCGATAGTTGGGCGCTTCACGTGTGATGGTGACATCGTGGACATGGCTCTCGCGCAGTCCGGAACCGGTGATCCGGACAAATCGAGTGTTCTCCTGCAGCGCAGAGACATCTTTACTGCCTGTGTAGCCCATGGCTGCCCTGAGTCCCCCTACCAATTGGTGCAGCACGGTTCCCAACGGCCCCTTGTAAGGCACCTGGCCTTCGATGCCTTCCGGGACGAGCTTCAGAGAATCGGCAACCTCTTGCTGGAAGTAGCGGTCAGCTGAGCCACGTGCCATGGCGCCGACCGATCCCATGCCTCGGTAAGACTTGTAGGAACGGCCCTGGTACAGGAAAACCTCTCCAGGCGCCTCATCGGTACCCGCCAGAAGCGACCCAATCATCACGACCGATGCTCCGGCAGCGATTGCCTTGACCAGATCGCCGGAGTACTTGATTCCGCCATCGGCGATGATCGGCACACCTGCTGCAGCACACGGTGCCGCACAATCCATAATCGCAGTCAATTGCGGCACGCCTACGCCTGCCACCATGCGGGTGGTGCAAATGGAGCCGGGGCCGATGCCGACCTTGACGGCATCGGCCCCGGCATCAATCAATGCTTTTGCGCCATCTGCCGTCGCCACATTCCCAGCGATAATTTCGGTGAAGTTGCTCAACTTGCGAATCTGCGCCACTGCGCTCAGCACACCCTCGGAATGGCCGTGTGCAGTGTCGACAACCAGAACGTCCACGCCAGCATCCAGCAAGGCTTCCGCGCGAGCAACCCCATCCTCACCGACACCGGTTGCCGCGGCAACGCGTAGCCGGCCGTGGTCATCCTTGCAGGCTTTGGGATGCTTCTCCGCCTTGTCGATATCCTTGACCGTGATCAGACCGGTGCAGATGTTGTCGTTGTCCACGACCAGAAGCTTCTCGATCCGATGCTTGTGCAAAAGTCGTTTGGCTTCAGCCCGGTCGACCGATTCGGTAACCGTGACCAGGTTGTCTCTGGTCATTAATTCCCGCACCGGCTGGGTCGGATTGTCGGCAAAGCGGACATCTCGATTGGTGATGATCCCGGCCAAGCGGCCGCTCCCAGGCTCGACAACCGGCACCCCAGATATCTTGTGGCGGTTCATCAAATGTAGCACGTCGACCAGTGTCTTTTCCGGCGTAATGGTTACAGGATTCACCACCATCCCGGCTTCGTACTTCTTGACTTTCCGCACCTCTCCAGCCTGTTCGCCCGGATCCATATTCTTGTGCAGCACGCCAATGCCGCCAGCCTGTGCCATGGCAATCGCCAGCTTGTGCTCTGTCACCGTGTCCATGGCGGCAGACACTATCGGGATACCCAACCGGATCGACCGAGTCAGCCGCGTCTCGGTTTCAGTATCCGCTGGCAAGACGGAGGACAAGCCAGGCTGCAACAAGACATCGTCAAATGACAACGCTTGGGGAATGGGCGAGGAAGAGCGTATTTCGGAAGAAGACATGCGGGCAGTACTAGCGGTACGATACACTGGAAGCTGTAGTGGATGCCGATTGTCCGACATCCTTATACACAGTCCAGAAGCAAGGCAAAGAGGCGTGGTACATACAACAAGGCGCAGCAGAAAGACTGCATGGCGTCCAAGAAAGCCGGAACGGGACGCAGCAATGCGCCAAAACCCTCCCTTCCCGGGCAGCCAGCAATCTTTTCAGCAACACAAGAGGCCAGTCTCCGGGAAATTTATCGTGGAAGCCACGTATCGCATCATGGGCATCAAAGGCGAACACGTGAACACTGCGCGAAGCCGCTGAAGCAGCGCATCCAGGAAGTTGTAACGCCATTCCTGCAGTTACAAGGGTGAAATCGGCAAAAATTACAGCCCGTCGGCAGCCAACCTACTCGGCATCATCCTGATTACCTGGCGCAGCGGCGGCGAACGCTTCCAGGTCATTGCAGGCGGCAGAGATTCGCGCCACAGTCGGAAACTTGTCCATGTCGGCATTGAAGCGCTCAGCGTTGAAGGCCTGTGGCACCAGAAACAGGTCGGCCATGGTAGGCGCGTCGCCATGACAGAATCGTCCCGTGGCCGGATGCTCGACCAACATACGCTCAAGTCCCGCAAAACCCAATTCGATCCAGTGCCTTGCCCATGCTGCAACAGCATCAGGCCCCTGGGCCAGTTCCTTCTGCAAGTATTTCAGCACTCGCAAGTTCCCGATGGGATGGATGTCACAGCCCGGAACCGCCGCCAAGGCGCGAACCCGCTGACGTCCCAAGGCATCAGCGGGTAGCAGCGGCGGCTCTGGCCAGGTTTCTTCCAACCATTCGATTATGGCCGAGGACTGGACCAGCATATCTCCGCTATCCGTTTCGAGCGTTGGCACCTGTTGTTGTGGATTGAGTTCGGCATAAGCCGCGCTGAACTGGTTCCCATTGCGCAGGTGGATGAAAGTTTTCCGATGGTCCAAGCCCTTCAGGTTCAGGGCAATCCGCACTCGATAGGCGGCGGACGATCGATAATAGCCATGAAGAGTGAGCATCACTAAGCCTTTCGGACAGGCAGCATTTTGATTTTGTGGTCGGCCAAAATCGCACCCGTCTCTCCGACGACAATTCCGGCGGTTCTCTCTGATCAAGCAACGCGCATGGCGGCTGCGACGAGGATATGAACGCTTCGGCTCATCGCTGTGGATCTGAATTAATCAGGTATCCGACAAAATCAGACCTGCCTGCTCTCGCCAATGGTGACGAGAACTGACACACATCATATCAGGAGACTGTCAGACAGTTGGCAAATGAGGCTACTCCTGAGAGAGATCGATTTTGGGTGATGCTTTTGTACGGTGCCGTGTTGACAAAATCAGATCTCTTGGTCACGGCATGGCTGGTATCCAGATGGTCGTGGCATTGGGACAAAACCATCAAGTCGAATATCGAATAAATATCCCGCCCTTGGTAGCAGACCGACAGCCCGCGGACGCGCTTCTTTTCAGCACAGCACAAGACAGGTTTTCCATCGACCTGACGGTCATGGCGCCAAATCGCTTCAATGAATCTTGCAAGATCAAATTCCCGGAAGAACAACGCTGAATACGAGCAGGAAAGCCGCATCTTTCACGGATGGACGATCAAGTCGCGATATTCCGAAAAACTTCCAGGAGTGCATCCGGCTGGGCGAAAAAGGGCGAGTGGCTGCCGCTCATCTTGTGCACCACCGTCTTGCCGCCAACGCCGGCGGCATCCACCAGTTCGATCATCCTGTCCTGGGCTTCTGCCGGGATCGCCCTATCGTCTTCGCAACGAATGAAATGCCGAGTGACCGCGCCAAACCGAGCGGCCGTGATTGGTGATTTCACAGCGGCAGTTTGCGCCGGCTCATCGCAATGCAAGAGATTGGCAATCGCCACAAAATGCCCATCTGAGACATCGGCGTAGAAGGCTGTCTTGGCCGCAGAGACATAAGCTGGGTCCGAACTGCGCGGGTCCATCCTAAGCGCACCAACCTTCGCAGGATCGGCCATCAGCAGCGGATTCACCTGCCCGGACGCAAAGCTCTTGTCCTGGAGCATTCCGCCCGGTAGCATGCCGGGCGGGAGCATGAAGGCAGTCAGATACACGACGGCATGGACCAGTTCCGGCACTGCTTCAGTCACGTGGGAAATGGTATTACCACCCCACGAATGACCAACCAGGACGACCTTGCCATTACCGACCGTCGCCGCGCCTTTTACTACATCGATCACGTGATCATTCCGCTCGTTCTGAGTCAAATTTCGCGACGGCGAGACTTCGGTCGCGAACGCTTTCTTGTCCAGCGGCCGTTTCAGAAACGAGGATGGGAACCGTGCCCGGGCACCGGCGCCAGGTAGGTCGACGGCAAAAGCCGCATGGCCGGCCTTGGCCAGCCGGGCCGTCATCTCGCTCCATGCCCAGGCACCATGCCAGGCGCCGTGAACCAATACAAAGCTCGACTTCTGGTGACCGGCCCCAAGCGCACCACTTGATGCTAGAGCGTAACTGCCGAGGCCAACAGCGCCGATCTTAAGCGCATCGCGACGTTTCATAATATCAACTCTGGATAGCGGCGATTGTATGCACAAGGTCTATAAAGTGATCGGTGCAGGAATGCAAACGGGTAAGTCTTTCAGGCTGAAGACGTCCTAGAAAACCATTTCCATGACCAACCCGGTTGCATCTCGCCCTGGATTGGCCGGCAGATGCCAGGCCATTCCCAAAGCAACCCGGGCAGCGCTTCGACACAGGATAGCGGCATCAATCAGGTCGTCCCGCGCGGCCATTTTTCCAGACAGTCCATCCAACCAGGACTTCAGTTGCGGCGGCGGGATGAAACGCGCCAGTGCCGCGCAACGTTCGGCCTCACCCTCCGGCGTCTTCTTTGAGCAAGCCAGCGGAGTGCCGGCGGCGGCCAGGAAAGCCAACTCCGGATGGCCCTCACGACACCACTTCTGATCGGCCGGTGTGATCCACGCGTCTACCTGCCTGATTTTGTCAAGGATGTGCCAGAGCTGCTTGCTCATGCCTGAACCGTCGGATTTCGCCCACGCATTGGCGACGGCGTAATCCCTGAAGCTCAACAGTGGTCGGCGTGCACCGGTAAACACGCTGCTGCGGCGGCGACCTAGCAGCGCACGCGCCTCGAGATCGCAGGCCCGACTGCCTGTTTCAGGCAAGCCGATCGGCATGTCGATGACTACGATATCCGTCTGCGGCATTGCGTCGATTTGGTTGAGTATGCAGGGCTCATCGAACGCGCCAGTACCGTCGCGGCGGACCATCACCCATCCGCCACGACAGCCGTCGAGCCCGGCAAGAGATACATTCGGCGTTGCGAGATGATCGTTCATGTACGGCTCCCTCGCATCGTACGAGGCGGTAGCGTGTTGAGTCTGATCTGCAGGTGTTGACGCTGCTTCGGCTGATGATCAGTGTTGGAAAATCAGGCGCGATTGCTCGGACGGCAGAATCTCAGCGACAACGTCTACGAATGCATTCTTCAAGCCCTGTGACGCTTTTCAGATAATTGTTCTCGAATTGTCAACTGTTGGTAGTGTCTCGGTTTGACTTTCGGTGCCATCGAGTTGAGGGTTCCTGCGCACCATCCGCTGGACAAGGCTGCGGCGGTCGATCTGGTGAAGAAGGCCGGAACACGAAGCGCAGTTGCGCCTGGAGTCGGACAGGAAGGGAAGGATGCGCCGCAAAAACATGGTGAAGCCTCACAGGGTCGGGGGGCTGAGGCGGAACGAGTGATGGCCATCAACCGGAATCTTCCGTCGGCAGGGGAAGGGCCTTTTCCGGTGGATGACGAAGATGTTCCCATGCCGCCTTCACCGGTTTTCGACCCGAAAAAGTCAAAACGAGACAATACCCAACTGTTCTGCAACTCTGCCGAACTGGCCGTACCACCGAACCTGTTATCCCGCAGGCGCATCGGTCGACGAGGGCAATCCCCGCGCTTCTTTGCCGCGAACCGATCAAGAACGCCCGTTGCGCCGCTTCCGGCGCTTGCCTATAAGCGCTTCACCCTGCTTTTCCCAAGCAAAGCTATGTGAGTCCATCGCCATGCCAGGTCCGCTGGAAGGAATACGCGTTTTTGATCTTACCCGAATTCTCGCTGGACCAACCGCCACGCAGGTACTGGCAGATCTGGGAGCCGATGTGATCAAGGTAGAACGACCCGAAACCGGTGACGATGTCCGCGGTTGGGGGCCGCCTTTCTTGAAGGATGAGGATGGTAACGAACTGCTGCGGGACAGCGTCTACTTCAACGCCGCCAACCGGAACAAACGCTCGGTCTCGCTCAACCTGGCCACCGCCGAAGGCCAGCTACTGGCTCGGAAGATGATCGCACAATGCGATATTCTATTCGAGAATTACAAAACAGGCGCGCTTGCGAAATATGGCCTGTCTTACGAGAACTTGAAGGGCGAATTCCCGGGTTTGATCTATTGTTCGCTGACCGGCTTCGGGCATACTGGCCCCTACGCCCCACGCAGCGGCATCGACCTGGTGATCCAGGCGACCGGCGGCATCATGTCGATCACCGGCCCGGAGACGCAAGAGCCTTGCAAGGTCGGTGTCGGCATCGCCGACCTGATGTGCGGCATGTATTGCAACGTCGGCATACTGGCAGCGTTGCACCACCGGGACAAAACCGGCGAAGGCCAACATCTCGACATGTCTCTGCTGGATACGCAGATAGCCTGGCTGGTGAACGAAGGCATGAACTACCTCCACACTGGCAAATCGCCTCGTGCCTGGGGGTCTGCGCATGTTTCCATCGTTCCATACCAGGCCTTTCCCGCGTCAGATGGCCGTTTCATTCTTGCCGTGGCGACAGATCGGCAGTTTGTCGCCTTTGCCGAGTTCGCAGGTCAGCCAGAACTGGCGACGGATCCCAGATTCCAGGTCAACGAACAGCGGGTACGCAATCGCGCTGTCTGTGTCGCAGCTGTCTCTGCACTGACCCGGCAACGCACCTGTCGGCACTGGCTGGAAGGGTTGCCGACCGTCGGTGTTCCCGTCGCCCCGGTCAACAGCATCGGCGATGCGTTTGCGGACCCTCAGGTTCAGGATCGTGACATGGTGGTGAAAATACCGCACTCCGCCACCGGCAAGCCGGAACCCTACATCGCCAGTCCCCTGAAAATGTCCAAAACTCCGCCGGAATACAGACGTCCCGCGCCAACGGTTGGCGAACATACCGCTGAAGTGCTTTCGGAACTGCTGGACATGGACGCCGCCGCCGTCAACAAGTTGCGCGCGAATGGCATTTTATAAGAGTGGAGACTGGGTTCGGGACCACCTGGCCACTTGCTACGGAGTGATCCCATCACGTCTGACGCGAACTGACGCTCTCCTTCATCGTCAGTCCTTGGTTTTCCAGGCAATCTGCGGCGGGAATACATTAGGAGTTCGGTCGATATCTACCTGATTTGTGCATCCGGAACAGGCATCATGGCCTGGATCGGCACCCTGCATAAGAGGCTCCCGCTTCCCGCATACCCCATGCGGTTGCCGTCCCGGGGAGCCTCTGCCAAAACCGAGAATCACTTTTGGTGCACACCAAACCCAAATCATCGAAAGGCGCCATGCCGACCTCAGGCTCCGCCCCGCACGCAAGACGCCATCGTCCGCAACTCGGTATCCTGATGATGCTGGGGACGATCACTTGTCTGAGCGTGATGGAAGCTGGCGCCAAACATCTGACTCAAACCCAACCTTATGAAATGGTGGTTTGGGGCCGGTACATATTTCACTTTGCTTTTACACTACCGATCTTCCTGACGCCTACTACAGTCAGGCTGGTTTTCACTCGACACTTGCCCATGCACACCCTGCGTTCGCTGTTTCTGGTTGGCGGCACCTTTAGTGGTATCGGCGCGCTAAGCCTCCTGCCGCTGGCCGAAGCCACGGCGCTCATATTCACCGCGCCTCTGATCGTAACCTTGCTGTCACCCCTGATTCTGCAAGAATCAGTCGGCTGGCGGCGACGGGCAGCAATTGCCGTCGGGTTCCTCGGCGTGCTGATCATTCTTCGTCCGGGCACGGAGTTCATGAAAATAGCCGCCCTCCTGCCGCTTCTTGCCAGCCTGTTCTATGCTTGCTACCAGGTTGCCACCCGGCTGCTAAGCTTCATGGATCACCCACTCACCCTTTTCTTCTATACCAGCCTCGTTGGTGCGGTTGTAACGTCCCTGATCGTACCGTTTTACTGGAGTTCTCTGACCAGGCAGGAATGGCTGATACTTGTCGGCGTCGGATTTATGGGATTCGCTGGCCAATACCTTCTGATCAAGGCTTTCCAGTACGCCGAAGCCTCGACCGTTGCTCCGTTCATCTATGCCCAGTTGCTTCTCGCCGTTTTCTTCGGCTGGTGGATATTCGACGAATTACCGGATGTCTGGGTTCTGCTGGGCGCAGCCGTTGTGATTGGCAGCGGCCTGTATATTTGGTGGCGGGAGGCACAGCGCGCCCGCGCCGCGGCGGAAGATCAATGACTGACCTTCCCGGCGGCTATGCCCGTCGGACGGATCACAGCGGGATTCTGCTGCTGTTGAGCGCTACGTTCTTCTTCATGTGCACTAACGTTGTCATAAAGTTCTTGTCGGAAGAGATGACAGTCTTCCAGATCACCTGGGGCCGGATGGTTTTCCATTGGGTAATCTTCCTCCCACTATTCTTCCTGCCGAAATATCGCAGCGCAGCGCGGCCCAGGCGACTGAACCTGCAGATCATCCGGTCTGCTATCCTGTTCTGCACGAACACACTGTTCTTCAGCAGCCTGTTTTATCTGACCCTCGCGACGTCAGCGTCCATCATGTATGCAGGACCACTTGTCTTGGTGATCCTCAGTCATCTGTTTCTGGGGGAGAAGGTCGGCCCGCGGCGCTGGAGCGCTGTCGCCATTGGCCTCGTCGGCATCATCATCATCATGCGGCCCGGCGACGATTTCGACCTGACCATGCTGCTCCCGCTCGGCGCGGCTGTCTGCTATGCCCTCTACCAACTGGTGACCCGTGCAGTCGCTGCGGAGGACGATCCGTTCACGACCATGTTCTGGACGCCCGTCTTCGGGATTGTGGCTGCCTCGGTTCTGATGATCTTTTTCTGGCGGAACCCGTCCGCGACAGGCTGGGCCTGGCTGGTCTGCAGCGGCTTCACGGCCGGCGCTGGCCAGTTTCTGCTGATCGTCGCCTTCTCCCGGTCGGAAGCATCGTTGCTGGCTCCCTTCGGATACTCGACACTGTTATGGGCGATCCTCGCCGGGATCGTCGTCTTCGGAAATCACCCCGGCGCAATGACTCTGGTCGGCGCAAGCATCGTGATGTCGGCCGGGCTCTACATCTGGTGGCGCGAACGACAGATCAGCCATTCAAAACAAGACAGCAAACTGATCCTCAGAGTTTGATTCCCCAAAGTTGGGTGGTCTGCCCGAATGCAATCCCTCCTATCCTCCTGATTGACTCTCACATTAGGCGGGGACGCGCGCACCCGGTCCAGCCGGATGCAGAGCAGGACGCCGGAAATCTGCTTTCGGTGTTGGCAGCGAGCATCCCTGACGTCGCCCACGATCAAAAGCGCGCGGCACTGGCACGACAGTAACGATGTGGGGTCGCCACTGATGTCCTGGTGTCGGCCGGATCAAAGCGGGCACCAACTTGACCACGCCATCAAGGACAAGCGGCCTTGCCTTGGGCGCGCATCCCTGCCTATAAGGCGACTTTAATGACCGCTGCACAAAAGTTCCCAACCTTCGACTTCCGGCGCCAGCATCTGCTTGGAATCGAGGATCTGTCGGCCGAAGAAATCAGCTTGCTGCTCGATCGGTCTGATCACTATGCGGAATTCAACCGCACAGACATTCGCGCGCCGCAAATTCTGGAAGGTCGAACGGTCATCAATCTGTTTTTCGAGAATTCGACACGGACGCGTACATCTTTCGAACTGGCAGCGGTCCGGCTGGGTGCAGATGTCATCAACATGACAGTTGAGCACAGCTCTATCAAGAAAGGTGAATCGCTGCTCGACACCGCGCTGACGCTCAACGCCATGCATCCGAACGTGCTCATCTGCCGGCACCCGGAAAGCGGCGCAGTCAAACTACTTTCCCAAAAGGTCAAGTGCGTGGTGATGAACGGCGGCGACGGCGCCCATGAACACCCCACGCAGGCCCTGCTGGACGCCGTCACGATCCGGCGCCGCAAGGGCCGCCTCCAGGGACTGATCGTCGCCATCTGCGGGGATGTCATGCACAGTCGGGTCGCGCGTTCCAACATTTACCTGTTGCAGACGATGGGTGCGCGAGTGCGGGTGATTGGTCCGCCAACCCTGGTGCCTGGCGCCATGGAACAGCTGGGCGTTGAAGTGTTCCACGACATGGAAAGCGGCTTGAAGGACGCAGACATCGTCATGATGCTTCGTCTGCAACTGGAAAGAATGCAAGGCAGCTATGTCCCGTCCGAGCGAGAGTATTTCCGCTATTTTGGATTGGACAAACAGAAACTCTCCAGTGCCAGAGAAGATGCTCTGATCATGCATCCAGGACCCATGAACCGAGGTGTGGAGATCGATAGCGAGGTTGCCGACGATATCGGCCGTAGCGCCATCCAGGAACAGGTGGAGATGGGTGTCGCCGTTCGCATGGCCTGCCTGGAAGTGCTGACCTGCAACCTGCCGAATCTGGAAACCCGGTGATGCCGACGGGGCCTGAACGCGCCGGGATGGTCGCCTATGTAAACGCCCGACTGGTCGATCCGGCAACCGGGCGGGACGAACCGGGGGCACTTGTCACGAACGGCGGTGTCATCGCCGATGTCGGGCCTCGGCTGTTCAACGACTTGCCGCCCGCCAGAGTCGACATGGTCGATTGCAGGGGCTTTGTCTTGACGCCCGGTCTGATCGACATGCGCACTCAGTTACGCGAACCGGGTGAAGAGCATAAGGAAACGATCGAGACCGCCAGTGCTGCGGCCAGCGTGGGCGGCATCTCGTCCATGGTTTGCTTGCCCAACACCGATCCGGTGATTGACGACGTCGCCGGTGTGGAATTCGTCGCCCGGCGTGCGCGGGAGGTAAAGGCTACCAAAGTCTTCTGCTACGGAGCGGCCACGGTAGGTCTCGAAGGGCGGGAATTGACCGAATTCGGCCTGCTGTCAGATATCGGCGCGTTGGGCTTTACAGATGGCACCAAGGCAGTCGCAAATGCGCGGGTGATGCTACGCGCCCTGAACTATGCCAAAACCTTCGGCCAACTGATAATCCAGCATCCCGAAGACCCTACGCTGGCTGAAAATGGCGTCATGAACGGGGGTGAAATCGCCTTGCGGTTGGGCCTGCGAGGGATCCCGCGAATCGCCGAAGTCATGATGATCGAACGGGATCTGCGGCTGGTCGAGGCGACTGGCGGCCGCTACCACGCAGCGCACATCTCGACCAAGGAAGCGGTCGAAGCCATCCGCCAGGCAAAGGAACGGGAATTACCTGTGACTTGCGACACCACCCCGCCGTACTTCACCCTGAACGAACTGGCGATCGGCGACTACCGAACCTTCACCAAACTCTCACCGCCATTGCGAACCGAGGAGGACCGCGAAGCCATTATTGAGGGCCTTGTCGACGGCACGATCGACGCCATCGCAAGCGATCATGCTCCGCACGACCAGGATAGCAAGCGAGTGCCTTTTGCCCAGGCCGCAGACGGAATCGTCGGATTGGAGACCCTGCTGCCGCTGAGCCTGGCGCTGGTCCACAAGGGTCATCTCGACCTGCCGAGCCTCATCGCCAAACTGACCACAGGGCCAGCGGACATCCTGCGCCTCGCCGAAGGTCGGCTGAAGAAAGGTCGCCCAGCGGATATTGTCATCATAGATCCGGACAAGCCCTGGCGTATCAATGTCGAAGAATTCCGCAGCAAGTCCAAGAATGCGCCTTACGAAGACATGCCAGTGCAGGGCCGGGCGATGCGGACGGTTGTCGAAGGACGAGTTTTGCACGACGAACTGCAATAGGATTCGCGTCATGCCCGATCCCATAAGTTGGCTTTTTGCCTGGCCCTACCTCCTGGGCGCCTTTGGCGCCGGTTATCTGGCGGGTTCCATTCCGTTCGGATTGATCCTTACCTTGCAGGCCGACAAGGGAGACATCCGCAAAATCGGCTCCGGTAACATCGGTGCCACGAACGTGTTGCGCACTGGCAGCAAGGGACTGGCGCTGGCGACTCTGATTCTCGACAGCGGCAAGGGAGCCGCCGTCCTGCTGATCGGGCATTGGACTTATGGGCCGGATATCGGGGTGGCTGCCGGCGCCGGCGCCTTGCTCGGCCACCTGTTCCCGGTCTGGCTGCGCTTCAATGGCGGCAAGGGTGTAGCGACGGCAATCGGCCTCCTGTTGGTCGGCAACTGGCCGGTCGGCGCCGCAGCCTGCCTCATCTGGTTGCTGGTCGCCATCATGTTCCGTTACTCAAGCTTGTCAGCACTGGCTGCTGTGATTGTGGCGCCGGTCTGCGCCAAAGTTCTTGGTTGGGCGGATGCGCCCCTGCTCAGCAGCCCGATCGCCTATCATCAGATGGCCGAATTCACCGCATTGATCGCCGTATTGATCTGGTTGCGCCATGCTGCCAACATCCGCCGATTGCTGACGCATCAAGAACCGAAGATCGGTGAGACATGAATTATGATCCGGTTTTCCCGCCTTGGTGCTGCATGGCGGGTGCGCTGCTACGGTAATAGGGATACGCTTGTGGACACGTGACGGGGTTTCCGCTTGACGCCACCCGACCCGAACCCCATTTGCCAGCTTCTCAAAGCGCCTGACATGGCACCATTTCAGACAGCAAAAGAGCCCCCATGAACGTCGTCGTTGTCGAATCCCCGGCCAAGGCGAAGACCATCAATAAGTATCTGGGCGAAGAATGGAAGGTACTCGCCAGCTACGGTCACGTCCGCGATCTTGTCGAAAAGGATGGCTCGGTCGATCCCGACAACGACTTTGCCATGACGTGGCAGATAGGCGCCAAATCCAAATCGCGAATTGACAAAATTTCCCGCGCGGCGGCGGGTGCTGAGAGCCTGATTTTGGCGACGGATCCCGACCGCGAGGGCGAAGCTATTTCATGGCACGTCTTGGAAGTCCTGCAGAAGGAAAGCGCGCTCAAGAACCTGAAAGTCCACCGCGTCGTTTTTCACGAGGTCACCAAGAGTGCAGTGCGCGACGCCATTGCGAACCCACGCGAGATCGATCGGAACCTGGTTGACGCGTATCTGGCCCGGCGTGCGCTGGATTATCTGGTA